>NZ_JAFCKP010000001.1 GCF_018130245.1 Bradyrhizobium sp. SZCCT0231
GCGCTTGGGCGACACCTGCGCGAGCCTCCCCGAAAACGTCGGTATCAATCCATGCCTGCGCTACCTTAACGCCTATGCGGCCTTCCCTGCGCCCTCTTGGATATGAGGGCGAAGCGATCAAGCAAAGCTCGGACGAATTGCGCCGCGAGGATGCGAACGCATGTCTGCGATTTGAAATGCGAGCCGAACGAGCGACGCTGCTGCCTCATACTCCGTCATTGCGAGCGCAGCGAAGCAATCCAGAGTCTTGCCGCGGAGGGATTCTGGATTGCTTCGCTGCGCTCGCAATGACGACGTGGAGAGAGCGTGCGCCACACTTCGATCTTGTGCCCCGGACGCAGCGCAGCGTCCCTTTGACGGTGCGCTGCAGAGCCGGGGCCCATCCATCCGCGCGGTGCCATGCTGCCCTGGGTCCCGGTTCTGCGCCGCAACGCCGTAAGCGCGTTTACGCGCGTCTTCAGCGCGCTATGGCGTTGCAGCTTGCCCGGGACACGAGAATGACGTCACCGTCATTGCCCCCAATCACAACCACGTGTCTTTATTCGGAAACGTCCATTCCCTATTATCCCGCAATGCAAAAGACCGCCCGCCGATCGCAAGCCATCGTCCGTCCGCCCGGCCGCCCCCGGGAATTCGACATGGATACCGCCCTCGACAGGGCCGTGCGGGTGTTTCGCGAGCGCGGTTATCATGCCACCTCGATCGGCGACCTCACCGCGGCGATGCGGCTCGCCACGGGAAGCATCTACAAGGCGTTTCGCGACAAGCATGCGGTGTTTCTCGCCGCCTTCGAGCGTTACACGGCGCTGCGCCAGGAGCAGACCCGTAGCGCGGCGGCGCGCGGCGCAACCGGCCGCGAGCGAATCCGTCACGTGTTGCTGTCCTATGTCGAGCATTCCCAGGGCAGCGAGGGGCGGCGCGGCTGCCTCGTCGTCGGCGGCGCGGTCGAGCTGTCCGCGCTCGATCCGGTCGTTGGCGCCCGTGTCAATGCGCAGCTCAAGAGCAACGAAAGCTTCATCGCCGGCCTCATTCGCGAGGGCCAGGCCGACGGTTCGATTCCGCGCCATGTCGCGGCCGACGACACCGCCCGGCTGATGATCTGCATCACGCAAGGCCTGCGCGTCGTCGGCAAGGCACGCCTGCCGCTCGACGGGATGCGCCTCGTCGGCGTCGCGATGAAGCTGCTCGCCTGAATTTTTTGTCATAATAGGGAATGGTCATTCCCTATACCTTATCTGGAGTCCATGCGAATGACGATGAATGCCACGATCGAGACCGCGCCCGGGCCGGATGCGGTGTCGCAGCGCCTGACCTTCGTGCTTGCCGCGGCCTGTGGCATGGTCGCCGCCAATATCTACTACGCCCAGCCGCTGATCGCCCCGATCAGCGCCGCACTCGGCCTCTCGCATGCAGCGGCGGGACTGATCGTGACCATGACACAGATCGGCTACGGCACCGGGCTGCTGCTGATCGTGCCGCTCGGCGATCTCGTCGAAAACCGCGCCCTGATCTGTTCGGTGATCACGCTTGGCGCAGCAGCGCTGCTCGCCGCCGCATTCGCGACCCATGCGCTGCCTTTCCTGATCGCAGCGCTATTCATCGGGCTCGGCTCGGTCGCGGTGCAGATCATCATTCCCTATGCGGCGCATCTGGCGCCGGAAGCCATCCGCGGCCGCGTCGTCGGCAACGTCTCGACCGGCCTGATGCTCGGCATCATGCTGGCGCGTCCGGTGTCGAGCTTCGTCACAGCCGTGCTGTCGTGGCACGCGGTGTTCTTCTGCTCCGCCGCGCTGATGATCGTGCTCGCGGCCGTGCTCTGGATGACGCTGCCGAAGCGCAAGCCGGTCACGCGGATGCACTACGGCGAATTGTTGCTGTCGATGCCGCATCTGGTGCGGGCCACGCCGCTGTTGCGGCGCCGGGCGCTCTACCAGGCGAGCCTGTTCGGCGCCTTCACCCTGTTCTGGACGGTGGCACCGCTTCAGCTCGCCGGCGAGTTCGGCTTCTCTCAGCGCGGCATCGCGCTGTTTGCGCTGGCCGGCGTCGCCGGCGTGTTCGCCGCACCGATCGCCGGACGGCTAGCCGACCGCGGCCATAGCCGTGTCGCGACGCTGGTCGCGATGCTGCTCGCGGCCGCCGGCTTCCTCGTGACCTTTATCGGCGCGCCCGGCTCGATGCTGAATCTCGCCTGTCTGGTGATGGCCGCGATCGCCATCGACATCGGTGTCCAGGGCAATGTCGTGCTCGGCTTCCGCGCCATCTTCGCACTCGGCCACGAGCACCGCAGCCGCCTCAATGGCCTCTACATGGCGACATTCTTCGCCGCCGGCGCGGCCGGCTCCGCGGTCGGAGCCTTCGCCTTCGCGCAAGGCGGCTGGGCGCTGGCCTCCGCCATTGGCCTCGCTCTGCCCGTCGCGGGCCTGCTCTATGCGGCGACCGAATAGTCGCCGGAATGGCGCGATGCGGCCCGTTTACCAACCCCGCGAGGACGCAATTTCCGTCTCGCGGTCCCGGCGCCGTTGTAGTACTTTGGTTGCAACGCACCTGGTTAACGGGCGGCAGGGGGAGGCTGATGAGACGTGCGGGGCTGTTTGGCGTACCGCGGGTACGGCCTTGGTCGTGGCAGGCATTTCTGCTCGGGCTAATCGTCGTCGCAATGTCGGCTGTGCTTCAGGGCATCTGTGTCGCGCTCGGCGCAAAGCACTATCTCGTGGCGTTCCTGCCCGGCCTGTTCGCGCTTGCGCTCGTTGCGGGTGCGCCGGCGGCGGCATTCGCCGCGCTGCTCACCGTTCCGCTGGTGTGGTGGGCGTTCATACCGCCGGTCTTCCAGTTCACCCCGCTGACCAGCGCGAATGCCGACTCCATCAACCTGTTCTGCCTCCTGGCCGTCCTCCTGATTGGCCTTGCCGACCTCTGCCGCGAGACGATGACGATCATCAGAAGCGGCGGCCTGAAGCCTTCGGGCGAGAGCGCGGCAACGAATCCGCAATAGATCGCACCGCGCGCGTTGCGCCCGCGCAACAGTCCGGCAACCATCCGCGAACTTGCCGCGCGCCGCTAACTTTTCGAAAAAGATTTGGCCGCAGTTTCTCCCGCGGGAATGACGAGGGAGTTTTCGGACATGAACGGTCACGCCATTTTGGAGAATGTGCGCCGCTACCGCGGCATCGCATCGCTCTATCGCCAGACCGCTGCGTTCCGCCCGGGCCAGAGCTGGTCGCTGCTGGAGCAGGCGAGGGATTGGGAAGCGCGGGCACTGTCGGAGCTGGAAGCCTATTTCGCGACGCGCACGGACTGCACCGCCCCGCTCGCGGCCTGATCGTTAACGATCGGCGCGGCCGTGAACCGGCTCGCCGAAGGCGGGATCGCCCATGGGGCAATTGCGGAGTTGTCTCCGCGGCCTTCTGTGCTAGCAACGGGCCGATCGAGATCTCCTTCACGTCGGCCGGGGCAAGCGATGACCACCTTCAACCGTATCTTCACGACGGAGCGTCTGCTCCAGATCATCGTGGTGCTGGCGGCGATCGTCGCCATGAAGCTGATGAGCTGAGCGCCGGCCGGCTATCGCCCGCCGAGCTCGGGCACTTCAGGCAGATAATTCGAGCCTTCCGAGCCCAGGAAATCGAACATCGCCTGCGCGGGCGGCAGCAGCACCTTGTCGCTGCGGCGGATCACGTACCATTGCCGGACGATCGGCAGGCCCGCGACGTCGAGCACGACGAGCCGGCCCTCGGCGAGCTCATGCGCCACGGTGTGGGCCGAGATGAAGGCGATGCCGAGCCCGGCGATGACCGCCTGCTTGATGGTCTCGTTGCTGCTCATCTCCATGCCGATGATCGGCTCGAGATCCGACTTCTGGAACATGCCCTCCATCAGCGTCCGCGTGCCCGAGCCGGGCTCGCGGGTGAGGAAGGTCTCGTGCACGAGGTCGGTCAGGTTGAGGCCGGAATCCTTCTCCAGCCAGTGGCCCTTGCGCGCGACGATGATGTGCGGATTGCGTCCGAGCTGGCGGACGTCGACGGTGACGTCGGCCGGTGGCCGACCCATCACCGCGAAGTCGAGGTCGTAGCCGTGCATGGCCTCGCGGATCTCCTCGCGATTGCCGATGGTGAGCTTGATCTCGATCTTGGGATAGCGCTTGGAGAACGCCGCGATCGCATGCGGCACGAAATACTTCGCGGTCGAGACCGCGCCGAGCTGCACCGTGCCGCCGGTCCGCCCCGCAAGCAGGTCGAGCGCGCCCTGGCAGTCCGTGATCGCGGCTTCGACCCGCTCGGCCAGCGCCAGCACCTCCTTGCCCGCCTCCGTCAGCAGCATGCCGTCGCCGGTCCGCTGCACCAGCGGCAGGCCGGCAAGATCCTGAAGCTGCCGAAGCTGCTGGGTCACGGCCGGCTGGGTCAGCCCGAGATGGCTGGAGGCCGCCGTCACGCTGCCCTTGGCCGACAGCGCCGCAAGCGAGCGAAGCTGCCGGATCGTCAGATGCCGGAGCTGGGCCGCCGCATGGCCGGGGCCACTATAAGAAAATTCTTTGAGGCTCATTATAATTAGAAATTTTCCTTATTAAGCCGCCGCTGTCAATCTCCTGATGCCGGGACCGACCGCACCAGCCTCCAGCGGGGAGGGAACTGGATGTGGCGCCGGCAAAGGGGATGGACGCAGATGACCGGGCAACTCAGGCTGGACGACCACCTTCAGCGGTATTCAGAGACCGCATCTCACGCGCTCGCGGTCGCAGGTGCCGTCGATGCCATCGCGGCAGCGGCGATCGAGATCGCCGATCTCATCGCTAGCGGCGATCTCGCCGACGCCTCAGGCCTGACCACCGGGCGCAACAGCGATGGCGATGTCCAGCGCGATCTCGACGTCCAGGCCGACGCGATCCTGCGCCGCTGCCTCGGTCGGCTGCCGATCGCGGCGCTGGCCTCGGAAGAGATGCGCGAGGCCCAGATCGTCGATCGTCAGGGGCGCATCTGCGTTGCGATCGATCCGCTCGACGGCTCCTCCAACATCGACATCAACATGACCGTCGGCACGATCTTCTCGATCCTGCCGGCACCTGATGATCTCTCACTGGCCTTCCATCAGCGCGGCTCGGCGCAGCTCGCGGCGGGCTTCGTCACCTACGGCCCGCAGACCTCGCTGGTGCTGACGCTCGGCGACGGCGTCGACATCTTCACGCTCGACCGCAAGGCCGGCTGCTTCCGCCTCGCGCGCGGCGCCGTGCAGATCTCCGAGGCCGGCGAGGAGTTTGCGATCAATTCATCGAACCGCCGGCACTGGGACCCGCCGGTGCGCGCCTTTATCGACGAATGCCTCGCCGGCGTCGAGGGGCCGGCCAACCACGATTTCAACATGCGCTGGATCGGCTCGCTGGTCGCGGAGGCCTATCGCATCCTCACCCGCGGCGGCGTGTTCCTCTACCCTTCCGACGCGCGGCCCGGCTACGGCGACGGCCGCCTGCGCCTCACCTACGAGGCGCATCCGATGGCGATGATCATCGAGCAGGCCGGCGGCTCGGCCTCGACCGGGCGCGAGCGCATCCTCGATCTATCGGCCCAGAGCCTGCACCAGCGCGTGCCGCTGATCATGGGCTCGAGCAACGAGGTGCGGCGCGTCGAGGAACTGCATTGCGATCCGCTGCTGATCGCCAGCGTCTCCGCACCGCTGTTCGCGCGGCGCGGATTCTTCCGGCTCTGAGCGAGGCGTCCCATGTCCAGGAAGCATCCGATCATCTCCATCACCGGCTCCTCCGGCGCCGGCACCACCTCGGTCAAGAAGACCTTCGAGCAGATCTTCTTCCGCGAGAAGGTCAACGCCGCCTACATCGAGGGCGACGCCTTCCATCGCTACGACCGCGCCGAGATGCGTACGCAGATGGCGAAGGAAGCGGAGTGCGGCAACAGGCACTTCAGCCATTTCAGCCCCGAGACCAACCTGTTCGAGGAGCTGGAGCGCGCTTTCCGCGACTACGGCGAGACCGGCACCGCGGTGACGCGGCATTACGTCCACGACGCCGAGGAATCCGCGCTGCATGGCGCGGCGCCCGGCACCTTCACCGACTGGAAGCAGCTGCCGGAGAATTCCGACCTGTTGTTCTACGAGGGCCTGCACGGCGCCGTGGTCACGGACAAGGTGAATGTCGCACGCTATGCCGACCTCAAGATCGGCGTCGTTCCCGTCATCAATCTCGAATGGATCCAGAAGCTGCACCGCGACCGCAGCGCGCGCGGCTATTCGACCGAGGCCGTGACCGACACCATCCTGCGGCGGATGCCCGACTACATCCACTACATCTGCCCGCAATTCACCGAGACCGACATCAACTTCCAGCGCGTGCCGACGGTCGACACCTCCAATCCGTTCATCGCGCGCTGGATCCCGACGCCTGACGAATCGATGGTCGTGATCCGCTTCAAGAATCCGCGCGGCATCGACTTCCCTTACCTGCTGTCGATGCTGCCGCAGAGCTGGATGTCGCGCGCCAATTCGATCGTCTGCCCCGGCGCGAAGCTCGATCTGGCGATGCAGCTGATCCTGACGCCGCTGATCATGCAGCTCATCGAGCGCAAGCGCAGCCTGAAGTGAACAGGGAGAGAATCCGATGAACATCTCGGTCCACGCCGAAGCCGACCTCACGGCGGTCACGCACAACGATCTCGCCAACGCCGTCCGCTTCCTCGCGGTGGACGCTATCGAGACGTCGCAATCCGGACATCCCGGGCTGCCCATGGGCATGGCCGACGTCGCGACCGTGCTGTTCTCGCGCTTCCTGAAGTTCGACTCGGCCCACCCCAACTGGCCGGATCGCGACCGCTTCGTGCTGTCGGCGGGCCACGGATCGATGCTGCTCTATGCGCTGCTGCATCTGACCGGCGGCGACGTCAGCCTCGACGACATCAAGGCCTTCAGGCAGTGGGGCTCGAAGACGCCGGGCCACCCCGAATATGGTCACACGCCCGGCGTCGAGACCACGACGGGCCCATTGGGGCAGGGGATCGCGACCGCCGTCGGCATGGCGCTCGCCGAGCGCATGGCCAATGCGCGACATGGCGACGGGCTCGTCGACCACTTCACCTACGTCATTGCAGGCGATGGTTGCCTGATGGAGGGCATCAGCCAGGAGGCGATCTCGCTTGCCGGCCATCTCGGGCTCGGCCGGCTGATCGTGCTGTTCGACGATAACGGCATCTCCATCGACGGGCCGACCTCGCTGGCAACGTCGGACGACCAGCTCGCGCGCTTCGCCGCCTCAGGCTGGTCGGTGCGCCGCGTCGACGGGCATGATCCCGAAGCCGTCGCGCAGGCGATTGCGGAGGAGCGGGAGACCGCAAAGCCGTCGCTGATCGCCTGTCGCACCATCATCGGCTATGGCGCGCCTGATAGACAGGGCACCGAGAAGGCGCATGGCGCGCCGCTCGGCACCGAGCAGACGGCAGCGGCGCGGCGGACGCTGGGTTGGGACTATCAGCCCTTCGTGGTGCCGATCCCGGTGCTCAAGGCGTGGCGGATGATCGGGCAGCGCGGGCAGGTCGATCGCCTCGCCTGGCTCGATCGTTACGAAGATGCGACGCCAGAGCAGCGCGATCTGTTCGTCGAGGGCAAGGCCGTGACTCTGCCGGCCGCCTATGCGCTGGCTGCGGCGAAATTGCGCGAGCGCTTTGCCGACGAGCGGCCGAAGCTCGCGACGCGGCAGGCCTCGCAACAGGTGCTCGATGCCATCGCCGGGACGATTCCCGGCCTGGTCGGCGGCTCGGCGGACCTCACCCATTCGAACCTGACGCATGCCAAGGCGCAGGCGCCGGTCAAGAGCGGTGCGTTCGCCGGCGACTACATCCACTACGGCATCCGCGAGCACGGCATGGCCGCGGCGATGAACGGCCTCGCGCTGCATGGCGGCTTCATCCCGTACGGCGGCACGTTCCTGGCGTTCTCCGATTACAGCCGGCCGGCGATCCGCCTTGCGGCCTTGATGCGGCTGCGCGTCATTCATGTGATGACGCACGACTCCATCGGTCTCGGCGAGGATGGCCCGACGCACCAGCCGGTCGAGCATCTCGCGGCGCTGCGCGTCATTCCTGACCTGCTCGTGTTCCGGCCGGCTGACGCGGTGGAAACGCTGGAGGCCTGGGACTGCGCGCTTGCGGCGGAGCACCGTCCGTCCGTGCTGTGCCTGTCGCGGCAGGCCCTGCCGACCTTCCGCAGCGATGTGCGCGGCAGAAACCGCGTCGCCAACGGTGCCTATCTCGTCGTCTCGCCGGATGGCGGCCGCGACGTGACGCTCATCGCAACCGGATCGGAAGTGTCGATTGCAATGGAAGCCGCGCGCCTGCTCGCGACCGAGCACATCCGTGCTGCCGTGGTCTCGGCGCCGTGCTTCGCGCTGTTCGCGGAGCAGTCGGAGGACTACCGCGCCTCCGTGCTCGGCACCGCACCGCGCGTCGGCATCGAGGCGGCCGTAGCCGGCGATTGGCATCGCTGGATCGGCGCCGGCGGTGAATTCGTCGGCATGCGCGGTTTCGGTGCCTCGGCGCCGGCAGCCGTGCTGTACCGCGAATTCGGCATCACGCCGCAGAGCATTGCGGAAGCCGCTCGCCGGGCGATTGCGCGCAAGAGTCAATAAGGAGGACGTCCCGTGGCCCGTATCACACTTCGCCAACTGCTCGATCATGCCGCCAGCCACGGCTATGCCGTGCCGGCGTTCAACATCAACAACATGGAGCAGGGCATCGCGATCATGCAGGCGGCGGCCGAGGTCGATGCGCCCGTCATCATTCAGGCCTCGCGCGGCGCGCGCAGCTATGCCGGCGATCTCATGCTTTCGCACATGATCGACGCGCTCGAGCGGACTTATCCGGACATTCCGCTCTGCATGCACCAGGACCACGGCAATGACGAAGCGACCTGCGCCTCGGCCATCGCCCACGGTTTCACTTCGGTCATGATGGACGGCTCGCTCAAGGCCGATGCCAAGACCGCGGCCGACTACGACTACAATGTCGCGATCACCCGCCGCGTCGTCGATCTCGCCCATTGGGTGGGTGCTTCCGTCGAAGGCGAGCTCGGGGTGCTCGGCTCGCTTGAGCACGGCGGCGGCGAGCAGGAGGATGGTCATGGCGTCGAGGGCAAGGTCAGCCATGACCAGCTGCTGACCGATCCGGACCAGGCCGTCGATTTCGTTCGCGCGACGAAGGTCGATGCGCTGGCGATCGCGATGGGCACCTCGCACGGCGCCTACAAATTCAGCCGCAAGCCGGATGGCGACATCCTGGCGATGCGGGTGGTCGAGGAGATCCATCGCCGGCTTCCGAACACGCATCTCGTCATGCACGGCTCCTCCTCGGTGCCGCAGCCGCTCCAGGACATGTTCAACCAGTTCGGCGGCGAGATGCCGCAGACCTGGGGCGTGCCGGTCGAGGAGATCGTCCGCGGCATCAAGAGCGGCGTGCGCAAGGTCAATATCGACACCGATTGCCGGCTGGCGATGACCGCGGTGTTCCGCAAGGTGGCGGCGGAAGCGCGCTCCGAGTTCGACCCACGCAAGTTCCTCAAGCCCGCGATGGACGCGATGCGCGAGCTTTGCCGGGAGCGCTTCGAGCAGTTCGGCACCGCGGGCCATGCCAGCAGGATCAAGGTGGTCCCGATGAGCGAGATGGCGCGTCGCTATCGCGCCGGTGAGCTCGATCCGCGCGTCGACGCCCGCGAGTCCGTGGCGGCCTAGTCAATCAGAAGAGCAGAGAAAAGAGCAGGAGAGAGACATGAACGCACATGCAGGCACAGTCCGCGGCAAAGAGCGCTATCGCTCGGGCGTCATGGAATACAAGCGCATGGGCTATTGGGAGCCCGACTATGTCCCGAAGGACACCGACGTCATCGCGCTGTTCCGCGTCACGCCGCAGGAAGGCGTCGACCCGATCGAGGCCTCCGCTGCGGTGGCCGGCGAATCCTCGACCGCGACTTGGACGGTGGTGTGGACCGATCGCCTGACGGCCGCCGAGAAGTATCGCGCGAAATGCTATCGCGTCGATCCGGTGCCGGGCTCGCCGGGCTCGTATTTCGCCTACATCGCCTATGACCTCGATCTGTTCGAGCCGGGCTCGATCGCCAACCTCTCCGCCTCGATCATCGGCAACGTGTTCGGCTTCAAGCCGCTGAAGGCACTGCGGCTCGAGGACATGCGTTTCCCGGTCGCCTATGTGAAGACGTTCCAGGGCCCTGCGACCGGCATCGTGGTCGAGCGCGAACGCCTGGACAAGTTCGGTCGGCCGCTGCTGGGCGCAACGGTGAAGCCGAAGCTCGGTCTATCCGGGCGCAACTATGGCCGCGTGGTCTACGAGGCGTTGAAGGGAGGGCTCGACTTCACCAAGGACGACGAGAACATCAACTCGCAGCCCTTCATGCACTGGCGCGAGCGTTTCCTTTACTGCATGGAGGCGGTGAACCGCGCCCAGGCGGAATCGGGCGAGGTGAAGGGGACTTACCTCAACATCACCGCGGGGACGATGGAGGACATGTATGAGCGCGCGGAGTTCGCCAAGGAGCTCGGCTCGGTCGTCGTCATGATCGACCTCGTGATCGGCTACACCGCGATCCAGTCCATGTCCAAATGGGCGCGGCGCAATGACATGATCCTGCATCTGCATCGCGCCGGTCACTCGACCTATACGCGGCAGAAGAGCCATGGCGTGTCGTTCCGCGTCATCGCCAAATGGATGCGCCTTGCCGGCGTCGACCACATCCATGCCGGCACGGTGGTCGGCAAGCTTGAGGGCGATCCCAACACCACGCGCGGCTACTACGATGTCTGCCGCGAGGACTTCAACCCGGCCAAGCTCGAGCACGGCCTGTTTTTCGACCAGTCCTGGGCGAGCCTCAACAAGATGATGCCGGTCGCCTCCGGCGGCATTCACGCCGGCCAGATGCACCAGTTGCTCGACCTGCTCGGTGAGGATGTCGTGCTGCAATTCGGCGGCGGCACCATCGGCCATCCCATGGGCATTGCGGCCGGCGCGACCGCCAATCGCGTGGCGCTGGAAGCGATGATCCTCGCCCGCAACGAGGGCTGCGACTATGTCCACGAAGGGCCGGAGATCCTCGCCAAGGCGGCCCAGACCTGCACGCCGCTGAAGGCCGCGCTCGAGGTCTGGAAGGACGTGACTTTCAACTATCAATCCACCGACACGCCGGACTTCGTGCCGACGGTGCTGGAAACCGTCTGAGGAGATTTGAGATGAAGATCACCCAGGGCTGCTTCTCGTTCCTGCCCGATCTGACCGACGAGCAGATCACCAGCCAGGTGCAGTATTGCCTCGCCAATGGCTGGGCGGTGAACATCGAGTTCACCGATGATCCGCATCCCCGCAATACCTATTGGGAGATGTGGGGCCTGCCGATGTTCGATCTCCAGGATGCCGCCGGCGTGATGATGGAGCTCGCCGAGTGCCGCAGGGTCTACGGCGACCGCTACATCCGCATCAGCGGCTTCGATTCCAGCCACGGCTGGGAATCGGTGCGGATCTCCTTCCTCGTCAACCGGCCGAAGCAAGAGGCGGAGTTCGAGCTGGTGCGCCAGGAGGCGAGTGGCCGCGCAATCCGCTACACCACGGTGCGCCGGCCGGCCGCGCGCGCGTCAGCTTAAGTCATCCGCTTCCGCGCGGAGCTCTCCCTGCTCCGCATCCTTGGCGGACCAACTGCTTCGCCGCCTCCCTCGCGGCGAAGCCCTTTTTTCGAGGCCCCGATGCTCGATGTGCCCCACGCAACCATGACCGAACACAGCGAGACCCATTTCGATCTCCGCAAGGAGGCTGAAGCGGCCGGGATCACCGATACGCTGCAACAGCTCGATCAGGAGTTGATCGGACTCAAGCCGGTCAAGAGCCGTGTGCGCCAGATCGCCTCACTGCTGCTGATCGAGCGTATCCGGCAACGGGCGGGACTGGCCTCCGCGCCGCCGACGCTGCACATGTCGTTCACGGGCAACCCCGGCACCGGCAAGACCACCGTGGCGCTGCGCATGGCCAAGATCCTGCACGGCCTCGGCTTCGTGCGGCGCGGGCAGGTGATCTCGGTGACGCGTGACGATCTCGTCGGCCAGTATATCGGCCACACCGCGCCGAAGACCAAGGAGATCCTGAAGAAGGCGATGGGCGGCGTGTTGTTCATCGACGAGGCCTATTACCTGCATCGTCCCGACAACGAGCGCGACTACGGTCAGGAGGCGATCGAGATCCTGCTCCAGGTCATGGAGAACCAGCGCGAGGACCTCGTCGTGATCCTCGCCGGCTATGGCGAGCGGATGACGAGCTTCTTCGCCTCGAACCCCGGCTTCCGCTCGCGCATCGCCCACCACATCGAATTTCCGGATTACTCGGAGGCCGAGTTGCTTGTCATCGCCGAGCTGATGCTGAAAGAGAGAGGTTATCGCTTCTCGGCGGCGGCGCGCGATGCGTTCGAGCGATACATCGCGCTGCGCCGGACCCAACCGTTCTTCTCCAATGCGCGCTCGATCCGCAACGCCGTCGACCGCATCCGCTTGCGGCAGGCCGATCGGCTGGTGTCCGATCTCGACCGCATGCTCGATGTCGCCGACCTCGAAACGGTCGATCCCGCGGACGTCCTGGCGAGCCGGGTCTTCAGCGGCGGCACTGATACGCGGAGTGCAAAGCCATGACCAAGGAGATACTCATCGCTCCCTCGATCCTGGCCGCGGACTTCGCGCGTCTCGGCGAGGAAATCGCGGCCATCGATGCGGCCGGTGCCGACTGGATCCATTGCGATGTGATGGATGGACATTTCGTCCCGAACATCAGTTTCGGCGCCGATGTGATCAAGGCGATCCGGCCGCTGACGAAGAAGGTGTTCGACGTGCATCTCATGATCGCCCCGGTCGATCCCTATCTCGAGGCCTTCGCGAAGGCCGGTGCGGATGTCATCACCGTTCATGCCGAAGCGGGGCCGCATCTCGACCGCTCGCTCCAGGCGATCCGTGCGCTCGGCAAGAAGGCCGGCGTCAGTTTGTGCCCGGCGACGCCGGAAGCTGCCGTCCAACATGTGCTCGACCGCATCGATCTCGTGCTTGTCATGACGGTCAATCCCGGATTCGGCGGTCAGTCGTTTCTCGAGTCCCAGATCGATAAGATCAGACGAATTCGAACCATGATCGGCGACCGGCCGATCCGGCTCGAGGTCGACGGCGGCATCACGCGCGACAATGCCGTTGCCGTTGCCGGAGCGGGCGCCGATACGCTGGTGGCGGGGTCCGCGGTGTTTCGTGGCAGGGATGGCATTGAATACGCCGCCAACATTGCGGCCATCCGCCTCGCGGCCGAGACGGCGCGGGTTGCAGGATTGCACGATACTTCCGCGCAACCGGCACGTGCCAGGGAGACTGCGCGTATCCGGTAGATTACGGATGACACGCGGCCTCAGCGCCGCTCTGCTCTCCGGTTGTCCCAAAGAGTGCCACATCTCTCCGGGCTTTTACGGGGATCACGCGCAAACCCGTCGAGTTCCTTCAGGCCGGCGTAACCAACCCAGCCGACCGTAGGTTGGATTAACGCTCGCGCAATGCTAGTCGGTTCAATCTATGGTTTAGTAATGCATGAGAGCGCGGTGATTTCGGGATTGAAGGAATTTTCAAACATGCTGCCTCAATGCGACGTGAACAATCACGTGAGCATGCATCGCTTGTTCGCCGAGCAGCTTCGTTGCGCGATCAGCGCGACAGAGCAGGTCGATTTGAGCAAACTGGGCGAGCTCGTCAGTGCGGCTTACGAGACCTGCGACCGTCCGCTCGTGACGAATGGGCCCGTGCAGACGCGTGACCGGGCCGAAGAAGAACTGCTGCGGACCCGCGAATTTCTGGATATCATCATCGAGAACATCCCGATCGCCGTGTTCGCGAAATGCGCGAAAAGCTCACGCTACATCCTGCTCAACCGCGCCGGCGAGATCTACTATGGCCTGCCGCGCGAACAGATGTTGGGCCGAACAGCCGAGGAGATTTTCCCGACCGATGTCGCCCACGTGGTCAATGAGCAGGATCGACGCGTCGTTGCCAGCGGCATGCCGATGTTCCTCGAGGAGCATCTGCTCGAAGTGGGCGTCAAGGGCCGCGACCGCGTCGTCAATTCGCGCAAAATGCTGATCACAGATGGCGACGGGGATCCGCAGTATCTGGTTGGCGTGATCGAGGACGTCACGGAGCGCGTCACCACCCGACAGCGCATCAGTCATCTCGCGCATCATGATGTGCTCACCGAGCTGCCGAACCGCAGCGCCTTCAACGCGGCGCTCGGCGAGCGGTTGGAGCGGGCGCAGGAGGCGGCGACCAGTTTTGCCGTGCTGAGCCTCGATCTCGACCGCTTCAAGGAGGTCAACGACGTGTTCGGTCACCCTGTCGGCGACATGCTGATGCGAGCGGCGGCTGGCCGACTTGCCACGGAAGCCGAAGACGCCTTCGTCGCCCGTATCGGCGGCGACGAGTTCATGATCCTGATGCCCGACAACACACGCCGTGAGGACGTTCTGGCGCTGGCTGAACGTCTGGTCGAGACGATCGGCAAGGAGCTGGAGGTCGACGACTATCTCTCCCACGTGGGCCTCAGCGTCGGCATCGCGTTCTATCCGGATGACGGCGTGAACGCCGCGACGCTGCTCGCCAATGCCGACTCAGCCCTCTATCGTGCCAAGCGCGAGGGCAGGGGCCGGGTTCGCTGCTTCGAACCCAAGATGGACCAGGAACTGCGCGACCGCAGGCTATTGCAGCACGATCTGCGCCAGGCGATCGAGCAGAACCAGCTCCTCGCTTATTTCCAGCCGCAGGCGCGGGTGGATGGTGAGGTCATCGGCTTCGAGGCGCTGCTGCGTTGGAATCACCCGACGCGGGGCTTCGTGCCACCGGAGGAGTTCATTCCGCTCGCCGAGGAGAACGGGGTGATCGTCCAGATCGGCGAATGGATCTTGCGCGAAGCGTGCCGTGAGGCGGCATCCTGGCCGCGGCCGCTGCAAGTCGCCGTCAATCTGTCGCCGGTCCAGTTCCAGGCCGGCGATCTCGAGCGATCGATCCACCAAATCCTGTTGGAGACGGGGCTTGCGCCGACGCGGCTCGAGGTCGAGATCACCGAGGGCGTGCTGATCGGCGATTTCACCCGTGCGCTCAATCTGCTGCGCCGGCTGAAGGCCCTCGGCATCCGCATTGCGATGGACGATTTCGGCACCGGCTATTCCTCGCTGTCCTATCTGCAGTCGTTCCCGTTCGACAAGATCAAGATCGATCGCGGCTTCATTTCCAATCTCGAGGCGACGCCGCAATCGGCCGAGATTGTCCGCGCGGTCCTGAGCCTCGCGCACGCCCTGAATATTCCAGTCATTGCCGAAGGGGTGGAGACGGAAGCGCAGCGTACCTTCCTGGCGCGGGAGGCCTGCGAGGAGATGCAGGGCTATCTCGTCGGCCCGCCCGACCGGATCGAACGCTATCTCGACCTGATCGGCGTGACCGTGGAGCGCCGCCTCTACGCCTAGCGCCTGGCCTGTGGGCGGGGTTCCGGGCGTCCTTCGGCACTATCTGGAGCTTTGGCCTGACTACGCATGTCCCAAGAACGAGCCGAGTTTAGATGCGGGGCGCAGCAAATCTTTTGCACAACCGCCATCGACCTGACGTAAATCAGGGCAATAACCCTAGCAATGCGAGGGAGGGTCTCATGGAGAACGTACGTCGCTACCGGGCGCTGGCGTCCCTCTGTCGTCAGCAGGCGGCCTATCGGCCGCTCCAGAACTGGGAACTCCTCGGCCAGGCCGAACATTTCGAGCATCTTGCCGAAATCGAACTCAAGGCGCATTTCGACGCCTGTAACGTGCAACGCGACAAGGACACCGCCGCGCCCGCGACATGGGAAACTCCCGCCGCGGCGTGATGGCGCCAAGCCGGCACGGCTCAATGCGACATCAGCGTCGGGACCGTCATGGCTTCCAGCATGGCGCGGGTGACGCCGCCGAGAACGCGCTCCTGCAACCGCGAATGGCCGTAGCCACCCATCACCAGGAGGTCGAGACTCTCGTCCGCCGCCAGCGACAGGATGGTCGGCTGAATGTCGGCGC
Source organism: Bradyrhizobium sp. SZCCT0231 (assembly GCF_018130245.1). Taxonomy (GTDB): domain Bacteria; phylum Pseudomonadota; class Alphaproteobacteria; order Rhizobiales; family Xanthobacteraceae; genus Bradyrhizobium; species Bradyrhizobium japonicum_F. Next base: position 16,096 of record NZ_JAFCKP010000001.1, read on the forward strand.
GTGTTGCCGATAGGGCGACCGTGCGGGTCGACAATCCGCGCCGGCGGAGATGTTTTGCCAGACTGCTCGCCGAAGCTTCGCCGGAGGCGGCGTCGGTCTCGTTGATGGTGATGATCACGGTCTCTGCGGCGCGCGCCAGGAACGGTGCGGCGTCGCGCACAGCGCGGGCGGCGAGGCGGCTGCCGTCCCAGCAGATGCCGATCCGGTTCGCCTTGAAGGCTCCACGGAAGGTGTAGGGCAGGAACAGCACCGGGCCGCCCGCCTGGAACAGGATCTCGCCTGGCACGTCGTTGTCGAACGAGCCTTCCGATGGATCAGGCTGGAGCACGACGCTGAGGTCGTGCAGTCGGGCCATCTCACCGAGCGAGCCGGCTGCATCCGCCGGAATCGCGCCGAGTGCGTGGCAGGCGTAGGAGATGCCGGCGTTCGCCGCTTCGCTCTTGAACACCGCGAGTGCGGCCTCGGCCCGCTCCACGGCGCGCTCGCGTTCCAGTTCGAACACGGCCGCCACCGCCGCGCCGCCCTCTATCACGTAGGCTGCACTGCTTGCGACATAGCCGACTGCGACCGCGTCGAGATGTGCGTTGAGGTTCGCCGCGAGCGAGATCGAGCCCTCGATCACGGAACGCATGGGACGTTCGGTGGGAATGTGGACGAGAATGTCTTTGTACATGGCGCGCCTCCAGTGGACATCATCCGATGGTCGCAGTTTTTCACTGCGCGAAGGACCCGTGTTGAGCTGCATCAAACGGCCGGCGACGATTTGCCTGCTGCGCCCGCTCACCCATTCTTTGCCGAGATTTAATCGGATGGACGGGACGCCGTAAGGTGGCAGCGACCATGTTGAGGGCAAGGCGACACCGGCTCAACATGGACATTTCGACATGAACGATCGCGTCAATTCCGACACTACCACGTCTCGCAAGATCTTGAGGCCGCGCCGGCTCGCGCTGCTCGGCACCGTGGCCGCGCTGGGCGTGGCCGCCCTGTCAATTGCGCCGGGCTCTTCGCCGTTCGGCATGAACTCCTTCATTGCGCCGGCTCAGGCTGCGGAAGCCGTCGCAACGCCGCCGGGCTTCGGCGATCTGGTCAGCAAGGTCAAACCCGCGGTGATCTCGGTGCGGGTCAGAATCGACCAGGACAATGACAAGAGCGCGATGCTGCAGCAGAACCGGATGGATTCGGACGAGGACACGCCGTTCGACCAGTTCTCACGACAGTTCGGCTTCCGTTTCCCGGGCGGCGCGAACGGCATGCCGCGCCAACGTCATCAGATGATCACGGGCGAAGGCTCCGGCTTCTTCATTTCCGCGGACGGCTATGCCGTGACCAACAACCATGTCGTCGACCACGCCGAGTCCGTGCAGGTGACGATGGACGACGGCACGACCTACACCGCGAAGGTCGTCGGCACCGATCCGAAGACCGATCTCGCGCTGATCAAGGTCGACGGCAAGAAGGACTTTCCGTTCGTCAAGTTCTCCGACCAGAAGCCGCGCATCGGCGATTGGGTGGTCGCGGTCGGCAATCCCTTCGGTCTCGGCGGCACTGTGACCGCCGGCATCGTCTCGGCCAGCGGCCGGGATATCGGCAATGGTCCCTATGACGACTTCATCCAGATCGATGCGCCCATCAACAAGGGCAATTCCGGCGGCCCGGCTTTCGACATGAACGGCAACGTCATCGGTGTGAACACTGCGATCTTCTCGCCCTCGGGCGGCTCGGTCGGCATCGGCTTCGATATTCCGGCCTCGACCGCCAAGCTCGTCGTCGCGCAATTGAAGGACAAGGGCGCGGTCACCCGGGGCTGGCTCGGCGTGCAGGTGCAGCCCGTGACGTCGGATATTGCCGACAGCCTCGGCCTCAAGGAGGCGCGCGGCGCGATCGTCGACAGTCCGCAAGCTGGCAGCCCGGCGGCGAAGGCCGGCATCGAGGCGGGTGACGTCATCACCGCCGTCAACGGCACCGCGATCAAGGACTCCCGCGACCTCGCCCGCACCATCGCCACCTTGGCGCCGGGCACGTCCGTGAAGCTCGATGTCTTCCGCAAGGGCGACAGCAAAACGGTGACCCTGGCGCTCGGTGAGCTGGCGAACGAACAGCAGGCCCGGAACAAGGACTATGACGGCAAGGTGCAGCCGGGCGCCGGCACGCCGCGCCTCGGGCTTGGTCTGGCTCCGGCCGGCGAGGTGCAGGGCGCCGGCCAGAACGGCCTCGTCGTCACCGAGGTTGACCCGCAAGGGCCGGCGGCGCAGCGCGGCATCCGGACCGGCGACGTCATCCTCAATGTCGGTGGCAAGGCTGTCAGCAATGTCGCCGAGGTGCGTTCGGAGCTGGCGCAGGCCAAATCGTCGGGCAAGCGCAGCGTTCTGTTGCAGGTCAGAAGCGCGGATGCCACCCGCTTCGTCGCGGTGCCGCTCGCGTAAGGCGAAGCTCGACCGGTACAAGTCCAGAAAGGTGGTCCTCGGGCCGCCTTTCGCATACGTACTCAGGCTCGCTAAGTCCCGATAACATTCTCGTTAGCGGCAGGGATGATGACCCGGTGCGTCCGAAAAAGCCGTGTTCGCTGGTCACAGTTCCGGGGTGCCTCTCTGCTCTGCTGCAACGTAGCTGTGGAGTCGAGTTGCAAGCGTGGAACTTCGAACCTTCCCCGCGCTTTGTGGAACTGGCCGGTGGTTCATACTTGATCGGTGCCGACATGGATCGATTGAAGCTCTCGCTGAAGAGTGCGCTGCTCCTGGCGCCATTGCTGCTCTGGGACGGAAACGCGCTCGGCCGCGACGACGGCCGCTACGCCGACTCGCCCCTGAAGCCATGGTTCGACAGCCTGCGCAGCCATCTCGGTCCGTGCTGCTCGGATGCGGATGGTTTCGCCGTTGCCGATCCCGACTGGGAGTCGCACAACGGGCGTTACCGCGTGCGCCTCGATGGACAGTGGATCGAGGTGCCGGACGAGGCCGTCATCACCGAGCCGAACCGGGCCGGCCGCACCATGGTGTGGCCGGTAAAGACTGCGTTCGGGATTTCGATCCGCTGCTTCATGCCGGGGAGCATGATCTGAGACTGGTCAGCGTGAGCGCTTGCTGGATTTGCGCTTCGACGACTTCTTCGACGACGTCCCGGACGTTCTCTTGGACGTCCTCTTGGCGCTCTTCCGCTTCGAAGCCTTCTTCGGGACCTTCTTGCCCTTCTTGCGCGCCTTCGACAGTCCGATCGCGATTGCCTGCTTGCGGCTCTTCACGCGGCCGCCGCGTCCTCCTCGTCCGCTCTTCGCGGTGCCCTTCTTGTAGCGCCGCATCTCGCTTTCGACGTCGCTGCCGGAGCTGCGTGAGTAGCGGCGCTTCTTTGCCTTGCGTGCCATGCATGTTCTCCCTTGGCCGAAGAAAACCATTCGGCACGGCCGTGGTTCCGGGAGCGCGGGTGCAACGTTCCAGACGCGAGCCGCAGCCTAGAAGGAATTCGCCAGCTCGATCTCCGCTTCAAGAGCCCGGATGCGCTGTGCGGCCTCGCCGAAGGACAGATCCCGTGCATATTGGGCGGGTTGATAGGCCTCTTCGCTCAGGCGCTTCAGCCTGAGGCCCTGCGCTCGCGTCATCTGCTCGCTCAGAAAAACCCTGGCGTCGTATTTACCTTGAACCTGCATGTCGCTGCTCCGTCCCGAAGTCGTGACTTGACTATATGTTCTTATTTTGTTCTAACAAGCCATGGACAATAGAATTAATGAAATTCGACGTAAAATCAGAGCCTTGAGGCTTGAGATGGCCGACGTCGAGGCGTCGGTGCGCGACCTCGTCGAGCGCGACTGCGACTGCACAGAAAGGGCTCTGGCGCAGATGGATCTGCGCCGGAAAATCAACCTCCTGATCGGCGAATGGCAGGCGGCTGGTGGCAGCGACGTGCTACCTGATGTCCGCGACCCGGTGCGCGTTCGTCCCGTGAAGACAGTCGGCAATCCCGTACGTGCGATCGGGCGCCGCTGAGATATTTGGAAGCGCGCGGCGGAGGAAGAGTCGGACCGATACCGGATCTTGCAACCGCGCGCCGAACCGCGATCGCGGTTGAATGAGCGCGCGGCGCGAGTGCCGGAAGCTCGTGGATGCCGATGCTGACAGCTGGAGCGTCGAGCACCAGGGGCAAGGGCCCCGCAATGGCGGAGCCCTTCATGGATTCCAGGGAGCGCCTATTTGGTGTTGGTCATGCCGCCTTTGTTCGTCATGGTGCCGCCCTGATCGGAGCCGGGACCAGAGCCGCCTTGGCCGGAAGGATCTGCGCCCTTGGATGACTTGGTATTGGCGCCGGTGGTCTGCGACGATGACATCGAGGATCCATGCTTGGCCTTATGCGACTTGGCTTGGGCGGCGAACGGCGCGGCGGCTAGGCCGGTTGCCAGCATCACGGCGAGAGCGAGCTTGGTCGTCTTCATGCGGGGAAACTCCCTGAGTTAAATTGACGCAGGCAGCCAACCGCTATTCGCCGCAGGAGTTCCCAACAAAGCATCTCTCACGCGTCACGCGCGCTTCAAGATTGATTGTCCTCTGCAAGGATGAACACGACGCCGGTCAGCGTCGCGCCGATCGCGAACGTCGTCACCAAGGTGAGGGCGAAGACCGCAGCGGCCTGGCTTCCGCCGTTGTTCAGCAGGTTGGCCACGGCCGGATTGGACAGGACGAGCGTGAGGCTGAAGGTGAGGCCGAGGGCTGCGCCCATCATTGCATGCGTCATCAGCTTGATAAGGCCGCTGGCAGAGATCAGCTCGGACGACTTCTTGGAGCGCATGGGACTGCATCCCGAACTGGCATGCCAACGCGCGCGCGATTCCCTGGTTCCATTCGATTTGAAGGAATTGTCATTAGGAGCTTCATCCGATGTTCATGCCGGGCTTGCGAGGATGGGGGCCATCAAAACGGGAACATCAATATGGGTAAGGTAGTCTTTCTTTACCGCTCGCTGGCCTATCGCAACGCGGCCGCCGACATCCTGCGCAAGGCGCGCAAGCTCCCGCGTGGAGCGGAGCGGAGCGCGGCTCGCCGCTATGCCAGGGCGCTGCGCGATCTCGCCCAAACGGAAGCTTGGCTCGAAGGACGCGTCGCGCGCGAACCGCGGATGGCCCAGCGCATGACGAGCGCAGTGTCCGGCTAACCGGATGCGCGCTGCAATTCGGCGGAGCCGGCGGTGTCGAATTTGCCGAGTGCGGTCGTCGCCGTCTTGCGTGTCAACGGCACCTCAAGCCGGCACAACAGGCCCTCGGCGCGCCAATCGAACTGCGCCTGCCCGCCAAGCTGGGACTCGATGCTCGCAAGCAGGCTCCGCGTGCCGAAGCCGCGCGACTTCGGTGTCATGACCAGCGGACCGCCGGATTCCGCCCAGCTCAGCGTGAGCAGCTCGTTCTCGACTTGCCAATCGATGGCGAGCCGCCCCGATCGAGTCGAGAGCGCGCCATACTTTGCCGAGTTGGTGAAAAGCTCGTGCAGTGCGAGCGCCAGCGTCTGGGCCGTCGCCGGCAGCAACTGAACTTCGGGACCCGCCAATCTGATCTGGTCGCCGAGCGAATAGGGCGCAAGCTCCTCGTCGATCAGCCTGGAGAGCTCGGCGCCCTGCCAGCTCGACAGCGACAGGATGGTGTGCACGCGCGCCAGCGCATTGATGCGTCCCTCGACGGCGTTGACATAGGCCTTGACCTCGTCGGCCCGCGTGAGGCGCACGATCGACTGCGCCAGCGCCAGCGCATTCTTGGCGCGATGATCGACTTCCCGCGCCAGGAGATTCTGCCGCTCCTCGGCGCGCTTGCGCTCGGTGATATCGACGGTGACGCCGCTGACGCGCACCACGCGCCCGCTCTCGTCGACCGTCGCGGCCGCCGTGCCGACGCACCAGCGCACCTCGCCGTCGGGCCGCACGATGCGGAACTCCGTCTCATAGGCGCGTGTGCCCTTGTTGAATTCGGCGATCGCCTTGCGCAACTGATCGACGTCATCGGGGTGCAGCAGCCCCTGAACGTTGGCTGGATTGACCTCAAAGCTCTCCGGGCCGACGCCGAAGATGCGGTATTGCCCCTCGTCCCACATCCAATCGCCGCTGATCCAGTCCCAGTCCCAGGAACCCATCTTGCCGGCAGCGATCGCCATGCTGCGCCGCTGCTCGCTCTCGCGCAGCTTCGCGGTGGAGCTTTCCAGTTCAGCGGTGCGTGCGCGGACGCGATCCTCCAGCTCGTGGTTCAGCCGTTCGAGCTCGCGCGTCTTGCGGTAGAGCTCGGCAAACACCTTGATCTTGGCGCGCAGCACTTCCGGCACGACCGGTACCGGCACGTAATCGACCGCGCCCATCTCGTAGCCGCGCAACCGGTCGATGTCGCTGACCTGGATGGCCGAGATGAAGATCATCGCGGTCTTCTGGAAGCGCGGATGCTCGCGGATCATCGCGGCGAGCTCGAAACCATCGAGCTCGGGCATGCAGACGTCGACCAGGATCACCGCGATCTCGGTCTTGAGCAGCACCTCCAGCGCCTCGCGCCCCGAGGCGGCGATCACGAGGTTTTCGCCGAGATCCTTCAGTATCACCTCATAGGCGAGCAGCTTGGCGGGCTGGTCGTCGACGAGGAGGATATTGACCTTGTCGTGGTCCATTCGCGGATCCCACTCAGCGGTGCAGCCACATGCGGATCGCAAGCAGCAATTGGTCGGTGTTGACGGGCTTGGCGAGGTAGTCGGACGCGCCGGCTTCGAGGCACTTCTCCCGGTCGCCCTTCATCGCCTTGGCGGTCAACGCGATGATCGGAACACGGGCGAAGCCCGGGTTCTCGCGGATCACGCCGATGGTCTGATAGCCATCCATCTGCGGCATCATGATGTCCATCAGCACGATCGCGATCTCCGGATTGGATTCGACCAGTGCCACCGCCTCGCTGCCGGTCGTCGCCGTCAGCACTTTCATGCCGCGTCGTTCCAGCACGCTCGACAGCGCGAAGATGTTGCGGGCGTCGTCGTCGACGAGCAGGGCCGTCTTGCCGATCAGGTCCTCGTCGGAACTGTTCAGCTTCTCCAGCATGCGCTGCTTCTCGATCGGCAGCTCCGTGATCACGCGGTGCAGGAACAATGCGGTCTCGTCGAGCAGGCGTTCCGGCGACTCCACGCCCTTGACCACGATGCTGCGCGCCATGGTGTGAAGCTCGGCATCCTCCTCCGCCGAGAGCTCGCGTCCGGTGAACACCACGACCGGGATGTTCGACAGCGCCTCGTCGTTGCGGATCTGGTCGAGCACCTCGAAGCCGCTCATGTCGGGCAGCCGCAGGTCGAGCACCACGCAATCGAAGGGCTGCTCGCGCAGCGTCGAGAGCGCGCCGGCCCCGGTATCCGTTGCCAGGATCTCGATGTCGTCGTGGTGCAGCAGTTCGCGGATCGAAAGCTGCTCGGCCTCGTTGTCCTCGACGATCAGCAGCCGCTTGCGTCGCGGCCGCGCATATTCCTTGATCTGCGTCAGGGCGGCGGAGACGCCCTCGGTCGTCGTCGGCTTGTTGACGAAGGAGAATGCGCCGCGCGCCAGCGCATGCTGGCGGTCCTCGTCGAGCGTAATGATCTGGACGGGGATGTGGCGGGTGAGCGGATTGTGCTTGAGCTGACTCAGCACGGTCCAGCCGAGCATGTCGGGCAGGAACACGTCGAGCGAGACGGCCGTCGGCTGGTACTGCTTGGCCATATCCAGCGCTTCGGCACCGCGGGCGGCGACCAGAACCTTGAAGCCCTTGTCACGGGCCAGATCGACCAGCACGCGGGCATAGTGCGGATCGTCCTCGACGATCAGGAGAATGGTGTCGCCGGGCTCGAGCTTGAGCCGATCGTCGGGAAGCTGCTCGACGACGCGCTGCTGGTCGGGCGCGGCCGGCTGCAGCGCCGGCGGCTGGCTGTATTGCTGTGACGCCGGCGCAGCGCGCGGCGCGAGCGTCGGGCCGGAATATTTCAACGGCAGGTAAAGCGTGAAGGTCGAGCCCTTGCCCGGCGCGCTGCGCAGATGGATCTCGCCTCCGAGCAGGCTCGCGAGTTCGCGGCTGATCGCGAGTCCGAGTCCGGTGCCGCCATATTTTCGGCTGGTGCCGGCATCCGCCTGCTGGAACGCCTCGAAGATCAGCTTCTGCTTCTCCAGGGGAATGCCGATGCCGGTATCGGACACTTCGAAGGCGATCACGGCCGGCGCGGAGTTCAGCACCGGGTGATCGGTCCCCCAGCCGCCGACCGCGCCGGCGACCTTCAGGCGCACCTCGCCTTCGGCGGTGAACTTGAAGGCGTTGGAGAGCAGGTTCTTCAGGACCTGTTGCAGGCGCTTGGAGTCGGTGACGATGCTGCGCGGCAGGTTCGGATCGACGTCGATCTTGAACGACAGGTTGCGGTTGTCTGCCTCGTGCCGGAACGGCCGGCCGACGGTCTCGAGCAGGTTCGCGGTCGGGATCTCCTCGGCGTCGACCGTCACCGTGCCGGACTCGATCTTCGAGAGATCGAGAATGTCGCTGATGAGGTTGAGCAGGTCGGTGCCGGCGCCGTGGATGGTGCGGGCGAATTCGACCTGCTTGGCCGAGAGGTTGCCATCCGGGTTGTCGCCGAGCTGCTGCCCGAGGATCAAGATCGAGTTCAGCGGCGTCCGCAGCTCGTGGCTCATATTGGCGAGGAATTCGGACTTGTATTTCGAGGTCAGCGCGAGCTCGGTCGCCTTCTCCTCGAGCGCGCGCCGGGCCTGCTCGATCTCCTGGTTCTTGCGCTCGACTTCGACGTTGCGCTCGGCGAGCTGCTGCGCCTTCTGCTCGAGCTGGTCGTTGGTCTGCTGCAATTCGCGCTGCTGGGTCTGCAGCTCGCCGGCGAGCTGCTGCGACTGCTTGAGCAGACCTTCCGTCTGCATCGTCGCCTCGATCGAATTGAGCACGATGCCGATGGAGTCGGTGAGCTGTTCCAGGAACGTCATCTGCGAGGTCGTGAAGGAGATGAGCGAGGCGAGCTCGATCACGGCCTTGACCTGGCCCTCGAACAGCACCGGCAGCACGACGAGGTTTTTCGGCGCAACGCGGAACAGCGCCGAGTTGATCGGCACAACGTCGGACGGAATGTCGGCGACCATGCGCGGCCGCTTGTCGAGGGCGCATTGGCCGATCAGGCCTTCGCCGAACTGGAGCACGGGCAGATAGGGATAGACGCCATCGCTGGCGTAGGAGGCCAGCAGCAGGAGCTGCGGACTGTCCTCGTTCTCGACCTGGTAGATCACGCCGGTATGGGCGTTCACCAGCGGCGACAGTTCGGTGAGCAGCAGCCGGCCGACGGTGGTGAGGTCGCGCTGGCCCTGAAGCATGTTGGTAAATTTGGCGAGGTTGGTCTTCAGCCAGTCCTGCTCGGTGTTCACGTCCGTCGTGAGACGGAGGTTCGTGATCATCGTGTTGATGTTGTCCTTGAGCTCCGCGACCTCGCCGCGGGCGTCGACCTGGATCGACCGCGTCAGGTCGCCCTTGGTCACGGCGGTCGCCACTTCCGCGATCGCGCGCACCTGCGAGGTGAGGTTGGCCGCGAGCAGGTTGACGTTGCCGGTGAGGTCCTTCCAGGTGCCGGCGGCACCGGGCACGTTGGCCTGACCGCCGAGCCGGCCTTCGACGCCGACCTCGCGCGCCACCGACGTCACCTGATCGGCGAAGGTCGCGAGCGTCTCGGTCATGTTGTTGATGGTGTCGGCGAGAGCGGCAACCTCGCCGCGCGATTTCATCGTCAGGTTCTGCTTGAGATCGCCATTGGCCACCGCGGTCACCACCTTGACGATGCCGCGCACCTGCTCGGTCAGGTTCGCAGCCATCAGGTTCACGGTGTCGGTGAGGTCCTTCCACGTACCTGCGACGCCGGGCACCTGCGCCTGGCCGCCGAGCTTGCCTTCGGTGCCGACCTCGCGCGCCACGCGCGTGACCTCGCCGGCGAAGGCGTTGAGCTGGTCCACCATGGTGTTGATGGTGTTCTTCAGCTCGAGGATTTCGCCCTTCACGTCCACGGTGATCTTGCGCGAGAGGTCGCCGCGCGCGACCGCCGTGGTGACTTCGGCGATGTTGCGGACCTGCGTGGTGAGGTTCGCGGCGAGCAGGTTGACGTTGTCGGTGAGATCCTTCCAGGTGCCGCCGACGCCGGGCACGACGGCCTGGCCGCCGAGCCGGCCTTCGGTGCCGACCTCGCGCGCGACGCGCGTGACTTCGGCGGCGAAGGAGCGCAGCTGCTCGACCATGGTGTTCAGCGTGTCCTTGAGCAGCAGAATCTCGCCGCGCACGTCCACCGTGATCTTCTTCGAGAGGTCGCCGCCGGCGATGGCGGTCGCGACCTCGGCGATGTTGCGGACCTGGGCCGTCAGGTTGGAGGCCATGAAGTTGACGTTGTCGGTGAGGTCCTTCCAGGTGCCTGCGACGCCGGGCACCTCGGCCTGGCCGCCGAGCTTGCCTTCGGTGCCGACCTCGCGGGCGACGCGCGTGACTTCGCCTGCGAAACCGTTGAGCTGGTCCACCATGGTGTTGATGGTGTTCTTCAGCTCGAGGATTTCGCCCTTCACGTCCACGGTGATCTTGCGCGAGAGGTCGCCGCGCGCCACGGCGGTCGTCACTTCGGCGATGTTGCGGACCTGGGCAGTGAGATTGCCCGCCATCGAGTTGACGCTGTCGGTGAGGTCCTTCCAGGTGCCGGCCACGCCGGGCACGTTGGCCTGGCCGCCGAGGCGGCCTTCGGTGCCGACCTCGCGCGCAACGCGCGTCACCTCGCCCGCGAAGCGGTTGAGCTGGTCGACCATGGTGTTCAGCGTGTCCTTGAGCTGAAGGATCTCGCCGCGCACGTCCACAGTGATCTTGCGGGACAGGTCACCACCGGCGATCGCGGTCGCGACTTCGGCGATGTTGCGGACCTGGGCGGTGAGGTTGCCCGCCATCGAGTTCACGGAGTCGGTCAAATCCTTCCAGGTGCCCGCGACGCCCGGCACGTCGGCCTGGCCGCCGAGCTTACCGTCGGTGCCGACCTCGCGCGCGACGCGCGTGACTTCGCCGGCGAAGGCGTTGAGCTGGTCGACCATCGTGTTCAGCGTCTCCTTCAGCTGGAGGATCTCGCCCGACACGTTCACCGTGATCTTCTTGGACAAATCGCCCTTCGCCACCGCTGTCGCGACCTCGGCGATGTTGCGGACCTGGCCGGTCAGGTTCGAGGCCATCGAGTTGACGCTGTCGGTGAGGTCCTTCCAGGTGCCGCCGACGCCGCGCACCACGGCCTGGCCGCCGAGCTTGCCTTCGGTGCCGACCTCGCGCGCCACGCGCGTGACTTCGCCGGCGAAGGCGTTGAGCTGGTCCACCATGGTGTTGATGGTGTCTTTCAGCTCGAGGATTTCGCCGCGCACGTCCACGGTGATCTTCTTCGACAGGTCGCCGCCGGCGACCGCCGTCGTCACCTCCGCGATGTTGCGGACCTGCGCGGTCAGGTTCGAGGCCATCGAGTTGACGCTCTCGGTCAGGTCCTTCCAGGTGCCGGCGACGCCGAGCACGTTGGCCTGGCCGCCGAGCCGGCCTTCGGTGCCGACCTCGCGGGCGACGCGCGTTACTTCGCCGGCGAAGGCGTTGAGCTGGTCGACCATGGTGTTGAGCGTCTCCTTCAGCTGAAGGATCTCGCCCGACACGTTCACCGTGATCTTCTTCGACAGATCGCCGCTCGCGATGGCCGTTGCGACGTCGGCGATGTTGCGGACCTGCGCGGTCAGGTTCGAGGCCATGAAGTTGACGTTGTCGGTGAGGTCCTTCCAGGTGCCGGCCACACCCGGCACCTGGGCCTGGCCGCCGAGCTTGCCCTCGGTGCCGACCTCGCGCGCGACGCGCGTCACTTCCGAAGCGAACGAGTTGAGCTGGTCCACCATGGTGTTGATGGTGTCCTTCAGCTCCAGGATCTCGCCGCGCACGTCCACCGTGATCTTGCGCGAGAGGTCGCCGCGCGCCACGGCGGTGGTGACGTTGGCGATGTTGCGCACCTGTGCGGTCAGGTTGCCGCACATCGCGTTGACGGAATCGGTGAGATCTTTCCAGGTGCCGGCGACGCCCGGCACGATCGCCTGGCCGCCGAGCTTGCCGTCGGTGCCGACCTCGCGCGCCACGCGCGTCACTTCGGAGGCGAAGGAGCGGAGCTGGTCCACCATCGTGTTGATGGCTTCCTTGAGCTGGAGGATCTCGCCGCGGACGTCGACCGTGATCTTCTTGGACAGGTCGCCATTGGCGACCGCGATCGTCACCTCGGCGATGTTGCGAACCTGGTTGGTCAGGTTGTTCGCCATCGAGCTGACGCTCTCGGTCAGGTCCTTCCAGACGCCGGTCACCTCAGGCACCTGGGCCTGGCCGCCGAGCTTGCCCTCGGTGCCGACCTCGCGCGCGACGCGCGTCACCTCGGAGGTGAACACGCCGAGCTGCTTGATCATGGTGTTGACGATGGTCGCAGACTGCAAGAACTCGCCGCCGAGCGGACGGCCATCGACGTCGAGCTTGACGGTCTGGAGCAGGTCGCCTTGTGCGACGGCGGCGACCGCGCGCGTCACCTCGCGCGTCGGCCACAACAGGTCGTCGATCAGCGTGTTGACGGAACCTTCCATGTCGGCCCAGGAGCCCGAGGCGAGGCCGAACTTCACGCGCTGGCGGGTCTTGCCTTCGCGCCCCACAACCTGGCCGACCAGCTCGAGCTGCTGCGCCATGCGCTGGTTGGCGGCGATGATTTCGTTAAGTGTGTCGGCAATCTTGCCGTCTATGCCGAGATAGTCGCCGCTCATGCGCACCGAAAAGTCGCCGCTGCGCATCGCCTGCAAGGCGAGCAAAAGCTCCGCCCGGGAATCGGGCTCCGACGTACCGTTGGTTTTTGGTTTTGGGACGCGACGACCGGAGCGCGATGCAGTTCCGGGTTCGAGGTCGCTCATACTGATTCCCCCGCAAGCGTCGACCGAATCCGAGGCAAGACGCGTTTGGTCGAAATGGAATAGAGCGTCAGCCAAATTCGAAATCAAGCGCCATGGTACACGCTAGGAAATGGAACCCGCTTTGCTCAGCCCGGCTAAAGTAACGATGATCCTCCGAATTGGTTCCAAGCCACTCGGAAGGAAATGCCCTCGTGGGCCCGCCGCTCTGCTCGTCCATCCCGGCATTCACTGTTCGGAACGGAGCGCCGCGCCCGACGGTTAGCCCGTAGACGGCTACTTGTCCGCCATGGTGCGCTCCGCGTCCCTGACCTGCGAGCGCAGCATCGGGAGCTGCTCGCGCGCGAACGCTGCCAGCGCTGTATTGTCGGGCGCCTTCAGATAGCGCTCAAGCAGGCTGATGATCGATTCGTACTCGGGAATCTGCGCGGCATAAAAGCTTCTGACGTAGGTTGGACCATCCGACATTTCGGGCTCGACGAGGCTCGCGGTCGGGGATGTTGCCCTGCCGACGTGCAGTTCCGCGCCAATTGCCTTCTGGATCTCCTTCAGACTCTTGTCGCGCTTGGCCGCTTCCTCGGCGCGCAGGGCGGCGAGATTTTTGACCTCCGCATTGCCCTTGAGGTCGGTGTTCTCGAGAAGACCCTGTTGAAATCCGCTGAAATTGTAGACGCTGCTGATAACTTCAACCGCCGTCGGTGGCGGTTCGCCAAGCTTCCGCTCGCCGGTACTGTCGGCGAGCGCCGCGGTGCTGATGAATGCCAGGATGATTGCGGCAACAACTTGCATCGAAATCAATGACGAACGGCGTGCGAAGTTCCCTTCGCATTACGATCCGGTAAGCGGGTTGCGACGCGAGAGTTCCGTCCCCACGTCCTCCACATGAAACAGTCTGACATCCTCAGGGATAACGCCGACAACTGTCTTCAGCTCGCCGAGCGAGCCGACGGACAACCCGCCCACAAGCGCTATTCGCGCATGGCCGAAGCGTGGATGGCGCTCGCGAACGAGCAGGATTGGCTCGATGGCGAAATCCCGCCCGTTTCGCTCCACATTGCTGCTCCGAAGCGAGACGTGTGAATCTACGTGTGAGACCGCGCACGGAAGGCAAACAATTGATTTGGGATGATCCGGGAACCGTCGATCGCGTCGATTTCCAGTTTCAGAAGGAGGTTTTGGCGATGGCTCCGCGTCTGGCTCTTCTTTCCCTCATTCTCGCCTTTGGCGTCTCGGTCGCGTTCGCGACGGTGACGACGGTGCGGCAGGTGCATCTCGAGAACGCATCTGCTGCTGTCCACGCGGCGCGCAGTTAGCCGTGCATCGGAACATTCGACGCCGCAGTGCGTAAGCGCTCCGAGACACCAGGTGAAGCGAGAGCCCATCATGGCCCATTCCGACCAAGGCATCGTCAAGGACAAGCGTGCGGAGGAGCAGCCACGCGACAAGCAGCGTGCACAGTCCGTGCACAAGACGGATCCGAAAGGCTCGCCCTCGCGTGAAGCGACGCGCGATCCCAAGCTGAACGACGATAGCAAGACGCCAGGATCCGGCGCGATGCCGGACGGTTCGAGCGACGCGACAGGCTAGTTCTCACGAGGAACGAATTCCCGCGGGAAGAGTCGACGGATTGCTTCCGGTCGTCATGCCCCCGGTGCGCCGGAAGCAATCTCCAAGGACGGTCCTGGCACCCCCGTGCCGGGGCCGTTTGCTTTATGGAGGGGGCTTCCCTGCGTCAGCCGCCGCCGCTCTCCGGGTCCCCCTGAGTATGTCCGTCAGGCCCGCGGCCGAACACGCCGAAGCTGCTTGACTTCACGCCGGCAGCGGCATCGACGCCCAAAGCGGCCAGTCCGAACTTGAGGAGTTCGCGGACTGCTGCCGCCCTCGTCGGCATGCGGTGTTTGAACCGGAAATCGTCAATGGCGGCCAACTCTTCCGGCGAGAGCATGACCTGAAGGCGCTCGGCGCGAAGGTCGTTCATGGCGATCACGCAGATTGAGTAGGTTGAGTAGTTTACTCAACGAACCAACTTGGCGGGAGTTCCGCCAGAGTCGGCAAAGTCTCCAAATGAGTAAAAATATCCAGCGTAGTCAATGAGTTAGATTGAAGCGTATCCTGCCATGGTGCATTCTTCCCGAAAGGGAGAGAGGCCATGACGGACGAAGTCAGGTTACCTCGCAAGCTTTCGGAAGAGCCTGAAGCGCCCGAGCCGGTGCGGCCAAGCCATCAGAAGGTCATCGATGAAGTCGAGCGCTGGGCGAACAGTCCCGGCCTCCAGCCGCCGCAATCGCGGACTTCGACGGGGGCGAAAGCGAGCTAAGGCTTCACGAAGCGAGAGCCCGTTGCCGATGGCGAACGGGCTGATCGGCGCGATTTGTGTGTGACAATGCGAAGCTTGCGCCTGAGCCACCAGGCCGACACGGAAACGATCGCCCAGACAGTCAACGCGGCGATGAAAGCGAATGCGACGCTTGCCCCGACGGTGGCATGGAAGACGGCGGCGAACGCCGCGAGGCCGATGCTGCCGAGTGCCGCGCCTGCGGCATCGAGCGCCGCGGCCTTCTGTCCGCGACGTCGCCCGCTCAGGCCGGCCTTCTCCTTGGCGTGCCGCTCGTGGCTTTCGATCAACGTCGCGCTGGCGCAGAAGATGGCTGGAAGTGCAAGGAAGAGCCCGCCGACAGAAACGCCGAATTGCGAGCCAATGACTCCGGCGAGCACCGTCGCGAAGCCGCCGAGCACGAAGCGAATGGCGTATTCGTACCAACGCGTCTCTTTCAGCGCCGATGACGATAGCTTGACCGGCATCAGGCGGCACCTCCCAAACCGGCGAGCAGACCGAAGGCGACCACGAGCCATACGGCAAAGGCCAGGATCGTGGCGGGGAGCGCGCCGAGACGGAATCTCATCAGGAGGTGGCAGACGACGAGGCTGTAGCAGGCGAGCGCGATGGCGCCATAGATCATCGTCCAGCTGTCGGCCGCAGCATATTGCGGGCCGTGCTGGACCACGGCGATGCCAAGGGTGACCAGCGCGACCGACGGCGCCGCGCCGAGCAGCCCGGCAAAGCTTTTTGGCCGCAGCATGTCACCGAAGATTGCGAAGACGGATACGATCAGACCGCCGGCGACGAAGCGCACGAGATATTCCGTCATGGCCGTACCCGCGAAGCTTCGAGCCGCCGCTGCGACTTCGCCAGCGTGAACGGCCTGAACAGTCGCTCGACGACGATGCCGAGTGTGAAGCCTGCCACCACGTCGCTGGTCCAGTGCGCGAGCAGCGCCACGCGCGTCAGCGACAGAGCTACGGCCAGCGAGCGAGCCCAGCGGCGCGAGGCTGGCGGCAACAGGTCGGCGGCCGAAGCAAGCGCGCCCATATGCACAGCGTGACCTGAGGGAAACGCGTCGCGGGGGCGCCCCGAATAAGGAACACCGCGCCAATGGCCGCTAACCGTCAGCCGGTCGGGCCTCGTCTGATCGAAGAGGGATTTCAACACATGCGGCAATACGGCCGTCACCAGCGAGACCACCAGGACATGATCGGCAACGGGACGCTGCTGCGGATGCCGGAGCCGGGTGCAAAGCCATCCCGCCGCAGCGAGTGCGACCATCACATGCTCGTCGGCGACCCAGGTCATTGCTTGGGCGGCGTGCTCGAGACTTGAGTTGGTGTTCTGTGCGATCTCGTTCGCGATCGCCGTATCGATCCGGGTGGGTTTGATTGTTACGGGTGCCATCGGTCCGCCGGCGAGATCTCCTCCGCGACGGTTTTGTAAAGCCCGGAGACAAGGAAGGTTCCTGAGTGAATCGGTGGAGGCGAGATGCTTGGCCAGCGACTCAGCGAGCTTGCTCAATTCAATTTCGAACATGTCGCTGATGGCGACCTGCTTGACGAAGTCGGCCGTGGTCGGCGCGACGCCGAGTGCCGAGGTTCCTAACGGTCAATCCGCGGGATTCCGACCGGTCCGCGGATTGAGGGGATCAGTCGGCTTGCGTCGAAGCCGCTCGGGCAGAAACGGCTCGGCCGGCGTGGCGGTTGCGTCGGCCCGTACGTCCGCATGACGCTGCGCCCGCTCATGCGGCGTCCGGTTGTCGTTGAAATGCCACTTCACGTCGACGCCGTCGACCGGGTCGTTGACGCCGTGCTGGATATCGCGGAAGTCACTCATGGTTCGCCTCATGCAGATGCTGGGCGATGAAGTCGGAGACGCTCTGGGACATTGCGCGTGGTCCTTGGCTTGGCAGGTGTATGAAACTCAGAGAACCACCCGTTTCGTGCGATGTTCCTGACCCGCTCAGGGAACATGCACCGGAACGATCGCGTGCCTGTCCGGTTGGTTTTGCACGTGGCTGAGTGGAGAATTTTCGATGTTGAACCGAGACGAACTGGATCGCAGTGAGACGGGCCGTTTGATCGGCAGCGACAAGGTCGAGGGAACATCGGTCTATGGCGCCGATCGCAACCGGATCGGTTCGATCGAGCGCGTGATGATCGACAAGATCAGTGGTCAGGTGTCATACGCCGTGCTCGGCTTCGGTGGATTCCTGGGACTCGGCAACGACCACTACCCGTTGCCCTGGCAGTCGCTGAAATACGACACCGAGCTCGGCGGTTATGTCACCGGCATCACCACCAAGGAGCTGGAGGGCGCGCCGAAATACGCCGCACGAAGCGATTGGAACTGGAGTGACGACGCCGCGGTGCGCGGCATCAACTCCTATTACGGTGTTCCCTTCGCTTGAGATTTCAGGGAAAGGGAGATCGATGAGCAAGGAACGGCCCAATGACGATCCCCGGCAGCAGAACGACTGGGGTTCGCACCGACAGACGGACAAGCCCTGGAAGGGCAATCCCGAGAAGGAGCAGCGTTCGGACGAGGTGAAGCCCGATCTCGAGAAGTGGCACGAGACGAAGACGCACTGAAGCTGCGCCCCATTGGACGGGACCGAAGCGACGCGAGGTCGCCTGACACCTCAAAACTTCTTAACCACGGCCGCATTTGGCCGCTGGAATTGCGCGCGACGCCTCCTAAATAGGGGTAAATTACCCCCTTTCATAAATCGATTTCAGGAGGCGTCCGTGGTCCTGAAAAGCGTTCCCTTCGCAATTGCTTTTGCCCTCGCGATCGCAGGGGGAGGCATTGCGCGCGCTGACGACTACAAGCCCGACGAATATCTCGGCCTCGATCTGTCCAAGGCCGTGCTGTCGCCGAAGCGTCTCGGGCCGGAGACGCACTTCGCACCGGTCGCACTCGAAGCGCGCGGTGGCAACGAGGCGCAGGCGCGCGCTGAGCCCGTCGACGTGCCGAAGAAGGTTGCCGCCGAACGCGTCCGTGTGGCCGAGCCGAAGGTCGCGCATACGAAGGGCACCCAGCCGCGTGGCGCAGCACGCACCAGGCTGTCACATCGCCATGGCAATCCGCTCGATGCACAGGCGATGGACACGCGCATCCAGACCTGGCCCTGCCGCTCCGGCGGCATTTGCAACTGGAAGCGCTAGCCGCGACGTTGCGGCCGCTTCACCTCTCCCCGCTTGCGGGGAGAGGTCGGATTGCATCGAAGATGCAATCCGGGTGAGGGGGAGCCTCCGCGAGTCCAACTGTCACCGCCCCCGTCGAGACTCCCCCTCTCCCCGCAAGCGGGGCGAGGGAGCGCACCCCCGGGCTGTATCTCGCCCGTCATCCCCGCGTCGTAAAACCGTAGGCCCCG
Organism: Bradyrhizobium sp. SZCCT0231; assembly: GCF_018130245.1. Taxonomy (GTDB): domain Bacteria; phylum Pseudomonadota; class Alphaproteobacteria; order Rhizobiales; family Xanthobacteraceae; genus Bradyrhizobium; species Bradyrhizobium japonicum_F. The sequence goes on from NZ_JAFCKP010000001.1 coordinate 34,728, forward strand.
AGTCAAGAAACCGTAAGCCGGGAGTCAAGGAGCGCAGGCACCTTTCGTCGCGATTCGACGAAGGTCTCCTGAATGGCAACGCCCCGCGCTTCGCGCGCATGGACCCGGCGGCAGTTCCTGGTCCGCTCCGCCTCCAGCCTCACCATTGCCTCGCTTGCGAAGCCTCACCTCAGCCGCGCCGCCGACCGCGCGCAGATCGCAGGCGGCATCCAGTCCGGCGATGTCTCCGGCGGCTCCGCCGTGATCTGGGCGCGCGCCGACCGGCCCGCGCGGATGCAGGTGGAATGTTCGACCGTCGAGAGCTTCAAGACCATCATCGCGTCGGCCTCCGGCGATGCGCGGCCTGACGCCGATCTCACCTCAAAACTGCTGCTGAACGATCTGCCTCCCGGGCAGGACATCTTCTACCGTGTCCGCTTCGACGACATTGCCACCGGTCTTGCCGGCGAAACCCGCATCGGCCATTTCCGTACCGCGCCGGCAGCTGGCCAGTCGATCTCGTTCCTGTGGTCCGGCGACACCGCGGGGCAGGGCTGGGGCATCGACGTCTCCCGCGGCGGCTACCGCAGCTATCGGACCATGCTCGACAACCGTCCGGATTTCTTCATCCACTCCGGCGATCACATCTACGCAGACTGCACGATTCCCGCCGAACAAAAGCTGCCGAATGGCGAGACATGGCGCAACATCGTCACCGAGGAGAAATCCGAGGTCGCGCACACCCTGGCGCAGTTCCGCGGCAATTACAGATACAACCACCTCGACGAGCACTTCCGCGCCTTCCACGCGGAGGTGCCGATGTTCGCGCAATGGGACGATCACGAGGTGACCAACGACTGGTCGCCGATCGGCAGTTATGACGAGGCCGGCTGTGAGGACGACGGCACGCCGCGCCTGGTCGCGCGCGCCCGCCGCGCCTTCTTCGAATTCATGCCGATCCGCGACATCGGTGCGCGAAAAGGACGCGTCTATCGCAAGATCGCCTACGGCCCGCTGCTGGACGTCTTCATGATCGACATGCGCAGCTACCGCGACGACAGCTGGAACAAAGGCGATGATCGCCGCGGCTGGATCCTGGGCGCCGAGCAGCTCGCCTGGCTGAAGCGCGAGCTCGCCGCCTCGCGCGCGACCTGGAAAGTGATCGCGGCCGATTTGCCGATCGGCCTGATCAGCCTGGATGCCGTCGCGCTTGGCGATGGGCCGCCCGACCGGCGCGAGCACGAGATCGCCGATCTGCTTTCCGCCATCAAGCGCGCCGGCATCCGCAACATCGTCTGGCTCACTGCCGACATGCACTACACCGCCGCGCACTACTACGATCCGAACAAGGCGCAATTTCAGGATTTTGACCCGTTCTGGGAGTTCGTCTCCGGCCCGCTGCATGCCGGCACCTGGGGGCCTGGCGAGCTCGACGACACCTTTGGCCCGGTCGCGATGTACCAGCATGGCTGTAGCGCAGCGCAGGGCGAGAATCTGGCGCCGTGCTTCGGCTTGCAGTTCTTCGGCAGGGTCGACATCGATGGTGCAACCGGCGTGATGAGGGTAACGCTGAAAGATGTCGACAACCGCGACCTCTGGTCGGTCGATATCGTGCCGCAGCCGCAGGTGCGTCCGGCCGTGGTGGCGCAGCATTCGTGAGGAACGGATCGCGTCCGAGCCCCTCCAATCGAACGCACATCTGAACAGTGCGTTCACGCGAACGTTCCGGAGGAACGGGGAAAGAATTCTGAACGGATGTTCAGGTGAGCATGATCCGGACCCAAAGGGCCACGTCAGCGCAACGTGTGCAGCAGTGTTCCGATTCGATCATGCTTAGGAATGACGGCTAATCGCAGCGCTGCTGCGCGGGCGTTGGTGCGCCGGTGGCGACGTATTTGCCATCCCTGATCGTGTACTCGCCGCGCTCGCTGCGATTGTAAATCGCGCGCAGGCTGCCGTCCTTCTGCAACAGGAGGCCAAATTCGCGCGCCTGGTGCAGCGAGGGGAAGTAAACCATCACATTGAGCAGGCCCTCGGCGTTGACCGCGGCGGACACCACTTCGTTCTCGTCCCCGGCCTCGCCGAAATTGCGGCGGTACATCACCCGGCTGTCCTTCCGGATTTCGTAAGTCAAGAGTGCCCCCTTGTCGCGGTCCGGCCGGGCCGAGCAATCGACCGCCCACGAGCCGAGCAGGCCCCATTGCTCCACGGTCACGGCCAGCGTCTCGGCGCCGGCCATGGAGGTGAACGCGACCCACAGCACCGCAGCCGCGATCCCGCGGCTAAGACAACGCATCATGTCCTGAGAAACCCCGCCTCGAAGAATTCCAAAGTGTAGCATCGCGCTCGCGGCCGTTCCACGGCAGCCGCCGATCGCTCGCGAATTTGATCCGCGTCAATGAGGCAGGGCGTTTCGAAGGTAAGATGGCATTTTCCGAAGGCGAACGTGGATAGACCAATGCTGAATCAAGTCATGGATTTTGCGGGTGAAGTGCTGCCGGGGAGCTGTGCCGTACCGCCTTATTCCGAGGCCGCGTTTCTGACCGAGCTGGGCGATCGCTTGCGGTCCTCGCGCATGCGCTGCGACCTGTCCCGCCGGGAGCTCGCCCGCCGCTCCGGGATCTCCGAGCGCTACATCGCCCAGATCGAGGCCGGCAAGGGCAACGTCTCGATCGTCCTGTTGCTGCGGCTCGCCTCCGCGATCCACGGTAGCCAGCCACAGGTGGCCTGAGGAGACGGTCTCGGCCGGGCCTTAGGCCCGCTTCTCCACATTGGCACTGCGGGCCGGCACGCCGAATTCCTTGCGGCAGACCTCGGCCAGCACGGCGACGCCATCGCGGATCTGCTGGTGCGTGGGGCTTGCGAAGCACAGCCGCAGCCGCGAGCTGGAATGGCCCTTGTTGGTCGACCATTCCGGTCCCGGATTGATCGAGACGCCGGCGGCGAGCGCGGCCTGATACAGTTTCAGCGTATCGACCTGGTCGGGCAGCTTCACCCAGAGGAAGATGCCGCCCTTCGGCTCCTCGAATTCGGCGGCGGTCCCGAACTGCTCGTTGAGCGCTTCCATCAGCGTGTCGAGCTTGGTGCGCAGCGCCTTGGTCAGGGCCGGCACGTGGGTTGAAAAATGCGGCCTGCAATAGGTGGCGAGCACCATCTGCTCCAGCGCACCGGAGCCCGCATCCGTCTTCAGCGCCAGCATCCGCGACATCACTTCCCAGGGCGCAACGACGAAGCCGACGCGCAGCGCCGGCGCGATCGACTTCGAGAACGAGCCGATATGAATCACGCCGCCGCTGGGGCTCATCGCGTAGATCGCGGGCGGGCGCTGCCCCGACCAGACGAGATCGGCATAGCAATCGTCCTCGAAAATGGGCACGCCGTATTCGGTCGCGAGCCGCACCAGCTCGGTGCGGCGGCTCTCGGGCATGATGCTGCCGGTCGGGTTCTGCACCGTCGGAATGGTGTAGATGTATTTCGGACGGATGCCGCGGCTCTTCAGGTCGGCCAGCGTGGAGGACAGCACGTCCATGCGCATGCCGTCCTTGTCGAGGGGAATGCCGATGACGTTGACACCGAGCCTCGCCAGGCGGGTCAATGAGCCCTGATAGCTCTCCTGCTCGAAGATCACGGTGTCGCCGCGCGCCAACAGGGTGGCGTTGACGAGATCGAGTGCCTGGAGCGAGCCGGAGACGATCAGGAGATCGTCGACCGTGCAGGTGATGCCGGCATCGCGCTCAAGCTTGGTCACCAGGAATTCGCGCAAGGGCAGGTAGCCCTGCGGACCATGCGCCAGACCGTAAGTGGCGAGCGAGCGGCCCTCGCGCCGCAGCACCGTGTTGGTTGCTTCGATCAGCTCGTCGAGCGGCACCTGCTCGGAATCGTTGTTGCCGCCGACGAAGCTGTATTTGGCAAGGCCCGTCCAGCGCGCGGAGGGGGCCGGCAGCCCTGCGGGAAACAGGGGCGCGAATTCGAAGCTGGACGTCATGGGAGCGTTCCTCGTCTTGTTCTTGTTGAGCGGCCGGCTTTGCGCTGGCCGCCTTACTTCTTGCCGGCCGTCCTGGTCGGACGGCCTTAGTTCTTTTTGGCCGTCCTGGTCGGACGGCCCTGGCTGATGAAAGCGTAATGCGCGTTGGCGATGCCGCCAACCATCAGCGCTTCGACCACCGGCTCGGCGATCTCGCCCGTGGCGGCCCAGTCGACCAGAAAATTGGCGCCGGTCCCGCCGCGCACGTCGTCGGTCGGAATGAAGATCGAGACGGTGGCGAGCGGCCTCAACGCCACCGGCGTCTTCAGATAGCTCTCGACCTGCTTGCCTGCGGTATCGAAATAGGCGATGCGTTTGACGACCAGCGGCTGGGTCTCGGAGGCGTTGTGCACGCTCAGCGTCACCGAGAAGTCGACACGCAGCTTGCCCTGGCTCATCGCGACGCTGGAATAGGCGGGCACGTAGAATCCGCCGGAAACGGCGAGTTGCTCCTTCGGCAGCGCGGTGAGCGAATCGGCAAAGTTTTGTTCGATATTGACTTTGGATTGCGCGGCGGCGGGCACGGCAAAGGCGAGGGGACCTAGCAGCACGGCTGCGACGAGCCCATTCCGCATGTGACGAATTGCTCGCTTGCCGCACCGCAACCCGTCTCTAGGGTGCGGCAAAACGGACCAATTTGGCATGCATGAGCTGATTCGCGACATCACTCTCTCTATCCTGTTTGCCTGGATGCTGGGCCTGCTCGCCCATTTCTCCCGGCAACCGCTGATCCTGGCCTACCTTATCGCCGGCTTTTGCATAGGTCCATTCGGTGCCGGCTGGGTCCATTCGCAGGAATCGATCAGCGTGATCTCCGAGCTTGGCCTGATCTTCATGCTGTTCATGATCGGGCTCGAGATCGACCTGAAGAAGATCGTGCGGGCAGGGCGGGTGATCCTGTTCGCGGCAGGCAGCCAGCTGGTCGGCGGCTGTCTGCTCGGGATTCTGTTCTTCGTCGGCATCGGCCTGTCGCTCGGCGGCGGGCATTTCGATGCGGTCTATCTTTGTGTCGCCTGCGCGCTGTCGAGCACCGTCATCATCGTCAAGGTGCTCTACGAGAAACGCGAGCTCGATACGCTGCCGGGCCGCATCACCCTCGGCATCCTGGTGCTCCAGGACATCTTCGCCATCCTGTTCCTGGCGGTGCAGCCGAGCCTGGCCAATCTGCAGGTCAGCGTCATCCTGCTCTCGATCGGCCGCGTCGCGGTGCTGGTCGCTGCCGCGCTGCTCGTCAGCCGCTACGTGCTGCCGCGGCTGTTCCACCAGATCGCCCGGCGGCCCGAGCTGATCCTGCTCGGCGCGCTGGCCTGGTGCTTCCTCGTCGCCGAGACCGCCGAGCGGCTCTCGCTGTCGCGCGAGATGGGCGCGCTGATCGCCGGCGTCTCGCTCTCGACCTTCCCTTACGCGCTCGACGTGACCGCCAAGGTCACCACGCTCCGCGATTTCTTCATCACGCTGTTCTTCGTCGCGCTCGGCATGACCATTCCCGTGCCCGGCCTCTCGGTGATTGGCCTTGCCTTGATGATCGCGGCGTTCACGGTGGTGAGCCGCCTCGTTACCACGTTCACCCCGCTCTACCTGATGAAGCAGGGCCTGCGCGCCAGCCTGTTGCCGGCGCTGAACCTTGCCCAGATCTCCGAGTTCTCGCTGGTGGTGATCCAGACCGGTGTCGCCGACCACCATATCGCGGCCGAGACGGCGAATGCGGCCTCCTTTGCCTTCGTGGTGCTGGCGGTGCTCTCCACCTTCGTGATGACCCGCAGCGACGAGATCACCCGCTGGGCGATCGGCCCGTTGAAGCGGATCGGCTTGCGCGATCTCGACCATGGCAACGGCCATGCCGAGGACGGACACGGAGGCGGCCATGGCGAGGCCCGCCGCATCGTCATCCTCGGCTTTTTCCGTGCGGCGAGCGCGCTGCTGGCGGAGATCGAACGGCAGGCACCGGTGCTGCTGGAGCAGATCACGGTGGTCGATTTCAACCCCAATGTGTACCAGACCCTGCTCTCGCGCGGTCTGCACGTGATCTATGGCGACATCAGCAGCGCCGACACGCTGCTCCACGCCGGCGTCGGCAAGTCCGAGATGATCATCCTCAGCGTGCCGGACGCGCTTCTTAAGGGCGCCAGCAACGAGAAGCTGGTCCGTCACGTCCGCGCGCTCAATCCGACCGCCCTGATCGTTGCCACGGCCGATCTGTTGTCGGACGTGGGCGAGCTCTATGCGGCCGGCGCCAGCTACGTCACCGTGACCCGGCTCAGCGATGCTCATGAGCTGTTTACCGTGATCGAAGCCGCCCAGGCCGGCCTGCTAGCCGACAAGCGCGCCGAGCTCGATCAGCGCCTCGGCGAGCGCCGCGAGGTGCTGCCTTGACGGCGTCCGGCGGCCTTCCGTGCGGGCGATCTGCGCTTATATCGCTGGTATGCCCGGTGCAAGCCTGAAACCCCTTGGCAGGCCTGCCGTCTGGCATATGTGGTTGCGCTGGGGAGACTAGCGCCCCGACCCAAGTCCGGCTAAGCCTCCCGGCCATAACCGATAGAGATTGGGAAATGCCCGATAGCGTTCAGGAAGTCTTGCAGGCCTTTGCCCGGGGTGAGCTCGTGGTCGTCACCGACGACGAGGACCGTGAGGGCGAGGGCGATCTGATCGTCGCCGCCTCGCTCTGCACCGCCGAGAAGATGGCGTTCATCATCCGCCATACCTCCGGCATCGTCTGCGCGCCCGTGACGACCGAGGACGCGCGCCGCCTGCGGCTCGATCCGATGGTCGCCCACAACGATTCCGCGCACACCACCGCGTTCACGGTCTCGGTCGACTACAAGCCCGATGGCGGCACCGGCATCTCCGCCGAGGAGCGCGCCTCGTGCTGCCGCGCGCTCGCCAATTCCAATGTCGGCGCCAACGACTTCGCCCGGCCCGGTCACATCTTCCCCCTGATCGCCAAGGACGGCGGCGTGCTGCTGCGCTCCGGCCATACCGAGGCCGCCGTCGACCTCTGCAAGCTCTCCGGCCTGCCGCCGGTCGGCGTCATCAGCGAGCTGATGAACGACGACGGCAGCGTGATGAAGGGCGAGCAGGTCGCCCGCTTCGCCGCCGAGCACAAGCTCAAGCACGTCACCATCGCGGATATGATCGCCTACCGCCAGGCGCGCGAGAAACTGATCGAGCGGGTCTCGACGTTCGTCACCGAGAGCCCGATCGGTCCCTTGCAGGGCTATGCCTACCGCTCGCCCTTCGATTCCATCGCTCACGTCGCCTTCGTCTACAACGGCGTCGGCGACGGCAAGAACGTGCTGACGCGCTTCCACAAGCCGAACATCGTCAAGGACACCTTCACCGGCCACAAGCGCATGGCGGTCGTGCTCGAGCATTTCAAGAAAGCGGGCCGTGGCGTGCTGGTATACTTGCGTGACGGCGCGGCCGGTGTCCCCGTGGCGCCGCTGCCGGACGAGTCGTCGACGGAGGCTGACCGCAACCGCCAGTGGCGCGAGGTCGGCGTTGGCGCCCAGATCCTGCGCGACCTCGGCGTCACCTCGATCCGGCATCTCACCTCCTCGGTGCACGACTACAAGGGTCTGTCGGGCTTCGGCATCGAGATCGTTGCCAACGAGCAGCTCGAAAGCTGACCGCATCGCTTCCAGGCGCGCGCCGTTGTGCCGCCCCGGAACGACCGAAACCAGGATGCAATTGAACTTGTTGCCGCGGCGCTTTACTTTGTCGGGCAATTATCGACGGAACCAGACGCGAAAGGACGTTTTATGAGCGTGCGCCCTCAGGCCAAGGACAAGCCGGCTGCGGCTTCTTTCCAGTGGGACGATCCGTTCCTGCTCGACGAGCAGCTCACCGAAGACGAGCGCATGGTGCGCGACACCGCCCGCGCTTACGCCCAGGACAAGCTGCTGCCGCGCGTCTCCAAGGCCTATCTCGAAGAGAAGACCGACCGCGAGATCTTCAACGAGATGGGCGAGCTCGGCCTGATCGGCATCACGCTGCCGGAAGAGTATGGCTGTGCCAATGCGAGCTACGTCGCCTATGGCCTCGTCGCGCGCGAGATCGAGCGGGTCGATTCCGGCTATCGCTCGATGAACTCGGTGCAGTCTTCGCTGGTGATGTACCCGATCTACGCCTATGGCGACGAGAACCAGCGCAAGAAGTACCTGCCGAAGCTCGCCAGCGGCGAGTGGGTCGGCTGCTTCGGCCTGACGGAGCCCGACGCCGGCTCCGATCCCGCCGGCATGAAGACCCGCGCCGAGAAGGTCTCGGACGGCTATCGCCTCACCGGCAGCAAGATGTGGATCTCGAACGCGCCGATCGCCGACGTGTTCGTGGTCTGGGCCAAGTCGGCCGCGCACGACAACCAGATCCGCGGCTTCGTGCTGGAGAAGGGCATGAAGGGCCTCTCCGCCCCGAAGATCGGCGGCAAGCTCTCACTTCGCGCCTCCATCACCGGTGAGGTCGTGATGGACGGCGTCGTGGTTCCGGAAGACGCCCTGCTGCCCAACGTCTCCGGCCTCAAGGGCCCGTTCGGCTGCCTCAACCGCGCCCGTTACGGCATCTCCTGGGGGGCGTTAGGGGCCGCCGAGGACTGCATGCATCGCGCCCGTCAGTACACGCTCGACCGCAAGCAGTTCGGCAAGCCGCTCGCCGCGACCCAGCTCGTGCAGAAGAAGCTCGCGGACATGGAGACCGAGATCGCGCTGGGCCTGCAAGCCTCGTTGCGCGTCGGCCGCCTGATGGACGAGGGCAAGTTCGCGCCCGAGATGATCTCGATCGTCAAGCGCAACAATTGCGGCAAGGCCCTCGATATCGCCCGCACCGCCCGCGACATGCACGGCGGCAACGGCATCTCGATCGAGTATCACGTGATGCGCCACGTCCATAACCTCGAGACGGTCAATACCTACGAGGGTACCCACGACGTCCACGCCCTGATCCTCGGCCGCGCGATCACGGGCATTCAGGCGTTTTTCTAGTCGTCACGCATTCCGCGGCCATTGTTTTGCTGAGCTGTCATCGCCCGCCTTGTGCGCAATTGCGCACTCGGGCGGGCGATCCAGTATCCAGAGACCTCGCCTTCGCCACAGGCGCCACGGCGTACTGGATACCCCTTCGCGGGGTATGACGGCGAGGGTTGGGGCAGCAGTGCACAGGAAGTCTCATGTCCGACAACGACGACGTCCCGTTCAACCGCAACTTTCCGCTTCGGCCCGGCATCGTCGAGGAGGTCCGCCCCGGTGTGCGGCGTGTGCTCTGCAACAATCCGAGCCCGTTCACCTTCACCGGCACGGTCAGCTATGTCGTCGGCAAGGGCAATGTCGCGATCATCGATCCCGGTCCGGATGACGAGGCGCATGCGGCGGCGCTGCTCGATGCCGTGCGCGGCGAGACGGTGACGCACATCTTCGTCACCCACACCCACCGCGACCATTCGCCGAATACCGCGCGGATCAAGCAGGCGACCGGGGCGCCGGTTTATGCCGAAGGTCCGCATCGCGCCTCGCGCCCGCGTTTCGAGAGCGAGAAACACAATCCGGAGTCCGGCGTCGACCGCGATTTTGCGCCGGACGTCAACCTCGCACACGGCGACATCGTGGAAGGCGACGGCTGGCGGCTCGAGGCCGTGGCGACCCCCGGTCACACGGCCAATCATCTGGCATTCGCCTGGCCCGAGCGAAAATTCAACTTCGTCGGCGATCACGTGATGGGCTGGTCGACCTCGATCGTGGCGCCGCCCGACGGCTCGATGATCGACTACATGGACTCGCTGGACCGGCTCGCGGCACGCGAGGAGGATCTCTATTTCTCAGGCCACGGCCCCGAGATTCCCGAGGGCCCGCGCTTTGCGCGCTTCCTGATTCGTCACCGCAAGGCGCGTGAGGCCTCGATCCTGCACCGCCTTGCCAAGGGCGAGACCGACATCCCGACCATGGTCCGCGCGATCTATATCGGTATCGATCCGAGGCTGACGGCGGCCGCCGGCTACTCCGTGCTGGCGCACCTCGAAGACTTGGTCGCCCGCGGCGTGGTCGCGACCGAGGGCGATCCCGTGATCGGCGGGACGTATCGGATGGCGGTCTAAACTCTCGTCATTCCGGGGCGCGCGCCAGCGCGAACCCGGAATTCATCGGGCCGCAGTGTTGGTGGATGAATGGATTCCGGGTTCGATGCTGCGCATCGCCCCGGAATGACGGCGGGAGTCACTTTTTCACCGTCTTCGCCGGCGCCTTGGGCGGCGCGACCGGCGTCTTCTTTACCGGCTTGAGCGCGTCGGCATCGGCGGCGGTGTTGAGATCGTCGATGAATTTTTTGACGCGCGCGGCGTTGCTGCCGAGATCGCTGTCGAAATTGCGCGAGGCAGAGCGGATATCGACGCGGGAATCATCGCCATCCGGCACGACCCTTATCGACACGTCTTCGCGAAAACCCATGATCGGCGTGCGCGCGACCGCTTCGATGCGGCCGATGCGGCGCGGTGGCTGCGGTGCGCGCTCATCGATCACGATCCATTTGCGCTTGTGGACGAGCTGGAGCGCGATCGCATAGGCGCGGTCGACCGAAATCTCGAGCTCGACGGGCTCGATGTCGGGATAGAAGTGGCGCTGCTGCTCCGCCGAATAGAGGCCGGCGTAGACGGCGGGATTGGTGCCTTCGCCGGTACGCAGCCGTGCCAGCGCCTCGAAGCGCGGCGGATCGATCGGGGCGGTGGTGATGTCGTAAATCGACGGCAGCTTACGATATTGCAGGCCGAGATAGGCGGGGTAGGCGAGGATCGCCCCGTCGATCAGGAAGGCGAGCAGGATGCGCGCCATGCCACGCGAGCCGTTCTGCCAGATCGCGGCAAAGCCGGCGAGCCCGAACAAGATCGAGAGGCCGGCGATCGCGAGCCCGCCGAGGAAAGTCACAAGCGCCGGCTTCGGCTCCAGGAAATCGAAGCGGACGATGATGATCGACACCACCGCCGCCACCACCGCGAACACGGCCAGATTGCGCGCCCAGCTCGCAAGGCTGGACACGGGCTCCGACTGGTAGGGAGCGGAAAACCTGCGGGCCATCGGGTGAGCTCTGCCGGACGTTGAGGGCGGCGCCGGCCGATCCGGCGCGACGATGCGCCGTTGAGACCACGGCCCGAAGGCAAATTCAAGAGTCGATCACCCTCTTACCCTCCCCTGGAGGGGGAGGGTCGATCGCGCGCAGCGCGAGCGGGGTGGGGTGATCTCTCCACACGGGCACTGTTGGTTGCGGAGAGATCGTCACCCCACCCCGTCTCACATTTCGCTGCGCTCCATGTGAGCCGACCCTCCCCCTCCAGGGGAAGGTGGGCACCGATGCCTACGCCGCCGCGTTCGGGAAGCGATAATCCTTGAACTGGTCGCGCAGTGCCGTCTTCAGGATCTTGCCCGTCGCGGTATGCGGGATGCCGTCGACGAAGACGACATCGTCGGGCATCCACCATTTGGCGATCTTGCCATCCATGTATTTGAGGATGTCCTCGCGTGTGGTCTGCTGGCCCTGCCTGAGCTGCACGATCAAAAGCGGCCTCTCATCCCATTTGGGGTGGAACACGCCGATCACGGCGGCTTCCGCCACGGCCGGGTGGCCGACCGCGAGGTTTTCGAGGTCGATCGAGGAGATCCACTCGCCGCCGGACTTGATCACGTCCTTGGAGCGGTCGGTGATCCGCATGTAGCCGTCCTCGTCGATGGTCGAGACGTCGCCGGTGTCGAAGAAGCCTTCCTCGTCGAGGATACTGGTGTCGACGTGGTAATAGGCCTTGGCGACGGCGGGCCCGGAGACCTTGAGGCGGCCGAAGGTCTTGCCGTCCCAGGGCAGCTCCTTGCCGGCATCGTCGGTGATCTTCATCTGCACGCCGAAGGGCGCATAACCCTGCATCTGGAGCACGTCGAGCTTGGCATCGCCCGTTGCATTCTGGAACGGCGGCTTCAGCGCCGCGACGCTGCCGATCGGGCTCATTTCGGTCATGCCCCAGGCATGGCGGACGTTCGAGCCCATGTCGAGGAAGGCCTTGATCATCGAGCGCGGCATCGCCGATCCGCCGCAGACCACCATCTTCAGATCCGGCAGCTTGAGATTGTTGGCGGCCATGTGCTGGAGCAGCATCAGCCACACCGTCGGTACGCCGGCGGTGTGCGTCACCTTCTCGGTCGAGAGCAGCTCATAGACCGAGGCGCCGTCGAGCTTGGCACCGGGCATGACCAGCTTGGTGCCCTGCGAGGGCGCGGAAAAGGCGATGCCCCAGCTGTTGGCGTGGAACAGCGGAACCACCGGCAGCATTGTCTCGGACGCACTGGTGCCGAGCGCGTCGACATTGTTGGCCATCAGCGCGTGCAGCACGTTGGAGCGATGCGAGTACAGCACGCCCTTCGGGTCGCCCGTGGTGCCCGACGTGTAGCACATCGCGGCCGCCGTGTTCTCGTCGAAGTCCTTCCATTTGAACTTGCCGTCGGCCTCGGCAATCCAGTCCTCGTAGGCCACTGCGTTCTTCAGCGTGGTCTCGGGCATATGCGCCTTGTCGGTGAGCACGATGTAGCGCTCCACGCTTGTCAGCTTGTCGGCGACCTTCTCCAGGATCGGAACGAAGGTGATGTCGGTCATCACGATGCGGTCCTGCGCATGGTTGATGATCCAGGCGATCTGCTCGGGGAAAAGGCGGGGATTGACGGTATGGCAGATGGCGCCGATCCCCATGATGCCGTACCAAGCCTCGAGATGGCGCCAGGTGTTCCAGGCGATCGTTGCGACACGGTCGCCGAGCTTGATGCCGTCGCGTTCCAGCATCTGCGAGACCTTGAGCGCGCGCTTGTGGATCTCGGCGTAGTTGGTGCGATGGATCGGTCCCTCGACCGAGCGCGTGACCACCTCCTGCTTGCCATGAATCCTGGCGGCGTGTTCGATGATCCGGTGGCAGAGCAGGGGCCAATCTTGCATCAAACCAAGCATTCCGACGTTCCTCCGAGAAGTTGCTGGGCGCTTTGTCGCTCTCAGCGTTGGGCCAAAGAATTGACATGACTTTTAGCCTGCCGGACTTTCGCCGCAAATGGTCTTGTCGCGGCTATATGTCCGCTGGCGCGGCAATGGTTACCGCTGTGCTGGGGATGTCGCTTGTGCTGACGGAGCGGGCAGAGGCGCGAAAATATGCTGCGCCGCTCGATATCTTTGGTCTTGGTACACCACGACCGCGTCCGACGGTTCATTCCGCCAAGATCCCGCTCCCGAAACCACGCCCCGAGGAGGCCCCGAAAGCGTCGGACGAGGCCCCGCCGGAGGCCGAGGGCAAGCCGTCCCCGGACACGCCGGGGGACACCAAGCCCGCCGAGGCCGCGCGGCCGCCGGAGAAGCAGCTCTCGGCCTGCCGCCTCGCGCTGACCGAGGAGATCGCGGTCGCACCGTCCATTCCGGATATCCGCGGCCCCGGCGCCTGTGGCGGCGAGGATCTGGTGCGGCTGGAGGCCATCGTGCTGCCGGACAAGCGCAAGGTGACGGTGAAGCCGGCGGCGATCCTCCGCTGCACCATGGCGTCCGCCATAGCGGACTGGGTGCGCAAGGACATGGCTCCGCTGGCCGCGAGCCTCGGCTCCGCCATCAGCGATCTCGACAATTTCGACAGCTTCGAGTGCCGCGGCCGCAACCGCGTCGTCGGTGCGATGCTGTCCGAGCACGGCAAGGCCAATGCTCTCGACATCCGCGCCATCAAGCTCGCCAATGGGCAGTCGTTCGGCCTCACCGACCGTTCCATGTCGCGCGATGTGCGTGAGCGCGTGCTGCATTCGGTCTGCGCGCGCTTCTCCACCGTGCTCGGCCCGGGCTCGGACTGGTACCATGAGGACCACATCCATCTCGATCTGGCGCAGCGGCGCAACGACTACCGGATCTGTCAGTGGAACGTGTGGGATCCCCTGCCGCTAATCGCCCCGCTGCTGCCGGCGGAACGGCCCGAGGAGGCGCCGCCGCGCGAGGTCGCGGCCAAGCCCGAAGACAAGGAGGGCGCTGAGAACGAGGCGACAGAGAAATCGGCTGCGCCTACGGACAGGTCAGACGGCAACAAAGCCCAACCTTCCAAACCCGCAACAAAAAAGCGCCGGTAAAGACCGGCGCTTTTGATTGTCCGAGATCAGGAAGCGATCAGTAGCTGCCCGCTTGGCCGGTCTGGCTGCTGCCGAGCGCCAGACGTGAATTGTAGGGCGAGTCGCCGTGCTTCGGCTCGAGCACCACGACGAGGGTGCCGACCTTGACGCGATCATAGAGATCGATCGCGTCCTCGTTGGTCAGGCGGATGCAACCGGACGAGATCGAGGCGCCGATATATTCCGGCTGGTTGGTGCCGTGGATGCGGAACAGCGTGTCCTTGCCTCCCGAATAGAGGTACATCGCACGGGAGCCCATCGGATTGTCCGGGCCGGGGGCGACATAGGTCGGCACGCCCAGACGCGAAATTTCGCCGGGGGTGGGGTGCCAGGCCGGCCACTCGGTCTTGCTGCCCACCTTGGCGATGCCCGACCAGGCCATCGCCTCTTCACCGACGGTGATGCCGTAACGGATCGCCTTGCCGCCATCCAGCACGTAATAGAGGTAATGGTTGTCGGAATCGACCACGATCGAGCCAGGCGATTCCTTGCGGTGGTACTGGACGATGGCGCGGCGGAACGGCTCTGCGACCGCAGTATTCTCGTACTTGACCTTGGCGAGGAGTTCTTTGTCCTTCGGCTTGAAGGCCTTGGTGTCGGTCGCCTCGTAGTGAGTGGCCTGCATGCAGCCCGACAGCATCAGGCCAGCGGCCAAAATCCCAAACTTAACTTTCAGCGACGACATGGTTTGGTTCCAATCAAAACAATACCGTGCGGAGGGCCTGAGCCTGGCGCCCAAGTTCCTCGACTCCGCTGATCCCATTATCGTTGAAATCTGCCACAATTCCAGCGCTGAAGGCCTTTTCCCGCGCTGCAAGAGCCCAGCTGTGGCTTTTCTGCCGCAAATTTGGGGGTGTTGTGAGGGTTTTTTTGGCGAAATGCGCCAAGCTGTCGATTCCGTGCCACAGTTGAGCCCGGGGGCGCCACAAATGCAAACGCTCCGTTAATGTTGTTGTCATCGTGAACCTGTCAGAATCGCGCTAAGGGGCTGTCATTCTGTCGCAGGATCTCTGGAGCTTTTGATGTTTTCGGTGTTTGTTCCCTCCGAGTCCGTCCTCAAGAAGGCTGTCATCGAGGATCTTGCGGCGGTGCCGGAGCACGCCGTCTGGATCGACCTCGTCAATCCGAGCGCGGCCGAGGACAAGGCGGTGGAGCGGCTCGCGGGCATCGCCATCCCAACCCGGGAAGACATGCAGGAGATCGAGATCTCCAGCCGCCTCTATATGGAGAACGGCGCGCGCTACATGACTGCGACGCTGATGTGCTACTCCGATACCGACATGCCCCGGACCACGGCGGTGACCTTCATCCTCGGCGACCACCGCCTGGTGACGGTGCGCTACGACCAGCCGAAGCCGTTCGCCCTGGTCGAGGCCAAGCTCGGTCGCTCCTGCACGCCTTCCATCACCGGCGAGATGGTGCTGATGGAGCTGCTGGACGCCGTGATCGACCGCTGCGCCGACATTCTGGAGCGTTGCGGCACCGAGATCGATCAGGTCTCGCACGACATCTTCGAGCCTGAGAGCGAGCGCCACGGGCAGGCAAAGAGATATTCCCAGATCTTGATCTCGATCGGCCGCAAGGGCGATTTGACCTCGAAGGTTCGCGAGAGTCTGGTGTCGATCGGTCGCGTCGTGACGTTCCTGTCCGCGGTGGTCGAGGGCGTGAAATGGTCGAAGGACATGCGCGAGCAGCTCAAGACCATGCAGCGCGACGTCGCCTCGCTGACCGACCACGCCTCCTATCTGTCCAACAAGATCACCTTCGTGCTCGACGCCATGCTCGGAGTCGTCAATCTCGAGCAGAACAACATCATCAAGCTGTTCTCGGTGATGGCCGTCGTCCTGATGCCGCCGACGCTGATCGCCTCGGTCTACGGCATGAATTTCAAGTTGATGCCGGAACTCGAATGGGTGCACGGCTATCCGATGGCGCTGGTGATGATGCTGATCGCCGCCATCGTTCCGTACTGGATCTTCAAGTGGAAGAAGTGGCTGTAGGTGCCGTGCTCGAGCAAAGATACCTACCGAGACCTTACGCCGCTCGCAAAGACACGGTAAATCGTGTCGCAGAATAGATCGGGATTGCGGCGGCGCGGTGATGCGCGAATCGTGCCGCAATTCCTCCGGTAAAATTTGAGCGGTGGGCTGAACGTTTGCGCGAAACTTGTCTGCGATAAGCAGTGCGTAGCCGCGAGGAACAGCCATGGTTGAGAAACACATAACGTCGCCCCGCAACGTCATCGATCTGGCGAACTATCGTCAGGTCCTGGCGAGCGGCAAGGCGCCGTCGATGTCGGCACGCATGTGCCGGCACTGTGGTGCTCCGCTGCTCGATGGTGAGAACGACGACGACTGCTCGACTGCATTCAGCACGGCCGCTTCGCTGCCGCGCGAGAGGTCGCGTCGGATTCGACTCGATTGAGGAACGGAAGGTAAGGGCGATCCAGGTCTTGCGGCGGCGTTGTCTGGATCGCCTTGCTTCCGTCCCGAGTTCTCCCTGACGTTTGGCCGTGCGTCCGATTTGGGCCATGGCGCCTCCGCCCGACCCCTCTTATCTCTATTGGTATTCGTGGCGGAGCCGGCTAGGCTTGCGCGCGTTGTGACGTCGGAGGTGCCGATGGGTGTTGGAATCAAAGAACCCACCAGGGCCGGGCACATGTCCGGCGAGCGCTTTCGTGCGTTCCAGGAGGGTCGCCCGGATCATGAACGCTGGGAACTCGTTGCAGGTGTCCCGATAATGATGACCCCGCCAACGATCGCGCACAACCGCATCGCAGGAAACCTCGAGCGTCTGCTCAACGATGCGTTGGCGCGACACGACCAGGGTCGCATTGCCATGCAGCGTCCGGGCATCGAGCTCGGCTCGGGCGAATTTCGGCCGGAACCGGACGTCGCGGTCATCGATGCAGAGTACGAGCCGGACCAGAGGTTTGTGGACCGGGCCTATCTGTTGGCGGAGATCGTCTCCGCGACCGACGGCACGCGGGTGCCCGACACCGAGACGAAGTGGATCGACGTCAAGCGGACCATCTATCTCGCACATGCGGCCTGCGATGCAGTGCTCATCATCGAGCAGGACCGGATGGAGGTGCGCCTGGACGCCAGGACGCAAGCCGGGTGGAATTCGCAAACGCTCGGAGCATCCGATGATCTGAAGCTGCCCGAATTCGGGCTGCAATGCGCAGTCGCCGATCTCTACGAGGGGACGCCGCTCCAGCCGCGTCGCGGACAACAACGTTCAGCTTGATCTTTGTCTCGTTCCGGGTCTGCCCCTGATGGGCCAACCGGGAATGACGAGATCAAACGTGCTGGCCGCCGTTGATGTGGATCTCGGCGCCGTTGACGTAAGAGCTGGTGTCGGTGCACAGCACGTAGATGATCTTTGCCACTTCGTCGGGCGTGCCGAGCCGGTGCATCGGGATCTGCTGCTCGACGATCTTCTCGGTGCCGGGCGACAGGATCGAGGTGTCGATCTCGCCCGGGGCGATCGCGTTGACGCGCACGCCGACGCGGCCGAAGTCGGAAGCCATCTCGCGCGTCAGCGAGGCGAGCGCCGCCTTCGAGGTGGCATAAGCCGCGCCCGCGAAGGGGTGCACGCGCGAGCCTGCGATCGAGGTGACGTTGACGACCGAGCCCTTGGCGGCCTTCAATTCCTCGATCAGCCCGCGCGCCATCATGATCGGCGCGAAGAAGTTGACATTGAAGACGTGAGTCCAGGTGTCGAGGTCGGTGTCGACCGAACCGAGCCTGGAGCCGCCCGGTCCTTTGGGCGAGATCGCGGCATTGTTGACCAGCGCGTGCAGCGTGCCGCCTTCGAGCCGCTGGCGGATCTCGCCGATCGCGCGCGCGGTGTCCTGGGGATCGCCGAGGTCGACCTGGATGTGGTCCTCGGGTCCCGCGTCCCACGGGCAGTCCTCGGGAAAGGGGTGCCGCGAGCAGGTGATGACCCGCCAGCCCGCCGAGGAGAAGCGGATCACGGTGGCGTGGCCGATGCCGCGGCTGGCTCCGGTCAGGAGCAGCGTACGACGCGGCGCATTGGACGAATGCGGCATGGACATCTTTCAATTCGGCCCAAAGCTCGAGACAAGGTTCAAGATGATGCTCATGGGTACATCCGCGTCTTGGACCATTTCTGGCCGGCCGCGTCACGGCGAAATTCGATGCGGTCGTGCAGGCGGAACGGGCGGTCGTGCCAGAACTCGATACGCGAGGGCGTGATGCGCCAGCCGCTCCAGCCCGGCGGCCGCGGCACTTCGCCGATGACGTATTTGGCCGCAACCTTGGCGATGGCTTGTTCGAAGGCGAAGCGGCTCTCCAGCTCTTGCGACTGCTTGCTCGCCCAGGCGCCGATCTGGGCCTGCTTGGGGCGCGTGGCGAAATAGGCGTCGGCTTCAGTGTCGGTCACCGGCGTCACGTTGCCGCGAATGCGGACCTGGCGGCGCAGCGATTTCCAGTGAAAAAGTAACGCTGCCTTAGGATTTGCGGCGAGTTCGCGGCCCTTCTGGCTGGCGATGTGGCTGTAGAAGACGAAACCCTCGGTATCGAAGCCCTTCATCAGCACCATGCGCACGTCAGGCAGCCCGTCAGGGTCGACGGTTGCGAGCGCCATGGCGTTCGGATCGTTCGGCTCGCTCTTGATCGCCTCGTTCAGCCAGGTCTCGAACAGCGCAAATGGCTCGTCGGCGGCAGTGAAATCACCGGATGTTAAGGGTGTCTGGTGTTTCATCGAGGTCGTGTCGGTCATGTCTGGAGTCCGAGTTGCGTCCCGCGGCCCAAAACGCGTTGTTGTCCGCTACCGCCCTATATAGGGCATGGGGACGCGTTGGCCTATCGGCGATCCGGCCGTCCGGCTTTGTCATGACGATGATTCTGATCGGGGTTGGCGCCGGGGGGTGCAGCTTTTCCCGCAACGACAGCAGCGCCTATGCCAAGGCCGACGACAGCGACCTCACCGGCTCGATCGCGCGGCCGGCGAAGGACGCTCCCCCGACCGAGACCGATCTCGCCTTCACCCGCAACGCCGCCTCCGACGTCCTCAGCAAGGGCGACAAGGATTCCAGCCAGCATTGGGAGAATCCGGAGACCGGCGCGCGCGGCTCGGTGACGCCGATCGCCCAGTCCTATGCCGCCGAGGACGGACGCAAATGCCGCGACTTCCTGGCGAGCTACGTCAACGGCAGCACCGAAAGCTGGCTCCAGGGCGCCGGCTGCCAAAGCAGCCGTGGCCGTTGGGAGATTCATACGCTAAAGCCGTGGCGGAGCTAGCTTCAGCGCGCTCCTAGTTGCAAAAATGCCACTCTCTTCCCACATGACCGGCAGGTGGGGCGGGGAGCCCTTTGAACAATTCGATTTCTTGAAGGAGACGTGACGAATGCGCGACCCCTATGAGGTCTTGGGGGTGCCGCGGAGCGCCAGCGCTGCCGCGATCAAAAGCGCCTATCGCAAGCTGGCGAAGAAGCACCATCCGGACAGCAACAAGGGTGACCCGAAGGCGGCCGAGCGCTTCGCCGAGCTCAACTCGGCCAACGAGATCCTCGGCGACGAGGACAAGCGCAAGCAGTTTGACCGTGGCGAGATCGACGCCGAGGGCAAGCCGCGCTTCCAGGGCTTTCCGGGTGGCGGCGGCCCACGCGGCCGCGCGGGCCCTGGCGGGTTCGAGAGCTATACGTTTCGGAGCGGCGGTGCGGGCGGCCCGGGCGGCGGCGCGTTCGAGGATATCCTCAACAGCATGTTCGGCGGCGGAACGCGCGGCGCGCGGCCCGGGGCCGGCGGCGGCGCCCAGTTCGAGTTCGACACCGGCGGCATCGGGCTCGATCTCGACGTCAACGTCGCCATGTCCGTTTCGCTGGAGGAGTCGGCCAAGGGGGGCGAGAAGCGCGTCCGGCTGCCGACGGGCAAGGAGCTCAACGTCAAGATTCCGGCTGGCGTCACCGAAGGCCAGCAGATTCGGCTCCGGGGGCAAGGCGAGAGCGCGCATGGCCATCCGCCCGGCGATCTCCTGATCACCATCAACATTGCGCCGCACCCGTTCTTCAAGGTCGAGGGTGCCGACCTCAGGATCGACCTGCCGGTCACGCTTTACGAGGCGGTGCTCGGCGGCAAGGTCCGCGTGCCCACCCTCGGCAATGCCGTGGAGCTCTCGGTCCCCAAAAACACCTCCAGCGGCCGGACCTTCCGCCTCAAGGGCAAGGGCCTGCCCAAAGCCGGTGGAACCGGGGATCTCTTCGTGACCATCAGGATTATGCTACCGGACGGGAACGACACAGAGCTTGAGGCATTGATGGAGAAATGGCGGGACCAACATCCCTACAATCCGCGTAGCGGGCTCGGCTAGCATACGATCCGGACCCGGAGGGCTGCGTGCGCAAACAAGAGGGCGCTATCCGAGGCCACCTCGACGATCGGAGCATTCTCTTCCCGAAAGGATGATGCTCAACATACGTCTGAAGCGCATTGCGCTTCGACGCTGACGTTTGAGGCGTGTCGGCTGTCCGGCGGGGCAGCCGATAAAAAGGTGCGGCCTCGAGAGGGGGACCAGCGCGGTACCAAAAACCCCAATCGAGGCCGCCCGCGTCGATCGGCGGATCGAACGCCACTCATAATCGCGTGAACACCCGGTGCGATAATGAGACGCGCCGATGTTCTGATTCCAAATTTTCGATGACGGAATCTGGGCACTGCGCCTGTGCAGTTGTCTAGGTGCCGTTTTTCTCTGCTTGGTCGTAGACGGCTTGCGCCACCCTGGTCAGCCGGTCGCGGTCACTGCTGCCGCTGACGACGTAGCCGACGCCGCGCTCGGCCCAGAACAGCGCGCCGTCCTTGTCCGTTTTGGCGTAGCGCATTTGCGTTGCACCATTCTGGGTCTTGGCGGAGTAGATCGTGTACCGCTCGCCCGAGGCGCCCTCATACATCAGGAATGACGCCGGACCGTTCGGTCCCGGCAAGAGCCGGCCGCCGACCAGCTTCAGCCCGCTCGCCTCCAGGTTCGGTGCGAACACGGTCCAGCCGCAGCGTCGGGTCAGCCAGGCCTGCAAGTGGTCGCGCTCGCTGCCGCCGACCTCGACGGGGTGGCGGACCTCGACGACATAAAGGCGATGGGCGTCGAGCGCGTCCGCCGTAAAGCTCTGGAAGGTCGAGGGCGTGTTGGCGGCACCATGTGCGACCCAGCCGGCCGTGCCGCCGGCGACGAAAGCCACCAGCACGGCCGCGGCGGCGCCATAGAGCCATTGCCGCGGGCGGCGCTCCAGCCGCTCCAGCTCCAACCGTGCCGGCACCGGTTCCTGGGCAACGGCATCGTAGCGGGCGTGCAGCATCTCAGCCATGGCACGCCAGGACTGCACGCGCTCGGCCTCGTCGGGATGGGCGGCAAGAAAGGCCTCGACGTCGGCGCGGCGCTCGGCCGGCAGCTCGCCGTCGACATAGGCGTGCAGTTCGTCCTCGGTCACTGGGATCTTGCGGTCGTTCATATCGGTCGTCTCTGGCTCTGCGGCCCAAAAAATCGTTCGTGGCTCAACTTCGCTCGCGTCCTCGGCAGTCTGCGGGCGCACGATACGCGATGCATCACCCTGTCCTCATTTCACCCGCCTCAGCGCCGGGCGCTCGCCCTCCAGCGAGGCTTTGACGTGGGCCCTGGCGCGCGCCAGGCGCGACATCACGGTGCCGATCGGCACGCCCTGGATGTCGGCGACCTCGCGATAGCTCATGCCTTCCAGCATCACCAGCAGCAGCACTGAACGCTGTTCCTCGACGAGGGTGGCCAGCGCCTTCTCGATGTCGCGTCCTTCGGCCTCGGTCCCGCTGGCATCCGGGTTGTTCTCCGTCAGCGGCATGAATTGCGGGCGCCTTGCCAGCGAGCGCCGCCGGTTCTTGTTGAGGTTGGTCAGGATCGTATAGAGCCAGCTCCTGACGTCGCCTCCGAGAAACAGCCGTTCCGAACGCAGCGCGCGCACCAATGTGTCCTGCACCAGATCGTCGGCCGCATCCGCATCGCGCGTAAGCGCGCGGGCATAGCGGCGCAGCGCCGGGATCATGGCTTCCACACTCTGGCGAAACGCATTCATTGCGGTCTTGATGTCCCCAGCGTTCGGCGCGGGCGCCTCAATCATCATAACACCCGAACGGAACGGCTATTCCGGCACTCGAAACAGCGTTAACGCTGCGGATTAGGGCTGTACCGCAGGGGAGGGCTGGTGTACCTCCAGACCTCAACGAGAGCTCGACGGGACGTTCAAAAATGGCGCAGAATTCAGGTCTGATGCAAGGCAAGCGCGGGGTGATCCTCGGCGTTGCCAACAACCGCTCGATCGCCTGGGGCATCGCCAAGGCATGCCACGCTGCCGGTGCCGAGCTCGCCTTCACCTACCAGGGCGATGCGCTGAAGAAGCGCGTCGAGCCGCTTGCCGCCGAGATCGGCGGTCTCGTGCTCGGCCATTGCGACGTCACTGATGCCGCGACCATCGACGCCGCCTTCGCGGTGCTGAAGGAGAAGTGGGGCAAGATCGACTTCCTGGTGCACGCGATCGCCTATGGCGAGCAGCTCGACGGCCGCTACGTCGACACCACGCAGGAGAATTTTTCGAAGTCGATGCTGATCTCCTGCTATTCGTTCACGGCCGTGGCGCAGCGCGCCGAAAAGCTGATGACGGATGGCGGCTCGCTGATCACGCTCTCCTATTACGGCGCCGAGAAGTGGATGCCGCATTACAACGTGATGGGCGTGGCCAAGGCGGCGCTGGAAGCCAGCGTGCGCTATCTCGCTGCCGATCTCGGCGAGAAGAACATCCGCGTCAACGCCATCTCGGCGGGGCCGATCAAGACGCTCGCCGCCTCCGGCATCGGCGATTTCCGCTATATCCTGAAGTGGAACGAATATAACGCGCCGATGCGGCGCAACGTCTCGACCGAAGACGTCGGCGGCAGCGCGCTGTATTTCCTCTCCGACCTCTCGCGCGGCGTCACCGGCGAGGTGCATCATGTCGATTCCGGCTACCACGTGCTGGGTATGAAGCGCCCGGACGCGCCTGACATCTCGTTGAGTGGCAAGGACTAGCTTTCAGCCGACATGCCGGTGCCCACGATCTACTTCCTTCGCCATGGCGAGACCGAGTGGAACGCGCTCGGCCGGCTCCAGGGCACCAAGGACGTCCCGCTGAACGCACGCGGCCGCGGTCAGGCGATGCACGCTGCCGGCGTTCTGGCCGATCTGTTCAAGCGCGACGGCAAGGACAGAGCGGCGCTGCCCTATGTGTCGAGCCCGCTCGGACGTGCGCGTCAGACCATGGAGCTCGCGCGCGGCAAGCTCGAGCTGCCGCCTGCCGACTATTCCCTCGACGACCGTCTGCGCGAGATCGGCTATGGTGTCTGGGAGGGGCTGACTCTGGCGGAAAGCGAGTCCTCAGATCCCGATGTTTATGCAAGGCGCCTTGCCGACAAATGGAAGGTGGCGCCAAGCGGCGGCGAGACCTACGCGGCCGTGCAGCTGCGCATGCTCGACTGGTACGAGTCGCTTCTGGTCGATACCGTCGCGGTCGCCCATGGCGGCACCTGCCGCGCCCTGATGGTGGCCTTGGGCATCGAGACCCCCGCCAGCGCCGCCGAGCTTTATATCGAGCAGGGCGCCGTCTATGTGTTCCGCGACGGGCGGCTGGAGAAGTTCAGTTAGCCTGGAGTGCGGCCCCACCTCCGCCGCCATGCCCGGGCTTGTCCATGACGACTGGGGTGGCATTTGACCCTCATTTCAGGGCGAGTTAAGTCAGAACTGACTTACGAGCTAGAGACGGATGTCCTTCAACACCTTCGGCCACATGTTCCGCGTCACCACCTTCGGCGAGAGCCACGGGGTGGCGATCGGCTGCGTGGTCGACGGCTGCCCGCCCATGATTCCGCTCACCGAGGCCGACATCCAGAAGGACCTCGACCGCCGCCGGCCCGGCCAGTCGCGCTTCACCACCCAGCGCCAGGAGCCGGACCAGGTCAAAATCCTGTCCGGCGTGATGGCGCACCCGGAGACCGGCGTGCAGGTGACGACGGGCACCCCGATCGGCCTCCTGATCGAGAACACCGACCAGCGCTCGAAGGACTATTCCGAGATCAAGGACAAGTTTCGTCCCGGTCACGCCGACTTCACCTATGAGGCGAAGTACGGCCTGCGCGACTATCGCGGTGGCGGGCGCTCCTCGGCGCGCGAGACCGCGATGCGCGTTGCCGCCGGCGCCATCGCGCGAAAAGTGCTGCCCGACGTGAAGGTGCGCGGCGCGCTGGTGCAGATCGGCCCGCACAAGATCGATCGCGCGAAGTGGGACTGGGACGAGATCGCCAAGAACCCGTTCTTCTGTCCCGACAAGGACAAGGCCGCGTTCTTCGAGACCTATCTCGACGGCATCCGCAAGAGCGGATCCTCGATCGGCGCTGTGATCGAGGTCGTGGCCGAAGGCGTGCCGGCGGGTCTTGGCGCGCCGATCTACGCCAAGCTCGATTCCGATCTCGCGGGCGCGATGATGACCATCAACGCGGTGAAGGGCGTCGAGATCGGCGCCGGCTTCGGCGCGGCCGAGCTCACCGGAGAGGAGAACGCCGACGAGATGCGCACCGGCAATGACGGCACGCGCTTCCTGTCCAACCATGCCGGCGGTGTGCTGGGCGGCATCTCCACCGGACAGCCGGTGGTGGTGCGTTTCGCGGTGAAGCCGACCTCGTCGATCCTGCAGCCGCGTCTCACCGTCGATCGCAAGGGCGCCGATACCGAGATCTCCACCAAGGGGCGCCATGACCCCTGCGTCGGCATCCGTGCCGTACCCGTCGGAGAGGCCATGATGGCCTGCGTTCTGGCCGATCACTTTTTGCGCGATCGCGGGCAGGTGGGACGCTGATGTCGCGGTACTAGCCCACCGCGCAGCTTGACGACCTCACAACTTCGTCCGCAAATGCCGCCATGAACAGCTCCGAGCTTCAGCGCATCTGCAACTGGTTGATCGACGGCGTCTGGGCGGCTCAGGAGCCGGCCGTAGGGATTGCCGATTTCTGCGAACGTCTGGTCGCGGCCGGCCTGCCGCTGTGGCGGTTCGGCATCTTCATCCGCACGCTGCATCCCGAGGTCTTCGGCCGCAACTTCATCTGGCGGCAGGGCCAGGGAGTCGAAGTCGGCAGCGTCGATTTCGAGATCCTGGACACGCCTGAATTCGCCCGCAGCCCGCTCCGCGTCGTGTTCGAGCAGGGGATCGAGGTCAGGGGCCGCGCAAGCGATCCCGACAGCAAGCGATTTCCGTTCCTCGACGATATGCGCGCCGAAGGCGCGACCGACTATGTTGCGGTGCCGGTGCCTTTTCTCGATGGCTCCATTCACGCGACGAGCTGGATCACGCAGCAGTCCGGCGGCTTCAGCGACGACGACATCGCGGCCATCCGAGCTGTCATTGCGCCTCTCGCGCGCATCAGCGAGATCATCAGCCTGCGCCGCACCGCCGAGATGCTGCTCGACACCTATGTCGGCAACCGTGCTGGCTCGCGCATCCTCGGCGGCCAGATCCGCCGCGGTCACACTGACATCATGCAGGCTGTGATCTGGCTTTCGGATCTGCGCGGCTTCACCGCGCTATCGGACCGGCTGCCGGCCGAGACCGTGGTCGAGATCCTCAACCAGTATTTCGACTGCCAGGTCACCGCGATCCGCGGTCATGGCGGCGAGGTGCTGAAATTCATGGGCGACGGCCTGCTCGCGGTGTTTCCGATCGACGAATATGTCGGCGATGCCGCGCATGTCTGCGCGCGGGTGCTGGAGGCGGCGCGCGAGTCCCGCGCCAGCGTCGAGGCGCTCACCTTTTCGGTCGGCGACGTCGTCGAGCGCTTCCGCTTCGGCGTCGCGCTGCATGTCGGCAACATTCTCTACGGCAATATCGGCGGCGGCAACCGCCTGGACTTCACCTGCATCGGCCCCGCCGTCAACCTTGCCGCAAGGCTGGAGAAGATCACGGGTCGCCTGGGGCGGACTGTCGTCGCCTCGGAAGGTTTTGCCAATGTCTGCCGCCACGATTGGCACGAGCTCGGCGAGTTTCCGATCGCGGGATTTTCCAAGGCGCAGCGCGTGTACGGGCTCGCGGAAGAGACGCCGGTCGTGATGGCTTGACGTGCAATGAGCTGAATGTCGTTCATCGTCGCAAGACGAAGCCCTATTCCTCCGGCTCGGTCGTGAACAGCAGCGGATAGCCCTTGGCGCGGCCGGCGTCGGT
This sequence comes from Bradyrhizobium sp. SZCCT0231, assembly GCF_018130245.1. Lineage (GTDB taxonomy): Bacteria > Pseudomonadota > Alphaproteobacteria > Rhizobiales > Xanthobacteraceae > Bradyrhizobium > Bradyrhizobium japonicum_F. The sequence continues at coordinate 61,099 of NZ_JAFCKP010000001.1, forward strand.
GGCGCGCGTGGCCTTGGTCTCGGCGACGTCCTTAGTGAACACGGCGACGACGCAGGCGCCAAGCTTGTGGGCGGTAATCATCACCTTGTAGGCCTGATCCTCGGTCATGCGGAACTCAGCCTTCAGCACCAAGGTGACGAACTCACGCGGCGTGTAGTCGTCGTTGATCAGGATGACCTTGTGCAGCCGCGGTCGCTCGACCTTGGTCTTCGTCCTGGTTTTCGGCTTGGTGACGGCGTCGTTCATTCCGCCTCCTGGACACGGCGGCTTGGGTTCCCTGCCGGGGCGATCAGCCCGCGGCCTTCGCACCATATTGCAGGACCTGCACCTTCTCCAAGGTGATCAGCCCGCTCGACATCATGCCGTCCAGGATGGGCAGGAATGCATTGATGTTGTCCTCGCTGTCGACGATCTCGATCAGCAGCGGCAGGTCTTCCGACAGCCGCAGGATCTTCGAGGTGTGCAGCCGGCTGGACTTGCCGAAGCCCATCGGACCGCGCAGCACGGTGGCGCCGGCCAGATGTCGCTCGCGCGCGGTCATCACGATCGCCTCATAGAGCGGCTTGCCGTCATAATGGTCGCTCTCGCCGATGAAGATCCGGAGCGAAACTGCCTGATCGGGGATTTGCATGCTCAGCTCCTTGTCAAGCGATTGTAGCGGCTCGCCATCATATGCCCGGCCCATACCGACACCAGCCAGCAGATCACGGACGCCGCGACATAGGCGAGCGCCGTGTACTTCATGCCGCCGTGGAGCAGGCGGAAGGTCTCCAGGCTGAAGGCCGAGAAGGTGGTGTAGCCGCCGCAAAACCCGGTCATGACGAATTGCCGGTGCTCGGGCCGCGCCAGCACGCGGCCGTCGGGGCCGGTCAGCGTCGCGTAGAAGCCGATGATCAGGGAGCCCGTCGCGTTGATGAACAGCGTCGCGACAGGAAAGCCCGGCCCGGTGTCGAGCGCGAGTCCGACCAGATAACGCGTCAGCCCGCCGGCGATGCTGCCGGCGGCGACCCAGGCGTAGAGCACGACGCTGCGCCAGCGTTCGGCGGAGGACGGAGCGTTCATTCGCCTCTACCCTCCAAAGCTGTCGGCGATGAGGAAGCCGCAGCTGACGGCGGCGAGGCACAGCCCGACCGAGCACACGACATTGCCGAGCGCCGAGAGCGGCTCGCCGCCACGCGCGAGCGTCAGCGTTTGCAGGCTGAACGAGGACACCGTGGTGTAGCAGCCGAGAAACCCGGTCACCGCGAACAGCCATGGTGTGGGTGAGGCGAAGACCGAGCCCGGATGCGTCGCCAGCGCGCCCAAAATGCCGATCAGGAAGGCGCCGGTGACGTTGATGGTCATGGTGCCCCACGGAAACGTCTCGCCCAGCCGCCGCGCGATCGCACCGGAGACGAAATAGCGCGCGCAGCCGCCCAGCACGCTGCCGATCATGATCGCAAGCACTCCGCTCAGCACGATGAACCGCCTCCCGTCATCGTTTGTCCTCCGTGGCCAGCCCGTTGCCGATGGCGAGCAACCCCACCAGCGACACCAGAGCGAAGCCGAGCCCGGCCAGGAACGTGCCGGCCGGGCCATAGGCATCCCACAACGCACCGGCGATGACGCTCGCCGCCAGCAGGGCAAGCCCCGTGAACAGGTTGAAATAGCCGAACGCCGTGCCGCGCAGGCTCGGCGGGGCTGCGTCGGCAACGAGCGCCGCGAGCAGGCCCTGCGTCAATCCCATATGCAGCCCCCACAGCACGACACCGAGCGCGAGGCCACCAAGGTTCGGCAGCAGCGCGAATGCAAGGTCGGCGCCGGCGAGCAAGAGGAGACCAACAGCGAGCAGGCTGGTCCGGTTGACCCGGTCCGACAGCACGCCGGCCGGATAGGCCGAGAGCGCGTAGGCGATGTTCATCAGCACCAGCACCGCCGGCACCCACATCGCATTGAGGCCGATGTTTTGCGCGCGCAGGATCAGGAAGGCCTCGCTGAAGCGGGCGAGTGTGAACACCACCCCGACCGCGACGACGCGCCAGTACACGGATCCGAGCTGCCGCATTGCGGCGAGATTGAGCGGATTCTTCGCAGGCTCCCGGCTCGGGTCCGGCTCCGGCTCGTTCACGGCCAAGGCGATCAGGCCAAAGGAGAGGAAGGCCGGCAGCACGGCCACCCAGAACACGAGGACAAAATTGTCCGCCGTCCACCACATCAGGCCGATCGCGACCAGCGGCCCGACGAAGGCACCGATGGTGTCGAGCGACTGGCGCAGGCCAAAGCTCGCGCCGCGCAGGCCGCGAGGCGCGATATCGGCGATCAGCGCATCGCGCGGCGCGCCGCGAATGCCCTTGCCGACGCGATCGATGAAGCGCGCGGCCACCAGCCATCCGACGCTGGGTGCGAGCGGGAACAGCGGCTTGGTGAAGGCGGCAAGCCCGTAGCCGAGCGCGGCGAGCAGCTTGCGGCGTCCGAGCCAGTCCGACAGCGCACCGGAAAAGATCTTCGTGATCGCGGCTGTCGCCTCCGCGATCCCCTCGATGAAGCCGACGGTGAGCGTGGAAGCGCCGAGCACGGTGACGAGATAGACCGGCAGCAGCGCGTGGATCATCTCGGAGGAAATGTCCATCAGCATCGAGACGAAGCCGAGCACCCAGATCCCCTTGGGCAGCGTGGTGCGCGCCGCGTTCGGTGTCGTCATCGTCACGTCTTCGCCTTCTCCTTTGGCCTTCGCCACCAGGCAACAAAAAACCCGCCATCGGCGGGTATATTTATGCTCCCGCCAAAGGCAGAGGCCCAAACATCGCCTCTCCTCAAGCAGGGGTCATCAGCCCACGAGGTCATCGACCGCCGGGCGGTTGTCGGGGGACTCCATCCCCATCTGTGCGACCAACCCTAGCATGGAAATCGTGCCGGGCAAGTGGGAGGGGGAGTGTCTCCACTGGCACCGTCATTCCGGGGCGATGCGCAGCATCGAACTCCGGTGCGCCCTTGCGCACCTGAGAATCTCGAGATTCTCAGGCGCGCAAGGGCGCGCCGGAGTTCTCGCTTCGCGAGTCCCGGAATGACAGCTTGCGGGATCGCGAGCGCTCCTGCGGCGCGAGCGCGGCAACACGGCGGCAGCTTTGCACAAAGCGCGCAAATTCCCATCTCGAGAATTCTCGACCCGGGAATTCTTAACTCGAATGTGAAGCGCAAGCGATCTTCGGCCTTTGCGGCAAGGCGATTGCATGTCACCATCGCGTCATACGACGGGAGACTGCGATGCGTTTGCTGTTCTCGATCGGGGCTGTGCTGGTGGCCGGCATGTTTGCCGGAGGGGACGTCGCGGGCATCGCGGCACCAGGACCCAAATTCGAAGCGCCCAAAACTCAACCGCAGCGGCTTGCGGCCGACAAGGACGCGCAGACGGTCGACGTCGAGCTGATCCTGGCGGTCGACGTGTCCTACTCCATGGACATGGACGAGCTCGCGATCCAGCGCGAGGGATATGCGCAGGCCATCCAGTCGAAGGAGTTCCTGCAGGCGCTGAAGCTCGGCCCGAACGGCCGGATCGCGGTGACCTATTTCGAGTGGGCCGCCTCCAGCGACCAGAAGATCATCATTCCCTGGCGGCTGGTCGACGGACCGGAGACGGCGGATGCGGTCGCCGCCGAGATCATGAAGACGCCGATCCGGCGCGCTTCGCGCACCTCGATCTCCGGCGCGATCACTTTCGCGATGCCGCTGTTCGACGAGGACCCCTATCGGGGCTTGCGCCGTGTCATCGACATTTCCGGCGACGGCCCGAACAACAATGGCGGTCCGGTCACGGTGGCGCGCGATGCCGCGCTCGAGAAGGGCATCGTCATCAACGGCCTGCCGATCATGGTCAAGGAGCCGTCCTATTCGACGATGGACATCGACAATCTCGATTTCTACTACGAGGACTGCGTCATCGGAGGTCCCGGCTCCTTCGTCGTCACGATCAAGGACCGCGACAAGTTCAAGGAAGCGATCCGCACCAAGCTGCTGATGGAGGTCGCCGGCCGCACGCCGGAGCGTCCCGTGATGCGCGTTGCCGACAAGGAGCCGCGCGTCAACTGCCTGATCGGCGAGAAGATCTGGTCCGATCGCTGGGGACGCTAGCGCACCCCGTTGGGACGTTTCGCCTCATCTCGCCCGGCGGTTGAACTTAACCGCTCGTTAACCGGTGCATGGCCCTAATCCGGTCGTTTCAGTTCGTTTCCGATCGCTGTTTTGACTTTGCTGTCGGACGCGCGAACGAGAGCGGGTTCGTCGAACCCGTCCACCGAGCATTCCAATGGCGATCGTCACATCGAGCACCAGCCAGATTTCGCCCGCCAATGAGCGGCTGTATCACCAGAGCGCGCTGATCGGTGACTGGAAGGGCAATTGGGTGGGCAACAACCAGCCCGTTGGCTTCAAGGTCGTGAACATCCGCGGTGCCCGGGCGCAGGTCGAATACACTCATAACGGGCACACCGAGCGCGGCTTTGCCGAGGTTCGGGGCACGCTTATCACCTTTGGCGGGGTCACGGTCGGCACCAAGGACGGCAAGAACATGGTGCTGCTGTTCTCCTTCGGGGGCGCTGGCAAGCAGACCGCGAATCTCGAGAAGCAGGCGCCGCCGGCTTCCGACAGCCGCCTGATGGGAAGCTGGGGCGGCTATTCCAGCGCCAACGGCAAGAGCGCGAGCTTCAAGGTGCTCGCGGTCAATGGCAAGGAAGCGCAGGTCAGCGTCACCACCGACGGCATTACGCGCCAGGGCACCGGCTACGTCTACAAGAACGTCATCATGTTCGGGCAGGCACAGATCGCGACCGACGACGGACAGAACGGCAAGGTCATCTATCAGGTCGGCACGAAATCCTTCATGGTGCCGGTGACGAAATATCCGCCGGCGGATTCGTCGTCTTCTGTCGACAAGACGGCATAGCGGTCACGGCGGTGTCCCGCCGGGTTGCGTCAGCGTCTTCAATTGTTTGTCGACTTGCCGCAGCATTGCGCAGGCCTGTGCGAAGCCGCCATCAGCGACGAGTTGCCAGATTTGGTCGGACTGCTCCACCAAGTGTGGGATCCCCAGCGGCAAGCCGGCTGCCTCCTGCAGGGCCCCCTTCTCGTTGATCAGATAGCGCTCGTTCAGTGCGAACAGCACCTGCGCGACGCAGGCGAGCGACCTGTAGACGCATCCCGCGATGTGGCTCCGCTCGTTACGTACGGCTGCGAGCTCGGCATTCTCGATGCTGAACAGGATTTCCCACTGGAAGCGCCGGATCAACGCCACACGCAGCGGCGGCGGATAAGGCAGCGCGATCGATTTGAGCCGAGCGATCACGCCGTTCGGATCGTGCAAAGGCTGACAATACGCGATCTCGCCCATCCAGATCGCCGAGCAGAAGCCGTGCGGATGGCCGGGCTGGTAGTCCATGGTGATCACGCCGGCGCGGCAGGATTCCATGACGGCCTCGACCGCGTCGGCATTACGGTAGAGCAGGTCGACCTTGCGGCCTTCCACCGCAAGCCAGGCGCCGCCGACGATCCACTGGCCCCATTCTCCGACTGGCGTCACGGCCGTGACGGCGGGATCGTCAGCGATGTCCTTCGCGGCGGCCAGCACCCGTTCGGTGTCCAGCGGAATCGCCGTCTTGAAATAGAGGCCGATATCGTAGTCCGACGCCGCGTGCCCGCTGCCCCGCGCGCGTGAGCCGCCGAGCACGACAGCCTGAACGCCCGGCACGTCGGCAAGAACGGATTTCAGGCGGGTGAGCAACGGATCGTGCGGCATCAGGTGCAGTTCCCCGAAAGGCTTGCGGCAGCGAGGCCGGCGCGGTCACTTCGCTGGCATTGATGATGGTCGAGGAGTATAATTTACGGAGTTCTTGACGGTCATCTGAATGTTCAACCTCGCACGTTCATGTCTCCTTGCAGCTCTCGCAGTGCTCTGTCTCGGCGGAGAGCTGGTTCATGCGCAAGTCGCGCCGCTGAGATATTGGATCCCCGGCGGGCCTTTCGGCCTCGGCGGAGGCGCCGGTCAGAGCTCTGATATCTACGGCAACTTCCCGAGCTTCAACGCCGGCGATGCGGCTTGGCGTACCAGCTATGCGAACGGTTTCTTCGTCGGCAGCGAACGCGGCAATTTGGGTTGGAGCGGCTTCAATCAACCCGGTTCGGCCGGCAATTTCAGCGCGCTGTCCTATGACAGCACGCAGTTCGGCTACAACACGAAGACGGCTGGCGGCATGCCCGTCACGTTCTTCGCCGGCTTCGACACGCTGAAATACGGCAACGGCGTCGGCAGCTCGCTGGCACCGCTCACCTCCAGCGCCGGGCCCGGCTATGGCGGGTTTGCGGGTGTCGAATTCAAGCCGACCTCCAATCTCAGCCTGTCGTTCGGCGTCGGCTACACCCAGCAGGATTCGGGCCGCATGGACAGCGACATCAGATCGAACATGCTGCCCGGCGAATCGCCGGCGCTGAGCGGCCTTCGGCGTTAGGATTGCATCACCAGCTCCGGCGGACGCCGCAGCGATTTCGGCAGGCTCGGGCCGGTTCCGAAGCGCATCACGATGTCGGGGCGCCGTTCGCCGAGTCCGAGCCAGGTCGCAAATTGCGGCCTCAGTGCTGCAACCTCGATTGGCTGGTTGACGAAGGAATATTTCAGTCCCAGCGCGGTCGCCTGCAACCCGAAGCGCTGACAGGCGCGGCCGACCGCGATCCAATGCGACTTGTCGCTGCGATCGGCAGCGAGCACGATGACGCCCGCAGAGCTGTCGAGCTGTTCGCGGTATTTCTTGTTTTCCCCGCTCTCGGTGAAGAACAGCTTCAGAAGCGGCCGCGCCACCCATGAAGGCAGCGAAGGATTTCCCGACGCGGGCGCGAACAACCCGTCCATGGTCGCGAGTGCCTCCGCCTCGTTGAAGCGGATCGAGCTGACGAGCTCGCGCATGAAGGCCGTGTCGCGCATTTGCGCCGAGTTGCCTTCGAGCACGTAGTCGGTGACTTTTGCGATGCCCGCACGCTCGGTGATCAGGATCGCCGCGACGTCGGGTTGGCGGCAGGCGTTCTCGAGCTGGTGCAAGATCTCGGGCGCGGCAGGCTTGCCGGCGAAGGCGGCACGGGTGCATTGCCTGACGGGAATTGCGTCGGCCAGTGCCGATGCCGCAGGAGGGGCCTCATCGAGCGTGATCACGATGCGATCGCCGTCGACGACCGGATCGGCGTGCCAGCCCAGCGTGGACGCGGCGAGGATGAGGTTTTCGGCGGCACAGCCGAGACTGACGAAGAGGTGATGATCGTCCGGATCGACGGCCGGACAGCGGCGCGTGAAGTCCGGCGCAATCGCGATGACATTGCCGCGAACCGAGAAGATCCATGGCTGGGTGTTGTGGCTGTTGGCCGCGAGGGTAGCAAAGCGCACGAGCTCGCGATCCCTCGGCACGGCTTGCAGCGGAGCCCGTGACGTATTTGCCGCCTCGTCATAGGTCATGGCCGCAGCTACAGCTGGGCCGCCGATCGCTGCCGTAGAAAGGCCGAGCGCTGCCGCGATGAATTGGCGTCGGTCAACCACGAACGTCCGCTCCACGTTGAATTGCACAGGACGCTTTTAGCGCCAGCGAACGACGGAGCAATTGACGGGCATCAAGGTTGGAGGACCCTCGCTCGGTTGTGAGCTCGCGGCCTACCGCGCGAACTTCGCGACCAGCTCCACATGCGGCGTGTGGCGGAATTGATCGACCGGAACCACCGCCTCCAGCCGATAGCCGCCGTCGATCAGCAGCCGCGCGTCGCGGGCAAAGGTTGCGGCGTTGCAGGACACCGCGACCACGACGGGCACCTTGCTCGCGGCGAGCTTCAACGCCTGCGCCTGGGCGCCCTGGCGCGGCGGGTCGAACACCACGGCGTCGAAGTCGCGCAGCTCCTGCGGCACCAGGGGGCGGCGGAACAGATCGCGCGGCTCGCACCTGATCGGCTTCAGGCCCGGTGTGCGCGCGGCTTTCACGAGGGCTGCGACGGCGCTGGCGTCGCTGTCGTAAGCAGTGACGCGGGCCTTCTCCGCGAGCCGCAGAGCGAACGGGCCGACGCCGCAGAAGAGGTCGAGAACCTCCTTGGCCTTGTCGATGCGCTCGGCGACGAGTGCCGCAAGCGTCTCCTCGCCCGCCACCGTCGCCTGCAGGAACGAGCCTGGCGGCAGCGTCACCTCGGCGCGGCCCATCTTCACCGTCGGTGGCAGGCGTTGCAGCACCAGCTCGCCGTGCCGGGTCAGCCGTGCCAGGCGATGCTGCTCGGCGACGCGCGACAGCGCCGTGACCAGCTGCGTCGGCAGCGGGCCGGAGCCGCGCACGTCGACATCGAGGCCGTTGGCGGTGGCGGTGACCTGGATATCGAGCGGCTTCGTCACCGGCATCCTGGATGTCAGCGGCTCGGCCAGCGCCCAGGCGGCATCAAGCGCGCTGGCGAGTGCGGGATCGAGGATGGGGCAGCGATGAATCGGAATGACGTCATGCGAGCTCGTCGCGGAGAAGCCGACCTTGAGGATGTCGTGCGTGCCGAACCGGCCATGCAGCGTGATGCGCCGGCGCCCGGCGCCGTGGGCATCGACCAGCGGCGCCACCTCGCAATTGACGCCGGCCTGCGCCAGCGTTTCCACCACGATATTGCGTTTCCAGGCGCTATACGGCTCGGCCGCCCAATGCTGGATGGCGCAGCCGCCACAGACGCCGAAATGCGGACAGAATGGCTCGACGCGTTCGGGACTTGCGACCTCCACCGCGAGCAGCTTGCGGCGGTCGGGATGGTGGCCCACGACGTGATCGACCTCGACGGTCTCGCCGCCGAGCGTGTAGGGCACATAGATTGCTTCGCCGGCGTCGAGGCAGACGCCGTCACCGCGATGGCCGACATGATCGATGGTCAGTCGCTCAACCACGGCGCGCGCCCAGGAAGAATTCGAGATTGCCGTCGCCGCCCGTGATCGGCGAGGGGAACACCTCGATGTCGGTGCAGCCGAGCGAAGCGGCAAAGGCCGCGATGTCGTCGCAGATCTCCTGGTGCACGGCGGCGTTGCGGATGATGCCCTTCTTGTTGTGCTTCCGGTCCGCCTCGAATTGCGGCTTGATCAGTGCCAGCAGGCTCATCGGCGCGGCCGCTAGCGACAGCGCCACGGGCAGCACCGCCTTCAGCGAGATGAAGCTGACGTCGATGACGACGACATCGGGCCGCGCCGGCAGGCGCTTGCCCTCATAACTGCGGATGTCGGTCTCCTCCATCGACACGATCTTCGGGTGATCGCGCAGCGAGGGATGCAGCTGGCTGCTGCCGACGTCGATTGCGAACACCAGGCTGGCGCCGTTCGCCAGCAGCACCTCGGTGAAGCCGCCGGTGGAGGCGCCGACATCGAGGCAGACATGGTCCTCGACATCAATCGGGTAGCGCTCCAGCGCCCCGGCGAGCTTGACCCCGCCGCGGGAGACGTAGGGGTGCGCGGGCTCGGCCTGGATCACCGCGTCCTCAGCGATCGTCTCCGACGGTTTCGAGACCTGCTTGTCGTCGGCCGTGACGAGCCCGGCTTCGATGGCCGCGCGTGCCCGCGCCCGGCTCTCGAACAGGCCGCGCTCGACCAGCAATACATCCGCGCGCTTGCGGGGAGGGGGCATCGGATCTCCGGGGCGATGAAAGGCTAATGTAGCGATCAATCACGCGGCCGCCATCCGGACGCAAGCCGCGAACGCGGCCAGATCGTGCCGGACATCGATGGACGTCGTGGCCGGCGTCACCGGCGGGCAGCTGACTCGGTCGACATTTTATGAAGGGAATGGCGAAAAATTGGGATCGTGATGTGAGCCACAGCGCATGCTCTGCTCCCTCCCCCGCTTGCGGGAGAGGGCCGGGAGAGGGTTGTCGCCGCACGGAAGCTTCCCCTCGAGGAGAAAGCCCTCACCCGACGCTGCGCGTCGACCTCTCCCGCACGCGGGAGAGGTGAAACCATCAAGCCAGCTTGACCGTCTCGGCCTTCACATCCTTGCCGAGCGCTTCGAACACCTTGGCGACGATGCCCTTGGCGTCGAGGCCGGCGCGGCCGTACATCGCGGCCGGCGTGTCGTGGTCCTGGAACACGTCGGGCAGCACCATCGAGCGGAACTTGACCATGCCGGTGTCGAGCACGCCCTGGTCGGTCAGGAATTGCGCGACATGCGAGCCGAAGCCGCCGACCGAGCCTTCCTCGATCGTGATCAGGATCTCATGGTCGCGCGCGAGCTTGAGCACCAGCTCGGTATCCAGCGGCTTCATGAAGCGCGCATCGGCGATCGTGGTCGACAGGCCGTGGGCGGCGAGCTCGTCGGCAGCCTTCTCGCATTCGGCGAGGCGCGTGCCGAAGGAGAGCAGCGCGATCTTGCTGCCCTGGCGGATCATGCGGCCCTTGCCGATCTCGAGCGGAATGCCGACTTCGGGCATCTCGATGCCGCGGCCTTCGCCGCGCGGATAGCGCAGCGAGCTCGGGCGATCGTCGATCGCGACCTGGGTCGCCACCATGTGCACGAGCTCGGCCTCGTCCGCTGCCGCCATGATCACCATGTTGGGCAGACAGCCGAGATAGGCGTTGTCGAACGAACCGGCGTGAGTCGCGCCGTCGGCGCCGACGAGGCCGGCGCGGTCGATGGCGAAGCGGACGGGCAGGTTCTGGATCGCGACGTCATGCACGATCTGGTCGTAGCCGCGCTGCAGGAAGGTCGAGTAGATCGCGCAGAACGGCTTGTAGCCTTCGCTGGCAAGACCGGCGGCGAACGTCACCGCGTGCTGCTCGGCGATACCGACGTCGAAGGTGCGGTCCGGGAACGCCTTGTTGAAGATGTCGACGCCGGTGCCCGACGGCATCGCCGCGGTGATGGCGACGATCTTGTCGTCCTTCTCCGCTTCCTTGACGAGGCTCTGGCCGAACACGTTCTGATAGGCCGGCGCATTCGGCTTGGCCTTGGCCTGGGTGCCCGTCGCGACGTCGAACTTGACGACGGCGTGGTACTTGTCCGCGGAGGCTTCCGCCGGGCCGTAGCCCTTGCCCTTCTGCGTCACGACGTGGACCAGGATCGGGCCGGTCTCCATGTCGCGGACGTTCTTCAGCACCGGCAGGAGATGGTCGAGATTGTGGCCGTCGATCGGGCCGACATAATAGAAGCCGAGCTCCTCGAACAGCGTGCCGCCGTCCATCATGAAGCCGCGGGAATATTCCTCGACGCGATTGGCGCGGTTGGCGAGGATCTTGGGCAGGCGCTTGTTGATCTGCTTGGCCGCATCGCGCAGCGTGCGATAGGTCTTGCCCGAGTAGAGGCGCGACAGATAGGCGCTCATGGCGCCGACCGGCGGCGCGATCGACATGTCGTTGTCGTTGAGGATGACGATCAGGCGCGAGTTCATCGCACCCGCATTGTTCATGGCCTCGTAGGCCATGCCGGCCGACATCGCGCCGTCACCGATCACGGCGATAACGTTGTTCTTGCCGCCGGAGAGGTCGCGTGCCACCGCCATGCCGAGGCCGGCGGAGATCGAGGTCGACGAATGCGCCGCGCCGAACGGATCGTAGTCGCTCTCGCTGCGTTTGGTGAAGCCGGACAGGCCGCCGCCAGTGCGCAGCGTGCGGATGCGGTCGCGCCGGCCGGTGAGGATCTTGTGCGGATAGGCCTGATGGCCGACGTCCCAGATCAGCCGGTCGCGCGGCGTGTCAAAGACGTAGTGGATCGCGGTGGTGAGCTCGACCACGCCGAGGCCCGCGCCGAAGTGACCGCCGGTCACCGAGACGGCATCGATGGTCTCCTGCCGCAGCTCGTCGGCGACCTGGCGAACCTGCTCGACCTTGAGCTTGCGCAGGTCTTCCGGCGTCCGGATGGTGTCGAGAAGCGGCGTCTTACTGTATGCGTTCACGGCGATTTCCAATTTGTCAGCGCCGGAAGGTCATTCCGGTGCGCGATGGGTTTGCACAATATCGGCGCAGCGCGAGTCCTCAAACCGTCGGAGCCACCTGCACGGGGCAAGGCCCCGTCTTCAAGCTTAGGTAAGCTTAAGTGCGCTCCGGTTCAGTCTCTGTGATCCCTGTCACTTAGATCGGCTTCGTCCGTCCCAAGCCAATTTCATTAGCAGTTTGAAGCACTTGTCGTCGGTAATCGGTGCCCACGCAAGGCTTGCAAAAAGCCACACTCCGCGCAGCTTTACACCAAAGCTTGGGCCAAAGCCAACCCGCCGGACCGATTAGGGGTATGCAGGTGCAACTGGCGGGCCAGAGTGGTTAACCTTGGCCCGGGATAAGGGGTTCCGGCCTTGCTCGGTTCCTGGCGGGCTTTTTGCCCGAATGAGAGCTTTTTCGCGCCCTCGGCGGCCGATTCTGGAACGGGGACGGAATCGATCCGCCGGCACGGAACCGCGATGGTTCACGGAACAGCACCGTGTGATCCTGAAAAGGATGCGGCCACACTCCCCGTGAAAACGTTCTGCGGCCCTGCGTCTCGCGCGGCCCTGGGTGGTCAGGAGACTGAGCGGAAAAGTCTCGGCTTCATTCTCTACTGGACGTCGAGCGGAGCAGTGCCGGTGGCCTGGCCGCTGGCATCGGTGGTGATCTTGTCGACGCGGGCCTCGGCCTGGCGCAACAGTTCCTCGCAGCGGCGCTTCAGGGCCTCGCCACGCTCGTAGATCGTCACGGATTCCTCGAGCGGCACCTTGCCGTCCTCGAGCCGCTTCACGATCGTTTCGAGTTCCTCGATCGCGCGCTCGAAGGTGAGCCTGGAGACGTCGACTTGAGTATTTTCGGCCATATCCGTTTCCGATTGCCCGATTCGCTTTCACCTTGGAGAAAGCAGAGTTTTGCGGGCGCAATGTGGCGGGTGCGTCAAGCGCCCATCAGGGCGCCGACATGCGCCGTAACAGATTCTTTCAGTCCTTGCAGGTCATAGCCGCCCTCGAGCACCGAAACAATGCGGCCTCCGGCGGTCTTGTCGGCGAGATCCATCAGCTTGCGCGTCACCCAGGCATAGTCCTCGGCGCGCAGGTTCAGCGAAGCCAAGGGATCGCGATAATGCGCGTCGAAGCCGGCGGAGACGATCAGGAACTCGGGGCTGAATTTTTCGAGCTGCGGCAGGATCAGATTCTCGAACGCGGAGCGGAATTCCGGGCCGCCGTCCTCGGAGGCGAGCGGCGCATTGACGATGGTGTCGTGATCGCCGCGCTCGCTCTTCGCGCCGGTGCCTGGAAACAGCGGCATCTGGTGCGTCGAGCAGTACATCACGGTCGGGTCCGACCAGAAGATGTCCTGCGTGCCGTTGCCGTGATGCACGTCGAAATCGACGATGGCCGCGCGCTTGATGCCGTATTTGCGCTGGGCGTGGCGCGCGGCGATCGCGACATTGTCGAAGAAGCAGAAGCCCATCGGCTTGCCGATCTCGGCGTGATGGCCGGGCGGGCGGACCGCAACGAAGGCGTTGCGGTGCTCGCCCGTCATCACCGCTTCGGTCGCCGCAACCGCGCCGCCGACGCCGCGCATCACCGCTTCCCACGTGCCCGGGGACATCGAGGTGTCGCCGTCGATATAGACCTGCCCGCTGGTCGGCGCGATGTGGCGCAGCTCGGTGACGTAATGCTCGTTGTGGCAGAGCGTGACGAGGTCGAGATCGCCCTCCGGCGCCTCCTCGCGCGCCAGGAACTGGAAGCGCTCATGCGACAAAGCTTCTTCCACCGCGCGCAGACGATCCGGCCTCTCAGGGTGTCCCGGCGGCGTGACATGGTCGAGGCAGGCCTTATGGGAAAGGAGAAGCGTGCTCATCAGGTCGGCCTCATGGAAAACGGCTCTTGACGTCGCTTGGCGCATCCGGCGCCAAAACGCAATGCAAAACCCAATCTAGGCATTTGGGCGGCAATGGCAAAGGGTCGTCCCGATCTGGCCGTTTGATCCGGATCAATTCACGCGCAGGATGCGGCTCGGCGGCAGCGGACCGATCGGTCCGTGTGCCCGGAAGAACGCGAACAGCGCGTCCGCATCGTAGCCGCCATATTGCGGCGCCGTGCCCTGTTTGGCGACGGTAAACCCGTCTCCGCCGACGGCGAGGTAATCGTTGAGCGTGACGCGGTAGCCGCTTCCAGGTTCGATCGGCCTGCCGTTGAGCGTCATCTTCTCGAGGCTGACGCGCTCGCCGAATGGCTTCGATGCGTCCCAAGTATAGCTGAACCCGTTCGACACCTGGAGAATCCGTGGCCGCTTCGGGTCCAGCCATTGCTGCTCGAGCATGTCCTTGAGCTGGCTGCCCGTCAGCGTCATGGTGACGAGGCGGTTGCGGAACGGCTGGCTGGCGAAGACATCGCCGAACGTGATCGCGCCATTCTCCTTCGGAACGATGTCGGTGCGGATGCCGCCGGGATTGGTGAGCGCGATGACAGCGCTGCCATCCTTCGCATCGCGGGTTGCGAGCAATTGCGCGTCGGCAATGATATCGCCAAGCGCGCTTTCGCCGGCCTCGTTCGGCACGCGCGACAGCGTCTGCGTCACCGAACCGGCCGGCCGGTTGGCGATCGGCGCAGAGAGCTTGTCGTAGGCGTCGATCAGAGCGGTCTGCTCGGGATCCTTGGCCAGCGAAGCATTGGCGACGATGACATTCTCGGCCTTGGCGCTGACGATGTCGCGCGTTGCGGGATCGAGCTTGAGATCGATCGCGGTGACCAGCGTGCCGTATTTGTCGCCGCTGGTGACGAGCCGCCCGTCGATATCGCAGACATAGGCGCGGTGGGTGTGGCCGCTGACGACGACGTCGACGGCACGGTCGAATTTCTTGACGATGTCGACGATCGGCCCCGTGATGGCGGGGCATTCATTGTAGTCGCCGGCGGGCTCGCCGCCCTGGTGGATCAACACCACGATCGCTTCGACGCCGCGCGCTTTCAGCGGCGGCACCAGCGCGTTCACCGTCTCGGCCTCGTCGCGGAATTCGAGCCCGGCAATGCCCGCTGGCGAGACGATGCCCGCGGTCTCCTTCAAGGTCAGCCCGATGAAGGCGACGGGGATGCCGTCGAATTCCCGGATCTCGTAGGGCGGCAGCACGCTCTTGCCGGTCGCGGTCTCGACGGTGGACGCCGCGAGGTAACGGAATTTGGCGCCCGTGAAGGGGTGCGGTCCCTGGCAGCCGTCGACCGGATGGCAGCCGCCGCTCTGCATGCGCAAGAGCTCGGTCTTGCCCTCGTCGAATTCGTGATTGCCGACCGAGCTGATCGCAAGGCCCATCGTCGAGAGCGACTCGATCGAGGGCTCGTCGTGGAACATCGCCGACAGGAACGGGCTCGCGCCGATCAGATCGCCGGCCGCGACGAAGATGGTGTTCCTGCGCCCCTCGCGCAGCTGCTTCACCAGCGTCGCCATGTATTCGGCACCGCCGGCCGCCACCATCACCTTCTTGGTCTTGTCTTCAGGGTCACTGATGCGGATGCCGCCCGGCGGCGGCCGCAGATGGCCGTGAAAATCGTTGATCGCGAGGACGCGCAGCTCGACGGGGGCGGCAGTCTGGGCAGAGGCGGGAAGGGCGCAGGTCAGCGCGAGTGCGGCAAGGATGGATCGGTATTGCATGGAACCGAGACTAGTCGTTCCGCGCGAAGATTTCACGATGCTTTGTCGTGAACGTGCCGCGCTTTCTTCCTTCTCCCCTTGTGGGAGTGGGTGGCGCGGACGAAGTCCGCGACGGATGAGGGGTTCTATCCGCGAATAACCATGTGAGAGAGATGCTCGCGGAAACAACCCCTCACCCCCGTCGTCCGGCGGGGTGCGCAGCAGCTTGCGCGAGGTCGCGGCTGCCTCGGCCGGAAGCCGGCAGATCGTTCCGCGACGATGTTGCCATTCGGCATGAGCGCTCCCTGCGCGCGCCGCGATGCTTGTCGCTCGCGAGTGTTGCGAAATATCAGCCGACATCATCTCGCAGGCCTGCCAATGCGCTCGCTCAATCTTTCGGCGCTGAATTCCCGTAAGTTTGATGCATGGCACCCGCGGCCGTCGCGCATCGCAACAGTTAGCTACAATGTTTCATTTGAAAAACCGGTGGTTGTAGTGCACGATCCGGCCCTGTTCCATTTGACGGACTGCTCGATTTGACGATTGCCGCAACCCGTATTGACGAATCCTCGCCGCATTACCGCGGCTGGCGCGTCGTGCTGGCCTGCTTCCTGATGGCCTTCTTCATGTTCGGCTTCGGCCTCTATGGCCAGGGCGTCTATCTCGCCGAGCTCCAGCGTGCCCATGGCTGGCCGGGCACGCTGGTTTCCGCGGCCAGCACCTTCTCGTTTCTCCTGACCTCCGTGCTCGTCATCTTCACCGACGATCTGCTCGGGCGCATCGGGCTGCGCTCGCTGATCCTGTGCGGCCTGTCGGCGCTCGGCGCCTCGACCGTGCTGCTGGCGCTGATGCAGACGCCCTGGCAGCTTTATCTCGCTTATGCGCTGATGTCGGTCGGCTGGACCGGGATGGGGACGGTTGTGATCGCGACCGTGCTGAATTCCTGGTTCGAGCGTCGGCGCGGGCTCGCGCTCAGCCTCGCCTTCAACGGCGCGACCTGCGGCGGCATCATCCTCGTCCCGCTGCTGCTGTCGCTGACCGGCAGCATCGGCTTCCGTTCCGCGATGCTGGCGGCCACGGTCGCGATGATGGTGCTGGTGCTGCCTGTCGTCGTGATCTTCATCGGCTGGCCTGCCGGGATGTCGCGGGCATCGGGCGGACGTTCCTCCGGCTTCGCCGCGCCGGTTCACTCGCGCAAGGCGCTGCTCGCCAACGCGGCATTCTGGACCATGGTGCTCCCGATAGCGGTGGCGCTGCTGGCGCAGATGGGATTCATCATCCACCAGGTGAGCTTTCTCGAGCCGCTGATCGGGCGCGCCAGTGCCGGCCTTGCCGTGACCATCATGGCGGTGATGGCGATGGTCGGCCGCCTCTCGCTCGGCCTGTTCGTCGACCGGCTCGATCCGCGTCTCGCCTGCGCGGTGTCGATGACGAGCCAGGCGGCGGCGCTGCTCGTTCTCCTGCAGAGCACGAGCCCGACGATGCTGCTGCTGTGCTGTGCCGTTTACGGCTTCTCGATCGGCAACATGATCACGTTCCCGCCCTTGATCATCCAGCGCGAGATCGGCGCCAGCGCCTTCGCCGCCGCGATGGGTTTGGGCACCTCGATCAGCGGCATCGTCAGCGCCTTCGGCCCGGGCATCGTCGGTGTCGTGCGGAGCGTTACGGGCAATTACACGACGGCGTTCGCGCTGTGCATGGTGCTCGATCTCGCCGCGGCGGGCGTGGTCCTGTGGCGGCCGGGGAGAAGGGCCGAGGTCGCAGCTTCGTAGCTTGAACTGGGTTGCCTCTCGTGCCCCGGACGCAGCGCAGCGCTACTTCAGCGGTGCGCTGCAGAGCCGGGGCCCATGTCGCCGCGATCTCTTCCTTGGCGTGGGTCCCGGCTCTGCGCAGCAACGCGACGCGTTGCAGCGCGTCCGGGACACGTGAAGCAGCCTACCCCAGCAAGACCGCGTCCGCCGCCGCCACCGACTCCGCGCTCTCCGTCACGGTGCGCTCGAGCGCGCCGGCCTGCACACTGATGTTCTCGGCGAAGAAACGCGCGAGCGAGACATAGCGCACGGCATCCGTATTGCCGTCGGCCTTTGCGGCGAGCGCCTCGGAGGCGAGCAGGCAGCCGCCAAGCGTCGCGCCGAACTGCTGCAGATACGGCGTCGCACCGGCAAGCGCCTCGTTGGGCGCGGACGTAACGCGCTCCAGCAGCCATTTGCTGGTGCGCGCCAACGCGTCGAGCGCTTCACGCAATTTCACGCCCGCGGTGCCGAAGGCGGGGTCGTTGGAGGCCTCCACTTGGCTGACGGTTGCCGAGAGCTCGTCGAGCAGCGCCCACACCGACGCGCCGCCATTGGCCGCGAGCTTGCGCATGACGAGATCGATCGCCTGGATGCCGTTGGTGCCCTCGTAGATCGCGGTGATGCGGGCATCGCGGTAGTGCTGGGCCGCGCCGGTCTCTTCGATGAAGCCCATGCCGCCATGCACCTGCACGCCGAGATAGGCGACCTCGTTGCCGATATCGGTGGAATAGGCCTTGGCCATCGGCGTGAGCAGCGCCGCGCGTGCTGCCGCATCAGTGCGCACCTTCGCGTCCTTGGCGCGCGTCGAGACGTCGATCGCGACGGCGGTCGCATAGCAGATGGTGCGCGCGGCCGCGGTCTGCGCCCGCATCCGCATCAGCATGCGCTTGACGTCGGGATGCACGAAGATCGCATCCGAGCCGTCGTCCGTCTTGCCGACGGCGCGGCCCTGCTTCCGCTCCTGGGCGTAGGACAGCGCCTGCTGGTAGGCCCGGTCGGCAACGCCGACGCCCTCCAGGCCGACGCCGAGGCGGGCCTGGTTCATCATCGTGAACATGCAGCGCATGCCCTGGTTCTCTTCGCCGATCAAAAAGCCGATCGCGCCGCCATGATCGCCCATGGTCATGGTGCAGGTCGGCGAAGCATGCATGCCGAGCTTGTGCTCGACGCCGGAGGCGAAGATGTCGTTGCGCTGCCCCAGCGAGCCGTCCGCATTGACCATGAACTTGGGAACGAGGAACAGCGAGATGCCCTTGGTGCCGGCGGGCGCATCCGGCAGGCGCGCCAGCACGAAATGCACGATGTTGTCGGTCATGTCGTGCTCGCCATAGGTGATGAAGATCTTCGTCCCCTTGATGCGATAGGTGCCGTCGGCCTGCTTTTCGGCGCGGGTGCGCAGCGCGCCGACGTCGGAGCCGGCCTGCGGCTCGGTCAGCTGCATCGTGCCGGTCCATTCGCCGGAGACCAGCTTTTCGAGATAGATCTTCTTCAGCTCGTCGCTGCCATGCGCATCCAGCGCCTCCATCGCCGAGGCCGTCAGCAGCGGGCAGAGGCCGAAGGCGACGTTGGCGGCGCTCCAGATCTCGCTGCAGGCGGCGTTGATCGCGAGCGGCAGGCCCTGGCCGCCGAAATCTTCGGGGCCCGACACCGCGTTCCAGCCGCCCTCGGTCCAGCGCTTGTAGGCGTCAGGCCAGCCCGGTGCGGTCGTGACCTTGCCGCCCTCGAGCTTGATGCCGTGCTCGTCGCCGACCTTGTTGAGCGGCGCCAGGACGTCCGAAGCGAACTTGCCGGCTTCCTCCAGCACGGCGGCCGCGAGGTCGGCGTCGAAATCGCCATAATGACCGGCTTCCACGGCGGCCTTGAGGCCCGCGCCATGGTTGAGCGACAGCAGCATGTCAGAAATCGGCGCGCGGTAGGTCATGGCTCACTCCCCGAAAACAGATATTGGCGCCGTATTCCCATGAAACGGGGGCGGTCTCAACTGGGGGGACGCCGGATTGTCTGGCCGGAACGGGGAGGGCCGATGGGGCCCGGAATAGAGTGTCGGCCGCCGGGCCCTTTTTGCCCCTCCAGGCGGTTGAAATGCCGCGCCGCTCCCTATAGACCGGCTGCGACCGACGGGAATCTGCGGGTGCCGGTTCTACCCCGTTCCGTTCGTCGCCTGTTGGGGCGTAGCCAAGCGGTAAGGCAGCGGATTTTGATTCCGCCATTCGGAGGTTCGATCCCTCCCGCCCCAGCCAGAAAACACCTAACCTACTGCGAAGAATGATCGGTATGATCATGTCCGATCGCTCTCGTCGCCAGACCGAGCCCGGAACAGCAGACGCACGATGCGGGTCGGTGACTTCGCGATTTGCTGAAGCATCGAGTTCGACTTGATGCGGACAAGAGCAGCTGCCTCTCAATCAGCGGGTCCCAGGTTCGAGCCTGGTGTGCCCACCATATAAATCAAGACCTTGGCGAGAGAAGCCGTTTGAGAGAACCGAACCAAAGCGGTTTTTCAAACGGTATTTTTTGGCAGCCGGCGGGCCATCTACGCCCAACAATGTGATTGGCAGAGTCGAGCCACAACGTGCCTCGAACGGCGGCTTCTTGCTTGTTTGAAATCGTTGCCTGTCATCCTTCGGATTGCCAACCGGCGGTCTCGGAAAGGGCGCGCGCATGCGTGATCAGCGCTGTCGCCGTCGGCCCTTTCAGGTCATCATCGAGAATGCCGATGGGCCCCATCATCGTGATGGCTGCGATCATGAATCCGGCCTGGTCGAAGATCGGTGCGGATAGGGAGGTGAAGTTTGGCAGAAGAGCATCACGACAGCGGCTGATGCCGTCGCGCCGGATCGTGTTCATCATCTCCTCCACCTCGGCCTTGGTGGTCGGCGCATCGTCCACCCGTGTCTCGCGCGAGAGCTCCTCCCTGAGCTCCTGATCCAGCATCCCGCCCGTCAGCGAGCGCGGCAGATGTGCGAGGAAATTTCGCCCCAACGCGGATCGCAGCAGGCTGAGGACGCTTCCGACACGCAGCTCGATGATGGGGCGGCTCGCTCCGCCCTCGACGCGGTAGATGATGGTCGGACCACGATTGCCCCAGACGCCCAGAAACACCGTGTGGCCGATCGTCGTCGCGAGCTCGGTCATGGCGGGCCGCGCCACAGCGAAGACGTCGAATTGCTCGATGGCGGCCATGCCGAGCTTCAACGCGTAGGGGCCGAGGGCATAGCAACCCGTGTCCGTTTCCTGCCGGACGATGCCGACCGCCTGAAAGCTAACGAGATAATAGTGGACGTTGGCCGCGGACATTCCGGTGTTGGCGGCGATCATCTTCAGCGGCACGGGCCGCATTTCGGTTCTGAGGTAGTCGAGGATCTTGAAGCCGATCTCGATCGACTGAATGCCGCGCCGACCGCTCCGTTGGGCCGTGGTGATTTTGCCGGGTTTGGCTCCTGGTGCGGATGCGCCCGCCGGATCCGGCGGGCGGGGGCGGCGCGGCTTCTTCACTGAAAATCCTTATAGATCAGAGTGTTATGGCGGGTTTCGTTCTGGCGCATTATTGGGCGCGTCGCGCCGGATATTCAAGCTTGCTGTATTTGACGACATCATATGTATATGACTAAATAAAATTGCCTGAAGCGGGGCTGGGTTTGGCCGCGGGCGCAAACAGGGGAATGACGATGGATGCAAGAGCGACGGCGCTGCCGGCCGAACAGAATCTGACGCGCAGCGAGGAGCGGCAGGTCGTCCTTGCCTCGACCCTCGGCACCATGTTCGAGTGGTACGACTTCTTCATCTACGGCTCGCTGGCCGTCTTCATGAGTTCGGTGCTGTTTCCGCCGGACAACCCGACCGCTGCCGTGCTTGCCTCGCTCGGTGCTCTCGCTGCCGGTTTCGTGATCCGGCCGATCGGCGCCGTGGTTTTCGGTCGCATCGGTGATCTGGTCGGTCGAAAATATACCTTTCTCATCACCATCGTGATGATGGGAGGCGGTACGGCGTTGATCGGCTTCCTGCCCACTTACGCCAGTGTGGGTCATGCTGCGTGGATCTCGCTGGTCATGCTGCGATTGATCCAGGGCCTCGCGGTCGGCGGCGAATATGGCGGTGCCGTCGTCTACGTTGCAGAACACTCGCGTCCTGACCGGCGCGGGCTTCTGACCGGCTGGATCCAGATCACTTCGTCGATCGGACTGGCGCTCTCCATCGCGGTCATCATCGGGACGCAGAGCGTCATGAGCGAGGCCGATTTCAGGGCTTGGGGATGGCGCGCTCCCTTCATTATCTCGATTGCGATGCTGGCGTTCTCGATCTACGTCCGAGTCAGGCTGCATGAATCGCCTGTCTTTACGCGTCTCAAGGCGGAGCGTCGCCTGTCCAAGAGTCCGGTGAGAGACACCTTCGCCCGGTGGTCCAGCCTTCGCCTGGTGCTGATCGCGCTGTTCGGTGTGACGGCGGGCATGGGGTCCACCTACTTCACCGGCCAGTTCTACGTGATGATCTTCATGCAGCAGATCGCAAGGATCGACCTGCAAACATCTTATACCCTGATGGCCATCGGCCTCGTCATCGGTGCTCCGGCATTCATTTTCTTCGGCTGGCTGTCCGACCGGGTCGGGCGCAAATGGCTGATGATGACGGGGCTCGTGCTTTCGGCGCTGTGCTACCGGCCGATGTTTTCATCGCTTCTGGAGGCTGGGAATCCGCAGCTCGTCGCCGCGACCCGCACTGCACCGGTGACGGTACACGCCGACACCTCCAGCGAAGCATGCCGGTTCGGCCTTGCGGCTGCGCTGCTGAGCTCGCACGGCGATCACAGCAAGCCTTGCGTCCAAGCCAAGAAGCTGCTGATCGGAAGCGGCATCAACTTCAGCTATGCCGCTCCGCTCGACGGCCAGGCCGTATCCATGACGGTCAATGGCAGAACGATTCCCGGATACGATGCGGCGGCCTACCGCAAGGCCGTGTCCGAGGCGGGGTACCCCGCCAAGGCCGATCCCGCAAAGGTGTCGTCGGCCTACATCGTTCTTCTGCTGGTCGTCATGACCGTCATCGTCGCGATGGTCTATGGGCCGGTGGCATCGTTCCTGGTCGAGGTGTTCCCGGCGAACATCCGATACACGGCGCTTTCGTTTCCATACCACATCGGCGCCGGCATCTTCGGTGGCTTCCTGCCCTTCTTTGCAACCTATCTTTCGCTCGCGGTCGGCGACGTGTTTGCGGGGCTCTGGTATCCGGTCGTCATCTGCACGGTCGTGGCTGTGATCGGATCGATCATGCTGCCGAACAGGCCGAGGCTCGAGACTGATCACTGAGGGTGACACGCTGGCGGGCCGCGGAGAGCGGCCCGCTTTCCTTCTCCGTGCCCGGGATGACAATATGGATATCAACCGATCGAACACCTACAAGGCGGCCGTCGTTCAGGCTGCGTCAGACCCGACGAGCGCGCTGGCGTCAGCGCAAAAGGCAGCGGCCTTGATCGCGCAGGCGGCTGACGCGGGTGCCAGACTGATCGTCTTCCCCGAAGCCTTCATTGGCGGCTATCCCAAGGGAAGTTCGTTTGGCGCTCCCGTCGGCATGCGCAAGCCCGAAGGACGCGAGGCGTTCCGCTTGTATTGGGAGGCGGCCATCGATCTCGACGGCGTGGAGGTCGAAACGATCGCCGTGGCGACGGCCGCAACCGGAGCCTTTACGGTCATCGGCTGCATCGAGCGAGAGCAGGGTACGCTCTACTGTACGGCGCTCTTCTTCGACGGCGCGCGCGGTCTTGTTGGCAAGCATCGCAAGCTGATGCCGACCGCGGGCGAGCGGCTGATCTGGGGCTTCGGCGACGGCTCGACCATGCCGGTGTTCGAGACCTCGCTCGGGAATATCGGCGCGGTGATCTGCTGGGAAAACTACATGCCGATGCTGCGCATGCACATGTATAGCCAGGGCATCAGCATCTACTGCGCTCCAACCGCGGATGATCGGGATACCTGGCTTCCGACCATGCAGCATATCGCTCTGGAAGGACGCTGTTTCGTGTTGACGGCGTGTCAGTATCTCAAGCGCGGCGCCTTCCCGGCCGACTACGAGTGCGCGCTGGGTGTCGACCCCGAGACCGTGCTGATGCGCGGCGGCAGCGCGATCGTCGATCCGCTCGGCAAGGTTCTGGCGGGACCATGCTTCGAGGGTGAGACCATCCTGTATGCCGACATCGACCTCGCCGACGTGACGCGCGGCAAGTTCGATTTCGACGCCGCAGGACATTATGCCCGACCGGACGTCTTCCAGCTCGTCGTCGACGACCGGCCGAAACAGGCGGTATCCAGCATCAGCGCCGCTCGCGCACGCAATTGAGGGTCCGATGCTCTTCGATATGGGGCAGCTTCCGGCGGATATCCGCTACAAGATCCTCACCGCGACCGTGACTCCGCGGCCGATCGCGTGGGTGACGACCCGGTCCCGCGACGGGGGCGCCAATGCGGCGCCTTTCAGCTTCTTCAACGTGCTGGGGCATGAGCCGCCGACGGTTGTGCTCGGCTTGCTGCGTCATCCGGACAAAGGCCTGAAAGACACCGCGCAGAATATCGTCGAGACGCGTGAGTTCGTCGTTCACCTGGTGCCGCACCGGATGGCCGAAGCCATGAATGCGACGGCGGTGGATGCGCCGGCCGGGGTCGACGAGACGGAGATTGCGGGGCTGGAGACGTTTCCCTCGCAGATGGTCTCGCCTCCGCTCATCAGGGGTTGCCCGGTTGCGTTCGAATGTCGCTCCCTCTCGGTTCAGGAAACCGGGCCGCGGCAAATCGCCGTGATCGGAGAGGTCGTCTGTGCTCACGTGGCGGAGCAGTTCGTGATCGATGCAAAGAGGGGCCACATCGATACGATCGGCCTCGACCTCATTGCACGCATGCACGGCTCCGGCTGGTATGCGAGTCCACGGGACCTCTTTCAGCTGGTGCGGCCGCCGCCGATGGAATAGGGCGCGCCGGCAGATCCGGTCATGGCCGCCGCGTCTCGACCGAGAGTCGATTGACATCCAATTATTACATGTCTAAAAATATGCAAATTCATATATTATGAAGACCCGCGAATGGACACGCATCAGCTGAGGCTCAAGGTGCAGTCGGTCACGGCGGAGACGCCGACGATACGCAGCCTCGTGTTCGGCGTGGAGGGCGGTGCGGCACCGCGATGGACGGCGGGGGCGCACGTTCGTGTTTCGCTCCCGAGCGGGGGAGACAGGCCTTACTCCCTGGTGGCCCTGCCGGGCCTGCCGCAGGGCCTCCTCGCGCTCGGGGTTCTGCGCGAGCGGATGTCGAGCGGCGGCTCGGCCTTCATGCATGCGCTCAAGGTCGGCGACGTCGTGACCGCTTCGGCGCCCGTCAACAATTTCCAGCTGCACGAGGACGACACGCCTGCGCTTCTGTTCGCCGGCGGCATCGGTGTCACGCCGATCCTGTCGATGGCGGCCGAGCTCGAGGCGCGGGGAATTGCCTACCGCCTTCACTACGCCGGACGAGCGCCGGGTGCGTTGGCGTTCCTGCCGCAGCTGCAGGCGATGTGTGCGCGCGCGCTGTCGGTCCATTACGACAGCGACAGCTCGTGCCTCGACATCGAGGCGGCGCTGCACGCTTCGCCTGCGAATTCCCACGTCTATGCCTGCGGCCCCCTTGGCATGATCGAAGCGGTGAAGGCTGCCGCTCTCGCCAGGGGCATTGCCGCCGGTCGCATCCATTACGAGCTCTTCAGGCGGGAGGCGCCGGCCGCGCCGAACCGTGCATTCGAAGTCGAGCTCAAATCGACCGGAGAGGTCATCGCCGTCGCGGCCGACCAGAGCATCATCGAGGCGCTCGAAGCTGCGGGGCACGAGGTTCTCTACGACTGCCGGCGCGGCGATTGCGGCATCTGCCAGTGCGGCGTGATTGCAGGCGTGCCCGATCACCGCGACGTCATCCTGAGCGACGACGAGAAGGCATCCAACAAGGTCATGCAGATCTGCGTGTCGCGCGCGAATTCGGAACGGCTGGTGCTGGACCTCTAGGACGAAGGCAAGGGCGCTATGAGCAGATACGCTATGAGCAGATACGCCGGGCATGTGCAGTCGATCGCGGCGTTGGTGCGCGAGGCCGAGGTGCATCGCGACGTCTACATCGATCCCGAGATCTTCGATCTCGAGATGAGTCAGCTGTTTCCCAACAGCTGGATCTATGTCGGACACGCCAGCCAGCTGGCGAAGCCCGGCGACTTCATCACCGCTACGATCGGCCGGCAGCCGGTGGTGGCGAGCCGCCACACAGACGGCTCGATCCATGTCTTCTACAACCGCTGTCCGCACAAGGGCGTCAAGATCGCCTCGGAACCCTGCGGCAACACCGGCAAGTTCTTTCGCTGTCCGTATCACGCATGGTCGTTCAAGACCGACGGCTCGCTGCTCGCGATCCCTCTGAAGAAGGGCTACGACGGCACCGGTTTCGGCGACACGCAGGCAAACGAGGGCCTGTCGAGGGTCAGGAATGTCGCGATCTATCGCGACTTCATCTTTGCGCGGCTGAACGAGAGCGGCCTGTCCTTCGAAGACTATTTCGGCGAAAGCCTCTCGACGATCGACAACATGGTGGATCGCTCGCCGGAGGGCAGGCTCGCGGTCGTGGCGGCGCCGATCCGCTACATGCACACCTGCAATTGGAAGATGCTGGTCGAAAACCAGACCGACACCTGTCATCCCATGGTTGCCCATGAGAGCTCGGCCGGCACGGCAGTCAAGGTCTGGAAGCGCGAGCAGGGCGAAGCCAAGGAGACGCCGATGGCGGTGCAGCTCTATGGCCCGTTCATGAGCCCTTACGAATTCTACGAGCAGAGCGGCATCCGGATCTGGCCGAACGGGCACGGCCACACCGGCGTCGCCAACTCGATCCATTCGAACTATTCCGACGTCGGCGGCTATCTCGAGCAGATGGTTGCGGCCTATGGCGAGACGCGGGCCCACGAAATCCTGGGCGAGGTCCGGCACAACACGGTCTATTTCCCGAACATCATGGTCAAGGGCGCGGTGCAGATCCTGCGCAATTTCATCCCGATCGCGGTCGACAGGACGCTGGTCGAGAGCTGGGTCTATCGCCTGGTTGGGGCGCCCGACAAGCTCTATGAGCGCGCCCTGATGTATAATCGCTTCATCAACGCGCCGACCTCGATCGTCGGGCACGACGATCTCGAGATGTATGAGCGGGCACAGGAAGGCCTCAAGTCCAACGGTAATCCATGGGTCAATCTGCGCCGCCTGTACGAGCAGGACGAACAGGCGGACGTCACCGCCGTCATCAATGGGACGTCGGAGCGGCAAATGCGCAATCAGTTTCACGCCTGGGCCAAATTCATGACCATGGGCATGGACAAGCACGCCGAGGCCGCGGAATGATCGACGAGAAGGCCGTCGCGGATTTCATCTACCGGGAGGCCGAGCTTCTCGACGCCATGCAGTGGCAGAGCTGGCTCGATCTGTTTCACCCGGAAGGGCGCTACTGGATGCCGCTCGAATGGCAGCAGCAGGACCCGGTGCTGCAGCCGTCGTTGATGTATGAGGATCTGCTGCTGCTCAAGGTACGGGTCGAGCGTCTCGCGGGCGAACGCACCTTCAGCCAGAAGCCGAAGAGCCGCTGCCATCATCTGCTCCAGGCGCCCAGGGTCATCGCCTGCGACGCCGCGGCCGGCGTCTTCAAGGCGCGCACGTCGTACATCTACACCGAGACGCGCGGCGATCTCTTGGAGCGCTATTCCGGGTGGGCCACTCACGAGCTGGTTCGGTCCGACGAGGGCCTGAAGATCAGGCTCAAGCGCGTCGATCTCGTCAATTTCGACGCGCCTTTCGGCAACATCCAGCTCTTCATGTGAGGGCACCGTGACCGCAGAGACAACCGTCTATGCCCGCTTTCGCGAGACCGCCCTGCGCCGGGGCGAGGGCGGCTTTCTCAACGTGCTGCCGGAGACGGCCGGCATTTACGGCATCGCGGCCGGCGAGATTTCCTATCGCGCCATGCTCGAACGGATCGAGGCCCGGCGGCAGGCGTTCGCGGCGAAAGGCTACGGCGAAGGACACAGGGTCGGGCTGCTGCTTCAGAACCGGCCCGTGTTCGTCGAGCTTTGGTTCGCGCTGAACGCGCTCGGCGTCTCCGTCGTGCCGATCAATCCCGATTTGCGCATGAGCGAGCTCGAATACATCGTCGCCCATTCCGAGATGAATGCGGCCGTCGTCCTCGCCGGGCGGTGCGCCGAGGTCGAGGCTGCCGCGCGCCAGGCCGGCCGACCGATGCCGGTCGTGACCGGCGACGACGATAGTCCCGCGCCATATGACGGTGAACGGCCCTTGCGGCCTGCGGGCGGCGCAACGGAATGCGCCTTGCTCTACACGTCCGGTACGACCGGGCAGCCGAAAGGCTGCGTTCTCACCAACCAGTATTTCCTGCACAGCGGAAACTGGTATCGCGACGCCGGCGGGCTGATCGGCCTGAAGCACGATGGCGAACGCATGATCACGCCGCTGCCGCTGTTCCACATGAACGCGATGGCGGTCTCGCTGATGGCGATGGTTTCGGTCGGCGGCTGCCTGACCATGCTCGATCGCTTTCATCCGCGCAGCTGGTGGAATTCGGTCAGGGACAGCCGGGCAACGTGCCTGCACTATCTCGGCGTCATGCCGTCGATGCTGATGAGCGCCGCGCCCTCGGAACAGGATCGGCAGCATACCGTGCGCTTCGGCTTTGGCGCCGGCGTCGACAAGCTGCTCCACGCACCGTTCGAGGCGCGCTTCGGCTTCCCGCTGATCGAGGCCTGGGCGATGACCGAGACCGGTAGCGGCGGCGTGATCGCCGCCAATGTCGAGCCGCGCAAGATCGGCACCAGCTGCTTCGGGCGCCCGGCCCCGGAGGTCGACATTCGCATCGTCGATGACAGCGGAGATGACGCACCGGCCGGCGCGCCGGGAGAACTGCTGGTGCGGCGAGCCGGCGCGGATCCGCGCTTTGGCTTCTTCCGGGAGTACCTCAAGAACCCCGAGGCCACGGCGGAGGCCTGGGCCGGGGGCTGGCTGCACACCGGCGATATCGTCGCGCGGGATGCGGACGGCGATCTGCATTTCGTCGATCGCAAGAAGAACGTCATCCGCCGTTCCGGCGAGAACATCGCAGCCGTCGAGGTCGAATCCGTCCTCAATCGTCACCCCCTGATACGGCAGGCCGCCGTTGCGGCAACCCCGGACCCGGTGCGCGGCGACGAGGTCGCGGCCGTCATCATCGCCGAGCAGGCGGACGCCGACCGCGCGCTGGCCGAGGACATCGTCCGCTGGAGCCTGGAGCAGATGGCCTATTACAAGGCGCCCGGCTGGATTTGTTTCGTCGGCCGGCTGCCGCTGACCGCAACCGAGAAGATCCAGCGCGGCGGCTTGAAGGAATTCGTCGCCAAGCTGATGCAGGACGGCGCCTTCTTCGATCTGCGCGATCTGAAGCGGCGGCAGGTCTGACGCATGTCGCCGATGGGAAACCGAACATGAGCCATGTCCGCACCACCCTCATCACCGGCGGGAATTCCGGGATCGGCGAAGCACTGGCGAAGAATCTCGTCGGCAGGGGCCAGCGCGTGGTCTCGGTCGGGCTGGACGCACCGGACTGGACGCACGATCTGCTCACGGCGTATCGCGCCGACCTGACGTGCCTCGAGCAGACACGGGCCGTCGCCCAGGAGATCAGCTCCAACCACGCGATCGATTGTCTCGTGCACAATGCCGGCATCATCCTGCCGAACCTGCTGCCCGATGCGAAGCCCGAAGACATCCTGGCGCTTGCGCAGCTGCATCTCGGCGCACCCATGCTCCTGACCCAGGCCGCTCTGGAGGGGATGATATCGCGCCGTTTCGGCCGCATCGTGTTCGTGAGCTCGCGTGCGGCGATGGGCGCCGCGACCCGCTCGGCCTATTCCGCCACAAAGGCCGGCGTGCACGGCATGGCGCGGACATGGGCGCTGGAGCTTGCGGCCAGCGGCATCACCGTCAACGTCGTCGCGCCGGGCCCGATCCTGACCGACAATTTCTGGGGCATCGTCCCCAAGGACTCCGAGCGACAGGAGAGAATGGCGCGCAACGTCCCGGTCGGCCGGCTCGGCGCGCGCGGGGACGTCGCGCACGCGATCGAATTCTTTCTCGACGAACGCTCGGACTTCGTGACCGGGCAGGTGCTCTATGTGTGCGGCGGCACCAGCCTCGTCGGCCTCGGCCCATAACGCGCGTCAGATGACGCGCATCAGATCTGGTTCTGCTTGACGTTCTCCACCATCTTGGCCAGCACGCGCGCGCAGACCTCGATCTCGTCGGGATCGATGCCGGCAGTCAGGCGCTCGTAGTTCTTTGCCATGATCGGCCAGATCTTTCGCAGCAGCGCCTCGCCGTCGGCGGTCAACGCCACGACCCGGCGGCGCTGATCCTCCTCGGCGATCTCGCGCTTGACGAGACCTGCGGACACCATGGATTCGACCATGCGGCTGGCTGTCGACTGCTCGGTCACGGCGAGAACGGCGATCTCGTTGACCGTGAGGGTCTTGTAGATGAACAGGACCGACAAGGTGC
This sequence comes from Bradyrhizobium sp. SZCCT0231, assembly GCF_018130245.1. Classification (GTDB taxonomy): domain Bacteria; phylum Pseudomonadota; class Alphaproteobacteria; order Rhizobiales; family Xanthobacteraceae; genus Bradyrhizobium; species Bradyrhizobium japonicum_F. The sequence continues at coordinate 91,028 of NZ_JAFCKP010000001.1, forward strand.
GAAAGACGACGTTGTTGATGCCGTGCTCGGTGAGGTCCCGGTTCTGATCCAGGTTCCAGCGATTTGCCAGCCGATTGATCAGGTAGGGAATGTAGGCGTGCAGCTGGTCCCTCGACCTTGGCGGCCCGGATCTCCACCTGCTCCTGGATTCTCTTGCCATTAGCTTTTTCGACTTTGCTTTTTGCTGGGGGTACGGATTTTTGCCGAAAGAGAACGCAGCACCGTCAGCGCCGTTTCGAGTTCCTTGGCCGAGGTGTTCTCGAACCGTTGGCTGAGATGTCTCTTGTGCACGTCGGCGGCCTTCCTGAACAAGGCTTCGCCTTTCGGCGTGAGGCGCACGATGAACGACCTGCGATCCTCACTCGACATTTCCTTGCTGATGAGGTCGTCCGCCAGGAGGCGCTGCACCAGGCCCGAGACGTTGCCGCCGGATACCTTCAGGTTCTGCGACAATTGTCCGAGCGCGAGGCCGTTCCTGTCGCGGTCGAGCTGGGCCAGCACGTCGAATTTCGCCAGCGACAAGCCGAACTCCGAGCCCAGCAGGGAGTTCAGCGACGCGAAGATGTCGCCGTGCAGCGACAACAGCTGCAGCCAGAGCCGGGTCTCGATCTGCCCGACGGGAACGATAGTCTCTTTGAGCGCTGCCGGCATCGCGTGACCAGGGCTACGGGTTGGTCTGAAGGAGGTATTTGGAAGGTCGTCGCCCCGGGACCGACCGGGGAGCGCCGTCAGGCAGACCGATTCTGGCCCGCTTCAGCTTGAACGGCATTCGGCGCCGGCGTCAATCTCATGAGGCGAAGCTCTCGATGGTCCGGATCACACCGTCGAGCTCCTTGCCCGGGCCGTCCTTCAGTGCCGCCTCCCGAAGCCGCCGCGCCCAGTCGGCGGCATCCTCGCGCCGCTCCACCAGCTTGATCGCAGCCAGCGTCCTGTCGAATTTCGACAGCCCGCGGCTGTGGGTATCGGAATAGCCCTTCACCAGCCTGCGGCATTGCAGGATTTCCACGCCGAGCTGGTAATTGATGCCGACGGCATCGGTCGCGTTCCTGAGCCATTGGTCCCGATGATCGGTCTCGACCGCGTGACGCAGCGAGTGGCGGCGTATGCTCCGCAGCCCGCCCACGACATAGAGCACCAGGAACCAGGGCAGCGAATAGGTCCGCACCCGGCGCCCCTTGTTGACGCGGCGATCGAGCCAGCCGAGGAGGCGGGGTCTCGCGCCAAGCCAGCGCCCGAAGCCTGCCGGCAGCAGGCCCATGACCTCCTCCATGCGCGGGTGCATGAATTCGGTGGTGTGGAGTACCTGGTCTTGCGACAGCTCCAGTTCGCTTTCGATCCGCGCGCGGCGACCGGCGCGGGTCTTGAGGTCGGCGACGCGGATGACGTCGTCATAGCTCATCGCGTTGGCGAGATGCTTTGCTGCGGCCTGCGTGAATGCGTAGTCCCGCTCGGCGCCGCCGGCGTTCCGGTCCGTGGTGGACAGCGCGACGAGGATGTCGAGATATTCGGCGCCATATGCGACGTCCTGGAAATCGACGACCTTCCTCAGGCCGGCACGCGCCATCGCCTGCGCAGGTACGGGCACCTCCCGCGTCAACCGCGCGACAAGTCCACTGAGCTGCGGGTCGAGCGGTGCAGGAGCGGGCTTCGTGCTGGCCGGTCGCGGCTCGACCGGTGCCGCAACGTCCGCAGGCCCGGTCTTGACGCGGTCGAAGGCGGCGTCAAAAGTCTCGATGCTGGCCTTTGCGCCCTTGCCGCCGGCGCGGATCACGTCGAGATAGCTCTCGCGGTTGAACGGCAGCACGCCGGCTCCTGCCAGCGCTCCGAACATTGCCGCCGAGATGACGCTGCCATGCGCGATCGCCAGCGCGTTCAGGTCGAAGATGATCTCGGTCTTGGCGGCAACGCCGATTGCGCCTGTCACCGCGCCCTTGTCGGCAATGCCGTTGCCGGGCACGATCTTCTCGCCGATCGCAAACGACCTGTGGTTGGAAGCGATCAGGGTCGTGCGCTCCGGCGTCACGAGGCCGCGCAGGATCGAGCGGCCGGCTTCCATGAATTCGGCGGCCATCACCACGTCGACGTCGCCGGGCGTCGGCATCAAGGACAGGATCGGCTTGCGGCCGTCGAGCGGCGGCATCGCCTCGATATAGTAGATCGTCGCGCCGGTGCGCTGGGCAACGCCGGGCACCGAGGTCGACTGCGCGACCCAGCCGTGGTTCTCGGCGAGCTGCACGATCCAGTCGGTGAGGACGCCGCCGCCCTGGCCGCCCATCGCAACGATCGCGATCGAGATCGGCCGCTCGGTCGCATCTCCCGCGGCGGGCAGGGCCAGCCGTACCCTCTCGTCCCTCATGCCAGCGCCTCGAGCCCCACGCGCCGGCGATCGCGCCGCCGCTGCAGCCAGCCGATCACGGACATCGCGACCTTCGACTTCAACTTGTCCCATCGGCTTGGATTGTGGATGACGTCGGCGCGATAGAATGAGGGACAGAGCACGGCGGCTTCGGCGACCTCGCCGCAATTGCCGCAGCCGACACAGGAATTGTCGATGGCGGCAACCGGATCGTCGCGCAGGGGATCGTCGAGCTGCTTCACCGAGAGGGACGGGCAGCCGGAGAGCCGGATACAGGCATGGTCGCCGGTGCACACGTCCTCGTCAACGCCGAAGCGCTCCTTGACGGTGCGGACGCCGTCCTTGATGGCCTTGCTCATCTGCGGCTTCACGCGGCGCTGCTTGTTCAGCATGCATTCGGACGAGGCGACGATAACCTTGGGGCCTTCATCCGCCGTCGTCAGCGCTTCCTTCAGCGTGTCGCGCATCTTGCCGACGTCATAGGTGCGGTCGATCTGCCGGACCCATTGGGCGCCGATGCCCTTCACGGCTTGCACGATGGAATTGTTGGTCTTGCGCCGCTTGTTGGCAGCGCGTGACGACAGGATGTCCTGTCCGCCGGTTGCCGAGGTATAGAAGTTGTCGACGATGACGAACACGCCGTCATGCTTGTTGAAGACGGCGTTGCCGATGCCGCTGGTCAGCCCGTTGTGCCAAAAGCCGCCGTCACCCATCACCGCGATCGAGCGTTTGTCGGCCTTGACGTTGAAGGCCGAGGTCGAGGCCGGACCGAGGCCGAAGCCCATCGTCGTGGCGCCGATATTGAAGGGCGGCAGGATCGAGAACAGGTGGCAGCCGATGTCGGCCGAGACGTGGTGCTGGCCGAGTTCCTCCTCGACCAGTTTCATGGCAGCGAAGATCGGTCGTTCCGGGCAGCCGGTGCAGAGCCCGGGCGGGCGCGCCGGCACAACCTGCTTGAGCTTCTCGACCGCGGGATGGCCGAGCACGGGAACGGCATCCGGCGCCGGTGGCCTGTTGCCGAGCAATCTCGGCTCTGTCTTCTCGAGGAAGTCCCTGATGCCGCCAAGCAGGACCTGCGCTGTGTAGTCGCCACCCATCGGCAGCACGTCCTTGCCGTGGACGCGCGCCTGGATGTCCTTGCGCCGCAGCACGGTGTTGATCGCCTGCTCCAGATATTCCGGCTGGCCTTCCTCGACGATCAGGACGGCGTCCTTGTCGAGGCAGAATTCCGCGACCTCCGCCTCGATCACGGGGTAGGTGACGTTCATGACGTAGAGCGGGACCTGGGTATTGCCATAGGCATCCGACAGGCCGAGATATTGCAGCGCGCGAATGACATTGTTGTACATGCCGCCCTGCATGACGATGCCCACCTTGCCTCGCGCCGGTCCCATCCATTCGTTCAGCCTGTTGTCCCGGATGAAGCCGATCGCCGCCGGCATGCGTGTCTTGATCTTCTCCTGCTCGTGCTCATAGGCCGCCGGCGGCAGCACGATGCGATTGACGTCGCGCTTGGGATTGTTGAGCGCGTCCTTGATGGTGTGCGCCGGCCTGACATTGTCCTTGCAGGCAAAGCTCCCATGCATGTGGCAGGCGCGAACGCGGACCTCGAGCATCACGGGCGTGTTCGAGACTTCCGACAGCTCGAAGCCCTTTTCGATCAGATTGACGATGCATTCATGGTCGGGACGCGGGTCGAGCAGCCACATCTGCGATTTCATCGCGAAGGCGTGGGTCCGCTCCTGCATGATGGAGGAGCCTTCGCCGTAGTCCTCGCCGACGACGATCATGGTGCCGCCGGTGACGCCGCCGGAGGCGAGATTGGCCAGGGCATCGGAGGCGACATTGGTGCCGACGGTCGACTTCCAGGCCACTGCGCCGCGCAGCGGATACATCACGGAGGCCGAGAGCATGGCGGCCGCCGCCGCCTCGTTCGCCGAACTCTGGAACACGACGCCGAGATCGTCGAGCACGTCCTTGGCATCGGCCAGCACATCCATCAGATGCGAGATCGGCGAGCCCTGGTAGCCGCCGACATAGGCGACACCCGATTGCAGCAGTGCCTTGGTGATGGCGAGGATGCCTTCGCCGCGAAAGGTGTCACCGGCGCCGAGCCGGAGATCTTCGACTTCGCGCGCGAAAGACCGTTCAGCCATTGCGTCCTCCAGAAATATGCATTATCATACTTTTACATGTAAAGTAAGTCAATGCCGGCCGCGCCGCTGGTCCCGGGTTCGGGACCGGTCGTAAGCCGGCGACAGGGTGGGGCCGATGCTCGAGCTGTCTCGCTTCAAGGCTGTCGTCGTGCGGCCTTCGCCTCGTCATCATATCGCGCGTGCGACCGCGGACAAGCCGGGCTCGCCGGCGCGCGGGTCGCGGTCCGTGGAGAAGATCTCGAGCTTCCGGGACGCTGTTCCCGGCCATAGCTGCTTCGGAACCGGATCGTCGACGCTGCCCTCGCGAAGGCAATCGACGCACGGGGGCGCTTCGATCGAGCGACGCCATGACTCAGGACTTCATGACACAGGACGTCACGAAACAGGACGTCACGAAACAGGACTTGGAGGATGAGATGCGCGAAAACGTGATCGGCCGGGCCAATGTCGAAGACACTCCGGAGCTGAAGGCCTATTACAAGGACCTCGAGAGATACGAAGCCGGAGCCTTGTGGACCGTCGCCAACAAGATCGAGCCGTGGCAGCCGCAATCGGCCTCCGTTCCCGTGCTCTGGCGCTACGACGATCTGCGCGAACACGTGCTGCGGTCGGTCGAGCTGGTGTCGCCGGAAAAGGCAGGACGCCGGGTGATCTATCTCAACAATCCCGGTCGTCGCGAGGTGTCGGCTGCCGTCGGCTGGCTCTACTCGGGCTTGCAGGTCATGCACCCAGGCGAGGTCGCCTCGGCTCACGCGCACTCGGCCTCGGCGCTGCGCTTCATCATGGAAGGCTCGGGGGCCTACACAATCGTCGACGGTCACAAGATGACGTTAGGAGCCCGCGATTTCGTGCTCACGCCGAACGGCACCTGGCACGAGCATGGGGTCGACGCCGGTGGCTCGGTGTGCATCTGGCAGGACGGGCTCGACATCCCGCTGGTCAATGCGCTCGAAGCCAACTTCTTCGTGGTGCATCCCAACATCCAGCAGGAGGAATCCGGCTATCCGGTCGACGATATGACCAGGACCTGGGGCAATCCCGGACTTCGCCCGGTGAACGCGCCGTGGTCGAAGGGATATTCGCCGATGTTCAAATATGAATGGGAGCCGACTTACGAGGCCTTGCGGAAATATGCGGCTGCGACCGACGGCTCTCCCTACGACGGCATTCTGATGAACTACGTCAATCCGGTCACCGGCGGGCACGTCATGCAGACCATCGGCGCCAGCATGCAGTTGTTGCGCCCGGGCGAAACGACGAAATCGCATCGGCACACCGGCAGCTTCATCTACCAGGTCGCCAAGGGCAGCGGCTATTCCGTGATCGCCGGCCGGCGTTTCGAATGGCGGGAGCGTGACATCTTCTGCGTTCCGTCCTGGGCCTGGCACGAGCACGGCAACGCCTCGAAGAGCGAGGACGCCTGCCTGTTCTGCTTCAACGACCTGCCCGTGATCGAAGGCCTTGGTCTCTATCGGGAAGAGGCCTATGGCGACAATGCAGGCCATCAGCCGGTGGCTGCCTGACATCTGCATCTGGTTGCCCGCCCCACATTTCAACGGAAAGAACTGGATCAGGTTTTCATGCGTCTCGTTACCTACACTCTCGGCTCGAGCGGTGCCCGCCTTGGGGTCATCGTCGAAGGTCTGGTCGTCGATGTCGAGCGCCTCGGCGCATCGTCCGGCCTGGCGTGGCCGAACGACATGCTCTCGTTCATCGATAACAACGCGACATTGCTGCCGGCGCTGAAGGATAGCCTTGCAAGCACCAATGGACGCCTGTCGGCCGGCGCCGCGGTTCCCCTTGAAGACGTGAAGCTGCAGGCCCCGATCCCGCGGCCGCGCAAGAACATCTTCGGCATCGGGCTGAATTACCGCGCGCATGTCGCGGAATCCGCCAAGAGCCTGGACACGGACAAGGATCTGCCGAAACAGCCGGTCGTCTTCTCCAAGCCGCCGACCTCCGTGATCGGCCCCGGCGCGGCGATCCAGCACAATGCCAGGATGACGCAGCAACTCGACTGGGAGGTCGAGCTTGCCGTCATCATCGGCAGGACTGCGACGCGCATCGTCCCCGAGAAGGCGATGGACCACGTCTTCGGCTATTCGGTGATGATCGACATTTCCGCGCGCGACAATCGCCGGGCCGGTCAGTGGATCTTCTCCAAGGGCATGGACACCTATGCGCCGTTCGGCCCCTGCATCGTGACCGCCGACGAAATTCCCGATCCGCATGATCTGCGGCTGTGGCTGACGAAGAACGGCGTCACCAAGCAGGACTCCAACACCAAGTACATGATCTTCGATATTCCGGTCCTGATATCAGACATTTCGTCCGGAATGACGCTCGAGCCGGGCGACATCATCGCAACGGGAACGCCGGAAGGGGTGGGCGCGGGCATGAGCCCGCAGGAATGGCTGTGGCCGGGCGATGTGGTGGAGGCCGGGGTCGACGGCGTCGGTGTCATCCGGCATCCCGTCGTCGCGATTTGATGACGGAGTTCTCTTTCGATCGCAAGCTGCGGTTCGCAGATTGCGACCCCTCCGGCATCGCCTACTTCCCGTCCTATCTGAACATGCTCAACGGGGTCGTCGAGGACTTCTGGGTGGACATCGGATTTCCCTGGCCCGCCTTGATCGCGGTCCGCAGGATCGGCACACCCACCGTGCATCTGACCTGCGATTTTTCCCGGCCGTCGATGTTCGGCGATCTCCTGACGTTCAAGCTGCACATCGGCAAGGTCGGCCGGGCATCGCTTCACCTGGCGCATGTGGTCTCCGGCGCAGACGGCACGCGCTGGCGTGCCCGCCAGATCCTTGCCGCGACGTCGCTGGTGGATCATCATGCCATTCCCTGGCCCGATGACGTTCGCGACGCGCTCGTGTCGCATCTGCACGCGGACGAGGGAACGCAGGTGACGCCGCCATGATCTCGCTCTTCGTGACATTCTCCGATCCTGCAGGCCAACGGTCGATTGATCCGGATGAAGTTGCCGCCGTTGCCGAATTGGTCGGATCGATTCCGGCGATGACCGAGGCCATGCTGTTTACGCGGCCGGAGTCGGTCGATCATCCCTATAAGGCCGACGGCTCCGGCCCGGCGTTCGCGCTTCAGCTGCGGTTTGACGATCTGTTCGCATGCGAGGCGGCGATGGATCGCGGTGGCGTCCTTGCCAGTCTGGTAGCGGGTGCCGGATTGTCGGGCCTCACCGGATTGGATGTCACGCACCAGGTGATGCTGACGCGCGCGTTTCCCGTCGATGTCGCTGCGCATCCGAACGGTCCGGCCATCTCTTGCAGCTACCTCGTTCACTATCCCGGCCCGGCGGAAGACATGAACGCCTGGCACCTGCATTATCTGAAGTACCACCCTGCGATCATGCGGATGTTTCCAAATGTCCGCCAGATCGAGATCTATACGCGGATCGATTGGATCGACCGGCTGCCGTCGCGCCGGGTCGAGTACATGCAGCGCAACAAGCTGGTATTCGACAGCCCGGCAGCCCTCTCCCGCGCGTTGAGCTCCGACGTGATCGAGCGCATGCGCGCCGACTTCGTCCAGTTCCCGCCGTTCTCAGGCGGCAACAAGCATTTTCCGATGCTGACGAGGGTGGTGCAGCCGCGGGAGGTCGTCACCAGAACGGCGCGATGATGACATCATGCCCCTGTTTTGCCCGACGGAGCAAGTCGATTTCGCTAAATCCGTAGCCGCCGGTCAAGTCATTGATATCGCTGTCACCGGCTACTGTGCATGGGGTTGTTTTCGAGTATTTTTGTGGTGCGGCCCGCGCGGCCGATCCCGGCCGGGTCTAGTGGCCGCCGAGATAGGCCGTGATCAGCCTGGGATCATGGATGAGATCCTTGGCGGGGCCGGATTGCACGATCTCGCCGGTCTCGAGGACGTAACCGTAGTCGGCCGTCTCCAGCGCGGCGCGCGCGTTCTGCTCGACCAGCAGGATCGACACACCGAGATCGCGCAGCGAGGCAATGGTGCGGAAGATCTCGCGCACGATCAGCGGTGCCAGGCCGAGACTCGGCTCGTCCAGCATGAGCAGCTTGGGCTTGGCCATGAGCGCCCGGCCGAGCGCGAGCATCTGCCGTTCGCCGCCGGAGAGGGTGCCGGCGGCCTGGCGTTGCCGCTCCCTCAGTCGCGGAAAGCGGTCGTAGACCTCGTCCAGCGTCTTCTGGACGCCCGAACGGTCGCGCAGGCTGTAGGATCCCAGCAGAAGATTGTCGGCGACGGACATGTCGGAGAACAGCTCGCGTTTTTCCGGCACCAGGCATAGCCGGCGCTCGACGCGGTCCTCGACGGACATCCTCCCGATCTCGCTGCCCTGAAAGACCATGCGGCCTTTCGACGAAAGCAGCCCGATCGCCGCCATGAGCAGCGTGGTCTTGCCGGCCCCATTCGGGCCGATGACGGTGACGATCTGTCCCTCTTCGACCGACAGCGAGACATTGCGGACCGCTTCGACGTTGTCATAGCAGACCGTGACGTCCGACAGCGAGAACATCGAGCTCACGCGACGCCTCCGAGATATGCCTCTTGCACCCGTGCGTCGTTGCGGATCGCCGCCGGCGCGCCTTCGCAGAGCTTCGAGCCGAAATCCAGCACCACGATGCGGTCGACCAGCGACATCACGAACTCCATGTCGTGCTCCACGATCAGGATGGTCAGGTGATCCGCCCGCAGCGAGCGCAGCAACTCGGCCAGCCTGAGCTTCTCCTGGCGGCGGAGGCCCGCAGCAGGCTCGTCGAGCACCAGGAGGGTCGGATCGGCGGCAAGCGCTCGCGCGATCTCCAGGATGCGTTGATTTCCGAGCGGCAGGTTGCCGGCGAGCTCGAACGGTTTCTCGCCGAGCCCGACGCGTTCGAGCTGAAGCAGCGCCTCGTGGCGGGCGCTCGCCTCCTCGCGCCGGTTGAGCCGGAAGGCCCCGGCGAACAGCCCTGCGCCGGTGCGGCCATAGGTGCCGAGCATCACGTTCTCCAAGAGGCTCATGCGCGGCCGCAGCTTGACGTGCTGGAACGTGCGCGCGATTCCCGCCTTCGCGATGCGCGACTGCGCGTCCCGCGTGATCGGCCGTCCGGCAAAGACGATCTCGCCCTTGTTGACCCTGAGCGCACCGGTGAGGCAGTTGAACATCGTGCTCTTGCCGGCGCCGTTCGGGCCGATCACCGCGAGGATTTCACCCGCGCGGACCTCGAAGCTGACGTTGTTGACGGCGACGAGGCCGCCGAACCGGCGCTCGGCGCCGTCGACCTTCAGGAGAAGCTCGCCCGGTTTGGGCTGGGAACGGCGGGGAAGGGGCGGTGCCGGCGCTGGCCGCTCGCGCTTCAATTTCGGCAGGTAGCGTGCGAGGAAGGGCACGATGCCTTGTCGCGCCCATTGCAGGAACAGGATGAACAGCGCCGAGAACGCGACGATTTCGAGCTGCCCGGACGCGCCCTTGGCGATCAGCGGAAGATAGTCCTGCACGCTGTTCTTCAACAGCGTGACGATGGCGGCGCCGACGACGCCGCCGAGGAGGCTTCCTGCGCCCCCGACCATCGACATCATCAGATATTCGATGCCCATGCCGGCATCGAATGGACCCGGGCTGATGAAGCGGCTCATATGGGCGTACAGCCATCCCGAGAGCGAGGCCAGGAACGCCGCGATCACGAACGTCGCCAGCTTGATGCTGAAGGCGTTGATGCCGAGGCTTTCGACGAGTGTATTGCCGCCGCGCAGTGCGCGCATGGCACGGCCAAGCCGGGAGTCCAGGAGATTGTAGCCGAGGAAGAGCACGCCAGCGACGATTCCCCAGATCAGGAAATAGATCTGCGCGCTGGAAACCAGGGCGAGCGATCCGAAGCTGATCGGCGGAATCGAAGAGATGCCGTTGAACCGGCCGAGCCCATCCACGTTGCCGAACAGGAATCCGATCGCCAGGCCCCAGGCGACCGTGCTGAGCGAGAGAAAGTGACCCTGAAGGCGCAGCGTGACGAGGCCGAGAACGGTTGCGACGCCGCACGTCAGCGCCACGCCGAACAGCAGGCCGAGCCAGGGCGAATGGCCGTTCAACGCGGAGACCCAGGCCGTCGCGTAGGCCGCGACCCCGACGAAGGCCGCCTGTCCGAACGACACGATGCCGCCGACGCCGGTGAGCAGCGCAAGACCGATGGCGACCAGCGAGTAGATACCGATGTAGTTCATCAAAGTGATGCTGAACGGGCTGAGGACCAACGGAGCCACAGCGAGGCCCAACACGGCCGCAGCCGCGGCGATCTGAACGTGAAGCCGGGTCATTCCTCGATCTCCTCTTCGGAATGCAGCGAAGCGAGCGATCGCCAGATCAGGATCGGGATCAGCAGCGAGAACACGATGACGTCCTTCAGTGCGCTGCTCTCGAAGGATGCGAAGCTTTCGAGGATGCCGACGCCGACCGCGCCGATCGCGGCCCCCGGATAGCTCGTCATGCCGCCGACGATGGCGCCGACGAACGCCTTGAGGCCGATCAGGAAGCCGGAATCGTAGAATACCGTGTTGACCGGGGCGATCAGGATGCCCGATACGCCGGCCATGAGCGAGCCGAGGAGATAAGCGATCGTGCCGGCGCGCGCCGGACGGATTCCCATCAGCCGCGAGCCGGTCCGGTTCACGGCCGTCGCGCGCAGGGATTTGCCGACCAGCGTGAAATCGAAGAAGAGATAGAGCAGCCCGCTGAAGACAAGCGCGGCGATGACGATCAGCATGGTCTGGCCCGAGATCAGGACGCCGGCGAATTCCATGGACAACGATGTCAGCGGCTCAGTGCGGACGCCTTCGGGGCCGAAGAACAAGAGACCCAGCCCGACCAGCGCGAAATGCAGCGCCACAGACACCGTCAGCAGCAGCAGCACGGTGCCGTCGGCGATCGGGCGGAAGACGATGCGGTCGAGCAGCGGAGAGATCGGCGTGATCAGCATCAGCGCGAGCATGAGCCTCACGGCGAGGGGCGGGTCCATGCGCGTGGCCAGCCAGGCGCAACCGACCACGGCAAGGGGGAGTACCAGATAGAAGAGAAGCGCGCGCGGGGCGAGGCGGAGCTCGCCAGAGCGTGCCAGCGAGCCGACCTCGATCACGGTCGCAAGGCAAGCCAGCACCACGACCAGTGCGCCCGTTCCGGGAAAGCGCTTGGCGTCGAGGGCCGCGAGCGTCAGCGCGGTGAAGGCCGCGATGTCGCCAAAGGGGATGAAGACGACCCGCGTCACCGTGAATATGAGGACGGTTCCGATCGCCACGAGCGCGTAGATGGCGCCGGTGGCGATACCGTCGATCGCAAGGATGGCTGCGATATCGCTCGTCATTGAGACGTTGTTCCCCCTTTATGTCGTCGATCGCCTTGACTGTCCTTACGGCACGTATTTCCAGGCGCCGCCAGTCAACCGGACGACGACGAGGGAGCGCTCGTCGACGCCGGTCACCGAGCCTTGCTTGAAATTGTAGACGGCATGCACCCCCGGCAGCTCCTTTGTGCCGAGGATTGCATCACGCAGTGCCGTGCGGAATTCGACCGTGCCCGGTTTCGCGGACTTGAGCGCGCGCTCGGCCGCGTTGGCGAAAATCAGCCAGGCGTCAAACGAGTAGGCGGAGAAGCCGTCGGTGGTCGGAATGTTGTGGGTCTTCTGGTAGACGCTGCGGAAATCCAGCGCGATCTTCCTGGCAAAATGCTCCTCGGGAAGCTGCTCGGCTACGATCACGGGTCCGGCCGAGACTTGAATGCCGTCCGCCGCCTTGCCGCCCACGTTGACGAAATCCGGATTGACCAGCGCCACCGTACCGTAGGTGTTTCCCTTGAAGCCACGCTCGGCAAGGCTGAGCAAAGGAAGCGCGCCTTGCGTGCCGGAGCCTCCGTCGAGCACGGCGTCGGGGCGGGCGGCCATGACCTTCAGGATCTGGGCGGTGACAGAGGTGTCGGTGCGGGCATAGCGCTCGTTGGTCTGGATCTTGATGCCGTCGGCCGACTCCGCCGCCTTGGCGCCATTATAGACGAGATCGCCCCACGCATCCGAGAAGCCGATATAGCCGATGTTCTTCATGCCATCGCGCTTCATGCGATCAGCGATGACCTTGACGAGCAGGGAAGCTGGCTGCGGCACGGAGACCACCCATTGCTCCGGCGTATCGGGCAGCTTGACGATCGGCGAAACCGCGATCATCGGCACTTTCAGTTCGCTCGCGACGGCCGCCATGGCGATCGTCGAGGGCGCCGTTGCGGTGCCGATCAGCAGGTCGACCTTCTCCTCCTCCACGAGCTTGCGCGCGTTGCGCGTCGCCGCCGAGGGATCGGATCCGTCGTCGAGCTGAATCAGGCGGATGGTCTCGCCGTTGACCGACTTCTTGTATTCGTAGGCGGCGTTGATGCCGCGCCCATAGGGGATGCCGATCGAGGAGCCGTTGCCGCTCAGCGAGGTCACGAAGCCGATGGTGATGTCGGCCCGTGCCCCCGGCGCGATGACGATTCCGGTTGCAAGTGCCAACAAGCTCAGGGTCTTGCGCATAGCCTTCTCCTGCTTTGATACGCGTGCGAATGGTGGGAAGCTGCCGGACCTGAATCCGGACTGGGGGAATCGGAAGCGCTATTGCAGCGCCGGAGATCGGCGCAGATATAAGGAATTCGCCTGGTTGGCGGCGGCGTCATGCCGCTGCCCGCGGATGAAGGGTCGTGTAGCGGAGCGACTTCCGTCCATGTCTCGAGGGTGCATCAAATTCCAAGGCGCGGCCGCGCAGCGCCCCCGGGGACACCGCTGCCCATCGTCCAGCTCGGAAGACTGTCGACACGATCGAGTCTCTCAAGAGCGGTGCCCTGCAACATCATTGTTACACCGCTACGGCAGAGCGGCGAGAATTAGTTAAAGCCTAAAGTATATTCCGGGAACCCGTCAACAGGCGCTGGCGGCTCTCTTCAAAAAAATGCTGCTGCATACAATTCCGGCAGTGGCGGCCGATTCTTGAGCTGTTCGAGCCTTCGGAATGGCGGTGCCGGCTACGGCGTGCCGAGCCGCGTCCTTGGGTGCGTCGCACACATTTGACGCGCTAATTAGTTTGTGGTTGAAATATTAAGGCCGACGGTCCGATGGCCGGTCCTCCATACCCTCCCGAGGAAAAGGACGATGCGCATCTTCTGGCAGAGCTTCGTCGATGCGAGCGTGAACGCGCCTTACATGGCGCGCCTGTCGGAATACCTCAACAGCATCGCGGCATCGGGCACGACGGTCCATGTCGAAGGCATGTCGCCGCCGGATCGCGAATTTGGCCGGCTCGCCGAACTGCGCTGTGCCGTCCGGGCCATCGACAACGGCATCGCTGCGGAAGAGCAGGGCTTCGACGCGTTCGTCATGGGACATTTCCAGGATCCCGGTCTGTATGAGCTTCGCGCGACGCTGGATATTCCGGTGATCGGGGCGGGCGAGGCGACGCTGCTGGCCGCCTCGCAGCTCGGTCGGCGGCTCGGCCTCGTTACGCTCGATCCTGTCTTCGAGGTCTGGCACTACGAGCAGGTCGAGCGCTACGGTCTCCGCGATCGATTGGTCCACGTGACGGGCCTCGGCTGCAAGCCCGAGGATTTCGCGGACGCTTTCGCGGGCGATCAGGCCGCGCACGACCGCATGATCAAGGATTTCATCGCGTGCGCATGGCCCCTCATCGAACGCGGTGCCGACGTCGTGATTCCCGCCGGCGTGCTGCCGGGCCTGTTGATCGGGCGAGAGCGCGGCCTGAAGATCGGGCACGCGCCGGTGGTCAACTGCGCGGCGGTCGCGCTGAAGAGCGCCGAGATGTGGGTCCAGCTCAGGCGCCTCAACGGCACCGAGCCGAGCCGTGGGCCTAGCTTCAGCCGTACCAGCTCAACCGCGCGCAACGATTTCCGCGCGCTGCTTGCGCGCGAGCGCCGCTAGAGTTCATGCGCCGGCGCATATGGAGAAGTCGAGATGATGAAGCCTGAAAAGATCCTGTACGAGACCGAGGTCACGGCCACGGGAGGTCGCGACGGCAAGGCCGCGAGCGTGGACGGGCTGTTGTCGGTGTCGCTGTCGCTGCCGAAATCGCTGGGCGGGCCGGGCGGCGAAGGCACCAACCCGGAGCAGCTCTTTGCCGCGGGCTATGCCGCATGCTTCCTCGGCGCGGTCAAGCTCGTGGCGCGCACCAGGAAGGTCGTGCCGTCTGCGGAGCCCTCGGTCACCGCGAAGGTGGCGATGGGGCCGGTGCCGGTCGGATATGCGCTTTCCGTCGAATTGAAGGTCGATCTGCCCGGCGTGGAGAGGTCGGCCGCGGAAGCCATCGTCAATGGTGCGCACGAACGCTGCCCATATTCGAACGCAACGCGCGGCAATATCGACGTGAGGCTGACGGTGATCTGAGGCGAACAGAGAAGGCAGGCGACAGTTGACGATCTCGCTTCGCACACCCTACGACGGCATCGTGATGGCGGCTCCCGTCACGATACCCTATGTGCGCTATTCCATCGACAGCGCCCAATGGTGGATCGGTCGCGCCTTGAGCGCGATCGTTGCGCAAGCGGGCATCAGGGTTTCCGACATCGACGGGTTGTGCGTCTCCAGCTTCACCTTGGGAGCGGACAGCGGGATCGGGTTGACGCAGCATTTCGGGCTCTGCGTGCGATGGCTCGATACGATCCCGCTCGGCGGCGCCAGCGCCATTGCCGCGCTGCGCAAGGCGGCACGGGCTGTCCAGGCGAGGGACGCCGACATCGTCGTCTGCGTCGCCGGAGACACCAACCACGTCGATTCCTTTCGTTCGACGCTCGAGAACTTCTCGCGCTTCAATCAGGATGCGGTCTATCCCTATGGCGCGGGCGGCGCGAATTCGAGCTTTGCGCTGATCGCACGCAACTACATGCGCCGGTTCGGCGTCACCCGGGAGGACGTTGGCAGAATCGCCGTCGCTCAGCGCTCGAACGCGTTGCGCAATCCGCACGCGCTGATGAAGACGCCCCTCACGCTCGAGCAATATCTGGCGGCGCGTCCGATCTCGGATCCGATACATCTGTTCGACTGTGTGATGCCTTGCGCCGGTGCGGAAGCCTTTCTCGTGATGCGGGAGGACACGGCCGCATCGCTGCGGCTGCCCGCGGCGAAGCTGTTGTCGACCATCGAACGGCACAATGCCTTCGCCGACGATCCGATGCAGGTGCGCGGCGGCTGGGCCATGGACATCGGCGAGCTCTACGCCATGGCCGGCATCAGACCCGATGCTCTCGATGTCGTGCAGACCTACGACGACTATCCCATCATCACCATGATGCAATTCGAGGACCTTGGATTCTGCAGCAAGGGTGAAGGCGCCGCGTTCGTGCGCCAGCACGATCTGACTGTCGGCGGCGATTTTCCGCACAACACCTCGGGTGGCCAGCTTTCGGTCGGGCAGGCGGGTGCGGCCGGCGCCTATCTCGGCCTCGTCGAAGGCTTGCGGCAGGTCCTGGGGATGGCCGGCCCAACCCAGGTTGCCGACGCAAATCTTTGCTTGGCGTCCGGCTTCGGCATGATCAACTATGACCGCGGTCTCGCCTCCGGCGCCGCAATTCTTGCGGGACCCTCGCGATGACCGATCCGATCGAAGCGCCGAGGCGCAAGAATCCGCTGCTGCGGACGCGACTGCCGACGTCGCCGCCGCGTGCGCGGAGCAGGACCTCGCACGGCTTCACGCGGGCGGCTGCCGAGGGGCGCTTCATGCTTCAGCGTTGCGAGGCCTGCGGCAAGTTCACCTATCCTGCGCGCGAGGCGTGCCCGATGTGCCTTTCGGCCCGACTTGTTTTCGTCGATGCACCGCCACGCGGCACTCTGCTTGCCGAGACCACCGCGCGTGTGCCGAGCGACGTCTATTTCCGCGAGCGGGCACCCTGGCGCGTCGGGCTCGTCAAGATGGATTGCGGCCCGACCATGATATCGCACCTCCATGCCGACTGCGCCGAGGGTGTTGCGGTCCGGATGTCGTTTCAGCTCGACAAGAGCGGGCAGGCGGTCGCCTTTGCCCGCCCCGAAGCGGAGACCCCCAACATGGCAGATGACAGGCAGTGGCGGGAAATGAGCGCCGATCCCAAGTTCAGGCGGGTGTTCGTGACCAATGGCCGCAGCGCGATCGGCCGGGAGGCCGCCTTGGCCTTGAAGGCGGCCGGGGCCAACGTCGTGTTCGTCGGCATCGCCGAGCCGTGGCGTCCGTTCGCCGGAGAGGAGCTGCTCCGAGGGCAGGACGGTATCGAGCTCGTGAACTTCGATGCCGCCAACGAAAAGTCAACCGGCGATCTCGCCGCCGACATCGGCGGCAAGGTCGACATTCTCGTGAACACGACCGAGTATGTGAGGCCCGGCGGCCTCCTGGACCGCAAGGGCACGAGCATTGCGCGAGATGAAATCGATCACGCCTATCTCGGTTTCATCAATCTTGCGCAGGCATTCGGGCCGGTGATGCGGATGCGGGGAGCCGACGGCATCAACAACAGCGTTGCCTGGGTCAACATTCTGTCCGTCCACGCGTTGGCGAACTGGCCCGCCTTCGGCGCCTACTCCGCCTCGCAGGCCGCGTGCCTGTCGCTCTCGCACTGTCTTCGTGCCGAGCTCCGGCCCGGCGGCATCAAGTTGATGAACGTCTTCACGGGGCCAGTCGACACCGAGTGGTTTCAGACCGTACCGCCGCCGAAGGTGGCGCCGCGGGCCATCGCGCAGGCGGTCGTCGCCGGGCTGAGGGGCGGACTTGAAGAGATGTATGTCGGAGACGTTGCCGAGGAGATAAGGCAGCGTCTCGCGGCCAATCCGAAAGCGCTCGAGCGCGAGCTCGATAGGTGAGTGCTCCCCATTTGATCAAGCTGGAGGACGCGACAATGCACAGTAAGACTCTCCTGGATCTCGCGGGCGCGATCGCTTCGGGCGCCGTGCGCGTCATCGATCTGAGTTTCACGCTGAGTCCCGACTTTCCTGTGATCGTGTTGCCGCCCGAATTCGGCCAGGCGGCGCCGGTGCGCATACAGGAGATTTCTCGTTATGATGCGCGCGGTCCGGCCTGGTACTGGAACAACGTGACTTTCGGTGAGCATACCGGCACGCATTTCGACGCGCCAATTCACTGGTTTACGGGCAAGGACCTCGCCAACAACGCGGTCGATACCATGCCGGCCAAGGACATGATCGCGCCAGCCTGTGTCATCGATTGCTCCGCGCAAGCGGCGCAGGATCCGGACTTCGTGCTCACGGTGCCGATCGTCGAGGCCTGGGAAGCCAGGCACGGCCGAATCCCTTCCCGGCACTGGGTGCTGCTGCGGACCGACTGGTCGAAGAAGGGATGGCGCGACTATTCGAACCTCCGGGATGACGGCGCTCACACGCCGGGCCCGAACGCGGCCGTGATGAAATGGCTGGTGGAGGAGCGCGGCATCATCGGTTTCGGTACCGAGACGATCGGCACCGATGCAGGACAGGCCGGGCATTTCGAGCCGCCTTATCCCGCGCATCACTTCCTCCACGGCGCGGGCCGCTACGGCCTGCAATGCCTGTGCAACCTGGATCAGCTCCCGCCCATTGGGGCGATCGTCGTGGCCTCCCCGCTGAAGATCCAGAACGGTTCGGGCAGTCCGCTGCGCGTGATTGCGCTGGTCTCCTCGGCGTGAAAATGCGCGGATTCGCTTGCCCGAAATTGACAGACAAGAACCACGAAGGACTGGTGCCATGATCTCGATGAAATCACTGCTCGGTTCCGCGCTGCTGCTTCTGGGCGTTCCGTGCTGCGCCCAGGCCGACATCCTCGTCGGCTTCGTCACCGGCCTCAGTGGGCCGGTCTCGTCGATCGGCATTCCCAACGCAAAGGGGATCGCTGCGGGAGAGGCCTATGTCGGCGAAATCGGCGGCGAGAAGGTGCGCCTCATCCAGCTCGACGACGCTTCCGACGCCACCGCCTCGGCCCGGAACGCGCGCAAGCTCGTCGAGCAGGAAAAGGTCGACATCCTGATCGGGACGTCAGGCGCTCCGCAGACGCTGGCGATGGCCACCGCCGCGATCGAGATGAAGGTGCCGATGGTCGCGGTGTCCCCGATTGCATCCGTTCCGGCCGGCGAAGGCGGGCCCTGGATCGTGCAGACGCCGCAGCCGATGCCGCTTCTGGTCCAGGGCATCGTCGACCACATGAAGGCGCACGGATTGAAGACGGTCGCCTTCATCGGATTCTCGGATGCGCTGGGCGATCTGTTGTATGATTCGCTGTCGCAGAGCGCCAAGGCCGCGGATATCAAGGTCATCGCCAACGAGCGCTACGCCCGATCCGATTCGTCGGTCACCGCGCAAGTGCTGCGCGCGCTTGCGGCACGTCCCGATGGCATCATGCTCGGTGGCACGGGGACGCCGGGCGCACTGCCCGCCATTGCCCTGTCCGAGCGCGGCTACAAGGGACCTCTCTACGGCAACAATGGCATGATCAGCGCCGATTTCCTCCGCCTCGCCGGCAAGACCGCCAATGGCATCATCTGCCCGACGGGACCGGTCATTGCGGCCGAACAGCTTCCGGCGAGCAATCCGATCCAGAAGGTCGCCTTGGCCTACCGGTCGGCCTACGAGAAGGCGAACGGCGAGACGCCGGCGGATGGGTTCTCCTCCTACTCCTTCGATGGCTGGCTGGTCTTCCTGGATGCCGCCAAACGCGCGTTGGCGACGGGAGCCAAGCCGGGCTCGCCGGAATTCCGCAGCGCGCTGCGCCAAGCCTTGTTCACCACCAAGGAAGTCGTGGGCACGCAGGCAATCTACAATTTCACGCCGGCGGACCGGCACGGCGTCGACAATCGTTCCCGTGTCCTCGTTCAGATCGAGGACGGCAAGTACAAGCTTCTGCCTTGATCTCGGGCCGGCCTGATCGAGCCAGATCCGACGGAGCATTGCATGCGGGATGACGGCCCAGGGCAGCAGGAAACCCCGGCCTGGGCGCGTGCGGTCGAGCGGTTTCCGCCGTCCGACCGCGTGCTCGCGACCATCCTCGCCCGGCAGGCGGAGCACCATGGCGATCGCATCCTGCTGGTTGCGGGACAGACGCGCTGGAGCTACGCGCAGACCGCGGCGATTGCGGCTGCATCGGCGCAGACGTTGATCGAGGCCGGCATCAAACCGGGAGACCGGGTCGCGCTGATGTGCTCGAACCGGCCGGAGTTTCTTCAAGTCTATCTCGGCTGCGCCTGGCTTGGGGCCATCACTGTGCCGATCAACACGGCGCTGCGTGGGCTCCAGCTCGCGCATATCTTCCGCAACTCGCGCCCCGCGCTCCTCGTTGCCGAGGCGGGGTTTCTGGCTGCAATCGAGACCGTTGACACCGAGGCCAGCCTGCCGACGCTCGTATGGACGATCGATCAGGTCGCGGAGGTGTCAAGGATCGCATCCGTGCCGTTGCCTGCGCTCGCATCCATGGCGCCGGCCGGTGCCGTGCGGCCGGGGGACACCGTTGCCATCCTCTATACTTCGGGCACCACGGGGCCGGCCAAGGGTGTATGCTGTCCGCAAGCGCAGCTGTTCTGGTGGGGCATCTGCTCGGCGCGGGCACTCGGGATACGCGACGGCGACACTCTGTTCACGACCTTGCCGCTGTTCCACACCAACGCGCTCAATGCGTTCTATCAGGCCATGCTGAACGGATGCACGTACGTGCTCGAGCCGAAATTCTCCGCGTCCCGCTTCTGGGCCGCCGCGCGAGCCCACAATGCGAGCGTCGGCTATTTGCTCGGCGCCATGGCATCCATGCTCCTGGCCCAGCCTCGAAGCGAGGACGATACCGCTCATCGCGTTCGCGTGGCTTTGGGTGGGGGCGTGCCGCCGCAGATCCATGGGCCGTTTCTCGAGCGGTTCGGCGTGACGCTGGTCGACGGCTATGGATCGACCGAGACCAACTTCGTGTTTGCCGGCGCTATTCCCTCCGACCGTCCCGGAACAATGGGCCATCTGACCGATGGCTTCGATGCGCGGATCGTCGACGAAAACGATTCAGAACTGCCCGATGGGCGGGCGGGCGAGCTCGTCTTGCGCGCCAGCGAGCCGTTCGCCTTCGCCACCGGATATTTCGCCATGCCCGAGAAGACGGTCGAGGCCTGGCGGAATCTCTGGTTTCATTCGGGTGATCGTGTCGTCCGCGACACGGATGGACATTACCGCTTCATCGATCGCATGAAGGACTCGATCCGCCGACGCGGCGAGAACGTGTCTTCCTGGGAGGTTGAGCAGGTCATCCTTGCCCATCCCGCGGTCGCGGCGTGCGCGATCTATCCGTTGCCGTCCGAACTCGGCGAAGACGAAGTCGCGGCCGCGATCGTGCTGGAGCAGGGGCAGTCGCTGGAGCCTGCCGACATCATCAGGCACTGCGAAGGCAAGATCGCCTATTTCGCGATTCCACGCTACGTTCGGATCATGAGCGACATGCCGTTGACGGAGAACGGCAAGATCAGGAAAGGGGTGCTGCAACAGGCCGGCGTGACGGCGCAGACCTGGGACCGCGAAGCCGCGGGCATGCGAGTCCGGCGCTGAGGCTCACGACCGCTCGGGGCGCTGCAGGGCGTCCCGCACGGCACGCTTGACGTCGTCGAGCGCGCCGACGAGGCCGTCGAGGCGGTCCACCGGAAATTCGGCCAGCAATTCGGCGAGCCAGGCGCCGTGACTCTTCGCCATTCGCCTGAAGGTCTTTCGGCCCTCAACCGTCATGCAGACGATTTGCACCCGCCTGTCCAGATGCGACGGCGTCCGGGTGATATATCCATCCTCGACCAGGCGGTCGACGATCGGTGTCAGGTTGCCGGCCGAAACCATCAGGCGTTTGGGTAGCTCCCCCAGCACCAATCCGCTCGGCTCCCGATCGAGTTGAGCGAGAACGTCGAAGCGCGGCATCGTGAAGTCGTATTCCTCGCGAAACCGGCGCCGCAACTCTCCCTCGATCATGGATGTGCAGGCCAGCAGCCGAAGCCAGAGCCGCGTCTGGGCCCTGTATTCGGCCTCCGCGTCGGCCGCGTTCCTGCTGGGCGCCGGCGAGGGCTCCTTTGCGGGTGCCAAATCGATCTCCTGAGCCTCGTTCGGGTTGAAGGCGAATGCAATTCCATTCGACCTGCAGCAGAATAGTTCGTGCCAAAACTAAATTCAAGGCGAGAGCGGAAGAGCCGGAGCGTCTCTGATGCGGGACGAATTGGTCGGCCGTTCTCTGTCATCGTGCCGGACAAGCGCTGGAACATCGTCCTCGCCCTGGCGCCTTGACAACGTCTTTCGGGAAGGAAATAGTTTATGCTTAAAACAATCGACGGACGGGCTGCATTGGCAGATGCGATCGCTGGTTCTGCAGAGAACATGCGGGCCGCCCGAAACCGATCCCCGACCTTGCGGAGCGACCGATGAGCTCACCGGCAAAGACAATCTCCCGCGACTGGCTGGACTGGCCGTTCTTCGAGCCGCGTCATCGCGCAATTTGCGACGCGCTCGACCGCTTCGTCGCGCAGGGCGGTCTGCAGGCTGCCGATCACCGCGACGTCGATGACGCCTGCCGCAAGCTCGTGCGCGCGCTTGGCGCGGAGGGGCTGCTCGATTGCGCGGTCGCGGCGCCGGACGGCGACGTGGCGAGCATCGATTCCCGCTCGATCTGCCTGTCGCGTGAGACGCTGGCTTACGCCGATGGCCTCGCCGATTTTGCCTTCGCCATGCAGGGTCTCGGATCCGGCGCCATTGCGCTTGCCGGCTCGGCGGAACTGCGACATGCCGTGCTGCCGAAAGTCCGTTCGGGCGAATGGTTGGCGGCCTTCGCGCTTTCGGAGCAGGAGGCCGGCTCCGATGTGGCGGCGATGACTTGCACGGCACGCGAAGACGGCGGCAGCTATGTTCTGAACGGCGAGAAGACCTGGATCTCCAACGGCGGCATCGCGGACGTCTACACGCTGTTCGCCCGAACCGGGGAGGCGCCCGGCGCGCGCGGCATTTCCGCGTTCGTCGTGTTTCCGGACGACCCCGGCTTCGGCGTTGCCGATCGCATCGACATCATCGCGCCGCATCCGCTGGCGACGCTGCGCCTGGACGATTGTCGCGTTCCGAGCAGCCGGCGGCTCGGGGCGCCCGGTGGAGGGTTCAAGATCGCGATGCAGACCCTCGACATCTTCCGGGCTTCGGTTGCTGCAGCCGCTCTGGGCTTTGCCAGACGGGCGCTGGAGGAGGCGCGAGCGCACGCACAGACGCGGCGCATGTTCGGAGCGACGCTGTCGGATCTGCAGCTCACCCAGGCCGCGTTCGGAGACATGATGACTGAAACCGACGCCGCGGCGCTGCTGACCTACCGCGCCGCCTGGCGCCGCGACGTCCAGAAACTCCCCACCACGCGAGAGGCTGCGATGGCAAAACTGTCCGCCACCGAGACCGCCCAGCGGGTCGTCGACCGCGCGGTGCAGATGTTTGGCGGACGCGGCGTGCGCAAGGGCGAAATCGTCGAGAGCCTGTATCGCGAGGTCCGCGCCCTTCGAATCTACGAAGGGGCGACCGAGGTCCAGAAGCTGATCGTCGCGCGCGAACTGCTCAAGCCGCGCTAACCCGGTCCCTGTACCTGAAGCAATAAAGATTCTTCAGGTGCATCTCGATCACGTTGTCCCCCCGGCTCGTCTTGCGGTCCGGCGGAGCGGTTGCGATCGATGCACAGAGCGTCGATACGATCGGCCTGACCTCATTGCCTGCTTGAAACCTTGCGCTCCTGAACCCGCAACGCTGCCGTCGAACTTGCCGTTGCAATCAGCACACCGCTCGAATCCCGGAAACGCGTGCTGATCGCGATGTTTGCGACCGGACATAGATGGGCCGTACGAAGCTCGAAGAGTTTACCCGAACGGCTCAGTGCGCCTCGTCGCGCAGATGGTACCAGCGGTAGAGCATGCGCTGGCCGATCCGGCGGAACGACGCGAAGGGATGCGTCGGCAATGGCGAGGTGAAGATCGGAAGGTCCTGTCCCGGGAACGTCTTGCCGGCGAGCATCTGCGCCATGCGGCGCCCGGCCTGCGCCGAGTAGGATACGCCGTTGCCGCCATAACCGAGCGCATAGACGAGCCCCTGCCTGGGATCGGGACGGAAGATGCGCGGCATCATGTCATGGCTGACATCGACCCAGCCCCACCAGGAGTAGTCGATCTCAATGCCCTCGAGCGGCGGGAACTTGCGGTGGAGACCGTGGATCAGGAGCTGCAGATGGCGGTCGCCGGCTGCATCCGCGCCGGTGATGGCGCTCCGGCTCCCGATCTGCACCCGGTTGTCGGGCAGCAGGCGGTAGTAGAAGCGCAAGGTGCGGGTATCGGTGATCACCTGCCTGGTGCGGAAGCCTGTGGCGTCGATCTCGGCTCGCGTCAGCGGCCGGGTCACCAGCGAGTTGGACAGGATCGGCATGCACCGTCCGGTAAGCGCCGGCGTCAGGCCGAGCGAGGTATAGGCGCCGGTCGCAATTCCCACGCGCTTGGCCTTCACCGTTCCGCCGGGCGTGCGCAGGACAAACGCGCCATCGCGCTGCTCGATCCGCTGCACGGGGCTCGCAGTGTGCACGCGTACCCCGAGTTCGCGCGCCATGCGCAAATAGCCGAATGCGAGCTTGGCCGGATGGACGCCGGTGCCGAGCGGCTCGTGCACCGCGCCGACCGCTTCCGCCTCGTCCACGAAGTCGTGGCGGAGCTCCTCGCGCGACACCACGCGCGTGGCATAGCCGAAGACGTCGTTGAGCACCTTCGACTCGGCCGCGATCGCCTCGAGATTGCGCTGGCGATGGGCGACGTAGAGATGTCCGCCACGCTGCGGTTCGCAATCGATCGGGCTCGTTCGCACCAGCTCTTCGAAGGTCTCGAACCCTTCGGTGACCTCGGCATGCATGCGGCGCGCGACGTCAAGGCCCCAGCGCCTGATCCATTGTGAGCGCGTCAACCGACCGGAGGCGTTCTGCGCCTGGCCGCCATTGCGGGTGCTGCAGCCCCAGGCGACGCGATTGGCTTCGAGGATGACGGCCTTGATGCCGTATTCGCGCGCGAGGAAGATCGCGCAGGCAAGGCCCGTATAGCCGGAGCCGATGATTGCAACATCGGCAGCCGTGTCGGTCACGATCGGCCCATCGCCCTCCGGCGGCGTGCCGGCGGTCGCGATCCAGTAGGTCGGGGCATATTGGCGGTTGCGACCGGGACCCTCGGAGACCAGCGGATCATAGTGCGGATCGTAGGCCGCGGATGGAGGCGCTGCATGCACATTCATCGTGCGGCACTCCCATTGGCAGCGGGTTGCGGCGGCCGGTCCTTGCGGAAGGCGCTCTTGGTGCAGATCTTGTCGCCCCGGAAGCCGAAGAGATCGCAGCCCTCGGCCTCGATCCGGCGGCCGTCCGGCGCGGTCGCGCGGAAGATCCATTCGGAAATGGCGCGATCGCCGAACACCGCGTGCTGCGTGCAGTGCCAGCTCACATTGGGCATGCTGGTCCAGGTCGCCTCGAAGGCGGCGCGGACGTCCGCGCTGCCGGCGATGCGCCGGCCGCAAATGTCGGGCCCGGCGGCCGCGTCGAACACGATGTCCTCGGTCATGCAGGCCATCACGCCAGCGCCATCGTGCCGGTTGAACGCAGCGAACAGGGTGTCCAGAAGCTCGCGCCTCACGCGATCGATATCGGGCATGGTGGTGTCCTCGCGCCTGTCCCGGCGCGTCGCCCGCGCCTGCCGCACTCTTGCGGCGCTCGAGGCATTTGCCACGTGTCCGGGCGGACGCCCTAGAACCAGACCGAGCGAGCTCTGCGGCCAGAACTGGCATGGCGAGCGAGGGGTGGCTGGCCCTTTCGTCCCGACATCGGACTTGCTGATTGCCGGGGATGACCGACCGTGGCCGCTGCCTTCCTCGCGCGACGATTTGACGATGACCATGCAGGAGATTGCCATCGCGGTCCGCGATGTCGCCGCATCGGCGCTGCCGACCCCGGCCATCGTGTCGACCGCGGCGATGTCGATCTTTGCTGCGGCCCTGGTGCGAGGCTTCACCGGCTTCGGCTTTGCGCTGATGGCGGTGCCGCTGCTCGGGCTGTTCATGCCGCCGATGCAGTCGGTGCCGGTCGCCGTCTGTCTCCAGCTCTTGATCGGATTGAGCGACTTTCCGCGCGCCTCGCGCGTCTGCGACTGGCCGTCACTGCGGTGGCTGATCGTCGGCGGCGTTCTCGGCTCGCCGGTCGGCGCGCTGGTCCTGAGCGTCGTCTCCGCACCGGTCGCGCGTCTTCTCATCGCGCTGATCACCGTCGGTGCAGTGGTGGTTGCGATCAATGGCGGCTTCCGCCTTGCGACCGCGCCGTCGCGGGGCCTCACGACGCTGGTTGGGCTGGGCGCCGGCCTCTTCAACGGCCTGGCGGCGATGCCGGGGCCGCCTGTCATCGTCTATTACACTTCGGGTCCGTTCAGCCGGGTTGCGGCGCGGGCATCGATGATGGTGTTCTTCCTGGTCTCGTCGATTGCCGCGCTGGTCAGCACCGCGATGCTCGGTCTGTTGGACCTGAGCACGCTCGTGCTGACCGTGCTTGGCGTGCCGATCATGCTGCTCGGCACCCGGCTCGGAGATATCGGCTTCCATCGCGGCAGCGACGCGCTGCATCGCCGCGTCTCGATCGTCAGCCTCGCCGCGGTCGCGCTCGGCAGCGCGCTCAAGGGCTTGAGCGATCTGCTCTAGCCGTTCCGCGCGAGGACCTCGCCGAGCTTGGCGATGCCCGCGGCAATCCGGTCGGTGCGGATCGACGAGAAGCCGAGACGGAAGCAATGCCGCGTGGCCTCGGGGTTCATCGCGAATACGTCGCCTGGTTCGATGACGACGCCCTCGGCGCGCGCGGCCTCCGCCAGCTTCGTCGTGTCGGTGCCCTCGGGACAGGTGATCCAGTAGCTGGTGCTGCCCGGTCCGCGCGACCAACGGCACGTCGGAAGCGCCTGCGGCAGCAGCTCGTCGAGCAGCCTGGCGCGCTCCAGCAGCACGCGGCCGACCTGCTGCAGGTGGGAGCGGTAGTGACCAAGGCCGATGAAGAGTGCCGCGACCCGCTGATTGTTCAGCGGCGGATGGCGCAACATCAGGCGGCGCAGGGCACGCAGCTCGCGGATGACCGGGGCCGGCGCGACGACGTAACCGAGCCGCAGGCCGGGTGCCAACGCCTTGGACAGGCTGCCGACATAGAGCACGCTCTGATTGCGATCGAGGCTCATCAGCGGCGGCAGCGCGCTGACCTCCGGGATCAGCTCGCTCTCGTAGTCATCCTCGATCAGGACGATGTCGCGCTCTTTCGCCACCTTCAGGATCTCCTCGCGGCGTTCGCGCGACATCGCCGCCGCGGTGGGGCACTGATGGCTCGCCGTGACATAGGCGAGCGCGCAGCGCGCGAAGGCGTCATCGGGGACGAGGCCTTCGCCATCGACGCGCAGCGGCGTCACATGCGAGGTCATCATGCCGAAGATGTTGCGCGCGTCCGGATAGCCCGGATCTTCCATGCCGACTTCCGTCGACGGCCGCACGAACAGCTTGGCGATCAGATAAAGGGCATGCTGCGCACCGATCGTGATCATGATCTCGTCGGGGCGGGCGCGGATGCCCCGGCGCGGCAGCACCTGCCGCTGCAATTGCTCGATCAGCGCGGGATCATCGCCGTCGATCATGTCGCGCGCCCAGTTGTTGATTTCGGGCACGCTCAGCGCGGCGCGCGCACTTTCGCGCCAGTCGTTGGTCGGAAACAGGCTGGGATCGAACTGGCCGAAGATGAAGGGGTAGGGATAGGTCTGCCAGTCGAGGGGTTTGACGATGTTGCGGAAGGCGGAGGGCTGCAGCGCGAAACGTTCGGTCCAGCGGCGGCTGTAGACCTCCGTGGCCGGCTGCCTCGCTTCTCCGATCTGCTTGGGCAGGCCGGCGACGAAATAGCCGCTGCGCTCGCGCGAGACCAGGAAGGTCTGGTCGACGAGCTGCTCATAGGCGATCACGATCGTATTCCGCGAGACCTTCAACAGCGCGGCGAGATCGCGGCTCGACGGCATGCGCACGCCGAGCGGCAGCCGCCCGTCCTCGATCGCGGTCACGATCATCTGGCGGATCTGCAATTGCAGGAAGCTGCCGCGCCGGTCCAGCCCCTGGAACAACGAGCCCCAGAACAGGAAGTCGTTCAGCGGAACGGCCTCTCCCGCGGCTTCGGATCGGAGCAGTGGAGCAAATTTTCCCATTGAAATCCCGGATCACGATGTTTGCGAATGCTGGAAAGTGAAGCAAAATCCGCGCCATAGTAGCATCGATGCGATGGCGGCGCATAGGCTGGCTCCATTTGTGCATGGCATCTGGCGCTGGCCTGGACCCAGCCGAGGCCCCAGGGTCTGCAGAGATGCGCTTGGGAGTTCGAGGTGAGTTCGGATACCGTCGTCTATTCAGCCCGCAAGATCGTGACCATGAACCCGTCGCGTCCCGTGGCGACGCATGTGGCCGTCCGCGATGGTCGCATCGTCGCGGTGGGCAGTGAGGTCGAGATTGCGCAATTTGCGCCGGGCGGAATGATCGACGATCGCTTCCGTGACAAGGTGTTGCTCCCCGGCTTCGTTGAAGGCCACAGCCACATCATGGAGGGGATGATGTGGTCGCTGCCTTATGTCGGCGCCTTCGACCGCCGCTCGCCCGAAGGAAAAGTCGTTTCGGGCGTCCGCGACGTGGATGCGATCGTCGCGCGGCTGCGCGAGTCGGAGTCGAAGATGTCCGATCCAAAGGCGCCGTTGTTCGCCTGGGGCTTCGATCCGCTTCACATCGGCAGTTATATGCTGACCCGGCAGGATCTCGATCGCGTGTCGACCACGCGCCCGGTCATGGTGATCCATGCGAGCTTCCACATCAGCAACGTCAACACGCTCGTGCTCGAGCGCGCCGAGCTGCTTCGCGCGACCGATATTTCCGGCGTCGTCGCTGGCACCGACGGACTGGCGAGCGGCGTATTGCAGGGCATTGCGGCGCGCTTTCGCGTGTTCCGCGTGCTCGGCAACCCGCTCTCCTCCGGAATCACGCTTGACGACGTGACGCGCTACGCGGCGTCCGCCTGCGTGCAGGGCGTGACCACGATCACCGATCTGCACAACGATCTGACCGATCCCACCATCGAGCTCTATGCGACGGCGACGCGCTCACCCGATTTCGGCGTGCGGCTGGTGCCGGCGCTCGCATCGGTTTCGCACACGCCGGAGCAGGCGATCGCGAAGATCGCAGCGCTCCGCGACGGCGGCAATGACAAGCTCCACTACGGCATCGTCAAGCTGGTCGTCGACGGCTCGATCCAGGGCTTCACGGCGCGATTGCGCTGGCCCGGTTATCACAATGGTGCGGCGAACGGCCTCTGGTACATCGCGCCGGAGGAGCTGCCGCGGCTGGTCGATCTCTATCACAGGGCCGGCATTCAGCTTCACATCCACACCAATGGCGACGAGGCCACCGAGCTCGCGCTCGATGCGGTCGAGAAGGCGCAGGTCGCGACGCCACGGCCGGATCATCGCCATACGCTGCAGCACTGCCAGATGGCCGATGCTGCCCAGTTTCGGCGCATGAAGGCGCTGGGCGTCTGCGTCAACCTGTTCGCCAACCATGTGTTCTACTGGGGCGATGCCCACTATGCGCTGACGATGGGACCGGAGCGGGCCGGGCATCTCGACGCGACCGGCACTGCGCTGCGGATCGGCGTGCCGTTCTCGATCCATTCCGATGCGCCGGTGACACCGCTGTCGCCGCTGTTCACCGCCTGGTGCGCGGTCAACCGCCTCTCGTCCTCCGGCCGCAAGCTCGGCCACGAGACCGAAGCCTTGAGCGTCGAGCAGGCGCTCGCCGCGATCACGATCGGTGCTGCCTATACGCTCAAGCTCGACGATCTGGTCGGCAGCATCGAGTGCGGCAAGTACGCCGATTTCGCCGTGCTCGAGGACGACCCGCTCGCTATCGCGCCGGAGGCGCTGAAGGACGTCCCGGTCTGGGGCACCGTCGTCGGCGGCCAGGTCAGGAAGGCGCCGCGCGCATGACGCAGTCAGCGCCCATCCCCCTGACGGTGATTGGCGGGTTTCTCGGCGCCGGCAAGACGACACTGCTCAATCGTCTTCTGGCCAGCGGGCACACGCGCTGCGCGGTGCTCGTGAACGATTTCGGCGAGGTCAACATCGACGCCGCGCTGATCAAAAGTCACGACGGCGCCACCATGTCGCTCACCAACGGCTGCGTCTGCTGCAGCATCGGGTCGGGATTTCTCGACACGCTAGGCCGGCTGCTTGACGAGACCGGACGGTTCGACCGCATCGTGATCGAGGCCTCCGGCGTCGGTGACCCCTGGCGCATTGCCGAGATCGCGCTGGTCGAGCCGGCGCTCCGGCTCGATGGCGTCGTCGTTCTGGCGGATGCCAGCCGGATCGCAACGCTGATCGATGACCGGCAGGTCGGCGAGACCGTCCGCAATCAATTCGCCCGATGCGACGTTGCGTTGCTCAGCAAGCGCGATCTGGTGACCGATGCGCAGCTCGAGGCAGCGCGTGCGGCGATTCGCTTGGTTCGGCCGGATGTTCGGATCGAGTTCGTGTCGCCGGACTCCGCCCCCGACCTCGCGATGCTCGGGCGTCGGCCTGCCGTGCGCTTCCGCGCCGATCCCGTCGATGACGGGATCGATCATGAGGCCGACTTCCGGCGCTGGACCTATCGTCGCAACGGCAGCTTCGACCGCAATCGCCTCGCCGCGGCGGTGGGGGCGCTGCCGCCGCAATTGCTGCGGCTGAAGGGCGCGTGCCGGATCGACGGCGAGGTGCGGCCGCAAATCCTTCAAATGGTGTCGCGGAGCTGGACGTTGCTGCCGCCGGACGGAAGCAATGAGCAGATCGCGGACGCGATCGCCCTGGTCGGCGTCGGCACCGCCGATCTGCCGGCGGACGACGAGCTGGATGCCATCCTGGACGGCGCGCTGGTCGCGCCCCTTGCGGCA
This sequence comes from Bradyrhizobium sp. SZCCT0231, assembly GCF_018130245.1. Taxonomy (GTDB): domain Bacteria; phylum Pseudomonadota; class Alphaproteobacteria; order Rhizobiales; family Xanthobacteraceae; genus Bradyrhizobium; species Bradyrhizobium japonicum_F. The sequence continues at coordinate 121,508 of NZ_JAFCKP010000001.1, forward strand.
TGACGGCGCTGCCGAGAATTTTGCGAACGGGTGAACGGCCCGGCATCGCCGGGCCCATGATTGAGGAAAGCGAGAGAGAGCCATGTTGATCAGACGGACTTTTGTGCTGGGAGCCCTTGGTCTTGTTGCGGCCGCCGCCGCATCGCCCTCTGCGCATGCGCAATCGGGAAACGGCAGCACGCTCGTCATCGCCACGACCCAGGTGCCGCGTCACTTCAACGGCGCGGTCCAGTCGGGCATGGCGACCGCGCTGCCGACGGCCCAGATCTTCGCAAGCCCGCTCCGCTATGACGAGAGCTGGAAGCCGCAACCCTATCTCGCGCAATCCTGGGAGGTTGCGCCGGATGGGCGCTCGGTGACCCTGCACCTCGTCAAGGATGCGGTGTTCCACGACGGTCACCGCGTGACCTCCGAGGACGTCGCGTTCTCGATCATGGCGATCAAGGCCAACCATCCGTTCCAGACCATGTTGGCGGCGGTCGACAAGGTCGAGACGCCCGATCCGGCAACGGCGGTTATCCGCTTGACGCATCCCGCTCCGTCGCTGCTGCTGGCGATGTCGCCGGCGCTGATGCCGATTCTGCCCAAGCATATCTATGGCGACGGCCAGGATCTGAAGACGCACCCGGCCAATCTGAAGCCGATCGGCTCCGGTCCGTTCAAGCTGATCGAATACAAGCAGGGCGAGTATTATACGCTGGAGAAGTTCGACAAGTTCTTCCTCGCCGGCCGGCCCAAGCTCGACAGGATCGTCGTCCGCCTGGTGTCGGATCAGAACGCCGCGCTGGTCTCGATGGAACGTGGCGATGTCCAGGCGCTGCCATTCGTTGCCGGTGTGCGCGACGTCGACCGGCTGCAGAAGGCGCCGAACGTCACCGTCACCGACAAGGGCTTTGCCGGTATCGGCCCGCTCAATTGGCTCGCCTTCAACACCAGGAAGAAGCCGCTTGACGATCTCCGGGTGCGCCAGGCCATCGCCCATGCCGCCAATCGCGACTTCATCGTCAGCAAGCTGATGGGCGGCAAGGCCGCGCCGTCGCTCGGACCGATCGCGCCGGATTCGCCGCTCGCGGAACCTGGTGTCGAGCCGTTCAAGGTCGACTATGCCAAGTCGGCGGCGCTGCTGGACGCTGCAGGATATCCGAAAGGTGCCGACGGCTCGCGCTTTGCGCTCACCATCGACTACATCCCCGGCGGGGACGAGCAGCAGCGCAACGTCGCCGAATATCTCCGCTCGCAGTTGAAGCGCGTCGGCATCAACCTGGAGGTCCGGGCGGCACCCGACTTTCCGACCTGGGCCCAGCGCGTCTCGAACTATGATTTCGATCTGACCATGGATACCGTCTACAACTGGGGCGATCCCGTCATCGGCGTGAACCGGACCTATCTCTCATCCAATATCCGCAAGGGCATCATCTGGTCGAACACCCAGCAATACAGCAATCCGAAGGTCGACGAACTGCTGCAGGCCGCCGCGGTCGAGACTTCGCCGGAGAAGCGCAAGGCGCTCTATTCCGAATTCCAGAAGATCGTCGTGCAGGACGTGCCGATCTATTTCATCAACGTGACCCCGTACTACAATGCCTTCAGCAAAGGGCTCGGCGGGCTTCCGACCTCGATCTGGGGCATGATGGCGCCGCTCGATGAAATGTACTGGGTGACGCCGCCCAAGACCTGAGTTTCCAAGCCCTGAGTTTCCAAGACCTGAGTTTTCAAGACCTGAGCGTCCGGCCCACAGCGAGCCCAGATTGTCGAGGAGTCCCACAGCACCATGGCACTAGCCGCCCATCTGGCGAGGCAGATCGTCAACGCCGCAGCGCTTCTGCTTGCGGTGCTGGTCCTGAACTTCTGCCTGATCCATCTTGCGCCCGGCGATCCCGTGCTGGTGATCGCCGGGGAGATGGGGGGCGCGTCGGCTGATGTCATCGCGGCGCTGCGAGCCAAATACGGACTCGACCACAGTCTGACCGAGCAGCTTGCCATCTATCTGCGCAACGTCGCAGCCGGCGACTTCGGCTACTCCTATTATTTCAACGAGCCGGTGCTCGGGCTGATCCTGCAGCGCCTGCCGGCGACGCTCTATCTCGCGCTATGCGCGCTGGTGAGTGCGCTCGCGATCGGCACCTTGCTCGGTGTCGTCAGCGCGCGGCGGCCGAATGGGATGTTCAGCCACACCGTCACCGTGTTCTCGCTCGCGGGCTATGCGGCGCCGATCTTCTGGACCGGGCTCATGCTGCTGCTCCTGTTCGGCTCTGTGTGGCCGATCCTGCCCGTGGTCGGGATGGCCGATGTCGTGCATCCGAAGCGGGGCTTCGCCTATGTGCTCGATGTCGCGCAGCATCTGGTGCTGCCGTCGCTGACGCTCGGGCTGGTCTTCATCGCGCAATATAGCCGGCTCGCGCGCGTCAACATGATCGACGCGCTGTCGGCCGATTACGTGCGGACCGCGCGCGCCAAGGGACTTCCGGAATGGATCGTGATCGGCAAGCATGCGCTGCGCAACACCTTGATCCCGATCGTCACCGTCGCGGGGCATCAATTCGGCAACCTGTTTGCGGGCGCGGTGCTGGTCGAGACCGTGTTCAGCTGGCCGGGCATGGGACGGCTGGTGTTCGATTCGATCCTGCGTCGCGACTATCCGACCCTGATGGCCGTGCTGTTCTTTTCCGCGCTGATGGTGATGACCGCAAACATCCTGACCGACATCGTCTACCGCCTGATCGATCCGCGCATTCGGACGGGGCGGCGATGACGACGATGGATGCATCCACGCCGACCGTCGCCTTGCCGGTCGAGCTGCCGACGACGAGCGCGGCCTCACCCTGGCGCGCCGCGTTGCGGCAGTTCCTGAAGAGCCCATCCGGCGTGGCCGGGGCCTGCCTGCTCATCTTGATCATCGTCGGGACGCTGATCGGACCGATGCTCCATCCGGTCGACCCGCTCGATCTCGTCGGTGCGCCTTTCTCTCCGCCCGATGCGGACGCCTGGCTCGGCACCGACTATCTCGGGCGCGACGTGCTGGCCGGGCTCATCCATGGCGGCCGCGCGACGCTTGCGGTCGGTGCGGTCGCTGCCCTGATCACCATTGCGATCGGTCTCGTGGTCGGCGCATTCGGCGGCTATTTCGGCGGCGCCATCGATGCCGTGCTGGTGAAGATCACCGAGTTCTTCCAGATCCTGCCGCCGCTTCTGTTTGCCATGGTGCTCGTCACGCTGTTCGGGCCGAAGCTTTCGACCATTACGCTGTCGATCGGCGCGGTGAGCTGGACGTCGGTGGCGCGGCTGACGCGGGCCGAGTTCATGCGGCTGCGCGATCTCGATTTCGTCAAGGCCTCGCGGGCGGCCGGCGCCAGCAATGCGCATCTGATGCTGCGTGTGCTGCTGCCGAACGCCCTGCCGGCCGTGATCGTCTCGGCGACGCTCGCCATCGGCGTCGCCATTCTGTTCGAGGGCGGCCTCAGCTTTCTCGGGCTCGGCGATCCCAACGTGATGAGCTGGGGTCTCATGCTCGGACAGAACCGCAACTACATTCTCGATGCCTGGTGGGCGGTGATGTTTCCGGGGGCGGCGATCTTCATGGCGGTGCTCGCGATCAGCCTTGTCGGCGACGGGATCAACGACGCCATCAACCCGCGTCTGCGGCGGAGGTCGTGATGAGCGCGCTACTCGAGGTCGACAATCTCAATGTCAGCATGCGCAACGAAGCCGGCCGCCTGGTGCCCGTCATCGAGAATCTGTCGTTCACGGTCGCGCCGGCAACGACGCTGGCGCTGGTGGGCGAGTCCGGCTGCGGCAAGAGCATGACCGCGCTCGCCTTGATGCGGCTGCTGCCGGAGGACTTCGTCATCACCTCCGGCCGCATCCTGCTGGAGGGCAGGGATATCCTGTCCTTGTCCGCGAAGGAGATGCGCGGTCTGCGCGGCAACGGCATGTCGATGATCTTCCAGGAGCCGATGACGGCGCTCAACCCGCTGTTCACGGTCGGCGACCAGATCGGCGAGGTGCTGCGCTGGCATCGAAACCTCGGCGCTTCCGCGGTCCGGGAACAGGTCATCGCACTGTTGCGCGCGGTGCAGATTCCGGCGCCGGAACAGCGCGTCGATGCCTACCCGCATCAGCTCTCGGGAGGGATGCGCCAGCGCGTGATGATCGCAATGGCGCTTGCGGGCCGTCCGAAGCTCCTGATCGCCGACGAGCCGACCACGGCGCTCGACGTCACCGTGCAGGCGCAGATCTTCGATCTCCTGGCACAGCTCCAGCGGGAGACCGGAACGGCGATCCTGCTCATCACCCACGATCTCGGCGCGGTGGCGGAGCTCGCCGATGACGTTCTCGTGCTCTATGCCGGCCGCTGTATCGAGGCCGGGACGTCAGCGGGCATCGTGGAGCGGCCGCTTCATCCCTATACGCGGGGGCTTCTGAACTGCGTGCCGCATCTGAAGCTCGGACAGGCGCCGGAGCCGTGGTTCGATCTCGGCGAAATCCCGGGCATGGTGCCGCCGCTGGGGGCGCGCGGTGCGGATTGTGCGTTCCTGGCACGGTGTGCGCAGGCCGCCGAGATCTGCCGCTCGCGCGCACAGCCCGCACTTGAAACGATCGAAGCCGGTCACGCCGTCTCGTGCTGGCGCAAGGCGGAGATCGCGGCATGACACCCCTGCATGCGGCTCGCCCCGAGGGGGCGCCGGACTATCTGCTCGATGTCAACGATCTCGTGGTGCACTTCCCGGCCGGTCGCAAAAGCGGCAAGCGGTCCTTCGTGCATGCCGTCGACGGCGTCAGTTTCCGCGTCCGCCGCGGCACGACGTTCGGCATCGTCGGTGAAAGCGGTTCCGGCAAATCGACCACCGCGCAAGCGGTGATGCGGCTCGTCCCGGTGACGTCGGGGCAGGTCGTGTTTGGCGACAGGGATATTGCCGAGCTGACGGGCAAGCCGCTGCGCGATGTCAGGCGTCACCTGCAGATCGTGTTCCAGGACCCGTTCTCGGCCCTCAATCCGCGCCGTCGCGCCGGCGAGCAGATCCGCGAGCCGCTCGACCTGCTCGGGATCGGCACGCGCAGCGAGCGCGACGAGCGGGTGCGGAAACTGCTGGCCGAGGTCGGATTGCCGCCGCAGGCCGCGGATCTGTTTCCGCATCAGTTCTCCGGCGGCCAGCGCCAGCGGCTCTGCATCGCGCGCGCGCTCGCGCCCGAACCCGACCTGATCGTCTGCGACGAGGCGGTGTCGGCCCTCGACGTCGCGATCCAGGCGCAGATTCTCAATCTCCTGAAGCGGCTGCAGCGCGAACGCGGCTTGACCTACATCTTCATCTCGCACGATCTCGGCGTGATCCAGCAATTCTGCAATGAGGTCGCGGTCATGTATCTCGGCAAGATCGTCGAGCAGGCCCCGGCTGCGGATATCTTCACCGCGCCGCGTCATCCCTATACGTGGTCGCTGATCGCGGCTGCGGCGCCGCCCGGTGCCATGCGGGACGAATTGAAGCGTCGCTACCTGGTGAAGGGTGACCCGCCGAGCCCGGTGGATCCGCCACCAGGTTGCCGCTTTGCGCAACGGTGTCCGTCGGCCCTCGATGTGTGCCGGCAGCGCCTGCCGGCGTTGGACGTAATCGCGCCGCAGCACTATGTCGGCTGCCATCGGAGTGTTGAATTGGAGCCGGCGGTTTTTCAGGCAAGTTAGCTGATTGCATGATCCCCTGTAGTGCGATGGCCCGGTTGAACTTGCCGAGCTTCTTGGTGTCGATGTGGATCAACTCGCCGGGACGTTCTCGTTCATAGCGGCGCACCGGCTCAGCCGGCTGCAGGTCGCGTAACCGGTTCAATCCCAACCGCCGCAGGATACGGCTGACGGTCGCCGACGAGACGCCAAGTTCGGCCGCGATCTGCTCGCCAGTGTGGCGCTGCCGGGTGTGTTTCGCAATGCCCTTCCACATCTTTCGCCGGAGCGCCGTGTATTACTGGCGGCGCCGAGTGCCGCGCGCCCCCGCGAGTTGGACGCGAGTCCCGTAAGTTCTTGAGAGTCTGCCCGAATAAGCCTCCACGCCGCGATCGTCAACTCGCCGAGAGCGCGAGGTCCGGCGATCTCCGGGCGCACGCTTGTGTTGATCTGGATCAACACCGTTTCTGGGCCCGCGTGCCTTTCTTGCGGGCGACGCTTACCGAAGGTGCTGGAGTATTTCGTATGTACCGCATTGCATCGCGCGTCGTCACCCTTGCCACTATCGCCGTCGCAACGCAGGTCACGGCAAGCGCCCAAACGGCACCTCCTCATGTTCCGTTGCAGAAGACCTTTGGTGCCGCCAAGCCCGAAGATGTGCCATCACCGTTCTCTGTCGCTGCGCACAGCACGGCCGCTCCGCCGGTGCGGGGGTTCGTATTGCGACAAGACCCGTTCGATCGTGCCGATCCGAACAATCTCAAGTCCGACTGGCCGAGCCCGCCGGCACAGCCAGGGCAGTATTAGGGACGGAGACAGAGATGAACGCCGCTCTATTTTCTCTTGCGCTGCTTGCGGGCTCTTCGTTGGTGGAAATATCCGATCGTGTCCCAGAGCTCAGGATCGAAGCTCTGTGCAAGGCAACATCCGAGACGGACAAGGCAATGGGATTGGCGCTGGCGCAGAGCTTTGCCGATTGCATGCGTGATGAGACCGCGGCGCAGCAACAACTTGGCACCGTCTGGGCGACGACGAAGCCCGCCGTCCGCGACGAGTGCGAGGGCGAAGCCACAAGCGGCGGGAGCCAAAGCTACGTCGATCTACTCACCTGCATCCAGATGACTGACCTTGCAACTCCGATGTCGAGGACGGCGCTCAGAGGCGCGAGCAAGAACCGAAATAGGCAATAGAATGTCATTGTCCCGAAGGAGCAAATCCATGAGAATCACGCGCCTGCCGCTGATCGCCGGCATCTTGACTGCAATGGTGGCCTCGGGCGCGTCCGCGCAGTCGGTCAATCTCACCGGCATCTACAAATGCACCCAGATGTGTCGTGGAGATTTGCCGGCTCATGTCACCCAGAATGGGACAGAACTCAACATTCTAACCGAAGCCGGCGTCGCGTCGCGCGCGTGGCCGGATTGGTTCTATCCATCCAATCGGCTCTGGATCGATGCTTTCAACCTTGGTGCAGTCTATTCGCCAGACGGCCTGTTGATTCAGTTCGACAACGGCACGATCTGGCATCGCGACATTCCGCCGGCGCTCCCGCCTGTGCGCCGACGGTGAGGAGTATGCTCGTATCCAAGGTCCCCAACCGCTTGCTTCCCTTTGCGGCCGCATTCAGTGCAGTCCCCTCGACGCCGCCACATTCAACTGAGTGACGAAACTGAACAGGAGAACGCCATGATGACTAGGAAGAGCTTGTGGATTGCGCTCGCGGTTGTCGCCGCGATGGGCTCGATACAGTGGTCGAACGAGGATGGTCTTACATTCTCGATCGAGAGCGCGCAGGCACGCGTAGGGCGGCCCGCAACTCCGGCAAGTGTTGCGGGCGTCGCACGTCGAACCACCCGCCGTGCGGTGGTGGGTGGAGCGGCCGTCGGAGCGGCAGTTGCCGCGCCGGCGTGTGTCCGCGTGCTGGTAAATGGCGTCTGGGTCTGTCGCTAGGCGAACAAATAGCGGGAGGCGATCAAGGTTGGCGCGCCTCCCGCTGTTGACCGCCGCAAAGACGGCCTCTTCATTTGGAAATGGCTACCCAACCGGCTTGTGAAAACGGGAGCGATCCTATAATCGGTTTGGGAGCGACCGTTGAACAAATTCAATTGCATGATCCTCCTGTTTTTCATGCAGTTGCGATCGCAGGCGCGCGCTTGAAGCAATGCGACGCGTCCGCGACATCGCAGCACGTGAAAAGCCGCACCTCACGTGTGATCAGTTGGCCCATCCTCGGAAAGCAAGCTGGTTCTCCAGGCTGCTGCTCCCGCCAAGCGGGGAAGCCAAGCACGTCGCGCCTGCCACAAGGCCCGTGGATGCTCTCCGCGTTTCGCTCGCGCTGTTTCTGACATCGCTGGGCGCCATCGCCGCCGTGTGGTGGTGGTTGGGGACGCCAGTCCATCTGGTGCGCGCACCGATCGATCCAAACGACAAGGTCCAATGCATCTCATACGCTCCATTCCGCAGCCATCAGACCTCGCTTTCGCCCGCGACGCAGGTATCGCGTGAGCAGATCGCGGAAGATCTCGCCCAGCTTGCGGAAATATCCGACTGCATCCGCACCTATGCGACCGATCTGGGTCTCGACCAGATCCCCGAACTTGCATCCAAAGCGGGGCTGAAGGTCATCCAGGGTATTTTCCTCGACAAGGACCAGCAGAAGAACCGAACGCAGATCTCAACGGCGATCCGCCTCGCCAGGGAATATCCGGGGACCGTGATCGCGCTGGTGGTCGGCAACGAGACCTTGTTGCGCAAGGACATAACGGTGTCCGATCTCGCTGACACGATCCGCTCGGTCAAGGCTCAGGTCAGTGTCCCCGTGACCTATGCCGACGTCTGGGAATTCTGGCTGAGCAATCGCGAGCTCTACGACGCCGTCGATTTCGTCACGATTCACATCCTGCCATATTGGGAGAACGTGCCGATCCCGGCGGAATCGGCTGCCACGCATGCCAACGAAATACGCCGGCAGGTCGCGGCGGCCTTTCCGGGCAAGGAGATCCTGATCGGAGAGATAGGTTGGCCGAGCCAGGGACGGATGCGGGAATCGGCGTTGCCGTCGCGTATCAATCAGGCCCGGGTGGTCTCGGAGGTCCTCGACCTCGCTCGGCGCGAGAACTTCCGCGTCAACCTGTTCGAGGCCTATGACGAATCCTGGAAGCGGGAGATCGAGGGCACCGTCGGCGGATCATGGGGCCTGTTCGGAGGCGAGCAGCGGGTGCTCAAATACCCTGCCGGCATCCCCGTCAGCAACTTTCCGCTCTGGAAGCTGCAAATGGGCAGCGGAGTTGCGCTGGCGACCCTGGTCTTCGCTGCCGCGTGGCTGACCTCGCGTCGCAAGCCCGGGAGCTCTGGCCTGGCTTCATGGTTCGGGGTCGCAATATCGGCGACGACAGCCGGAATCCTGTTTGGCGTGGCCGCCCAGAAGGTATTCTTTGAAAGTGTCGGACCAGGTGGCTGGCTGCTGTGGAGCTCTCTGCTGGCGGCCGCGACGGTCTCGCCGGTGCTTGGTGCCAACGCCCTGATGTCGGGGCGTCCACCGCCGAGTTTTCAGGAGTTGCTCGGTCCGAAAGGCTATCGGACGGAATCGATGCTCGTGACCATGCACGGGCTGGCCTTGATCGTAATCGTCGTGACCGGCACGGCGACCGCGCTCGGGCTTGTGTTTGACCCGCGCTTTATCGATTTTCCTTTTGCCGCACTCACCATGGCAGCCTTACCTTTGGCGGCCATGACGCTGCTCAACCCGCCCGGCAAGGGAAGCCGTCCGGTGGCGGAGGCGCTGTTTGCGGGCGTGCTTGTCGGAGCCGCGATCTATGTGGGGGTCAACGAAGGGCCGGCGAACTGGCAGGCGATGTGGACTTGCGCCGCCTATCTCGTGCTTGCCGCGACGCTGTGGCGGGCGCGTGCCTGAGAATGGCACGACATGCAGCAGTAGCTTTCCCGCGCCGCTCCCGTCGATTGGGCAAACACGTTCTCGGCGCCGGAGCGTTTGACCTGCATCAACCGGGAGCGCAGCTCTTAACCTTTTAGCTTGGTGCTTCCGCGCCAAGCTGGAGGATCGGGCATGTCTTCGTTCGACGAGCGCGAGAATGCAGCCGAAGCCGCCGAGCGCACCGGTCGTCCTTGGCGGGAGCTGGTGCGCGGCAAGTTTACCCTGCCCGAGCTGGAGAACGGGTTGGAGGCGTTGCAGAATGGGGCGCTTGTCCAGATCGACCGCGCCGACTATGAGCGCTTGTTCGGATTGAACGATGTCGCACTTGGTCGCCTGCGCAATTTCGCCCGCAGTCACCAATGTATCGTGAGCTTCGCCGACACCGTCGTCTTGTTTCGGAAGCACATCGCGTCGGTCGAAGAGAGGCTCGATCCGCAACAATAGCCCGGCTCGAAGGACTGCATTCCGGTTCGCGTCAGTAGACGAAAGCCGGAGTTTCGAGCAGGTGGTCGTTCACCATGACGACGCCCGGAATAGCCTTTGCCGCTACCCGGATGGCTGTGCGTTCGGCCGCAGATGGCGCGAAGCCCCAGATGTCGACCACACCGTTCTGGACGGTCGCGTTCAGGTTGAACGTGTGTGCCCAAGGCTGCTTCCTGATCTCTTCAAGGAATTTCTTCCTGATGATCGAATCGGGAAGTGAAATCTCCAGCTTCGGCCTGGCGCTCGCGACGGCCTGCAGCAGGTTGGCGCGGCTGACGATCCCGACGAGCTGACCCTGCTTGTTGACGATCGGCACGCGCTTGATCTGGTGCTTTTCGAGCAGCATGGCGATATCGTTCAGGGGCGTTTCGGGGGTGGCAGTCACGACCTCGCGGGTCATGATGTCCTCGACCTTGACCGCATGCGACTTGACGTAGTCGGCCGCCATTTGCGCGTCGCCGATCAAGAGGCGAAGCCACCAGGCATAGGCGCGCTCGGTGCCGGATTCGGTACGGTGCATCAGGTCGCCTTCGGTCACGATCCCGAGAATGTTGTTGTCGGCATCGACGACCGGCACCGCGCTGATGTGGCGCTCGAGCAGGATCTTAGCGACTTGGCGAACGGTTGCATTTGGGCCGACGGTCACCACCGGTGAGATCATCACGTCCTGGGCTTGCATGGCGGACCTCCGTGCTGGTTTGCGGCATCTTGCCGCCCTTCCGGGCCAGCGGGATTGATCGGGATCAAGGAGCACCTGAACTAAGAGGGCAACTGAAGCGCGCATCGGCGCGATGGGAGCGGCTGGACCGCTTGATTTGCGTCAACGGGACGGCTGGGAAACGCGAGATAAGGATTACCGTTCGAGCAATGGAGCAGTGACATGTCTCTTGCCAGCGTCATGGTTTACGTCGATTCCGAGCAGCAGGACGAAGGGCAGATTGCCGTCGCCGAGGCCGTCGCAAACGACTTTGGCGCGGCCTTGCTTGGCGTCTCGGCCATCGCAACGGAGCCCCCGTTCGTCGCCGAAGGCGTGATCATCGAGCAGACGACCGCGGACGATCTCAGGCGCATACGCGGGGCGCTGTCGGCCAAGGAGGTGTGGTTCAGGCGCATTGTTCGCCTGCCGAGCGAAAAGGTGGAGTGGCGCTGGACGATCGGCTTTCCGACCGACTTCCTGGTCGAGCAGTCCAGGGCGGCGGATCTTGTCGTGGTGAGGCGCAGCCAGCTGAAGCCCAATTACTCTCACTACCTCGATGCGGCGGGAGCCATGTTACGGGTGGGTCGTCCGATCCTCTCGGTGCCGGACGGCGTCACACGATTGTCGGGCGATCGGATCGTGGTCGGCTGGAAGGACGCCCGGGAGGCGCGCTTGGCTGTTCGGGACGCGCTGCCGTTTCTGACCCGCGCTTCGCAGGTCACGATCGCCGAAATCTGCACGTCGAACGAGCAGGATGCGGCGCGAGACCGGTTGCGGGACGTGGCCAGATATCTTCAGCGGCACGGCGTGAGCTGCCAGCACGAGGTGCGTGTGCATACGACGGAACCGGATGCGGGCTACCTCGTCCGGCTGGCCGCCGATGTCGGTGCCGACCTCATCGTGACCGGGGGATATGGACACAGCCGGTTGGGAGAATGGGTTTTCGGCGGCATGACGCAGAGCCTTCTGCAGCACGCTCCGGTCTGCCTGTTGATGTCGCACTGACCTCAACGCCATAGGAGAGTGTGCAATGGACAAGGATGCTCAAGCGGCGAAGAAGAGCGTCGCGGAGCGAAAGGCGGAGGTGCCCGTACCTGATCGCGACGCGCCGGTCGATGCGCCGGTTCCGGAGACCGGGCCGGCCGATCGCGCGATCAAGGATGCCCTTGAGGACGATGAGGTGCGCGAGGCACTTGGCCTGCATCGCGGGGACAAGCGCTCCTAGCTCAGCCCGCGGCCCGCAGGCTTCCACCGCTGTCGCGCTCCGCGGTGCGGACGATCTCGATGGTCCGCAATACGCTCGACGGATTCACGCTGATCGAGTCGATCTCGAGCTCTGCCAGATACTTCGCGATCTCCGGATAGTTGGCGGGAGCCTCGCCACAGATCCCGACGTGGCGGCGGTTGCGTTTGGCGCCCAGCACGGCCATTGACAGCATTTGCAGCATGCCGGGATCGCGCTCGTCGAAGTCGAAGGCGACGATCTCGGAGTCCCGGTCGACGCCGAGCGTGAGCTGGGTGAGATCATTGGAGCCGATGGAGAATCCGTCGAACAATTGCGCGAACTGGTCGATCAGGATGACGTTGTTCGGGATCTCGCACATCATGAATATTTCAAGGCCGTTCTCGCCTCGCTTGAGGCCAAGGCTTGCCATGGCTGCAATGACCTTGCGCGCTTCCTCGACACGCCGGCAAAACGGAATCATGATCTTGAGATTGGTGAGGCCCATGGTCTCGCGCACCCGCTTCATTGCCGCGCATTCCAGCGCAAAACCCTGCGCATAGGCGGGGTGCGCGTAGCGCGCGGCGCCCCGAAAGCCGAGCATCGGGTTCTCCTCGCGAGGCTCGAAATCGGCGCCGCCGAGAAGGTTCGCATATTCATTGGTCTTGAAATCGGAGAGGCGCACGATCACCGGCCGGGGATGGAACGCCGCGGCGATGGTGCCGACGCCCTCCGAAAGTCGTTCGACAAAGAACTCGGACGGCTGCTTGTGGCGTGCGGTCAGGAGCTTGATCTTCCGCCGGTCCCGCACTGAGGTGACCTTGTCGGGGCAGGCCAGCGCCATCGGATGGACTCCGATATGCTGGTTGATGATGAATTCCATACGGGCAAGGCCGACGCCATCGCTCGGCAGGGATGCGGTCTTGAACGCGACCTCGGGATTGCCGAGGTTCACCATGATCTCGGTGCGCGGCTTCTGAACGCTTTCAGCCGCGGTCCGTTCGACCTCATATGGCAGGGTCCCCTCGAACACGTGACCGATGTCACCTTCCGCGCAGGACACCGTCACGGCGGCGCCCGTCTTCGCTCTCTTGCTGAAACCGCCTGTCCCGACCACTGCAGGCACCCCGAGCTCGCGTGCGATGATGGCGGCATGGCAGGTCCGGCCGCCATGATCGGTCACGATCGCGGCGGCGAGTTTCATGACGGGCTCCCAGTCCGGGCGCGTCGCCGTCGCGACAAGCACCTCGCCTGGACGGAATTTCCGGAGCTCCCGCTCGTTCCTGATCAGTCGGATGCGTCCTGCCGCGATCTTTTCGCCGACGGCGCGGCCTTCGGCCAGCGCCGTGCCGGTCGCTTTCAGGACATAGCTCTCGAGCGCCTCCGGCTTGCGGCGGGAGGCGACCGTCTCGGGCCGGGCCTGGATGATGTAGAGCGAACCGTCCCTGCCGTCCTTGGCCCATTCCACATCCATCGGCGTCGGCTTGCCCGATTTTTGCGAGTAATGCCTCTCGACGAGCAGCGCGCATTCGGCCAGCGTCAGGACTTCGTCGTCATTGATGCAGAATTGCTGGCGCGCGCGCGCCGGCGTTGTCACGTTCCGCGTTGTATTGTGCCCGCGGCCGTAGACCATCCGCTTCGCCTTGGATCCCAGGCGGCGCGACAGAACCGCCCGGAAACCGGCATTGAAGGTCGGTTTGTGAACGTAGAATTCATCGGGATCGACGACGCCCTGCACGATATTTTCGCCGAGCCCGTAGACGCCGGTCACGAATACGACATCGCGAAACCCGGTCTCGGTATCGAGCGTGAAGGTGACGCCGCTTGCCGCGAGATCCGAGCGGACCATCTTCATGACCGCAACCGACAGCGCGACCTTGAAATGATCGAAGCCATTGTCGATCCGATAGGAGATCGCACGATCGGTGAACAATGAAGCAAAGCAGCGGCGGCAGGCCTCCATCAGCCCGCCCGCACCCCGGATGTTGAGAAAACTGTCGTGCTGACCGGCAAAACTTGCGGTCGGCAGGTCTTCGGCCGTGGCGGAGCTACGGACCGCGACCGCGACGTTTCGTCCGTATTCCTGCTCCAGCTGCCGATATGCCTGTGTGACCTGATGGCGCAGATCCTCCCGGTCGGTCGCCGCATAGACGATCGCGCGCGCGGCGGCGGCGCGACGGGCAAGATCGGCGATCCGCCGCTTGTCGATGCCGGCGAGAAGAGGACCGAGCCTGTCCCACGCGCCAGCTTCGGTCAGGGCGTCCCGATAGGACGCCGCGGTCAGCGCAAATCCGTTGGGGACCCTGACGCCCTCCGGTGTCAGCGCCGAATACAATTCGCCCAGGGATGCGGTCTTGCCCCCGACCAGCGGCACGTCGGCAAGACGTATGTCCCTGAACCAGCGAATGTAGCTTGACGCGTCCATCGCGCATTCTCCCGCGCTGCAAAATGGGTCCGTACGTTGATAATTTTCCCGCATCTGCGCACCACCGGCTTGCGAAAGATCAAGTGCGCAGCACGTGCCCGCTTTAGCTGTGAACATTGATGACGGAACCAGAACAGAACGGCTCTTCGCGAACGAGGTCGCGATTTTGGCAGAGCGCCTCCGGCTTCTGGCGGGGCGCGACGGCCTGGCGCGTGTGGGCGCTATGCGCGCTCCTGGTGATCGTCGTCGTCCTCCAGCTCTACGTGCAATTTCGCTTCAACTACTGGAATCGCGACTTCTTCGATGCGCTGGAGAGCCGCGATCCTGCGCGGCTGAGGGGGCAGGCGCTCCTGCTTGTCCCATTGTGCGTCGGCAGCATCGCGCTGGCCGTCACGTCGGTCTGGGGCCGCATGACCGTGCAAAGACGATGGCGGGACTGGCTGACCGGCAAGGTGATCGACTATTGGGTCGAAGACGACCGTTACGCCCGCCTCGCGGCCGTGCAGAGCGAGCAGCAGATTCCCGAATACCGGATCGCCGAGGACGTCCGGATTGCAACGGATGCGCCGATCGACCTTGCGCTCGGACTGGTTTCCGCGCTGCTCAGCGCTGTGATCTTCATTCAGATTCTCTGGACGGTCGGTGGCGACATCGCGCTGCCTGTGGGAGATCATTCCTTCCGGATCCCGGGCTACCTCGTCGTCGGCGTGGCGCTCTATTCCGGCATCGTGACGACCGCGATGATGACGGTCGGGGCGCCGCTGACCCGGCTGGTTCAGATCAAGAACCAGGCCGAGGCGGAGCTGATCACGGCCGCACACGAGCTCCGCGATATCGGGGAGGGTGTCGCCCCGCAAGGGCAGCGGCCGGAAGTCTGCCGCGACCTTCGCAGCGCTCTCAGGGCCGCCATCGATCAGTGGCGCCGCCTGTGCTGGCAACTGATGCAGACGACGATCGTGTCGCACGGCAACTCGCTTCTAGCGCCGATCATCGGGCTGGTGCTCTGCGCGCCGAAATTTCTCTCCGGGGCCATGACACTGGGCGAGCTCACGCAAGCCGCGGCGGCTTTCACGCTGGTGCAGGCCTCGTTCAACTGGGTTGTCGACAATTATGGGCGCATTGCCGATTGGATGTCGTCGCTGGAACGGGTCGGCGGCCTCCTGCTGTCGCTCGACCGTCTCAACCGGGCAACGCCACCGCAGCAGGCGGAGGCCCTGAGCCTGCCGGCCGGCTCGGTCAAATTGCCGTAGAGAGCACCACCTGTTCGGCCAGACGCTTGATGTCGTCAGGCCGGCAAAGTTCTGTGCCGGGATTGAGCAGCGCCGCGGCGCCGGCGGCGACGGCCTGTCGAAAGCAGTGCTCGAGGCTGGCTCCGGATGCCAGCCCGTGGACCAGGGCGCCGAGAAAACTGTCGCCTGCGCCAACGGCGCCGACGGGCGCAATCGCGAGAGGTTTGGCGCGCAGCACCCGGTCGCTCGTCACCAGCGCGGCGCCGAGATGGCCCATCGTAAGAGCGACCGCCGCCGCCTTGCCGCTGCGCACCAGCGTTCCGGCAGCAGCTTCCCATTCGGCGGCATCAGACGATTCGCGGCCGACCAGCTCGCGCATCTCCCGCAGGTTCGGCTTGACCAGTTCGACGCCTTCCGCCACCGCAGCAACAAGGGCCTGTCCGGAGGTGTCGAGGATCATCTTGGCTCCGCGCTGTTTGACGATCCTTGCCACCCTTGCATAGAAATCGTCGGGCACCCCGGCCGGCAGGCTTCCGCTGGCAACGACGAAGCCGGGAAACGGCTGCAGCGCCGCCAGCATTGCAAGGCATTTCTGCCATTCGTTCTCGGCCAGAGGCGGCCCTGGCAAGATGAAGCGATAGGGCTGGCCCGTGCTGATCTCGCGGACGAAGAAGTCTTGTCGGGTCTCGCCCGCGATCGGAAAGGTCAGGCTTTCGACGCCCTCCCTGTCCAGCAATTGGCGCAGCAGGTCTCCTGTAAGGCCGCCCACCGGATAGAGCGCGGCGGCATTGCCGCCGAGGCGCCTGACCACGCGCGCAACGTTGATGCCGCCGCCGCCGGGGTCGCGGCGCTGCCCGACGCCGCGCAGCTTGGCGACAGGAACGATCCTGTCCACCGATGTCGACACGTCGACCGCCGGATTGGGCGTGATCGTGAGGATCCCGGTCATCGGCTTAGCTGGAGGCCGCGGGCGCGGCCATCGCGACGGCCCTTTCCGTCACGCTGTCGAGGCCCGCACGGTCTGCGGCGATCTGCGGCCGTCGCGCCGTCCGAATGAGATCGGAGTACCAGTGCGCCGAGGCCTTCAGCGTTCGCTTCTGCGTGGCGAAATCGACATGAACCAGACCGAAGCGTTGCGAATAGCCCGATGCCCATTCGAAATTGTCGAGCAGGGACCACACGAAATAGCCCTTGACGTCGGCTCCGGCTCGGATCGCCTCCTGCATTGCCCTTGTATAGGCGTCGAGATAGGCAATTCGCGCGGTGTCCTGAACACGACCGGCATCGTCCGGCTTGTCGTCCGCGGCGGTGCCGTTCTCCAGCACGTAGATCGGCAGGCGGAAACGGCGGTGGATGTCCAGCAGCGTATCGCGGAACGCACCGGGAATGATGGGCCAGCCGATGGCGGTCCGCCGCACGTCATCCGGCGGCACACCGAAGCCGGCGCCGATCGGATTGCTGTCGGCCTTGATGTAGTGCGGCGAATAATGGTTGAGCCCAAACCAGTCGACCGGCCTTGCGATCCGCGCCATGTCACCGGGCCTGACATAAGGCTCGATGGACTCGGCAAGCTCCGGGGGATAGTGGGCAAAGTGCTGCGGATACGGGAATGCGTCGTTCCAGTACGGCGCAAAGCGCCGCGTCGCCGCAACATCCTCCTCCCGCGTGGTGGCGGGATAACAGGGCTGGCGGTTGTGAATGGCGCCGAGCGATGCATTCGTCACCGATTGGCGGAGCACGTCGATGGCATGGCCGTGACTGAGGTTGACGTGGTGAATGGCGCGGTGCAAAGCGCTCCTGTCGGCGATGCCGGGCGCGTTCCAGCCGAGACCATATCCGAATAGCGTGAATACGCATGGTTCGTTGAAGGTGGCGAACCGCGTCACCCGGTCGCCGAAGCGTTGGGCCACCAGCGCAGCATAATCGGCAAACCATCCCGCGATGTCCCGGTTCTGCCAGCCGCCAAGGTCCTGCAGCGCCTGCGGCAGATCCCAGTGATAGAGACAAATCCAGGGCTCTATGCCGGCAGCCAGGAGTGCATCGACGAGCCTGTCGTAGAAATCGAGACCCGCCTCGTTCGCAGCCCCGCGACCGCGAGGCAGAATGCGCGGCCACGCGATCGAGAAGCGGTAAGCGCCGACGCCGATATCGCGCATCAGCGCGATGTCTTCGCGGTAGCGGTGATAATGATCGCAAGCGATGTCGCCGGTATCGCCGTTCTTGATGCGCCCCTTCTGCCGGCAATAGCTGTCCCAAATGCTGTCGCCGCGCCCATCCACATGGGAAGCGCCCTCGATCTGGAAGCTCGAGGTCGAGACGCCCCACAGAAATGAATTCGCCGCCGGCACGCGCGCTTGAAGTGAGGGCGCGGCTCCGTCTGTCGTTGTCATGTGCCTGCCTTGCGATGCGCAGTTCAGATTGTGCTCGGTCCACAATGCTGCTCTTTGCTGATCACGGTTTGACGGAGATCAACCGCCGGGCAAGCAGCGGGCGCGTGGAGCGGGGCGGATTCCGGCGCGGCGGGCCGGCTCTCAACGTTTCCAGACACGCACTGGTACTTGAACCGTTGTGACGCTTATCCCTGAGGACGCGCTTCAGGTGACCGCGCGGGTCGGCCGGGAGCATCCTGATCTCATCGCGCTTTAGCCTTCCGCCCCTGGACGGGTGAGATCCGGTGTCGGACGGATCGGTTGCTTGGCCGGTCTGACCGTCGACGAAAAATAGAGCGCGAGTTCGAGGATGCCGTACATCGCGAATATCATCAGCGCCTTGATTGCTTCGTTCGTCATCTGAATATCCTCCGACAGCCGACCCCGACTAACGTTGGGCCATTTCGATCCGTGCATGCATTGGACGGGCCTGGTGGACGGCCAGGGTCTTCGCCTTCTGCAAGCTCAGTTCAGGCTGGGCAAAGTGGACGGTCAGCGTGGTCGCGACGATGGCGATGCCGGCAAGCAATCCTGCGACGACCACCTTCAGATGTGTTGCCTTGTCCGCGGTGTAAATCGAGTGGTTCATTGCAAGCCCCTTGCCGGTGCGTGCTGGCAGATCCTTATTAATGCATGAATGGTCCGACCGAAATTTGGGGGCTTCACCTAAGGTGATGCCCGTAGCCGAACGGAAGATGCGGCTCTTGCATCCTCAAATACCGTCTATTGGTCAAACGGGGCGGATAGGGAGGCGAACCGCGCGCAGGCAGGGCTAGCGCATTTGACTTGTTGCGACGGCTTGTGCGCACGCCTCGTCCTTCGAGACGGCGCTTACGCGCCTCCTCTCCATGAACCACCTGTCAGACGACGTCTGGCAGGTGGTTCATGGTTCCATGTGCAGCGTCCACTTTCGGCGCTGGCGACTCAGGATGAGGCTAATCAGCGTCAGTGCCCTTTGAAACTGCAGCCACGCACTCCGTCCTCATCCTGAGGAGCCCGCCTAAAGCGGGCGTCTCGAAGGATGGCCGCAGGGAACAGCTCTCAAATGCGATAGTCCCTGCGCGCGCAGAGGCGAGGGCCGCAACGGCTTTGCCTTCGCAGTGCCCGCCGACGCCGTCGGGCGGCTTCTTGCATCGGCCGGCCAGGAAGCGGCGAGCAAGTAAGCGATGATTTCAGAGGCTAGCGGAGTCGAAGCAACTACCGCCGGGCCTGCCGGTCCCGCCCGGTATAGGCGGCAATCATCCAAACCAGGGCCGTCACGAGCAACATGGTCACGATGGTCTGGATCAGGCCGAAGTTCAGCGCGTCACGTGCCACGAACAGCGCCGTGATCGGCGCTGCTATGGCGAAGAGAACCCGAACGAACCATCCAAGCATCGAGGCCTCGATCCGCGGGGAGTTCAGCCAGCGGCCTTCATGGACCATCAGGCAGCCTTCACGCTGATGGTTTTGGCCCGCTGCTGGGCTTCCTCGGTCTTGGGAAGCACCACCTTGAGCACGCCGTTCTTGAACGTCGCCTCGATCTTGTCGGCGTTGACACCGTCCGGGAGCGCGAAGTAGCGCTCGAAAGAGCCGTAACGGCGCTCGGAGACGTAGTAGTCCTTCTTCTTCTCTTCGGTCTCTTCCTTCTTCTCGCCTCTGATGGTGAGGCCGCCGTTGACGAGCTTGACGTCGATGTCCTTCTCGTCGAGGCCGGGAAGCTCAGCCGTGATCTCGTAGGCCTTGTCGCTTTCGGCGACGTCGACGGCCGGCGCAGTGAAGTTCCTGGACAGGTCGCGCTCCAGCCGGGCGAGCGAGCGGAACGGGCGTCTCCAGAAGCCGTTGCCGAAATCGTCGAAGATCTGGTCGATCTCGTTTCTCAGGGCCTGGAACGGCTGCCATGCCTCGCCGGCGGCTGCAGGGGCGGTGGACGTTTTGGTGACAGGTAATTTGGTTTCGGTCGCCATGATCATTGTCTCCTTCGAGCTTGACCATTCCGGTCGCGGGAAAGAATAGTCATGGCCATCATGCGGTGGTTGATTTCGCTCAAATTCGAGAGCATCGCGTGCGAGATCTGGTGCGTCGGCAACTGGTGGAATGATCGTGCGCAACACGGGCTCGGCGCTCGTCAATCCCCATCCTGACGCCGCGTAAATTGGGCAGATACACGGACGTTTCTCGATTGCCGCGGCAGTCGAGAGCATATGGGCCCTATGAAGCCGCCCTCCTTGGCACCCATTGGTCGCCAAGCTTCACGTAGGAGCGCTTCACGGCAGCCCAGGCCGTGCGGTGGGCGATCTCCTCCTGCCGGAGGTCGCCGACGTGCGAGGCAAAGGAATGGTTGAACGCCTCCCGGTAGATGTCCAGCGCATGGGGCGGCAAGTGGTGCCGCACACCTGCAGGAAGATCCTCGTTCGAGCGATAGGGCATCGTCGCATCCTGTGCGGATCATCGGCCCGCCCTGGGCGCCGACGGCTGATGCCGGGCGCTTGCGGCGGGCGTGCCGCTGCTACATCGCCATGTCGGGTTCGGGCAGCCGCTCGCGTTTCGGCTCCGGAATCTCCGTCATGGTCGCCTCCGTCAGAAGAAGCACGCTTGCGACGGAAACGGCGTTCTCGAGCGCGGTCCGTACGACCTTCACCGGGTCGACGATGCCGGCCTCCACGAGATCGATATAGACCTTCCGGGCGGCATCGAAGCCGAAATTGCCCTCGCTGCCGAGCATCCGTGCAACCACGACGCCGCCATCGGTCGCGGAATTTTCGGCGATCTGGCGCGCAGGCGCTTCGAGTGCGCGTTTCAGGATCTGCATGCCCGTTCGTTCGTCGCCCTCGCAGGCAGCCTCCTCCTTGGCCACCGCCGCGATCGTGCGGAGCAGGGCAAGCCCGCCGCCCGGCACGATGCCCTCGGCCATCGCAGCCTTCGTCGAGCTGATCGCATCGTCGAGGGCTTCCTTCTTCGACTTCATCTCGGCTTCGGTCGGTGCGCCCACCCGGATCACGGCAACGCCGCCCGAGAGCTTGGCGAGGCGCTCCTCGAGCTTCTCGCGGTCGTACTCGCTGGTGGTCTTCTCGATCTCGAATCGGATTTGCGCCAGCCGCGCGTCGATACGGGCGCGATCGCCGCCACTCCCGATCAGGGTCGTATTCTCCTTGTCGGCGACGACGCGCGCGGCGCGACCGAGCTGTTGCAAGGTGGCACTCTCCAGCTTGAGCCCGATCTCCTCCGAGATCACCTGCGCGCCGGTGAGGATGGCGATGTCCTCCAGCATGGCCTTGCGCCGGTCGCCGAAGCCGGGCGCCTTGACTGCACAAGCCTTGAGCACGCCGCGGAGCTGATTGACGATGAGGGTCGCCAGCGCTTCGCCCTCGATGTCCTCGGCGATGATCAGAAGCGACCGGCCGCTCTTGGCGACCTGCTCGAGCACGGGGACCAGATCGCGCAGGGCGCCGATCTTGTGATCGCAGAGCAGCACGTAGGGATCCTGCAACACGGCTTCCATGCGGTCGGCATCCGTGACGAAGTAGGGCGACAGGAAGCCGCGGTCGAACTTCATGCCTTCCACGACGTCCAGCAGCGTCTCGGTGGTCTTGGATTCTTCCACCGAGATCACGCCGTCACCGCCGACCTTCTCGATCGCATCCGCCACCAGTTCGCCGATGGAGGCGTCATTGTGCGCCGAGATCGTGGCGACCTGA
This sequence comes from Bradyrhizobium sp. SZCCT0231, assembly GCF_018130245.1. Taxonomy (GTDB): domain Bacteria; phylum Pseudomonadota; class Alphaproteobacteria; order Rhizobiales; family Xanthobacteraceae; genus Bradyrhizobium; species Bradyrhizobium japonicum_F. The sequence continues at coordinate 143,257 of NZ_JAFCKP010000001.1, forward strand.
ACCTTCTCCGCCCTGGTCTTCACCGGCTTCGCCATCGCGTGCAGGGCGGCGATGGCGGCCTGTGCCCCGCGATCGAGGCCGCGTTTGAGGTCGATCGCGCTTGCGCCGGCGACGACGTTCCGGACGCCGTCCGAAAGCATGGCGTGGGCAAGGATGGTCGACGTGCTGGTGCCGTCGCCGACGACATCGCCGGTCTTCTCGGCGGCCTGCCGCAGCACCCGAGCGCCGAGGTTCTCCTCGGGGTCCTTGAGGTCGAATTCCTTGGCAATGGTGACGCCGTCGTTGCAGACGATCGGTGCGCCCCACGCCTTCTGGATTAGGACGGATTTCGATTTCGGCCCGAGCGTGACGCGCACGGCATCGGCAAGAAGGGACGCGCCGCGCAAGACTTTTTCACGAGCTGCCGAGTGAAACAGGATCTGTTTGTGCGCCATTTCCATGCCCTCTGTCTCGCGGCCATTGCCAATGGGTTGATCCAGTTTGAACGAGTGAGTTCGCACCAGATTGATCTTCGTCAACGTGAGCGCCAGCGCCGAAGCTCCCGGGCGCCGGATGGCGCGATAGAGTGGCGGCCGCCGCGTTGACCTGAATCAAGCAGAGGCCGCCGTTCCCCACTACCATTCATGCTGCAGCCGACGGCAATGGGAGAAGCAGGGTGGAGTCCGATCAAGGTTCGCGGAAGCAGGCCATGGTGATGGCCGCCATTTTGGCCGGCGGCATGCTGCTCGCCGTGCTGCAGTTCGGTCTCTCGACCTACAATTCAATCGAGACCATTCCCTACAGCCAATTCGAGCAGCTGCTCGCCCAGGACAAGATTGCCGAGGTCTCCGTTGGCCCGGATATGATTCAGGGGAAGTTGAAAGAGCCGCTTCCGAGCGGAAAGTCCGCATTCGTGACCGCGCGGGTCGATATGGCTCTGGCCGAAAAGCTTGCGGCAAAAGGCGCGAGCGTGACCGGCGTTCCCGGCGCCGGCGCGCTGCAGACGCTATTGTCCTGGATCTTTCCGGTCATCGTCTTCTTCGTGATCTGGTTCTGGATCGGCCGCAGCATGGGTGGCCGTCAGGGCCTGGGCGGTCTGATGGCGATCGGCAAGTCACGCGCGAAGGTCTATGTCGAAAAGGACATCAAGGTCACCTTCGCGGATGTCGCCGGAGTGGACGAGGCGAAGTTCGAGCTCCAGGAAGTCGTGTCATTCCTCAAGGACCCCAACAGCTATGGCCGATTGGGGGCGCATGTGCCGAAGGGAATATTGCTGGTCGGACCGCCGGGAACGGGGAAGACCCTGCTGGCCCGCGCGGTGGCGGGAGAGGCCGGCGTTCCGTTCTTCTCGATCTCGGGCTCGGAATTCGTGGAGATGTTCGTCGGTGTCGGCGCGGCACGCGTGCGAGACTTGTTCGAGCAGGCCCGAAAGGCGGCGCCGTGCATCATCTTCGTCGACGAGCTCGACGCGCTGGGACGCAGCCGCGGGCCGCTGTCGTTCGGAGGTTACGACGAGAAGGAGCAGACCCTCAATCAGCTCCTGTCCGAGCTCGACGGCTTCGACCCGAGCGCCGGCGTCATCCTGCTCGCAGCCACCAACCGCCCCGAGATCCTGGATCCCGCACTGTTGCGGGCGGGCCGGTTCGACCGCCAGGTCCTGGTCGATCGGCCGGACAAGGTCGGACGGGTTGCCATTCTCAAGGTCCACGTCCGCAAGATTCGCATGAGCAATGACGTCGACCTCGACAAGGTGGCGGGACTCACGACCGGATTCACCGGCGCCGACCTCGCAAACCTCATCAACGAAGCCGCGATCGCCGCGACCAGGCGGAGCGGTGAGGAGGTCACGTTCGACGATTTCGTCATGGCGATCGAGCGGATCGTGGCCGGCATCGAGAAGAAGAGCAGGGTGCTCAGCAAGGACGAACGGCGCAGGGTTGCCTATCACGAGATGGGCCATGCCCTCGTCGCGGCCAGCCTGCCCGGCGTCGATCCCGTGCAGAAGGTCTCGATCATTCCGCGCGGAATCGGTGCACTGGGATACACCATCCAGCGTCCGACCGAGGACAGGTTCCTGCTGACGATCGAGGAGCTCAAGAACCGCATTGCCGTGCTGATGGGAGGACGCGCATCGGAACGTCTGATCTTCGACGGTGCGATCTCCACCGGCGCCGCCGACGATCTTCAGCGTGCGACCGAAGTCGCGATCGAAATGGTGACCAAGTACGGCATGGACGAGACGGTGGGGCAACGCACCTATGCGCCCAAGCCGCAAGCGTTCCTCGGGGCGGCCCAGGACAAGATCGTCGGGGCTGCCGAGGCAACAGGCCGCGAGATCGATCTCGCCGTCCGCAACCTGATCGAGGAGGGGGACCGCCGCGCCCGGGACATCCTCCAGCGCCGGCGTGGCGACCTGGACGCCGGTGTGGAACTGTTGATCGCGAACGAAACGGTGACGTCCGAGCAGTTCGCGCCGCTGCTCGGCAAGCGCAACGAGGAGAGCAAGCCGGTCGCCGCGTGATTGCGGCATGAACAGTCGCGGCTTGCTTTGCAAGAGTTCGCGTCAGGCCTGCCGAGGCAATCAAAGGCCGCGCGCGTTGACCTTCCTGCGCAGGCGATGACACGCATCTTCCAGGAGAGTTTGAAGATTCTCGATGTTCACCAGCAGCTCATCTGCGTGCCGCCGTTCCAGCGTTCCGAAGGCAAAACCGTCTCGCAGGCTCGCGACGTGCTCCACGCGCTTACGTCCGGCCGCGGCTCGATTTTCGAAGAACTCGAGCTGCTCCAGATCGCGGCCGAGCCCGTCCACTTCGGAAATCAGCATCTTGGTGATCGCGCTCCGGCGGTCAGGCAAGAGGTCGGCGCCGTTCAACAGCGCGATGTAATGGTCGACATTGGCCTGAGCGATGTAGCGATGCATGGCGCACTTCCCCGTGACGTCGCCTAATGTTACCACCGCAAGGGCAAGCGGGAAGATGACCTCTTTGGGTTAGGTCGTTGCGGTACTATAGTAGTGTGAATCGAAGGAGGGCCGAGGTCCAACCCACCGCATCTCGGCGGCTCTTTTTTGGATGAATGAATCCAGCCAAGCTGTGTGGGACCGCGGGAATGAGCCGATGCCCACATACTATTTCGATCTCAAGGACGGCGTGCCCGTCCGGGACAAGTCGGGACTGGAGCTGGTGAGCGATGGCGCCGCCATCGCTCACAGCAAGAGTCTCGCCGAGAAGGTGCGCAGAGAGAAACCGAAAGGCCATCCCGCGCTCCAGATCGTCGTCATCGACGAGAGCGGCCGGGAAGTTCACCGCGAACGGATTTATTCAAATGCGACCTGAGCACCGGTGAAGGGATGTAGCGCGGCTCTCTCCCTGCCGCAGTCTGATCGCCCCACATCGCGGAATTCGGCCCCCCATTGATTTGGCGCAAAGCCGCAAGCCGATCGGCTCCTAACTTGAGTCAAAGCGCCTGGGGGAAACACGGTGAAGCGGCACTACCTCAAGCAGAGCGTATCGTTTCAGGACCGGCTTTCGGCGTGGGCCGAACAGCTCCGTGAGCAGGCCGCCAAACTGAAGCCTGGCCGCGAGCGGGACGACCTGCTCGCGAAGGTTCGTCAGGCCGACGTCGCAGCTCACCTCGACGAATGGGTCAACTCTCGGGGTCTTCAGCCACCAAAGTAGGGTTGCTCTGCTTCCAGCCGAATGTGGGCCAATCAGCGCTGTCGTCTTCACGCACGGCATCGATCCAGGTCGACCGTCTGTCAACGCTCTGAGATTGCCAGGCGCTTGGCGGCGTTCGCCGAGATCAGATAGGCGGCTGCGATGGCAATTATCGCCGCAAATATTTCTGCGGAAAGCGCGGTAAAGCCAAACAGTCCGCGCCACGGACCAAGCGCCAGCGCCAGCCCGGCGAGGAGGGCGCCGACGGACGTCGCGATCAGGATGGTGTGGGGGCGATTCGCGCGCCACGGCATGCGGCGAGACCGGATGACGAAGATCACCAGGATCTGGGTGAGTATCGATTCCACGAACCATCCGGTTCGAAACAATTCTGCATCCGCCTCGAACACCTTGAGGAGAACGACGAAGGTGATCGCATCGAACAGGGAGGACGCCATTCCCATGATGATGGAGAAGCGCAGGATGCTCGCCATGTTCCACGTTTCGGGCCGGGCAACGTCTTCGCGGTCGACCTCGTCGAAGGGGATCCCGATTTCGGAGAGATCGTAGATCAGGTTGTTCAGCAGGATTTGCAGCGGCAGCAGCGGCAGGAATGGAAGAACGACCGACGCCAGGGCCATCGAAAGCATGTTGCCGAAATTCGAGCTCGTTCCCATCCGAACATATTTCAGGATGTTGGCAAAGGTTCTGCGGCCCTCGCGCACGCCGGCCGCAAGCACTGACAGGTCGGGAGTCACCAGGATCATGTCGGCGGCTGCGCGAGCGACTTCGGTCGCGCCCGTGACAGAAATGCCGACATGCGCTGCGTGAATCGCCGGCGCATCATTGACGCCGTCTCCCATGAAACCGACGACGTGATTGCGGTGCCGCAGCGCGGCAATGATCCGCCGCTTCTGATCGGGGTCGATCCGGGCAAACAGGTCGACATCATCGACCCGGGCGACGAGCGCGGCATCGGTGAGCCCGGAGATTTCGGCTCCGGTCATGACGCGTCCCGACGGCAGGCCGACCGATCGCGCGACATGGGAGACCACGGCGTCATGGTCACCCGAGAGGATCTTGATCGTCACGCCGAGCGAGGTGAGCGCTTCAATCGCCGAGGCCGCATCCTGCTTCGGCGGATCGGCGAAGACACAGAACCCGAGCATGGTCAGACTGCTCTCGTCACCGACGGCAATCGTCTGCTGCCCGGACGGAATCGACTTGATGGCGACGGCAAGGAGCCGGAAGCCATCGCGGGCATATCGAGCCTGGATGTCCGTCATCTTCTGTTGCCATGCGGCGTCGAGCGGATGGGCCAGGCCATCGATCTCCACGGCAACGCAGCGGGACAGGATGGATTCCGGAGCTCCTTTTGCGATCAGCATGTGCTCTTCGTCCCGTGCGACGAGAACGGACAAGCACCGTCGCTCGAAGTCGAACGGGACTTCCGAACGCCGGGCCCAGCCGTCCAGACCATCGCGGCTCGCTGACAATATCGCGTCGTCGAGAGGGCTTCTGACACCGGCCTGGAACGTGCTGTTCAGGTGCGCGAAGCTTAGGACGCGATCGCTGGGCCGGTCCTGCGGATCGATATGCGCCTCCAGCGTGATCCTGGCTTCCGTCAGCGTACCGGTCTTGTCGACGCAAAGCGTGTCCATCGCACCCAGGTCGTGAATCGCCGACAGTCGTTTCACGATGACCTTTCGCTCCGCCATGCGCAGCGCGCCGCGGGCGAGGGTCACCGTCATCACCATAGGCAGCAGCTCGGGTGTCAGGCCGACGGCGAGCGCGACCGCGAAGAGGAAGGACTCCATTGCGGGATGTTGCGCGACGAGATGAGCCATCATCACAAACAGCGTGAGGAAGAGCGTCAGTCGCAGGATCAGCAGTCCGAGCCCTTGGACGCCTTCCTCGAGAGCGGTCGGTGGCGCGTTGGCGGCCATTGCCGAGGCGATCGCGCCAAAGCGCGTCCGGCCGCCGGTCCTCACGACCAGCATCCTGCCGCTCCCGCCGACGGTACTGGTTCCCGCGAACAGCGCGTTCGTGGCATCTGCCGGCAATGCCGCCGAGCAGGGGGCGTCCGTCTTGAAGGCCGGAAACGGCTCTCCTGTCATGAGGGCTTCATTGACCTGTAATTCCTGGGCATCGAGAACGACGCCATCGGCGGGTATCAGATCGCCGATACGGAGTTTCACGACGTCCCCGGGGACGAGAGCCGTCACCGAAATCGTCATGTCCCTGCCATCCCGGACGACGTCCGCCTGAATGGCGACCGATTCCCGCAACGCTTCGGCAGTGAGCTCGGCGCGATGCTCCTGAACGATATCGAGCGTGATGGACAGGGAGAGCACGGTTGCGATGACTGCAAAACTGCCGATGTCGCCGCTGAGCCCGGATACCAGCGCCGCCGCGAGCAGCATCGCAATCAGCGGATTCCAGAGGCGTTGGCCGAGCTTGCGCAGGGCCGACCGGCTTTGGGAGGCGTCAGCGCGGTTTGCTCCGAAGATCGCCAGCCGTCGGTTCGCTTCGATTTGTGCCAGGCCTTCGGGACCCGAGCCGAGCGCGCGGCAGAGCTCGTCCTTTGGCGTTTGCCAGAACTCGGCAGCCGGAGTGTTGGCCGGAGTAGACTGCTCGATCATCAAGGGGCTCGCCGGTCACTGACGTCTGGGGCCCGGCGAAGGTAATAGGCTGCTCAATCTCCGGGTTGATGCAGCTCAATCCGGTCTTGGGCGGCGGTCGTGGCGGCACCATCCTGATGCGGCCGGTCGAGCGCTTCGAGGGCAGCCTGCTCCTGCGACAGGCGCCACTCGATGTAGTTGCGCTCGACATCCGTTAGATGCGTCTTGAGGAGCCGATGATAGCGATCGATGTTTCTGCTGTGGGCGCGATCGAGCGCAAAGCTGACTGCCGACATGTCTCCTCCTCGTTCCCAGACCTGAGGTCGCGCTGCCTCAGCGCATCATTTCTTCCGCGGTTTTTCCAATGGCGAGAAGATCTGATTGGCGGGTGGTTGCCCGCCGGTCGGAACGGCGATGGCAATGAAGCCGCGGCCCATCGATGAGTGACAGGCGTTGCAGCCGTCGGTCAGCACGCGCATGGAAGCGGCGAACTTGCGGTGATCTCCCGCCGCGATCGCGTCGGCGATCGAGAGCAGCGGCTCCTTCATCGTGGTCACGTTGCTGACGGGGACCGCGGGATAGAAGATGGCCGCTTCGGCCAGGCTATTCGTCAGCTGCCGCAACTCATACGCGGCCAGGTCCCAGTTCTTCGCCTTGCCTGCATACCATAGCTTGAGATGCTCGAGCTGCGCCATGCTCATGACCTCGACGAGGCGGGGCGCCTCTTGTTTCGCGCTCGCGGACGGTGGAAAGTCGGACTGAGCAATCGCGGACGTAACCGCACCGGCCGACATCGCGAGAACCGCGCACCATTTCTTCAGCGTCATCCGAGCATTCCCTGTGAACCTCGACCTTTACTATCAGGGTCGCGTTCCATGCCCTTGCGCTGAATCAAGTTTCCGCATTCCGCGCCCCGAGTGAAACAGGAGCGCCCAGAAGGCGAGGCCGCCGAACGTCAATTTCGAAATTGCTCCCTTTGCCGCGAGGTACCCAAGCGAGATCAATTCGGCTTTCCAAGAAGTCTTCGGATGATCTTCCTCAAATTGTCGGCGTACTCGTCGACGACCTGACGCCTCTCGGCCGATAGAGAAAGCTGACGATCATCGTCCTCGTCCGCTGACGGAATATCCGTCCGGGATATCCTGCGGATGATGGAGGCGATCGGCTTTGTCACTTTCACGGGAATTCCGGCCTCTGGATAGAGCTGCGCGCGCAGTTCAGGGTAAGGGCCAATTCCATCAGCGGATTTCACACAGGTTAAATCGCCGCCGATCGCTCGACGTCCTGCCCGGAAACGCGAGTTCGTGTGCCTCATCCGGTTAGCTCACGGCGGCTAGGCGCACGAGGCTGTCGTGTCGCACTTGGGGCAGCAGCCGTCCGCGGCTGCGCCGAGCTGACGGCCGAGCTCGATCCTGAGAGCTTCCTTGTCCCATTTCGTGCCGTCGCTTCTGATGATTCGCTTGGCGCGTTCGAAGGCGTGGCTCTCGGCAGCGTCATCTCCGATACGGACGATCACGTCGCAGTGGAAAGGGCAGGCCGTCGTCGCACGGGTCGTCTCCAGTGCGTAGCGCACGACGGCGGTGAGATCGTCGGTTTGAATGTCGGCAAGCATGTCGGTTCTCCTGATCGGCGTCCTCCGTTGCCCAGACGATCCCATGGGTTCGACGAAAATCGGCCCCGGGCTCCATGGGAGCGCCGAGGCCGACTGTTCGCTTTGGTTCTTCCATCCAGGGTCTGAGCCCGTCCAACAAACCCGCGTTGCCGATCGTCGTTCCATCGAACTCTCCGGCGGAGCCGCTCTCCGGCCTGCTCCATGCTCGCGGTCTTCTGCACCCATCTGTGAAAGCGGCGCCGGGAAGGCCTAGGAATCCGAACGTCGCTGCTTTCGGCAACGGTACCTCGAAAAAGCGTTCCCGATGCCAATACAACGCTATAATCAGGGTCACAAACATGTCTTGATCCAGCTCAAGGGCGGTCGGAGGCGCTCGACCGGGTGCTCTCGACTGGCATCCTGCCCAGCGGCGCTTTGCGATGTCTTTGCCGTTCCCGTGTGGATCCGTTCAGGACATTTGCCTAAGTATTGGCCCGCAATTTCAAGGCCGGAGCGCCGGGCGCATATGTCCGGCATGGAGCGCAACGTCATCTTCAAATGTCCCCGCACGGGCATGAACGTGCAGCATTGGCTTTCCGACGCAACGTCCGATGCCGCGGACACGCACGTATCCGTCCGATGTCCCGCTTGCGCCGCGTTGCACTTCGTCAGCACCGCCAGCGGCAAGACGTTGAGCGAAGCGATCGGCCGGCGTCGCGGTCTCGGCGACCAGCCCGGTCCGTCCCGTCCTTGACGTGGCGAGGCTCGCGCAGGCCAGAGGACGTCCCCAAAAACGGGGGCCTATCGCGCGATCTCGCCGGCTGAATTCGGCGCCATGGTCATTCGCGTCGAAAAGCCATGGGCACAAGCCGCTTTCTTGACTTGGCTCAAGGTGAATTCGGTGAAGTTCGACAACCTCGTCAGACCCACACCAAGGTCGGAGGAAGCGCCATGCTAGGTCGAACCGTTGCTGCAGCGTTGCTGTTCGCCATCCTGGGCCAGCCAGCTTTGGCCCAATCGCCGGCGGAGCATCAAGGCCATCATCCCGGACAGGAGCAGGCGCCGGCGTCGCCGCCGTCGAGTTCTCCTGCCAACCCATCCGCCGAGCGGCAGAGCCCGATGCGCGGTGGAGACATGATGGGAATGATGGGGCGCGGAATGATGGGACAAGGAATGATGGGACAAGGAATGAAGAGACACGGCGCGATGGGCGGTGACGCCATGGAGCCGCCGGTCGTCTTCCGCATCGTCTTCGCGTTGATGGATGCCGATGGCGACGGGACCGTCTCGCTGTCCGAGTTTCAGGTCGCTCACGAACGAATTTTCAAGGCAATGGATCGCGACAAGGACGGCAAGCTCACTTTCGAGGAGATGATGGCGTTCATGCACCGGAGCAAGAGCTCCGTCCCGCAACAATAGCGAGCGGAGACCTCAGGGCGGGCGCGCCAAGCCATGTCGTTTGATCGGGTCTTGCGATGGGCTCTGGTTGCGATCGCAATCGCGGGATTGATTGCGGGCACTCTCGCGCGAGCCGCGGGCCGGCCTGATCTGGCCGATGTCGCGTGGGCGCTCGGCACGGCGCCCGTGATTGCAGGATTGGCGGTCTCGATCGTCCAGGATCTGCTGAGCGGCCGCGTCGGAGTGGATGCGATCGCGCTGCTGTCGATGAGTGCGGCGTTGGCGCTCGGACAGCCGCTCGCAGGAGCCGTGGTCGCACTGATGTATTCCGGCGGCAACGTGCTGGAGGAGATCGCGGTCGCACGGGCGGAGCATGATCTGCGATCCCTGGTTGATCGGGCGCCGCGGCAGGTCCATCGCAAATCCGGCGAGCGGATCGAGGATGTTCCGATCGAGGACGTCGCGGTCGGCGAGGAGCTCCTGGTTAAGGCCGGCGAGATCGTACCGGTCGACGGTGTCGTTGCGTCCGCCTTCGCCACGATCGACGAGTCCGCGGTTACCGGCGAACCGATTCCGGTGGAGAAGACACGCGGAAGCGCCGTTCTTTCCGGTTCGCTGAATGCGGGCGAGACCTTCCAATTGACCGTGACCGCGGCGGCCAGCGAGAGCACCTATGCGGGCATCGTGCGCATGGTGACTGCGGCGCAAACGGCGAGAGCTCCCTTCGTGCGCTTGGCCGACCAGTATGCGCTGATCTTTCTGCCGGTGACACTCGTCATCTCCTTTGTGGCATGGCACATCTCCGGCGACGTCACCCGCAGCCTTGCCGTGCTGGTGGCAGCGACGCCTTGCCCCCTGATCCTGGCCGCACCCGTCGCCTTCATTGCCGGGGTGGCCCAAGCGGCCCGCCGCGGCATCCTGGTCAAGGGCGGGAAGGCGCTGGAGGCGTTGGCCCGCGCGCACACCGTGCTGTTCGACAAGACCGGGACCCTGACGGTGGGCGGGGCGCGGTTGCTGTCGGTCGAAGTTGCGCCAGGCGAGGATCCGGATGAGGTCCTCACGCTCGGGGCGTCGCTCGAGCAAGCTTCGCATCACGTGCTGGCAAAGGCCGTCGTCGCTGCGGCCCACGCCCAGGGGCTCAGCCTGAAACCGCCGGAACACGTCAAGGAGGCCATGGGTTCCGGCCTCAGCGGCCAGATCGACGGACGCCACGTCATGGCGGGCTCGCGAGAGATGCTTCTCTCGCGCGCCGAGCTCTCGCCATGGGAGCTGCGGGCGATTCGACGTGCCTCATGGCGCTCGGCGCTGATCGTCTTTGTCGCGGTGGACGGCCGTCTCATCGGCGCGTTGCTGCTGGCAGACGAATTGCGAGCCGATACGCCACGCGCGATCCGGCTGCTGCGCGATGCCGGCATCGCGCGGATGGTGATGGTCACGGGCGATCGCGCCGCGGCGGCGCAGGCCATCGGTGCGGCGCTCGATCTCGATGCCGTGCTGGCCGATCGGATTCCCTCAGACAAGGTCGAGGCGGTGCGCAGCGAACAGCGGCTGCATCCGACCATCATGGTCGGCGACGGCATCAATGATGCCCCGGCGCTGGCCGTGGCTGACACCGGGGTCGCGCTCGGCGCGCGCGGTGCAAGCGCCTCCTCCGAGGCGGCAGATGTGGTCATTCTCACCGATCGGCTGGATCGGGTCGGCGAAGCGATCATCATCGCGCAGCGCGCGCGGCGCATTGCCCTGCAAAGCATCTTCGTCGGGATGGGGTTGTCGCTGGCGGCAATGGCCGCTGCCAGCCTTGGCTGGCTCGATCCCGTACCCGCCGCGATCGTTCAGGAGGTGATCGATGTTGCCGTCATTCTGAACGCGCTGCGAGCGCTCAATCCGTCCCTCGCCAGCAGCGGTCCGCGCCTCACCGCGGAACAGGGGCTGACGCTGCATCACGATCATCAGGCCCTGCTCAAGGACCTCGACCGCCTGCGCCAGATCGTCGATGCGCTGGACGATGCGGTGCCCGAATCCGCCGCTGCGTTGATTGGTGAGGCCGATCGACTGGTCCAGGGCAGCGTCGTGATGCATGAACGCGAGGATGAAGACAGCGTCTATCCGAAGCTCACGGAGGTGCTGCGCGACCGCCACGGGCTCTCTGCCATGAGCCGTGCGCATCGCGAGATATTGCATCTAGCGCGGCTGCTCGCCCGGATCGCGGAGGATCTGCCGTCGGAGAAGATCGATCGCTACCTTGTTCGAGACGCTCAGCGCGTGATCGAGGCGATCGAGACGCTGGTGCGCATGCACACGGCCCAGGAGGAGGATATCTACGAGGCCGTTGCGGCATAGGCGATAGCCGTGCCATGCGCTGGCATCCCGGCCATTGCCTCATCGCGAGACTGGCGTTTCTGCTCTCAATGAGCCCGTACAGCTGATCACAGGCAGCCTTGAGTCAGCTCAATGCAACACAGCTCGATCGGTTCAAGCTGGCGCCGTAAGGTCGCGAGGGAAGGACGGCATGCAGAAGCTCAAACGGGTATTGTGGGGCACTCTGGCGGCTCTCGTCGTGCTGTGGCTGGTTGCGGAGCCCCAGCCATTTGGGCCGGGCTCCTTCTTCCCACTTCGCGAGAGGATGGTGCAATTGAGCGGCGTCCTGGCAATCGGTTGCATGAGCATGGCGATGATCCTCGCGCTGCGGCCGCGCTGGCCGGAGGCTTGGCTGGGCGGTCTCGACAAGATGTATCGCTTGCACAAATGGCTCGGTATCGCGGCGCTTGTGACTGCCATTATCCATTGGCTCTGGGCCAATGCCCCGAAATGGGCGGTCGGTTGGGGTTTGCTGACCCGACCGCAGCGTGGGGCAAGGCCCGCCATCGAGAATCCCATCGAGGCCTTCTTTGTCGGCCTGCATGGACCGGCGGAGGGACTGGGCGAGTGGGCCTTCTACGGCACTGTGGTGCTGATTGCTTTGGCGCTCATTCAAATGTTCCCCTATCGGCTCTTCTACAAGACGCATCGGTTGCTCGCCATCGCCTATCTGGTTCTGGTCTTTCATGCGATCACGCTGATGAAGTTCGGCTACTGGATGTCGCCGCTCGGCTGGATCGTGGGGGCGCTGCTTGCGTTCGGGACATGGGCGGCGGCTGTTACGCTGTTGCGGCGCATTGGGGCTAGGCGGCAGGTCCAAGGCAGGATCACCTCGCTCAAATATTATCCCGGCGTCAGAGCGATCGAGACCGAAATCGAGGTGCCCCACGGCTGGCCGGGGCATCGGCCGGGCCAGTTCGCCTTCGCCACGTCCGATGTCTCCGAGGGCGCGCATCCCTACACGATCGCCTCCGGCTGGAACGCGGCAGACCCCAGGATCATCTTCATCACCAAGGAACTTGGGGACCACACCAGCAGGCTGCGTGAGAAGCTCCGTGTCGGGCAGGAGGTGAAGGTGGAGGGGCCCTATGGCTGCTTCACGTTCGACGATGATTGCTCGCATCAGATCTGGATCGGCGGCGGTATCGGCATCACGCCCTTCGTTGCCCGCATGAAACAGGCGGCCATGAAGGATGTTCCTGGTTGCCCTGTCGCGCAGGCGGTTGACCTCTTTCACACCACCGCCGATGTGGATGAGGAAGCCCTCGGCAAGCTTGCAGCAGATGCGCGCTCGGCAGATGTTCGTCTCCACGTTCTCATTGACGCCCGCGATGGACATCTGACCGGCGAACGCATTCGCGAAGCCGTACCGCAATGGCGTCAGGCGAGCATCTGGTTCTGTGGTCCGGCAGCTTTCGGCGAAGCGCTCAGGCGAGACTTCAGCGTGCTCGGCTTCCCCGTCGAACAGCGGTTTCATCAGGAGCTGTTCGCGATGCGATGATGAAAGTCGCATGCGCATCCCGCTTCCCAACTTGCCCTGGCGGCCAGTCCCTGTAATCTGCAACAAACAACAGGGAAGGGTTCGATGGGAGGAGTTCTGGAGGGCGTGCGCGTGCTCGATTTCGGGCGCTACATCGCCGGGCCCTATTGTGCGACCTTGCTGGCCGAGTTCGGGGCCGAGGTCATCCGCGTCGAGAAGCGCGACGGCAGCGAGGATCGTTTCGTGGCGCCGGTGGGCGAAGGCGGCGAGGGCGCGCTGTTTCTCCAGGTCAATCGCAACAAGAAGTGCATCACGCTCGATCCGATGAAGGCGGAAGGCCAGGAGGTGATGCGCCGCCTGATCGCGACCGCGGACGTCGTGGTCGCCAATCTGCCGCCGCAGACCCTGCGCGCGATGAAGCTCGACTACGATTCGCTCAAGGCGATCAAGCCGGACATCATCCTGACCACGGCGACTGCGTTCGGCGGGCCGGGTCCCTGGTCCGACCGCGTCGGCTTCGACGGCGTCGGGCAGGTGATGTCGGGCTCGGTCTACATGACGGGCGCGGGCGATCCGCCGTATCGGGCCGCCGTGAACTGGGTCGATTTCGGCACCGCGCTGCATTGCGCGTTCGGCACGCTCGCCGCGCTGATCGAGCGCGGCAAATCCGGGCGCGGGCAGATCGTCGAGGGCGCGCTGCTCGCAACCGCTTTGTCCTTCACCAATGCCACGCTGATCGAGCAGGCCGTCATCAACGTCAACCGCGTGCCGACGGGCAATCTCGGCCAGACCGCGGCGCCCGCCGACATCTACCGCACCAAGGACGGCTGGGTGCTGTGCCAGGTCACCGGCCATCCGCTGTTCAAGCGCTGGGCGAGGCTGATGGGTGAGGAGGAGCTTTGGCTGAGCGATCCGCGCTTTGCCGACGACATCAGCCGCGGCAACAACGGCCGCATCATCAGCGAGCGGATGGCGCGCTGGTGCGCCGAGCGTACCACGCAGGAGGCGGTCGATACGCTGGGCCAGGCGATGATCCCGACCGGCCCGGTGCTCTCACCGCAACAGGCGCTGGATCATCCGCACATCCGCGCCGCCGGCTTTATGCAGGACGTCGATTATCCGGGCCTGCCGAAACAGGCGCCGGTCGCCCGCGCCGCGGTGCGGCTGTCGGAAACGCCGGGCGACATCGCGAGCCGTCCGCCGACACTCGGCGAGCACACCGATCGCGTCCTCGCCGAGCTCGGCTACGACAAGGCGGCGATCGCAGCGCTTCGGCAGGGCGGCGTCGTTTAGCGCATTATGAGGCATGATCGCTGCAGCGGCGGAGGTGCCGTGGAAAGCGATTAAACCCAATCTCGTCGCGCTTCAGTTCGTCGCCAGCGCCGTCTTGGCCACCTCGGCCATCCAGGCGGAGGCCACCGGCAGGATCGCGTCGTTGAAATCGTAGCGCGGGCCGTGCAGCTCGGCACCCTCGCGCAACGCGCCATTGCCGATCCAGACGAAGGCGCCCGGCCGCTGCTGCAGATAATGGGCAAAATCCTCGCCGGCCATGCTGGGCGGAAGGTCGCGCCGCACCGGCGCCTGCACCTTCTCCGCGGCGATGCGCGCGAGGTCGGCCTCATCAGGCGTGTTGATCACGACGCCGACACCCATGACGATCTCGGGCGTGACCTTGACGCCGAAGCCGGTCGCTATCCCGGCGCAGGTGCGCTCGATGCCGTCGAGGATGGTGCCCTTGACCGCCTCGCGGTGATACCGCAGCGTGCCGCGGATGGTGACGCGTCCGGCGATCTGGTTCGGCGCGGTGCCGCCTTCGATCGTGCACAACGACAGCACGGCGGTGTCGAGCGGATCGACGCTGCGCGAGGTGACCGATTGCAGCGCCACGATCAAATGGCCTGCCGCCACCACCGGATCGCGCGTCAGATGCGGCATGCCGGCGTGACCGGCATGCCCCTCGATGGTGATGGTGATGCGCCCGCCCGAGGCCATGACGACGCCGTCATGGACCGCGATGGTGCCGGCGGCAAGGCCCGGCCAGTTGTGGAAGCCGAATATCCGCTCCATCGGAAAGCGGTCGAACAGCCCGGCCGCGACCATCGCGCGCGAGCCGCCAAAGCCTTCCTCGGCCGGCTGGAAGATGAAATCGACCGTGCCGCTCCAATCGGTGTCGGCGGCGAGCAGTGCCGCTGCGCCCAGCAGCGAGGCGGTGTGGCCGTCATGGCCGCAGGCATGCATCACGCCGGATATCTTGGAGGCGTATGGCAGGCCGGTGTCCTCGGTGATCGGCAGCGCATCCATGTCGGCGCGCAGGCCGACCCGGCTTCGTGCGTGCCCGCGCGTCAAGGTCGCGACGATGCCGTGCCCGCCGATGTCGGCTTCAAAGGGAATGCCGAGCTCGGTCAGCTTGTCCTGCACGAAGGCGGCGGTGGCTTTTTCCTGGAGCGACAGTTCGGGGTGGGCATGCAGGTGCTGGCGCCACGCGGTCAGTTTCTGGTGGAGTTCGGGGGGCAAGGCAGGGATCTTTCGCTGGGAGGGCCGGCTTGCAACCAGCATAGCCGAATATTGGGCCGCTGCATCAAGCGCCAGCGAATGCCTCGCGTGCAGCAATGCGCCGCTTTTTCCCCGTCATTCCGGGGCGCGCCCCGTGGGCGCGAACCCGGAATCCATCGCGCAGCAATCTCTGTGGCCCAATGGATTCCGGGCTCGCGACTTCGTCGCGCCCCGGAATGACGAGCAATGGGTGTCACGTTCGATTCTTTCTTCGTAGGGTGGGTTACGCCGGGCGGTCTGCGCTGCGCGCGGCCCGCACGGCTAACCCACCCTACAACCTGCCTCACCGCATCGTCGCAACCTGCAGCGCCAGCGCGCAGGCACGGTCGTATTCGTCGAGATTGATCCATTCGTCGACCGTGTGCGCCTCGTTCTGGCCGGCGCCGAAGGTGACGGTCGGAATGCCGTGGCGGACCATCCAGTTGGCGTCCAGGCCGCCATTGGCGGCGCGCACGTTCGGGGTGCCGCCCACGGCAGAGACCGCCTCGACCGCGCGTTTGACCACGGGCAGGCTCTCCTTCATGCGGAACGGATAATAGTCCGTCTCCGCCTTGAACTTGACCTTGCCGGACTTGCCTTGCGCGTTCGTCACCTTCTTGGCCGCCTTCTCGAACGCGGCCTTGTAGGCCTTGGTGATCTCCTTGAAGAACTTGCCGTCATGGCTGCGGCATTCGCCGCGCACATGCACGTAATCGGTGACGACGTTGGTGGCATCGCCCGCCGGGCGGCCCTCGCCGCCGGTGACGGGGCCGACATTGCTGGTGCCTTGCTGCTTGCCCTTCACCACCTTGCCGAACCAGCCGCCGGCCTTCACGTCGGCGAGCGCGAGCGCCATGATCATGGTCGAGGAGATGCCGCGCTCCGGCGCGACGCCGGCATGCGAGGCGCGGCCGAAGATCTCGACGGTCCAGCGGTCGGCGCCGACAGCCCCGATCACGACGTTGGAAGCCGCGCCGCCGTCATAGTTGAAGGCCATCACCGGCGAGCCGAGCTCGTCGAGCTTGACGTGGCGCGCGCCGTAGAGTCCGCTCTCCTCGCGCACGCAGAACAGCAGCGTGATCGGCGGATGATCGAGCTTCTGCTTTACGAGCTCGGCGGCCAGCGTCACCAGCACGCCGCAGCCGCAGCGATTGTCGCCGCCGAGCGCGGTCCTGGCCTCGTTGACGATTTTGCGCCCGGATTTCTTCGGCTTGGCGCCGGCGCACAGCGGCACGGTGTCCATGTGGGTCATGAACATGATGCGGGGGTGGTTGTGCAGCGCGCCGCGGCCGGGCAGGTCGACGATGAGGTTGCCGGTCTCGGTCGGGACGGGAATGCGGGTGTTGGCATCGTCGAGCCGGATCGCCTTCGCCGGCACGCCGGCCTCCTTCAGCGCGGCCGTGAGCTCCCGCCCGATCGCCGCCTCCTGTCCGGTGACGCCCTCCACAGTGAGGAAGCGCATGAGACGGTCGGTGGCGGCTTTGGTGTCGACGGGCATGAGTGATTCCTCTAGCGAGCGGGGCGCGCCATCCTAGGGGCTTGGCGAGGTGTAAGCCAAGAAGATCAGCACGCCGAGCGCCAGCATGGCAGCCATGAACAGCAGCACTGCCGGCAGACCCGCGAGCGCTGCCACCGCGCCGGTCACCGACTGCATCAAGGCCGCACCGAGAAAGAACGCGAGGTTGACGGCCGCGAGCGCCTTGCCCGCGGTCTGCGCGTCGACCAGCTGCCGCGACATGCCGAACAGCAGCGGCTGGGCGGAGGTCGCAAGGCCAATCAGCACGAACAGCACCAGATCGAATTGCGGCGGCATCACGGGCACGCCGAGCAGCGTGGAGACCGCGTAATGCGGTGCGCCCAACGCCATCAGCGCCAGCAGCACCGCCCCGGCCAGATGCGAGCCCGCCACCAGCGCGCGGCGGCGGCCGAGCCTGCGGTCGATCATGCCGATGCACAGCGGGCCTACGATCATCGCCAGCGTGAACGCGCCGAGCTGGTTGCCGGCCTCGACCCGCGTCAGTCCCTTGATCTCCATCAGCCACGGCCCGCCCCACAGGCCGCGCAGCACCAGCGTGCTCGCCAGCGATACCAGCGCCAGCGCGATCAGGCCGCGCAAGGGACGGGAGAGGCCGAGCCTGAGCACCTCGACCATCTGCGAAAGCGGCGAGGACTCGTCCTTGTGCTCGGCCGGCTGGTTCGGCACCAGCGCGAACACCGCAAGCGCCACCGCCACGCCGCCGATCGCGGAGATCCAGAACCCCGCGCGCCAGCCCCAATTGTCGACCACAAGGGCGAGCGGGCTCGCCGACAGCAGCATGCCGATATTGCCGATCGAGAGGATCGCGCCCGACCACAGACCGAAGCGGCCCGGCGACAATTGCTTGGCCGCCAGCGTCATCGGGCACATCAGCATGCCCGAGGTGGCAACGCCCAGCAGCAGCTGCCCGACGGCAAAGCTCTCAGGTCCCGTCGCAAACCCCGAGGCCACCGCACCGAACACGGTCCCCGCCAGCAAGCCGAGCGACACCGGCCGCACGCCGAAGCGGTCCATCGCCGCGCCGACCGGGATCTGCGAAGCCGCAAAGGCGAAGGGATAGACCGAGGTGAGGCTGGCCAGCGTCTGC
Organism: Bradyrhizobium sp. SZCCT0231; assembly: GCF_018130245.1. GTDB lineage: Bacteria > Pseudomonadota > Alphaproteobacteria > Rhizobiales > Xanthobacteraceae > Bradyrhizobium > Bradyrhizobium japonicum_F. The sequence continues at coordinate 161,496 of NZ_JAFCKP010000001.1, forward strand.
GGCTCGATGTGGAAATCCGCCGCCATCAGGTCGAGGCTCACGGCCGGAATGGTGCGCAGCAGGGTGGACAGCATGTGGCCGCAGGCGAGCGCGAGCAGCGCGAAGATCAGCGCGCGGGTGGCGGTGCCCGCGTCGTTGGCGGCGGTGGTCATGAGCGTCCCGTCCCGAGGAGGTTTTGGGTGGGGTTACATGATTGGGGAGCGGGTGCCAATGGCCGGACGGATACGTTGGTGCAGAGGCGGACCGGATGTGATGTCAGGATTGCTCGGGCGGCCGCAGGCCGCGAACGAGATAACAACCGCTGCACACGCAAGGCACCGCCAGCGTCACCCACGAAAGGGGCCACCAAATGCCCCCTTCACCGACCAGGGCGGCAAGCAGACCGAACAGCGTCACGAGCGCCAGCAGCGCCGGGATCGCCCAGGGCGCCCGCCTTGTCCGGCTTATGCTCATCGGGAAGCCTCAGTCGAGGCTGTTCCCACCGCGTCGACGACAGCGCGGCCTGAGCGCCATTTGGCGAGCCAGAGATACAGGCCGCTGATCAGGATGAAGATGGTGACGATGTCGAGGGTCGCCCAGATGATCTTCAGCGGCAGCCCGCCGTAGTCGCCGAAATGCAGCGGCTGCGACACGAACAATGCCGTCGCGTACCACGGCATGTCGCGAACCACGACGACTTCGCCGCTGGCCGCATCGATGATGGCTGGCTTGAGAATGCGGCTCGTGAGCGGCGTATCCCCGGTCAGGAACGCCGCATAATGAGTGGGTGTTGAAAATGGGCTGCCGGGAAAGGCGAGCGTCGTCACGGTCATTCCCGGCACGGCCGCGCGGACATTGGCGAGCACCAGGTCAACCGGAGCTTTGCGGTCTCCTTGCGCCTGACCCCGGTTTTGCGCGGCCATGTCGAGCAACTGGTTCGACTGCCACATCAGCTCGATCGGCGCCGCCAGCGTATTGATCACGCCCGTCAGCGTGACGATGCCGAACCAGGCCAGGGTGATGATGCCGAGCAGATTGTGCAGGTCCAGCCAGCGCAGCCGGTTGCTCTGCCGCTTGCGTATCTCGCCGAACCTGAGGCGCCGCGCGAACGGCCCGTACAGCACCATGCCCGAGACGATCGAAGCCGTCAGCAGTAGTCCCATGCCGCCGAGGAACAACATGCCCTTGATGCCGGCAAACAAATCGGCATGGAGCCGCAGCATGACATAAATGAAGCCCTCGTTGGGCTGATCGGCGCTGAGTGCCTTGCCGGTCCGGACGTCGAACACCTTGTAGAAGAAGGTGTCCGGAGCAGACGTCATGCTGCCGGCCGTCGGTATCTTCACGATTGGTTTCTCGCGATCGTAGAACAGATATGGCACGACCTCACCCGGCCGCTCGGCGAGCGCCTCGGCGATCATCGTATCGACCGACGCGCGGATGCCGGGTGCAGCGACTTTGTCGATGGCCGGATTTGGTCCCAGCTCCTCGTGAAAGATGAGGGGCAACCCCGTGAGACACAGCAGCAGCGCAAAGATCGTGCAGATCAGGCTGCTCCACTTGTGAACCCAGGACCACCACCGCAGCCGTCTCGCCGTCATGGCCGGCACAGCATCATGCGATCACCATCTGTAGCGCAGGCCCGCGAGCACCAGCCGGCCGTTTCCGAACTGGCAGTAGAAGTTGGAGCTGCAGCTGGTGTAGTAGCTCTTGTCGAACAGGTTGGTGACGTTGAGCGTGACCTCCGCGCCCTTCCAGGCCCGCACCAGATTGGCGAGATCGTACCGAACCGCGGCGTCCACCACGACGTATCCCGGCGATACCAGGCTGTTGATGTCGTCGCCATAGCTGGGCCCGACCGAACGCACGCCGCCGCCGATGGTCAGGCCGGCAAGGCCGCCGGTGAGGAAGCTGTAATTGGCCCAGAGCGATTCGAAATGCGTCGGCACGGCTTGAGGTCGCTTGCCGATCGCGGTGAGATCGGTCGATTTCGTCACCTTGGTGTCGAGGAAGGTCGAGGCCGCGATGATCTCGATGTTCTCGGTCGGCTTGCCGCGCGCCTCCAGCTCGATGCCGCGCGAGCGGATCTCGCCCTGCTGCACGCTGAAGCCCGGCACGGCAGACGGCGTCAGCGTGTTCTGCTGGCGCAGATCGAACACGGCTGCCGTGAACAGCATGTCGGCAAAGGCCGGCTTGTATTTCAGGCCGCCTTCATACTGCTCGCCCGTCGTGGGAACGAAGGGCAGTCCGTCCGGCCCGACACCGATGGTCGGCTCGAACGACGTCGAATAGCTGACATAGGGGGCGAGCCCGTTGTCGAAGAGATAGAGCAAGCCGGCGCGATAGGTCTGCTTGTCGGCGTCCTGCGATGTCTTGGCCAGCGAGATGCGGTTGTCGTTGTTCTGCTCCGTCCAGTCGTGCCGGGTGCCGAGCGTCAGGCGGAAGCCGCCGAACTTCATCTGGTCCTGGACGTAGATGCCGGTCTGCGACAGCGACTGGTCGTTGTTGATGAACGGGAACAACGTTCCCACCGGTTGATAATAGGCGGGATTGACGACATCCAGCGAGGTCGCGCCGCCGAACTGATAGAGCCACGAGCTGCGCGTGTTCTGCTGGTCCCAGCCGGCGAGCACGGTGTGCTCGACCGCGGACGTCCTGAAGTCGAAACGCAGGCGGTTGTCGGCGGCGATGCCTTCGGCACTCTCGGTCGACCGGATCGCCGCGCGGGGGATCGTGCCGGCCGCGGTGAGCGGGCCGAACATTTGCAGCGACTGGAAGTCGGTATCGACCTTGGAGTAACGCAGCGCGGAGTGGAAGCTGACGACATCGTTCAGGCGGCGGTCGAACACATATCCGACGCCCGATTGCTCGCGCTCGAAGCGGTCGAAGCCGGGGTCGCCGATGTTCAGATTGCGGTTGAGATAGGGCTTGTACGCGGCGGGCGCGAGCGATTGCGGATAGAGCGAGTTGAAATAGCCGCCCTTCGGATCGCGCTGGTAGAAGCCGGACACCGTCAGCTGCGTATCGGCATCCGGGCGCCACGTAATCGCCGGCGCGACGCCGAAGCGCTGTTCGTCCACGTCGTCGTAACGCGTGCCGGACATCCGGCCGATTGCGCTGAAGCTGTAGAGCCATTGATGCGCGGCATCCAATGCGCCCTGGCTGGTGATGCCGCCCTGGACGCGGCCGTGGCTGCCGCCTTCGATACGCGCTTCATTGTAGGGAATGTCGTTCGGCTGGCGGCTGACCAGATTGACGAGACCGCCGGGGCTGATCTGTCCGTACAGGACGGCCGAGGGGCCCTTGATGACCTCGATGCGGTCGAGCAGGAACGCGTCGATCGACGTGACCGCAAAAGCCTGGCCGCGCGGCAGCTTCAATCCGTCGAGGAAGCTAACGAAATTGGTGGAGGTGCCGAAGCCGCCGATGCCGCGCAGGAACACGCTGTCATAGCGGGTGGTTGCGTCGCGTTCGGAGAGGACGCCCGCCGTGTATTGCAGGGCATTTCCGACGGTCTGCGGGTTCTGCTCGTCGATCTGCCGGCGCGTTATCGTGGTGACCGATTGCGGTGTCTCCAGTACGGGCGTGGACGTCTTCGTCGCCGTCGACTGGCTGGTGGCAAGCACCCGGTCGCGCGTGTCCTGCCGGGCTGTTGCGGATGCCGCCGCGGGAGCAGCCGGCACCGGCGCCGTCGGATTGCTCCTCGCCCGGGCGCTGCGCCGCGTCGCCGCCTGTTGACGCTGTGATGTGACGTTGCGTGCCGCCCGTTGTGCTTGCGGTGCGTCCACCGTGACCGGCGGTAGCGCGGAGCTTTGCGCAACGGCCGGTACGTCGAACGCCAGAAAAGCGGTAGAACCAAGCAAAAGTGTCGCGCCTCGCAGAGTCCGCTGCGATCTCCCGGTCATTCCCATTCCAAAACCCCACCAAAAATCTGCGAGCTGGCTTAAAACAAAACGGGACGGAACTGTCCAGTTATGTCGTTGGCGTTTTCGCTTATTTAGAACTATTAAAAGTCCAGAATGATTCCCGGGATCGCGCAGGGGAAGGCATGAAGACGGCATTGAAGACCGGCAGACGCGCCAAGAGGCGTGGCGGCGAAGGGCGTGGCGGACGGCCGACCAAGGCCGAAGCGCAGGCGATCGAGGAGCGGATCCTTGCGGTTGCTGCAGAATTGTTCGCCCGGGATGGCTATGCCGCGACCTCGATGGAGCGAGTCGTCTCGGAATGCGGGGCGGGCAAGGACACCATCTACCGGCGATATCCGTCGAAGCGGGCGATCTTCGTCGCCGTGCTCGAGCGAAGCCGCCGGCGGATCATGGCCCGATTGGCTGATCTTCAGGTGAGGCAATCGGGTCAAGACAGCCTCGCGCAGCTCAAGGAGCTGGCAAGCCTTCTGCTCGACATCAATCTCGATCCGGAACTGGTGGCCTTCAAGCGCATCGCCGCGAGCGAAAGTCTGGTGGCCGCCGGAAGCCAGGCCGAGCCTGAGCCCGATGCAATCATGTCGCTGCTGCGGACGTCGCTCACGAAAGCTCAGGCCGATCAGCGCATCGTGTCGGGTGACGTCAATTTCCTGACCGACTTTCTCATCAACAGCATCATCGTCGGCCCGACGACTCTGGCGATGTTCGGCTACAAACCGCTCGCCTCGGCCAAGGAGCGGAAGCTATATTTCGATAAGGCATGGAAATTATTCTTGGGAGGAGCTGCCGGTCGACGCGAATAGGCGCAAGCACGGCCGGCGGCTGGTCCAAAGATAGATCATTTGGCCCCATATGATCCATCAATAGCTCAATTCTTGAGGCTGCTCAGCCGGATGCGTCAGGCGTGGATTTCATCGCAACCAACAACTTCCGCGTCTCGTCCAGCAGTGCCCGGATCGTCCTTCGCTCGTCGAACCGTTCTCGTGTGAATGCGCCGTGCTTTCGCGCATTCTGGTTTCCCAATGGCGCTCCCGATCCCGCGGCGCCGCCATGCATGCGGCAGCGGGGCTTGCCGCGTACCGCGGGCGCGGAGCAGGCGAAGCCGCTGCGTGTGCCGGCACCGCAGCGCGGGCTTGCCATCATCGCGCGCGTGTTGCGGATGTGACCGGCACTCATGCGTTGGCGCCTTGCCTTGTGGCGGCCCGGTCGTGTTCGCGCTCGCCGGCTTCGCGGGACGCGACGAGTCCTGGACCTGCCGCGGTGTCCGGATCGGCGCCGATCAGCTGCGCATGCTGCGTGACGTTGCCCACGATCGCCCGTCCACCGTCCTGCACCGACAGGTTCTGCACGGTGATCGAGCGCGCGTCGCTGTTGCGGTGGCGATTCAGCGCCTCGACCTGGGCGGCGAAGGTGCGGGAGAGCCGGGTCAGTGCGCGGGTGACGCTCTCCTGCTGCGGCAGACCGTCGGTGCAGGCGAGTCGGCAGGCGCAACGCATCGCCGCCATGTGAACCGACACCATCTGGGACGCCAGCATGGCCTCGATGGAATCCTTCGGCGCGATGCTCCTGATGGTCGAGATCATGAAGGCGAGGTTGGCTTCGTCGGGCTTCTGTCCGATCACGCTCGCCTTGACCAATTGCCTCAGCATGCCGTGCATCGCGTCGCGGTCGACGGCACCGAGCGCCTCGGCCAGCAACCGCTCGCCGGCCTGCGGGTCCGGATGGCTGATCGCAATGCGGCGCTTGTAGAGCTTGACCCGCGGGCTCACGGCGGGCCCGCTGCGATGGCTTGCCGTGAGCGGCGAGGTGATGTGGCGTTCGAGAGCTGTCGTCATGTGCTGTGTCCTTTGACGGCGCAGGCGCGAGCGAGCGTTCGCTGCTGCGCGCGAATGCGAATTTCGGAATGTCGATGAAGGGTTTACGCGCAACCGCGTCGGGGCGGCTGCGGTCGGGCAGGCCGTGACGCTCACGATTGTTGCGATGATGCCATCATGCCACTGTTTTGCCCGACGAGTCAAAATCGATTTCGTAAATCCGAAAAATTCTTTTCCCTGCGCAAGTCCTTGTTCCGACAGGGGGCCGGCTACTGTGCATGGGGTTGTTTTCGCACTTTTTGTTTGGAAGCGGCGCGCACGTGCCGTGCGGCGGAATGCCGGCGCCCGAACGCGATTGCGAAATCCGGCACGGCCGCTAATCATGATCTTCGAAGGCGTCGCACCAACAAACATGCACAAGCGGCGCCAAGAGGTCTGGGAGAGAACGAATGCAACGAACCGCCCGCCTGCTGGCAGTCATCGCCGGATTGTGCGCTTCGGTGCCGGCGACAGAGGCGCTCGCGCAGAAATACCCGTCGCGGCCGGTCAAGGTCATGGTCGGCTTCAGCGCGGGCGGTCCGGTCGACGTCGTCGCGCGCATCATTGGCGATCGCCTCGGTAACAAGCTCGGCCAGCCCTTCGTGGTCGAGAACCGTGCCGGCGCCAACGGCATGATCGCCGCCGAAGGCGTCGCGCGCGCCGATGCGGACGGCTACACCATGCTCGCCTGCAACTCGTCGACGATCACGCTCAACAAGACGCTGTTCAAGGAGATCCGCTACGATCCGCAAGTCGACTTTGCGCCGCTCACCACGGTCGTGTCGGCCCCGCTCGTCCTCGTCGTCAATCCCGAGAATCCCAAGACGGCGAACATCAAGTCGGTGGCCGATCTCGTCGCTGCCGCAAAGGCCGCGCCCGGCGCGCTCGCCTACGGCTCCGGCGGCAACGGCAACCTCGCCCATCTCGCCATGGAGCTGCTCAGCCAGAAGGCCGGCATCAAGCTGATCCACGTGCCCTATCGCGGCGGTTCGGCCGCCGAGGTCGGCATCCTCGCGCAGGAGGTGCTGGCGGTGTTCGATCCGCTCTCCGCCGTGCCACTGGTGAAGGCCGGCAAGCTGCGCGCGCTGGCGGTGTCGTCGGCCGAGCGGTTGCCGGCGCTGCCCGACGTGCCGACCGTGGCGGAAGCAGGTTATCCCGGCTTCGACATCTCGTTCTGGGTCGGCTTCTTCATGCCGAAGGCGACGCCCGCGCCGATCCTGGAGACGCTGCACCGGGAGATCGTCACTGCCGCCAAGGATCCGGCGGTCGCGGAGAAGCTCGGCTCGCAGGGTGTCGTCAGCGTGCTCAGCCAGACCGACTACGCCGCGAAGATCGCGAAGGAGACCAAGGAGCTCGCCGAGGTGGTCGCGGCCGCGAACATCAAGGCGGAGTGAGGCGCGGCCGGCGAGCGCGACGCGCTATCCGCCGATCAGCTGCTCCAGCCGATCGAGCAGCGGACGCTGTCCCGCATTGATCTTCTCCTGTGCCGCGTCGAGGGTGAACCATTCGGCGCGGTCGACTTCCGGAAAGGCCTGCCGCTTGCCGCTGCGCGGCGGCCATTCCATCTCGAACGTGTTGCTGCGAATGCTGCGCACGTCGATGTCGAGCTCTGCCGCGAACGCGGTGACGAGCTTGCCCCCGCGCTGCCTGACCTCGCCAAGCGGGCTCAGCGGCACGGACAGCTCAAGCCCGAGCTCCTCGGCGAACTCGCGTCGCGCGGCACCCTCTGCGTCTTCTCCGTCCGCGTACTCGCCCTTCGGGATCGACCATGCGCGGGAATCCTTGTTGCGCCAGAACGGCCCGCCGGGATGGACGAGGAGCACCTCGATGTTCCGTCGCTTGCGATAGGCGATGATCCCGGCACTCTTCGATGGCATTGCAGGTTCCGTGCAGGCGTGGGCGGCAGCCTATTGGTTCGGGAAAATACCGGAACAGAGCGAGCCGCGCGAGCGTCGGGTGATCGAGAGATCGACTAGACGATCGAGATCGGAGCCGCGCAAGCGAGCGGCTCCGATCACTAACCGGACGGGTGGCCGGTCGGCGCTTACGCCTTGGGAGAATCCTTGGGAAAATCCTTGCGCATCGCGATCTCGGCGGCATCGCCGGGCGACAGCACGGTCTGGTCGAAGGCGGCCTGCGGCTTCGTCATGATGTCGTAGAGCGAGATGCCCTTGATCGGCTTGCCCATGAGCTCACGGACACAGTCGGCGAGCGTCCCGTTGTAGACGAGATAGGGCGGGCCTCGATCCTTCTGCCTCTCGCCTTTGAGCGACGGCCACTTCTTCAGCTCGGCCGGCGCGTCATAGGCGATCGGCGATCCCTCTTTGAACATGCGCTTGGTCCCGGTGGCTTGGATCGCCGGGAAACCTACAGCCGCCGGGTAAACACCCGTTAAAGAATTAGTTCAAATCAGCCGGCAACAAAGGCGAGCAGGGTGCCGTTGGCCTTGGCCGGCGGCACGCAGATCGCAGCCCCGCTCCGCACGGCGGCTGAACCCAGCGCCTTTTCCGTCGCCGCGAGATCGCCGCTGACCAGCACCAGCGCGGCCCCGCCGCGCTCGGAGAGTCCCGCGAGCGGCACGCCGGGATAGCGCTTGGCGAGCTGGTCCAGCGTCAGATAGACGAAGTCGGCGCGATCGCCGCCGGAGAGCACCGTAACGGCGCCGTCGGCGTCGGTCGTCGGCTCGCGGTCGATGATCCGGCCGAGATGCACGGCCTCCTGCGCCGGCTCGGGCGTGGCGATCAGCGTCTGCCTGATCCGCTTGGCCGCATTGGCGTGGGTCATCAACTCGGGAATCCACACGGTCTCGCGGGTTTTGTGCTGACACGCAAAAATGCGCACGCCGCCCGGCGCTTCCGCGGTCGGCCACATGAAGGTGCGGAATTTCGCCGCCGAGACCGTGCCGTTTGGCAGCGTCACGGGACGTTCGAAATCGGTCGGGCCGATCGGCTCCAGGCCCCGTGCACGAATCTCCTCGGCGCCGGCGGCGGAATCGACTGCGGTGAAGGCGATGCGCTCGATGCCTTCGCCGCGCTTGTCGAGGAAGGCGCGCGCCGGCGCATTGAGCTCGGTCGCAGCGAGCACGCCGAGCAGCTCCATATAATCGGGGTCGAACATGATGGTGTAGTTGCCCGTGCCCATGTGGACGCTGTGGGTGCCGCGCGGGGAGATAGTGAAGCCGAGTTGCCGATAATTCTCGGCGGCCTTGTCGAGGTCCTTCACCATGACCACGGCGTGGTCGATACCGATGATGTTCTTGAGGGCCACTGTTCTTCCCCGATTTTCAAGCTGACTTTGGGCCGCGCCGGCGGCTGCCGGTCATGTCTACGCCGGATAGGCGGCCAAGTCATTTTCAATTCAGCGCTGGAGGCGGAATTTCATTCCGCGCAAGGCATCCTCGTGCGGCGCACGTCAGCGCGCCTGCTCGATATAGGCGGCGAGGATTGCGCGCTCCTCGCTGGTCATCTCGGTGATGTTGCCCGGCGGCATGGCATTGGACCAGGCGGCCGCACGCCCGATCAGGCGGATGTTGCGATGGATGTGCTCGGGCGCGTCGAGCAGGATGCCTTTCGGGGCGGTCACGATGCCGGCCCAGACCGGCTCGGCCGCGTGGCACATGCTGCAGCGGGAGATCACGATCTCCTCCACATTGGCGCGCGTCGGCGGCATCGACAATGCCCCCGTCTTCACCTCGCGCGGGCCGGCGGCGGAGAGGAACAGGATCGCGATCACGCCCACGGCCGCCACGCCCCACACCCACCACGGCGAGTTGCGCCCGGCATGGCGCTCGTTGAAGAAGTGGCGGATCACCGGCCCCAGCGCCAGGATGATCGCGACGATGATCCAGTTGAAGCGCGTGGCGTAGAGCAGGGGATAATGGTTGCTGATCATCAGCACGACCACGGGGAGCGTCAGATAGTTGTTGTGGACCGAGCGTTCCTTGCTGGCCTTGCCGAGTCTTGGATCGGGAGCCCGGCCCGCGATGAGGCTGGCCACGATCTTTTTCTGGTTCGGGATGATCAGCGCGAAGACATTAGCCACCATGATGGTGCCGATGATCGCGCCGATCTGGTTGAAGGCGCCGCGTCCGCTCAGCACATGGGTGAAGGCGTAAGTGAGCGCGACCAGGAACAGATAGCCGCCGACGGCAAAGGGCAGCTCGCGCTGCGCGAGCCCGGTGCGGCAGGCGGCTTCATAGAGCAGCCACGCCAGCGCCAGGCTGCAGAGGCTGAACAGGCCGGCCTGAAATGGCGTGAGGTCGAGGATCGACTTGTCGACCAGGAACAGATCGGCCTCGAGATAGTACACCACCACCATCAATGCGAAACCGGACAGCCAGGTGGTGTAGGCTTCCCATTTGAACCAGGTCAGCTCGTCCGGCATTTGGCTCGGGGCCACCAGGTATTTCATGATCCGGTAGAAGCCACCGCCATGGACCTGCCAGGCTTCGCCCTGCACGCCATCAGGCAGATCGCCTCTAGGCCTGAGGCTGAGATCGAGGGCGATGAAATAGAAGGAACTGCCGATCCAGGCGATCGCGGCCACCACGTGCAGCCAGCGCAGCAGCAGGCTCGCCCATTCCGATATGACGGATCCCCACATGATCTTCCCATCAGTCGCGACAGCCATGCCGCAAGCCTCGATGACCGCGACCGGCCGTCGTCGCCCTCGCAATGTGTCGCACCGATCAGCTGCGTTTTCCAGTATGATGGGCTGCAGCTGATGCACATCGTGCGGGCATGAGCTGATGTGGGATTCGGCAGGCGTCGGACCTGCTGCAGACCATTTGCGGGTGATCGGCGTTGACGCGCGACCTTTGCAAGGCGAGGAGAAAGACGACGTGGGCAACAGGATATCGTTCGTGGCGATGCTCGCAGGGCTGCCGGTCGCAGTTGCGGCCGGCGCGCAGGCCGAGCCGGTGCTGCAAGGCAAGGACGCCTATGGCGATTGGCGGGCCGACAAGCCCGGCACGGTCAGGCTGATCCGGCCGCAGGATCTGGTCAGGCCCGGCGCCACGCGGTCGGTTGCGAGCTCGTCACGCGTGGTGCCGCGCCCGCCGGAGGCCGCGCTCCAGGTGCCGGCCGGATTCAAGATCGAGCTGTTCGCCGAGGGCCTGCGCGCGCCGCGCATCGTGAGGGTTGCGCCGAATGGCGATATCTTCGTCGCGGAAACGCGGGCGGGCACCCTCCGCGTGCTTCGTGCTGGAGAGGGCGGCAAGGTCGCGACCAATGAGGTCTATGCGAGCGGTTTGCGGCAGCCATTCGGCATCGCCTTCTTTCCGAACGGCGACGATCCGCAATGGATCTACATCGCCAACACCGACAGCGTCGTCCGCTTCCCCTATCAGGCCGGTGATCTCAAGGCGCGTGGCAAGGTGGAGACGATCGTGGCGAGCCTGCCGCATGACGGCGGCCATTCCACCCGCGATATCGCCTTCACGCCCGACAACAAGCGCATGCTGGTGTCGGTGGGGTCGCTCAGCAACGTCGCCGAAGGCATGGGCACGCCGCCGGGCGGGATGGAGGCGTGGGCGAAAGCGCAACCGCTTGGCGCAACATGGGCCAGCGAGCTCGAGCGCGCCGCGGTGCTGGCCTTCAATCCCGACGGCAAGGAGCGGAAGATCTACGCCACCGGCCTCCGCAACTGCGTCGGCCTCGCAATCCAGCCGCAGACCGGCCTGCCCTGGTGCTCGACCAACGAGCGCGACGGCCTCGGCGACGACCTCGTGCCCGACTACGTCACCAGCGTGAAGGAGGGCGCGTTCTACGGCTGGCCGTGGTTCTACATCGGCGGCAACGAGGACCCGCGCCACGCCGGCGCGCGGCCCGATCTCAAGGACAAGGTGACAGTGCCCGACGTGCTGATCCAGCCGCACTCGGCCTCGCTCGGCATGACCTTCTACCAGGGCCTGCAGTTTCCGTCCGAATACCAGGGCGACGCCTTCGCCGCCGAGCACGGCTCGTGGAACCGGTCGAAGCGCACCGGCTACAAGGTCATCCGCATCAAGATGAAGGACGGCAGGCCGACCGGGGAGTACGAGGATTTCGTCACGGGGTTCGTGGTGAGCGACTCGGAGGTGTGGGGGCGTCCGGTCGGCATCGCCGTGGCCAAGGATGGATCGCTGCTGGTGTCGGAAGATGGCAACGGCACGATCTGGCGGGTGACGAGCGTGCGCTGACTTCACCCTCCCCTGGAGGGCCCTCCAGGGGAGGGTAAGAGCACCGCGCTCGCTTTACCCCCTCCTCACACTCGCTCCACCATCCACCGGCAGCGTCACACCCGTAATGAAGTTCGCCTCATCGCTCGCCAAAAACAGCGCGGCGTTGGCGACGTCCCATCCGGTGCCCATCTTCTTGCGCAGCGGCACCTTGCTGTCGCGTTCGGCTTCGACTTCGGCGCGGGTCTTGTGCCACTCGCGGGCGCGGGTGTCGACCGCCATCGGCGTGTTCATCAGGCCGGGCAGGATGACGTTGGCACGGATGCCGTATTCGGCGTTCTGATAGGCGAGCTGTTCGGTGAAGGCGATCATCGCCGACTTCGTCGCCTTGTAGGCGACGTAAGGGTAGGTCGTGATCGCCGCCATAGACGAGATGTTGATGATGGCACCGCTGCGTTGCACGCGCATGATCGGGATCACCTCTTTCGCCGCCAGGATGCAGCTCTTCAAATTGATGGCAACGACGCGGTCGAACGCCTCCTCGGTCAATTGCAGCAGCTCGGCATCGCCGCCCGACAGACTGACGCCGACATTGTTGTGCAGCACGTCGATCCGGCCCCAGCGCGACTGCGTGTCGGCAACCATCGCCTTGATGTCCGCAGCTTTGGTCACGTCGGCCTTGAAGGCCGCGGCGGTGCCATGTTTTGCGGTGATCATCGCCACCGTTTCCTGCGCCGATTCCAGATGATGGTCGACGCACAACACCTTCGCGCCCTCGCGCGCGAAGGTCAGCGCGGTGGCGCGGCCGTTGCCCATGCCTTCGCCGGGGCTTTGCCCGGCCCCGACGACGATCGCGACCTTGTCCTTCAAGCGCATCTCGGCTCACTCCCACGCTGGTTCATTATTTTCGTGCAGATTAGCAATCGCCCCGACCGGAGAGAAGGGCGTGGCTTCTGCGTTCATGTCATTGACATCACATGGAATTGCATGTTGCGCCCGGTCCGTCGCGCATGGCTGAACCTTGCAATCCAGGAACCGTTCCGAGGTCGCAGCGTTTGCTGCGGGAGCCTTTCCCGCGCTAGGCTCAGTCCCGGGGCTTCCCAACCGCCAGTGGCTTGCCGATGAATCTGCTCGATCCGCAAGGGCCCGTGGCTGCGGCCAACAGCACCATTTTGGTCGATTCCGTCTTCATCATGCTCGTGATCGTGGTGCCGACCATTTTCGCGATTCTGGCTTTTGCCTTCTGGTTTCGCGCCTCGAATCCCAAAGCGCGTTACCAGCCTGAGTTCGTCTATTCCGGCCGCGTTGAAATGGTGGTGTGGGCAATCCCTGCACTCACGGTCATTCTGCTCGGTGGCGTCGCCTGGATCGGCTCGCACCAGCTCGATCCGGCCGCGCCGGTGCCGGGCACCGGCAGCCCGGTGCGGATCCAGGCCGTGTCGCTCGACTGGAAATGGCTCTTCATCTATCCGGACCAGCGCATCGCCACCGTCAACACGCTGACGGTGCCCGCCGGCGCCGAACTGAACTTCCAGCTGACATCGTCGAGCGTGATGAACACGTTCTTCATCCCGCAGCTCGGCAGCATGATCTACACCATGAACGGCATGGTGACGAAGCTGAACCTGCGCGCCGACAATGAAGGCAAGCTTCAGGGCCTGTCCGCGCATTTCTCCGGCGACGGTTTCCCCGACATGATGTTCGACGTCAACGTGATCTCGCCGCTCGCCTTTCCGGAGTGGGTGGCGGCCACTGCGAAGACCGATGCCGTGCTCAATGCGGACAGCTACAAGAAGCTGATGCAGCAGGGCGTCGAGAAGGGCCGGCCTGTCTACCGCCTGGATGATCCCCGGCTGTTCGACCTGATCGCGACCCAGCACATTCCGCCGGGGCCCGGGCCGGAGCTCGCATCCGAAGCAGGCCGGCCGCACAGTGGAGGCCATGATGCTCGGTAAGCTCGATTGGTCGGCCATTCCGTTTGATCAGCCGATTCCGCTCGTTGCCGGCGCGATGGTGCTGGTCGCGATCCTCGGCGTGCTGGCCTGGGTCGTGGTGAAGGGACATCTGCCCTATCTCTGGAGCGAATGGATCACCAGCGTCGATCACAAGCGCATCGGCGTCATGTACATCCTGCTCGCCTCGGTGATGCTGCTGCGCGGCGGCAGCGACGCCATCATGATGCGGATCCAGCAGGCGGTGGCCTACCAGTCGCAGGGCTATTTGCCGCCGGAGCACTACAACCAGATCTTCTCGGCGCACGGCACCATCATGATCTTCTTCGTGGCGATGCCGTTCGTGATCGGGCTGATGAACCTGATCGTGCCGCTCCAGCTCGGCGTGCGCGACGTCGCGTTTCCGACGCTCAATTCCGTCGGCTTCTGGCTGACCGCGACAGGCGCGCTGCTGGTCAATATCTCGCTCGTGGTCGGCGAGTTCGCGCGCACCGGCTGGCTCGCCTTTCCGCCGCTGTCGGAATTGTCCTACTCGCCCGGCGTCGGCGTCGACTACTACGCCTGGTCGCTGCAGATATCCGGCGTCGGCACGCTGGTGGCCGGCATCAATCTCGTCACCACCGTGCTGAAGCTGCGCACGAAGGGCATGAACTATCTGCGCATGCCGATGTTCTGCTGGACCACGCTGGCCTCGAACCTCCTCATCGTCGCCGCGTTCCCGATCCTCACCGCGACGCTCGCGATGCTGCTGCTCGACCGCTATCTCGGCTTCCACTTCTTCACCAACGAGGCCGGTGGCAACGTCATGATGTTCATGAACCTGATCTGGGCCTGGGGACATCCGGAGGTCTACATCCTGGTGCTGCCCGCCTTCGGCATCTTCTCGGAGGTGGTCTCGACCTTCTCCGGCAAGGCGTTGTTCGGCTATCGCTCCATGGTGCTGGCGACCATGGCGATTTGCGTCATCTCCTTCATGGTCTGGCTGCATCATTTCTTCACGATGGGGGCTGGGCCCGACGTCAATGCCATCTTCGGCATCGCCAGCATGATCATTGCGATACCAACCGGCGTGAAGATCTACAATTGGCTGTTCACGATGTATGGCGGCCGCATCCGTTTTGCGACGCCGATGCTGTGGTCGGTCGGCTTCATGGTCACCTTCATCATCGGTGGATTGACGGGCGTCCTCGTCGCGGTGCCGCCGGCCGATTTCATGCTCCACAACAGCATGTTCCTGGTTGCGCATTTCCACAACGTCATCATCGGCGGCGTGCTGTTTGGCGCCTTCGCCGGCTTCGAATACTGGTTTCCGAAGGCGTTCGGTTTCCGCCTCGACGAGCGCTGGGGCAAGGCCGCGTTCTGGTTCACCTTCACAGGCTTCTACGTCACCTTCATGCCGCTCTACATCGCCGGCATGCTCGGCATGACCCGCCGCATGCAGCACTACGACGTCGCGGCGTGGCGGCCCTGGATGATCGTTGCGGCAGTCGGCATGGCCGTGCTGACGATCGGCGTGATCTGCCAGATCGTGCAGCTCGTGGTCAGCATCCGCAATCGCGAGGCGCTGCGCGATCGCACCGGCGATCCCTGGGACGGGCGCTCGCTGGAATGGGCGACCTCGTCGCCGCCGCCGGTGTTCAATTTCGCGTTCAATCCAGATGTGCGTGGCGAGGATGCCTACTGGGAGATGAAGGCGCATGCCCGGCAGCAATCGTTCGAGCATGAAGAGCCCGAATATCAGGACATCGAGATGCCGCGCAATTCTCCTACCGGATTCGTCTGCGCGTTCTTCGCCACTATCATGGGCTTCGCGCTGATCTGGCACATCTGGTGGATGGTGATCCTGGGGGGTATCGGCGCGTTCGCGACCTTCGTCGTGTTCGCCTGGCGCGACCATGACGAATACGTCATCCCGGCCGAGGAGGTCGCCCGCATCGACCGCATCAATATCGAGGAACGGCGCAGCCTCGTCAGCATGGCGGGAGCGGTCTGATGGCGATAACCGCGACCGTCGGCCACGCCCGTGCCGATCCCCATCACATCGGCGTCGTCATCGAGCATCCCGGCCCCGCGCCGAAGCGGATCGTGACCGCCTACGGCTTCTGGATCTTCCTGCTCTCCGACATCGTGATGTTCTCCTGCTTCTTCGCGGCCTATGCCGTGCTGGTCGGCCAGACCGCCGGCGGCCCGAAAGGGGCGGAGATCTTCGAGCAGAGGAACGTCGCGATCGAGACGGTCTGCCTGCTGCTATCGAGCTTCACCTGCGGCATGGCCAGCATCGCCGCCGACGTGCGCAACCGGTTCTGGTTCTATCTCGGCATGACCGTGACCTGCGTGCTCGGCCTCATATTCCTGGCAATCGAGTTCCGCGAATTCGCCGACCTCGTCGCGCGTGGCTACGGCCCGTCGCGCAGTGCGTTCCTGACCGCGTTCTTCTCGCTGGTCGGTTGCCACGGCCTGCACGTCTCCGCCGGCGTGCTCTGGCTGCTCACCATGATGGCCCAGGTCTTTGCAAAAGGCTTTCGCGCCGACGTGCTGCGGCGGATGATGTGCTTTGCGCTGTTCTGGCACGCACTCGACATCATCTGGGTCGGGGTGTTCTCCGTCGTCTACCTGCTTGGGGGTGCCCCATGAGCGATCAGACGCATATTCCGGCCGGGCACGACCTCGCACCGGGCGAGGAAGAGCAGCATAGCGTCGGTGAGCGGATCCTGGGTTATGTCGTCGGTCTTGTTCTGGCGCTGTTGCTCACGGCGACGTCGTTCTTCATCGCCGGCACCGATCTGGTCTGGCAGCCTTCGATTCCCGTCGCGCTGATCGTGCTTGCGATCGCACAGATGGGCGTGCACCTCGTATTCTTCCTGCACATCACCACGGGCCCCGACAACACCAACAACGTGCTTGCGCTCGCCTTCGGGCTCCTGATCGTCTTCCTGGTGGTCGGAGGCACGGTCTGGATCATGGCGCATCTGAACGCCAACATGCCGCCGATGGACCAGATCATGATGCGTCAGTAGCGGGGGAGGATGCAGGGCCCGCCCAAAAAGAAGAGCCGCTTGTGGTGACAAGCGGCCCAAGTCCAGGGAGGAAACGCCCGAGCAAAGACAATCCGATGAGGATCGTCTGCCAAGGAAACGCTCGCGCAAAGCGCGTGCGCACTTTGATAAAGTGCAGCAACTCCCGATGAAGTTCAATTCCGGATCAATACGGTCTCGGACTACCACTCACGCGTGCGTGAAGGAAATGTTCACTTCGGCCGGCGGCAATTGTAGGCCTTGCGAAAGCCGGCGGCCTGGGCGTCGTCCTCGGAGCAGAACCAGCGGTCCGGCTTGGTGGTCGCCGGATAGCTCGGGCAGCCCCGCAGATGATAGATGCCGATATTGCCGGTGACGCGGGCGCGCACCGCGAGCTTGCCCTTGATGCTGCAGCTCGGAGGCATCGTCAGCTCGTCCGGGAACAGCACGGCACGGATCTCCTTGTCGCGATCGGGCCGGCAGGCGGCGCCCAGCAGCGCGCCGTCCTTCTTGCCGCTGCGGAAATCTTGCGGCGCAACAAAGCAGCCCTTCCAGATGCCAGCCGCCGCCGTCTTGGCCTCGGTGGCTGCCGGCTTGACGTTGGCCTTGATCGGCTCGCGCGCGAGGGCAAAGCCGAGCTTGATCAGCTGCTCGTTCAAGCTGGCCTTGTCGCCTTCGGCCGTGCAGATGGCGCGGTGCCGCTTGCCAAAACTCTTCTCGGGCCCGACATCGTCGCAGCGCACCGTCCGCTTGTTGATCAGCTTCGTCAGCTGGTCGCGGGCCTCGATGCCGCAGGTCCAGGAATCGGCGTGATCGTCGATGCAGACCTGGTCCAGCTCGGGCGCGTCGACGCCGTCGAGCCGGTAGGTGACGTCGCCGAGCTGGATGGAGTTGCCGTCACGGACCGTCGCGGCGCCGGTCAGCGCGGCGACCGGCCCGGACGAGGCCAGAAATCCGGGCAAGGCGAGAAACGAAACGAGCGCAAAAGCGCGGGCGGCGGCAAAGAAATTTCGGAAGGACATACGGTCTCGCTATCGATGGCTCGTGCGCCCTGTTCCTAGCATCCGGCCGAGGCGATACCAATGGTCTGCGCCCTGCGAAGTGCGACATTCCGGCCTCGCGGCTTTACTCCGCCGTTGCTCTGATCCTATCGTTCGCCGGCCTCGCGGACCGCGAGAGGCCGAATCGCCCGGAAAGCGGCGAGGGGGAGGACAAGGTTGCGATGAAAGACCCCGTGGACGTCCTGATCATCGGCGCCGGCGCTTCGGGCGCGGCGGTGGCGTGGTCGCTGGCCGAGACCAAGATGCATATCCTCTGCCTGGAGCAGGGCGGCTGGATGAACCCGGCGGAATATCCCAGCACGGGCCGCGACTGGGAGGCCAAGTTCTACGGCGAGTGGTCGTCGAGCCCCAACGTTCGCGGCCGGCCCGAGGACTACCCGATCAACGACGACAATTCGCCGATCAAGGTCGTCAACTACAACGCGGTCGGCGGCTCGACCGTGATGTACACCGCGCACTGGCCGCGGCTGCATCCCTCCGATTTCAAGGTGAAGACGCTCGACGGCGTCGCCGACGACTGGCCGATCGATTACGACGCGTTGACCCCGTTCTTCGAAGAGAACGACCGGATCATGGGCACGTCGGGCCTGTCAGGCGATCCGCTCTCCCCGCTGACGCATCCGCCGATGCCGCAGCAGCCGATGGGATTGTCCGGCGCCATCATCGGCAAGGCCATGAACAAGCTCGGCTGGCACTGGTGGCCGTCGGACACGACGGTCGCGACGATGGATTATGAGGGCCGGGCGCGCTGCATCAATCTCGGCCATTGCACGCCCGCCTGCGCGCAGGGTGCAAAATCCTCGACCGACATCACCTATTGGCCGCACGCGATCCGCGCCGGCGTCGAGTTGCGCACCCATTGCCGGGTGCGCGAGATCACCACCGACGAGAACGGCATGGCCTCGGGCGTGGTTTATTACGACAAGGACGGTGTCGAGCAGTTTCAGCCCGCCCATGTCGTCATCATCGCCTGCAACGGCGTCGGCACGCCGCGGCTGCTGCTGAACTCGGCGTCCTCGCGTTTCCCGAACGGCCTTGCCAATTCGTCCGGCCTCGTCGGCAAGAACCTGATGTTCCATCCCTATGCGCAGATCTACGGCTATGTGCAGGAGCCGACCGACAGCAACCGCGCGCCGCCGACCTGCCTGTGGAGCAAGCAGTGGTATGACACGGACCTGTCGCGCGGTTTCGTGCGCGGCTATGGCGTGCAGTTCGTGCGCGGCGCCGGGCCGGTGTTCGAGGCCGTCGTCAGCGAGCAGAAGGGCATTCTGCCCTGGGGCGCCGATCATCACCGCGTCTTCCGCAAGCTCAACGGCCACCGCTTGGGTTTCTCCGCGATCTGCGAGGACCTGCCGGAGGAGCACAATCGCGTGACGCTCGATCCCGTCCTGAAGGACAGCCACGGCATTCCCGCGCCGAAGATCGACTACACCATCAGCGAGAACAGCCGGAAGATGATGGAGCATGGGCTGGCGCGCGGCCGCGAGTTCCTTGAAACGGCGGGCGCGACCGACATCTGCGTCAACTCGCCGATCCCGTGGGGCGGCTGGCACCTGCTCGGCACCGCGCGGATGGGCACCGACCCCGAGCGCTCCGTTGTCAACGAATGGGGCCGCTCGCACGACGTGAAGAACCTCTTCATCGTCGACGGCAGCATCTTCGTCACCTCGGGCGGGGTGAACCCGACCTCCACCATCCAGGCCCTCGCGCTCTACATCGCCGACCAGATGAAGCAGCGCCTCGCCAATTTGTTTGATTGAGAATGATGATGTTCAGACCCAGCCACGCGCTCGCTGCACCTCTCCCGCGTGCGGGAGAGATCGGCACGCAGTGCCCGGTGAGGGCTCCCTCCGCTGGGGGAGTCTCTCTGCGGGTCTGCTCCCTCCCCCGCTTTCTTCATCGCCGCACGAGCTTTAGAAGAGCACGCCATGTCTGATCAACTCACCCTCACGCCGCGGCAGCGCGATGACCTCCGCACCATCGCCGCGATGATCGTTCCACCGAGCGAGGAATATCGCGTCCCGGGCGCCCATGACGACATCATCCAGGCCGACATCCTCGCAACGCTCGGCCGCGACACCAAACAGGTCGTGGCGGCGCTGGATCATCTGGCCCGGCTGGCCGGCATGCCCTTGGCTGATCTCGAGCCCGCCGCGCGCGACGGCGTTGCCCAGCAGTTCCGCATCTCCGGCGGCGTCGCCGCCGCAACCCTCGTTCGGGTGGTTCTGCAATGCTACTACCGCGACGACCGCGTGCTGCGCTCGCTTGGGTTGGAGCTTCGCGCGCCATTCCCAGGAGGTCACGTCCTGCCGGACGGAGACTGGTCGCTGCTCGATCCGGTCAAGGCGAGGGGAGGCGCGCTGCGACGCGCGCCCTAGCCATCTTGGCAGGTATAGCCTTGCGCTCCCAGCGGGCCACTTGCGCTGGCGGGAACAGGCCACCATCTGTGTGAGCCTCAAGGACACTTGCCATGTTGGACTTCACCTCAGATATCGCCGATGACGCACCGTCATCGCGAACGACGGCGGCCGCCCCGGTCGATGACCGGGCCGTGCTGGACGCCTATTCCAATGCCGTGATCGACGTCACCGACCGCGTCGGCCCTGCGGTGGTGCGGGTCGAGACCGGTCCCAAGGTGCCGAACGGCCGCGAGCGCGGCGGGCTCGGCTCCGGCATCGTGATCTCGCCGGACGGGCTCGTCCTCACCAACAGCCACGTGGTCGGCTCCTCCAAGGAGATCCGGCTGCGTGACGTCGAGGGTCATGTCGGCGAGGCCCAGGTGCTCGGCGTCGACCCCGATACGGACCTCGCACTGCTGCGCGCCAACGGCGTGCGCCACTTGCCCTTTGCCGCGCTCGGCAACTCCAAAACTCTAAGGCGTGGCCAGCTCGTGATCGCGATCGGCAATCCGCTCGGCTTCGAATCGACCGTGACCGCCGGTGTGGTCTCGGCGCTGGGGCGCTCGATCCGCTCGGTGAGCGGGCGCACCATCGAGGACGTGATCCAGACCGATGCCGCGCTCAACCCCGGCAATTCCGGCGGGCCGCTGGTGTCGTCGAATGCCGAGGTGATCGGCATCAACACCGCCATCATCAACGGCGCGCAAGGAATCTGTTTTGCGGTTGCCAGCAACACCGCGCAATTCGTGCTGTCGGAGATCATCCGCCATGGTTATGTCCGTCGCGCCTATATCGGCGTGGCCGGACAGACCGCACCGGTCCCGCGGCGGCATGCGGTGCTGGCCGGTGTCGAGAACAAGATGGGTGCGCTCTTGATGCAGATCGAGCCTGATGGACCTGCGGCCAAGGCAGGCCTGCTACCCGGAGACGTCGTGATCAGGCTCGACGGCGTCGAGATCAACGGCGTCGACGATCTGATCCGCGTGCTCGACCGCGACCGGATCGGCCGGCGGCTCGCCATGGACGTGCTGCGGCTCGGCCGCCTCCGCGCGATCGACATCGACCCGATCGAGCGCAAGCCGCAACGCTAGCGCTCGACCGTCGGGGCGGGGTATGACGGTGTCATGCCTCGCTTCCGGAACCCCGCCGTATGATGCCGGCGCATGCGACCTACGACGTCATCGTGATCGGCGCCGGTGCCGGCGGCATGACGGCGGCGGTTGTGGCCGCTGCCGAAGGCCTGCGCGTGCTGGTGATCGAGAAGACTGCCTTGGTCGGCGGTACCACCGCGTGGTCTGACGGCATGGTCTGGATCCCCGCCAATGCCAGGATGAAAGAGGCGGGGCTGTCGGACAGCATCACGGATGCCGTGCAATATCTGTCGAGCACGGTGCCGGAGCCGGTCAATGCCGGCCTGCGCGCCGCCTTCCTTGCGCGTGGGCCGGAAGCGATCGCGTATCTCGAAGCCAACACCGAACTGCGGCTCCAGCCGGTGAAAGCTTGTCCGGACCATTATCCGGAACGGCTGGGCGCAACGCCCGGCGGCCGCGTGCTGGAGCCGGTTGCGTTCGAAGGCATGCGGCTGGGCAAGGCGTTTGCGCGCTTGCGGGCGCCGCTGCCGGAATTCACGCTGTTCGGCGGGATGATGGTCAATCGGCTCGACATTCCGCATCTGCGGCGTGTCGGAAAATCACTGCGTTCGACCCTGCGCGCGGCGCGACTGGTTTCCGCATACGTGTTGCAGCGGCTCCGCTCGCCGCGCGGCACGACGCTGTATCTCGGCAATGCGCTCGCCGCGCGGCTTTACGCCTCGCTGCTGGCGCGGCAGGTCGAGATTCTCTTCAGCGCCGATGTCGAGGATTTGTCGATGCAGGGCGATGGCGTCGCCGGCGTGGTGATCCGCCATGGCGCCCGCGACCGCCTGATCGCAGCGCGCCGCGGCGTCGTGCTCGCGACTGGAGGATTCTCGCACGATGCGAGCTTGCGTAAACGCCTCTTCCCGGCCGGCGCAGATTTTATCTCAGCGACCAACACATCAAGTATCGGCGATGGGCTTCGGCTTGCGGCCATGGCCGGTGCAGCGCTCAACACGGATGCGACGAACGCAGCCTATTGGGTGCCGGCCTCGCTGTTCCGCCGTGCCGATGGCAGCCGCGGCGTGTTCCCGCACATGGTGACCGACCGCGCCAAGCCCGGCGTGATCGCGGTGAATGCGGCAGGCCGGCGTTTCGTCAACGAGGCGCTATCCTACCACGAGTTCGTGCTCGCGATGTTGCGCGATGGCAATGGTGAGCCGGATCGGCCGTTCTATCTGATCTGCGACCGCGATTTCCTGTGGAGCTATGGCCTCGGCCGCATCAAGCCGTTCACGCGCAGTGTCCGGCGCTATGTCGCAAGCGGCGAGTTGATCGAGGCCCCTGACGTTGCGCAGCTGGCGGCGAAGATCGGCATCAAGCCGTCTTCCCTCTCGGCCACGATTGCAGCCTATAATGCCGATGCGAAGGAAGGCCGCGATCCCGAATTCGGCCGCGGCAGCAGCATCTATCAGCGTCATCTCGGCGATGCCGCCCACAAGCCGAACCCCTGCGTCGCACCGATCGTCCGCGCGCCGTTCTTCGCGATGCGGATCTATCCCGCCGACCTCGGCACCGCGATCGGCATGAAGGTCGACGCGCAGGCCCGCGTGCTGCGCAAGGACGGAACGCCGATCGCTGGCCTCTACGCCTGCGGCAACGACATGGGCTCGATCATGAACGGCAATTGTCCGGGGCCGGGCATTGCGTTAGGACCGGCGCTGACGTTCGGGTATGTCGCGGGGCGGCATCTGGCGGAGGGAGGGGCGGCGGCGCTGCGACCAAGCGTCGCCACAGCACCAGTCTAGCCATCCCCACGGCTGTCATGCCCCGCGACCCGGCTACGCCAAGGCTTCGCCGGGGTGAAGGTCCAGGAGCGCCGAAGCTTTAGCGAAGGCGGCAGGCGGGGGGCATCCAGTACGCCGCGGCCTATCGACTCAACCACAACTGTCTCGGAGTACTGGATCGCCCGGTCAAGCCGGGCGATGACATTGTGTGTGTGGCGAACGCGTCCCACAATCTCGTCATTGCGAGCGCAGCGAAGCAATCCAGGACTGTCTCCGTGGAATGACTCTGGATTGCGTCGTCGCAAGGGCTCCTCGCAATGACGGGGAGAGAGCTGGGGCTTCCCCCGCTACTCTGCCGCGGCCGCAAAGCGGCTGTTCTCGAGCTCCGCCTCCAGCCGCGCCGTCTCGGCTGCCGCCAGCTTGACGTTGGCTTCCTTGACGTGGCCGAAGCCGCGGATCGTTTCCGGCACGCGCGCGAGCCGTGCCAGCAGCGGAATCTGCTCCGCCCTCAGCCCGGCGATCCGCTGATCGATCATGGCCAGATAATCCTCGATCAACTTTCGCTCGGTCCGCCTCTCCTCGGTACGGCCGAACGGGTCGAATGCGCCGCCGCGCAGGAACTTGAGCCTGGCCAGCACGCGGAAGGCGTGGATCATCCAGCTGACGAACTCCTGCTTCTGCAAATGCCCGGTCGCCTTGTCGCGCTTTGCGAAGATCGGCGGTGCCAGATGGTACTTCAGCGTGAAGTCGCCATCGAATTTTTCGGACACCTTCTTCGCAAAGCTGCCGTCGGTGTAGAGCCGTGCGACCTCATACTCGTCCTTGTACGACATCAGCTTGAACAGGTTTTTCGCCACGGCTTCCGTCAGCTCGATGGACGCCGGCGAGGCGGCATTCTCCGCCTTGCGGACCCTGGCGACCGCCGCGAGATAGCGGTCGGCGTAGGCCTTGTCCTGATAGCCGGTCAGGAACTCGGCGCGGGTCGCGATGATGTCGTCGAGCGATTTCGCCGGCGCGGACGCCCTAGCCTTGAACTGGAGCACGCTGCGCACGCGCGACATGTCGTGGGCGGCGAGGCGGCCCCAGGTGAAGGCGAGCTTGTTCATCTCGATGGCGGCGCCGTTGATCTCGATGGCGCGGAGCAGGGCCTCCAGCGACAGCGGGATTGCGCCCTTCTGGAAGGCGAAGCCGAGCATGAAGGGATTGGTCGCGATGCTGTCGCCCATCAGCGCCGCGGCAATGCCTGTGGCGTCGATGATGTCGAGGTTCTTGTCGCCGATCGCATCGTGCAGGACCGTCTGCATCGTGCCCATCTCGAAATCGAGATCGGGGTTTTGCACGAAGCTCGCGGTCGGCTGCAAATCGGCGTTGATGTAGGCCTTGGTCACGCCGCGCTCGGTGCGGCTCAGCGCGGTCGGGCCAGCCGAGACGATCATGTCGCAGCCGAGGATGACATCGGCGCCGCCCGTGGTGATGCGGACCGCGGAGATGTCCTCCGGCCTCCGTGCGATGCGGACATGGCTCATCACCGCGCCGTTCTTCTGTGAGAGGCCGGTGAAGTCGAGCGCCGAGCAACCGCGGCCGTCGACATGGGCGGCCATGCCGAGCAGCGCGCCGATGGTGATGACGCCGGTGCCGCCGATGCCGGTGACGAGGATGTTGTAGGGGCCGTCCAGCTCACGCGCGGGCGGCAGCGGCAGATCGGCGAACAGCTGGCCGGAGTCCACCGCCGAGGTCTTCATCCGCTTGAGCGTGCCGCCATGCACCGTGACGAAGCTCGGGCAGAAGCCCTCGACGCAGGAAAAGTCCTTGTTGCAGTTCGACTGGTCGATCTGGCGCTTGCGGCCGAACTCGGTCTCGAGCGGCTGCACCGAGACGCAGTTGGAGGCCTGCGAGCAATCGCCGCAGCCTTCGCAGACGAGCTCGTTGATGAAGGCGCGCTTGGCCGGATCCGGGTAGAGCCCGCGCTTGCGGCGGCGGCGCTTTTCCGCGGCGCAGGTCTGGTCGTAGATGATAACCGTGAGACCCTTGATGTCCCGCAGTTCCCGCTGCACGGCATCGAGCTCGCGGCGATGATGGATGGTCGCGCCCTGCGGGAAGTAATTGCCTTCGGGGTATTTGCCTGGATCGTCCGAGACGATCGCAAGCCGCTTGACGCCTTCTGCCCAGACCTGATGCGCGATCTGGGCGACGTTGAAGGCACCTTCGGCCGGTTGGCCGCCGGTCATGGCGACGGCGTCGTTGTAGAGGATCTTGTAGGTGATGTTGATGCCGGCGGCCGAGGCCGCGCGGAGGGCGAGCAGCCCGGAATGGGTGTAGGTGCCGTCGCCGAGGTTCTGAAAAATGTGCGTCTCGGTGGTGAAGGGCGACTGGCCGATCCAGTTCACGCCCTCGGCGCCCATATGCGAGATCAGATCGGTGCGGCGGGTCGGCATGCTCAGCGCCATGCCGTGGCAGCCGATGCCGGCCATGGCGCGGCTTCCGTCGGGCACGCGCGTCGAGGAATTGTGCGGGCAGCCCGAGCAGAAGAACGGTGTGCGCGCCAGCTTGATCTGCGTGCTGGTGGTGACGGGATTGTCGAACGCCTCGAGCCGGGCGAGGCGCTGCTCCAGCACTGGGCTGTGGTGACCGAGCTTGCGCAAGCGCGCCACAAGCGCAGACGCGACAATGGTCGGCGTCAGCTCGCCCTCGCTCGGCAAGAGTGGCGCACCGCGCTCGTCGCGCTTGCCCGTGACGGTTGGGCGCCTGGACGCATCGATGTTGTAGAGGATGCGCATCAGCTGGTCTTCGATGAAGCCGCGCTTCTCCTCGACCACCAGCACGTCCTGAAGACCTTCGGCGAAACGCTTGGCGCCGCTTTCCTCCAGCGGCCAGGTCAGCGCGACCTTGTAGATGCGAAGGCCGAGATCCTGAGCGTCCTTGTCGGTGATGCCGAGGTCGGCGAGGGCCTGGCGCAGGTCGAGATAGGCCTTGCCGGTCGCGATGATGCCGAGACGTGCCGGCTTGGAATCGAGCACGATGCGGTCGAGCTGGTTGGCGCGGGCAAAGGCCTGCACCGCGGCCATCTTCGGGCCGAACAGGCGCTTCTCGGCTTCGAGCGGCGGATCGGGCCAGCGGATGTTGAGGCCGCCGGGCGGAATCTCGAAATCGTCGGGCAGCTTGATCTGGATACGTTCGGGGTCGCTATAGATCGAGGCCGAGCTCTCCACGGTCTCGCTGATCGCCTTGAACCCGACCCAGCAGCCGGAGAAGCGGGACAGCGCGAAGCCGTAGAGGCCGAGATCGAGATAGTCCTGCAGCGTCGCGGGATTGATCACGGGGATCAGCGCCGCCGCGAACACCTGCTCGCTCTGATGCGCCAGGGTCGAGGACTGGCAGCCATGATCGTCGCCGGCGAGCGCCAGCACGCCACCGTTGAGCGAGGTGCCGGCCGCATTCGCGTGCTTGAGCGCATCGACCGAGCGGTCGACGCCTGGGCCCTTGCCGTACCAAATGCCGAACACGCCATCGACCTTGGCGCCGGGAAACAGGCCGACCTGCTGGCTGCCCCAGACCGCGGTTGCCGCCAGATCCTCGTTCAGGCCGGGGACGAAGGCGATGTCGTGCTGCTGGAGATGCGCCTTCGCGCGCCACAGCGCGTGATCGTACATGCCGAGCGGGGAACCCCGATAGCCCGAGATGAAGCCGCCGGTGTTGAGCCCCTGAAGCCGGTCGCGTTCGCGCTGCAGCATGGGCAGGCGGACCAGGGCTTGCGTGCCTGACAGGAAGATCCGCTTCGATTCGAGCCGGTATTTGTCGTCCAGCTCGACCTGCATCAGCGTCATTTCGGAAGTCCTTGGCTCTCGGGGTTTGCGCTGCGGGAGGGATTGCGGCTGCGCGTCGCGAATTGTGACAGTCAAAAGCATGCCACAGCGAAGTCAATATCGCTGGCCGCATCCGTGGCGGTCCTGTTAGTCATGGCTTACTAGCGGAGGAGAGAGCATGACGGGCTTCGATACCCAGATCACTCAGACCGGAGGCGCCTTGATCGGACCGTGGCGCAGGCCGCGGCAGATGCTGCAGGCGCAAACCTACGACGCGCATGCCTCGATCCACGATGACGTGACCGCGCAAAAGCTCGGCTTCAAGGGAGGTACGATCGAGGGGCCGACGCATTTCAGCCAGTTTGCGCCGCTGTGCGAGCGACAATGGGGGCAGGTCTGGTTCGAGAGCGGCTGCCTCTCTGCGCATTACCGCAGCGTCTGCTACGAGGGCGAAGAGGTGCAGGCGATCCTGATGGCTTCCTCAGTTGAGCAACCAGAGTGTCAGATCCAGATGGTCAAGCGCGACGGCACCGAGGTGCTACGCGGCACTGCCTCCGTCGTTGACAGCCCGACTGCCCTTGACCTGCGCCTCCGTGAGTTGAAGCCGCTCCCCGATCCCGTCATCCTTCGCGATATGAAGGTCGGCATGAAGAGCAAGCGGCAGGCGGTGCGGATGGCGTTCGACCAGACCATGGGCGACCTCTATCCGTTCTCGCTTCGGCAGAAGCTCGCCGTCATCACCGAGAACTCGCCCTATTACGCGGCCGCGGACAATCCGTGGGGCAAGCCCATTATCCCGATGGAGATGCTGAGCGTGCTGTTTCAGTATCGCTCCAAGGACGATCCGCTGCCGGCCAAGGGCCCGGCCGTCGGCCTGTTCGCCGACCAGGAGATCCGCCTGCTGAAGGGCCCGCTCTTCGAGGGCGAGGAGTACGAGGTCGAGCGCGAAGTGGTCGCGCTCTCCGGCAGCCGCCGCACCGAAAGCGCCTGGGTCAAGACGCGCGTGTTCGACAAGGCGGGCACGATGGTGGCGACCATGTTGCTGAACATGGCAACGCTGAAGGACTCGTATGCGCCGTATGAGGATGAATATCGGCGGCAGTATGGGGCAGGGCGGTAGTCCTTGTTCGTCATTCCGGAGCGCGCGCAGCGCGAGCCCGGAATCCATTTCACCTCATACGTTGCCGCCCGATGGATTCCGGGCTCGCGACTTCGTCGCGCCCCGGAATGACGACGGAGAGCGCTCATCCTTTAAGCAAATGCACGTCGCAAAGCCGTCGCACAGCGAATAAGCAGACGCCGGCTTTTCGCGTAAGTTTCTGAGCGCACTGTAAATTCCCTCGCCGCCCGCGCCCCAACGCAATTGTACACAATGGCACGGCGCTTGCAGAACTCCTGGCCAAGAGAGTTCTCGCGGGGCCTGCGTCATGTTGAACTCAGCCAAGCCGACAAAGGGAGTCGTCAGCGCCGAGCCCGAGCCGATCACGCTCGACTGGCCCGCCACCGCGCTCCTCATCATCGACATGCAGCGCGATTTTCTCGAGCCCGGCGGCTTCGGCGAAACGCTCGGCAACGACGTCAGCCAGCTCGCGCGCGCGGTGAAGCCGATCGGCGCGGTGCTGACGGAGGCGCGCGACACCGGCATGCTGGTCATCCACACCCGCGAGGGGCATCTGCCTGATCTCTCCGACGCACCGCCGGCGAAGGTCGAGCGCGGCGCGCCGAGCCTTCGCATCGGCGATCCCGGTCCGATGGGACGCATCCTCATTCGCGGTGAGGCCGGCCACGACATCATTCCCGAGCTCTATCCGCTCGACAGCGAGATCGTGATCGACAAGCCCGGCAAGGGCGCCTTCTACGCCACCGAGCTCGGCGACGTCCTGGAGAAGTACGGAATCGAGAATCTGCTGGTGTGCGGCGTCACCACCGAAGTGTGCGTCAACACCACCGTGCGCGAGGCCAATGACCGCGGCTATCGCTGCGTCGTCATCTCCGACGGCTGCGCATCCTACTTCCCCGAATTTCACGAGATGGGCCTGAAAATGATCAAGGCCCAGGGTGGCATCTTCGGCTGGGTCGCGAGCTCAGCCGCAGTTCTGGAGGCAATGAAAGTTTCGACCACATAGGGGTATTATCATGAGCACATTGACGGGGACGGCCGGCAGTTCTGATCTGAACAAGCCCGCTTTCAAGCCGGCGCTATGGACGTCGGGCGACTGGAACGCGTTTTTCGGCTTCGGCACCAACATCCTCGTCAACATGCTGGTGCTCACGGGCCTGTTGCGCTTCGTCTTGAAGATGCCGGATAGTCTCGTGTTCGGCCGCATCCTGCCCGCGCTCGGGCTGATGATGTGTCTCTCCACCTTCTATTACGCCTATCTCGCTTATCGCCTCGCGCAGAAGACCGGCCGCAATGACGTCTGCGCGCTGCCGTCGGGCGTCAGCGTGCCGCACATGTTCATCGTCACCTTCGTGATCATGCTGCCGATCACGCTCAAGACCGGCGATCCGCTCAAGGGCTGGTCGGCGGGCCTCGTTTGGGTGTTCTTCCAGAGCTTCATTCTCATGATCGGCGGCTTCATCGCTCCGTTCATCCGCAAGATCACGCCGCGCGCGGCGCTGCTCGGCACGCTTGCAGGTGTCTCCGTCACCTTCATCTCGATGCGGCCGGCGCTGGAGATGTACATGACCCCGCAGATCGGCCTCGTCTGCTTCGCCATCATCCTGGTGAGCTGGTTCGGCGGTGTGAAGTATTGGCGCGGCGTTCCCGCCGGACTCGTCGCGATCGCGGCCGGCATGATCATCGCATGGGGCTCGAACCTGTTCGGGCTCGGTCTCGGCGGCTTGAGCCTCAAAGGCGTCGGCGCGGCCTTTGCCAATTTCGGCTTCTCGGTGCCGATCCCGGCGGTAGGCTATGTCTTCTCCGGCTTCGAGTTCCTCGGCATCATCCTGGTCACCGCCATCCCGTTCGGCATCTACGACCTCGTCGAGGCCATGGACAATGTGGAGAGCGCGGAAGCGGCCGGCGACGAATATCCGACCACGCGCGTGCTCACCGCTGACGGCGTCGTCAGCCTGATCGGCTGCCTGATGGGCAATCCCTTCATCAACGCCGTCTATATCGGCCATCCCGGCTGGAAGGCGATGGGCGGGCGCATCGGCTATTCGGCTGCGACCGGCATCATGGTGGTCGTGCTGTCCTGGTTCGGCATCATCTCGGTGCTGCTGGCGCTCGTGCCCGTCGTCGCGATCTCGCCGATCCTGCTCTACATCGGCATGCTGATCGGCGCGCAGGCGTTCCAGACCACGCCGGTCAAGCACGCGCCTGCGATCGTGCTGGCGTTGACCCCGCACCTTGCCGCCTGGGCCAAGCTCCAGATCGACACGATGCTCGGCTCCACCATGAACGCGGCGGCAACCGTCGGCGGCATGGCGGCCGACAAGGCCGATGCGGTCAAGGCCGCCGCGATCGCCGCGCTGCCGCAGCAGGGCGTGTTCTATCACGGCCTCGAGGTGATGGGCGGCGGCTCCATCCTCGGCGGCCTCATCCTCGGCGCGATCGGCGTCTTCATCATCGAGCGGGATTTCGAGAAGGCGTCCGCCTTTGCGCTGGTCGGGGCGGTGCTGACTTATTTCGGCTTCATGCACGGCGAGTCCGTCGGCATCGGCGGCGGCTTTGGCGTGGCGCCCGCGGTCGCGCTGGCCTACGCCGTGATGGCCGCCGGCCTGTTCGCCGCCGCCAAGCTCGGCGCCAGCGAGCCCTACGCCGCGCATCCGGAGATGTCGGCCGCGCCGGCGGAGTAGGCTTGGCCTCAAATCTCGTGGAGCGGCCGGCCAATGGCCCGGCCGCTCCTGTTTCAGGGACGCACCGCCGGCGTCTCCATCGGCAGGCCACGCGCCCGCGACATCAGATAGAGCTCGAGCGCGACGAGCTCGGGCGAGCCGTAGTCATAGGCCTGGGCCCGGACGCCGGTCATGCAGCTGCGCAGCCGCCGCTCGAGCGACCCCAGCGTCTGCCATTCCAGGCGATAGAGCGGATAGCCGGTCGGCTGCGCTTGCGTGATCGGCGCGCCGGCGAGACGCTTGTCGAAATTGTCGTCGTGGCAGTTGGTGCAGGCGAGGTTGAGCTGGCCCTCGCGCTGCATGTAAAGCGCGCGGCCCTGCTCGACAAAGGGCTTGGCTTGCGGATCGTCACCGGCCGTGATCGCAGTGCCGCGCGACTGGTGGGCGATGAAGGCGGACAATGCGAGCAGATCGCGGCTCTCGTAGGGCAGCGGCGTCGCCTGCTGATGATTGGCGCGGCAGAGATTGATCCGCTGATCGAGCGTGACGGGACGGCCGAGGGCCTTGTCGAAGGCGGGATAGCGTGCCGCGACGCCCTTCATGCTGCTGCGCGCATCGCCATGACAATCGGCGCAGGCTCTGTCGGCGCTGCCGGTCTTCTTCGCCCACAGCTGCTCGCCGTCGAGCACGAACAGCATGCCGGGATTGGAGGTGTCGTCGTCCTGCATCGCCCGCGTGTCGGGCCCCATGAAGACATAGCCGGAGCGGCGCGCATCGGGCGGGATTTCACCGGCAAGCAGGGCAGGGGCCGCGGCGAACAATGTTGCCGCCGCTATCGCGCGCCAAGAAATCATTCGACCGTGATCGATGCCGATGCGGTGGACGAATAGCCGTTGTCGCCGATCCACTCGAACTCGAACTTGCCGCTTTCCTTCGCGACCGTGAAGAACGACAAGTACGGGTTCGCCGCGATCGCCGGAAACAGATCGGCGCGAAAAATCTCAGTGCCGTTGTAACGACAGGCGAAGCTCGTGATGATGTTGCGCGGCACCAGCTTGCCGTCGGCGGTGTGGCGGAAGCCGGTCTCCATGATGTGTGAGGTCAGCGTGCGGATCTCGATGATCTCGCCGCGTTTGGCCTTCGAGGGAACGTTGATGAGGGCGGCCATCAGTTCATCTCCTCGGTGCAGGCGGCCAGCGTCACGACGATTTCGGCGGCAATTTGCCAGAACGTGTCGTCGGAGAGGCGCGCGATCGCGACCACCTTCTGGGTGTCGGCGAGCCGAATCCGCGTCGAGACCTGAGCCCGGCCGGAGGCCGGGCCGAAATAGAAATTGCCGATGTTCGGCTGTGGGTTCTTCTCGTTGAAGACGTGAATGCTCTTGACGTGGTCGTCCGCCGTCATGGGACTGGCAACGCTCACCGTCATCGGCACGGTGTTGCCGTTCTCGACCAGCGGCGGAATGTCGAGCTTGACCCTGCCGGTGTGAATTTGTGCTTCACCGACGATGTTGCGGATCGCGGTGTTGAGCATCGCCGGTGTTGCCTCGAGCGGTCGCAGCGTGACGATCGGGATCGTGCCGGCGACTGTCACGCCTCCGGCGAGGCTCAGGAATTGTCGTCGCGTGGTTGGCATGACCTAGTCTCGAAGCGTTGCAAGAAAAGCCACGATGTCCTCGATCTCCGCAGCCGACAAGATCGGCTTGCCGGCGAAGTTGCGTCCGACGCGGACGAGGCCGTCGTTGCGATAGTAGGATGGCATGATGGTGTCCGGATTGAAGCGCGAGGCATCGACCAGTCGAAGTCGCAACTGGCTCACCGACCACCGGTTCCCGGTGCCGGTGAGATCAGGCGCAAGGTCGCCCTGGAACCGGGTTTCCGGGAAGGGGCCGGAATGGCAGAGGATGCAGGTCGTGGTGCGCGCGAGCATCAGCGCGCGCCCGCGCGCGGCATCGCCGGGGGAGCCTGTGAGTGAAGCGGGGATGCCGTCGCCGACGATCTTGTAGGGCGGCCGCTCGTCCGCTCGGCCGGGCAGGGCGAAGGCAAGACTCGCCACCATGAGCGCCGCAATTGCAGGTATTGGATTCGATGGCTGAAGTCGCCGCGAATTCCACTTACCTCTCCCGCTTGCGGGAGAGGTCGAGCCGAAGGCGAGGGTGAGGGCTCTTTCCTCTTGGGGGTTCTCGCGAGCGGAGACACCCTCTCCGCAACCCTCCCCTGCAGGCGGGGGAGGGGGCGCACCGCGTTCATGGCGACATGCTCGTCTCATCATGCCCTAGCCAAACGTCTCCGCCGTGATGGCCTGAAACCAGCGCTCGGCTTCAGCTGCCTCGCGGGCGCGCAATTCGCGCGGAGCATCGACGGGGCTGGTGGCGCCGCCCTCGACCTCGGCGAAGATGTCGCCCCTCGGCTGGTAGTTGCCGGCGAGCGAGAAGCCGTAGCCGGGGGCGACAATGTTGTAGCAGACGCCTGTCAGCCGCGGCGTCTCCGGCGCGCGGCCCGCGAGCAGATTGACGATCGCGCCAGCGCAGGCCTTACCTTGCGCGCTTGCAGCGGATGCCGATTTGGGAATGCCGCCGCCAAGGCAGGCGTCGCCAACGACGTGGACGTTCGGAACGAGCTTCGACTCGAACGTGACGGGATCGATCGGGCACCAGCCGGTCGCGTCCGCAGCGCCCGCGATCCCGGCGATGCGCCCCGCGCGTTGCGGCGGGATGACGTTGGCGACATCAGGGGTGTAGTTGCCGAACTCGGTGACGATGGTTCTGGTCGAGGGATCGACGGAGGTGACGCGGCCGCCTTGCGACAGTGCCACGCGTTCGATCATCTCCCCATAAAGTTCCTTCCATGCCTTCTCGAACAGCCGCTGCTGGGAGTAATTGTCCTTGGCATCGAGGATCAGGACTTTCGAGCGCGGCTTGTTGGCCTTGAGATAATGCGCGATCAGGCTGGCGCGCTCGTAGGGCGCAGGTGGGCAACGCGAGGGGTTGGCCGGAATGGCAATGGCCACCGTGCCGCCATCCGCCATCGCCTCCAGCTGCCTGCGCAGCAAGAGAGTCTGAGCGCCGGCTTTCCAGGCGTGCGGCATCGTCTCCGACGCGGCGTCGTCGTAGCCGGGCAGGGCTTCGAGATGGAAGTCGATGCCGGGCGAGAGCACAAGCCGGTCATAGCCAAACGCGGTGCCATCGTCCGTCGTCACCCTGCGCTTTTGCGTGTCGATGGTCGTCACAGCCTGAGCGACGATGCGGATATCCTCGGCGGCGAGCTTGTCGTAGCCGAACTGCTGCTCCTCGATCTCGCGCAGGCCCGCGATCACCTCGTTGCTGAAGGGGCAAGAGATGTAGGTCTTGTTCGGCTCGATCAGGGTGACCTGCAATCTTGCATCGGCGCGCTTGAGCGCGCGGGCGCAAGCCGCGCCGCCAAAGCCGCCGCCGACCACGACGACGTGGTCCGCCGATTGCGCGCGCAGGATCGAAGGTGCGGCGAGCGATGTCGCCGCGGCGGCGATGCCGAGGACGGCATTCCGCCGCGTCACCGGCGCATTCATGAGACTTATCCGGAAAATGCCGCGGCGGCCGATATGGCCGCCGCAGCTCTTGTTACGCGAAAGTGATGTTCTGGTCGCGTAGCGGCACCGAGCGGACGCGCTTGCCGGTCGCGGCGAAGTAGGCGTTGAGCACCGCCGGCGCCGCGACGCCGATGGTCGGCTCGCCGACACCGCCCCAGAACCCGCCGCTCGGCACCATCACCGTCTCCACCTTCGGCATCTCGTTGATGCGCATCGAGTTGTAGGTGTCGAAGTTGCTCTGCTCGATCTTGCCGTCCTTCACCGTGCAGCCGCCGTAGAACAGCGCGGAGAGGCCATACACGAAGGAGCCGGCGACCTGCCGCTCCACCTGCGCCGGATTGACGACGTAGCCCGGATCGGTGGAGGCGACGATGCGATGCACCTTGATCTTGCTGCCGTCGGTCACCGAGATCTCGGCCGCGCCGGCGACATAGCTGCCGTAGCCCATGACCTGGGCGATGCCGCGATAGACGCCCTGCGGCGCCGGCGTGTTCCAGCCGATCTTCTCGGCAACCGCATTGAGCACCGCGAGATGCTTGGGGTGGTTGCCCATCAGCTTGCGGCGGAATTCGAGCGGGTCCTGGCCTGCGGCCTGGGCCAGCTCGTCCATGAAGCATTCCATGTAGATCGCATTGTGATTGACGTTGACGCCGCGCCAGAAGCCCGGCGGAACGTGCGGGTTGCGCATCGCATGCTCGACCAGAAGGTTCGGCACCGAATAGCCGAACGCGGCATCGCCGGATTGGGCGACGCCCTGGAATGCGACGGGATCCATGCCGTTCTGCAGCGCTTCGGGGCGCAGAGAGAACAGGATCGATTGCCCGGACAGGCGGTAGTGCAGCGCGATCAGGTTGTTATTGGCATCGAACGCGCCGGTCATCTTGCACTGGGTGATGGGGTGATACCTGCCGTGCGCCATGTCCTCTTCGCGCGACCACAGCAGCTTGACCGGCGTGCCCGGCATCTGCTTGGCGATCATGACCGCCTGGCGGACATAGTCGGTCTGGCCGCGCCGGCCGAAGCCGCCGCCGAGCATCACCTTGTGCACGTCGCACTTCTCGGCCGGCAGGCCGGAAGCCTCCAGCACTGCCGCGAAGGCTGCCTCGCCGTTCTGCGTGCCGCACCAGACCTCGCATTTGTCCGCCGTGTAGAGCGCGGTGGCGTTCATCGGCTCCATCGTGGCGTGGTTCTGGTAGGGATAGCTGTAGATGGCCTCGACCTTCTTCGCGGCCCCGGCGATCGCGGCCTTCGCGTCGCCGTTCTTGTTGCCGACATAGGCCGGCTGCGCGTCGGCGAGCCCCTCGGCCAGCCATTTCGCAATCGACTCGCTGGAGACCTTGGCGTTGTCGCCCTCGTCCCAGACGATCGGCAGCGCCTCCAGCGCGGTCTTGGCGTGCCACCAGGTGTCGGCGACAACTGCGACGGCGGTGTCGCCGACCTTGACCACCTTCTTGACGCCTTTCATGCCGGCGATCTTGGCTTCGTCAAAGCTCTTCAGCTTGCCGCCGAACACGGGGCAGTCCTTGATCGCGGCGTTCAGCATGCCCGGCAGCTTGACGTCGACGCCGTAGATCATGGCGCCGGTGGTCTTGTCGACGGTGTCGAGCCGCTTCACGCCCTTGCCGATCAGCTTCCAGTCCTTCGGGTCCTTCAGCTTGACGTCCGCCGGCGGCGTCAGCTTCGCCGCGGCCTCGGCGACCTTGCCGTAGGTCGTGGTCCGGCCCGAGGGCGCATGGGTGATGACGCTGTTCGCGGCCGTGCATTCGGACGCCGGGACTTTCCATGCGTCGGCGGCGGCCTGGATCAGCATCACGCGCGCGGTGGCGCCGCCCTTGCGGACATAGTCCTGCGAGGAGCGGATGCCGCGGCTGCCGCCGGTCGAGAAATCGCCCCAGACGCGCTTGCGGGCGACGCTCTGGCCGGGGGTCGGATATTCGGTGGTGACCTTGGTCCAGTCGCATTCGAGCTCCTCGGCGACGAGCTGGGCGAGGCCGGTCAGCGAGCCCTGGCCCATCTCGGAGCGGGCGATGCGGATTACCACGGTGTCGTCGGGCCTGACCACGACCCAGGCGCCGATCTCGGGCGAGCCGTCGGCGGCGCGGACCACGGCGGGGCCGCCGAAGGGGATGTCGAGACCGATGGCGAGGCCGGCACCGACCGCGGCCGTGCCGATGACGAAGGCGCGGCGGTTGAGCCGCGGCGAGATATGCTTATTCATGTGGGGATTTCCTTACGCGCTTGCGATCGTGTGGATCGCTTCGCGCACCTGCTGGAAGGTGCCACAGCGGCAGATATTGGTGATGGCCTCGTCGATGTCGGCGTCGGTCGGCTTCGGCTTCTCGTTCAAGAGCGCCGCCACCGCCATGATCATGCCGCTCTGGCAATAGCCGCATTGCGGCACGTCCTGGGCGATCCAGGCGTCCTGCACCTTGTGCAGCGTATCGCCCGAGGCGAGCCCCTCGATGGTGGTGATCTTCTTGCCCTCGGCCTCGCTGACCGAGATCCCGCAGGAGCGCATCGCCACGCCATCGATGTGAACCGTGCAGGCGCCGCATTGTGCAATGCCGCAACCGTATTTGGTGCCGGTCAGACCGGCATTCTCGCGGATCGCCCAGAGCAGCGGCGTATCCGGCTCGACATCGAGGGTGAGGGTTTTTCCGTTGATTGTTAGGTTTGCCATCGCAAGTCCCCTGATTGGCCCAATCCACCGATTGAACTCAGGGGCGCAATGTGTCCGGCAAACTGGAACGGTTCAAATCAACAGTCCGAGGGGTGGCCGGGATGCATGGCCCTGCCGCTTTGGAGTATGGACCGGGGCGCTGTTTTGCCTCATCCCTTCGCAATCGATTCGGATGACGCCCCTTCCATGGGCGCCAATTCGCGGCTTTAGGCGACGTCCGGCTGTGAAGGCCGGTTCCCGACCGGATCGCGGCTTGCATAGTGGCGACAGTTTGTCTCTTTTGCCGGGGTGCAAGACGCGGGCGCTTTGGTACACTGCGCCGACGCAAAAGGAGTTCCATGAACGTGCCGAGTCCCTGCAACGTACTGATGCTCTACCCGCTGTTCTCGGCAGAGTCCTTCTGGAGCTTTGGCGAATCCTGCAAAGTGATGGGCGTCAAGCGTCCGGCCGCCCCTTTGGGCCTGATCACCGTTGCCGCGATGTTGCCCAAGAGCTGGACGGTCCGGCTCATCGACTGCAACACGGCGTCCCTCGGCGACGAGGATCTCGCCTGGGCCGACGTCGTCTTCACCGGCGGAATGATGCCGCAGCAGGCCGACACGCTGCGCCTGATCGAGCTCTGCCGCGCGGCTGGCAAGCCGGTGGTGGTCGGCGGTCCCGATCCCACCTCGAGCCCGCACATCTATGAGCGGGCCGACTTCCGCGTGCTCGGCGAGGCCGAGAGCGTCATCGACCAATTCATCGCGGCCTGGGAGAGCGGCGCGCGGTCCGGCGTCTTCACCGCACCGAAGTTCCAGGCCGACGTCACCAAGACGCCGGTGCCGCGTTTCGACCTGCTCAACTTCGAGGACTATCTTTATCTCGGTGTGCAGTATTCGCGCGGTTGTCCCTTCACCTGCGAGTTCTGCGACATCATCGAGCTCTATGGGCGCGTGCCGCGGACCAAGACGATCGAGCAGATGTTCGTCGAGCTCGA
This sequence comes from Bradyrhizobium sp. SZCCT0231, assembly GCF_018130245.1. GTDB lineage: Bacteria > Pseudomonadota > Alphaproteobacteria > Rhizobiales > Xanthobacteraceae > Bradyrhizobium > Bradyrhizobium japonicum_F. Next base: position 199,503 of record NZ_JAFCKP010000001.1, read on the forward strand.
GACGCTCTACAAGATGGGCTACCGCGGCCATCTCGATTTCGTCGACGACAATTTCATCGGCAACAAGAAGTCGCTGCGGCAATTCCTGCCGAAGCTCGCCGAATGGCAGCGTACGCACGGCTATCCCTTCGAATTCTCCACGGAAGCCTCGGTCAACCTTGCCGACGATCCGGAGCTCTTGGAGCTGATGGGTGCGGCCAATTTCTTCGGCATCTTCGTCGGCATCGAAAGTCCGGACCCGGAGACGCTGGTCGCGATGCGGAAGAAGCAGAACACGCGGCGCAACATCGCCGAGAGCATCCACAAGATCTATGCCGCCGGCATGCTCGTCACCGCGGGCTTCATCGTCGGCTTCGACAACGAGAAGGTCTCGATGGCGGAGTCCATGATCGAATTCATCGAGGAGGCGGCGATTCCCGTCGCCATGGTCGGCCTGCTCTATGCCTTGCCAAACACGCAGCTCACGCGCCGGCTCGAACGCGAAGGCCGGCTGCATCAGGGCCACGACGTGGCACCGACCATCGGCGCCGATCAGTGCACGGCCGGCATCAATTTCGATCCGGTCCGCCCGTTGCGCGACATCCTGACGGACTACAAGCGGGTGCTGGAGCACATCTACAGCCCGGCCGCCTATGCGCGACGCGTCGACCGCCTGATGACCCTGCTCGACCGATCCAGGCAGCGCCCCGAGCTCGCCGAAGGAGACATCCGCTCCAGGCTCGGGGCGATGGAGACGGTGCACAAGATCGTCACCGCCCTTCCCGAAGCGCGGGGGCCGCTCTGGCAGACGTTCATGAACTGCGCCAAGCGCGACACGTCATCGGCACGCATCGCCGTGCAGATGATTGCGGCCTATGCGCATCTCGGACCGTTCTCGCGCAAGGTCATCGCGGCCATCGATGAGCGCCTGGCTGCGCTGGACAACGAGACCGTCACGCCTGCTGTCGGCGTGACGGCGGCCTGACGCTTACTTCACTGCGAGCCGCAAAAAGCTCATCACGCTGCCGAGCGCGGCGAAACCTGCGCCGAGCGCCAGCGCCAGCGTTGCGCCCTCGTGTCCGGCGAGCGCGAAGCACAAGGCGGCGAGCGCCGCGCCGGTGGTCTGTCCCGTCAGGCGTGCGGTGGCGACGATGCCGGAGGCGCTGCCGCTGCGATGGGGCGGCGCGCTCGACATCACCGCCTTCATGTTCGGCGCCTGGAAGAAGCCGAATCCCATGCCGCAGATCACCATCCGCCAGATGATGTCGGCGATGGCGGGATTGGCCGGAAGCGTCGCGAGCAGCGCCATGCCGAGGCCGAGCAGCACGAGCCCGATGCCCCCGAGCAGGCCGACCGCGTGCCGGTCGGAGAGGCGCCCGGCGATCGGCGCCATGATGCCGACCACCAGCGGCCACGGCGTCATGAAGAAGCCGGTCTCGACCTGCGACCGTCCCAGCACGTCCTCGAAATAGAACGGCAGCGAGACGAAGGCGAGGCCCTGGACTGCGAAGGAGCACACTGCCGTTGCCGCCGACAGCGCGAACATCGGCCTGGCGAACAGGTCGATCGGCAGCATCGGCGCGGGATGATCGGCGTGGCGGCGGGTCAGGATGAAGCCGAGCGCGAGGGCGATGACCAGCTCGACGCCCACGACCACCGGCGACAGGTTATGCGCGGCGCTGCCGATGCCGGTGATGAACAGGCCGAGGCAGGCGGCGGCGAGGAGCGCGCCGAGAAAATCGAAACCGTGGTCGGCGCGAGGCGTCTTCGGCAGCATCGCAAAGCCGATGCCGATGGCGACGAGACCGAACGGAATGTTGACGGCGAACAACCAGGGCCATGGACCGATGGCGAGGATGGCGGAGGCGATCGAGGGACCGAAGGTGAAGGCGGTTGCGACCACCAGCGCGTTGTGGCCGAAGCCGCGGCCCAGCATCCGGCCCGGATAGACGAAGCGCACCAGCGCCGTGTTGACGCTCATGATGCCGCTCGCGCCCAGGCCTTGCAGCGTGCGTGCGACGAGCAGGCTGTCCAGCGACCATGCCACCGCGCAGAACAGCGAGGCGATGGTGAACAGGATGAGGCCGCCGAGATAGATGCGCTGGTGCCCGACGATCTCGCCGAGCGCCCCGAGCGGCAGCAGCGTCGCCACCAGTGCGATCTGGTAGACGTTGACCACCCAGACCGACTGCTCCGGGCTGACATGCAGATCTGCGGCGATGGCGGGCAGGGCGATGTTGGCGATCGCGGTGTCGAGCGAGGCCATCGCCAGCGCGGTGAAGATCGCGGCGATCGCCCAGCGCCGTTGCGTGGCCGGAAGGCCGTCGGCGATGGAATGGTCGGGCTCGCGCGCGGCGGCAGGTAACGTGATTGTCATTGCGTTCGCGCGTTGCTCCGGTGTCGTCGCGATAGGCGATTTTCGGCATGTACTACGGCCCGGCCGCCTTCCACAGGCACAGGCTTGCATGCTGTGCATGCGCGAAGGTCAGGCGATGCGGCTGCGCGCCGATCACATGGGCGTGCTGCGAGCGCATGGGGGCCAGAACAAAAAGTCGAAAAACAACCCCATGCACAGTATGAGCCCCTTTGATTTGCAAGGGATTTTCGAGCCGTGTCGTGACGACATGCGCGGCCGCGATCAAGTTGACCCGTCGGGCAAAACACTGGCAGGATGCCAACGTGGCAGCGATCGGGCCGGGAGCAGGCCGCGCGCTGTCTCCCCAAGCCGACGTTGAGGCAGATCAACACTCCGCTCGCAGGGCCGCCAGACCTTTCCATCAGCGCATCGATGGAAAGGGCGGCCGACATGCAGATTCTGCTCAGGGAAATCCGGAATACCCCTTTGCTCTGGATGCTGGCCTTCGTGCCCATCGTGCTGGTGGTCGAGGCGGTGGCCCCGCATTCCCACACGCTGCTGTTCGTGCTCTCGGTGCTTGCGATCGTGCCGCTGGCGGCGCTGCTCAGCCATGCCACCGAAGCGGTCGCCGCGAAGACCGGCGATGCCGTGGGCGGACTGCTCAATGCCACCCTCGGCAATCTGACGGAGCTGATCATCGCCATCGCGGCACTGCGGGCGGGCCAGTACATGCTGGTGAAGGCCTCGATTGCGGGCGCGATCGTCACCAACGCGGTGTTCATGCTGGGGGCCTGCCTGCTGCTCGGCGGCCTGCGTTATCACGTGCAGGAGTACAATCGCGCCGGTGCGCGGCTCTCCTCCGGCCTGTTGCTGATGGCAACTGTCGCCCTTCTTGCGCCGTCGGCAGTGGCCGATCTCGAGCACTTGCCGCAAGGCGCAGGCATCCTGAACAAGCTCAGCCTCGGTATTTCGATCCTGCTCATCTTGGCTTACGGGCTTGGCCTGTTGTTCTCGCTTCGAACGCACAAGGAATTGTTCGCGAGCGCCGATCACGGCGACGACAAGGAGGCGCACTGGCCGATCGGAATAGCCATTGGCACGCTGCTGGTCGTCACGGCGCTGGTCGCGCTGGTCAGCGAAATCTTCGTGGAATCGGTGCAGAAGGCGGCGGAAACCTTCGGGATGAGCCCGGCCTTTGTCGGCTTCATCGTCGTCTCGCTGGTCGGCGCCGCCGCCGAATTTGCGGTGGCCTTTGCCGCGGCGCGCAAGGACCGGCTCGATATGGCCGTCAGCATCGCGCTCGGCAGCGCCTCGCAGATCGCGCTGTTCGTTGCACCGGCGCTGGTGCTGCTCAGCTACGTCGTGGGGCCGAAGCCGATGGACCTGCAGTTCTGGCCGGGCGCCGTCACCATGGTGATGATCGCAACGGTGACGTCGGCCTTCGTCACCGCCAGCGGGCGCTCGGCATGGTTCGTCGGCGCGCTGATGTTGTTCATCTATGCGGTGTTTGCGATGACGCTGTACGTGGTGCCGCCGGCGGGCCAGGGATGAAGTGCGCTCGCCGCCATGGGCGCTGCGAACTATTAGCGGGCTTGCGGCTGTCGACTCGCCGCTACTGCCAAGATCGGCGCCGCATCGCCCAGATACCACTGACTTTTGAACGTCTGCGGATTCGTCTTTCTTCGGCCTTCTCCAGTCGGGTACGAAGGTTCTGGAGCTCTGCCAATTGAGAGCTGAGCGACGAAACACGTTGACGCAGAACCACAATACGGTCGCACACCTGACCACGAGTACTCATGACGCGCCCCTAAACTGTGACTGTTAAAAAATGGCCGACGTTGGGCGAGAAAACAAAATGGGCTTAAACCTATGCGTTTAGATGACGGTAACACAGGTTCATTCACAAGGTGTGAAATAGATGGCACGCACGGCAGGAGACGTGGGCCGCGGTATTGGGGTGTGGCAGGGATCAAACCGCTGTTGGATGGTGATTTCGAGCGAGAGTCCAAGTCCGCTTCGAGCTCGTCGGCGGGACCATCACCGCTAGGATACAAGCCCCAGCGCCAACCAGGTCGCAACGGACAAGCAGACGCCAATTCCTAGATAGGGCAATGCGATGCGCATCGGTCACTCCTCGGCTCCGCGACGCGACGAGAACACGGTCAGATACGCATATTCGCGGCGCCGTGCCTATACTCCATGCGATGTACGAGCTTTGGCGTGCGACCAACCGTAGGCCGGCAACGTGCTTGACTGAAATCCCGTGCGATGGGGCAGGACTCGCTACAGGAGTGCGGACGAACTCCGATTTGACGTCATCGGGGCCTTGCGCCGGGGGCGCCGCGCCGGTGAGGCAGGTAAACTCGGACCGTCGGTTAAACCACCGCAATTCCGTGCCCTTATTATATATGCCCATCCTGATTTAAACGAATGAGTCAATTTGATTAAAAATTGTGATTTAATTTAAGAAACAAGACGTTGTAAACGTTGGCGCCACATCCCGCACGAACCCGCAAGCACGAGGGAGGGGCACGTGGCTATTCTATTTGGCGACACGAGTGGATCACTCACGGGCCGGCGCCACGGTGGAGCCCAAACATTGGTCGGCTCCGATCCGACGGACGTGCTGTTCGGAGATGCCGGCGTGGATTTACGCGACCGCGCGGTCGGCGGCAACGACACATTGCTGACTTCCGGATCCGGAAGCCTGTTCGGCGATGCGGGTGGAAACATTTCTGATCATGCGCGGGGCGGCAACGACACCTTGTCCGCCCAGGTGCCGGCGTCTGCCATCATCCCCGGCGAGACTTTCACTCTGAACATGTACGGTGATGCCGGAGGCAGCATCTCGGGCCGGGCCCTTGCCGGCAATGACAGCCTCAATGTCGAACTGCCCCTGGCTTTCACGCCCGGCGTGAGAGTGAATGCCTATGGCGACGCGGGCGAAACATTGGCCGGTCAAGCTCGTGGAGGTGATGATCATTTCGGCGTTTCCGGCGGCGGGCACCAAACAGTCGCCGTGTATGGAGACGCCGGCGGCAACCTGATCAATTGCGCGGTCGGTGGCAACGACACATTCGTTGGTCACACCGGACCGGACAGCAGTTTTGAGTTCTATGGCGACGCCGGCGGAAGCCTGTTCGGGTATGCCCGCGGCGGACATGACAGCTTCACCGCGAGCGGATCCGAGTACAACAATCATCTCTATGGTGATGCCGGGGGTGACATGGCCGGCCATGCAGCCGGCGGTAACGATAGTTTTGCGGTGAGCGGGATCAATCCGTTCAACTTCGTCTTTGGCGACGCTGGTGGAAACATGTCCGCTTCCGCCGTTGGCGGGAACGACACGTTCAACGATTCGAGCGATGCGACGCTCGCCGACCGCAATGTCTTTGCCGGCGATGCGGGCGGGGACATGTCCGGTCTGGCCCGCGGAGGGGACGACACATTCAACAAGACCGGATTAGGGGGAAGCACGTTCTACGGCGACGCCGCAGGTGACATGTCTGATCGCGCCCAAGGCGGCAATGACGTCTTCCAGGCTTCAGGCACGCAAGACCAAAATGTCTTCTACGGCGATGCCGGCGGCAATATGGGCGATCAGGCCGCCGGCGGCGATGATACCTATATCGGCGGCAACGTTTTTCCCCAGCTCGCCAATCAGGCGTATGGGGATGCGTCGACCATGTCGGGCCACGCGCACGGCGGCAACGACACGTTGGTCGGCGGCGATGATCCCAATCCGCATCCGGCGGGCAATTACGAGACCACTCTCGTCGGCGATGCCCAGTCGATGTCCGACTACGCGAGCGGCGGCAGCGACAAGCTGGTAAGCGGCACCGGAAACGACGACATCTGGGGCGATGCGCAGGTGATGCTCGGCTTCGCCAAAGGTGGGAATGATACGTTCGTGTTCAACTTCGACAGCGGCCACGACAGGATCGAGGATTTCGGGCAGGCGCTGTCGAGCTTGGGATCCGATCACATCGATGTCTCGGCCCTCGGTCTCGCGGCCTTCAGCGATCTCAGTATCTCACAATTTGATCCCGCAACACACGAGAGTACGATCACGTTCAGTCCGGGCAACGACGTGGTCGTGCATAGCGAGGCAGCGCTCAGGCCCGAGGATTTCATCTTCGCGCCACATCAGAACCAGTTATTGATCTGAGCCGAGTGTCGCGGTGCTTGACTATCGGTCATGGCGAAGGCGGCGTTAACGCCGCCACCAGGCGGACCGCATTTCACGGTCCTCTTGGTCAGTGGTTCGAGCCGGGTTCGAGCTGCAGATACAGGTCTGCCGTGGAGAAGGCGTGGAGAAGGGGGTGCCCTTGCTCGGCGCAGCGAGTGCGTTCCAAGCAGGTGGGATCCAGCCTCACACCGGCGAACGCGCCGATGATTTAATTTGACTTTTCATCCGGTCAAAATTATATGGATTTTAATTGATTTATTCATTTAATGTGGCGCCTCGCCGCGCCGGGACATTATTTCGATCCACGCGTGTTATCGGGTACCGAAACCATGCGAACAGGCCGAGCGATCGCTCCATTGGAGTTGCTCTCGAGAGAGGCGTGATACATGCGCCGATCAATCGATACTGCACCCAGGGATGGAGAAAACATCTCGACAGGAGATGCGGCGGGGGCTGTTGAGGCCGGTCACTGGTCGCCCGAGGCGGGTAGATGGGTTGGGAAGGACGGCTCCCCCATCTGCTTTTCACCGGCCCATTGGTATCTAGAAGCCGAGGATGTCGATCCGGAGGACGAAAAATCGGGCAGTTGGCTCGCTGCGGCCATCGTTCTGGTCCCCATCATCTTCGTCGGGGTGGCCCTGCTCGGTGCGTTCGACCCGTTCAAGGCCCAAACGGTTATGGAAAGGGCGCGGATCGATGGCGAGAGCGCCGTCGGCCTCGATCAGCGCCCGGAAACCGCGACCGGATCGCTGGCGCTCTTTCAGCGCGAGACGACCGGGCCTCTGATGCTGGCGGTGCCGGCAAGCACGGTGCGCGCTGGGCAAGGGCTCGAGGCAGACGCTCCGCGCAGTGACGCACTCTCCGGTGAGCTGGCCGGCGCGCGCAGGGAGCTTGATGAGGCGGTCCAGCGCACGCACGCAGCGGAAATTGCCGCGGAGGAGCTGCGGCAGTCTCTTCAACAGGAGCAAGCCCGCAGCGCCGCGTTCGCGGACGAACTTGCCGGAACCCGCCGCGAAATCGAGGCCCGTATCGCGCAGGCGCGTAGCGCGGACGAGGTGGCCGCGCAGCATAGAGATGCGGCGGCGCGGGAGATCGCTGAGCTGCAGCAGTCCCTGCAGCAGGAGCGGGACAAGAGCGCCGTCCTGGCGAAGCGGGTGAGCGCCGCGCAGGCGGCAGCGGCAAGCGCTGAGCAAGAACGCTACGAGGCGCAATCACGCGCCGCGGCGCTCGCGAGCGAACTTGCCGGCATGCCTCGCGGATCGCTCACGGCCGACGGTGCGGCGGCGGAGCAAAGCGAGGCGGCGGGACGGGAGATCGCGGAATTGCGGCAGTCCCTGCAGCAGGAGCGCGATAGGAACGCAGCCCTCACGCAACAGGCGGACGCCGCGCGGTCGGCAACGGCGAACGCTGAGCAACAACGCCGTGCCCTCGAAGAGGCCCAGGATCACGCTGCCGCGCTGGAGGGCAAACTTGCGCAAACGCGCCGGGACATCGAAATCCTGAACGGGCATTTGCGCGAGGCGAACGATGCGGCCTCGCAGCAGAGACAGGCCGCGAACCGAGAGATCGCCGAACTGCGGCAGTCGCTGCAACAGGAGCGGAGCAGGACTGAAGCCAGGGAGAGAGACCTCGCCTCGGTATCGCGCCTCACCGGTGAGCGTGCCCCGGTGGAGCAAAGCAGCCAAGGCCCGATCTCGTCGGCGGCGCAGAACGCGATCGCAGCGGAGCCGCCGATGAGTCCAGGCCAGGACGAGGTGGAGGCCCGATTGATCCCGCGTGCCAGAGCGTTGCTCGATCAGGGCAATATTGGTGCAGCGCGGATTGTACTCGAGCTCGCTGCTGAAAAGAACATTGCGCAGGCGACCTTCATGCTCGCGGAGACATATGATCCGGCGGTTCTGTCCGCCTGGGGTGCCTATGGAACGCGCGGCGAGGCGGCCAAGGCGCGAGAGCTCTACGCGAAGGCACAGAGGAGCGGTATTCGCGGAGCCAAGGAACGACTGGATGCATTGCATCACTGAGAGTGGGCTTTTGCATTGTTGCTGGGACGAGTGGTTGCGGTGGGTCATCCGGAAAGGAACGACATGAACAAGATGCCAAGGTCGCTCTCGTCGCTCCTGCTCGCCGCGCTGGTGCCGATTGCCGTGCTGCTTCAACCGGCTTGCCTGGAAGCACAAACCGCAAGAACCGCCAAGGCGGATGCACAAATAGTCCGACGGCCGCTCTCTCATGAGAGCGAAAAGGACCGGATGAACGCCTGGACCGTCGGGCTCGCCGGCGGCCTGCTCGAGGGCGCGCCGATCCGCCTCGCGGCAGAAATGGCCCGTGTCGTCGACGACGGAGCAGAGCTGCATCTCCTGCCGATCGTCACCCGGGGCGCCACCGACAATCTGAATGCGCTGCTCTATCTGCGTGGTGTCGATACCGCGATCATCAATTCCGATGCGCTCGACGAGTACAAGATTCAGGTTCCGCAGATCCAAAACCGCATCACCTACTTGCTCAATCTGTTCCCGTCCGAGTTGCACATTTTCGTGCGGCCGGAGATCACGAGCCTGCAGGATCTTGCCGGCAAGAAAGTGAACTTCAATACACAGGGTACCGCAGCCGCCTATTCCGGACCGCTGATCTTCAGCCGCCTCGGCATCGACGTCGACAAGACGTTCATTCCGCATCAGCTTGCCCTGGAACAGATGCGCAAGGGTGAGATGTCGGCCGTCGTGTTCATCACGTCGAAGCCCGTCGACGCCTTCGTACGCGGTCGTTGGGAGGCGGGATTCAAGTTTCTCCCCGTCCACTACGACAGGAGATTCGAGGACTATTATCTGCCCGCGACGTTGGACGCGATCGAGTATCCCAACCTGATCAAGCAGGGCGATCGGGTCTCCACCATCGCGGTGCCGACAGCGCTCGTTGCGTTCAACTGGCGGCCAGGCTCGAATCGCTATCAACGCGTGGCGCGCCTCGTCGACTACCTGTTCTCGCGGATTGACCGCCTGCAGGCGCCAGGCTTTGATCCGAAATGGCGGTCGATCAATCTCGCCGCAACCATCCCGGGGCTCACCCGTTTCCAAGCCGCGCAGGAATGGCTGGATCGCCAGGCGCGCAGCGCCCAGGCGAAGCCATGAAGACTGCCGTTGCTCCGCTCGCCGTCGCCGTCAACCTTGCCTGCGGAATTGCCTACGCGCAAAGCACGAGCGATTCCCTGGAAGCACTTCGGGCTTGCTCGGCGATGGACGGATCGGCCCGGCTGGAATGTCTTCAGGATTCATCGCGCAAGTCGCCGCCGCCTGCCCGGCGGGTGCCGGACGATAACTGGCTGGTCAGCGAGACCACCTCGCCAGTCGACTATTCGCCGATCGTCACCGCCACCGCATCTTCCGTCAGCGGCTCGGATGGGGCCGCGATGCAGCTCGCGATCCACTGCCGCAAGGGCCGCACCGAGGTCATGGTCGCAGGACGGGCGCTCTCACGCAGCGCTGGCGAATACACCGTCTCCTATCGGCTCAATTCCGATCCGCCAATTCAACTTGCGGCAGCCTCGCCGTCGTTCGGCTCCGGCGTCGCCTTCGGGGGCGACGTCGTGCAATTGCTCAAGTCGTTACCCGACGACGGTCGCATCGTCGTGCGTCTTTCCACCCGCACGGGCGCGGCGCAAGAGGGACATTTCCTCCTCAGCGGATTCAAGAACGTGCGTGAAAGAATGGCGGCTGCGTGCAAATGGCCACAGACCGTCGCCAGACCGGGAAGGTGATAGTCATGGAACGGGGAGACGCAAGATGATCAATCTGAAGTTGGCGATGGCAGTCGTCGGCGGCCTGGCGATGCTGCTCCTGGTCGGATCACGCGCGCAGGCGGAGCTGGACAACCAGCCAATCGCCCAGGCGAGCGAGAAGAGCCAGGCGAGCAATCAGAAGCAACCGGGTAAACAGACGCAGGCGAGCAAGCCGGGACAGACTCGCGCGGGCAAGCAAACTCCTGCGACCAGGGCGGCGCTGGCTCAGGCGACAAAACCCGAAATCGCCAAAAAACCGCATCAGCTGATATTACAGATCAATTCCAACGACCCTGCGATGATGAACCTGCTCCTCAACAACGCGACCAACGTCGCCGAATACTACCACGACCTCGGTGAGGCAGTGTCGATCGAGGTCGTCACCTTTGGCCCCGGCCTTCACATGCTGCGCGATGACACTTCGCCGGTAAAGCCGCGCATCGAAGTGCTCGCGATGAGCCATCCCGAGATCTCTTTCAAGGCCTGCGGCAATACCCGGGAAAACATGCGTAAGGCGGAGAACAGGGACATCAGCCTCGTTCCGCAGGCGACCGTCGTCAAATCCGGTGTCGTGCGCGTCATGGAGCTGCAGGAGCAGGGCTGGACCTACGTCAAACCGTGAGGTCCGCCGGCAAATGTGGCCGCCGGGTGCGCAGCTGGCAGAACATGTCGTCTCCGACCGAACCGGCCGCTTGCCGGACGGTGGGCGAGAGGCGCTCCGCCCTAAAACTGACACCGCCGCAGTCCCCCTTCCACCGGGATCACCGTGCCCGCGATGTACCGCGCCACTGGTGAGGCCAGAAGCACTGCCAGCGCGTAGGATGGGTAGAGCACTTGCGAAACCCATCATGTATTGTCACCGAGCGAGACCTTGATCGGTTTCGCTTCGCTCTACAATCCTACGGGCTACGAACCAACCTTGACCTGATCCTCCCAGTCTTCCCATTCGACGTTGTTGATGTCCAGATAGCTCGAAACGGCCGAGCCGATGGTAGGAAAGAACTGGGCTTCGCCGACCTGCGCATACAAACCAAAACGCTTCAGCTTGTCCTTCACGGGATCCTTGAGCTCGGCAAAGCAAAGTTCGATGCCCCTGGCGTGGAGCGCCCGGTCCAGTTCGGCAACGGTGTCGCAGGCGGTCACGTCGACGCTCGTGACCGGTTCAGCGGCGACGACCAGCCAGCGCACAGGTGTCGGCGATGTCTCGACCGCGGCCAGAATTCGCTCCCTGAAGAACTCGGCATTGGCGAAGAACAGCGGCGCATCCCAGCGGAACAGCACCAGTCCGGGGATCCGGCGGGCATCCGGATATCTCGTGATGTCGTGGTAGCCCTTGACGCCGTATGCGCGCCCCAGAATGGCGGAGTGCGGACGCCAGCCGTCCCACAGGAACTCCGCAATGGCCACCGCGATGGCAAGGCCGATTCCCGGAATCGCGCCGAGCACGGTGACGCCGACGAAGCACAGCACCGTCAACCAGAATTCCCAGCGCTGGATGCGGTAGATTCGTTTGAGATCGCTGATCTCGATCAGGCCGATCGCGGATGCGATCACCACCGCTGCCAATGCGGCATTGGGCAGGTGCTGCAACAGATTTGGTGCAAGCAGCAGAAGGAAAGCGATCGCGAGCGCGCCGACGACGCTCGTCAGCTGGGTGCGCGCGCCGGCGGTCTCGGCAACGGGCGTACGCGAGGAGCTGCTGCTGATCGGAAAGCCCTGAAAAAAGCCGGTTGCCAGGTTGGCCGCCCCGAGACCCACCATCTCCTGGTTCGGATCGACCTTGTCGCCCAAACGAGCAGCATAGCTTCGCGACAGCACGCTGGTATCGGCGAACGAGACCAGAGCGATGGCGCAGCCGCCGGCCAGGACCGAGATCAGATCGCTATAGCCGATCCAGGGAATGGAGAAGGCCGGCAGACCTTGAGGAAGTGGCCCCAAGGCCTTCACGCCATGACCGGTTCCGAGATCAAATAGTGCGACGACAAGGGTCGCTCCGACGACGGCGATCAGGATTCCCGGCAGCCGTTTGCTGTCCTTGAGCAGCAGGATGACGATCAACGTGCCAAGTCCGACTGCGAATGCGACCCAATTTAGCTTGCCGTCGGCGATTCCACCGGCGATCGCCCACAGGTCTCTCAGCGGTCCTTTGCTCTCGATCGAGAAGCCGAGCAGCTTTGGCAGTTGGCTGATCAAGACGGTCAGCGCGATCCCGTTCATATAGCCGTACCGTATCGGCTTGGAGAGAAGCTCGGTCACGAACCCCAACCGCGCGATGCCGGCCACAATGAGCACAGCTCCTGAAACGAGCGCCATCATCGCGGCAAGCATTGCGGCGCGGGCGGGATCACCGCCGGACATCGGGGCAATAACACCGAGGATGACTGCTGCCAGCGCCGAGTCGGGACCGAGCACGATGATGCGGCTCGGACCGAACATCGCGTAGGCCAGAAGAGGGACGATGGTCGCGTAGAGGCCGTGGATGCCTGGCAGACCCGACGCCACGGCATAAGCAATTCCGACCGGCACCAGCATGGTCGCCAGCACGAGACCTGCGAAAACGTCATGCCGAAGCCAATCAGCTTCGTAATGGCGAAGCGTATCGATCCCGGGTACCCAACGCGTCCAACCGCTCACCGCGCTCACTCCGCCGTTAACGCGCGAGGATTTCGCAACCGCTCGACGGCCCCTTGACGCAAATCAACGTTGTCGATGCTTGCACTCTTCGGCGACGCAGCAATGCTTCGGACGTGCATCAAGAGCCTGCGCCCCCTAGAACTGATACCTCCGCAAGCCCCCATCCACCGGGATCACCGTGCCCGTGATGTACCGCGCCACCGGTGAAGCCAGAAACACTGCCAGTGCCGCCAGATCCTCCGGCTCGCCCCAATAGCCGACCGGGATTTCCTCCTCGGCAAAGCGCTCGCGATAATCCGCCGGATAGTTGCGGCGGATCTGTTCGCTCATGATGCGGCCGGGCGGGATGCAGTTGATGGTGATGCCGTGCGCGCCGATCTCGCGCGACAGGCCCTTGGCCCAGGCGTGCACGGCGGCCTTGGCGGCGAAGGCGGCGTTGAGGCCCTCCGGCTCGGACTTGCCGGTGATGTTGACGATGCGGCCCCATTTGCGCTCGATCATCTGCGGCAGCAGTGCATGGGCGATGCGGCGGTAGCTGGTGAAGTTGAGCGCGATCGCCTCGTCCCATTTGCTGTCGGGCGCATCGACGGGCAGGGGCCGGCTGCCGCCGGCATTGTTGACGAGGATATCGACATAGCCGAGCTCCTTCAGGGCAAAGCCCGCGATGTTCTCGGCGGCGTCCTTGGCCATCACGTCCTGCTCCAACGGCGTGATCAAGCCGCCGCCGACTTCCTTCATCAGTTCGGCTAGCAGGTCGGTGCGGCGCGCAACGCCGACGACACGCACGCCTTCGGCCGCCAGGCCCTTGGCGATGGCGCGGCCGATGCCGATGCTCGCACCGGTGACGACAGCGGTTTTCGATTTGAGCCCGAGGTCCATGGTCACACGCTCTCTTGGTTGTCGCTTTGCTTTCTTGCTGTTCGTTTCCTGCCCCGTCCCGGGGCTTGCGAATTGCCCGACCGGGACGAGCAGTGGTAACCAAGAGCCTTGGCGAAGGAAACACGAAAAAGAAAAGGCGTCGAAGCATGGTCTGGGACCCGCAGCAATATCTGAAGTTCTCCGGCCATCGGCTCCGGCCCGCCGTCGATCTGCTGATGCGGATTCCGGATTTTGCTCCGCGCGCAATCGCCGATCTCGGCGCCGGCGCCGGCAACGTCACAAGATTGATCAGGGAGCGCTGGCCGGATGCACGCGTGACCGGCATCGAGGGCTCGGCCGAGATGGTTGCCGCCGGGCGCAAGGCGGCGCCGGACGTGGAATGGTCGCATGAGGATCTCGGCCATTGGAGTCCCGCCGGGCAGTACGACTTGATCTATTCCAATGCCGCACTGCACTGGCTGCCCAATCATGCGGCACTGTTTCCGTCGCTGATGGAGAAGGTGGCGCGTGGGGGCATGCTCGCGGTGCAGATGCCGCGCAATTTCCTCGCGCCTTCGCATGTGCTGATCGGCGAGACCGCGCTTGATGGTCCGTGGCGGTCCAAGGTCGAGCATCTCGTCATCCCGCCGCCTGTCGAGGGGCCGGCCTTCTATCACGATCTGCTTGCGCCGATGTCGGCCAACATCGACATCTGGGAGACCGAATATCTGCAGGTGCTCGAAGGCGAGAACCCCGTGAAGGAATGGACCAAGGGGACCTGGCTGACGCGCTATCTCGATGTCCTGCAAGGCGATGAGAAGGCCGCGTTCGAAGCCGCCTATGGGATGCGCGTCGCAAAGGCCTATCCGAAGAATGCGGCGGGGCAGACGCTGTTCCCGTTCCGGCGCCTCTTCATGGTCGCCCAGCGCAAAGGCTGATTGCACCGCCGCAATGCGGCATAAGCGCTCGTTCCGTTGGACTCGCGCGGACGCCGGGTTGCGCATACGGCGGTCGTCAAGTTAGCTTGGCTGCGGCAAATTGAGCTTAGGTCTGGTTGTTCGGGTGGCGGATTGCTGCCACTACTGACCTGAAGAACAAAAAGAACCCGCATCAGCGGTTATTGGGAGGTGCCTTCATGCGCAAGCTGCTTGCCGCGGTCGCTGCCGCGGCTGTTCTCTTGGCTCCCGCCATCGCCCAGGCCCAGAGTCCTATTGTCATCAAGTTCAGCCACGTCGTCGCCAACGACACCCCGAAGGGCAAGGGCGCGCTGAAGTTCAAGGAGCTCGCTGAAAGATACACCGACGGCAAGGTCAAGGTCGAGGTCTACCCCAACTCCACGCTCTACAAGGACAAGGAGGAGATCGAGGCACTGCAGCTCGGCTCGGTGCAGATGCTCGCGCCCTCGACCGCGAAATTCGCGCCGCTCGGCGTCAAGGAGTTCGAGGCGCTGGACCTGCCCTGGCTGTTCAAGGACGAAGCGACCTATGCCAGCGCGATGAAGGGCACGGTCGGCAAGTGGCTGTTCCAGAAGCTCGAGGCCAAGGGCATCACCGGGCTTGCCTATTGGGACAACGGCTTTCACATGCTCTCCGCCAACCGTCCCCTGCTGAAGCCGACCGATTTCCAGGGTCTTAAATTCCGCATCTCCGGATCGAAGGTCGCCGACCAATATCTCCGCATCATGGGTTCGATCCCCCAGATCATGGCGTTCTCGGAAGTTTACCAGGCCTTGCAGACCGGCGTGGTCGACGGCTGCGAGAACACGGCGTCGAACTACCTGACGCAGAAGTTCTACGAGGTGCAGAAGGACATCACCGTATCCTATCACGCGCATCTGCAATACGCCGTGATCGTCAACTCGAAATTCTGGTCCGGCCTGCCGCCCGATATCCGTACCCGGCTCGACAAGGCGATGGCGGAGGCGACCGACTACACCAACTCGATCGCGCGCCAGGAGAACGAGGAGGCGCTCGCCGAGATCAAGAAGATCGGCAAGACCAATCTGCATTATCTGACCGACGCCGACCGCAAGGGCTGGCAGGAGGCGATGCAGCCGACTTATAAATGGGCCAAGGGGCGGGTCGGGCAGGAGGTGCTCGATCTCGTCGCCAAGG
The DNA here is from genome assembly GCF_018130245.1 of Bradyrhizobium sp. SZCCT0231. Lineage (GTDB taxonomy): Bacteria > Pseudomonadota > Alphaproteobacteria > Rhizobiales > Xanthobacteraceae > Bradyrhizobium > Bradyrhizobium japonicum_F. The sequence goes on from NZ_JAFCKP010000001.1 coordinate 215,408, forward strand.
AACTCGACGTCAAGATGAACTGACGGCTGCGGCCCAATAAGAACACTACCAACGGTCGGGGGGATCGCGCTCCCCGGCCGTTGCGCTTGAACGATCCAATCCGGGGGGGACCAAGTTGCTGCGTGTGCTGAATCGTTTTCTCGATCATCTCGAGGAGTGGCTGATCGCGACGATGATCGCGGCTGCGACGTCGCTCATCTTCGTCGCGGTGCTGCACCGCTATGGCGCCGGGCTGTCGATCGACATCGCCAAATGGGCGGAAGCCCGCAACCTGGCCTTCCTCGCCGTCCCCGCGCGCGCGACGTTCGCCTGGCTTGCTGCGCTCGACCTTTCCTGGGCGCAGGAGCTCTGCATCTACATGTTCATCTGGATGGCGAAGTTCGGCGCCGCCTACGGCGTGCGGACCGGCATCCATGTCGGCGTCGACGTGCTGGTCAATATCCTCCCCGGCGGGTCGCGCCGGCGCGTGATCACCTTCGGCCTGCTCTGTGGCGCGCTGTTCACCGCCATCGTCGCCTATTTCGGCGCCGCGTTCGTCAGCCAGATGTGGCAGACCGGCCAGCAGTCCAACGATTTGGAAGCACCGATGTGGATGGTGTATCTCACCATCCCGCTCGGCTCCGGCTTGATGTGCTTCCGCTTCCTGCAGGTCGCCTGGTCGTTCTACCGCACCGGCGAGCTGCCGCATCACGACGTGGCAGGCGTCGAGGGTGTCGAGGCGGATCCGGTGCATCCGGCCCCGGTCACGCCCAGCCAGGTCGTTCGCGACGAGCGCAGCCCGCTCGGCTGGATTTTGATGCTGCTGCCGGTCCTGATCGTCGCCCTGTGCTTCGCTCATGCGGCCCATGTCATCACCCTGCCGCACGGCCTGCGTGTCTTCATCGTGTTCGCGCTTCTGCTCTCGCTGATGCTCACGGGCATGCCGATCTCGATCGCGCTGGGTCTGACCGTGCTCAGCTTCATGTTCACGCTGACCGACGTGCGAACGGAATCGGTGGCGCTGAAGCTGTTCACCGGCATCGAGAATTTCGAGATCATGGCGATCCCGTTCTTCATCCTCGCCGGCAACTTCCTGACCCATGGCGGCGTCGCGCGGCGGATGATCACCTTCGCAACCTCGCTGGTCGGCCATTGGTACGGCGGCCTCGCGCTGTCCGGCGTGGTCGCCTGTGCGCTGTTCGCCGCGATCTCCGGCTCCTCGCCGGCAACCGTGGTGGCGATCGGCTCGGTGATCCTGCCCGCGATGGTCGCGCAAGGCTTTCCGAAGCGGTTCGGCGCGGGCGTGATCACGACGTCGGGCTCGCTCGGCATTCTCATTCCGCCGTCGATCCCGATGGTTCTCTATGCCGTCTCGACCAACAGCTCGGTCGGCAAGCTGTTCATCGCCGGCATCGTGCCGGGATTCGTGCTGGCCTCGCTGCTCGGCGCCACGACGTTCTATCGCGCCTGGCGCAACGACTATCCGCGGATGCGCAAAGCCACCTTCGTCGAGCGTCTCGATGCATTCCGCAAGTCGATCTGGGGCATCCTCTTGATCGTGATCGTGATCGGCGGCATCTACAGCGGCCTGTTCACGCCGACCGAAGCCGCCGCCGTCAGCGCGGTCTACGCCTTCATCGTCGCGGTGTTCATCTACAAGGATTTGAAGCTGCGCGACGTGCCGCGCGTGCTGCTGTCGTCGGCAAATCTCTCCGCGATGCTGCTCTACATCATCACCAACGCGGTGCTGTTCTCGTTCCTGATGACCTACGAGAACGTGCCGCAGGCGCTGGCGCAATGGATGATCGACCAGGGCCTGGGGTGGATCGGCTTCCTGCTGCTCGTCAACGTCCTGCTGCTGCTGGCGGGCAACGTGATGGAGCCGTCCTCGATCATCCTGATCATGGCGCCCATCCTGTTTCCGGTCGCGATCAAGCTCGGCATCGATCCGATTCATTTCGGCATCCTGATGACGGTCAACATGGAGGTCGGGTTGTGCCATCCGCCCGTCGGCCTCAACCTCTACGTCGCCTCGGGCATCGCCAAGATGGGCATCACCGAGCTCACGGTTGCGGTGTGGCCGTGGCTGCTGACCATGCTGGGATTCCTGGTGGTGGTGACCTATTGGCCCGGCCTGTCGTTGTGGCTGCCGCGGCTGCTGGGGATGTAGGGGGCGGACGGAGACGCCAAAGGGCATGGTTAACGCGCGGTAAACCCGCGCGTTCAAATGCTGCATTCGCGCGGGGAACGCATTTTACGGATATAGGGTAGGAACATGCCAGCGGGATGGGGCTGGCATGTTGTTCAACAGAATGGAATCCGGACGGGCGTCGATTTCCGACGCCGTCCATATGGAAGTCATCACGGGCCTTCACGGCACGACGATGCCGACCGTTCTCGCGGCGGCCTGCCAGGCGATGGTCGGCACCATCACGACCTACGAGACCGGCGACATGGTCACGGCAGCCCTGACGGTCGCCGGTGTCGTGGTGGCCGTTGTCCGCCTGTTCGAAATCTTTGCCTTCCGTCGTCGCCTCGCGCGCCCACCGCAGCTCGGCCGGGCCGAAGCGGCGCGCTGGGAGCGGAGTTACATTGCCGGAACCGTCGCGACGGCAGCAGTGCTTGGCGTGTTTGCTGCGCGCAGCATCGTGCTGGGCGATGCGCTCTGCTCGGTGATGGCGATCGGCATCGGATTCGGCTTTGGCGCCGGCGTGGTGGCGCGGCTGGCGCTGCGTCCCGTCGCGGCGCTGCTCGATCTCGTCGCGATCGCCGCCCCCGCCGCGATCGTCACCTTCATGCAGCCCGATCTGCGCCATGTCGGGCTCGGGCTCCTCATCCTCATGTATGTCGCAGCGAGCTTCGAGATGGTGCGGCTCAGCTTCAACGCCTCGATCAACCAGATTACGCTGAAGCGGCAGTTCGAGCAGCTCGCGCGCTCGGATTCCATGACCGGCGTGTCCAATCGCTCGGTGCTGGCGACGGACTTGCCCGCCATGCTCGCGGCCGGGATGGTTGCCGTCCATACGCTCGATCTCGACCGCTTCAAGGAAGCCAACGACCGGTTCGGCCATCCCGTCGGCGATGCGCTGCTCAAGCTGGTCGCCGGGCGCCTCAAAGCGCTTGCTGCGGCCAACGATCTCGTGGTCCGCATGGGCGGCGACGAGTTCGTCCTGGTGCAGCGCGCGGCTGATGATGCGGAGGCGATGGCGCAGCGCATCGTGCAGTCGATCGGCGCGCCCTATGATGTCGAGGGACAGGCGATCGAGCTCGGCGTCAGCGTCGGCGTCGCCATCGCGCCCGACGACGGCCGCACCGCGGAGGCGCTGCTATCGCGCTCGGACAAGGCGATGTACCGGGCGAAGCAGGAACGCGGCGGTTATGTGCTGGCGCGGGACCTGCGGATGGCGGACAATATCGTGCCGGCGGCTTCAGGACTGGCCGCGTAGACGAGTCGTCACGAATAGCCTTGCGAGCAGAGCCGTAGCCCGGATGGAGCCAACGGGTTGGCGCGAAGCGCCGCCCGATGACAGGCTCCGCGTAATCCGCGGCGGACTCGCTTGCGGCACGATCCCCGGATTGCGCTTCGCTCCATCCGGATCTACGCGTCCTCATTCACCGGCGATGGCAATCAACCGCGAGATGCGGTTAGATGCCCCGCAGCACGCCGGGGAGGACATAAGCATGACTGAAGCCAGCAGCGAGCCGAAGGACGCCTCGCCGTCCGTCATCGCGCAGCAAACGGCGATGCTGGCCGCGCTGCCGTTTTCCGACACGCGGGATTTCGACGATGCCGCGCGCGGATTCCTCGGCACGATCGAAGACGCAGAGATCACCAGCCCGCAAGGCAGGACGGTCTGGAGTCTCGAGCCCTACGGCTTCCTAGCCGCCGAGCAGGCGCCGCCCACGGTCAATCCGAGCCTGTGGCGGCAGTCGCGGCTGAACATGCAGCACGGCCTGTTCGAGGTCGTGCCCGGTGTCTACCAGGTGCGCGGCCTCGACATCGCCAACATGACGCTGATCGAGGGCGACAGCGGCGTCATCGTCGTCGACACCCTGACCTCGATCGAGGGCGCGCGCGCCGCGCTCGATCTCTACTTCAAGCACCGCGGCACGCGGCCGGTCGCGGCGATCATCTTCACCCATACCCACACCGACCATTGGGGCGGCGCGCGGGGCGTGCTGGAGGAGGATGCGCTCGCCGCTGGTAGCGTGCCGATCATCGCGCCGAACCTGTTCATGGAGCACGCCGTCTCCGAGAACATCATCGCGGGACCTGCGATGCTGCGCCGGGCGCAGTATCAGTTCGGGCCTCTACTCGCCAAGGGCGTGCGCGGGCAGGTCGATTGCGGTCTCGGCAAGTCGATGGCGGCAGGCTCGGTCGCGCTGCTGCGGCCGACCGACCTCATCATGGCGACCGGCGACCGGCGCGTGATCGACGGCGTCGAGTTCGAATTCCAGATGGCGCCGAACAGCGAAGCGCCGGCGGAGATGCACTTCTTCATCCCGCGTTACAAGCTTCTGAACCTCGCCGAGAACTGCACGCATAATTTCCACAATCTGCTGCCGTTCCGCGGCGCCGACGTGCGCGACGCGCTGGCCTGGTCGAAATATCTGGGCGAGGCCTTGCGGCTGTGGGACGGCAAGGCGGAGGCGATGTGCGGCCAGCACCACTGGCCGGTGTGGGGGGCTGAGCGCATCGGAACGATGATCCGGCAGCAGCGCGATCTCTACAAGTTCGCGCATGACCAGACCATCCGCCTGATGAACCATGGCCTCACCGCGGCCGAAATCGCCGAAACGATCCAGCTGCCGAAGAGCCTGGAGGGCGCCTGGCACGGCCGTGGCTATTACGGTCATATCCGGCACAATGTGAAGGCAATCTACCAAAAGTATCTCGGCTGGTACGACGCCAATCCGGTCAATCTCGATCCGTTGCCGCCGGTCGAGTCCGGCAGGAAATATGTCGAGTACATGGGCGGTGCGGACGCCATCCTCGCGCGGGCGGCTGCGGATTTCGACAACGGGGAATTCCGTTTCGTCGCCCAAGTGCTCGGCCATCTCGTCTTTGCCGAGCCTGACAATGCGGCGGCGCGCTCACTCCTGGCTGATACCCTGGAGCAGCTCGGTTATGCCGCCGAGAGTGCGACCTGGCGCAACGCCTATCTGTTCGGCGCGCAGGAATTGCGCCAGGGCATGCCGAAGGTGCCGGCGCGCCCGCCGATGCCGCGCGAGACGCTGGCCGCGCTGCGCACCTCCCAGCTCTGGGACGTGCTCGGCATCCGCCTCAACGGTCCCAAGGCGGAAGGCAAGCACATCGTCCTGAACTGGCGCTTTTCCGACACCGGCGAGACCTTCGTGCTCAATCTGGAGAACTGCGCGCTCACTTACGCCGAGGGCGTGCAGGCGGAGAATGCGGACGCCAGCTTCACGCTGGCGCGCGCAACGCTCGACGAGGTGATCGCGAAGCTGACGAGCTTCCCCGAGGCGGTCGCTGCCGGCAAGGTCAAGCTTGCGGGCAATCCAATGAAGCTCGCCGAGCTGATGGGCCTGATGGACGAATTTCCAAGGATGTTCGAGATCGTGGAGCCGAAGCGGGCGGGGGTGGGGTAGCCACCACCGCCGCAACACACTCAGTGTCATCCCGGCGAAGGCCGGGATCCATAACCCCAGGGAGAAGTTGTCGGGCGAAACTGGTCACTCCGAGTCTTCGCCGAACAACGTCCTGTGGGTATGGGTCCCGGATCTGCGCGCGCTTTGGGCGCGCTTGTCCGGGACGACACCGTTTTTGGTTCTGCCTTACTCCGCGCTGCTCACCAGCTTGATCCGCGGCGCCTGTGCCTCGGTCAGGCTGCGATAGGCTGCGAGATAGTCCAGCGCCATGCGCCGTGCCGTGAAGCGCGTCTCGAACTGCTTGCGGATCGCGGCGCGGTCGAGTTGCGGAAGGCGGTTTACCACCCCCGCGGCACTGATGACATCCTCGACGACGAAGCCGGTGAGGCCCTCGTCGATGATCTCCGGCACCGAGCCGCGGTTGAAGGCGACCACCGGCGTTCCGCACGCCATCGCCTCGATCATGACCAGACCGAACGGCTCCGGCCAGTCGATCGGCAGCAGGAGGCCGAGCGCGCCGCTCAGGAAATCCGACTTCTCGTGATCGCTGATCTCGCCGATGAAATCCACCAGTGGATTGTTCTCGATCATCGGCCGGATCAGCTCGTCGTAATAATCCTGGTCGGCGCGATCGACCTTGGCCGCGATCTTCAGCGGAATGCCGCAATGAGTCGCGATCTTGATGGCGCGGTCGACGCCCTTTTCCGGCGCGATCCGGCCGAGCACGGCGAGATATTCCTGCTTTGCCGGTTTCGGCGTCAGCAGATTCTCCGGCAGCCCGTGGTGGATCGTCGTCACCCAGTTCGCCTGCGGCACCGGCCGTCGCTGCGCGTTGGAGATCGAAATGACGGGCATCTTGGGGAAGGTGTTGAAGACCGGCTGATGCTCCGGCAGATCGAGCCGGCCGTGCAGCGTGGTCACGAATGGCGTCGGCTGCCGGTGGAACAGCGACCAGGGATAGTAGTCGAGATGGAAGTGGAGGAAATCGAACTCCTCGTCGTCACATTTTTGCCGCACCCGCTCCAGCAGCACCATGTGCAGCGCATTGGGATCGCGCACGGAACCGTCGAGACGGAGCGCCTTCGGCCACAACGCATCCAGCTTGCCTGACGTCTGCGAGTCGCCGCTGGCGAACAATGTCACGTCGTGTCCAAGGGCCACCAGCTCTTCCGTCAACCAATGCACCACCCGCTCGGTGCCGCCATACAGCTTGGGTGGAACAGCCTCCGTCAACGGAGCTACCTGCGCGATGCGCATCTCGCCATCTCCTCTGCGATCATGAATGTTGAAACCCCCCGCCTGTACGGCACCGGCAAATGCCAGACGAGGGAACGTTCCCGCACCTGCGAAGTTCCTTCCCCCAAACGTTACATATTCGACACGTCGGGAGATCGTCGCGATGCTGCCACCACATCTTCGCAGATCGTCCGCATCCGCATGTCGTGATGAGCTTGCCCGGGAACCGAGGCGAAGTGGTCGATGTTCACTCGACCAGTGACGAAACGAAAATCAGCATAACGGGGCGATGGCCATATGGATCAGCTTTCTGGATACGCGCGCAGGCCATTTGCCTTTGTCTTGCGCTATCTCCGGCGTCGCCTCGCGTCGCATCTGGTGATCCTGACCGCGGTCGTGGCGGCCGTCGCCTGCTCCGTGGGCACCCAGTACGGCGTCAAATCCCTGGTCGACAGCCTGTCCGCCGGCCCATCATATGGTGGCAGCGTATGGCTGGCATTCATTTTACTCATGTCGTTGATCACGGCCGACAACTTCCTGTGGCGGATCGCGAGCTGGACGGCGAGCTTCACCTTCGTTCGTGTCACGGGCGATTTACGCCGTGACATATTTCGTCATCTGACCGGACATGCGCCGAGCTACTTCTCGGACCGGATGCCCGGCATGCTGACGAGCCGCATCACGGCGACATCGAACGCCGTGTTCACCGTCGAGAATATGTTCGTTTGGAATGTGTTGCCGCCCTGCATTGCCACAATTGCGGCAATTGCCCTGATTGGAACCGTCAGTCCTTACATGGCGCTCGGCCTGATCGCGATCGCCGGCGGCATGGTGGTTGCGATGTTTCGTCTGGCCGCGGCCGGCAAGCCGCTGCATGACGATTTCGCCGACAAGGCCGCGGTGGTCGACGGCGAGATGATCGACGTCATCAGCAACATGCCGCTGGTGCGCGCCTTCTGCGGCATCAGCCACGAGCATGAGCGGTTCGACGCGACGGTGAACCAGGAGCTGACCGCGCGAAGCCGCAGCCTGCGTTATCTGGAAAAGCTGCGGCTGTTGCATGCCGCCATAACCGTGCTTTTGACGATTGCGCTGATGGCCTGGGCGATCTCGCTCTGGCAGAAGGGCGAAGCGACGACCGGCGACGTCGTGCTGGTCTGTACGCTTGGCATCTCCATCCTGAGCGCCACGCGCGATCTCGCGGTGGCGTTGGTCGACGTCACCCAGCACGTCGCGCGGCTGACCGAGGCGATCGCCACGCTGCTGGTGCCGCACGAATTGCGCGACCATCCCGAGGCCGAGCCGCTGGTGAAGAGCGGGGCCGCCATTGCATTCAACAACGTCACCTTCGGCTATCCCGGCGGCGAGAAGATCTTCGAGCGGTTCAGCCTGCGGCTCCAGCCCGGCCAGCGCGTCGGACTGGTCGGGCAGTCCGGCGGCGGAAAATCGACGCTGTTCACGCTGCTCCAGCGCTTCTACGACGTCGACGATGGCGGTATCACCGTCGACGGCCAGGACATCTCGAAGGTGACGCAGCTGAGCCTGCGCGAGGCGATTTCCGTCGTGCCGCAGGACATTTCCTTGTTTCATCGCTCCATTCGCGAGAACATCCGCTATGGCCGGCCGAACGCGACCGACGACGAGGTGCTGCGCGCGGCGATCGCGGCGCGCTGCGACTTCGTCGAGAGCCTGCCGGACGGCCTCGACACCATGGTCGGCGACCGCGGCGTCAAGATGTCCGGCGGCCAGCGCCAGCGCATCGCCATCGCGCGCGCCTTCCTGAAGGATGCGCCGATCCTGCTGCTGGACGAGGCGACTGCCGCGCTCGACAGCGAATCCGAGGAGGCGATCCGCGAGGCGCTGTCGCGCCTGATGCGCGGCCGCACCGTGATCGCGATCGCGCATCGGCTCGCGACGCTGCGCAATTTCGACCGCGTCGTGGTGCTGAGGAATGGTAAGATCATCGAGGACGGCTCGCCCGAACGTCTGATGCAGGGCCATGGGCCGTATCGTGAGCTGGTCACGCAGGAAATGAGCCGGCTCGCGCAAGCCGCCGCGTAAACCAACAGGCGCGTTCTCGAGTCGGTTGCGTTGCGAAACAAGCGCAGGGGAGCAGCTCATGTCGGCCGAAGCCGTAACCCAATTCGTCTCCGTGACGCGGACCTCGGAACAGGTCGCGGAACAGCCTTTCTACATTCCGATGACCGGGCCCTCGGCGCGCCCGCGGCGTTCGCTCAAGCACGACGACACTTTCATCGTGCTCGACAGCCATGGCGACATCGGCGCGTCCGCCGGCGGGCCGGATGGCCTGTTCCATCACGATACGCGCTATCTGGCGCGGCTCGAGCTCGTGCTCGATGATCTCCAGCCACTGCTGCTCGGCTCGAACCTGCGCGACGACAATTCGGCGTTGACCGTCGACCTCACCAATCCGGACATCTACCGGCAGGGCGGCCTGGTTCTGCAGAAGGACCTGCTGCACATCGTGCGAACGATCTTCCTGTGGCGCGGCACGGCCTATCAGCGCATCGGCGTGCAGAACCATGGCGACCGGCGCAGCAGCTTCGACCTGACGCTGCTGTTCGGCAATGACTTCGCCGATTTGTTCGAGGTCCGCGGCGAGCGGCGACCGCGCCGCGGGATCGGAACGAGCCGGCTGCTCGGGCCGACCGACGTCCTGTTCGAATATCGCGGCCTCGATGACGCCGAACGTACCACCGGACTGCATTTCGATCCGCGTCCGACGCGGCTCTCGGTCAATGCCGCGACCTGGGAGCTCGACCTGGAGCCGCACCAGGCCAAATCGCTGTTCGTGGCGGTGTCCTGCAACCGGCCGGTGACGGAAAAGCCGGTGCGGTTCTTCCCGGGTCTGCTGGCGCACCGCCGCGAGATGCGGCATCAGGCGGTAGGTGCCGCCAGCATCGAGACTTCAAACAACATCTTCAATGAGGTGCTGTGCCAGGCCATGGCCGACCTCAACATGCTGATGACCGAGACCCCGCAGGGGCGGTACCCCTATGCCGGCATTCCCTGGTACTCGACGACGTTCGGGCGCGACGGCCTCATCACCGCGCTTCAGATGCTCTGGGTCGATCCGCGCGTTGCCAAGGGCGTCTTGCGCCGGCTCGCGCATTTCCAGGCCACTTCGATCGATCCGTTCGCGGACGCCGCGCCCGGCAAGATCCTGCACGAGACGCGCGGCGGCGAGATGGCGGCGCTCGGGGAGGTGCCGTTCGCGCGTTATTATGGCAGCGTCGATTCGACCGCGCTGTTCGTGCTGCTCGCAGGGAGCTATTTCGAGCGCACCGGCGACGAGGCCACGTTGATCGAGCTGTGGCCGGCGATCGAAGCGGGCCTGGCCTGGATCGACGGTCCCGGCGATCCCGACCAGGACGGCTTCGTCGAATACCAGCGTGCGACCGAGAAGGGGCTCGCCAACCAGGGCTGGAAGGATTCCTACGACGCGATCTTCCATGCCGACGGCCGGCTTGCAGAGGGCAATATCGCGCTCGCGGAAGTCCAGGGCTACGTCTTTGCTGCCAAGCAGCTCGCCGCGCGTTGCGCGCTGCGCCTCGGCAGGCCAGACCGCGTGCGCAAGCTCGAGAGAGAAGCCAGGGCGCTCGCCGAGCGCTTCGAGAAGGCGTTCTGGTGCGAGGAGCTCGGCACCTATGCGCTCGCGCTCGACGGCAAGAAGCAGCCCTGCAAGGTCAGGACCTCGAACGCCGGGCAGGTCCTGTTCAGCGGCATGATCCGCGAGGATCGCGCGCGCCTCGTCGCCGCCGATCTGATGCGGCCGCATTTCTTCTCGGGTTGGGGCATCCGCACCGTCGCGCAAGGCGAGGTGCGCTACAACCCGATGTCCTATCATGACGGGTCGATCTGGCCGCACGACAATGCGCTGATCGCGCTCGGGCTCGCGCGCTACGGCCTCAAGCATTCGGTGGCGCATGTCTTCAAGGGGCTGTTCGATGCTGCGACCTATATGGATCTGCGCCGGCTGCCCGAATTGTTCTGCGGCTTCCGGCGCGAGAAGCGGCGCGGCCCGACGCTCTACCCCGTCGCCTGCGCGCCGCAGGCCTGGGCCAGCGCGACGCCGTTCACGCTGCTGGAGGCGGCGCTCGGCCTCGAATTCGACGTGGCGCGCGGCGAGATTCGCCTGCGCAATCCGCATCTGCCGGCGTTCCTCAACGAGGTGATCCTGCGCGATCTGCGCCTCGGCGAGTCCAGCGTCGATCTTCGCGTCAGCCGCCACGGCGACGACGTGGCACTGGAGGTGATGCGTACGCGCGGCCAGATCCAGGTTTCGATCGTGCTGGCGCGCTAGCGGTGCGAGGAGGAATTCATGCGTACCACCGGATGGTTGGTCCTGAGCGTGGCGATCGTCGCGGGATTGATGGTCGCCGTATCGCGCGCGGCGGAGGAGCCGCCCGCGGCGCCACCTCCACCCCCGAGTGAAGCAAAGGCACCGGCAACGGTGCAACCGCCGGCTTCCACCGTGCCCGTCACTCCCAAGGACGCCGCGCCGCCGCCCTCGGTGACCATCATCGGCGCGAGCGAGGCCCACGGCGTGCTCGGCCGCGACGTTCGCAGCGCCGCCGGCGAGGACATGGGCCGCATCGTCGACGTCATCGTCGATCGTACCGGTCACGTCCGCGCCGCGGCGATCGATTTCGGCGGCTTCCTCGGCGTCGGCAGCCGCAAGATCGTGGTGGACTGGAACGCGCTGCGCTTCGGCAAGATCGCCAACAAGAAGGACAGCATCACGTTGGAATTGACCAAGGCGCAGGTCGCGGCCGCGCCGGAATACAAGGAAGACACGCCGATCGTCGTGCTCGGCGCGTCCGGCAGCCTTCAGCCGCTGCAAGCGATCCAGTGAGGTGCAGGGAGGGCTGACCGCCCGTGCTGTTGTCGAGGAAGCCGAACCATGCAGATCGCGGCGGCCGCGCCGATCAGGACAAGGTCGTTGCGCCATCGGCTGCAGGCATTCCGGCGCCGTCGCGCCAGAGCCTGCGCGGCCTCGACTGGTTCATCTTCTTCCTCGCCGACGTGCAGACCGGATTCGGTCCCTTCATCGCGGTCTATCTGACGACGCAGAAATGGACCCAGGTCGAGATCGGCCTCGTGCTGTCGATCGGCGGCATCGTCGCCCTGATCGGCCAGATGCCCGGCGGTGCGATCATCGATGCCGCGAAATCCGAACGTCTCGTCGCCGCCCTCGCGATTGCGGCCATCGGCGCCTGCGCGCTCGCCTATGCCGCGATGCCGATCTTCCCCGTCGTGGCGACCGCCGCCACGCTGCATGCGATGGCGAGCTGCGTGCTCGGGCCCGCGATCGCCGCGATCAGCCTCGGCCTCGTCGGTCCGCTCGCGATCGGCGAGCGGCTCGGCCGCAACGCGCGCTTCGCTTCGCTCGGCAACGGCGTCGCGGCGGCGGTGATGGGCACGGCGGGCTATCTCCTGTCGAGCCGCTCGGTCTTCCTGGTCACCTTCCTGCTCGCGATCCCGACCCTGATCGCGCTGTCGCGCATCCGCGAGAATGAGGTCGACATCAGGCGCTGTCACGGCGAGATGCCGCCCGAAGCCGCCGATCGCGGCGACACCAATATCTGGCACCTGATCCGGCAGCGTCCGCTCATCGTCTTCGCACTCAGTGTGCTGCTGTTGCAGCTCGCGAACGCCGCGATGATGCCGCTGATGGCGAGCGCGGTGACGGCGCGGTCGAGCCAATGGGCGACCGTGCTCGTCGCCGCCTGCATCATCGTGCCGCAGGCGATCGTGGCGCTGTTGTCGCCGGCCGTCGGGCGCCAGGCGCAAGTGTGGGGCCGGCGGCCCTTGCTCTTGATCGGATTCGGCGCGCTCACGATTCGCGGCCTGCTGTTCGCGACCGTGCGCGATCCCTATCTGCTGGTGCTGGTGCAGGTGTTCGACGGCCTCACTGCGGCGGTGTTCGCGGTGATGATTCCGCTGATCGTCGCCGACGTCGCCTTCGGCAGCGGTCACTTCAACCTGGCGCAGGGCATCGTCGGCACCGCGACCGGCATCGGCGCGTCGCTGAGCACGGCGCTGGGCGGCTATGTCAGCGACAAGTTCGGCAACGCCACCGCGTTCATCGGGCTGTCCGGCGTCGCCGCCACGGGGCTGCTTCTGATCCTGCTGATGATGCCGGAAACCCGGCGCACGGCATGACCGAGACAAACAAAAAGCCGGCCGAAACGGGTTCGGCCGGCCAAGTCACGGGGGAGAAACCGATCAGGCGTCGAGATTGTGCAGGCGCTGGCGGTTGCGCAGCACGATCTGGCGGGCGCCGGAGAAACCGAGAATGCCCTGGGCGTGAAGCTGCGACAGTGCGCGCGACACGGTTTCGAGGGTGAGGCCGAGATAGTCGCCGATGTCGCGGCGGCACATCGGCAGCGCCATCATGCCGGCAACGGCGAGGCGGCGGTCCATTTCGAGCAGGAAGGTCGCAACACGCTCCATCGCGGTCTTGCGGCCCAGCAGCAGCATGTGGTCCTCGGCATGGCGAAGCTCGCCGGCGGTCATGGCCCAGAGCTTGCGGGCAACCTGCACGTCGGTGCCCGCGGCCTTCTCGAGGCTCGCGCGCTTCACGAGACGCACGGTGGTGTCGATGATGGCTTCTGCGGCGAGGCGGTGAGTGGGACCGGATTCGAGGCCGAACACGTCGCCGGGGAGATGGAAGGCGCCGATCTGGCGACGGCCGTCTGAGAGAAGCTTGTAGCTGCGCACCGCGCCGGTGACGACCTGATAGACATATTCGGCCGCCTCGTCCTCGCCATAGATCTCCTCGTCCTTGCCGTAGGAGAACTCGGTGGCGACCAGGCCGACATGGCCCGTGATCGCGCCGAACTGGTCGGTAACGGGGTGGGCAGGGGCAATCTTGCCACCGATTTGCGTGTTGATCGCCTGGGTGTTGATTGTCTGGGTCAGCATCTGCGCCATCTCCGTTGTGATGGCGCTTTCCTACGCGGTATCGGGTGCTTCGAAAATTTCGCGAGATATCTTAAGGGGGTCGCCTTACGTAGAATCCCGTAGGTCAGGCGCGGGGGCGGTCCTGGATGGCGTGGCGGATGCACTTGACCAGGTTTTCGTCGAGAAGCGGCTTCAAAATCACGTCTTTGATGCCCGCCGTCGCGGCGCGGGCCGAGATGTTCTCGTCAGGATAGCCGGTGATCAGGATCACAGGCGCGTCGTGGTCGGATTTGCGCAAGCGGCCGGTCAGCTCGATGCCGTTGATGTCCGGCATCTTGTAGTCGATGACGTAGCAGTCCGGCCCAAGCGCGCTGCCGACATTGAGCAGCGCCGTACCGCTCCTGAAAGTCCGCACGGCGAAGCCGTCGGTCTCCAGCAGGAACCGCAGGGATCCCAGGACGGCGGCATCGTCGTCGACCACAAAGACGGTGAGTTGTGGGGAGGACGGCAGCCGCGCATGATGTGAGCTGACCTCGATCATGCTGGCTGATTAGCACGGCGCCGGCAAGGCGCCTTGACTTGCCTCAATCGTTGAGCATGCCGGCGCGCATCGCCAGCCGGACCAGCTCCGAGAGGCTGCTCGCCTGCATCTTGGTCATGACGTTGGCCCGGTAGACCTCGATGGTGCGCGGGCTGATGTCGTATTCGCGGGCGATGAGCTTGTTGGAGAGGCCCGCGATCAGCCCTTCCATGACCTGGCGCTCCCTGGGACTCAAGGACGCGACGCGGGCGGCGATGTCGTGCGCGACAGCCTCGCTCTTGGCGGCGGGCTCGGCCTGGCGGATCGCCGAATCGATCATGGCGGTGAGACGGTCGTCATCGAACGGTTTTTCCAGGAAATCGACCGCCCCGAGCTTCATCGCCTCGACCGCGAGCGGCACGTCGCCATGACCGGTCATGATCACGATCGGGAACGGGCTTTGCTGTGCCTTCATCCGCTTCAGCAGCTCGATCCCGTCGAGGCCGGGCATGCGCACGTCGGAGACGACGCAGCCGAACTTGAGGCTGGGCAGGGCTTCGAGAAAGGCGAGCGCGTCGTCGAACAGGGTGACGGCGAAGCCCGCGGAATCCAGCAGGAAATTCAGCGAGTCCCGCATCGCTGCGTCGTCGTCGATGACGTAGACATTTCCTTTGGTCGTCATGAATCAGCTCTCGTCGGTTGCCGGCAAGGTGAAGCGGAATGTTGCTCCGCCCGCCGCGTTGCTCTCGGCCCACATGCGGCCGCCGTGAGCCTCGATGATCGAGCGGCTGATCGACAGTCCCACGCCCATGCCGGTGTCCTTGGTGGTGAAGAAGGTCTGAAACAGGTTTGGAATGACGTCGTCCCGGAAGCCGATGCCGGTGTCGGAAACCTCCACCTCGATCATGCCGTCGGCGTCACGCGTGTTGGCGACGACGAGCTCGCGCTGCGGCGATTGCGCCATGGCTTCGAGCGCGTTGCGGAACAGGTTGACCAGCACCTGCTGAATCTGCACCCGGTCGGCGAGGACGAGATCGGCGTCGGGATCGAGGCTGAAGCGGAGCTGCACGTTCTGCTCGCGCGCGCCGGCGAGCCCGAGCGCGCCGGCTTCCTCGATCAGCTTGGACAGGCTCTCGACCCGCTTCTCCGATTCGCCGCGGGAGACGAAGTCGCGCAAGCGGCGGATGATCTGGCCGGCGCGCAAGGCCTGCTCCGCCGCGCGATCCAGCGCGCTTTCGACCTTCGGCGCGTTGGGATCGCTGCTGCCGGTGAGGAGGCGCCGCGATCCCTTCATGTAATTGCTGATCGCCGCCAGCGGCTGGTTGAGCTCGTGGGCGAGCGCGGAGGCCATTTCGCCCATCGCGGTCAACCGCGACACGTGCACGAGCTCGGATTGCAGCTCCTGGAGCCGCGCCTGGGTCTGCTGGTGCTCGGTGAGGTCGCGCACGAAGCCGGTGAAATAGGGCTCGCCTGCGCGTTGCGTCTGCCCGACGGACAGGTGCATCGGGAAAGTCGTGCCGTCGCGGCGCTTGCCCGTCACAATCCGGCCGATGCCGATGATGTGCGGATCATTCGTCTTGAGATAGCGCGCGATATAGCTGTCATGACGCGACTGATCGGGCTCCGGCATCAGAACGCTCACGTTCCGTCCGATGGCTTCCTGCCTGCTGTAGCCGAACAGCCGCTCCGCGGCGCTGCTGAAGAGCTGCATGATGCCGCGTGAATCGATGACGATCATGGCGTCGGGCACCGTTTCGAGAATCGAGCGAAGATGATTCTCCTGGGAGCGCAGGGCCTCCTCGAGCTGCTTTTCCTGGTTGATGTCGAGGAATATCCCGCTGAGGTGACGTGGCGTGCCCGCATCGTCCCGGATCACACCGGCCCTGGCCCGGATCCATTGACCGTTCCCGGACGCGCCGCCGACCTTGAAGGACAGGTCAAGTCCCCCGCCGCCCGAGGTGCGCCCGATCGCCTTCACGAGCTGGTCCCGGTCACTCGGTTCCAGCAGCGAAAGAAAGAGATCGTAGCTGACGGTTCGGTCGCGCTCGAGGCCAAACAGCCGCTTGGCCAGGTCCGACCATTCAAGTTCGCGCGTCTGCAGATCAAGGTCCCAGGTGCCCACCCCGAATCCTTCGATGCGGCCCCGGAAGTGCTCGCCCCGACCATCGTCTGCCGGATGGGTCACGCGGTTCGGCGTCAAGCTCTGCTCCTGTCCTCGGCGGGCAGGCGGATGCCTTTACCGCTCCGGTAATTTCGCCCAAGGCTCGCTTGGAGGCAAGCGCGGACGTTGAATTCACTGGCGGAATTCCCACAGAACGGCGAGGGAGCCAGAGGCGCCTGCTTTGATCTATCTCAGCCTGCCGCGCGGCAGCAGGTCTAGCATTCAACAAAATTGGTGTTGCTGGAGATACCCTATGACATACGCGACCGTCATGGTCAGCTTGGCGCTCGATCAGCCCAACGAGGCGCGTCTTCAGGTCGCGGGGGAGCTCGCCGAGCGATTCGAGGCTGCCATCGTCGGGGTCGCCGCGGCGCAGTTCGTGCCGCCGCTCTACTTCACCGACGGCACCGAGGCGCAAGCGCTGATCGATGCGGGCGAAGCTTCGGTCAAGCAACGGCTGGCCGGCCTGGAGGCACAATTCCGCGCAGCCATGAAAAATCGCGGCGGACATGCGGAGTGGCGCAGCGCCATGGATTTTCCGGCACGATTCGCCCTGGCACAGGCCCGTTGCGCCGATATCGTCGTCAGCGGGGGGCAGAGCCCGGCCTTCTCCGATGCTTTCTCGCTCGCGAGCCCCAAGGACCTGGTGATGCAGGCCGGCCGTCCGCTTCTCGTTGTCCCCGATCGCGCCAGCTGGCTGGACCTGCGCAACGTGCTGGTGGCGTGGAAGGACACGCCGGAGGCGCGGCGGGCGGTGGCCGACGCGCTGCCGATGCTGCGCAAGGCGAGGGAGGTCACCATCGTTGAAATTCCAGAGCAGCGCGACGACCGTTCGGCCGTATTGGCCGGCGTCACCGACGTTGCCGCCTGGCTCGGCCGTCACGGCGTCACCGCGACCGCACGCGTCTCGGAAGGTGCGGGGCACGAAGCCGCCGCGGCGCAACTGGAGAAAGTCGCCGGCGACGTCGGCGCCGGCCTGATCGTCGCGGGTGCTTATGGTCATTCGAGATTTCGCGAGCTGATCCTGGGAGGCGTCACCCAGTATCTGGTAACGCAAACCGCTCGCAGCGTGCTGCTGTCGCACTGAGCGCCGGCCCGTCAATATCGAATCGAGGAGGACGCGCCGTGTATAGATTTCTTGAACAGACCGTCGACGGCTACATGACGCGCAACGTCAAAACGGTGCAGCGCGGCCTCGACTTGTTCCAGCTCAGCGAGATGTTCGAGACCGACGATTTCAACAGCTATCCGGTCGAAGACGACGGGCAAGTGGTCGGCATCGTCACCAAATTCGACATCCTGAAGTGCTTCGCCTTCACGCCGAGCCAGATGTTGCCGCGCTACGATGACCTGATGAGCCGCAAGATCGGCGACGTCATGACGCCCGAGTTCATCTATGTCAGCCCCGACACGCGGCTCACTCGTGTGCTCCAGATCATGGTCGAGCACCGCATCAGGAGCATCATCGTGCTCGACGGTGCACAGAAGCTGGTCGGGATCATTGCCCGCGAGGACGTCATCGCGGCGCTCAAGGCGACGGCGCGGGAGTGACGCGACCGCTTCCCTTCTCCCCTTGCGGGAGAAGGTGGCGTGGGCCGCCTACGGCGGCCGTTCTTGAGAACGCCGAAGCAAAGCATCGGCTATGGCGCCGGATGAGGAGTTGCTTCGGCGAATCCAATCAAGGCTGGACTCGGGGAGCGTCGTAGGGTGGGCAAAGCGAAGCGTGCCCACCATTTCTGTCGCGGTGTCGGATAAATGGTGGGCACGGCGCAAGTGCGCCGTTGCCCACCCTACGATTCTGGACTCGCGGAACCAACCCCTCGCCCAAGTGAGTTTGCCGCACCTTCCTCGCTGCCCTCTCCCGCAAGGAGAGAGGGCGCATCAACTGGCAGCCGCCTCACATTAACAGAAATCCATCCATCTTGATTTCAATCAATTCCCCGCGAGGGTGAATGTGGTTTCTGGCAGCGTGTTCTTTCAGAGAGAATCCGCATGAGCCAGCCCTCCATCTCCAAATCCATGACATCAGGTGAAAGCGGCTTGGCTGTCGTGTTCGCAGTCACCGCGTTCCTGTGCGTGATCGCCTCGGCCAAGGCGCTCGATGCGCCCTTCGCCTTCCACGCCGCGCTCAGCGCGGCGGCGAGCCTGGCTGCGGTGTTCGTCATCATCAACCGCTACTTCGAGCGGCCGGCGGCGCTGCCGCCGGCGGAGATCAACGGCCGACCCAACTACAACATGGGGCCGATCAAGTTCTCCGCCTTCATGGCGATGTTCTGGGGCATTGCCGGATTTCTCGTCGGCCTCATCATCGCCTCGCAGCTGGCCTGGCCCGCGCTGAACTTCGATCTGCCCTGGACCAGCTTCGGCCGCCTGCGGCCGCTGCACACCTCCGCCGTGATCTTCGCCTTCGGCGGCAACGTGTTGATCGCGACCTCCTTCTACGTGGTGCAGAAGTCCTGCCGCGCGCGCCTTGCCGGCGACCTCGCGCCGTGGTTCGTCGTGGTGGGCTACAACTTCTTCATTCTGATCGCTGGCACCGGCTATCTGCTCGGCGTCACCCAGTCGAAGGAATATGCCGAGCCGGAATGGTACGCCGACCTGTGGCTGACCATCGTCTGGGTCGTCTATCTGCTCGTCTTCCTTGCCACCATCTTCAAGCGCAAGGAGCCGCACATCTTCGTCGCGAACTGGTTCTATCTCGCCTTCATCGTGACGATCGCGGTCCTGCATCTCGGCAACAATCCGGCGCTCCCGGTCTCGGTGTTCGGCTCGAAGTCCTACATCGCCTGGGGCGGCATCCAGGACGCCATGTTCCAGTGGTGGTACGGCCATAACGCGGTCGGCTTCTTCCTGACCGCCGGCTTCCTCGCCATCATGTACTACTTCATCCCGAAGCGCGCCGAGCGGCCGATCTATTCCTACCGGCTCTCGATCATCCACTTCTGGGCGCTGATCTTCCTCTACATCTGGGCCGGCCCGCACCATCTGCACTACACGGCGCTGCCGGACTGGACGCAGACGCTGGGCATGACCTTCTCGATCATGCTGTGGATGCCTTCATGGGGCGGCATGATCAACGGCCTGATGACGCTGTCGGGCGCCTGGGACAAGCTGCGCACCGATCCCGTGCTGCGCATGCTCGTGGTCTCCGTCGCCTTCTACGGCATGTCGACCTTCGAAGGCCCGATGATGTCGATCAAGGTGGTCAACTCGCTCAGCCACTACACCGACTGGACCATCGGCCACGTGCATTCCGGCGCACTCGGCTGGGTCGGCTTCGTCTCCTTCGGCGCGCTCTACTGCCTGGTGCCGTGGGCCTGGAACCGCAAGGGCCTCTACAGCCTGAAGCTCGTCAACTGGCACTTCTGGGTCGCCACGCTCGGCATCGTTCTCTACATCTCGGCGATGTGGGTGTCCGGCATCCTGCAGGGCCTGATGTGGCGCGCCTACACCTCGCTCGGCTTCCTCGAATATTCCTTCATCGAGACCGTCGAGGCGATGCATCCCTTCTACATCATCCGCGCCGCCGGCGGCGGCCTGTTCCTGATCGGCGCGCTGATCATGGCCTACAATCTCTGGATGACGGTTCGCGTCGGCGAACAGGAAGTCCAGATGCCCGTCGCTCTTCAGCCGGCGGAGTGAGGAGCTCAAGCAATGTCGTTCTGGACACGCCACCAAATCTTCGAAAAGAACTCGATCATCCTGGTCGTCGGCATCCTGCTGGTCATCGCGATCGGCGGTCTCGTCGAGATCACCCCGCTGTTCTACCTCAAGAGCACGATCGAGAAGGTCGACGGGGTCAGGCCCTACACGCCGCTGGAGCTCGCCGGACGCAACGTCTACGTCCGCGAGGGCTGCTATCTCTGCCACTCGCAGATGGTCCGGCCCTTGCGCGACGAGGTCGAGCGCTACGGTCACTTCTCGCTGGCCGCCGAGAGCATGTTCGACCATCCGTTCCAATGGGGCTCCAAGCGCACGGGTCCGGATCTCGCCCGCGTCGGCGCCAAATATTCCGACGACTGGCACGTCACCCATCTGACCAACCCGCGCGCGATCGTGCCGCAATCGGTGATGCCGGGCTATCCGTTCCTCAGCGCGAACGAGGTCGATCCGGATGCGATCGCCGGCGACATGCGTACGCTGAGGACAGTCGGGGTACCCTATAGCGACGAGCAGATCGCCAGTGCCGCCGCCGACCTGAAGGCCCAGGCCGATCCGGACAATGCCGGCACCGACGCCTTCAACAAGCGCTACGCCAAGGCCGTCGTGCGCAATTTCGACGGCAAGACCGGCACGCCGACCGAGATGGACGCGCTCGTCGCGTACCTGCAGATGCTCGGAACGCTGGTCGACTTCAAGATCTACAACGAGAAAGCCAATCTTCGCTGAGAAGGCATGAACGATGAAAGCCATCCTGACCGTCCATAATCTTGCGTCCGATCTCGTGACGACGATCTGGACCCCGGTGTTCGTCGCGATCTTTCTCGCGATCATCGCCTACGCATTTTGGCCCCGTAACAAGGCTGTGTTCGACAAAGCAGCGCACCTGCCGTTGCGGGAGGAGTAGAGAACCATGACCGATCATTCTAGCGACATCGATTCCGTCTCCGGCAGGTCCACGACCGGACACGAGTGGGACGGCATCAAGGAGCTCAACACGCCGCTGCCGCGCTGGTGGGTGATCTGCTTCTACCTCACCATCGTCTGGTCGATCGGCTACTGGATCGTCTATCCGGCCTGGCCGCTGATCGCCAGCAACACGACGGGCATGTTCGGCTACTCCTCGCGCGCCGACGTCGCGGTCGAACTCGCCAATCTCGAGAAGATCCGCGGTGACAAGATGGTGGCGCTGGGCGCTGCCTCGCTCGCCGACATCGAGAAGGACCCGGCTCTGCTGGCGCTCGCCCGCGCCAAGGGCAAGACCGTGTTCGGCGACAATTGCGCGCCGTGCCACGGCTCCGGCGGCGCCGGCGCGAAGGGCTACCCGAACCTGAACGACGACGACTGGCTGTGGGGCGGCACGCTCGACCAGATCATGCAGACCATCCAGTTCGGCGCGCGTTCCGGCCATGCCAAGACGCATGAGGGCCAGATGCTCGCTTTCGGCAAGGACGGCGTGCTGAAGGGCGACGAGATCGTCACCGTCGCCAATTACGTGCGGTCGCTGTCGGGCCTCTCGACCCGCAACGGCTTTGACGCCGCCAAGGGCCAGAAGATCTTTGCGGAGAATTGCGCCGCCTGCCATGGCGACGCCGGCAAGGGCAACCAGGAGATGGGCGCACCGAACCTGACCGACAAGATCTGGCTCTACGGCTCCGACGAGGCGAGCCTGATCGAGACCATCGGCCAGGGCCG
Source organism: Bradyrhizobium sp. SZCCT0231 (assembly GCF_018130245.1). Taxonomy (GTDB): domain Bacteria; phylum Pseudomonadota; class Alphaproteobacteria; order Rhizobiales; family Xanthobacteraceae; genus Bradyrhizobium; species Bradyrhizobium japonicum_F. The sequence continues at coordinate 237,196 of NZ_JAFCKP010000001.1, forward strand.
CGCCGGTGTGATGCCGGCCTGGGAAGGCCGGCTCGATCCGGCCACCATCAAGGCGATGGCGGTCTATGTCCACTCGCTCGGCGGCGGCAAATAGGCCGATCCACGACCGGCGACTTCCGGCGGGGGCGAAGAAAAGCGCCCCCGTTTGCGTTGGATCAAGGGACTTTCCGGCGCCCGGTCTAGGTTCAATCGCACCTCTCGAGAAGACCCCGCGATGAACAAGACCGTCAACCCGAACGATCTCAAGCCAGCTGGCGACGTCGGGCCGCTTTATGCGGCCCGCAAGAAGGTCTACCCCCAGAGCGTCTCCGGCACGTTCCGGCGGATCAAGTGGACCCTGATGGCGATCTGCCTCGGCGTCTACTATTTCCTGCCCTTCATACGCTGGAATCGCGGCCTCGGCGCGCCCAGCCAGGCGGTGCTGATCGATCTTCCCAACAGCCGCTTCTACTTCTTCTTCATCGAGCTGTGGCCGCAGGAGGTCTACTACTTCACCGGCCTCTTGATCGTCGCCGCGGTGGCGCTGTTCTTGATGAACTCCATCGGCGGCCGCATCTGGTGCGGCTACCTCTGTCCGCAGACGGTCTGGACCGACCTGTTCTATGCCGTCGAGCGCCTGGTCGAGGGCGACCGGCGCGAGCGGATGAAGAAGGATGCGTCGACCGACCCGATGAAGCTCGAGCGCATCTCCGAGATCGTGCTCAAGCATTCGATCTGGATCATGATCGCCTGGTGGACCGGCGGCGCCTGGGTGCTCTACTTCAATGACGCCCCGACCCTGGTGAAGGAGCTCGTCACCTTCCAGGCGCCGATGATCGCCTATATCTGGATCGGCATCCTCACCACGACGACCTATCTGCTCGCCGGCTACATGCGCGAGCAGGTCTGCACCTATATGTGCCCGTGGCCGCGGATCCAGGCGGCGCTCACCGACGAATGGGCGCTCAACGTCACCTACCGCTACGACCGCGGCGAGAAGCGCACGTCGGTGAAGAAGGCCGCCGAGCTGCGCGCGCTCGGCCAGCAGGTCGGCGATTGCGTCGATTGCTACCAGTGTGTCGCGGTCTGCCCGACCGGCATCGACATCCGCAACGGACCGCAGATGGAATGCATCCAGTGCGGGCTCTGCATCGATGCCTGCGACAACGTGATGACCAAGATCGGCCGGCCGAAGCGGCTGATCGGCTACGACAACGACATCAACATCCACCGCCGCCAGGAAGGCAAGGCGCCGATCTATAGAATCGTCCGCGCCCGCACCATCGTCTACAGCGCCATCATCGCGGCGGTCGGCGGCTTCATGGTCTATACGCTTGCCACGCGCAGCCTGCTCGACGTCAACGTGCTGCACGACCGCAATCCGGTCGCGGTCAAGCTCAGCGACGGCTCGATCCGCAACGCCTACACGGTCCGGCTGCTCAACAAGAGCGGCTATGACCGCGTCATCGCGATCGACGCTGACGGGCCGGTCAATTCGACCATTCACGTCGTCGGCGTCGATTCGGTGACGCCGGATCGGCCGATGATCGTGATCCCGCGCGACTCGACGAGCGAGCTTCGGCTTCTGGTCACCGCGCCGGCCGACAACAATCCGGAGAAGTCGATTCCGGTCCACTTCCACGTCACCGACATCGGGCTCGGCGTCGTCGCTTCCGCCACCGACAATTTCGTCTCGCCTTAAGGATCAGGAGACTGCCATGGCTTCCAAGCCGCTGACCGGAACCAAGGTCTTCCTGATGCTGGTCGCTTTCTTCGGCCTCGTGATCGGCGTCAATGCGACCATGATGAAGCTCGCGATCGCGACGCTGCCCGGCACCGATGTCGACAGCCCCTATGCCGCGGGCCTCGTCTATGACCGCGAGATCTCGGCGGCGCAGGACCAGGCCGCGCGCAAATGGAAGGTCAACGCTCATATCGAGCGCCGCAACGACGGCGGCGCCTCGGTCCAGGTCGAGGCCCGCGATGCCGGCGGCCAGCCGATCTCCGGGCTGAAGTTCGGCGGCCGGCTGGAGCGGCCGACCGACAAGCGCGCCGATCTCGCGGTCGAGCTCACCGAAGCCGGCATCGGTCTCTATCGCGGCAATGCCGCGTCCGTCGCGCCGGGCCAATGGGACCTGGTGATCGAGGGCGAGGCGCGGGGGACGCGCGTGTTCATGTCGCGCAACCGCGTGATCCTGAACTGAAGGGTTTTGTCATGCGGGTCACGCGCGATTTCTCCCACTATGTTCGCGATGCGGGCGGGGGCGTCCAGCACATCGATCTCGCGGTCGAGGGCGTTCACTGCGCCGGCTGCATGGCGAAGATCGAGGGCGGGCTGTCGGCAATCCCCGATGTCACGCTGGCGCGCGTGAACCTCACCGACCGCCGCGTCGCGCTGGAATGGAAAGCGGGCACGCTCGACCCCGGTAGCTTCATCGATCGGCTCGAGGAGCTCGGCTACAAGGCCTATCCGTTCGAGACCGAGAGCGCGGAGGCCGCCGAGGTCGCCGAATCGCGGTTCCTGCTGCGCTGCCTCGGGGTTGCGGCATTCGCCACCATGAACGTGATGATGCTGTCGATCCCGGTGTGGTCGGGCAACGCCTCGGACATGCTGCCCGAGCAGCGCGATTTCTTCCACTGGCTGTCGGCGCTGATCGCCTTGCCGGCGGCGGCCTATGCCGGCCAGCCGTTCTTCCGCTCGGCTTGGCGCGCGCTGTCGGCGAAGACCACCAACATGGACGTGCCGATCTCGATCGGCGTGATCCTGGCGCTCGGCATGTCGGTGGTCGAGACCATCCACCACGCCGAGCACGCCTATTTCGACGCGGCGATCATGCTGCTGACCTTCCTCTTGGTCGGCCGCTTCCTCGACCAGAACATGCGGCGGCGGACCCGCGCGGTCGCCGGCAATCTCGCGGCGCTGAAGGCGGAGACGGCCGCGAAGTTCATAGGGCCCGACGAGATCTCGCAGGTGCCGGTTGCAGCGATCAATCCCGGCGACATCGTGCTGCTCAGGCCCGGTGAGCGCTGTGCGGTCGACGGCACCGTGATCGAGGGCCGTTCCGAGATCGACCAGAGCCTGATCACCGGCGAGACGCTCTATGTCACGGCCGAGCAGGGCACGCCGGTCTACGCCGGATCGATGAACATCTCCGGCACGCTGCGGGTGCGGGTCTCGGCGGCCTCCGAGGCGACGCTGCTCGCCGAGATCACGCGGCTGCTCGACAACGCGCTTGCCGCGCGCTCGCACTACATGCGGCTCGCCGACCGCGCCTCGCGGCTCTATGCGCCGGTGGTGCATGCGACCGCGCTCCTGACCATTCTCGGCTGGGTCATCGCGGGTGCCTCCTGGCATGATGCGATCGTGACCGGCGTTGCCGTGCTGATCATCACCTGTCCCTGCGCGCTCGGGCTCGCGATCCCGACGGTGCAGACGGTGGCCTCGGGTGCGATGTTCAAGGCGGGTGTGCTGCTCAATGCGGGCGATGCGATCGAGCGGCTGGCCGAAGCCGACCATGTCATCTTCGACAAGACCGGCACGCTGACGCTGCCCGAGCTCGAAGTCATGAATGCCGCCGACATCCCCGCCGATATTTTCGAGCTTGCCGGCCGGCTCGCGCTGTCGAGCCATCATCCGGTCGCCGCTGCGGTTGCGCTGGCTGCCGGTGCGAAGTCTCCGATGGTCGGCGCGGTGGAGGAGTCCGGGCAGGGCGTCCGCGCGACCGTCGACGGCGTCGAGCTTCGCCTCGGGCGTCCGTCCTTCTGCGGTGCCGAGATGCTGGTCGGCGGCGCCGCGCTCGATCCCGAGGCCTCCATCGTGGCTTTCAGCAAGGGCCCCGCACAATTCATCCTTTCCGTCCGCCAGGGCCTGCGCCCCGATGCGCAGGCCGTGATCGCGGCGCTGAAGGCGCGCAACATCGGCATCGAGATCCTTTCCGGCGACCGCGAGCCGGCGGTGAAGGCGGCGGCGGACGCGCTCGGCATTCCCGAATGGCGCGCCGGCGTCACCCCGGCCGACAAGATCGCGCGGATCGAGGAACTGAAACAGCGCGGCGCCAAGGTGCTGATGGTCGGCGACGGCATGAACGACGCCCCTTCGCTCGCGGCGGCCCATGTCTCGATGTCGCCGATCTCGGCCGCGCATCTCAGCCAGGCCACCGCCGATCTCGTCTTTCTCGGCCGGCCGTTGGCTCCCGTGGTCGCCGCCATCGATGCTGCGCGCAAGGCGCTGCATTTGATGCGGCAGAACCTCTGGCTTGCGATCGGCTATAACGTGCTTGCCGTTCCGGTTGCGATCAGCGGCGTCGTGACGCCCCTGATTGCGGCGGCCGCGATGAGCGGGTCGTCGATCCTGGTGATGCTGAACTCGCTGCGCGCCCGCAGCGCCTCGCGGGAGATCGTGTGATGGAGATCCTGGTCATCCTGGTGCCGCTGGCCTTGATGCTCGGAGGTGCCGGTCTTGTCGCTTTCCTCTGGTCGCTCCGAAGCGGCCAGTACGACGATCTCGACGGCGCAGCCTGGCGCGCCATCGCCGACGACGAGCCGCCGCAGGAAGCTCCGGTCAAGCGCTAAAGCATGATCCGGAAAAGTGCGAAGCGGTTTTCCGGAAAGATCATGCGTAGGCAAAAATCTAAAGCGCGATGACGATTCATCCAAATCTCATCGCGCTTTAGGCTTCAGGGCGAAGGTGAGCAGGGCCGCCAGCGCGAGGGCCACGCCGACACCTGTGACGCAGGCCGCCCAGCCGAAAGCGTCGAACAGCCGGCCGAGCACGGCCGTACCGGCCAGCCCGCCGCAGAAGTAGCATGCAAGATAAGTCCCGCTGGCGATGCCGCGGCTGTCGGTTGCTGCCTGTCCGACGAAGCTAGTTGCGGCGGCCTGTGCGAAGAATGTGCCGACGCCGACCAGCACCATGCCGGCGAGCACCTCGCCGAGATGCGGCGCCAGCATCAAGGGCAGGCCCAGCCCGGCGACAGCGAGCGCGCTCCAGATCGTGGGCCGCGTTCCCAGCCGCGCGGCCACCTTGCCGGCCAGAAGCGTCGTGACGACCGACGGCAGGAAGACGACATAGACGAGGCCCAGATCCATCATGCCCAGCGACAGCGGCGGCCGCACCAGCACGAAATTGACGAAGGTGAAGGTGCCGATGAAGGCGAACAGGATGCAGAAACCGATGCCGAAGGCGGCGCGCAGTTGCGGATTGCGCCAGTGCGCGAGGGTGGCGGAAAGGGGCGAAGCCGCGGGCATCATCGCATGCATCGGCCGCACGCGCTGGATGGTGAAATAGACCAGCACCGCGCCGGCCAGGTTCAGCGCTGCGAAGAAATAAAAGTTCCAGGCGAGGCCGAGGCTATCGGCCACGGCCGCTGAGATCAGCCGGCCGACAAGGTTGCTGGCGACATTGCCGGTGATGTAGGCGGCAAACGCACTGCCGGCGTCCTTGGCACTGCATTGCTCGCCGAGATAAGCGAGGGTGAGCGCGAAGGCGGCCGCCATGCACAGGCCCTGCGCGACGCGCAGGGCAGTGAAGACGGCAAGATTTGGCGCGAACGCCAGCAGGCTGGTGGGGATCGCAAGAAGTGCCAGGCTGAGCAGGATGCCGGTCCGCCGGTCGATATGCGGGCTGAAGAAGCCGACGACGAGACCTGCGACCGCCATGCCGAAGGTGCTGGCATTGACGGCAAAGCCCATCGCTGCGGGCGTGACGCCGTAGTGCCGCGTCAACGAGGGAAGGATGGCCTGCGTCGCGAAGAGATCGACGACGGTCAGGAAGGCGGTGAGGCCGATCACAAGCGATCGCAGCGCGAGGCCTGGGGAATGCGCCTCCACCATCATCGCGCCCGGTTTGATGGGCGTGGAAAGATCGGTCATGGCGTGCATCTCCTTCGACTGTCATTCCGGGCTGGTGCGCGAGCACCAGACCCGGAATCTCGAGTTCTCAGGTGCGCAACTGCGCACCAGAGTTCGCTTCGCGCCCCGGAACGACAGCACACTCGGCGCTCGTTACATGTGATGGTCGTTCGGATCCTTGCGGACGTCGCCGACATAGAGAATGACGGTCTCCTTGCCGAGGTTCTTCCACCAATGCGAGGTGCCGTAGACTTCGGGGCGGATGTCGCCGGCCTTGTGCACGATCGGATCGACGCAGTTGGAGGCGTATTCGACGATCTCGCCCTGCTGGACGAAGATCAGGGCGGGGCGGTCGTCATGGCTGTGCCAGGGCACGATCCCGCCGGGCGCGATGGTCAGCTTGCGGAAGCGCAGCTCGCGGCCCTCGATATGGGCGGGCTGCTTGCCGAGATCGATCGCGCCGAGCGTCACGTCGGTGACGCCGACGGGCTTGTAATCGACCATCTGTTGTGCGTTCGGCTTGATCTTGCCGGCCGGGCATTCGCCGGCGAAGACCGGCGTTGCAAATGTCAGCGCCCCGAGAACGGCAACGCCTGTCCAAACCACGCGCGACACTGTGAGATGCCTAGACATGGAAAGTCTCCTCTGTTGGCCGCAACCCTGATGGTCGCGGGCTATGGCAGGAGCTTCGTCGAGATCGCGTCCGTCTTGAAATGCCGGCCTGCTCTCGATGCGATAGCCCTGCGCTATGCCGATAGGCGGCGGCTATCGAACCGATTGGGCATCGGCATTTCCGCTTTCGCAGCATCCGGCGTCCGATGGCAGCGCGCCCGATTGGCGGGCGTGCTCGTCAATCCGCAAGGAGCACCCCATGACGAAAGTGTCCAAGACCCTGATTTTTACCGCCGCCTTCGCGGTGATCGCGACATCGGCCTTCTCGGAAGCGGCCTGGGATTTGAAGGCCGGCATGGCCTATGTCTATGGCGGGCCCGGCAAGATGTCGGCAATGGCCATGGCGCCGGCCGAGAAGAACCACGAGGCCATGATGAAGAACGCGAAGAAGGTGCCTGATAACACCGTGTTCTTCATGGACAAGGGCACGCTGTACTCTACCTCGGGGCGGCTCGATCCCACCGGCAACTTCTACGTGAACTGAACCGATCCTGGCATCGCGGCCGCCTCTTGCGGGCGGCCGAACCGGGAAACTAATATTCGCCCAGGAATGCCGGAGCAGGAAGATGACGTCTCTCTCGCCAGCCGACGCCGAACAGCTCAGGCTCGCCTTCCAGCGCTGCCGCGACATGGACGGGACGCTGAACGAACAGCTCCGCGCCTATGCCGATGCTAGTCGCAAGGTCTTTCCCGCCTATGGCGAGGCGGTCGATCGCCTGGTGGTACGATTGAACGGAAACGGCGGTGGCGAGACCGCGCCGCGGCCGGGCGATCCGATGCCGCCGTTCATGCTGCCGGACGAGGGCGGGCGTCTCGTCGCGTTGGCCTCGCTGCTGGAGCGCGGCCCCGTCGCGGTGATGTTCTTCCGCGGCCATTGGTGTCCCTATTGCCGGCTCAATGTCCGCGCCGTCGTCCAGGCGCTGGACCGCATCAAGGCGATGGGGGCGCAGGTCGTCGCGATCATGCCGGAGACGCGGGAATATACCGGGCAGCTCAAGGCCGAATCCGGCGCGCCCTTTCCGATCCTGACCGATCTCGACAACGGCTATGCACTGTCGCTCAACCTCGCGATCTGGCTCGGCACCGAGATCCAGCAACTGCTGTCCTATCAGGACATGGCCAAGTTCCACGGCAATGACGGCTGGATGCTGCCGATCCCGGCCGTGTTCGTGGTCGGCCGCGACGGCATCGTGAAGGCCCGCTTCGTCGATCCGGATTTCCGCAAGCGCATGGAGATTGACGATCTGATCGAAGCACTGGAGCGCGCGAACCGGGAGAATTGAGGCACGCTCTCTTCCCTTCTCCCCAACGTCGCTTCGTCTCCCACAACGGGCGAGGGCACGGCAATGCGCATCTCGCCTGGGCGAAAGCGCTCGCTCTGCTACCCCGCGATCTCCCGCCAGTCCGCGCCGCGCAGCATGCGCATCACGGCATTGCCCACGGCCGTGCGTTGCCGGCCGGCGACCCCATAGAGGTTGACGGTACGGCGGGCGTCCAGCCCGGTGACTGCGGCGCGTGTCAGCCGCTCCGGTACGGGCGAGGTGTGCGGCACCATGGCGACGCCCATGTCGGCCTCGACCAGCTCGATCAAATCGCGCTCGTTCGAGACCTCATGACCCTCGACGTCGATGCCGTGTTCGCGCAGGCTTGCGGAGATGCGGCGCGCGTGCTCGCAGAAGGTCCGGCTCAGCAGCTGCTCCGATCGTAAATCGTCCAGTTCGATCGAGCTGCGGCCGGCCAGGCGGTGCCCGTCGCCGACGACGAGCTCGAAGCTTTCGGTGAACAGCGGCCAGACGTCGAGGCGGTCCCAGGCCTCGCCGATCTCCGCAGCGATGCCAAGCTCGGCTTCGCCCTTCTTCAGGAAGTCGCCGACCTCCCGGCCCGAGCCGCGCAGGAAGCGGAACTCGAGCCGGTTGAACTGCCGTTTGATCTCGTTGAGATGCGGAATCAGCAAGGCGAGGTCGATCGAATGCGTCAGCGCAATGCGGAGCGCACCGATCTCTCCGCTCTTGAACGAGGAGGCGAGCGAGCGCGCGCCTGCTGCGGCGTCATAGCACTGCTTCAGAAGCGGATGCATGCGCTGGCCGAGCTCGGTCAATTGCGCGGCGGGGCGCTCGCGGCGGAACAGGTCGCCGCCGAGCTCGGCCTCGAGCTGCTTGATCGCGCGCGTCAGCGACGGCTGCGTGACGTTGCACTCCTCGGCCGCGCGCGTGAAATTCAGAAGCTGCGCCACCGCGAGGAAATAGCGGACCTGGTGCATTTCCATGGATCGGCTCCCAGCAGGATCGGCTTCAAGTCTAACCGATCGGGGCAGGAAATGACATGCTCGGCGCGATAGCGCGGACGTATGGACTCGGAAGCCAGCCGGTATTTCCGTTTGGACCGGCGATCCTCCAGGCTCCAGCGAAGGGCCCCGGCTCGGACCCGAAGCCCGGCCATCGCGAACGGAGATCCAGCATGAACATCCCGCTGAAATCGCAGACAGCTCAGCCTGCACGCGTGCTGGCCGGCAAGGTGGCTCTCGTCACCGGCTCGACCAGCGGCATCGGCCTTGGCATTGCCCGGGCTCTGGCGGCGGCCGGCGCCGACATCGTGCTCAACGGCCTTGGCGTCGCCAGCGAGATCGGCCGGACGCGCGAGCAAATCGCCGCCGAGTTCGGCGTCAAGGCAAGCTATTCGCCGGCGGATATGACGCGGCCGAAATCGATCGCCGAGATGATCGCGGCGACGGTGGCCCAATCCGGCCGGCTGGACATCCTGGTCAACAACGCCGGCATCCAGCATGTCGCGCCGCTCGACCGGTTTCCGGTCGAGAAGTGGGACCAGATCCTCGCGATCAACCTGTCCTCGGCTTTCCACACCACGCGGCTCGCGCTGCCGGCGATGCGGCTGAACGGCTTCGGCAGGATCATCAATGTCGCCTCGGCGCACGGCTTGGTCGGCTCGCCGTTCAAGGCGGCCTATGTTGCCGCCAAGCACGGCATCGTCGGCCTCACGAAAGTCACCGCGCTTGAAACTGCGGAGGAGGACATCACCTGCAATGCGGTCTGCCCGGGCTATGTCTATACGCCGCTGGTCGAGGCGCAGATCGAGGGACAGGCCAAGGCGCACGGCATCTCCCGCGATCAGGTGATCCGCGACGTGCTGCTCGCGCAGCAGCCGAACAAGCGCTTTGCCACCGTCGAGGAGCTCGGCGCGCTCGCGGTGTTCCTGGCGACGGATGCGGCGGCCTCGATCACCGGCGTCGCGCTGCCGGTCGACGGCGGCTGGACCGCGCATTAACATGAGCCGGCGTAACAGGCCGCGGCCGGCAGCGAATATCCGAGCAGTGCAGCCTGATCAGGAGCGAACCATGAACGGCACGCAGAACAACATTCAGCGCAAGGACCTGCCGGGGCAGGTCGTGCTCGTGCTGCAAGGCGGCGGCGCGCTCGGCTCGTACCAGGCCGGGGTCTACCAGGCCCTGCACGAAGCCGGCATCGAGCCGGACTGGATCATCGGCACCTCGATCGGCGCGATCAATGCGAGCCTGATTGCGGGCAACGCAAGGGAGCACCGGCTGGCGCGCCTGAGGGAGTTCTGGAAGCGGATGGAGCAGCGGCCGGTCTGGGACTGGCGCGCCACGTTTCCCGGCTTCAATGAGAAGCTGGCTTATTGGTCGACGGTCACCCACGGCATTGCAGGCTTCTTTCGGCCCAATCCGCTGGCGCATGCCGGCGATTCCTATCCGCTGGGCGCCGATCGCGCCGGCTACTATTCGACCGCGCCGCTGGAGAGGACGCTGAGCGAACTGGTCGATTTCGATCTGGCCAATCGCTGCGCGCCGCGCCTGACGGTCGGTGCGGCTCATGTCGGCACCAGCGAAATGCGCTATTTCGACAGCCGCGACGGCGAGCTGACGGTCAAGCACATCATGGCGTCGGGCGCATTGCCGCCGGCCTTCCCGGCCGTGCGCATCGACGGCGAGCTCTATTGGGACGGAGGCATTTTGTCGAACACGCCGACCGAAGCGGTGTTCGACGACAATCCGCGCAGGGATTCGCTGATCTTCTCCGTGCATCTGTGGAATCCCGTTGGGCCCGAGCCGACCACGATGGCGGAGGTGCTGAACCGGCACAAGGACGTGCAATATTCCAGCCGCATTGCCAGCCAGATAGTGCGACAGCAGCAGGCCCATCGCCTGCGCCACGTCATCAACCAGCTCGCGGCGCGGCTGCCCGAGAGCGAGCGCAGCGATCCCGCGGTGAGGGAGCTGACGAGCTACGGCTGCCCGACCCGCATGCACGTGGTGCGGCTGCTGGCGCCGCAACTCGAGCGCGAGACCCATACCAAGGATATCGACTTCAGTCCGTCGGGAATCACGCGGCGCTGGCACGCCGGCTATGCTCACACGCGCTCGGTGCTGGCGCGCAAGCCCTGGATCGGCGAATTCGATCCGCTCGCCGGCGTGGTGCTGCACGAGCATACGGACGAGATGCCGATGGCGGCGGAATGAGGGCCTTGTTCGTCATTGCTTTGCACGACGACGATTTCGCAGGCGCGCGGTCCGGAGTATGGTCGCCGGGTCTTCGTCGCGAGGCTTGCAATTGGTCGCTGAGAAAGATCTGGAGGAGTCGCTCGATACGTTGCGTGCGAACGCGGCGGGACCGGTCGCGGGCGTGTTCGGTCCGGCCTCACTGATCTGGCGGATCGACCGGGAGGCCGTGATCTTTCTCGGCGCCGGCCGTGCGCTGCTGCTGCAGCTGGCCCATCCATGGGTTGCGGCGGCGATCACCGAACATTCGCGCACCCTTGCCGATCCGATAGGCCGCTTCCATCGCACCTTCGACATCGTCTTTACGATGGTGTTCGGCTCGCTGGACCGGGCGCTGCTGTCGTCCCGGCAGCTGCATCGGCGTCACAGCATGATCGTCGGCGAGATGCCCGAGACCGTGGGTCCGTTCGCGGCCGGCTCGCGCTACTGCGCCAACGACATCCCCGCGCTGCGCTGGGTCCATGCGACGCTGGTCGAGACCGCGCTCATGGCACATGATCTGGTGCTGCCGCCACTCTCGGCGGAGGAGCGCGATCGCTATTGGAGTGAGGCCAGGCTGTACGGCGCCCTGTTCGGATTGACGGGGGATGATTTGCCGGCGGACTGGTCCGGCTTCGTCGCCTACACCACGGCAATGGCGCAGTCGGAGACGCTGACCGTCAGCCCTGCGGCGCGCGAGATCGCTGCGCAGATATTCAGCGGCGCCCGTCCGTGGTTGCGGCCGCCGCAATGGTATCGCGCGCTCACCGCGAGGATGCTGCCCGAGCGCTTGCGCGCGGGCTTTGGTTTTGAGCTCGACGAGCGCGAGATCCAATCCGCCGACAATGCGCTGCGATGGATCAGGCGCGTCTATCCGAAATTGCCCGATCGGCTGCGCTATGTCGGTCCCTACCAGGAAGCGCAGGCCCGGCTGCGCGGCGAGCGGCAGCCCGATTGGATGACACGGTGCCTCAACCGCGCCTGGATCGGCCGGCCGCAGATGGATGTGCGCGGGAAATAGGGTCTCGAGGCAAGCTTGTTGCAGCTTGTCATTCCGGGGCGCGCGGAGCGCGAACCCGGAATCCATTTCTCCCAGCATTCCGGCGGAACGATGGATTCCGGGTTCGCGCCAAGCGGCGCGCCCCGGAATGACAGCGGTGCCTCACACCGACGCCAGCTTGCGGTACAGCGCGCTGTAGCTGCCGGCCGAGATGCTCCAGGAGAACGATCGTCCCATGGCGCTGCGGCGCATGGTATCGAGCTGGTCGTGCGCCATGAAGGCCGAGAAGGCCCGGCGGACGCCGCCGAGGAGAGATTCGTGCGAGGGTTTTGAGAACAGGAATCCGGTCTCGCCGTCGCTGATGGTCTCGGCGAGGCCGCCGGTCTGGTGCCCGATCGGCAGTGAGCCGAAGCGCTGAGCATACATCTGGCTGAGCCCGCAGGGCTCGAAGCGCGACGGCATCAAGGTAAAGTCGCTGCCGGCGAAGATGCGCCGCGCCTGCGCATCGTTGAAGCCGATCACGACCCCGATGGCGTCGGGGCGGCGGCGATGCGCGTTGATCAAGGCCTGCTCGAGCGCCGGCTCGCCGGAGCCGGTGACCACGATCTGCCCGCCGGCATCGACGATCTCGTCGGCGGCCGACAGCACGAGGTCGATGCCCTTCTGGTGCACGAGGCGTGCGACGATGCCGAACATCGGGCCGCGCGAGACCGCTAAGCCGAACTGCTTGCGCACGTAATCTGCATTGGCCTTCTTGCCGACCCAGTCGCCGGCGCCGAATTGCTGGGCGAGCTGGGCGCAGGAGCGCGGGTCCCAGCTCTCGTCGATGCCGTTGAGGATGCCGGTCAGCTCGGCCGCGTCGGAGCGGATACGAAGCAGGCCTTCGAGGCCGCAGCCGAATTCGGCCGTGGTGATCTCCCGCGCATAGGTCGCGCTGACGGTGGTGAGGTGCGAGGCGTAGACGAGGCCTGCCTTGAGAAAGGAGACCTGGTCGTAGAACTCGACGCCGTCGATGTGGAAGGAGCTCTCCGGTGCGCCGATCCGCCGCAGCGAGTCCTTCGGGAAGAGACCCTGATAGGCGAGGTTATGAATGGTGAGGATCGACGGCAGCTTGGCGCCTTGCCAGGCAAGGTACGCCGGCACGAGCGAGGCCTGCCAGTCATTGGCATGGATCAGGTCTGCTGCCCAATTCTTGTCCAGCTTGCCCATGGCGAGCTCAGCCGCCGCCGAGGCGAAGCGCGCGAAGCGGATGTCGTTGTCGGGCCAGTCGCGCCCGGACTCGTCGCCATAGGGGTTGCCGGGCCGGTCGTAGAGCTGCGAGCACAACAGCACATAGACCGGCAGGCCGTCCTTGGTCGCGGCCCGACCGAGCGAGCAGGCCGGCATCTCCGCGAATGCAGGACAGCGGCCAACGATCTGAATGTGGGTGAGTTGCTCGATGATGTCGCGATAGCCGGGCAGCATGATCCGGATATCGGCGAAGGAGCGGAGGGCGCGGGGAAGGGCGGCGGAAACGGCGCCCAGTCCGCCAACGCGGACGAAGTCGTCCATCTCTGTGGTGACGAACAAGACCCTCAAGAACAGCTGCCCTCTTCCGATCCCGTTCGCTGCTATGCAAGAACGGGTCCAGTTGTCCTGGAATTCTCAAAGCCCGCCCACGCGACGCGTCTGTTCGGTAGACACTTTCCTAGTCAGCCGCCGCCCTCTAGGGTCGCCGCACCAACAACAAAGAACTTCGATGGTTCCTAAGAGACCCAAGGACGTGAGCAGGCATGCAGCTACCAGATAAGCATGAGGGGACGTTGACAAAGGTCATGGCGGGTTTGCGGGTCCTGGATTTTTCGACCACGATCGCCGGTCCCCACTGCGCGCGCATGCTAGCCGACATGGGCGCCGAGGTCATCAAGATCGAGACCGACGGCGGCGAGACCATGCGGACCCGGCCGCCGCTGCGCAAGGGCTGCAGCACCGCGTTCGGCCAGCTCAATGTCGGCAAGAAGAGCGTGGTTCTCGACCTCAAGTCCGAGGACGGCAAGGAGGCAGTGCGCCGGCTGGCCGCCACCGCCGACATCCTGGTCGAGAATTTCCGCCCGGGCGTGATGCACCGGCTGCGGCTCGATTACGACAGGCTGCGTGCGGTCAACCCGAGGCTGATCTACTGCTCGATCTCCGGCTATGGCCAGACCGGCCCCTCGGCCGAGCTGCCGGCCTACGCCCCGGTGATCCACGCCGCCTCCGGCTACGACATGGCGCATCTCGCCTACCAGCCCGGCCGTAACAGGCCCGACTTCTGCGGCATCTACCACGCCGACGTCGTCACCGGCACCTACGGTTTTGGCGCGATCGCGTCTGCGCTCTATCAGCGCACCGTGACCGGGCTCGGCCAGCACATCGACGTCTCCATGCTGGAATCGATGCTGACCTTGACCCTGACCGAGTTGCAGAGCTCGCAATTCGCGGTGACGCCGCCGCCCCGCCCGATGTTCGGACCGACCGAGACGGCCAGCGGCTATGTCATGATCACGGTCGCCAGCGAGAAGACGTTCCAGGCCCTGATGGGAGTGATCGGCCGCCCCGAATGGGTCTCCGATCCACGCTTTGCCACCTATGCTCAGCGCCGCGAGAACTGGGCGGAGTTGATGGACGGCGTCGAGGTCTGGTCGCGGCAGCTTTCGACCGATGCGTGCCTGCTCGCGCTTGGCGCTGCCGGGGTCCCGGCCTCGGCCTATCGCACCGTGTCAGAAGCGCTGGCCGATCCGCAGCTCGCGCATCGGCAGGCGCTCTCTGAGGTGCGGGACGAGGGCGGCTCGTTTAGGGTGCTCAACCTGCCGTTCCGGATGTCGGGAGCCGACACGAGGCCGGCCAACACGGTGTCCGTGCTCGGCGCGCACACGCAGGCATTGCGCGGGGAGATTGGCCTCGCCAGCGGCGCGTCAATTCCGACAGGCAAAACGGCCGCGACAGGCTGAACAGCTTCGTGCCGCAAGCAATGCGGCCTTGCGCGCCGTCGGGTTGCCATCCTTGATCGCCGTAAACTAGACAGGAGCGAGTTTGTCTCGCTCCGCCGGCCATGGCATGCTGCGCAGAGAACGAGAACATGCCGGGAGGACACCAATGAAGAGTTTCAAGGTCGCCGATTTCAAGGCGCCGCTGCAGGAGGTCGACGAGGCGACGCCGCAGCCATTGGGCACGCAAGTGCTGATCAAGGTGAAGGCGGCCGGCGTTTGCCATAGCGATCTCCACATCTGGGAAGGCGGCTACGATCTCGGCCACGGCCGCAAGCCGCTCTCATTGAAGGACCGCGGCATCAACCTGCCGCTGACCATGGGCCACGAGACGGTCGGTGAGGTCCTGGCGTTTGGCCCCGACGTGAAGCCGACCGATCAGGGCGATCTGAAGATTGGCGATGTCGGCCTGGTCTATCCCTGGATCGGCTGCGGCAAATGTGCGACGTGCCTTGGCGGCGACGAGAACATGTGCCTGACGCCGCGCTCGCTGGGCATCTATTGCGACGGCGGCTATGCCGACCACATGCTGGTGCCGCATCCGCGCTATCTGCTCAATCTGAATGGCCTCGATCCCGCGACGACCGCGCCCTATGCCTGCTCGGGCGTTACCACCTACAGCGCGCTGAAGAAGGTCGAGCAGCATTTCGACACGCCGATCGTGATGTTCGGTGCCGGCGGCCTCGGCCTGATGGCGCTGTCGCTGCTGAAGGCGATGGGCGGCAAGGGCGCGATCATGGTCGACATCGACGCCAGGAAGCGCGAGGCGGCCGAGAAGGCCGGTGCGCTGGCGACCGTCGATCCCAAGGCGCCGGATGCACTGGAGCAGCTTGCCAAGAAAGCGGGCGGCCCGATCCGCGCCGTGATCGACCTCGTCGGCAACTCTGCCACGACGCAGCTCGGCTTCGACTGCCTGACCAAGGGTGGCAAGCTCGTCATCGTCGGCCTGTTCGGCGGCGGTGCGACCTGGGCGCTGCCGCTGATCCCGATCAAGGCGGTGACGATCCAGGGCAGCTATGTCGGAAACTTGCGCGAAACGCAGGAGCTGCTCGAGCTGGTGCGGACGAAGAAGGTGCCGCCGATCCCGGTGACGCGGCAACCGCTCGCCAAGGCCAACGACGCGCTGCTGCAATTGCAGCAGGGCGCCGTCGTCGGCCGCACCGTGCTGACGCCGTAATATCTCTTTTACGTCATTCCGGGGCGATGCGAAGCATCGAACCCGGAATCTCGAGATCCCGGGTTCGGTCCTGCGGACCGCCCCGGAATGACATCTCTCTTAGGAACCCCCATGTCCGCAAACAACGCCTTCCACATTGCCGTGCTCGCCGGTGACGGCATCGGTCCCGAAGTGATGGCGCCGGCGCTCGAGGTGCTGCGCAAGGTCGGCGACAAATCCGGTCTCGGTTTCCGCTTCACTGAGGCGCCGGCCGGCGCCAATAATTACCTCGCCACCGGCAAGTCGATGCCTGATACGACGATCAAGCTGTGCGAGGAGGCGGATGCGATCCTGCTTGGCGCCTGCGGCCTGCCGTCGGTGCGCTATCCCGATAACACCGAGATCGCGCCGCAGATCGAGCTGCGCTTCATCTTCGATCTCTATGCCGGCGTGCGACCGGCGCGCCTCATTCCGGGCGTGCCGAGCCCGATCGTCGGCGCGGACAAGCGGGGCATCGATCTCGTCGTGATCCGCGAATCCACCGAGGGCCTGTTCGCCTCGATGGGCAAGGGCGTCGTCACCCACGAGGATGCGCGCGAGACCATGGTGATCACGCGCAGGACATCCGAGCGCCTGTTCGAGTTCTCGTTCCGCCTCGCCGAGCGGCGCAAGGCGCGCGGCAAGCCGGGAATGCTGACCTGTGTCGACAAGGCGAACGTGTTCAAGGCCTTTGCCTTCTTCCGCGGCATCTTCGACGAGATCGCCAAGAAGCACCCCGAGGTGAAGACCGACCGGCTCTATGTCGATGCCTGCTCGGCGATGCTGGTGAAGCGTCCCTGGGATTTCGACGTGATGGTGATGGAGAACATGTTCGGCGACATCGTCTCCGACATCACCGCGAGCCTGATCGGCGGTCTCGGCATGGCGCCCTCAGCCGACATCGGCGACAAATATGCCGTGTTCCAGCCCTGCCACGGCACCGCCCCCGATATCATGGGGCAGGGCAAGGCCAATCCGACCGGCATGATCCTGTCCGCGGCGATGATGCTGGACTGGCTCGCCGACAAGCACGGCCTCGAGAGCGCGGCGGAAGCCGGCGAGACCATCGAGCGTGCGGTGGACCAGGTCTATGCCGGCGGCATCAAGCCGATGGAATTCGGCGGCAGCAACGGCACGGCGGATATTACGAAGGCGGTGCTCGCGGCGCTTTAGTTCGCGTGTTTTTCACCTCTCCCCGCATCCGGCTTCGTCAAGGCTTCGGCGAACATGAGCGGGGCGAGGGAGCGCACTATCCGGGCGATGCATAACCCGCAAATATAGGGGCCGCGCGCTTCATCATTTGCCAGCGGTGCCAGTGGCGATGGCCCCAGCCCCATGGACGCGGACCGTAAACGTTGAAGCGCCGCGGCCCGCCATAATAGCCGTAGGCGCCGTAGCAGTTCGGGCGCCACCAGCAGCGGCCCCAGGCATTTGCATCCCTCAACGCTGTTCAAGCGCTGCGGGCTGCCTTCGAAGTCCACATCCGCTCCCGGATCACGCTGCAAATCTGGAACTTGAACTCGCTGAAGAAGGTCTCCACGCCGCGCTTCTTTGCCTCGCGGTGCTCAGGATCGATCCGCCATTGATGAAGCGCCTCTTCGGTCTCGAACTCGACGATCGTCACCCGCTCCCCATCGTCCGCAACGAAGCCCTTGTGCGAGATGTAGCCCGGAACCGCTCGCGCCAGTTCGCTCATGCGTTTTGCCATCGGCCCATATTCATCCTGCACGCCGGGATTCATTCGGGTACGAAATACAGTGACGATCATCAGACAACCTCCTGGGTGGGAGCCGCGATCTTTACCGGAGGCGACAAATCACATAAAATGAATAATTATGATATAATTGATCGTAGAGAGAGATATATGGATCTGTCCGATCTGCGGATATTCGCCGCCGTCGTGCGCGAAGGCAGCGTGACCCGGGCGGCCGCACGGTTGCATCGCGTCCAGTCCAATGTCACAACCCGTATCCGGCAGCTGGAAGAGGATCTCGGCGTAGCTCTCTTCATTCGAGAGGGGAAGCGCCTGCATCTGGCTCCCCAAGGGCATCTGCTGTTTGGCTATGCAAATCGGTTGCTTGCGCTCGCGGACGAAGCCCGCGATGCTCTGCAAGATGCAAAGCCTCGTGGTACGTTTCGTCTCGGTGCGATGGAAAGCACGGCAGCTGTGAGATTGCCGGGACTGCTCAGCCAATACCACCGGCGCCATCCAGAGGTCGTTCTGGAGCTTCGCACCGGCAATCCGCAGGTTCTATCGAGCGCAATTCTCGCCGGCGAGCTCGACGCAGCACTCGTTGCCGAGCCGATCGTCGACGAGCCATTTGAGAAGACGCCAGCCTTCGAGGAAGAGTTGGTGATCATCGCGGCCGCCAATCATCCGTCGATCGGCAAAAATGGCGGCAAGCTGCCACGGACGATCATCGTCTTCGAACACGGCTGCCCGCATCGCAAGCGGCTCGAGGACTGGTACGCAAAGCGAGACGAAATGCCGGAACGTTCGATCGAGCTCGCGTCATATCACGCTATGCTCGGCTGCGTCGTTGCGGGCATGGGCGTGGCCCTGATTCCAAAGAGCGTCCTGGCCACCTTCCCAGACAGAAGACTCTTAAGCGTTCACCCGCTGGGAAGAACAGAGAACCGGGCGTGGACAACGCTCATCTGGCGCAAAGGTGCGGGTTCCGCGAACGTTCGGGCCTTGAAGGAGATATTGCAGAGCCCCCGGTTCGCTAGTCCCAAGCACGTGCGAGCCGTCGGGGCTGCCTGAGCTGCTACTTCCCCCTAAACTGCGGCTTGCGCTTCTCCATGAAGGCCTGCCGGCCCTCGCGGAAATCCTCCGAGTCCATGCAAGCATTGCCGATCGCCTTGATCGCCTCCATGTCGCGCCGGCTCTCGTCCTTCAGCACCTGCGCGATGGTGATCTTGGCGGCCTTGATCGCGAGCGGGGCGTTCTGCGCGATCGTCTCGGCAATCGTCATGGTCTCGCCCCAGAGCTCGCCCTCCGGGAACAGGCGCTCCACGAGGCCAATGCGCAGCGCCTCGGCGGAATCGATACGCATGCCCGTGTACATCAAGAGCCGCGCCCAGGACGGGCCGACCAGCGACACCAGATGCCGCAAGCCGTCATAGCCATAGGCGATGCCGAGCTTGGCTGCGGGAATGCCGAACTGGCTGCCCTGCGAGGCGAGGCGGATATCGGCGAGCATCGCGACCTGCATGCCGCCGCCGAGGCAATAGCCGTCGATGCAGGCGATGGTCGGCTTGGGATAGTCGGCGAGCAGCGCGCGCTGGGCGGCGCTGCGCTTGGCGTACTCCTCGGACGCCGCCGCATTGTGCCTGACCTTCTCGAACTGGCTGATGTCGGCGCCCGAGACGAACGCCTTGCCGCCGGCACCGCGCAGGATCACGACGCGCACGGTGTCGTCGTCGCGCAAGGCCGTCAGCGCCTCGCCAAATCCCTCCCACATCTCCAGCGACATCGCGTTGCGCTTGTCGGGATTGTTGAAGGAGATCACGCCGACGCCACCGGCCCTGTGCGTGAGGATCTTGCCATCGGCGTAAGGTGTTCCGGTGGTGCTGAAAATGTCGGGCATCGCGCGCTCGCTGGTCGTAGGCCGGGCGCAATGTGCGGCGCAGGCGCCGCCGCGGTCAACCGGGGCAGGGTGGGACGGCCTGCATCCGCCTGTGCTGCGATTGCATGGCGTGCGAAGTCCGGCGGCAAACGACCAAGAAGAAGGAGCGGCCAAGAAGGGCGGCCAGGCCGTCCCGACAGACCGCGCACAAGCGCGCGGGCGCAGGCACATCTCGTCCGATCTCGTTCAATCCGGCCGCGCCCCCGTGACGCGACGGATTGAACGTCGGCCATAAAGGCCAGACCGTCGATCGGCCTCAGCTCTCGTTCGCCGCGATCGATTCCATCAGCGAGACGAGCTGACGCTGCACCGTCTGATCCTTGATCTTGCTGTAGGCGCGCAGCAGGCGGAGGCTGAAGGCCGAGTCGAGGAAGAGCAGGCTCTCGACTTCGCGGGCCTTGTTGTCGCCGTCGTAGAAGAAGGTCACGGGCACGTCGAGGGCGGAGGCGATCTGCTGAAGCCGGGCCGCGCCGACGCGATTGACGCCCTTCTCGTATTTCTGCACCTGCTGGAAGCTGACGCCGAGCTTCTCGCCGAGCTCAGCCTGCGAGATCTTCATCTCGACGCGCCGCAGACGGATCCGCTTGCCAAGCTCGATGTCCGGCTTGCCGGCGCTGCGCTGCTTCATTCTTTTTGCCGCTGCTTTCATCTTCGTTCTCACCTTTGTTCTTCGGTTGAAAATCCCCCGAAGAGCTGGGTCAGGGGTTCGCCCATATAGGAGTCCTTGAATTCATGCGGGTGCACGAACTCTTCCTTAAACCACGGGAAACGAGCCGGACTGAAAGCTTCGATCAGCCAGTCGATCATGTGCCGCACGCGCGGGATACGGCCGCTACCGGGGTGGTAGGACAACCAGATATCCAGCGGTCGGTTCAGCTCGACCTCCAGTGGAATCAACTTCCCGCCAAGCGCAATGGCGTAGCTCGGGAATACGCCGATGCCGGCGCCATTCGCGACCGCCCAGTAGTTGGCGCTTGAGACGTTGGTCTTCATGACCAGAAGGTCACGTTCCGAAACGCCCGGGAAGAAGCTCTCGAAGGATTCCTTGGCGGCGAGCTGGTCGGCGAATTGCAGCACCAGGCGATGCTTGATCAATTCCGCCGCCGAGCGCGGCGCGCCATGCTTTGCGATGTATTTCTCGGAGGCCCAGAACATCAGATGCATGCGGCCGAGCCGCACCAGCTTGATGTCGAGCGCCGAGGGACGCGACAGATGAATGGCGACGTCGGCCTCGTGGCGCGAGACGTCGGCCGAGCGCATCGCGCAATGCAGGTCCACCAGGATCTTCGGATAGGCTTGCTGGAATTCGACCAGGCGCGGGGCCAGCCAGAACGTGCCGAGCCCCTCGGTGACGGCAACGCGGACCTCGCCGGACAAGGCGTTGGCCATCGAATCGCTGGCGCGCAGCACGTCGAAGGTGGCCGCTTCCATGCGCTCGACGGCGGAAACGACGAGAGCGCCCTCATCGGTCAGATGGGTGCCGTGAACGTCGCGGGTGAACAGCGTGGTGCCGGTCTGGCGTTCGAAATCGTCGATCCGTCGGCGCACGGCGTTGATCGACAGCGACAAGCGCTCGGCCGCCGAGCGAAAACTTCCGCAGCGAACGACTTCCAAAAATATGCGGGCGGCATCCCAATCCGAGAGGCCGCTGAGATTTGTCTTTGCGCGTTCCGCCAGAGGAACGCCCCTTTCCGCCAAGGTGTGCATACAAGTCCCTTCAGGAAGCTAAACTGGCAGAATCTGGCGCAAACCACAACCACGACGGGTTGGGGAATGACGAGTTTTGAACGTCATCCTTACTACCGCGGAGGTGGTATTGGGGTGCTGCCGTGGGCTGGGAATCGGGCAGACTATCGGCCTGACTAAGGGGTTTTGGCGTGAGTTCCGTTGCGAGCCATGGAGTGGCTGCGGGATTGCCGGCGTTGTCCGCAATGGAAATTCTTGCGCGAGCGCCGATGCCGTCGCCCTCGATGGATCAATCACACCGCGTCAGGCGTTTGCGCCCAGACCACTTTGGCGATCTCCAATGGTGCTGCATGGCGATGGCGGCCGAAGTCGCGGTTCCACGGCAGAAACACACTGAAATCAGGTTCGGAGGCGCAGTCGCCTCGTGCTATCTTTGGTCTTCCATGGGGGCCGAAGGGGGCGTGACAAATACGTCTCGCAGGCCGAATTAACGGAAAGAACGCCGGTGTCGCATTCAGACGAACAGTTGCAGTCGGTGCTGGAGACGCTCGAGGAGTGCCGCAGGGTTCTCAATGAGTGCAACAGCCGTGAGTCGGCCGAGATGCTCTCCATCGTCATCCTCGATGTCAGGATGAAACTGAAAGGAATTGACAGTGCCGATCTCAAGGCACTGTGCGACGAAATGCTGCGGAACGCTGCAAGTGAGCCGCCGCCCCCTTCCAAGCAGACGCAGGACCAGCCCCGGCGTCCGCTGCTCCGCGTGGTGAAGTAGCCGCGCCGCCGAATCTCGCTTTTTGGCGAGGTTTGTGCGCGTCCCGATGCCGCATCTGTGATCACGGAGGGCATCGGGAGGAGCCTTGGTTTTGTGCGCCTCTGTTGCGCATTCTCCGGCATCGGCTACACCAGAGCCGGTTCGGCTCCGGGCCGGGGCGCATCCCTTGCGCGCCGTACCGGCGCCTGAGATGGCTCCGACTGCATCATGCAAAATGTTTCGATCCCGGCGGCGATGATTGCCGGCCTCGTCAGCTTCCTCTCGCCTTGCGTCTTGCCTCTGGTTCCGCCCTATCTGGTCTACCTGACGGGCGCCACGATCGAGCATGTCGAGAGCGACGAGCCGGCCGCTGTCTCCAAGCGCGCGATCATGATGTCGGCGCTCCTGTTCGTGCTCGGCTTCTCCACCATCTTCGTGACGCTCGGCGCCAGCGCTTCGCTGGTCGGCGGGCTGATCCGCGCCTGGTCGGCGGAGCTGTCGATCCTCGCCGGCGTCGTCATCATCATCATGGGCCTGCACTTCCTGGGCCTGACGCGCATCGGCTTTTTGATGCGCGAGGGACGGCTGCCGATCCCCAAACCGGTCGGCCTCTGGGGCGCCTATATCATGGGCCTCGCGTTCGCCTTCGGCTGGACGCCGTGCATCGGGCCGATCCTCGCCGCGATCCTCTCGATCGCCGCGGCGGAAGCCACGGTGACGAAGGGCGCCGGCCTGCTCGCGGTCTATTCCGCAGGCCTCGGGATTCCCTTCCTGATCGCCGCGCTGATGATCGAGCAGTTCTCCGCGCTGTTCGCGCGCATGAAGGGCCACCTCGTCAATGTCGAGCGCGCCATGGGCGTCTTGATGGTGATCACCGGCATCGGCTTCCTCACCGGTGCGGTCTCCAATGTGAGCATCTGGCTGCTGGAGACGTTCCCGGCGCTGCAGACGATTGGTTAGGGCGCGGTTTCCGGAGAACCGTGCGGCGGTTCTCCGGAAGATCGTGCTCGAACGATAATCCAAAGCGTGGCGAGACCGGCTCAGGGCTTGAACACATAGCCCGGCGCGATCGCCGCCGTCTCCGGGATCGGCGGCAGGTCGGCGAACAGCTCGGGACGGTCCTTCATGACCTTGAGAATGTGCTTCGGCTCGATGTGTGCGTTGACGTCGAAGGTCGACTTGAGGATGCCGAGGCGGGAGAGCCGGTCCTCGGCGCTCCAGAGCGCGCGGTAGTTGTTCGCCGACAGCCGGCGGTCCGCCTGCTGGATGTTGAACTGCATCGCGGCCTCGGCGACCTCCTGCTTGAGGCCCGGAATCCAGCGTGTCGCGACTTGCGCCGCCTGCTTCGGGTTCTTGCGCATCCATTGGTCGGCCTCGGAGACGGCCGCGAGGAATTTCTCGATGGTCTCGCCATTGGCCTGCACCCAGGGGCGAAGCGCGACGTTGAAGCCGATATAGGAGATCACATCGCCGCCCCGGATGATCTCGACCGCGCCCGGCACATCCTTGCCGGCGACGATCGGCCAGGGATCCCAGCCCGAGAACGCGTCGATGCCCTTGGCGAGCAGGGCGACGGTCATGTCCGGCGGCGGCGTGTTGACCAGCGTCACGTCGTCGGGCTTCAGTCCGGCCTTCTCCAGCGTCGCCAGGATGTAGAGATGGTTGATCGTGCCGAAGGACGCCGCGATCTTCTTGCCCTTCAGCGTCGACAGGTCGCCCTTGACGATGCCTGAACCTTCGCGCGCGATGATCGCCATGGTCGCATCGGAGCCGGCCTTGGTGGCGTTGCCGCTGTAATTGCCGAGTGCGACGAGGTCCATGCCGCGCAGCACGGCGCCGATCATGGGCACGCCGACCTGCACGATCTCGCTCTCGCCGGCCTGCAATGCGTTCAGCGCGTCGACGCCGGTCGCGTAGGGGCGCGCGATCGTGACGTCGAGCCCGTACTTCTCGAAGAAGCCGCGCTCGAGCGCGATCGGCAGGCCGATCTGGTCGATGCCGGTGACCATGCCGGCCTTCAGCTTCGTCTGGGCGCTCGCCGGCACCATGCCGGCTAGAAGCGCGATCGCGAGCAGCAAGAGTCGTTTCATATCCTCAACCTCCCTCTTTTATCGGCCCCACCGCCGTGACCCAGTAAGGTCTGGCCACGGCGTTGAGGTCCGTTCTTTTGACACCGCGCAGTTCGATCGAATGCTCGTCCGTGCCCGAGACGCGTCCGTATTGCTGGAACGCGAGCACGTGGAAGCGCTCCGGCGTGAACGGCAGCTCGATCTGCACGTTGACCTTTTCCGACGTGCCCGTCAGCTCCGGCGAAATCTTTCCCGGCGCTGCGATCGTCAGCCAGAGCTGAAACAGCGCCCATGCGGCAATCGCGCCGAGCACGATGCGGCCCTTGGGCGAGCGTAAGGCTTCGGAGGCGATGCTCATGCCGCCCGCACCATCTGCAGCACGCGCGCCGAGAGCTGCTTGAAGCGGTCGTCCTTGACGAGGTCGTCCCAGACGCGAGGCCGCGGCAGGTCGACCGCGATCTCGTCGAGCACGCGTCCCTTCGACAACACGACGACGCGGTTGGCGAGGAACACCGCTTCCGCCACGTCATGGGTGATGAAGATCACCGTCGGCTTGCGCTCCTGCCAGATGCGGGTCAGTTCCTCCTGGAGCGTCATGCGCGTCTGCGCGTCGACACTGGCGAACGGCTCGTCCATCAAGAGGACGTCGGGGTTGTTGGCGAGTGCGCGCACCACGCCGACGCGCTGCTGCATGCCGCCGGAGAGCTCGTTGGGATAGCGGTGCGCCGCGTGCGAGAGCCCGGCAAGCGCGAGATATTCGCGCGCGATGCGGTCGCGCTCGGCCTTCGGCACGCCGCGCATCTTCGGGCCGAACCCGACATTGTCGAGCACCGTCTTCCAGGGAAACAGCGCGAACGACTGGAACACGACGCCGCGCTCGGGGCCGGGCCCGTGCACCGGCTTGCCGTCGAGCAGGATGTCCCCCTTCGAATAGGGGATGAAGCCGGCGATCATGTTCAGGATCGTCGTCTTGCCGCAGCCGGAGGGACCGACCACCGAGATGAATTCGCCGGGCTCGACGTCGAGCGAGACGTCGTGCACGGCGGTGACATGCGCGCCCGCATAGGGGTCGAAATAGGTCTTGCCGAGATTGCGCAGCGAAAGCGTCTTCATGATGTCACCAATCCCCAACGCTGGCCGGTCGCACGCTCGAGCGGTGCGAGGATCCAGGCGTCCACGATGTACCAGAGCAATCCGAGAATGATCATGCCGAGCAGGATCTCGACGGTCGAGCCGGCGCGGCGGGCGTCGAACATCATGAATCCGATGCCGGAGGTGCCGACGATCATCTCGACTGCGATCAATGCGCGCCAGCCATAACCGAGTCCGTTGCGCAGGCCCGTGATGATGTTGGGCAGCGCGCCCGGCAGCGTCACCTCCCACAGCACGCGCGCGCGTGAAGCCCCGAGGCTCAGCGCGGCGCGCGAGAGGTCGCGCGGCACGGATTCGACGCCGAGCACGGTATTGAGCACGACCGGGAACAGCACGGTGTAGACGATGACGAAGGTCATCGTCGTCAATCCGAAGCCGAACCAGATCAACAGGATCGGTAGCCAGGCGATGTCGCCGATGGCCTGGAAGAACAGCAGCACCGGCCAGCAGATGCGGTGCGCCCAGCGGCTGGTGCCGATCAGGACGCCCAAGGGAATGCCGAGCGCCATGCCGACCGCGGCGCCGGTCGCGAGCCGGACCAGGCTGTCCTGGAGGTAATCGGGCAGGATGCCCTTGTAGGTGAGTGTGAAGAACGCGCGCACGACATCGGCCGGGCCCGGGAAGAACGCGCGCGGAAACAGCCCGGCTTCGCTGACTGCGGTCCACAGCGCCAGCACCGGGATGAAGGGAATGACGGCGGCGATCCCCGGCCAGCGCCGGGTCAGGCGGGTGTAGCCGGCCCAGATTTGCAGCATCGGATTCATGCGCGCCTCACCATGCCCCAGCGCTCGATGGTCGCGCGTTCCAGCGGGACCAGCAGCAGACGGTCGATCAGAAGCCAGAGCACGCCGATCACGATCATGCCGAACACGATCACCTCGGTGCGGTAGAAGTCGCGTGCGACGAACAGCATGTAGCCGAGCCCGACATTGGTCGCGATCATCTCGGCGGCGATCAGCCCGCGCCAGGCGAAGCCAAGGCCTGTCCGAATGCCGGTGACGATATTGGGCAGCGCGCCTGGCAGCAGCACTTCGGTCAGCAGCGCCCACCGGCCGGCGCCGAGCGAGGCGGCAGCGTTGCGCAGCGTGTGTGGAATGGTCCTGACGCCGAGCAGGGTGTTGTAGGCGACGACGAAAAACACGGCGTTGAAGATCACGAAGACGATCGCGCCAAAACCGTAGCCGAACCACAGTGTCGCGATCGGGATCCAGGCAATGCCGGCGAGCACCGAGAAGAAACGGAACAGCGGTGTGAGGAAGGCAGCGACGGTCGGGCTGACGCCCATGGCGATGCCGAGCGGCACGGCAGTTGCGATACCGATCAGCGTGCCCAGGCCGACACGCAAGAGACTTGCGCCGACATGGGCGAACAACGTGCCGTCGCGGATCGAGTCCAGCGCGGCCGCGCCGACCGCACCGACCGAGGGAAACACGCGCGGATTGACGTTGAACAACGGGACGACGATGGCCCAGACCGCGACCAGCGCAAGCAGCGGCGCGACGAACATCGCGGCTCCCACCAGCGAGTTGACGCTGCGGATCAGCCGCGACGACCGGCCCTTCAGACTGCCCGTCACCTGCATTTGACCTCCCTGGCGCTCAGCTATGCCTGTGCCGGCATTTCACGCTGATCATTCCCGACATCGTAGCCACGTTTCGCGCAATCGCCTATCTCCGCCGGTCGCGACCCTCGCGTTCCCGGGCGGAGCGAGGATTCGGGCCGAGCCGTTCATGTCACGGTCCATGGCGTTTTCTCTTGCTCTTGGTGCTCGACTTCCTGGTCACGCGGACGTCCGATTCGCCCGCTTTACGGGTCGCCGCGGCGCTGGCCGACTTCCGGCTCGAAAGCTTCAATCGGGTGTAGCCCAGCAGCCGTTCCATCGCGGCGCGGGCCTTCTCCGGGTTGCCGCTCTCGATGGCGCGCGCCGCCGCCGCGTGGTTCGGTAGATTATCCCTGAACCAGCCGCCGGGGCCGCCGACGGCGACAGTGAAGACGGTGCTCAGGATGGTATCGATCGCGCCGCGAAAGCCCTGGAGTACCGGATTGTGGGTCGCGTCCAGGATGGCAAGATGGAAAGCCTTGTCAGCTGCGAGGGCGCTGGCCTGGTCCTTGGCGGTCTGCATCGCAGCCAAGGCCGTGTCGATCCGCCAGCGGTCGTTCCTGGTCGCGCGTTCGGCGGCAAGAGCTGCGGCGGCAGGTTCGATGATCGAGCGCACCTCCTGGATCGCCAGCAAAAGGCCGCGATCCGGTTCGTCCTGGCCGACCAGCCAGCTCAGCACGTCGCGGTCGAGCAGGCTCCATTCGTGGCGCGGCAGCACGTGCGTGCCGTGGCGCGGCCGCACGCTGACGAGACCCTTTGCGGCAAGCGTCTTGATGGCCTCGCGCACCACGCCGCGCCCGACGCCGAAGCGGGTTTCGAGGTCAGGCTCCGGCGGCAGGGTCGTCCCGACGGGAATGAGATCCTGGGCGATCTCGCGGCCGAGCGTCGTCAGCACGGTGCGAATGCGGCCGGGCTTGACCGGCTTGTCGACGGGGCTCGGGCGCGCTCTTGCCACTTGTACGTTTCTCCCGTCCGACCTGTCGCGGCCGGTTCATTTGTCTTTGGCGGCCACGCCCCGGCCGCTGCACAATCATCCGATGTTTAACATCGGATGATTGGATGAGGGCAAGCGCAATTGTCGCAGGACCAGCTGTGCTGCGTTGCGATATGTGCTTGGGGGAGGGAGTGGATCAGGCCGCCTCGTCCAGCGTGCAGATCACGGTGCAGACCACGCCACGCGGCAGGAAGTCGACGGTTGCCTCGCCGCCGAGCTGGTCGCGCGCACTGCGCTCGATCAGGCGCGAGCCGAAGCCGCGTTGCACCGGCGCCGTGACCGGCGGCCCGCCGATCTCGGTCCAGATCAGCCGCAGCCGCGGCTTCGGCTCATCAGCGATGACCTCCCAGTCCAGCGTCACCCGGCCGGTCTCGTTGGAAAGCGCGCCGTATTTCGCGGCGTTGGTGGCGATCTCGTGCACGATCATCGACAGCACCACGGCGAGCCGCGGCGACAGTGGCACGGCCGGGCCGGCCATGCGGATGCGGTCGGAATTGCTCGGCAGGAACGGCTGGACCGCGCGGGCGATGACGTCCCGAAGCTCGGAGCCCGCCCATTTCTCCTGGCTCAGGAGATTATGTGCTTCGGCCAGCGCGCCGAGCCGGCCCTCGAACTTGGTCCGCTCGTCACGGCTGGCGCTGCGGAAGGTCTGCACCGCGATCGCCTGCATCAGCGCCAGCGTGTTCTTGACGCGATGGTTGAGCTCCTCGATCAGCAGATTGTGCAGCATCTCGCCGCGCGCGATCGCGGTCGCCATCCTGACTGCAAAGGTGAGGCCAACCAGCAGCAGGATGCCGCCGATCAGGCTCGTGATCGCGATGTTGCGCCAGAGCGGCGCGATCAGCGAGCTCTCGGTGACGCCGGCCACGACCGTCCAGCCGGTCAGCTGCGATCTGGTGAAGGCGGAGGACAGCGCGGCGCCGTCGAGCGAAACGGTCGAAAGCGCGGCCTCCGGCGTGCGGGACATCGCATCGTAGAGTGCGCCGGAAGCCTGCTTGCCGAACGTCTCGGCAGGGTTGGGTGTGCGCGCGAACACGCGAGCCTTGGTGTCCAGCAGCGACACCGTCCATTGATCATTTGGCCGCTGCTGCTCGACCAATTTCTGGAACATCGCGATCGGCGGACTGAAGGAGAGCGCATAGACGACGTCGCCATTGCGCAGCACGGGAACTTCCACGGTCACGATCAGCCGCTTCTTGGTCGAACCGACGAACAGGTCGGAATATTGCGGCGCCTTGCTTGCAAACACCCGCTCGACGATCTCGCGATTGTTGCGCGGCGGCAGATTCGCCGTTTCCGTCGTGACGGTCGAAAACAGCTGCTGGCCGGATCTGTCGGCCAGCAGAAGAACGCTGTCCCCGCCATATTGGCTGATGAATCCGACTGCCAGCCGGCGGAAGCCGTCGAAATCGCCGCTTTGCAGGGCTTCGCTGAGCGCGAGCACCTGCAAGCCACCGGTTACCCGCTGCACCTCGGAATCGAGCGCGATGCGCATGCTTCGCACCGTCTCCAGCACGCGGCGCGTCGCCTCGCTGCGATCCTGGCGATAGTTGGAATAGGCAAGGCCGACGGCAAAGACGATCAGCGGCAACATCGTTCCCGCGACGAGGAGAGCGAGCCGGACCGGCAGGGTGAGCTTTGGCAAACGCAGGCGTCCCGCTTCCGGCGCGGCGGCGCCGGATTATGATTTTGCGAGACCATACGGTCGGGAGTTGCGCTGCGCCACGATTTTCGCGACCGCGAGCAGTCCGGAGACGGGATGTTGCAGCTCGGTCCGGGATCGTTGCGCTTCAGCTGATGCCGATCCCGATCAAGTGCAGACGCGCCGCTTGGGTCACCGCCAAGCGGACCCTCCCGATCGGCGCTCGCGATGCGCGGGTCGGAAGCCACCTGCGGGTTGCCGCGGCCAGCTGGAGTGCAAGTTGCAGTGCAACAGGTCGTGCAGACGTAGTCCCGCGAAGAAGACTTCCGCGAGCGCACGCGAAATGACTTCCGTCCCGCTGAGGTTTTTCATACGCTTGCCTCTCGCATGCCGCATGGCGGCTGCGCTCACGGCCCGGCGACAGGGTTGGAGCATCAAAGGGAGGGGAGACGATGAAGCGAAGGTCATTTCTCGCTGGTATCGGTGCAACCACTGCGGCGGCCACGATCGGCATGCCGTCGATCCTCAGGGCGCAAGCCCCGATCACGTTGAACGGCGCCGTCCAGTTCAACGACGACCATGCCTTCAACCGGGCGCTGATCCGGTTCGAGGAGCTGGTGAAGAAGTACTACGGCAAGCCCGTCAACTTCACCCTGCACAAGAACTCCTCGCTCGGCCTCGAGAAGCAGTATTTCGAGTACATGTCGCAGGGCAAGGCGGTCGATTACGGCATCGTCTCGCCGGCTCACATGTCGACCTTCGCCAAGGCGGCCCCGTTCATCGATGCGCCCTTCGTGTTCAAGGGCATCGAGCACATGAACAAGGTCGTCGAAGCCAACATCCTGGCGCCGATCGCCGACGAGGTCGCGGCCAAGGCCGAGGTCGTTCTGATCGGTTATGCCGGCGGCGGCATCCGCAACATCTTCGCCAACAAGCCGCTCAAGAATCTCGCCGATCTCAAGGGCCTCAAGGTTCGCGTGCAGGGCGCGCCGATCTGGTCGAAGACCTTTGCGGCCGTCGGCATGAGCCCGACCGTGATCGCCTATAACGAAATCTACAACGCGATCCAGAACGGCGTGATATCGGCCGGCGAGAACGAGGCGGCCG
This sequence comes from Bradyrhizobium sp. SZCCT0231, assembly GCF_018130245.1. Lineage (GTDB taxonomy): Bacteria > Pseudomonadota > Alphaproteobacteria > Rhizobiales > Xanthobacteraceae > Bradyrhizobium > Bradyrhizobium japonicum_F. The sequence goes on from NZ_JAFCKP010000001.1 coordinate 268,040, forward strand.
GCGTCGAGGCCATGAAGTTCTACGAAGTGGCCCCGCATCTCAGCCTGACCCAGCACGCCGTGTCGATCCGGCCGATCTGCTTCTCGGTGAAGACGCTCAAGACCTTGCCGAAGGATTTGCAGGACGCGATCATGAAGGCCGGCAAGGAAGCCGGCGATTACGGCCGTCAGCTCGAGTCGAGCGAAGAGGTCGTCAAGCTCGACACGCTCGAGAAGACCGGCAAGCTCAAGCGCGTTCCTTTCGAGGAGCGGGACGCCATGAAGAAGCTCGCCGACCCCGCGATAGCCACCTACGCCAAGGAGATTGGCGCGGAACGCATTTTCGAGAAGATCAACGTCGTCTGAGGTCGCTCTGTCCGCCGACGATGGTCCGGGCAGGCCCCGCTTCCTGCCCGGACGTCGCGGATCAGCGCCGTACGGAGCTCCAATGTCCGACATGCACGTCCCGTCCACACCGTCGCTGTGGCGTCGCGTCACCGCGGCCTATGCGAAACTGCTGGAGTTCCTGCTGGCCGCCTGCGTCGGCATCCTGGTCATCCCCGTCACGTTGCAAATCGTCTCGCGCTACACGCCGTTCATTCCCTCCTACATCTGGACGGAGGAGATGGCGCGGTTCCTGTTCGTCTGGACGATCATGATCGGCGCCATGGTGGGCATCCGGGAGGCGCAGCATTTCGAGGTCGACGTGTGGCCCGACCTGTCGCGGCGGTCGGACGCCGCAGTGCGGATCATCGCGCGGCTCGGCGTGCTGGCACTGGCCCTCGTGTTTGTGTGGGCCGGGATCGAATTCACACGCTTCGCCTGGAACAGGACGTCGGAGCTGGCCGATCTGCCGCTCTGGCTGATCCACGTCGCCTGGCCGGTGGCCGGCGTGACGTGGATCGTGTTTGCGGGCGAACAGATCCTGGATGAAATGCGCATTCTGGTCGGGGCACAGCGATGAGCGGCACTGTACTTTCTGCCGGACAGGCCGCGATGGTGCTGTTTGGGGTCTTCATCGGCCTGCTGATCGTGCGCGTGCCGGTCGCTTTCGCGCTCGGCCTGGCCTGCGTGCCGATCCTTTTGATCGAGCCGCGTCTGTCGCTGATGACGCTCGCGCAGGAGACCTTCAATGCCTACAATTCATTCATCCTGCTCGCAGTGCCGTTCTTCCTCCTGACGGCCAACCTGATGAGCATCGGCGGCATCACCGACCGCCTGGTGGCACTGTCGCGCTCGATGGTCGGGCACTGGCCGGGCTCCCTGGCGCAGATCAACGTCGTGCTGTCGGTGTTCTTTGCCGGCATCTCCGGCTCGTCCACCGCCGATGCGGCGAGCCAGTCCAAGATCTTCATCGACGCGCAGAGCAAGGAGGGCTACGACCTTTCGTTCTCCATCGCCATCACCGCGGTGTCTGCGGTTCTGGCTGTCATCATCCCGCCGTCGATTCTGATGATCGTCTGGGGTGGGCTGATCTCGACCTCGATTGCGGCGATGTATCTGGCCGGCATCGTGCCGGGCCTGCTGATCGCGGGCGCGCAGATGGCGACGGTGCACATCTATGCGGTGCGCCGCGGCTATCCGACCTATCCGAAGGCGACCTGGGTCGAGATGCGATGCGCCATCTGGCGGTCGATACCGGCGCTGATGACGCCGTTCATCATCGTCGGCGGCATCCTGCTCGGCTGGTTCACCGCGACCGAGTCCGCCTGCGTCGCGGTGCTCTATTCCGTCGCGCTCTCGACATTCTTCTACCGCGAGACCGGTCTGCGCGAATTATACAAGGCCTTGCTCGACACCGGGCGTCTTGCCGGCGTGGCGCTGTTTTGTGTCGGCACCGCAAGCGCGTTTGGCTGGTTGCTCGCCTACTACAAGATCCCGCAGGAGCTGCTGGCCAATGTTTCGACATGGGGCATGGGCGCTGTTGCGGCCGGCTTCTTCATCTCCTTCTGCTTCCTGGTGGTGGGCTGCTTCCTCGACGCCATCCCGGCGATCATCATCGTCGGCACCGTGCTGGAGCCGCTCGCCAAGTCCGTCGATCTCCATCCGGTCCAGTTCGCGATCATTTCCATCGTATCGCTGGCCTTCGGATTGGTGACACCACCCTATGGCCTCTGTCTGATGATCGCCTGTTCGATCGCCGGCGTGCGGTTGCGCTATGCCCTGAAGGACACGGTGATCATGCTGATACCGATGCTGCTCGTGCTGGCAGCGGTCATCGTTTGGCCCAGCGTGTCGCTGTTCCTGCCGCGCCTGATCGTGCCGGAGATGCTCAAATGAGCGTCTGATAGGGGGACCCCGCGGCCGTCGGCCGTGGGATCGGTTCAATGGGTTACAGGTTGCTCTCGGTGATCGCGGCGTAGACCATGCTGCGCAGCTCGCGGCGGAGCGGATAGGCACTCGACGGCAGCACCTGGGTCATGAAGATGGTGATCAGCTCCTCGGCCGGATCGATCCAGAACGAGGTCGTGGCCGCGCCGCCCCAATTGTATTCGCCGGGGCTGCCGGCGATCAGCGTCTCGGCCGGGCGCATGGTGACGGCGAAGCCGAGGCCGAAGCCGATGCCGTTATAGGTCGCTTCCGAGAACAGCGAGCGCGACACCTCCGGCAACGCGCGGTCGCCTGGGATGTGGTTCGTCGTCATCAACGCCAGTGTCTTCGGCCCGATCAGCCTGACGCCGCCGAGCTCGCCACCGTTGAGCAGCGCGCGGCAGAAGGTGAGATAGTCGGCGACCGTCGAGCACAGGCCGCCGCCGCCGGAGATGAAGGAAGGCGGTGACAGGAACGAGCTCGTCGTCGGATCGTCCTGCAGCGTGATGCCCTCGCGGCGCTGGCCGGCATGGAAGGTCATGCCGCCGCCGGGGTCCGCCGAGTAGCAGGCCGCGAAGCGATGCGCCTTCGATGCCGGCACGTGGAAATCGGTGTCGGTCATGCCGAGCGGATCGAGGATGCGTGATTTAAGGAACTGCTCGAACGGCACGCCTGAGATCTTGCCGATGAGGTAACCGATCACGTCGGTCGCGACGGAATAATTCCAGGACTCGCCCGGCGAGAATTCCAGTGGGATTTTCGCCAGCCCCTCGATCATGGTCTGCAGCGTGCCTGACTTCTCGACCTCGCCGATCTTCTCGCTGCGATAGGCTGCATCGACGTTCGAGCGTTGCTGGAAGCCATACGTTAACCCGGACGTGTGGCGCAGCAGGTCGACGATCAGCATTGGCCGGGACGGCGGCCGCGTCAGGAAGGCCGGGTAGGTGCCGGCGACGAATACGCCGAGATCCTTCCATTCCGGAATGTATTTGGCCACGGGCTCATCGATCGCGACGAGCCCTTCCTCGACCAGCATCATGAAGGCGACGCTGGTGAGCGGCTTGGTCATGGAATAGATGCGGTAGATGGTGTCGTCCTTCACCGGCACCTTGCGCTCGACGTCGGCGAAGCCCTGCACCGAGCTGTGGGCGATCTTGCCGCGGCGATAGACCAGGAGCTGCGTGCCCGGGAAACGGCCAGCATCGATGTACCGGCGCTTGAGATGCGCATCGACGCGGTCGAGCGCGGCCTTGGACATGCCGACGGATTCGGGCGAGGCGGGGCTAGGGGCAAGCATCAGTTCCTCCGGGGCGTTTTGTCGGAAAGTTGATACCGAAATGGCGGCCCAATTCCAAGTCGGTTGCACTTAACGAGACCGCGCCGGCTGGTGTAGGCTCGACCTCGGAACGCCTCCAAGGAGCCCGCCTGGGCCAAACGAGAAGAACGCGAGGGCAAACGCACCATGACCCAGTTCAACGAGACCGAACTTACCGAAGCCGTCATCAAGAGCTTCGACCAGACCCCGAACCCGCGGGCAAAATTCCTGCTCCAGGAACTGGTGAAGTCGCTGCACGATTACGTGAGCAAGACCGATCTCACCTTCGAGGAATGGGAATACGCCATCGATTTCCTGACCCGGACGGGGCAGAAATGCACCGACACCCGCCAGGAGTTCATCCTCTTGTCCGACGTGCTCGGGGTCTCCATGCTGGTGGATGCCGTCAATCACCGCGACCGCGAGGGCGCCACGGAGACCACGGTGCTCGGCCCGTTCTATGTCGGCGAGCACAAGGTGACCGCGCACGGCACCGACATCTCGCCGAGCAATCAGACGGGCGAACGGATGTTCGTGCAGAGCCGCGTCACCGATCTCAAGGGCAAGCCGCTTGCGAACGTCCCCGTCGACGTCTGGCATGCCGACGACGACGGCTTCTACGACTCCCAAAAGCCGAACTATGACGAGGTCGGCGCCTCGGCACGGGCGCGCTTCATCACCGATAGTGACGGCCGCTTCTTCTTCCGCACCATCCTGCCGTGCAGTTACCCGATCCCGACCGACGGCCCGGTCGGCGAGATGATTGTGCAAACCAATCGCCACCCGATGCGCCCCGCGCACGTGCACTTCCTGGTCAATGCCAAAGGCTATGAGCCGCTGATCACCCACGTTTTCATGGACGGCGACAAATATCTCGACTCCGACGTGGTGTTCGGTGTGAAGGACGACCTGATCGCCAAGGTCGAGCCGCGCAACGAGCCGGCGATGCCGGACGGCACCAAGACGAGCGGGCGGTGGCACCTGATGAGCTACGAATTCCACCTGAAGCCGGGCGGCGGCATGGCGCCGAAGCCGCTGGGGACGAAGGCGGCAGAGCCGGCGTGATCCGGCCTTCCGGCTATCGCAGTCGGAGCACTGCGAGCAGCACGATGACCGTGCAGGCCAGGATCGCGGTGGTCAGCTTCCAGAACAGCAGCGGGTTGCGCTCCAGCAGAGGCGTGGTCCGCGTGGCGAGATAGGCCGGATTGGGATTTCTGAGTTCGAAGACGAATTCGGAGAGATCTTCGTGGCGCTTGTAGGGATCGGGATGCAGCGCCTTCCTGAGGGCGCCGTCGATCCAGCCCGGGATGCCGCGCTCGGCATCGATCGCGGGGCGATATCGCAATTTCCACGCGTCCGATCGTCCCCGGATCTTGGCAAGCTGGGTGCCGTAGGGCAGGTGCCCGGTGAGCATCTGGTAGCAGATGGCGGCCAGCGAGAACATGTCGGACCGGGGCGATCCGCCCTCGCCGAGGAAATACTCCGGTGCCGTATATTGAACGGTGCCGAGAATTTCCGCGTCGGCCGATCTCGGCGCCGCTTCGGCGACGCCCGCGACCCTGACCGATCCGAAGTCGATGATCTTCGCGGTGCCGGTCTTGTCGATCAGGACGTTGTCGGGCCTGAGGTCCTGATGCAGCATCTCCATCCGGTGGAAGGCGCGAAGCCCGGTGGCGATCTGCTCGACGATCCTGCGCACCGTCTCCAGATCGGGACGCGGGTTGTCGAGCATCCACTGCCGCAGCGTCTGCCCCTCGACGAACTCGGTCGCGACGTAAAGATAGTTGCGCCGCGTCGATCTCGACCGCGGCTTGAGCACGTATGGACTGTCGATCCGCCGCGCGATCCATTCCTCCATCAGGAAACGTTTCAGATAGGCCGGGTTGTCGCGCAGGTCGATCGACGGAATCTTGAGCGCGACCGTTTCCTCGGTCTCCGCATCGGTGGCGAGATAGATGTGGCTGCGGCTGCTGCCGTGGATCTCCCGGATGATCCGATAACCGTCAAACACGGCCCGCGGCTCCAACAGAGGCGGCAGCGGCAGCGTCGAGGTCCGGTCGAAGACGCCGGATTCCTCCGGCACCGCATCGATCCGCAGGATCTGCACGGTGATGTTGTCGTCGCTGCCGCGCCGGTAGGCCTCCTCGACGATCGCCTTCGCCGCGCCGTCGAGCTCGGCTGCATGCTCGTTGATTGCACTGGTGACGAAACGCGCATCGACGAACTCGTACGCACCGTCGGTCGCCAGCAGGAAGGTGTCGCCGGCCTGGACCTCGACGGTCTGGTAGTCGATCTCGAGCTGCGGATTGATGCCGAGCGCACGGCCGAGATAGGTCTGCTCCGACGACACGATGATGCGGTGATCGTCGGTCAGCTGCTCCAGCGTCTTGCCGGCGACGCGGTAGATGCGGCAGTCGCCGACGTGAAAGATGTGCGCGGTGGCCGCCTTGATGACCATGGCGCTGAGGGTGCAGACATAGCCCTTGTCACGGTCATAGGCATATTGGCTCTTGCGCGTCTGCGCATGCAGCCAGGAATTGGTCGCCTCCAGCACGCGGCGGGCGGAGGTCTTCACCGTCCAGGATTCCGACGTGCAGTAATAGTCCATCAGGAAGCTCTTGACCGCCGACTCGCTGGCGATCTGGCTCACCGTGCTGGAGGAGATGCCGTCGGCGAGGACGGCCGCGATGCCCTTCAGGCTGAGCAGCGGCTCCTCCGGAATGAGGACGCCGTGAAAGTCCTGGTTGACGGGCTTGCGACCCTTGTCGGAGTGCTGGCCGATCGAAATCAGGAGTCCGCGGGTCATCGTCGCCACCAAGGCAAAGAGAGCCTCACCCTACACGGGCGAGGCTCTCTTGTTGAGGTGCGTGTGATCAGGCCGCGATGCGGGGCTTCGCAGCCTTGTCGGCCTGGCGCTTCGGCAAGGTCATGACGTGCGTGGCGTAGAGGGTCATGCCGGTGAAGGCGAGGCCGCCGACGAGGTTGCCGAGCACGGTCGGGATCTCGTTCCAGATCAGATAGTCCATGATCGAGAACTTGGCGTGCAGCATCAGCCCCGACGGGAACAGGAACATGTTCACGACGGAATGCTCGAACACCATGTAGAAGAACACCAGGATCGGCATCCACATCGCGATGACCTTGCCGGGGACCGAGGTCGAGATCATGGCGCCGACGACACCGGTCGAGACCATCCAGTTGCAGAGCATGCCGCGCATGAACAGGGTCGCCATGCCGGCCGCGCCATGCGCGGCATAGCCCAGCGTACGGCCTTCGCCGATATTGCCGATGGCCGCGCCGACCTTGTCGGGCGCCTGGGTGAAGCCGAAGGTCGTGACGAAGGCCATCATGAAGGCCACGGTGAAGGCGCCTGCGAAGTTGCCGACGAAGACGAGGCCCCAGTTGCGCAGCACGCCACTGAGCGTGACGCCCGGGCGCTTGTCGATCAAGGCGAGCGGGGAGAGCACGAAGACGCCGGTGAGGAGATCGAAGCCCAAGAGATAGAGCATGACGAAGCCGACCGGGAACAGCAGTGCGCCGATCAGCGGCTGGCCGGTGCTCACGTTGATCGTGACGGCGAACCAGGCCGCCAGCGCCAGGATGGCGCCGGCCATATAGGCGCGGATGATGGTATCCCGGGTGGACATGAAGATCTTGGACTCGCCCGCATCCACCATCTTGGTGACGAATTCCGAAGGCGCGAGATACGACATCAATGGTTCCTTTTGCTTCGTAAGGGAGATCGACACGCTCCGGAGAGCGCGGCTGAACGTCATCGGCCGTGCGGGCTGGCCTGCCGCGCACGAGGGCTATGGAAAGTGTGGAAGCTTTGGGAATCGCGTCACGAGGACTTTAAAGCCGGGAGGGCCGCGAAGCAGTTGAGCTTCCGGGATGCAGCCGCCAGCGGCTGCAACAATGCGGCAAGCCGCAGTCGTCGTTGACGCCACAGGTAATGCAAGTTGCGTGCCGTCCGAGTGCACCAGAAAGATGTAGATATATCAATACGATGCGGCGCTGGCTGATCCGCTCATGATGCGGTCGGGGCCTCTTGTATAGGCGGCTGCACAAGATTTGTGCGCCGCACAAGGATTGAGCAGATCGCAAATTTCAAATGCGGAACTCTCCTGCGACGGTCCGGCGCGGCCTCTTTAAGGTGCTGATTATTCTATGCTTTTCTCCGGCGACGGGCTTGGCACGAAGCTTGAATGGTTCCAAGCCGACGCCATTGAAGCCGTCCCGCGAGACTTCTCATCCGATTTGCTGACGCCACCAGACGGGGGTCCTCCCCGTCGCGCGTTCGCATGCGCCAAGAACGGCGCCACGGACGGACGGGCTGCTCGCGCGCACAGCCGCAAAATCATTCAGCAACGACGCAAAGGACGACTCTGCCTATGACCAAACGCACCCGCCGGCCCTCGGAAACGACTGGTATCAGCCGCCGTCAATTGTTGAAGGCCACCGGCTCGACCGCTGCACTTCTTGCTGCCGCCAAGCTGAATTTCCCTGCCGGCGCCTTCGCACAGGACGCGGGCCCTGAGGTCAAGGGCGCCAAGCTCGGCTTCATCGCGCTTTCAGATGCCGGCCCGCTCTTCGTCGCCAAGGACAAGGGCCTGTTTGCCAAATACGGCATGCCCGACACCGACGTGCAGAAGCAGGCCTCGTGGGGCACCACGCGCGACAACCTCGTGCTCGGCTCCGAAGGCAATGGCATCGACGGCGCGCATATCCTCACCCCGATGCCGTATCTGATCTCGGCCGGCAAGGTGACGCAGAACAACCAGCCGACGCCGATGTACATCCTGGCGCGGCTCAATCTCGACAGCCAGTGCATCTCCGTCGCCAACGAATATGCCGACCTCAAGCTCGGCGTCGATGCATCGCCCTTCAAGGCGGCGCTGGAGAAGAAGAAGGCGTCAGGCAAGGCCGTGAAGGCCGCGATGACCTTCCCCGGCGGCACGCACGACCTCTGGATCCGCTATTGGCTCGCCGCCGGCGGCATCGATCCCGACAAGGACATCGAGACCATCGTGGTGCCGCCGCCGCAAATGGTGGCCAACATGAAGGTCGGGACCATGGACTGCTTCTGCGTCGGCGAGCCGTGGAATCTGCAGCTCATCCACCAGAAGATCGGCTACACCGCGGTCAACACCGGCGAGCTCTGGAATAAGCATCCCGAAAAATCCTTCGGCATGCGCGCCGCCTTCGTCGACAAATATCCCAAGGCCGCCAAGGCGCTGCTGATGGCGGTGATGGAAGCCCAGCAGTGGTCGGACAAGGCCGAGAACAAGGCCGAGCTCGCGGCCATCATGGGCAAGCGGCAGTGGATGAACTGCCCGGTCGAGGACGTCCTCGACCGCAGCGCCGGCAAGTTCGACTACGGCATCCCCGGCAAGGTGGTCGAGAACTCGCCGCACATCATGAAGTATTGGCGCGACCATGCCTCCTATCCGTTCAAGAGCCATGATCTCTGGTTCATGACCGAGGACATCCGCTGGGGCAAGTACGAGGCTGGTTTCGACAGCAAGGCGCTGATCGCCAAGGTCAACCGCGAGGACATGTGGCGCGACGCGGCCAAGACCCTCGGCGTCGCCGCTGCCGACATTCCGACCTCCACCTCGCGCGGCAAGGAGACCTTCTTCGACGGCAAGGTGTTCGATCCGGAAAATCCGGCGGCCTATCTGAAGTCGCTCGCGATCAAGCGCGTCGAAGTCTGATGGAGCCCCTGCGGCCGCCTTTGGGGCGGCCGCATCGTCCCAGCCAAGCCGGAGAGAGATTGCGATGAACATGCCTGCCACGAAGATTGAGGTTGAGACCGCGACGCCTGCCGCAGCCGCTGCGCCGGTCGTCGCGCTGACGCCGAAGCGGCCGCCGCGCGCCGAGACCTACGCGCGCATGGCAAGGGAGACCGCTGTTCGCGTGATCCCGCCGCTGGTCGTGATCGCGCTGCTGACGCTGGTGTGGGAGCTGGTCTGCCGCCGCGCCGGCTCGGCGCTGCCGCCGCCGTCGAAGGTGTTTGCGGACACCAAGGAACTGATCTTCGATCCGTTCTTCGATCATGGCGGCATCGACAAGGGCCTGTTCTGGCATCTGTCCGCCAGTCTCCAGCGCGTCGCCTTCGGCTATTCGCTCTCCGCCATCGCCGGCATCGCGCTCGGCGTGCTGGTCGGGCAGTCGGTCTGGGCGATGCGCGGGCTCGATCCGCTGTTCCAGGTGCTGCGCACCATTCCGCCGCTCGCCTGGCTGCCGCTCTCGCTCGCGGCGTTCCGCGACGGCCAGCCCTCGGCGATCTTCGTCATCTTCATCACCTCGATCTGGCCCATCATCATCAACACCGCGGTCGGCATCCGCAACATTCCGCAAGACTATCGCAACGTCGCGGCGGTGGTGCAGCTCAATCCGCTCGAGTTCTTCGCAAAGATCATGATCCCGGCGGCGGCGCCCTACATCTTCACCGGCCTTCGCATCGGTATCGGCCTGTCGTGGCTTGCGATCGTCGCGGCCGAAATGCTGATCGGCGGCGTCGGCATCGGCTTCTTCATCTGGGACGCCTGGAACTCCTCGCATATCAGCGAGATCATCCTGGCGCTGTTCTATGTCGGCATCGTCGGCTTCGTGCTGGACCGCCTGATCGCGGGCCTCGGCAAGTTCGTCACCCGCGGCACCGCGCAGAACTGAGGAGAGGGACACATGAGCGCCTATCTGAAGCTCGACCACATCGACAAGGTTTTCACCCGCGGCGCCGCCACCACGGAGGTGCTGAAGGACATCAACCTCACGATCGAAAAGGGCGAATACGTCTCGATCATCGGCCATTCCGGCTGCGGCAAGTCGACCCTGCTCAACATCATCGCAGGGCTGACCGGTGCCACCACCGGCGGCGTGCTGCTGGAAAACCGTGAGGTGAACTCGCCGGGGCCCGATCGCGCCGTGGTGTTCCAGAACCACAGCCTGCTGCCGTGGCTGACCGTCTACGAGAACGTCAGGCTCGGCGTCGACAAGGTCTTCGCCAGGACCAAGTCCCGCGCCGAGCGCGACGCCTGGGTGATGCACAATCTCAACCTGGTGCAGATGGCCCATGCCAGGGACAAGCGTCCGTCCGAAATCTCCGGCGGCATGAAGCAGCGCGTCGGCATCGCGCGGGCGCTGGCCATGGAGCCGAAGGTGCTGCTGCTGGACGAGCCGTTCGGCGCCCTGGATGCGCTGACCCGTGCCCACTTGCAGGACTCGGTGATGGCGCTGCACCAGAAGCTCGGCAACACCATTCTGATGATCACCCACGACGTCGACGAGGCCGTGCTCTTGTCCGACCGCATCGTGATGATGACGAACGGGCCGAGCGCGCGCATCGGCGAGGTGCTGGAGGTGCCGCTGGCGCGGCCCCGCAAGCGGCTCGAGCTCGCGACCAACACCACCTATCTGAAGTGCCGGCAGCGCGTGCTCGAATTCCTCTACGAGCGTCATCGCTTCGTTGAGGCCGCCTAAACGAAGGTTTATGCGAAAGATGCCCGCGCCCAAATAATCGACATCAAGCTCAATCCTTGTGCGTCGCACAAGGATTGAGCGAATCGCAAATCTAGCGTGCGGCAAAGCCCCTGCAAAGAATTCTGGCAATACGAATAACGTCCTGAAATCCCTGTATTTCCAGCATGCGCGCAACTGGCACGGAAATTGAAACGTCTTTGCGCGACGCCAACGACGACGTCCCTCAACATCATCAATCAGCATCGTGAACTCGCCACCGGGGGTGAAGCCTCGGAGCGCGCCTCCGTGGCCGGGGGCTGAGCCTGCAACGACGCAGCGGTGAGCTTAGAAGGGATATGAAATGACGAAGAGTCCCGCTTGGATTTCTGACTGGCGCCCCGAAGATAAGGCGTTCTGGAATGCGACTGGCAAGACGATCGCGCGGCGCAACCTGATCTGGTCGATCGTGGCCGAACATATCGGCTTCTCGGTCTGGCTGATCTGGAGCATCGTCACCACCAAGCTGCCGCAGGCCGGCTTCCACTACACCACCGACCAGCTGTTCCAGCTCGTCGCAGTGCCGGGCCTGATCGGCGCGCTGATGCGCTTTCCCTATACGTTTGCAGTGACGACGTTCGGCGGCCGCAACTGGACCATCTTCAGCGCGGCGATCCTGTTCATTCCGACCTTGTCGCTTGCCTATTTCGTGAGCCAGCCCGACACGCCGTTCTGGCTGATGCTGCTGATCGCCTCGACCGCCGGCCTCGGCGGCGGCAATTTCGCCTCCAGCATGACCAACATCTCCTTCTTCTTCCCCGACCGGATGAAGGGATGGGCGCTCGGCCTCAACGCCGCCGGGGGCAATATCGGTGTCTCCAGCGTGCAGCTCCTGACCCCGATCCTGATGACGCTCGCCGTCTTCAACCTGTTCCAGGCGGCGCCCGTCGACGGCATCTTCCTGCAGAATGCCGGCCTGATGTGGGTGCTGCCGATCGGAATCGCGGTGTTTGGCGCGGTGTTCTTCATGAACAACCTCACCACGGCGAAATCGTCGGTGAAGAACCAGCTCGCGATCGTCAAGCGCAAGCACACCTGGATCATGGCCTACCTCTATATCGGCACGTTCGGGTCGTTCATCGGCTACTCCGCGGCGTTCCCGCTGCTGCTCAAGACGCAGTTCCCCACCGTGACGATCTCGATCGCCTTCCTCGGCCCACTGGTCGGCTCGCTGTCGCGTCCGCTCGGCGGCTGGCTCGCAGACCGGGTCGGCGGCTCCATCATCACGTTCTGGAATTTCATCCTGATGGCGGGCGCCACGGTTGGCGTGCTCTACTTCGTCGGGCAGAAGGATTTCATCGGCTTCCTGTCGATGTTCCTGATCCTGTTCGTGACGACGGGTATCGGCAACGGCTCGACCTACCGCATGATCCCCTCGATTTTCCGCGAGGAGAACCTGTTCAAGGTGCGCGGCAAGGGCGATGTCGCGCGTACGGCTGCCCTGAAGACCGCGAGCATCGAGAGCGGCGCGGCGGTCGGCTTCATCGGCGCGATCGGTGCCGTCGGCGGCTACCTGATCCCGAGCGGTTTCGGCAAGTCCATCGCCATGACCGGCGGGCCGCAGCTCGCGCTCGCAATCTATCTCGCCTTCTACGGCTCCTGCCTCGCTCTGACCTGGTGGTTCTACCTGCGTCGCAGCCCGCAGGGTGAAGGCGCGCCAAGCCTCGCCGAAGCGCGTGTGTAGAGCATGATCCGGAAAAGTGTGAAGCGGTTTTCCGACAAGATCATGCTCAGAAGATAGACACTTGGCACGAATGTCGCTTCTCCCCGTACGCGGGGAGGAGTCTCTCTGATGACGTTTGATCCATGAACTTTTTCCGCAATGGCGCGGACGAAGGCAGACCGAAACAGACAGGAGAACATTATGACGCCCGAGCAGATTACCCTCATTCAGCAGAGCTTCGCCAAGGTCGCCCCGATTTCGGAAGCCGCCGCGGTGCTGTTCTACGACCGCCTGTTCGAGGTGGCGCCGTCCGTACGCGCGATGTTTCCCGAGGACATGACCGAGCAGCGCAAGAAGCTGATGGGCATGCTCGCCGCCGTGGTCGGCGGCCTGTCGAACCTGGAGTCGATTCTTCCCGCGGCCTCCGCGCTCGCCAAGCGTCACGTCGATTATGGCGCCAAGGCCGAGCACTACCCCGTGGTCGGCGCGACCTTGCTGTGGACCCTGGAGAAGGGTCTTGGCGAGGCCTGGACGCCCGAACTCGCTACGGCCTGGACCGACGCCTACGGCGTGCTGTCCGGCTACATGATGTCCGAGGCCTACGGCGCACAAGCGCAGGCCGCCGAATAGGAGATGCCTTGTGAGTGAACCGCTGGTCATCGTCGGTAACGGTATGGCGGCCGCGCGTCTGGTCGACGAGCTCGCCAAGACCGCGCTCGGCCGCTACGCGGTCGCCGTGATCGGCGAAGAGCCGCGGCTCGCTTACAACCGCGTGCTGCTCTCCTCCGTGCTGGCCGGCGAGACCGGCTCGCACGAGATCGAGCTTCGGCCGGCCGACTGGTGGCGCCATCGCGGCGTCACGGTGCGCTACGGCTACCGCGTCACCGAGATCGATGTCGGCCGCCGCGAGCTCAAGATCGCCGGCGAGGAGAGCATGGAATATTCCAAGCTCGTGCTCGCCACGGGATCGACGCCGCTGCGGCTCAACGTGCCGGGCGCCGATCTTGGGGGCGTGCACACCTTTCGCGACACCCGGGACGTCGATCTGCTGCTGACGCTGGCGGCTGCGAAGAAGCGCGTCGTCGTTGTCGGTGGCGGTCTGCTTGGGCTCGAAGCTGCCTACGGCCTCGCCAAGGCCGGTGCCCCGGTCACGCTGCTGCATCTGATGGACCGGCTGATGGAGCGCCAGCTCGACGGGCCTGCCGCCGATCTGCTCAAGACGCTGGTCGAGCGCAAGGGCATCCGCATCCTGCTCAACGCCAGCACGAAGTGCATCCATGGCGACGGTCATGTCGAGGCCGTGGAGCTCGCCGACGGCAGCCGCATCGAGGCCGATGCGGTGATCTTCGCCGCCGGCATCAGGCCGAACGTCGCGCTGGCGAAAGAGGCGGGGATTGCGGTCAATCGCGGCGTCGTCGTCAACGACGTGATGCAGACCGCTTCGTCCGACATTTTCGCGCTCGGCGAATGCGCCGAGCATCGCGGCACCTGCTATGGCCTGGTCGAGCCGGCCTATGAGCAGGCGCGCGTGCTGGCGCGGCATCTGGCCGGCCGCCCCGCCACCTATCAGGGCAGCGTGGTCTCGACCAATCTGAAGGTCTCCGGCGTCAGCGTGTTCTCCGCCGGCGACTTCATGGGCGGGGAGGGCAGCGAGAGCCTCGTGCTGTCAGACCGCAGGCGCGGCACCTACAAGAAGCTCGTGATCGCCGACGGCCGGCTCACCGGGGCCGTGCTGATCGGCGATACCGTCGATGCGCTCTGGTACCTCGAGCTGATCCGCAATCGCGACAAGGTCGCAGCGATCCGTACCGACATGATGTTCGGCCGCGCGCTGGCGCAGCCTTCGAAAGCGGCTTGATATGACGGCGATCGATCCAAACCTCCGCACCACCAAGACGACCTGCCCCTATTGCGGCGTCGGCTGCGGCGTGCTGGCGACGCCCGACGGCAAGGGTGGCGCAGCAATCGCGGGCGACCCTGACCACCCCGCCAATTTCGGCCGGCTGTGCTCCAAGGGCTCGGCGCTCGGCGAGACCGTCGGGCTCGAAAGCCGGCTGCTCTATCCGATGATCCGCTGCAAGGGCGTGCTGGAGCGTGTCGCCTGGAGCGATGCGCTCGATCACGTCGCCCATCGCATGCAGCACATCGTGGCGCGCGACGGCGCCGACGCGGTTGCGTTCTATCTCTCCGGCCAGCTCCTCACCGAGGATTATTACGTCGCCAACAAGCTGATGAAGGGGTTTGTCGGCACGGCGAACGTCGACACCA
This sequence comes from Bradyrhizobium sp. SZCCT0231, assembly GCF_018130245.1. GTDB lineage: Bacteria > Pseudomonadota > Alphaproteobacteria > Rhizobiales > Xanthobacteraceae > Bradyrhizobium > Bradyrhizobium japonicum_F. The sequence continues at coordinate 283,092 of NZ_JAFCKP010000001.1, forward strand.
ATTCGCGGCTCTGCATGTCGTCCTCGGTCGCCGGCCATCGCCGCGCCTTCGGCGCCGACACCGTGCCCGGCTGCTACGAGGATCTCGACCAGGCCGATCTGCTCGTCTTCGTCGGCTCGAACGCGGCCTGGTGCCATCCCGTGCTGTTCCAGCGCATGCTCAAGAACAGGCAGGATCGCGGCGCCCGCATGATCGTGATCGATCCGCGCCGCACCGACACCGCCAGCGACGTCGATCTGTTCCTCGGCCTCAAGCCCGGCACCGACACCGCGCTGTTCTCCGGCCTGTTCGTGCATCTCGCCGACAACGGCGCGCTGGACCAGGACTATATCGCGCAGAACACCAGCGGATACGACGACGCGCTGGCGCGCGCGCGCAACATCGCCGGCAGCGTCACTGCGACCGCGCTCGCCACGGGCCTGTCGGAGCAGGACGTCGCGACCTTCTTCAAGATGTTCCGCGACACCGAGAAGGTCGTCACGCTCTATTCGCAAGGGGTCAACCAGTCGGCGCAGGGCACCGACAAGGTCAACGCCATCCTGAACTGCCATCTTGCGACGGGGCGCATCGGCAAGCCGGGCGCCTCGCCGTTCTCGCTCACCGGCCAGCCCAACGCGATGGGCGGCCGCGAGGTCGGCGGCCTCGCCAATATGCTCGCCGCCCATATGGGTTTCACGCCGCCCGACATCGATCGTGTCAGGCGGTTCTGGAAGGCGCCGCGCATCGCCACCCATGAGGGGCTGAAGGCGGTGCAGCTGTTCGAGGCCATCAACCGCGGCGAGGTCAAGGCGCTCTGGGTGATGGGCACCAACCCCGCGGTGTCGCTGCCCGATGCCGACATGGTTCGCGATGCGCTGAAGAAGCTCGAGCTGTTCGTCGTCTCCGAGAACGTGCTCTCCAACGACACGGTCGAGGCCGGCCCCCATGTGCTGTTGCCGGCGCTGGCCTGGGGCGAGAAGTCGGGCACGGTGACCAATTCCGAGCGGCGCATCTCGCGTCAGCGCTCGTTCCTGCCGGCGCCCGGCGAGGCGCGCCCCGATTGGTGGATCCTGAGCGAGACCGCAAAGCGCCTCGGCTTCGGCGACAGTTTTAATTACAAATCGGCCGCGGATATTTTCCGCGAGCATGCCGCGCTCTCGGCCTTCGAGAACAATGGCAGCCGCGATTTCGACATCGGCGCGCTGACCTCGCTGTCGGACGACGGGTTCGACGCCTTGAAGCCGGTGCAGTGGCCGGCGCGCGAAGGCGGGATGCCTGGCGAACGCTTCTTCGCGCAAGGCGGCTTCTTCACCAATGACGGCAAGGGCCGCTTCGTCGCGCCGGAGGTGCCGACGCTGCGCGGCGAGACCGGTCCGTCGCGCCCCTTGCGGCTCAACACCGGGCGCATCCGCGACCAGTGGCACACCATGACGCGCACGGGTCTCAGCCAGCGGCTGGGCGCGCATCTGCCCGAGCCGTTCGTCGAGATCCATCCCGATGACGCCAGCAAATACGGCATCGCCCATGACGGCTATGCCCGCATCACCACCGATTACGGTCAGTGCATCTTGAAGGCCGTCGTCAGCGAGCGGCAGCAGCGCGGCACCCTGTTCGTGCCGATCCACTGGAGCGCGATGAACACCTCGCATGGCCGCGTCGGTGCGCTGGTGCAGTCCTTCACCGATCCGTTCTCGGGACAGCCGGAATCGAAAGCGACGCCGGCCGTGATCGCGCCTTACGAATTCGTCTTCCGCGGCTTTGCGCTGGCGCGCAAGCAGCTCGAGCTGCCGTCGAACCTGTTGTGGACCCGCGTCACGGTGGCCGGCGGCTTCGGCTACCTTTTCGCCGACAACGCGGACCTCGCCCGCTGGCCGGCCTGGCTCGAGAGCATCGCCGGCGAGGACGTTGCCGAGTACCGCGATTTCGGCGGCGGCGTTTTTCGCGCGGCTTCGTTTGTTGGGGATCGAATCGAAACCTGCCTGTTCGTCGGCCCCGCACATGATGCCGGCGATTGGGAGGTGGTGAAGAGCCTGTTCGTGGCCGACCACGTCACCGACGATCAGCGCCGCATGCTGCTGTCGGGCAAGTCCAGCGAAGGCGTGGCCTCGAGCGGCCCGATCGTCTGCGCCTGCTTCGGCGTCGGCCGCGGCACCATCTGCGACAGCATCGCAGCCGGCGCGCGCACCGCCGCCGAGATCGGCGCCAAGCTCAAGGCCGGCACCAATTGCGGCTCCTGCATCCCCGAGCTGAAGCGATTGATTGCGACGACGGAAGTGGCGCCAGTGAAACAGGCGAAAGTCGCTGCGGGGTAGAGGCGACGTTCCTGGGCGTCGCCGCATACTTGGCTGTCATCGCCCGGCTTGACCGGGCGATCCAGTACTCCGAGACGGCAGTGGGTCATCGAGAAGCTGCAGCGTACTGGATTCCCCGCCTTCGCGGGGAATGACAGTTGGGGCGAGGAGCCATGCCCCCGCCCCAATCGACGCGCCCTCGATTGTGCCCTATGCTGCCGCGCTCCCCCTCAACAATCACAACAACAATGATGTACCTGGAAACGCCGCCGCGCCTGATCGAGACCAGGATGTTCTCCGCCATGCCCGACAAGTTTCGCCGCAAGGGCGTGCGAACCGATTGGGCCGATGCCAACCGGCCGGGTCCACGTCTTCGTGTTCGCGCCGAACGGCGAATTGATTGCGCGGATCAAGTCGTGCGCGGGGCCGAACTGCACGAATGTCGCGATCGGTGGCGCCAACAAGGATCGCCTCTATATCACGGAGTCTGCAACTGGCAGTGTGCTGGTGGCGGATATCAGCGGACTGTGAGATCTAACATGAACACAAATCCTTTCGGCAAGACCGGCGCCAACGTCTCCGTCATCGGGCAGGGCACTTGGTATCTCGACCACGGCGACCGCAAGCGTGCGGTTGCCGCGCTCCAGCGCGGGCTCGATCTCGGCATGACCCATATCGACACCGCCGAGATGTATGGCGATGCCGAGCTTGTCATCGCGGATGCGATTGCGGGCCGTCGCGATGAGGTGTTCCTCGTGTCAAAGGTGCTGCCGAGCAACGCCTCGCGCCGTGGCACCATCGCCGCCTGCGAGCGCTCGCTGAAGCGACTCAAGACCGACCGGCTCGACTGTTATCTCTTGCATTGGCGCGGTTCCTATCCACTCGAGGACACCGTCGCCGCATTCGAGGAACTGGTGAAATCAGGCAAGATCAAATCCTGGGGCGTCTCCAATTTCGACGCCGACGATCTCGCTGAGATTCTCGAAGTCGCCGGCGAGGGGCGGATCGCCTGCAACCAGGTGCTCTATCATCTCAAGGAGCGCGCAATCGAGCATGCGGTGATCCCGTGGTGCGAGCGGCACGGTGTCGCCGTCGTTGCCTACTCGCCGTTCGGCCACGACGATTTCCCCGCAAGCAGCAGCAAGGGCGGCGCCGTGCTGGCGCGCATCGCGGAGGTGCGCCGTGCGACGCCGCGTCAGGTCGCGCTGAGCTTCCTCACCCGTGCGACTACGGTGTTCGCGATCCCGAAGGCCTCATCCGCGGAACATGCCGGCGAAAATGCGGCGGCAGGCGATCTCGTGCTGACGAAAGACGAAATCGCTGCGCTTGATGCGGCGTTTCCGCGTGGGCCGAAGCCGCGCAGCCTGCCCATGCTGTAGTGCACAACGGGCATTATTAACGGAGCATTGACGCGCGCGGCGGCCCGCGCATATCGGCATCCTGTTTTCGGAAGTTGTGAACGCGGCACATTTGTCGTTTTTTACGGCTGTTCTCGATTCGCGTTTTGCCCGGGTTCCCAGCCGTGACACCGCCGCCCGCCGTAGCCGCAAGGCTCGACAGTATTCCCATGCCCGTGCCGGAGAAGAAGCAGCAGGCTCGCCGCGCGCCTGCGCGCGTCGATCATCCCTTCAAGGGCATCGCACTGATCCTGCTCTCGACGGTGTTTCTCGGCTGCTCCGACGTCACTGCGAAATATCTCTCGACCAGCCTGCCTTCGATCGAGATCACCTGGATCCGCTTCCTCACCTTCACGCTGCTGTTCACGCCGGTGATGCTGCCCGCCTCGCCGTTCTATGCGATGCGCACCAAGCGTCCCGGCCTTCACGTGATGCGCGGGGCGGCGCTGCTCGGCTCCTCGCTATTCTTCATTACGGGCCTCGGCTTCCTGCCGATCGCGGAAGCGTCCGCCACCGGCTTCGTCGCGCCGCTGTTCGTCACGGCGCTCTCGATCGTGTTCCTCGGCGAGAAGGTCGGCGTGCGCCGCTGGCTCGCCACCGCGCTCGGCCTCATCGGCGTGCTGATCATCCTGCGCCCGGGTACCAGCGCGTTTCACCCCGCCGCATTCTTTCCGTTGGTTTCGGCGGCGTGCTGGGCCGGCACGCTGATCCTGACGCGCATGATGAGCGGGCGGGAAGCCGTCGTCACCACCATGGCCTATTCCTCGCTGACCGGCCTTGCGATCCTCACCGCAATCGTGCCGTTCGTCTGGGTCACGCCGTCCTGGACCGCGATCGCACTCGGCATCTTCATCGGCGTCGCCTCGACCGCCGGCCAGTGGATCGTCGTGCTTGCCTACCGCTACGGCGATGCCTCGGTGCTGGCGCCGTTCTCCTACTCGCAGCTGCTCTGGGTCAGCATTCTCGGCTTCTTCATCTTCGGCGAGGTGCCGAGCATCTGGACCATCGTCGGCGCGGCCTTCATCGTCGCCAGCGGCCTCTACATCGCCCATCGCGAGCGTGTCCGCCGCGCCCAGCTCCTGGTGCTGGAAGAGCGTTCGCCGAACGCCTGACGCAATATCGCAACTCCCACTTCGTGCTATCAATGGCTCCAACGATCAGGGAGGAGCCGGATGCGCGCTGCGATTTTCAGGAACGGCGAGATCGTCGTTGGCGAGATGGCCGAGCCGACGCCGGGCCCAGGCCAGGTGCTGGTCAGGACGCTCGCCTGCGGCATCTGCGGCTCCGACTTGCACGCGCGCCAGCACGCCCATCGCATGGTGGAGATGGCGAGGAGGACAGGGCGCAAGCCGATGGACCTCAGCCGCGATGTCGTGTTCGGCCACGAGTTCTGCTGCGAGATCGTCGACTACGGCCCCGGCACATCGCGCAAGCTCAAGCCGGGCACCCACGTCTGCTCGCTTCCCGCGCTGGTGACGCCTGGGGGTATCGAGGGCATCGGCTATTCCAACGACAATATCGGCGGCTACGCCGAGGCGATGCTGCTCAGCGAAGCGCTGTTGCTCGAAGTGCCCAACGGTCTTGCGCCGGAGCACGCCGCGCTCACCGAGCCGCTGGCGGTCGGCGTCCACGCCGTCGCGAAAGCCAATATAAGCGGCGGCGAGGTGCCGCTCGTGATCGGCTGCGGACCGGTCGGGCTTGCGGTGATCGCTGCGCTGAAGCTCAAGCGGCTGCATCCGATCGTCGCGGCCGACTATTCGCCGGCGCGGCGCGCGCTCGCCGCAAAACTTGGCGCCGACATCGTCGTCGATCCCAGGGTGTCGCAGCCCTACGCGACCTGGGCCGAGCACGCGCAGATGTCGGAGGCCGAGAAGGGGGCGCGGCCGCCGTTCCAGGCCATGCTGCCGGCGCTGAAGCCTGCGATCATCTTCGAATGCGTCGGCGTGCCCGGCCTGCTTCAGCAGGTGTTCGAGGGCGCGCCGCGCGATGCGCGCATCGTCGTGGTCGGCGTCTGCATGGAGACCGACAGAAGCGAGCCCATGCTCGGCATCATGAAGGAGCTCAACGTTCAATACGTGCTCGGCTACACGCCGGAGGAATTTGCAGGCTCGCTGCGCCTGATCGCGGAAGGGCAGGTGGATGCCGCGGCAATGGTGACGGCCGAGGTCGGCATCGACGGCGTCGCCAAGGCGTTCGCCGATCTCGCCAATCCCGAAGCCCACACCAAGATCATCGTGCAGCCGTGGCGGTGACGCTCGTCATTGCGAGGAGCGAGGGTGCCGTAGGGTGGGCAAAGGCGCGAAGCGCCGTGCCCACCATGCATCCGCGTTCATGGTGAGAATGGTGGGCACGCTACGCTTTGCCCACCCTACGAGACCGGAGCTTGCGGCCATCCCTCGAGACGCCCGCGTTGCGCTAGACAGGCAGCGCGATCGAATACTTCACCTGGCTGAGCGCAAAGCTCGACTCGATCGAGGCGATGCCGTCGAGCCGGGTCAGCTTGGTCTTGAGGAACGTCTCGTAGGAGGCGAGGTCGGCGGCGACGACGCGGAGCAGATAGTCGCGGTTGCCGGTCATCAGATAGCATTCCAGCACCTCGTCCCATTTCGAGATCGCGCGCGCGAAGCGGTTGAGATCCTCCTCCTTCTGCCGCGCCAGCTTGATCGAGATGAAGACGCTGACATGCAGGCCGAGCGCCTTCTGGTCCACGGTCGCGACGTAGCGCGAGATCACGCCGCGCTCCTCCAGGAGCTTGACCCGGCGATGGCAGGGCGAGACCGAGAGACCGACCTTGTCGGCGAGCTCCTGCATGGTCAGCCGGCTGTCGGCCTGGAGCAGCGCGAGGATCTTGCGGTCGATGGCGTCGAGCTCGGGCATTGGGATGAAACCTGTCCTTGGGGTGATTCGTTGGTAAAATATCCCAATATCGTCAGGTATGGCGCGAAAAATTGAGAAGTTTGGGGCCGTCCGCAGGCGTATCATCGCTCCACCTGTTTCCGGGAGCATTGCCATGCCCGTTGATTCCGCCCGTCTGGACACATTGACTGCACTGGCCCGCAAGGCGCTGTGGCTGTCGTCCTGGACCATCCACCATGCCAACCACGTCCGCCCCAATGCGGATGGACTCAAGGTCGGCGGCCACCAGGCCTCCTCCGCCTCGCTCGCCACCATCATGTCGGCGCTGTATTTCCACGTGCTGCGCCCAGAGGATCGCGTCGCGGTGAAGCCGCATGCGAGCCCGGTGTTCCACGCCATCCAGTATCTGTTCGGCCGGCAGAGCCGCGAGAAGCTGGAGAACTTTCGCGGCTTCAAGGGCGCGCAGTCCTATCCCTCGCGCACCAAGGACGTCGACGATGTCGATTTCTCCACCGGCTCGGTCGGCCTCGGCGTCGCGCAGACGCTGTTCTCTTCGCTGGTGCAGGACTACGTCAAGGCACACGGCTGGATGAAGGACCGCCGCGAAGGGCGGATGATTGCGCTCGTCGGCGACGCCGAGATGGACGAGGGCAACATCTTCGAAGCGCTCGCGGAGGGCTGGAAGCACGGCCTGCGCAACACCTGGTGGGTGGTCGACTATAACCGCCAGTCGCTCGATGCCGTCGTGCGCGAGGGGCTCTGGGAAAAGTTCGAGACCATGTTCCGCAATTTCGGCTGGGACGTGGTGATCGTGAAATACGGCCGCCTGATGCGCGAGGCCTTCGCCGAGCCGGGCGGCGAGGCGCTCAAGCGCTGGATCGACAACTGCCCGAACGCGCTCTACGCGGCGCTGTGCTTCCAGGGCGGTGCGGCCTTCAGAAAACATCTGCATGACGAGATCGGCGACCAGGGCCCGATCACCAGGCTGATCGACAAGCGCAGCGACGAGGAACTGTTGGCGCTGATGTCGAACCTCGGCGGCCATGACATGGCGAGCATGATCGAGGCTTTCGACGCCATCGATCACGATCGTCCGGTCTGCTTCATCGCCTACACGATCAAGGGCGTCGGCCTGCCGTTCCAGGGCCACAAGGACAACCACGCCGGCCTGATGACGGTCGCGCAGATGGAGAAGTACCGCGACAGCCAGAACATCCGTCCCGGCCATGAATGGGACAAGTTCGAAGGGCTGTCGCAGGATGCCTCCGAACTGGAAGCTTTCCTCGCGCGGGTGCCGTTCAACCAGGACGGCCGCCGCTTGAGCGCTCCCGTCGTCGAGGTGCCCGCGCAGCTCGCCTTCAAGCCGTCGCCGCAGATGTCGACCCAGCAGGGCTTTGGCCTCGTGCTGAACGAGATCGCGCGCAGCGACAGCGAGCTGGCCAGGCGCATCGTGACGACCTCGCCCGACGTCACCGTCTCGACCAATCTCGGCCCCTGGGTCAACCGGCGTGGGCTGTTCGCGCGCGCCGAGAAAGCGGACTTATTCCGCAGCGAGAAAATTCCGTCGACCTATAATTGGGATGCCTCGCCAAAGGGGCAGCATCTCGAGCTCGGCATCGCCGAGATGAACCTGTTCATCATGCTCTCGGCGCTCGGCCTGTCGCACCAGATCAACGGCGAGCGGTTGCTGCCGGTCGGCACGCTCTACGATCCCTTCATCGAGCGCGGCCTCGATGCGCTGAACTATGCCTGCTACCAGGATGCGCGCTTCATGGTGGCGGCGACGCCGTCCGGCATCACGCTGGCGCCCGAAGGCGGCGCGCATCAGTCGATCGCAACGCCCTTGATCGGCATGGCGCAGGACGGGCTCTCCTCGTTCGAGCCGGCCTTCGTCGACGAGCTCGCCGTGATCATGGCTTTCGGTTTCCAGCACATGCAGCGCGATCCGGGCGAGGGCGGTTCCGTGTACCTGCGCCTCTCGACGCGCAGCATCGAGCAGGCGCAGCGGATCATGACGCCTGACCTGCAGCAGGGCATCACGGACGGCGCCTATTGGCTGCGCAAGCCGGGCCCGAATGCCGAGGTCGTGATCGCCTATACCGGCGCGGTCGCGCCGGAGGCGATCGAGGCGACCGGCTTCATCGGCGAAAGCCGCCGCGACGTTGGCCTGCTCGCGATCACCTCGGCCGATCGCCTGCATGCAGGCTGGACCGCCGCACGGAAATTGCGGCGCGACCGGCGCGGCGTGCAGCATCTCAGCCATATCGAAAAGCTGCTGGCGCCGCTGCCGCGCGACTGCGGGATCGTCACCGTGATCGACGGCCATCCCTCCGCGCTCGGCTGGCTCGGCAGCGTCCGCGGCCATCGTGTCGAGGCGCTCGGCGTCGAGCAGTTCGGCCAGACCGGGAGCATCGCGGACCTCTACCGTCACTACGGCATCGATGCCAACGCCATCATCGATGCAGCTGAAAGCCTCACCACCGGCGCGCCGGTGCTGCACCGGAAGATGGCGGTGTAGTCGAGGTAACCATCCTGTCATTCCGGGGCGACGCGGAGCGTCGAGCCCGGAATCCATTGGGCGTCAGGGCAGGTGGTGAAATGGATTCCGGGTTCGCGACTTTGTCGCGCCCCGGAATGACGGCTGAGAGAACCTTGCCACGTTCCCGCCATCGGCTCATATACCTCCGTCCGCCGCAACGCTGGCCCCGCATATGGCGGGTTCAACTGCCGGCGCTTTCGTGCAAGGATGCCTGCCGAAACGCCCCCTCCAAGCCCCCAAGAAGAGGTTAACGATGGTCAATCGCATGCAATTCTACATCGACGGCGCCTGGGTCGATCCCGCCGTCAAGAAGTCCACCGCCGTGGTCAATCCGGCGACGGAAGAGGCGATGTACGAGGTTGCGCTCGGCTCCAAGGCCGATGTCGACAAGGCCGTTGCCGCCGCCAAGCGCGCCTTCGCAACGTTCTCCCAGACCAGCCGCGAGGAGCGCGTCGCGCTGCTCACGAAAGTCATCGAGGTTTACAAGGGCCGTCTCAAGGAGATCGGCGCGGCCGTCTCCGACGAGATGGGTGCGCCGCTGCCGATGGCGGAGAAGCTCCAGGCCGGCGCCGGCCTCGGCCATCTCATGACCACGCTCGACGTGCTCAAGAACTATCATTTCGAGGAGCCGGTCGGCACCGCCATGGTGCTGCGCGAGCCGATCGGCGTGGTCGGCATGATCACGCCCTGGAACTGGCCGTTGAACCAGATCGCCTGCAAGGTCGCGCCTGCGCTGGCCGCCGGCTGCACCATGATCCTGAAGCCGTCGGAATTCACCCCGACCTCGGCACTCATCTTCGCGGAAATCCTCCACGAAGCCGGCGTGCCGAAGGGCGTGTTCAACCTCGTCAACGGCCTCGGCCCCGAGGTCGGCGCCGCCATGAGCGAGCACCCCGACATCGACATGATCTCGTTCACCGGCTCGACCCGTGCCGGCATCGACGTGGCGAAGCGCGCAGCGCCGACCGTGAAGCGCGTCAGCCAGGAGCTTGGCGGCAAGTCGCCGAACGTCATCCTCGAAGGCGCCGACCTCACGAAGGCGGTGACCGGCGGCGTGATGCACATGTTCAACAACTCCGGCCAGTCCTGCAACGCGCCCTCGCGCATGATCGTGCCGGCCTCGAAGATGAAGGAAGTCGCCGCGATCGCGAAGGCCGTCGCCGACAAGACCAAGGCCGGCGATCCGCGCGGCGAAGGCACGACCATCGGCCCGGTCGTCAATCGCGGCCAGTGGGACAAGATCCAGGCGCTGATCAAGAAGGGCATCGACGAGGGCGCAACCCTCGTCGCCGGCGGCCCGGGCCTGCCCGAGGGCGTCAACAAGGGCTTCTATGTCCGTCCGACCATCTTCGCCGACGTCACCCCTGAGATGACGATTGCCCGCGAGGAAATCTTCGGACCGGTGCTGACCATCCTCGGCGCCAAGGACGAAGCCGACGCGGTCAAGATCGCCAACGACACGCCCTATGGCCTCGCCGGCTACGTCTCGGGCGCTACGGTGGATGACGCCAAGCGCGTCGCGCGCCAGATCCGCGCCGGCAACGTCAACCTCCAGGGCGTGCCGAATGACCGCACCGCGCCGTTCGGCGGCTACAAGCAGTCCGGCAACGGCCGCGAGTGGGGCAAGTACGGCCTCGAGGATTTCCTCGAAGTGAAGGCCGTCGCCGGCTTCAACGCGGCGTAAGTTTTAGCGTCCGAACGAACAAACAAAGCGCCGGAGCGGGCAACCGCTCCGGCGCTTTTTCGCTTCGCTCGCAATGACGGAAGAGGGATCTCGTAGGGTGGGCAAAGGCGCGCTCTTCGCGCGACGTGCCCACCATTCCACGACGAACAAGAATTGGTGGGCACGCTTTCGCTTTGCCCACCCTACGAGACCGTGCTCACGGTGGAAAAAGAATCGTAGCCCGCATGGAGCGAAGCGAAATGCGGGGACACTTTTCCGGATTACGCTGCGCTCCATCCGGGCTACGGGAAAGCAGCGCCTATCCCCCCACCGCGCCCTGCGTGTTCACATACAGCGCGTAGATCGACTGGCTCGCGGCCATGAACAGGCGATTGCGCTTGACGCCGCCGAAGCAGACGTTCGCGCAGCGTTCGGGCAGGGCGATGCGGCCGATCATGACGCCGTCGGGCGCGAACACGACGACGCCGTCGAGCTCGGGGTCGCCCATGCCCCAGCCGCACCAGAGATTGCCGTCGATGTCGCAGCGCATGCCGTCGGGCGTGCCCGGGCCGGCATCGATGTGAACGCGCTTGTTCGAGATCGTGGTGCCCTCAGGCGAAACGTCATAGGCGAGGATCTTGCGGTTCGGCACGCCCCGCGATTCCACCACGTAGAGGATCTTCTCGTCCGGCGAGAAGCACAGCCCGTTCGGCCCGAGCACGCCTTCGGCGACGATGGTCGCCTTGCCGGTCGCGGGATCGAGCCGGTAGACGTTCGGCTCGATCTCGGGCTCGGCCTTGTAGCCCTCGTAATTGCCGAGCAGGCCGAAGGTCGGATCGGTGAACCAGATCGAGCCGTCGGACTTCACCACGACGTCGTTCGGCGAGTTCAGCCGCTTGCCGTCGAACGAGTCCATCAGCACGGTGATGCTGCCGTCATATTCGGTGCGCACCACGCGCCGCCCGCCATGCTCGCAGGTGATCAGCCGGCCTTGCCGGTCGCGCGTGTTGCCGTTGGCGAAATTGGAAGGCTTGCGGAACACGCTGACCGCGCCGGTCTCCTCCTCCCATTTGAGGATGCGCTGGTTGGGGATGTCGCTGCACAAGAGATAGCGCCCGTCGCCGAACCACACCGGCCCCTCGGCCCAGCGCAGGCCGGTCGCGAGCCGCTCCACCGCCGACAATTTCAGCCAGTATTTTTCGAAGCGGGGATCGAGTGCCTTGATCGCGGGGTCGGGGTAATAGGTCGCCGGCCGCCAGCCTTGACGGCCATCCGGGGAGTGGGACGATGCATCGTTCATGTGCAGGTCTCTTTGTTTGCGTTCCCTCTGGACAAACCTGCTATCATTAGAGACATGTGACCGCAAATCGGTCAGCACAGGTGAGGAAAGACATGCCGCGTATTTTGATGACGGGAGCTTCGGGCGGAATCGGCACGAGCCTGCGAAAGCTGCTGCCGCCGATCTATCCGGATCTCCTGCTCTCCGACATCAAGCCGCCTGCCGATCTCAGCCCGAACGAAAAATTCAAGGCGGCGGACCTCGCCGATCTCGCGCAAGTCGAGGCGATCTGCGAGGGCGTCGACGGCATCATCCATTTCGGCGGCTATTCGGTCGAGGGCACCTGGGATCAGATCCTCCAGGCCAACATCATCGGCGGCTACAATCTGTTCGAGGCCGCGTACCGCAAGGGCATCAAGCGCGTGGTGTTCGCCTCGTCGAACCACGCCGTCGGCTTCTATCCGCGCCACCACAAGATCGGCACCGACGTCACGCCGCGCCCGGACGGCCGCTACGGCGTCAGCAAGGTGTTCGGCGAGGCCGTCGGCGCGCTCTACGCGGACAAGCACGGGATGAAGGTGACCTGCCTGCGCATCGGCAATTTCGGCGACATGCCGCTCGACCAGCGCCGGCTCTCGATCTGGCTCAAGCCGGACGACCTCGTACAGCTCTGCCGCATCGGGCTCGAGCATCCCGACATCCATTTCGAGGTCTTCTACGGCGCCTCCTTCAACGAGCGCGCCTGGTGGGACAACCATCGCGCCTACGAGTTCGGCTATCGTCCCACTGGCCGCGCCGAAGATTTCCGCGAGCATGCGATGGCCGAGCAGGCGAAGCTGAAGCCGGATCCGGTCGGCGATTATTTCCAGGGCGGCACGTTCTGCAGCATGGAGTTCGACGCTGATCCGAGCCGGATCATTGATTGGAACAAGAGATAATAATGTGGTTGCAATGCAGGTGCGCTATCGTGCTCGGCTCTTATTGACAATCAGAGCGCGCCCTGTACCACAAGCGTAACGTCGAAGGAGCGGCATGATGACGAGCGGCTTGCGCAAAGGTCTGACGAGCTATGGCGATGCCGGCTTCTCGCTGTTCCTGCGCAAGGCGTTCATCAAGGCGATGGGCTATTCCGACGACGCGCTGCAGCGCCCGATTGTCGGCATCACCAACACCTATAGCGACTACAATCCCTGCCACGGCAACGTCCCGCAGATCATCGAAGCCGCCAAGCGCGGTGTGATGCTGTCGGGCGCGATGCCGTTCGTGTTCCCGACCATCTCGATCGCCGAGAGCTTTGCGCATCCGACCTCGATGTACCTGCGCAATCTGATGGCGATGGACACCGAGGAGATGATCCGCGCGCAGCCGATGGATGCGGTGATCGTGATCGGCGGCTGCGACAAGACGCTGCCGGCGCAGGTGATGGCGGCGATCAGCGCCGATTTGCCGACCGTGGTCATTCCTGTCGGGCCCATGGTGGTCGGTCATCACAAGGGCGAGGTGCTTGGGGCCTGCACCGACTGCCGCCGTCTCTGGGCGAAATATCGCGCCGGCGACATGGACGATGCAGAGATCGAGGCGGTGAACGGGCGTCTCGCGCCGTCGGTCGGCACCTGCATGGTGATGGGGACGGCCTCGACCATGGCCTGCATGATCGAGGCGATGGGCCTGTCGCTGCCGATGAGCGCGACGATTCCGGCGCCGCATGCCGAGCGCTTCCGCCTCGCCGAGGCGAGCGGCAAGGTCGCGGCCAAGATGGCGAAGGCCAGGGGGCCGAAGCCGAGCGAAGTGTTGACGCCAGCGTCATTCAAGAACGCGCAGGTCGTGCTCCAGGCCATCGGCGGCTCGACCAACGGCCTGATCCATCTGACCGCGATGGCGCATCGCTCGCCGCACCGGCTCGATCTCGAAGCGTTCGACCAGATCGGCCGCGAGGTGCCGGTGCTGGTCGACCTGAAGCCGTCCGGCGAGCACTATATGGAGCACTTCCACCACGCCGGCGGCGTGCCGAAGCTGCTGGCGCAGCTCGGCGATCTCATCGATCTCGATGCCAGGACCGTCACCGGCCAGACGCTGCGCGATGTCGCGGCGAATGCGGAGGACGTGCCGGGCCAGGATGCGATCCGCCCGCGCAATAATCCGATCAAGAACGAGGGCGGTCTCGCCATCCTGCACGGCAATCTCGCGCCGCGCGGTGCTGTCATCAAGCAGTCGGCCGCGAGCCCAAAACTGCTGCAGCACACCGGGCGCGCCGTCGTGTTCGAATCCGTCGAGGACATGACCTTGCGGGTCGACGATCCCGATCTCGACGTCACCGCCGACGACGTGCTGGTGCTGCGCAATGCCGGCCCGAAGGGCGCGCCCGGCATGCCGGAAGCAGGCTATCTGCCGATCCCGAAGAAGCTCGCGCGTGGCGGCACCAAGGACATGGTGCGCATCTCGGATGCGCGCATGAGCGGCACCGCGTTCGGCACCATCGTGCTGCACATCACGCCGGAATCCGCCGTTGGCGGGCCGCTCACGCTGGTGCAGAACGGCGACATGATCCGCCTCGACGTTGCCAGGCGCAGCATCGAGCTGCTGGTCGATGCGGCCGAGCTGGAGCGGCGCCGTGCTGCGTTGAAGCCGGTTGCCGCGCCCGAGGAAGCAAGGCGCGGCTACGCCTGGCTGTTCAACGAGACCATCCTGCAGGCCGACGAGGGCTGCGACTTCGATTTCATGCAGAGGAATGGGCCCGCGAAGGGCTGAGCCACCGACCGCGTGGCCGCTACTTCCCCTTGCTGGTGAACTTCTTCACGGCGGCGCGGAACGCGTCCGTGTTCATCGCCATGATGATCTTGTGCTCCTCGGCATCGAGCTGCTGCTTCACCGGCGTCGTGGCGGCCTGGTAGACCAGCTGCTTGGTGCCGGCGATCGCCGCCGGCGGATTCTGCGCGAGACGCTCGGCAAGTTTTCGCGTGGCGGTCTTCAGCTCGGCGGCAGGAGCGACCTTCGCAACCAAGCCCCATTCATAGGCCTGCTGCGCGGTAAAATTGTCTTCGGACAGGAAGATCTGCAGCGCCCGGCGGGAGCCGACCGTGCCGACGATGCCGACCGTCGAGCCGCCATCCGGCGATACCCCGATCTTGGCATAGGCGGGCGTGAACTTGGCATCCTCCGCCGCGATGCAGAGGTCGGTGACGAAGGCGAGGCCCATGCCGGCGCCGGCGGCCGAGCCGTGCACGCTCGACAGCGAGATTTTCGGCATGCGCCTGACGATCTCGATGAAGGCATGATAGTGCTTCAGGAGCTCGCCGACGACGGGCGTCACCGTGCCGGCTTCGGCGGCGGCCCCGATCGTCTGCAAATCGCCGCCGGCGCAGAACGCGCGGCCTTCGCCTTCGAGCACGACGACGCGGATCTCGTCCGCGCCGTCGATATAGGCTGCGAGCTGTTCAAGCTTCTGTGCAATCGCAAGGTTGATCGCGTTGAACGCGGCAGGGCGGTTCAGCGTGATGGTCGCGATCGGGCCGTCGATCCGCAGCAGGGCGGGATCATCGGGCTTTGAGACGGGAGCGGTCATCTGGAAAATCTCCGGCAGGAGGTCGAGGCTCGAACTAAATCGCAGAAGGGCGGGGGTGACAATCCCCGGCCGCCGCTCTTGCGCCGGGCGGAACGATAGGCTCAAATGGGGGCGCTTTCGCCAAGGGACGGACACGAGCGCCGGCTCCTCGCAAGGCCAGCAACCAAAATCAGCGAGAGAGGAGACGGCATGGGTCACGCTCGTGTCTTCCGGAAATGGGCTGTCCAATGAGCGGCGGTCCGGTGATCATCGTCGGGGCCGGCCATGGCGGCTACCAGGTCGCGGCATCGCTGCGTCAGGCCGGCTTTTCGGACCGCATCTGCCTGATCAACGACGAGGCGCATCTGCCCTATCAGCGGCCGCCGTTGTCCAAGGCCTACATCAAGGGCTCCGCGGGTCCGGAGAGCCTGATGTTCCGGCCGGAGAAGTTTTACCAGGACCAGAAGATCGAGCTGATCGCGGGCCGCGCCGTTTCGATCGACCGCGCGGGACGCAAGGTGCATCTCGCATCCGGCGAGACGCTGCCTTATGGCCACCTCGTGCTGGCGACCGGTGCGCGCAATCGGCTCCTTGATTTGCCGAATGCCAATCTGCCCGATGTGAAATATTTGCGCATCCTCGACGACAGCGAGTCGCTCAGGCAGATCATGCCGTCGAAGAAGCGCGCCGTGATCATCGGCGCCGGCTTCATCGGCCTCGAATTCGCCGCGACCGCCCGGATCAAGGGCCTCGAGGTCGACGTGCTCGAGCTCGCTCCGCGCGTGATGGCGCGGGCGGTGACAGCGGAGGTCTCGGACTATTTCCAGGCACGGCATCGCGAGGCCGGCATCCGCATCCATCTCGGCGTGCAGGCCACCTCCATCGAAGCGGAGGGCGGCAAGGTCACCGGCGTTTCCTTGAGCGACGGGCGGCATCTGCCGGCCGACCTCGTCGTGGTCGGCGTCGGCGTGCTGCCGAACATCGAGCTCGCGGCCGAGGCCGGGCTTCCGGTCGCGGCCGGCATCATCGTCGACGAATATCTTGCCACGGCCGATCCAGACATCTCCGCGATCGGCGATTGCGCGTTGTTCGCAAGCCCGCGCTTCGGCGGCTCGCTGCGGCTGGAATCGGTGCAGAACGCCACCGATCACGCCCGCTGCCTCGCGGCGCGGCTGACCGGCGACAAGAAGGCTTACGATAGTCATCCCTGGTTCTGGAGCGACCAGGGCGACGACAAGCTCCAGATCGCTGGCCTCACCACCGGCTACGACCGTGTCGTGTTGCGCGGCGATCCCGCCAGGAAGGCGTTCTCGGCGTTCTGCTATCACGGCGACAGGCTGCTCGGCATCGAGTCCATCAACCGCGCCGGCGATCACATGTTCGGCCGCCGCTTGCAGGCCATGGACCGCACCATCACGCCGGAGCAGGCCGCGGACGAGAGTTTTGACCTGAAGAGCGCGCTGGCATAGGCCCCTACAACACCGCCGCCACCTCCGCCGCCCTCGGCATCGACGGCCCGGCGCCCATGCGCTGCACGCTGATCGAGGCCGCAGCGTTGGCGAAGGCGAGGGCGGTGCGCAAGGCTGCGCCCTCGGCCAGTTGTGCGGCCAGCGCGCCGACAAAACAATCGCCGGCCCCTGTGGTGTCGAGCGCCTTCACCGCGCGCCCCTGCACGGCAATTTCCTCGCGTCCCGCCAGCGCGAGCACGCCGCGCTTGCCGAGCGTGACGCAGATGGTCTGGTCCTCGCGCGCTTGAAACTGCCGCGCCACAGCAATGATCCTTGCGGCCTCGTCGCTCTCGGAGAGCTCGCTGCCTGCGAGGAAGCCGAGCTCGGTCTCGTTCAGCACGAGGGTGTCGACCAGCACCAGCAGCTCGCCGGGCATTGCCTGTGCCGGCGCGGGGTTGAGCAGCGTCGTCGCTCCAGCCGCATGCGCCCGTTGAAAAAAGGCAGCAATCGTCGGCAGCGGAATCTCGAACTGGCTGACGGCGACGTCGCCCGCCAGCAGCGGCACGACCTCGACGTCGTCAGCGCCGACCAGCCCGTTCGCCCCGGGAATGACGACGATGGTGTTGTCGGCCTCCGCCACCGTGATGATGGCGGTGCCGGTGTGGGCCTCCGCCGTCTCCTGGACATAGCCGAGGTCGATGCCCTGCTCGCCGAGAAAGGCCTTCAGCTCGCCTCCAAATGAATCCTTCCCCAGCCGGCCGATCAGCGTCGTCCGCGCGCCGAGCCGCGATGCCGCCACCGCCTGGTTCGCGCCCTTGCCGCCCGGAAAATACAGCACCTGCTTGCCCGCGACGGTCTCACCGACGCGTGGATGGCGATCGGCCGTCGCCACCACATCCATGTTGATGCTGCCGGCGACGAAGACGCGTCCCATAGCAGACCTCAGCGACCGCTAGACCCTGACCTCGAACTCGTGCCTGACCTTGGCGATGTCGACGAGCGTCGGCAGCCCGGCCTCGTTGCCGAGGCGCTGGATCTTGAAGGTCGAGGCGGCGCGGGCAAAATCGAAATGCTCACGCCAGCTTTTGCCGGGATGGGCGAGGTAGGAGTAGACATAGGCGCCGTGGAAGACGTCGCCGGCGCCGTTGGTGTCGATGACGCGCTCGCGCGGGATCGGCATTGCCGGCATCACCTGCACCGTCCCTGTTTCGTCGTACCAGAACAGGCCCTTCTCGCCCATGGTGATGCCGCCGATCTTGCAGCCGCGGCCCTTGAGGTAGTCGAGCATCTTCTCCGGCGTCAGGTCCATCTGCTCGCACAGCCGCTCGGCAACGATCGCGACGTCGATGAATTCGAGCAGCTCATGCGTGTTGGTGCGCAGGCCGCCGCCGTCGAGCGAGGTCAGGATGCCGGCCTCGCGGCACACCTTGGCGTAGTGGATTGCGGCATCCGGCTGGTGGCCGTCGACATGCAGCGCGCGGCAGCCGCCGAGATTGAGCATCGGAAAGGGGTGGATGTGCGCGTCGTCGCGGCAGCGGACGATGGCGCGCTTGCCGTCCTTGGGCATGATGAAGGAGAGCGAGGACTGGTTGACCTTGCGCCCGTGCAGCGAGATGCCGTACTTCGCGCACATGTCCTGGAACATGCGCCCCAGCCAGTCATTGGCTGCGGTCGCGATGAGATCCGGCACGATGCCGAGCTTGGCACAGCAGAACGCTGCCGTCACCGCATTGCCGCCGAAGGAGACCGCGTAGTCCGAGGCTACGTGCTTCTCGTCACCGGTCGGCATGTGGTCGGTGATGAAGACGACGTCGATATAGGTCTGTCCGATGAAGAGAGCCTGCATTGCTTGTCCGTGATGCGCTTGTGGTCCCGGCCGGCGGGATTACTCTAGCACCGGTTCCGCTCCGGAGGGACGCTGAAATTATTCGCAAAACTGCCGCCCGAAGCGCTTGAGGTCGGCATGGTGCCGGAATACGACCATGTCGGGCCAATGCCAAGCCCGGACAAGCGCCGTCTTTCGGTCCGTGGGTTCCAAGTCGATCAAAAGGGTGCAGGATGATCACCGGCCTCGATCACATCGTCGTTCTGGTGAGCGATATCGGTGCGGCCAAGGCGGCGTATCAGACGCTGCTCGCCCGCGCGCCGGCCTGGCAGAACTCCGGTGAGGGCGCCGACCGGGTGCTGTTCACCCTCGACAACATGACCATCGAGCTGATGGCGCCGAGCGGCTTCAGCGTCACCGCCGACCGCATGCGCGCACTGCTCGACGGCCAGGAGGGCGTGGTTGCCAGCCTGTGCTTTCGTGTCGCAGACATCGGCAAGATGCACCGCCGGCTGGAGCGGGTGGCCTTGAGGCCGGACCCGGTCGCGGAGGTCGAAAGCAGCGACGCCGTCACCGATGCCGTCCTGCACTGGAAGCGCACGCGGGCCGCCACCGAGCTGACGCGCGGCGTGCGCATGTTCTTCCTGGAGCTGGCCGATGAGCGTCCCAAATCGGTCGCGACCGACATCGCGCCGATCGAGGGGCTCGACCACGTGGTGATCACCACCGAGGATTCCGAGCGCGCCGCCGCGCTCTACGGCGCGCGGCTCGGGCTCGACCTCGCGCTCGACCGCTCCCACCAGGACTGGGGCCAGCTGATGTTCTTCCGCTGCGGCGACCTCATCGTCGAGGTGGTGCGCCGGCCCGTGGCGGGCGGCGATGCCGCGCATGACCGGCTCTGGGGCCTGAGCTGGCGGGTCGCCGACATCGACGCCACGCGCGCCCGCCTGATCGCTGCCGGCCTCGACGTCAGCGAGGTCCGCAACGGCCGCAAGCCGGGCACGCGCATCATGACCGTGCGGAGCGGCACCTGCGGGATCCAGACCGTGCTCTTGGAGCGTTCGCCGAAGCCGGTGGAGTGAGGGACTCCCGTAGGGTGGGCAAAGCGAAGCGTGCCCACGTCTTGGCTGCTCGATGAGAAGACGTGGGCACGGCGCAAGTGCGCCTTTGCCCACCCTACGAAACTGCGTCCGGGACACGGGACATTCTCAAACGCCGACCCGCGTGTTACACGCTGACTTGAGACCACCCAGCGAGCACCCGGTTTGGCGAAGGCAAAGCGAACTCTGAAATGGCAGCGCGACCCCGAGGGGATGCGGCTGCGCATTCTCGAAGCCGCCAAGCAGGAGTTTTCCGCCCATGGTCTCGCCGGTGCGCGCGTCGACCGCATCGCGGCCAAGGCCGGCGCCAACAAGCGCATGCTCTACTACCACGTCGGCAACAAGGACGAGCTCTATCTCGCCGTGCTCGAAGGCGCCTATGACAAGATCCGCAGCGAGGAGCGGGGGCTCGATCTCGAGCATCTCGATCCGCCCGAGGCCATCCGGCGCCTGATCGAGTTCACCTGGAATTACTTCCTGCGCAATCCCGAATTCCTGTCGCTGCTGCAGACCGAGAACCTCGCGCGCGCCAAGCACCTGAAGAAATCGACCAAGGTCAAGTCGATGCATTCGCCCTTCGTCGAGATGATCCGCACCGTGGTGCGGCGCGGCGTCGAGTCCGGCGACTTCCAGGTCGCGGTCGATCCGGTCCAGCTCTACATCTCCATCGCGGCGTTGAGCTTCTTCTATCTCTCCAACTCGGCGACGCTCAGCGTGATCTTCGGCCGCGATCTCCTGGACAAGAAGGCCAAGGACGAGCGGCTCGCCCACATGGTGGGCCTCGTGCTGGCGGCATTGACGGGGCAGTCCGTGGCACTGTTCGAGATCGCCAAGGCCCCGAAGTCGCGGGCTGCGGTGGCGCAGACGGTGTAGTCCGTAGCCCAGATAAAGCGACTTGCTCCGTCATTGCGAGCGCAGCGAAGCAATCCAGAATCTTTCCGCGGAGACAGTCTGGATTGCTTCGCTGCGCTCGCAATGACGACGTGGAGGCGGGCGCGCACCTCACTCCGCTCTCGTGACCCGGACGCAGCGCAGCACGTAGTGATGCGCTGCTGAGCCGGGCCCGCAATGTACCGTGCCGCTTTCTGGGGCCCGGCTCTGCGCAGCAGCGTTGCACGCTACAGCGTGTCCGGGACACGAAAGGAGGCCCGGAACCGCCGCAAAACGTCACAGGGAAAGCTCTGGACAGTATTTATCCAACGGGTTAATTTCTCTCCGCAACGAAGAAAATGCCGGGAGTGAAAATTGGCCGAGCCGAAGCCGCAAAACGCTGTTTCCAAGATGCTGAATGCGGCCTGGGTTCGGCCGTTCTTGTTCCTGGTCTTCATCGTCGTCGCCTGGGATCTTGCGATCCGTCTGTTCAGGATTCCCGCCTACCAGATCCCGTCGCCGCTCGACGTCGTCGCGGTGCTGCGCACCGAGTGGCCGGAGCTGCTGCGCCAGTCCTGGCCGACCACCTATGCGACCGTCTGCGGCTTCCTGCTGTCGGCGCTGTTCGGCATTCCCGTGGCGATGCTGATCGCGGGCTCGAAGACGGTGGAGAGCTACGTGTATCCGCTGCTGGTGTTCTCGCAATCCGTGCCGAAGATCGCGATCGCGCCGCTGTTCGTGGTGTGGTTCGGCTTCGGCATCATCCCAAAGGTGATCTCGGCCTTCCTGCTCGGCTTCTTCCCGGTGGTGGTATCTGCCGTGCAGGGCTTCAAATCGGTCGACCCCGACATGGTCGATCTCGCCCGCGCCATGCAGGGCAGCCGCCTGCAGGTGTTTCGCGCGGTGAACCTGCCGCATGCGCTGCCGGCGATCTTCTCCGGCCTCAAAGTGTCGGTGACGCTCGCCGTGGTCGGCGCCGTGGTCGGCGAGTTCGTCGGCTCCAATTCCGGCATCGGCTACGTCATGCAGCGCTCGATCGGCACCTTCGACCTGCCGACGATGTTCGCGGCGCTCGTGATCCTGGCGCTGCTCGGCGTGATCCTGTTCTGGATCGTGGACCGCATCGAGAAGCTGGTCATTCCCTGGCATGTCAGCCAGCGCGAGGACGTGATTTTCGCCTCTTAACTCAAGCAACGAGCGGCCACCAACGGCCGGCGCAACAACGGCAAGGGAGAGTGACGATGAAGCGGTGGATTGGGGTTGCATCAGTGGCGCTGATGGCGTTTGCGGCCGTGCCGGCACAGGCGGCCGACAAGGTCGTGCTGATGCTGAACTGGTACGTCTATGGCGAGCACGCGCCGTTCTATTACGGCAAGGCCAAGGGCATTTACGCCGCCGAAGGCATCGACCTCGAAATCCAGGAAGGCCGCGGCTCGGCTGCGACCACGCAGGCCGTCGCGGCCAAGACCGCCGATTTCGGCTATGTCGACGTGCCCACCATGATGCGCGCCGCGATCAAGGGCGCACCCGTGGTTGCGGCCGGCGTGCTGCTGCAGACCTCACCGATGTCCGCGATGGGCTTCGCCGACAAGAACATCAAAAAGCCCGAGGACATCAAGGGCAAGACGGTGGCGATCACGCCGGCGGACTCCATGACCCAGATCTGGCCGCTGTTCCTGAAGAAGACCGGCCTGAAGGAAAGCGACTTCAAGACCGTCGCCGGCGACGGCCAGACCAAGCTCAATGCCGTCATCAACGGCCAGGCTGATCTCCTGCTCGGCTACGTCATGGACCAGTCGATGAAGATCAAGGACGCCACCGGCAAGGACGTCTATCCGATCAAGTTCGCCGAGTACGGCATCAACATGGTGTCCTCGGGCATCATCGCCAACACCGACTATGTGAAGGCCAACGCCGATCTCGTCCGCCGCTTCATGTCGGCGACGACGAAAGCGGTGGAAGCCGCCGAGAAGGCGCCGAAGGCCGCAGCGCAGTCGATCCTCGATGCCAATCCCAAGGGCGGCAAGATCGACACGCTGACGCAAGGTTTTGAGCTGACCATCCCGTTGTACCGCACCGCGGAGACCAAGACCAAGCGGCCGTTCCAGGTCACCGACCAGAACATGACCGAGACCGTCAACCTGCTGGTCGAGTATGGCGGCCTCGATGCCAAGGCCAAGGAGAACCCGAAGGCGTTCTACACCAACGACTACCTGCCGAAGAGCGGCTCGTGAAACCTGCGACAGTCATGAACGAAGCCGCGCAGCCGGCCGCACATCTGAGACTGGTGAGCGACCGGGCCGGCGATGCCTCGGGCATCAAGCTGTCAGGCGTGTCGAAGACCTACCGGACGCGCGACGGCGATGTGCCGTCGCTGCGGCCGCTCGACTTCCACATCAATGACGGCGAGTTCTTCGTCGTGGTCGGCCCTTCCGGCTGCGGCAAGTCCACGCTGCTCAAGCTGATCTCGGGCCTGCTGCCGCCGACCACTGGCGAGATCCTGGTCGAGGGCGAGAAGGTGACGACGCCGCACGGCAATGTCGGCATCGTGTTCCAGAACGCGCTGCTCTTGCCATGGCGCAACATCCTGGGCAACGTGATGCTGCCGATCGACATGAAGCGCCTGCCGCGGGACAAATACCTGGTCCGCGCCAAGGAACTGCTGAAGCTGGTCGGGCTCGAAGGCTTCGAGAAGAAGCTGCCCTGGCAGCTCTCCGGCGGCATGCAGCAGCGCGCCTCGATCTGCCGCGCGCTGGTGCACGATCCCAGGATCATGCTGATGGACGAGCCGTTCGGCGCGCTCGACGCGCTGACGCGCGAGCGCATGAACGTCGAATTGATGCGGATCCAGCGCGAGACGAAGAAGACGGTGCTCTTGATCACGCATTCGATTCCGGAGGCCGTATTCCTCGCCGATCGCGTCCTGGTCATGACCGAGCGCCCCGGCGCAGTCGCCGCGATCTACGACGTGCCGCTGCCGCGTCCGCGCTCGCTCGACGTGATGGCCGATCCGGTGTTCACGGAGCTGGTGCAACGCATCCGCAAGCATTTCTTCTCGCAAGGTGCGTTGGATTAGAGCGATGGGAGTAGCTCTAGCTTTCAGAGCGTCATGGCCGGGCTTGACCCGGCCATCCACGTCTTGCTTCGTGCGACAAAGAACGTGGATGCCCGGGCCTTCGCCTCGCCGAAGCGGCTTCGGCCACGCAGGCGGGACAAGCCCGGGCATGACGACCTTCATGGGACTATTTCGGTGCGCCTGAAGCTGCGAGACATCGCCTTCTTCGAACGTCCCGTGCAGTTCGCACGGCCGTTCCGCTTTGGCGCTGTTACCATCAACGCGACGCCGCAGCTGTTCGTGCGGGCCGAGATCGAGGTCGAGGGCAGGGGGAGCGCAGTCGGCGCGAGCGCCGAGCTGCTGGTGCCGAAATGGTTCGACAAGCGGCCGGAGCTGTCGCCGGTGCAGACGGTCGACGCGTTGCGCCGCTCGCTGGAGATCGCACGTGGGCTCTATCTGGCACGGACCGGCTTCCAGACGGCGTTCGATCTGCACGCCTCGTGCATCGGTGCCCAGATCGCGACCTGCGCGAAGAAGAACATTCCGGCGCTTGCTGCGGCTTATGGCCCCGCGGAGATCGACAAGGCCATTCTCGATGCGCTGCTCCGCGCCGTCGAGACCAATTTCTTCGACGGGATGGCCGGCAATATCGCGGGTATCGATGCGCGGCTTTCTCCTGATTTGAGCGAGCGGGACATCAGGACGTTTCTCTCCGGCCGGGTGCCGCTGGAGCGGGTTGCCATCAGGCATACCGTCGGCCTTGATGATACCGTCGAAGGCGAGGGCGGCGTTGCCGATCCGCGCGAGAACGCCGGCGCGCGCTACTTCAAGCTCAAGCTGTCGGGTGATCCCGCAGCCGACGCAGAACGGCTGGCGCGGATCGGAGCGGAGCTCGATACGCTGGGACATGACTACAAGGTGACGCTCGACGCCAACGAGCAATATGCCGACCTCGCCGCATTGCAGGCGCTGATGGACCGACTCGATCATGACGCCACGCTGCGCCCGATCGCCACGCGCCTGCTCTACGTCGAACAGCCGATGCCGCGCGACATCACGCGGCAATCGCCGCTCGGCTCGCTCGCCGCGCGCGGCTTCATCATCGACGAGGCCGACGATTCCTACCATGCGTTCCCGGCAGCGCGGGCGCTTGGTTATCGCGGCATCTCCTCGAAATCCTGCAAGGGCCTCTACAAGTCCATTGTCAATGCCACGCGCGCGGCGAAATGGAGCGCGGAAGGCGGGACCTTCTTCGTGACCGGCGAGGACCTGACCTGCCAGGCCGGTCTTGCCGTGCAGCAGGATCTCGCGCTCGGCGCCTTCATCGGCGTCACCCATGCCGAGCGCAACGGCCATCACTATGTCGACGGCTTCGGCGACACGCCGGCCGCCGAGGTTGCGGCCTTCGCGGCCGCGCATCCCGATCTCTACGCCGATGCCGGGCAGGGCATCCGCCTCTCCATTCACGACGGCGATCTCCTGACGGGATCGCTTCATGCAACGGGCTTTGCGACGTCGGTCCATCCGGACTGGTCGGCGCTTCGCCCGCTCGAACAGCCAAGATCACTCTGGGAGCAATTAGCATGACCACCCAACGCCTCGGCCTCATCATGAACGGCATCACCGGCCGCATGGGGCTCAACCAGCATCTGATCCGCTCGATCGTTGCCATCCGCGACCAGGGCGGCGTCCGCCTGAAGAGCGGCGATCGCGTGATGCCCGATCCAATCCTGGTTGGCCGCAGCGCCGAGAAGGTCGAGGCGCTCGCGAAACGTTACAGCATCACGCGCTGGACCACCGACCTCAACGCCGCGCTCGCCGACAAGAACGACACCATGTTCTTCGACGCCGCGACCACGCAGGCGCGCCCCGGTCTGCTGACCCAGGCCATCAATGCCGGCAAGCACGTCTATTGCGAGAAGCCGATCGCGACCAATTTCGAGGAAGCCGTCGAGGTCGTGAAGCTCGCCAACGCCAAGGGCGTCAAGCACGGCACGGTGCAGGACAAGCTGTTCCTGCCGGGATTGAAGAAGATCGCCTTCCTGCGCGATTCCGGTTTCTTCGGCCGCATCCTCTCGGTGCGCGGCGAGTTCGGCTATTGGGTGTTCGAAGGCGGCTGGCAGGAGGCGCAGCGGCCGTCCTGGAACTATCGCGACGAGGACGGCGGCGGCATCATCCTGGACATGGTCTGCCACTGGCGCTACGTGCTCGACAACCTCTTCGGCAACGTCCAGAGCGTCAGCTGCATCGGCAACACCGACATCCCCGAACGTTTCGACGAGCAGGGCAAGAAGTACAAGGCGACTGCGGACGATTCCGCCTACGCGACCTTCCAGCTCGAGGGCGGCATCATCGCCCACATCAACATGTCCTGGGTGACGCGCGTCTATCGCGACGACCTCGTCACCTTCCAGGTCGACGGCACGCTCGGCTCGGCGGTCGCAGGGCTCACCGATTGCATGATCCAGGCGCGGCAGGCAACCCCGAGGCCGGTGTGGAATCCCGACGAGAAGCGGCTGCATGATTTCTACGGCGACTGGCAGAAGCTGCCCGACAACGTCACCTACGACAACGGCTTCAAGGAACAGTGGGAGATGTTCATCCGCCACGTCTACGAGGACGCCCCCTACAAGTTCACGCTGCTGGAAGGCGCCAAGGGCGTGCAGCTCGCCGAATGCGCGCTGAAGAGCTGGAAGGAGCGGCGCTGGATCGACGTCGCCCCGATCAAGGTCTGAGGAGGGACGCATGAACAAGCCCGTCCAGCCCAAGCCTGTCCCTTCAATGTCATCCCTGTCGCTCAAGCTGCCGAAGGCCGATCGCTCGATCGAGACCTACCGGCTTGCGGCCTCGCGCACGTTCCCCGCAAAGCTCGAGGGGCCGCTGAACCGCATTGCGTTCTCGGCCGTGCACACGGTGACCGATCCTTTCGCCGACAACGATCCCTGGCTCTCGGTCGCGGTCGACTGGGACAAGACCATCGCCTTCCGCGAGCACATCTGGGACCTCGGCCTCGGCGTTGCCGAAGCCATGGACACCGCGCAGCGCGGCATGGGGCTGGACTGGCCGACCTCGCTGGAGCTGATCACGCGCTCGGTCGCCGCCGCCAAGCGCCGCAACGCGCTGGTGTTCTCCGGTGCAGGCACGGATCATCTCGCGGTGGAGGACGCCAGGACCATCGACGATGTCATCCGCGCCTATGAGGAGCAGATATCGGCGGTCGAGAAGGTCGGCGGCCGGATCATCCTGATGGCCTCGCGCGCTCTGGCGAAACTCGGCCGCGACGCCGACGATTACGCAAAAGTCTATGATCGCGTGCTGTCGCAAGTCCGTGAGCCCGTCATCATCCACTGGCTCGGCGACATGTTCGATCCGGCGCTGACGGGATATTGGGGCACCAAGGATCTCGACAAGGCGATGGACACGGCAGTCGCCATCATCAACGGCAATGCCGCCAAGGTCGACGGCGTCAAAGTCTCGCTGCTCGACAAGCAGCGCGAGATCGACATGCGCCGTCGCCTCGACAAGCGCATCAAGATGTACACCGGCGACGACTTCAACTATGCGGAGCTGATTGCCGGCGACAGCCAAGGAGTTTCGCACGCGCTGCTCGGCATCTTCGATGCCATCGCGCCGGCGGCGTCCTACGCGCTGTCGCGGCTGGCGGCCGGTGACGAAGCCGGTTTCCACGACGTGCTGGGCCCGACGGTGCCGCTGTCGCGTCACATCTTCAAGGCGCCGACGCGGTTCTACAAGACGGGTGTCGTATTCATGGCCTATCTCAACGGACACCAGGATCACTTCACCATGGTCGGCGGACAGGAGAGCACCCGCTCGACGCTGCATCTCGCCGAACTGTTCCGTCTGGCCGACAAGGCCGGTCTGCTCGCCAATCCCGAACTGGCGACGCAACGGATGAAGACCGTGCTGGCCTCGCATGGACTTGAATCCTGATGCGCGACTTTTCGTCCGATCATCGCTGGCTGTCGCTGAACACGGCGACCGTCCGCAAGCAGGGTGATCTCGTCGAGATCATCGATGCCTGTGCGAGGCACGGCATCCGCGCCATCGATCCCTGGCGTGATCAGGTCGCCGCCGTCGGCCTCGACCGCGCCGTGCGCGCAGTGCGCGATGCCGGCCTCGATCTCTCAGGCTATTGCCGCGGCGGCATGTTCACCTCGGACGTCTCGCGCCGGGGCGAGGTGCGCGACGACAACCGCCGCTGCGTCGATGAAGCCAAGGCGCTGGGCGCCTCCTGTATCGTCCTCGTCGTCGGCGGCCTGCCGCAATATTCGCGGCCGGGCAGCGAGGCCTCGAAGGATCTCGGGGCAGCGCGCGGGCAGGTCGAGGAAGCTCTCGCCGAGATGCTCGACTATGCGAGGCAGGCAAAGCTGCCGCTGGCGATCGAGCCCTTGCATCCCGCCTATGCGGCAGACCGTGCTTGCGTGAACACGACCAAGCAGGCGCTCGACATCTGCGACCGGCTCGACCCTGATCGCAGCGGCATGCTCGGCGTCGCGCTGGATGTCTATCACATCTGGTGGGATCCGGAGTTGATGGGCCAGATCGCGCGCGCCGGCAAGGATCGATTGCTCGCCTTCCACGTCTGCGACTGGCTGGTGCCGACAAAAGATATCCTCAACGACCGCGGCATGATGGGCGACGGCGTCATCGACATCAAATCGGTGCGTCAGGCCGTCGAAGCGCAGGGCTTTGCCGGCTATTCGGAGATCGAGATCTTCTCCAATGACTGGTGGAGCAAGCCGATGGACGAGGTGCTGCGCACCTGCATCGCGCGTCACAGGACGGTGGTTTAGAACACGATGAAATTAGGTTTGGCCGGCTGTCTGTCGTCATCTCTCCCTGCGGGAGCGGAGATTCACGTTCTGGGCGGGCATCGATTCAACCAAAACTCATCCCGCTTTGAGATCCCGGTGGCTCGGGGAGCTCGTTGCCGAATAACGACGGCGAACGCATCGCGTGATCCGCGATGAACGGCAGGGCTATCGCATCTGGGAGTTTTTCCCCGCGGCCATCCTTCGAGACGCCCGCTTTGGGCGGGCTCCTCAGGATGAGGGCGGAGTGCGCGGCAGCAGTTTCAACGAGCACTGATGCTGATTAGCCTCATCCTGAGGAGGCGCGTCAGCGCCGTCTCGAAGGACGAGGCGTGCGCGCAGGCCGCCGCCACAAGTCACATGCGATAGCCCTGCGATGAACGGGGGATAGAGCGCTCCCTCGATCCTCGATGCGAGAGAGCGCTCCGTCAAGTCATTGGGCGCGACCGAACCCGTACAGCAGGTGTGATCGTCTACGAGTGCAGCGGTCTGATGTTCTGGTTCATGTGGAAGAAGTTCGTCGGATCGTACTTGGCCTTCAAGGCGGCGAGGCGGTCGTAGTTGTCGCCGTAAGTGGCCCTGAGTCTGCTGTCGTCTCCATCCTCCATCATGAAATTCACATAGCCGCCGTCGGCCGAGTAAGGATGCACGGCCTCCCAATAGCCCTTGGTCCAGCGCGTGATTTCGCCTGCCTTTTGCGGATTGGGATCGATGCCGGCGATGACCATCGACCAGGTCGCGTCGCGCGTGTTCCAGGCGGTGTCGCTCTTGCCGACGCGATGGACGGCGCCATCGATCGGATAGAGATGCATGAGCGACAGCGCGCTCGGTGCTTTCCGGGCCTGCTCGATATGGGCGTCAATTGCTTCGTCGGTCAGTTCTTTCACGAAATCGCCGCGCCAGTACCACTGCAGACCTTTCGGGAAGAACGGATCGAACATGGACTGGAGCGCCGGATAGGGCATCTCGCCCATCCAATTGAAGAGCGGCGGGGGCAGCTCACCAAGCAACCCCGCTATGACCGCCTTGCCGTCTTCTGTCGGACCATTGTAGCAGGCAATGATGGCGCAGGCACGCTTGCCCTGATGATCCGGCGGGAACGGGTCCATCGGCGGAACGGTCTTCAAGCCGACAAAAGCCCCGAGCTCCTCGGGAGCGCTGCGGATGAAATCCCTGTACTTCTGCATCACGGTCCGGGCATTTTCGAGATCCCAGAAGATCGGACCGGCATAGACCATCTTCACAGGATGAGCCTGGAACAGGAAGCTCGTGACGATGCCGAAATTGCCGCCGCCCCCGCGCAGGCCCCAATAAAGGTCGGCGTTCTCCGACTTGTTGGCGGTGACGATGCGTCCATCGGCGAGCACGACATCAGCCTCGAGGAGATTGTCGATGGTGAGGCCATGCTTGCGGGTGAGGTATCCTGTGCCGCCGCCGAGCGTAAGGCCGGCGATCCCAGTGGTCGATACAATGCCGGCCGGCACGGCAAGCCCGTAGATGTGCGTGGCGTGGTCGACATCGCCTTGCAAGCAGCCGGGACCGACGCGGACGGTACGAGCGCCGGGATCGACCCGCACGCCTTTCATCATCGACATGTCGATCATCAGTCCGTCTTCGACACTGCTGAGGCCCGGCCCATTGTGGCCGCCTCCGCGGATCGCGACCTGGAGATCATTGTCCCTTGCAAAATTGACCGCTGCGACGACGTCTGCGACGTCGGCGCATCGCGCGATCATCATTGGACTCTTGTCGATCATTCCGTTGTAGAGGCTGCGCACGGCATCATAGTCGGCATCCATTCGCCTGATAACCGGGCCGCGCATATTGCCGATGAAGGTTTCGGTGGCCATGCTCTGCATGATGTCCTCCTATTCTACCCGTGATCGGTCATTGGGCGGAGGTTGCTCGCAGGGCTCATCGAGCGTTCTCCGCCCGTTTTGAAAAGATAGATCAAGCGCAGCGCGATAGCCATCGCAAATCGACTACGCGTATGCGTCTATTCGGAGATCGAGATCTTCTCCAACGACTGGTGGGCAAGCCGATGGAGAAGGTGCTTCGCACCTGCATCGAACGGTACAGGAAGGGTGGTGTACCTCCGCTTTCGGCGGTAGAATGGACTTGCTGCCCGCTCGACCTCGGTCGCGAATGCCCCATTGCGAGCCAGAACACAGGCGAAGCAGCGAGCTGGTCGGAGTACCACCAATGATGAGGTGGACTGCCATCAGCTTTCAGGCAGAATATCATCATCCAGATGCTGCAGCCGCGCCACAGTCTGTGCCAGATCGGATGCGGTAATCAGTGGCATCAACGATCAGCAGGCACGGCGGATGTACCCATGCCTGTTGATCTTGAATGGCCCCGGCGTGCAACCGTCGGGGCCATTGTTGTGATCGGCGCGACAAGGATGGTGAGCTTTGCCGAGGGCACCGGCGTGCTTTGTTGCGGCGAAAGGGCGCCAGGAACGATCCTGCGATTCAATGCGCCGGGCCAAACCAGTTTTGCGATTAAATTCGCCGGGCCCGACTGTGCGGCGAAAAGTCAGACGATTGCGCAATCATCGATTCACCGTCGAATCCCGGACTATCACTCGTCAATTCGATCTGCGAAGCTGCAACAACACAGATGCGCTTGCAACAAGCAGGCGCGAAGGGAGGTTCGCAGTGGAGAAGGTGCGACGCTTGCGTGCGATGGGCTCACTGTGCCGCCAACAGGCCGCGTACAACAGCATGAACAAGTGGAAGCTGCTGGCTGAAGCAGAATACTGGGATCATCTGGCTGATCTCGAGTTGTCGTCTCACTTCGAGCAATGCAACGCGATTGTCCCGAGTGAGGTAGAGCAGTCTCAATCGATCACAGACACGAATGATGCTGGGCCGGACACGATTTCCTCCGCGTGAGGTCAGAAACGAGGCTGTCGTTTGCGTTGCGTCCGCTGCACCCTCACAGAGAGTGCGCGGCAGGTATGACGGAAAGGGCTGCGATCACTTGGACCGAGACTTTCTGCATCGGCTTGCTCCATCGTTGAATCTACTCCGCCGGCCGGCTCGCTTTTTGCGCGAGGTCAATCGGATCCGCGGCGCGTTCTCGCATCGACACCGCTACGACGGCGCCGGAGAGGAACGTCAGGACGGCGATCGAGATTATGGCCGCCGAAAGTCCGAATCGATCCGCGATGATGCCGGCCGATAACGCTCCGATCGCGTAGCCGAGATCGCGCCAGAAGCGGTAGACGCTGAGCGAGCGCGCGCGCCAGCTTGGGTGCGAGGCATCGGATACGGCGGCGATCAAGCTCGGATACACCATGGCGGTGCCAAGTCCGAGCAGGAGGCTGCCGACGAGCCACCACTCGAAACGACTGGTCGCCCCAGTCAGGAGCAAACCTGCGGCCTGCACCCACATGCCGGCTACGATCAGGCCCTTACGGCCCCAGCGGTCGGACAGAGGACCCGTGGCGACCTGGAGGATGCCCCACGTCGCCGGATAGACGGCCTTCAATATGCCGATCCGATCGACGGCCAGGCCGAAGGAGGCGAAAAACAGCGGAAAGATGCCCCAGCTCATGCCGTCGTTGAGATTGTTCACCAGCCCCGCTTGCGACGCGGCGAACAGATTGCGATCCCTGAACGAGGTGAGGACGAAGATCTCCCGGAAGCTGACCGGAGACGCCTGACGCGCATGCGCCGCAGTCTCCAGCCGGACGTGCTCGCGCGTGTCGCGCACCAAGAGGATCGAGAGCGCTGCGCCGAAGATCGCATAGGCCGCACCGAGGTAGATCGGCGCCGGCCGCAGCCCGTACTTCGACGCAAGATATCCGGTGAGATAGGCCGTCACGCCGACCGCGAGATATCCGGCGAACTCGTTCAGGCCCACCGCCAAGCCGCGCGATTTCGGTCCGACGAGATCGATCTTCATGATCACGGTCATCGACCAGGCAAGGCCCTGGTTGATCCCGAGAAGGGCATTGGCGGCGATCACCCATTCCCAGCTTGGCGCCCAGATGAGCATGAAAGGCACCGGAAGGCCGACGAGCCATCCGAGGATCAGAACGGACTTGCGTCCCCAGGCGTCGGCGAGCTGGCCGGAGATCAGGTTGGCGCACGCCTTCACGACGCCGAAGCTGACGATGAAGGAGACGACAAGAGTTGTGGAGCCGATCTTGAACTCCTCGGCACCGATCAGCGGCACGACGGTTCGTTCGATTCCGACCATCCCGCCTACGAAGGCGTTGATGAGGACGAGGAGAGCGAACTGTGGCCAGTTTTCCGTCAGCCCTAACTTGACCGAAGGCGGACCTCCCGGGGCAGCTGCCGCGTCGCTCATGGCGTCAGGCAGCAGCGGCCGTGACGCCTGAATTGGCAGCCCTGATCTTCGCAGCTTCCGGCGGCGCCGGCGGAATCTCGGCGACCATGAACCGAACAAACTCGGCTTCGTCCTCGATCGCGAATGCCTGATTGTGCCGCTTCTCGAAGCCGATGGTCGACCATGGTTTCCCGCTCAGCCGGCGACCGCAGACCGATCCTGCATAGGCGCCGGGCAGGACCTCGACATGGTCCGGCAGGCCCTTCAGCCTGCGCACGCTGCGAAACAGTTGTTTTGCGCCTTCTTCGGCGCTGACCGCGAGTTCGGTACGGCCGAGATCCCCGACCATCAGGGTGTGGCCGGTCAGGACGAACCAGGGTTCGTCGGCGCGCGTCCGATCCGTCACAAGAATGCAGATGTGCTCGGGCGTGTGGCCCGGCGTGTGGAGAACGGTCGCCGTGACGTTGCCGAGCGGAAGGACTTCGCCGTCGCCCACACCTTTGAACGGAAACGACACGCTCGCTGCCGACGAGAGCACGTAGGGCGCCCCTGCCGCCTCGGCGAGAGCCCGGCCCACCGAGAGGTGGTCGGCATGGACATGCGTATCGATGACGAAGTGAATCCGCATGCCGGCATTGTCGGCGGCTTGCAGATAGGGCTGGATATCGCCGACGGGATCTACGACCGCGCCGGCTGCCTTGCCGCCGCAGCCGAACAGGTAGGAGATGCCGACGGGATCGCTATGCAAGAACTGGCGCAGGATCATGGGCTTGCACTCCTCTCCGAGACCAGCTAGAACATTCAATCAATCTGCTGAATGATATATTCAGGAGCTGCCGTGTCAAGTACCGGACCGAAACACGCGATCTATGAAAATCTCGCCGAGGTGGCGCAGGCGTTGGGCCATGCGCATCGGCTCGAGCTGTTGGAGCACCTCGCCCAGGGAGTGCGCAGCGTCGAGGAGCTGTCGGCCCGCGCTCATCTGACGTTCGCCAATACATCCCGCCATCTGCAGATCCTCAGGCGCGCGCGTCTCGTCGAGACGGAACGGCGGGGTAAACACGTTCTCTATCGCTTGGCCGGCGAGACGGAAGTGGTCGCGCTGACCAGGGCGCTGGGGCGCGTCGGCGAGCGAAACATCGCAGAGATCGGCCGCGTCGTGACCGACTACTTCCACGCCCGCGACGCGCTCGAACCGGTCTCGCGAGATGATCTGGTCGCGAGATTGCACGACGATCTGGTCACGGTGCTTGATGTGCGGCCCGAAGACGAGTTCGCTCTTGGCCATCTGCCGGGCGCGCTCAACATCCCGCTTGCCGAACTGGAGCGACGCCTCGGCGAACTTCCTAGAGGCCGCGAGGTGATCGCCTACTGCCGCGGTCCCTGGTGCGTCCTTTCGTTCGAAGCGGTCGCAGCGCTCCGGACGCGAGGCTATCGCGTCCGCCGGCTCGAGGACGGCTATCCCGAATGGAAAGCCGCCGGCCTGCCGGTCGAATCCGTCGCTTGAGACAAGCGGATCTGGTGCATCATGGATGATAAGCCTCATCGCGCAGAAGCCGCGTGGCCGATTGTTGGCCTGAAGGACCACAACGCGCCCTCGGTGTTTCGGCCCGAAGCCCTGTTGAGGGAGGCGCGTCGGCAGAGGCAGTTGCCGCTCTTCGCTGTCCCCGAAATCTGCGTGCTCGATCCGGACGGTGATGTCGTCCGTCACCTCAAGCGGACCGGCGCCGGCCGTATCCATGAAGGTTGGGCCTGCTATCACACCGAGCTGCTTGCTTTCGATCTCGGCGGCATCGGCGAGGTCGGCATCGTCGGCTGCGCCGTCGGCGCTCCGTTCGCAGTCCTGGTCGCCGAGCAGCTCTTCGCGTCCGGCTGCCGCCTGCTCGTCAGCGTGACGTCCGCCGGACAAATCACCCCGATCGGACCCACGCCATACTTCGTCCTGATCGACCGTGCCCTGCGCGACGAAGGGACGAGCTATCACTATTTGCCCGGCTCCACGTTCGCCGAAGCACCCGACGCGCCGCTTCTCGCGCGGGTCGAGCAGGCCGGGCGGGCTCTGCCGGGCATCACGCTGCATCGGGGTGCGACGTGGACGACCGATGCGCCCTACCGCGAAACCGAAGCGGCGATCGCGCGTGCGCGCGATCTGGGGACGCTCGCCGTCGAGATGGAAGCGGCTGCTCTCTATGCCTTCAGCGCAGCGAGCGGCCGTCCCGTCGTCTGCTTCGCGCACGTCACGAATGCGATGGCGCAGACGGAGGGCGACTTCGAGAAGGGCGAGGCCGACGGCGCGAAGGCGACGCTCGCGGTCGTCGCCGCTGCAGCTCGCGGCTGGTCGGCGACTTCAGCAAGCTGAATCAGGAAGGCAACTCGGCCGAAACATCACTTGCCTCACGGCCCTTGGTAAAATTCCAGGAGCATGACTGAACTTCAGGTCCGCTTCTGGCCCTTCGCGACATATTGCGCCGCCGCGCGATTTCGGTCGCTGACGGGGTGAAGCGGAAGTGGAGGGGTGGATAGGACCGGCGGGACAGGTCGCGTTTGACTCCGAAGCCGACGTGGCGGGCCTCCCATCAGAGCCTCTCAGTGTGCTATTTTGAGTTGCCGAAGAGGCTTGGCGTGCCAAGGCCCGTTCAACCATGGAAGGAGGGTGTTTGATGCAAAAGCGATCGACCCAGAGTCCGCACAGGCTGACGAAGCGCGATTTTCTGCGATCTGCCGCGTTGGCGACGATTACGGCAACTGCCGCAGGTTCGAGCCAGGCCTGGGCTCAGTCCGAGCGTCCAGGATTCTTCAAGGCCAAGGACATCGCCGAGGCAGGCTTCATCTATGGCCTGCCAATGGTGATGGCCTATGGCGTCATGAATGAGTACGCTGTCGACAAGTCGTCGGGCCAGTACAAGGCGCCGTTCAATACGCTGTTCAACGAAGCGCGCGTCTTCACCTACGAAGATACTGCCGTCATCACGCCCAACAGCGACACGCCGTATTCGTTCGCATGGCTGGACCTGCGGGCCGAGCCCCTCGTCTTTTCGGTGCCGGCGATCGATCCCAAGCGCTACTATTCGCTGCAGCTGAACGACCTCAATACGTACAATTTTGGCTATGTCGGCACGCGCGCCACCGGCAGCGATGCGGGAAGTTATATGGTCGCCGGCCCGCGATGGACTGGTTCGACACCGGCCGGCATCAAGAAGGTGTTCCGGTCGACCACCGATTTCTGCTTGGGACTGCTCCGCACGCAGTTGTTCGACCCGGCCGATATCGAGGCCGTCAAGAAGATTCAGGCCGGCTACAAGGCGCAGCCGCTTTCCAGCTTCCTGAACCAGCCGGCGCCCGCGCCCGCGTCGGCGCTTTCTTTCCCCAAATTCGAGAAGGATCTCGTCCGCACCGAGTTCTTCGAATATCTGGATTTCGCGCTTCAATTCGCGCCGGCGCTGCCGGAGGAACGCTGGATCCGCGAGCAACTGGCGCGGATCGGCGTGGGGCCGGGCAAGAGCTTCGATTTCCGCAGCCTGTCGCTGGAAGACAAGGCCGAGATCCTGCTTGGCATGAAGGAGGGCGAGCGCAAGGTCACCGAGGCGGTTGCGAGCCTCGGCAAGGACATCAACGGCTGGCGCGTCAGCGCGGCGTTCGGTGATGCCGCATTCTTTCATGGCGACTGGCTCTTGCGCGCATCAGCCGCGAAGGCCGGCATCTATGGCAACGACGCGGTGGAGGCCATGTACCCTCTGGGTAAAGTGGACGCCGATGGCAAGGAACTCGACTGCTCGAAGTCGAGCTACACGCTGACCTTCCCGGCGGGGCAGCTGCCGCCGGTCAACGCCTTCTGGTCGGTGACGATGTATGACGGCAAGACGCAGCTCTTGGTGAAGAACCCGATCAACCGCTACCTGATCAACTCCCCGATGCTGCCGCACATGAAGCTCGGCTCCGACGGCTCGCTGACGATCTACATCCAGAACAAGTCGCCCGGCGCCGACAAGGAGGCCAACTGGCTGCCGGCGCCGGACGGTCCGGTCTATGTGGTCATGCGGCTGTACTGGCCGAAAACCACGCCGCCATCGATCCTGCCGGCTGGCGAGGGGACGTGGAAACCTCCGGGCTTCAAGCGCGTGTCCTAGAGCATGATCCGGAAAAGTGTGCAGCGGTTTTCCGGAAAGATCATGCTCAAGCAATAACCTAAAGCGCGATGACGATTCATCCCAATCTCATCGCGCTTTAGTGCCCCGGTTTCGTATCGGCCGGATGCGGCCCGAGACGTCGTGCAGCCGAGCCAGCCCGAATGTCGTGACGCCACCTCTAACAAACCCGACTGACGAACGGTTGATGTCTGCAATTGACCCATTGCGGACGTAAGCACGAGCGGTCATTGTATGAGCAAAACAATGGCTGCCTGTGCGCCCCCATGAGATCAGGACTTCCATCTTTCAAATCAGCCAGAAAATTCTCCGTTATCGGCTACAGCATCAGCCATGGCACGCTGTTGCTGAGAAGCGGAAGGTCCGACGAGCATGACCTGCGCCTCGACGTCTTGATTAAGGACGTTCGCGCGCTCGAAATTAGATCTTGGTTTGAGGGCATTGAAATAACTGAGGTCGAGCCAAGCGTCTTAGATGACTTTCCAAGTAAGCCGATCGATATGCTCGATGTCGGTCTCAAAGTTTACGCGTTGCTTGGAACAGGATGGCGAGGGTTTGTTATAGGAGGCGGCCTCTTCTTCCACGAAGATGATGCAGGCTTCATGGAGCCAAGTGCATTGTTGCCGGAGACTAGCGAAAGGTGTGACTTCCGCTAGTGGCCCTGACCGGACCTGCCGGGAGCCACTACTCGAAGCGACCCGTCGGGAATGACAGCAACTTTGCCAGATCGCGAAGTCAGCGTTCAGGCCGGCATTTCTCTTGACGGAGTAGGAAGTAGATAGGATCGTAGTCGAGTTAAGACGCCCGACCTTCCGGAGCGAATGTCCGTGCGGTCCCGCGCCTTCTGTTTATGGCCTCATGGTTGGCAGAACGGGAGGTTAGCAATGGCTATCGATTACACCTCAGCTCCAATCGCGCTATCACAAGGAGGTCCTCAGGCGCCTCGGCCGCAGTTCTTCTGCGACGAGGTTGGGCGGCGAGAATTTGTCTGCGGCGGAGGCGCAAGTGTCTTAAGCGTGATACTTGCCACGCTCCTCGGTGGCTCGAAGCCGGTCAGGGCGGAGGCCGTCACTGGATCATTGCCGGAGCTCGACCGCGTGGCAGTCCGGATAGTGATCGATAGCTATCAGTTCGCTGTCGCCCCGAGCAGAAAGCTACCCAACCTCGACGTCCAGCACTTTGGCTGGGGCCTCAGCGACAAGCCGCCGCGCAGAACGTTAGTCAGCGAATTCGGCCTTGCGATGCAGGTCGAGTCGCGACGCGGCGATGAGACGCGCAATATCCTGGTTGATTTCGGGTTCACGCCGGAGGCCCTTCTCAACAACGCGAACCTGCTTGGCATTGATCCTGCGGCCATCGACGCACTTGTGCTCAGCCACGGGCACCAGGACCACTTTGGCGGCCTCGTCGGCTTCTTGCAGGCGCATAGTGGCAAGCTAAAGCCCAAACTACCGTTGTTTGTCGGCGGCGAAGGATGCTTCTGCGCACGCGAGTGGACTGCGCCTCCGGTGCGCGGCAGCTTCGGTGTCATCGACCGAAAGGCACTCGAGGCGGCCGACGTGGCCGTAACCGTCGCGGAGAGACCTGCCCTGATAGTCGATCACGCCATGGTCACAGGGCAGATCGGTCAGAAGACATTCGAGAAGGTACTATCACCGAGCGCAATGACTATTGGTTTCGACCGAGGCGTCGGCTGTTATCCCGAGCGCCTCAGCGAGGCGGAGCGTGGTGCGCCCGTCGTACCGGATCAGTTTCAGCACGAGATCGCGACGGCGTTCAACCTGAAAGGACGGGGGCTTGTCGTCTTGACTTCATGCAGCCATCGCGGCGTGGTCAACGCGATCAGGCAAGCTCAAGCCGCGTTCGGTGTGGAAAGAATTCATGTGGTGATCGGGGGCTTTCATCTCGCGCCCTATCAAGAGGACTACGTCCGGGATACCGTCAAGGCACTGCAGGAAATCGATCCGACTTACGTGATTCCCCTGCATTGTACGGGCGAACCCTTTTACGAAATCGCACGGGCTGCGATGCCGACGAAGCTCGTACGCGCGTACACGGGAACTCGCTTGGTTTTCGAGCCGTGAGCATAGCCTGACCAGTGAATGTCGGTTCGCGGCTTTAGGCTGACATCGATTGGCCGCGCAGCGATGTCCGCTTGTGACCACCCAATTCGGACTTCGCTGGCGATGACGGTTCAAGCCGCCCCGAAAATGGATGCGCCTCAGTTTGAGTTTTTGCTGTATCCTGGTGGGCCTTCCAGCTTCGCAACATTTGGGAGGAGGTTAGGATGACCAAGTCCTTTGTCGCCGCCACTTTGATCGCGTTGGCAAGCTCTGCAATGGCTCAAGATGCGATGAAGGTGGTCAAGCCCGATGGGCTGATGTGGAAAGAGCATCCGGTCTTCAGGGGCGCGCAAACCGCCATCCTGATCGGTGACCCAACAAAGGCCGAGATGATCGTCCAGCGGACGAAATTCCCGCCGAATTATAAAGTTCCGCCGCACACTCATCCCTACGCCGAGGTCGTCACCGTGATGAGTGGCAGCTTTGGGAACGCCATGGGGGAAAAGTTTGATCCCTCGAAGGGCGAGACATTGAAGCCGGGCTCCGTCTTCGCGCTGCCGGCGAAGCACCCCCATTATGTTTGGACGACAGACGAAGAAACGGTCGTCCAGATTGTGTTCACCGGGCCAGGAGGCATCGAGTTCATCGATCCAACCGACGATCCGCGTAAGAAGTAAACGAAGCGCCGAAGCACAACCGATAAAGGGGCGCCTCAATCGGCGGCCTCGTCAGCCCGCACAGCCGCGATGTCCGCTGTTGGCCCATCTGCGATCTCGGAGAATGTCCGCTCTTGGGCCGCTGTTGGGGTTAACCCGACGCCAGTCGGCCAGCCGCTTAATGAGCACATCCCCTAGTCGTCTCGCTTCGTTCGACAGCTGCGCAAACCGCAACGAGACAACGCGACGCGGCCCTCACGGGCTTGCGACCTGTTGCAGCGTGTTGAA
Source organism: Bradyrhizobium sp. SZCCT0231 (assembly GCF_018130245.1). Lineage (GTDB taxonomy): Bacteria > Pseudomonadota > Alphaproteobacteria > Rhizobiales > Xanthobacteraceae > Bradyrhizobium > Bradyrhizobium japonicum_F. The sequence continues at coordinate 323,218 of NZ_JAFCKP010000001.1, forward strand.
GCGCGCCTTCTGCTCGCTGCTCAGCGTGGCGTAGAACTCATCCAGGGCGGGCTCGACCAGCCTGGCGGCCGTCAGCATGGCCTCGAGCCGGTGCTGCATCGCCTCCAGCCGTCCGACCGGGGTCAGCGGTACATCGTTCGGGCACGCCGCCTGCAGGCCTTCGACGCCCTTGGCTGTCGCTTCGCTGAGGCGGTCGAGCGCATCCTTCTGCCTGCCTGCGGGGTGGAGCACGGCCTCGATCCTCTGGATCGGCAACTGGGTCAGGCCCGCCTTCGGATCACCGCAGCCCTCGCTACTCGCCTCCTGCTGCTGGGACGAGCGGTCGCCGACATTGGGGCCGAGCGCGTTGAAGCGAGCCTGCTGCTCGTCGCTGAGCGAGTTGTAGAAAGTCTCCAGTGCCGGTCGCACGATCTTGACGGCCTCCAGCGTCGCATTGACGCGATTCATCATCGCGCGCAGGCGGCCAGGCGGCGTCAGTGCATAGGTCTCCGCGCAGGAATCCTTGAAGACATCGGCAGCCCTGGCCGCCGCGGCCTTCAATTCGTCGAGCAGCGCGCGTTGCTCCGGCGTCGGCCGCACGGCTCGCGCGATATCGTCAAGCGGCCAGGCGGTCACGCCCTTGTCCGGTGTGCCGCACAATTGCCGTAGCGTCTGCGGGCTCACGCTGGCGCGCGGACGCGCGCGGCCGCCGCCGGCTTGCGGATAGTCATAGGGGGTGGTGCTGGCAAAGGCGGAATAGGGGCCGTCACCGCCCCAGAACACGGTGTCGACGAAGTCGTCATACGCATACGCCCAATAGCCGGGCTCGTAGGCATAGGACCAGAACGTGTAGTCAAAGATGTCCGAGTAAGCGTACGGCCAGAACACCGGCCCGAGCCATGCCACGAACACTGCGGGATGGCGGTGACGCCAGGCCTGCCGGGGCGCCCAGCCGCTCTCGCGGGTAAGGAGGGCCGCTTGGGTCTGCGCAGTGGCCTGCTCACGGAAGCGCTCCGCAAACCGTCCGCGCTCGGCAGCCTGCGCCGCGGCCGTGCTGGTCGGGGCGCGCTCGGCGGGAGCCTGGAGGCCAAGCCGCTGCTGGCGCGCCAGGTCAATCTGCTGCGCGCGCTGCTCACGGCCAAGCAAGCGGTTCTGGGTCTGGAGCATCCGTTGCTGCAGGCGTTGCTCGCGCGCGCCTTCCGGCTTTTGCGACTGCAATTGCTGCACGCGCTGCTGGAGGCGCTCGATGCGGGTCTGACGCTCCGTCGTCTGGCGCGACAGCATCTCGCGCTGCCGCTGCTCGACCTGCTGCGAGCGCTGTTGGATACGTTGCTCGCGCTCAAGCAGGCGGCTCTGCGACTGCAGCAACCGCTGCTGCTGATGTTGCGCCCTTGCGCCTTCCGGCTTCTGCGATTGCAATTGTTGCACGCGCTGCTGCAAGCGGTCGATGCGGCCTTGGCGTTCCGCGGATTGGCGCGAAAGCATCTCGCGCGGCGGTCCCGCTCGCTCGCTCACGGCCGGGGGTCCACTTGGGCGCGAGGGGGCGGCGATATGCGGTGTCGGCCGCGGTGCCATCGCCGGACGTTGCGGAGCTGCCGGCGCCCGATGGGGTTCAGGCCGCGGTGCCGCGACGTGCGGCGCCGCCCGCGGCGGCGGCGTAGCGATGTGTGGGGCTGGGCGCGGCGGCGGTGAGGCCATGCGAGGCGCCGGATGATGCGGCGCCATGGCTGGTCGCTGCGGCATGGCCGGGGGATGAGATGCCGGCGCGGCGGGACGTGCCATGGCCGGCGGCGCTGCCGGACGGGCCATGGCTGGGGGCGCCGCCGGACGGGCCATGGCCGGTGGTGCCGCTGGCCGTGCTGCCGGCGCTGCGGCTGGACCCGGTGGCCCGCCCCTGCCATGTCCCTGGCCGGGTCCTTGGGCGAACGCACCGATGCTTGCGGTCAGCATCGAGACACCAACGAAAACAGCCGTCAGGCAAATGCCACGCGGAAGCATGATCCTCGCTCCCAGCTCGTAATCGCCCACGACATTCAACGCACAGCCGGCGGAATCGTTCGTTCTCGGCCGCGGCCGGCATAGCGATCTTCCGACGCAGGCAGCCTCAGGAGAGATCCTGCGTCAGGTGGTGGCGAGCCGCTCCAGCGCCCAGTCGGCACGCTAGGACGCGCGGTTGAGAAAGATCGGCAGCCCCCGCTTGTTGGCGTAGATGGGGCGGTAGCGCTCCGTGTTGTAGCTGCTCGCAACGTCCAATTTGCGCGGCCCGAGCTTGGCGTCAGGGATGGGCACGAGGTCGTAGCGACCTTCGACCAGCGCCGACATGAGGCCGGTCTTGCTTTCCAGCATGGCATCGTAGGCGATGTTACCGAAAGTCAAGGCCACAAGCTTGTCGATGAAGTCCGGATCGCCCGATCGCAAATCGTAGGTGAGATCGGAGACGATCGTCTCCTCGCCGGTGCGCTGCTTGATCTCGTCGGCAAGCGATTCCGCCACGTTGGCCTTCTTGCGGTGACCGTAGGCGTCAGGCTCGCCGTATTGCCGCAGCTTGTAGCCTTCCCACTGAGCTCCCTCGCTGAGCACGATCAGCGCGTAGTTGCTTGGATTGGCGCGCTTGTCCTCGATGAGCAACCGGATCAGCTTGTCGAGGTCGACCTTATACTCCGGTATGACGCATCGTATCGAGGTCGCATACGCGGTGTATAGTGCCGTAAATCCGGCATCGCGGCCAAAGACGCGGAAAATGCCAATTCGCTCATGCGAGCCGACGGTCGTGCGCTGCCGCTGGATGGCATCGCTGGCGCGGGTGATCGCGGTCGAGAAGCCGATGCAGTACTCGGTGTTGCGGACGTCATTATCCATCGTCTTCGGGATGGCGATGATCTTGACGCCGAGCTCGTTGAGCTTGGCCGCATAACTGAGCGTGTCGTCGCCGCCGATGGCGATCAGGTGTTCGATGCCAAGTCCCGAAAGGTTAGCGAGCACCCGGCTGGTGAGGTCCCACGTCTTTGTCGCGATGCCGCCGTTGGTGCTCAGCGAGACCGGAACATCATTGCCGACGAGATGATCGGGCAGCTTTTGTATTTTGGAGGGATTGACGCGGCTCGAGTGCAGCACGGTGCCGCCGCGCCGGTCGATGGTTCGAGTGTTTTCACGGTTCAGCGGGATGACGTAGTGGGACCTGCTGTTTGGGTCGTCGAGGTTCAGGTGCGTGAGGGCCTCCCAACCACGGCGCAGACCGACAACCTCGATGTCGTCCTCACTGCCGCGATAAGTCACGCTCTTGATGACTGCATTGAGGCCGGCGACGTCGCCGCCGCCCGTGAGAATGCCGATGCGTTTCTTGGCCATATCCACCTCCCGGATCGGCATGTCGTCATAGCGCCTGCATCTGTCGATTGAACGGCGAACGTCGCTCCAGCTTCCGATTGAAGGCGGTCGCTACTCGGCCGCTTCCGGCTTGCGGTCGTCGCGCAGTCGAAAACGCTTCAGCAGTCCGGACACGGTGTCGCGGAAGCCGCCATATTCCAGTTCGGAATAGGGTAGCATGGCGGCGCCAGACCAGCCTTGGCTGCGCATCTCGATGGCCTTGCGCTGGGCGCGCCGGCGGACCTCATCCCATGCCGGGTTGTCGAAGAAATCGGTGTAGGACTCGGCAAAGCGGCCTTCCCTGTCGATCGAAAAGCCGACGCAAGAAACGATCGGCAGGCAGTACATGCCGGTAACGGGGGTGTTGAGTGGCACCGGCATGAGCGGCATCACATGCGAGCCGCGTGCATCGCCGCCCACGAAGTGCGCTTTGGCGAACGGCGAGATGATTTCCTCCGGAGCTGGGAAAATCCCCTGGTTCCTGACGATCGCGACTGGATCATCCTTGCCGGTGTACTTGCCTGCGATCGCGTGGAGGCGCTGTGCCGAAACGGCCACGACGACCTCGCCATGGGTTCGAGAAATGATGCGATCGATGCCAAAGCGCTCGTTGTCGCGAAGCAGGGCGGCAATGTGGTAGCTGTCGGCGGGTGCGTCGAGCTCGAGCAGGCTGTCGCCGGCTGTGTTGTCCATGTCGATGATATGGAAACGGAATCCCTTGATCATTGGAGGCAGCATCAGCCCAGCGCAGTACATGGGGTCGGCAAAGGCGAGATAGAGCGGCAGGTTGTAGGCGCCGGGGCCGCATTTGTCGGCCGCGAACACCATGAATGACTCCGCGGGTCGCACGCCGGAGAGGCTGTGGTCGAAGCTGAGCTCGGCGACGCCTGGGCCGGCGCCGCGAATGTTGCCGGAAGGCGCGTCGGCGAGAAGATCCTGGCCAGCGCCATAGAGCCCGGAGGTCTTCGCGACCGAGGTGGCCGCGAGGAACGTCTTCCAGGCGAGTTGATGGACCTCGGAGCTTCCTTCACCCCGTGTGTGCGTCATGATGATCGCAATGTCGTCGCCGGTGTGGCAGATGAAGCCGTCGATCAGCAGACCATTGCAGATCGCCTTGGCAACCTCGCCCTCGACAGTCGCGATCATGCGTGAAGACGGTTTCGTATGCCCGCCAACGGAGCCAACGTCAGCTTTGATGACTGAAAGAGTGAGTCTCATGAGCATTTCTCCGATCCGCGCAGCCCTGCGCCTCCGGCCTCGGCGCTTGCTGCGCCGGGCACGGCGCTGCTCATTCGCGGACAAAACGTCCGTCGCTCCGATAGGTTCCACGCACCCCGTTCATCCGGTTGCCGGGATCATGCAGAGTTTTGCCTTAGAACCATGCGTCACTATTTGCTGCGCTGCACGCGTCCGGTTCTGGCCGGGCCGCCCAACTGTCATAGGCCACGGCCGGCATAGCGATCTTCCGACGCAGGCAGGCTCAGGAGAAATCCTGCGTCAGGGTGGTGGCGAGCCGCTCCAGCGCCCAGTCGACCTCGTCGCTGGTGATCACCAGCGGCGGGGCGATGCGGATGGTTTGCTCATGGGTATCCTTGGCGAGGATGCCCTTGCCCTGAAGCGCCTCGCAGTAGCGGCGGGCGCGGCCGGCCTCGGGATGTAGCTCGACCGCCAGCATCAGGCCGCGCCCGCGCACCTCGCGGATCGTATTGGCGCGAATGTCTTTCAAGCCTTCCAGAAAGCGCGCGCCTTGCCTCGCCGCGTTCTCGATCATGCCTTCCTCGACCAGCACGCGCAGCGCCGCGCGCGCCACCGCGCAGGCAAGCGGATTGCCGCCGAAGGTCGAGCCATGCTGGCCGGGTCTCAAGGTCCCGAGCACGTCGTTGTTCGAGAGCACGGCCGATACCGGATAGAAGCCGCCGGACAGGGCCTTGCCGAGCAGCGTCACGTCCGCCTCTATACCCTCGTGCTGTTCGGCGAGCAGCTTGCCGGTGCGGCCGAGCCCGGTCTGGATCTCGTCGAGCACCAGCATCACGTTGTTGGCGGTGCAGAGCTCGCGCACCTCAGTGAAATAGCCGGCTGGAGGAATGATGACACCGGCTTCGCCCTGGATCGGCTCGACCAGGAAGGCGACCGTGTTTGGGGTGATTGCCTCCTTCAGCGCCGCGGCGTCGCCGAACGGGATGATCTTGAAGCCCGGTGCGAACGGCCCGAAATGGGCGCGGGTCTCGGCGTCGGTCGAAAAGCCGACGATGGCCAGCGTGCGCCCGTGAAAATTGTTGGCGCAGACGATGATCTCGGCCTGGCCGTCCGGCACGCCCTTCACCTCATAGCCCCATTTGCGCACCGACTTGATGGCGCTTTCGACCGCCTCCGCGCCGCTGTTCATCGGCAGCACCTTGTGGGAACCGGTGAGCGCCGCGATCTCCTCATAGAACAGGGCGAGCTGGTCGTTGTGGAAGGCCCGCGAGGTGAGCGTCAGCCTGTGCGCCTGTTCGACCATCGCCGCCAGGATCTTGGGGTGGCAGTGGCCCTGGCTGACCGCCGAATAGGCCGAGAGGCAATCGAGATAACGGTTGCCTTCGGTATCCCAGACCCAGACACCTTCGCCGCGCGACAGGACGACCCCGATCGGCTCGTAATTGCGGGCCCCGAAGCGGGCTTCCGTTGCGATGAAATCAATGACCGACGCGCTCATCTGTCGTCACTCCATTGCGGCGCGCGGGGGCGTCACCGACTGCACCGGCGGCCTTCAGCTTGATTTGGGTATCAGCCAGCCGTCTTGGAAGCCTTCGTGTGCCGATGGCGTGGCGCAGCCCGATCTGCCTGAAACGTCAGATGGTTCTGCCGATCCACAGGGCATCGTTCGCCGACCCGACCTCTACTGTGCATGGGGTTGTTTTCGCCTTTTTTGTTTGGAGGCGTCAGCCGATCGTGCAGGGCACCCTCAAGAAGCCGCGAAACCGCACCCGTCCGCCCCGCACCGGCTGCCCGCTCACGGCATAGTCCGGGAAGCGCGCCAGGAAGCGCGAGATCGCAATCGCCCCTTCCAGCCGCGCCAGCGCCATGCCGGCGCATTGATGCGCGCCGGTGGCGAAGGCGAGATGCCGGTTCGGCGTCCGCGCGATGTCGAAACGTTCGGGGTCCGGAAACTGCGCGGGGTCGCGGTTGGCAGCCCCGATGCAGAGCGTCACCGACGTGCCGGCCTCGAGCATGACGCCGCCGAGCTCGACCTTCTCGGTGGTCATGCGGTTGCCGAGCTGGTTCGAGCTCTCGTAGCGCAGCATCTCCTCCACTGCGGTCTTGATCAGGTCCGGGTGGTCGATCAGGCGCTGCTTCTGGTCGGGATGACGGTCCAGCGCGACGAGGCCGTTGCCGATCAGGTTGGTGGTGGTCTCGTGGCCGGCATTGAGCAGGAAGATGCAATTGTGCAGCAGCTCCTTCTCGGTCAGCCGCTCGCCGTTCTCCTCGCCATTGCCTTCTCCTTGGATGAGGCGCGTCAGCACGTCGCGCTCGGGATTGCCGGGCTTGGCGCGCCGCCGCGCGACCAGCGTTTCCAGATAAGCGAGGAAGTCCGTCACCGCCTTGTTGCCGCGCGCGGCGGCTTCCGTCGACACCACGGGTTCGAGCGCGCCCAGGATCGCCAGCGACCAGTCGCGCAGCGGCGTACGTTCCTCGTGAGGCACGTCGAGCAGATTGCCGATGACCTCGATGGGAATGGAAGCGGCAAAGTCCTCGATCAGCTCGCAATCGCCCTTGGCAGCGATGGCGTCGAGCAGGCCGTCGACAAGCTTGATGAGATCGCTCTCCATCCCGGCGATCGCGCGGGGCGACAGCGCGCCCATGATCAGGCGGCGCACGCGGGTGTGGGAGGGCGGGTCGTTGAAGACGAGGCTGGTGGTGTGGTGCTCGTAGAGCGGGGTGTCGCCGTATTTCGGCGCGAACTCGCGCTTCTTGTCCGAGCTGAAGGATTTCGTGTTCTTGTAGGTGGTGACGAGATCGTCGTAGCGGGTCAGGAACACGGTGCCGTTCGGCAGGCGCTTGACCGGCTCGTTCTCCCGCAGCGCACGATAAGTCGGATAGGGGTTGTCGTAGAATTCAGGCGTCAGCTTCTCGAGATCGAAGCTTGCCGCCAGCGCCTTCGCACCTGCGTTCATCCCGTTATACTCGCCGGTTAAAGCCGTTATGCCGTTTTTGTTGTTCTGGTCGGCGCACGCATGCGTCTACAGTCTTTGCACCTTGCTAGCCGACCGGACAGGAAAATGCACGCACGCGCTGACGCTGCCGACACGGCGCCGAACTGGCCCGACGATATTTTCGCGACATTGCAGCGCTTCGACGTTCGCCAGGTGCCGTATGTGCCTGACGCCGGTCATTCGAAGCTGATCCAGCGCGTGCTGGACTCCTCCACCATGCGCGGCATTCCGCTGACGACGGAGGAGGAGGGCGTGGCGCTTCTCGCCGGCGCGTGGGCCGGCGGCCAGCGCGGCGTCTTGCTGATGCAGTCGAGCGGCGTCGGCAATTGCATCAACATGCTGTCGCTGATCCCGATCCTCCGTTTTCCGTTCCTCACGCTGGTGACCATGCGCGGCGAGTGGGGCGAGTTCAATCCGTGGCAGGTGCCGATGGGATCGACCACGCAGGGCGTGTTCGAGCTCTCGGGCGTCCAGGTGCTGCGCGCCTCCAGTGCGGCAGAGGTTCCTGCCGTGCTCGAAGCCGCTGCATCGCAAGCGTACAACGCGCTCACGCCCACCGCTGTCCTCCTGTCGCAGCGCCTGATCGGCGCCAAGGTTTTCACCAAATGAGCAAGGCCAATCTCCTCGACCGCCGGCAGGTGGTCTCCACCCTGCTTGCGAACCGCAAGGACGTGGTCGCGATCGGCGGCCTCGGTGCCTCCACCAACGACATGTGCGCGGCCGGCGACCATGCCCGCAACTTCTATCTCTGGGGCGGCATGGGTGGCGCCGCGATGATCGGGCTGGGTCTCGCGCTGGCGCAGCCAAGATTGCCGGTGCTGGTCATCACCGGCGACGGCGAGATGCTGATGGGCCTCGGCAGCCTTGCCACCATCGGCCTGCAGAAGCCCTCCAACCTGTCGATCGCCGTGCTCGACAACGAGGCCTATGGCGAGACCGGCGGCCAGACCAGCCACACCTCCGTCGCCGCCGACCTCGTCGGCGTCGCCAAGGCGTGTGGCATTGCGGACAGCCGGGCGGTCACCACCATGGCTGAGGTCGAGGCTTTCGCCAAAGCCGTCCACGACATCTCGGCCGGGCCGCGCTTTGCCAATGTGAAGATCGACAGCGCCAGCCTGGAGCGGATTTTGCCAAGCCGGGACGGGACTTACATCCTCAACCGGATCCGCGGCGACCTCGGCTTCCAGCCGATCTAGCCCGGTGCTGCTCCTCGAAGGGCACCTTGCACGCAGGCCGGGTGGCGGGACGAATTTCCCCTGAATTTGCAACGCATTCAGGTTGCGATGCAACATAGTGCTTGACTTCTGCGTGGGTGAGTGCTTACTCACCCCGCATGAGCTCATTGCGTATGACGAGCGACCTGAGGCGTCAATTGATCCTCGGTGCCGCGAAACGCTGCTTTGCCCGACACGGCTATACCGGCACCACGACGAAGAGCGTGGCGGCCGCCGCTGCCATTTCCGAGGCGCTGCTGTTCAAGCATTTCCCGTCCAAGGCGGCGCTCTACGCCGAAATCCTCAGCGACGAATGCGAGGCAGATCCGGCGTTGATGGAGCTGCTCGAGCGGGAGCCGTCGACCGCCACCCTGGTCGAGCTGATCCGCGGCATGGTCCAGCACTTCCTCCACATCGCCGACGGACCCGACCAGGAAGAGGCGCAGCGCCTGCGACTGATGGCCACGAGTCATTTGGATGATGGCGAATTCGCCCGTCTGCTATATGCCAAAATCGAAAAGTTGATCGGGGCGGTCTTCGTCGCCTCGCTCGAGCAAGCGGTCGCCAGCGGTGACGCGCGGCCATTCAGCGGAGATCCGCTCAACCTGTTCTGGTTTGCGCATCACACGGTGATGACCGTGGCGCTGACCAGGCTGCCGGCCACGCCTTGCCTCGCCTACGGCAAGGCTGGCGACCTCGAGCGGCAGCTCTGTGAGTTTCTCCTGAGGGGTATCGGACTTAACGACGCCGCAATTGCTTCGCATCTGGGCCGCAATCAGGCCGTGGATGCTGGCAAGGCGGCGATTGCAGAAAGTGCATGACATGAACATCGTAGCCGAACACAAGATTTCGGGCGAACCGATCGACAACAAGGCTCCCAAGCGTCCGGTCCGGCCGGTACGCTGGTTCATCATCGTCGGCACGCTGCTGGCCGTACTCGTCGGTGGCCTCGTCTGGTTCAATTACTTCCGCGGCCAGATGATCAAGCAGTTCTTCGCCAACAACAAGCCGCCGCCGACGGCCGTCAGCGCAGCCGAGGCGAAGTCCGAGGTGGTGCCGAACCTGCTCACCGCGGTCGGCAGCCTCGTCGCCGTGCACCAGGTCGACGTCAGCGCCGACGTCAACGGCCGCGTCACCGAGATCAAGTTCGAGCCGGGTACGCGTGTCGAAGCCGGCACGCCGCTGGTGCAGATGTTCGACACGCCCGAGCAGGGCGACCTCGCCAATTACAAGGCGCAGGCGACCGTCGCGCAGCTCTCGCTCGATCGCGCCAAGCAGCTGGCCTCGCGCCAGTTCGGCCCGCAGGCGACCGTCGACCAGGCGCAGGCCGCTTACGACCAGGCACAGGCGGGCATCGCCAAGACCGAGGCGCTGATTTCGCAGAAGCTGGTGCGTGCGCCGTTCTCCGGCGATCTCGGCATGCGCAAGGTCGAGCTCGGCCAGTATCTGACGGCCGGCACGGCGATCGTCTCATTGACCGACCTGTCGGAGCTGTGGGCCAACTTCACGGTGACGGAAAAGGATTCCGGCAGCCTCAAGGTCGGCCAGACTGTCCGGCTCAAGGTCGACGCCTATCCGGGCCGCACCTTCGAGGGCAAGATCACCACGATCGAGCCGCAGATCGCGACCGACACCCGCAATATCCGCGTGCAGGCCACGATCGCCAATCCCGAGAAGATCCTCAAACCCGGCATGTTCGTGACCACCACGGTGGTGCTGCCGGAGAAGCCAGCGGTGATCACCGTTCCGGAAACGGCGGTCGACTACACGCTGTACGGCGACTCCGTGTTCGTGATCACGGAGAAGAAGGAAGCGGACGGCAAGACCAGCCTCTCGGCGGTGCGCACCTTCGTGCAGACCGGCAACCGGGTCGAAGGCCGTGTCGAAATCATCAAGGGCTTGAAGGCGGGCGACAAGGTCGTCGCCGTCGGCCAGCTGAAGCTGCAATCGGGCGCTCCGGTGTCGATTTCGACCGATCCGACTCCCCAGATCCCGGCGCAGCCCCCGCGCTACTGACAACATCCTCGCGTGATCCGGCCCGGCCGGATCACGCATCTTGAGACAAAAGAAATCGAGATCGCCGCGATGGCCTTTACCGATATTTTCATCAAGCGTCCGGTCCTGTCGGTCGTCGTCAGCCTGCTGATCCTGCTGATCGGTCTACGCGCCGCCATGGTGCTGCCGATCCGGCAATATCCGAAGCTGTCGAACACGGTCATCAACATCACGACCGTCTATCCCGGCGCGTCCGCGGACCTGATCCAGGGCTTCATCACCACGCCGATCGAGCAGGCGGTCGCCTCCGCCGAAGGCGTGGACTACATGACCTCGTCCTCGGTGCTCGGCACCTCGACGATCCAGGTCTACATCAAGCTGAACTTCGATCCGAACCAGGCGCTCACCGAGGTGCTGGCGAAGACGAACTCGGTCAAATACCTGATCCCGAAGGAATCGAACGACCCGATCGTCACCAAGACCACGGGCCAGACCACGGCCGTGATGTATCTCGGCTTCTCCTCGGAGGAGCTGTCGGGCTCGGCGATCTCCGACTACCTGACGCGCGTGGTCCAGCCGGTGCTGTCGACGGTCGACGGCGTCGCCTCCGCCGATATTCTCGGCGGCCAGACCTTTGCGATGCGACTGTGGCTTGATCCCATGAAGATGGCCGGCCGCAACGTGTCGCCGGCCGATGTCGCGGCCGCGATCACCGCCAACAACTTCCAGTCCGCGGCGGGCCAGACCAAGGGCTATCTGATCGTTTCCAACATCTCGACCAACACCAGCCTCACCGACGTCAACCAGTTCAGGAAGATGATCGTCAAGGCCAAGGACGGTGGCTTTGTGCGGATGGAGGACATCGCGACAGTCGAGCTTGCCGCGCAAAGTACCGACGCGAGCGTCGCCTTCAACGGCGAGCATGCGATCTTCATTGGCGTAAACGCGACGCCGCAAGGCAACCCGCTGACCCTGGTGAAGGGCGTGCGCGCGCTGTTCCCCGAGCTGGAGCGCAATCTGCCGCCGTCGATGAAGATGAAGGTCGCCTACGATTCGACCAAGTTCATCCAGTCCTCGATCGACGAGGTGGAGAAGACGCTGGGCGAAGCCGTGATCATCGTGATCGTGGTGATCTTCCTGTTCCTGGCCTCGCTGCGTTCGGTCATCATTCCCGTCGTCACCATCCCGCTGTCGATGATCGGCGTCTGCACCCTGATGCTCGCGCTGGGGTTCAGCTTCAACCTTTTGACCCTGCTCGCGATGGTGCTCGCGATCGGCCTCGTCGTCGACGACGCCATCGTCGTGGTGGAGAACATCCACCGCCATTTGGAGGAGGGCAAGACACCGGTCCAGGCCTCGCTGCAAGGCGCGCGCGAGATCGTGGGTCCGGTCATTTCGATGACGATCACGCTTGCCGCGGTGTACGCGCCGATCGGCTTCCTCGGCGGCCTCACCGGCTCGTTGTTCCGCGAATTCGCCTTCACGCTCGCCGGCTCGGTGATCGTGTCGGGCGTGATCGCGCTGACGCTGTCGCCGATGATGTGCTCGGTGCTGCTGAAGAACACCGAAGAAGGCCGGTTCGCCAAGCTCGTGAACCGGGTGTTCGGCGCCATGACGCGCTGGTACGGGCGCAAGCTCGACCGCTCGCTGGACTACAAAGCCATCACCGGCCTGTTCGCTGTGACGATCCTCGGCCTCGTCGGCTTCCTCTATATGCACACCTCCAAGGAGCTTGCGCCCGAGGAAGACCAGGGCATCGTGTTCGCCGTGACCAAGGCCCCGAAATACGCCAACATCGACTATGTCGATTTCTACGGCGACAAGCTCGACAGGGAATTCCAGAAATTCCCCGAGACCGATCTGCGCTTCGTGCTGAACGGCATCAACGGCCCACAGGGCGGCATCGCCGGCATGCTGCTCAAGCCCTGGGACGAGCGCAAGCGATCGTCGATCCAGCTGAAGCCGCTGGTGCAGGCCGAGCTCTCCAAGATCGAGGGCGTGCAGGCCTTTGCGTTCAACCTGCCGCCGCTGCCGGGCGGGCCGGGCGGCCTGCCGGTGCAGATGGTGATCAACTCCACCGCCGGCTTCCAGACGGTCTATGAGCAGATGGAGAAGCTGAAAGACGCTGCGCGCAAGAGCGGCATGTTCATCGTCTCCGACAGCGACCTCGCCTATAACCAGCCGAACGTGAAGGTGACGATCGACCGCAGCAAAGCGCAGGATCTCGGCGTCAACATGCAGAACCTCGGCGCCACGCTCGCGGTGCTGCTCGGCGGCAACTACATCAACCGCTTCAATCTCGAGGGCCGCTCCTACCAGGTGATTCCGCAGGTGCCTCGTGCCAAGCGGCTCTCACCGGAATCGCTCGGTGGCTTCTACGTGACCACCAACACCGGGCAGCAACTTCCGCTGTCGACGGTGGTGTCGATCGAGACCAAGACCGATCCGAATTCCCTGACTCACTACAATCAGCTCAATTCGGCGACGTTCTCGGCCGTGCCGATGCCGGGCGTGACAGTCGGTGCGGCGGTCGACTTCCTCGAAGGCGAGGCCAAGAAGCTGCCGCAGGGCTTCAGTCACGACTATCTGGCCGATAGCCGGCAATATGTGCAGGAAGGCAATCAGCTCGCGATCACCTTCGGCTTCGCGCTGATCATCATCTTCCTGGTGTTGGCTGCGCAGTTCGAGAGCTTGCGCGATCCGCTGGTCATCATGATCTCGGTGCCGATGGCGATCGTCGGCGCGCTGATCCCGCTGTTCTTCGGCGTGGCGACCATGAACATCTACACCCAGGTCGGTCTGCTCACCCTGGTCGGCCTGATCACAAAGCACGGCATTCTGATGGTGGAGTTCGCCAACGAGCTCCAGGTCAACGAGCGGCTCGACCGCCGCTCGGCCATCGAGATGTCGGCCCGCATCCGCCTGCGGCCGATTCTGATGACGACGGCAGCGATGGTCACCGGCCTGATCCCGCTCCTGACCGCGACCGGCGCGGGCGCGGCCAGCCGCTTCTCGATCGGCCTGGTCGTCGTCGCCGGCATGTCGATCGGCACGCTGTTCACCCTGTTCGTGCTGCCGGCGGTCTACGTGGTGCTGGCGACCGACCACCGCGCCGTGGCCGATTCCGAGCGGAACAAGCAGGTCAACGAACTCGACCTTGATTCAAAGGTGCTGCGGCCGACCTGAGGCCGCAAGGCAAGCTGGCCCCGAGGGCGGCAGCGGTCACCCGCTGCCGCCCTTTTTCGTTGTGCCTCGGGCAAGCCCTTCGCCGCGCTTGCGAGAGACAAGGTCCGGTCTTCTTGCTAGGTTCCGCGGGATGAGCCTTTCCCTCCACCCCGACACGCCTCAAGCCGGGACGCTGCCGAGCGCGGCCCCAGGCGAGGTCGCGTCCGGCGGAACGGCGGGCCGCGGAATCCGGACCCGGCTCTTCGCCAAGTACGTCGCGCTGTTCGTCGCCGTCGTCGCCATCGCGCTGCTCGCCAATGGCTTGTTCGAAGTCTTCTTCTATTATCGCGAGCACAAGGCCTCGCTGGTCCGGGTCCAGCACGAGCAGGCCGAGGCGGCCGCGGCCAAGATCGGCCAGTTCGTCAAGGAGATCGAGAGCCAGCTCGGCTGGACCACGCAGCTGCCCTGGTCGGCGGGCTCGATCGAGCAGCGCCGGTTCGACGCGTCGCGGCTGCTGCGCCAGGTGCCGGCTATCACCGAGCTCGCCCAGGTGGATTCGACCGGCAAGGAGCGGCTGCAGGTCTCGCGGCTGGCGATGGACGCGCTCGACAGCGGGATAGACCTGTCGAACGATCCGAAGTTCACCGAGGCGGTCGCGCACAAGGTCTATTACGGGCCGGTCTATTTCCGCCGGGAGTCCGAGCCCTACATGACGCTGGCGCTGGCGGGCGCGCGCAAGGATGCGGGCGTCAGCATTGCGGAAGTCAATCTCAAGCTGATCTGGGACGTCGTGTCCCAGATCAAGGTCGGCGAGCACGGCCATGCCTACGTGGTCGGCCCGGGGGGACGCCTGATCGCGCATCCCGACATCAGCCTCGTCCTGCGCAATACCGACATGTCCGGCCTCGCGCAGGTCCGTGCGGCGCAGGCCGGCGGCGCCATGCCTGACGTGCTTTCCGAAGCGCGCAACATCCAGGGGCAGAAGGTGCTGACCGCATCGGCCCCGATCGAGCCGCTGCACTGGACCATGTTCGTCGAGCTGCCGGTCGAGGAAGCCTATGCCGCGCTCTATGCCTCCTTGCAGCGGCTCGCGATCGTGCTGCTCGCGGCGTCGATCTTCGCGGTGCTTGCAGGGATATTTCTCGCGCGCCGCATGGTGGGGCCGATCCAGGCGCTGCGCAGCGGAGCCGAACGGATCGGGGGCGGCGATTTCTCCCAGCGCATCTCGATCAAGACCGGCGACGAGCTCGAAGGACTCGCGGATCAGTTCAACGACATGGGCGCGCGCTTGCAGGAATCCTATGCCGACCTGGAGAGCAAGGTCGAGCAGCGCACCGCGCAACTCCGGCAATCGCTCAACGAGCTGCGCACCGCGCAGGACCGTTTGATTCAGACCGAGAAGCTCGCCTCGCTCGGCCAGCTCACCGCCGGCATTGCCCATGAGATCAAGAACCCGCTCAATTTCATCAACAATTTCTCCGCGGTCTCGACGGAGCTGATCGACGAGCTCAACGAGACCCTGCAATCGGCCGCGCTCGACGGCAAGGCGAAGGAGGAGGTTGACGAGCTGACCGGCATGCTCAGGGGCAATCTCGAGAAGGTGGTGCAGCACGGCAAACGCGCCGATTCCATCGTCCGGAACATGTTGCTGCATTCGCGCGAAGGCTCCGGCGAACATCGCGCCGTCGACATCAATGCCGTCGTGGAGGAAAGCCTCAATCTGGCCTATCACGGCGCGCGCGCCGAGAGGCCGGCCTTCAACGTCACGCTCCAGCGCGCGTTCGATCCCGCTGCCGGCATGGTCGACATCTATCCGCAGGAGATCACGCGCGTCTTCCTCAACCTGATCTCGAACGGCTTCTATGCCGCGGCCAAGCGCAAGGAGAGCGCCGGCGACGCGTTCGAGCCCACCTTGCGCGCTGCAACGAAGAGCCTTGGCGACAGGGTCGAGATCCGGATCCGCGACAACGGCACCGGGATTCCAGCCGAGGTGAAGAAGAAGATGTTCAATCCCTTCTTCACCACCAAGCCGGCCGGCGAAGGCACGGGGCTCGGCCTTTCAATGAGCCACGACATCGTGGTGAAACAACACGGCGGCACGATCGACGTGAACACCACATCCGGTGTATTCACCGAATTCATCATCATCCTGCCACGGACGATGGCAGCGGGCGACACTTCCGGAGGAAAGTCTTGAACGTCTACATCCTGGTCGTCGATGACGAGCCCGACGTCGAGGCACTGTTTCGGCAGCAGTTCCGGCGCGACCTGCGCGCCGGCCGCTTTCAGATGGAATTTGCGTCCTCGGCGCCCGAGGCGCTCAAGCGTGCCGCCGACATTCGCGATCCCTCGCTGATCCTGATCCTGTCCGACATCAACATGCCCGGCATGAGCGGCCTCGACATGTTGCCGAAGGTGCGTGCCGCGCATCCGGACGTTCCCGTCATCATGATCACCGCCTATGGCGACGCCGAGACGCGCCGAAAGGCGATCGAGCGCGGCGCGGTCGGGCTTCTCACCAAGCCGATCGACTTCGCGCTGCTGCGGCAGGAGATCGACACGAGGCTCGAGCAAGCCGCATGACTTCGACCATCCTCTTCGTCGACGACGAGCCGGACCTCGAGGCGCTGATCCTGCAGAAATTCCGCAGGCAGATCCGCGAGGGGCAGCTCGCGCTCATCTTCGCGCGCGACGGCCTGGAGGCGCTGCAATCGCTCGAGCAGAATCCGCATGTCGACATGGTGGTCTCCGACATCAACATGCCGCGGATGGACGGGCTGTCGCTGCTGGCGAAGCTCCAGGAGGCCGAAGACAAGAAGTCGACCATCATCGTCTCGGCCTATGGCGACATGAGCAACATCCGCATCGCCATGAACCGCGGCGCGTTCGACTTCCTGACCAAGCCGATCGACTTCGCCGATCTGGAAGCCACGATCGAGAAGACCATCCGCCATGTGGAGATGCTGCGCGACGTGCGGCGGCGCCAGATGGAAGCCGAGCGTGCCCATGCCTCGCTGTCGCGCTTCTTCTCGCCGGAGATCGCAAGACGCCTGGCGGCGGATGTCGACGGCGACGGCATGGAGGTGCAGTGGCGCGATGTCGCCACCCTCTTCACTGACATCACCGGCTTCACCTCGCTGGTTGAGACCGCGGCGCCGCAGACGCTGGGCGAGCTCCTCAACGAATATGTCGGCGGCATGACCGAGATCGTGTTCGCTCATGAGGGGACGGTCGCCAAGATCATCGGCGATGCGATCCAGGTGCTTTTCAACGCACCCGGGGATCAGCCGGACTATGCGACGCGTGCGGTCGCCTGTGCCCATGCTCTCGACGCCTGGGCGGAGGACTTTTCGGCGCGGTGGAAGGCGAGAGGTGTGAATTTCGGGACCACCCGCATCGGTGCCCATGCTGGTCCGGCGCTGGTCGGCAATTTCGGCGGCAACCGTTTCTTCGACTACACGGCCTATGGCGACACCATCAATATTGCGGCGCGGCTGGAGGCCGCCAACAAGCATCTGGGAACGCGGATCTGCGTCAGTGCCAGCGTGGCCAAGGGGGCTGCGAACTTCCATGGTCGTCCCGTGGGCGACCTGATGCTGCGCGGCCGCAGCGAGCCGCTGCGCGCGTTCGAACCGCTGCCCCAGGCGAAGTTCGAAGCCCCGGCGACGGCGCAATATGCCGAAGCTTTTGCCAAAATGGAGGCCGGCGATGCCGCGGCCATGCCGGCTTTTGCCGCGCTGGTCGGCATGCACGCCGACGATCCCCTGGCCGGTTTTCACCTGAAGCGCCTGCTCAACGGCGCCAAGGGCACTCGCATGCAATTGGAATAGGAGTCCGTCATGACGCGCGAATTCTCCGCCGGTAACTACCGTTTCATTCCGTCCGTGTTCCAGTATTCGGCCGGAGCGGCCGCGGATGAGGGCTACGAGATCGAGCGCGTCCGCTTCGACCGCCTGGTGCCGCTCGCGGAGGGATTTGCGCTGGCCGCAAAGTTCATCCAGGAGGCGGGGCGTCCGCTGGCGGCATTCTGTGCCTGCGAGCTGCGCTCGCCGGCGGCCTTCAGCGAGGAGGGCTTTCGCGCGTTCAACCTGCACTATGTGAAGACGCTGTCCGAATGGGGCATCTTCGACGGCACCACCAATCCGGTGGCGCGCAGCAATGTCTGTCCGGAGATCGATCCGCCGTCCGAGCCGTCGTTCTACGCATTCTCCTTCACGCGCCCGACGCAATCAAACGCGCCCAGCTTCGTCATTGCAGGCGGCGCCGAGGCACGCGAGGGCAGCGGTACTTATGTCGAGCGCACGGTGCGCTACCGCGACCTCAGCCCCGAGGGGCTGCGCGAGAAGGTGCGCTTCACCACCACGTCGCAGATGGAAAACCGGATGGCGGCCTTCGGCTTCGGTTGGAAGGACACGACCGGCGTGCAGGCCTATTCCGTGCACGACTTCCACCATGCGCTGGTTGACGAGCTGGTCCGCCGCGGCGCGCTGCGCTCCGGCCTGACCTGGCATTTCGCCCGGCCGCCGGTGGTCGATCTCGAATACGAAATGGATTGCCGCCGCGTGATGCGGGAGGTGGTGATCTAAGGGGGCGCATCAGTGGCGAAGCCGTCGCGGCAACGGAGGTGCGCTCCCTCGCCCCGCTTGCGGGGAGAGGGTTGGGGTGAGGGGGAGTCTCCACAGGGGCGGTGAGAGTTGGATTCGCGGAGAGTCCCCCTCACCCGGAATTCAAGCTGCGCTTGAATTCCGACCTCTCCCCGCAAGCGGGGCGAGGTCAAAAGCGGACGCCTCCGCTTCAACGCTGCCTTGGGTCGAGCGCGTCGCGCAGGCCGTCGCCGAGCAGGTTCAGCGACAGAACGACGAGGAAGATTGCAAGGCCTGGCCAGACCGCCATCCAGGGCGCCTGGGTCAGGAAGCGTTGCGCGGCATTGAGCATGCTGCCCCAGGATGGCGCGGGCGGCTGCTGGCCGAGGCCCAGGAACGACAATGCCGCTTCGGCGATGATGGCGGCGGCGATCGAGAGCGTCGCCTGCACCAGCAGCGACGGCAGGATGTTCGGCAGGATATGCGAGAACGCGATCCGCCACGGCGGGTTGCCGAGCGCACGCGCGGCCTCGACATAGTCTTCGGCCTTGACGACAAGCACCTGGCCGCGGGTCAGGCGGATGAAGATCGGGGTCGCCGAGATGCCGATCGCGATCATGGCATTGCCGAGACTGGGACCGAGGAACGCGGCGAGTGCGATCGCCAGGATCAGGAACGGGCAGGCCAGCATCGCATCGGTGATGCGGCTGATCAGCGCGTCGGTGAAGCCGCCGCGATAGCCGGCGAGCAGGCCGAGCGGCACACCGATGCCGAGCGCGATCGCGACCGAGATCAGACCTGCGAGCAGGGAGGCGCGCGCGCCGTAGACGACGCGGCTCAGGATGTCGCGGCCGAGCTCGTCGGTGCCGAACCAGTGCGCCGCAGTCGGCGGCTTGCGTACCAGGCTCCAGCTCGTGGCGATGGGATCATAGGGCACGACCAGCGGCGCAAGGGCCGCAAGAAGGATGAAGGCTGTGATCACGACGAGCCCGAACACCGCCGCCTTGCGCTTGAACAGCCGCCGCCTTGCGCGGCGCGCCGGGCTGTCGAGCTCGTAGGCTTGCGTGGTAGCGGGGGCGGCGGGCAACGCGGCGTCGGTCATGGCGCTAGCCCCGCAGCCGCGGATTGACGAGGACATAGGCGACATCGGCAACGAGGTTCAGCGTGATGTAGACCGTGGCGGTCACCAGCACCACGCCCTGGACCACGGCGTAGTCACGGTTGAACACGGCGTCGACGATCAGCTTGCCGAAGCCGGGAATGGAGAAGATCTGCTCCGTCAGCACGGCGCCCGACAAGAGCGTACCGAGCTCGAGCGCACCGAGCGTGATCACGGGCGTCAGCGCATTGCGCATCGCGTGCTTGAGGATGACGGACCGCTCCGACAGGCCCTTGGCGCGCGCGGTGCGGACATAGTCGCTTTCCAGCACCTGGAGCATGGCGCTGCGGGTATGCCGCATCAGGATCGCGGAAATCGCGTTGCCGAGCACGAAGGCCGGCATGATGGTGGCGGCGAGACTTGCGCGCCAGTTCTCGCTGAGCGGGACGTAGCCCGAGGCCGGCAGCCAGCCGAGCTCGATCGAGAACAGGAAGATCAAGAGGATTCCGAGCCAGAAGTTCGGCGTCGAGATGCCCCACAGCGCGAACAGATTGGCGCCGTAGTCCCAGGCCGTGCCCTTCTTGACGGCGGAGACGATGCCGGCGGGGATGCCGATACAGAACGCGATCAGGATCGCCATCGAGCCGAGCTGGAGCGTGACCGGCAGCTTCTGCGCGATAAGCTCGCGCACCGGCATCTTGTTGCGCAGGGATTCGCCGAAATCGCCCGACAGAACGCCCTTGAGCCAATAGACGAATTGCACGGGAATCGGCTGATCTAGCTTGTATTGCTGGCGGATCTGCTCGATCACGGCGGGATCACGCTCCTCGCCGGCCATCACCAGGGCGGGATCGCCCGGCAGCAATTGCTGCAGCGAGAAGATCAGTACCGACACGAAGAACAGCGTCGGCACGATCTGCGCGATCCGGCGGGCGAGGAAGTTCAGCATGATGCCACACGTGTCTCGAGCGCTGCGCAACTTGCAATGTTGCGCAGCTGAACCGGGACCCAGCGGCCGCGGTTCGCTGTTGCCGTGGGTCCCGGCTCAGCGGTGCAGCGCTTGTGCGCTGCGCCGCGTCCGGGACACAAGCGCATCGTCAGCTCCATCACTTGAACTTCAACCCGACCACGCGCACGAGGCCGTCGGGCATCTGCCGGTAGCCATCGAGCTTCTTGGTGTGCGCGATCAGCAGCGTGCGGTGATAGATGTAGATGATCGGCAAATCGTCGAGCAGGATCTTGGCCAGCTTTGCGTAGATCGCCTTGCGCTCCTCGACGTTGGAGGTGGCTCGGCCCTCTTCCATCAGCTTGTCGGCCTCGGGGTTGGAATAGCCGCCGTCGTTCTGCGGCGCCTTGCTGCGCATGAAGATGTAGGAATTGCCGTCGGGATCGATGCGGCCGCTCCAGTTGATCTGGAACACCTGGAACTCGCCAGCCTGCGCCTGCTTGAACGTGGTCGCGAACTCGACGGCACGGATCTTGATGTCGAAGCCGGCTTCCGCCGCCATCGACTGAACGACCTGGGCGACGGCCTCGTTCTCGGCGCCCTTGGGGATCATGTAGTCCACCGTCACCGGCGCGGTGACGCCAGCTTCCTTCAACAGCGCCTTCGCTTTCGCGATGTCGCGGCCGCGGACCGGAAATGCCTTCTGGTAATATGGATGCGTCGGGCTGACCCATTGGTTGCCGGGCGTGAACTCGCCGTTGAAGACCACCTGATTGAGGGCTTCGCGGTCGATCGACAGGCTGAGCGCCTGGCGGACCTTGGCCGACTGGCTCAGTGGCCCCTTGTTCTTGTCGTTGCCGACGTTGACGGTGAGGCCGTAATATCCGAGCTCGGGTGCGGTCGACAGCACGAGCCGGGAATCGGCGCGCACGTCCTTGATGTCGGTGGCGAGCACGCGTTCGATCAGGTCGAGCGCGCCGGATTTCAGATTGGCGAGGCGCACGGTGGCGTCGACGATCGGCTGGAACACGACGCGGTCGATATGGATGTTGTCCTTGTTCCAGTAATCGGCAAATTTCTCGAACACCATGCGGTCCTGCTGGACGCGCTCGACGAACTTGTAGGGGCCGGCGCAGACCGGATGCAGGCCGAACTTGTCGCCGGCTTCCTTTGCCGCTTTGGGCGAGACCATCATGCCGGAGCGGTCGGTGAGCTGGGCGATCAGGGGCGAGTAGGGCGTCTTCAGCACCAGCTTGATGGTGAGGGGATCGACCACCTCGACATGATCGACGCTGGCAAGCTCGGACTTGCGGAACGAGGTCGGCAGCGTCATGTGACGCTCGAGCGAGAATTTTGCAGCCTCCGCATCCAGCGGCTCGCCGTCGTGGAATTTGACGCCCGGCCGGAGCTTGATCGTCATCTCCTTGCCGTCGGCCGAGGTCTCATGGGACAGCGCGAGCTGCGGCACGATGTTGAGCTTCTCGTCGATGTCGAACAGCTTGTCGCAGAAGGCGGAGAACACGATGCGGCCGACATAGGTGCGGCCGACACTGGGATCGAGAATGTCGGGGTCTTCGGCGATGCCGATGCGAAGGGTGGTCTGGGCCTGGGCGGTGCCCGCGAGCGACGTCAGCAAGGCCGACGCCAGGATTGTCAAACGCATGAAGCTCATCGCTCTCAACCTCAGTTCTATGGCTGCCGGGTCTCGTCGTCCACTACGAACTAACCCCGCCGCTGCGTGCTGCTTCCGAGCCGCCGCTGAAGGCGGCGACCAATTTTTCCAGGACCGGCGAGAAGCCGCCATCCATCGGGACGATCGCCGCCGAGGACGGCACGTCCGACGTTCGGTGGCAGGCCGTTGCATGTCCGGTGCCATCCGGCATGAGCTGCGGCATTTCTCTGCGGCAACGCTCGATCACATAGGGGCAGCGGGTGTGAAAGCGGCATCCCGGCGGCGGATTGAGCGCGCTGGGAATCTCGCCCTGCAGCACAATCCGGCTGCGCTTTGCCTGCGGTTTGGGCACAGGGATCGCGGACAGCAGCGCGCGGCTATAGGGATGGCGCGGCGCGGCGAACAGCGCATCCGCCTCGGCGGTCTCGACGATCTGGCCGAGATTCATCACCGCGACATGGTCGGCGATGTGCTTGACCACGGCGAGGTCATGCGAGACGAAGATGTAGGCGAGGCCGAGCCGGTCCTGGAGCTCGCGCAGGAGATTGAGGATCTGCGAGCGGATCGAGACATCGAGCGCCGAGACCGGCTCGTCGCAGATGATCAGTTTCGGCTCGACCGCGAGCGCGCGGGCAATGGCGATGCGCTGGCGCTGGCCGCCGGAGAATTCGTGCGGATAGCGGCGGGAGAGGCGCGGCTCCAGCCCGACCAGCCGCAGCAGCTCGGCGACGCGCTCGGTCCGCCGCGCCGGCGGCACCAGATCGTGCAGGGCCAGTGGCTCGGTCAGGATCTGGCCAACCGTCATGCGCGGATTGAGCGAGGCGTAGGGATCCTGGAAGATGATCTGCGCCTCGCGGCGGAAGGCGCGAAGCGCGTTGGCGTCGAGCGAGAGCAGATCGCGGCCGTCGAAACGAACTGTCCCTGCATCCGGCTCGATCAGCCGCAGCACCAGACGGCTGACGGTGGACTTGCCGCAGCCGGATTCGCCGACGAGCGCCAGCGTCTTGCCGGCTTCCAGCGAGAAGGACACGCCATCGACCGCCTTGACATGCGCCAGCGCCCGCCCGAGCAGCGAGCGCTCAGCGACGAAGTGCTTGACCAGGCCGTTGACTTCGAGGAGCGTGGTCATCGTGTCTGCTCCTCGCGGATACAGGTCTCGTGTCCCGGGCGCGGCGCAACACGAAGGGTTGTGACGCTGAACCGGGACCCAGTCTGTTGCCACATGGGCCCCGGTTCAGCAGCGCACCACCGCGCTGCGCTTGTGCTGCGCTGCGCCCGGGGCACGAGGGGAGATAGCAACGCCATCACGACACCAACAGTTCGAGTGGCGCGCGGATGCAGCGCGAGAGGTGGCCGGGGCTGACCTCAAGAAGCGGCGGTGGCGCCCTGGTGCAGGCGTCGAGCGCGAAGGGACAACGCGCGGCGAAGCGGCAGCCAGCGGGCGGCTGTGCCATGTTCGGGACCATGCCCTCGATGGTGGCGAGCTGCTCGGCACGGTGGTCGAGCCGTGGGATCGAGCCAAGCAGGCCCACCGTGTAGGGATGCTGCGGCGCGGAGAAGAGCTCATCCACCGGCGCGCGTTCGACGATCTCGCCGGCATACATCACCGCGACCTCGTCGCAGACCTCGGCGACGACGCCGAGATCGTGGGTGATCAGGATGATCGCGGCGCCGCTCGCGGCCTTCAGCTCGCGCATCAGCTCAAGGATCTGGGCCTGCAGGGTGACGTCGAGTGCGGTGGTCGGCTCGTCCGCGATCAGGAGGCGCGGGTCACAGGCGAGTGCCATGGCGATCATGACGCGCTGGCGCATGCCGCCGGAGAGCTTGTGCGGGTATTCGTCGATGCGCCGCTCGGGCGAGGGAATGTGGACGCGGCGCAGGAGGTCGATCGCGCGGTCCCGCGCGCTCTTCCGCGAACCGCCGCGGTGGCGCAAAATGGTTTCGATGATCTGGTCGCCGATCGTAAAACTCGGGTTGAGCGAGGTCATCGGCTCCTGGAAGATCATCGCCAGCCGGTTGCCGCGCAGATCGCGCAGGGTCTGGTCCGGCGTCGTCAGCAGATCAAAACCATCGAAGCGGATCGCGCCAGTAATCTCGGCGCTCTGCTTTGGCAGCAGGCCCATGATCGCCAGCGACGTCACGCTCTTGCCGCAGCCGGATTCGCCGACGAGGCCGAGCGTCGCGCCATTGGCGACGCTGAGATCGACGCTGTCGACCGCGTGGGTGACGCGGCCGTCGTCGCCATGGAAGCGGATACGCAGATCTTTGATCTCGATGAGGGGGCTGGCGCTCATGATTCTCTCACGCGCGCCGCAGCGATGCTGGCGTCGATGACGCTGCGATCGGTGTTGCCGGCCGGGTTCTGCCGCGTCGGCATGGAAGAGCGGAAGTGCACCCAGAGCTCGTGGCTGACGCGCTCGAGCCGTTCGAGCTCACTGATCGGATCGGGATGGTCGTCGGCGCGGATGTCGAGCGCCGGCCATTCCTCTTCGCCGTGGATCAGCAGCGCGGCCGACTGCTTGCCGCGCTTGTCGCCGCCGGCGGCTTCGCCTGCGCGCATCGCCGCAAGCAGGCGGCGCGGGAAGGGCTGGCTGTCATTGGCGATGTAGGTCTTGGCCGTCTCGTCGAGCACGTCGGCCCCAGTGAGCATGTTGCCGGCGATCGAGAAGCCGCTGCCTGCGACGTGGCCGCACCAATCGACGCAGTCGCGCCCGGTATGCGCCGCGATCTCGCCGCTGCCGTCCATGATGTGGATCTGGCGGCTCTCGCGGCCGTCATCGGCCGCCAGCAGCGTGGCGAGCACGTCGTGGGCGTTGAGGCCCTCGCGCAGCAGCTTGACGCCGTCGATGCCGTAATAGGGATTGACGAAAGCCTGGGTCGCGATGGCGCCGAGGCCGGCCGCGATGTAGGGCACACACGCGCCGACGGCGAAGAAGCGGGTCGCGACCGCGATGCCGAACTGGCTGGTGGCAGGATCGCGCGCGATGATCGACCAGGTCATGTGCTGCCTTCAGCGTCCCGCGGCGTAGCCCTGCATGCCGCGCGGATTGGCGGCGGCGCGGCGGCGCCGACCTACGCGTGAGGCCGCGGTAAGGCGGCCTTCCGACCAGTCGGGGCCGACCTCGACGATATGCCCGCGCTCGCGCAAATTCTCGATCGTCGCCTTGGGCACGCGGTTCTCGACCACGAGCACGCCGGGGCGCGCGGTGCGCGGCCAGAACGAGATTGGGAAGTGCTCGGAGTGCCAGGCCGGCGCGTCGATCGCCTCCTGGAGGTTGAGATTGCAGTGGACGTGGCGCAGGAAGAACTGCGTGATCCACTGATCCTGCTGGTCGCCGCCCGGCGAGCCCCAGGCGAGGTAAGGCTCGCCGTCGCGCAGCGCCATGCTCGGCGACAGCGTGGTGCGCGGCCGCTTGCCCGGCGCGAGCGCGGCCGGATGGCCTTCCTCCAGCCAGAACATCTGGGCGCGGCTGCCCAGGCAAAAGCCGAGCTCGGGAATGATCGGCGAGGATTGCAGCCAGCCGCCCGACGGCGTCGAGGACACCATGTTGCCCGCCTTGTCGATGATGTCGAAATGCACGGTATCGCCGCGCACCTCGCCGAAGCGCCCCACTGTCGGCTCGCCGGCACCGAGCGCGCCGACCGCCTCGCGCTGGCCTTCCGCGCGGCGCAGCTTGACCACGCCGCCAAAGCCCTCGACCGAACCGGGAATGAAATCGAGCGAGGCCTTGTCGGTGACGAGCTTGCGGCGTTCGTCGTTGTAAGCGTCCGACAGCAGCGTTCCGATCGGGATCTCCGTGAACTTGGGATCGCCGTAGAATTTTTCGCGGTCGGCGAAGGCAAGCTTGGCACATTCGATCTGGAGGTGGATGAACTCCGGGCCGGTCGGATCGAGCCCGTCGAGCGCAAAACCCTTCAGCAGCGCGAGCTGCTGCAGCGTCACCGGGCCCTGACTCCAGACGCCGGCCTTGCAGACGGTGTAGCGACCGTAATCATAGGTGAGCGGCGCTTCGATGGTCGGCTGCCAGCGCGCCATGTCGTCGGCGGAGAGCACGCCGCGATGCGGCGAGCCGCTGACGTCCATCACCTCCTGGGTGCGGCAGAACTTGTCGATGGCTTCGGCGACAAAACCTTGCGACCAGGCTTTTCGCGCGCGCTCGATTTCGGCATCGCGGCCACCACCACCGCTTTCCGCCTCGCTCAGGATCCGGGCGTAGGTCGCGGCCAGCGTCTTGTTGGTGAAGAGCGTGCCGGGCTTCGGCACCTCGCCATTCGGAAGATAGACCGCGGCCGAGGTCGGCCAGTGCTTGCGGAACAGCTGCTCGACGGTCTGGATCGTGGCGCAGGCGCGCTCGACCAGAGGATAGCCGTCGCTTGCGTAGGAGATCGCGGGCTCCAGCACGTCGCGCACGCGCATCGTGCCGTAGTCGCGTAGCAGCATCATCCAGGATTCGAACGTGCCGGGGACGCAGGCGGCGAGCAGGCCGGTGCCCGGCACCATGTCGAGGCCTTCGCTCTTGTAATGCGCGATGGTGGCCCGCGCCGGCGCCGGGCCCTGGCCACAAATCACCTCGGTGCGGCCGCGTTTGACGTCATGCACGATAA
This sequence comes from Bradyrhizobium sp. SZCCT0231, assembly GCF_018130245.1. Taxonomy (GTDB): domain Bacteria; phylum Pseudomonadota; class Alphaproteobacteria; order Rhizobiales; family Xanthobacteraceae; genus Bradyrhizobium; species Bradyrhizobium japonicum_F. The sequence continues at coordinate 350,035 of NZ_JAFCKP010000001.1, forward strand.
CAGGGACATCGCCGCCGGGGCCGTTCAGATGCGGCTCGACCACCTGGAGCGTGAAGGCGGTGGCGACGCCGGCATCGAAGGCATTGCCGCCCTTTTCCAAAATGCCCATGCCGACGGCAGTTGCGATCCAGTGCGTGGTGGCGACGACCCCGAACGTGCCCTCGATCTCGGGCCTCGTCGTGAACGGATCGGGATTGATTTTGCTGCCCATGGGACTTCACCACCTTATTTCCGGCGCGCGCAATTGATCACAGCCGATGCCGCGCCGCCAATGCGCAGGCCGCATGGCACGCGCGCGTCACGCCGGGACCGGCGCGGTGTTGACCGCGTGGCAGGCGACGCCGTCGATCAGTTCCGGCGTTTCCTTGCGGCAGAGATCGAACGCCAGCGGGCAGCGCGGATTGAAGGCGCAGCCGGGCGGCGGATTGATCGGGTTCGGGATCTCGCCCTTCACCGGAATGCGCTGGCGGCCGCTCATGGCGAGATCCGGCACGGCGCCGAGCAGCATCTTGGTGTAGGGCATGCGCGGGCGGGCGAACAGCTCGCGTCCCTCCGCGATCTCGACGATGCGGCCGAGATACATCACGCCGACGCGGCTCGCCATGTGACGGACCACGGCGAGGTTGTGGCTGATGAACATATAGGTCAGGCCGAACTTGTCCTGGAGATCGCGCATCAGATTGAGGATCTGCGCCTGCACGGAGACGTCGAGCGCCGAGGTCGGCTCGTCGCAGACGATGAATTCGGCGTCGGATGCGAGCGCGCGTGCGATCGCGATGCGCTGGCGCTGGCCGCCGGAGAATTCGTGCGGGTATTTCAGCCGGTCGTCGGGGTGCAGGCCGACGAGGCTGAGCAGCTCGCCGACGCGGGCCTGGATGTCGCGCTCGCCCTGGATCAGGTCGAAGGCGCGGATCGGCTCGGAGATGATGGCATCGACCCGGAAGCGCGGGTTCAGGCTCGCATAGGGATCCTGGAAGATCATCTGAATGCGGCGGCGCAGCTTTCGGCGTGCGGGCGCTTGCCGCGGGTCCGTCATCGAGACGCCGTCGATCAGCACGTCGCCGGAGCTCGGCGGCAACAGGCCGACGACCATGCGTGCCACCGTGGTCTTGCCGGAGCCGGATTCGCCGACCAGGGCAAACGTCTCGCCCTTCCGGATATCGAAGGTGACGTGATCGACCGCCTTGAGATATTCGAGATGACCGCCTTCGAGCACACGGTTGAGCCATGGTTTCGAGACGTCGAAGACGCGGCGCAGGTTTCTGGCCTGGACGAAGGGAGCGCTCATGCCGCGCTCTCCGCCGGCACATTGTCATAGAGATGGCAGGCGACGGATTGCGCGCCGCGCGGCAGCGGCTCCGGCCGCTCGACACGGCAACGATCGAAGGCGAAGGCGCAGCGCGGATTGAACGAGCAGCCGCGCGGGATCGCCGACAGGCGCGGCATCGAGCCGGGAATCTGCACGAGGCGCTTATCGTCCGCGGCGAGTGTCGGGATCGCGCCCATCAGGCCCTTGGCGTAGGGATGCAACGGGTTCTTCACGACGTCCTGCACCGGACCGATCTCGGCGACGCGGCCCGCATACATCACCGCGACACGGTCGGATGTCTCGGCGATCACGCCCATGTCGTGCGTCACCAGCATCACGGCGGTGCCGTGATCGCGTCCGAGCCGTTTGATCAGCGAGATGATCTGCGCCTGCACGGAGACGTCGAGTGCGGTGGTTGGTTCGTCCGCGATGATCAGTTCCGGCTCGGCGCAGATCGCCAGCGCAATCACGACCCGCTGGCGCATGCCGCCGGAGAACTCGTGGGGATAGCCGTCGATGCGCTTTTCCGGCGCGGGAATGCCGACTTCGGCCAAGAGGTCGATGGCGCGGCGGCGTGCGGCCGCCTCGGACAGATTGAGATGGGTGCGGATCGTCTCCACGATCTGGTCGCCGACCTTGTACAGCGGATTGAGCGATGTCAGCGGATCCTGGAAGATCATGCCGATGCGCTTGCCCCTGATACGGCGCATCTCCTCCGGCGGCAGATTGTCGATGCGCAGGCCCGCCAGATGAATCTCGCCGCCGGCAATGCGGCCGGGCGGATCGATCAGGCCGATCACCGAGAGGCCGGTGACGGATTTGCCGGCCCCGGATTCGCCGACCACGCCCAGCACCTCGCCCTTGGCGATGTCGAAGGAGACGCCGTCGATGGCGCGCAGCGTGCCGCGGCGGGAGGCGAACTCCACGTGAAGATCGCGTACGGAAAGGACGGGTTCGGTCATGGACCAGGCGTACTCATCGGAGCTTCGGATTGAGCGCGTCGCGCAGCCAGTCGCCGAGCAGATTGATCGACAGGATCAGCGCGGCCAGTGCAAGACCGGGGAAGGCGACGATCCACCATTCGCCCGCGAACAGATAGTTGTTGCCGATGCGGATCAGCGTGCCGAGCGAGGGCATGGTATCGGGCAGGCCGACGCCAAGGAAGGATAGCGTCGCCTCGGTGATGATGGCGAGCGCGAGGTTGATCGTGGCGATGACCAGGATCGGCCCCATCGTGTTCGGCAGCACGTGTCGCAGCATGATCTTCGGCGCGGGCAGGCCGATCAGCTGCGCGGCGGCCACGTAGTCCTTGTTCTTCTCGACCATGACCGAGCTGCGCACCGTCCGGGCATAGCCCACCCAGAAGCTCAGGCCGATCGAGATCACCAGCACCACCAGCATGCTGGTGGCGTCCAGCCGGTTGCCGAGGATCGATTTTGCGATGCCGTTGACCAGCAGCGCGATCAGGATGGCGGGGAAGGTGAGCTGCACGTCGGCGATCCGCATGATCACGCCGTCGACTGCGCCGCCGAAATAACCGGCGATGAGGCCGAGCGCGATGCCGAGCGCGCCGGCGAAGATCACGCCGGCGACGCCCACGGCGAGCGAGATGCGCATGCCGTAGAGAATGGCGGAGAACACGTCGCGGCCCTGCTCGTCGGTGCCGAGCAGGAACGGGCTCTGACCGTCCGCGGTCCACAGCGGTGAAATCCGCGAATTCATCAATTGCAGTTGTGCCGGATCGAAGGGGTTCTGCACTGCGAGCACGGATGCGAAGATCGCAAGCAGGAACAACAGGACCGTAATGGCCGCTGCCACCATGGTGAGCTTGGAGCGCCGGAACGAATAGAACAGGTCGCTGTCGAGCGCGCGGCTGAACCAGCTGTGGGCGGCCTGCATCGGCTGCGCGCCCTGCTTGTCGGAATTGGAAACGACTGCGTCGGACATGCAGGCTGCCTTATGCGGCGCGACCGACGGTCGAGCGCAGGCGCGGATCGACCACGGTGTAGAGGATGTCGACCACCAGATTGATGGTGACGAAAATCAGCGAAACCATCAGCAGGTAGGCGGCCATGATCGGGATATCGACGTTTTGCACGGCCTGCACGAACAGAAGTCCCATGCCCGGCCATTGGAACACGGTTTCGGTGATGATCGAAAATGCAATAACCGAGCCAAACTGAAGGCCGGCGACCGTGATCACGGGAATCAGCGTGTTCTTCAGCGCATGGCCGAAATGGATGGCGCGGGTGGTCAGCCCCCGGGCGCGAGCGAAGCGGATATAGTCGGTTCGCAACACTTCCAGCATCTCCGCACGCACCAGCCGCATGATCAGGGTCATCTGGAACAGACCGAGCGTGATCGAGGGCATGATCAGTGCCTTCAGTCCGGACAGCGTCAGCAAGCCCGTCGTCCACCAGCCGAGCTTGACCACTTCACCGCGGCCGAACGAGGGCAACCAGCCCAATGTCACCGCGAACAGATAGATCAGGAGGATGCCGATCAGAAAGGTCGGCAGCGAAATGCCGATCAGCGAGACCGCCTGGAATAATTTGGCGAGCACGGTGTCGCGTTTGAGCGCGGAATAGACGCCCATCAGGATGCCGAACACCATTGCAAACACGGTCGCGCAGATCGCGAGCTCCAGCGTTGCGGGCATACGCTCCATCAACAGCGCCGAGACCGGTTGGCGGAACTGGTAGGAGACGCCGAATTTGAACTGCGCGGCATCGGCGAAATAGCGGACGAACTGCACCGGCACGGGGTCATCGAGGCCGAGCGACTTGCGCACGAGCGCGCGTTCGGCGGCCGACGTGTCGATGGAGACGATCTGGTTGACGGGGTCGCCGGCAAAGCGGAACATCGAGAACGCGATGATGCCGACAGCGAACATGACGCCGATGGCCTGAATGGCGCGGCGAAGAGTGAAAGCGAGCATTTCTTCCACTGTCCTTGGGTGTGCGGACGGCCGACGTCCTTGTCAGCCGGAAAAGGAAAGGTCCCGGAAGCCTGACGCCGCCGGGACCTCGTGTTCAACTGACGCTATTCCTTCTTGGTTGCCCAGTGGAACATGACGAGATTGTCGGCGCGCTGCGGCAGGTTGACCTTCTTCGAGACGCCCCAGGCCAGCGCCTGCTGGTGCAGCGGGATATAGGCCCAGTCCTTGTTGCCGATTTCGTAGGCCTGCTTGATCAGCTGGTTGCGCTTGGCGGTGTCGGCTTCGACCAGCACCTTGTCGGTGATGGCGTCGAACTCCTTGTTGCAGTAGCCGCCGAGATTGGCTTCGCCCCGCGAGGATTTCGCATCGTTGCGGCAACCCATGATGTCATAGAGCACGTTGTGGGAATCCATCGTGCTCGGGGTCCAGCCCAGGAGGTAGAACGAGGTCTGGTAGCCGCCCTGCTTCAGCACCTTGGCGAAGTATTGCGCCTTCGGCTGCGCCAGGAGGTTGATCTTGACGCCGATGCGGGCGAGCATGCCGACCACGGCCTGGCAAATCGCGGCGTCGTTGACGTAACGATCATTCGGGCAGTCCATCGTGACCTCGAAGCCGTCGGGGTAGCCGGCTTCGGTCAGGAGCTTCTTGGCACCGTCAGGATCGAATTTCGGCCGCGTGAACTCCTTGGACAGCACGAACAGTTCCGGCGCGATCATCAGCGCCGAGGGCGTCGACAGCCCGCGCATCACGCGCGTCTTGATCAGCTCGATGTCGATCGCCTTGTAAAAGGCCTCGCGGACGCGAGCGTCCTTGAACGGGTTCTTGCCCTTGATGTTGGAGTAGAGCAGCTCGTCACGCATCTGGTCGAAGGCGATGAAGATGGTGCGCAGCTCCGGTCCCTTCAGCACCTGGGCATTTGGGCTGGAATCGACGCGGGAGATGTCCTGGATCGGCACCGGCTCGATGACGTCGACTTCGCCCGAGAGCAGCGCGGCGACGCGGGTGGCGTCGGAAGCGATCGGGGTGAAGATGATCTCCTTCAGATTACCTTCGACCTTGCCCCAGTAATTGGGGTTGGCCTTGAACACCGTCTTCACGCCGGGCTGATGACTTTCGATGATGAAGGGGCCGGTGCCATTCTCGTGCAGCGAGGCGTAGCTCGGTGTGGTCGCCGCCACCGGCGTCGGATCGACGACGTTATTCTCCTCGGCCCATTTCTTGTCCATGATGTACCAGACATCCCACGCGTTATGCAGGATGGGATTGGGCGAGGGCAGCACGAAATCGACGGTGTAGTCGTCGACCTTGACGACCTTGACGTCCGGCGCAAGGCGGGTCTGCATGTTGGACCCCTTCTTGCGAACGCGGTCGGCCGAGAACACCACGTCGTCGGCGGTGAAGGGGTCGCCATTGTGGAACTTCACGCCCTTGCGCAAATGGAAGCGCCAGCGGGTCGGTTCCGGAGTTTCCCAGCTTTCCGCCAGCGCCGGAATGATCTTGAGATCCTTGTCGCGCGCGGTGAGGCCTTGATAGACGTGGCCGAGATGGGCGTGGGTGGTGCTCTCGTTGAGCGTATAGGGATCGAGCGACTTCAGGTCACCCTGGTTGGCATAACGCAGCGTCTGGCTCGATGCCGGCGAGACCGCCAACGCAAGCGTAGCGGCGAGCGTCGCCGCAAACAGACTCCGACCGACTGACATTCTTGACCCTCTCCACACTGCCGCGCCGGTGATTTTTGATTGTTCGGCGAGGCTGACTGATCCATGTTGCCCAGAGTTCTTGACCCGTGCAAGCGCCATTCCAGCAAGGAACGCGCCAAGTTGCGCCGCTGTGCAGCAATGCTGACCGTGTCGCCCGGCATGGAGGACCGCGCCTTTCGACATTGGTTGACCATACCGGCTGATTGCAGGACCGGGCAGGTCGCGCCGGCATCAGGTCGCTTGCGTTGCGCCACAACTCGCGGCGATACTCCGACAGGCCGCTCGAATCTCATATGGAGGGGACATGAAGGTTAACATCGAAATCGACTGCACCCCCCTCGAGGCCCGCCAGTTCTTCGGTCTGCCCGACGTGGCGCCGATGCAGACGGCGGTGATGGACAAGCTGCAGCAGCAGGTCCTCAGCAATATCGAGAAAGTCTCGCCGGAATCGCTGATCCAGAGCTGGTTCACCTTCGATCCGAAGATCGCCGAGCGGTTTCAGGACATGTTCGTCACCATGGCTGGTCTCGGCAGCCCGCGCAGCAGCGACAAGAAGAAATAGTGCAGTCCGGGCGGGACGGGTCGCAGGATCCAGGCCGGCTTCGTCCGCCGGGTCTCGGCCTGCTGCTCGCCGAGGCCCGTGGGCTATTAGAGTTGAATGCGAGCCTGCTGCTGTCGCCACTCCTGATGCGCGCGCCGAGGGGGGACGGCCATCCGGTGTTGGCGCTGCCGGGCTTTCTCGCCAGCGATCTCTCGATGGTGCCGATGCGGCGTTATCTCAGCGAGCTCGGTTATGAGGCACATGCCTGGCGGATGGGCCGCAATCTCGGCGGGCTCGGGCGGATACGGGATTCGCTGCGCGCCCGTTTGACCGAAATCCATGCCGCCACGGGGCGCAAGGTCAGCCTGGTCGGATGGAGCCTCGGCGGCGTCTATGCCCGCGATCTCGCGCTTTGGGCACCCGACAAGGTCCGTTACGTCGTCACGCTCGGCAGCCCTTTTGCCAACGACGTGCGGGCGACCAATGCCACGCGGCTCTACGAGGCGATGTCCGGCGAGAGGGTGGAGGATTTCGCGGAAGCGCGCGAGGCGATTGCCGGCGATCTCCCGGTGCCGACGACGTCGATCTATTCACGCGCTGACGGCGTCGTGAACTGGCGGACCTGTCTGCTCCGCCCCTCCGACCGCGCCGAGAATATCGAGGTGCACCTGGCGAGCCATATCGGGCTCGGAGTGAACCCGGCGGCGCTGTGGGCCGTGGCGGACCGCCTGGCGCAACCGGAGGGGGAATTTTCGCCATTTGACCGGGCCGGGCCGTTTGCCATTGCATATGCCCCGCCGGAACAGGCAGTATCGGCCTGACGAGAAGCGCCGCCAAGGCGCCCGTCGAATATTCGGGAGGGAACCATGGCTGACGGGAAGAAGCTGTCGTCGCTGGACGCGTCGTTTCTCTATCTGGAAACGCCTGAGATGCCGATGCATGTCGGCAGCATGGCGATCTTCCGCCTGCCCGACGATTACAAGGGCGACTTCTTCGAAGACTTCAAGGCGATGATCGTCTCGCGCCTGCACATCGCGCCGATCCTGAAGGCGCGGCTGGAGAAGGCGCCGCTCGACATCGACCACCCCTCCTGGGTCGAGGACGACCAGTTCGACATCGACCGTCACATCTTCCGTGCCAGCCTGCCGCAGCCACGCGACCGCGCCACGCTCGAGCGCATCGTCGGCTGGATGCACGCCAAGCTGTTGAACCGCGCCCGCCCGCTCTGGGAGTTCTACGTGTTCGAGGGCATGAAGGACAACGAGGTCGGGCTCTATTCCAAGATGCACCACGCTGCGATCGATGGCGGCGCCGGCGCAGCACTGACCAACATGATCTACGACATCTCGCCGATCCCACGGAAGGTCGAGCCGCCGACCGGTGGAACCAAGCCCGGACAGGAGCCGCGCGACATCGCCGCGAACCTGCTCGATTCCTATCAGCAGCTGTTCAGCCAGCCGCTCGATGCTTCCCAGGCGGCGAAGAACCTGCAACTGCCGCGCACCGGCAAGAGCGACATCGGCTCGATCCTGTTCGACAACGCGATGTACCAGATCGAGAGCGCCGTTCGTTTTGCCGGCAACATCCCGACCGTGCTCAAGAGCGTCTCTGACGTGCTCGGCAAGATCGCCGATCCCAGATCGCGCGAGAGCCTTGCCAGCATGGTGTCGCCGCCGACCATGCTGAACAAGACGATCTCGTCGGAGCGCAGCTTTGCCGGCGTGTCGATCTCGCTGTCGCGGGCGAAGGCGCTGGCCAAGCAGGCCGGCGGCAAGCTCAACGACGTCGTGCTGGCGCTCGCCTCCGGCGTCGTCCGCCGCTACCTCCTGCAATATGGCACGCTGCCGGCCAAATCCCTGACCGCGGCCGTGCCGATCTCGCTGCGCGAGGAAGGCAACACGGAGGCCAACAACCAGGTGTTCGGCATGATCTGCTCGATCGCGACCAACATCGCTGATCCCAAGGCGCGGCTGGAGGCGATCATCGCGCAATCGACCAAGTCCAAGGAGATGTCGCATCCCTTGCGCGCCTTGATGCCGCAGGTCTCCAACATCTCGATGCTGGGCGCACCGATCATGGTGCAGATCCTGGCGCTGCTCTACAGCCGCTCCAATCTGTCGGACGTGCTGCCGCCGGCCGCCAACATCACGGTGTCCAACGTGCCCGGGCCGCGGCAGACGCTCTATGCCGCCGGCGCCGAGCTGTTGCACATCTTCCCGGTGTCGATCGCGACGCACGGGCAGGCGCTCAACATCACCGTGCAGAGCTATCGCGACCAGCTCGACTTCGGCTTCATCGTCGGCGCCAACATCATTCCGCATGTGCAGGTGATGTGCGACATGCTGCCGGAGGAGTTCTCCGCGCTGGAGGCGGCCTATGCGCCGCCGGCAGCCGACATCAAGGGCGCTGCTGAGTAGGAAGTTCGCCATGATTGACATGCCGCCGCTCAAGTTCGCGATGACGAATGGAATCCGCATGGGCTATTACGAGGCTGGCCCGGCCGATGACAAGCCGCCGGTCGTGCTGTGCCACGGCTGGCCCGAGCTCGCCTTCTCCTGGCGCCACCAGATCAAGGCGTTGAGCGAGGCCGGCATCCGTGTGATCGCGCCGGACCAGCGCGGCTACGGTGCGACCGACCGGCCCGAGCCGGTCGAGGCCTACGACATCGAGCACCTGACCGGCGATCTCGTCGGACTGCTCGATCATCTGCAGATCGACAAGGCGATCTTCGTCGGTCACGATTGGGGCGGCTTCATCGTCTGGCAGATGCCGTTGCGGCACATCGACCGGGTCGCTGGCGTGGTCGGCATCAACACGCCACATACCAACCGGGCCTGGGCCGATCCGATCGAACTGTTGCGCGCACGCTTCGGCGACAAGATGTACATCGTGCAGTTCCAGGATCCCGCGCGCGAGCCCGACAGGATATTCGGTAGCCGCGTCGAACAAACCTTCGATGCGTTCATGCGCAAGCCGGTGCCGCGCCCGGCCGACGCGCCGCCGGAGGAGGTGGTTGCCGGTGTCGGCGCTTCGCCGCGGCTCAATCTGGCATTTCCGCAGATGATTGCCGGCTATGACGCGAAGCACGATCCGCGTACGCCGATCCTGTCGCCGGAAGAGAGGAAAGTCTTCGTCGATGCCTTCACCAGAACCGGCTTCACCGGCGGCATCAACTGGTACCGCAACATGTCGCGCAACTGGGCGCGTGCCGAAGGGCTCGATCATACGGTCCGCGTGCCGTCGCTGATGATCATGGCCGAGAATGACGCTGTGTTGCCGCCATCCTCCGCTGATGGCATGGACAAGCTGATTCCCGATCTCGAGAAATATCTCGTCAAGGACAGCGGCCATTGGACGCAGCAGGAGAAGCCGGAAGAGGTCAGCGCCAAGCTGATCGAATGGCGTAGAAGGCGGTTTGGCTAGCTCGTCATTGCGAGCGACTTGTCCGCCGTAGCTCGAAGAGCGAAGGTCGGAAGCGAAGCAATCCAGGAATGTGTCCGCGGAGACGCTCCGGATTGCTTCGTCGCAAGGCTCCTCGCAATGACGAGGTGACTGTCGAGGCAGGGGGAAGCGCATTTAATGACGTCATCCAAGAACCGTCTGGACCCGATCCCGCATCCGCCGACCAAGCCGGTGGTCGGCAACATGCTGTCGCTGGACCCGGCCGCGCCCGTGCAGCACCTGACGCGGCTCGCCAAGGAGCTCGGTCCGATCTTCTGGCTCGACATGATGGGCTCGCCGATCGTCGTCGTCTCCGGCCACGATCTGGTCGACGAGCTCTCCGACGAGAAGCGCTTCGACAAGACGGTGCGCGGCGCGCTACGGCGCGTGCGTGCGGTCGGCGGCGACGGCCTTTTCACCGCCGACACCCGTGAGCCGAACTGGAGCAAGGCGCACAACATCCTGCTCCAGCCCTTCGGCAACCGCGCCATGCAGTCCTATCACGGAAGCATGGTCGATATCGCCGAGCAGCTCGTCCAGAAATGGGAGCGGCTCAACGCCGACGACGAGATCGATGTCGTTCACGACATGACCGCGCTGACGCTTGATACGATCGGCCTGTGCGGCTTCGACTACCGCTTCAATTCGTTCTACCGGCGCGACTATCACCCCTTCGTCGAGTCGCTGGTGCGCTCGCTCGAAACCATCATGATGACGCGCGGCCTGCCGTTCGAGCAGCTCTGGATGCAGAAGCGGCGCAAGACGCTCGCTGAAGACGTCGCCTTCATGAACAAGATGGTCGACGAGATCATCGCCGAGCGCCGCAAGAGCGCGGAGGGGATCGACGACAAGAGGGACATGCTCGCCGCGATGATGACCGGCGTCGATCGCGTGACCGGCGAGCAACTCGACGACGTCAACATTCGCTACCAGATCAACACGTTCCTGATCGCGGGGCACGAGACCACCAGCGGCCTGTTGTCCTATACGCTCTATGCGCTGCTCAAGCATCCGGACGTTCTCAAGAAGGCCTATGACGAGGTCGATCGCGTCTTCGGCCCCGACGTCAACGCGAAGCCGACCTACCAGCAGGTGACGCAGCTCACCTACATCACCCAGATCCTGAAAGAGGCGTTGCGGCTGTGGCCGCCGGCGCCGGCTTACGGCATCACGCCGCTGAACGACGAGACCATTGGCGGCGGCAAGTACAAGCTCAGGAAGGGCACGTTCGTCACCATCCTGGTGACGGCGCTGCATCGCGATCCCAGCGTGTGGGGTCCCAATCCCGACGCCTTCGATCCCGAGAATTTCAGCCGCGAGGCGGAAGCAAAACGGCCGATCAATGCCTGGAAGCCGTTCGGCAACGGCCAGCGCGCCTGCATCGGGCGTGGCTTCGCCATGCACGAGGCCGCGCTCGCGCTCGGCATGATCCTGCAGCGCTTCAAGCTGATCGACCACCAGCGCTATCAGATGCACCTGAAGGAGACGCTGACGATCAAGCCGGAAGGCTTCAAGATCAAGGTGCGTCCGCGTGCCGATCGCGAGCGCGGCGCCTATGGCGGGCCCGTTGCGGCTGCGACCACGGCGCCGAAGGCGCAGCGCCAGCCCACCACCCGGCCCGGCCACAATACGCCGATGCTGGTGCTCTACGGCTCCAATCTCGGCACCGCCGAGGAGCTCGCAACGCGCATGGCCGACCTTGCGGAGATCAACGGCTTTGCCGTGCAGCTCGGCCCGCTCGACGACTATGTCGGCAAGCTGCCGCAGCAGGGCGGCGTGCTGATCATTTGCGCCTCCTACAACGGCGCGCCGCCCGACAATGCGACGCAGTTCGTCAAATGGCTCGGTGACGACCTGCCGAAGGACGCCTTCGCCGGCGTGCGCTACGCCGTGTTCGGCTGCGGCAACAGCGACTGGGCCGCGACCTATCAGTCGGTGCCGCGCTTCATCGACGAGCAATTGTCCAAGCATGGTGCGCGCGCGGTCTATCCGCGCGGCGAGGGCGATGCGCGCAGCGATCTCGACGGCCAGTTCCAGAAATGGTTCCCGGCGGCGGCCCAGGTTGCCACCAAGGAATTCGGCATCGACTGGAATTTCACCCGCACGGCGGAGGACGATCCGCTCTATGCCATCCAGCCGGTGGCGGTGACCGCCGTCAACACCATCGTCGCCCAGGGCGGCGCGGTGGCGATGAAGGTGCTGGCCAACGACGAGCTCCAGAACAAGAGCGGCCCCAATCCGTCGGAGCGTTCGACGCGCCACATCGAGGTGCAGCTGCCGTCCAACATCACCTACCGCGTTGGCGATCATTTGAGCGTCGTCCCGCGCAACGATCCGACGCTGGTGGATTCCGTTGCCCGCCGCTTCGGCTTCCTGCCGGCCGACCAGATCAGGTTGCAGGTCGCCGAAGGCCGCCGCGCGCAATTGCCGGTCGGCGAGGCCGTGTCTGTCGGCCGTCTGCTCAGCGAGTTCGTCGAGCTGCAGCAGGTGGCGACCCGCAAGCAGATCCAGGTCATGGCCGAGCACACCCGCTGCCCGGTCACCAAGCCGAAGCTGCTGGGCTTCGTCGGCGAGGAATCCGAGCCCCTCGAGCGCTACCGCAGCGAGATCCTGGCCGGGCGCAAATCGGTATTCGACCTGCTGCTCGAATACCCCGCCTGTGAGTTGCCGTTCCACGTCTATCTGGAGATGCTCTCGCTGCTGGCGCCGCGCTACTACTCGATCTCGTCCTCGCCGTCGGTCGACCCGGCGCGATGCAGCGTCACGGTCGGCGTGGTCGAAGGTCCAGCCGCCTCGGGGCGCGGTCTCTACAAAGGCATCTGCTCGAACTATCTCGCCAACCGGCGCACGGGCGATACGATCTACGCGACCGTGCGCGAGACCAAGGCCGGCTTCCGCCTGCCCGATGATCCGTCCGTGCCGATCATCATGATCGGCCCCGGCACGGGGCTTGCGCCATTCCGCGGCTTCCTCCAGGAGCGCGCGGCGCGCAAGGCGAAAGGAGCCACGCTCGGTCCGGCCATGCTGTTCTTCGGCTGTCGCCATCCCGATCAGGATTTTCTTTACGCGAATGAGCTGAAAGCGCTGGCGGCGGGCGGTATCACCGAGCTTTTCACCGCGTTCTCGCGCGCCGACGGACCCAAGACCTATGTGCAGCATGTGCTCGCCGCGCAGAAGGACAAGCTTTGGCCGCTGATCGAACAGGGCGCCATCATCTATGTCTGCGGCGATGGCGGGAAAATGGAGCCCGACGTGAAGGCGGCGCTGGTTGCGATCCATCGCGAGAAGAGTGGCAGCGATGCTGCCGCCGGTGCCCGGTGGATCGAGGAGATGGGGACGAAGAACCGGTACGTGCTCGACGTCTGGGCGGGCGGTTAGCCCAAGGCGCGCTCCCGTAGCCCGGATGGAGCGAAGCGAAATCCGGGGCGGTCTTTCCGCATGAGAGAGTTTCCCGGATTGCGCTGCACTCCATCCGGGCTACGAAGTAAATCGTGCTAAAGCTCGCCCATGATTCCCTGGGAAAAGATCGACACCGCCAAGATCCCCGGCTCCGACGAAGAGCTCCGCCTGATGCGGCGGGGCAAGGAGTTCTCCATCAAGCTCGGCACCAACGAGCTGATGAACAGCCGCCTGTCGGGCTCGGAAGCGGCGCTGGCGACTCTTGCCGCGAAGCAGATCGAGAAGGTTGCCAAGCCTGTCGTTCTGATTGGCGGCCTCGGCATGGGCTTTACGCTGCGTGCGGCGCTCGCCGTGCTCGGAGATAAGGCGAAGATCGTGGTGTCCGAGCTCGTGCCTTCCGTGGTCGCCTGGGCGCGAGGCCCGATGTCGGAGGTCTTCGGCGATAGTCTCGACGATTCCCGTGTCAAAATCAGGGAGACTGACGTCGGGGAAATCATTCGGGCGCAGCGGTCGGCCTTCGACGCCATTCTCCTCGACGTCGACAACGGACCCGAAGGGCTGACCCGGAAGGGCAATGATGCGCTCTATAGCGCGAGCGGGTTGCAGTCTGCGAAGACGGCGCTGCGGCAGGGCGGGGTGCTGGCCGTCTGGTCGTCGGGACCCAATCCGGCATTTACCAGGCGACTCCGAAGCGCCGGCTTCGATGTGAACGAAGTCAACGTCCGCGCGACCGGTAGAGGCGGCGGCGCGCGCCACGTGATCTGGATCGCGCGGAAGGGTTAGGCCGCCTGCGCCGCCGCGCCGTGCGCGTGCTTGTCGATGGCGCCGATGATCTCCGGCCAGAAGCGCATCGGCAGTGCGTGGCCCATGCCGGCGATCATCAACAGCTTTGCATTCGGGATTGACGCCGCCGTGTCCTTGCCGCCTTCGGTATGGACCAGCGGATCGACGGTGCCGTGAATCACGAGCGTCGGTGCCTTCACGGCGTGCAGCCGCTCCTTGCGGCTGCCGGAGGCAAGCACGGCGCGGAGCTGGCGGCCGACGCCGGCCGGATTGAGCCCGCGCGCGAACACGCGCTCGGCGCGGCCAGGGTCGAGCGCTTCCTCCTCCGGAAAATGCCCGGCGCGCAGCACTTTCCAGGTCTGGCCGTAGCGGACGATGAACTCTTCCTTGCTGCGCGGCGGCGGTGCCATCAGCATCGCTGCGGCCTCGCGTGTCGGTGGCGGCACGCGCGGATTGCCCGTGGTCGACATGATCGAGGTCAGCGAGCGCACGCGGTGCGGAAACGACAGCGTCACCTCCTGCGCGATCATGCCGCCCATGGACGCCCCGACCAGATGCGCTGACTTGATGCCCAGCGCATCCATCAGGCCGACCGTGTCCTTGGCCATGTCGATCAGCTTGTAGGTTGCGGCCACGGGGATCCGCAAGAAGCGCAGCTTCAGCAGCTCGAGCGGCGTCAGGCGCTTGCCGCCCGTGAGATGGCTCGACTTGCCGATGTCGCGATTGTCGAAGCGGATCACGCGGAAGCCGCGCGCGGCGAGCTGCTCGCAGAACGCATCGTCCCAATGGATCATCTGCGCGCCTAGACCCATGATCAGCAGCAGCGGCTCGGCATTGTCGTTGCCGAAAATCTCGTAGCAGATGTCGATGCCGTTGGCGCGGACGGTCTGGGGCGGCTGATGGGCGGTCACGGGTCCCTCCTGCTGATCGATGCTGTATCGCACGGTTTCGTTCCGCGAAGAAGCCGCCTGCGCGACGCCACACCCGCTGCTTGCCGGTTGACCGGCACCTCGCGACGGTGTGGTATGGCGTGGAAAGAAGGGTGCAAAGCCCTCCACATTGGGAGGACCCTGATGACCGACAAGATCACCGATCCGGTCGCCTTGTGGCAGAAAATGGTTGGCGAGATGGAGAAGGGTTTCAACTCCCTCGCGACCAAGGCGATGGAGACGCCCGAATTCTCGCAAGCCATGAACCGCGCCGGCGGCGTTGCTGCAGGTGCTCAGAAGCAGTTCGGCGATCTCATGGAGAAATACCTGCTCTCCATGAACCTTCCGAGCCGCGATCAGATGACCGGTATCGCGGAGAGGCTTCAGTCGATCGAAGGCCAACTCGGCGAGATCAAGTCGATGCTGAGCCAGATGTCGGCCAATTCGGGCGCGCAGCAACCCGGCGCCGCGCCGCGACCGCCGCGCACGAAACGTCCGCCGTCCGAAGGCGGAGACGAAAAATGAACGCCCCGACGGGACTTGATTTCGCCGCGATACCGGAGCGCATCCAGTCCGAGGTGCAGCGCGCCATCATGCGCAGCATCAAGGGCGTCGAATATTTCTCGACCTCGGGCCCGTCGCTCGGCTCGACGCCCAAGGACGTGCTGCATTCGCGCGGCACGATGAGCCTCTATCACTATCGACCGATGTCGGACGAGATCTACCGCGTGCCGGTGCTGATCGTGATGGCGACGACCAACCGCGGCTACATCCTCGACCTCGTGCCCGGCCAGAGCTTCGTCGAGTTCCTGCTCAGGCGTGGCTACGACGTCTACATGCTGGACTGGAGCGCGCCGCGGCCGGAAGAGAAGGGCCTGCGCATGGAGGACTATGTCCTCGACTTCATCCCGGATTGCGTCCGCCGCGTGCAAGCCGATTCCGGGGAGCAGGACGTCTCCATCATCGGCTATTGCTTCGGCGGCGTGCTGTCCTTGCTCTACGGTTCGATCCACAAGGACGGGCCGATGAAGAATTTGATCTGCTTCACCACGCCGATCGACTTTCGCGAGATGAAGCTGTTCTCGAATTTCTCCGACCGCCGCTATTTCGATGTCGACCGTCTCGTCGACAGCGTCGGCAACGTGCCGCCGGAGATGATCCTGTCCTCGTTCGAGATGCTGCGCCCGGCCTCGCGCACGATGAGCCAGGTCCAGCTCTGGGAGAACATCTGGAACGACGAATTCGTGAAGTCCTACCGCATGTTCGACCGCTGGGCGACCGACACGCTGCCGCTGGCCGGCGAGTACTTCCGTGCCATCACCAAGGACCTGATGTGGGATAATAAGCTGTTCAACGACACCATGTCGGTCGGTGGCCGCGCGGCCAGGCTCGAGAACATCACGGTGCCGATCCTGCATGCGGTCGCCGAGCACGACCACATCGTGCCCTATGATGCCGCCAGGCATCTGATCGCCAAGGTGGGGTCGACTGACAAGGAAGAGGTGATCCTGAAGGGCGGTCACGTCTCGCTCGTTGCGGGCGCGAACGCGGTGAAGCGGCTGTGGCCGAAACTGGACTCCTGGCTGGGGAAGAGATCGACATGAGCGAGCAGCGTTCCTATCCGCGCCGCGTCCAGACCGACGCCGGCGATATCGAGATCCGTCTGATGTCGCCCGCGGACGAAGCCGCGGTGCTGGCCTTCGGTAAGGGCCTGCCGACCCATGATCTGTTGTTCCTGCCGCGCAACATCAGCGAGCCGAAGGTGCTGTCGGCCTGGGTCAAGGAGATCGAGCGTGGCGCAATTCAGAGCCTGTTGGCAGTGAGGGACGGCAAGGTCGTCGGCTGCGGTACGCTGGTGCGCGATCCGCACTCCTGGTCACCCCATGTCGGTGAGATCCGCATGGTGGTTTCGCCAGAGGTCCGCGGCAAGGGAGTGGGCAAAGCATTGTCGCAGGAAACCTTTGCCCTCGCGCTCGGGGCGGGCCTGGAGAAGCTCTCGGTCCAGATGACCGTTGATCAGCAGGCGGCAATTGCCCTGTTCGAGAGCCTCGGCTTCAAGGCCGAAGCGCTGCTGCGGGACCATGTGCGGGACGTCGACGGCAAGACCCACGATATCGTCGTGCTCGGCCACAACGTCGCGCAGGTCCAGGCCCAGATGGAGGCCTACGGGCTGCCAGGTGCTGTCCAGCACTGAGAGGGCCATCCAGCACCAGGCTTGGATCGGGGCTTCGGGAACCCGGTTGGCGAGGGAGGCATCACAATGCCTCTCGTTAAGGCTGTTCACAATTTCGTGATATCGCAGTGCAATATGAATATTGCATCGCACAATTAACTTTGCCATATAAGCCGTGCCCCGGGCCAATGCGGACGGGGTGAGCCCATAGCTCAGACCAATGAGGATGGAGAGAACCCCCATGACCACTGAATCCAATACCGCTTTCGAGGGCTTCAAGGACGCTTTCAAGAACATCCAGAACCTGGAAGTTCCCGAGGCCGCCCGCGAATTCGTCAAGAAGACTGCCAACACCGCCAAGGACCGTGCCGCCGAGGTGTTCGCTGGCTCCGAGCGCGTGACCGCCGCCGTCGAGAACGCGGTGACCGAGTCCGTCACCGAGGCCGGCAAGATCAGCCGCAACATCCAGCAGGCGATCTATGAGGACGCCGAGGCGTTCTTCTCGGGCATCGACAAGCTCGCGTCCGCCAAGTCGGTCAGCGAGGCCGTCGAGATCCAGTCGAGCCTGCTCCGCGCCCGCGGCGAAGTGTTCGTCTCGCGTGCCAAGGCGACCGCCGACTATCTCGGCAAGCTCGCGGCCAACGGTGCGAAGTCCGCTCAGGACAATTTCGCCAAGGTCTACAACAAGACTGCGTGATCCGGCGCCCGAGTCAAAACTGAATTTGAGGCCCGCTTCGGCGGGCCTTTTGTTTTGGTTTGCGTTCCCCGGATGCAGTGCAGCGCGCCCCTGGCGATGCGAAGCATCGTCCAGTGGCGTGGTGCACTGCTGATCCGGGGTCCATCGGCTTGCTGGGTCCCGGCTCTGCGGCGCATCGCCATAGCGCGTCGAAGACGCGCGTAAACGCGCTTATGGCGCCGCACCGCGTCCGGGACACGTGGAGGTCGGCACGCTAAGCTTGCGTCATGACGATTCAAACCACCTTCTCCTTCGACACCCCCGGCGATACCGAACGCGCGGCCGAACTGCGGCGCGTCAAGGCGCTGGCGACGCTGGTGCTGGCCTCGACGCTTCTGCTGTTCATCGCCGCGAAATGGTTGCTGCCCGTGCATCCCGTGTTCGGCTTCATTGCAGCCTTCGCGGAAGCCGCTACCATCGGCGGACTCGCCGATTGGTACGCCGTCGTCGCGCTGTTCAAGCGGCCGCTCGGCCTGCCGATCCCGCACACCGCGATCATCCAGAGCAACCAGGCCCGCATCGCCGACAAGCTCGGCGAATTCATTCAGGTGCATTTCCTCGAGGCCGGTCCGGTCGAGGCCAAGCTGAATGAGATCGATTTCGGCTCCTTCGTCGCCGACTGGCTGCGCGACCGCAAGCGTAGTGACGACCTCGCGCGCTTCGCGCTGCGCCTGCTGCCGGAGGCTGTGTCGGCGACTGAGAGCTCGGGCCTGATGACCTTCATCATCCGCCGCATGTCCTCGCAGCTCCAGGCGATCGACCTCGCGCCGCTCGCGGCCGGCACGCTGCGCGGCTTCGTCGCTGAGGGGCGGCATCAGATCCTGTTCGACGATCTCCTGCGCGTGATGCACGAGACGCTAACTCAGAAAGAGACGATGGCGATGATCCGCGAGAAGGTGCGCGCGGAGTTGCCGACCCTGCTTAAGCTTTATCGCGCCGACAAGTTTCTGGTGAACAAGATCGTGGCCTCCGCCACCGCCTTCTTCAACGAAGTCCGCAGCGATCCCAAGCATCCGTTCCGCGGCGAGTTCGACCGCATGGTGCTGAGCTTCGTCGACCGGCTCGGCACCGATCAGGCCTATATCGACCGTATCGCCGGGCTGAAGCGCGATTTGCTGGCGCGCCCCGAGCTTGCCGATCTCGCCCGCACCGTCTGGGCCAACACACGCTCCTTCATCGAGCGCAGTGCGAGCGGCGAGACGCAGGTGTTGCAGCATCATCTCGCCGGCATGTTCGTTTCCGCGGGCGAGGCGCTTGCCGGCGATGCGGAGCTGCGCGGCGAGATCAACAAGGGCCTGGTGACGGTGCTGCGCAGCTTCGTCGCCGACCAGAAGAGCGGCGTCTCCACCTTCATCTCCGACCAGGTCAAGGCGTGGAATATGACCCAGCTGATTTCGCTGATCGAAATCAACATCGGCCGCGACCTGCAATACATCCGCTTCAACGGCTCGCTGATCGGCGGGCTAGCCGGGCTTGCGCTCTACTCCATAGAATTCCTGCTTCGATTGTTGTGACTTTTGCGTCACGGCCGTCAGCATTAACGCGCGAGCCTATTGTCGCCTCGCATCTCTCCCGCTTGAATGTCCGGAACCGACCGCCTAGCTGATTCATGTTGCGCTGCGGAACGTTCAAGAAGCCGGCGTATTGGAATTCATGCCCATTTGCCGGCATCTTGCCGGCGGCCTCTCAAGTCTTCCCGGGGGAAACATTGATGACCGCAACTGCCCAGACGCTGCGCCCGCCGTCCCGCACCCTGATGTTTCTGGAGGGGCGGGCGATCCACGAGTTCGGCGCATTCCTCGGCGCGCTGCCGCTCCTGAGCCTCGCGCCGCGCGGCGACGGGCATCCGGTGCTGGTGCTGCCCGGCCTCGTGGCTTCCGATGCGTCGACGCGCGCGCTGCGCGCGTTTCTGACGAGCAAGGGCTACGCGGTGAGCGGCTGGCGTCAGGGCCGCAACTATGGCCTGCGTCCGGGCGTTCAGCACGCGATGGTCGATCTGGTCCAGGAGCTCAGCGATGAGCACGGCCGCAAGATCAGCCTGGTCGGCTGGAGCCTTGGCGGCCTCTACGCGCGCCAGCTCGCCAAGATGATGCCGGAGCGCGTGCGCCAGGTGATCACGCTCGGCAGCCCCTTCGCCGGCGATCCGCGCTCGACCAACGCCTGGCGCGTCTACGAATGGGCGAGCGGCCGCAAGGCCGACGAGGTCGATCCGCAGTTCGGCGGCGAGCTCGCCGTGCCGCCGCCGGTGCCGACCACCGCCATCTACAGCCGAACCGATGGCGTTTGCGCCTGGCAGGGCTGCATGGAGAAGACGGGCGCACAGACCGAGAGCATCGAGGTCGAAAGCAGCCATTGCGGCATGGGGCATCATCCGGCCGCTGTCTATGCCGTGGCCGACCGGCTCGCGCAGAAAGAAGGCCAGTGGCGCCCGTTCGATCGCAGCGGCTGGCGCAGCCTCGCCTATCCCGATCCGCATCGGTGAATTCTTTGCCTCTCCCCGCGTGCGGGGAGAGGCAAGCGGGGAGAAGGAGAAGAGACGTCGTCCCCGTCCATTGTCGCGCCCGCATCAAACGCGCTATGCCTCGCGGCATGGCGCATCCGCTTTCCCGCATCATCGACCAGCTCAAGCGCGAGCCGTCGCGCACCGGCTCCATCGTCATCACCGTGTTCGGCGATGCCATCGTGCCGCGCGGCGGCTCCGTGTGGCTCGGCACGCTGCTGGAATTCTTCGAGAGTCTCGACATCGATAGCGGCGTTGTCCGCACCGCAATGTCGCGGCTTGCCGCCGACGGCTGGCTGACGCGCGAGAAGGTCGGCCGTAACAGTTTCTATCGCCTGGCCGACAAGGGCCGCCAGACCTTCGAAGCCGCGACGCGCCACATCTACGATCCGCCGCCATCGGATTGGACCGGGCGCTTCGAGCTGCTGCTGATCGGCAACGGCGAGGATCGCGACGCTTCGCGCGAGGCGTTGCGCAATGCCGGCTTCGGCAGCCCGCTGCCGGGTGTGTGGGTCGCGCCGTCAGGCGTGCCGGTGCCCGACGAGGCCGCGGGCGCGATCCGTCTCGAAGTCTCGGCCGAAGACGATAGCGGCCGCCGCCTGCTCAGCGCGAGCTGGCCGCTGGAGCGCACGGCCGACGCCTATCTGAAATTCATGAAGACGTTCGAGCCGCTGCGCGCCGCGATCGGTCGCGGCACGGATCTGTCCGAGGCCGACGCCTTCACCGCGCGCATCTTGCTGATCCACTATTATCGGCGCGTCGTGCTGCGCGATCCATTGTTGCCCGAAAGCCTGCTGCCGGCGGATTGGCCGGGCAGGGCCGCCCGCGCGCTCTGCGGCGAAATCTATCGCGCGCTCCTCGCTCCATCGGAACAATGGCTTGACGGCCATGGAACCAATGAAAAGGGATCGCTGCCGCCGGTGCGAAAGCTTTTGGAGCGGAGGTTCGGCGCCTGACCTTTATGTTACAGAAATATCTTGCATGATCTAATTTCTGTTATATATTGCCTCCCAATAAAACGGGAGGATGCGCATGTACACCCAGGCGCTGAACACGGCCGAGACCGGCGATCGCGGTCTGGAGGACGCAGGTAAAGCTGCGCAGTTCCAGGCCCGCATCGATGCCGAGGAGCGCATCGAGCCGAACGACTGGATGCCGGCGGCCTATCGCAAGACGCTCACCCGCCAGATCTCCCAGCACGCGCACTCCGAAATCGTCGGCATGCTGCCGGAAGGCAACTGGATCACGCGCGCGCCGACGCTGCGCCGCAAGGCCGCGCTGCTCGCCAAGGTGCAGGACGAGTGCGGCCACGGGCTCTATCTCTACGCCGCGGCCGAGACGCTCGGCTCCTCGCGCGAAGAGCTGGTCGACGCGATGCTCGCGGGGAAAGCCAAATATTCCTCGATCTTCAACTATCCGACGCTGACCTGGGCCGACATCGGCACCATCGGCTGGCTGGTCGACGGCGCCGCGATCATGAACCAGATCCCGCTCTGCCGCTGCTCCTACGGGCCCTATGCGCGCGCGATGATCCGTGTCTGCAAGGAGGAGTCGTTCCACCAGCGCCAGGGCTACGAGATCATGGTGACCCTGTGCCGCGGCTCGGACGAGCAGAAGGCAATGGCGCAGGACGCGCTGAATCGCTGGTGGTGGCCGGTGTTGATGATGTTCGGTCCGCCGGACGCCACGAGCCAGCACAGCGACACCTCGGCGAAATGGAAGATCAAGCGCTTCTCCAATGACGAGCTGCGCCAGAAATTCGTCGATGCGACGGTCCCGCAGGCGCAATATCTCGGCCTCACCATTCCCGATCCCGGCATGACTCAGGATGCGGACGGGCACTGGCGCTACAGCGAGATCGACTGGACCGAATTCAAGCAGGTGCTCGCCGGCAATGGCCCCTGCAACCGCGACCGCATGGCCGCGCGCCGCAAGGCGCACGAGGAGGGCGCCTGGGTGCGCGAGGCGGCCGCCGCCTATGCCGCCAAGCGCGTGCGGCGTCAGACCGCGCAAGCCGCGGAATAGGAGACCAATATGGCCACGCCGAACACGCCGCTGTGGGAAGTCTTCATTCGCAGCCGCAACGGGCTCGCGCACAAGCATGTGGGATCGCTGCATGCGAGCGACGCCACCATGGCGCTACAGGCCGCCCGCGACATCTACACCCGCCGTGGCGAGGGCCTGTCGATCTGGGTCGTGCCGTCCACCGCGATCACCGCGAGCGATCCCGCCGAGAAGGGCATGATGTTCGAGCCGGCGGAGTCGAAGATCTACCGGCACCCGACATTCTACGAGGTGCCGGAAGAAGTGGGGCACATGTGATGGCGGTCGCCAACATCCAGGTCGCCGAAACGCCGCTGGTGCTCTACGCGCTGCGCCGCGCCGACGATGCGTTGATCCTCGGTCACAGGCTGTCGGAATGGTGCGGACACGCACCGATGCTGGAAGAGGACATGGCGCTCTCCAACATCGCGCTCGACCTCATCGGCCAGGCGCGCGAGGTCTACAGCTACGCCGCCAAGGTCGAAGGCAAGGACAACGACGAGGACAAGCTCGCTTATCTGCGCGATGTCAGGCAGTATCGCAATCTGCTGCTGGTCGAGCAGCCCAACGGCGATTTTGCCCAGACCCTGGTGCGGCAGTTCTTCTATGCCGCTTTCGCCGACATCTACTGGCGCGCCATGATGAAGTCGCGCGATGCGACGCTGGCGGCGATTGCCGCCAAGTCGGAGAAGGAGAGCGCCTATCATCTGCGCCATGCTTCGGAGTGGATCATCCGGCTCGGCGACGGCACCGACGAAAGCCATGCCCGCGCGCAAGAAGCGATCAATCACCTCTGGGCCTTTACCGGCGAGATGTTTGCCGTCGACGACGGCGAACGCGCCCTGATCGATGCCGGCATTGTCGTCGATCCCGGCACCTTGCGCGGTCGCTGGCTGACGACGATCTCGGATGTCATCGGCGAAGCGAAGCTGGTCCTGCCGCAGAACGACTGGATGCAGCAGGGCGGCCGCGCCGGTCGCCACAGCGAGCATCTCGGCCATCTCCTGTCGGAGCTGCAATCGATGCAGCGAACTTTTCCGGGGCTGACATGGTGACCGTGCTGGACCGCGACAGCGAACTGCGCCGGCGGGCTTGGGACGCCGCCGCGGGGGTCGTCGACCCCGAAATCCCGGTGCTGACCATCGCCGACCTCGGCGTGCTGCGCGATGTCGTTCTCGATGGCGAGCATGTCGAGGTCGCGATCACCCCGACCTATTCGGGCTGCCCGGCCATGAACATGATCGCGCTCGAAATCGAGGTCGCGCTGGAGCGCGCCGGTTTCCACCAGCCCAAGGTCCGCACCGTGCTGTCGCCGGCCTGGACCACGGACTGGATGAGCGAGGAGGGGCGCGAGAAGCTGCGCGCCTACGGCATTGCGCCGCCGCAAGCCTCGAGCTCGCGCCGTGCGCTGTTCGGTGAGCAATCGGTCGCGTGCCCGCAATGCGGCTCCGACAGGACCGAGCTGCTGTCCGAATTCGGCTCGACCTCCTGCAAGGCGCTCTGGCGCTGCAAGTCCTGCCGCGAGCCCTTCGACTATTTCAAGTGTCATTGACCATGTCAGCAGCCGCACCGCGCTTCCACCGCCTGGCCGTCAACGACCTCCGCCGCGAGGCGTCGGACGCCATTTCCATGACCTTCGCCATTCCCGGCGAACTCGCCGGCGACTACGCCTTCACGCCTGGCCAGTACCTCACGCTCCGCACCACGCTCGACGGTGAAGAGGTGCGCCGTTCCTATTCCATCTGTTCCGGCCCCGACGACGGCGAGATTCGCATCGCTGTGAAGAAGGTCGATGGCGGCGCGTTTTCGAGCTGGGCAGCCGAAGATCTCAAATGCGGCGACGAGCTCGACGTGATGACGCCGACGGGCCGCTTCGGCGTGGTCCCGCCGGCAGATCGGGCGCGCATCCATGTCGGCTTTGCCGCAGGTTCCGGCATCACGCCGATCCTGTCGATCGTCAAGGGCGTGCTTGCGCGCGAGCCGGGTAGCCGCTTCTTCCTATTTTACGGCAACCGGACCACCGACAACATCATGTTCCTCGAAGCGCTCGAAGAGCTGAAGGACCGGTTCATCGATCGTCTCTCGATCTTCCACGTCATCTCCGGCGAGGAGCAGGACATCCCGATCCTGCACGGCCGGCTCGACGGCGAGAAGGTGAGTGTATTGCTGCGCTCGCTGGTGCCGGCGGCAAGCGTCGATCACGTCTTCATCTGCGGTCCATCAGGCATGAGCGAGGAGATCGAGGCGACCTGCCGCGACCTCGGCATCGCGGACGAACGCATTCACGTCGAGCGCTTCGTCTCCGAATTCGGCGGCAAGCCGCGCCCGAAGAAGACCGTTGCACCCGACGCGCCGCCGAAGGCGATCGCGTCGTTGATCATCGACGGCAAGCGCCGCGATGTGCCCGTTGCCGAGGACGAAGCGATCCTCGATGCCGCGCTGCGCGCCGGGGTCGATCTGCCCTTCGCCTGCAAGGGCGGCATGTGCTCGACCTGCCGCGCCAAGCTGGTCGAGGGCGAGGCGCCGATGGATATCAACTATTCGCTGGAACCGTGGGAGCTCAAGGCCGGTTTTGTTCTCACCTGCCAAGCCAAGCCGTCCACGGAGCGGGTCGTGGTCGATTATGATCATGTCTGATCAGGCGTTCTGCGCCTCCGCAATGCAAATGCGTCGCATTATTTGACAGTGTGAGCCAACCAGAACAACATCATGAGCAAACGTCTGGCCGGGAGAAGCGCGTGAACGTCAAAGCCGCCCTGTCGCCTGAGGATATTGCCCGCGCCTGCGCCGATGCGATGTGGGCCGAAGACGATGCGTCCAAGGGTCTCGGCATGGAGATCGTCGAGATCGGCCCGGGCTTCGCAACGCTCGCCATGACGGTGCGGGCGGACATGGTCAACGGCCAGCGCATCGCCCATGGCGGCTTCATCTTCACGCTCGCCGATTCCGCCTTTGCGTTCGCGTGCAACTCGCACAATGAGCGCGTGGTGGCGGCGCAGGGCCAGATCACCTTCATCAAGCCCGGCAGGCTTGGCGATCGCCTCATCGCCGAGGCACGGGAGATCACCCGCGGCGGCCGGTCCGGCATCTACGACGTGCGTGTCACGGCAGGCGAGGCCGTCATCGCTGAATTCCGCGGACATTCGCGCGTCGTTCCCGGCAAATGGCTGCCGGCGCAAGATCAATAAGATCAAACAAGAAAAGAACAGACAATGTGGGGAAACGAGGATGGCTCTGACGAAGCTCAAGGAAGGCGGCAACACCTATAGCGCCGAGATGGACGCGCATGAGCGCGCATCGCGTGATGAGATCATGGCGCTGCAGAAGCAGCGGCTGGCCTGGTCGCTGAAGCACGCCTACGACAATGTCGCGCATTACCGCAAGGCGTTCGACAAGGCGGGCGTGCATCCGTCCGACTTTCGCGAACTCGCCGATCTCGCCAAATTTCCGTTCACGGTGAAGACGGACCTGCGCGACAATTATCCCTTCAACATGTTCGCCGTGCCGCGCGAGAAGCTGGTCCGGGTGCATGCCTCATCCGGCACCACGGGCAAGCCAATCGTCGTCGGCTATACTCAACGCGACATCGACACATGGTCCGAGGTGATGGCGCGCTCGATCCGCGCGGCCGGCGGCCGCACCGGCATGATCATTCACAATGCCTATGGCTACGGCCTCTTCACCGGCGGTCTCGGCGTGCACTACGGCGCCGAAAAGCTCGGCTGCACGGTGGTGCCGATCTCCGGCGGCATGACCGAGCGGCAGGTGCAGCTCATCAACGACTTCCGGCCCGACATCATCACGGTGACGCCGAGCTACATGCTGGCGATCCTCGACGAATTCAAGCGCCAGAAGCTGGATCCGCGCCAGTGCTCGCTCAAGATCGGCATCTTCGGCGCCGAGCCCTGGACCAATGCGATGCGCGCCGAGATCGAGGATGCCTTCGACATGGACGCGACCGACATCTACGGCCTGTCCGAGGTGATCGGCCCCGGCGTCGCGCAGGAGTGCATCGAGACCAAGGACGGCCTGCATATCTGGGAGGATCATTTCTACCCCGAGGTGATCGACCCCGAGACCGGTGCGGTGCTGCCGGATGGCGAGAAGGGCGAGCTGGTGTTCACCTCGCTCACCAAGGAGGCTTTTCCTGTGATCCGCTATCGCACCCGCGATCTGACGCGGCTGCTGCCGGGTACGGCGCGGCAGGGCATGCGGCGGATGGAGAAGGTGACGGGCCGCTCCGACGACATGATCATCCTGCGCGGCGTCAATCTGTTCCCGACCCAGATCGAGGAAGTGCTGCTCGCGACCGATTGGTGCGGCGGCCACTTCATCCTCGAGCTCACCCGCGAAGGCCGCATGGACGAACTGACCATCATCGCCGAGGCGCGGCCCGAAAGTTGGGACGATCGCGGGCTCGTCGATCATGCGGACCGGGTTTCGACCCACATCAAGAACACGATCGGCGTCAGTTCGAGGGTTCAGGTGGTCGCGCCGGCCACACTGGAGCGCTCGCTCGGCAAGGCCAAACGGCTCTACGACAAGCGGCCCAAGGACTGACTTGACGGATTGACCTGACGGATTGACTTGACCGGCTCCAAAGGCGACAAGGCCCGCGAGAAATCGCGGGTCTTTTCATGTCACCAGCCGATGCCAAAACCGTCGAAGCGCGCTGCGTGCGCCTCAACGCCAAAGCTGAAAACGCCGCGGCGCTTGCACCTGGCGTCGAGCGCCAGACGCTTGCGCGCGGGCCGAACGATCTCCTGATCGAGGTGAAGGCCGCCGCCGTCAATCCCTCCGACGTCAAAGCTGCGACGGGCCTGATGCCCTATGCCGTGTTCCCCCGGACCCCCGGCCGCGATTACGCCGGCGTGGTGATCGACGGGCCCGCCGGCATGGTGGGGCGCGAAGTGTTCGGCTCCTCCGGCGATCTCGGCATCCGTCGTGACGGCACCCATGCGAGCCATCTCGTGGTCGAAGCCGATGCGGTCGTGGAGAAGCCGAGGACGGTGTCCTGGGAGGAGGCCGCCGGCATCGGCGTGCCCTTCGTCACCGCGATGGAAGGCTTTCGCCGCGCAGGCGTGCCGAAGAGCGGCGAGACCGTGCTGGTGCTCGGCGTCAACGGCAAGGTCGGCCAGGCCGCAGTGCAGATCGCGACCTGGCAGGGCGCGCGCGTCATCGGTGTGGTACGCAAGGCGGAAGCCTATGAAGGCCACGCCAACGCGCCCATCGAGGTGATCGACGCCTCCGCCACCGATGTCGCCACGCGCGTGCGCGAACTGACGAGCGGCAAGGGCGCCGACATCGTCTTCAACACGGTCGGCGATCCCTATTTCCAGGCCGCGCACAAGTCGCTCGCCTTGCGCGGCCGCCAGATCCTGATCGCCGCGATCGACCGCATCGTGCAGTTCGACATCCTCGAATTCTATCGCGGTCAGCACACTTATGTCGGCATCGACACGCTCGGCCTGTCGTCGGCCGCGACCGGCGCGGTGCTGCGCGACCTCGGCCCCGGCTTCGCCAGCGGCCATCTGAAGCCGTTCCCGATCAAGGCGAATGCGATCTATCCGCTGGAGCGCGCGAAGGAAGCGTATGTTGCGGTCGCCGGCTCGTCACGTGACCGGGTGATCCTGAAGCCGTAACGATGGAATCCACGCAACTCGTCATCCTTGCCGGCCTTGCCATCGGTCTCGTCTACGGCGCCGTTGGCCTGCTCAGCGGTTTCTGCCTGATGAGCAGCATGCGCGGGTTTCTGGCGGAGGGCGACGGGCGGCTGGTGCGAACCTACGCGCTCGCAATCGCTGTTGCGATCGCGGCGAGCCAGTTCCTCGCCGGCAGCGGCATGGTCGATCTCGGCAAGTCGATCTACCTGCAACAATCGTTCTCCGCCCCAGTGCTGTTCCTCGGCGGCCTGCTGTTCGGCTACGGCATGGTGCTGTCGAACGGCTGCGGCTCGCGGGCGCTGGTGCTGCTCGGGCGCGGCAATCTCCGCTCCTTCGTCGTCGTGATCGTGCTGGCCATCGCTGCGCAGATGACGCTCAAGGGCCTGATCGCGCCGGCACGTATCGCGCTGGTCCAGGCCTCGCAAACCACGGTCAAAGCGAATTCGCTGCCGTCTTTGCTGGCTACGCTCGGACTCACGGAAGGGTTTTCGCGTTCGCTTGCCGCTGCGACGATCGTCGTCGCGCTGATCCTGTTCGCCTTCGCGCATCCTGGGTTTCGTCGCTCGCTGGGTCAGATCGTTGCGGGAATCGTCGTCGGTCTCCTCGTTGCCGGCGGCTGGCACGTCACAGGCTATCTCGGCGCCGACGACTTCAATCCCGTCCCGGTGACCTCGCTCACCTTCATCGCGCCGATCGCGGATGCCCTACAATACGCCATGCTCTCGACCGGACTGACGCTGAATTTCGGCATCGCGACGGTTGCCGGCGTCTTCGCCGGCAGTCTGGTGACGGCACTCGCAACTCGCCGCTTCAAGCTCGAAGGCTATTCATCGCCACGCCACATGCTGCGCTCGGGCACTGGTGCTGCGCTGATGGGGATCGGCGGTGTGATGGCGTTCGGCTGTTCGATCGGGCAGGGGCTGACCGGCGTCTCCACCCTCGCGCTGAGCTCGTTCGTCGCGGTCGCCGGCATCCTGCTCGGTACCGCGGCGGGGCTGCGCGGCGCCCTGCGGGTTCAGCCGCTCCAGGCCGCCGAAGCCGACTCACGGGCCGCTTGAGCTACTCCACCGTCTTCGTCACGATGCGGATCTCCGATGTCAGCGTCCGATGTACCGGGCACTTGTCGGCGATCTCCATCAGCTTCTTGCGCTGGTCGGCATCGAGCGCGCCGTCCATCGCTATGTCACGCTCGATCTGGTCGAGCATGCCCTCGCGTGTCTCGCATTCCGCACAATCCTTGGCGTAGATTTTCGAATGCTTCAGCGTGACGATCACGCGCTCGAGCGGCAGCGACTTGCGGTCGGCATAAAGGCGCATGGTCATGGACGTGCAGGCGCCCAGGCCCGCGAGCAGGAAATCATAGGGCCCGGGACCGGCATCCTCGCCGCCGGCCGCGACCGGCTCGTCGGCCACCAGATGATGCGGGCCGACGGTGATGATCTGGTTGAACTTGCTCTTGCGGGTCTCCTGCACCACGACCTGGCGCGGCGCCTCCGGGAGATCCATTACCTTCGCGGCCCTTGCCGTATCGATGTAACGGCTCGCCCAGGCGGCGATCACGTCGGCCGCGTAGAGCGCGTCGGCAGGCTTCGTCAGAAGATGATCGGCATGGTCGAGCGAGACGAAGCTCTTGGGATGTTTTGCCGCGACGAAGATCTTCGTCGCATTGTCGATGCCGACGGTGTCGTCGACCGGCGAATGCATCACCAGCAGCGCCTTGTGCAGGCCGGTGACGTCCTTCATCAGCTCGTGCTCGGCGATATCGTCGAGGAATTCGCGCTTGATCCGGAACGGGCGGCCGGCGAGCGAAACTTCGACCTCGCCCTGCGTGCGGATGTTGTCGAGATGCTCCCGGAACAGACCGGTGACATGGGCGGGATCGGACGGCGCTGCGATGGTCACGACTGCCCTGGCCTCGGGAATCTTTCCGGCAGCGGCCAGAATCGCAGCGCCGCCGAGGCTGTGGCCGATCAGGATCGAGGGCGCCTTGCGAGTCTCGCGCAGATGATCGGCCGCGCGCACGAGATCGGCGACATTGGATGAGAACGTCGAATTGGCGAAATCGCCTTCGCTGGAGCCGAGCCCGGTGAAGTCGAAGCGCAGCACCGCAATGCCCTTGGCGGCGAGCGCAACCGAAATGCGCTTGGCCGCCAGCGTATCCTTGCCGCAGGTGAAGCAGTGCGCGAACAGCGCGAAAGCCGCGGGCTCGCCGTCAGGCAGCTCCAGCGCGGCCGCGAGCTGATGGCCGCCTTCTCCGGTGAACTGAAAGCGTTCCGTGGGCATGGGATTCCCCCGTTCTGTTTGAATGCTAGTCGCCCGAATAGCGCTGCTCGGCCCAGGGATCGCCGCGGTTATGATAGCCGCGGACTTCCCAGAAACCAGGCGCGTCCTCGGTCAGGAATTCGATGGCCTGGAGCCATTTCGCGCTCTTCCAGAAATAAAGGTGCGGCACCACCAGCCGCACCGGGCCGCCATGCTCCTCCGTCAGCGGCTGGCCGAACCAGCTGTGGGCGAGCAGCGCGTCTTCGGCGGCAAAATCCTCCAGCGCGAGATTGGTGGTGTAGCCGTCATAGGAATGCAGCACGACGAAGCGGGCGTCCTCGCGCGGCTGGCAGGCTGCGAGCAGGTCGCGCGTCGCGAGCCCCTCCCATTCATTGTCGTAGCGCGACCAGGTCGTGACGCAATGGATGTCCGAGGTGAACCGCGCCTGCTTCTGTGCGATGAACTCGTCGAAGGTCCAGAACACGGGAGTCTCGACCGCGCCATAGACGTCGAGTCGCCACCGCTCGCGCGATATCGGCGGCACGACCCCGAGATCGAGCACCGGCCAGTCCTTGGTGAGATGCTGCCCGGGTGGAAGCCGCTGATCCTCCGGCCGCGTGATCTTCCCTGTGAGAAAGCGGCCCTCGCGCGCCCACTTCTCCTTGGTGCGCGTCAGCTTGCTGTCGGATGGCGTCTCGTCGGTCATGGCCTACTCGTGGCGATGCATGGCGGAGGCGTGCTTGGTGTCGCGCATGCCATGAAAGGCCTGTCCACTTCCTTTGCCTTGGGAAGGCCTACATCGCCTTTCCGAGCAGAAATGGCAACTGGCGGGGGCCTCTCACCGTGCCCTGTGACCAGGTCACCGTGCCTGCCGGATCGAGCCGGAAGTCGGGAATCCGCTTCAGCCATTCCTCCAGCGCAACCTGCATTTCCATGCGTGCAAGGTTGGAACCGACACAGCGGTGAATGCCGAGGCCGAAGGCCGCGTGGCGATTCTCGCGCCGGTCGATCACGACTTTGTCAGCGTCCGGAAACATCTTGGGGTCGCGGTTGGCGGCCGGGAAGGACAACAGCACCATGTTGCCTGCCTTGACCGGGCAGCCCGAAATCGTCGTCTCCTTGACCACCTCGCGCGCCATCGTCACCGGCGAATAGGCGCGCAGCAGCTCCTCCACCGCCGTCGGGATCAGCCCGGGCTCGGCGATCAGCCGCTCGCGGTCGGCCGGCGTCTTCGCAAGATGCCACAGCGACGAGCCGATCGCGCTCCAGGTGGTGTCGATGCCGGCGATCAGCAGCAGGCGCAGCGAGCCCAGCACGTGGGTGTCCTCGAGCGGATTGCCGTTCTTGTCCCTCGCGTTCATCAGGTAGGAGATCAGGTCGTCGGTGGGATTGTTCTTGCGCGCCTCGATGTGGTCGCCGAAATAGGCCGTCATCTCCTGCACGGCCTGGAGCAGCTTGCTCTCATCCTTGATGCCGAGCTCGAGGATCATGTGAATCCAATTGATGAAGAGGTCGCTGTCGCTTTCGGGGATGCCGAGCATGTGCGCGATCGCCCGAACCGGGATGTAATTGCTGTAGCGCGCGGCGGCGTCGACCTTGCCGTCGGCGATGAAGCCGTCGATCAGCTCGTTGCAGATAGCGCGGACCCGCGGCTCGAGCTTCATCATCGCATCCGGCGTGAACGGCGGCAGCAACAATTGCTTGGCCGGCTTGTGCTCCGGCGGATCGGACGTGATCGGCGGGGCCGCGTTCCTGCTGGTGATTTCCGGCCGCACGTCACGGACGATGATGCGGCGTGAGGAGAAGTGCTCGGTGTCGTTGGCGATCTCGCGCACGGCTTCATAGGTCGTCGGCAGGTAGCAGCCGAGGAACCGTTTCGTGTGCACCACGGGACCTACGGCCCGCAGCTCATCCCAGATCGGAAAGGGGTCCTCCGTCCATTGCGGGTCGGTGTGGTCGAAATCGTGGACCCAGTCGGTGACGGGCGGATGGGCGACAGGCTGGTTGACGTCGGACATGGCAGGGAATCCCTTGGCTCGTGTTCGCTGAAAGCACGCGGGGCGGCTGCGGCCGCGCTACTCCTCGATCACATCGATTGCGATTTCCGGGCAGTTGGATTTCGCAAGCCAGGCCTTGTCCTCGAGCCCCGGCGGGACAGTGCCGTCGCCGGCTTCGTGCGCGTTGCCATATTCGTCGAGCTCGAAAAGTTCCGGCGCGAGCGCCTTGCAGCGGGCATGGCCCTGGCATTTGTCGGGATTGACGTGAACCTTCAGTTGCTCTGCCATTGCGGCTTCCTTGGTCGTGTGCGCGCGAGGGCCCGAAGGCGGCGCGTTTCCTCATGTGAGTTCCATTTAAGTTATATCCTATTACATTCGCGGCGGGCTTCCCCTGTCAAGCGCAAACTTATAGGCTTCGCCTCAACATGCGTTCACGAACAGCCCGCAAGCCCGAGACGAGCTACCACCATGGCGATCTTCGCGATGCGTTGATCAAGGCTGCGCTGCACGAGGCGGAGCGGGGCGGCGCCGAGGCGATCAGCATCAAGGCGCTCGCGAAGCAGCTCGGCGTCTCGCAGCCGGCGCCATACCGGCATTTTGCCGACCGCGAGGCGCTGCTCGCGGCGGTCACCGCGGAGGCGTTCCGGCAACTCTCGGCGCTCTTACGCGAAGCAATGGCAAGGCCGTCGAAGCAGTCGAAACTCTCGCGACTCGCGCAGGCGACGCTCGATTTCGGTCTGCGCCGAAATGGCATCTACCGCTTGATGTTCGCTTCGCGCACGGTGTCCTGCGCGGCCAAGGGCAGCGAGCTGCACGAGGCGACGCGGGAGACCTTTGCGCTCGTGATCGAAGCTTTGGAGGCGCCCGCTGTCGGCTACTTGCGCGAACGGCAGGCGCTCAAGATCTGGGCGGCGCTGCACGGCGTCGTGATGCTGGCCGAGCAGGGCCTGTTCACCGGTGAGGCGGCGCACGCCACGCGCGAGGAGCTGGTCGAGGATTTCGTCAACGAGACGAAGGCTGCGCTTGCGGTCGCCATCAAGGACGTCCAGCGTCGAAAAAAGGCCGGCGCTTAAGCCTGCGCCTTCAGCAGGCCCATCAGCTTCTCGACAGCGCTGTCCGGCGTCGTCACGACGGGACGGCCGGTGGCCTCCGCAACCAGCGGCGCAGTCGCCGCGATGCTGAATTGCGCGAGCGCGATGACGTCGCAATTGCGCAGGTCCATCGACGCTTCGACGATCAGCCGGTCATGTGTGGCGCGGTCGCCGCGGTCGAGCGCGGCCAGCGCGCCTTCGGCAAGTTTCGGCACGATCTGGACCGAAGCGGGAAACTCGGGCGGCATCGACGCCAGCGTCGGCGGAAAGGTCGAGAGCAGGCCGATGCGCTGACCCATGGTCACCGCCCTCTCGATCATGGCCTCGTTCGGCTTCAGCACCGGCATCGCCGCATGCGCGCGCGCGACCGCCTCGATGCAGGGGCCGAAGGCGGAGCAAGTGAACAAAATCGCGTTGGCCCCCGTTGCCGCCGCATAATCGCCGAGCGCGAGGAAACGCTCGGTCATGGCGGCGTTGAGCTGGCCGTCGCGTGCCAGATCCGCCGACAGGCTGTCGTCGAGCAGGTTCATCAGCCGCGCCTCGGGCCACGCCTTCACGAATGCCGCTTCGATCGGCGCGATGGAGTGCTTGAGAGCGTGGATGAGGGCGATGCGAGGGGGCGTCGTCATTGAAAGTGACTACCTGGTAGGTCTCGTGCCCCGGACGCAGCGCAATGCGCAGTATTGCGCTGCAGAGCCGGGGCCTATTGTGGTCGCTGGGTCCCGGCTCTGCGCAGCAGCGCGTCCGGGACATGGGGCACCTTTACTTGAGCGGCACCGCGTACATCAAGCCGCCCTTGCTCCAGAGGCCGTTGAGGCCGCGATCGAGCTTGAGCGGGCTGGCCTTGCCGACATTGCGCTCGTAGATCTCGCCGTAATTGCCGCCGGCCTTGATCGCCGTGACCAGCCATTTGTTGTCGAGCCCGAGCCGCGAGCCGAGGTCGCCGGAGGCACCGAGCAGCCGCTGGATCGCGGGCGTCTGCGACTTCGTCATCTCATCCACATTGGCTTGCGTGACGCCGAGCTCCTCGGCCTCGATCAGGCCGTAGTGCAGCCAGGTGATGATGTCGCTCCAGACCTCGTCACCGTTGCGGGTGAAGGGGCCGAGCGGCTCCTTGCTGATGGTCTGCGGCAGCACGACGTAGTCGGCCGGGGTCGGCGCCGCGGTGGTCACCGCGCCGGCCAGCGCGGAGGCGTCCTGGGTCATGGCGTCGCAGCGGCCGCCGAAGAAGGTCTGGTACATGGTGTCGACGCGGTCGAACACCAGCGGCTTCCAGTCGATGCCGTTGGCGCGTCCGTAATCGCCGAGCGTGACCTCGTGCGTGGTGCCCTGCGCGACGCAGACGGTGGCGCCCTTGAGGTCCTTCAGCTCCTTTACGCCGAGGTCCTTCTTCACCACGAAACCTTGGCCGTCGTAGAAGTTGACCGGGCCCTGTCGCAGGCCCAGCGTGACGCCGCGCAAATAGGTCTGCGTCGAGTTGCGGTAGAGCACGTCGATCTCGCCCGATTGCAGCGCGGTGAAGCGGTTCTGAGCCGTCAGCGAGACGTAGCGCACCTTGTTGGGGTCGCCGAGCACGCCGGCCGCGAGTGCGCGGCAATAGTCGACGTCGAGACCCTTGTAATTGCCTTGCGAGTCCGGCGCCGAGAAGCCGGCAAAGCCGGCGCTGACGCCGCACACCAGCGTGCCGCGGCTCTTCACCGTGTCCAGCGTCGCCGCCGACGCGATCACCGTCGATGCCGCGAGCACGCTCGCTGCGATAACCACTTTCCTCATACTACTCTCCCCTCAGTGATTGACACTACGCAACACGTTGTCGACGGCGGTGCCGAGCTTGTCGACGATCTGATCGATCTCGGCAGCCGAGGCGATGTAGGGTGGCGCCAGCAGCACGTGGTCGCCGCGCACGCCGTCGACGGTGCCGCCGCCCGGATAGCAGCCGAGGCCGCCAGCGAAGGCCTCCGCCTTGATCTTCTGGTGCAGCTTGAGCGCCGGATCGAACGAGGCGCGGCTAGCGCGATCGGCGACCAGCTCGATCGCCCAGAACAGGCCGCGGCCCCTGATGTCGCCGACATGGCGGTGATTGCCGAAGCGTTCGGTGAGGCGCTGCTCGAGCTGCTTGCCGCGTTCCTTCACGCGGTCGAGCAGGCCGTCCTCGCGGATCACGTCCTGCACCGCGAGCGCCGCCGCGCAGGCGAGGGGATGCGCAAGGTAGGTATGGCCGTGCTGGAATGCGCCCGAGCCCGCGCGGATGGTGTCGATGATCTTCCCGCTCGCAAGCATCGCGCCGATCGGCTGGTAGCCACCGCCGAGACCTTTTGCGATCGCCTGGATATCGGGGGCCACACCCTCCTGCTCCCAGGCGTGCGTCGTGCCGGTGCGGCCCATGCCGCACATCACTTCGTCGAGGATCAGCAGCGCGCCATGCCGGTCGCAGATCTCGCGCACCGCCTTGAAGTAGCCGTCCGGTGCGGTCACGGCGCCGGCGGTGGCGCCGACGACAGGCTCGGCGAGGAACGCCGCCACGGTGTCGGGGCCGAGTCGCTGAAACTCGGCTTCGAGTTCGGCAGCGAGGCGCGCGACGAACTGCGCATCCGACTCGCCCTCGCGCTTCTCGTGATAGGCGAAGGCCGGCGTCACATGGCTGAAGGCGGCAGAGAGCAGCGGCGCATACGGGGCGCGTCGCCAGGCGTTACCGCCGGCGGCGAGCGCGCCGAGTGTGTTGCCGTGATAACTCTGCCGCCGCGCGATGAAGTGTTGCCGCTGCGACTCGCCCCGCTCGATGAAATACTGCCGCGCCAGCTTGATGCTGGCTTCGATCGCCTCCGATCCGCCGCTGACGAAATAGGCGTAGGCGAGCCCGCCCGGCTCGTGCCCGACCAGTGTTTCAGCAAGTGCTTCCGCCGGCTCGGAGGAGAAGAAAGCAGTATGCGCATAGGCGAGGGTGGACGCCTGCTTGGCCATCGCCGCGATCACGCGCGGATGCTGATGGCCGAGGCAGGAGACCGCCGCGCCGCCGGAGGCATCGATGATGCGGCGGCCGCCCTCGGCGAAGAGATAGACGCCTTCGCCGCCGATCGCCTTGGGCGGCGTTTCGCGTAGCGAGCGATGCAGCACGCGGCTGGTGCGAGTGCTCATGGGTCAACCTTTCTCCGAGACGTAGGTGGAGGCCGCGGCAAGCCGCGCCTCGGTATTTTCCAGACGCGTTTTCGCGGCGGCGCCGCCGAGCGAGAACGTGACCGCCGCGAGCGACTGTGCGATCGCGATCGCGCCGGTGAGGCTCGGGAAGAAGCCGGGAGAGGAAGCCGCCTCGAACAGCAGCACGTGGTCGGCACCCTCGGCCATCGGTGCCGCGAGGCTATCGGCGATCGCGATCAACGTCGCGCCGCTGCGATGAGCGGCCTGCGCGACGCGGACGCTCACATGCGTGTAAGGCAGGAAGCCGATGACGATGACGGCTTCGCCGGGACGGAACGCGCCGAGATCGAGGTCGTCGGGCCCGGACGTGCCGACGATCTGCACCTGCTCGGGACGGAACAAGCGCAGCTCGTAGTTTAGGAGTTCCGCGACGCTGCGGCAGCTGCGATAGCCGGCGATCCAGATCCGCTTGGCATCGTGCAGCGCGCGCGCCGCTTCCGCGATCGGCTGGGCCGGGATGCGCGGAAGGCCGGCGGCCTCGGCCTCGAGCTTGTCGATGACGAGAGCGACATCGGCGTTCGGGCCATGGCGCCGGCCTCTTGTGCGGCCGGAGAAGGGCGCGGTCTGCGACGGCCGCCGCGCCTCGGTCAGCGCCGCACGCAGTTCGTCCCAGCCGGAATAGCCGATCGCCTTGGCAAGCCGCGTGAACGCGGCTGGATCGGCGCCGGCTTCGGCAGCGAGATCGCGCATCGAGCGGGTGGTGGCGTCGTAATCATTGGCAGCGACGAAGCGGCCGACCTCCTGCAAGCGCAGGGGGAGCGATGGCAATGCGATGCGCAGTTCGCTCAGGGGCGAGGATTTCGCGGGCTCGGCCATGAAACATTTGTTGCATGAATTGGAGTTTGGTGCAACAGTTGACGTGCGCCGCCGGAAATCGCTGCATTTGAGAAGGATTTTTGCGCTGTGACCGCCGATCATCCCAGGCCGCCGCCGCGCCGCCGCCTCTTCGCGCTCGGGCGCAACGAATTGAAGGGCCTGTTCTGGCAGGTCCTGGTGGTCGGAATCGCCGTCGCAGTAATCGCCTTCCTCTGGTCCAACACCGTCACCAACCTGTCGGCCCGGCGCATCACGACCGGCTTCGCCTTTCTCGGCCGTGAGGCCGGCATGCCGATTGCCGACAGCCTGCTCGCCTACAATCCTGGGGATACCTACTTCTGGGCGTTCGTCGTCGGCGTCGCCAACACCTTGCGCGTCGCCGTGATCGGCATCGTTCTCGCGACGATCTTGGGTACGCTGATCGGCATCTCCAGGCTGTCGACCAACTGGCTGTTGTCACGGCTTGCCGCCGTCTATGTCGAAACGCTCCGCGACATCCCGCTGCTGCTCCAACTCCTGTTCTGGTACGTGCTGATGCAGGCTCTGCCGGCCGCACGCGCGGCGTGGCGGCCGATCGAGGGTGTGTTCCTGTCCAATCGCGGCCTGATTTTGCCGGCGATCCCGTTCGGGCCGTCGCAGCTCGCGGTGCTCGGCACTGCGGTGCTGGGTTGCGCGGTGTTCTATCTCATCCGGCGATGGCTGATCGCGCAGCAGATGCGCGACGGCAAGCCGCGGCCGGCCTGGCCGTTCGCGCTCGGCCTCATTGTCGTGGTGCCGGCGGCGGTCTCGCTGGTGCTCGGCGTGTCCTGGACGATCGAGTGGCCGCAGCTGCGCGGCTTCAATTTCGTCGGTGGGCTGACGCTCGCGCCGGAATATTTCGCGCTGCTGATCGCGCTCGTGACCTACACCTCGGCCTTCATCGCCGAGATCGTCCGCAGCGGCATCCAGTCGGTGCCGCGCGGGCAGTGGGATGCTGCCAACGCACTCGGCCTGCGCCGCAGCTTCATGCTGCGGCAGATCATCCTGCCGCAGGCGCTGCGCGTGATCGTGCCGCCGATGACGAGTCAGTATCTCAACCTGACCAAGAACTCCTCGCTCGCCGTCGCGATCGGCTACCAGGACGTGGTCTCGATCGCCAACACCACGCTGAACCAGACCGGGCAGGCGATCGAGGCGATCGCGTTGATCATGGCGGTGTTCCTGACCATCAGCCTTTCGATCAGCTTCTTCATGAACTGGTACAATGCGCGCATCGCGCTGGTGGAGCGCTGAGCATGTCCGCGATCACGGACATCCCCGATGCCCCCCGCGCCGCTCGCCGACCGCAGACGGGCAATCCGGTGTTGCGCTGGCTGCGCAAGAACCTGTTCTCGTCGATTCCCAACGGCATCCTGACGGTCGTGCTGTTGGCGTTGCTCGCCAAGGGCATCTTCAGCTTCCTGCAGTGGGGCGTGGCGAATGCGGTCTGGCTGACGCCGACGAACGATTCCAGCGCATGCCGCGCCGTGCGTGGCGTCGGCGCCTGCTGGGCGATCGTCCCCGAGAAGTACCGCTTCATCCTGTTCGGCACCTATCCGTTCGACGAGCAGTGGCGGCCGGCGCTGTCGGTCGCGCTGTTCATCGCGCTGTACTACCTCTCGACCCGCCGCGCGCTGTGGCGGCGCGAGCTGGCCTATCTCTGGATCGGCGCGCTGGCGCTGATCAGCGTCCTGATGTGGGGCGGCGTGTTCGGCCTGTCCTTCGTCTCGCAGGACCGCTGGGGCGGACTGCCGGTGACGCTGATCCTGGCGACGTTCGGTCTCGCCTTCGGCTTTCCGCTCGGCATCCTCGTCGCGCTCGGCCGGCGCTCGAAGCTGCCGGCGATCCGCTCGCTCAGCGTGCTCTATGTCGAGCTGATCCGTGGCGTGCCGCTGGTGAGCCTGTTGTTCATGGCGAGCGTGATGTTTCCGCTGTTCATGCCCGCCGGATTCAATATCGACAAGCTGCTGCGCGCACAGATCGCAATCATCCTGTTCGCCGGCGCCTACCTCGCCGAAGTGATCCGCGGCGGGCTTCAGGCCGTGCCGCGCGGGCAATATGAAGCCGCCGACGCGCTGGGCCTGTCCTACTGGCGCAAGCACCGGCTGATCATCCTGCCGCAGGCGATCCGCCATGTCATCCCGCCGCTGGTCAACACCTTCATCGCCTTCTTCAAGGACACCAGTCTCGTCCTGATCATCGGCATCTTCGACCTGCTGACGACGGCCAAGACCGCGATCATCGATCCGGCCTGGCAGCAGTTTTCGGTCGAGGTCTACATCTTCGTGGCCGCGATCTACTTTGTCTTCTGTTTCGCGATGTCGCGCTATAGCCGCAGCCTCGAGGCGCCGACCACGCCGAAGTGACGGTTCCTCGTTTGGTGCCGCTTGTTTGCGCTTGCACCGATTGCCGATCTGGAGCTGTAATACCAGAGGTTGCTCCTGCGGTCGATTTGGCGAGGCTGTCATGTGCGTGGCCGTTTTGCGGCAATTCACCGCCGCCCTGATCTGCGTC
Organism: Bradyrhizobium sp. SZCCT0231; assembly: GCF_018130245.1. Taxonomy (GTDB): domain Bacteria; phylum Pseudomonadota; class Alphaproteobacteria; order Rhizobiales; family Xanthobacteraceae; genus Bradyrhizobium; species Bradyrhizobium japonicum_F. The sequence continues at coordinate 390,083 of NZ_JAFCKP010000001.1, forward strand.
CTGATCTTCACAACCACTCTCGGCGCGTCATCGTGTGCCGCCGAGGGGTTGCGGGGCTATCGCGCGCCGATCGGTGAGAGTTCGATTTCGGGAATTTCGTCGGGCGCGTTCATGGCCGTTCAGTTCGGCACGGCGTGGTCGTCGGTGATCAAGGGCGTCGGCGTGGTCGCGGGCGGCCCTTATTGGTGCGCGAAGGCGGACGCGCTCGACGCCGCCACCTGGTACTGGGGGCCGATCTGGCGGGCCACGGGTGCATGCATGAAAGGGCCGGGGTCGGATCTGGATCTGAAGGATTTTACGGCAAAGGCCGACGCGAAGGCCGCAGCGGGCGAGATCGACCCCCTCAGCAATGTCGGCAGGCAGAAGATCTATCTCTTTCACGGCTACAATGACGCGGTCGTCGACAAGGCCGCGACCGATGCGGCCGCCGATTTCTATCGCCATTATCTGGGGGATGCCAATCGCGGCAACTTGTTCTATCAGGCCACGCTCGGCGCGGGCCACTCGTTCGTCGTGACGAAACAGGGCGTACCCGGGCTCAACGACTGCAAGGCCAACACGCAGCCCTATATCGACCAATGCGGCTATGACCAGGCCGGCGTCATCCTGCAGCATATTTACGGCCGCCTGAATCCGCCCAGTCCCGCGCAGCTTGCAGGCTCGGTGAAGAGCTTTGATCAATCGATCTATACCACGCCGCATCTGCCCGACGCGCTGAGCATGGGCGATACCGGCTATGTGTTCGTACCTCAGGATTGCGAGCAGGGCAGTCCGTGTCGCGTCCACGTCGCGCTCCACGGATGCAAGCAGGACGTCGCCGATATCGGACGCAGATTCGTGGATGAGGCCGGCTACAATGAGTGGGCGGACACGAACCACCTGATCATTCTCTATCCGCAGACCAAGACCAGCCCATACTGGCCAAGCAATCCGCAGGCCTGTTGGGATTGGTGGAGCTACGTCGACCATCAGGATAGCTACGTGACGAAGTCCGGATCGCAAATCAAGGCGATCAAGGCGATGCTGGATGCGGTCACGGCCGGGGCCGCGGCGCCCGCCGGCGCGACTGCGCCATCGCTATCGGCACCGCAGTCGCTCACGGTGATCGATACGTCGGATAGCGGCGCTGACCTGGCCTGGTCTCCGGGGGACGACGGAACAACCTACCGGGTTTCGCGTGCGGGGCCAGATGGCGCGTTCCAGGCGATTGGCGACGTGACAGGAGCGAGCTTTGGGGATTCCGGCCTGACGCCGCAAGCAACATATCGATGGCGCGTCTCGGTCATTCTGAACGGGGCGGCGGGCCCCAGCTCCGACGATGCGACCGGCACCACGCGATCGACGCCTCCTCGCTGCGATGATCCCGGCTCCTGCCCGATCGCCAAATAGCGAACCGAGCAACCGTCCTGCGTGCCGCGCGATGACCGGCAGGGTGCGACGGGAGGTCGTGCCGCGATCTACTCTTTCTTTTGCTTTGCGATGTCGCGCTACAGTCGCAGCCTGGAGGCGACCAGCGGGAGGTGGGGTCTCGTGTCCCGGACAAGGGGCAGCGCGCTAGCGCTGCGCCGCAGAGCCGGGACCCAGGGCAGCACCGGAAATCGCGGAGAGATGGGCCCGGCTCTGCAGCGCAACGCTGACCGGACGATGCTTCGCATCGCCGGGATAGCGCTGCGCTGCGTCCGGGGCACGAGAGTGAGGCTAGTCCTTCACCCTCGGGTCGATCGGCGTCGTGCCGCGCAGGCCTAGGATATCCTCCAGCACCTTCGCGCCGGCGATCACCTCGGCGTCGGCCCGCGGTGCGCCGACCACCTGCACGCCGATAGGCAGGCCGGACGCCGTGAAGCCGCACGGCAGCGACAGCGAGGGGCAGCAGGCGAGCGTGATGGCGTAGACGATGCCGAGCCACTCGACGTAATTCTCGAACCTCTTGCCGGCGCATTCGGCGACGTAGCGATGTTCGATCGGGAAGGGCGGCACGATCGTGGTCGGCACCAGCAGGAGATCGTAGCTCTTGAAGAACTCGACCGCCCGCGCGGTCATGCCGACGCGTTGCGCCTCGGCGCGCGCCAGCTGGTCGACCGTGAGCTTGAGGCCTTCCTCGATGTTCCAGATCACCTCGGGCTTGAGCAGGTCGCGCTTGGTGCGCAGCAGATTGGCCTTGGTGATCGCGAAATCGAAGGCGCGCAGCACGTGGAAGCATTCATGCGCCTCGCGCCAGTCGGGATGCGCCTCCTCCACGATGGCTCCGGCCTCCGCGAAACGTTCGGCGGCCTTGCGCGTGATCGCCTTCACTTCGGGATCGACCGGCGTGATGCCGAGATCGGGCGAATAGGCGACGCGCTTCGGTTTCTTGCCCGCCTGTGCCGCCGACAGGAACGAGGTTGCGGGGGCTGGCAGCGACAGCGGATCGTCCGCATAGTCGCCGCTCATGGCATCCAGCAGCAGCGCGAGATCCGCGACGTTGCGCGCCATCGGGCCGACCACGCCGAGATTGCGATCGATACCTGACTTGGGAGTATGCGCGACGCGGCCGATGCTCGGCCGCATGCCGACGACGCCGCAGAACGCCGCGGGGTTGCGCAAGGACCCGCCCATATCGGAGCCCTGGGCGAGCCAGGCCATTCCGGTCGCAAGCGCCACCGCGGCGCCTCCGGAGGAGCCCGCTGCCGATTTGGTCGTGTCCCAGGGATTGAGCGTCGCGCCGAACACCTCGTTGAACGTGTTGGCGCCGGCGCCGAACTCCGGCGTGTTGGATTTTGCGTAGACCACCGCGCCGTTGGCCTCGAGGTTCTCGACCATGAGGTCGGACTTCGCGGGGATGTTATCCCTAAAGATTGGCGAGCCCTGCGTGTTCAAGACGCCTGCGACGTCGGTCAGATCCTTGATCGGGACCGGCAAGCCGGCGAGCAGCCCGCGCGCGCCGGCCGGCTTCCGCATCAGCGCCTTGGCGCTATCCCGTGCGCGATCGAAGCAGAGTATCGGCAGCGCGTTGACCTTGCCGTCAACCTCACTGACGCGCTTCTCCAGCGCATCCAGCAGCTCGAGCGGCGAGACGTCGCCGGAGCGCAGCTTGTCGACGACGGCGCATGCGGTTTCGCGGATCAGGTCTTGAGACAATTGGTTTACTCCTCTGCCCATTCTTGGTTCGTCATTGCGAGCGCAGCGAAGCAATCCAGGCTCTCACCGCGGATGCATTCCTGGATTGCTTCGCTGCGCTCGCAATGACGAGGATAGTGTTAACCCCACCCCGCGCTGATGCCGCCGTCCACCGTATATATCACGCCCGAGGTATAGCCGGCGCGATCTGACGCCAGGAACGGTCGCCGGGCAAACGCCTCGACGGCGGCCGCGCCGATGCCCTTGGACGCGCCGGCGATCAGGACGCGCTTGCCACGCAGATGCAGATCCATGAGGGGGTACTCGTTCGTGGGAACAGGATCAAATCAGTAGGCGCTCGGCCGCGCCATGGTCAACATTGCAGTGCAGCGTTGCACTGCCGCCGCGTTTGGTCCATTGCAGTGCGGTTAAAACGCGGCGGCTGCCGGACCAACCAAGGACGTTCTCGATGAGCAAGAAACAATACCGGATCGCGGTCATTCCCGGCGACGGCATCGGCAAGGAAGTCATGCCGGAGGGTCTGCGCGTTCTGGAGGCGGCGGCGAAGAAGCACGGCGTCTCCGTGCATTTCGACCATTTCGACTTCTCGTCTTACGACTATTACGAGAAGCACGGCCAGATGATGCCTGATGACTGGAAGGAGAAGATCGGTAAGCACGACGCGATCTATTTCGGCGCGGTCGGCTGGCCGGCCAAGATTCCGGATCACGTCTCGCTGTGGGGCTCGCTGATCAAGTTTCGCCGCGAGTTCGACCAGTATGTGAACCTGCGCCCGGTGCGGCTGATGCCCGGCGTGCCGTCGCCGCTGGCGGGCCGCAAGCCCGGCGACATCGATTTCTGGGTGGTGCGCGAGAACACGGAAGGCGAATATTCCTCGGTCGGCGGCCGCATGTTCCCCGACACCGACCGCGAGTTCGTGACGCAGCAGACGGTGATGACCCGCACCGGCGTCGACCGTATCCTGAAATTCGCCTTCGAGCTCGCACAGTCGCGGCCGAAGAAGCACCTGACCTCGGCGACCAAGTCCAACGGCATCTCCATCACCATGCCCTATTGGGACGAGCGCGTGGAGGCGATGGCGAAGAAATTTCCGGGCGTGAAGTGGGACAAGTACCACATCGACATTCTCACCGCGAATTTCGTGCTGCATCCGGATTGGTTCGACGTCGTGGTCGGCTCAAATCTGTTCGGCGACATTCTCTCCGACCTCGGCCCGGCTTGCACCGGCACGATCGGCATCGCGCCGTCAGGCAACATCAATCCCGAGGGCGATTTCCCCTCGGTGTTCGAGCCGGTTCACGGCTCGGCGCCCGATATCGCGGGGCAGGGCATCGCCAACCCGATCGGCATGATCTGGTCGGGTGCCATGATGTTCGAGCATCTCGGCGAGAAGGAAGCCGGCAAGTCGATCGTCGACGCAATCGAGCGCACGCTGGCCGAGCGCACGCTGCGCACGAAGGATCTCGGCGGCAACGCCGATACGACCGCCTGCGGCAAGGCGGTTGCGGATATGGTGGATTGAGGCGGGCCGCGACAATGCGTAGGGTGGGTTAGCCCTGCGACCGCGCGAAGCGTGGTCCGCCGGGCGTAACCCGCCACTGTTCGTATCCGCAGAGACAGAAGTGGTGGGTTACGCCAAGCAGATGCGCTTCGCGCATCCGCTCGGCTAACCCACCCTACGACTAAACATAAGATTCGGTCGCAACTACCCCACGATCTTCTCGATCGCCGCCTGATCCAACCCGAACTTCTTCCCCGCCTCCAGAATCTCCTGCCAGGTGGTCGGATCGACCGGAATGCCTTCGGCGAGGCGCTTCTTCTTGGTCTCGCGCTCGGGGTCGCCGGCGATCTTGACCTTGTCGACTCCAGGCGCGGGTGGCGAGCCGGTGTGCCAGGCCACAAAACTCTCGACTTCGCGTGCGAGGTTTTCGGCGGTGCCGAGCTTGGTCGGGTCGATGATGATCGACAGCATGCCGTTGAGGACATTGTACTTGCCGTCGGACGGGCCCTTGACCGCCTGTCCGCCGGAGAGGGCGCCGCCAAGGATTTCGCAGACCAGCGCGAGGCCCGACCCCTTATGCTCGCCGAACGGCAGGATGGCGCCGTATGGCGGGATCACGGTGTAGCGCGGATTGACCGTGGGCTTGCCTTCATTGTCGATGATGGTGCCGGGTTCCAGCTCGACGCCCTTGTTGTGGGCGACGCGGGTCTTGCCCTGCGCGATCCTGCTGGTGGCGAAGTCGAGCACGATCGGCTCCTTGCCGGCGCGCGGGATGCCGACGCAGAACGGGTTGGTGCCGTGGCGCGCATCGCTGCCGCCCCAGGGCGCCACGATCGGGCGCGAGATCACGTTGACGAAGTGGATCGAGACCAGCCCGTGGTCGATGCACTGCTCGGCCCAGTGGCCGATGCGGCCGATGTGGTGCGAGTTGGAGAGGCCGACGAGGCACACGCCGTTGCGCTTGGCGCGCTCGGCAGCCAGCTCCATCGCTTCATGACCGATCACCTGGCCGTAGCCGGTGAGGCCGTCGAGGGTGAGGAGCGGACCAGTGTCGAGCACGATCTTGACGTGCTGGTTCACGGCGAGGCCGCCATTGGTGACGCTCTGGACATAGCGCGGGATCATGCCGACGCCGTGGGAGTCGTGTCCCTTCAGATTGGCCTCGACGAGATTGGTGGACACGAGCTCGGCTTCGCGGTCGGTAGACCCACCCGCCTTGACGATGGCGCGGATGGCGTTGGTGAGCGGCTCTGCCTTGATGGTGCGATAGTCGGCCATTGTTGTTGCTCTTGTCCCTTCACGATTTGGCGGAGAGCGTAGGGTGGGTTAGCCGAAGGCGTAACCCACCGCTTCTGCTTCCGCGGAAACTAAAGAGGTGGGTTACGCCAAGCAGATGCGCTTCACGCATCTGCAGGGCTAACCCACCCTACGAATTCACGATCCGGCGGCAGTGGACCCATGCCGCTTCAATCAGGTTCTCGCTGGCTTCCGGCGTGCGGAACGCCGAATGCGCCGACAGCGTCACGTTCGGCAGCTTCGTCAGCGGATGATCGCCGGGCAACGGCTCGATGTTGAAGACGTCGAGGCCGGCATGGCGAATGTGGCCGGTTTTCAGTGCGTCGATCATGGCGGCCTCGTCGACGATTGCGGCGCGGGCCGTGTTGACGAGGATGACGCCACGCTTCATCGCAAAGACTTTCTCGCGCGTGATCATGCCGCGCGTCTCGTCATTGAGCAGCAGGTGCAGCGATACGACGTCGCTCTTCGCCAGCACCGTGTCGAGATCGGTGAACTCGACGCCAGGATGGCTCTTCGGCGAGCGGTTCCAGGCGATCACCTTCATGCCGCTGCCGCTGGCAATGCGCGCGACCTCAGCGGCGATGCCGCCGAAGCCGATCAGGCCGAGGGTCTTGCCGGTGAGCTGCATGCCGTCCTCGCGCAGCCAGTTGCCGGCCCGCATCTCGCGGTCCATCATCGCGATGACGCGGGCCGAGGCCCACATCAGCGCGATCGCGGATTCGGCGACCGCGGTGTCGCCATAGCCCTTGATCAGATGGACGGAGATGCCGAGCTCGGCGAGCTCCTCCGGGTTCATGTAGCTGCGCGCGCCGGTGCCGAGGAACACGACGTGCTTCAGGCCGGCGCATTTCTTTGCGACAGCGGTCGGCAGCGCGGTGTGGTCGACGATGGCGATCTCGGCGCCATCGAGGATCTCAGGGTATTGCTCGGGCTTGATATCGGGGTCCCGGTGGATCCGGACCTTGGGGTCGCCGGGCTTTTCCAGCCGCTCCATGATCGCGGCGAGGGCTTCATTGGCGTCGACGAAAACTCCGCGCATGGTTCTCTCCGGTCAGGATGCGACGCCAGCGATCGCCAGCACGGTATGCATGAGAACGTTGGTGCCTGCGGCGCAGTCGCCTTGCGTGGCGTCCTCCAGCTCGTTGTGGCTGATGCCGTCCTTGCAGGGCACGAACACCATCGCGGCCGGCATGACGGTGTTGAGGTTGCAGGCGTCGTGGCCGGCGCCGGAGGTGATGCGGCGGGAGGAATAGCCGAGCGTCTTCGCCGCGTTCTCGACCGCGGCGATCAGCTTCGGATCGAAATGCGTCGGTGGCTTGCGCCAGACCAGATCGATCTTGACCTCGACCTTGCGGCGCGCGGCGATCTCGGCGATCGCCGCACGAAGATCGCGATCGAGCGCGTCCATGATCGCGCCATCGGCACTGCGGCAGTCCATGGTGAAGGCGATCTCGCCGGGGATGACGTTGCGCGAGGGATTTGCGATCACGGCCTCGCCGATGGTGCCGACCGCGTTGGGCCCATGCTTCTTGGCAATGGCTTCCATCGCCAGCACGATCTCCGACAGTGTCGCCAGCGCATCGCGCCGCAACGGCATCGGGGTCGAACCCGCATGGCTCTCGAAGCCGGAAATCTTGCCGTCGTACCACAATACGCCCTGGCCGGAATCGACCACGCCGATGGTCTTGCCTTCGGCCTCCAGGATCGGCCCCTGCTCGATGTGCAGCTCGACGAAACAGCCGAGCTTCTGGAAGCCGACCGGCTTGTCGCCGCGATAACCGATGCTGTCGAGCGCCTGGCCGACGGTCATGCCTTCGATATCCTTGCGCGACAGGATGTCGTCGGTGGTGAAGTCGCCGACATAGGCGGCGGACGCCATCATCGCAGGTGCGAAGCGCGAGCCTTCCTCATTGGTCCAGTTGACGACGCAGATCGGCGCCTCGGTCTCGATGCCGGCGTCGTTCAACGTGCGGATCACTTCCAGCGCGCCGAGCGTCCCCAGAATCCCGTCATATTTGCCACCGGTCGGCTGGGTGTCGAGATGCGAGCCGATGCCGACAGGCGGCTTCGACATGTCGCGGCCCTTGCGCAGGCCGAACTGTGATCCGAGCGCGTCGACGTGGACTTCCAGTCCGGCATCCTCGCAGGCCTTGCGGAACCAGTCGCGCACCTGCTTGTCTTCGGCGCTGAGCGTCAGCCGCCGCACGCCGCCCTTGGCGGTCGCGCCGAATTGCGCGGTCTCGTGGATGGAGCCCCACAGGCGGGCGGAATCGATTTGCAGGTTGGTGGCGGCTCGGCTCATGCGGTCGTTCTCTCTCTTGTCCGGCGCCTTTTTCAATGACGCGCCTGCGCGGGCGCGTCAACCGCGAGGCTGCTCTGCGCAATCTGCCGTGCAAGCTCGGCGACGCGCTCCACGGCGACGACGTCGGGCGAGGCGAGCCAGCTCGCCGTGAAGGTCAGCGGCGCGATGGCGAGATCGGTGTCGAGCAGTTGCAGCCGTCCGTCGGCGAGCTCGTTCTCGACGATGGCGTCGGGGATCACGGCGATGCCGAGCCCTTCGACCGCCATGTGGATGACGGTCGCCAGCGAGGCGGAGGCATGCAGGCGAATCGGCGGCAGCTCCGGCCGGTCGAACACCTCGCGCACGACCTCGTAAGGTTTGGTCTTGCGCGGGAAGGTGATGATCGGAAACCGCGCAAGCTCCGCCGGCGTCACCGGTCCCTTGCCGAGCCCCAGCGAGGGGCTTGCGAGGAAGCCGATCGGATAATCGGCGAGCACGCGGTTGTGCACGCCGGAAGCGGACAACGGCCCGACGACGAAGGCGAGCTCGATCTCCTGCGCGAGCAGGCGCGCGGTGAGGTTCGGCGTGATGTCGACCTCGATCTCCAGCGACAGGTTCGGGTAGACCTCGTTGACGCTCTTGACGAGCCGCGGCAGCCAGGTGTGCACGATGGTCTCGGCGACCCCGAGCCGCATCACGCCGCGCATCGCCGAGCGGTCGCCGATCTCCGCCATCATCGCAGCGCGCAGGCCGATCAGCTTCTCCGCATAGACCATCATCTGCCGGCCGCTCGGTGTCGGTGAGGCGATGCGATGATCGCGGTTCAGGAGCTTCACGCCCATCTCGCGCTCGAGCTGGGCGATGCGCTGGGAGATCGCCGGCTGGGTGGTGTTGAGCCGTTGTGCGGCGCCGCGGAAGCTGCCGAGCTTCACAACCCATAGGAACGTCTCGATCGACCTGAAGTCCAGCATTGGAAGGATTTTCCCAATCGATAAAGCAGATTTATCGAGATTGATTAGAAACGACGATTAGACTTTATAGCACGCTTGGTGTTGGCTTGTCTTTGTCGAGTTGGCAGGTCGATTACATGACTGTTTTGGTGGCAGCGCAGCAAACTGAAACGCCCGACGGCCTTCCGAGCCGCAAGGCCCGGCTCGCCTACCGCGAGGGGCTGGTCGCCTCCACCGCCGGCGTCGCCCCCGGGTACGTTCAGGGCAATCTGGCGATCCTGCCGGCCGAATATGCCGGCGCCTTTCACCGCTTCTGCCAGCTCAATCCGAAGCCATGCCCGATCATCGGCATCTCCGATGTCGGCAGTCCGCATCTCCCTTCGCTCGGCGCCGATCTCGACATCCGCACCGACGTTCCGCGCTACCGCGTCTGGCGCGACGGCGAGGTCGTCGACGAACCGACCGATGTGAAGAGCTACTGGCGCGACGATCTCGTCACCTTCGTGCTCGGCTGCTCCTTCTCGTTCGAAGAAGCTCTGCTCGACGAGGGCATGCCGATCCGCCACATCGAGCGCAATGTGCGCGTGCCGATGTACCGCACCAACATCGCCTGCGGCGAAGCCGGCCCGTTCGCCGGTCCCATGGTGGTGTCGATGCGTCCGTTCAAGCCGGCCGATGCGATCCGCGCGGTGCAGATCACCTCGCGCTATCCCGCCGTGCACGGCGCACCCGTGCATCTCGGCCATCCGCACCTGATCGGCATCAAGGACATCGCGAAGCCCGACTACGGCGATCCGGTGCCGGTCGCCGACGACGAGATTCCGGTGTTCTGGGCCTGCGGGGTGACGCCGCAATCGGTGATTAACGCCGCGAAACTCCCGTTCGCGATCACGCATTCGCCCGGCTTGATGCTGGTGACGGATCTGAAGAACAAGAACATGGCCGTGATTTAGTAGGCAGCGTTTGCTGCTTCTTCGGGCTTTACCGCATCCATCAATCGCTTCATTCGATCAGCCGAAATTCAGTAACAGGGGACTTTGCCATGACGATCACTCGCCGCGACGTGTTGTTGGGAGCCACCGCCACTGCCGCTCTCGTGCCGCTGGCAGCGCGCGCACAGACCTCGGAAGTCGTGATCGGCGTGATCTATCCGTTCTCCGGCGGCAGCGCGCAGCAGGGCGTCGACGCGCAGAAGGCCTATGAGACTGCGCTCGAAGTCATCAACAAGGACACCGATTTCGACCTGCCGCTGGCGAAAGGCGAGGGCCTGCCGGGTCTCGGTGGTGCCAAGATCCGTCTCGTGTTCGCCGACCACCAGGCCGATCCGCAGAAGGGCCGCGCCGAGGCCGAGCGCCTGATCACGCAGGAGAAGGTCTGCGCCATCATCGGCACTTATCAGAGCGCGGTGGCCGTCACCGTCAGCCAGATCTGCGAACGCTATCAGGTCCCGTTCGTTTCCGCCGACAACTCCTCGCCGAGCCTGCACCGCCGCGGCCTGAAATATTACTTCCGCGCCGCGCCGCATGACGAGATGTACTCGGCCGCGATGTTCGACTTCTTCGACGCCATGAAGAAGAAGGGCACCAAGATCGAGACGCTCTCGCTGTTCCACGAGGACACCATCTTCGGCACCGATTCCGGCAATGCCCAGACCAAGATCGCCGGCGAGCGCGGCTACAAGATCGTCACCGACATCAAGTATCGCGCCAACTCGCCCTCGCTCTCGGCCGAGGTGCAGCAGCTCAAGACCGCCAATGCCGACGTGCTGATGCCGTCGAGCTACACCACCGACGGCATCCTCTTGGTCAAGACCATGGCCGAGCTCGGCTACAAGCCGAATGCGATCGTGGCGCAGGACGCCGGCTTCTCCGAGAAGGCGCTCTATGATGCCGTCGGCGACAAGCTCGAAGGCGTGATCTCGCGCGGTACCTTCTCGCTCGACCTCGCGCAGAAGCGGCCGATGGTCGGCAAGATCAACGAGATGTTCAAGTCGCGCTCGGGCAAGGATTTCAACGATCTCACCTCGCGCCAGTTCATGGGCCTGATCATCCTCGCCGACGCCATCAGCCGCGCCAAGTCGACCGACGGCGAGAAGATCCGCGATGCGCTTGCCGCGACCGACATTCCGGGCGAGAAGACCATCATGCCCTGGAAGCGCGTCAAGTTCGACGAGATGGGCCAGAACAACGACGCCGATCCGGTGCTGCTGCAATATGTCGGCGGCAAGTTCGTCACCATCTTCCCGCCGCAAGCCGCGATCGCCGAGGCGATCTGGCCGATGAAGTAAGACTGGGAAGCGGGAGCTCAGATGTAGCTCCCGCCCTCATCCTGAGGAGCGGGCGTAGCCCGCGTCTCGAAGGACGAGGGCTGGGCCATCCTTCGAGACGCGCGCTGGTGCGCGCTCCTCAGGATGAGGATCTATTTCGGGGGACAGACTTTTGACAGCCCAAGCCATTATCCAAAGTCTCGCGAGCGGCCTTCTGATGGGCCTGCTCTACGGACTGATCGCGGTCGGCCTCGCGCTGATCTTCGGCCTGATGGACGTCACGAACTTCGCCCATGGCGAGTTCCTGATGATCGCGATGTACCTGTCCTTCTTCCTGTTCGCGTTCTTCGCCATCGATCCGTTGCTGTCGGCGCCGCTGGTCGCCGCGGCACTCTTCGTGTTCGGCGCGGTGATCTATCTATTGATTGTACGCTTCGCCATGCGGGCCAAGGCCAATGCCGGCATGGTGCAGATCTTCACCACCTTCGGCCTCGCCATCGTCATGCGCGGCCTCGCGCAGTACTTCTTCACGCCGGATTATCGCAGCATTCCGCACTCCTGGCTCGGCGGCAAGACCATCTCGGTCTCCGGCATCTTCCTGCCGGAGCCGCAACTGGTTGGCGCGCTGGTCTCGATCGCGGCCTTTGCCGCTCTCTATTTCTTCATCCACCGCACCGATTTCGGCCGCGCGCTGGAAGCCACCCGCGAAGATCCCGGCGCGGTGGCGCTCGTCGGCATCGACAAGAACCGCGTGTTCGCGTTCGGCTGGGGCCTGGGCGCAGCGCTGGTCGGTCTCGCCGGCGCGATCATGGCGGTGTTCTTCTACATCTATCCCGACGTCGGCGCGTCCTTCGCGCTGATCGCCTATGTCACGGTGGCGCTCGGCGGCTTCGGCAGCGTGTTCGGCGCCTTCGCCGGCGGCATCATCGTCGGCCTCGTCGAGGCGGTCACGGCCCTGGTGCTGCCGCCCTCGCTGAAATCGGTCGGCATCTACGCCGTCTATCTGCTGGTCGTCTTCATCCGGCCGCGCGGCCTGTTCGGATCGATGTGATGGACAAGAACTTTGCCGCGCGGCGCCGCCGCGACCTCATCATCGCCGCCGTGCTGGCCGGGCTCGCGGCGCTGGCGCCGCTGTTCGTCAAGGACGTCTACGTCCAGAACATCCTGATCCTGACCTTGATGTATGCGGCGCTGTCGCAGAGCTGGAACATCCTGTCCGGCTATTGCGGCCAGATCTCGCTGGGACACGCGCTCTATTTCGGCATCGGCGCCTACACCACCGAGCTCTTGTTCACCAAGTTCGGCGTGCTGCCCTGGTTCGGCATGCTCGGCGGCGGCGTGATTGCGGCCGTCATCGCGATGGGCCTCGGCTATCCCTTCTTCCGCCTGCGCGGCCATTACTTCGTGATCGCGACCATCGTCATCGCCGAGATCGGACTGCTGCTGTTCCAGAACTGGGAGTGGGCGGGCGCCGCGATGGGCATCACCATTCCGATCCGCGGCGACAGCTGGCTGAAATTCCAGTTCCTGCGCACCAAGCTGCCATACTTCTATTTCGCGCTGGCGCTCTGCTGCCTCGCCTGGTTCGTCACCTGGTGGCTGGAAGATTCCAAATGGGGCTTCTGGTGGCGTGCGGTGAAGGACAATCCGGAAGCGGCCGAGAGCCTCGGCGTCGTCGTGTTCAATTCCAAGATGGGCGCGGCCGCCGTCTCGGCCTTCCTCGTCGCCATCGGCGGCGCCTTCTATGCGCAGTTTCTCGCCTATATCGATCCTGAAAGCGTGATGGGCTTCCAGTTCTCGCTGCTGATGGCACTGCCGGCGGTGCTCGGCGGCATCGGCACCCTCTGGGGTCCGGTGTTAGGGGCCGCCATCCTGATCCCGATGACGGAGCTGACGCGCTCCTATATCGGCGGGTCGGGGCGTGGCGTCGATCTCATCGTCTATGGTGCGCTGATCGTGGCGATTTCGCTGGCCTTGCCGCGAGGCCTGGTGAGCCTGTTCTCCCGCGCAAAACCGAAGGGAGCCACGCGATGACCGCGCTGCTCGAAACACGCGGCGTCTGGCAGCGCTTCGGCGGCCTCATCGCCAACAGCGACGTCTCGATCTCGGTCGGCCGCGGCGAGATCGTAGGCCTGATCGGCCCGAACGGCGCCGGCAAGTCGACGCTGTTCAATCTCATCGCCGGCGTGCTGCCGCCGACGCAAGGCTCGATCTGGTTCGACGGCGAGGATGTCACCCGCATGCCGGCGGCCGAGCGCTGCCAGCGCGGGGTGGGCCGCACCTTCCAGGTGGTCAAGAGCTTCGAGACCATGACCGTTATCGACAACGTCATCGTCGGCGCGCTCGTGCGCAACACCGTGATGCGCGAGGCGCGCCGCAAGGCGCACGAGGTGCTGGAGTTCACCGGCCTTGCCGCGCGGGCCGACGTGCTCGCCAGCGACCTCGTGCCGGCCGAGAAGCGCCGCCTCGAAGTTGCGCGTGCGCTCGCGACCGAACCGAAGCTGCTGCTGCTCGACGAGGTCCTCACCGGTCTCACGCCGACCGAGGCGCAGACCGGCGTTGCCTTGGTGCGAAAGGTGCGCGATGCCGGCATCACCGTGCTGATGGTCGAGCATGTCATGGAGATCGTGATGCCCTTGGTCGACCGCGCCATCGTGCTCGACCTCGGCAAGGTGCTGGTCGAGGGCAAGCCCGCAGACGTCGTCCGCGATCCCAAGGTGATCAGCGCATATCTGGGAGATCGTCATGCTGTCGGTGCGTGAAGTCACGACGGCCTATCAGGGCCTGGTCGCGATCTCCGCGGTCTCGATCGAGGTCCAGAAGGGCGAGATCGTCTGTGTCGCCGGCGCCAACGGCGCAGGCAAGTCGACGCTGCTGAAATCCATCGCCGGTGCCGAACGTCCGCGCTCGGGCACGGTCACGTTCGACGGCAAGCGCCTCGACGGCATGGCGCAGCATCACATCACCGCAACAGGCATCGCCTATGTGCCCGAGAACCGCCGCCTGTTCCCGCGCCTGTCGGTGCGCGACAATCTGCGTCTCGGCAGCTATCTCTACCGCGGCGAGGCGGACCGCGAGGGGCCGCTCGATCTCGTCTTCACGCTGTTCCCGCGTCTCCAGGAACGTTTGGAGCAGCGCGCCGAGACGCTAAGCGGCGGCGAGCAGCAGATGCTCGCCATCGGCCGCGCGCTGATGACGCGCCCGCGGCTCTTGATGCTGGACGAGCCCTCGCAAGGCATCATGCCGAAACTGGTGGACGAGATCTTCCAGGCGGTGAAGCGCATCCGCGACGCCGGCATGACCGTGCTGATCGTCGAGCAGCGCATGGCCGAGTGCCTCGAGATCGCCGACCGCGCCTACATCCTGCAGACCGGCCGCGTGCTGATGCAGGGCCCGTCCGCGGAGATCAAGGGCAATCCGGACGTGCGGAAGGCGTATCTGGGGCTGTAGCGGGGAAGTGTGGCGCAAGCTCGCCCCGTACACTCAGTGTCATCGCCCGACTTGATCGGGCGATCCAGTATTCCAGAGACGCCAGAGGATACGGATAGGCCGCGGCGTACTGGATTCCCCGCCTTCGCGGGGAATGACAGCGGTGGGGAGCTAATGCTCGTGCCCATGCTCCGGCAGCGTCACCCCAAACACCTTCACCAGATCCGTCACCTGCTCCGGCGACAGATACCGCGGGTTCATCCCACGGAGCAGCAGGTACAGCTTCGCCGTCTCCTCCAGCTCCTCCGTCGCGAACACCGCGGCTTCCAGCGTGTCGCCGGCGACGACGGGGCCGTGATTGGCAAGCAGCACGGATGAATACTTCCCCGCCAGTCCCTTGATCGCGTCCGCGACCGCGGGATCGCCCGGGCGGTAATAGGGCACGAGCGCGGTGGCGCCGCATTTCATCAGGTAATAGGCTGTCATCGGCGGCAGCGCGGCGCGCGGGTCGATCTCGGGCAGCATCGACAGCGCGACCGAATGGGTGGAGTGCAGATGCACGATCGCGCGGGCACTGCCGCGCGTGTCGTAGAGTGCGGTGTGCAGCGGAACTTCCTTGGTCGGGGCATCGCCCGACATCAGCCGGCCGGTTTCGTCCAGCCGCGACAGCTTTGCCGGATCGAGGAAGCCAAGCGAGGCGTTGGTCGGCGTCACCAGCCAGCCGCCGCCGTCCAGCCTGACGCTGATATTGCCGGAGGAGCCCGGCGTCAGCCCGCGCTCGAACAGGGACCGTCCGAAGCGGCAGATATCCTCACGCAGCCTTGTCTCGTTGCTCATGGCCGTCATGCCCGCTTGTCTCACGCTTTGGCAGCGCGGCCAAGCCGTGTTATTCGGTTGCCAAGCTGCCGCAAAGGGCGGCTATTCAGGAAACGTTCGCAAGGATCAGTTGCATATGTCCGCCTCCACGTCACAAAGTCAGCGTATCGCCGTCGTCGGGCTCGGCTCGATGGGATTCGGCATGGCGACCTCGCTGCAGCGCGCCGGCCATGCTGTCACAGGCTGCGACGTTTCGGCGGATGCCGTCGCGCGCTTCGTGAAGGATGGCGGCGCGGGGGCCAAAACGCCGGCCGAGGCGGCCAAGAGCGCCGACATCGTCGTCAGCGTCGTCGTGAATGCCGCCCAGACCGAGGCGATCCTGTTCGGCAAGGATGGCGCGGCCGAAACCATGCCGAAGGACAGCGTGTTCGTCTCCTCCGCCACCATGGACCCGGACGTGGCGCGGCGGCTCGCAAAACAGCTCGAGGCGACCGGCCGGCATTATCTGGATGCGCCGATCTCCGGCGGGGCGCAGCGCGCAGCGCAAGGCGAGCTGACGATCCTCGCCTCCGGCAGCCCGGCCGCCTTTGCCAAGGCGCGGCCGGCGCTCGATGCCATGGCTGCAAAGCTCTACGAGCTCGGCGATGCCGCGGGGCAGGGCGCGGCGTTCAAGATGATCAATCAATTGCTGGCAGGCGTGCACATCGCCGCGGCCAGCGAGGCGATGGCGTTCGCGGCCAAGCAGGGCCTCGATATCCGCAAGGTTTATGAGGTGATCACGGCCTCCGCCGGCAACTCCTGGATGTTCGAGAACCGCATGCCGCACGTGCTCGACGGCGATTACACACCGCGAAGCGCGGTGGAGATCTTCGTCAAAGACCTCGGCATCATTCAGGACATGGCGCGCAGTGCCCGATTCCCGGTGCCGGTCTCCGCCGCCGCGCTCCAGATGTTCCTGATGACATCGGCCGCCGGCATGGGCCGCGATGACGACGCGTCGGTCGCGCGCATGTATGCGCAAGTCACCGGCGTCAAGCTTCCCGGCGACAAGTAAGCAAGAGGAACTCCGATGCCCCGTTTTGCCGCCAATCTCTCGATGATGTTCACCGAGGTGCCGTTCCTCGACCGGTTCGATGCCGCCGCGCAAGCGGGCTTCACCGCCGTCGAGTTTCTGTTTCCCTACGAGCATCCGGCGGAAGCGGTCGGCGAGCGGCTCAAGCGCAATGGTCTGACGCAGGCGCTGTTCAACCTGCCGCCGGGCGACTGGAATGCCGGCGAGAAGGGCTTTGCGGCGCTCCCCTCGCGGTTCTCCGATCTCAAGGCGAGCCTGGAGACGGCGCTGCCTTACGCCAAGGCGACCGGCGTCAAGCGGCTGCACCTGATGGCCGGCATCGCCAACCGCGGCGAGCGTGTCGCGATCGAAGCGTTCTACAAATCGGTGGCCTGGGCCGCGGAGTTCTTTGCACCCCACGGCATCGACGTCGTGATCGAGCCGATCAATGCGCGCAACGTGCCCGGCTACTTCCTCAACGATTTCGGCTTCGCGCGGGATCTGATCCAGGAGCTGAGGCTTGCGAACCTAAAACTCCAGTTCGACATTTATCACTGCCAGATCATCCATGGCGACGTCACCATGCGGCTGCGCGAGATGATGCCGATCATCGGCCACATCCAGATCGCCAGCATTCCCTCGCGCAACGAGCCTGACGGCGAGGAGCTGAACTATCCGTTCCTGTTCGAAGAGCTCGACCGGCTCGGCTATGCCGGCTTCGTCGGCTGCGAATACAATCCGCGCGGCAAGACCACCGACGGCCTTGCCTGGTTCAAGCCTTATGCTGGAGTGAAGTCGTGACACTTGCGTTGGGCTGCATCGCCGACGACTATACCGGCGCCTCCGACCTCGCCAACACGCTGACGCGCGCCGGCTTGCGTACCGTGCAGACGATCGGCGTGCCCGCGGACGATCTGGCGCTGCCCGAGGTCGATGCCGTCGTGGTATCATTGAAGAGCCGCTCGATCGAGGCCGGCCTTGCCGTGTCGCGCTCGCGCGCGGCGGAGACATGGCTGCGCGGCCGCGGCGCGGGCCACGTGCTGTTCAAGATTTGCTCGACCTTCGATTCCACCGACGCCGGCAATATCGGTCCTGTGATGGACGCGCTGCGCGCCGACTGCGGCGAAGGCGCCGTTCTGGTGACGCCGGCGTTCCCGGAGACCGGCCGCACCGTCTACCAGGGCAATCTGTTCGTCGGTGCCGTGCCGCTCAATGAGAGCCCGCTGAAGGACCATCCGCTCAACCCGATGCACGATTCCAACCTGGTGCGCGTGCTGGCGCGCCAGAGCAGGACGCAAATAGGCCTCGTCGATCTCGCCACCGTCACGCGCGGAGCGGACGCCGTGCGGGCGCGGCTGGCCGAGCTCGCCGCCAAGGGCATCGGTGCCGCGATCATCGACGCCGTGTTCGACCGCGACCTCGAGACGATCGGTCTCGTTGCTGCCGAACATCGGCTGTCGGTCGGCGCCTCCGGCATCGGCCTGGGACTGGCGCGCGCCTTGGTGTCGACGGGCAAGGTCAAGTCGGCGTCGCCGAGCAGCGAAACCGGCGCTCCGGTTGGCGGACCGGCGGCCTGCCTTGCCGGAAGCTGCTCGCAGGCGACGCTTCAGCAGATCGCCAACGCCGAACGCATCATGCCGGTGCTCCATCTCGATCCGGACCGTATCATTACGGGGTCGGGCGAAGCGCAGCGCGCGCTGGACTGGGCAAGACCGCGACTGGCCGAGGGTCCGGTGCTGATCGCATCGAGCTCGACACCCGATCAGGTCGCCGCCCTGCAGGCACGCCACGGTCGCGACGCCGCCGGCCATGCGATCGAGCAGGCCATGGCCGATATTGCAGAAACTCTCGTAAAGTCAGGCGTGCGGCGTTTGGTCGTTGCCGGTGGCGAGACATCCGGCGCTGTGGTCGATCGGTTGAAGATTCCCGGATTTCTCGTAGGAGTGGAAATCGCGGCGGGCGTTCCGGTGCTGCGCGCAGTCGGTGTTGAAGGCGACATGCTGCTCGCGCTGAAGTCCGGAAATTTCGGCGGCGCGGAGTTTTTCTCCGATGCGCTTAGGCTCATGCGCTGAGCGCAGAGCATTCTTAGTCCCTCATTCATTTCTTTCGGTTTCCGTGCTCGTACGGAGTCGCAGTCAACATCCGCGCAGGTGCTCTGGTGTTTGATGTCGGCGCTGCTCCTTTTTGCTTGATTCGTAATTCCCGGACGCGCGCTCGCGCCTGCACGAAGAGACCTCAATCATGTTCGCTAAGATCTCCATCCGCGCCAAGATCATCAGTGTCGTGGCGTTCCTGCTGGTTGCGATGGCCGGCATGGGCCTGCTTGCCGTCATGAAGATGCGATCGATCAATGCCAACACAGTGGACATCACCACGAACTGGATGCCCAGCGTACGGGTGATCGGGGATTTGCGCGCCAGCGTCATCACCTATCGCAACGTCGTGCGCCAGCACATGCTGGCCGAGGCTCTGGAAGACAAGCTCGCGACCGAGAAGACCGCTGCCACCGTGACTGAGGCGCTCGCCAAGGTGCGCGCCAGGTACGAGCCGATGATTACCTCCCCGGAAGAGCGGGCGCTTTACAGCCAATGGTCCAAGCTCTGGGATGAGTACAAGAAGGGGACCGAGGAGGTCATGGCGTTGTCGCGCAAGGAGGCCGGCAAGAGCCCGCGCGAGGCGCAGGAGCTCAACTCCAAGACGGTCAACAAGATCGGGCTTCAGGCGGATGAGGTCTTGAACAAGGACATCGAGCTCAACACCAAGGGCGGCGATCAGGCCGCCCAGGATGCCGCCGACAGCTACGCCTATGCCTTCATGCTGGTTTCGGTCATTCTCGGCGCCGCCGTCGTGATCGGCATCGCCGTCAGCTTCTATCTCGTCCGGGACGTCTCCAGCGGCATCAACTCGATCATCGAGCCGATGCAGGCCCTGGGCAAGGGCGACCTCTCCGCCGAAGTCCCGCATCGCGGCGAGAAGACTGAGATCGGCGCCATGGCCGACGTGCTCCAGATCTTCAAGGAGGCGCTGATTGCCAAGAAGGCCGCCGACGAAGCCGCAGCGGCCGACGCCGAGGCCAAGATCGAGCGCGGCCGCCGCGTCGACAACATCACCCGCGAATTTGAAACGATGATCGGGGAGATCGTCCAGACCGTGTCGTCGGCCTCGACCCAGCTCGAAGCCTCCGCCTCGACCCTGACCGCGACCGCCGACCGCTCGCAGCGACTTGCGACCACGGTGGCGGGCGCCTCGGAGGAAGCCTCGACCAACGTGCAATCGGTGGCCTCGGCGACCGAGGAGATGGCCTCGTCGGTCGGCGAGATCAGCCGTCAGGTGCAGGAATCGGCGCGGATGGCGGGCGATGCCGTCGGCCAGGCGCGTGCCACCACCGAGCGCGTCAGCGAGCTCTCCAAGGCGGCCTCGCGCATCGGCGATGTCGTCGAGCTGATCAATACCATCGCCGGCCAGACCAATCTCCTGGCGCTCAATGCCACCATCGAGGCGGCGCGCGCGGGCGAAGCCGGCCGCGGCTTCGCTGTCGTCGCCTCCGAGGTGAAGGCGCTCGCCGAGCAGACCGCGAAGGCGACCGGCGAGATCGGTCAGCAGATTTCCGGCATCCAGGCGGCAACCAACGACTCGGTCGGCGCGATCAGGGAGATCTCCTCGACCATCGAGCGTCTGTCGGAAATCTCCTCGGCCATCGCGGCGGCGGTGGAGGAGCAGGGCGCGGCGACGCAGGAAATCGCCCGCAACGTGCAGCAGGCGGCGCAGGGCACCCAGCAGGTGTCGTCCAACATCACCGACGTTCAGCGCGGCGCGACCGAGACCGGCACGGCCTCCTCGCAAGTGCTGTCGGCGGCGCAGATGCTGTCGAACGACTCGAACCGGCTGAAGAGCGAGGTCAGCAAGTTCCTGACCAACGTCCGCGCGGCGTAAAGTCTCGAACATCCGTTGCGGCAAAATAGAGCGGCGTCGCCCAGCGCCGCTCTTTTCTTTTCAGCGCCGGTAGCCCGATGTCGCTTGCAGGTAGCATCATCGGGGCGGCCCGTAGACTTACGGGGAGCGCGTTTCATTGATAGTTAAATTCGCTTTATGAGAATCGCGCAAAAGACGACTCGTAGCGGCCGTCCGAATTGGAATGAACAGATAATCAATTCATTTGGGGCCCCTGATGCGCAAGAACTTCCCTGTTACGGATGTCGAATACGCTGTGAGCGACGAGACGCTGATCGTCTCTCGCACCGACCTCAAGGGCAAGCTCACCTACTTCAACGAGGACTTCCTCGCTGCCGCCGGGTTCACATCGGCCGAGCTGATGGGCCAGCCGCACAACATCGTCCGTCACCCCGACATGCCGCCGGAGGCGTTCGACAATCTCTGGGACACGCTGAAGGCGGGCAAGCCCTGGCTCGGCGCGGTGAAGAACCGGCGCAAGAACGGCGACTTCTACTGGGTGCTCGCAACGGCCTCGCCGATCCGCGAGAACGGCCAGGTCAAGGGCTATACCTCCATCCGCACCAGGCTGCCGGTCGACCAGCGCAAGCTCGCCGAAGAAGTCTACGCCGCGATTCGCGAGAAGAAGCCGCATGGCTATCGCATCGACGCCGGCATCATCCGCCGCCGCTCGCTGCTCGATCGCCTCTCGATCTTCACCGGGACGCTGAAGGCGCGCCTCGTCACGACGATGGCGCTGCAGGCGCTGTTCATGCTCGCGCTCGGCATCAGCGGCGCGCTCTCCACCGGCGGTTCGTCCAGCCTGATCCTGGCGCTGCTGGCCTTGTTCGGCGCCGGCATCGTCGGCTTCGCCGGCCTTGCGACCATGCGTGCGATCCAGGGGCCGATGCAGCAGCTCAACGACACCTTGCTCAACCTCGTGCAGGACAAGCTCGACAACCGCATCGTGATCGAGCGCGACGACGAGATCGGTGAGGCGCTGCGCAACCTCCAGACAGTGCAAACCATCATCCGCTTCAGCCGCGACGAGGTGCAGGCGGCGCAGCGCCGCGCCGAGGCGCAGCGCAAGTCCGACATGACCAGGCTCGCCGACGGCTTCGAGGCCGCGATCGGCGAGATCGTCGAGACCGTGTCCTCGGCCGCGACCGAGCTCGAGGCTTCGGCCTCGACCCTGTCCTCGACTGCGGGCCGGGCACAGGAATTGGCCACGGTGGTCGCCTCCGGTTCGGAGGCCGCCTCCAGCAATGTCCATTCGGTGGCGTCGGCCGCCGAGGAGATGTCATCCTCCGTGCGCGAGATCGGCCGGCAGGTGCAGGATTCCACCCGAATTGCCAGCGCGGCCGTCAGCCAGGCGCATGCCACCACCGAACGCGTCAGCGAGTTGTCACGGGCCGCGGCGCGGATCGGCGATGTCGTCGAATTGATCAATGCGATCGCGGGCCAGACCAATCTCCTGGCACTCAACGCCACGATCGAGGCGGCGCGGGCGGGTGAGGCCGGCCGCGGCTTCGCGGTGGTCGCTTCCGAGGTCAAGGCACTGGCCGAGCAGACGGCGAAGGCGACCGGCGAGATCGGCCAGCAGGTCGGCGGCATCCAGGCGGCGACGCAGGATTCAGTCAGTGCCATCGGCGAGATCAGCGGCACCATCGCGCGTCTGTCGGAAATCGCTTCGGCGATTGCGGCGGCCGTGGAGCAGCAGGGCGCGGCAACCCAGGAGATCGCCCGCAACGTGCAGCAGGCCGCCCAAGGCACCCAGCAGGTCTCGTCCAACGTCGGCGACGTCCAGCGCGGTGCATCCGAAACCGGGTCGGCTTCCTCGCAGGTGCTGTCCGCGGCGCAGATGCTGTCGCGTGACTCCAACCGGCTCAAGCTCGAGGTCGGCAAGTTCCTCAACTCCGTCCGCGCGGCGTGAGGCGTTCGGCTGCATGGCTGCGATGTAGATTTCGCAGTGCGGTAGCAGGGAAGTGAATGCGTGAAGGCCGCCGGAGGTTAGCGTTTCCGGCGGTGCTCAGGTAAAGGGGGCAGGGGATCGCCGTGGGGCGGAATCCTTATCCTCGCTTGACCTGGAATTGCCTGGCGCATGATTGCTCTGGTCCGTATTGCCCTGAGCCGGCCTTATACGTTCGTCGTGCTAGCACTGCTGCTGCTGATCATCGGACCGCTCGCGGCGCTGCGGACCCCGACCGACATCTTCCCGGACATCCGTATCCCTGTCATCGGCGTCGTCTGGCAGTACACCGGCCTGCCGCCGGACCAGATGTCCGGCCGCATCACCACGCCGTTCCAGCGGGCGCTGACGACCACGGTCAACGACATCGAGCACATCACGGCCAATTCCTACAACGGCTTTGGCATCATCAAGATCTTCTTCCAGCCCAACGTCGACATCCGCACCGCCAATGCGCAGGTGACCGCGATCTCGCAGACGCTGCTGAAGCAGATGCCGCCGGGTGCGACGCCGCCCTTGATCCTGAATTACTCGGCTTCCACCGTGCCGATCATCCAGGTGGCGCTGTCGGGTGAGGGGCTCACCGAGCAGAATCTCGCCGATATCGGCATCAACCAGCTCCGCACGCCGCTGGTCACCGTGCCCGGCGCGGCGATTCCCTATCCATTCGGCGGCAAGCAGCGCCAGGTCCAGATCGACCTCAATCCCACCGCGCTCCAGGCCCGCGGCCTCTCGGGCCAGGACGTCGCCAACGCGCTCGCCGCGCAAAACCTGATCACGCCGGTCGGCACCCAGAAGATCGGCCAGTTCGAATACAACATCCAGCTCAACAACTCGCCGCTGAAGATCGACGAGCTCGGCAATCTGCCGATCAAGACCGTCAACGGCGCCATGGTCTATGTGCGCGACGTCGCCACCGTGCGCGACGGCAATCCGCCGCAGACCAACATCGTCCATGTCGACGGCAACCGTTCGGTGCTGATGATGGTGCTGAAGGCGGGCGCGACCTCGACGCTCGATATCATCGCCGGCATCAAGCAGAAGGTGATCGAGGTCAAGGATCAGCTCCCGGATGCGCTGAAAATCGGCTTCATCGGCGACCAGTCGGTGTTCGTCCGCGGCGCGATTCAAGGCGTCGCCTTCGAAGGCGTGATCGCGGCGCTGCTGACCAGCGTCATGATCCTGTTGTTCCTCGGCAGCTGGCGCTCGACCATCATCATCGCGGTCTCGATCCCGCTGTCGGTGCTGGGCGCCATCATCATGCTGTCGGCGATCGGCGAGACGCTGAACATCATGACGCTCGGCGGCCTCGCGCTCGCGGTCGGCATCCTCGTCGATGACGCAACCGTCACCATCGAGAACATCAATTACCATCTGGAGCAGGGCAAGCCGGTCGAGCAGTCGATCCTGGACGGCGCCAATCAGATCGTGACGCCGGCCTTCGTCTCGCTGCTGTGCATCTGCATCGTGTTCGTGCCGATGTTCTTCCTCACCGGCGTCGCGCGCTTCCTGTTCGTGCCGATGGCGGAAGCGGTGATGTTCGCGATGATCTGGTCGTTCATCCTGTCGCGCACGCTGGTGCCGACCATGGCGAACTATCTGCTCAAGGCCCACGTCCATCACGAGGATGGACCGCCGAAGTCGCGCAATCCCCTGGTCTGGTTCCAGCGCGGCTTCGAGGCGCGGTTCGAGCGCATCCGCGGCGCTTATCGCGGCTTCCTCGGCCTGGCGCTGGCGCACCGAGCGGTGTTCGTAATCGGCTTCCTCTGCATCGTCGGCGCGTCCTTCGCGCTGGTGCCGTTCCTCGGCCGCAACTTCTTCCCCGCCGTCGATGCCGGCAACATCCTGATGCATGTCCGCACGCAGGTCGGCACCCGCGTCGAGGAGACCGCCAACCAGCTCGCCGACGTGCAGAAGGCAGTCCGCAAGCTGATCCCGGGCGAGATCGAGACCATGACCGACAACATCGGCATGCCGATCTCCGGCATCAACATGACCTACAACAACACCGGCGTGATCGGCCCGCAGGATGGCGACATCCAGATCAAGCTGAAGGAAGGCCACAAGCCGACGGAAGAGCACGTGAAGGTGCTGCGTGAGCAGCTGCCGAGGCTGTTCCCCGGCGTCAGCTTCGCGTTCCTGCCGGCCGACATCGTCAGCCAGATCCTGAATTTTGGCGCGCCGGCGCCGATCGACCTGCAAATCCGCGGCGCCAATCTCAGCGCGAATTTCGCTTACGCCAACAGCCTGCTGGCCAAGGTCCGCAAGATTCCGGGCGTTGCCGACGCTCGCATCCAGCAGTCGCCGAACAACCCGACCTTCAACATCGATGTCGACCGCACCCGTGCACAATATGTCGGCCTGACCGAGCGCGACGTCACCAACAGCCTCGTGGTCAATCTCGCGGGCTCCTCGCAGGTCGCGCCGACCTACTACCTCAATCCCGATAACGGTGTGTCCTACTCGATCGTGATGCAGACGCCGCAATACCAGATCGACTCGCTCAGCGCGCTACAGACCCTGCCGATCACCGCGGCCGGCAATGCGCAGTCGCCGATCCTGGGCGGCATCGCCGACATCAAGCGCTCGACCTCGAGCGCGGTGGTGTCGCAATACGACATCCAGTCGATGGTCCAGATCTTTGCAACGACCTCAGGCCGCGATCTCGGCGCGGTCTCTGCCGACATTCGAAAATTGATCGCCGACACTGCGAAAGAGGTTCCGAAGGGCTCGTCCGTGGTGCTGCTCGGCCAGGTGCAGACCATGAACAGCGCCTTCACCGGCCTGCTGTTCGGCCTGCTTGGGGCCGTCGTGCTGATCTACTTCCTGATCGTCGTGAACTTCCAGTCCTGGTCCGATCCGTTCGTCATCATCACCGCGCTGCCGGCCGCGCTCGCCGGCATTGTCTGGATGCTGTTCATGACGGAGACCACGCTGTCGGTGCCGGCGCTCACCGGCGCGATCATGTGCATGGGCGTTGCCACCGCCAACAGCGTGCTGGTGATCTCCTTCGCCCGTGAGCGCTATGAGGAGCTCGGCGATCCCATCGCCGCGGCGCTCGAAGCCGGCTTCGTCCGGTTCCGCCCGGTGCTGATGACCGCGCTCGCCATGATCATCGGCATGGCGCCGATGGCGCTGGGGCTGGGGGAGGGCGGCGAGCAGAATGCGCCGCTCGGCCGCGCCGTGATCGGCGGCCTGATCTTTGCAACCTTCGCCACGCTGATGTTCGTTCCCGTGGTGTTCAGCATGGTCCACAAGAAACAAGGCGCCAAAGCCGCCGCCTCATTGGAGACTCCGCATGTCGCCCACTGAACCCCGCGCCCCGGTGTCGCACCGGAAACTGGGCATCTTCGGCGTGGTGGCGCTGATTGCGGCAGGCCTCGTCGTGGGCACCGGCATCAGGGCCCGCGAGGAGCAGGGCTCCAGGCTGAAAGAATGGACTGACGACCAGGCCGTTCCCAGCGTGGCGGTGACGCTGCCCAGCGCCAAGGACCTCAACGCCACCATCGATCTGCCGGGCCGGCTGGAAGCCTACTACCGCGCGCCGATCTTCGCGCGCGTGTCGGGCTACCTGAAGAGCTGGAGTGCCGACATCGGTGCCCGCGTCAAGGCCGGCCAGGTGATTGCCGAGATCGAGGCGCCCGACCTCGATCAGCAGCTGCTGCAGGCCCGCGCCGATCTCGCCAGCCAGCAGGCCAGCGCCAGGTTGTCGGAAGCGACGCTGAACCGGCGCAAGACGCTGGTCGCCTCCAACTTCGTCTCCGCGCAGGAGATCGACGAGCGCACCGCCGATCTCTCCAACAAGAACGCCGCCGTCAATTCGGGCAAGGCCAATGTCGAGCGGTTGGAAGCGCTCGCCGGCTACAAGAAGATCGCCGCGCCGTTCGACGGCGTCGTCACCGCGCGCGACACCGACGTCGGCGCGCTGATCAATGCCGGCGGCGGCTCGGGTCCGGCGATGTTCGTGATCTCCGACATCACCAAGCTGCGCGTCTACGTCAACGCGCCCCAGAACTACGTGCCGGCGATCAAGATCGGCGCCAAGGCCACGATCACGCTGCCGGAATATCCCAATCGGACTTTTCAGGCGACGGTGGAAGCGTCCTCGCAGGCCGTCGACGTCGCCTCGGGCACGACACGGATGCAGCTTGGATTGGACAACTCTTTGGGCGAGCTGATGCCCGGCGGCTACGCCAGCGTGAAGCTGAGCCTCCAGCGCGACTCCGCGCCGCTCAGCATTCCCGCCAGCGCCTTGATTTTCAACGGCAGCGGCCTGCGCGTTGCGACCGTCGGCGCGGACGACAAGGTGCTGTTCAAGCAGGTGGCCATCGCCCGCGACCTCGGCCGCGAGATCGAGTTGGCCTCGGGCATCGCGCCGGACGATCGCGTCATCACCGCCCCGCCGGACGGCCTCTCTGATGGCGATCAGGTGCGCGTCGTCGGTGCGGGTGCCAAGGGCAAGCCGACAACCGCGTCGGAGAAGCAGGCGCCGAAGAGCTGAGACGGTCTCGTGCCCCGGACGCAGCGCAGCATGCAATGAAGTCTCGTAGGGTGGGCAAAGGCGCGCTTGCGCCGTGCCCACCAACCCTTTCCGATCACATGAAGATGGTGGGCACGCTTCGCTTTGCCCACCCTACGAGATCACGCCACCCGCCACTCCGGCACGCCATCCGCGGCCATCTTGATCTCGCCGAGCGAGCCCACCGGCGTGCGGTCCATGTCGAGCAGATGCGCCAGCGTCGCGCCATCGCTCGCCGGAATCCGCGCCAGCATGCGGCGATCGTCCTGCGTCCGCAACATCACCACGCCGTGCTCGACATCGCCGCCGCGGCCGTAGAGCACCGTAAAGCTCTCGACCTTGCCCTTGCCGTTTGCCTCCGTCACGAACTCCGGCACCGCGCGCTTGTTGCGGTCGGCTTCGCCTTGCACGCTCGTCTCCTGCGCCAGCGCTTCGCGCGGCGGCGTCTTCGAGACCACCAGCGCATGATGCTTGGTGACGAAGCCGCCTTGCCCATAGAGCAGGCCGAGCCTGGCACCGTCCCGCACACGCCGCACCATCGCACAGGCCGCGTGCGTCATGTAGGTGTTGAGCGGAGCGCCGAAGAAGGTCAGCCCGCCGGTCACGGTCGGTTGTACGTCGGGGCCCAGGCCCAGCGTCCGCCGCGCCATCTTGGGCACGCACGGAAAGCAGCTGTAGAGCTCGATCGCGTCGAACTGCTTGCCGTCGCCGCCGGCGAGGTCGATCACGGCTTTCAGCACCGCGTTCTGCGGATGGCTCTCGTAAAATTGGTCGCGGAGCAGATAGTCGCGCGGCTCCTCCGCCGAGGCGCCGCCGAGCGGATAGACCAGTTTGTCCTCGGGAATCCCGGCCGCGCGCGCCTTGGCAAGGCTCGTCAGCAGCAGCGCGCCGCCCATGTTGACGCTGGGATTGGCGACCATGAGCTTGTTGTAGGGCCAGGCGATCAGGCGGTTGTCGGTGGTCGGCGTCGTGATCTCCTCCGGCGCATAGCGCCGCTTCAGCCAGGCATTGGGATTTTGCGCTGCGGCTTCCGAATAACGCGACCACAGCGTGCCGGACTCCGCCATCGCCTCGCGCGGCGTCTGCCCCCAATGCGCGGAGGAGGCCGCTTCATAGAACGGATAGACCGTGACGGGGCGGAACACGCCGAGCTTCACCGCCAAGGGCTTCTGGAACGCCGCGCCGCGCTTGGGCTCCTCGACGTCATGCGCGAACGGCGTCCACGGCAGCTTGACGTCGGTACGCTCCGCCTTGGTCGCGGTCGACTGCGCCTCCGCCCCGCACACCGCGGCCACGCTGCATTCGCCGCGCGCGATGCGCTTGGCCGCCTCGTGGATGTAGCGGATCGGGCTCTCGCCGCCGACCGGGCCGTAGTAGCAATGCGCGGGCGAGATGCCGATGCGCTCAGCCAAAAGCTTCTCCGGATCGCGATAGCGCCAGCTCAGGAAATTGACGACGTCGAGCGACTGCACCTCGCCGAGCAGCTTTGCGCCGGCGTCGGCTTCGGCGCGTCGCAGTGCCTGTTCCAAGAGATCGAGCGGCTCGAGGCCGTCGGTGATCTCGTTCGGCCGGTCGACGATCTCGCCGATGCCGACGATGACGGGGATGTGGTCTTCGGGGGTATTGATCATTTCTCTTGCTTTACGTTTCAGATCTCGGGCACGCCGTCGCCCTTCGAGGGCCGCTGAAGAAGCGGCCACCTCTGGCGACAATGGCTTCGCCATTGCGCGGGGCTGACGGCGGCGACGACGTCGCGGCAATGGCTGAAGGCGAGCAGCGGGAACTCGATCCCCAGCATGTCGCAGATCGGCGATTTCATGGCTCTCTCCCGGCGGCTGCCTTCGCGTTCTCGTTGCTTTCGCTGGCAAAGCAGAGTGACGCTAGCCGATCGATGACATGCCGGATTCGGCGAGGCATCTTGTGTATAGACGTCGCGCTCTATCCGCGGGCCGCAGTCCGCGGCGTCCTAAGTGACGACGTCATTCCGGGGCTCGCGTCAGAGAGAACCCGGAATCCATTTTTCAGAGCATTCCTGGCGCTGCGATGGATTCCGGGCTCGCCCTGCGGGCGCCCCGGAATGACGGCGGCGAGGGGGTGCCATGACAAAACGCAGAGTTGCCCCGTCCGGCAATGCATTTCGGCGCCCTTGTCATCCGCCGTTTGCGGGCTAATTAATGCAGGCGCATCTTTTTGCCGGAGCCCCGCATGACCGACACCCCCGCCTACGTGCCGCCCAAAGTCTGGACCTGGAACAAGGAGAATGGCGGGCAGTTCGCCAACATCAACCGCCCGATCGCCGGCCCCACTCACGACGAGGAGCTGCCGGTCGGCAAGCACCCCCTCCAGCTCTATTCGCTGGCGACGCCGAACGGGGTGAAGGTGACGGTGATGCTGGAGGAGCTCCTGGCGCTCGGCCACAAGGGGGCCGAATACGACGCCTGGCTGATCAGGATCGGCAATGGCGACCAGTTCGGCAGCGGCTTCGTCGACATCAATCCGAATTCCAAGATTCCGGCGCTGATGGACCGCTCCGGACCCGAGCCGATCCGTGTGTTCGAGTCCGGCTCGATCCTGTTCTACCTCGCCGAGAAGTTCGGCGCCTTCCTGCCGAAGGACATCAAGACCCGCACCGAGGCGATGTCCTGGCTGTTCTGGCAAATGGGCAGCGCGCCCTATCTCGGCGGCGGCTTCGGCCACTTCTACGCCTATGCGCCGACCAAGATCGAATACGCCATCGACCGTTTCGCGATGGAGACCAAGCGCCAGCTCGACGTGCTCGACCGGCGCCTTGCCGACAACGAATATCTCGCGGGCAAGGAGTACACCATCGCCGACATGGCGGTGTGGCCCTGGTATGGCGCGCTCGCCAAGGGGCTGGTCTATGGCGCCGGCGAATTCCTCTCGGTGCAGGATTACAAGAATGTGCAGCGCTGGACCGACCAGATCGCCAAGCGTCCGGCTGTGAAGCGCGGCCGCATGGTCAACCGCGTCTCCGGCGACCCCGCCAGCCAGCTCCACGAGCGTCACGACGCATCCGATTTCGAGACGAAGACGCAGGACAAGCTCGTGCCCGCGACGTAGTGCGGTGCTTTCTTCGCCTCTCCCCGCCTGCGGGGAGAACTCGAATTCGATCGCAGCTTCGTAGGGTGGGCAAAGCGCGCCGTAGCTCGAAGAGCGAAGGCGGAAGCGTGCCCACCATTTCTTGCGCCGGCCACGATGGTGGGCACGGCGCGCGAAGAGCGCGCCTTTGCCCACCCTACGGCATCTCGTCGATCACGCCATGCTCAGCTCGTGGCGTCCCACCACCATCCAGTGCACCTCGTCCGGACCGTCGGCAAAGCGCAGGTGCCGCACATCCTGGTACATCTCGGCGAGCGGGGTCCAGTGCGAGATGCCGGTGGCGCCGTGCATCTGGATCGCCTGGTCGATGATCTTGCAGGCGCGCTCGGGCACCATGGCCTTGACCATGGAGACCCAGACGCGGGCCTCCTTGTTGCCCAGCACGTCCATCGCCTTGGCGGCCTTCAGCACCATCAGCCGCATCGCCTCGATCTCGCAGCGCGCCTGCGCGATGATCTGCATGTTGCCGCCGAGATGGGCGATCTTCTTGCCGAAGGCCTCGCGGGTCAGGCCACGCTGCACCATGAGATCGAGCGCCTTCTCCGCCTTGCCGATGGTGCGCATGCAGTGATGGATGCGGCCCGGCCCGAGGCGGAGCTGCGAGATCTCGAAACCGCGGCCTTCGCCGAGCAGCATGTTCTCCTTGGGGACTCGCACATTGTTGAAGCGCATATGCATGTGGCCGCGCGGGGCGTGATCCTGGCCGAACACGTACATCGGGCCGAGCACCTCGACACCGGGCGTGTCGCGCGGCACCAGGATCTGCGACTGCTGCTTGCTCGGCGGTGCATCGGGATTGGTCTTCACCATCACGATGAGGATCTTGCAGCGGGGATCGCCGAGACCCGAGATGTAGTATTTCTCGCCGTTGATCACCCATTCGTCGCCGACGAGCTTGGCGGTGGTCGAGATGTTCTTGGCGTCGGAGGAGGCGACGTTCGGCTCGGTCATGACATAGGCCGAACGGATCTCGCCGTTGAGCAGCGGCTTCAGCCACTTCTCCTTCTGCTCCTTGGTGCCGACGCGCTCCAGCACCTCCATGTTGCCGGTGTCGGGCGCCGAGCAGTTCATGGTTTCCGAAGCCAGTGGGCTCTTGCCGAGCTCGGCCGCGATGTAGGCGTAGTCGAGATTCTTCAGGCCCTGGCCGGTCTCGTCATCGGGCAGGAAGAAATTCCACAAGCCTTCCTGCTTGGCCTTGTTCTTGGCCTTCTCCAGCACCTCGAGCTGCTTCGGCGTAAAGCTCCAGCGATCCGCCTTGCCTTCGCCCGCCTTGGCGAACTCGATCGACATCGGCTCGACGGTGTCGCGGATGAACTTCTTGACGTGGTCGTAGAGCGGCCGGACCTGGTCCGACATCCTGAGGTCGTTGAGCTCGTCGCCGGGATTGAGGGTGTAGTTGGTGGTGCGGGGAATGTAGGTGTGTTTTGTCATTGTTCCTCCCGGGGTCACTGCGATCACATTGGCCCGGAGAATAGTCGCAGCGCCGCCAAAGTGCGAGCGCGCATTTTTTCACGTAGCACCATGCCATGCGATGGAATATCGCGAGGCCGTTTGAAATGTTGTTTGAATGAAGGGGCGCTGGGCACGCCCGCGCCACACTCTCCGCCGTCATCGCCCGCCTAGTGCGCAATTGCGCACAGGGGCGGGCGATCCAGTACTCCGCGACGGCAGTGATTGAACAGAGTCGCTGCGGCGTACTGGATTCCCCGCCTTCGCGGGGAATGACAGCATCCTGAGCAATCAGTTCGCCATCCGATGCATCGCGCAGATCTTGTTGCCGTCGAGGTCGCGCAAGTAGGCCAGATAGAGCTTGCCGCCCGGGCCCTGGCGAATGCCGGGCGGATCCTCGATCGATTTCCCGCCGGCGGCGACTCCGGTCTCGTGCCATTTGTCGACCTGCTCCGGGGAGTTGCAGGCAAAGCCGATCGTGCCGCCATTCGCGCAGGTCGCCGGTTCGCCGTTGATCGGCTTCGACACCGAGAACACGCCGGTCTTGGTGATGTAGAAGATGCGATGGCCGTCGACCCTGGCTGGCCGCACCTCGAGCGTGCTGAGCAGCTTGTCGTAGAACGCCTTGGCCTTGTCCAGGTCGTTGGTGCCGATCATGACGTGTGAAAACATTTGCCCGTTCCCTCTGCGCTCACAAACCAGAAACCGTAGGGTGGGCAAAGCGCAGCGTGCCCACCACCACACTTACAGATGCGTGTGGTGGGCACGGCGCAAAAGCGCCTTTGCCCACCCTACGAAATCTCAGAACGCCGTATAACCGCCGTCGATGACGAACGTATCCGCCGTGTGATACGACGACGCCTTGCTCATCAGATACACGGCGATGCCGCCGAAATCGGATGCCTCGCCGAAGCGCCGCATCGGAATGCGCGGCATCACGTTGGCGACGAACTTGTCGTTGGCCATGAGCCCTGCGGTCATGTCGCTCTTGATCCAGCCTGGCAGGATCGCATTGGCCGTGACGCCGTAACGCGCCAGCTCGACGCCGAGCGCGCGGACCAGCGCGTTGATGGCAGCCTTGGTCGCGGCATAATGTTCGTTGCGCGCGGTGCCGAAGATCGAGGCGAGGCTCGAGGTCGCGACGAGGCGGCCAAAGGGATCGCCGGCATTGGCGCGATCCGTCATGTGCTTGGCCGCAGCCTGGAACGCGTGGAACACGCCATCGAGATTGGTCGCAAACATCGTGCGCCATTCTTCCTCGGTGCGTTCGATGAAGGAGCGCCGGCCGCCGCCGCCGATGCCGGCATTGGCGAAGCAGCCGTCGACGCGGCCGAAGGTGTCGAGCGTCGCCTTCATGGCGGCATTGACCGAGGCCGGGTCGGTGACGTCGCAGACGCGGCTGTCGATCTTGCCGGAAAGGCCGGCCAGGCTCGCGACAGCAGCCTTGTTCTTGTTAGCATTGCGGCCCCAGATCGAGACGTTGCAGCCCTGGGCCGCGAGCGCCTGCGCGATGCCGAGCCCGATGCCCCCATTGCCGCCGGTGATCACGGCGACGCGGCCGTTGAGGTCGAAAATAGTCATGGAGCGTTTCCCATATTTGGCATGGCGCGCGTCAGCCGCTGCGCACAAGATTGCTTGCTATGCTCCGATCACCATGGACAAGGTCGCGACAAAAATCAAATATGCGCCCCGGCAAAATGAATTCCGGTCTGCGAAACTGTCGCAGGCCGCAACTGACGAGGAAACCATGCAGTTCAAACACGTCACGCTCGATTTCGATGGATCGGTCGCGATCCTCAAGCTCGACCATCAGGAGGTGATGAACGCGGTCTCCGTGGATATGCTGGGAGGTCTCGCCGAGGCGCTCGATGCGATCGAGGAGAGGAAGGACGAGGTGCGCTGCGTGGTGCTGACCGGCGCGGGCCGCGCGTTCTGCACGGGCGCGAACCTGCAGGGCCGCAACAACCAGTCGAAGAAGACCAAGGCCGGCCTGACGCTGGAGACCGGCTTTCATCCCTTCCTGCGCCGTATCCGCAATCTGCACTGCCCGATCGTCACCGCGGTCAACGGTCCCGCCGCCGGCGCCGGCATGAGCTTCGCGCTGCTCGGCGACATGATCCTGTGCGCCCGCTCGGCCTATTTCCTGCAAGCCTTCCGCCGCATTGGCCTCGTGCCGGATTGCGGCTCGACCTGGCTCTTGCCGCGCCTCGTCGGCCGCGCGCGCTCGATCGAGCTGTCGCTGATGGGCGAGCGGCTGTCGGCCGAGAAGGCGCTGGAATGGGGCCTCGTCAACCGCGTCTACGATGACGGCGTGCTGATGGAGGAGGCGATGAAGCTTGCGCGCGAGCTCGCCAGCGGCCCGACGGTCGCACTGTCGCTGATCCGCAAGCTCTATTGGGACAGCCCGGAAAACTCCTTTGAGGATCAGCTCAATCTCGAATTCCAGTGTCAGCTTCGCGCCGGCGACACCCAGGATTTTCGCGAGGGCGTCGGCGCGTTTCTCGAGAAGCGTCCCGCGCAGTTCAAGGGCAAATGATCGAGGCGAAGCTTTCACGCAGCGTCCAGCGCTGGTGCCCGGGCGCGACCGGCGTCACCGGCGCGGCCAAACTGTCGGGCGGCGCCAGCCAGGAAACCTGGCGCTTCGACATCGTGCATCCTGATGGGACGATCGGCGCGATCCTGCGCCGCTCGCCGAAGGGCTATGGCGCCGCGCCAACGCGAGCGGCCGGTCTTGCCGCTGAAGCGCAGTTGATGCAGCTCGCTTATGAGGCCGGCGTGCCGTCGCCGCGCGTGATGCATGTGTTGATACCGGAAGACGATCTCGGCACCGGCTTCATCATGCAGCGGGTCGAGGGCGAGACCATCGCGCGCAAGATTCTTCGCGATGAGGAGTACGCGGCGGCGCGGCCACTGCTTGCGCGGCAGATCGGCGGCATTCTCGCGGGCCTGCACAGGCTGCCGCTGGACAAGCTGCCCGAGCTGCGCAGCCGGTCCGCGACCCAGGAGATCGCCGAGTTCGAACGCGACTATCGCAGCCTGAACTGGCCCAAGCCCGTGTTCGAGCTGGCGCTACGCTGGCTGCGCGACCACGATCCCGGCCCCTCAGTCGAGACCACGCTGGTGCATGGCGATTTCCGCAACGGCAATCTCATCATCGGCGCCGACGGCGTTCGCGCCGTGCTCGACTGGGAGCTCGCCCATCTCGGCGACCCCATGGAGGATCTCGGCTGGGTCTGCGTGAATTCCTGGCGCTTCGGCGAGATCGACAAGCCCGTCGGCGGCTTTGGCACGCGCGAGGAGCTGTTCGCCGGTTACGAGACTGCGGGCCGCAAAGTCGATCCGGAGCGCGTCAAGTTCTGGGAGGTGATGGGCACGCTGCGCTGGGGCATCATGTGCGGCGGCATGATGCAGCGGTTTCGCGAGGGGCCCGACCATTCGATGGAGCGCGCCATGATCGGCCGCCGCGCCAGCGAGACCGAGATCGATCTGTTGCGGTTGCTGGCGCCGCGCGGGAGCTGACGCATGCAGGATGAACCGACCCCGATCGAGCTGACCAAGGCGGTCGCCGATTTCCTCCGCAACGACATCACGCCGCTGATCTCCGGCCATCAGGCCTTCAAGCTGCGCGTCGCCATCAACATCCTCGACCTCGTCACGCGGCAGCTGACGCAGGAGGCGGGGAGCGATGCTGCCGAAGTGGAGCGCCTGCGCGCGCTGCTCGGCATCGACGGCTCGGTGACGGAGCTCAACCGCGCGCTCGCCGATCGCATCGCCAAGGGCGAGGTCGATCTGGTGACGCCCGGTCTCGCCGAGCACCTGTGGGCGACCACGATGGACAAGCTGGCCGTGGATCAGCCGAATTATGCGTCCTACAGGCGGGAGCAGGGGCGGGGCGGGTAGGTTTCTCTCCCGTCATTTCGGGGCGTCGCGGAGCGACGAGCCCGGAATCCATTCATCCACTGTCACTGCCGCCAAATGGATTCCGGGCTCGCGCCCAAGAGGGCGCGCCCCGGAATGACCGCGCAAAGCGCGGTCACTTCCCCACCCATTTCGGCGGCCGCTTCTCCGCAAACGCCTTCGGGCCCTCGATGTAGTCCTGCGAGGCAACCATCGCCTTGACCGCCGGATACTCCCGCTGCTCTTCGATCGCCTGCTCCAGCGACACGCCGAGCCCGCGCTGGATCGCCTGCTTCGAAGCCCGGATCGACATCGGCGAGTTCTTGGCGATCATCTCGGCCCAGCGCAGCGCGCCCGCGAGCGCCTCGCCCTGCGGCACCACCTCGTTGACGAAACCGAGCTCGAGCCCTTCCTTGGCGCTGACGTGGCGCGCGGTGAGGATCATGCCCATGGCGCGCTTCAGTCCGATCTGCCGTGGCAGCCGGTGCAGGCCGCCGGCGAGCGCAGCGAGGCCGACGCGCGGCTCGGGCAGGGCGAAGGTCGCGTTCTCCGAGGCGATAATGAGGTCGCAGGCGAGCGCGATCTCGAAACCGCCGCCCATGGCGACGCCGTTCACCGCGGCGATGATCGGCTTGTCGCAGTCGAAGCGCGAGGTGAGCCCGGCAAAGCCGCCCTTGTCCCAGCCGCGCTTGCCGCCGGCGGCCTGCCACTTCAGGTCGTTGCCGGCGCAGAACGCCTTGTCACCGGCGCCCGTGACGATCGCGATCCACTGTTGGGGATCGGCGGAGAAATCATCGAACACCTTCTGAAGCTCGAAATGCGCATCGGTGTGCAGCGCGTTGTAGACCTCGGGCCGCGACAGCGTGACGATCGTGATCGGCCCCTTGCGTTCCACCTTTGAGAACTTCAGCTCCATTGCGCGCTCCCGCATTTTCTCGTGAGGAATATTGTCGTCATACTAACGCGCGTCGGCGCCAGAGCACCATCGAATTGCGCCGGTGCGCCTTGCGTAGCGGTCACGTCTCGGCTTGCTTGACTTGCGCGCGCTCTTCTCACCTTAATCGTGTCAAGCAAGAACGCGCCTAGCGCCTTAACGCAAAACGATAAAATCAATCCGGGAGAGAACCTGTGGATTTCTCATTGCCTGCCGATCTCGTCGCCTATCTCGGAGAGCTCGACCGCTTCATCGAACGCGAGATCAAGCCGCTGGAAGAAGCCGATGACAACATCCGCTTCTTCGACCACCGCCGCGAATGGGCCCGCACCGATTTCGAGAATGGCGGCCTGCCGCGTCATGAATGGGAGGCGCTGCTGCGCAAGGCCAAGGATATTGCCGATGCCGCCGGGCATTTGCGTTTTCCGGTGCCGAAGCAATATGGCGGCAAGGACGGCTCGAATCTCTGGATGGCCGTGATCCGCGAGCATTTTGCGGCGAAGGGCCTTGGCCTGCACAACGACCTCCAGAACGAGCATTCCATCGTCGGCAATTTCCCCGTCGTCACCATGCTCGACCGCTACGGCCGCGACGATCAGAAGGCGATGATCGACGGCTCGATCAGGGGCAAGTACCGCATCACCTTCGGCCTGACCGAGCCGCATCACGGCTCGGACGCCACCCACATGGAAACGCGCGCGGTGCCGGCGACGCGCGACAACGTCAGGGGCTGGATCATCAACGGCGAGAAGATGTGGACCACAGGCATGCACGTCGCCACCCACTGCGCGCTGTTCGCGCGCACCAGCGGCAACGATGGCGATGCGCGCGGCATCACCTGCTTCCTGGTGCCGGCCAAGAGCCCCGGCGTCAAGATCGAAGAGTACATGTGGACCTTCAACATGCCGACCGACCATCCCCGCGTCAGCTTCACCGACGTGTTCGTGCCTGAGGACGCGCAGTTCGGCGAGGTCGGCCGCGGCCTGTCGCTGGCGCAATGCTTCGTGCACCAGAACCGCATCCGCCAGGCCGCCAGCTCGCTGGGGGCCGCCGTCTACTGCATCAACGAGAGCGTCAAATATGCGCGCGAGCGAAAACCGTTCGGCAAGGCGCTGGCCGAGAACCAGGCGATCCAGTTCCCGCTGGTCGAGCTGGCGACGCAGGCCGAGATGCTGCGCCTCTTGATCCGCAAGACCGCCTGGGAGATGGACCAGCTCACCGAGGAGCAGATCGAGCGCACGCTCTCCGACCGCGTCTCCATGTGCAACTATTTTGCAAACCGCCTCTGCTGCGAATCCGCCGACCGCGCCATGCAGGTCCATGGCGGCATGGGCTATTCACGCCACAAGCCGTTCGAGCACATCTATCGCCACCACCGGCGCTATCGGATCACCGAAGGCAGCGAAGAGATCCAGATGCGGAAAGTGGCAGGGTTCTTGTTCGGCTATATGGGGCCGGGGAAGCACTAGAGAGGCTGTACGATCTCTCCTCGAGTCGTCCCCGCCTAGTGCGCAATTGCGCACGGGGGCGGGGACCCATAACCCCAGGGAGGAATTTGTGGCGAGATGACAACTCCGAGTCTTCGCCAAACTCGGTCCTGTGGTTATGGGTCCGGGCGTTCGCCGGGACGGCAGGTGAGGGTGGGGCGAGAGCGTCGGACCCGTACATGTCCTCGCTCTTTCGAAACACCATCACCCCCGCTTCGCCCGGTCCTTCTCGTTCTGCGCCATGATGCTCTCACGCGCGGCCTTCCAGTCGTCGTCGCTCCAGTCGCGGAGCTGGTAGAAATTGCCGCCCATCGCGAGTGCCTGCGCGCCGTCCATGGCGATGGTTTCGCCGTTGATCCAGTCGCAGCCGCCGGAGATCAGGAACACCGCAAGGTTCTGCAATTCCTCCATGGTGCCGACGCGGCCCATCGGGTTCATCGCCTTGGTGCGCGCGCCGGCCTCGTCACCGGGCTTGATGCGCTTGCTCATGCCCTCGGTCGGGATCTCGCCCGGGGCGATGGTGTTGAGGCGGATGCCGTGCCGTCCCCATTCGGTCGCAAGCGACATCGTCATGGCGTGGATCGCCGACTTGCTCATCGCCGACGGCACCACGTAAGGCGAGCCGTTGCGCACCCAGGTCACGGTGATGGAGACGACATTGCCGGGCTGCTTCAACGCGATCCAGCGCTTGCCGATCGCATGCGTCACGTAGAACGTGCCGTGCATGACGATGTTGGCGACCGCGTCGAAGCCGCGCGGCGACAGCTCCTCGCTGCGCGAGATGAAATTGCCAGCGGCGTTGTTGATGAGGTCGGTGAGGGGCGCCTCGCGAAAAATATTCTCGATCATCTCGTCGACCGCGAGCGCGTTGCGGATATCGACGCCGTGGCTGGTGACGCGGCCGCCGTAGAGATCCATCAGCTCGGTGGCGGTTTCGTCGCACACGATCTTGCGGCGACCGCAGATGTGAACTTCAGCGCCGAGCTGGAGGAAGCGTGCCGCCATCGACTTGCCGAGACCGGTGCCGCCGCCGGTCACGAGAATGCGCCGGCCGGCCAGAAGATTTTCCTTGAACATGGCTGTTTCCCCCGTAGGGATTGTCAGTTAATTGGTCGATTGACTAAAACCGGCCGCCGGCGGCCTGTAAAGCGGCACCGAACAAGAACAGGGGAGAATTGATCCATGGAAGAGCGCGTCTCGATCTCGATCTCGGAAGGCGTCGCCGATGTTCGTCTGGTGCGTGCGGACAAGATGAACGCGCTGGATCAGCCGATGTTCGAGGCCCTTGTTGCGGCAACGGACCGGCTTTCGAAGGACAAGAGCGTGCGCGCCGTCGTTCTCTCGGGCGAGGGCCGCGCCTTCTGCGCCGGTCTCGACATGGGGCGTTTTGCCGCCATGAAGGAGAAGGGTGGTAACGGAATTCCGGGTGGCGAAAATCGCGATCTCACCAAGCGAACGCACGGCCAGGCGAACTTCCCGCAACAGGCGGTGTGGGGCTGGCGCCAGCTTCCGGTTCCCGTGATCGCGGCCGTGCACGGCGTCGCCTTCGGCGGCGGCTTCCAGCTCTCGCTCGGTGCCGACATGCGCTTTCTCAGCTCGGATGCGCGGATGTCGGTGATGGAGATCAAATGGGGCCTCGTGCCAGATATGGCGGGCACGCCGATCCTGGCCTCGCTGGTGCGCGATGATATCCTGCGCGATCTCACCTACACCGGCCGCATCTTCTCCGCGCAGGAGGCGATGGCTTACGGCCTCGCCACGCGCATCTGCGACGATCCGCGCGCGGCAGCTCTCGAAGCCGCGCGCGAGATCGCCGGCAAGAGCCCCGATGCGATCCGCGCGGCCAAGCGTCTCCTCAACAATCTCTCGGTCGATCCGGGCCCGGCGCTGCTCGCCGAGTCCGTCGAGCAGCAGAAGCTGATCGGCAGTCCGAACCAGACCGAGGCGGTGCGCTCGAATCTGGAGAAGCGCGCGGCGAAGTATGTGGATTAGCCTCCTGTCATTCCGGGGCGCCGCGTAAGCGGCGAGCCCGGAATCCATGACCCCGACTCGTGGTTATGGATTCTCAGATGCGCAATTGCGCATCGTAGCCTGCGCCTTCGGCGCATCCCGGAATGACGAGGGTGGTCGTGGCTAAAGTCTTCAACCCGACGAAAGATCGGAACTCGACAAATGAGCGAAACGTCAGACTTCCTCGGCATCGTCTCCGGCGACCGCCGCCGCACCCACACCGAGGTCGCGGCTCGCGCCGACCGCATCGCGAGCGGCCTTGCTAAAATCGGCGTCAAGCAAGGCGATTGCGTTTGCATGCTGATGCGCAACGACATCGCCTTCCTCGAAGCCGCTTACGCCGCGATGCGGCTTGGCGCCTATGGCGTGCCGATCAACTGGCACTTCAAGCCGGAGGAGATCAGTTACATCCTCGAGGACTCCGGCACCGCAGTGCTGATCGCACATGCCGACATGCTGCACGGTTTGCGCGATGCCATTCCCAACGGCGTCACCGCGCTCAGCGTGCCGACGCCGCAGGAAATCCGCTCCAACTACAAGATCGATCCGGCTCATCTGACGACCCCGGACTTCGCGATCGACTTCGAATCCTGGCTCGCGCAACACCAGCCTTATGACGGCCCCATCGTGCCGCAGCCGATGAACATGATCTACACCTCGGGCACCACGGGCCATCCCAAGGGCGTCCGGCGCAACGCGCCGACGCCGGAGCAGCAGGCCGCCGGCGAGCGCATGCGCGCGATGATCTATGGGCTCAAGCCTGGCGCCCGCGCGCTGCTGCCGGGCCCGCTCTATCATTCCGCGCCGAACTCGTTCGGCATCCGCGCCGGCAAGCTCGGCGGGGTGCTGGTGCTGATGCCGCGCTTCGAGGCGGAGGAATTTCTGGAAGCGATCGAGCGCTACGAAATCGACACCATCTTCATGGTGCCGACCATGTTCATCCGCCTGATGAAGCTGCCGGAGGCGGTGCGCAGGAAGTACGACGTCTCATCGCTGCGCCACGTCATCCACGCCGCCGCGCCGTGCCCAGCCGACGTCAAGCGCGCCATGATCGAATGGTGGGGGCCGGTGATCCACGAATTCTACGGCTCGACGGAGTCCAGCGCCGTGACCTTTGCGACCTCCGAGGATGCGCTGAAGAAGCCCGGCACCGTCGGCAGGATTTCGCCCGGCGCCGAGCTGCGCTTCCTGGGCGAGGACGGAAGCGTGCTCGGCGTCGGCGAGATCGGCGAGATCTATTCCCGCATGGCGGAGCTCGCCGACTTCACCTACCACAACAAGCCGGAAAAGCGCGCCGAGATCGATCGCGGCGGCTTCATCACCTCCGGCGATGTCGGCTATATCGATGAAGACGGCTACGTCTTCATCTGCGACCGCAAGCGCGACATGGTGATCTCGGGCGGCGTCAACATCTATCCGGCCGAAATCGAGTCGGTGCTGCATGCCGTATCAGGCGTGCATGATTGCGCGGTGTTCGGCATCCCCGACGCCGAGTTCGGCGAGGCGCTGATGGCCGTGGTCGAGCCGCAACCCGGGATCACACTCGCTGCCGCCGACGTGCGCGCGCTGTTGAAGACCTCGCTCGCCGATTACAAGGTGCCCAAGCACATCGAGATCCGCAGCGGCCTGCCGCGCG
This sequence comes from Bradyrhizobium sp. SZCCT0231, assembly GCF_018130245.1. Lineage (GTDB taxonomy): Bacteria > Pseudomonadota > Alphaproteobacteria > Rhizobiales > Xanthobacteraceae > Bradyrhizobium > Bradyrhizobium japonicum_F. The sequence goes on from NZ_JAFCKP010000001.1 coordinate 431,744, forward strand.
AGGATTCCGGCAAGATCTTCAAGCGCCGCCTGCGCGATCCCTATTGGGAGCAGGCGGGACGGAAGATTTAGCCCAAATTCGTAGCCCGGATGGAGCGCAAGCGTAATCCGGGATCTCTCGCCGCGGAGAGATCTTCCCGGATTGCGCTGCGCTCCATCCGGGCTACGCCGTGCGTCTTAGCAGGGACAGATTCCGAACCTATATAGACGGGATCATCCACCTGCGGATCATGCCATGACCCCCGTCTCCATCCTGCTCAACATCCTCTGGATCCTCATCGGCGGCGCCTGGATGGCGTTCGGCTGGCTGATCGCTGCCGTCATCATGGCCGTCACCATCATCGGCCTGCCCTGGGCGCGGGCGGCGTTCAACATCGCCGTCTACACGCTGCTGCCGTTCGGATCGCGGGCGGTCAGCCGCTACGAGGTCACGGGTGTCGAGGATATCGGCACCGGCCCGCTCGGGGTGATCGGCAACATCATCTGGTTCGTGCTCGCCGGCTGGTGGCTGGCGCTCGGCCACCTCGTGACCGCACTGGTGCTCGCGATCACCATCATCGGCATCCCCTTTGCCTGGGCCCATCTGAAGCTCGCAGGCATCGCGCTCTGGCCGATCGGCAAGGTGATCGTGCCGGCGTGAGGCGCGTTGTCCCATCAACGTCGGCGTTCGGCGGCAGAGCGGAGCCGTGTGGCGCCGTCGCCGGCTCAAGGCAATCGCGCGGGCGCTACTTCTTTTTTGGTGTCAACCAGTCCTCGTCTTCCAGGGACGGTGCTTGTTTCTGCTGTTCCAGGATTTTTCTGTACTCCTCCGGGATCACCTGGCTGCGAGATGCTTCTTGCAGCGTGTGTGGGAACCAGGTCGCAATGCCTGGGAAAGCAATCATCAGGCCAACGCAGATCACCTGCAGTATCATGAACTGGAACATGCCAGCGTAGATCGTCGCGAGACTCCAGCCCTTGACCACCTGCTTGAGATAGTACGCTGACATGGCGACGGGCGGCGACAGGAAGGCGGTCTGCAGCACCACCGCAACCAGCGCTCCGAACCATATGAGGTCGATGCCCATGCCTTTCACGACGGGATAGAAGATCGGCAGAAACACCAGGATGATGGCCGGCCACTCAAAGGGCCACCCCAGCAGGAAAACGAGAAGGAGCACGACAATCAGCATGAGGCTCGGCGGCAACTGCAGGCCGAGCATCGTCTCGGTGATCCAGTTCGCCGAGCCAAGGCGGGCGAACACCGCACCGAAAATGTTCGACGTGACCGCCAGCAGCAGGACCATGCTCGACGTCGCCATCGTCGAGGTCATAGCGCGCTGCAGTCCGCTGAACGAGAACCTGCCATATGCGATGGCGAGGATCAGTGCGCCGACGCTGCCGATGCCGGCCGCCTCCGTCGGCGTCGCAAGCCCCCCGATGATCGAGCCGAGCGTCGCCGTGATGAGCCCGAGCAGCGGCAGCGTGCCGACGACCACCTCGCGCGCAATGTATCCAGCGGAGTAGATCCGCTCATCCTTTGGCACTGGCGGCCCGAGCTTGGGATTGATGAAGGAGCGGCCCATCAGATAGGCGATGTAGACGCCGGCCAGCAGAAAGCCCGGTCCGAAGGCTGCAGCATAGAGATCGGCGACCGAAACCCCGAGCACCGGCCCCATCACGATCAGCATGACCGACGGGGGAATGAGAATACCGAGCGTGCCGCCCGCCGTGATGGTGCCCGCTGAAAGCTTGGCATCATAGCCCGCCTTCGTCATGATCGGCGATGCCATGATGCCAAGAACGGTGACGGCTGCGCCGACGATACCTGTCGCCATCGCGAACACGGTCGAGGTCAGGATGACGACGAGGAAGAGTGCGCCGCGCACCGGCGCAAGCAGCATGCGGAACGCCGTAAAAAGGCGCTCCATGAGTCCCGCCTGCTCGGTGATGAAGCCCATGAAGATGAACAGCGGTACGGCGGCGAGAAGTTCTTCCTTCATCATGCCGATGGTCTGGAAGTAACCAAGCTCGAAGACCGTCCCGCCCATGCCCCAGTAGCCGAACGCGAAGGCGAGAAACAGCAATGTGAACGAGATCGGCACACCGATGAAGATCGCGCCAAGCAGCACCAGCAGCATGATGAGGCCGATGAGCGCTTCTGCGGTCATATCTCGACCTTCTCCTTGTGCTCCAGTTCGACGCCGGTGCGCGCCATGTAGATGCTCTTGATCAACTCGGACACGCCCTGGACCAGCAGCAGGAGGCAGGCGAGCGGCACGACGAACTTGAACGGCCACAGCACGGGCCGCCAGGGTGTCTGGTCCGAAGTCTCGTTGATCAGCCAGGCGTAGTGAAATTCGTTCCAGCTGATCAGGAACAGCATGATCAGGCTCGGGAAGAAGAAGACGACATAGGAGATCGTATCGATCCAGCCCTTCCTGCGGATCGAGAACTTCTCCCAGAAGAAGTCGGTACGGATATGAGCACCCTTGTGCAGCGCGTAAGCGGCGCCAAGCATGAAGAGCGAGCCGTACAGCATGTAGGTTGCGTCGTAGGCCCATATGGTCGGCGCGTTGAACAGGTAACGCGCTCCAACCTCGTAGGCAACGGCGAGAACCAGCGGCACCGAGAGCCACGAGATGATCGTGCCGGTACGGTCCGTGAAGCCGTCGATCACCCTGATGATGGCCAGTAGCGCCGGCGGCTGCCTGCCTGTTATCTCAGCCATGCCTCGCCCCTTTCGCCGATCATTCGTGCGGCGCAAAGCAGGCCGCCTGCGTGCGAATTGAGGGCGGTCGAATCGGCCGCCCTCGGAGGAAGTCCTATTTCTCGGTCGGGAAGTAGTAGTTCGCCATGAAGGAGTATGGCGGGAAATAGGACCTCTTGTACGGCACCACAGCGCTGGCATACGCCTTCTGCGAGTCGTGCACCTTCTTGAAGAACGGGTTCCTGGCGCCCTCGGCCGCCGCGATCTCGTCCCACTTCTTGATGAAGGCCAGCAGGATCTCCGTCGGCGTGCGCAGGATCTGTACGCCGTGCTTCTGCTGCATCTCAATCAGCGCATCGGCGTTCTGGCGCTGCCACTTGGTCCACCAGACGAGGAATGTCTCGTTGGCCGCCGACTTGATGATCTCCTGATGTTGCGGGCTGAGCTCCTTCCACACATCGCCGTTGATGACGAGCTCGCCGATCGTCACGTTCTCATGCAAGCCGGGTGAATAGTGATACTTCCAGACGTTGTGGAAGCCGAGCTGCAGGTCCTCGATGCCGCCGACCCATTCGGCGCAATCGATCACGCCGCGTTGCGCGGAGGGAATGATTTCTCCGCCCGGCATGTTGACCACCGTGAAGCCGAGCGCCTGCCACACTTCGCCGGCCATGCCGGTCTGGCGGCATTTCATGCCCTTCATGTCCTCGACCGTCTGGATCGGCTTCTTGACCAGCCGAACGCCTGCGGCCCTGCAGGCAGGATTGGAAACACGACGAGGTTGAGCTTGAGCTCCTTCTGATAAAACTCGTTGTAAAGCTCGAGGCCGCCGCCGTGATAGAGCCAACCCATCATGTCCATGTAGTCCATGCCGAACGTTCCGCCGGGGCCGCCGGTGAACAGGATCGCGGTCTTGTTCTTGCCGGTCCAGTAGCCGGCCCACGCATGCGCTCCGTCGAGCACCTTCTTGTGGGTTGCGTCCAGCACCTCGAACGCCGGCACGACCTGGCCGGCGGGCATCGCCTCGATCTTCAGCGCGCCGGCTGACAGCTTGTTCACCCGGTCGACGAAATAGGTGAAGTTGTCATAGAGCGTGAGCGACGCCGGCCATGTGGCCTGCATCTTCAACACCTTCGTCTGCGCCATGACTGTTGTAGTGGATGCGACAAACGCCGAAGCGATCAGGGCAACGGCGACCAACCCCAGAAACAAGCGTTTCATGAGCCATCTCCTCCCTTGGACAACGTGACCGCGGCGAACTATTCTCTTCGTTGTTTTTGGTCGCCAAGTCTTCAAACCACGTCTGTCATCATTCTGCCACCATCGCCGCAAGTTGTCATCTTGCTTTCTGGCCGCAGCAAGCGCTGGAATTGGACATGGTCGAGACCTCAGCTCTTGGCCCTCGTCAATGAGCATATCTCCGGTGCTGCGGGACGCGGCCAGGCGATGCTGCGCACACCATGCCTCGCGTTGCCCGACGGGCAAAACACGCCAAATGCAGATCAAGGGGCGGGAGTGTAATTATTCTGATTGGCCGAATTTTGCATTTCGGGTAAACCGCAACACATCCCGGCCCGTCAAAGGGACGTTTCGCGATCGTCACGATACGTAGGCTGGGATGCGATGGACGCGGCAGCGCCGGCGCGTGACGGGGTGGCAGGGCGGGCTGAGGCCCGTGAGCCGTCACGATCCGCGGAACGACACGGCGCGGTCACAGCGTTTCTTTTCGGCGTTGGGGGCGAGCACGCGCGAGCTTCCGACTGTCTGGGGAGGGACGTCCGCGGACGGCAAAAGCGTGTGGTCCTGACGCCCGGGGTCTGTGCGTCAAGGCTTGCGGTGGTGAAGCGGCCCGACCGGACCGCGCGCATCGATCATCCGCAAGGTGACGGGGGCAATAGTGCATCGCTCCCCGGGGAGAGCGCGCCATAAGCCGTAACACCATTGCGCAGGGAAGGCCGGGATGTCCCGGCGTCACCTGTGGTCACCCCGCGTGCGTCTTTCGCGTGCGGACCCTGGGTGCCGGCCGGCGCCCGGCCTTCCCTGCGCCCTTGCTTCTCGACGAGGGTGAAACGGACAGCAAAGCTCGGGCGGAACACGCCGCGAGACCGCGAAGGCATGTGCATTGATGAGATTGCAGCTCTCGTGCCCCGGACGCAGCGCAGCGCGCCGCGTCTTCGCGGCGTGGTGCGCTGCTGAGCCGGGGCCCATATTGCGGGCAATGTGCTCTGTGGCTTCTGGATCCCGGCTCGGCGCAGCAACGCTTGCGGCGTTGCTGCTTGTCCGGGACACGCGATCATCACCCCGGCACTGTGCGCCGCCACCAAGTTCATCTTGCACTGCGGCAGAAAAATATCGCACACTCGTTCGGACCGTGCCGCCAAGGGCGCGAGCAGGGGAGCGAGCCATGTCCCTCCAGACCGTACCATCCGACGCCACTGAGCATCGCCCCAACCGCCCTGAGGATGTCCAGGCGATGGAGGCCGATGCGCGGCTGCGGGACGACATCCGCCTGCTCGGGCGCATTCTCGGCGACACCGTGCGCGACCAGGAGGGGGCTCATGTGTTCGACCTGGTCGAGCGCATCCGCCAGACCTCGATCCGGTTCCACCGCGACGAGGACCGGCTCGCCCGCCGCGAGCTCGAGCAGATCCTCGACAGCATGTCGATCTCCGAGACGGTGCGGATCGTCCGCGCCTTCAGCTATTTCTCGCACCTTGCCAACATCGCCGAAGACCAGAACAACATCCGCCAGATGCGCGCCCGTGGTGCGGGCAAGACCGGCGGCTCCGGCGTGCTGGCGGAGACGCTCGCCCACGCCAGGGACGCCGGCATCGGCCCCGACCAGCTCCGCAGCTTCTTCAAGACCGCTCTGGTCAGCCCGGTGCTGACCGCGCACCCGACCGAGGTCCGCCGCAAGAGCACCATGGACCGCGAGATGGAGATCGCTGGCCTGCTCGATCGCCGCGAGCGCGTCGCGCTGACAGGGGAGGAGGCAGATGCCAGCGACGAGCAGCTCCGCCGCGAGGTGCTGACGCTGTGGCAGACCAACCTCCTGCGCCGGACCAAGCTCACCGTGCTCGACGAGGTCGGCAACGGCCTGTCGTTCTACGACTACACCTTCCTGCGCGAGGTGCCGCGGCTGGTCAACGCGCTGGAGGATCGGCTGGAGGAGGGCGGCGAGCAGGCCGCGGGCGAGCTCGCCTCGTTCCTGCGCATGGGCAGCTGGATCGGCGGCGACCGCGACGGCAATCCCTTCGTCACCGCCGACGTGATGCGCGGCACGCTACGGCTGCAGTCGAGCCGGGTGATGCAGTTCTATCTGAACGAGCTGCACGTGCTCGGCGCGGAGCTGTCGATCGCAGCCCACCTCGCCGACGTCTCGGAGGAGCTGCGCACCCTGGCGGAGCGTTCGCCGGATACCTCGCCGCACCGGAGCGGCGAGCCTTATCGTCTAGCCGTGTCCGGCATCTATGCGCGCCTGACCGCGACGGCCGAAAAGCTCGAGGTCGAGATCACGCGCCGGCCGGTCGGCAAAGCGGCGCCTTACGACAGCGTCAGGGAGCTGCAGGCCGATCTCGACGTGCTGCACCGCTCGCTGATCTCCAACAACGCCCGCGTCATCGCCCGCGGCCGGCTGCGGCTGCTGCGCCGCGCGGTGGACTGCTTCGGCTTCCACCTGGCCCGGCTCGACATCCGCCAAAACTCGGCCGTGCACGAACGCACCATCGCCGAGCTGATGGATGCCGCCAATCCCGGCATGTCCTATCTTGCGCTCGGCGAAGACGCGCGCATCTCGCTGCTCACGAACGAATTGCGCTCGACGCGCGCGCTGGTGTCGCCCTTCGTCAAATACAGCGACGAGACCATGGGCGAGCTCAACGTCTTCCATGCCGCCGCGGAAGCGCATGCGAGGTTCGGCTCGGACGCCATTCCCCAATGCATCATCTCGATGTGCAAGGGCATGTCCGACATGCTCGAGGTCGCCGTGCTCTTGAAGGAGGTCGGTCTCGTCCATCCCTCCGGGCGCAGCGCCATCAACATCGTGCCGCTGTTCGAGACCATCGAGGATTTGCAGGCCTCCTCCGGCATCATGGACCGCATGCTGTCGCTGCACGATTACCGTCGCCTGGTCGACAGCCGCGGCAGCGTGCAGGAGGTCATGCTCGGTTACTCCGACAGCAACAAGGACGGCGGCTTCGTCACCTCGGGCTGGGAGCTCTACAAGGCCGAGATCGGACTCGTCGAAGTGTTCGAGCGGCACCATGTGCGGCTGCGCCTGTTCCACGGCCGCGGCGGCTCGGTCGGCCGCGGCGGCGGTCCGAGCTATGACGCCATCATCGCGCAGCCCGGCGGCGCCGTGAACGGCCAGATCCGCATCACCGAGCAGGGCGAGATCATCTCGTCGAAATATTCCAATGCCGAGGTCGGCCGCAACAATCTGGAGATCCTCGCTGCCGCGACGCTCGAAGCAAGTCTTCTGCATCCGCGGCAGAGCGCGCCGCGCCGCGAATATCTGGTCGCGATGGACGAGCTCTCGAACCTCGCCTTTGGGGCTTATCGCGGCCTCGTCTACGAGACCGAAGGCTTCGTCGATTATTTTTGGGCCTCGACCGTCATCAACGAGATTGCCACGCTGAACATCGGCAGCCGTCCGGCCTCGCGCAAGAAGACTCGCGCGATCGAGGATCTGCGCGCCATCCCCTGGGTGTTCTCCTGGGCGCAATGCCGCCTGATGCTGCCGGGCTGGTACGGCTTCGGCAGCGCGGTCGAGCAATGGATCGCCGCGCATCCAGAGCAGGGCATGCCGTTCCTGAAAGAGCTCTACAAGGAATGGCCGTTCTTCCGCATGCTCTTGTCCAACATGGACATGGTGCTGGCGAAAAGCTCGATCGCGATCGCCTCGCGCTATGCCGAGCTCGTGCCGGATGAAGCCTTGCGCGAGAAGATTTTTGGCCGCATCCGCCGCGAATGGCATTCCTGCATCGAGACGCTGCTCGATATCATGGGCCAGGACCGATTGCTTCAGGGCAATCCGCTCTTGGAGCGCTCCGTGCGCCACCGCTTCCCCTATCTCGATCCGCTCAATCACGTGCAGGTCGAGCTGCTGAGGGAGCACCGCGCGCAGAACCCGGACGAGCAGGTGCTGCGCGGGATTCAGCTGACGATCAACGGGATCTCGGCGGGGTTGAGGAATACGGGTTAGAAGCGAATGGCCACCACACGCTCAGCCGTCATGCCCGGGCTTGTCCCGGGCATCCACGTTCTTCGTGCCGCGCGTCAAGGCGTGGATGGCCGGGACAAGCCCGGCCATGACGCGTGGTGATGCAGTGACCCTCAACAGAAATGCGCCCCTTGCGTCTCCACATAGACCGCATAGAGCGACTGGCTCGCGGTCATGAACAGGCGGTTGCGCTTCTTGCCGCCGAAGCAGACATTGGCGCAGGTCTCCGGCAGCAGGATCTGCCCGATGCGCGCGCCGTCGGTCGGTGCGAACACCTGCACGCCGTCGTAGCCCGGCCCGACCCAGCCGGCGCCGACCCAGATGTTGCCTTCGGTGTCGACGCGCAATCCGTCGGGGAAGCCCGACTTGCCCTCGAGCTTCATGTCGATCAGCCGCTTCGGATTTGAGAGTTTAGGTCCGTCGATGTCGTAGGACCACACCACGTTCTCGGCCTGCGGATAATGCGTGATGCCGGTGTCGCAGACATAGAGCTTCTTGTAGTCGTGGGAGAAGGCAATGCCGTTCGGCTTGAACGGCTCGTCGGCGACCTTCGCGACTTGTCCGGTCTGGGTGTCCAGGCGATAGACCGCTTCCTTCTGGTGCGGCTGCAGCGAGCCGGTCTTGGCGAGCTTGCCTTCGTAGATGCTGATCGCGCCATAGCCGGGATCGGTGAACCAGATCGCCTTGTCGTTGGGGTGCACCACCATGTCGTTGGGGCCGTTGAGCGGCTTGCCGCCAGCCTGCTCGGCCAGCGTCGTCACCGCACCGTCATGCTCGTAGCGGACGAGGCGCGTGCGCTCGGCGCTGATCTGGCGTCCCTCGGTGTCGAATGAATTGCCGTTGGCTTCGTTGGACGGCTTGTGGAACTGCTCGGAGATGTGGCCGTCATCGTCGAGATAGCGCAGCTGCCGGTTGGCCGGGATGTCGCTCCAGACGAGGTATTGTCCTTGCGCATTCCACGCCGGCCCTTCGGCCCACAGGCAGCCGGTATAGAGCCGCTTGATCGCGGTATTGCCGACCTTGGCCTTGAAGCGCTTGGGGTCGATGACGACGATGTCAGGATCGGGATAGCGCTGCGGCTCGGCATTGGTGCCGAAGTCGCGGGCGTCGGCTTGTGAGGCGAGGACGGTGGACGCGGCGAGCACCGCTGCGCCTTTGAGGACATCGCGCCGGCCGAGCCGGCTGCTTGCAGTCGTGTCGTCGGGGTTGGTCAGTATTCTTGTCATGGTTTCCTCCCAAAGTTTCGTTGGGAGGGCACCATTCGCCTGCATTCGGGCGTAAACCGGGGCGATCTCCGATCGAGACAACCGGAGATCGCAGGGCAGGGATGCCGGAAACGCGGCTAGACGGGATCCCAGGTGAAGATGTCGGCGGAGCGGTCGAGCTTGTAGAACGAGCCCTTCAGCGCCGGCATGCCGTGTTCCGCGATCGACTGCGGCGTCCAGCCTTCGCTCCGCTGCACCGAGCGGATCGGGCGGTTCTGGCTGAACAGGAAGATCTCGTTCATGCGCACGCCGAAGATCTGGCCGGTGACGTCCTTGGCGGAATCGGAGATCAGATAGCCGCACAGCGGCGCGATCTTCTCCGGCCCCATCTGCTTGATCTTCTCGACCCGCGCCTTCTCGGCTTCGGTCTCGGTCGGGATGGTGCCGATCATGCGGGTCCAGGCGAACGGCGAGACGCAGTTGGAGCGGACGTTGAAGCGGCCCATGTCGAGCGCGATCGACTTCGACAGCCCGACGATGCCGAGCTTGGCGGCGGCGTAGTTGGCCTGGCCGAAATTGCCGATCAGGCCCGAGGTCGAGGTGAAGTGCACGAAGGAGCCGCTCTCCTGCTCGCGGAAGATGCGCGCCGCGGCGTGGCTGACGTAGAACGAGCCCATCAGATGCACCTTGATGACGGCCTCGAACGCTTCCACGCTCATCTTGTGGAAGATCATGTCGCGCAGGATACCGGCATTGTTGACGACGCCGTCGAGCCGGCCGAAATGATCGGTCGCGGTCTTCACGATCTTGCTGGCGGGGATCGCTTCGGCCACCGACTCGAAATTGGAAACCGCAGTGCCGCCGCGCTTCTTGATCTCCTCGACCACTTCCTCGGCTGGAGCGGCGTTCGAGCCGGCGCCGTCGGCGGCCCCGCCGGGGTCGTTGACGACGACCTTGGCGCCTTCGCCTGCGCACAGCAGTGCAATCTCGCGCCCAATGCCACGGCCCGCGCCGGTGACGATGATGACCTTGTCTTGCAGTGATTTCGTCATGATGGTTCTCCGCTAGCCGTTCCAAATTCCGCCGTCATTCCGGGGCGCGCCTCTTGGCGCGAGCCCGGAATCCATCGCGCTACCGTCGTTGCGGTCCGATGGATTCCGGGTTCGCGCGGCGCGCGCCCCGGAATGACAGCCACTATCTCTCGTTCGTAAACACGATCGTGCCACTCGCCGCGAACATGCCGCCGACGCCGTGGCACACCGAAATCTTCGCGTTCGGCACCTGCGCCGGCGCGATGCCGCGCATCTGGCGCACGCTCTCCTGGAGTGCGTACATGCCGTACATGCCCGAATGCATGTAGCTCAATCCGCCGCCATTGGTGTTGAGCGGCAGCTTTGCGCCGGGCCGCGTGTTGCCGTCGGCGATGAACTGGCCGGTCTCCTCGTAAGGCATGAAGCCGAGGTCACCGAGGCCGAACAGCGGCAGATGCGCAAACGCGTCGTAGATCATGAGATGGTCGACATCCTTGTGGGCGATACCTGCTTCCTTGAAAGCCAGCGGCCCCGCGGTCTTGAAGGCACGCGAAGAATTAAAAGTCTCCATCTGACTGACCATCGGCGTCTCGACGCTCTCGCCGGTGCCCATGATGTAGACCGGCCTTCTCGGAAAATCCCTGGCGCGATCGGCCGAGGTCAGGATCAGCGCGCCGCCGCCGTCGGTGACGAGGCAGCATTGTAGAAGCCGGAACGGATAGGCGATCATGCGCGAGTTGAGGACATCAGTGACCGTGATCGGGTCCTTCATCATCGCGCGCGGATTCTTCGCCGCCCATTCGCGCTGGACGACGGCCACCGAGGCGAGCTGCTCGTGCGTGATGCCGTAGGTCTTCATGAAGCGCAGCACGGGAATCGGGAACATGCTGGGCGGGCCGTAGACGCCGTAGGGCGCCTCGAACTGGCCGTTGAGGCTGTCAGCCGGCGTCGAGCGCGGCAGCTTGCCGATCATCGACTTGCCGCTCTCGGCATGGGTGATCAGCACGGTCTTGCACAGGCCGGCCTCGATCGCCGCCGCCGCATGGCGGACATGCAGCATGAACGAGCAGCCGCCGACCGAGGTGCCGTCCACCCAGGTCGGCTTGATGCCGAGATAGTGGCAGACCTGCTGCGGCGTTTCGACCGCGGTGGCAAAGCCGTCGATGTCGGACAGCTTCAGCCCGGCGTCGGCAATGGCGTTGAGCGCCGCATCCGCGTGCAGTTGGAGCTGTGAGGCGTTGGGGATGACACCGAGCTCGGTGGTCTCGGCCGCGCCGACGACGGCAACCTGGTTCCTGCGCATGACTTACCCCTTCGCCGGACGGAAGACGGGGAGGGTGATCTTGTCGTCGAGCTCCTGGAAGGCGACCTCGAGCTTCATGTCGAGCTCGAGCGCTTCGGGAGTCTGCGGGCAGTCGATGATGTTGCTCATCATCCGCGGGCCCTCGTCGAGCTCGACCACCGCGATGGCGTAAGGCGGCGTGAAGCCGGGCGCGGCGGGGCGATGGTTGATCACGTAGCTGTAGAGGAAACCCTTGCCGCTCGCCTTGAAGATGCTGACCTTGCGCGAGGCGCAGGAGGGACAGAACGGGCGCGGCGGGAAGTAGACATGCGCGCAGGCGTCGCAGCGCTGCAGCCGCAATTCGCCCGCTTTGGCGCCGTCCCAGAAATGCTGGGTTTCCGGCGTCGGTTTCGGTCGCGCGCGCTGCGGTTCGGCCATGTCGGAACGCCCTCCCAAGGGAAATCTTGATGAGGCAGGCTTCACGCCCGCCTGTTTCGATTGTGATGCGACAATCGACCATCGTGCGTCAACGGTCCAGCAATGCGCATGCATGCCATCATGCGCACAATGCTTGTGTCGAACTGAGGCAGCGCTATAGATTGCGCGCGCCAATATTCCGTGAGACAGACATGCCCGATTTTCCGACACTGGCGAAGCTCGCCGAAGACCTCGAAAGCGGCCGCACCACCGCCCGCAAGCTGGTCGAGGCCTGCATCGCCAGGATTGCCGATCCCGCCGGCGAAGGCCAGCGCGCCTTCATCCATGTCGACAAGGACGCCGCGCTGACGACCGCCGACGCCATGGATGCCCTGCGCAAGGTCAAGGCGGCGCCGTCGCCCTATGCCGGTATTCCCATCTCGATCAAGGATCTCTTCGACATCAAGGGACAGACGACGCGCGCCGGCTCCCGTGCGCTCGACGATTCCGATCCGGCCGAGCACGATGCGGCGGCGGTCGCGCGGCTGCGCCAGGCCGGCTTCGTGCTGATCGGCCGCACCAACATGACCGAGTTCGCCTATTCCGGCATCGGCATCAACCCGCATTACGGCACGCCGAAGGGCGCCTGGAACCGGGCCGAGGGCCACGTGCCCGGCGGCTCGTCCTCGGGCGCCGCGGTCTCCGTGCTAGACGGCATGGCGCATGGTGCGCTCGGCACCGACACCGGCGGCTCGTGCCGGATTCCGGCGGCTTTCAACGGCATCGTCGGCTACAAGCCGACGCAGCGCCGCGTGCCGCTGGACGGCTCGGTGCCGCTGTCGTTCTCGCTCGACAGCATCGGGCCGCTGGCGCGATCGGTCAGCTGCTGTGCCATACTCGATGCCGTGCTCGCGAGCGAGCCGATCACAGCGCTGAAGCCGCGCCCGGTGAAGGGAATGCGGCTCGCGGTGCCTGTCACGATCGCGCTCGACGATCTCGACGCGGAGGTCTCCAAGACCTTCGAGCGCGCGCTGAAGACGCTGGCCGACCACGGCGCCATCATCGAGCGGATCGAGATGTCCGAATTTCACGACATCGGCCCGATGAACGCCAAGGGCGGCTTCGCCGCCTCCGAAAGCTACGCCTGGCACCGCTATCTCATCGCGGCCAAGGGCGACGTCTACGATCCCAGGGTTGCCGTCCGCATCATGCGCGGCGAGGCGCAAAGCGCGGCCGATTACATCGACCTGCTCAACGAGCGCCGCTCGCTGATCGCCCGCGTCAACGCGCGCATCGCGCCCTATGACGCCCTGGTGCTGCCGACCGCCGCCAACACGCCGCCGAAGATCGCGGACCTCGCCGACGACAAGGCGTTCACCACCCAGAACCTGCGCGCGCTGCGCAATTGCACCCTGATCAACATGATCGACGGCTGCGGCATCTCACTGCCCTGTCATCGCGAGGGCGACGTCCCGGTCGGCCTGATGCTGGCGGGCGCGGGCGGCTCGGACCGTCGTATCTTTGAACTTGCTGCCGGCATGGAGGCCGTCATTCGTGTTTGACCTCACTTTCACCGTCGATGCCCAGGACACCACCACGCCGCTGACGCTGGCGATCGACCAGATGGTCATCGCCGGCTGGACCGGCCGCGATCCCGTCGCGCGCGACAAGCACATCGCCGAGCTGCAGGAGATGGGCATCGCCCCGCCGGCTTCGACCCCGATCTACTACCGCGCCTCGGCGCGGCGGCTGACCCAGCAAGCCCGCATCGAATGCACCGGTGGCGACTCCAGCGGCGAGGTCGAGTTCGTGCTGATCGGCTGGCAGGGCCGCATTTTCGTCGGCTGCGGCTCCGACCACACCGACCGCAAGGTCGAGGCCTACAACGTCACGGTGTCCAAGCAGATGTGCGACAAGCCGATCGCCTCGACGCTGTGGGAGCTCGAGGACGTCATCGGCCATTGGGACAAGATGATCCTGCGCTCGTACGCCACGATCAAGGGCGAACGCGTGCTCTACCAGGAAGGCACGCTGGATGCGATGTTGCCCGTCGCCGACCTGATCGCGCGCGGTTTCGAGGGTGGCAAATTCCCCGACGGCTGCGCCATGTTCGGCGGCACGTTTGCCGCCAAGGGCGGCATCCGCCCGGCAGAGCGCTTCGACTTCGAGCTGGAAGACCCCGTGCTGAAGCGGACGATCAGGCACGGCTATGCCGTGACGACGCTGCCGGTGAGGGGCTGATCGGCGTCGTCATTGATTGACGGGCTGGGCTTGGGTGCCCGGCATGTCCTTGAGAAACAGCGGCCGGCTCTTGGCCGCTGCCGCCTGCGCCTCGCTGATCAGTCCGGCCGCCTGCATGCGATCGATGAGGTAGTCTCGGGAGGCCGTGTCGAAAGATCGGCTCGGGTAAGGCCGTCGTGCGCGCACAATGAGAAACGCGATTTCGTCGATACCGAGGTCCGCGAGCGCCTTTCCAAAGTAGGCCTCGGCCCCAGCCGCCACGCCATATGCACTGCGGCCTAGATAGCTGTCATTGAGATATATCTCGAGGATCCTGTCCCGGGACAAGCTGCGGGTGACGCGCTGCATGAAGTAGATCGAGGCGATCGGGTCGATCTGCCGGTCATTCCCCGGGGTGAGTGACAGCAGGCAGCGCGCGACAGATTGCGTCACGCCGGCTGGTCTGGGGCTGCGGCCAGTGCCTAGGGCCAATGCGATCTCGGCAATCGGATTCAGCGTCCAGGATTGGTAGAAACCAGGTTGCTCATACGCGATCACGGCGTCCCGGAGCAAAGGCTGGATATCGGCGAGGGGAATGTAAGCGCGCTTGGGATCGGTCCTGCACGCGGGGCCTGTCGGCGAAACCACCGCGAGCTGGGCTTCGGTCGGAAGTCCGATGCTGTACCCGTAGTGCCAGACCAGCCAACCGGACAAGGCGAGCAGGCCCACCCCCGCGAGCGAGAGCAGGGCCAGCACTGTCTTGGCGGCAATGACGAGAAATTTGTGCATCGAGGGCAGACAGAGGGAGCGGGGCAGATACAAATTTGCGTCGGAACCGGACGGAATTGGGGCGGGTTAGACCTCACGGAAATCGGGTGGTGGCAGCAGCTGCGATCTGCCACACCCCGTCATTCCGGGGCGCGACGAAGTCGCGAGCTCTGGTGCGCAACCGCGCACCAGAGCTCGCGCCCAAGAGGGCGGGCGCCCCGGAATGACGGATGTGGATAGGATATCGCTATGGCCATTGCCAAACGTGTTGCTGCACCAGACGCTGGAGCCGACCTCGCCTCCCGTATCGACGCCCTCGATTGGCCGCAGATCACCGCCGAGATCGATTCCCAGGGCTGCGCCATCCTGAAGAACCTGCTCACGCCGGACCAATGCCGCGCCATCGCCGCGCTCTATCCCGACGACGACAACTTCCGCAGCCGCATCGTCATGGGCCGTCACGGCTTTGGCCGCGGCGAGTACAAGTACTTCTCCTATCCGCTGCCCGATCTGATCGCGCAGCTCCGCCCGGCGCTTTACGCGCACCTGCAAGGCATCGCCAATCGCTGGAACGAGGCGATGGGGATCGACATCCGCTATCCCACAGCGCATGCGCCGTTCCTGAAGCGCTGTCACGAGGCGGGGCAGGCGCGGCCGACGCCGCTGCTGCTGCAATATGAGGCTGGCGACTACAACTGCCTGCACCAGGACCTCCATGGCGAGCACGTGTTCCCGCTCCAGGTCGCGATCCTGCTCTCCGAGCCCGGACGCGATTTCAGCGGCGGCGAGTTCGTGCTGACCGAGCAGCGTCCACGCATGCAGTCCCGCGCCGAGGTGGTGCCGCTCGCGCAGGGCGATGCGGTCGCCTTCGCGGTGCATCACCGTCCGGTGCAGGGGACACGCGGCACCTACCGCGTTAACCTGCGCCACGGCGTCAGCCGGATCAGGTCCGGCCAGCGCCACACGCTGGGTGTGATCTTTCATGATGCCAAATGAGTGTAACCATTGACGGCTGATCTGTTCGACAGCGTCGCCGAGGCGCAGCCTTCGCGCGAGGAGATCGCCGACGGCGCCGTGCTGCTGCGCGGCTTCGTCAAGCCGATCGAGCACGAGCTGATCGAAGCGGTGCGCGCCATCGTGGCGCAATCGCCGTTCCGGCGCATGACCACGCCCGGCGGCTACCAGATGTCGGTGGCCATGACCAATTGTGGCGAGCGCGGCTGGATCACCGATCACACCGGCTATCGCTATGATCCCATCGATCCGCGAACCGGCGCGCCCTGGCCGGCGATGCCGCCGGCGTTTCGGGATCTCGCCCGCCGCGCGGCGGAGCAGGGCGGCTTCCAAAACTTCGCGCCCGATGCCTGCCTCGTCAATCGCTACGAGCCCGGCACGCGGCTGTCGCTGCATCAGGACAAGGACGAGCTGGATTATTCCGCGCCGATCGTCTCGGTCTCGCTCGGCCTGCCCGCGACCTTCCTGTTCGGCGGCCTTGCGCGCAGCGACAAGCCGAGCCGCTTCCGCCTCGTCCATGGCGATGTCGTGGTCTGGGGCGGCCCATCGCGGCTCGCCTATCACGGCGTCGCGCCTCTCGCCGAGGGCGAGCACGCGCTGCTCGGACGGCGGCGCATCAATCTGACCTTCCGCAAGGTGCTCTGAAGCATTCCCTCGAGCCCGGCCGTCGTCTAAGCTCCGGCGAGGGGGAGGCGGCGACATGACGACAGCAGAGGTATCGACTGGCGCGAGCGGCAACGCGGCTCGCACGGGACTTTATCTCGCCGTGCTGCAACTGGTGTTCACGCTGGGCTGGACGACCTACGTCATCTACCTGCCGAAGCTCGCCGCCGATGTCGGCATCGCGCCGGCGGCGGTGATCTTCATCCTGATGCTGGACCAGGCGATCTTCACCCTCGCCGACACCGCGATGGGAATCGCCGCCGACAGGATCGCGCCTGTCGTCGGCAGGCTCGGCCTGTTCGTCGGCGTGCTGGCAGCAATCTCCTGCGCGGCCTTCGTCGCGATGCCCTTCGTGGCCGGCATCGGCGCAGGCGCGCAGGCCTGGCTGATCGCGCTGATCGTGGTCTGGTCGATCACGTCATCGGCGCTGCGCGCTCCGCCGCTGACCCTGCTCGGCAAGTACCGCGCCAGGCCGCAGGTGCCGTTTCTCGCGGCGTTCGCCATGTTGGGCTATGGCGTCGCCGGCGCGGTCTCGCCCTATCTCGGCGTGGTGCTGCGCGAGCACGATGCGCGGCTGCCCTTCGTGATCTCCAGCGCGGTGCTGCTGCTGACGGCGCTCGGGCTGTCGCGGGTCGAGTACGATGTGGCGCGCGAGACCGTGCCGCCGACGCCGGCCGAGGCGGCCAAGCCGCTAGGCCTGGTGCCGATCACCTTCATCGTCGCGATGGTGGCGCTGGCGCTCGGCTACCAGCTGCACTTTGCCATGAACAGCGCGCCGTTCTATCTGCGCTTCGCCAAACCGGCCGAACTGCAATGGCTGATGCCGGTGTTCTGGATCGGCTTCAACATCGCGATGTTTCCGGCGAGCCTCGTCGTCAAGCATCGCGGCGGCTTGATCGTGATGGGTGCCGCCGGGCTGCTCGGTGCGGTCGCGATCGTCGTGGCGGAGCTTGCCGGCAGCCTCAATACGCTCATCGTTGCGCAGTTCCTCGCCGGCGCGGCGTGGGGTTGCATGCTGATGAGCGCGATCTCCGCCGCGCTCGCGATCGGCTCGACCGGCGCGGAAGGCAAGGTCACTGGCCTCGTCTTCTCGGCGCTGGCCCTCGGCACCTTCGCGCGGATGGCGGCGGTCGCGGGCGGCCTGCAGAAGATGCCCGAGTATGCGCCGCTGCTGCACTGGGCGCCGGTCGCCTGCTGGTCGGTCGCAGGCGCGGGCCTGCTGGTGATCGCGGCGGCGCGGCTTCAGGGAGCGTCCGGCCTCAAGGCTTCGGTGGGTGAATGAACGCCCAGGGGCTGACTTCCGAATCCCGGGTCACCTCGACCGAGATCAGATACGGCCCGCCATGGGCGAGTGCCTTCTCCATCGCCGCCTTGAACTGATCCGGCGCGGTGACGCGCGCTGCGGCCACGCCGAAGGACTCCGCGAGCTTGACGAAATCCGGATTGACGAGGTCGGATGCGACCACGCGGCCGTCAAACCGCTCGCGCTGGTCGCGGCGGACATTGCCATAGGCGTTGTTGTTGAACACCAGCGTCACCACGCCGATGTTGAACTGAACGGCGGTGGCGAGCTCCTGCACGGCGAACATGAAGCCGCCGTCGCCGGTGATGGCGACCACCGGCTTGTCGGGGTTCGCCACCTTGGCGCCAAGGGCGGTCGGAAAGCCCGAGCCGAGCGTGCCCTGATAGCCTGACGTGATGAAGGTGCGCGGCTGATAGATCGGGAAGCCGTACCAGGAGGCGAAGCCGACCTGCGACAGTTCATCGGTGACGATCGCGTTGTGCGGCAGCACTTCGCGCAGGATGTTGAGATACGCCATCTGCGGCTGGATGCGCTGGATATCGGCTTGTGCTGACGCGGTGGCTTCGCGGATGTCTCCGCGCCGGCCTCTGCCCTTGGAATAACCGGCCTTCCTCACGGCCGCGACGAGATCGGCCGTCCCGTCCCTGGCGTCGGCGACAATCGCAACATCGGAGGCGAGCCGGCGCATCTCGGCCGGATCGATATCGATCCGGATGGATTTCAGCCCCTTCGGCTGATACGGCCAGCGGAAGCCCGAGGCCGGTAGCTCCGCGCGCGTGCCGATCGCGATCATCAGGTCTGTCGTGGGCCACAGTCTGTAGGCGGCGGCCATGGTGAGGCCGAGCTCATGCGCGTTGGAGACGATGCCGCGGCCGCTGCGGAAGGCGACCACGGGCGCATCGATCGTCTCGGCGAGCTCGAGGATCTCTTCACCCGCTTCGATCGCGCCGCTGCCGACGAAGATCATCGGCGCCTTGCTGGACTTGATGAGCGCAGCAGCCTGCTTGATCATATCAGGATCAGGCTGCGGCGCAGGCAGAGGCTCCAGCATCTTCGCGACGGGCGTGTCGGCGCGCTGCGTGAAGACGTCCCAGGGCATCTCGACCGAGGCAGGGCCGCGCCGGCCCGACATCATCTCCTGGAACGCGCGCGCCACGACCGTCGGTGCGTTGCCGGGGTATTCGATGCGATCGGCCCATTTCACATAGGTGCGCAACGTGGCTAGCTGGTCCGGCATCTCGTGCAGGTGACCGCGGCCTTTGCCGAGAAACGGCGTCGGCACCTGCCCGGTGACGCAAAGCACCGGCTCGTTGCAGCCGAATGCGGTGAGAAGCGCGGCGCTGGCATTGAGCACGCCCGGGCCGGGCACCACGCTGAACACGCCGGGCCGGCCGCTCGAGCGCGCATAGCCGAACGCCATGTAGCCGCAGGCCTGCTCGTGCCGCGCGCCGATCACCTTGAGCTGGGCCTGATGAAACGCGTCGAACAGCCCGTAGACCTGTGCGCCGGGCAGGCCGAACACGGTGTCGACACCATGGGCGACAAGCCCGCTTACGATCGCTTCGCCGCCGGTGAGGGTGGTCATTGTATCATTCCACTTCGATTGTTGTCTTAGGCTTCGTCGACCACGCCGTTGCGCAAGCATCCGATCCCCTCGGCCGCGACCTCGACGACGTCGCCGGGCTTCAGGTATCGCGGCGGATCGAACCGCGCACCCGCGCCGGTCGGCGTGCCCGTGACGATGATATCGCCGGGGACGAGGGTTGCGAAGGTCGAGATATAGTTCACGAGATAGCGGAACGGAAACATCAGCCGGCTGGTGCAATCGTCCTGCCTGAGCTCGCCGTTGACATGCGTGGTGAGACGGATATCCGCAATCTGCGATTCCGATGTGTAGGGCACGAGCCACGGGCCAAGGCTGCCGCTGGAGTCAAAGTTCTTGCCCTGCGTGACGTTGAACTTGGCATGGCGCAGCCAGTCGCGCACCGAGCCCTCGTTGCAGAGCGTCAGCGCGGCAATGTGATCGAGCGCGGCGCTCTCGGGAATGTGCCGGCCTTGCTTGCCGATCACCAGCACGATCTCGCCCTCATAGTCGAGCTGCGCGGAAGCACGCGGGCGCACCAGCGGCGTGTCGTGGCCGACGAAGGAGCGTGGGCTCCGCATGAACATGCTCGGATATTTCGGTGCGTCCTGGCCATCCTTGTACTCGGCATTGCGGTCGGGATAGTTGACGCCGATGCAGATGATTTTCTCCGGCGCAGGCACTGGCGGCAGCCAGGTGATCTCGGCGACGGCGCGATCCGGCGCGCGGCCGGCGGCTTCTTCGGCGAAGCTCACCAACTTGCCGGCGGCGATCACCTCGCGCAGCGTCGGATAGTCTTTCGCGTAGCGCGCGGAGAGATCGACGATGCCGCCCTCCAGAACAGCGCCGTAGCAGATGTCACCCTTGACGGAATAGGTGGCGAGGCGAGGGAGCTTCATCGCCTAATCCGCCACCAGCACGTCGGCCACGAATTTCGGTTCGCGCACGGCCTGGCCCGTGAACGGCGAGCCCTGCTCGAACCATGAGCGCGGCGCCGGTGCGCCCCACAGCGTCTGGCGGCGCGGATCGCGCAGCGACCAGCGCAGCGGCTCGTGGTCGTGATCCCCCGTGAAATAATCGCTGGTGTAGAGCTCGAGGCGGTGTCCATCGGGGTCGCGGACATAGAGGAAGAACGCATTCGAGATGCCGTGACGGCCTGGGCCGCGCTCGATGTTCTTCACAAAGCCTTGCGAAGCCATGACGTCGCAGAGATGGATGATGTTCATCGCCGTCGGCGTCCAGTAGGCGAAGTGATGCAGGCGCGGGCCCTTGCCGTTGGTGATGGCAAAATCGTGGACATTGCCTTTGCGATGCATCCAGGCCGCCGCGATGCGCCCGTTCGGCCCGTCCTCCTCGGCATATTCGGTGAGGCGGAAGCCGAGCCGGGCGTAGAATTCCATGGTGTCCTGCACTTCAGCAGCGAAGACGTTGAAATGGTCGAGCCGCTGCGGATGGCAGCCCCGGTAGAGATCGTAGCGGCGCAAGAGATGCGGCCGCCGCTCCATCGCCGCGTAGAGCTCGATCTGGAAGCCGAACGGATCGGTGAATTGCAGCGTGCGGCCCTGGAACGGCTGATCGACGAAGGCATAGCCGAGGCCGTTCTCGGAGAGGAACGCGGCAGCCTTGTCGAGGTCTTTGTCATTGCCGACCTTGAAGCCGAGCCTGTTACAGGCGGGCACCGCTGCTTTCCGCAGCACCAGCGAATGATGCTGATGCTCTTCCGCCGCGCGCAGGTAAACGACCTTGTCGTCGGCATCCTCGACATGCAGGCCGACGGTGGTCTCGTAGAACTCGCGGCTCAGCTTCAGGTCGGTGACGTCGAGCACGACGTGGCTGGAGCGGATGATGTTGAACGGCGGTTCGAAGATGTGTTGCGGTACCGGCATTGGCGTTTCCCCTCGTTCCTGTCATTCCGGGGCGGCTCGCAGAGCCGAGCCCGGAATCCATCGCGCAGCAGAGTCGGTTGATGAATGGATTCCGGCTCGTGCTTCGCACGCCCCGGAATGACTCTTCCCTAAATTCCCAGCTTCTGAATCTTGTGCGTGCCCCGCGCCAGCGAGACGTGCTTGGTTTCCATGTAGAAGTCGAACGAGTAGTCGCCGCCGTCGCGGCCGATGCCCGAGGCCTTCATGCCGCCGAATGGCGTCGGCAGATGGCGGACGTTCTCCGAATTCAGCCAGATCATGCCGGCCTCCAGCGCGTCGGCGACACGCAGGGCGCGGCCGACGTCGTTGGTCCAGACATAGCCGGTGAGGCCATAGCGGATATCGTTGGCGATCTCGATGGCGTCCTTCTCGTCGCGGAAGGGCAGCACGGTGAGGAACGGGCCGAACACCTCCTCCTGCGCCACCCGCATCTTGCCGTGTGCGCCGGTGACGAGGGTCGGCTCGACGTAATGCCCGCCGCCCGGGCCGTCATAGGCCCTGCCGCCGACTGCGATGGTCGCGCCGTCCTGCCGCGCGACGTCGAAATAGGAGCAGACCTTTGCGAGGTGACGTTCGTGGATCAGCGGCCCGATCTCGGTGGCGGGATCGAGGGGATGGCCGACCTTCAGCACCTTCACGCGTGCGGTCAACTTCTCCACGAATTTTTCCGCGATGCTCTGCTGGATCAGCAGGCGACTGGAAGAAGTGCAGCGCTCGCCGTTGAGCGAGTAGATCATGAACACGACGGCATCGAGCGCGCGTTCGAGATCGGCATCGTCGAACACGATCACCGGGTTCTTGCCGCCGAGCTCGAAATGCACGCGCTTCAAGGTCGGCGCGCCCTGAACCATGATCGCCGATCCCGTCGCGCTTTCGCCGACGAAGCCGATCGCCTTGATGGCGGGATGCTCGGTCAGCGCCTTGCCGGCTTCCTCGCCAAAGCCGTGCACGGTGTTGAGCACGCCGTCGGGCACGCCGGCTTCCTTCACGAGCCTTCCCAGAATGGAAGCGGTCACCGGCGACCACTCGGCCGGCTTGTGCACGACGGTGCAGCCCGCGGCCAGCGCCGGGGCAATCTTCCAGGTCGAGAGCATGAACGGCGTGTTCCACGGCGTGATCACGCCGACCGGACCGATCGGCACCCGCGTCGAGACGTTCCAGTGCTCGTCGCTCGGCGTGTTGAGACCGTCGCGCGCCTCGCTGCATTTGTCGGCGAAGAAGCGGAAATTCTCGGCGGCGCGGATCGCGGCCTTGGCCATGAAGCGATAGGCTTGGCCGGTGTCGATGCATTCGAGCACCGCGATGTCCTCGGCATTATCCTCGATCGCATCAGCCACCCGATGCAGCAGCTTGCGCCGCATCGCCGGCCCCATGTCGCGCCAGGACTTGAAGGCGAGCGAAGCAGCCGTCGCCGCGCGATCGATATCCTCGGCATTGCCACGTGCGACGCTGGCGAGTGTTGCGCCATCGACAGGCGACTTGGTCTCGAACGTCTCGCCGGAGATCGAGGCGATGGTCTTGCCGTCGATCATGTGGCCGATGCCGTCAGCGCGCAGCGTCTTCAGCAGCGGCGCGACGCGCTCGCGATTGGCCTGGAATACGTCGCCTTTCGGGGTGGGCTTATCCATGGGCGGCCTCCGCTTTCAGGGCGTCGTGGATGTTGTTGCGCTTCCAGCTCGTATCCTTGTCGTTGATCTGCATGTCGAACGACAGAGCGAGCTTGCCGGCGGCGAAGACGGGATCGAGATGTTTTGAGAGCGCCTGGAAGACGTGTTCGCCGGCCTTCTGACGCGTCTTGAGATCGCGGCCCTCGCCGATGCGCAGCACCATGTCCAGAAACCCGTAGTCCTGGCGCGCGTCAGCGATCGCATAATGCTCGCACCTGACAGCGCGAACGCGGATGCCGCCAAGCGGGAAGATGCCGGTCTCGACCGCCGCCTTGCGCACCACCTCGCACACCGCGCCGATGTCGAGGCGGCCGTCGAGATTGGCCGAATATTCGATCGTGAAATGCGGCATCGCGGTTTCACTCCCTGTCTTCTTGTTCGCCTAAGCGAAGTAGCAGCTCACCGAGCCATAGGCGCCATAGTCGGCCTGAATTGTGTCGCCCTTGCGAGTCTCGATCGGACGGATGAAGGAGCCGGCGAGCACGACCTGCCCGGGCTCGAGCGCAAGCCCGAGCGGGGCGATCTTGTTGGCGAGCCAGGCCACGGCTGTGGCGGGATGGTTGAGCACGCCGGCGGCAAGACCCGTCTCTTCCAGCTGGCCGTTCCTGAAACAGAGCGCGCCGATCCAGCGCAGGTCAGCATCGAGCGGGCGGATCGGGCGGCCGCCGAGCACGATGCCGGCATTCGCCGCATTGTCTGCGATGGTGTCGAAAATCTTTCGCGTCGCCTTGGTTCTGGGATCGACGCGCTCGATCCGCGTATCCAAAATCTCCAGCGCCGGCACCACGAAATCGGTGGCGTTCAGCACGTCGAACATCGTGCAGCCGGGGCCGGCGAGCCGTTTGCTCATGACGAAGGCGAGCTCGGCCTCGACGCGCGTCGCGATGAAGCGCTCGGTCGGCACCAGCCCGCCATCGGCGAAGAACATGTCGTCGAGCAGCACGCCGGAATCCGGCTCGTCGATATTGAGCGCGCTCTGCATCGCCTTCGAGGTCAGGCCGATCTTGTGGCCTTTCACCACGCGTCCCTCGGCAATCTTGACGCCGACCCAGGCCTTCTGAATCGCGTAGGCGTCCGCGATGGTGATGTCCGGGAAGTCTTGCGAGAGCTGCCGGATCTGCGTGCGGGTCTTCTCCGCCCGGTGCAGACGCCTCGCGCAAGCTTGGATATCGTCGTTGGAAAGCGCCATTCGTCATCTTACAAATCGTGGTGCTCGGGAGATGCTTAACATGTTAAGTGAATGCGTCAACAGAATTTCGGCTTGCTGCACTGCAAACGTTTTGCGGTCTGAAAGGGCGTCATGACGAAGAAATCCGCCGATCCCGCCAACGGAAGCGCGCCTGCCGCGCGCCAGGTGCCGATGCGCGACTTCTCGCGCTCGCTGCCGATGTCGCTGCTGCGGGCCCGCGAAGCCGTGATGCGGCAGTTCCGTCCCTCCCTGCGCGAGCACGGTCTCACCGAGCAGCAATGGCGTATCCTGCGGGCATTGGCGGCGATCGAGGCGGTCGAGGTCACGGAACTCGCGCGCACGGCATTCCTGCTCGGGCCGAGCCTGTCGCGCATCCTGCGCGACCTCGAGGCCCGCAACCTGATCGAGCGCAAGACGGCGAAAGCCGACCAGCGCCGCAGCATGGTCTCGATCTCGAAAGAGGGCGTGAAGCTGATGGCCTCGGTGGCGCCGACGTCGGAGGCGATCTATGCCGAGATCACGCGGCGCTTTGGCGCCCGCAAGCTCGCCGAGTTGCAGGAGATGCTCGGCGAGCTCGAACGGAGCCTTGCGGGGCTCGGAGGCGCGGACGAGACAATAGCCGGGGAGTGAAACCAGATATGCGTGCGTGCGCGGCGAGAGCCATGGACATTCACGCTTTTTTTCGCTCAAAGTGCGGCCCAACCCGATCCGCGGCGAGTGAGAGCAACAGGGAAGGAAAGGCAACGTGGCGAACAAAGTCAAAGAGATCTGGAAGTCGGGCAAGGCCGTGGTCAATGCGTGGCTGGCAATTCCCTCCGGCTTCTCGGCCGAGATGGTCGCGCAATGCGGCTTCGACAGCGTCACGGTCGACATGCAGCACGGCGTGCAGGACTATCTCTCGATGGTGCAGTGCTTCCAGGCGATGGACAAGCACCCGGTGACCCCGATGGTCCGCGTGCCCTGGAACGAGCCCGGCATCATCGGCAAGGTGCTCGATGGCGGCGCCTATGGCGTGATCTGCCCGATGGTCAACACGCCGCAGGAAGCCCGGAACCTGGTCTCCTATGCGAAATATCCGCCGAAGGGCGTGCGCTCCAACGGCCCGATCCGCGCCGGCATGTACGGCACCGCCGGCTCCTACCAGAAGACGGCCAATGACGAGATCGTGCTGCTGCCGATGATGGAGACCCGGACCGCGGTCGAGAACATGGAGGCGATCCTCGACGTCGAAGGCATCGACGGTGTCTATATCGGCCCGTCCGATCTCGGCTTCTCCTACGGCCTCGAGCCCAAGCTCGACCGCAGCGAGCCCGAGATCCTCGCGATCTACGAGAAGATCATCAAGGAATGCGGCAAGCGCGGCCTCAACCCGGGCATCCATTGCAGCGGCGCCGAAGGCGCGGCGCGCGCCATCAACATGGGCTTCAAGCTGGTGACGCTGTCCAATGAAGTCGGCCTGATGACGACCTACGCCAAGATGCAGGTCAACGCGACCCGCAAGGAGTCGGGCGGAAAGGCTTGATCTCTCGCGAATGGCGAATGGGGAGTGGCGAATGGCTGCTCCTCTTTTTCCATTCGCCACTCCCCACTCGCTATTCGCCTCCGAAGGAGACCTCCCATGACCATCAGCCCCGTCATCCGCCTGCATCCCGATGATGGTGTGGTGATCGCGCGCGCGAGCCTGCCGCCGGGAACGGTGGTCGCAGACGGCGTGACCACGGTCGATCGCATCCCCTCCGGCCACAAGGTCGCGATCAAGCCGATCGCCGTCGGTGAGCCGGTGATCCGCTACGGCCAGATCATCGGCTTTGCGACCATTCCGATCGCGCCGGGCCAGCACGTGCACGTGCAGAATTGCGGCATGGGCGATTTCTCGAAGGACTATGCGTATTGTGCCGACGTCAAGCCGACGCCGAATTTCGACCTGCCGGCGACCTTCGAAGGCATCCGCCGCCCGGACGGCCGCGTTGCCACGCGCAACTATATCGGCATTCTCACCTCGGTGAATTGCAGCGCCCATGTCGCGAGCCTCGTCGCCGACGTCTTCAAGAAGAATCCGTTCACCGGCGACAATCCGCTGGCCGATTTCCCCGACGTCGACGGCGTGGTCGCGCTGACCCACAAGACCGGTTGCGGCATGACGCAGAACGAGCCGCTGGCGCTGCTCCGCCGCACGCTCGGCGGCTATGCGCGGCACGTCAATTTCTCCCACGTCATCGTGCTCGGCCTCGGCTGCGAGGTGAACCAGATCGGCGGCCTGATGGAAGAGCAGAAGCTCGCCGGCCGCCTGCGCGCGATGGACATCCAGGAGGTCGGCGGCACCCGCAAGACGGTCGAAGCAGGCATCGCCTTCGTGCGCGAGGCGCTTGCCGATGCCAACAAGGTCAAGCGCGAGACGGTGCCGGCGAGCGAGCTGACCGTGGCGCTGCAATGCGGCGGCTCGGACGGCTATTCCGGCGTGTCGGCCAATCCGGCGCTCGGTGCGGCCAGCGACCTCATCGTGCGCCATGGCGGCACCGTGATCCTGTCGGAGACGCCGGAGACCTACGGCGCCGAGCACCTGCTGACGCGCCGCGCCGTCAGCCGCGAGGTCGGCGAGAAGCTGGTCGATCTCATGCGCTGGTGGGACGAATACACGACGCGCGAAGGCGCCGAGATGAATGCCAATCCGAGCCCCGGCAACAAGGCCGGCGGCCTCACCACCATTCTGGAGAAGTCGCTCGGCGCGATGGCGAAGGCCGGCACCACCAACCTCGTCGAGGTGCTGCGCTATGCCGAACCGGTGACCAAGCGTGGCTTCGTGTTCATGGACACGCCCGGCTACGATCCCGTGGCTGCGACCGGGCAGGTCGCCGGCGGCGCCAACCTCGTCTGCTTCACCACGGGCCGCGGCAGCGTGTTCGGCTGCAAGCCGGCGCCCTCGATCAAGCTCGCCACCAACACGCCCATGTACAAGCGCATGGAAGAGGACATGGACGTCAATTGCGGCACCATCCTCGAAGGCGAGGAGAGCGTCGAGCAATGCGGCCGGCGCATCTTCGATCTCATCCTCAAGACCGCCTCGGGCCAGCCGACCAAGAGCGAGAGCTTCGATTTCGGCGGCGCCGAGTTCGCGCCATGGGTGCTGGGCGCGACGATGTAGTCGCGTGCGTACGTCGAACGCACAACGCAGCCGCGTGTGGTTCGCGCGAAATGCAACAATGGTTCGCTACGTAATGATACGGAGGCGGGCCTCTCTCGCAAGAGTTCCGCGGCTTACACCTGATTAACAATGTTGCCGTAGACAGAGCCCGATATGGCTCCGCACCGTCGCGTGGCCGGCTTTGAAGGGTCGAACCGATGCACGCGATACGTCCCACTGGGGTGGAAAATCTCCTCGGCGACGAGGAGCTGATCGTATCGAAGACCGATCTCAAAGGCCGCATCACCTACGCCAATGACGTCTTCATTCGTATGGCGAAATACTCTTACGCCGAGCTGATGGGCGCCCCCCACAGCCTGATCCGCCATCCCGACATGCCGCGCGCCGTCTTCAAGCTGCTGTGGGACACGCTGCAGGCCAAGCAGGAGATCTTCGCCTACGTCGTCAACCTGGCGAAGGACGGCAGTCATTACTGGGTGTTCGCCCACGTCACGCCGACCTTCGACGAGCGCGGCAATATCGTCGGGTATCACTCCAACCGTCGCAAGCCGGATCCCGCGCAGATCGAGCGCATCAAGCCGATCTACAGGACGCTGTGCGCGGAAGAGGCGCGGCATGCCAATGCCAAGGAGGGCATGCATGCGAGCTTCGAGGCGATGGTCGGGCTGCTCAAGCAACAGGGTGTCGGTTACGATGAATTTGTGCTCTCTCTCTAAGGCGCAGGGAGCGACCGCGCTCGCGTGTGTTCTTGCCGTCGTTGACTTCGTTCTCTCTCTTCTCGGCGTGACCGGGATCGCCGGTGCCGCTTTGCTTGGCGCCACGGTCGCGCTGCTCGGCTACGCCGTCTGGTGCCAGCACCGCACGGCGGTGGCCGTCGATGAGGTGGCCGACGTATGCCGCAAGGCGGCGCGCGGTGATCTCGAGGTGCGGATCCTGAGTGAACGGCAGGCCGGGCGGATCGGCGCGATCCAGAAGTCGGTCAATGACATGCTCGACATCGCCGACGCCTTCGTCCGCGAGGCTTCGGCGTCGATGGACTATGCCAGCCGCGGCAAGTATTTCCGCAAGATCCTCGCGCGGGGCTTGCCCGGCTCGTTCCGCCGCTCGGCGGTCGTCATCAATGCCGGCACCGACAGCCTCGGCTGCCGCGTTGAGGAGATCGCCGGTATGGCGCGGCAGTTCGGCACGCATCTCGACGCGGTTGCAGGCGGCCTCATGGGCGCCGCGACCGATCTCGAATCCGACGCCGGCCAGATGGCGGCCGCGGCGGAGAAGACCAGCCGGCAGACCTCCGGCGTGCTCAGCGCGTCCGATCAGGCGTCCCGCAACGTCGCCACCGTCGCCAGCGCCGCGGAGCAGCTCGCGTCGTCGATCGCCGAGATCAGCCGCCAGGTGGCCGGCTCGACGGCGAGCACGGGACGGGCGGTGAACGAAGCCAATCGCGCCGGCAGCGAGATCCGTACCCTTGCGGATGCCGCGATGCAGATCGGCGACGTCGTCAAGCTGATCAGCGAGATCGCCTCGCAGACCAACCTGCTCGCGCTCAACGCCACCATCGAGGCGGCCCGCGCAGGGGAGGCCGGCCGCGGCTTCGCGGTGGTGGCCTCCGAGGTCAAGAGCCTCGCCAACCAGACCGCGAAGGCGACCGAGGAGATCAGCGCCAAGGTCGGCGAGATGCAGCAATCGACCACCAATTCGGTCGCGGCCGTCGAGGCGATTGCGCAGACCATCGCCGAGATCAACGGCATCACTGCCTCGATTGCGGCCTCCATCGAGCAGCAGGGGGCCGCGACGCGCGAGATCGCCCGCAACGTTCACGAAGCCTCCGCCGGCACCTCGCAGGTCTCCTCCAACGTGACAGGGATCAGCGAAGCCGCCGACGATACCGGCCGCGTCGCTGCCCGCGTCAACAGCGCCTCCGAACGCGTCCACGGCGAAGTTGAGACGCTCCGCCGCGAGGTGACGCAGTTCCTGCAGCGGCTGACGTCCGCGGCGTAATGTTCCCCGAACAAGGTCGTCATGCCCGGGCTTGTCCCGGGTATCCACGTTCTTCGTGCCGCGGCAAAGGTCGTGGATGGCCGGGACAAGCCCGGCCATGACGCCGTGGCGGCTTCAGAATCGTAGGGTGGGCAAAGGCGCACTTGCGCCGTGCCCACCATCGATCCATGCTGCAAGAGGCGGTGGGCACGCTTCGCTTTGCCCACCCTACGATACTGCCCGCGTAGCCGGGATACTTCCTAGGCACCCTGTGCCCGTTGTTAGTGCTTGATCGCGCTGACCTCAGGTGTTCTGCTCAAAAAAGCTGCTGGAGCACCGCACCCCGTGTCGATCTACGTCGCGCTACACCACGTCACGCACTACAAATACGACCGCCCGATCGACCTTGGCCCGCAGACCATCCGCCTGCGGCCGGCGCCGCACACGCGCACGCCGGTCCTGAGCTATTCGCTCAAGGTCACGCCATCAAACCACTTCGTGAACTGGCAGCAGGACCCGCAAGGCAACTGGCTTGCGCGCTACGTCTTTCCGGAGAAGACCACCGAGCTGAAATTCGAGGTCGACTTCACCGCGCAGATGACCGTGGTCAACCCGTTCGACTTCTTCGTCGAGCCCTATGCCGACAGCTTTCCGTTCGACTATCCGAAGGACCTGAAGACGGAGCTCGCGCCTTATCTCGAGACCATCAAGCCCGACCGCCTGTTCGCCAAATTTCTCGACTCGATCCCGCACGAAGCGCCGAACACCGTCAACTTCCTGGTCGATCTGAACAGGGAGTTGCGGGATCGGGTCCGCTACATCATTCGCATGGAGCCGGGCGTGCAGACGCCGGAGGAGACGCTCGCCTCCGGCGCCGGATCGTGCCGCGACTCCGCCTGGCTGCTGATCCAGACCTTGCGCCATCTCGGTCTCGCCGCCCGCTTCGTCTCCGGCTATCTGATCCAGATCCGTCCCGACATCGATCCGATCGAGGGACCGCCGGAAGTCGAGAACGATTTCACCGATCTGCACGCCTGGGCCGAGGTCTATCTGCCGGGCGCAGGCTGGATCGGTTTCGACGCGACCTCGGGCATGCTCGCAGGCGAGGGCCACATCCCGGTCGCCGCCACGCCGCATTATCGCTCGGCGGCGCCGATCTCCGGTGGGGCGGGTTTTGCCGAGGTCGAGTTCGCGTTCGACATGAGCGTGAGGCGCATCCGCGAGGCACCGCGCATCACCAAACCGTTCTCCGACGAATCCTGGGCGCGGCTCAACGATCTCGGCGAGCAGGTCGACGGCGATCTCGCGAGCCAGGACGTGCGGCTCACCATGGGCGGCGAGCCGACCTTCGTCTCGGTCGATGACCTCGAGGCCGGGGAGTGGAATACGGAAGCCGTCGGTCCGACCAAGCGCGCGCTCGGCGACGACCTGATCCGCCGCCTGCGCACGCGCTTCGCGCCGGGCGGGCTTCTGCATT
Source organism: Bradyrhizobium sp. SZCCT0231 (assembly GCF_018130245.1). Taxonomy (GTDB): domain Bacteria; phylum Pseudomonadota; class Alphaproteobacteria; order Rhizobiales; family Xanthobacteraceae; genus Bradyrhizobium; species Bradyrhizobium japonicum_F. Next base: position 462,515 of record NZ_JAFCKP010000001.1, read on the forward strand.
ACGGCCAGGGCAAATGGTATCCGGGCGAGAGCCTGCCGCGCTGGGCCTTCGGCCTGTACTGGCGCAAGGACGGCGTGCCGATCTGGAAGAACGCCGACCTCATTGCCAAGATCGAAAATCCGCGCCGTGCCGAGGTGAAGGACGCCGAGGCCTTCATGGAAGGCACGGCGGCCCGGCTCGGCCTCGATGCCGGCTACATCATGCCGGCTTATGAGGACACCGCGTACTGGCTCCAGAAGGAGGCCGAGCTTCCCGTCAACGTCGATCCCTCCGATTCCAGATTATCCGATCCGGAAGCCCGCGCGCGGATGGCGCGCGTGTTCAGCGAGGGGCTCAACGCACCGCGCGGCTTCGTGCTGCCGGTGCAGCGCTGGAACGCGCCGCCGCGCTGGCGCAGCGAGCGATGGCAACTCCGGCGCAATCATCTGTTCCTGATGCCGGGCGATTCGCCTCTCGGTTTGCGCCTGCCGATTGGGTCGCTCGGCTACGTCCCGCCCAACCAATATCCCTACATCGTCGAGCAGGACCCGATGGAGGCGCGGGACAAGCTGCCGGTGTTCACGCTCGCCGCGCGTCCGGAATCCTCGCCGCGGGCCGCGCCCGAGCATCTCAACACCTCCGTCCCGGTGCGCACTGCGATGTCGGTCGAAGTCCGCGACGGCGTGCTCTGCGCCTTCATGCCGCCGGTCGAGCGCATCGAGGACTATCTCGAACTGGTTGCCGCGCTCGAAGCCACCGCGGAGGAGATGCAGCTACAGGTCCATGTGGAGGGCTACCCGCCGCCGTTCGATCCGCGCATCGAGGTCATCAAGGTGACGCCCGATCCCGGTGTCATCGAGATCAACATCCAGCCGGCCAAGAGCTGGCGCGACGCGGTCGAGATCACCTCCGGCCTCTACGAGGATGCGGCCAAGGTGCGGCTCGGCGCCAACCGCTTCCTGGTCGACGGCCGTCACACCGGCACCGGCGGCGGCAATCACGTCGTGGTCGGCGGCTCGAGCCCGCAGGACTCCCCGTTCTTGCGCCGGCCTGATCTCCTGAAGAGCCTGGTGCTGCACTGGCAGCGGCATCCGTCGCTGTCCTATTTCTTCTCAGGCCTGTTCATCGGCCCGACCAGCCAGGCGCCGCGCATCGACGAGGCGCGTCACGACAGCATCTACGAGCTGGAGATCGCGCTCTCCCACGTGCCGCCGCCGGGCTACCAGACGCCGCTCTGGCTGGTCGACCGGCTGTTCCGGCATCTGCTCGTCGACATCACCGGCAACACCCACCGCGCCGAGATCTGCATCGACAAGCTCTATTCGCCGGAGGGGTCCACCGGCCGGCTCGGCCTCGTCGAATTCCGCGCACTCGAAATGCCGCCCGATCCGCGCATGTCACTGGCGCAGCAGCTCCTGATCCGCGCGCTGATCGCAAAGTTCTGGCGCGAGCCGCTGAGCGGCAGGTTCGTGCGGTGGGGCACCGCGCTGCACGACCGCTTCATGCTGCCGCATTTCATCTGGGAAGATTTTCAGGAGGTGCTCACCGAGCTGCAGCAATCGGGCTATCCGTTCGAGCCGGAATGGTATCTGGCCCAGCTCGAATTCCGCTTCCCCGCCTTCGGCCGGGTCCATCATGGCGGCGTGACGCTGGAGCTGCGCCAGGCGCTGGAGCCCTGGCACGTGCTCGGCGAGGAGGGCTCGGCCGGCGGCACCGTGCGCTATGTCGACTCGTCGGTCGAGCGGCTCCAGGTCAAGGCCGAAGGCTTCGTCGAGGGCCGCCACATCGTCACCTGCAACGGCCGCCGCCTGCCGATGACCTCGACCGGACGCTCGGGAGAGGCGGTGGCCGGCGTCCGCTTCAAGGCCTGGCAGCCGGCCTCCGGCCTGCACCCGACCATCCCCGTCCACGCGCCCCTGACCTTCGACCTGATCGACACCTGGAACGGCCGCTCGCTCGGCGGCTGCGTCTATCACGTCGCTCATCCCGGCGGGCGCAGCTACGACACCAAGCCGGTCAACACCTACGAGGCCGAGGCGCGGCGGCTGGCGCGCTTCCAGGACCACGGCCACACCCCGGGTCCGATGCAGCCGCCGCCCGAGGAACGCACAAATGAATTTCCGCTGACCCTCGACTTGCGGACCCCGCTCCTGCAATGAGTATGATGGTGGGGGAGGGAAAGGCCCATGGGCGAGGGCGCAGCCGAAGACAACGACCAGGCGGGCAGGGCACAAGCCCAGCAGCGGATCGCGCAATGGGTCCGCGACTATAGCCGCCTGCCCGGCATCCCCGACGAGTTCCTTGGGCCCGGCGGTGCGCCGCGCGCGGTCTGGAGCCGCTTCTTCGACGCCTTCGGCGCGCTCGCGCCCGACGAGATCGAGCGGCGCTTCGGCATGGCCGACCGCCATCTCCGCGAGGCCGGCGTCACCTACCGCGCGCCCGGCGACAGCGCCGACCGGCCCTGGTCAATCAGCCATCTGCCGCTTTTGATCGACGAGGCCGACTGGCAGCAGCTTTGCGCCGGCATCACCCAGCGCGCCGAGCTGCTCGAGCGGGTGCTGCGCGACATCTATGGCGAGGGCCGGCTCGTCGCCGAAGGCGCGCTGCCGGCAGCCGCGATCGCCGGCAGCCCGGAATATCTCCGTCCCGTCTGCGGCGTGCCGCCGCCGGGCGGGCGCTATCTCTCGCTCTATGCCGCCGACGTCGGCCGCGGCCCCGACGGCCGCTGGTGGGTGCTCGGCGACCGCACCCAGGCGCCCTCGGGCGCGGGCTACGCGCTGGAGAATCGCCTCGTGCTCTCGCGCGCCTTCTCCGATCTCTACAAGTCGATGAACGTGCCGCGCGTCGCGCCGTTCTTCGAGGCGTTCCGCGACTCGCTTCGCGCGCGCGCCGACCGCGACGAGCCGCGGATCGGCGTGCTCACCCCCGGAAGCTTCAGCGAGACCTATTTCGAGCACGCCACGCTGGCGCGCTATCTCGGCTTCCTGCTGGTCGAGGGCGACGACCTCGCCGTCAGCGACAACCGCGTCCACATCCGCACCGTCGCCGGCCTGAAGCGGCTGGATGTACTGTTGCGGCGGGTCGATTCCAACTCGCTCGACCCGCTCGAGCTCGATGCCTCCTCGCGGCTCGGGGTCCCCGGCCTGATCGATGTGCTGCGCAAGGACGGCGTCGTCATCGCCAACATGCCGGGCTCGGGCGTCCTCGAGGCGCGGGCGCTGCTCGGCTTCCTGCCGGCGCTCAGCCGGCGCCTGCTCGGCGAAGACCTGAAGATGCCGCACATCGCGACCTGGTGGTGCGGCCAGCGCGCGGCGCGCGACGAGGTGCTGGCGCGGCTCGATGAGGTCGCGATCGAAGGTGCCTACCGGCGCGGCGTTCCCGGTTTCGACTCGAGCGGCCCGGCGCTCGCGAGCGAGCTCGATGCGAGTGGCCGGCGGCGCCTGATCGATGCCATCAACGCGCGCGGCATGGACTATGTCGGCCAGGAGGTGGTGCGGCTCTCGACCATGCCGGTGTGGGAGCACGGCCAGCTCACGCCGCGTCCTTTCGTGTTGCGCGTGTTTGCCGCCGCCACGCCCGACGGCTGGGCCATCATGCCCGGCGGCTTCTGCCGGATTGCCGAGCAGCCGGACGCACGCGCGGTGTCGATGGGCGACGGCGCCCGTGCCGCCGACGTCTGGGTCGTCTCCGACAAGCAGGTCCCGACCGCGACATTGCTGCCGGCGACCGACAAGGTGCGCATCCGCCGCATCGCCGGCGTGCTGCCGAGCCGCGCCGCCGACAATCTGTTCTGGCTCGGCCGCTATCTCGAGCGCGCCGAGGCGACGCTGCGGCTGGTGCGTGCCTTGGGCTCGCCGAGTGGGCCGAACAAGGGCACCGCGGCCTCGGTGCAATCGGCCGAACGCATCCAGCGCCTGTTGGTGGCCTGGGGCGCGGTCTCGCAAACCTCGCGCACGGCGCCCGGACGCATCGTCGCCGAAGCGCTGCAGAGTCCGGACCGTTTCGGCTCGGCACTGTCGCTGGTGCGCGCGGCGCAGCGCACGGCGACCTCCTTGCGCGAGCGGCTGTCGCCCGATGCCTGGCAGGTCATCACGGAAATGGCCGAGCGTCTCGCCTACGAGGTCGAGGACGACGATAGCGTGCTGAGCGCGGCCGAGCTGACCTTGCAGGAGCTCGCGAGCTTCGCCGGCCTCGCGCAGGAGAACATGAATCGCGCCGCCGGCTGGCGTTTCCTCGACATCGGACGCCGCACCGAACGTGCCATCAACACCACGCGCTTCACGCGGCAGTTCGCCTATGACGAGGCCGGCGACGAGGACCTCGACATTCTCCTGACGCTGGTGGACTGCCAGATCACCTACCGCTCGCGTTATCTGCTGGCGCCGATCCTGGCGCCGGTGCGCGACCTCGCCGTGCTCGACGGCTATAATCCGCGGTCGGTGGCGTTCCAGGTGACGACGCTGAACGAGCACATCGCCGCGCTGCCGAGCCTGAAGGAGCACGGCCTGATCGAGAAGCCGCAGCGGCTCGCGGTGGCGATGCAGGCGATGCTCGCGACCGCGGAGGCCGAGAAGCTCGAGGTCAAGACCCTGTTCGCGCTGGAGCAGGATCTGCTCAGCCTCGCTGACGCGATCGGGCAGCACTACTTCCCGCACGGTCCCAATGCCAGCCGGCCGGAAAAGCTGACGGGGCTGGCGTGATCTACGACATCCGTCACGTCACCACCTACGAGTACGAGAATCCCGTCAGCTTCGCCCGCTGCACGCTGCGGCTGGAGCCCAGAAGCGGCGGCGGCCAGGAGCTGATCTCGCACGATCTCGAGATCCATCCACGCCCGGCCGAGCGCAATGTGCGGCGCGATTTCTTCGGCACGCTCACCGAGAGCGTCGTCATCGAAGCCGCGCATCGCAATCTGCGCATCGACTCGCACTCGCGCGTGTCGGTGTCGCGCCAGCCGCCGGCGCGCGATGCATCCAGTCCGCCCTGGGAGAGCATCCGCGACATCGCGTTCGAAGCAACCAGCCTCGGGCCGTCTTCGCCGGTCGGCTACGTCTTTGCCAGCCCCCTGGTGCCGGTGCTGCGCCCGGTCAGCGCCTATGCGGGGATGAGCTTTCCGCCCGGCGCGGGCATCCTCGCCGGCGCAGTCGACCTGATGCGACGCATCCGCGGCGAATTTCGCTACGATCCCAAGGCGACAGTGATCTCGACGCCGCTCGACGAGGTTTTCGACAAGCGTCACGGCGTCTGCCAGGACTTTGCCCATGTGATGATTGCCGGGCTGCGCGGGCTCGGCCTGCCCGCGGCCTATGTCAGCGGCTACTTACGCACCATTCCGCCGCCGGGCCAGCCGCGTTTGCAGGGCGCCGACGCCACCCATGCCTGGGTGTCGCTGTGGTGCGGGGCGGAGCTCGGCTGGGTCGATCTCGATCCGACCAACGATCTCCTCATTGGCAACGATCACATCATGCTTGCGATGGGGCGCGATTTTTCCGACGTCTCGCCGGTCGACGGCATCATCGTCGGCTCGCCCAAGCAGAAGCTCAGTGTCGCCGTCGACGTGCTGCAGGTGGAGTAGGGCGTGTACTCATAAGCGTCGGATTGCCAACGCGAAGCGGAAGTCTGCCATCTAGAATGTCATCGGCAGCTTGCGACCCATAGCGGGCATCCCGTTGGGATGAGCCGTTCCCCTAGGTTGCGGTAAGGATTTTCCTAAATCGGTGCTCGCCGAGCGTTCCGGTTACCGTTATCGGCTCGTCTGGCTCAAGCCGGCTCCGCACGACCCGGACAGTGTCGAGGTAGGGATAGCGCCAACACCACGAGCGTCATTGACGCGGGCGGGCGGCTTATGGGCAGACGACAATGACGATGCACACGCAAGCAAAGAAACGAGACCCAAATGCCTGCTAATGCAGATGACCAATGCTGCGTCTACTACATCAGTGACGCAAGCTGCATCGGACGGTTACATCGGCATCAACTCCAATCAGGCGCGAATAAGAACGCATGGCTGAGCTGCGGGGCGGGCAAACAAAAAGCCCCCGACAGGAACCCCATCATGGGAATTCTTTGGGGGCTATTTTTTGGCGAAGCTCGTATTCAAATAATGCGAGGCTTCTATTTGCACACCCGGCCCGGTTCGTCTTGCCCGGCTGCTCCTGTTGTTATCCCGTTCTCAATCGCCACAGCAACAGCTTGGTCAATTGCCGTAAAAATCACAGGACACGCACATATGACCAGCTTTATCAAAGTTCTTCTTAGCATCGTAGCCTGAGTCGCGCAGATTCCGCCTATAAAGTGCCGAAGCAGGCTGCTCGCCAAGACTGCCGCCTGCTGGAACACCAACAGCCGCCATGCTTGATCCAACACGGTGCATTTTATGGAATGATGAACCACGACGCTGATTATGACCAGCATCAGCTGATACGACACCAACAGCTAATATAGCTGCAATAAGAAGTGCGGTCTTCATGATACACCTCCTGTAAGGCAACATAGTTGTTGCCAAAGCAAGGAGCGCGCGTGCTCGATCTCGAGCCAGCGGTCTCCAATACGATGTAAGATGAGCGGTCGGAGCGCGGATTGCAGACACGGGCCGCCCTCGGATGCGCCAAACAGAACCGCGCGCTCTGAACAAAATCGTCTGCACGTCGTGCATGCGTTGCTCAAGGGTGAAGATCTGCGATCCTCGGTCTGACATTCCGGTGCCGCGCGTGTCGAAAAGGATAAGGCGGAAGAATGATGCCAGGCGACGGAAGAAGGCGCTGCGTTCCGCCACGTGCCAGCTCGCCTCAACGTGCGAGACGAAAACCGGGACGAATACCAAATCCAACGGTCTATTTCCAAGGACCTGATAGGCGATGTGAACGTCATCGCTCTTGACGCAATGAGTTGCCGGTGCGGCCATAAGACACCTCATCCGGACTTGCCCCGTTCGTCAGAGCCAAAGATACTCCTCGCGGGCAACCGTGCCAACCTGGCGCGACAGCGTCCGCAGTTGGCCTTAAAGCGAAGTGGCGGCGCGGGGCGGCTGAGGTCCGCTCATGTCGGCGCAGCGGACGCGATTTGCTCGACCAGAGTTCTTCGCAGTTTGACCCATTGCGGACGTTCGGCGTTCCCATCGAGACCACATCGACTGGAGCCGACAAGACCTCGAACTCACATCGAGCGCATTGTGAGACTTTGCCAATGGATGGAGTTTGACGCGGTACGACGCGGCGTTCAAAATCTCTCCATCGGGAATGGGGCAGTCCTACAATGATCGACGGAAGCATCAGCTCGCGCACCGCGCCGACGGCGAGTGATGCGCCTCCGAAGCCTATGAGTCCGTCGGAACGAATCGACGCGATTGACGTGCTGCGGGGCTTGGCCCTGTTCGGCGTGCTCGCTATGAACATCGTGACCATATTTCGCGTCTCCATCTTCGCGCAGTTCTTGCCGAACGCGGAGCCGGCGTTGCTGCTCGATCGAGCGGTGGCGGCTGTGCTGACGGTCGCCGTCGACTTCAAGGCGCTTGCGCTGTTCTCGCTGCTGTTCGGCGTCGGCCTAGCCATCCAATTCGAGCGGCTTTCCGGCAACACACAGCGCCTGATCTTGCTCGTGCGCAGGCTGGCGGTGTTGCTGGCGATTGGCCTGGTGCATCTCTATTTGATCTGGAACGGCGACATTCTGGTCGAATATGCGCTGGCGGGCTTCGTAGTGCTGCCATTCCTCGGCGGCCCGCTGTGGCTCATGGCGGGTGCAGCCCTGCTGCTCATGGGGCTCTATGTGACCATGCCGCTGTTGCCGTCGATCGTGCCACTGCCGGGTGCAGCCGGAATGGCCGCTCTTGTCGCGGACGCGACGCGTGCCTATGGCACAGGCGGATTTTTTGATGTGCTCGCGTTCCGGATCCGCGAGGTACCGGCGATTTTTCCGCTGCATGTCATGGTCTTTCCGCGGACTGTCGCGCTGTTCCTGGTCGGCGCCTTCGCATGGCGCAGCGGGGTTTTGCGTTGGGCTTCGGCGAACCGGCGCCTGCTGTTCGGCGTCGCAACCTTTGGCATTCTTCTCGGCGGCGGATTGAGTCTTGCGGCAGCAGGAAAAGAGTTGTTCGGTTGGCCGTCGCTCGGGCGCGTGTGTTTCTCGGTGGAACGGCTGGGGGCCGTCGTGTTGGCCTTGGGTTATGCGGCTGCGGTCATCGCCGCTGCGAATTTCTCCGGCGGACGGAGGCTGCTGGGCTGGGCCGCGCCGCTCGGCCGCATGGCGTTCACCAACTATCTGGCGCAATCCGTGATCTGCGGCTGGATCTTCTACGGCTACGGTCTAGGCCAATTTGGCCGCCTCGGCGTGACCGCGACACTGGCAATCGGCATTTTCGTGTATGGCGCGCAGGTGGTGTTCAGCGCGTGGTGGCTGCGCCGCTATCGGTTCGGTCCTGTCGAGTGGCTCTGGCGCTCGTGCATGTATGGGGTACCGCAGCCGATGCGAGCAACGGTCAATTTAGCCATCATGCGCGCGACCATCGCAGATTGATGCTGTTCCACATATCTGCTTCGGAAGCCGCTCAAGCGAGTACGGCTGCTTTTGGCCCATCTCCGACTTAGGGCGAGCGACGCCAACGTGCCGCTATAGAGGTGGCGCGGACTCTACAAGAAGTGCAGCGCGGGTTTATGAGTACACGCCCTGGAAACGGTCGGCGCTCGCCGGTCACCGAACCATGGTCTCGCGATTCCAGGCCTGATAGTCGGGCGAACCTTCGATGCGGATGGGACCATCGTAGCCGTATTCCACCATGTGCACGGTCACATAATCCTCGCCGAAAAAGACGACTCCATACGATTGCGGCAGGTCGGACGCACTCAGCAGCGTGGTCTCGGAGAACAGCGGAAAGCTCGCATGATTGGTGCCGCGCAGCGATGAGGCTGGGACGCCCGCAACCGAGCCGGCAAGAGGCAAGTGACAATGCCCGAAGAAGACATGGCGGATCTTGGCCCGATACTGGCCGACGAGACGCCGGAACGGCGCTTCGTCGAGCAGGCGGATCTGGTCGAGGGGACCGAGATGCACCGGCATGGGGTTATGGTGCATGAAGAGCAGGAATGGCCCGTCATGCTCGGCAAGCCGCGCCTCGAGCCAGCCAAGGCGATCGTCGCAATAGCGGCCGGCGTGCGTTTCCGGATGCGCGGTGTCGAGGAACAGGCAGCGGCCGGCGGCCGTATCGTGCACCCCCTGGACGAAGCCGTTCTCGTCGGTGAGTTCGGGGAACACGCTCAGGAAGGCGGCGCGTCGGTCGTGGTTGCCAATGCACAGCCGCACCGGCAGCGGATATTCGTCGAGGCGCTGCTTGAGCCATTGATAATCGGCGAGATCGCCCCAATCCGAGAGATCGCCGGTGATCACCATCAGTTCAGCGTCATGATGATCCTTCAGGGCATGCGCAAGCGCCCGCTCGAAATTGGCGCGCGGATCGCGGCCGCCGATGGTCGAGCCAGGCGCGGTCAGGTGAATGTCGCTCAGATGAAGCAGCTTCATCGCCATCTCCAGTCATTGGTGCGGCACGGGGCGCCGATGGCGTCCCGTGCCGGTGGATGTCAGGACGCTCAGCGTGCCGCGCCGGTGGTCTTCGGCAGCAGCTTCTGCACGTCCGCGGTCATGTCGGCGAGGACGGCCTCGGGCTCCCTGGCGCGCGCGCCCGAGATGATCGAGTTGAGATGATCCTTGATCACGTCGGTGATCTTCAGGCCGTTGTCGCCGGGGAAGGCGTACCATTTGGTGAGCAGCGCGAGCTGGCCGACCGCGGTGTAGTTATTGGGGTTCTTGACGTAGAAGTCCTTCAGATAGACGTCGTTGGCGACCTTGTTCGGCGGCATGTAACCGGTGGTCTCGGCCATGATCGCGGCGCCCTTGGCGCCGGTCCAGAACTTCACCGCTTCCCAGGCGGCGTCGCGCTTGGCTTTGTCCTTGGCGAGGATCAGCACGACGTTGCCGCCGGCCGGCAGCCTGCCGTTCGGGGAGGCGACGTCCGGGAACGGCATCGTCTTCAACGCGAACTTGCCGCCGGTCATCTGCGTGACCTTGTTCAGGTCCGAGGTCGAGGTGACGTGAAAGCCGGTCTTGCCGGCCGCGAACGCTGCGCGCATCGACGGCTGGTCGAGATTGGGCATGCCGGCCTCGTTGACGAGCCGCGCGATCATATTGATGGCGAACTTGCCTTCCGCTCCGTCGAACGCGACCTTGGTCTCGTCGGCATTGAGCATGGTGCCGCCGCGCGCGAAGACCGGCGCTTGCCACAGCCAGTTGCCGGTGATGTCCCAGGCATAGGTGACGCCGTTGGTGTCGTTGCCGAGCGCCTTGATCTTCCTGGCGAGGGCGATCAGCTCGTCCCAGCGCTTCGGCAGGTTGTTCACGTCGCCGCCGGCCTGCTTCACGAGATCGAGATTGACGTAGACGATGGGCAGGGAGATCGCGAAGGGCAGGGCGTAGACCTTGCCGCTGGCGGTGCCGATGTCGAACATCGCCTGGTGAAAGCCCTGCTTGTCGAAATCCTTCTCGGCCGCGATGTAGCCGTCGAGCGCGGCCGGAATGTTCTTGTCGACCAGGACGCGGATGCGGTTCAGGCCCTGGAAGGAGACATCAGGCATCTGATTGGTGACCGCTTCGCGCAGCACCTTCTGGGTGCCGTCCTCGTAGGATTCGTAAGGCGCCCGCATGGTGACCTTGATCTCCGGGCGCACCTTGGCGAACTCCTCGGCAATGCGCTTGTGCGTCTCGGTGAACAGCTCCGGATAGGGATATTGCATCACGATCTCGGTCTGGGCCTGCGCGAGCGCAGATCCGGCCGCGAGCGACAGAGCCGCCGCGGCGATGATGGACTTCAGCATGGATAGACTCCTGTTTGAGGTGACGCGGTTACTTGATCCCGGTGAGGGTGATGCCCTCGATGAAGCGGCGCTGGGCAAAGAGGAAGGCGATGACGAGCGGCGCGATGATCACCATCGCCGCGGCCATCAGCGGGCCGTAGCTGGTGCCGGCCTCGCTGTTGCGGAAATGCGCGACCGCAAGCGGCGGCGTACGCAAGTGCTCGCTGTTGAGCACGATCAGCGGCCAGAAATAGTCGTTCCAATGCGCGACCACGGAGAAGATGCCGAAGGCGGTGACGGCCGGGATCGCGGCCGGCAGCATCACCCGCCAGACGATGCCGAATTCGGAGATGCCGTCCATGCGCGCGGCATCGACGAGATCGTCGGGCACGGTCTTGAAGAACTGGCGCATCAGGAAGATGCCGAAGACCGAGATCGTGAAGGGCAGGACCAGCGCGGCATAGCTGTCGAGCAGGCCGGCCTTGTGCAGCAGCAGGAAGACGGGGATCGCGGTCGCCTGCGGCGGGATCAGGATCCCGAACAGCACGAGCGCAAACAGCGTCTCGCGGCCGAGGAAGCGAAGTTTGGCGAGCGCGTAGGCCGCGGGCAGCGCCACCATCACCTGCAGCACGAAGATCGAGACCGTGACGATGACGCCGTTGAGCAGGAAGCGCAGGAGATTGGCCTTGGCGAAGGCCTCGCGCAGGTTCTCGGCCAGCGCGAACTGGTGCGGGATCAGGTGCAGCTCGCTGGAAAAGATCTCGGTCTGCGGCTTCGACGCGGTCGAGATCATCCAGATGAAGGGTGCCAGCATGAGCGCGGCGCCCGCGATCAGGAGCACGTGGCGGAGGATCGCCCGGAACGGGATGGGATGCGCGTTGCTCATGTGTAGTGCACTCCGCGATCGGCGAGCCTCGATTTGATCAGTGTGAGCGCGAGGACGAAGACCAGGAAAACGACGGTGATCGCCGCGGCGTAGCCCGAGCGGAAGAACTCGAAGCCTTCCGTGTACATGGTGTGGATCAGGACCTCGGTGGATTTCGACGGGCCGCCCTTGGTCAATACGTGCACGGTGTCGAACACCTGGAACGAGCGAATGCCGGAGATCACGACGACGAAGGTCGTGACCGGCCCCAGCATCGGCCAGGTCACGAGGCGGAAGCGCGCCCAGCCGCTCGACGCACCGTCGATCTCGGCCGCCTCGTAGAGCTGCTTGGGGATGGAGACGAGGCCGGCGAGAAACAGCACCATGTTGAAGCCGACCGCCTGCCAGATGCCGATCGCGCAGAGCGCATAGAGGGCGGTGTTGCGGTCCTGCAGCCAGGCAAAGGCCGGCAGGCCCGCGCTGCGCAACATCCCGTTCACCAGGCCGAATTGCGGGTGCAGCATGAATTCCCACACCACCGCCATGGCGATCAGGGTCGCCATGACAGGCAGGAAATAGATCGTCCGGTAGAGGCTGCGCAGGCTGGTGCCGCTCTGGATCAGCAGCGCGATCGCAAGGCCGGCGATCACGGCGCCGGGCACCACGATCACGACGTAAGCCAACGTGTTGCGCAGCGCGGTCCAGAACACCTTGTCGGCGAACAGGTCCCGGTAATTGCTGAGGCCGATCCAGGAGAAATGCGGCGCGCCGAGCTGATAATCGGTGAAGGAGAGGGCGATCACGCCGGCGAGCGGACCTAGCAGCATGATCAACATGAGCGCCGCAGCCGGCGTCACCAGGGTGTAAGCGGAGTACGCACGTCGGCTGCCATGGGCCGGCAGCGTGCGCCTTGTCGCGCGGCTTGCGGGAGCGATGGCCGCGCCGATGGTCATGGAGCCGTCAGACATGGGCGGGCTCACGGATGCGCTCGGCCTGCTCCAGTCTGATCTCGATCCGTTTCCCGGCCGGATCGAAAATCCGCACCGCATCGGGCGCGAAACCGAAGGCGACGGAACTGGCCATCGCAGGCACATGCCTGACGTCCGCGAGCCGCGCGATCAGGCGCAGCCCGGCGCCTTCGGTCGCAAGGTGCACGAAGGCTTCGGCACCGAGATTCTCCAGATGGACGACGGATCCGGAGAACGGCCCGGCGCCGAGGTCGATCCGCTCCGGGCGGACGCCGACGCGGCAGTCGCCGGCTGCCGCGCTGCATGACAGCTTCAGGGCAGTCCCCAGCACGTCGACGCCGCCGTCCTTGCGGATCCGGCCGGGGAGGACGTTGATCTTGGGGCTGCCGATGAATTCGGCAACACGGATATCGCCGGGGTCGTTGTAGATCTCCGCAGGCGTCCCGGCCTGAATCAACTCACCGCCCATCATGACGGCGATCCGGCTCGACATGGTCATCGCCTCGGCCTGGTCGTGCGTAACGTAGATGAACGTTGCCTTGAGGCGGCGATGCAGCTCGGCGAGTTCTGCGCGCATGTGGACGCGCAGCTTTGCGTCGAGATTGGAAAGCGGTTCGTCGAACAGAAAGGCCAGCGGCTCGCGCACCATGGCGCGTCCGACCGCGACGCGCTGCCGCTGTCCGCCGGACAACTGCCCGGGCTTGCGCCGTAGCAATGGGGTGATGTCGAGCTGCTCGGCGATCCCTGCGACGTCGGCGCGAATGTGCCGTTCCTTGGCGCGTCGGCTCGGCAGCAGCGCACCTAACAGCGGCAGCCGTTCGATCGTGGAGAGGCGCCGCATCCGCAACGGCACCGCAATGTTGTCGAAGGTGCTCAAATGCGGATAAAGCGCGTAGGATTGGAATACCATTGCGAGGTTGCGCGCGCTCGGGCGAATACTGTCCACGGGGCGGCCGTCGATCTGGACCTGGCCGGAATTCTGCGGTTCGAGCCCGGCAATGATGCGGAGCAGGGTCGACTTGCCGCAGCCGGAAGGACCGACCAGCGAGATGAACTCGCCGTCCTCGACCCGGAAATCGATGCCCTTCAGGACGTCGGTGCCGTCAAAGGATTTGCGGATTGCGGAAAGTTCGATTTGCGCCATGCGCGCTGATCCCCTGCTGGCCCGTTGCGGCGCACGAGGAGTTAAGGAGCGCATCTGACATTCACATAACGGTCAATGGCCATACTTATGGTCATCCCAGGTTTTGCTTTCGCCGGGTCCGACGGGGAATATCGATCTTGGGGTTCTTGTCGTGGCGTTGACGTCGTCGCGCGTCCGCGCGGTCAACGCGGTATTCGAGACCGGCAGCTTTGCGGCTGCGGCAAGGCGGCTGGGGGTGTCGCAGCCGGCAGTTGCGCAGCTCGTGCGCGATCTGGAGGCCGAGTTCGCGGTCGCGCTGTTCGACCGGCATGGCCAGAGCCTGATCGCGACGCCGCTGTGCCGGCGGCTCTACGCTGCAACGAGCCGCATGCAAGCGATCGAGGCGGATGGGCTGGCCATCCTGCAGCAGCGCGATGAGCTCACGGGGGGTGAGCTTCGCATCGGGCTCGGCAACGCCATGCCGGGCATGGCGCTGATCGCGGCGTTCCGCAATCTGTATCCGAAGATCCAGATCAACATCGAGATCGGCAGCTGGTCGGCGATCATGGCCGCGGTGGTCGACCAGCGTGTCGACGTCGCCGTGTTGCCGGAGGTGCCGCAGGACAACCGCTTCCGGCGCGAGCCCTGCGTCCAGCAGCGCGTCGTTGCGATCTGCCATCCCGTTCACGACCTCAGCCGTGAATCGCGCGTGTCTATCGCCGGCCTCATGCAATATCCGCTGGTGTTCCGGACCCGGGATTCCGCGACCCAGCGCGCCGTGGACAGGGCGTTTCGCGCCGTCAACCTGCGCGCCAGTCCGGCGATCATCGTCAACACGCGCGAGGGGATGCTGGAGGCGGTCGCCAATCGGCTTGGTGTCGGCTTTGTCTGGGAGCATGGCTCGAGCCGTATCGACCGGATCGCGAAGGTGGCGATTGCGGAAATCGAGACGGAGTCGCCCGAATACATCTTCTCGCTGGCCGGCAAACGCGGCAAGCTGGTCGAGCTGTTCTACCTGGCCAGAAGTCTTTCGCGCCCGGCCGACGGCGCCGACATCCTGGCCGCGCCCTGAAGCGGCAGTCGGGTCCGGGGCGTTCCTGCTGCCTTGGGTTGTGGTGAGCTATTGCGGCAACCGTAATGCTGCGCAGCGGGATGGCAAGATATTTATGTATCTTTGCTCCGGAATTTGGTTACCCGGCCCAAGATGGGCTATGCTCCCCACTGCGTCGAGGACAAGAATGAGACGTCGGGAGATGGCATGGGATACCAGCGGCGGACGGGGCTGCATCCATGATGACCTTACCGAGACTGGCGGCTGAAACCCTGGAGAAGTTACTGGGCTCGTTCATGCGCCGCAGGTACGATGAGGCTTCCGCCAGCATCGTCGAGAGCGCGACCCGCACTGCAATGGAATGCATCGGCAACAGCGATGCGCTCTATCACAATATCGAGCATACGATGCTGGTGACGCTGGCCGGCCATTCCATCCTCAGTGGCCGCAGCCTTCATACGCATCTGTCGGCCGAAGACTACGTCCACGTCCTGATCGCCTGCCTCGCCCACGACATCGGCTATGTGCGCGGGCTGTTCGAAGAGGATGACGCCGATGGTTTCGTGATCGACGCGGCCGACACCAAGATCTCGTTGCCGCGCGGTGCATCGGATGCGAGTCTGATGATGTATCACGTCGATCGTTCGAAACTGTATGTGACGCGGCGGCTGCGGCATATTCCCGGGCTTGATCCGGAGCGCATTGCGCGCGCCATCGAAGGCACCCGTTTCCCGGCCCACGAAGGGCAGGAATATGACGACGAAGCCTCGATCCTGCGTGCGGCCGACTTCATCGGCCAGCTCGGCGATCCCAACTATCTGCGCAAGGCCAACGCGCTCTATTACGAGTTCGAGGAGGTCGGCATCAACCGTCAGCTCGGCTACGACTCGCCGGCCGACATCGTGAACCGCTACCCGCAATTCTATTGGAACAGCGTCGCACCGCACATCCAGACCGAGATCGGTTATCTCAACAAGACCGAGATCGGCCGGCAATGGATCGCCAACCTCTACAGCAACGTGTTTCGCGCCGAACGCGATATCTCGCTGTCCGGTCCGCAGAAATAGGCTGCGCCTTGTAGCCCGGATGGAGCGTAAGCGAAATCCGGGATTCGCGGAGACAGGGTCCCCGCATTGCGCGGAGCCTGTCATCGGGCGGCGCTTCGCGCCGACCCGTTGGCTCCATGCGGGCTACAAGGGCTCTGCGCAACGAGATCATCCGTGAGCCAGCCATGCAACAAAAGACCATCGCCACGGATGTCCTCGACATCGCCTATCGCGAATACGGCGCGCCGGACGGCTGGCCCTGCATCCTCGGCCACGGCTTTCCCTACGACGTGAACGCCTATGCCGAGACCGCGCCCTTGATCGCACAAGCCGGTGCGCGGGTGCTGGTGCCCTGGCTGCGCGGCTACGGACCGACGCGGTTTCGCTCCCCCGCGACGCGGCGCTCCGGCGAGCAGGCGGCGCTCGGCGCCGATCTGCTGGCCTTCATGGATGCGCTCGGGATCGCCCACGCAATCGTCGGCGGCTATGATTGGGGCGGGCGTGCGGCCTGCGTGGTCTCGGCGCTGTATCCGGAGCGCGTGATCGCCCTCGTCTCCGGCAATTCCTACAACATCCAGAACATCGCCCGCGCCATGGAGCCGGCTTCGCCGCCGGAGGAGGCGGCGCTCTGGTATCAATATCTCTTCCACAACGAGCGCGGCCGCCGTGCGCTGGAGCGCAACCGCCGCGGCTTTGCCCGCCAGCTCTGGGCGATGTGGTCGCCGAAATGGACATTCGACGACGCAACGTTCGAGACGAGCGCTGCGTCCTTCGACAATCCTGATTTCGTCGATGTCGTGATCCACTCCTACCGCCACCGCTATGCGCTGGTGGCGGGCGATCCCGCCTATGCCGCGATCGAGGCAAAGCTCGCCGCGCAGCCGCCGATCCGCGTCCCGACCATCGCGATCGACGGCGACAGCGACGGCGTCAATCCCGGCACCGCCCACCACGCGCGCAAGTTCGAGGGATTTTTCGAGCGGCGCGTCTTCACCGATGCCGGTCACAACCTGCCGCAGGAGCGGCCGGCCGAATGGGCGCAGGCCGTGATCGACGTGCGCGCGGCCGGGTCCTGATTTTCGCGGTCGCAGGAACTTTTCACGCGTCCCGCCGTCCAATTCCTGAGTTGCGCGTCAAGCTGTCAGGAGGTGACCATGACCGAGGACAAGACGCCGAGCGGGCCCGATCTGACCAAGGGCGTGTCGCTCGCCGATTTCAAGGACGGCAAGCTGCTCGGCCACGTCGGCGAGGAAGAAGTCCTGCTGGTGCAATCCGGCAGCGAGATTTTTGCGATCGAGCCGGCCTGCAGCCACTACCACGGCCCGCTCGCCGAGGGCCTCGTGGTCGGCGACACCATCCGCTGTCCCTGGCATCACGCCTGCTTTTCGCTACGCACCGGCGAGGCCACCCGCCCGCCGGCATTGAACGCGCTGGCGGTCTGGGAGGTCAGGCGCGATCGGGACAACATCGTCGTTCAGCGCAAGCGCGAGGCGCCGAAGCCGTCGGCAGCACATCGCAGCGCGCCGACACCGGAGAAATTCGTGATCGTCGGCGGCGGCGCGGCCGGCTTTGCCGCGGCCGACACGCTCAGGCGCGAGGGCTTTGCCGGTGCCATCACCATGCTGAGCGATGACGGTGCGATGCCGGTCGATCGGCCGAACCTCTCCAAGGATTATCTCGCCGGCAACGCGCCGGAGGAGTGGCTGCCGTTACGGCCCGAGGATTACTATCGGGACGCCGGCATCGATCTCAGGCTCAACACGAATGTTTCGGCGCTGGATCCGAAATCTCGTAGCGTCACGCTGGGCAATGGCGACAGGCTGCCGTTCGACCGGCTGCTGCTTGCGACCGGGGCCGAGCCGGTGAAGCTCCAGATCCCCGGCACCGACCAGCCGCATGTCCACACTTTGCGATCCGTCGCCGACAGCCGCGCCATCATCGCGGCGGCAGGCAGCGCAGAACGCGCGCTCGTGATCGGCGCCAGCTTCATCGGCCTCGAGGTCGCGGCTTCCTTGCGCGCGCGCAAGCTGGAAGTCCATGTGGTTGCGCCGGAAGAGCGGCCGATGCAGAAGGTGCTCGGCGCCGAGATGGGCGACTTCGTTCGGTCACTGCATGAAGAGAATGGCGTTGTCTTCCACTTGAAGGATACGGTGGAAAAGCTCGATGGCAAGCGCGCGACGCTGAAGAGCGGGGCTGTCATTGAAGCTGATCTCGTCGTGGTCGGCATCGGCGTCAAGCCGCGCCTTGCGCTCGCTGAGCAGGCGGGCCTTGCCGCCGATCGCGGCGTGAGCGTGAGCGAATATCTGGAAACCAGCGTCGCCGGCATCTTCGCGGCCGGCGACATCGCGCGCTGGCCCGATCCGCATTCGCGCCATACCATCCGCGTCGAGCATTGGGTGGTGGCGGAGCGCCAGGGCCAGACCGCGGCGCGCAACATGCTCGGCAGGCGCGAGCGCTTCGACGCCGTGCCGTTCTTCTGGTCCCAGCATTACGACGTGCCGATCAACTATGTCGGCCACGCCGAGAGCTTCGACGACGTCGCAATCGACGGCAGCATCTCCGGCAAGGATTGCCTGCTGAAGTACCGCAAGGCCGGCCGGGTGCTGGCGGTCGCTTCAATTTATCGCGATCTCGACAATCTCAAGGCCGAGCTCGAGATGGAGCGCTCGCGCGGCTGATCCACCGCATTCGACCTTGATTTGCGTCAATGTTGCTGCCGGTACGGGTGCTCTGCTGGCTGTCGTCCCGCTACGGTGCGTGCTATTCTGGCGCGTGTCCCCGGGCTTCGCAAGCAGGAGTGGCCGCCATGACCAGTGCTTCGGACACGTCTCGTCAATCCAGCCTCGGCTCCGGCATCGCGGCGCTGCATGCCAAATGGGGCTGGATCGTCGCGCTCGGCGTCGTCTATCTCATCGCAGGCTTTGTTGCGCTTGGCAGCATGGTGATGGCGACGGTGGCGAGCGTGATCGTGGTCGGCGCGATGATGATCGTCGCGGGCGTGACCGAGATCATCGGTGCATTCCAGCTCAAGAGCTGGGGCAAGTTTCTGATCTGGGCCTTGCTTGGTGTGCTCTACGTCATAGCCGGCTTCCTCACCTTCGCGAATCCGCTGTTTGCCGCGGTTCTGCTGACGCTGTTCCTCGGCGCCTCGCTGCTGGCCTCCGGCGCCGTCAGGTTGTTTCTCGCCTTCAGCATGAAGCGCGAGAGCCCGTGGGTCTGGGTGGCGCTGTCGGCCGTCATCACGCTGCTGCTCGGCCTCTTGATCCTGGCGCGCTGGCCGGTGAACAGCGTCTACATCCTCGGCCTGTTCCTCGGCATCGACCTGATCATGGCCGGCGCAGGCTGGATCAGCCTCGGCTTCAGCCTGAAGCGGCGCGGCTAAAGCATGATCCGGAAAAGTGCGAAGCGGTTTTCCGAAAAGATCATGCGCAAGACAACAACTTAAAGCGTGATGACGATTCATCCAAATCTCATCGCGCTTCAGGCGCGCAGCAGGCCATCAGCATCTCGACGCAAGACCATCTCGTTGAACTCCGCTGATCTGGCGCGCTGACAAAAGCAGCGCGCCGCGCGGCCGCCTCGCCGCGCGGCGATCATCATCGGGGAGACACCATGAGAGCCGCTTTGGCCCTGGCCGCAGCTTTGGCTGCCGCCTGCCTGTCCACGCCTGCACCTGCGCAAAAATCCTACGGTCCCGGCGTCAGCGACACCGAGATCAAGATCGGCAACACCATGCCCTATAGCGGCCCGGCCTCGCCGCTCAGCATCACCGGCCGGGTGATCTCCGCTTATTTCGACGAGGTCAACGAGAAAGGCGGCGTCAATGGCCGCAAGCTCAATCTGATCTCGCTGGATGATGCCTTCTCGCCGCCCAAGACCATGGAAGCCGCGCGTCGGCTGGTTGAGGGCGACGGCGTCGCCTTCATCTTCGCCACCATGGGCACCGCGCCGAGCTCGGCGATCGCAAAATATCTCAACAGCAACAAGGTGCCGCAGCTCTTCCTGATCAGCTCGGCCTCGAAGTGGAACGATCCTGCCAACATGCCCTGGTCGATCGCGCTGCCCTGGGCGCCGAACTACACCAGCGAGGCCGCGATCGACGTCGCCTATGCCCGCGCCAAGAACCCGAATGCGCGCTTTGCGGTGCTCTATCAGAACGACGACGCCGGCAAGGAATATCTGCGCGGCGTCAGGGAGGCGCTCGGCGCCGACGCCGACAAGGCGATCGCGATGGCCTCGAGCTTCGAGGTTGCCGATCCCACCGTCGATTCCCAGGTGCTGACGCTCGCGAGCACCAAGGCCGACGTCTTCCTGATCTATTCGGTGACGCCGCGCGCCTGCGCGCAGGCGATCCGAAAAGCCCACGAGGTCGGCTGGCAGCCGACGCGCTTCCTCGCCAGCGGTTGTGCCAACAAGGCGACCGTGATGGCGCCGGCCGGCCTCGAGGCCGGCAAGGGCGTGCTGTCGCTCGGCGCGCTGAAACCGTTCGTCGAGGCGCCGAATGACGACCCGGCGATGACGGCCTATATCGACTTCATGAAGAAGCGCCTGCCCAATGCCGACATCAACAACGTCGCCGGGCTCTACGGCTACACCGTCGCCGAGGCGCTGGTGGTGCTGCTCAGGCAATGCAAGGACAATCTGACGCGCGAGAACATCATGGCGCAGGCGGCGAACCTGAAGAATGTGCCGCTGTCGCTCTTGATGCCGGGCATCACCCTCAACACCACGCCGCAGGATTTCCGCCCGATCAAGGACGGCTACATGCTGCAGTTCGACGGCAACGACTGGGTCGTGGCGAGCGAATTGCTGCGCGGGACGTGAGGCGGCGCTCTCACCGCGAACCCGGAATCGTAGGGTGGGCAAAGGCGCACTTGCGCCGTGCCCACCATCTATCAATGATTATCGAGAGAAAGCGTGGGCACGCTTCGCTTTGCCCACCCTACGAGACCGACGCGAAGGTCGGCGAGCGGGAGGATTACAATGCACTTTCACCACTCCGCCCGTTCGCTGGAGCTGCAGGAGCGCGTGCGCCAGTTCATGCGGGCGCATGTCGAGCCGGTCGAGGAGCTCTATTACGAGCAGGTCAAGCCGGAGGCCGCGCGCTACCGGACGCCGCCCGTGCTGCAGGATCTGAAGCGCCTCGCGCGCGAGCAGGGGCTCTGGAATTTGTTTCTCTCCGGCGATCACGGTCAAGACCTTGACAACACTGGCCTCACCAATCTCGAATACGCGCCGGTGAAGGAGATCATGGGCCGCATCCTCTGGGCGCCCGAAGTCTTCAACTGCTCGGCCCCCGACGTCGGCAACATGGAGGTGCTTAGCCATTACGGCACCAAGGCGCAGCAGGAGCGCTGGCTGACGCCGCTGCTGGAAGGGCGCATCCGCTCCGGCTTCTCGATGACGGAGCCGCAGGTCGCATCCAGCGATGCCACCAACATCCAGTGCGATATCCGGCGCGACGGCGGCGACTACGTCATCAACGGCCGCAAATGGTTCACCTCGGGCGCGATGAACGAGGATTGCGAGATCCTGATCGTGATGGGCAAGACCGCGCCCGACGATCCCGACCGCCACCGCCAGCAATCCATGATCCTGGTGCCCAGGAATACGCCCGGCGTGCGCATCGTCCGCGACATGCTCACTTACGGCTATGACGACGCCCCGGTCGGCCACCCCGAGATTGTCTACGAGAACGTCCGCGTCCCCGCCGAGAACATCCTGCTCGGCGAGGGCCGCGGCTTCGAGATCGCGCAAGGCCGGTTAGGGCCCGGCCGCATCCACCACTGCATGCGGCTGATCGGCTGCGCCCAGCGCGCACTGGAACTGATGTGCCAGCGCGCGGTCTCGCGCGTCGCCTTCGGCAAGCCGCTGGCCGAGCAGGGCTCGGTGCGCGAGGACATTGCGAACTCCTTCTGCGAGATCGCGCAGTCCCGGCTGTTGACGTTGCAAGCTGCCGACAAGATGGACCGCGAGGGCAACAAGGCCGCGCGCGACCTGATCGCCGCCGCCAAGATCGTGGTGCCCAGCATGGCCGCCCGTGTCATCGACCGCGCCATCCAGATCCACGGCGCCGCCGGCGTCTCGCAGGACACGTTCCTCGCGCGCGCCTATGTCTACGCCCGCTTCATCCGCATCGGCGACGGGCCGGACCAGGTGCACCTGGCTGCCTTGGGGAAGGAACTGATCCGGCGCGGCGGGGTGATGGCGGGGTAGACGCGTCATCCCGCGCCGGATGCGCGCATAGAGGAACGCATCGGACCCGGGCAGGAGTTGCGCACTTCGCTTGTGACCCATCTCGGACATAGGACACAGCTTTGGACATCCGATTAATTGCCCATTCTCACTAGCTGTCTCGCCGCAAAGTGCTAGGCTTCGGACATGGACCGGCGTTTCCTCCTCCGCGGTGCTCAATGAGACGACGCGAGTTCATGGAGCTGATCGGCGGCGCGGCGGCGACGTGGCCGCTCGGCGCGCGTGCGCAGCAACCGGCAAGGAGGCGCTACAGGGTAGGCTATCTCGCGAGCGCGTCGCGGGAGCAAACACTTCGTAATGTTAGAGCCTTCGAAGCGGGCCTGCGGAGCCATGGCTACCGCGCTGGCGAGAATGTCGTCATCGAGTATCGTTTTGCCGACGGAGACATGGGGCGGCTGGCGGCGCTTGCCACAGAGGTGGTCGGGCTCGGCGTGGACGTCATCGTGTCCGGGACCAATGCGACCACGGTTGCGGCCATGAAGGCGACCCGGACGATTCCGATCGTGATGGCCAACAGTGCTGAGCCGGTCGGCGCCGGACTTGTCGCCAGTCTGGCGCGCCCGGGTGGCAATGTCACCGGGTTCAGCTCGGAGCCCGGCGATGAGATCAACGGCAAGCGGCTCGAATTTCTGAAGGACACTCTGCCTCACCTCTCGCGTGTGGGCGTTCTGTGGAATCCGGACTTTGCGCCCAATCGGGACCGGCTGGCATCGCTGCGGGAAGCTGTCCAAGCGCTGGCATTGACGCTTGTCGCGGTCGAGGCGCGCGGCCCGGACATGCTTGAACAAGCGTTCGCGACGATGGTGAGGGAACGCGCGCAGGTGCTCGTGGTGCTGAGCGATGGAGTGCTGTTCAACCACCGCGGCCTGATTGGCGACATGGCCGTCAGAAGTCGGCTGCCTGCAATCTCTGCGGTGAGAGAATACGCGGAAGCGGGCTTCCTCTTGAGCTACGGGACTGACTTGCCAGACCAGTTTCGCCGGTCTGCGACCCTTGTCGACAAGATTCTCAAGGGTACGAGACCTGGTGACCTGCCGGTCGAACGGCCGACCAAGTACGAACTTGTCATAAACCTCCAGACCGCCAAAGCACTCGACATCAACATGCCACCGACCCTGTTGACGCGGGCCGATGTAGTGATCGAGTAGGCACTCTGACTGGCTTATTGGCCCTTCGCGCCTGTTGGCGCGGTGCTGCAACATGCCCGTGGCCGCGGGTGAGCCGGATTGTCGCAATCAGGTATAGACCGGTACCATTGACCCCTGGACTGCGAAGGCAACAAAGCCGCGCGCGACCTGATCGCCGCGGCCAGGATCGTGGTGCCCAGCATGGCCGCCCGTGTCATCGACCGCGCCGCGCCACGTGATCCGGTGATAGGCAGCTTCACCTACCTGCAAGGGCGGCGCCTGCCGTCCAGACCGACATAGGTGCTCGTTGCCGGATCGAAGGACCGATACCGCTGTGCGCAAGACCGTGAGGCGCCGTCCGCACGGGCCAGGGTATTCTCCACCCCTTGCGCCGGCGCTGCGCCGTCCGGCAGCTCGAGGCCCAACCGGCCTGCCGGCGTCAGCGTGCCATCGAGGTTACGGTTGGGATTCTCGGCCTCGTATGTATCCGGATGGCTGCTTGCAAAGCCGGACTGGGCATAGGCGGTGCTCGCGGTCAGGACCGACAACAAGGCCACGGCGGCGAGAATTTTGAGTGCGGTCATCATCGATCTCCATCATCGGCCGGCGCAGCGTGCTGCCGGTGCGCTCAGATGTGGATCGACATGGTACGCAGACAAGCGCGCGTTCACGTCCTGACGCGACAGTGCCGTTCAATTGCGGAAAGCTTCGTTTGTTTGTGGAACGCGGAAGCGCGATGCGCGCCGGCGGGCGCGACGTCGCCGGCGCTTCGCGGGCAGAGCCGGCGCTGTCACCCCGCCCTGGCGATGCGGCCGTCCGTCGCCCCCGCGCGCAGGTTCTGGAAGAACTTCTCCACCTCCCGCGACAGCGTCTGCGCCGTCCCGGTCAGGCTGCTCGCCGCTGTCAGCACCGAAGCTGCCGCCGTATCGGTCTCGCCGATGGCATCGCGCAGCGAGGTGATGTTCGCCACCAGCGTCTCGTTGCCTTGTGCTGCGCTTTGCGCGTTGGAGGAGATCTCGCGCGTGGCCTGGTCCTGTTGACCGATGGCGCCGGCAATTGCGGAAGTGACCTCGTTGATCTCGCGCACCGCGCCGCCGATCTCGCGGACGGCGTCGACCGCGTTGCGCGTTGAGGCCTGGATCATCGCGACGTTCTCGCTGATTTCGGCCGTGGCCTTGGCGGTCTGTCCTGCCAGCGCCTTCACCTCATGCGCGACGACGGCAAAGCCGCGGCCGGCATCGCCGGCGCGCGCGGCTTCGATGGTGGCGTTCAGCGCGAGCAGATTGGTCTGCTCGGCGATCGCCTGGATCAAATTGAGCACGCCGTCGATGCGCTGCGTGGCCGCGGCGAGGCTCTCGATCTCGGAGATCGACTTCTCGGTGCGCTGGCCGGTCTGCTCGACCGCGCCGGCGCTCTGCCGCACCTGGCGGCCGATCTCCTCGACGGAGGCCGACAGCTCCTCGGCCGCGCCTGCTACCGCCGTGACGTTGTGCGAGGCCTGCTCGGTGGCGTTTGCCGCCGTGCCGGCGCGGCTGCTCGCATCCGCAGTGACCCGCGTGATGGTCTGCGCGGTCTCGCGCATCACCTGCGCGTTGCCGCTGAGGCCGCGCATGATGGCGCCGATCGCCTCGCGAAATTCCTCGACGGATCGTTCGATGTGGCGGGCGCGCTCCTCGCGCGCGGCGGCGTCTTGCGACACTTGCGAGGCGAGGTTGCGGTTGCGGCCCATGGCTGCCTGGAAGACCTGGATCGCACGGGCCAGCGCGCCGATCTCGTCGGCGCGGTCGGAGTGCGGCACCACGACATTGTCGGCGCCGTCGGCGACCTGCTTGATGGTCGCGGTGATCGCGGCGAGCGGCCGGGCGATCGAACGGGCGATGATGACGATGCCGATGACGACCAGGGCCAGCGCCACGCCGCCGAGGCAGGTCAGGACGAAGGACAGCGTGCGGTTGGTCTCGGTCCGCTGCGCGATCTGCCTGGCGCGCTCGGCATAGACCTTGGACAGCGCCTCGAGGTCCTTGTTCAGCGCCGAGCGCACGCTGCGATTGGCGTCGTTGTCGCCCCATTCGCGGCCCGCGGCTGCATTGATCTCGACGCCGCGGCGCACCAGCTCCTTGCGGAACTCGACGAACTGCTCGATGCGCTTCTTGAAGGTCGCGAACTGCTCGGCATCGTCGGCTTTGACGATGGCCTCCCAACGCTTCACGACGTCGAGGATCTGGGCGTTGAACTTGAGCAGGCCATCGCCGTATTTCTTCACCACGGCCGGCTCGGTCGACATGTAGACGCCGCGCGATTCCATCACGACCGCATAGACCAGCGAGTTGACCCGCTCGACGTTCAGCGCGGCGGCATTCGCCGTCTCGATCGCGCTGGTCAGGTCGGCGCTGCGGCGGCTGTTGTAGTCGGACAGCATCGCGATCGCCGCCGTCAGCAGCGCAAACAGTGCGAAGATCGCGTAGAGCTTGGTGGCGAGCGTGAAACGGCCTGCCGGCTTGGCGGCATTCCCAGATCGGTCGGATGTCATGGTGTTCAGGGGCCCGGAATGGCCGGAAGCGGCCGGTGAGCGGGGTTGTGTAGAATTTGATGCAAAACTTTGCAGGAGGAAGGTGGATGTGGCGTTAACGCGCCCGTTGGCTCCCTCCGTCCTTGGTCGAACGAAAAGTAAGATATTTCAGCGTCTTGATCCGAGGGTATAGTTTCAGGATAGTCTTGCAGTCGGCCGTTGGCCGACGCACCCCGGAGACACCCTTGGTCTATCGCCATACCATCGATGCCACGAGCTACGCGTTTCCGGACCTGCGCGACCTCCTCGCCAAGGCGACGCCGCCACGCTCCGGCGACCGGCTGGCCGGAATTGCCGCTGCCAGCTCCGAGCAGATGATCGCGGCGCGGATGGCGCTCGCGGATGTGCCGCTCGGCCAGTTCCTGCAGGAAGCCGTCATTCCCTATGAGACCGACGAGGTCACCCGCCTCGTGATTGACGGCCATGACGCAAAAGCCTTTGCGCCGGTGGCGTCGCTGACCGTCGGGGCCTTCCGCGACTGGTTGCTGTCGGACGCCGCAACGCCCGACATCCTGCGCAAGCTGGCAGGCGGCATCACCCCGGAGATGGCGGCCGCCGTGTCAAAGCTGATGCGCAACCAGGATCTGATCCTGGCTGCGCGCAAATGCGAGGTCACCACCGCCTTCCGCAACACCATCGGCCTGAAGGGGCGGATGAGCACGCGGCTGCAGCCCAACCATCCGTTCGACGATGCCAGGGGCATCACCGCCTCGATCCTGGACGGCATCCTGCTCGGCGCCGGCGATGCCTGCATCGGCATCAATCCTGCGAGCGACGATCCCGCCGTCATCGCGCAATTGCTGCGGCTGCTCGACGAGATCATCGCGCGGCTGAAGATCCCGACGCAGGGTTGCGTGCTGACTCATGTCACGACGACGCTCTCGCTGATCGGGCAGGGCGTTCCGGTCGACCTCGTCTTCCAGTCGGTCGCCGGCACGGAGGCGGCCAACCGCAGTTTCGGCATTGATCTTGCGCTTCTGAAAGAGGCGCAGCAGGCCGGGCTGTCGCTGGGGCGCGGCACGGTCGGGCGGAACGTGATGTATTTCGAGACCGGCCAGGGCTCGGCGCTCTCGGCGGGCGCCCATCACGGCGTCGACCAGCAGACCTGCGAGGCGCGCGCCTATGCGGTCGCCCGCGCCTTTGCCCCGCTGCTCGTCAACAGCGTCGTCGGCTTCATCGGCCCGGAATATCTCTATGACGGCAAGGAAATCATCCGGGCGGGGCTGGAGGATCATTTCTGCGGCAAGCTGCTCGGCCTGCCGCTCGGGGTCGACATCTGCTACACCAACCATGCCGAGGCGGACCAGGACGACATGGACAATCTCCTGACGCTGCTCGCCGCCGCCGGCGTCACCTTCATCATGGGGGTCCCCGGCGCGGACGACGTCATGCTGAACTACCAGTCGACGTCGTTCCACGACGCGCTCTATGTTCGCGACGTCTTCGGTTTGCGCCGCGCGCCGGAATTCGACGACTGGCTGGCGCGCTCGGGCATTACAGGCGCCGATTTCCGCCTTGCCGGCGATGCAGGCCTGCTGCCGGATTTTGCCTCGCGGCTGATCGCGTGAGGCGGCGGCAGGTGCCAACTCTCCCTGCTTAGGAAACCATCGGCGCCTTCCGGAATTATGCTTGTGCCACAATATTGAGAAATTCCGGCGACAGCGTTACGCTATGTGTCTGGCTGGCAATTTCCGCACCATCGGTCGAGCGTGGCGGGGGAGCTTTGATGCGAGCTGAAAGCAACGGAACGTCCCGGCGGATTCTCTGCGTGTTTCCGCGCTACACCTCGTCCTTCGGCACGTTCGAGCATTCATATCCCCTGACCGATGGCGTCCGCGCTTTCATGCCGCCGCAGGGACTATTGCTGATCTCCGCCTATCTGCCGCAGGATTGGCAGGTCAAGTTCGTCGACGAGAATCTGCGCCGCACGACGAAGGAGGAGTTTGAATGGGCGGAAGTCGTCTTCGTCAGCGGCATGCACATCCAGCGCCAGCAGATGAACGACATCTGCCGGCGCGCCCATGAATTCGATCTGCCGGTCGCGCTCGGCGGGCCCTCCGTCAGCGCCTGCCCCGACTATTATCCGTCGTTCGACTATCTGCATGTCGGAGAGCTCGGCGACGCCACCAACCAGCTGATCGAGATCCTGTCGCGCGACACCTCACGTCCCGAGGCTCAGGTGGTGCTGACCACCAAGGACCGCGTGCCGATGACGGAGTTTCCGATCCCGGCCTACGAACTCGCCGACGTGAAGAAATACTTCCTCGGCAGTATCCAGTATTCCAGCGGCTGTCCCTATCAGTGCGAGTTCTGCGACATCCCCGGCCTCTACGGCCGCAATCCCCGCATCAAGACGCCGCAGCAGATCGTCGCCGAGCTCGACCGCCTGCGCGAATGCGGCATGACCGACACCATCTATTTCGTCGACGACAATTTCATCGGCAACCGCAAGGCTGCGATGGACCTGCTGCCGTATCTGATCGAATGGCAGAAGAAAACCGGCTACGTGGCGCGGCTCGCCTGCGAGGCGACGCTCAACATCGCCAAGCGGCCCGAGATACTCGAGAAGATGCGCGAGGCCTATTTCGTCACCATCTTCTGCGGCATCGAGACGCCCGACCCCGATGCCCTGAAGGCGATGCACAAGGACCACAATATGATGGTCCCGATCCTGGAGGGCGTGCGCACCATCAACTCCTACGGCATGGAGGTCGTGTCCGGCATCATCATGGGGCTCGACACCGACAAGCCGAACACCTCGGAGGCGCTGCTCGCTTTCGTCGAGGAGTCCCGGATTCCGCTGCTCACCATCAACCTGCTCCAGGCGCTGCCGAAGACGCCCCTGTGGGACCGTCTGGAGCGCGAGGGACGCTTGGTCCACGACGACGGCCGCGATTCCAACGTCGACTTCCTGCTGCCTTACGACGAGGTCGTCGCGTCGTGGAAGCACGCCATGGCGGTCGCTTACGCGCCCGAGAAGGTCTACGCGCGCTATCAGCATCAATGCGACCACGTCTATGTGAACCGCCTCAAGATGCCGGTGCCGGACGAGATGAAGACCTGGCCCAATATCAGGCGCGGCCTCGTCATGCTGCGCAACATCTTCTGGCAGGTCGGCGTGCTCGGTGACTACAAGCGCGTGTTCTGGAAGTTTGCGCTGGGACGCATCAAGCGCGGCGATCTCGAAGGCTTGATCGGCTGCGCCACGATCGCGCATCACCTCATCACCTTCGCGCGTGCGGCCTCCAGCGGCAAGCAGAACGCCTCGAACTATTCGATCCGGCTGCGCGAGGCCGCGGTTCCCGCCGAATGATGCGACATGTCTGATCCGGCTCCGCCGCGCCGTCCGACGCTCGATTTGCGGGCGTGCACGCCCGCGCGCGTTGCGCTGGGCCGCAGCGGCGCGAGCATGCCGACGAAGGCGCTGCTTGATTTCACGCTGGACCATGCCCGCGCGCGCGATGCCGTGCATGCCGCCTTCGATACGCCGCGTCTGCTCGCCGACCTCGGCGCGCTCGGACTTGCCGTGACCGAAGTGAGGAGCCGGGCGGTCGATCGCAGCGACTATCTGCGGCGGCCGGATCTGGGACGACAGCTCGAGCCAGGCTCGGCGCAGCTTCTGGCACGAAGCGCCTCGGCGCCGTGCCAGCTCGCGCTTGTGATCGGAGACGGCCTGTCCGCGGCGGCGGTCCACAGCCATGCGGCGATCATGGTGAGGCGCCTGTTGCCATTGCTCGCGGAGGGGGATGACGTCGCGATCGGCCATGTCGTCGTCGCCTCAGGCGCGCGCGTCGCGCTCGGCGACGAGATCGGCGCCATTCTCGGTGCGCGCATGGTCGCGATGCTGATCGGCGAACGGCCCGGCCTGTCCGCGCCCGACAGTCTCGGCGCCTATCTGACCTTTGCACCGAAGCCCGGCCGCACCGACGCCGAGCGCAATTGCGTCTCGAACATCCACCACGCCGGGTTGAGCCATGACGAGGCTGCCTTCAAGATCGCCTGGCTGGTCCGCGAGGGACTGGCCCGGCAGGTGAGCGGCGTGGCGCTGAAGGACGAGAGCGCGGACCGCGCGCCGCGTCGAATTGGCACATTCTCGCCTGGATGACCGGCATCCCCGGCCCAGATCGCCGCTTTCTTGATCGATTCGGCCACGCTTCGCCTGCTTGCGAAAAGACCTGTTGACCTGCTAAACCGCTGCCGGCGATTTTCCGCGCATTTTCAACGGGCAAGCCTCCCATTGGTATGGCGTTTTCAAGCCGTTCGCGGGGCGCAATAAGCTCACAAGACCGAGCCGATTTAGGAACTGGACAAGGCATGCTCGAAAAGCACAGCGAGAGTGAGGTTCATGTCGACAAGGTCGAGCAGGGACCTGCGTCCTCCATCGCCTTTGGGCTGGAGCGTCTCGGGCTGATCGCCGTCCGGGCCCCGATCGTCTCCTGCATCGTCCTGCTCGCCCTGATCGTCGGCGCCGTGTTCGGCATCTACCGCATCAGGATCGACGATTCGCTGTCGCAGCTGTTCCGCTCCGACACCCGCGAATTCAAGCAGTATGAAGAGGTCACGAAGAAGTTCCCGGCCGAGGAGTTCGACGTCCTCGTCGTGGTCGAGGGCAAGACCCTGCTGGCGCGGAACAACCTCGAGAAGCTGCGCGACTTCGTCACCGACCTGCAGCTGGTCGAAGGCACGCGCGGCCTCGTCTCGCTGTTCTCGGCGCGCCAGGCGCCGGCCCCGGGCAAGCTGCCGGCGGCGTTGTTCCCGCCCGAGCTGCCCGAGGGCGCGGCCTATGACAAGTTCATCGAGACGGTCAAGAACAACGAGATCATCCGCGGCAAGCTGCTGTCGGAGGACGGCACGCTGGCGCTGATCGTGCTGTCGCTCGATCCCGAAGTGGTCGGCTCCAACAAGCTGACCAAGACCGTCGGCGATATCCGCGCGCTGATGAAGGAGGATCTCGGCGACACCGGGCTCAACGTGCAGCTCTCGGGCGTGCCGGTGATGCAGCTCGAGATCCGCAATGCGGTCGAGCGCGACGGGCTGACCTACAACATCCTCGGCATCCTCGCCGGGTGCATCATCGCCATCATCTTCTTCCGCAAGATCTCGTTCATGATCGCGGCGGCATTCCCGCCGATGATCGCGATCCTGCTGGCGCTGGGCGCGCTCGGCTGGGCCAATTTCAACCTCAACATGTTCCTGAACGTGATGACGCCGCTCATCATGGTCATCAGCTTCTCGGACTCGATGCAGCTCACCTTCGCCGCGCGCGACCGGCTGATCGCGGGCCAGGACAAGTTCACCGCGTTCAAGAACGCGGTGCTGGTGGTGGGACCGGCCTGCGTGCTGACGCACGGCACCGCCGGCATTTCCTTCATCGCGCTGCAATTCTCCGACTCCGATTTGATCCGCAAGTTCGGCGAAGCCGGGCTCGCCGCCACCATCATCGCGCTGGTCGCGGTGCTGTCGCTGGTGCCTGTTTTCGGCGTGCTGTTCGTGCGCAACGAGAAGGTCTTTGCGGTCAAGTTCCAGGGCGCCGATGCCGGCGTCCAGGCGCTGCGCAATTTCTGCTACTGGATCGCGGTGCGCATGGTCGGCCGGCCCGGCCTGTTCAGCCTGATCGCGGTGCTGTTCGTCGGCGGCCTCGGCGTCATCTACGCCAATCTGGAGCCGCGCTACCGGCTCGCCGACCAGGTGCCGGACAAGCGCCAGGCGGTTGCCGCCAGCGACCGGTTAGATGCCAAGCTCACCGGCGCAAACCCCGTCAACGTGCTGGTCCAGTTCCCCAAGGGCGAATCGCTGTATTCGCCGGAGACCCTCCAGACCATCGCCGACGTGCATGCGACCGTGGAGAAGGCGGCCGGTGTCGGCAACGTCTGGTCGCTGGAGACGCTGCGCCGCTGGCTGGCCGAGAAGGCGGGCAGCGCCGACGTCGCGACGTTGAAGGAATATGTGGGCGTCATCCCCGAGCACCTGGTGCGGCGGTTCATCGACGCCGAGCAGGACGCGGTGGTGGTCGCCGGCCGGGTGCCGGACAAGGATTCCAGCCAGCTTCTGCCGATCGTCGACAAGCTCGACACCGAGCTCGACGCCGTCCGCAAGAAGCATCCCGGCTACGAGATCGCGGTGACCGGTCTTGCCGCCATCGCCGCACGCAACTCGGCCAACATGATCGAGAAGCTGAACCGCGGCCTCACCGTCGAATTCGCGCTGGTCGCGATCTTCATCGGCCTCGCCTTCCGCTCCTGGGTGGTGATGTTCGCCTGCATCCTGCCGGGCATCTTCCCGGTGGTGATGTCGGGAACGGTGCTGTGGGCGATGGGCGAGGGGCTGCAATTCGCCAGCGTCGTCGCGCTCACCGTCTCGTTCGGCTTAGGGCTCAGCGCCACCATCCACTTCCTCAATCGCCTGAGACTGGAGAGCAAGCCGGGCGTCGGCTCGGCGCTCGCCGTGGAGCGGGCGACCGTGCTGGTGGGACCTGCGCTGATACTGACCACGGTGGTCTTGGCCTGCGGCCTCGTCGTCACCGTGTTCTCCGACCTGCCGTCGCTCAGGCTGTTCGGCTGGCTCAGCGCCTTCTCGATGGTCATGGCCCTCGTCGCCGACCTCTTCATCCTCAGGCCGACGGCGATGTGGCTGATCAATTTGCACGGCAAGCTGCAGGGCACGGATAAGCCGGCGATCTGAGCGAGGGGCGGCAAGGCCGTCTCGCATGCGGCGTCGCGCAGATCAGTTGCGGACAACGCCAATCAGCAAAAAGCCCCCGGCTCGCGAGAGCCGGGGGCTTGCTCCTTCAACGCGGTAAGGCCAATCAGCCCTTCGTCATCGTGATGTTGACGCCGCGGATCTCGCCCTTGGAGGAGATCTGCACCGTCTGCTTGGTGCCGTTGGTGCGCAGCGACAGATTGGCGGCAAAGCCGTTGGCCTCGACGAACACCTCGATCTGGCCGCCGCCGGCGGTGCCCTGCAGATTGCCGAAGATGTTGCGGCTGGACTCGCTCCAATTGCCGGAGATGCGGTCGCCCTGGCTCGTCACGTCGCTGGTGAGGTCGAACTTGTAGCTGTCGGACGCGCAGTGCAGGGCCTGCTTGAGGTTGAGACCGCTGCCGGCGACCTTGTAGTCGGCCTTGCAGCGGATGCGCTCGGTGGATCCGTCGGACAGCGAGACCGTGCCGGTGCCGGTCCACGCGCCGTCGAAGCCGGCAAACGGTCCGGACGACTGAGCCTGGCTCGCCGAAACCGAGAAGAGCAGCGCAGCGCCAACGCCGGCCGCGGTGATTGCCAGTCCAGATCGCCCAAAGAATTTCATCACGAATATCCCGTTTTGGAACGACGTTCGCTTACGATCGAGAACGTCTCGCCACATCGAAGGTTTAGTGTTCCGAGCCTGTGTCAGGTTCAACGCGCCAGGACCAGAGATGGCGGTTCACCGGGCGCCGGTGGGGCGATTTGCCGTGTTTCGGCGTGTTTCTGGCTGATACGGCGAGGCGGAGAGATGCAGCTCTGCAACAGCCGTGCAGTAAAATGCGGGCATTCTGAATTATGACGTAGTATCAACCTCTTACATCTGCCAATGATGGCGCAGGGAAGACCTGATTTGGTGGGGGCGGCGCCAATTTGGCCGCATTTGCCAGCGCTTGTGCCTTCTCTGAGGCCGCTACCCCGCGGCGACTTGCCATCAGAGCAATCCGTTCCGGTCGCCCGCCCAGTGCTGTCCGGGATCGGTGCGATTCTGCCGTCAGAATGAAGGAATACAATGCGTAAGCTTCTCGTCGCTCTCACCCTGCTGTCGGCATCCCTTTCGACGGCGGCGTTCGCCCAGCAAGGGCGCGGCACGGACGCCGAGCAGAAGGCCTGCACGCGCGATGTGCAGAAGTTCTGCCGCCCGGTCATCGATCAGGGCGATTTCACCATCCTGGCCTGCCTGAAGGAGAACCGGACCAAGATCTCGCAGGCCTGCGATCAGGTCCTGAAGAACCACAACCAGTAAGCTCGGCCATTGGCCCACCCAAGGCGGCCTCGGGGCCGCCTTTTCGGGCCCGATCCGCAGAGGGCAGCCATCGACAGACAGGATTGGTTTTGCGGCCGTATTCCCCTATATGGGGGCCGCGGCGGCATCGCCGGCATGAGCCCGCGCGAGCGAAAAAGCCCTTCCTGTCCAAACGATTGTTAATCAGCCCTCGATGACCTCTGCGAGCGAATTGCGATCCGGCAAGGGTGACCGCGACGAGAATTTTCCCGTCGCGTCCTGGATCATTCATCCGCGTCATCGCGCCTTGATCCTGGCCTATTACAACTTCGTCCGTACCGCCGACGACATCGCCGACCATGCGACGCTGCCGCCCGACCAGAAGCTGGCTTACCTCGATCTGCTCGAGGCGGAACTGCTCGGCAGGGGCGACACCCAGGCCGAGGCCGTCACCCTGCGCCGCGCGCTGGCCGAGCGCGGCATGGCTCCGCGCCACGCGCTCGACGTGCTCATCGCCTTCCGCATGGACGTGACCAAGCTGCGCTACGAGACCTGGGACGAGGTCATCCACTATTGCCGCTATTCCGCGATGCCGGTCGGCCGCTTCATGCTCGACGTTCACGGCGAGAGCACCTCGACCTGGGCCGCGTCGGACGCGCTCTGCGCAGGCCTGCAGATCAACAATCACCTGCAGGATTGCGGCAAGGATTTCCGCGAGCTCAACCGTGTCTATCTGCCGCGCGATGCGCTGGCCGCAAGCGGCGCCTCGGTCGAGCAGCTTGGCCTCGCCCAATCGCCGCCGGCGATGCTGGCCTGCCTGCAGTCGCTCGCCGCGCGCAACGAGGCGCTGCTCGACGAGGGCAGGTCGCTGAGCGCACAAATCCGGGATTTCCGCCTCGGCGTCGACGTTTCCGTCATCCAGGCCTATGCCGACCGCATCGTGCGCCTGCTCAAGGTGCGCGACCCCCTGCGCGAGCGCGTGCATCTGAACAAGTTCGAGCTTCTCACCTTCAGCCTCGCCGGCATGATCGGCGAAGTCGGCCGCCGCGCGATCGGACGCAAGGCCATTTCCAGACCGGGGACTGCACATGACGCTTGAGGCGACCACGCCCGGCGCCAGTTATGGCTCGACCGCATCCGGCAGCTCGTTCTATGCCGCGATGCGCATCCTGCCGCACGACCAGCGCGAGGCGATGTTCCAGATCTACAGCTTCTGCCGCCAGGTCGACGACATCGCCGATTCCGACGGCCCGCGCGAGGAGCGGCTTGCCGCGCTCCAGCAATGGCGCAATGACATCGACGCGCTCTATCAGGGCAATCCGCCGCCGCGGCTGAAGGACTACGTCGCCTCGGTGAAGACCTTCGGGCTCAAGCGGGCGGATTTCCTCGCCATCGTCGACGGCATGGAGATGGACGTGCCGCATGACATCCGCGCGCCCGACATGGCGACGCTGGATCTGTATTGCGACCGCGTCGCCAGCGCCGTGGGACGGCTGTCGGTGCGGGTGTTCGGCATGCCCGAGGAAGACGGCATCCAGCTCGCCCATCATCTCGGCCGCGCGCTTCAGCTCACCAACATCCTGCGCGACATCGACGAGGACGCCGGCCTCGGCCGGCTCTACTTGCCGCGCGAGGCGCTGCTGCATGCCGGCATCACCTCCAACGATCCGAACCGCGTGATCGCCGAGCGCGCGCTGCCGAAGGTCTGTCTGCCGCTGGCGCAGCGCGCCAAGGTGCATTTCGAGAAGTCGGACGAGATCATGAATCGCAACAAGCGCCGCGCCGTGCGCGCGCCGCGGATCATGTCGAAATACTATCATTCCATTCTGGACCTCCTGATCGCGCGCGGTTTCACCGCGCCGCGCGAGCCGGTGCGTGTGTCGAAGATCACACGCATCCTGATCCTGCTCCGTTACGCTTTCATCTGATGCAACACACAGCTCACATCATCGGCGCTGGAATTTCCGGCCTCTCTGCCGCCGTGCGGCTCGCCAATGCCGGCTTCAAGGTCGCCGTGCACGAGGCGACGCACCAGGCCGGCGGCCGCTGCCGGTCCTATTTCGACGGCGCCACCAATCTCACCATCGACAACGGCAATCATCTGCTGCTGTCGGGCAACAGCCACGCGCGCGCCTATGCGCGCACGATCGGCACCGAGGCGGGCCTGGTCGGCCCTGAGCGGGCGCAGTTTCCCTTCGTCGATATCAAGACCGGGCAGCGCTGGCAGATCGATCTCGGCGATGGACGATGGCCGACCTGGGTGCTCGACGAAAGCCGCCGCGTGCCCGAGACCGGCCTCACCGACTATCTGAAGCTGGCGCCGCTGGTCTGGGCGTCGGAGGAGACGCTGGTCGGCAAGTCCATTCCGACCGAGGGCATCCTCTATCAGCGCCTGGTGCAGCCGCTGCTGCTGGCCGCGCTCAACGTCGATCCGCCCGAGGGCTCGGCCGGGCTCGCCGGTGCGATCGTGCGCGAGACGCTGCTCGCGGGCGGGCAGGCCTGCCGTCCGCTGATCGCGCGCGACGGCCTCAGCGCGGTTCTCATTGAGCCGGCGGTGAAGTTCTTGCAGGAGCGTGGCCACAGCGTTCAGCTCGGCCATGAGCTGCGTTCGTTCGCAAGCACCGACGGCAAGGTGACCGCGCTGAATTTCGGCGGCGAGGATGTCATCCAGCTTGGCGAAGGCGATGTCATCGTGATGGCGGTGCCGCCGCGTGCGGCCTCCAGCCTGCTGCCGGGCCTGAAGACGCCGACCGAATTCCGCGCCATCGTCAACGCGCATTTCCGCTTTGAGCCGCCGCCGGGCTCGGCGCCGATCCTCGGCGTGATCGGCGGCGTCGTGGAATGGCTGTTCGCGTTTCCGAACCGGCTCTCTGTGACCATCAGCAACGGCGACCGCCTCGTCGAGATGCCGCGCGAGGAGCTCGCGCAGGCGATCTGGGACGACGTCTGCAAGGCGGGCGGTGTCTCCGGCGAGCTGCCGCCCTGGCAGATCGTGCGCGAGCGGCGCGCCACATTTGCGGCGACGCCGGCCCAGAATGCCCTGCGCCCAGGGCCGGTCACTGCGCTGAAAAACCTGTTCCTCGCCGGTGACTGGACTGCTACGGGATTGCCGGCAACCATCGAAGGATCGGTCCGGTCCGGTGATCGCGCCGCCGATCTGGTTCTGGCCGCCAAAGGATCCTGAAAGGCGGCCCTGACGGGCAAATCTCCCGGTCAACTTTCAATCGACTATCGGAGCAATCGAGCGACATGGATTCCGTGAACGCGACCAGCCGCGAGACCCTGGAATCGAGCATTGAGTCGGCCACCCAGGGCATTCTCGGCTTCCAGCAGTCCGACGGCCATTGGGTGTTCGAGCTCGAGGCCGACTGCACGATTCCGGCCGAGTACATCCTGCTGCGCCACTATCTCGCAGAGCCGGTCGACACCGTGCTCGAGGCCAAGATCGGCAACTACCTGCGCCGCGTTCAAGGCGCTCATGGCGGCTGGCCGCTGGTGCACGACGGCGAGTTCGACATGAGCGCCAGCGTGAAGGCGTACTTCGCGCTGAAGATGATCGGCGACTCCGTCGACGCACCGCACATGGTGCGCGCGCGCGAGGCCATTCATGCCCGCGGCGGTGCGATCAACAGCAACGTCTTCACCCGCTTCCTGCTGGCGACGTTCGGCGTCGTGACCTGGCGCGCGGTGCCGGTGCTGCCGATCGAGATCGTGCTGCTGCCGTTCTGGTCGCCGTTCCACCTCAACAAGATCTCCTACTGGGCGCGCACCACCATGGTGCCGCTGATGGTGATCGCCGCGCTGAAGCCGCGCGCGAGGAATCCGAAGGGCGTCGGCATCGACGAATTGTTCCTGCAGGATCCGCGCTCGATCGGCATGACCGCGAAGGCGCCGCATCAGAGCATGGCCTGGTTCCTGCTTTTTCGTTCGCTCGATGCGATCCTGCGCGTGATCGAGCCGCTGTTTCCGAAGAGCCTGCGCAAGCGCGCGATCGACGCCGCGCTCGCTTTCATCGAGGAGCGGCTCAACGGCGAGGACGGAATGGGCGCGATCTATCCGCCCATGGCCAACATCGTCATGATGTACGACGCGCTCGGCAAGGACGAGAACTTCCCGCCGCGCGCGATCACGCGCCGGGGCATCGACAAGCTGCTGGTGATCGGCGACGACGAGGCCTATTGCCAGCCCTGCGTCTCGCCGGTGTGGGACACGACGCTGACCGCGCACGCGCTGCTGGAAGCCGGCGGCGACAAGGCGGTGCCGGCGGCCAGGCAGGGCCTCGACTGGCTGATCCCGAAGCAGGAGCTCGAGGTGAAGGGCGACTGGGCGGCGAAGCGGCCCGACGTCCGCCCCGGCGGCTGGGCCTTCCAGTACAACAACGCGCATTACCCCGATCTCGACGACACCGCGGTCGTGGTGATGTCGATGGACCGCATGCGCCGGGAGCACGGCGTCGCCGGCTATGATGCCGCGATCGCCCGCGGCCGGGAGTGGATCGAGGGCATGCAGAGCGACGACGGCGGCTGGGCCGCCTTCGACGTCAACAACCTCGAATATTACCTGAACAACATCCCGTTCTCGGACCACGGCGCGCTGCTCGATCCGCCGACCGAGGACGTCACCGCGCGCTGCATCTCGATGCTGGCCCAGCTCGGCGAGACCGAGAAGAGCAGCAAGCACGTCGCCGACGGCGTTGCCTACCTGCGGAAGACCCAGCACCCGGAGGGGTCCTGGTACGGCCGCTGGGGCATGAACTTCATCTATGGAACCTGGTCGGTGCTGTGCGCCCTCAACATGGCGGGCGTCGGCCACAAGGACCCCATGATCCGGAAGGCCGCCGCCTGGCTGACCTCGATCCAGAACGAGGACGGCGGCTGGGGCGAGGACGCCGTCAGCTACCGGCTCGACTACCGGGGATGGGAGGCGGCCCCCTCGACCGCCTCGCAAACGGCATGGGCCTTGCTTGCCCTGATGGCGGCAGGCGAGGTTGATCACCCGGCCGTCGCCCGCGGGGTGGAGTACCTGATTGCAACACAAGACAAAAAAGGACTGTGGGACGAGCAGCGGTACACCGCCACAGGCTTCCCCCGCGTGTTCTATCTACGGTATCATGGTTACCCGAAGTTCTTTCCGCTGTGGGCATTGGCGCGGTATCGGAACTTGCGGAACACCAACAGCAGGGTGGTAGGGGTCGGAATGTGACTTTGGGGACGGGGGGCTATTTTACCGCGGGTCAGGCCATCGACCCGCGGCCGATACTGATCGTGACCGGACTGGTTCAGGAGGCCCGCATCGCGGCCGGGCCTGGAATGGCGGTCATCTGTTCATCCAGCAGCCCGACCCAGTTGCGGGCGCTTCTGACGGTGGTGGACCCTGACACGATTCGCGGCGTGATCTCGTTCGGCGTGGCCGGCGGGCTCGACCCGACCCTGCGGTCCGGCGACGTCGTGCTGGCGACCGAGGTGCTGTCCGGCGATGCCCGCTGGGCCGCCGGGCTGTCGCTCGGCGACGACCTGATCGAGCGCCTGACCTCGGGCCGCCGCCGCGTCGTACGCGGCAGCCTCGCCGGCGCCGAGGAGGTGGTCACGAAGCGCTCCTGCAAGGCGGCGCTGCACTCCGAAACCGGAGCTTCTGCCGTCGACATGGAAAGCCACATCGCGGCGGCCTACGCCGCCGAGGCCGGGCTGCCCTTTGCCGCGGTCCGCGTCATCAGCGATCCCGCCCATCGCGCGCTGCCCGCGCTCGCCCGCGCCGCGATCAAGCCGAACGGCCAGATCGACCTCGCCGCCGTGCTGCGCGGCATCGTCCGCAATCCCGCAACGCTGCATGCGCTGGTCTCGACCGGCATCGACTTCAACCGCGCGCTGCGGAGCTTGCGTGGCTGCCGGGATTTTCTGATCGGGACGGAACTCATCGAGAGCGAGGCGCTGGTGTCGAAGGCGGCCTGAGTGGTTTTGCTCTGACGAAAGAAGAGGCCCGGTCGCGCGACCGGGCCT
Organism: Bradyrhizobium sp. SZCCT0231; assembly: GCF_018130245.1. GTDB lineage: Bacteria > Pseudomonadota > Alphaproteobacteria > Rhizobiales > Xanthobacteraceae > Bradyrhizobium > Bradyrhizobium japonicum_F. The sequence continues at coordinate 502,295 of NZ_JAFCKP010000001.1, forward strand.
TTTTCGTGGGGGCGTGGGGCCAGCTTCGTACGGACTGTCACCGCATCGCCTGCGTGCATCAATCCCTGGTCCAGTCCTCCAGCCGCAATCCGGCAATGCGCTGGAATTCGGCGGTGTTGTTGCTGACAAGCGGTAGGCCGCGCGCCATCGCTTGACCGGCGATCAGGATGTCATAGGGACCGATCGGTGTGCCGCGCCGCGCAAGCTCCGCCCGGATCTCGCCGGCGGCTCGCGCGTCCTGTCGATCGAGGTCGAGGATGTCGAGGTCGGCAAAGAGAAGGCGAAGCGTTTCCAGGTTGAACTCGACCTTTTGGCTGCGATAGGCGCCGAAGTAGAGCTCGTGGGCAACGATGGACGAGATCGCGAGCGCGCCGGGCTCGGTGGATTCAACCCGGCGCAGGAGAGGCTCCGAGCGACGTGTGACCAGTGCGATGACGGCGTTTGTGTCGAGAAGCCATTTCCTCATCGCATCGCCTGATCGAGATCGGGGCGCACCTGCTCTTCGGGCTGCTCCCGGCCCTCGGCCATGAAGTCCGGGCTGAAGCCGCGCGCGATGGCCGCGCGAAGCGACGCCCAGGGGCCGGCGGCGTTCCGCCTCGGGCGCAGGATCACGGCGTCGCCTTCGCGCGAGACCTCCACTTCGTCGACCGAGAAACGAAAATCCTTCGGCAGCCGGACGGCTTGAGAGTTGCCGGACTGGAACACCTTGGCGATGTGGGGCATGGTGGCCTCATGTGGATACATTTGTGTATATACGCCTCCAGCTTGGTCCGTACAAGGTCTCCTTCATTCCGCGCCCCCGCACCGCAGATGCCGCGATCCTTGCTGGTTTGCTGCTGATTTGCTCGACGCGGCAATGGCTTGACGGAGCCGGCCCTGTGCCGGCCAGCACCCGTGGTTCTACTGTGCATGGGGTTGTTTTTCATTTTTTGTAGGAGGGCTCCCGAGCGGGCGAGGCGAGGAGGGCAGGGAAGCGTGGGCCCGCGGATCGGCTCTGGTCCACCCCGGAGCACTCGCGCCGAACAAACAAAAGGCCCGGTCGCCATGAGCGACCGGGGCCTTTTTCCATTTTGGTGTCCGTAGCCCGGATGGAGCGAAGCGTAATCCGGGGCCTTGCTACGCGGAGAGACCATCCCGGATTTCGCTTGCGCTCCATCCGGGCTACCGGCTCTGCGCTTACGCCGCCGTCGAAGCCTTCTGCGCGGCCTTCTCCTGCGCAGCCGCAGCCTCGTCCTTGCGGATCTCGGAGAGCTTCTTCTGGACCTGCTCGGAGAAGATGTACTGCGCCGGGCGCTGCTTGCTCATGTCGATCTCCGGCGCCATGGGACCGGAGGTCTTGATGCCGCGCAGCGACACCCACATCGCCTTCAGCGGGTTGTTGAGCGCTGCGGTCGCAGCCGTCGGCTCGTAGCCGCAATGGGCCATACAGTCGGCGCACTTCTCGTAACGGCCGGTGCCGTAGGTCTCCCAGTCGGTGGTGTCCATCAGCTCCTTGAAGGTCTTTGCGTAGCCTTCACCGAGCAGGTAGCAGGGCTTCTGCCAACCAAAAATGTTGCGCGCGGGCATGCCCCACGGCGTGCACTCGTATTCCTGGTTGCCGGCGAGGAAGTCCAGGAACAGGCCGGAATGCATGAAATTCCACTTCTTGCCCTTGCCCATCGCGAAGACGTCGCGGAACAGCTTCTTGGTCTTGGTGCGGTTGAGGAAGTGCTCCTGGTCCGGCGCGCGCTCATAGGCGTAGCCCGGCGACATCGAGACGCCGACGCCGAGCTCGACGGTGAGGTCCAGGAACTTCGCGATCTCCTCGGCCGGGTGGCCGTCGAAGATGGTGGCGTTGACGTTGACGGTGAAGCCACGCGCCTTGGCCGCCTTGATCGCGGAGACGGCGCGGTCGAACACGCCCTTCTGCGACACTGCCTTGTCGTGGTGGTCCTTCAGGCCGTCGAGATGCACCGAGAAGAACAGGTAGGGGGAGGGCTCGAACAGGTCGAGCTTCTTCTCGAGCAGCAGCGCGTTGGTGCAGAGCGAGACGAACTTCTTGCGCGCGACGAGGCCGCGCACGATCTCGCCGATCTCCTTGTGGATCAGCGGCTCGCCGCCGGGAATGGCGACCATCGGCGCGCCGCACTCGTCGGCCGCGTCCCAGCACTCCTGCGCCGTCATGCGGCGGTTGAGGATCGCATCGGGATAATCGATCTTGCCGCAGCCGACGCAGGCGAGGTTGCAGCGGAACAGCGGCTCCAGCATCAGCACGAGCGGATAGCGCTTGCGGCCAAGCAGTTTCTGCTTGAGCAAATAGCCGCCGATACGCATTTCCTTGAAGAACGGGATAGCCATTACAAGTTTCTTTCTGGGCTTGGAATTCGGGTGGGTCAGCTCGCGGCCAGTTGGGCCGGAAGCCGGAATTCGATGTCTTCCTCGCGGCCCGGCAACACCGAGACCTTCACTGGTCCGATCCGCCGCATCGCTTCGATCACGTCATCCACGAGTACCTCGGGCGCCGAAGCGCCGGCCGTGACGCCGACGGTCCTGGCATCCTTCAACCACGCCGGATTGAGCTCGCTGCCGTCGGCAATCAAATAACTCGCGACGCCGGCTTCGGTGCCGATTTCGCGGAGCCGGTTCGAGTTCGAGCTATTGGCAGCGCCCACCACCAAGATCACGTCGACCAGCTTGCTCAGGTTCCTTACCGCAGATTGGCGGTTCTGTGTCGCATAGCAGATATCCCGGATATCCGGGCCTTGAATATCTGTAAAGCGGGCCTGGAGGGCCGCAATGATGTCCCGGGTGTCGTCGACCGACAGGGTGGTCTGGGTGATGTAGGCCACTGGCGTATCCGCCGGCAGGGTCAGGGCCTTAACCTCTTCAACGCTTTGAACAAGCAGCACCGGCCCCGGGACCTGGCCCATCGTGCCCTCGACCTCGGGGTGGCCGGCGTGGCCGATCAGGATCAGGGTGCGGCCCTTGCTGATGTACCGCTTCCCCTGATTGTGAACTTTCGTGACCAGCGGGCAGGTGGCATTGAGCACCGGAAGGTCGCGCGCGGCGGCCTCTTCCTCGACGCTGCGGGCGACGCCATGGGCGCTGAACACCGTGACCGCCTTGGGCGGAACCTCGGAAAGTTCCTCGACGAAGATGGCGCCTTTGTTTTTCAGGCTCTCGACCACGTATTTGTTATGCACGATCTCATGGCGCACGTAGACGGGCGGGCCGTACTTCTCCAGCGCCCGTTCCACGATCTCGATCGCACGCACCACGCCCGCGCAGAAGCCGCGCGGCTGCGCCAGATAAACTTCCATTGGACGCCCATCACGCAAGTTGCACCAATCCGCTTCAAAGTCCCCGGCGGCACCCCGATACTGACCAAGGGGTGCAATATCCGCACCATTGGTTCGCGCATGCGGTAGCCGCCCACCCCCGTGGGGCTTCGGCGCATGGAGGCGCAATACTTTGTGTCAAAAAATCGGCAATAAGGAAAGATCGGAACTCGGACAAGCCATTTCCGAGGTATTTTAGTAGGGTTCACAGGCTGCGCAAGTGCGCGACATTCGTGCATCGTCCTTCGTCACTTTCCCGCCTCAACTCCCCGGCTATACCGGCCGCCCGCATGATTTTGCCACGGTCTCCCGCCGTTTACCTCGAACTTCCTCGCGGCGAGAACCATCAAAACAGCAATAGGTTTCGCCCGGGAACTCCGATAAACAGCGGGCGTTTCCGGCAAGCTGTTAACCGCAGAAAGAAAAGAAGTGCTGCAAAGCGTAGTCGTCGCCATCGTCAGGGCCTGCACCCGGTTTGCCTCCCTCGTCGTCATTCTCGGGCTCCTGCTGTCGGTCGGAGCGGGCTACTACGCTGCGCGCCACTTCGCCATCAACACCGACATCAACTCGCTGATTGCCCAAAATCTGGACTGGCGCCAGCGCGACCAGCAGTTCGATCGCTCCTTCGATCGCGATGCGACGATCACGGCGGTCGTCGAGGCCAAGACCCCCGAAATGGCGAGCGCGGCGGCGGACGCGCTCTATGCCAAGCTGAAGGACGACAAGACCAACTTCCATTCGATGCAGCAGCTCGGCAGCGGCGAGTTCTTCGAGAAGAACGGCCTGTTGTTCCTGCCGACCGAGGAGGTCGCCAAGATCACCGGCCAGTTCGAATCCGCCGCGCCGCTGATCGAGATCATGGCCGGCGATCCCTCGATTCGCGGCCTGACCGGTGCGCTGGAGACGGGCCTTGCCGGTGTCAAGCGCGGCCAGGTCAAGCTCGACAACACCGAACGGCCCTTCAACCTGATCGCGCAGACGGTCGAGACCGTGCTCAACAAGGGCAACGCCAGCTTCTCCTGGCGCGAGCTCGTCAGCGACGAACCGTTGAAGGATTCGGACAAGCGCGCCTTCATCGAGTTCAAGCCGATCCTCGATTACAACGCGCTGGAGCCGGGCAAGGGCGCGACCGACGCGATCCGGAAAGCGGCGGCCGATCTGGATTTCCCGACCAAATACCAGGCGCGGGTGCGGCTGACCGGCCCGGTCCCGATCGCCAACGAGGAATACGCCACCGTCCAGGAAGGCGCCGTCGTCAACGGCATCGGCACCGTCCTCGTCGTGCTGCTGATCCTGTGGCTGGCGCTGCATTCGGCGAAGATCATCTTTGCGGTGTTCGTCAATCTCTTCGTGGGACTTGCGATCACGACGGCGGCCGGCCTGATGATGGTCGGCTCGCTCAATCTGCTGTCGATCGCCTTCGCGGTGCTGTTCGTCGGCTTAGGGGTCGATTTCGGCATCCAGTACAGCGTCCGCTATCGCTCCGAGCGCTACAAGCACAATGACCTCTCGGGCGCGCTGGTGCTGGCGGCCAAGCGCTCGGCGGTGCCGCTGTCGCTGGCGGCAATGGCCACCGCGGCGGGCTTCCTCTGCTTCATGCCGACCGACTACAAGGGCATCTCGGAGCTCGGCCAGATTGCCGGTGTCGGCATGCTGGTGGCGTTCGTGTCCAGCATCACCGTGCTGCCGGCGCTGCTCAAGCTCCTGAACCCGCCCGGCGAGCCGGAGCCCGTCGGCTACGCCTTCCTGGCGCCGCTGGATCATTTCCTGGAGAAGCATCGCGTGCTGATCGTCGGTGGCACGCTGCTGCTCGCGCTCGGCGGCCTGCCGCTGCTCTACTTCATGAAGTTCGACTTCAACCCGATGAACCTGCGCAACCCGAAGGCCGAATCGATCGCCACCTTCCTCGACCTGCGCAAGGACCCCAACACCGGCGCCAATGCCATCAACGTGATGACGACGTCGCAAGAGCAGGCGAGGCAGGTCGAGGCGAAGCTGGAGAAGGTGCCCGAGGTGCTCAGGGTGATGTCGCTCGACAGCTTCGTGCCGCAGGACCAGCCGCCGAAGCTGAAGCTGCTCGCGCAGGGGGCCAAGGTGCTGAACCCCGCGCTGAACCCCGATCAGATCGATGCGGCGCCGACGGATCAGGAAAATGTCGAAGCGCTGAAGTCTTCAGTCGACAATCTGCGCCGGACCGCGGGCGATGCGAAGGGGCCGGGGGCGGTCGCCTCGCGCCGTCTTGCGGACGCGCTGGAGAAGCTCGCCAATGGCGAGGAGGCCACGCGCAACAAGGCGCAGGACGTGTTCGTCACGCCAATGAAGATCGTGTTCGACCAGCTCAGGAGCGCCATGCAGGCCGAGCCGGTCACCCTGAAGTCACTGCCGCCCGATCTCGTCAGCGCCTGGAAGAGCAAGGACGGCATCATCCGCGTCGAGGCGCTGCCCAAGGGCGATCCCAACGACAACGACACGCTGCGCAAATTCGCTGCGGCGGTGCTCGCGGCCGAGCCGACCGCGATCGGCGGACCGGTCTCGATCCTGAAGTCCGGCGACACCGTGGTGAAGGCGTTCATTCACGCCGGCATCTACGCGCTGCTGGTGATCGGGCTCTTGCTGTGGATCACGCTACGCCGGTTCGTCGACGTGCTGATGACGCTGGTGCCGCTTCTGGTTGCCGGCGCGGTCACGCTCGAGATTTGCGTGTTGATCGGCCTGCCGCTGAACTTCGCCAACATCGTTGCGTTTCCGCTGCTGCTGGGTGTCGGTGTCGCCTTCAAGATCTATTATGTCGTGGCCTGGCGCTCGGGTAGGACAAACCTGCTCCAGACCAGCCTGACGCGCGCGATCTTCTTCAGTGCGTTGACGACGGCGACCGCGTTCGGCAGCCTGTGGCTGTCGAGCCATCCCGGCACGTCCAGCATGGGCAAGCTGCTGGCCCTCTCGCTGGTGACGACGCTCGCGGCCGTGCTGCTATTCCAGCCGGCTCTAATGGGCAAACCCCGCAATCTCAGGGAGTAGGCAGATGTCGCCGACGGAGTCGGCGGCGCCCTTCTGACCGGGCTTGGCTGCGCCGGCAGCCTTCGGAGCTGCGGGCGCAGGCGCGGTGGCGCCTGTCGTGGCTTGGGCTGCTTGGGCCCCTTGGGCCCCTTGGGCTTTCGGCGCGGCACCGCCGGATTTCGGCGCGCCCTTGGCCATGGCGTTGACAGGACTCGAGGGGATTGGCGGGGCGACCCGGGTCCACGTCTCGCCGCCACAGAGGAAGCCCATCACGCAGCCTTTGATTTCGAGCTGATCGGGACCGGCCGGCGTGATGGTCGCGCTGTAGAGCTGGCCATCCTTGGCGTTGTAGACCTGTCCTTCCCACTGATCGACGCCGGGCTTCTTCTTCATGTCGATCAGGGTTGCCATGCCCATCGTCGGCCTGTTCTTTTTCGAGACATCCGGATTGTTCTCGTCGCGCCCACCGGGCTGCTTTTCCCAGGAAACCGCACCCCACATGCTGCCATAGCATTGGGCGACACGGATGGTGGCGACGCCGTCGGCGACCCGCCAGTCGCCGGTCGGGTCTGCAGCGAGCGCGGGGGTCAGGCAGGTGTAACCGCCGGCCAGTATAATTCCGGTGTAAAGGGCCAAACGCATGAGTGTTCCTTGGCAGTGCAACATGATCTAAAAGCTGTGCTTGCGAAGATGGTCCGAAAAAGGGCAAAAGGCCGCACAGACCGTTTACAGTAATGGTCCGGTTTCCAGTTGACGAGACGGCCCTCAACCGAAGTATGTAGCGGATGCACAGCCCAAATCCAGACATGTCTCAGCTATTCGCGGACCGTCAGGCCCAGCGCAGCACCCTGCATAACCGGTATCTGAACGAGCAGTTCGTTCGGGTCCTCAAGACGATCGGCTACGATGTCGGTTTCCAGAAGGGGCAGGGGCAGTACCTCTACGACCGCGAGGGCGCGCGCTACCTCGACCTGTTGTCCGGATTTGGCGTGTTTGCGATCGGGCGCAATCACCCGGTCATGCGCGAGGCGCTCAAGAGCGTGCTCGATGCCGACCTGCCCAACCTCGTCCAGTTCGACGTCTCGACGCTCGCCGGCGTGCTGGCCGAGCGCCTGCTGAAATACGTTCCCTATCTCGACAAGGCGTTCTTCGCCAATTCCGGCGCGGAATGCGTCGAGGCCGCGATCAAGTTCGCACGCGGCGCCACCGGCCGCCCCGGCATCGTGTATTGCGCCCACGGCTATCACGGCCTGACCTATGGCGCGCTGTCGCTGACCGGTGACTCGAATTTCCGCACCGGCTTCGAGCCGCTGCTGCCGGGCTGCACCCCGGTCCCGTTCAACGATCTGGCCGCGCTCGAAAAGGCGCTGGCCTCGCGCGAGGTCGCGGCCTTCGTCGTCGAGCCGATCCAGGGCAAGGGCGTCAACATGCCCACCGACGAGTTTCTGCCCGGCGCGGCCGCGCTCTGCAAGAAATACGGCACGCTGTTCGTCGCAGACGAGATCCAGACCGGCATGGGCCGCACCGGCCGCTTCCTCGCGGTCGAGCACTGGAACGTCGAGCCCGACATGGTGCTGCTGTCGAAGTCGCTGTCCGGCGGCCACGTGCCGGTCGGCGCCGTGCTGACGCGCAAGGCCATCTTCGACAAGATCTTCAACCAGATGGACCGCGCGGTGGTGCACGGCTCCACCTTCTCCAAGAACGATCTCGCCATGGCCGCGGGCATCGCCACGCTCGACGTCATGGAGTCCGAGAAGCTGATCGAGTCCGCGGCCAAGCGCGGCGCCGAGCTGCGCCTCGCGCTGACCCGCATGGTACCCGGCTACGAGCTGCTCAAGGAAGTCCGCGGCAAGGGCCTGATGATCGGCATCGAGTTCGGCCCGCCGAAATCGCTGCGCCTGCGGGCCTCCTGGAACGTGCTGGAGACCGCCAACAAGGGCCTGTTCTGCCAGCTCATCACCGTGCCGCTGTTCAAGGATCACAAGATCCTCACGCAAGTGGCCGGCCACGGCAGCCACACCATCAAGCTGCTGCCGCCGCTCACCATCACCGAGGAAGACTGCGCCTGGATCGAGCGCGCCTTCGACGACGTCATCGCCGGCAGCCACAAGGTCCCCGGCGCGATCTGGTCGCTCGGCAAGACGCTGGTGGACAACGCGGTGAGAAGGTCGGCTTAAGACCGATTGCTCAAGCCGCTTCAGGCTTGCTCGCCGCTTCGATCTGATCGAGCGCGATGGGGCGTGTCTACCTCAGTGGGGCAAAAACCGTATTGAATAGCGGTTGGACGTCGCCGTTCTTTTCGACCCGCGAGAATGGCGCCGTGTTGTGTTACATCGACGATCGGGATGTCCATCCAGGCCTTGCTTCGGATCAGAGGCGAAATTGTTGGACGCATCCTGCGGGCCGCGGACAGGCCGATCAGGAAATGCGTGTCGTCGACTTTCACCGAGAGCGCGGCAGTGGGGGTGCTTACTTTGAAAATTCTTGCACTGCTTTCACCACACGCTGCGGCACTTCCTGCGCCACACAATGCCCGGCGTCCTCAAACATCAGCGTACTGACGCGCGGAATGAGCGACTCCGCGCGTCGCGCCATCTCCCAGTAGATCGGCCCCGACTTCGCGGCAGTCGTGACGCGTACCGGGCAATCGATTTCAGCGAGCGAGCCGAACGGATTGCCGCGGGCATCGCCAACGTAGACCTGCGCCATCGCCTCATAGATTGGACGGATTCGATCTCCGGCATGCAGCAGAGCCGGACCCTGCCATCGTCGAGCGTCACGAAACCGTGTCGCACATAGGCCCGAAGCGAGGTGTCGGTCCAATCCGCAAATGCCGGCGCTGCGCGGTAGCGGTTGAAGACGGCATCGGAGTTGTCGAATTCGGCCTGGCGGCGCAGCGCACCTTGCACGCGGGACAGGGAGTCTTCGTCCAATCCGCCGGAGAGCGCCGCGCGCGGATCCATGATGGTCGGCTCCATCACGAACAGCCGCGTGAAACATCCGGGCAACAGCTTTGCGGCAAGCAGGAGATCGGTCGCACCCGCGCTGTGGCCAATGCCGTAGACGTTGCGTAGCTTCAACGCGTCGATCACCCGACAGATGTCGCCGGCAAAATCGAGGAAATGGTAGGAGTCGGGCTTGTGGCTCGCGCCATGGCCGCGGCGGTCGAGCGCATAGACCGTGTAGGTCGATGCAAGATCGCGCGCGACCTCGTCCCAGACGTCGGCGACGAAACCGGTGCCGTGCACGAGGAGAGCGGGCGGCTTCCCGCTCTCGCCCCATTGCAGCATGGCGATCTCTGCGTCGGCGGGGCCGATTGAAAAGCGCTGACTGATCATGGTGATCGGATGCTACTTCGCATCCTCCAAAATCATCGTCGCGCCTTTCTCGGCGATCATCGCGGTCGGCGTGTTGGTGTTGCCTGAGGTGATCGTCGGCATGATCGAGGCATCGACGATGCGCAGGCCGTCGAGGCCGTAGAAGCGCAACCGCTCGTCCACCACCGCCATCGGATCGTTCGCCGTGCCCATCTTCGCCGTGCCGACGGGATGGAAGATGGTGGTGCCGATGTCGCCGGCGGCTTTCGCGAGGGAGGCATCGTCGTCGCCGACGGAGGGGCCCGGCAGATATTCGCTGGGGCGATACTTGGCCAGCGCTTTCTGCTGCATCAGGCGCCGCGTGGTGCGAATGGCGTCGGCGGCGACCTGGCGGTCGTCGTCGGTCGACAGGTAATTTGGCGCGATGATCGGCTTCTCATCAGGCGTTGTCGCGCGCAACCGCACGGTACCGCGCGAGGTCGGCTGCAGATTGCACGCGCTCACCGTGATCGCAGGGAAACGGTGCAAGGGATCGCCGAACTTGTCGAGCGACAGCGGCTGCACGTGGAACTGGATGTTGGCGCGGGCGCGCGTCGCATCGGAGCGCGTGAAGATGCCGAGCTGCGACGGCGCCATGGTCAGCGGGCCGCGGCGGCGGAAAGCGTAGTCGAGCCCCATCAGGCCGCGGCGGAACAGGTTGTAGTAGGTCTCGTTCAGCGTGCGCACGCCCTCGACCTTGTAGATCGCGCGCTGCTGCAGGTGATCCTGCAGATTGCGCCCCACGCCGGGCTTGTCCATGACGATGTCGATGCCGAGCGGGGACAGCCAGTCGGCCGGTCCAATGCCGGAGCGATGCAGGACCTGCACCGAGCCGATCGAGCCGGCCGAGAGCACCACTTCGCGTTTCGCCCGCGCCTCGATGATCTCGCCGTTCTGGATGAAGCGCACGCCGACGGCGCGGCCCTGCTCGATGATGAGGCGGTCGACCAGCACATGCTTCTCGAGCCGCAGATTGGGGCGGTTCAGCGCGGGCTTGAGGAAGCCGCGCGCCGACGACCAGCGCCGGCCGCGCTTCTGGTTGACATGGAAATAGCTGGTGCCTTCGTTGTCGCCAGTGTTGAAATCCGGGATGCGCTTGATGCCCATCTCCTCGGCAGCATCGCCGACGGCGTCGAGAACGGCCCATGACAGCCGCGGTGCCTCGATGCGCCAGCCGCCGCCGGCGCCGTGATGCTCGCTGGCGCCGAGGAAGTGGTCCTCGAGCCGCTTGAACAGCGGCAGCACGTCGTCATAGCCCCAGCCGGTCAGCCCAAGCTGGCGCCAGTGATCGTAGTCGGCAGCCTGTCCGCGCATCGAGATCATGGCGTTGATCGCCGAGCAGCCGCCGATCACCTTGCCGCGGGGATAAGCCAGCGCGCGGCCGTTCAGGCCGGGCTCGGCCTCCGTCTTGAACATCCAGTCGGAGCGGGGATTGCCGATGGCGAAGAGATAGCCGACCGGGATGTGGAACCAGATCCAATTGTCGTCGCCGCCGGCTTCCAGGATGAGGACGCGGTTGTTGCGATCGGCCGACAGCCGGTTCGCGATGATACAGCCTGCCGTACCGGCTCCGACGACAATGTAGTCAAACTCACCTTCAAGCCGCCTCGGCATTCTGTTTCCACCCGGATGGTCTCTTTGCGTTCCGTCTAATAGGCAGACGCAGCGGGTCGGGACAAGCCCGGCCATGCCTGTTCGTCAGGGCCAGATCCCAATCCCAGGGAGTTGGGTGGACTGACGCTTGCATGGTAGACAGTCCTGTATTCTCAACAAGCTCGAGACCCTCCATGCCCATCGTGAACCGCGTCGCCGACCTTCAACCCGATATCCAGGCCTGGCGGCGGGACATCCATGAGCATCCCGAGCTGCTGTATGACGTCCACCGCACCGCAGCATTCGTCGCGGACCGGCTGCGGGAGTTCGGCTGCGATGAGGTCGTGACCGGCCTCGGCCAGACCGGCGTGGTGGGCGTGATCAAGGGCAACAGGCCGGCCGGCGAGGGGCTCAAGGTGATCGGCATGCGTGCCGACATGGACGCGCTGCCGGTCGAGGAGCAGACCAATCTGCCTTACGCCTCCAAGACCCCCGGCAAGATGCACGCCTGCGGCCATGACGGCCATACTGCGATGCTGCTGGGGGCCGCCCGCTATCTCGCCGAGACCCGCAATTTTGCCGGCGATGCCGTTGTGATCTTCCAGCCGGCCGAGGAGGGTGGCGCTGGCGGCGCGGCCATGGTCAAGGACGGCCTGATGGAGCGCTTCGGCATCGAGCAGGTCTACGGCATGCACAACGGGCCGGGCATCCCGGTCGGCTCGTTCGCGATCCGGCCGGGTCCGATCATGGCGGCGACCGACGAGGTCGACATCATGATCGAGGGCGTCGGCGGCCACGCCGCGCGTCCGCACAAATGCGTCGATTCCGTGCTGGTCGGCGCGCAGGTGATCACGGCCTTGCAGTCGATCGTCGCGCGCAGCGTCGATCCCCTGGAATCCGCGGTGATCTCGATCTGCGAATTCCACGCCGGCAACGCCCGCAACGTCATTCCGCAGACCGCGACGCTGAGAGGCACCATCCGCACGCTGTCGCCGGAGGTACGCAAGCTGGTCGAGAAGCGCGTGCATGAAGTCGTGGCAGGCGTGGCGCAGATCACCGGCGCCAAGATCGACCTGCGCTACAAGCGCAATTATCCCGTCGTGAACAATCATGCGGCGGAGACCGAGGTGGCGCGCCGCATTGCCACGCAGGTCGCGGGCGAGGCCAATGTGCACGAGATGGCGCCGCTGATGGGCGGCGAGGATTTCGCCTACATGCTGGAAGCGCGGCCCGGCGCCTTCATCTTCTGCGGCAACGGCGACAGCGCCGGCCTGCATCACCCCGCCTATAATTTCAACGACGAGGCGATCGTCTTCGGCACGTCCTATTGGGTGAAGCTGGTCGAGGAGCAGCTCGCGGCGTCCTAGTTCACCTCGCCCCGCTTGCGGGGAGAGGTCGGCGCGAAGCGCCGGGTGAGGGGGGCTCTCCGCGAGTCCATCTGTCACTATTTTCGCGGATGGAGCCCCTCACCCCAACCCTCTCCCCGTAAGAACGGGGAGAGGGAGAGGCTCTCAGAACATCCGCGAGAAGATCACGTAGAGCGTGGCCGAGAGCATGATCGCGCAGGGCAGCGTCAGCACCCAAGCCATCAGCAGGTTGCGGATGGTCGACCATTGCAGGCCTGAACCGTTCGCCGCCATGGTGCCGGCGACGCCCGACGACAACACATGCGTGGTGGAGACCGGCAGGCCGAACACGTCGGCGGCGCCGATCGTGGCCGCGGCAACGAGCTCGGCGGACGCTCCTTGCGCGTAGGTGAGATGGGACTTGCCGATCTTCTCGCCGACCGTGATCACGATGCGCTTCCAGCCGATCATGGTGCCGAGGCCGAGCGCGATGGCGACCGCGATCTTCACCCAGTTGGGGATGAACTTCGTGGCGGCGTCGAGCGAGCCCTTGTAGGCGTTCAAGGTCGCGATCTCCTCCTTGTTGAGATCGTTCTCCTTGTCCTTCATCAGGAACCGGATCGCTTCCGCGGTCATGTACATGTCGTTGCGGGTGTTGCCGACGGCTTCCGCCGGCACCTTGTTCAGCGTGCCGTACTTGGCGACCTGATCGCCGACGTCCTTCACCAGCACCGCGAGCGAGGGATAGGTGCCCTCGTTGATGTGGCGCAGCGTGATGTACTGCGTCACGGCGGGGCGGGGATCGCCGATGATGCTGTGGCCGGCGCCCTTCGCCGAGATCACCTTGGCGGCGGCATCCGAGGTCTTCTGGAACTGGACGACCTGGGATTCCGGCAGCGCGCGGTTGAGCGCGTAGGCCGTCGGCACGGTGCCGATCAGGATCAGCATGATCAGGCCCATGCCCTTCTGGCCGTCGTTCGAGCCGTGCGCGAAGCTGACGCCGGTGCAGGTTGCGATCAGCAGGCCGCGGATCCAGAGCGGCGGCGCCTTGTTGCCTTCGGGCGCGGAATAGAGCGCCGGGTTGCGCACGATGAACTTGAGCAGCAGCAACAGCGTGGCGGCGCAGATGAAGCCGAACAGGGGCGACAGCAGCAGCGCGTAGCCGATCTCGGTCGCCTTGGTCCAGTCCACGCCCGAGGTGCCGTCGCGGCCGCGCATGACGGCGTTGGCGACGCCGACGCCGATGATCGAGCCGATCAGCGTGTGCGAGGAGGAGGCGGGCAGGCCGAAGAACCAGGTGCCGAGATTCCACAGGATCGCGGCGATCAGCAGCGCGAACACCATGGCGAAGCCGGCGCTGGAGCCGACCTGGAGGATCAGCTCGACCGGCAGCAGCGAGACGATGCCGAAGGCGACCGCGCCGGAGGACAGCAGCACGCCGAGGAAGTTGAAGAAGCCCGACCACATCACCGCGACTTCGGCCGGCAGCGAATGGGTGTAGATGACCGTGGCCACCGCATTGGCAGTGTCGTGGAAGCCGTTGACGAACTCGAAGCCGAGCGCGATCAGGAGCGCAACGAACAGGAGGATGTAGGGCAGGTAGGTCGTCACCCGCGCGCCGGTGTCGCTGACGTCGACATAGATGCTGTAGGCGACGAACAGCAGGCCCGCGGCGAGGACGCCGAAGAACAGGATCATCGTCAGCGGATTGAAGCCCTTGTCGAGATTTGGCCGCGAGGCCGGCTGGACGGGCGCGGGATCTGCTGCCGCGCGGTCGAATGCTACATCGGTCATGTCTGGACGCCCCTTAACTTTCAGGTAAGGGTATTGTCCGCGATGGATTTGAAGGCTGCATGACAACCGAGGCGTGAAAACCGCTTTCATGCCAGCATGCCGTTTTCCTGTCAGTACTTAGGCAGCTCGTGCGGCCTTCTTCTGCAAGCCGGCGGCGATCTTCAAATCCTCGACAAAGCGCTGATACTCCAGCACCTTGGCTTCCGGATCGGGCAGCCGCAGCAGATAGGACGGATGCACCGTCACGAGCGCCTTGCGTCCGTCGGGAAGATCGATCAACCGACCGCGGTTCTTGCCGATAGGGGTGATCTTGCCGAATACGCTCTGCGCTGCAGTTGCGCCCATCGCCACGATGAGATCCGGCTGGATTGCCGAAACTTCCCGCTCATACCATTGCCGGCACGCCCGGATCTCAGGTGTGTTCGGCTTCTGGTGCAGGCGAATTTTTCCGCGCGGCACGAATTTGAAGTGCTTCACGGCATTGGTGACATAGACCTTCTTGCGGTCGACGCCGGCTTCCTCCAGCGCGCGGTCGAGCATCTGGCCGGCCGGACCGACGAAGGGATGGCCGGCGAGGTCTTCCTTGTCGCCGGGCTGCTCGCCGACCAGCATGATGTTGGCATTCTCAGGGCCCTCGCCGAACACGGTCTGCGTCGCGTCCTTGTAGAGATGGCAGGCGCGGCAATGCGCGGCCTCCTCGCGGAGCGTTTCGAGATCGTCGGCAGCTGGCTTGCGTTTCATCGGAGTCTCCGGCCGCTGGACGATGCGTCCGCCGGTCCAGCGTTCGGCGTCAGCGAGCAGAGGTCCAAGTATCGATGCGTCCTCGAGGTTCCTCCGGCGTTTCACCGGCGCGTCGGTCGTCGTCAGGCGGTCGGGTTGGAAATGGCGCCGCCAGGTTTCTTCCAGGCGGCCGGGGGCCGGCCGCTCCGTCCGGCTGATCCCCGGCGTGAATGAGATCGCGTGACCGTCCCAATGGGCACAAACGTCGGGCGTGAGGATGGACCAGGGCATGTCGGCAAAACGACGCGCAAAGAACGGTGCGGCGAATGCGACGATATGATGCTCCGGCTCAAACCAGGCGGCGTAATGCGCCTTCTGCTCGCGCCCGATCTCGCGGAAGCGGACGAGATCGCGCATCCGCTGCGCATCGCGCTGCACCGCGCCTGCCATCGTGGTTGCCTGCGCTACGTCGGGATCACTCATCGTTGCGAGCAGGTCGTGATCGGCCTTCAATCGCCAGAGCAGGCGATAGAGCAGAGCAAAACGCTCGTCGCCGCGATACAGGATCGCGATGCGGGCAAGCTCGATGAAATTGGCCGGCACGGTGAACGTGCTCTCGGTTTCGATCGGCGGAAGGCTCGGCGCTTCGGACAGGCCAGGTCCCAGGTCTTTCGTTTGGCCTTGCACGTGCCACTCCACGTCCGCCGGGGCGACGTGGTGCAGCGCGAATGCGCGTGCGGCTTTGCGCCAGCCGTCGAAATCGGTCTGGCTGTCCAGGGTGATGAGGTACATGGCACATGAATCCTCTTGATTTCGCTCATGAATCCGACTGAGCGCCAATTCGATTGACTCTCGGGCCGCTGTTAGCTTTATATTAGAACATATCATGAACAAATGAGCCAGCCGCAGGTTCTTATTTTTGAGAACCTCGGCAATCACCTCTGAAGGAGCGGCGAGCATGAGCGGCGCACGTGGAAGCGCGCTTGCGATCTTGCGCGGCCAGATCGAGCGCATCGAGACGGCGGAGATCGTGCATCAGCGCGATCGCGTCGCGCTCGGCCACAGCGAGGCCGATAGCGCGCTGAAGGGCGGGCTCGCGCGCGCGGCGATCCACGAGGTGTTTTGCGAGGGGCGCCAGGGCGCGGCCGCGACGGGTTTTGTCACCGGGCTTGCGGGACGCGTGAGCGCGCGCCGGCCGCTGCTGTGGGTGCGGCAGGATTTTTCGGAAATCGAAACCGGCGCGCTGTCGATGAGCGGGCTCGCCGAGCTCGGCCTCGATCCGCGCCGCGTGGTGATGGTGCGCGCCGCCGATGTCGAGAGTGCGCTGCGCACCTCGGCCGACGCGCTCGCCTGCGATGCGCTGGGTGCGGTCGTGCTCGAGCTCTGGGGTGAGATCAGGCAGTTCGATCTCGTGGCGAGCCGCAAGCTGACGCTGGCCGCGCAAGGCTCCGGCGTCACCGGCCTCTTATTGCGCATGGCCGCGCAGCCGCTGCCTTCGACCGCGGAGACCAGGTGGATGCTGCGTGCGGCACATTCACCGCCGGGCTCGGTGTGGAGTGCCTGGGGCGCGCCGGTGTTCGATGCCGAGCTCTTGCGCAATCGTCATGGCCCGTGCGGCCGGTGGATCATGGAATGGAATTGTGATGAGTGCCAATTCAGTGAACCGTCGACGTATCCTCAGCCTGTGGCTGCCGCGCCTGCCCATCGACAGGATCCAGCGGTTCTTCAACAGCGCCGGGCTGGGTAAAACCAATCATGAGCCGAGCATCGTCGTCATCAAGGACAACAATGCGCTGGTGATCCATGCGCTGGACGAGGCCGCCGAGCGCCTCGGCCTGTATATCGGTCAGCCGCTCGCCAATGCGCGGGCGATGTGTCCGGACTTGCGTGTGTTCGACGCCGACCCTGTCGCTGATGCGAAGACGCTCAGCGACATCGCCGATTGGTGCGACCGCTTCACGCCGCTGGTGGCGCTCGATCCGCCGCATGGGCTGTTCCTCGATATCACCGGTTGCGCGCATCTGTTCGGCGGCGAAGCTGCGCTGTTGCAGACACTGGTCCGCGCGCTTGCACGTCAGGGCTTTGCCGTCAGCGCGGCGATCGCCGGCACGTCGGTCTGCGCGCGCACGCTGACGCGGCAGGCGACAGGCACCATCGTGGCCGATGGCGGGGAGGCGGAGGCGATCAGTCCATTTCCGGTCTCCGCGCTCGGTGCGGGCGAGGCCATCACCACCGGCCTGCGTCGCGCCGGCCTGAAGACCATCGGCGATGTCGCCTCGCGCGAGCCGCACGAGATCACGGCGCGGTTCGGCGCGCGTTTCTCCACGCTGCTCGCGCATGCGCTGGGGCAGGGCGATGCGCCGATCAACCCGCGCAAGCCATTGCCCGATTACATCGTGGAGAAGCGCTTTGCCGAGCCGATCGCGACCGACACCATGATCGCGATGACGCTGTCGCGGCTTGCCGACACGTTGATTGCGTCCATGGAGAAGCAGGGCAAGGGCGCGCGCCGTCTCGAAGCGGCCTTCTTCCGCACCGACGGCGTGGTGCGCGCGATCACGGTCGAGACCGGACGTCCGGTGACGCGAAGCGCCGTGATCGACCGGCTGTTCCGCGAGCGCCTCGATGCGCTCGCCGATCCGCTCGATCCCGGCTTCGGCTTCGACATGGTGCGGCTGTCGGCGAGCCGCACCGAGATCGTGGTTCAGGAGCAGCGCGACCTCGACGCGCATGTCCACGACAATGACGAGCTCGCTGCGCTGATCGACCGCATCGCCGCCCGCATCGGCGGAAAGCGCGTCGTCGTTCATCTGCCGCAGGACACCCATATCCCCGAACGCGCGGTTTGGTCCGCCCCCGCCCAGCATCATCTCACTGCTGCCATGCAGGCCGAATGGCCTGTTCGTACCGAGAGCGAGCCGCCGCTGCGTCCCTTAAGGCTGTTCGACAAGCCGGAGCCGATCAAGGTGCCGTTCGCGACCGTGCCGGATGGCCCGCCGCATCAATTCACCTGGCGCCGTGCGCTGCATGCGGTGGTGCGGGTGGAGGGGCCCGAGCGCATCGCCATGGAATGGTGGCGGCAGGACGGCAAGCAGCTGACGCGGGATTATTTTCGCATCGAGGATGCCGAAGGCCTGCGCTTCTGGATCTTTCGCGACGGTCTCTACGAGGGAGAGGTGTTCGACGGCGACGGCAAGCCCGCTTCTCCCGGCTGGTATGTGCACGGTCTCTTCGCATGAATACGCCCGCCTATGCCGAGATCGGCATCACCACAAACTTCTCCTTCCTGCGCGGCGGCTCGGACCCGCGCGCCTATGTGCATCAGGCCAGCATCCTTGGCATCCCCGCGATCGGCATCGCCGACCACAACACGCTCGCCGGCGTGGTGCGGGCCTACAAGGAGCTCGACAATGACAAGGTGCTGCACAAGCCGAAACTGCTGATCGGCGCGCGCATCGTCTTCATCGACGGCACGCCCGACATCCTGGTCTATCCGCGCGACCGCGCCGCCTATGGCCGGCTCTGTCAGCTCCTCACAAGGGGCAAGCGCGGCGACGACATCATGCGGATCGAGAAGGGCGAGTGCCATCTCACCTTCGCTGATCTTCTCGAGTTCTCGGAAGGCCAGCTCCTGGTCTTGACGCTGCCGCATCGCTTCGATCCGGCGCAGGCGCTGGATGTTCTCGCAAAGCTTAGGGATAGTCGTGCCGAGGACGTGTGGCTGGCGGCGAGCCTGATCTATCGCGGCGACGACCGGCGGCGCCTCTCGCGGCTCGATGATCTCGCGGCAAAAGCAAGGGTGCCGCTGCTCGCGACCAACGAGGTGCTCTATCACCATCCCGCGCGCCGTCCTCTCCAGGACGTGCTGACCTGCATCCGGGAAAAGACCACGATCGCGGCGGTCGGGAAGAAGCTGGAAGCCAATGCCGAGCGGTTCCTGAAGACGCCGCGCGAGATGGCGCGGCTGTTCCGCGATTTCCCCGAGGCGATCGCGGAGACCATGCGCTTTGCGGACAGGATCGACTTCTCGCTCGACCAGCTCAAATACCAGTACCCGGACGAGCCGGTGCCGCCGGGCAAGACTGCACAGGGACATCTGGAGGATCTGACCTGGGCCGGCGTGAAGAAATATTTCAACGACGATATCGACGACAAGCTGCGCGCCACGCTGAAGAAAGAGCTCGCGCTGATCGCCGAGCTGAAATACGCGCATTACTTCCTCACCGTGCACGACATCGTCCACTACGCGCGCAGCCAGAACATTTTGTGCCAGGGGCGGGGATCGGCGGCGAACTCGGCCGTGTGCTACGTGCTCGGCATCACCTCGGTCGACCCGACCAAGGTCGATCTGTTGTTCGAGCGCTTCATCTCCAAGGAACGGCTGGAGCCGCCCGACATCGACGTCGATTTCGAGCATTCGCGGCGCGAGGAGGTGATGCAATATGTCTACCGCCGCTATGGCCGCCACCGCGCCGCGATCATCGCCACCGTCATCCACTACCGCCCGCGCAGCGCCATCCGCGATGTCGGCAAGGCGCTCGGCCTGACCGAGGACGTCACCGTCGCGCTCGCCGACACCGTCTGGGGCAGCTGGGGCAAGGGTCTCAACGACATGCAGGTCAGGCAGGCCGGGCTCGATCCGCAAAACCCCATGATCAACCTCGCGGTCGAGCTTGCGACCGAGCTGATCGAATTCCCGCGCCATCTCTCCCAGCATGTCGGCGGCTATGTGCTGACGCAGGACCGGCTCGACACCTACGTGCCGATCGGCAATGCCGCGATGGACGACCGCACCTTCATCGAATGGGACAAGGACGACGTCGATGCGCTTCATATGATGAAGGTCGACGTGCTGGCGCTGGGCATGCTGACCTGCATCAGGAAGTGTTTTGACTTGATCGCAAATCACAAGGGTGAGCGTTACGTGCTGGCGAGCGTCCCGCAGGACGATCCCAGAGTTTACGACATGCTGTGTGCCGGGGAGTCGCTCGGCGTGTTCCAGGTCGAGAGCCGCGCCCAGATGAACATGCTGCCGCGCCTGAAGCCGCGGACCTTCTACGATCTCGTCATCGAAGTCGCGATCGTGCGGCCGGGGCCGATCCAGGGCGACATGGTGCATCCTTACTTAAGGCGGCGGAACGGGCTCGAGAAGGTGAGCTATCCCGCGCCGTCACCGGAGCATGGCGACAAGGACGAACTCTACAAGGTGCTGCACAAGACGCTCGGGGTTCCGCTGTTCCAGGAGCAGGCGATGCGCATTGCGATCGAGGCCGCGCACTTCACCTCGGAGGAAGCCAACGGCCTGCGCCGCTCGATGGCGACATTCCGCAATGTCGGCACCATCGGCCAATACGAGGAGAAGCTGATCGGCAACATGGTCGCGCGCGGCTACGACCCCAATTTCGCCAGAAGCTGCTTTGACCAGATCAAGGGGTTTGGCTCCTACGGTTTTCCTGAGAGCCATGCCGCGAGCTTTGCACAGCTGGTCTACATTTCGTCGTGGCTGAAGCACTACCATCCCGACGCCTTCTGCTGCGGTCTGTTGAACTCGCAGCCGATGGGCTTTTATGCGCCGGCGCAGATCGTCGGCGATGCCCGCAAGAACGGCGTCGAAGTGCGCGACATCGATGTGTCCTACAGCTTTGCGCAGAACACGCTGGAGAACACTGGCGGAGAATATTGTGCCGTGCGCCTCGGCTTTCGCCAGATCGACGGTTTTCACTGGCTGGATGAAGATGAGGAGAGGCTGAAACGCTCCCAGCTGTCATTCCGGGGCGCGCCGAAAGGCGCGAGCCCGGAATCCATCGGGCCGCATACGCCAGGCGGAATGGATTCCGGGTTCGTCGCTGACGCGACGCCCCGGAATGACGTCGAAAAGGACTGGGCCGACCTCATCGTCGCCGCCCGCAACCGCCGACCCTTCACCTCGCTGGAAGATTTTGCCCGCGACACCGGCCTGCCCAAGCGCGCGCTGATCCTGCTGGCCGATGCCGACGCGTTCCGCTCGCTCGGGCTCGACCGCCGCGAGGCGTTGTGGCAGGTGCGGCGGCTGCCCGACGACGTGCCGCTGCCGCTGTTCGAGGCGGCGACCGCGCGCGAGCAGCCGGACGAAGGCGCAAAGCCGCTGCCGGTGATGCCGCGCGCCGAGCAGGTGGTCGCGGACTACCAGACCATCCGGCTGTCGCTGAAGGGCCATCCGATGGAATTTTTGCGCGAGATGTTTACGCGCGAGCGCATCGTCGCCTGCAAGGACATCAGCCATGAGAACGAGCGGCGCCGCGTCCGCTGCGCCGGCGTGGTCCTGGTCCGGCAGCGGCCGGGCAGCGCCAGCGGCGTCGTGTTCATGACGCTGGAGGACGAAACCGGCATCGCCAATGTCGTGGTGTGGCCCAAGATCATGGAGCAGTACCGGAAAGAAGTGATGGGCGCGCGCCTCATCCTGGTCGAGGGCTATATCCAGAGCAGCCCCGAGAAGGTGACACATCTCATCGCCCAGCGCATGGTCGACCGCTCGCACGATCTGGTCGGCCTCGCCAACGATGCGCTCAGCCGCAAGCATCCGGTGCCGTCAGGCGCGACCGTGGTCGAACCGCTGAACGAAGACCCTCGCGCGCTTACGGACATGCCAGCGCAAAAAATCCGTCACCCCCGCAACGTCCGCATCCTGCCGCCGTCGCGGGATTTTCATTGAGGCTCTTCGCCTCCAGCAAAGTTGCCGTAGGATGGGCAAAGGCGCATAGCGCCGTGCCCACCTTCTAGGGGTCTCGTCCCGAAAGCGGTGGGCACGCTTCGCTTTGCCCGCCCTACAAGTTCTTCGATGATGATGCCGCCCCTCAAAAATTCACCCGGTTCGAGATCGCCCCATCCACGACGAGATTCGACCCCGTGGTGAACCCCGACACCGGGCTCGCCAGAAACACCGCCGCGCTCGCGATTTCTTGCGGCGTCGCCATGCGGCCCGTCGGGTTGCGCTTCATCGCGTCCTGGTACCGCTCCGGCATGTTCTTCTCGATCATCTCCCAGACGCCGCCCTTGAAATAGACGGTGCCGGGCGAGACCACGTTGACCCGGATCTTCTTCTTCGCGTATTGCCGCGCCAGTCCCTTGGCCATGTGGATCAGCGCGGCCTTGATCGGGCCGTAGGAGCTGGCCGTGTCCGCCTGCGCCGCGGCGATCGACGAGATGATCACGAAGGCGGCATCGCCGCTGCTGGCGCCGCCTGTCTCGAGGAACGGCCGCGCGGCATCGAAGGCGTGCACGGCGCCGAGCACGTCGAGCCGGAAATTCTGCTCCCAGGATGCGGGATCGTGTCCTTGCGCCATTGCGCCGGCATTGGAGAATAGCATGTCGATGCCGCCGAGCTCCTTTGCTGCAGCCTCGATCCAGGATTTCAGCGCCGCGCCGTCGGTGACATCGACCGGGCCGCCGGTGGCACGGATGCCGCTCGCCTTCAACTCCGCGACGGTGGCCGCAACCTGATCCGCGTTGCGCGCGCAGACCGCGACATTGGCGCCTTCGCCGGCCAGCGCCGCCGCAATCGCCCGCCCGATGCCGCGCGTGCCGCCGAGCACGACGGCGTTCTTGCCTCTGAGACCGAGATCCATTGTTAGCTCCCTTTGTTGGTCGCAGGGACTGTAGCTGTTTCGCGAGACGCCCAGAAGCCTCCACGTCGTCATTGCGAGGAGCTCTTGCGACGAAGCAATCCAGACTGCCGCCGTGGAACGATTCTGGATTGCTTCGCTGCGCTCGCAATGACGAGGAGAGACATGAGGGCCCCTCACTCCGGCGCCGCCCCGACCGGCGGGCCGCCGGGCGGGCGGTGCAGGAAGGTCAGCGAGGCAAAGGCGCCGGCCCAGGAGCCGATCGCGGCGAAGGCGACATAGAAGGCGTTCTCGGTGTAGCTGATCACGGCGTAAGAGGAGAGCAGGTACCAGACCGCGCTCCAGTTCGCCGCGGGGATGCGCTTGCGCGCGATCACGGCCGAGGTGAACATGACATAGACGGCGTCGGTGGCCGCCGTCGCGATGAACACGGCACCTGCGATGAGGGGATCGATGGCGGCCATTGCATTCCCTTATGTGCTGATGGATGGTCGTAAAAAATACAGCATGATCCGGAAAAGTGTGCAGCGGTTTTCCGAAAGATCATGCTCAACTGCAAGGGAGAGAAGCGGCCATGCAAAGCCCCGCCGATATTCTCAAGGACATCTGGACCACCGCAGGCGGCGACGAGGCCGCGCTCGATCGCGTGCGGCTGACCGGCAGCGAGCCGCAGATCCCATCCTCGTTTCGCGTCGCCGTCGCCGGCCAGACGACGATAGCCGCCGGCGGGCTCGCCGCCGCCGAGATTTGGCGGCTGCGCAGCGGTGAGACGCAGGACGTCCATGTCGACATGCGCCACGCCGTCGCCGAATGCCGCTCCGAGCGTTACCTGCGCGTCGACGACAAACCGCCGCCGCCGGCCTGGGACGCGATCGCCGGCGTCTACAGGACCGGCGATGGCCGCTTCGTCCGCTGCCACACCAATTTCCCGCATCATCGCGACGTCGTCTGCAAGGTGCTTGGTTGCGATGCGGAGCGTGGGAAGGTGCAGGCCGCGCTGATGCAATGGAAGGGAGAGGATTTCGAAACTGCGGCCTACGCCGCAGGCGGCGTTGTCGCCTTGATGCGCAGTTACGACGAATGGTCCGCGCTATCGCAGGCGCGTGCGCTCGCGCAATTGCCGCTGGTCTCGATCGAGCGGATCGGCGAGGCCCGGCCAAAGCCGTGGCCGAAAGGCCATCGCCCGCTCTCAGGCCTTCGCGTGCTCGATCTCTCCCGCGTCATCGCGGGTCCGGTCGCCGGCCGCACGCTCGCTGCGCACGGTGCGGACGTGCTGCTGGTGTCGGGGCCGGAGCTGCCCGCCATCCCCTGGCTCACCATCGATACCGGACGCGGCAAGCTCACCACCTTCATCGAGCTGAAGAGCGAAGCCGGGCGGGCGCAGCTGCGCGAGCTGTTGAAGGACGCCGACATCTTCTCGCAAGGCTATCGTCCGCGCGCGCTCGCCGCTCTCGGCTTTTCGCCGGAGGACGCAGCGCAAATCAATCCCGGCATCGTCTATGTCACGCTGTCGGCCTATGGCCACACCGGCCCCTGGGCCGAGCGGCGCGGCTTCGACTCCTTGGTGCAGACCACGACCGGCTTCAACCATGCCGAGGGGCAAGCTGCCGGCATCGACGGCCCCAAGGAATTGCCGGCGCAAATACTCGACCACGCCACCGGCTATCTGATGGCGTTCGGCGCGATGATCGCCAAAGCACGCCAGGCGCGCGAAGGCGGCAGCTGGCACGTGCGCGTGTCGCTGGCGCAGACCGGACGCTGGCTTTGGAGTCTCGGCCGGCTCGACGGCGGACTGAACGCCCCGGATCTTACGGGTGAGGCCGTACATGCTGCGTTCATCGAAAGCATGCCATCTGGCTTCGGCACGCTGAAGGCGGTGCGTCATTCGGCAGTGCTGTCGGCGACGCCGGCACAATGGAGCCGTCCCGCGATGCCGCTCGGCAGTCATCCGGCGCAGTGGCCGGTGCGAAGCTGACAGGAAGCTGACAAGTCGCGAAATTTTAGCGCCAACCGCAAGGGGCCGAGCGTTTTTTAGGTTGTTTGAAATCCCAATTCGGCACTATTAGCGCGACCGATGAGGCAGCCGTTTGCCGAGATCGTCGCAGACACGACCGGGCCCCATGGTAGTTGAAGAGACCAAACGATTGCAGGTGCTTACAAAACAACGAGTGATCGCATCCGTAGTTTTGCTAGCTCTTGCCGGCGCCGGTGCGTACGGCTTCCTTTCTTCGGGATCCAAGAAGAAGCACTCCGAGATCTCGAGCCAGTCGCGTAGGAATGCGCAGACATTCACGCCGACGCCGTCCGAATGGGCGACGCTGACGATCGAGCCGGTCAAGGCCAAGAGCTTCCGGGCCGAGTATGTCACCGAGGGCAAGGTCGCGGTCGACGAGGACCGCTCGACGCCGGTGTTCTCGCCCTATGCAGGCCGGGTCACCAAGCTGCTGGCCAAGCCGGGCGAGATGCTGAAGCAAGGTCAACCGCTGTTTACAATCGAAGCGGCCGACACCGTGCAGGCCCAGAACGATTTCATCGCGGCGATGACCTCGCAGAACAAGGCGAGGTCGGCGCTCGAGCTCTCCGATATCCAGTTCAAGCGCGCCAAGGACCTTTATGAGGGCCATGCCATTCCGCTGAAGGATTACCAGCAGGCGGAAGCGGCCCAGATCCAGGCGCAAAACGACATGCGCTCTTCGGTGACGGCGCTGGAAGCCGCGCGCAACAAGCTGCGCATCCTCGGCTTCACCGACGAGGCCATCAAGACATTCCAGGAAAAGGGCGTGATCGATCGGGAGATCACGATCTATTCGCCGATCTCCGGCACCGTCGTGCAGCGCAAGATCGGCCCGGGCCAATACGTCAATTCCGGCGCCAGCGATCCGGTCTTCGTGGTCGGCGACCTCTCCACGGTCTGGCTCACCGCGTTCGTGCGCGAGAGCGATGCGGCCGCGGTGTGCATCGGGCAGGACATCGCCGTCAATGTGATGGCGCTGCCGGGCCGTCCGTTCACCGCCAAGATCAACTACGTCGCCGCCGCGATCGACCCCACCGCCCGTCGCCTGCTGGTCCGCGCCACCATCGACAACAAGGACGGGCTGCTGAAGCCGGAAATGTTCGCGAATGTCACGATCTATTCGGCTGGCGACCGCGCCGCGCCAGCGGTGCCGAAGCAGGCGCTGATCTATGAAGCCGACAAGGTTCGCCTCTGGGTCGCGCGCGAGGACAAATCGGTCGAGCTGCGCCAGATCAAGATCGGTCTCATCAACGGCAACCTCGTCGAGGTCACGAGCAACCTGAAACCCGGCGAGCAGATCGTCACCAAGGGCAGCCTGTTCATCGACCGCGCGGCGTCCGGCAGCTGATCGACGACCCAAGAAATTGAAGACCTGAATGGATCGTCTCGTCGCCCTTGCCGTCAACCGGCGCTTCCTGATGGTCGGCATGTTCGTCGCCGTGCTGATCGGCGGCCTGATCGCGTTCAACCAGCTCAACATCGAGGCCTATCCCGACCCGACCCCGCCGATGGTCGACATCGTGACGCAAAGCCCGGGCCTGTCGGCCGAGGAGATCGAGCGCTACATCACGATCCCGATCGAGACCCAGGTCGCAGGTCTGAAGAACCTCACGACCATCCGCACCATCTCGCTCTACGGCCTCTCCGACGTCAAGCTGCAGTTCTCCTTCGCCTACACTTATGACGAGGCGTTGCAGCAGGTCTTGAACCGTCTAGCGCAGCTGGCGCCGCTGCCGGGCAACGTGCAGCCGCAGATCTCGCCGCTCAGCCCGATCGGTGAAATCTTCCGCTATCGCCTGGTCGGCCCGCCCAATTACAGCGTGCTCGACCTCAAGACCATCCAGGACTGGATTCTGCAGCGCCGCTTCCGCGCCGTGCCCGGCGTCATCGACGTCACCGGATGGGGCGGCAAGAGCAAGACCTACGAGCTCCAGGTCGACTTCAACAAGCTGGTCGCCAACGGCCTGACGCTGCCGCAACTGCTCCAGGCGGTGAGCAATTCCAACGTCAATGTCGGCGGCAACACCGTCGATATCGGGCAGCAATCGGCCGTGGTGCGCGGCGTCGGCCTGATCCGCTCGATCGACGACCTCGCCAACACCATGGTGGCGCAGACCGGCGGCAACCCGGTGCTGGTCAAGGACGTCGCAACCGTCACGATCGGTCAGAAGCCGCGTCTCGGCATCGCCGGTCTCGATGATTCCGACGACATCGTGCAGGGCATCGTGCTGATGCGCCGTGGCGAGCAGAGCTCGCCGACCATCAAGCGCGTCCACCAGCTCGTCCAGCAGATCAACAACTCCAGCATCCTGCCGCCCGGCGTGCGCATCGAGCGCATCTACGACCGCGGCGACCTGATCGAGCTCACCACCCACACCGTGCTGCACAACATGGTGATCGGCATCTTGCTGATCGTGCTGTTGCAGTGGATCTTCCTCGGCGATCTCCGCAGCGCGCTGATCGTCGGCGCCACCATTCCGTTCGCGCTGTTCTTCGCCGTCATCATCCTGGTGCTGCGCGGGGAATCGGCAAACCTCTTGTCGGTCGGCGCGATCGATTTCGGCCTGATCGTCGATGCCACCGTGATCATGGTGGAGGCGATCTTCCGGCGCCTGACGCAGACGACGCCGATGTCGGAATCCGAGCATATGTCGAACGAGACGCTGTTCGGCATGAAGAGCCATGCCATCCTCAGCGCGGCCGCCGACGTCTCGCGTTCGATCTTCTTCGCCGCGGCGATCATCATCGCGGCCTTCCTGCCGCTGTTCACGCTGTCCGGGGTCGAGGGCAATATCTTTGGGCCGATGGCCCGCACCTATGCCTATGCGCTCGCCGGCGGTCTCCTTGCGACGTTCACCGTCACGCCGGCGCTGTCCGCGATCATCCTGCCTGCGCATGTCGAGGAAACGGAGACCAGGGTGATGCTGATCCTGCACCGGTTGTACTCGCCGGTGCTGCATTGGGCGGTCGCCAATCGCAATATAGTCCTCGGCGGCGCCGTCGGCCTCGTGCTGATGACGGTGGCGCTCAGCCGGCTGCTCGGCCTCGAATTCCTGCCGAAGCTGGAGGAGGGCAATCTCTGGATCCGCGCCACGCTGCCGCCGACCATCTCGCTCCAGGAAGGCAACAGCTACGTCAACGAGATGCGCAAGGTGATCCGCGCCCGGCCCGAGGTCGAGTCCGTCGTGTCGCAGCACGGCCGTCCCGACGACGGCACCGACGCCGCCGGCTTCTTCAACGCCGAGTTCTTCGCGCCGCTGAAGCCCGTGAGCCAGTGGCCCGGCACCCGCGACAAGGAAGAGCTGACCGCGCAGCTGCTCAAGCAGCTGGACGATCGCTTCCCCGGCGTCGAGTTCAACTTCTCGCAATATCTCCAGGACAACGTCTCCGAAGCCGTTTCCGGCGTGAAGGGCGAGAACTCGATCAAGCTGTTCGGCAGCGACCTCCAGGCGCTCACCGACACCGCCAACAAGATCAAGTCGGTGCTGGCCACGGTGCAGGGCGTCACCGACCTTGCGGTGTTCACCTCGCTTGGGCAGCCGACCGTTCAGATCGACATCGATCGCGCCAAGGCCGCGCGCTACGGCCTTGCGCCGGGAGACATCAACGCCACCATCAAGGTCGCGATCGGCGGCGACACCGCCGGCGACCTTTATGAGCCCGGGAGCGACCGCCACTTCCCGATCATTGTCCGCCTCGCGCCGGAATACCGCCGCAGTGCCGAGGCGATCCAGAATTTGCGGATCGGCGCGCCCGGGCCGAACGGCACGGTCACGCAGATTCCCTTGAGCGAGGTCGCCACCATCAGCCTCGTCTCGGGCGCGGCCTACATCTATCGCGAGCAGCAGGAGCGCTATCTGCCGATCAAGTTCTCGGTGCGCGAACGCGATCTCGGCAGCGCAATCCGTGAGGCTCAGGACAAGATCGCGGAGGAGGTGCAGCTGCCGCCGGGCTCGCACATGGAATGGGTCGGCGAGTTCGGCAATCTCCAGGACGCGATCCGCCGCCTGTCGATCGTGGTGCCGATCTCGCTGGCACTGATCGGCGTGCTGCTCTGGTTCAATTTCGGCTCGATGGCGGACACGCTGCTCGCAATGAGCGTGATCCCGATGGCGATCTTCGGCGGCGTGCTGGGCCTGTTGATATCAGGCACGGCATTCAGCGTCTCCGCGGCGATCGGCTTCATCGCGCTGTTCGGCATCGCCGTGATGGACGGCATCATCATCCTGTCGCAGTTCAACCAGCTCATCGAAGAGGGCATGGACCGCATGAGCGCGGTGGTGCGCACCGGCGAGCTGCAGCTCCGGCCCGTGCTGATGACCTGCGTGGTCGCGGGCGTCGGCCTGCTGCCGGCGGCGCTGTCCGAAGGCATCGGCTCACAGGTGCAGAAGCCGCTCGCGGTCGTCGTCGTTACCGGCATGATGCTGGCGCCGGTCGTGATCCTGGTGACCTTGCCGGTGCTGATCTCCTTCTTCTCCCGCCGCGCGCGCTGACCGTCAGAACCCGTAGAGCCGCGCCGGATTGTCGACCAGGATCTTCTTGCGCACCTCCGCATCCGGTGCCCACACCGGAAGCTGGTTGAGCAGGCGGCCGTCGTCGATCTGATAGAGCGGCGCGAGGTCGGTGGCTTTTCGTCCCTCGACGCGGCTCGAATCCGGATGCGGCCAGTCGGTGCCCCAGACGATGCGGTCGGCATTTGCGGCAATCAGCGCGCGGGCATAGGGCACCATGTCCTGATAGTCGGGCGCGAGCTTCGACGAGCGATAGGCGCCGGAGATCTTCACATAGGCCTTGCCGGATTTGACGAGCGCGACGAGATCGGAGAAGCCCGGCTGCTCCAGCCCGAGCGAAGCCTCGAGGCCGCCGAAATGGTCGAACACGACAGGCACCGGCGCTGTCTCGACCAAGTCCTTGATCGCGGAGATCATGGCCAGCGTGGTGTAGAGCTGCACGTGCCAGCCGCGCGCCTTCATGCGTTCGACCGCGGCGGTGAAGCGCGGCCGGCCGACATTGGGATCATTGACGCCGCCGGTCGCCAGATTGAGGCGGATGCCGCGGAAGCCGTCCTGATGCATCGCATCGAGCGCGCTCTCCGGCGTCTTGTCGTCGATCACCGCGACACCGCGCGCGGTCGCGCCGCGCGCCTTCATGCCGAACAGCGTGGAGGAATTGTCGGTGCCGTAGACGCTCGGCGTCACGATCACCACGCGCTCGATATGCATCGCCTTGTGCAGCGCCGCCATTTCTTCCGGGCTCGCCGGCTCCGGCGTATAGACGCGCCCCGCGAAGAACGGAAACTTCTCGACATCGCCATGAATGTGAGTGTGGCAGTCGCAGGCATGCGCCGGGACCTCGAAATTGATCGGCGTCGCAGGCTGCGCCGCGCGGGCATGGGCTTTTCTGGTCATGGTTACTCCGGCGGCAAGGGAGGCGAACAGGACGCCGCGTCGGCTGAGCATGGTTTCTTTCCCTGCTTCGTTGTTTCGAATGGTTCTGAGCCAACAACACATCAATCGTGAAGCCACTGCAAGTGAGTCGTATGCAAGGCAGCAACCCGCAATATCGAAAGGTTCTACACGGGAAAGTTGCAATGTCGGGGCGGTCTCAAATATAGTCAGTCTTCGGGGGCGAAATGGGCGATTGGTATCTTTGCGATGGTGATGGAAGCCAGTACGGCCCAATGGACTGGGACGAGCTGGGCGTTCGCATTCAGCGTCAGTCCGATCCAAGCCTCGTCAGGGTTTGGCGGGACGGCTTCGTTGGTTGGAAGACGATCGAAGAGGCCATGGTCGCAATCGGCGCCGGCTCACCCGACCCGGTCGAACGGGAGAGCGTCGACCAAGCCCCACAGTCACAGTTGCGGCAAAACATCCTAGCGAAACACTGGAGAGGCGAATTTTCGCTTGGCTTTTCGTATTGGGTCGTCGGTATCTGCAGCAATCTTGTTGTCGCCGTCATCATCGGTCTGGTGGGTGCCTTCAGTCGGGGGACATACAATCCAACCGGCATCTTCCTGTTCTATGTCTTGCTTTGGTCGTTCATCGCCTCCCTTTGCATCTGGCAATTCGTTGGCGTTTGGCGGTCCGCTCAACGTCGCAAGGCCGAGCGTGCGGCGATGGGGAAGCGCGCGGCGTGGGCCTGGGCTGCTCAAATCATGGTGTGCCTCGGGGCGGTGCAGACCGTCGTCGCCGTCGTCAAAATCGCGATCCCGCAGATCGCCGAGGCAACGAGTATCGCGTTCATGGATGATCCGCGGATACCGTCCTATTCGATCAGGCTTCTGAACAACGGCTCGGAGATCGAAATTTCCGGCGGCATCAAGTTTGGTCTCTCGACCGATTTCGAGAAGATACTAAATGCATCACCCGGCGTGCGGACCGTTCACCTGGACAGCAACGGCGGCCGAATTGGCGAAGGTGAGAAGCTGAGTGCCATCATCAGAAGCAGGGGCCTGGACACTTATGTCGAGGCCAACTGCATGTCCGCCTGCACGCTGGTGTTTGTCGCCGGCCGTCAAAGGGTCATGAAAAAGGGCGCTCAACTGGGTTTTCATCGCGCAGCGTTTGCAGGCAGTGACAGCTTTGACGATGGTGCCGAGCGTTCGATCTATAGGGCAGCCGGAATAAGCGGTCCTTTCATAGAGCGCGCGTTGCTCACGCGGCACGAGGACATGTGGATCCCGTCAGGCGCTGAATTGTTGTCGGCCGGAGTCGTGACCAGAGTGTCAAGCGGTGATGAATATGCGCGCGGCGGCGGAGGAAGGTTCACGCGACACGATTTGGACAAGGCGCTTCAGAATTCTGCGTCAATGTATAGAGCGCTGAAGCAGGCCCAGCCGCAAGCGTACGACGAGATGCTGGAGATCGTCACGCGCGGTACGTCGACAGGAATTGCACAAGGCGAACTGACCGATCAAGTTCGCGCCAAGGTGGCCGAGATCATAAGCAAGCTGCTGCCCTTGGCGGATGATTCTGTTCTGATCGATTTTGGAAAGCTCGTCATCGAGCAGTACACCGCAATTGGAGCGCAGGACGGCGCCGCCTGTTACAGATATGCATCGGGACAGCCGGATCAAAATCTCGTCAAACTGATTCCGCCGCACCTGGCAGAGCGTGAGTTGGAATTGAACGCACGAATTATTCTGTCGGCGCGAAAGCGCCCTGATCCCGTCGGTAACGATCGGTCTTGGGAGAAGATCCGGGCAGGCCTCGATCTGAGGGGATATACGGTCAAAGACCTCGAATTGTTGAACGGAAAATCGATCGGTGCCGCGGACTACACGCGCTACTGCGACGTTGCAATAGCTCTGTACCGCGAGATCACGAGCCTCCCTCCGGCGGAGGCCGCAGGCGTTCTTCGTAAGTACCTCTCGTGACTCTGCTCGTCGCCAGTATGCAGGGAGCTTGAGGTCTCGATCGCACGAACGGGCGGCTGCGAGGACTGGCTGCGGATACGCGCCGCCGCCGACCTCTACTGCCCCGACGGCGTGCGCAGGCCGTGCCAGGCGTCGCGGACCTGGTGGTAATGCACCTCGGGCAGATAGTCGGGCGTGTTCAGGCTCAGCGTCTTGACGTCGAGATGGCCGATGGCGCTGAGCAGCGTGTAGGAGGCAATGACGCGATCACGCAGCGCGCCGATCAGGCGAGCCTTGGCCTGGATCAGATCGGCTTGCGAGTTCAAGACGTCCACGGTCGTGCGCTGTCCGCCGGCGGCCTCGCGCTGCACGCCCTGCAGCGCGACAGTCGCCGCCTTCACCTCGGACTCCGAGGCCGAGACCGTGATCTTGGCGCCTTCATTGGCAACCCAGGCGCTGACCGCCGCCGTACGCGCCTGGTTGCGCACCTGGTCGAGCACGAGCCGGCTCTGCGCCGTGATCTCCTTGGCCTGCCGGGTCTGCGCCGCGGCCTGGCCGCCGTCATAGATCGGCGCTGTGACATTGGCGACGATCGAAGCCTGGTCCTCGGCGAGGGTGCCGAGCGTCGGGTCGTTGTTGCGGCTTTTGCTGGCGCTGCCCTGGATGCTGGCGCTCGGCAGCAGCGTGCCTTCGGCGATGCGGATGTTGGTGGAGGCGACGTCGACGTCGAAGCTGGCTGCCATCACCGCCGGATGCTGGCGGATCGCCATCGTCATGGCGTCCTCGCGGCTCTTCGGCAGATAGCGGTCGACGATCTCGGCGGGCTTGAGCTGCGACGGCGCATTGCCGATCACTTGCGCATAGGTGGCCTGGCTGACGGCGAGCGCGACCTCGGCCGCGTTGAGATCGGCAAGGCCGCGGTTGAGACGGGCCTCGGCCTGCGCGGTGTCGGTCGGCGTGACATCGCCGGCATTGAGGCGGCGCTGGGTGACGGCGAGCGTCTCGCGCAGGAAGGCGACGTTGGAGCGCTGCGCCTCCACCAGCGACTGGTTGGCGAGCACGTTGGTGTAGGCGGTGACCGCATCGAGCAGCACGCCCTGGCCGACATTGCGCAGCGCCTCGCGGCCCGACTGCACTTGGAGTTCGGCGGCCCGCACGCTGTTAGCTGTGCGGAAGCCGTTGAACAGGGTCTGCGTCACGGTGACGCCGATGATCCAGGGCTTCAGATTGCCGGTCTGGATGGTGTTGTCGGGCAACAGATTGCGGACCGATTGCAGGCCGGCGCTGAGGCTCGCCACGATCTGCGGCCGGTAGCCGGCGAGCGCCTGCGGCACGTTCTCGTCGGTCGCGCGCTGGCGCGCGCGCTCGGCATTGAGCTGCGGATTGGTCTGGTAGGCCTTGGCCAGCGCCTCCGGCAGAGCTTCGGCCCAGGCGGCGGAGGGCAGGGCGCACGAGAGCGCCAGCGTGGTCCATGTCGCTAACACGGGACCCACGCCCGATCGACGCCGCGTCACCCCGCGACCAGCTCTGGCGGTACGCCCAATCATATGTTCCCGCTTAACCCCGGCTGTCCGCCCCCGCTGACGATGGCCTCTTAACTGTTTAGCCAGCCGAGGTCCCGCAGGCAAACTGCCGCGGGGAAAACTCCCATGTATTCCGTGCTTGTTGCAGGTGCGTCACAGGATTTCTGAGGGAAAGCGTCGGGGCCTTACACCAGCCTGACCGGTTTGCGCCCTACCGGTTCTTGTTCACCGGCTTGCGCTTCTCGATGAACGCGGCCATGCCCTCGGAGCGGTCCTCCAGCGCGAAGGTCGAGTGGAACAGGTTGCGCTCGACGCTCATGCCCTCGGCAAGCGTGGTCTCGAAGGCGCGGTTCACCGCTTCCTTGGCCATCGCGGCCGCAGGGCGCGACATGGCGGCGATCTTCTCGGCCGCCGCCATCACTTCGTCCATCAGCTTGTCGGCGGGTACGATGCGGCTGACGAGGCCCGAGCGCTCGGCTTCGGCTGCGTCCATCATCCGGCCGGTGAGGCAGAGATCCATCGCCTTGGACTTGCCGATCGCGCGGGTCAGGCGCTGGGTACCGCCGATGCCGGGAATGGTGCCGAGCGTGATCTCGGGCTGGCCGAACTTTGCGGTGTCGGCGGCGATGATGAAATCGCACATCATGGCGAGCTCGCAGCCGCCGCCGAGCGCGTAACCCGCGACCGCGGCGATCGTCGGCTTGCGGCAACGCGCGATGCGGTCGCCGCCGATCGCGGCAAAATCCTCGGAGAACATGTCGATGAAGCCCTTGGGCTGCATCTCCTTGATGTCGGCGCCGGCGGCAAAGGCCTTCTCGCTGCCGGTCACGACGATGCAGCCGATGGCGTCGTCGGCCTCGAGATCGTCGACCGCCGCGGCGATCTCGCGGAAGACGCCGAACGAGAGCGCGTTGAGCATTTTCGGCCGGTTCAGCTTGATGATGCCGACCGCATCGATGCTTTCGACGATGATGTGTTCGAACGTGCTCATGCTCCACCCACGCTTTTGATTGAGCGGGCAATGTGCCCGCTGGCGCGGTGGGCTTCAAGGGGCTACAGGCCCGCCGGAACGCGACGAAAGGCGCGTTCCGGATAAGGTCTGCCAGGCCAGTCCCCAGGCCGCCAATCGGCCAGCAATCACGCCATGAACATCCGCGCGGCGGATGCCAGCGTCAGCAGCGTGCCGACGCCGATGAAGATCTTGCCGATCAGGGAGCTCTGGTCCCAGGCCGAGCTCTGCTGGCTGCTTGCCATCACCGGCGCCGGCCGTGGCTGTGCCTCGGTTGCGGCAATCACCGCCTTCTGCGCCGGCGGGTTCTCCTGCACGGCGCGATCGATGTCGTTGAGCTGATCGGGCGCGACGACCTGGCTCTCGGGGGGGGCTGTGTTGGCATTATCGGCTGCTGCGTGCACATTGTCGTTGGCGCGGTTCGTCATCGCGGAGGCGGCAGCGGCAGTCGGCGTATCGGCGGCGAGCTGCGCATTGGCGTTGGCGACCTCCGGCGGCATCTGGCTCGACGCCGGTACCTGACTGTCGGTTTTGTCGTTCTTGGCCGCGTCGGCCTTGGCGGCGTCGGTCTTGGCCGCGGCGTCCTTCTTGTCGGCCTTGTCGTCGGATTTCTGCGTCGTCTTGCTGCTGCCGGTGCGGCGCGCGTCGTGGCGCCGGTGCTTGGCCGTGTCGGCCTGCTTGTCTGCGCTGTCCGCTTTACTGCTCGCGGCCGAACTCGGCGCCGCCTGTGCAACGCCCCCGAACAGCAAGAAAAGCCCGGCCAAGACGATCAGGGCCGCGCGCGCGCTGGTTTTCATCATGTTGACGATCTCCCCAATTCCGCCCGTCCCGGCAGCGAACAGAGACCCTGGGGCGTGACGACAGCGGGGCAGAAAATGGGAATCTTCGGGCTACACCCGGCAAAAACGGGGCAAACCGTCCCCCCGCGGCCGGCCGCCCGATGCGGGACGCGCCGATCGGTGTTATGAGCCGTCGCCGATGTTTGCGGCCGCGCCGGTCGCGAGGCCTGGGCCTCGATCACAAATTCGTGATATGGCCGGCCCCGCGTAACAAATTGAAAGAGCGGCCGAATTGCATGGTGAGGGGCGCGGGTGCGCGGACGTGAGGACGAATGGACCGGCCTGATGCGGTCGGCCATGGCTGGCGATGACGCAGCGTATCATCGCTTGTTGAAGGCAGTCACGCCGGTGCTGCGCGCCGCCGCGAGGCGCGGCTTGGCGCGGGCAGGTCAGCCTCCCGACCAGGCCGAGGATATCGTGCAGGAGATTCTGTTGGCGGTGCATCTGAAGCGGCACACCTGGGACAGCGAAGCCGCCTTCGCGCCCTGGCTGTTTGCGATCGGCCGCAACAAGCTGATCGACGCGCTCCGCCGGCGCGGCAAGCGCGTGTTCGTCAACATCGACGATTTCGCCGAGACGCTGCCGGGTGAGGCGCCGCAGGAGACCGCTTCGGCTGGCGAGGTCGCCGCCCAACTGGGCACCCTGCCGCAGCGTCAGCGCGACGTGCTGCAATCGATCGCGGTCGAGGCCGCCTCGATCAAGGATACGGCGGCAAAGTTCTCGATGAGCGAGGGTGCGGTGCGGGTCGCGCTGCATCGCGGACTTGCGGCGCTGACGGCCAAACTGCGGGACCACTAGTCATGGACACCGATCAACTCATTCGCTCGCTCGCCGCTGACAACGCGCACCGCGCGCCACGCGTCGGCGCCGTGCTGACCATGGCGCTGCTGGTGGCTGCGCCCCTGTCGATCCTGATCTTTGCGACATTCCTCGGCGTGCGCGCCGACGTGATGAGCGCCATGCGCAATCCATTCTTCGATATGAAGTTCGCGGTGACGCTGTCGCTTGCGATCCCCGCGATCATCGTCAGCCTGCATCTGTCGCGCCCTGAAGCCCTGCTGCGCGGCTGGGGCTGGCTGCTGCTGCTCCCCGTAGGCCTGCTTGCGGTTGCGATCGGCAGCGAGGCGATGATGGCGCCGGCCATGCCGGTGACGATGCGGCTGATGGGCAAGAACTCCAGGACTTGCCTGATAGCGATCCCCGCGATGTCCCTGCCGCTGCTCGCAGGGGCACTGTTCGGCCTCCGCCATGGCGCGCCGTCCAACCCTGCGCTTGCCGGAGCGTTCGCGGGCCTGGTGTCGGCCGGGCTTGCTGCGACGCTCTATGCCTCGCACTGCACCGACGATTCCCCGCTGTTCGTCGCGACCTGGTACACGCTCGCGACCGCGGTGGTGACCGCGATCGGCGCGGCGGTTGGATCGAGGGTCTTGCGGTATTAGCGCATGATCCGGAAAAGTGTGAAGCGGTTTTCCGAAAAGATCATGCTCAAATAGAAACCTAAAGCGCGATGACCATTCATCCCAATCTCATCGCGCTCTAGGCCGTCGGCGTCGCGTTCTGCATGCGGTGGAAGCGCAGCACCTGCTGCGCCGTCGATGAGCGCAGGGCCTCGTAGGCGTCGCGCAGCGCCAGCATGTCGGTCTGCGACCTGCCGGAGAGCTTCTCGCGCATGGTGATGATCGCGCGCACGCTCGACCATTGCATCCCCGCGACCTTGGCAAGGATCATCACGCCTTCTGTGCGGCTCTCGATCATCATGGTCTCGGCGGTCTCGACCGCGACGCCGGCGAGCGCCGCAAGGCCCGCATTGGTCTCATCGAACTTGCCCTGCTCGGCGAAAGTGGTGACCTGGAATTCGTTGAGGCGGCCGTCCTCGTGCAGCGACTTCACCAGTGCGCGCGCCATCTCGGTCTGCCTGGTCATGGCGGCGGCGCGGACCCGCTGGGCCGCCTGCTGCACCACGCTCGACACCTCGTCCGCGAGATCCGGATGCGCGGCCTCCAGCTTCCGGCGCACGGTCAAGGACGCCTTCGCAACCAGCTTCAGGTAATGATGGCGCGGCAGGTCGGGCCGCAAGCCGATGCAGGTGGCGAGGTGGTCGTCGCGTTCGGCGCGCGTGACGAGGTCGGCGAGACTTTGCTCGGAGAGCCGAGCGCCGGGATTGCTGACGGTCGATTGCACGATGTCCTCGTTGCCGCGTGTCACCAGCACGTCTGTCAGGGCTTCCGACAGAACCCGCCGCAGCGAGATCGCCTTCAGATGCGCCTGGCCCCGCGTGCGCGCGATCTCGATCAGGGTGGCCTCGTCCAGCCGTTCCGATTTCGATAGAACCGGGCCGGAGACCTCGATCACCTCGTCGAGCGCGAGCGTGCGGATGATCTTCGGCGGCGCAGCCGCGATCGGCGCGAGGCGCTCGGCGAGCAGCGCCCTGGCCGACGTCTCGATCTGCTCGATCAGGCACTGGAACACGTCGTCGAACACGCGGATGTGGTCGTCGGAATAGTCGACTGCGTTGCCCACGAAGAGATCAGTGACTCGGCGCAGCGTCTCGACCCGGCGCGCAACGGTGCCGTGCGAGAGGGCAGCCTGCAGTTCCTCGAGCAGGTTTTCGGATGGTCTTGCGGATTTGGAATTCATTGCCCTGTCCTGGAGCGTTCGGCCCGGCGGCGGCTTCTGCCGTCGGAGGAGAATGGATTGGTCAGCTCGTTGCAATGCAGTTGCGCCCTTGCGCCTTGGCGGAATAGAGCGCGCTGTCGGCGCGCGCGAGAGACGTGTCGGCAGTATCAGCGTCGCGCAGCGTCACGACGCCGGCGGAAATGGTCACCCGCATGCCCGGAGAGAATGCGCTCCAGTCGAGATCGGCGACGATGCCGCGCAAGCGCTCGAGCATGCGGAGCGCGACGTCGCCCGACGTGTCGGGCAGCAGCAGCAGGAATTCCTCGCCGCCGTAGCGGCCGAAACTGTCGGTCGGCCGGATGTTGGCGAAAATGGTGATCGCGAAGGTGCGCAGCACCTCATCGCCAATGGGATGGCCGTGTGCGTCGTTGATGCGCTTGAACCAGTCGAGATCGATAAGCGCGATCGCGCAAGGTGTGGATGCCTGCCGCGACTTTTCGACCTCGGCGTCTAGAAGCCGCATGATGCAGCGGCGGTTGTAGGAGCCGGTGAGCTCGTCGAGCTCGGCCAGTTCCTCGATGCGCCGATAGGCGGCCTTCAGTTCGATGCTGCGCCGGTACAGGATCTTGCGCAGGGTGGCGCCGAATAGGCCGAGGAACGCGCACTGGCCGATCACCAGCACGAAGCAGAGCATCGAGGCGGTTCGCTGCAGCCGGGTCGCGACCGGCAGTCCGATCGGCAGGTCCGATCCGAGGAAAACCAGGGCGAGCCCACAGGTGGCAAGGCCCCAGGTGAGCATTGCCTGGCGCGACGTCATGCGCAGCGTGCCGAACGCGAAGATCAGAAACAACACGGCGAGGAACGCGACCCCGACCGTCGGCACCGCGAGCAGGAATGCCAGTTGCAGCGCCATATGCGCCGAGATCTGATAGACGGTGAGGTAATGATCCTCGAACCGGTCGCCGAAACCGGCTTCCGACAGCACCGTGAACGTCCCGATGATCAGGAGGCCGCCGAGCCAGAACAGCGACGGAACGCCCATGGAGATCGTGCCGTCATGGGCGTAGAGCAGCAGGACCGAGGTGCCCAGCGAGTAGCTCGCGACCTGGCCGATATACATCTGGCGGCGCTGCCGGGCCCGGCGTGCCCTGACTTCGGGAGCCGTCGTCTCGGGCGCGAGGACGAGATCCGCGACCTCTGCGGCATTCCTCTCGGGGAAGGACGTCGCGGCCGTGCTCATGGTCCTGCCAATGGTGGATGATCAGCACAAAAATCTACGTGGCAAGCCTTTAGGTTTGGTATCCTTGAAATCGAATCCGAACCGTGCAGCACGGAACAAGGTGATCGGCCAGCGCGAGAATTTTACCGGCGATCACATATCGTGTGCGATGCGGTCGAGCCAAAGCAGGGCTTGGCGCGACAAACATGGTGCAGGGCTGCTATGGAACCGGACTTCGCCGGGCCACCACCTGTGCCGGACAGGCATTCCGCAGGGAATATCTCAGTATTATGTTACCGATCTGGACTGACGCCGCAGACCGCCGCGGGTGGGACAAGAAAAGTGCCTGTATGTGGGGTAGCTCACACAGGTCCGCGTATGACTGCGGTAAATTGAAGAATTTTGCACCCCCCGTCGAACCGTCCACCGCATCGACCCGACCAACTTTGCGAGACGGCCATTGAGCGTGACACAGGCGGCTTCGGACGAGATCCTGATCGCCAGGATCGCTCAAGGTGACCGGCTCGCCATGCAGGTGCTGTACGGGCGGCACCATGTCAGGGTTTACAGGTTCGGACTGAGGCTCGTGCGGGACGAGCAGGCGGCGGAAGACCTCATCAGCGAGGTGTTCCTCGACGTCTGGCGTCAAGCCGGCAAGTTCGAGGGCCGATCCGCCGTTTCCACCTGGCTGCTGGCAATCACCCGATTCAAGGCCCTGTCTGCGCTTCGGCGCAGGAGGGATTTCGAGCTGGACGAAGAAG
Organism: Bradyrhizobium sp. SZCCT0231; assembly: GCF_018130245.1. Taxonomy (GTDB): domain Bacteria; phylum Pseudomonadota; class Alphaproteobacteria; order Rhizobiales; family Xanthobacteraceae; genus Bradyrhizobium; species Bradyrhizobium japonicum_F. The sequence continues at coordinate 542,354 of NZ_JAFCKP010000001.1, forward strand.
CTGCCAACGCGATCGAGGATACGTCCGACGATCCGGAAACGGTGGTGCAGAAGAAGGATACCAGTGTGGCGTTGCGGGAGTGTCTGACGGGCCTCTCGCCGGAACACCGGGAGATCGTCGATCTCGTCTACTACCACGAGAAGTCCGTGGAAGAGGCGGCCGAGATCATCGGGATCCCGGAGAACACTGTGAAGACGCGCTTGTTCTATGCGCGCAAGAAATTGGCCGAACTGCTGAAGGCAGCCGGCGTTGAGCGAGGCTGGCCATGATGGCTTTGAGCAAGAAGATGCTGGAGCAAGAGCCCAGTGAAATTGAACTGCTGCTGCCGTGGCACGCTGCCGGCACGCTGAACGCGCGCGATGCGCGCCGTGTCGAGGAAGCGCTGGCGCGCGATCCCGAGCTTGCCAGGCAATATGCCGCGATCCGCGGCGAGTACGAAGAGACCATCCATCTGAACGAGAGCCTGGGCGCGCCGTCGGCGCGCGCGATGCAGAAGCTGTTCGCCGCGATCGACGCCGAGCCGGCCCGGGCGAGCGGCTCGCTGCCGCTGTCGGCGCGCATCTCGACCTTCTTCGCGAGCTTGTCGCCGCGCACGCTGGCGTGGTCCGCAAGCCTCGGCGCCGTCGCGCTCGTGCTGCAGGCCGGGATCATCGGGGCCGTGCTGATGAAAAACCAGCCGGCGACCTTCCAGACGGCTTCGCTCTCGACCAGCGCGCCGATCACACGCGAACTCGGTAGCACGGCCGCGCCGGCGCGCGCGCTGGTGCGGTTCACGCCCGAGGCGCGCGTCGCCGACATCACCGCGCTGCTCGACAGCTACCAGGCTTCGATCATCGGCGACGCCAAGGGCGGGATGTTCCGCCTCCAGTTCGAGCGGGCGATGAGCCAGGACGAGCTCGCCTCGCTGCTCGGCAGGATGCAGCGCGAGAAGTTCGTCAACCTCGCCGTCGCGGCGCCCTAGGCGCGCCGCTGAGCCGATGACGGGCAAATCCGAGAGCAGGGTGCGTACCGGGGCCTACGCTTCATCGGTCGGGGCCGCGCTTCTGGTTGCCTCCTGTTTCGGCGCCGAGGTTGCGCAGGCGCAGGCGATCATGCGTACGCCTACGATCAGCGTGCCCTCGCGAACGCCGACCATCGCTCCGAACATCACCCCGCGGGTCAGTCCCAACGTCGCTGCGCGCGCGGTCAGCGTCGACCGCGGCCCACGGACCATGGCGACCATTCCCCACGTCACGACGTCGCGCGTAAGGCCGACGGTGCCGATGCTGCCCTACGCGCGCTATTCGCCGAACCTCTATCCGGCCTGCACCGCGCCCTATCGCGGCGCCGACGGCGAATGCACGGGCCAGCCGAGTGCAGGCGGCGAGGGGACCGGAAAATCGGGCAAGAAAACCGCCGCCAAGGGGCGCGGCAGCAACGCGCCGGCCGCGGTGACCTCGACCAGCTTCGCAGGCGAGTTCGTCGCCGAGATCGACGCTGCGCTGTCGCCGGCCGAGGCCGACGAACTGGCACGCCGGCACGGCTTGAGGCGCATATCCTCGGAAAATTTCCCGCTGATCGGAGCCACCTTCGGCCTGTTCCGCATCACCGACGGCCGGCCCTATGAGACCGTGCGGCGCGAATTCGCGGCCGACGGCAGCGTGCGCTCGCTCCAGCCGAACTTCCGCTACGTGCTCCAGGATCAGAGGCCGTCGCGGACGACCGAAGGCGATCCTGCGCAATATGCGCTGACGAAGCTCCGCCTGCCGCAGGCGCATACGCTGGCACATGGCGCCAACGTCACGATCGCTGTGATCGATTCCGGCATCGACGCCAGGCATCCCGAGCTTGCCAATTCCGTCGCCGACAGTTTCGACGCGCTCGGCAGCACCGAGGGACCGCACATCCACGGTACCGGCATCGCCGGCGCGATCGTGGCCCATGCCCGGCTCATGGGCAGCGCGCCAGAGGCCCGCATCATCGCGATCCGGGCCTTCGGCGGCGCCAATGGCGGCGCCGAGAGCTCGTCCTACATCATCCTGCGCTCGCTGAATTATGCCGCCGAGCACGGCGCGCAGATCGTCAATATGAGCTTTGCCGGCCCGAAGGACGCGGTGATCGAGCGCGCCATCGCGGCGACCGCCGCGCGCGGGCTCGTGCTGATCGCCGCCGCCGGCAACGCCGGCCCGAAATCGCCGCCGCTTTATCCGGCCGCCAATCCGAACGTCATCGCGGTCAGCGCGACGGATCAGCAGGACAAGCTGTTCTCCGCCTCCAACCGCGGCAATTACATCGCGATCGCAGCGCCCGGCGTCGATATCTTCCTGCCGGCGCCGGACGGCAAGTACCAGATGACGTCGGGCACCTCGTTCTCGGCCGCCTACGTCTCCGGCGTCGCGGCGCTGCTGCTCGAGCGCAACCATGCCCTGAAGCCGGAAGCGCTGCGAACGACGCTGACGAAGACCGCGCGCGACCTCGGCTCGCCCGGGCGCGACGAGCTCTTCGGCGATGGTCAGACCGATGCGTTTGCCGCGGTGATGGCTGTTCCCGCCGACAGCGCGACCCCGATGGCGGCGGCGTCCGGTACAACAAAACGTGAAGATGCCACCAAGCGTCGCGATGAGCCGGGCAGCCGCGCGATCGAACAACCCTCGCTGTCGAGTACGGACGATAAATCCACGATTTCTCAGGCGGATAGGCCGGCGACGCGATAGCGGCTGCGACAAAGATGCGCGCGCCGCCGAGGTCAAAAAAGCCAACCCCGCATTGAACGTTCAGCCAGCTGCCACGACCAACTGATGTGGGAGCGGTCATCCCTCCCCATCAGTCATATTAGGCGCGAGCGCCCATCCACCCCAAGCGCCCATATGGCTCGACCCGTCCGGTTGTCCCCCCGGACGGGTCTTTTCTTTTCAGAGCGTTTTTGAGCGAAGTGGATGCCGGTTCGCGCGAAGAAAACGCGTCAAAACAAGAATCTAGAGCTTCGGTTGTGATTCAATCAGAACCGAAGCTCTAGGCGTCCGATTTTTTGAAGCGTCGCATTCGCTCAGCTTACGGTTGAAGAGCGCCGCGGCGCTGGGCGCCGTCGCCCGCGCAACGCGCCGCAAGTCCGTTATGCTTGTGCGAAGCTTGACTCGAAAACACAGAAAATCACCGCGCGACTACGGTGTTTGATGACGAATGCCGTGTCGTTGCTGGACAAGTCAAAACTTTTCCACAAAATATTCATGTCGCGTCTAAATTGATTCGTGTGCGTTGCGTCCCCGCGTCCGTATTCTCTCCTGACGGGCTGGTCATGACACATCGCCAAGGGTTTGTTCGCGACGCGGCTGGCAACCGCCACATCGCGGCGCGCTGGTGCGCTCTCGCCGAGCAGCGCCTGCAACATCTCTCCGAGATGTTCGAGACCGGCCGCTGGCGCCGCTATCATTCCGAGATCGCATTCCTCGAAAACATTCAGGAAGCCAAGCGTGCCGTCCAGACTTGGCGCGCGCTTGCAACCGGCGGGGATGTCGCCGAGGCGGCTGCGAGCGTGACGCCCGTATTCGGTTGGTCGCCGGCGACGATGCCCCGCATGGCGCCGCGCGAGCAGCAGGCACAGACCGTGCAGCCCAAGGCTGTTCACATCGCTCCCGAGACCGTCATGCCGGTGAGGCTCGATCCGAAGCCGGACGTGCTCGCGGAGATCGCCGAAGCCCCGATCGCGCCGCTTGCCATGCCCGTAGCGAGGCCGTCGTTCGTCGCGCCCGCCGAGATGCCGCCGCTCAAGGCTCCCGCTGCGAAGGTACCGTTCACCCCACCTGAGGTGAGATCGCCGGTCGCGGAGCCGGCTGCAACCACGCCATTCACCGCGCCGGAAGTGAGGCCGCCGGTGCCTGCCGCGAAGCCGCCGAAGGCCGCGCCTGCAGCGATGGCGGCGCTCCTGCCACAGTTCGCCCCGCCCGCCGAGGAAATCGTCGCCGCCCCCGAGCGCGTCGTCGAATTCACCTTCAGCCTCGACGGCCTGGAAGCGAAGTACCCGCTGCTGCGGAACGCGTTCTAACGTCGCACCGCATTCCCGCCGACCATCACCTGCGCGAAACGTTGCGCCCCGTCCGCCGACAGATCAGACGTCACCGCCCGCGCGTGGTCGAGCCCGACCACGGCGCCTCGTGGCGTTTCGGAGATCATGTTGTTGTTGACGAGCGCGGTGCCGGCGCCCGGCACCACGGAGACGCCGACGCCGGCCAGCGCCTTGCGGATCACGTTCCCCGTGATTGCAACGTCGCGCAGATATCTGCCCCAGCCGGCGACGATGCCGTAGGACGGTGCGTTCTCGATCACGTTGCCGGTCACCGAGGTATCAGCCTCGATGTAGATGCCGACGCCGGCATCGTCGTCCGGCGCGGTGCCGATCGGCCGCTTCGGGATCAGGTTGCGGATGATGTTGCCCTGGACCACCGCGATGCGGCCGCCCTCGTTGAAATTGCAGACGGAGACGCCGACGGCTGCGCCATCCACCGTGTTGTTGGCGATCACGGCAGCCTCGAACGCGAACTCGGAATAGAGCGCGACCTCGCGCACGTCGCTGACGCTGTTGCCGCTGATCTGGATGTTGGAGGCCGAATTGCCGCGCACGGCCGAGTAATCGCAATTCTTGATGCGATTGCCGCGCACGATCACGTTGCCGGCGCGAAAAGCGTTGATGGCATTGCCGTACTGGCCGGAGCCGCCGGGGCCGGCCTTGATGTCCTCGATGCGGTTGTCGGCGACCAGCGTGCCGTCATCGCCGATCGCGGTGCGCAGGATCTCGATGCCGTTGTCATTGGTTCCGACAATCGTGTTGCGGGAAACGCTGAGGCCCCTGGCGTCGAACGAGACCACGGCCGTCACCGCGATGCTGGTGAAGATATTACCGGAGATCTCGCCGGCGACCTGCTCGAGCCAGATGCCGCTGCCGCCGGAGCCCGTGATCGCACAATCGGTGATGCGGACGTCGCGCCCACCGAGGACATGGATCAGTCCGCGCCGTGTCGGCAAGGGAATGTTGCCGCCGTCGAAGGTGATACCGGTGAGGCCGATCGCATCGGAGCCGTCGCTCTGGATCGCCGAGGCCCCGCCGGTGAAGACGAGCTTGGTCGCACCGCGCACGCCAATCAGTTGCGTACCGTTCGACAGGCGCAGCAATCCGCTGCGGTAAATTCCGGGTGGCAGCGCCAGCGGCATTTGCGCCCGCGCAGCCTCGTCGATGGCACGCTGCAACGCGCGCGTCTGATCCTCGCTGCTGCCGGGCCGCACGCCGTATTGGGTGGCATCGCGGCCGAGCAGCGACGTCAGCGGCGCGGCGCGCGCGGCGTCGGCCGGCATGGCCAGCGCACCGGCAATGCCTGCGGTCGAGGCCCCGATGAGATGACGGCGATTGAGGTCCATGATGCGTCCTCCGGCGGACGCGGGAGGTCCGCGCCGATTAGGTAGCGCAGCGCGGCGAGGACCGTGAGGATTGTTCGCGGTAGGGTTAAATGTTTACGCAAAGCGAGGTGTTGTAGGGTGGGCAAAGCGCAAGCGTGCCCACCATTGTAACGCAGGTCGGAACAAGATGGTGGGCACGGCGCAAGTGCGCCTTTGCCCACCCTACGAAGCGCGCCGCTTCCGCGCCAACTGCACCATCTCCATCAACATCGCTTCCCCCGCATCCACCAGCTCCTCCAGCGTGATGCGCGGCGCGCCCTTGCGGCGCACGGCGCCGCTGCGCGCAAGCAGCGGGATGTGAATGAACGCCGCGAGCCGCGGCCCGCCGGCCCTCACGTTCTCGATCGCACGCCAGCTCAGGTAATTGCAGAGATAGGCGCCGGCATCGCGCGAGGCGCGCGCGTCGATGCCGGTGAGGCGCGCGGCGCGCAGCAGCCTTGCGGTGTGCGGACCGAACATCATCGCGTCCGCATGGCCGGCGATGCCGCGCTTGCTGGAGCGGGTGTTGGCGGCATCGGGCCAGAGCATGGTGACGGCGTTGCGCGCCCGGGTCTCGATGCGCAGGTAAGGCGTGCGGGCGGCGAGGCCGAACATCAGGAGCGCGTCGGGTTTTTGCGCTGCGAGCACGTCAGGCAATTGGCGGTCGACTGCGGCATAGGTGACCGGAAAGATGTGGCTCGATAGCTCGACATCGTCGAGCGCGGGCCGGCGCAATTGCGCCAGCCGCGCCACCAGCGGCTGGGTCGGGTTATAGGGCGCGCCGGGAAACGGTCCGAAGCCGGTGAGGAGAAGGCGGAGCTTGTCGCTCATTGCAGCAACTCCAGGATCTGCTCGGCGGCAAGCGCCGGAGTGAGATGGCCAGCGGCAACCTCGGCCTCGATCTTGCGAACCTTGGTCCGCACCGAGGCCTCGCTGCGCAGCCGCGCCAGCATGCGCTGCTCCAGCATCGACCACATCCACTTCACCTGCTGCTCACGCCGCCGCGCGGCGAAATCGCCTGATGCGTTCATCGCCTTGCGGTGATCCAGAACCTTCTGCCAGATCTTTGCGATGCCGTCGCCGGTCAGCGCCGAATAGGTCTCGACCGGCGGATGCCAATGCTCGGACCGGGGGCTGAGGATATGCAGCGCGCCGCGATAGTCGGCCGCGGTGATCTTGGCGCGCTTGAGATTGTCTCCGTCGGCCTTGTTGATCGCGATCATGTCGGCGAGCTCGACCAGGCCCTTCTTGATGCCCTGCAGCTCGTCGCCGCCTCCCGGCAGCATCAGGGCGAGGAAGAAGTCGGTCATGTCGCAGACGGCGGTCTCGGACTGGCCGATGCCGACGGTCTCGACTAGCACGACGCCGAAGCCGGCGGCCTCGCACAGCAGCATCGCCTCGCGGGTTTTCGCGGCCACGCCGCCGAGCGTGCCTGAGGAGGGCGAGGGACGAATGAAGGCATCGTCCGAGGCCGCCAGCCGCGCCATCCGCGTCTTGTCGCCGAGGATCGAGCCGCCGCTGCGCGCCGACGACGGATCGACCGCGAGCACCGCGACCTTGTGGCCCTGCTCGATCAGATAGGTCCCGAGCGCATCGATCGTGGTGGATTTGCCGACGCCGGGCGAGCCGGTGATGCCGACGCGATATGCCTTGCCGGTGTCCGGCAGCAGCATCTGCACCAGCTCCCGCGCCAGCGCCTGGTGGTCGGCGCGCCGGCTCTCCACCAGCGTGATGGCCCGGGCGAGGGCCGCGCGACTGCCGGCGCGCAGGTCGCGGGCGAGGGATTTGTTGTCGAGCGAGGCCTTCTTCTCAGTCATGCCCTGCTTTACAACGGCCCGGCGGGGCAGGCGAGGGCTGCCCGCGCCATATCACCGGGATGTTGCTGCCGCCGTCTGCGGCTGTTTCACCTTGCGCCACACCCACACCATCACCGGCCAGAGCAGGGCGCCGATCGCCATCGCGGCGAGGATGGCCGCGACCGGGCGCTCGAAGAACGGCAAAATGCTGCCGTCGGACTTGATCAGCGAGGTGACGAAGGCCTGCTCCACCATGGTGCCCATGACGATGCCCAGCACCATCGCGGCGACGGGATAGCCATTCGCTTCCATGACGTAGCCGATCACGCCGAAGGCGGCGACGGTGACGACGCCGAACATGTTGTTGCCGATCGCGAACGAACCCACCGCGCAGCACAGCATGATGATCGGCATGATGGCCGAGCGCGGCGCCAGAAGGATGTAGGTGGCGACGCGGATCATGGCGATGCCGAGCGGGATCATCAGGATGTTCGCGATGATGAACATCAGATAGATCGCGTACATGCTCGACGCCTTCTCGGTGAACAGCGTCGGGCCGGGATTGAGGCCCTTCATGTAGAGCACGCCGATCGCGATGGCGGCGATGGTGTCGCCGGGGATGCCGAACAGCAGCGAGGGCACCCAGCCGGAGGCGATGCTGGCATTGTTGCTGGCGCCGGCCTCGACCAGGCCCTCGACGTGGCCGGTGCCGAACTTCTCCGGCTCCTTGGAGAAGCGCTTCGACATCGCGTAGGACACCCATGCGGCCATGTCGGCGCCGGCGCCGGGAAGCACGCCGATGATGATGCCGACGATGTTCCCGCGCGTCATCTGCCAGCGATACAGCTTCGTCAGCTTCCATTGGCCGGCCATGATGCTTCCGAATTTTCGTCGTGGCAGCGGCGGCGGCTCCGGCGTCAGCATCGCGCGCATCACCTGCGCCACCGCGAATACGCCGACCAGCGCCGGGATCGGCTCGATGCCGCCGAACAGGTCGGTGAGGCCGAAGGTGAAGCGCGGCACGCCGCCGGGATTCTCGATGCCGATGCAGGCGACGAGCAGGCCGATGAACATGCCGGCGATCGCCTTCACCGGCGAGGAGCGGGCGACCAGGGTGGCGCACATCAGGCCGAGCAGCGCCAGCCAGAAATATTCGAAGGTCGAGAACGACAGCGCGATCTCGGCGAGCGGCGGCGCCAGGATCATCAGCGACAGCACGCCGGCGATGCCGCCGACGGCGGAGAACCAGACGCCGGCACCTAACGCGAGCTCGGCCTGGCCCTTGCGGGTCATGGCGTAGGCCTCGTCGGCATAGGCGGCGGAGGCGGGCGTGCCGGGGATGCGCAGCAGCGCGCCGGGAATGTCGCCGGAGAAGATTGCCATCGAGGACGCCGCGACGATGGTCGCGATCGCTGCGATCGGCGAGAGGTAGAAGGTGACGGGAACGAGCAGCGCGGTCGCCATCGTCGCCGACAGGCCGGGCAGCGAGCCGATCACGAGGCCGTACACGGAGGCCGCGATCATCGCGATGATGACCTCCCAGGTGGAGATCAGCGCGAAGGCGTCGAGCAGGGTTTTCAGCATGGGATTACCAGGGCGCCGGCAGCAGGCCGGCGGGCAGCGGCACGCGCAGCAGCTTGCCGAAGATGAGGTGAATGGCGAAGGGCGACAGCACCGCGAGCGGCAGCGCCAGCTTCCACTTGGCCCCTAGCGCGGTCGAGGTCACGTAGACCATGATCGCCGCGGTGACGATGAAGCCGAGCCGGTCGGCCGCGGCGACGTAGAACAGCAGCAGCGCCGGCGGCAGCAGCGCGCGCATGCCGTAGAGCTTGCTTTGCGGCGGCGGAGCGGCTGCCTGACCGTCCTCGAACGGGATGAGCTCTTCCTCCTCCTCGAAGGAACGGCCGACGCCGAATACGATCGCGAGCCCGCACAGCGCAAGGCCACAGCCGATCACCAGCGGAAACACGTTGGGGCCGACCGGCTGCCCCGGCACCGGCGGCAAGATCCAGCCGCCATAGGCGGCGGCCGCGCCGAGCACGACGAGAAACGATCCCGTGACGGAGTCGGGAAGACGCATGGGAGGGGTCCTACAGGAGGTGAGCTCCCTCTCCCTGCTTGCGGGGAGAGGGTTGGGGTGAGGGGGAGTCTCCGCGGGGGAGGTGAGAGATGGACTCGTGGAGAGTCCCCCTCACCCGGAATCCGCGCTTCGCGCGAATTCCGGCCTCTCCCCGCATCCGCCTTCGCCAAGGCTTCGGCGGACAGGCGCGGGGAGAGGCGATCAGAGCGTCGCAGGTGCGGATCACGCCTTGCTCAGGCCTGCCGCCTTCATCGCCTCGCCCATCTGGGCGTCGCCCTTGTCCATGAAGCTGGCAAACTGGCCGGCGTCGCCCCATACGGTGCCGAAGCCGCGATTGCTCATGAAGTCCTTGAATTCGGCGGAGTCGTAGACCTTCTTCAGCGCCGCGGTGAGCTTGGTTGCGATCTCCGGCGGCAGGTTCTTGGGCCCCGCAATGCCGCGCCAGGCGCCGGTCGCGTAGTCGATGCCCATCGCCTCCTTCAGCGTCGGCACGTCCTTGAAGACCGGATTGCGGGCCGGCGCCATGATGGCGAGGCTCCTGGCCTTGCCCGCCTCGATGATGGCGCGCGCCTCGGGCACCGAGCAGGTGGTGAGGTCGAGGCCGCCGGCGGCGAGGTCCTGCATTGCAGGGGCGGCGCCGTTCGACGGCACCCAGGCCACCTGGTTGGCAGGCAGGCCCATCGCCTGCATCCAGCCGACCAGCGCCAGATGCCAGATGCCGCCCTGGCCGGTGCCGGAAGCCTTGAACTTGCCCGGAGGCGCCGCCTTGATCGCATCGGCGAGCTCCTTGACCGTTTTGTAGGGCGAGGAGGAGGAGACCTGGATGCCGGGCGGGTCCTCGTTCATCAGCGCCAGCGGGGTGTAGCTCTTCGGAGTGAGGTCGGTCAGGCCCTGCCAGTGCATCATCGAGATTTCGACGGTCAGCATGCCGATGGTGTAGCCGTCGGGCTGTGCGGTCGCGATCGCGGTATGGCCGACCACGCCGGAGCCGCCCGTGCGGTTGACCACGTTGAAGGGCTGGCCGAGGTCCTTCTCCAGCAAGGCCGCGACAATACGCGCGGTCGCATCGGTGCCGCCGCCGGCGCCCCAGGGCACGATCACGGTGACCGGCCGCGCCGGATAGGCTTGTGCGAGGGCCGGCTTGAAGCCGAATGCGGCGGATGCCGCGACTGCGGCGGTGGAAGCCGCAAAGGTGCGGCGGGTGATCTTGGACATGAATCCCTCCCAGCGGCGCCCGTGACGTCGGGCGCTCTTGTCAATGGCGGCATTCTAGTCGGCTTTGCCGCGCCGCTGCAAGGTAGCGCTACCACCGCGCTGTGAGCAACGCGGTGCTGCTCAAAACATGATCATTGCGGCTCGTCCGCATCGCCCTTCGGGCGTGCGCCGCCGAAGATGCGCGCGCCTTCCGCGGTGAGGTAAGGCTTCAGCGTCTCCCAAGGCACGAAGGCGACATATTCACCCTCGGCGTAGGGGCCGACCGCGTAAGGTGGATAGTGGAACGTGAGGCCGGAGCTCTTGCCGGCTTCGGTGGAGGGCGCGAGCGTCACCGCACCGATCCTGAGCAGGCGTGGCTCCACCGACTTGAACCACTCGTCGGTCGCGGTCTCGCCGGCGTCGCGCTTCTTCTTTGCGATCTTGAGCGAGGCGATCACGGCCTTCACCATCGCCTTCATGGTCGCGCCGTTGTCCGCGGTCTCGGCGAAGAACGGGCGGATCGAGATGCGCTTGTTGTCGGCCTTGTCCCACAGGATCGTGTTCACGTCCGAATTGGGATGGGCGCCGTGCGTGTTCATGTAGTCGTTGCGCAGGATGCTGACATAGCGATCGGCAACGACGGAACGGATGCTGTATTTGCGCTCGAAGTCCCAGCCACCCTCCTTGAAGAACTGTGGATCCTGCTTGCGCGCGGCGGCGGCTTCAGTCGCGTTCTTGTCGAGCCATTTCTTGCCTTCGGCGAGGCAATCCGCCGCCAGTGCCGCATCCGCCTTGATCCCGTCGTCGAGGAAGATGCGCGCCGCGATGCTCTTGGTCTTGACGACGGCGTCGGGCTCGGGATCGGCGGCGAAAGCCGTTGTTGCGCACGTTGCGATAAGCGCCATCGCAACGCTCAAGCTGGTGATGAATTTCAAGGGAAGTGTTCCTGCGTGGGCGTCAGAATATTTCGAAAATGTCGCCCGCAATGCGCTCCACAAAGCGAGGTGAAATGGAGTGCCGGACGGTCGCCTGCGTCTGCAAGCCAGTCGCATCCTCGATGATCTGCTCGACATCGATCAAATTGAGCAGCGAGAAAGATGTCTCCGGTTCGACCTCGACAAGGACGTCGATGTCATCGTCCGGGCGGTAATCCTCATTGGCGCGTAAACCCAATACGGCAAGCTTCGACACGCCCTTGCCTTTGATGGCGTCGGCGTTCTTGCGTATCGCCGCGATGATTTCGTCGCGTGTCATGGACACAATCTGGCCGCTACAGGGCCAGTCTATCATCTACTCCGCCGCCTCGCTATGGCCGAGCCGGGCATTCAGCTTGCGGATCAGCTCCTCGGCCGCATCCGCGATCACGGTGCCGGGCGGGAAGATGGCCTCGGCGCCGGCGGCGTAGAGCGCGTCATAATCCTGCGGCGGCACCACGCCGCCGACGATGATCATGATGTCGTCGCGCCCCTGCTTCTTCAGCGCGGCCTTCAGCTCAGGCACTGCGGTGAGGTGGGCGGCGGCCAGCGAGGAGACGCCGAGGATATGCACGTCGTTCTCGACCGCTTGCCGCGCGGCTTCATCCGCCGTGGCGAACAGCGGCCCGATGTCGACGTCGAAGCCGATATCGGCAAATGCCGAGGCGATCACCTTCTGGCCGCGATCGTGGCCGTCCTGGCCGATCTTGGCGACCAGGATGCGCGGGCGGCGGCCTTCCGCCTCCTCGAAGGCGTCGATCAGCGCCTGAACCTTCTCGACATGGGTGCCCATGCTGGACGCCTCCCGCTTGTAGACGCCGGTGATGGATTTGATCTCGGCACGGTGCCGGCCGAACACTTTCTCCATCGCGTCCGAGATCTCGCCGACGGTCGCCTTGGCGCGCGCGGCATCGATCGCGAGCGCGAGCAGATTGCCGTTGCCTTCGCCGGCCGACCGGGTCAGCGCGGCGAGCGCGGCATCGACGTCCTTCTGGTTGCGCTCGGCTTTCAGCCGCTTGAGCTTGTCGATCTGCAGCCGGCGGACATTGGTGTTGTCGACCTTCAGGATCTCGATTCTGTCCTCGTCGGTCGGCTTGTACTTGTTGACGCCGATCACCGCCTGCTTGCCGGCATCGATGCGGGCCTGCGTCTTGGCCGAGGCCTCCTCGATGCGCAGCTTCGGCAGGCCGGCCTCGATGGCTTTTGCCATGCCGCCGAGCTCCTCGACCTCCTGGATGTGCCCCCACGCCTTGGCTGCGAGGTCGCGCGTGAGACGCTCGACGTAATAGGAGCCGCCCCAGGGATCGATGATGCGGGTGGTGCCGCTCTCCTGCTGCAGGAACAGCTGGGTGTTGCGAGCGATGCGCGCCGAGAAATCGGTCGGCAAGGCGAGCGCTTCGTCGAGCGCGTTGGTGTGCAGCGACTGGGTGTGGCCTTGCGTCGCCGCCATCGCTTCCACGGTGGTGCGCATCACGTTGTTGAAGACGTCCTGCGCGGTCAGCGACCAGCCGGATGTTTGGCTATGCGTGCGCAGCGACAGCGAGCGCGGGTCTTTCGGATTGAACGGCTTCAGCAGCTTCGCCCAGAGCAGGCGCGCCGCGCGCAGCTTGGCGACTTCCATGAAGAAGTTCATGCCGATCGCCCAGAAGAACGACAGGCGCGGTGCGAAGCGGTCGACGTCGAGGCCGGCGGCGAGACCGGCGCGTAAGTATTCGACGCCATCGGCGAGCGTATAGGCGAGCTCGAGATCCTGCGTCGCGCCGGCTTCCTGCATGTGATAGCCGGAGATGGAAATAGAGTTGTACTTCGGCATCTTTTGCGAGGTGTATGCAAAGATGTCCGAGATGATCCGCATCGAGGGCGCAGGCGGATAGATGTAGGTGTTGCGCACCATGAACTCTTTCAGAATGTCGTTCTGAATCGTCCCCGAGAGCTTCTCCGGCGGCACGCCCTGTTCCTCGGCGGCGGCGACATAGAGCGCGAGGATCGGCAGCACCGCGCCGTTCATGGTCATGGACACGCTCATCTGGTCGAGCGGAATGCCCGCAAATAGCGTGCGCATGTCGTAGATGGAATCGATGGCAACGCCGGCCATGCCGACGTCGCCGCCGACGCGCGGATGATCCGAGTCATAGCCGCGATGGGTGGCAAGGTCGAAGGCGACCGAAAGGCCCTTCTGCCCGGCCGCCAGGTTGCGGCGATAGAACGCGTTGGAATCCTCCGCCGTGGAGAAGCCGGCATATTGCCTGACCGTCCAGGGCTGGTTGACATACATGGTCGGGTAGGGGCCGCGCAGGTACGGCGCGATGCCCGGATAGGTCTCGAGGAAATCGAGCCCGGCGAGATCGGCCTCATCATAAGCGGGCTTCACCAGAATGCCCTCGGGCGTCAGCCACGGCTCGGCGCTGCCCGCCGGCGCGGCGGTGGCGGTCCGCCCGAAGGCGACATCGGCGAAATTGGGAATGCGGGTCATTCCTTGGATTCCTCAAACCTGTCGTTAAGTCCGATCACAAGCTGGCCGCTTTCAATTTTACGATCCGGGCTTCACACTCTGCAAGGCGTTGAAGTACTTGAGGCTCTCCTGCGGGCCGGCCGGCAAATGTCGGTGCAATAAGAGCTCCAACTAGATCCGAGAGGGTAAACTCAAAGCCGAATACCGACCATGGCTTTGCATCGTCCTTGCTCTCTGAGTAAGCCGGCCCGCGATGGTAGGCTACCACGGCCAGCAACCGATCGCGTTCCGCCTCGAGAGTGGCAAGTTCTTCCTGCGCATCCACGATTGCACGTGCTCCTCGCGCCTTATCATTCGCTCAATCATGATCCGGATGCTGATAGCTGACGATGGTCGCCATCTTCTCCGGTCCGTAATTCTGCTGCGTGGTCTGGCTCGGCAAATTGGCGATGCCGACCACCCAGCCGAGGCGGGATTCGGTGCCGAACTGCCGCGTCGGGATGACGCGGTCGGGGTGGTCGAAGGTACCGGTCATGATCTCGATCCGGTCGCCGTCGATGCGGCCAAAGCTCAGCGGCGTGCCGCAGGCGGCGCAAAAGCCGCGCTCGGCGATGGTGGACGAGCGGAAGAACGACGGCTTGCTTTTGGTCCAGGCGAAATCCGTCTTGTTGACGTCGGCAAATGAAGCAAACGGCGCGCCGCTCGCCTTCTGGCACATCCGGCAGTGACAGATCGAAATCCTGGTCGGTGCCGTCATGACGGCAAAGCGGACGGCGCCGCATTGGCAGCCGCCGGTGAGAACGGGTTTGCCGGTTTCGCTCATGGCTGCTCCATCCGTCGATAGGCGTCTTGCAGCGTCGCAAGCGCATCGCCTCCGGCGAAGACAAAGCCCGTGACGCCGGCCGCGCGAAGCGCCGCCTCGGCATCGGTCGGGCGGCCTGCCAGATAGATATGTCGCCCGCCGGCCGATTGCAGGGCCCGGGCGGCAGGTTCCGCCTGACCGGGATAGACCTTGTCGCTGGAACAGAGGCAGGCAAGCTCCGCATCTGAGGCCTTGAAGGCGGCGGCGAGCTTGCCCGGATCGGCAAAGCCCTCGCTGTCCACGGCCTGGATGCCGCCGGCTTCGAAGAAGCTCTTGGCAAAGGTCGCGCGCGCCGTGAAATCGGCGGGCGTGCCGAGATTGGCCAGGAAAACCTTTGGCCGCGTGCCCCGCACCTTCAACGCCGCGTCGGATTTGTCGCGCAACGCCTCGAACGGTTCCGCCAGCCGGATCGGCGGCAACGCCTCGAACTTGTATTTCTGCTCCCCGTAAGGCGGAAGCGCGATCGGCGTTGCCTTCAGTACGGTCGCTTCGCTCTCCTGCAGGTTCGGAAACTCGCTGGCGCCGGTCAGCACGTCGCGGCGCTTTGCGATGTTGGCGTCGCGCGCCTTGTGCGTTGCCGCGACCTTGCTCTGAAACACGCCCTGCTGAAGCGCGGCGAAGGCGCCACCGGCGCGCTCGCTCTCCTGGAACAGCGCCCAGGCCGCTTCGCAAAGCTGCGCCGTCAGCGTCTCGATGCCGCCGGCGCCGGCCGCGGGATCGCTGACCTTGGCGAGGTTGCTCTCCTCCAGCAGCAGGGCTTGCGTGTTGCGCGCCACGCGGCGCGCGAACGGATCGGGCAGGCCGAGCGCCAGCGTATGCGGCAGCACGGTGATCGCGTTGGCGCCGGCCAGTCCCGCCGCGAACGTCGCCATGGTCGCGCGCAGCATGTTCACGTAAGGGTCGCGCTGCGTCAGCATGCGCCAGGCCGTATCGGCGGCAATGAACAGCGGTTTCGGCGTCAGCCCGCAGGCCTGCTCGATGCGTGCCCACAGTAGCCGCAGCGCGCGAAATTTGGCCATGGTCAGGAACTGGTCGGCATCCGCGGCAAGCCGCGCATAGACCATGCCCTGCGCCTGCTCGAGGGGAATGCCGGCGCCTTCGATCGCGCGCAGATAAGCGACGCCGCAGGCCAGCACGAAGGCGAGCTCCTGCACGTCCGAACCGCCGGCATCATGGATCACGCGCCCGTCGGCGGACGCAAACGGCCCCTTGAAGCCGAGCGCGGCGAGACCCTTGATGGCGCCGGTGACGGCGGGCGCGATCTCGTCCCAGCTATAGGGGCTGTGGCCCCAAATTGCGGCTGCCGCGAGCGGATCGAGCCCGAAGCGGATGTTGCAGGCTGCGGGATCGAGCCCTTTGCTCTTCACATATTCCGCGACGTGGATCGCGGCCATCCGCGATTGCGGGCCGATCTGAAGCTCGAGGCCGATGCCGGCGTCGAGATGAATACCCTTCAAGACCCTTGCGACCGCCTCGGCCGAAGGTTCCAGGCCGAAACCGTGGGCGCCGCTGCCGCCGGCGAATACCAGCGCGAGCCCGGTCGCGCCGTTCTCGAGGTCGGTCAGGGCCTGTGCATTCGCGAGCGCCGCATCGGGATGGTCGATCCGCTGCATGATCTGCCACGGCGCAGCTGGTGGCCGCCCCACGACGGGCGCAACGCCCTTGGCGCGCGGATAGAGCGGATCGATCTTGATGCCGTCATAGGTCTTGCCGACCAGCTTCTCGAACGGCGCGCCCTTCAGCACGCCGTCGACCAGCTTGCGCCAGTCCTCGACGGTGGCCTTGGGAAAATCCGCCGCCAGCGGCAGGTCGTCAGTCACGGAGGTCATGCGGCGAGGGGCTCCCGAACATCTTGTTATGCGCAGGCGAAATTGCCACGGCGGACCGTCCCTGCAAACGGTTGTTTTTGGTTAACCGGTATCCGGAAGCCGCTCAATGCCTTGCGTCGAGACGCTGGCGAGCCCGTCACGCACGCGAATGCCTGAGATCACGCGGTCGGGCGCGATTTCGGCCAGCGGCACCAGCACGAAGGCGCGCTCGAACAGGCGCGGATGCGGCAGCGTCAGGTCGGGCTTCTGCAAAGACACATCGTCATAGGCGATCATGTCGAGATCGAGCGTGCGCGGACCCCAGCGTCTCGCCTTCTCCCGCGTGCGGCCGAATTTCTGCTCGACCTTCTGCAGCACGAACAATAGCGCGTGCGGATCGAGGCTGGTCTCGATCTCGATGCAGGCGTTGATGAAGGGATCCTGGTCCTCGTCGCCCCAGGGCGGGGTCGCATAGTCGGACGAGCGCGCGATCAGCGCCGCCTGTGCCATGCCGCAGATATGCGCGATCGCCTTCTTGAACGTCGCGCGGACATCGCCGACATTGCCGCCGAGTGCGATCAGCACGCTCGCCATCAGGGATGCCGCGAGCGTGTCAGCATGATGCCGACGTCGTCGAAGATCGCGGCGATCGGCGCGTGCGGCTTGTGCACCGTGACCTTCACGGCGCGGATGCGCGGGAAGTGCGACAGGATGGCGTCGGCCACCGCGCCGGCCGCGCGCTCCAAGAGCTTGTAATTGGTGTTCTTGAACGCCGCCGTCGTGGTCGCCACGACTTCGGCGTAGGACACCGTGTCCGCGAGCCGGTCGCTGCGCGACGGCTCCGACAGGTCGGTATAGAGCTCGAGGTCGATGACGAAACGCTGGCCGACTTCGGTTTCGTGATCCATCACGCCATGGCGCGCATGGATCGACAGGCCGGTCACGAAGATCGTATCGGTCATTGCTTGCTCTCGATTGCGTATGCCACCCGCAGGGCCTGCAAGGTCTCGGCGACGTCGTGGGTCCGGATGATCCTGGCGCCGCGCTGCGCGGCGATCAGGTGCGCGGCGATCGAGCCGGCGAGCCGCTCCGATGGCTCCGACGGCGACACCGAGGCGATGAAGCGTTTTCGCGAGGCACCAACGAGGATCGGCAAGCCGAACATGTCGAGCTCGCGCAAGCGCGCCAGCGCGGTCATGCTCTGCTCGGCGGTCTTGCCGAAGCCGATGCCGGGATCGAGCACGATCTTGTCGCGCGCAATGCCGGCTTGTGCGGCGATATCCAGCGAGCGCTGAAAGAACGCTTTCATGTCCACAACGATGTCGATCGCGGGATCGACGCTGTCGCGGTTGTGCATGACGATGACGGGGACGCCCCTGGCGGCGATCAGCGGCGCCATGGCGGCGTCCCCTTGCAGGCCCCAGACGTCGTTGGCGATCGCCGCGCCCTGGTCGAGCGCGAAGGCCACCACCTCCGCCTTCATGCTGTCGATCGAGACGGGCACACCGAGCGCCACCACGTCGGACAGCACCGGCTTCAACCGCGCGAGCTCTTCCGCTGCCGTGACCGGCCGGGCGTCCTTGTAGGGCCGGGTGGACTCGGCGCCGATATCGATGATGTCGACACCATCGGCGATCATCGCCCGCGCCCGCTCAAGCGCCCGCGCGGGCGCGATGAACTCGCCGCCGTCGGAGAAGGAATCCGGGGTGATGTTGAGCACGCCCATCACCGCAGGAAGAGGCTGTTCCAGCAGCGTCCGCAGCACGTCGATCCCGGCCGAGCCGGCCGGTGGGACGGAAGGGGAGGGCGAGGCATTCATGCGGCCCGCTTTGCGCGGTTGGGAAGGGGGTGTCAAGGCCAACACCCTCCCTGTCATTGCCCGCGAAGGCGGGCAATCCAGTATTCCGAGGCAGTGCGGTGATACGGAGGGGCCACGGCGTACTGGATACCCCTTCGCGGGGTATGACACCGACAGTTGATGCTGCAGGTCGTGCGCCGAGACGTCCGGTCTAATACGTGATCTTCGGCGGCAGCTTCTTGGCCTTGGCGATGATGTCGCCGACCGACTTCTCGGAGGGCAGGATGCGGAGGAGCTTCTTCCTCTCGTTGGCTTCGCGCATGCTCTGCGCCAGCCTTGCCGGATTCCGATAGGCGAGCTCGCGCACGGTGGTGACGCCGGCGGCGCGGACCAGGCCGACCTTGGCCCTGCCCATGCCGGGAATGCGCATGTAGTCGGAGACGTTGGCCCATTCCAGCAGCGACTGCTCGCTGATGCCCGTCTTGGCGGAAAGCGCCTTGCGGCCCTTCACGGTCGAGGCCGCCTCGAGCAGCGCGTCGGTGGTGCGGATTCCTTGCGCCTTCAACTTGTTGGCTGCAAAGGCAGGCAGGCCCTCAATCTCGGAGATCGGATATGTCATGATGCTCGATGTGAAATGCGTGGCTTCAGGCGAACTGGCTGAGCCCCGGCGTCCCCGCGATGATCTTGCCCATCTGATCCGCTCCGATTTTGTCGCGCCCGTAGCGGAAAAGTTCACGGGCGACGTTTTGAATCTCGGACATGCCAAGCCCGAGGCCCATCAGGCGGGTGCCGACGGCCATCAAGCCGCCGCCCATCAGCCGCGACAGCCCGCCGCCGCTCCTGGACGCCTCGATCGCAGCTTCCGCTCCGGGGATTTGGTCGATCAGGGCCTGCACGCTATCGGAAGGACCCTCGCTGCGGAGGAAGCCCAGGATAATGCCGACGGTCTTTTCAGCGACAGCACCATCTATGCTGGCGTTTGCCGCCAGCCGTCCGATCAGCTCGTCCATAAGGCCCGCCCCTCAGCCGGTTTGCATGCCGGAGATTGCTTTCGAAAACGATCTTGAGCCGGTGCGATGTGAAATTCAAGCGATGAACGCACGCGCCGTGCGATTCACCTTCGAACGCGCGAAAGGTGTTGCAGCCGTGCAAGAGCCGAGAACGAATCGGCGATAAATTGCCGCGTCGCGAACGCCTCGTTCCTAGTTTCGGCTGACGTCGTCCGTTTGTGTCCGACAATGTCGCATGCTGGGGCGCTTTGAACGGTTTTAATCGGCGTGCGACATGCGTTAAACTATGGAACTGGTGCATTTGAGTTTCAATACGTGAAACTCGGCAGAGAGATCAGAGAGAATAATGACCGCACAGGACAGCAAGCTCGGCGACACCGACGACAAGATCTTCGTCGGCAGGGGAGACGAGCAGGCCTGGCTGACGTTGGCGCTCGCCAATCGCCACGGCCTCGTCACGGGTGCAACCGGAACCGGCAAGACGGTGTCGCTGCAAGTGATGGCGGAAGGATTTGCGCGCGCCGGTGTTCCGGTCTTCGCAGCCGACATCAAGGGCGACCTCTCCGGCATCTCGGAGGCCGGCGAGGCCAAGGATTTCATCGTCAAGCGCGCCACCGAAATGGGGCTGTCATTCCAGCCCGATCAGTTCTCGACGGTGTTCTGGGACGTGTTCGGCGAGCAGGGCCACCCGGTGCGCGCCACCGTCACGGAAATGGGGCCGCTTCTGCTGGCGCGCATGCTCGACCTGAACGATGTGCAGGAAGGCGTGCTCAACGTCGCCTTCCGCGTCGCCGACGACAACGGCCTGACTTTGATCGACATGAAGGACTTGCGGGCGCTGCTCGACGCCATCGTGCCCGACAGCGGGAAGAAGGGTGCGGACGCGGAGGAGGATCCGCTCGCCGCCATCCGCAAGGCCGCTCAGGGGTTCGGCAACGTCACCAAGGCGACCGTCGGCACCATCCAGCGCCAGCTCCTGGTGCTGGAGAACCAGGGCGGCACCAAATTCTTCGGTGAGCCGGCGCTGACGCTGAAGGACTTCATGAAGACCGACCGCGACGGCCGCGGCATGGTCAACATTCTGGTCGCCGACAAGCTGCTCCAGAATCCCAGGCTTTACGCGACGTTCCTGCTGTGGATGTTGTCGGAGCTGTTCGAGGAGCTGCCCGAAGCCGGCGACCTGCCCAAGCCGAAGCTCGTGTTCTTCTTCGACGAAGCGCATCTGTTGTTCAATGACGCGCCCAAGGCGCTGATGGACAAGATCGAGCAGGTGGTCCGCCTGATCCGCTCCAAGGGCGTCGGCATCTACTTCGTGACGCAAAACCCGATCGACGTGCCGGACCGCGTGCTCGGACAATTGGGCAACCGGGTGCAGCACGCGCTGCGCGCCTTCACTCCGCGCGACCAGAAGGCGGTCGCCGCTGCGGCGCAGACCTTCCGGCCCAATCCGAAGCTCGATACCGCCAAGGTGATCACGGAGCTCGGCAAGGGCGAGGCGCTGGTGTCCTTCCTCGAGGGCAATGGCACGCCTTCGATGGTGGAGCGGGTGATGATCCGGCCGCCGTCGGCCCGCATCGGACCGATCACGCCGGACGAGCGCAAGGCGATCATGGCCGCAAGCCCGGTGAAGGGCAAATATGACACCGCCGTCGATTCCGAGTCCGCCTACGAGATGATTCAGAAGCGCATCGCCGCCACGGCGGCCACGGCGGACGCTCCAGCTGGCGCAAGCGGTGGCGGCATCCTGGGCCAGATCGGCTCGATGGTCGGCACCATCTTCGGCACCAACGTCAAGCGAGGCCGTCTGTCGACCGGCCAGGTCATTGCGCGGGACGTGACGCGATCGGTCACCAATCAGGTGATCGGCGGGCTGGCCGCCAATGTCGGCAAGTCGATCGGCGGCCAGCTCGGCGGCTCGATCGGCCGCACCCTGGTCCGCGGCGCGCTCGGCGGATTGCTGCGGCGGTAGGCAGAACGCCCTGTGTTGGGCAATTCCGCTTGACCACAGAAGGTCGTCATG
This sequence comes from Bradyrhizobium sp. SZCCT0231, assembly GCF_018130245.1. GTDB lineage: Bacteria > Pseudomonadota > Alphaproteobacteria > Rhizobiales > Xanthobacteraceae > Bradyrhizobium > Bradyrhizobium japonicum_F. The sequence goes on from NZ_JAFCKP010000001.1 coordinate 563,754, forward strand.
CCCGGGCTTGTCCCGAGCATCCACGTTCTTCGAGGCCACCGCCGGTACAATTTCAGGTGAGGGACTCTCCAAGCCTCCGCCGGTCTGCTAGGTCCTGTTTTGTCGCCGCACAGGACCGCATCGTGACCCCGCCTGCCCCGTTAGCCAAGCCTGATGCGCCGAGACGCCTGTCGCCGCGTGCGCCGCTGGATCTGCTTTTTCTGTTCTGCTGTGTCCTCCTGACGGCCGACGTGCTCGTCCCCGAGATTTTCGGCCGCGGCAAGACCAAGGACTACTCGCTCTGGTACTGGGCCGGACAGCAGGTCCTGGAGGGTGGGCCGTTGTATCCTGCCACGGCCCTCGAGTATTTCGACTTCATCTATCCACCGCTCCCGGCGATCCTGCTGGCGATCCCGAGCTGGTTCGGCAAAATCACGCTCTATGTCGTCCTCTCGATCTTGAACGCTGTGGCGTGGTGGTACACCGGGGCGCTCTCCCAGGTCATGGCCGGCTCGGACCGCAAGCCTGGCCCCTGGCTGGAAGCACTGCCGGTCGTCGTCACCGTGGCCTTCGTGTTCGACATGTTCGACCTCGGCCAGCCGAACCTCGTCCTGCTGGCGATGATGCTCTATGGTTTCTGGAGCTTGCGGCATCAGCGGTCGTGGCTCGCTGGCTTCATGTTCGCGCTCGCCGCCGCCATCAAGGTGTTTCCGATCGCCGTGCTGCCTTATCTGCTCTGGCGGCGCAAATGGGCCGCGCTTGTCAGCACGATCGTCTTCACCGGCATTCTTCTCTATGTCGTGCCGGCACCGATCCGTGGCTTCGAGCGCAACGCGGCCGAACTTGCGACCTGGTACCAGGGCATGGTCGGGACGAGCTCGGAAAAGGGCTTTGGCCAGCGTGACGAGCAGAATTGGTCGTGGGTCAACCAGTCCCTCATTGCCGTCACGCATCGCCTGGTCCGGCCGATCAACTACAATCAGGATGATCCCAAAAAGCCGCCGCGCACGATGAACGTGATCGACGTCGACTACGGGACGGCGAACTGGATCGTGCTGGCGCTGTCGGCATTGCTCGGGCTCGGCTTCGTCGCAATCATGCCGCGGCAAGCGCGGCGAACGGCGCGCACCGATGCCGAGGAGCTCGGCATCTTGTTCTGCCTGATGACGGTGGCCTCGCCTTTGGCGCGGCAATACTACTTCATGTGGTTGTTCTTCCCGATCACGGTGCTGATGCATCGCGCCGCCTTCGACGAGCGAGCGCATGTGCGCCTGGGAACCTGGCTCGCCTTGGGTGCCGCCGGCATCCTCATGCTGCTGTCGCTGCCGTGGTTTCCGACTGTGATCCAGGCCTGGGGCAACAACCTCGCTGCGACCGCCGTCCTCGCAGGGTGCCTCGCCTGGCACATCCGGCATCCGCCGCTTGCGGCTAGCCCCGAGGCCGCGGCGGCGCTAAAACCCGGGACCTCTTGAGACCCAACAATCAGGATAACAATCATGGCCAATGCGCAGCTCCAATCCGTGCTCGACCACATCGACAAGGATTTCGACAACAGCCTGGAGCGCCTGTTCTCGTTGTTGCGGATCAAGTCGATCTCGGCCGATCCGGCCTTTGCGGATGATTGCAAGGCTGCGGCCGAGCATCTCGCCAAGGACATCGCCAGCCTCGGTGTTGCCACCGAGGTAAGGCCGACCGCAGGCCATCCCGCCGTCGTCGGCAAGACCGGAGCGGGTGGGCGGCCGCACGTGCTGTTCTACGGCCATTACGACGTGCAGCCGGTCGATCCGCTCGATCTCTGGCACCGTCCGCCGTTCGAGCCCGTTGTCGCCGATCATGCCGACGGCCGCAAGATCATCGTCGCGCGCGGCGCCGAGGACGACAAGGGCCAGGTGATGACCTTCGTCGAAGCCTGCCGCGCCTGGAAGAAGGTGACGGGCTCGCTGCCGATCGACATCACCTTCCTGATCGAAGGCGAGGAGGAGGTCGGCTCGAAGAACTTTGTGCCCTTCATCGAGGCCAACAAGGACGAGTTCAAGGCCGACTACGTGCTGGTCTGCGACACCAGCATGTGGGATCCGAGCACGCCGGCGATCACGACCTCGCTGCGTGGCCTGCTCTATGAGGAGCTGAAGATCACCGCCGCCAATCGCGATCTGCATTCCGGCGTGTTCGGCGGCACCGCGATGAACCCGATCCGCCTGCTCACGAAAATTCTCGGCGGCCTGTTCGACGACGACAACCGCATCACCATCCCCGGCTTCTATGACGGCGTGAAGGATACGCCGCCCGACATCCTGGCGCAGTGGAAGAAGCTCGAATTCACGCCCGAGACCTTCCTCAAGCCGGTCGGGCTGTCGCTCCCTGCTGGCGAGAAGGGCAGGCTTCTGGTCGAGCAGGCCTCGACGCGTCCGACCTGCGACGTCAACGGAATCTGGGGCGGCTATATCGGCGAGGGCTCCAAGACCGTGATCCCCTCGCATGCTTCGGCCAAGGTGTCATTCCGCCTCGTGCAGGGCCAGGATCCCGCGACAATCCGCAAGGCCTTCCGTGATTATGTATCGGCGCGCATTCCCGGCGACTGCAAGGTCGAGTTCGGCGACCATTCCGCCGCGCCCGCGGTTGCACTCGACTGGACCATGAAGCCGCTCACCGCCGCCAGCAAGGCGCTGGCCGACGAGTGGGGCAAGGAGACGGTGCTGATGGGGTCGGGCGCCTCGATCCCGATCGTCGCCGACTTCAAGCGCACGCTCGGCCTCGACTCGCTGCTGGTCGGCTTCGGCCTCGACGACGACAACATCCACTCACCGAACGAGAAATACGACCTGCGGAGCTTCCAGAAAGGCATCCGCTCCTGGGCAAGGATCCTCGCGGCACTGGCGGAGGTGAAATAACGCACGGTGCCGTAGTGTCGTAGGGTGGGCAAAGGCGCAAAGCGCCGTGCCCACCATCTCCCAGAGATCGAAGGAAGAAGACGTGGGCACGCTTCGCTTTGCCCACCCTACGAAGCCTGCCAAATAAAAACGCCGCCCGGAATTGGGCGGCGTTTCATTCCAAAAGGCGTAGAGGTTCGTTGAGCGCTACCTTACACGAAGCTCAGAAAATCTCAAGACCGGTAACCCGGCAGCTCGCGGTCGAGCTTGCGCAGCAAGGGCGGCCACACGAGGGTGGTCGCGCGCAGCTCGGCGCGGTCGCGGTTGGCGAGCAGCTCGGTGTTCTTCTCGATCGCGATATCGTCGACCGGATAGACCGGCGTGCCCAGCGCGCGCGTTCGTACCTGCATCGAGCAGGCGCGCTCGAGATGATACATGCGCTCGAAGGCGGAGGCGACCGAGCGGCCGACGGTCAGCGTGCCGTGGTTGCGCAGGAGCATGTGGTTGTGGTCGCCGAGATCCTTCTGCAGCCGCGGCCGCTCCTCGTGGTCGAGCGCGATGCCTTCATAGTCGTGATAGGCGAGGTCGTGGGTGACGAGCTGGGCGGTCTGGTTCAGCGGCAACAGGCCTTCCGCGCTGCTCGACACCGCGGTACCGTCGAGCGTGTGGAGATGCAGCACGCAGATTGCGTCCTCGCGCACCTCGTGGATCGCCGAATGGATGGTGAAGCCGGCCGGGTTGATGCTGTACTCGCTCTCCGAGAGCTGGTTGCCGTGCAGGTCGACCTTGACGAGGCTGGAGGCCGTGATTTCCTCGAACATCAGCCCGTAAGGATTGATGAGGAAGTGATGGTCGGGACCGGGCACGCGCGCGGAGATGTGGGTGTCGACCAGATCGTCCCAGCCGTACAGCGCGACCAGGCGATAGCAGGCGGCGAGGTTGACCCGTTGCTGCCACTCCGCCTCCGTCATGTTGGAGGGCACTTCCCTCAGGCGGGCTTCTGCTGGCGACATGGCTGATTTCTCCGAACATCGTTGTTGCGGAGCGGGAGCGTAGTCGCGGGTGAGGCTGGCGGCAAGGCGCGAGGCGCGTGGCTGTCGCGCGTAGCCCGCATGGAGCTTCCGCCGTAGCTCGAAGAGCGAAGGCGGAGGCGCAAGGCGGGACGCTTGATCCCGGATTTCGCTTGCGCTCCATCCGGATCTACGGTCGAGAGAAACTTATTACGGCGCCGGGATCGAGAGCAGGCTGGAGATGCTGCGGCCGCGGATGTCGTAGACGCGGGCGAACACCACGTCGTCGCGCTTGATCTCGACCATGACAGGCGCGGTGAGGCCCTTGCAGTAGAACTCGCCGAGCGTCATGGCGAAATCGGCCGCGTTGGAATCCCAGCCGATGGTGAAGTCGGGGCCGAGCGCGACCTGGGCCGGACGCTGCGGACCGCACACCGCGACCTTCCATTTGCGATTGACGGGCGGCACTTCCTGGCGCTCGACCAGCTGCTCGCGCAATTCGTCCGAGGCCTGCTTCAAGGCGAGACCCCAATAGTCCAGCATGAAGCGGTCGTCGGCGCCGCGCACGGTGCCCGCGATGTGATTGAAGTGCGTGTACTGATAGGGGTGCAGCCGGATCATCTCGGCGAGCGACAGCGCAAGGCCAAAGCAGAAGGTGGCGAGCACGACCGGCTGCCAGGTCCGGTGATTGGCGCGCAGGCGCTCCATGGCCCAGGCGAAAGCGACGCCGCCGAGCACCGCCATCGGCGGGATCACGAAGACGAAATGACGGATGCCGTTGTACAACGCCGGGCGCTTCAGCATCGCGATCGCGAGCGGCAGGGTCGCAGCCAGCGTCAGCATCAAGAGGATGGTCTTGCGGCGCGCCGGAACCTCGCGCCGCGGCAGCATGGCGAACGCGCTGAACACGGCGCCGGCCATCAGCACCAGCATCACCTCAGGCAGCTGCAGTGCGAACAGCGTCGGCAGATAGGACCAGGGCATGTCGGGCACCGACACGATCGCGCCGTCGAACATCTCTTTCCACGGCTTCTCGAAGAAATGCGAGAAGTAGGTCAGCGCTTCGAAGGGATTGCCGGGCTCCATGATCGACCACGGCCAGATCAGGCCCATCACGAGGTAGCCGAGCACGAGGCCGGGCAGCAGCACATAGATGACATGGGCGAAGCGGCGGACCGACTCGCGCAAACCTTCGGTGCGCAATTCCTCCAGGAACAGCGGCATGAAACCGAGCATGGCGTAGACCAATGCGAGCCCGCCGAGAACGCGGCAGCCCAGCGAAAGGCCGGCCCCCAGGCCGACGATGAGGACCGTGCGCGGCGACGGCTGCGGATATTCCTCGGCGAGCCGGACGAGGCCGAGCATCAGGATGATCATGGCCACCGCGAAGGGCGCATCCTTCGGGTTCATGAACATGTGGCCGTAGAAGATCGGGCAGAGCGCGAGCAGGAGCAGCGCCGCGAGGCCTGCGAGCGGTCCGCCGATGCGGCGGCCGAGCCGCCAGGTCACGGCGAGTCCGATCACGCCGACGATGGCGCCGACCAGACGGCGCGTCTCGAACAGCTCGAGCGGAATGACTTTGTGCAGCAGGGCCGCGACCATGTCGAAGCCGCCGCCATACATGTAGAGATTGGCAAAGGAGAGCGCCGCGGTGTCCTTGAATCCGGAACCGAACATGCGCAGCAGCAGGTCGGCGTATTCAGCGTGGGTGTAGTCGTCCCAGCCGAGCCCGTAGTCGCGGAACGTCAAGCCCGCAATCACGGCGACCGCGGCCAGCACCAGCATCGCGAGATCGTCGCAAGTCCGTTCGACCGAGCGCCGTAAGGGCGTGTCGATCGCCGAAGTCGTGATGGATGTCATGGCTATCGGTGCCCCGGAATCCCCTTTTGGCCCTGCTGGTGCGCGTGGGCCTCAACCCCGGACTCCGTATAGCGCAGTTCCATTACCAAGTAATTGGGCATTATGGCTAAATTCCTGATGCGACGCAGCAATTCCGGTTACTTGAGAGCAGCCTAGCAGTAGCGAGCCGGAGCTGAAGGGAATGTGAATAAGTCCCTGATTTCCTTCCCTTTAGGAACACTGCCCCGAATTGGCCGTTGGCGTGGAACATCGTATGACGGTATCGTGGCGTAGCGGTTGTCGCGTGCGGATGCGCGGCCGGGGGTGGTTCGATGAATTTGGCATTGTTGATCGTGGGGATTTGCGCCGTCCTGGCGGGTCTCCTTGCGATCATTTTCGGCCTGACGATCAGGGAATTCAGCCTCGGTGGGACACTCATAATCTCCGGCACCATTGGCGTCTGCTCCGGAATGTTACTGGTCGGCCTGCATTTGGCGCTGCTTGAGCTCAAGGGCATCGCTCGCCGGTTGGCCGGTGTGGTCGCGCCGTCCGAGGTTCGGGTCAGGCCCGTGCTGCCGGGCCTCGCCGTGCCTGGTGCGCTCGCGCCCGAGCCGGTGCCCACTGCGGCCGCGAGGGTCGAGCCGGCGCCGACACCGTCCGCAAGTCCGCCGCCGTGGCAGAGCGAAGTTGCTGCGCGCGAGCGTCCGCGCGCCGAGGGAGCACAGGAGCCGGAAGCTCCGACGCCGCCCGCCGCTCCGGAAGCGCCGCGCCGGCGCAACCTGCTGTTCGCCTCGACCTCGCGCAAGGAGCGCGAGCGCGCGGAGGGGAAGGCCACCGAAGGTGCGCCGCCGCAGCCACCTGCGGGACCCAGTGAGGCCCCGGACCTTCCGCCTGCGAGCTTTGACGTGGCCTGGCCGAAGCCGGACCGCACGCGCCCGCCGGAACCGCCGGTTGTCCCGCGCCGGCCGTCGCCGCCGCGCTCCCCATCGACCTTTACGGAGGCCGCCCCACCGCCTGCACCCGAACCGCCGCCCCCTGTCGAGCCGGCACCCGTGACCGTGCTCAAATCCGGCGTCGTCGACGGCATGGCCTATTCGCTCTATTCCGACGGCTCGATCGAGGCGCAGATGCCGGAGGGCATGATGCGCTTTGCCTCGATCGACGAGCTCCGCGCCCACCTCGACCAGCGCGGTTGAGGCCGCCGCGTGTAAGTAAAGCGGCGCCGTTTCGCCAGTAATCAGCGCATCCTAGTCAGTTGTCCTATTTCAGCCGAATGTATTCTTGACACGGAATACTTCGGCGTCGTCAATCCCGTGAGACTCAAGCGGGAGAAGGGATGCGCGCATGTCGGAAGCGGGGGCGAAGAATTTCATCGAGCTGACCGCGAGCATCGTGTCGGCCTATCTCAGCAACAATCCGACGCCGGCGGCCGAGATTCCGAACCTGATCAGCCAGGTGCATGGTGCCCTGGTGCGGGTCTCGTCAGGCCGCACCGAGGCCGCGCCGCTGGAGCCGGCCAAGCCGGCCGTCTCGCTGAAGAAGTCGATCGCGCCCGATTATCTGGTCTGTCTGGAAGACGGCAAGCGCTTCAAGTCGCTGAAGCGCCATCTGCGCACGCAGTACAACATGACGCCGGAGCAATACCGCGAGAAGTGGGGCTTGCCGGCCGACTATCCCATGGTCGCTCCGAACTATGCGGTGGCGCGCTCGCAGCTCGCCAAGCAGATGGGCTTGGGGCAGCAGCAGCGGAAGCGGAAGTAGTCGGGGGGATCGGCATAATTTCGTAGGGTGGGCAAAGCTTCCGCCGTAGCTCGAAGAGCGAACGCGGAAGCGTGCCCACAACCATGAGCGCGATTGAAGAAAGATGGTGGGCACGGCGCAAGGGCGCCTTTGCCCACCCTACGAAGCTTCTCACGTCGCTTCCGCGAGCGCTTCTTTCGCGTCGGTCTTGATGCGCTCGACCATCGAGCGCAGGCCGTTGGAGCGCTGCGGCGTCAGGTGATCGCGGAAGCCGAACTCGTTGAACACGGCGATCGCATCGGTCGCGAGGATCTCCTGCGGCGTGCGGCCCGAATAGAGCGACAGCACGATCGCGACCAGCCCGCGCACGATATGGGCGTCGCTGTCGCCGCGATATTTCAGGACCGGCGCGCCATTGCTGCGGTCGATCAGCTTCTGGAGCCAGACCTGGCTGACGCAGCCCTGCACCTTGTTGGTGGCGGAGTGTTCCGCCTCCGGCATCGGTTCCAGGGTACGGCCGAGCTCGATGACATACCGGTAGCGGTCATCCCACTCGTCGAGAAGCTCGAAATTGTCCCTGATTTCGTCGATCGTCGTCATATTGGCCCACAGTTCCCGCTTACCGCCAATATAGGGACGCGAAGCCGTGAAATCGATAGGGTTTGGGCCCTAATTCGCTGCCTGAGGGCCGCGCCATTCCAGCGCAAGGTCGTCCTGGGTCAGGGTGTCGCGCGGCGCCTCGCTCGCGGCAGCGTCGCCTTCGCCGGCCATCGCGATCGAGCCGGTATGGTCGGGCGCCTTCTTGTTGTCGGTCTTGTTGCCGTCGTTCTTGTCGTTGGTGATCTGCTCTTTCTTGTCGTTGATGATCTGGTAGAGCTTCTTCGCACCGTCCTGGGCGCGCTGGCCGATGATGGTCGCGGCCTGTCCGCCGACCTCGCAGGCCGCCGGCTGGCGCTTGCAGAACTGGGTCATGTCGGAGACGGCCGCAGTCGCAGCCTGCACGGCGTCGGCGGCGCCGATCTGCGGCAGCTTCTCCGATTCGGGCGTCTTGTCCCGCGGCAGGAGCACCAGCACCAGCCCGAGCCAGAATGTGATGCGAAGCAGAAAGCGCATCTTATCGACCTGTCCGTTAGAGTCCGACCGCGGCGATCTCCGCAGATGTCGGACCTAGCAACCCTCGATAAATCGCAAGTGATTGCCTTGAGCTTAATTCGCGGAAAATTGACCCAAGATTCTTTGGAAGCGACGTTCCAGTAAATTTTCGATTGACGCACGCGCCGTGATTTTTCCGGTCGCGCCGCATCCACCAATTCGAAACCATGCGGAGCAAGTGAAACCCTGTGTTCACCATCCGCAGCGAAGACGTCGTCAAATCGTCTAAAAAGCTCCGCGATAACGCGGTGTCCGGCCGCATGCGGCGCCGCCTTAGCACTCGTTTAAGGTCGCTCTGACACGGTGCCTCAACGACAAGGAGGCGTTCCGGCGCGTCTTCTCAAGACGATTGAGCCGAAGCGCGAGACCCGTGACAGTTTTGAGTATCATCCGCGATTGTCTCGATGCGCTGCTGCATCCCTCCGCGCGTTACGATGCGCTGATGCGAGCGCGCCATCGTGCCTTCATGGCACCGCGGCTGCTCGGCAGCCTGGTCGCCTTCGCCGCATTCCCGGTCTATCTCGCCATGCGCGGCGCGCCGAGCGCGCTCGAGGTCGCGGCCTTTGCCTGGCTGATCGCGCCGATCATGTTGTCCTGGTTCCTGTCGCGCACCGGACGCTACGAGGGCGCGCATGTGCTGTCGTCGCTGGCGCTCGCCGGCCTGATCATGGCGGTCGCGGTCACGACCGGCGGCATCGAATCGTTCGCCGCGGTCTGGCTGGTCGTGGTTCCCCTCGAGGCTGCGCTGTCGGCCTCGCGCCGCGTCGCGGCCTTCGCCTCGCTGCTCGCACTGTCCTGCGCCGGGATGCTGATCCTGATCAGCCAGCTCGGCTGGCTGCCGGCGGAGGAGCCGAGCGCGGCCGAGCGCGGCGTGCTGATGGCCTTCGGCGTTGCGTCCGCGACCCTCTATGCCGCAGGCCTCGCCTTCGGCGCGGAGTCGCTCGCGCGCACCAGCGTCGCGCTCCTGTCGCGCGAGGAGGAGCGTTACCGCCTGCTGGCGCGCAACATGAGCGACGTGATCTCGCGGCATCAGCGCAACGGTGCGGTGCAGTTCATCTCGCCGGCGGCGGAGGCCATGCTCGGCATGCAAGTGGCGCAACTGCTCGGCCACGGCCTGTTCGACCGCGTCCATGTCGCCGATCGCCCGGCCTATCTCACGGCACTGTCCGACGCGGCGCGCGGCGACGTGCGCAGCGTCGAGTTCCGGTTGCGGCGCGAGCCTGTCGGTTCCGAGCGCGGTCAGGTCGATTTCATCTGGGTCGAGATGCGTTGCCGTCCGCTCGACCAGGATCTGGGCCGCCGGGATACCGATCGTGAGTCCACCCGCGAGGCCGAAGTCGTCGCCGTGATGCGCGACGTCACCGACCGCAAGCTTTTCGAGCAGGCGCTCGATCAGGCGCGTAGCGCCGCCGAGGCGGCCGATGCGGCCAAGACGCGCTTCCTCGCCACCATGAGCCACGAGCTGCGCACGCCGCTCAACGCCATCATCGGCTTCTCCGAGATGATCGCGCAGGAGCAGACCCTGATGCTGGGTGCGGCCCAGCGCAAGGAATACGCCCAGCTCATCAACGATTCCGGCCAGCATCTACTGTCGGTCGTCAACGGCATCCTGGACATGTCGAAGATGGAGTCGGGCAATTTCGAGATTGCGTCCGAGCCGTTCGCGCCGCGCGCCTCGCTGCTCCATTGCTGCAATCTGCTGGCGCTGAAGGCGCGGGAGAACGGCATCGACCTGGTCACCGACGCGCCGCAGGACCTGCCCGTCATGACAGGCGATCCCAGGGCCTTCAAGCAGATCGTGCTCAACCTCGTCGCCAATGCCATCAAGTTCACCGAGCGCGGCGGTCAGGTCTGCGTATCGGCCGGGGTGTCGGGTTCGCAGCTGACGCTACGCATCAGCGACACCGGCGTCGGCATCGCGCCCGACGATCTCAAGCGCATCGGCGCGCCGTTCTTCCAGGCCGGCAAGACCTATCAGCGCCGTCACGAAGGCACCGGCCTCGGACTTTCGATCGTCAAGAGTCTGGTGGCTTTGCATCTCGGTGAATTGACTGTACAAAGCAGGCTGGGAGAGGGCACCGCCGTCACCGTCAAGCTGCCGCTCGTCTACACGCCGCCGCAAGTCGAGCCGGCCAATGTCAAGCCGGCCGATAGCAAGATCGCGACGCTGACGCCGGCGCTGCGCCAGGAACTTCAAGGTCAGGACCTTCAAGACCAAGCTCACGACCAGTCTCAGCATCAACCCGCTCTGGTGAAGAAAAGTGCCTAAGAAGTCTGCCAAGGACGAAGCCGCTCCGCGCCGCCGTGGCGCCAAGGCTGGCGCAAAGGCCGCGGTCATCGATGTCGAGACCGAGCGCAACCTCGTGATGCGCGTGCTGCTGCACAGCCCCAAGGATACGCTGGCCGGCCTCGTCGCCGTCGCCGCGATCGCCGCAATCGTTGCCAATGCACTGTTCCTCCAGACCGGCCGGCACCCCGCGCCGATGTTCGGCACGGTGATCAATCTTCCCGCACCGTCCTCCGTGCCGCTGTCGAATCCCATGCCGCGTCCGCGCCCCGTCGGCGCCGATACCTCGCCGCTCGAGCCGCGCGCGACGGAGTTCCGCGTCGAGCCCAAACCTGCCGAGCGTGCCGCCGAGAAGGCGCCCGAAAAGCCCGTCGAGGCGACGGCCTCGACGCGCTCGAACGATCCGATGACCAATCTGGTCAAGGCTGCGACCTCGACGCCGCCCGCGGCCCTGCGACCGCCGGCGCCGGTCCCGGCGCAAAGCCCGGCCGCGCGACGCATCGCCGGCGTGCAGCGCGCGCTGTCCGAATATGGCTACGGCAATTTGAAGATCACGGGCGCCATGAGCGGCGAGACCCAGTCCGCGATCCAGAAGTTCGAGCGCGAGCACAAGATGCAGGTCACCGGGCAGGTCTCCGACCGCCTGCTGCGCGAGCTCGCCGCTGCGATCGGCCATCCCGTCGAATAACCGCACGTCAGTCGGACATTGACGCAAATCAATTCCGGTGTCGGGTGCGCGCACAACAGACCAGATCCGCGACGCGCGCGATTTGCGTGGGATCAATGACGGCCGGCGGCTTCGGGGAACATGATCGCTCATCCTCATCAAGGAAGAGAGGTCGTCATGTTCAAGGTCTCGATTCTCGTCTGGATCATGCTCGGCACGACGCTGGCGGGCGTCAGCCTGATCGTGGTGCTGATGGTGCCGAGCTTCGCCGCCGACGCCATCAGGAACATCCCTTATGCGGTGGCCGTGGGATTTGCGCTCGCGATGCCGCTGTCATACTTCGTCGCGACCCAGATTCGCGGTGGTCAGGACGGCGCGCGCAAGGCGTGAGGCGTACGAGCTGAGGCTGGCGTGAGACCTCGTGCTGGCTTATCGTCGGATTCATGCGTTTGAAATCCAACATTTGGGTGGCGGCTTACCTGCGCCGCTGCCAGACCGAGGGCGTGTTCGGCGCCGTGCGGCGTCGCGGTGCCGAGGAGGCGGGCGCGGTGTTCGTGAAGGTGTCGCTGCTCGACGGCAATGCGATGCTGTATGCGCCGGCGCCGCAGACCGTCTATGACGACGGCCGGCCGATCGATCGTTTCTTCGTGCCTGTCACGCCGCAGCCTCTGCCGGAGCACACGATCGAGGAGCGGCTGACCAAGGAAATCCGCTTCGATCCGGACGCGTGGATCGTCGAGACCGAGGATCGCGCGGGCCGGCATTTTCTGGAATTGGGGAAGGCCTAGCTGCCGCCCGGTCGTGTCCCGGCTCTGCACGGCAACGCGCCAGCGTTGCCGTGCAGAGCCGGGACCCATAAAGCGGCATGAATGGACGCGGTGAAATGGGCCCCGGCTCTGCAGCGCATCGGACGATGCTTCGCATCGCCGGGGGCGCTGCGCTGCGTCCGGGGCACGAGCTTGGGAGATGCCGCGCGCCTTACGCTCAGCGGGTGTACAGATCAGCCTTCCGACGATCCGCCGGTGCCGGTCCGTACCGTCGGGCTGGAGCCGGGCTGAACGCCCGGTCGCGTCTGGCCCGCGCCGGCGCGGGCGCGCTGGCGTTCGCCATCGTGCAGCGACGGCTGGTACTTCGCGCGCGTCACCGCGAGCGTCGAGCCGCGCCAGGCCGCCAGCATCACCAGCGCCGAGCGGTCGCCGAGGCGGTCGTAGAGCCGCGACAGCCGGTACACGGCATTCACGGAGTTGCCGATCTCCGGCTTGAAGAACAGCAGGATGCGCTGGAACACCGGGCTCGGCATGTCGAGCGCGCGCGCGGCAACGGCGAGCGCCTCGCCGCCGGCATCGTCGACGATCTGTGCCGCGACGCGCGAGGGCAGGATCAGGCTGTCGCCGAGCTCGAAGGTGAAGCTCTCGACGTCACCCGCGATCGCCGCCATCTCCAGGATCTGGATCGCGCGCTTGGCGCGCGCGGTCGGAATGCGGGGGGCGGCCTTCAGCGGGGTCTGCGCCAGATTGTGCAGGATCAGCGCGCGCTCGGAGGCGCCGGCGCGGAAGAACATGTCGTGGATCTCGGCCGCCTCCTTCGGCTGCATCGCCATGTTGGCGGCCATGCGCTGCTCGGCCTCGGTCGGCGCGCGCGCCGGAGAGGGCGCGCGGGGCGGAGTGGGGATCTCCCGGGCCAATGGAATCCTGCGGCCTTCCGGGGTCGCGACCAGCCCGAGCTTCTGCAGGACCGGGACGGGCGTCTGCGGATAGACCGCAAGTTTCGCCTTGATGGCCGCGCGCGTCGCATCGTCGACCTGGTCGATCAGCCGCGTCGCAAGCTCGACGAACTGCCGCTGTTCGTCGTCGCTGTGGGTGCTCGTCTGGACATAGAGGTCGGTCAGCACGCGCAGCAGCGTCGGACGGACATCGACACCTTCGCGACGGGACAGGGTCATCAGCCCGTCGAATCCGGGAAACAGCGACTTGGTCATGGAGGCGTACGCAACTCGGGAAGGATACTTGGGGCGAGCCTAGCGCAGGTTCTTTTAAAGCCTCGTTAAGGAAAACGAGGCGTGAAGCCGGCCCTGCAATTTAAGGCGTTGTCGTGCCGCAACGGGACGGGGCGGCACGTCCGTGCGGTTACGGTCCACGGGGCGCGTTTACACCCCGTTAACCATGAACTGATCTTAATGAATGCATGTTGCAGGGGCGCGTTCGGTCGCGCGGCAATTGAAGAGAGCTGACATGGGGACCATCATCGAATTTCCGGCGGGTCGCCGGGTGGGCTCGTCGGGGGATGTCGCTCCGCGCGCGGACATGGGAACGGTCCTGATCCTTCCCGTGATCCGCATCGAGCGTGAGGCGGACGAAACCAGCGGCGATCGCGGGCCGGAGCAGGGCACAGCGCCGGGGCGCCGTCGTCGCCGTCGCTGACATCCGGCTTCATGCGATGCCGGACTCCATCCGCCAGATCCGGCCTGTCCTGTCGGCCGTCCTGCTTGCGCTGCTTGCCGCGGCGCTCTGCGCCTGCAGCGGCGGCGATTTCGGCCGCACCCGCGCCGACATGCGCAGCGACGACATGCATCGCTGGCTGGGCGCGGAGGTCACCTCCAGCGTCGGCTTGACGCCTTCGCAATTCCAGCTCACCGACGAAGAGCGCCAGCTTCGCGATCTCGCCTATCCCATGATCGAGCCGCCGCTGTCGCGCCCCGCCTGGAAGAGCGTGTTCGGCGACTACAAGCCGCTGCCCTCGCCCTGGCGGCAGAAGATCGTGTTCGACCGCACGATGTACGGACGCACGCTGATCGACGAGCCGCACCGCTCGCATTCCTCGCGCTATGCGCAGCTGATCGAGGACGTGCGCAACGACATCACCCGCTTCGAGCCGTTCTTTGCCAGTGCGATCCGCGTCATCGATCTCGACAGGAAACGCAATGCCAGCATGGCGCGCGTCTCCGCGCTCTCGCCGAGGGAGAGGGACGACGCGGTCGCGCGCATGCAGGAGAACTCGCTGATCATCCAGTGGGTGCAGCAATGCCTGGAGCAGCGCATCTCGTCCTACCGCTGGGCGCTGGAACGCCTGGTGATCCAGGCCCCCGACGGCATGGCCGCCGATGCCGACCGCCTGATCGGCGAGCTCGCCGCCCAGACCACCAATCCGCCGGTCGCAGGCCAGCCGCCCTACGGCCGCGCGGTCATCTCGAAGGGGTAGGGCTTCTTGCGTTTGTCGCGCAGGTGTCCGGTCCGATCGGGCCTGCGCTGCTTTTGGAGCTTGCCAACAAGATCCCTCAGCGTGTTCGCCAGCGGCGCTGTCGCGCCGAGGCGTCACCATCTCGGTGTCGCGGAAACGGTTCCGTTCGACGAGTGAACTCTTCGTGACATGTACCGGTCATAGGCCGATTGACAGCCCGCTTTGCCAGGTTTCTATTCGAAGCGTCGGGGATATGCGATCTCCCCGCGAGGCGACATGCCCAAGAATCGCGTCCTGATCACCAAGGGCGCAGCATGTCATTGTCCCCGATCCCACCAGAAAAATCGAGATGGTTCACGCGTGCGCGGCGGCCACGCCGAGGCGCGTTGATATCGGCATCCCACTGCGGCTTGTGGGAAGCGAGTTCACCTGGGGCAGGGCACGTCCAGGAGGATGATCATGCGTACAAGGACAATCTTTCACACAGTCCTTTTTCTGGCGATCGCCAGTGGGCTGTCGACCGCACGCGCGCTGACTCAGGAGGAGCTGGTCGCCAAGCTCCAGGCGGCCGGCTACACGCAGGTCAGCGGGGTCAAGTCGACCGCGGAAGGGATCACTGCAAAGGCGGTGAAGAACGGCAAGGAGGTGCGGCTTGTCGTCGACAGTAGCGGTCAGGTCAAGGAGCAGAAGTGAGTGACTGGCTGAATTCCAAGTTCAAGGGAGCAGATCAATGCGCAAGACAATCTCGGCGCTGTTGGCCATCAGCGCCTGCTTCATCGCGAGCGCTCACGCGCAGGACGTCGATTGGCAGAAAGTCGACGACGCCCTGGGGCGCAAGCCGGCCGTGACCGGCGACGTGCATCGCTACGGCTTTCCGCGCACCGATCTCACGGTGACGCTCGATGGCGTCACCATCAAGCCCGCGCTGGCGCTCGGCGGCTGGGTCGCGTTCAAGCCCGCGCATGGCGGCGTCATGGCGATGGGCGATCTGGTGCTGCTCGAATCCGAGATCAGCCCGGTCATGGCGAGGATGATCGCGAACGGGCTGGAGATCACCGCCGTGCACAATCATCTGCTCGGCGCGAGCCCGGCGACGTTCTACATGCACGTGGCCGGCCACGGTGATCCCGCCAGAATCGCCGCGGCCATCAAGGACGCGCTTGCCGAAAGCAAGACGCCGCTGTCGGCGCCGGCTTCGACGGCCGCTCCGCCGGCCATCGAACTCGACACTGCGCGGCTCGACAACATCATCGGCGTCAAGGGCCAGGCGACCGGCGGCGTCTACCAGTTCAACGTCCCCCGCCGCGATCCCGTCACCGAGCATGGCATGCAGTTGAGCCCGGTCGGGCCGCTGGGCGTTGCAACCGCCGTCAACTTCCAGCCGACCGGCGGCGGCAAGGCCGCGATTACCGGCGACTTCGTGCTGACCGGCGACGAGGTGAACCCGGTGATCAAGGTGTTGCGGTCGCACGGCATCGCCGTGACCGCCCTTCACAGCCACATGCTGGACGAACAGCCGCGCCTGTTCTTCATGCATTTCTGGGCCAACGACGATGCGATCAAGCTCGCGAGCGGCGTGCGTGCCGCGCTCGACAAGACTGCCAGCACGAAGAGCTGATCTTCGAGAGACGTCACGAGTTCCTGCGCGAGCAGGCCTATCGCGCTTCGACCACTTCGCCGTCTTCCTTGACGAAGCGGCCGACCGGATTGTCCAGGAGGTCGATCACGGCTTCCGATGGCCGGCACAAGCGAGTGCCTCTTGGCGTCACAACGATCGGACGGTTGATGAGAATGGGATGGGCGATCATGAAATCGAGGAGTTGGTCGTCGGTCCATTTCGGATCGTCCAGGCCGAGCTCCTTGTACGGTGTACCCTTCTCGCGCAGCAGCGCGCGGACCGGAACGTCCATCGCCGCGATCAGCTCCTTGAGCTTGTCCCGCGACGGCGGCGTCTTGAGATATTCGACGACGATAGGCTCGGTGCCGCTCTGCCGGATCATCGCCAGCGTGTTGCGCGAGGTGCCGCAGGCGGGGTTGTGATAAATGGTGACGGTCATCGGGGTCTCTCCGTGATTGCGACTGAGACGGACGCGTGTGAGCGTCCGAGCAGCCAGTTCATCAGCAGCATGCCGGCGAACGCTCCGCACAGCTCCGCAAGGATGAAGCCGGGCAGGTCGGCGGGACGGATGCCGGAGAACGTGTTGGTCAGGGACCTCGCAATGGCCACGGCCGGATTGGCGAACGAGGTGGAGGCCGTGAACCAATAGGCCGCGGTGATGTAGAGGCCTACCAGCCAGGGGACCGCCGTCCGCTGGAAGCGGATGCCGGCCAGGATCGTCGCGACCAGCCCGAACGCCGCGACGGCTTCGGCAAACCATTGCGGCCCGCCGGTTCGGACTTTCGTCGAGAGGTCGAGCAGGGGCAGCCCGAACATCAGATGCGCCGCGATCGTTCCAGCGATGCCGCCGGCGATCTGCGCGATCACGTAGAGCGCAGCCTCGTTCGCCGGCAATTCGCGCTTGCCGGTGAAGACGAGGGTGACGGCTGGATTGAAGTGCGCCCCCGAGATCGGACCAAGCACGGTGATCAGGACCACCAGGATGGCTCCGGTCGGCAAGGTGTTGCACAGCAGTGCAAGCGCCACATCCTTGGTCAACGTCTCCGCCATGATGCCGGAGCCGACCACGGTGGCGACGAGAATGCCCGTGCCGAGCGCCTCGGCCGCAACGCGGCGCGAAAGATCGAACGCGTCCATCAGCCGGCCTTTGGTGTTGAATGCGTCGTACCTTCAGAGCGACCAATCTCACGCAGCTTGGTGCCGAGCGAGAGCTTGTCGATGCTCTTCAGCGGTAGGTTCACGAAGGTATCGATCCGGTTTCTCAGATAGCGGAACGCGGTGACGAATGCCGCCTGCTTTTCCAGATCCGTGCCTTCGACCGTGGCGGGGTCTTTGATGCCCCAGTGCGCCGTCATCGGCTGACCCGGCCAGATCGGACAGGATTCGCCGGCGGCGTTGTCGCAGACGGTGAAGACGAAATCCATCACCGGCGCATCGGTCGTGGCGAACTCGAGCCAGCTCTTCGAGCGCATCCCGTCGATCGGGTAGTCCATGCTCTGCAGCGTGCGCAGCGCCAGCGGATGCACGGCGCCTTTCGGTGTGCTCCCTGCGGAGAAGGACCGAAAGCGCCCGGCACCGTCCTTGCGAAGGATCGACTCCGCGAGCACGGACCGGGCTGAATTTCCCGTACAAAGGAACAGCACATTGTAGATGCTATCAGGCACGGGCCTTCTCCTTTCGCTTGGGAGCGCAGCACGACTGCAAAGTCTCGACGACGGGTTCGCAAACCTCCGGCCGTCCGCCGCAACAATCTCGCAGTAGGAAGACCGCGACGTCGCGAAATTCGCCGAGGTTGGCGCGGTAGATGATCGAGCGGCTGTGCCGCTCGGAGGACACGAGGCGCGCGCGGCTCAGGATCGACAGATGCGCCGAGAGCGTGTTTTGCGGGACTTCCAGCAGGCGCGCGAGGTCGCCGGCCGCAAGACCGTCAGGCTCGTGCCTGACCAGCGTCCGGAACGCCTCCAGACGGGTCGGTTGAGACAGTGCGGCGAGCGCCAGGACGGCTTGGTCTGTTTCCATATATCCAGATTTATGGAATTGTATGGGCCGCGTCAACCTGGCATCCGCCACCTCCCACTCTATATTTCGAACATTCTAGAAATAGCGTTTGACAACTCGTGTGCACGCGCACATCGTGGCTGTCATGAAGATCGACGACGCAGCAGCACGCCTTGAAGCCCTGGGGAATCGAACCCGGCTGCAGATTTATCGGGCGCTGGTTCGGGCGGGGCACGCGGGCATGCCGGTCGGCCGCTTGCAGGACAAGCTGAAAATCCCGGCGTCAACCCTGTCGCACCACATCAAGGCCCTGGTCTCGGTCGGACTGGTCAGTCAGATCAGGGAATCGACGACCCTGATCTGCCACGCCAACTTCGACGCCATGCAGGGCCTGGTCGACTTTCTGGTCGCGGAGTGCTGTGCCGACGAAGCCGGATGTAAGGACGCTCAGACGGCAGCCTGATTCATTTGGTCAGTTATTCCATAATTCTAGAAGAATGGAGAATTCGGAATGGACAAGAAGACGGTCGCCATCATCGGGGCGGGGCCGGTGGGTCTCGCGGCCGCCGCGCATGTGCTCGAACGCGGCATGTCTCCCGTCGTGCTCGAGGCCGGACCCGAAGCCGGGCATGCGGTGCGGCAATGGCAGCACGTCCAGCTGTTCTCGCCGTGGGAGTACAATGTTGACAGGGCGGCGGCGCGCCTGCTTGCGCCGACGGGATGGAATTCGCCAGACCCAAGCTCCTATCCGACCGGCGGCGAGCTGATCGAGCGCTACCTCGCGCCGCTGGCAACGCGAACGCCGCTGCGCGAGACGATCCGGACGTCGAGCCGCGTCACGGCGATCGGCCGCGTCGGATTCGACAGGGCCAAGACCCGCGGCCGCGAGCAGGCGCCTTTCGAAATCCGCTACCAGAACGGCAAGGGCGATGAGGTGCTGCGCGCCGATGCCGTCATCGACGTCTCAGGCACGTGGTTCTCGCCCAATCCCGCCGGCAGCAACGGTCTGCCTGCGATCGGCGAGCGCGAGCGCACTGGTCGCATCGCCTATGGCATGCCGGATGTGCGGGGCACAGGTCGCGGCAGATATGCCGGCAAGACCGTGGCCGTGCTCGGTGCCGGCCATTCCGCGCTGGGCACGCTGATCGATCTCGCGCAGCTCGCCGAGGAGGAGCCCGGCACGCAGCCCGTCTGGCTGCTGCGCGGCGGCGATCCGGCAAAGGCTTTCGGCGGCGGCCGCAACGACAAGCTTGCCGCGCGCGGCGAGCTGGGCTCGACCTTCGCCGCGCTCGTGACTGCCGGAAGGATTCGAGTCGAGACCGATTTCGGTGTCACCCATATTTCGGAGTTCGAAGGCCGCCTCAGGATTTCGGCAGGCGCCTGTTGCGGAGCGCGGAGTGTGGTTGCGGATGAGCTGGTGGTGTCGACCGGCTTCCGGCCCGATCTCTCGTTCCTGTCCGAGCTGCGACTGCGGCTCGATCCGGCGATCGAGGCGCCCCTCGCGCTCGCGCCGCTCATCGACCCCAACGAGCATAGCTGCGGAACGGTGCGGCCTCACGGCGCGCGCGAGCTGGCGCATGATGAGCCGGGCTTTTATCTCGCCGGCATGAAATCCTACGGCCGGGCGCCGACCTTCCTGATGACGACCGGATACGAGCAAGTCCGCTCGATCGTCGCCGACATCGCCGGCGACAAGGAGGCCGCAGAGCGCGTCGAGCTCGTGCTGCCCGAGACCGGCGTCTGCACCCGCGGCGGCGTGGAATCCGCCGCCGCATCGGGATGCTGCGGCGGTCCGGCCAAGGCCGAACCCTCGGCCTGCTGTGTGGCCGATGAATCGGCCAGGAAGGCAGGCAGCGTGGGATGCGGTTGCTCATGACGGGAGGCGCTCCGGGCCCGTTCGCTGTCGTCATCGCGCTCGGCAGCGCCCAGACCATCGCGTGGGCGTCGAGCTACTATCTTCCTGCGATCCTGGCTGCGCCCATTGCGGGGGATCTCGGTCTTGCGCCGACTTACGTGTTCGCAGCGCTGTCGGGAGCGCTCGTCATCTCCGGCCTGCTTGGTCCGAGAGTTGGGCATGCCATCGATACGTTCGGTGGGCGTAGCCTGCTTGCCGTCTCGAACCTCGTTTTCGCCGCGGGCTTGCTGCTGCTGTCCGTGGCCTATGGCGTAGCGGTGCTGATCACAGCCTGGATCTTGCTCGGGATCGGCATGGGCATGGGCCTCTATGAAGCCGCGTTCGCGACGCTTGCGCGCATTTATGGCGCCAATGCGCGACGAACGATCACCGGCATCACCCTGATCGCCGGTTTCGCCAGCACACTCGGCTGGCCTCTCACGACGTGGCTCGCTACGGAGTACGGCTGGCGCGCGGCCTGCCAGCTATGGGCGGTGATCCATATCGGTCTTGCCTTGCCGCTCAACCTTTCGCTGCCCCGTGCCGCTCCATTGGATCAGGACTCCCGACCGAGCACGGGCGCGAGCCAGCAATCCGCCCGCCAGAGCGAAACCTTCGCAATGATGCTGCTGGCGTACATGTTTGCGGCCGCGAGTTTTGTCAGCTCCGGAGTCTCGGCGATTCTACCGGCCATGCTGGTTGCGTTCGGCGCCACGCCGGCACAGGCGTTGTTCGCAGGAGCATTGGTTGGACCTGCGCAAGTCGGCGCCCGCCTTCTGGAAGCAGGATGGCTCGGCCGGTTTCATCCGCTGCTGTCGGCAAGGCTCGCCATGCTCATGAATCCGATCGGCGTGCTTGCGCTGGTCGCGGGCGGCCCTTTGCTCGCACCGGCCTTCACGGTGCTGTATGGCGCGGGCAACGGCATCATCACCATTGCCCGTGGTACGCTGCCGTTGGTGCTGTTCGGGCCGGTGGGATTCGGCAGGCGCGTCGGTGTGATCTCGCTGCCGTCGAGGGCAACAGGCGCCTTCGCGCCGCTTGCGCTGGGACTGATGGTGGAGCATTTCGGAAGCAGCGCGCTGTGGATCAGCGCGCTGGCGTCGGTCTCTGCGTTTTTCGCGCTTCTGTTGCTTCGTGGGGATCAGACGGCATGAGTCCGTGTCAGATGGGAGGAGAACATTCGTAGCTTGCGCGGCTGGCCGCTGATTGCGGTGATGTGTATCGGCCAGCTCGGCAATCTGCTGCCGCACGTGACCTTGTCCGCGAATCTGGCGCAGCACCTGATGCCGGCGTGGGGGTTGTCCGCCGCGGAAGGCGGGCTGATGGCGAGCGGCTACGCGTTTGGCTACATGCTGGCGGTGCCCGTGCTCACGACGCTGACCGATCGGGTGGACGCACGGCTGGTGCTCCTGGTCGGCTCTGTCCTCAGTGGACTCGCGACCGTTGCGTTTGGCATCTTCGCGCAAGGCTTCTGGTCGGCGACCATCATCTGGTCGCTCGCCGGCCTTGGTTTTGCCGGTGCCTACATGCCAGGGCTCAAGGCACTGACGGACCGGTTACCCGCCGGCGACACCTCACGGGCGGTTACGCTCTACACGTCGAGCTTCTCGGTGGGCGTAGGCCTGTCGTTCCTGATCGCGCAAGTCCTCGCAGATGGCTGGGGATGGCGGACCGCGTTTTACGTGACCGGCATCGGTCCCATCGCGATGGTGGTCGCGTGTCTTTTGATCGAGAGGCGCAGTCCCGCTCCGAGAGCCGGACGTCTCTTGAACTTTGCGCCCGTTTTCGCCAACCGCGAGGCACTCGGTTACATCTTCGGTTACGGCGCGCACTGCTTCGAGCTCTACGGCATTCGCACATGGCTGGTCGGATTCTGGACCTACGTCGTCGCGCATCAGGGCGCGCCCTCATGGCTGAGCCCAGTCCTGATGAGCTTCTGCTTTGCAGTGATCTCCATGCCGGCCAGCATCCTCGGCAACGAGGCCGCACTGAAGTTCGGGCGACATCGGGCGATCACGGTGGTGATGATCGCTTCGGCCTGCGTTGCGCTCGTCATCGGCCTTAGTGCGACGGCTCCGGCATGGGTGCTGGCGCTGCTGCTGATGATCTATGGCCTGACGGTGCCGGCGGATTCTGGTGCGTTGACAGCCGGCATGTCGGCTGCAGCTGTCTCGGAGCATCGCGGGGCGACTCTGGCCCTGCATTCGACCGTCGGGTTCGGCCTGTCGGCGATGGGAGCTTGGGGAACCGGGGCTGCACTCGATGCTGCTGGCGGTCCGCAGAGTGCAGAGGGCTGGTTGCTGGCTTTCGTCGTGCTCGCGGCCGGGATCGCGCTAGGTCCGCTCGCGTTGCTATGGGCGCGGACGGCTCGGCCCGAAGAGTTGCTATCGAGGCCGCAATAGGCGAGGCAGGATGGGGGCGCTGATCGGCCCGACATGCATCGGAGCCTCGGTCACGAATGCTTGACCCGGATCAAAGAATGCTTTCGGCAGCGGAATATGATACGAAAGCTGCGCTGCGGCCCGAAATGGTATCCAAGAGGTAAAAGCACATTTGATGCGGATCGTTCGTACCATCCTGGCATTCGCCATCGCCATATCCCTGGCGATGCTGCCGGCTGGCGCGTCCGCTTCCAGCCTCGCCATGTCGTCGAATGACATGCAGGCGGCCATGCAGATGGGCGGCGACGGCGACATGTCGATGGACGATTGTTGTCCCGACATGAAGGGAACGGGTTCCGACACCGGCTACAAATGCGGGATGGGCTTCTGCTGTGTCGGCGGCACCGTCGCACTTGCAGACATTCGTCCGCTGGCTTTCGAATTCCTTGCCGTAGCGGCAGGGGAAACCGCTATTCCCGCCGATCAGGTCGTCTCCTCCCGCGGCGGCAGTCCTCCCTTCCGGCCTCCTCGAATCTGATCTCGCCAAGCCAAAGACGCGCGCGGGCACGCCTGCACGCGACGATGACTGACGTGCGCGCTTCCTGCGTCACGGCGGAAGATCAATTCATGAGGACAGGACAATGCTTTCCAAATTCAGCGCCGCGGCTGTCGCCGCCACCCTTTCGCTCGCTGCTACGGCCGCGATGGCGGGCGCCGGCGATTACGCTTTCGAGCCGGTCAATCCCGAGATGAAGAAGGGCGACGACGTCACGCTCGCCATTCGCTTGACCAACAAGCAGACCGGCAAGCCGGTGCCGGACGCGGTCATCTTCAAAACCCGTGTCGATATGGCCCCGGACGGCATGGCCGAGATGGAATCGGCCGTCGCACCGCTGCCGCCCAAGGAGCCGGGCGTCTACACCTTTAGGACGGACCTGCCGATGGCCGGCCGCTACCAGGTCACGCTCTCGGCGAAGGTGCAGGGCGAGCCTGAGACGGTCACCGGCAAGGTCATCGTCAAGGCGATCAAGTGAGCTTTCGGGCGCCGCCGGATGGCGCCCGAACTTCTCTTTCCCATTCACATGGATGCGCGCCCTGGGGCGCGCGGTATCTGGCGATGAATACGCTCCGTCTTCTCACCGCACTCGCGCTCACCGGCAGCCTGGTCCTGGGCGCCACCTGGTTCATGAACGATGGACGCTGGTCCGTTCATGCCGAGGTCGGCTCGACCACGACAGACGGCGCCCGAACTCCGCTCTATTACCGCGATCCGAGCGGCGCGCCGCTTTGGTCGGCCGGTCCAAAGAAGGATGACCGCGGGCGGGACTATCTGCCGGTCTACGATGACGATCAGACGACTGCAGCGGCAACGAAACCGCCGCAGGCGGCTTCATCGCGAAAAATCCTCTACTACCGCAATCCGATGGGGTTGCCCGACACGTCACCCGTGCCGAAGAAGGATCCGATGGGGATGAACTATGTCCCCGTTTACGAAGGCGACGATGTCGACGATGGGACGGTGAAGCTGTCGCCCGGCAAGATCCAGCGCAGCGGCGTGAGGTCCGAGCCCGTCGCGCGACGACCGATCCGGGTCCTGGTGAAGGCACCCGGCACGATCCAGCTTGACGAGCGCCGCGTCTCGGTGATCGCGATGCGCGCCGAGAGTTTCGTGCAGAAGATCGCGGACGTCACCACCGGCACCCGCGTGAAGGCGGGCCAGCCGCTGATGGAGATTTACAGCTCGGCGGTCGCATCCGCGGCGGCCGAATATCTCGCGACGATCACCTCCAAAACGGTGGGCAGTGTCGAGGTGTACGGCCGCGGCTCGCGGCAACGGCTGGTCAATCTCGACATCCCCGAGCAGGTGATCGCCGAGATGGAGAGAACGCACGTCGCGCCGGTCACCATCCACTGGTCGGCGCCGCGCGACGGGATCGTGCTCGAGCGCAATGCGATCGAGGGCATGCGCGCCAATCCCGGCGACGCGCTGTTCCGCATTGCCGACATTTCGCTGGTCTGGGCGCTGGTCGACGTCGCCGAGCGCGATCTCGGCAACATCGCGGTCGGGCAGTCCGTTGCGGTGCGCGCGCGCAGCTTTCCCGGCCGCGTGTTCACCGGAAAGATCGTCGTGATCTATCCGCAGGTGAACCGCGAAACCCGGACGGTTCGCGTCCGCATCGAGCTCGCCAATCCCGACGCGGTGCTGCTGCCGGACATGTATGTCGATGCCGACGTCGATACGGCCGATGGTGCGCCCGTCCTCGCGATACAGGACAGCGCGGTGCTCGACACCGGCACGCGCCAGGCCGTGCTCGTCGACAAGGGGGACGGGCGTTTCGAGCCGCGTGAGGTGAAGCTCGGCCGGCGCGGCGGCGGCTTTATCGAGGTGCGGGACGGACTTGCGGACGGCGAGGCCGTGGTCACATCCGCCAACTTCCTGATCGATGCGGAAAGCAATCTGAAGGCCGCGCTCAAAGGTTTTGCCGAGGCTGCGCCTCAAGCCTCCGACGCGGGCCATGCGACGGGAGAGCACAAATGATCGCCCGCATCATCGCCTGGTCGGCGCGCAACCTGCTGCTGGTGCTGTTCGGCACCGGCTTTGCGGCCGCCGCCGGCTTCTACGCGCTGCTTCATCTGCCGCTGGATGCGATCCCCGACCTCTCGGACACCCAGGTCATCGTCTACACCGAATATCCCGGCCAGGCGCCGCAGGTGATCGAGGACCAGGTCACCTATCCCTTGACGACGGCGATGCTGACCGTGCCGAAATCGAAGGTGGTGCGCGGCTTCTCCTTCTTCGGCGTGTCGTTCGTCTACGTGATCTTCGAGGACGGCACCGACATCTATTGGGCGCGATCGCGCGTCATGGAGTTCCTGAACAGCGCGACGTCGCGGCTTCCCGCCGGCGTCACCCCGACCATCGGGCCCGACGCGACCGGCGTCGGCTGGGTCTATCAGTATGCCGTGATGTCGAAAGAATTGAACCTCGCCGACACGCGCACGATCCAGGACTGGAATCTGAAATTCGCCCTGGCCAAGGCCGAAGGCGTCGCCGAGGTCGCCAGCATCGGCGGCTTCGTCAAGCAGTACAACGTGGTGCTCGACCCGCAGCGGATGCGGGATCGCGGCATCAGCATGCAGAAGATCCGGGAGGCGATCCGCGCCAGCAACGCCGATGTCGGCGGCCGCACGGTCGAGCTCTCCGAGTTCGAATATGTCATCCGCGGCAAGGGCTACCTCAAGAGCATCAACGATCTCGGCAACATCGTGCTGAAGACGAGCAACGGCACGCCGGTGCTGCTGCGGGACGTTGCCAATGTCGAGCTCGGGCCGGACGAGCGGCGCGGCATCGCCGAGCTGAACGGCGAGGGCGAGGTCGCAAGCGGCATCGTGCTGCAGCGCTTCGGCGTCAACGCCCTCGACGTGATCGAGAACGTCAAGAAGCGCTTCGAGCAGATCGCAAGCAGCCTGCCGAAGTCGGTCGAGATCGTCCCGGTCTACGACCGCTCCAACCTGATCTACGCGGCGATCGATACGCTGAAGCACACGCTGGTCGAGGAGAGCATCGTGGTCGCGCTCGTCTGCATCGTGTTCCTGCTCCACGTCCGCAGCGCACTGGTCGCGATCCTGATGCTGCCGGTCGGCGTGCTGATGGCGTTCGGCGCCATGAAGCTGCTGGGATTGGGATCGAACATCATGAGCCTGGGCGGCATCGCGATTGCGATCGGCGCCATGGTGGATGCCGCGATCGTCATGATCGAGAACGCCCACAAGCACCTGGAGCGCGCCAGGCCCGGTCAGTCGCGCGTCCAGATCCTGATCGACGCGGCGTCCGAAGTTGGGCCGGCGCTGTTCTTCAGCCTGCTCATCATCACCGTGTCGTTCATGCCGATCTTCACGCTGGAATCGCAGGAAGGGCGGCTGTTCAGCCCGCTGGCGTTCACGAAGACCTTCTCGATGGCTGCTGCGGCCCTGCTGTCCGTCACTCTGGTGCCGGCGTTGATGGTGATCTTCGTTCGCGGCAGGATCGTGCCGGAGCACAGGAATGTCATCAACCGCTTCCTGATCTGGATCTACCGGCCGGTCATCAAGGGCGTGCTGCGCGCCAAGACGCTGGTGATCCTGGGCTCGCTCGTCGTGCTCGCCGTCACGATCTGGCCGGCCCGGCAGCTCGGCACCGAGTTCATGCCGACGCTGGATGAGGGCACGCTGCTCTACATGCCGACGACGCTGCCCGGCATCTCCGTGACCAAGGCGGCCGAGCTGATGCAGACGCAGGACCGCATCATCAAGTCGTTCCCGGAGGTCGCGTCCGTCTATGGCAAGGCGGGACGGGCGGCGACTGCGACCGATCCGGCGCCGACCGAGATGTTCGAAACCGTGGTCAACCTGAAGCCGAAGGAGCTTTGGCGCCCCGGCGTCACGGTCGACAGCCTGATCGCGGAGATGGACAAGGCATTGCAATTCCCGGGCGTCTCCAACGCCTGGACCATGCCGATCAAGGCGCGCATCGACATGCTGTCCACCGGCATCCGCACGCCTGTCGGCGTCAAGGTGATGGGCAGCGATCTCGTCGAGATCGACCGGCTGGCGCGGCAGGTCGAGCGCGTGATCAAGACCGTCCCGGGCACCTCCTCGGCCTACGCCGAGCGCGGCATCGGCGGCTACTATCTCGAGATCGTCCCGGACCGCGAGGCGCTCGCCCGCTATGGCATCCTGATCCAGGACGTTCAGGACACCATCGCGGCCGCGCTCGGTGGTCAGACCGTGACGACGACGGTGGAGGGACGGCAGCGGTTCACGGTGAACATGCGCTATCCGCGCGACCTGCGCGACAATCCCAAGGCGATCGCCAGCGACATCCTGGTGCCGATGCCGGCAGGCGGCGCCGTGCCGCTCGGCGAGATCGCCAAGGTCGAGCCGGCGCGGGGGCCGACGTCGATCCGGACCGAGAACGGGCAGCTCGCAACCTACATCTACGTCGACATCCGCGATCGCGACATCGGCAGCTACGTCGCCGATGCGCAACGCGCCGTGACTGACAGCATCCAGTTCCCGCCCGGATACTACGTGGTCTGGAGCGGCCAGTACGAATATCTCCAGCGCGCCGCGGCGCGCCTGAAGATCGTGATCCCGGTGACGCTGACCATCATCTTCCTGCTGCTGTACCTGAACTTCAGGGCGATGACCGAGACCTTCATCGTCATGCTCTCACTGCCCTTCGCGCTGGTCGGCGGCATCTGGATGATGTGGTGGCTCGGCTTCAACCTGTCGGTCGCCGTCGCCGTCGGCTTCATCGCACTCGCCGGTGTCGCCGCCGAGACCGGCGTCGTGATGCTGATCTACCTCGAGCATGCCCTCGCAGCGGTCAAGGCGAAGTGCCGCGCCGAGGGCAGGGGCTTCAGCCGGCAGGATCTGCACGAGGCCATCATGGAAGGCGCCGTCGAACGCGTCCGTCCCAAGATGATGACGGTGGTCGCCATCATGGCGGGCCTGCTGCCGATCATGTGGAGCAGCGGCACCGGGTCGGAGATCATGCAGCGCATCGCGGTGCCGATGATCGGCGGGATGACATCGTCGACGCTGCTGACGCTGATCGTGATCCCGGCGATCTTCGGGCTGGTGAAAGGCTTCCGCCTGCCTCCCAAGGGCGACGACAAGGAACAACCGACCGAAATGCCGAAGCCGATCGGTGCCAGATTGCGGGTGGTGGAGCCGGCCGAATGAATTGAGCCATGATGCACGGCATCATGTCGGGAATGGTGGACGATGGAACTGATCACCGCACCGATCGTCGTCGTTCTCGTATCGGGGGCGGCGATGCCAGGAGATGCGCGCATGGGCTTCTACAACGACGTCATTCTTCCACGGCTTTGCGACCTTGCGATGCGCAACAAGGAACTTGCGCCCTACCGGAAACGCGCGATCCGTGCGGCTCAGGGCCGGGTGCTCGAGATCGGCATCGGGTCCGGCCGCAACCTGCCGTTCTACGGGGCTACGGTGAAGCAGGTTGTGGGGCTTGAACCCGCTCCAAAGCTTCTCGAGATGGCGCGGCACGCCCCGCATCCGGACACTCCGGTTGACTTTGTCGAAGCCTCGGCCGAGGCAATTCCGATCGAGGACCGCAGCATCGACACGGTCGTGACGACCTGGACCATGTGCAGCATTCCGGATGTCGATCGCGCCATGACGGAGGTGCGGCGTGTGCTGAAACCGGGAGGGAAGCTGGTCTTCGTCGAGCATGGCCGTGCGCCCGAACCGCGCGTGCGCTGGTGGCAGGATCGCCTGACCCCCGCGTGGACGCGCATCTCGGGCGGTTGTCATCTCAATCGGGACATTGCTGACGTCTTGACCCGGAGCGGCTTTCGCATCGACGAGATGCGCACCGGATATATGAATGGCCTGAAGCCCATGACCTTCATGTACGAGGGTCAAGCGAGCCCTTGTTGATGGCTGTGGCGCTCCGAGCTTGAGGAGATCCAACGATGAAAGAAAGGAAGCCGAAGATGAAGCAACGCGCACATGTGATGACCCGCCGGTCGCTTGTAGGGCTGATGGCCGCGGCAGTCCTTGCCAGTCCTGCCGTCGCGGCGCGAGCCGAAGAAGCCACCATCACGGTGCATAGGGATCCAAGCTGCGGCTGCTGCGCCGGCTGGGTGCAGCATCTCCGCGACGCAGGATTGACCGTCCAGGTGGAGGAGACTGCGGATCTCGACGCCATTCGGACTCGTCTCGGCGTCCCCTCGGACCTGGTCGCTTGTCACACGGCAGAGGTCGCCGGTTATGTCGTCGAGGGGCACGTGCCGGCTGCGGCCGTGCGGCGCCTGCTCTCGGAGCGTCCGATCGCGAAGGGGCTCGCCGTGCCGGGCATGCCGGTCGGATCGCCCGGGATGGAAGGCGGCAAGCCGCAGCCTTACACGGTCGTGCTGTTCGGTGCCGACGGTCAAAGGCCATTCATGCGCTTTATCGGCTCGCAGGCGATCGGTTGAGAGCTGTTGATGAAGGAGCGCTCGCAGGCGCCGGGGTCACGGAAGCCGCGTCCCGCAAGCCGCCGAGCAATTGGTTGATGTCCCGCAAGATGGGTGGAAAGTCATGAAGAACGTCGTTTTGATCATCGCGTTGCTCGCGCCGGCGGCCGCTTGGGCGCAGACACCATATGCCGGTATGCAGTCCCGCCACATCAAGGCGCTCTCGGACCAGCAAATTGGCGATCTGCGGGCGGGACGCGGCATGGGACTCGCACTCGCTGCCGAGCTCAATGGATATCCCGGGCCCTCCCACGTGCTCGAACTCGCGGACCAATTGGGATTGAACCCTGGGCAGCGGAGCAAGTTCGAGGAGATGTTCTCCGAGATGAAGGCCGAAACCGCTCCCATCGGCAACAGATTGATCGAGAAGGAGGCGGATCTGGATCGGCAGTTCGCCAGCCGCACGATCACGGCCGAGAGTCTTGGTTCTGCCACCGCGGCGATCGCGAAGACGCAGGGCGAGCTGCGGCAGGCCCACCTCAAATATCACCTGCGCGCTGCGGCGGTTCTCGATCAAGCGCAATTGGCAAGATACGCCGAGCTGCGCGGGTACACGTCCGACGGCGCTGCGCAACGGCACCGCCACCATCAATGAGCTGACGCACGAGCCGAGCGTGCCAATCCCCGGATGACGGCAAAAGTGCCGACGCCATCTTGCCGCTACGGTTGCGGAGGAAAGCGGTCGAACGCCGGCAGTTCGTGCGCATGCTCCATCCAGCGCAGCCGCTCGGCGACCTGGATCTGCATCGTCGCAGGCACGGTCTCGGGATCGTCGTAGGTCGCGCTCTGGATGTCGATGATTCCGGGCATCATGTTGGCATTGAGGTAGAACAGGCCGGTGCCGCAGTCGCCGCAGAAGTGCCGCCGGCCATGTTCCGAGGAGTGATACACCTTCGGCTCGCCCTTGGTCACCTTGACGGCATCCTCCGCGTACATCGTCCAGCCGACGACCGGGGCGCCGGCGTGGAGCCGGCAATCGCGGCAGTGGCACAGCGCGTGCACGATTGCGTCGCCCTGGACCTCATAACGGATTGCGCCACAGTGACAGCCGCCGGTGATGGTGCTCATGCGTTCCTCCGATTGAAGACGAGTTTTCAGATCGATAGCCCTCGAGCTTTGCGGCTTCAACAGCGCAATCGATGTACGATTGCGTCCTACCGTCGCCTGACAGCTGTTGCCATCACGCGCTGATGTCAGATCGGACCGTGACTTCAGGCTTCCCCGGATGCATCGCTTGTTCCGTCCTGGTCGTTGACGGCCAGCATGGCCGCTACTCCGCGGCGCGGTCGTGAACCAGGGCCGGGGGCGCATCGCTGCGCCTGGTCGGCCTGCGCGGAACGGCAAAGCGTGCGTAGAGCGCGGGCAGCACGACGAGCGTGAGCAGCGTTGCCGTGAGGAGGCCGCCGATCACCACGGTCGCGAGCGGCTTCTGCACCTCGGCGCCCGTGCCGGTCGCGAGCGCCATCGGCACGAAGCCGAGCGAGGCGACGAGCGCGGTCATCGCCACGGGGCGGAAGCGCGTCAGCGCGCCTTCGCCGATGGCCCGCTTCGGCTCCATGCCTTCGGCGATCAGTTTCCGGATCTGCGTCAGCATCACGAGCCCGTTCAGGACGGCGACGCCCGAGAGCGCGATGAAGCCGACGGCCGCCGAGATCGAGAACGGCATGCCGCGCAGCCATAGGGCCGCGATCCCGCCGGTGAGCGCGAGCGGCACGGCGCTGAACACGAGCAGCGCGTCGCGCGCCGAGCCCAGCGCCCCGAGCAGCAGCAGGTAGATCAGGGCGAAGACAGCAGGCACCACGAACACCAGCCGTTGCCGGGCGACGGCAAAATTCTCGAACTGGCCGCCCCAGGCGAGATAGCTGCCGGGCGGCAGCTTCACCTGCTCGGTGACCTTGGTCTGCGCTTCGGCCACCAGCGAGCCGATGTCGCGGCCGCGGACTTCGGCGGTGGCGACGACGCGACGCTTGCCGTTCTCGCGGCTGATCTGGTTGTAGCCCGTGGTCTGCTCGAACGTGGCGATCGTCCGCAAGGGGATCGAGGCGGCCGGCGCGTCGGGATTGGCGCGCGAAAGCGGAACGGGCAGCTCCTCCAGCGTCGGAATGTCGTTCCGCTGCGCATCGGCGAGGCGCACCACGATCTTGAAGCGGCGGTCCCCCTCGAAGACGAGGCCGGCGTCGGTGCCGCCGATCGCGGTCTGCACCAAGTCCTGCACGGCCGCCAGGCTGAGGCCGCGCCGCGCGATCTCGGCCTTGTCGATCCTGATCTCCAGGAAGGGCAGGCCCGAGGTCTCCTCGACCTTCACGTTCCCGGCACCATCGATCTTGCGGATCACGTCGGCGATCCGGCCCGCGGTCTGCTGCATCTGGGCGAAGTCGTCGCCGAACACCTTGACCGCCAGATCCTCGCGGACGCCGGCAATGAGCTCGTTGAACCGCATCTCGATCGGCTGCGAAAATCCGAGCTTGTTGCCCGGCAGCTTCCCGGACTCCGCCTCGATCTTCTTGATGAGGTCATCCTTCGTCATGGATGGATCGGGCCATTCGTCCTCAGGCTTGACGATGATGTAGGTGTCCGATGCGTTCGGCGGCATCGGGTCGGCGGCGAGATCGGGCGTGCCGGTGCGCGAGAACACGAAGGCCACCTCGGGCAGTCCGCTGATCTGCCGCTCGATCAGCAGCTGCATGGCCTGCGACTGCGCCAGCGCGGTGCTCGGCACGCGCTTCACCTCCATCACGATGTTCTTTTCGTCCAGCGTCGGCGTGAATTCCTGACCAAGCCGCATGAATAGGGACACCGCCCCGACGAACAGCAGCGTTGCGAGGGCGACCACGGGCAGGGGTCTGGCGATGGCGCCCGAGAGCAGCGGCGCGTACCAGCGCTTCAGCGTCCGGACCAGCATGTTCTCGCGCTCGTTGACCTTTCCGGTGATTGCGATCGCCACGGCGGCCGGGACGAATGTCAGCGAGATCACGAAGGCCACCGCCAGCGCGATCATCACCGTCAGCGCCATGGGCTCAAAAGTCTTTCCTTCGACGCCGGTGAAAGTGAGCAGCGGGGTATAGACCAGGATGATGATGATCTGGCCATAGACCGTCGGCCGTATCATTTCGGACGCCGAGACCGTCACGGTGTGGAGACGTTCGTCCAGGGACAGCGTGCGGCCAAGTTCGCGCTGGCGCTCGGCGAGATGACGCAGGCTGTTTTCGGCAATGATGACGGCGCCATCGACGATCAGGCCGAAGTCGAGCGCGCCAAGGCTCATCAGGTTGGCGCTGATGTGCCCCTCCAGCATCCCTGTCGCGGTGATCAGCATGGTGATGGGAATGACGCAGGCGGTGACGAGGGCGGCGCGGAAGTTGCCGAGCAGCAGGAAGAGCACGGCGACGACGAGCAAGGCGCCCTCGGCGAGATTCTTGGCGACGGTATGGATCGTGGCGTCGACGAGCTGTGTCCGGTTCAGGACGGTGCGGGCATAGATGCCCGGCGGCAGCGTCTTGCTGATGTCCTTGATCTTGGCGTCGGCGGCGGCGGCGACAGTGCGGCTGTTGCCGCCGATCAGCATCAGGGCCGTGCCGAGCACGACCTCGCGGCCGTCGACGCTTGCGCTGCCGGTGCGCAGTTCCTTTCCGATCGAGACATCCGCCAGGTCCCTGATGCGAACGGGAACTCCGCCGCGCGTCGTCACGACGATCTGCTCGATGTCCTCCAGAGTCTCGACGCGGCCGGCGGCCCGAACGACAAGGCCTTCGCCGTTCTGCTCGATGTAGTTCGCCCCGCGGGTGGTATTGTTGGCCTCGATCGCGGCTACGACCTGCTTGAAGGAGAGTCCATAGGCGACCAGTCTTGCCGGGTCCGGCTGCACCTGGAACTGTTTGACGAAGCCGCCGATGGCATCCGCCCCGGCGACGCCGGGAACGGTCTTCATCTGAGGCCGAACGATCCAGTCCTGCACAGTCCGCAAATAGACCGTGCGCTGGAAATCGTCCGTCAGCGGCTCGCCTTCGGGTGTGAGATAGCTGCCGTCGCTCTGCCAGCCCGGCTGTCCGTCCCGAACCGGCGAGGATGCGCCCGGTCTTTCGTACTCGACGGCCCACCAGTAGATCTCGCCGAGGCCGGTCGAGACCGGTCCCATCCGGACATCGACGCCCGGGGGCAGGCCGCCCTTGGCTTCGTTCAGACGTTCCGTGACGAGCTGCCGCGCGAAGTAAATGTTGGTGCGGTCGGCAAACACGGCGGTGATCTGCGCGAAGCCGTTGCGCGAGAAGGAGCGCGTCGCCTCGAGTCCAGGCATGCCGGCCAGCGCCGTCTCGAGCGCGACGGTGACCTGTTTCTCGATCTCGACCGGAGTGAGGGCGGGTGCGCTCGCGTTGATCTGGACCTGGATGTTGGTCACGTCGGGCACGGCGTCGATGGGCAGACGCGTCAACGACCAGCAGCCGGAAGCTGCTGCGACGAGCGTCACCAGCAAGACCAGCCACCGCCGCCGGACCGAAAATTCGACGATCCGTTCGATCATCGCTCAGTCCTCGTCGCCGGGCTTGGAGAGCTCGGCCTTGAGTGAAAAGGTATTCGAGCCGGCGACTGTCTCGCCGGCGGAGAGGCCCGAGACGATCTCGACGATGGCGCCGTCGCGTCGTCCCAGCACGACGTCGCGCTTTTCGAAGCCCTCCTTGGTTCGCACGAAGACGGCCTTGCGGCCATCCACCGTCTGGACGGCGGAGAACGGAACGGCGACGGTCACGTCGCGGCGTTCGACGGCGATCCCCGCGGTCACGAACGAGCCCGGCCGCCAGCGGCCATCGGCGTTCCCGAGCGAGGCCACCACGCGGGCTGCGCGCGTCTCCTTGTCGAGAAGGGGGCTGACGAAGACGATCTTGCCCGTGCCGGTTTCCGTCATGCCCCGCAGGGCGATATCGGCCGGCTGGCCTTCCTTCACCAGTGGCAAGTCGCCTGACGAGACCGCCAGCTCGACCCAGACGCGGCTCAGGTCGACGATGACGAACAGCTCTGTTTCGAGGCTGTCGCGACCCACCGCAGTCCCGGATTCGACCTTGCGCTCGGCGACCCGTCCGGAGATCGGCGCCCGGATGTTTTGACTGCGCAGCGTCCCGTCGGGCGCCTGCGGCAGCGCGGCGATCTCGGCATCGGTGACTCCAAGCGCCATCAGCTTCTGGCGCGCGATGCCGAAGCGCATCTCGGTTTGCGCCGCCGCATTGCGCGATTTGATGTATTGCTGCTCGGGGACTGCGCGGCCCTCCCACAGCGACTTGTCGCGCGCCGTCAGCTCCTGCTGCAATTCGCTGGAGAGTTTTGCCGAGAGGTATTCGCTCTTGGCGTCGGCGACCTCGCGACTCTCCAGGACGGCGAGGATTTCGTCCTTGAGGACGTCGTCTCCGATGTTCTTGCGCAGTTCGGCGACGGTGCCCGAGAGCTTGACCGAGACATGGGCGACCCGTCCCGCATCGGGAACGATGGTGCCGGGCACCATCAGCCGTCTCGCGATCGCGGCGGGACCAGCCTCGCGCAGCTCGATTTCGGCGAGCTTGATGCGTGCGTCGTCCATCGCGATCACAGCCGGCTTTCCGTTTCCCGGCTTCGCGGATTGTGCATACGCCTGCGAGGTGACGTCGGTTACGGCGGCGAGGACCGACAGAATCGCGGCGGCCGACCGGCTGGCCGAAAACATCGAAAGCTCCACGCTACAGGTATCGCGAGATCGCCTTGAACTCGGCGACGACATTTTTGGTCGACTTGCCGGCGCCGCCGTTGGTGGCCGCGTCCAGGCAGTGATCCACGTGATCGTGGATCAGGGCCTTCTTGGCCTCGGAGATCGCCTTCTCGACTGCATGCAGCTGCTGGGCGAGGTCTAGGCAGGACCGTCCGTCGTCGAACATGCCGATGACCCTGCGCAGATGTCCCTCGGCGCGCTTGAGGCGCCTGACGATGTCCGGGTGGCTTTCGTGGATGTGCTTCGTCATGGTGATCCTATCCCCCGGGAGGGGATAGCCCAGAAGGGCCGTGACGCCAAGCCTGGTGCCGGTCGGGATTGTTGCAGCGCGAAATACCGCCTTCGCTTGCAGGCGCGGTCCGCCGGAGCCGGGGTCCATGGGCTCCGCAAGCGGAGATGCCTCATGTCTCGCGTGATCACCGCATTCATCATCGCGAGGCCAGTTTGTCCTCCTGACATGAAATCACCCGCGACGGATGGCTCCGCGCGGGTGTGACGAACTCTCGATGATGCCAGTATGCCGGTGTTTTGCCCGACGAGTCAAAGGTGCGTACACGTCCGCCCGGCAGCCTCAACATCGCCGATCCGAAGAGCGTAATGATTTCAACGCCCCCGCTACTGTGCATGGGGTTGTTTTCGCACTTTTTGTTTGAGCTTGCCGAAACGTCGGCGCTCACCGCCGTCCGCGTGGCGCTTCGGCCTTGGCCGGCTGCTCGGTCTGCGGGCCGCAGGTCGCGGCCTGAAGCGAGCCTTGCGCCTGCGGCATCAGGCCGGGCTCGGGGGCGAGCGCCTTCATCAGGATCAGGCCGGTCGTGCTTGGGGAATCGATGATCAGGCGGTCGGCCGCGGTGACCTCTTCGTCCTCGGGCAGCTCGTTGTGCTGCGCTTCCGTCATCAGGTCGAGCTCGATCACCTTGCGGCCCGCGGAGCGGTCGTTGATGGCGTAATAGGCGATCTCGTTGCGGGTGTAGAATGACACTGAGGTGTAGGCCTGGCTCACCGGCACCGTCAGCTTGATCGGCCCGCCCGACAGATCGTAGCGGCAGATCGCCAGCGCGAAGGCGGGGTCCATGAACGGCATCGGCGAATTATTGGGGTCGGCGAGGGGAAGCTGGGTGACGGCGTTCACCTTCGTCATCGGTGTCAGCCGCGAATAGGCATCCTGGGTCGCGATCCGCGGCAGCGCCAGCACGCTGACGAGATGGACCACGAGGCCCAGCACCACGCCGGCAATAACGGTGAACACGAGCCGGATCATGAGCAGCCCGCCGTGGTGATGCTGGGCATCGGCGCGTCGCGCTGGGTGCGCGTCGCGACCCCGACCGGCGTGTCGTAGAGGCGCAGCATCAATGCGTAGCGCTCGATGCCGCCGGTCGGCAGCCAGTTGCCGGCGCGCGAGCGCGAGGCGATGCGGATCTCGAACGTGCCGTCGGACTGCCGCACGATCTCCTGGCTGGTGAAGCCGTAGCGGGCAAGCGAGTTGGCGACGAGATGGCCCTTGCGGTCGTACAGCGTCAGCGTCCAGAACCGCGCCGGCGGCGTCACGCCGGAGACGATCACGTCGCAGCGGCCGTCGAGCGCCTTCTTCCTGTCGTCGGTCGTGGCGGTGAAGGCGACGCCGTCGCCGGTGCCGATCGGCAGCTCGCCGTTGCGCACGATGGTGGCGCGCGAATAGGGATCGACGTCGGCGGTGCCGGTGCGCGGCCGTGCGGTCCAGGCGCCGATGGTCAGCGCACCGATCTCGGTGCCGCGCGTCGTCGTCATCCAGGTCGCGCCTAAGCCGACCGCCGTCGCGAGAAGAAGCGCCGTCAATGTGATCAGGATCAGCCGCACGGGTTTCGATCAGTTCTTGCGCGGAGCGGATGCGTTCGCATTCTCTTCCGCATAGTTCTGCGGGAAGGCGAGCGCGCTCGTCGACGATGATGGCTTGCTGTCATTTGCCGTCGATTTGTTCGCAGTCTTGGCCGCATCATCCAGCAGCTTCTCGACCCGCACCAGGATGTCGGCGCCGCGCTTGGTCAGCACCGGCGGCGGACCGGGCTTGGTCTCCAGCACCTTCGGCGCCGCATTGGCGTGCGCGGCCATCGGCTGCGGCGGCAGCTTCTGGCCCATGCCGATGCCGGGGATCTCCCGGACCTCGATGCCCTGATGCGCGGCGACCATGATGTCGTGCCAGGTCTGCGCCGGCAGCGAGCCGCCGGTCATGCGATTGGTCGGCGAGTAGTCGTCGTTGCCGTACCAGACTGCGCAGGTGAAATTGCCGGTGTAGCCGACGAACCAGGCGTCGCGATACGCATTGGTGGTGCCGGTCTTGCCCGCGGTCGGAATGCCGTCGAGGGCGGCGCGGCGCGCCGTGCCTTCGCTAACGACGTGGCTCATCATGCCCGCCATGTCGGCGGCGATGTTCGGCGGAATCGCCTGCTTCGGCCTCGGCCCGTCGCGGTCCCAGCGCCAGACGAGGTCGCCGGCGCCGGTGCGCACTTCGAGCACTGCATGCGGCGTCACCGCCTTGCCGCGGTTGGGGAACGTCGCATAGGCGACGGCATGCTCGAGCACGGTGACTTCGTCCGAGCCGATCGGCAGCGACGGCGTGTCGGGCAGCGGCGCCTTGAGGCCGAAGCGGCGCGCGACCTCGACGATCTTGGCGCGGCCGATCTTGGCCGGGTTCGGTGCCTTCGGCTGATCCCGCCGGCCGATCTCGATCGACAGCTTCACCGGCACGACGTTGATCGAGCGCGTGATCGCCTGCGTCAGCGTCACCGAGCCGGAATAGGAATGGCCATAGTTCTGCGGGCACCAATTGCCGATGCAGACCGGGCCGTCGACCACGATCGAGTTCGGGGTGTAGCCGTTCAGCAGCGCCGTGGTGTAGACGTAGGGCTTGAACGAGGAGCCGGGCTGCCGATAGGCGTCGGTGGCGCGGTTGAACTGGCTGGCGCCATAGTCGCGGCCACCGACCATGGCGCGGATGCCGCCGTCGAGATCGGCGACGACGGTTGCGGCCTGCGTCGCGTGATAGTCGCGGCCGAACTGGCGCAGCTGGTTCTCGACCGCGTCTTCCGCCGCCTTCTGCACGTTGGCATCGATGGCGAGGCGCACCACGAAGACGCGCTCGGTGTAGGACTTCGGGAACGTGTCGACCAGCTTGCGCATCTCGTCGAAGGCGTAGTCGAGATAATAGTTCGGCGACGCCTCGTCGCGGCGGTCGACGGCAAAGGCCGGGTTGCGGCGGGCGCCGAACACCTGGCCCTCGGTCATGAAGCCGGCATCGACGAGGTTGTCGAGCACGACGTTGGCGCGGGCGCGGGCGGCGGGCAGGTTGATGTGAGGCGCGTACTTCGTCGGCGCCTTGAACAGGCCGGCGAGCATCGCGGCTTCCGCCAGCGTCACGTCGCGCGCGGATTTGTTGAAGTAGAAGTGCGCCGCGCCGTCGACGCCGAAAGTGCCGCCGCCCATATAGGCGCGGTCCAGATACAGCTTGAGGATCTCGTTCTTGGTCAGGCGCCATTCCAGCCAGATCGCGAGGAAGGCCTCGTTGACCTTGCGCTCGATGGTGCGCTCGTTGCTCAGGAACAGGTTCTTGGCGAGCTGCTGGGTGATCGAGGAGCCGCCCTGGCGCACGCCGCCGGCCTGCGCGTTGGTGACGAGCGCGCGCGCGGTGCCGGCGATGTCGATGCCGAAATGCTCGTAGAAGCGACGGTCCTCGGTGGCCAGCGTCGCCTTGATCAGGACGTCCGGAAAGTCTTCCAGCGGAATGGAGTCGTTGTGCTTGATGCCGCGGCTGCCGATCGGGTTACCGTAGCGGTCGAGGAAGCTCACGGCGAGATCGGATTTCTTCAGCCAGTCCTCGTCCGCGGTCTCGCGGAAGGCGGGGATGGCGAGGGTGAGCATCACGACCAGGCCGCCGAGCCCGAGGGTTGCGGCCTCCGACAGCGGCTCGATGAACACCCAGCGCTTCCAGCGCCCGACATAGAAGCGGTCCATGAAGGTCGAGTAGCGCTCGTAGAGCTCGCGGATGCCCTTGGCCGAGGAGAACAGCGAGGAGTCGATGCGCGCATCGAGGTCGAGGAAGAAATTCCGGACCCTCTGCTTCCAATGCGGTGGTATGATCTGGCGCACCTAGAACCCTTGAGGCTTGCTTCGAAAGCGTTCAAGCACCCGGCCGGGGGCGGCATCGAGACGTCTTGCGGGAATGTTGCGGCAAACCCAAGGCGCCCGGCCAGCATCCGAGGGACTTGCTGTTCCTTCTAGCCGAGCGGGGCCCATAAACCAATGGTCTCGCTCGGGATTTTGAACAACAGGCCTAATTGACCCCGGTTCATTACGGGCCTCAAACGGGGCCTCGCTTGCACCCTTGCCGCCGCGCGCCCTAGAAGGCGTTGCCGTAGCTCTTTCGAACCCTTATTGAGGCGCATGACCGCAGCTCCCAAACGACCTTCCGGCCAGGAAGGATTCTTCTGGAAAACCAAGACGTTGGAAGAAATGTCGGGGGCCGAATGGGAAAGCTTGTGCGACGGCTGCGGCCGCTGCTGCCTGAACAAGCTCGAAGACGAGGACACCGGCAAGATCTATTTTACCCATATCGGCTGCAAGCTGCTCGATGGCGCCAGCTGCGCCTGCAAGGACTATCCGAATCGTTCCGACAAGGTTCCGGACTGCGTCCGCCTGACTCCGGCCAATGTCCGCACCCTGAACTGGCTGCCGCCGAGCTGCGGCTACAAGCTCGTCGCCGAAGGGCGCGACCTCTATTGGTGGCATCCGCTGGTGTCGGGCGATCCCAACACCGTCCATCAAGCCGGCGTCTCCGTGCGCGGCCGGGTGGAGGGCAGCGAGGAGGAGGTCCCGGACGAGGAGCTCGAGGACCACATCGTGCGATGGCCGGCCGTGCTGCCCAGGCGAGCCCGTCTGAAGCGACGCCCAAAGGACTGATCCGCCGCGCGGCTTGAGATCACGTGTTCGGGATGACCTCAGGGCGGGATGCACCCATGCGCCGCGGTGCCTGCCTGGGAAAAGCTTTGCTGTCTACATTGAGCTGCATAGAACGAATCCTTTGCGGCGTTGCGCCGCCACATGACGTCCGATCGAGATGAACAAGTTCGAACGGCAGAGCGCTGCCGACGTCCAGACGTTGCCTGACGACATCGCCGAAGAGCTTTCCCGCCTTCCCAGCGAGGTGTTGAGCGTCGATGACGCGCCGTCGATCGCCCCGCCGGTGCCGCTGAGCTCCGACGAGGTCCGCACCATCGTGATCAGCCTGATGCTGACCATGTTCCTGGCAGCGCTCGACCAGACCATCGTGGCGACTGCGCTGCCGACCATCGGACGCCAGTTCCAGGACGTCTCCAATCTCTCTTGGGTGATCACCGCCTATCTGCTCGCCTCGACCGCGGTGGCGCCGGTGTTCGGCACGCTCAGCGACATCTACGGCCGCCGCGTCATGATCATCATCTCGCTCAGCCTGTTCGTGGCGGGCTCGGTGCTGTGCGCGATCGCGCCGAACATGCCGATGCTGATCCTGGCACGCGGGCTTCAGGGCCTCGGCGGCGGCGGCATCATGCCCGTGGTGCAGACCGTGATCTCCGACGTCGTGAGCCCGCGTGAACGCGGGCAATACCAGGCCTATTTCTCCAGCGTCTGGATGGTCGGCGGTATCCTCGGTCCGGTCATCGGCGGCGTGTTCGCCGAGCATCTGCACTGGTCGATGATCTTCTGGATCAACCTGCCGCTCGCGGCCGCCGCCATCGTGATGCTGCTGCCGAAGATGAAGAAGATCCCGGTGTTCCACCGCAAGCGCAAGGTCGACTGGCTCGGCGGCGTCTTGCTGATGGCCGCCGCCGTGGTCTTCATGCTGGTGCTGACTTGGGGCGGCACGCGCTATCCCTGGCTGTCGCCGACCGTGCTGGCAATGGTGGGCGGTGCCGTCGCGCTGGCGGTCAGCTTCGTGTGGCATGCCCGGCGGGCCGACGAGCCGTTCCTGCCACTGCCGTTGCTGACGGGGTCGGTGGCGCCTTTCGCGCTGACGGCCGGCGGCTGCGGGCTCGGGGCGATCACCGGCCTCACCGTGCAGCTGCCGCTTTACTACGAGTCGGTCTACCATTTGAGCGCAAGCGAGGCGGGTCTTGCGCTGATCCCGCTCGCGGCGGTCTCGACCGTCGGCGCGGCCGTCGCCGGCCGCACCATGGCGCGGGCCAAGCACTACAAGCGCGTCGCCATCATCGGCACATCCTGGGCCGCACTGTGCGGATTGGGCCTCACGGTCACCACCTTGCCGCTGTGGGGTCTCTTGACGCTGATGGCCGCCTTCGCGCTCGGGCTCGGCACGACTTTCCCGGTGTGCGTGGTCTCGCTGCAGAATTCGGTCGCGCGTCCGCAAGTCGGCACCATCACCGGCGCGATGAACTTCTTCCGCTCGCTGATGTCCTCGTTCACGGTCGCGGCCTTCGCGGCGATCCTGCTCATCGCGCTCGGCATCGACGTTCCGCTCGCCGGCGAGCATCACGCCGCGGGCGCCGTCGCTATACCCACTGAGGACATGCGGCACGCCTTCCGCTACGTGTTCGGCGCCGCCACCGCGCTGATGACCACCGCCGCGCTGTGCCTGATCGCGATGGAGGAGCGGCCGCTGGCCGGGCCCTCGGCGCAGCAACCCGTCGAGATGGCTGAGTAAGGCTCAGCGGCCTGCGTCGGGGAAGCTGCTCTTCCGCGGCAGCCGGATCGTGAACTCCGTGAACGCGCCCGGCTCCGTCGCGACGTCGATCGTGCCGCCGTGCTGCTTCACGACGATGTCGTGGCTCATCGACAGCCCGAGCCCGGTGCCTTCGCCGGCCGGCTTGGTGGTGAAGAACGGATTGAACATCTTCTCCTTCACCTCGTCCGGAATGCCGGTGCCGTTGTCGCGGATGGTGATCTCGATGTCGTCGCCGCGATCGCGCGTCGCGGCGATCAGCGTCGGCTCGTAGCCGGCGGCGCCATCGGCCTTGCGCTTGGTGACCGCGTGGAAGCCGTTCGAGATCAGGTTCAGCAGCACACGGGTGATCTCCTGCGGAAACACTTCGGCTTGCCCCGCCGCCGGATCGAGCTCGCGCTGCAGCGTCACGTGGAATCCCGGCTTCTCGGCGCGTGCGCCGTGATAGGCGAGGTTGAGGCTTTCCTCGACCAGCGCGTTGATGTCGCTCAGCCCGTGCTCGCCACCGCCTTCGCGCGAATGCAGCAGCATGTTCTTGACGATGGAATCGGCGCGGCGGCCGTGCTGCACGACCGTTTGCAGATTGTCCTTCAGAAGGCCCGTGAGCTCGTCGACCTCCGCGCGGAGGTCGTCTGCGAGGGGGACCGGCGCGAGCGCCTCGTTCAGCTCCTCGGTCAGTTCGGCAGAAAGCGAGGCAAAATTGTTGACGAAGTTGAGCGGGTTCTTGATCTCATGGGCGATGCCGGCGGTGAGCTGGCCAAGCGAAGCCAGCTTCTCGGTCTGAATCAGCCGGTCTTGCGCTGCGCGCAGATCATCGAGCGATTTGGCAAGCTCGCTGGTGCGGTCCTGCACCTCGTTGAACAAGCGCGTGTTCTCGACCGCGATCACGGCCTGGTCGGCAAAGGTCTTGAGCAGGTTGATCGCCTTGTCAGGAAAATGACCGGGCTCCCGCCGCGTGACGGCGATCGTGCCGATCGCAACGCCATCGCGCAGCATCGGCACCACGAGGATGCTGCGATATCCGCGTGTTCGTGCCAGCTCCTTCATGGCCGCGGTGAGATCAGGCTCGTTCTGCATGTCGCTGCGGAAGGCAAATTGCCCGTTCCTCGCCACGCGGCTGTGAATGCCTGACGACGACAGCGGCGTCGGGAATGAGCTGAGCAGATCCGCATTGCCGGCCTCATTGTCGGTGGTGAAGGCGGCCAGATGCAGCATGTCGCCGATGACGCGGGTGACGGTAGAGGAGTGCCCGCCGATCAGCGCCTTGGCGCTGTCGGAGATAGCCTGGAACACCGGCGTGACATCCGATGGCGAGGCCGCAATCACCTTGAGGATGTCGGCGGTCGCGGTCTGACGTTCCAGTGCTTCCCTGATCGCGTTGAACAGGCTGACATTCTTGATCGCGATCACCGCCTGGTCGGCGAAAGTCTGCAGCAGCCGCACATGATGCTCGGCGAAGTTGCCGGTCGCGCGGCGCGTGGCGATGATGATGC
This sequence comes from Bradyrhizobium sp. SZCCT0231, assembly GCF_018130245.1. Taxonomy (GTDB): domain Bacteria; phylum Pseudomonadota; class Alphaproteobacteria; order Rhizobiales; family Xanthobacteraceae; genus Bradyrhizobium; species Bradyrhizobium japonicum_F. The sequence continues at coordinate 607,303 of NZ_JAFCKP010000001.1, forward strand.
CGATGGTCTCGCCCTCGCTCATCAAGGGCGTGAACAGCATGCTGCGATAGCCCCGCGCACGCGCGATGTCGCGCGCGGCCGGCTCGAGCTCGGTGTCGGGCAGCTGCGCGGCGGCACCATTGGCAACGAGCTGGTAGGGCGGGAACTGCGCGAACGGCACCGGAAAGGAAGCCTGGAGCACGCGATCGCCGGCCGGATCGGTCGGCGTGAATGCCGCAAGATGCGCGGCGCCGTCGATATAGCGCAACACAGCCGTGGAGAAGCCGCCGATCAACCGGTTGGCGTTGGTGGCGATGGCCTCGAACACCGGCTGCACGTCGGACGGGGAGGCCGCCATCACTTTCAGGATGTCGGCCGTCGCGGTCTGGCGTTCGAGCGCCTCTTTGGTCTCGTTGAACAGGCGCGCATTCTCGATGGCGATCACGGCCTGGTCGGCGAAGGTCTGGAGCAGCTGTACGAGGTCGGGCGCGAATGCGCCCGGCTCGGCCCGCGTGACGCTGATCATGCCGACCGGCGCGCCCCGGTTCATCAGCGGCATGAACAGCACGCTGCGGAAGCCGCGCAGCCGCGCCAGCTGCCGGTTCAGCTCCGGAACGTCGGCCGCCTCGCTGTCGGGAAACTGGATCGTCTCGCCGTCGCGCACCAGGGCAAAGGTCGGGAAATCCGCGATCTTGCGCGGGAACGATGCCTTCAGCCCTTCGTCCGCCTCCGCGCTGGTCGGCGTGAACGCCACGAGATGCAGCTCGTCGCCGATGAACTGCAGCACGGTAGCGGAGAAGCCGCCGAGCAGGCGCTTCGAGCTGGACGCGATCGCCGCGAAGACCGGCCGCGCATCGGAGGGCGAGGCCGCGATGGTGCGCAAAATCTCCGCGCTGGCGCTCAAGCGATCGCGCGCAATCGCGAGCTCACTGCGCAGCTGCGCATTCTCGGCCGCGAGTTCATCGGCGATGCTCTTCGGAGGGTTGGTCATTCGTAATCCGGCTTGATGCCGCGACAGGCGCGGCACCGGGCCGGATTATCACATCTTCTGCCGCCGGAGCCAGCGCCTGCGGCCTTGCCGCTGCAGCCCGGCCCGCCTCACGTCCCCGGCCGCGATACCTCGGTTTCCTTGCTGGTGATGAACTCCAGCAGCACAGGCACGCCTTCCCTTGTCTTCTGGATGCCGCGCTTGATTGCGGGCACGATGTCCTCGGGCCTCATCACCCGCTCGCCGTAGCCGCCGAAGGCGCGCGCCATCGCGGCGTAGTCGCCGGAGATGTCGGTCGAGCGATATTTTTCGGTCGAGACCGGCATCACCTTCAACTCGATCGCCATCGAGAAATTGTTGAGCAGGATCGACATGACGGGGATGCGCTCGCGCACCGCAGTCTCGAAATCCATGCCGGTGAAGCCAATCGCCGCATCGCCCCAGACGTTGATGCAGAGCTGGTCGGGCTTCGCGAGCTTGGCGCCCATCGCCAGCCCAAGGCCGTAGCCGAGCTGCGTCGTCTTGCCCCAACCGAGATAGGTGAGGGGTTCTACTGCTTTCCAGAACGGCGAGAGCTGGTCGCGCGGACTGCCGGCATCGTGGGTGATGATCGTGTTCTCGATGTCCACGGTGTGCTGAAGGTCCCACAGCACGCGATAGGGGCTGAGCGGTGCGTCGTTGCTGGTCAGCTTCGGCATCCATTTCGCCAGCCATTCCTTGTGCGAGGCTGCGATCTCGGCTGCGACCGCTGAAGCATTGCGATCCGCGGTAACGGACTTGCCGATCTCCTCCAGCAGCGCGTCGAGCACGAGCCCGGCATCGCCGACCAGGCCGATCTTCGCTTCCACATCCTTGTTGAGATGATTGGGATCGAGCGTGGAATGAATGATGGTCTTCTCCTTCGGCATCGCGATGCCGAAATTGGTCTCGGTGAAGGAGCAGCCGATGCCGAAGATGACGTCGGCCTCGGCGAGAAACTTCGGGACCGCGCGCGGCACCGCGAGCCCGCCCGAGCCGAGCGAGAGCGGATGCGTTTCCGGGAACGACGATTTGCCGCCGAGGCTGGTGGTGACGGGGATTGCCAGCCGCTCCGCGAGCCGCTTCAGCTGCGGCCAGGCCTGCGCGTAATGCACGCCCTGGCCGGCATAGATCACCGGCCGTTTGGCATTCACGAGCAGGCTGGCTGCCTCCTTCACGTGAACAGGGTCGGCGCCGTAGCGGGTGCGCAGCACCGGCGTGTAGTTCAGCGGCTCCGGCACTTCCTCGTTCCACATGTCCGAGGGTATTTCGACGATGACCGGGCCGCCGCGGCCGTTCTTCAGCTTGGTGAAGGCCCGGCGGAAGATATTGGCGACCTCAGTCGCGAGGATGATCGGCTCGGACGATTTCGCGAACGGCTTCATCGCCTCGCTGGAATTGAAGTTCGGCTCGACATGCGCCAGCCTGCGCTGATAGCCCATCGGCAGCACCAGCACGGGGACGGATTCGCCAAAGCACTGCGCGACGCCGCCCATCGCGTTCTCGGCGCCCGGCCCATGCTGCATGCAGAACGCACCGATGCTGCGCCCCGACGTCACCCGCGAGATCGCGTCCGCCATGTGGATGCCGACGCGCTCCTGCCGCACCATCACGGGGCGGATCTCGGCCTTCGCCGCGTGCTCGATCAGATGGTTGACCGGATAGCCGCAGAGGATCTCGATCCCCTCGCGCCTCATGATTTCCGCAATGGCGGTGCCGAGCTTCATGGCGTCTCTCTCCTTAGGCAGAGGCCGGTTGATCCGGCTTGTTGGGGGAGAGGATCAGGAAATTGGACAGGCGTAAAGCGTAGTTGATCGCGCCCGCAGTAGGTCAGCCATGCAGGAGGCGCGAGCAGGAAGATTGACCGTCGCTACTCTGCGGTTCGCGGCGCCGTCTCTGCATTGTTCAGAATGTCGTGCGACGAGAAGGCGCGATGCGCTGCTGCCGCATTCAGCAACTCGCCGCATGCAGCCGACCTTCGAACTCAAACCCGCGATCGTCTTCGTGCGAATTCGAAACCGAGCGCCGTTGCGGTGGGGAATCGGTTTGACAGTTTTGGAGCTTCGAGGGCACGCTAGCAGCAACATTGCGAAGGGATACATCGACATGATCGAGCTCACCGTCAATGGCATCAAGCACCGCGTCGACGTCGTTCCCGAGATGCCGCTGTTGTGGGTGTTGCGTGACGAGCTCGGTATCACCAGCCCCAAATATGGCTGCGGGGTCGCGCAGTGCGGCGCCTGCACCGTTCACATCGACGGCAAGGCGGTGCGGTCCTGTCAGGCGCATATCGGCGAGGTCGCGGGCAAATCGGTCGTCACGCTCGAAGGACTGCACAACAAGGACCAGCATCCGGTCCTGCAGGCCTGGATCGCGCATCAGGTGCCGCAATGCGGCTACTGCCAGACCGGCCAGATCATGCAGGCCATCTCGCTTCTCGCATCGATCCCCAAACCGACGGACGAGCAGATCAATCAGGTGATGTCCGGCAATCTCTGCCGCTGCGGGACCTATCCGCGCATCCGTGCGGCGATCCATGCGGCTGCTGCGAACAAGATGGCGGAGAAGTGAGATGGGCCAGATGCAGACCCTTTCCCGTCGGGCTTTCGTTTTCGGCTCTGCCGCCGTCGCCGGGGGCATCGCTTTCGGTGCCTATAGTCGGGCCGAAGCGGCCGCGCCGGGCGACGATGGCAATCCGCTGGCCGCCGGCCTCGGCCCGAATTCGGTGACCTTCAATCCCTGGGTCGAGATCAGCCCGGACAAGATCACGCTGATCGCGCAGCACGCCGACATCGGCCAGGGCGTCGGCTCGGTGCAGCCGATCATGATCGCCGAGGAGATGGACCTCGATCCCGGCCAGTTCGAAGTCCGCTTCGCTGATCCCAGCCCGGCCTATTTCAACACAGGCTTCGCCGACGAGTTCGCGCCGTTCGTGGCCGCGGACCAAAGCCCGGCTGCGGAGGAAGCGCGCGCGGCCACGCTCGAATGGTTGCGCAAGTCCGGCCTGCAAATGACGGGTGGATCGAGCACGATTCCGGACACCTACCAAAAGCTGCGTGTGGCCGGCGCGGTCGCGCGCGAGACGCTCAAGGCCGCCGCGGCCAAGCGTTCGGGCATCGCAATGGCCGACCTTCGCACGCAATCAGGCCATGTGATCCTGCCCAACGGAACCAAGATCGCCTATGTCGCACTCGCGGCGGAGGCGTCGAAAATTCCGCCGGTGCTCGATGCGCAGCCGCGCGACCCGTCCAAATGGCGCATGCTCGGCAAGCCGATGATGCGGCTCGACGTCCGCGCGAAGGTGATGGGCGAGCTGAAGTTCGGCATCGACCTGAAAACGGACGGCATGCTCTATGCCTCCGTCAAGCTGAATCCCAACAAGGGGCAGCCGCTGAAATCATACGATGCCAGCAAGGCGCAGTCGATGCCGGGGGTCAGGAAGATCCTCGAGATCAAGAACGGCGTCGCGGTGATCGCCACGAACAGCTGGTACGCGATGAAGGCGGTCGACGCCATCGCATGCGAGTGGGCGCCCTCGGCCTACCCCGCCGAGCAGGCCGACCATTGGAAGGTGCTGGAATCCTCGTTCAAGCCTGAGTTCCTCGGCAAGGAGTGGCGGAAAATCGGCGACGTCGACGCCGGCCTGAAGACGGGCAAGCTCGTCGAAGCCGAATATCGCGCGCCATACGTGGCGCATCAGCCGCTCGAGCCGCTGAACGGGATCGGCCTCGTCACCGACAAGGGCATGGAAATCTGGGTCGGCCATCAGAGCCCTCGCTTCGTGCAATGGGTCGCGGCGACCGCGATCGGCCTCAAGCCGGAACAGGTCACCTTCCACAATCAGTGGACCGGCGGAAGCTTTGGCCATCGTCTCGAATACGAGAACGTCCGCGTTCTCGCCGAGATCGCCAATCAGATGAAGGGCACACCGATCAAGCTGGTGTTCTCGCGCGAGGAGGATTTCCTCCAGGACATTCCGCGGCAGATTGCGATCGCCCGGCACCGCGGCAGCGTCGACAGGAGCAAAATTGTCGCCGCCGATCTGCAACTGGCCTCGACGACGCCGCTCAAGGGGTTGCTCGAGCGTTCGGGCACGCCATCGAAGGATCCCGACGGGCAATTGGCTGCAGGGCTTTGGAACGTCTACTACGACATCCCCAATTTCCGGGCCACGAGCTACGAGGCGCAAGGGTTGTCGCCGAGCACGACGTGGCGCTCGGTCGGCGCCTCGACATCAGGCTTCTTCACCGAAAGCTTCATCGACGAATTGATCCATGCGGCGGGCCTCGATCCGATGCAGGCGCGCATCGCGATGTGCACCGTGCCGCATTATCGCAAGGTGCTGGAGACCGTCGCTGAGATGTCGGACTGGAAGGGACCGCTCGGCAACGGCCGGGGCCGGGGCGTCGCTTTCGTCGAGTCCTTCGGAACACCGACCGCCGAAGTCGTCGAGGTGACGGCGACGGACCGGGGCATCAGGATCGACAAGGTCTGGGTCGCGGTCGACGTCGGCAAGGTCGTCGATCCCGTCAATTTCGAGAATCAAGTCCAGGGCGGCGTCGTCTGGGGCCTCGGCCACGCCATCAATTGCGAGCTCACTTACGCAAACGGCGCGGTGCAGCAGACCAACTACAACCACCACGAAGCCATGAGGATCTACCAATGCCCGGTCATCGAGGTTCGCGGGCTGGAGAACGATCCGAAGGTGAGGGGCGTCGGCGAGCCGCCGGTTCCTCCGGCCGCGCCTGCGCTTGCGAACGCGATCTTCGCGGCGACCGGGAAGCGTATCCGCGAAATGCCCTTCAACAAGTTCATCGATTTCGTGTGAGGCAGGCCGTGAAGAGATCTCTGATTGCGCTCGTCCTCGCAGGCTCGGCAATGGCCGCTCTCACCGGGATCGTCGTGGCCAAGGACGAGGCCGCCAAGGATACCTTCAAGGACGTGCTGCCGCCCGGCAGTGTCAGCCGCGCCGAGGGGCTGGAGGCGTGGAAGCGGATTGAGGCCGTCGTGACCCATCCACGGTGTGCCAACTGCCATGTCGATGCCAAGGCCATACCGATCTGGACGCCGGCCGGCGAAACCAAGCCCCGCCCGCATGGCATGAACATCCACGGCGGCGAGAGCCGCATCGGAGCGGAAGCGATCCCTTGCTCGACCTGCCACATGACCTCGACCCAGGCAAACGAGCCGGCACCGTCGCCGCCGCGCGCCGGCATCGACTGGCAACTCGCGCCGGTGGCTTTCATCTGGTTCGGCAAGAGCGGCGCGGAGATCTGCGCACAGTTGAAGGATCCCAAGCGCAACGGCGGCCGCGACGCCGCCGGTCTCGTCGAGCATTTGCGGCACGATGCATCCTTGAACGGCTTCATCCCGCGGGGCTGGGCGCCCGGAGCAGGCCGCTCGACGCCGCCGGGCACCTTCGAGGATCACGTCAAGGACATGGCGATGTGGGGAGCGGCCGGGCAACCCTGTCCGAACTGATGCGTTCGCTGGCCGACAAATCTCCTATTTGCAGTTCTGGCAGATCATCAGCTTTCGTTTCAACGCCTCATCTTCCCGATCGAGGTCATTTGCATCCGGATTGGACCTGGCGTCCTTTGCGGTGCGCAATCTCACAGGCGGCCTCACCTGGCTCGAGGCGCCATTGTCATCGACGGTGCCGACGCTGAAGCCGTCGTAGTCGGCGGCCGGATTCGGCGGAGCTCTATCCGTCGGCACCCGTGCGAGCTCTGCTCTGGGCTTGGAATTCTTGGCACTCGGGCGTGGCGGCGATGCATCGGGCGGAGCAAGCGAAACCGGCGGCGCGGCCGAAGTCTGGCCTCTCGCGCTGTCGTGCGACCAGGCGCCGACAAACATGAGGCTGAGAGCCAGGAGCATCACGCTTCTCATCCGCATCCTCTTGGCAGCTTTGGTTCAACGATTGATCGCATGGCGCGCCGAACCACGACGTGGTGCAGAGTATCAGGACTCCCATGGCCGTCAAAGCGTCGTAGCCCGGATGGAGCGCCGCTCCACCCGGGCTACGATCGGTTGCCTTGCCCGGCAGGCAGAACGCGCCAACATCAGGCGAGGCGCGACCGTCGGCTCAGACCAGCGTGCCCGCGTGGAAGCTCGCATGGGCGAGCAACGACTGGATCACGATGTTGTTGCCGGGCCCTCCGTCCAGTACGTCGATGCCGCCGCCGCCGATCAGGACATCATCGCCGAGCCCGCCGAGCAGCGTGTCGTTGCCCGCGCTGCCGATGAGCACGTCGTCGCCGGCGCCGCCGTCGAAAACGAGGTGCGGCCCGCCGGGACCGACGCCTGACGCTTCGATCACGTCGTCGCCGCCGAGACCGTCGATGGTGATCGTGTCGTTGAAGTCGAAGTTTTCGATCACGACCTGGCTTGCCAGACCGTCGATCACCAGCGCGCCATTGCTGCTCAGCGAAAGCGTGATGACGTCGTCTCCGCCGGTGCCGTTGATCACGATGTTGTCGGCCGCGCCGTCGCCGCCCGCGTTGCCGGGGACGCCGGCGAGATCGATCTTGACTTCAGTCACGTCGGTGCCGCTCATGTCGCCGACATTGATATTGTCGGCGCCGCCGCGGGCATTGAACGCGATCGTCTCGACGCCGTCCATGTCCATGGTAATGGAGGCGACGTCTCGCGTCAGCTCGGCACGCCCGCCGTTCGCGAAGATGTTGATGGTTTCGGCGATGTTGGCGCCGTTGAACAGCAGGGTGTCGGTGCCGCCCTGACCCTCGACCGTGTCATTGTCGTCGCCGGGATTCCAGACGAACGTGTCGTTGCCCGCGCCCATCAGCGCGACGTCGTTGCCATCGCCGCCGTTGATCAGGTCATCGCCCTGGCTGCCGCGGATGGTGTCGTTGCCAAGGCCGCCATTGATCGTCAGCTGCAGCACTCCGGCAGCGAGCCCGCTGGCGTCGATGACGTCGTCGCCGCCGAGGCCGTTGAGCGTCAGCTGATCGGTTGCGTCCATGAAGCTCAGCTTGGTGATCGCAGGCAGGCCGAACACCGTCACGCCGCCGGCATTGCCGGAGACACCGAATATGCCGGCTCCCTGAGTGGCATCGACCGAAACTGTATCCACGGCGCCGTCGGGCGTTCCGGCCGAGCCGCCGAGGTCGATGTTCACCTGCGTCACGTCGGTCCCGGTCAGATCCCCCACCGCGATATGGTCGGCACCGCCCAGCGCATGGACCTCGACGTGCTCGACGCCGTGCAGATCCATCGTGATGTTTGCGACGTCGCGTGTGAGCAGGGCGTGATCGCCGTTCGCCACAATGGCGATATTCTCCGCAATGTTGGCGCCGAAGAACCGCAGCGTGTCGACGCCGGCGCCGCCCTCGATGGTGTCGCTGTCGTCGCCCGGATTCCACTGGAACAGGTCGCGGCCGGCGCCGAGCTGCACGAGGTCGTCGCCGCGGCCGCCGACGACGGAATCATTGCCGTCGCCGCCGATCAGCGTGTCGTTGCCGACGCTGCCGAGGATCGTATCGTTGCCGGCGCCGCCGTCGATCGTGAGGTGCACGGCCCCGGCGGCGAGCACGGCCGCCGAGATCGTGTCGTTGCCGCCGAGGCCTTCGATGACGAGCGCATCGTTGGCGCCTTCTGCGTTGGTGATGGCGAGAGCGGTGGGCAACCCCGCGACCGAAACCGACGTGCCCGAGCCGGACACCTGGATCGTATCGGCGCTGCATGTGCCCTCGAGCGTCACGGTATCCGCGGCACCGTCGCCGGTCCCGGCCGAGCCGAGACTGACATTGACCTGCTTGACGTCGGTTGCAGCCAGGTTGTTGACGACGATGTTGTCGCTGCCGCCCTGCGCGTCGATCGTGATGGTCTCGATGCCGTTCAGGTCCATGGTGATGTTGCCGATATCGCGGGTCAGCAGCGCGCGTCCACCATTGGCAGCGGAAAGGGTGAGGTGCTCACCGATGTTGGAGCCGTTGAACAGCAGGGTGTCGGCTCCGGCCTGTCCGTCCACCTTGTCGCTGCCGTCGCCGGGGTCCCACTGGAAGATATCGTTGCCGGCGCCCAGTAGGGCGGTGTCGTTGCCCTGGTTGCCGTCGATGAAATCGTCGCCCTCGCCGCCCAGCAGGCGGTCTGCGCCATTGCCGCCACGGATCGTGTCGTTGCCGGCCCCGCCGTCGATCGTCAGCTTGATGAGCGCGGCGAGATTGCCGGTCGCGGTGATGATGTCGTCGCCACCGTTGGCATTGACCACGAGGTCTTCGGTGGTGCCGATGTCCAGCGAGAACGGTGCCGGGTCGGTGCGGTCGAAGCGCACGCGCGTGCCGTTGGCGGTGATGGTGAAGGTCTCGCTGCCGTTGCCGCCGTTGACCTCGGCGGTATCGATGCCTTCGCCGCCTTCCATCAGGTCGCTGTCGTCGCCGGGATTCCAGATCATGCGGTCGTTGCCGGCTTCGCCGAACATCTGATCGGCGCCGTCGCCGCCGATCAGCACGTCGTTGCCGGCGCCACCGAACAGCAGGTCATTGCCGCCCTTGCCGAGCAGCGTGTCATTGCCGGACTGGCCGAACAGCATGTCGCCGCCGGACCCGCCGGTCAGCGTATCGTTGCCGGCGCCGCCGAACAAGCTCGCAGCAGGCATCGCGCCGTTGCTCTCGTCGATGGTGATGATGTCGTTGCCGTCCAGGCCGAAGGCCTGGATCAATTTGGTGTTGGCGACCGTCGCGGGTCCGCCCTTGATTGCGACGGCGCCGCCGTTGACGACGATCGTTCCGGCCGCATTGCGGCCCAACGCGATCGCGTTGTTCAGGCCGTTGCCAAACACGGTGAGAATTCCGGCGGAAAAATTTGCTGTGACAGCCATATGCGCTTCTCGCTTGCGTGATCGTCGAAACAGGCCGTGCGGCGGTATCGCGACGCTTTTCGCGATGCCGAGGCGAACGGCGAACGACCTCGTCTGTAGGCCGAAAAGCCACTGCTGGCTTGGCGGATATCTTCCGACGGGGTCCTGTTTTTCTTGAGAGCAGCTTGATTTTCGGGAGCGCGCGCCTCGTCCTAAAGCGGGCGTCTCGAAGGATGGCCGCAGGGAGGCGATCTCAAATGCGATAGTCCTGGGCGAAACGGAGAGCCGAAAGGACCTTGTCCAAAGCTGGGTGCGAGTGGGGTCGGTCTCGGAAGAGCTCACGATCCCACCTACAATCCATTGTGTTGCCCGACGGGCAGAATACGCCAGCGCTGGGTCGAGAGCTGTCCGCAAAAATATTCGAATTTACAGAAATTCGGTTTTGACGTACAAGCCGACGCATCCCGCCCGCCACAAGGGGCGTTTCGCGATCGTCACGGGACGCGGGCCGGGATGCGGTGGCCGCGACGGCGTCGGCGCGCGATGGTGGCTGCAGGGCGGGGAAACCCGTGAGCGGCGACGGGCGCGATACGACACGGCGCTGACAGCGTCTTCGTATGGTCTCGACGGTGAGCGCACGCCAGCCGGTGAGAACCCAGCGAAGATGTGCGCGGACGGAGAAGTCGTGTGGTCCTGACGCCCGGGGTCTGTGCGTCAAGTCATGTGGTGATGCTCACGGCCCAACCGGGCACGCACATCAGCCATCTGCATGGCGACGGGGGCAATAGTGCATCGCTCCCCGGGGAGAGCACGAAGGACACCGTTAAAACCATCCGCGCAGGGAAGGCCGGGATGCCGGCATCACCTGTCGTCCACCCCGTGCGCGTTCTCATCGCACACGGGACTTCGGGTGCCTGCCGGTGCCCGGCCTTCCTTGCGCCCTTTGCTTTTGAGAGGGCGGAAGAAGACAGCAAAGCTCGGGCGAAACAAGCCGCGAGGATAAGCAGCTATGTCTATCGCTGAACAGCGATCTCGTGCCCCGGACGCAGCGCAGCGCCCCCGGCGATGCGAAGCGTCGTCCGGTGCGGTGCGCTGCAGAGCCGGGGCCCACGCATCAGCGGAATGTGCAGTCTTTTGGGTCCCGGCTCTGCGCAGCAGCGTAGGAACGCTGCAGCGCGTCCGGGACACGAGAGACGCGGGCCATGGCCGCGCCTCGTCTGACATCCCTCTACCCATTCTCCTCCAGCGCCCGGCGCAGCCTTCGGATGATGACGCCGCGGGCGCGGTCGTCGGCGGCGGCTGCGACACGATCATTGATGTCGAGCACGAGCTCGGACATCTCGTTGTGCCAGTCGAGACGGGTCACGGCCTCCGGCGCGAGTCGCCGGCGACGATCCGCCTCGAGCACGCGCGGTTCGGGTGCGGCGAGCTCATAGATATCGTCCAGTATCGGCTGGTAGATCTTGGCCGCGGGAATGATGCGTTCTGCCACGCGCTCGGCCAGCCCGGCGACCGCCCCTTCCTCGCCGTGGACCAGGAACAGGCCGCGGGCGATGGGACGGCGCGCCGCGATCCAGCTGGCCATGCCGGCGCCGTCGGCATGGCCCGAATATTCGTCGATCATGCGGATGCGGGCCGCGACCTTGATCTCGTCGCCCTGGATCCGCACGGCCTTGGCCCCGTCCTGGAGGAAGCGGCCGAGCGTGCCGTTGGCCTGGAAGCCGGCGAGAAGCACGGTCGCGCGCTCGTTCCACAGCCAGCGCTTCAAGTGATGGCGGATGCGGCCGGCGTCGCACATGCCGCTCGCGGCGATGATGATGTGGAAGCCGGACAGACGCATGATCGCCTTGCTCTCGTCCGCGGTCTCCGTGAATTTGAGATGCGGCGAGTTGAGCAGGCGCGTAGCGTCGACGGATGGGTCGAGGCTCTCGGCATGCCGGCGGAACACTTCGGTCGCGCGGATCGCGAGCGGCGAATCCAGGAAGATCGGGGCCGTCGGAATCTCGCCGTGCTCCATGAGGTCGACGAGGTCGACGATCAGCTCCTGGGTGCGTTCGACCGCGAAGGCGGGCAGCAGCAGCGCGCCGCCGGCCGCCGCGGCATCGCGTACCTCGGCCGCGAGGTGCTTGCGGCGGAGCGCTGGTGTCGTGGCCTCGCGCAGCCGGTCGCCATAGGTCGATTCCGAGATGACGTAGTCGAAATCGGTCGGCGCTTCGGGATCGGGTTGGAGCAGCTTGGCTTCCGGCCCGACGTCGCCAGAGAGCAGCACGCGCAGTGGACGCCTCGAACCTTGCTCGGCGATTTCGAGCTCGATCGAGGCGGAGCCGAGCAAATGGCCGGCGTTCCAGTAGCGCGCGCGGACGCCGGGGATCACGTCGGCCCAGCGTTCATAGTCGACGGCGCGAAACGATTGCAGCGATGCGATCGCATCGGCCTGCGTGTAGATCGGCTGCACCTCCTTGCGCCCGCGCGACGCGTTACGCCGGTTGAGCTGGGCGACTTCGGACTCCTGGATGTTGCCGGCGTCGGGCAGCATGTAGGAGCAGAGGTCGATCGTGCCGCGCGTCGCCAGGATCGGTCCTTCGAATCCCGCGCGCACGAGTTTCGGCAACAGACCGCTGTGATCGATATGAGCATGCGTGAGCAGCACGGCATCGATATCGGCAGGGCGAAACGGAAAGGCGCCGTAGTTGAGCTCCTTCAGTGTCTTCTGGCCCTGGAACAGGCCGCAATCGACCAGGAAGCGCCCGGATGCGGTCTGGAACAGATAGCTCGAGCCGGTCACGGTGCGGGCGGCACCGCAAAATCGAACGGTGATGCTCATGTCGTCGTCTCCGGAAGATGTGTCGCGGTCAGTTCGGACCGCAAGGCGGCTGCGAGAATCTCGTCGAGCGAAATCGCATTGGTCGGATGCGGCACGCTGTCGGTCGAGCGGATCGACCGGATGCCGGCCTCAGCGAAGGCGGCGATCATCGCGGGTGGAAACAGCGCGTGCGTCACCACCGCATCGACGGCGGTCGCGCCCATCGCCGTCAGGGCCTTCGCCGCGGCCATCAGCGTCGTCCCGGAGGAGACGATGTCGTCCACCAGGAGCGCCGGCCGTCCGGCGAGCAGGCCCGGATCGGCAAAGCTGATCGCCACGGAACGATCGCCGTGCCGCGTCTTCCGCGCCGCCGTGTGCTGCAATCGCAATCGGCTCGCGACATCTTTCACCCAGGGCTCGGACTCCGTGTCGGGCCCGATCACGACGGTCGCTGGATCGATGCCGCCCGTTGCCAGCGCGTTCGCGATCGCCGGCATGGCGGACAGGTTCTCCGCTTCGATACCCGGAAATATGGACCTGATGTCGGGGGTGCGATGCAAGTGCGCATCCACGGTGACGACGCGGTCCACGGTCGTTGCAAGCAGATTGCCCATGGCGCGCTGGCTGATGGCCTCGCCGGCGTGAAATGCAGCATCCTGCCGCATGTAGCAGAGATAGGGTGCGACCAGGACCAGCCGCTTCGCGCCGTTGCGTCGCAGTGCCTCCGCGGCGAAGAGCAGGGCGACCAGCTTGTCGTTGGGTTGATCGAGCGAGGCATAGAGAATCGTGGTGTCGGTCGCCGGCGCGACTGCGACGCGCAGTTCTCCGTCCGGAAAGCGATGCACGGCGATCTCGCCGCAGGCAAGCCCAAGCCGCGTTGCGAGGCGCTTCGCCGCATCGGCGCCGCACGGCAATGTCTGGAGCGCGACCGTGCTCACGGCGCCGCCTTGCCCTGCGGCGCCTCGTGACCGTTGACGAGGTAACCGGCCTCTTCGGCAGCAGCGGCGGCAACCAGATCATGCTCGGGGTGGTCGAACGTGTAGACACGATAGAGCGGCTCGCCCTGCTCGACGCGGTCGCCGATCTTCTTGAACAGGCAGATGCCGGCGCCCTTGTCGAGCGGCGCGCCGGCGGTACGGGCGAGGCGGTTGAGGCGCAGGCAGTCGATCGCGGACACGATGCCGTCATGCGCCGCCTCGACGTCGAAGCTGAGCGGTCCGAGCCCGTTGCTGCATGTCGAGGGACCCTGTGCGTCGATGATCTTCTGCATCTGCCTCAGCGCCGCGCCGCTGTCGAGCAGTTCGCGCGCCCGGGCATAGCCGGCGCCGCCGCGCAGCTTGGGATCGTATTCCAGGAGATGGGCGGCGAGCCGGAGCGACTTCTCGCGCAGATCGCGCGGCGCCGCCGGCTCGTTGCCGAGCACCGCCATGACGTCGTTGGCTTCGAGCACCGGCCCGATGCCGTTGCCGATCGGCTGGCTTCCGTCGGTCGTGATCACCTCGACCGAGCGGCCGAAGCGGTCGCCGACGAATTCGAACAGCTTTCGCAGCCGCATGGCCTCGACGCCGCCGGTGACCTTCGCGGTCGGTCCGACCGGAATGTCGATCAGCAGATGGGTCGAGCCTGCCGCGATCTTCTTGGACATGATGGAGGCGACCATCTGCTCGCGTGTGTCGAGGCTCAGGGGGCGCTCGACCGAGATCAGGACGTCGTCGGCCGGCGACAGGTTGACGTGCCCGCCCCAGATCAGGCAGCCGTTGCAGGAGGAGACGATCGCCTTCATCTCCTCGACGCCGATATTCACCCGCGCCAGCACCTCCATCGTGTCGGCGGTGCCGGCGGGCGAGGTGATTGCGCGCGAGGAGGTCTTCGGGATCGGCAGGCCATGGGCGGCGACGATCGGCACCACGACCATCGAGGTGCGGTTGCCGGGGATGCCGCCGATGCAATGCTTGTCGACGACCACCGGGGCCGGCCAGACCAATTGCGTGCCGGCCTGCGCCATGGCCCCCGTGAGGGCGAGAAGCTCGTCGCTGGTGATGAAGCTCGCCGACCCGATCAGGAAGGCGGCGATCTCCATGTCGGAGTAACGATAATGGGCAAGGTCGCTGACGATCGCGCCGATCTCGGCCTGGCTCAAGGTTCGTCCGCGGATCTTCGCACGCACCGCTTCCAGGCTCTCCGGAGGCGGGGCGGGCCTGACCGTGACCAGCGTTCCGACGGTTTCCGCGAAGCGCCGGAATGCTGGTTCGGAAAGTCCGATTTCGTCGGGAGATGCCAGCGTATCGTCGTCCGTGATCAGCAAGGTCGCCAGCAGAACCTTGCCGCCCTGACGAAGCTCGACGCGGCTGAAGCCGCGGAAGATCTCCGCGCGCAGCGCCTTGGAGTGCCTGGAGACGACGACGACGTTCTCACGGCCGGTGTCGAGACGGACGCGGCGGATCTTCAGCTGGGAGTGCGGAAGGTCTGGATGCATGGACAGGCCGGCAGCAAGGAGTTGGACCTCCATGCTTAGACGTCGCCGTCCCGATGCTGTTGACCCAGATCATGGTCCGCACATCCGGGAGACGCGGGCGAGGCGTGCGGCGCGCCGCCGCGCAGGCCAGGGCCGGCCGTTACTTCATCGCCGAGCTGATCGAGTTGAACTTGTTGTTGAGCAGCGCGCCGCCCGTGTTGTTCACGATGGTCACGATTGCCAGAGCGATCCCGGCGGCGATCAGGCCATACTCGATTGCGGTTGCACCATTCTCATCGGCAAGGAAGGACCTAAGCAGACGCATTGCCAACTCCCGTTCATCCGATCCGATGGATGGTCGCGTCGTTATCGGACTTGCAAATCGATCGAATAAGTGTTCGTGCGCGCCAAAAGAATTAAGCCCGGGCGATCGCGCCTTCGCTCATACGACGGCATTCATTAAATTAAGGTTCCGCCGGTCCGTCCAAATGGAGTCAAATCGGCAGCCCCCCGGGGCGGGCAGCCCGGGTGCAGTGCCCGCCAAGACGTGATCGCGCCGCTTAACCGATTGTTGAGCCTGTTCGTCAATGGGGCGGGGAGGACCCTCATTCGCGCTCATCCGCGCCGGCCGTCCGCATTCAGCGCCCGCAACATGGCGATGCGGGCGAACATCACCCAGCCGCCGCCCGTCTCGGCCGCATTGATCAAAGTCTCGATGGCGGTCTGCCAGTGCGCCTCGTGCTGGGCGTCGTCGGGCAGCTGCATGATGTAGTCCGCAGCATCTTGAAGCGTGAGCAGCTTGCGCTTGTTGCTCACGCGAACGGGGTCGTCGAACGCCGTCGACCAGGGCATGTCAGGCCGGCCGATCGGCGGGGAGGGACATCACGGCGCGATCGCAGGGTGTGATGCTGCTAGCCGGCTTTCTTCGCCCGCACCGGCTTGTCGGCCTTCTTCGTGGCTTCCTTGGGCGCGGTCTTTGCCGCGGCGTCCTTGCCGCCCTTGCCCGATATCGGCAGCAGCATCTCGCGCTGGCCCTCGACGCGCTTCTTCGGCTTCTTGCCCTTGACGGTCTCCTTGGCGGTCTCCTTGGCAGTCTCCCTGGCGACCTTCGCCGCAGGTGCCGCTTCCTTCTCGCTCGCGAGGCTCTTCTTCAGCGCGTCCATCAGGTTGATGACGTTGCCGCCGGTCTTCGGCGCGGCCTTCGCGGTGATCGGCATGCCGCTGCGCTTCTTGTTGATGAGATCGATCAGAGCGGTCTCGTAATGATCCTCGAACAGCTCGGGCTCGAACGCGCCGGACTTCTTCTCGACGATGTGTTTTGCAAGGTCGAGCATGTCCCTCGTCAGCTTCACGTCCTGGATGTCGTCGAAATATTCCTTTTCGCTGCGGACCTCGTAGGGGTAGCGCAGCAGCGTGCCCATCAGGCCGCTCTCGAGCGGCTCCAGCGCGATGATGTGCTCGCGGTTGGTCAGCACCACGCGGCCGATCGCGACCTTGTCCATGCTGCGGATGGTCTCGCGGATCACGGCATAGGCGTCGTGGCCGACCTTGCCGTCCGGCACGAGGTAGTAGGGGCGGATCAGATAGCGGTTGTCGATGTCGGCCTTGGGCACGAACTCGTCGATCTCGATCGTGTGGGTGGAGTCGAGCGCGATGTCGTCCAGCTCGTCCTTGGTGACCTCGATATAGGTGTCGGTGTCGACCTTGTAGCCCTTGACGATGTCCTCGGAGGTCACCTCGTCGCCGGTCTCGGCGTCGACCTTGAGGTACTTGATGCGGTGGCCGGTCTTGCGGTTGATCTGGTTGAACGAGACCTTCTCGGTATCCGAAGTGGCCGGATAGAGCGCGACCGGGCAGGTCACGAGCGACAGACGCAGAAAACCCTTCCAATTGGCGCGGGGGGCCATGGGCTACTCCAGACGCAACAGAGGACAAGCCCCAAGGATAACATCGCCCAGGTGCGAATCATAGCAACCGCCGGCGCGGAATCTCGCAACGGCGTTAATCGTCGCCTGCGCCATGTTGCCGGGCGGGCCCATGGTCCGGAACATCGTCCGAGATCACGCGTTGCCCCACGGCACTTCATAGCCGCGAGGAGGTCGCGGCCATCCGACGCGACAGCCACAGATTGAGGTCACCATGGCAACCACGCGAGAGCAGAACCGGATCGTGGAAACTCCGACCGAGGCGCGCCAGGGCGAACCCGGGCCTTCGGTGGCGGCGCTCCTCGCCATCTCGACCGGGCTTGCGATCCTGATCCTTGCCGTCATCTGGTTCGTGTTCTTCCGAACCTGACGGCCCGAACCGGCCGGCTCGCCGGATAACGGGGCCCATTGCGCCCGCCATGCCGCCGGCTCGTCCGGCTGCGCGGCGGGCGCACTCGCATCAGTGCATGAGAAATCGTATATGACCAAAAAGTAACGCGGCCGGTTCCCGGCGTTCATATTCAGTTCACGCCGGAATTGCTCATCTGGAGCGGTGTTCATGCGGTCTATTTCTGGAGAGAAGCGTGCGCCTGCTCGTTGTTGAGGACGACCCCGATCTCAATCGCCAGCTCACCAAGGCGCTGACCGACGCCGGCTATGTCGTCGATCGGGCCTTCGACGGGGAGGAGGGGCATTATCTCGGCGACAACGAGCCGTATGACGCCGTGGTGCTCGATATCGGCCTGCCGAAGAAGGATGGCATCTCGGTGCTGGAGGCCTGGCGCCGCAACGGCCGCACCATGCCGGTCCTGATCCTCACCGCACGCGACCGCTGGAGCGACAAGGTGCAGGGCTTCGATGCCGGCGCCGACGACTATGTCGCAAAGCCGTTCCACCTGGAGGAGGTGCTGGCGCGGATCCGCGCGCTGCTGCGCCGCTCCACCGGCCATGCCCAGAGCGAGCTGAGCTGCGGTCCGGTCACGCTCGACACCCGAACCGGACGGGTCAGCGTCTCGGGCAATCCCGTCAAGATGACATCGCACGAATATCGGCTTCTGGCCTACCTGATGCACCATTCCGGGCGGGTGGTCTCGCGCACCGAACTGGTCGAGCATCTCTATGACCAGGATTTCGACCGCGACTCCAACACCATCGAGGTCTTTGTCGGCCGCATCCGCAAGAAGCTCGACGTCGATATCATCCAGACCGTCCGCGGCCTCGGCTATCTCCTGACCCCGCCGCCTGCGCCCGGCGCTTGAGGCTTTCCGGCCTTTAAGTATCTTGGCTTGACGGGAGGCCGAACAGGGCCCTTGGTCCGGCCATGACGTCCGACGACCTGACTTCCAGCCCCTGCCGGGACCGTTCCGATGGCCGCTAGCTCGCTTGCGAACCGACTGTTCTTGTCGGCGACCGCCTGGCTCGTGGTGATCCTGGCCATCACCGGCGTGGTGCTGTCGTCGGTCTACAAGAACGCCACCGAGCGCGCCTTCGATCGCCGGCTCAATCTCTATCTGCGCACACTCATCGCGGAGGTCGCGACCCCCGACGAGCCGCCGGACCGCCAGTTTCAGTCGCTTGGCGAGCCCCTGTTCGAGCTGCCGCTGTCGGGCTGGTACTGGCAGATCACCCGGACCGACACCGAGAAGCCGGAGGTGCGCTCCTCGCGCTCGCTCTGGGACAAGAAGCTGCCGAAGCTGGAGGAGCAGGGCGCCGAGCTCACCGCTGCCGGCATCCGGCTCGGCTATGTCGACGGGCCCGAAGGGCAGAATTTGCGGATGGTGGAGCGGCCGGTCGATCTCGGCGCCGACGGCAAATTTCTGGTCAGCGTCGCCGGGGACGACACCGAGATCTTCGACGAGACGCGGAGCTTCGACTACTATCTCGGCGGCACCTTCACCGCGCTCGGCATCGTGCTGCTGCTGACGACTGTGTTCCAGGTCCGCTTCGGCCTTGCCCCGCTCAAGCGCATCTCTGAATCGATCGCCGACATCCGCTCCGGGCGGGCGGAACGGCTCGAGGGGGAATTCCCCGTCGAGATCGCGCCGCTGGCGCGCGAGACCAACGCGCTGATCGACGCCAATCGCGAGATCGTCGAGCGCGCGCGCACCCATGTCGGCAATCTCGCCCACGCGATCAAGACGCCGCTCTCGGTCATCGTCAACGAGGCCGGCGCCCACCCGGCCGATCCGTTCGCGGAAAAGGTGATGGAGCAGGCGGACGTGATGCGCGACCAGGTTGCCCATCATCTGGAACGTGCGCGCATTGCGGCGCGGGTCTCGGTGGTCGCGACCGTGACGGAGGTGGCACCCGCTATCGAGGCGCTGCGCCGGACCATGGAGAAGATCCATCGCGACCGCGGCATCGTGGTCGAGGCCAAGGCCGATCCATCCGCAAAGTTCCGGGGCGAGCGACAGGATCTGGAGGAGATGGTCGGCAATCTCGTCGACAATGCCTGCAAATGGGCGGCCTCGCGCGTTTCCATCGGGGTCCTGGTGGAGACGCCGCACCAGGCCGGCGCCGGCCCGCGTTTGCGGATCATCGTCGATGACGACGGCCGCGGCCTGTCGGAGGCCGAGCGTGCCCAGGTCTCCCGGCGCGGCCAGCGGCTGGACGAGTCCAAACCCGGATCGGGACTGGGCCTGTCGATCGTGACCGATCTCGCCGCGCTCTATGGCGGCAGCTTTTCGCTCGGCGCTGCGCCGACCGGCGGCCTGCGGGCCGAATTGGTCCTTCCGGGACTTTAGCCCCTTGTTTCGACGTGGTTTTTCGTCCTCGTCGATGCCCCTCTGGAGGAAGCCGGGGGCATTCGGACCCACTTCCTAAACGGCTTCTTAAGTGGCGACCTCCTATGATCGCGCCGGACCCGTCCCATTGTCCGCCATTTTACCGTGCATTACCCGGGCGCATGAGCCAGACATCGATCGAGCGGCTGAGGGAATATCTCGCGCAGCTCCCGCCGCAGTCGCAGGCACTGCTGATGCGGGAGTTCGAGCGTGCGCTCGAGCGCGGCCAGGACACGGCCGTGGCGACCCTCGTGCTCGAGCAATTGCGCAAGATCGTCCGCAAGACCGAGGCCGACGAGGCTCCGCCGCCGCGTACGGACGATCTGTCGCGCCTGCTGTTCCAGGTGTTGGAACCGTTCCTGGTCGAGGCGGGCACTCCGATCCGGGTCGGCCAGATTCGCCGCTCCTCGCTGCAGCCGATCTGGCAGTGGCTCGGCCGTAACGGCGCGCCGGACAAGGTGAACGAATTCGAGGCGGCGCTGTCGCGCATGCCGGCAGACAGTGCAGGGCAGGTGGAAGCCCTGGCCTCGAGGCTCCAGGCGGTGGCCGCGGACGCCATCTTCGAGTTGACGGGGCCGGGCGGCGGCGACAAATCGCGCGCGCTCGCCCGTGTCGGCCCGCCCAACGTGATCGAGGATCTCTATTCGATCGGTGCGGTGCTCCAGGTCCGGGAGGCCATCGCGACGCTGAGCGAGAAGCTGCCGCGCACCGTGCGGGCCTTCGGGGATTCCCAGATCGCCTCGGTGACTTCGGCGCTCAACATTCCGGTGCTTCAGACGCCGCAGATGCTGCCTTTCGCCTTGTCGGCCGTCGTGCAGCGGATGACCGCGCCGTGGCAGATCATCCGCCTCGCCATCAAGATTGCCGCGTCGGACGACGAGATCCGCGTCGCGGCGACGCCTTACGGTGCCGCCGTCACGATCGCCCTGCACGATCTGTCCTGCGTTGCCGCGATCCTTCGCATGGACATCAAGCGCGGCCATTTCGACAACGTCGCCGGCAATCTCAAGACGCTGCACGACGGCGTGCGCGGCCTGCGCACCGAGCTCGACCTGCGCAACGATTCCGCCTGGGGCAAGCAGTTGACCTCGATCCGGGCCGACATCTCCAATGCGCTGCAATCCGAGATCGACAGCGTTCCCGGCCGCGTTCGCCGCATCCTGCGCCAGCGCCCCGAGAAAGACATTCCGCCGGGCGCGCGGATCGACAGCACCGAGGTCGAGGAAACCCTGGCGCTGATCGACTTCGTCGCGACTTGCCGCAACTATGCGAGCGAGCTCGCGATCAACGAGGTGACGCTGCGCACCTATTCCGACCTCCAGCAATACGTGGAACGGTCGACCGAGCAGCTGGTGCAGTCGCTGCGCGCCGCCGATCACAAGGTCCGCGCCTATCGGCAGCAGCAGGTGCAGGCCGCGATCCGCTTCTGCCAGGTGCTGTTCGGCGACGATTACGCCTCGCTGATGAGGCGGGCCGCGGAAAACGCACTCACAGGCGAGCGCAAATCGTCGCGCGCCGGTTAAGCAGGCGCATATTTTCGTGGTCACTATTTATGGTTGACGGTGCCGGTCGCGCGCCGTACGGTCCCCGTGCAAGTCCGGGGAATTTCTATTTGTGGGCGCATGAAACCCGTCATCAGCTCCATCGAAATTGAGAACCGCGTGATCGTGGCCAAGTATCAAAGGCTGATGGTTGGGGCCAAGGTGGTGCTGGTCGAGAAGGCTAGCGATCGGCAGCTGCCCGAGACAATCACGAGGGTTGCATCTCGGGTTCCAGTCGGAGCGTTGCGCATCAGATTGCCGGATGCAATCAAGCCGGGAACATACTTCCTGAAGGCCTTCAACGGGCGCGGCGAGGACGCCGCGCAAAGTGTCGACTTCGAGATCGGCTAAGCCGTTGGATTTTCACCTTTTCGGCACTACATGCGGTTGCGTCGCCTTGACAATTGTCAATTGCCGCATCGTCCGGCCGTGGTGTAAAGGCACCTATAGGCGCGGTTCGTGCGCCGCCGGAAGCTTGCCAGATGACGCTATGGTTCGTGTTCGCGCTGATGACGGTTGCGGCGGTTTTCGCCGTGCTCTGGCCGCTTGGCCGCACCAGCCGCGCGCAGGAGCAGGGCAGCGAGGTCGCGGTCTACAAGGACCAATTGGCCGAGGTCGAGCGTGATCTCACCACAGGCTTGATCTTGGCGCCGGAGGCCGAGGCCGCACGCGTCGAGATCAGCCGCAGGCTGCTCGCGGCGGCGGCCAGCGAGCCTGCAACGGCGCCGAAGTCGAACGTCAAATGGCGCCGTGCGGCGGCCGTGCTGGCGCTCGCGGGTCTGCCGCTCGTTGCGGTCGGCGTCTACATGCCACTCGGCTCACCCAGGCTTCAGGACTTTCCACTTGCGCAGCGGGAGCGCAGGGGTGGCATGGCGCAGTCGCTCGAGAACCTCGTCGTGCAGGTCGAGCAGCATCTGGAGAAGAATCCGACCGACGGGCGCGGATGGAACGTGCTCGCGCCGGTTCTGGAGCGGCTCGGCCGCTTCGACGACGCGGTGCGCGCCTATCGCAACTCGCTCACCTACAATGGCGAGAGCGCAGAGCGCCGGTCCGATCTCGGCGAAGCGATATCCGCTGCCGCCGGCGGCGTGGTGACTGCCGAGGCCAAGGCCGAATTCGAGCGAGCACATGCCTTGAACGCCGACGATCCCAAGGCGAACTACTTCCTGGGCCTCGCCGCCGAGCAGGACGGCCGCAAGGACGATGCGGCCAATATCTGGCGCGCGCTGCTTGCGAAAGCGCCTGCGGATGCGCCGTGGCGTGCCCTGGTGCAGTCCTCGCTCGCGCGAGTCGGTGGCGGCGGCACGATGCCGGCGTTGCCGGATGAGACGATAGCTGCCTCCAAGGACATGGCCGAAGGCGATCGCAATGCGATGGTGCGCGGCATGGTCGATCGCCTGGCCACGCGGCTGAAGCAGAACGGCGACGATGTCGAGGGGTGGCTGCGCTTGGTGCGCGCCTATCTCGTGATGGGGGAGCGGGACAAGGCCATGGGAGCTTCGGCTGATGCGCGGCAGGCTGTTGCCAGCGACGCCGAACGGCTGCGCCAGCTCAACGAAGGCCTGAGGACTCTCGGGCTCGGCGGATGACGATTTCGGGACGAGAGATGCGGAGAACGGATACGCCATGACGCGCAAGCAGCGACGTATGACCATCATCGGCGGATCGCTCGCCGTGCTCGCGCTCGCGGCCGCGCTGGTGCTCAACGCATTGCGCGACTCCATCGTGTTCTTCTCGACGCCGACCATGGTCGCCGAGAAGCACGTCGAGCCCGGCAAGCGGTTTCGCCTCGGCGGCCTGGTGCAGCCCGGCTCGCTCCAGCGCGGCGACAATCTCGCGGTGACGTTCGAGGTCGCCGACGGCAATGCCAAGCTCCCGGTCGCCTACAAGGGCATCCTGCCCGATCTGTTCCGCGAAGGGCAGGGCGTGGTCGCCGAAGGCGCACTCGACGCCAATGGCGTGTTCAAGGCCGATACGGTCCTTGCCAAGCACGACGAGACCTACATGCCCAAGGACGTCGCCGATGCCCTGAAGAAGCAGGGGCACTGGAAGGACGATTACGGCGCTCAAGCTTCCGGCGCCGCCAGACCTGCGGCGGCGACCGCGCAGGGCAATCCGCAGGGAGCGGTGCGGTGATCGCAGAATCCGGACATTACGCGCTGGTGCTGGCGCTAGGGCTCGCACTGATCCAGTCCATCGTGCCGCTGATCGGCGCGCGGCTGCGCGATGCTGCCCTGATGAATGTGGCGCGCTCCACGGCGCTGGCGCAGCTCCTGTTCGTCGGTGTGTCGTTCACGGCGCTGGTGATGCTGCACGTGAACTCGGATTTCTCCGTTGCCAACGTCTACGAGAATTCCCACTCGATGAAGCCACTGCTCTACAAGATCACCGGCGTGTGGGGGAACCATGAAGGCTCGATGCTGCTGTGGGTGTCGATCCTGGCGCTGTTCGGCGGATTGGTCGCGGGCTTCGGCAACAATCTGCCGCTGTCGCTGCGCGCACATGTGCTCGCCGTCCAGGCCTGGATCGCCAGCGCGTTCTATCTCTTCATCCTGGTGACCTCGAATCCGTTCCTGCGCATCGTCAATCCGCCGATCGAGGGGCGCGATCTCAATCCGGTGCTGCAGGACATCGGTCTCGCCGTGCATCCGCCGATGCTCTATCTCGGCTATGTCGGCTTCTCGATCTCGTTCTCCTTCGCCATTGCGGCGTTGATGGAGGGCCGGATCGATGCGGCCTGGGCGCGCTGGGTGCGGCCCTGGACGCTGGTCGCCTGGATCTTCCTGACGCTCGGCATCGCCATGGGCTCGTACTGGGCCTATTACGAGCTCGGCTGGGGCGGCTGGTGGTTCTGGGACCCGGTCGAGAACGCCTCGCTGATGCCGTGGCTCGCCGGCACCGCGCTGCTGCATTCTGCACTCGTGATGGAGAAGCGCAATGCGCTGAAGGTCTGGACCATCCTGCTCTCGATCCTGACCTTCTCGCTGTCGCTGCTCGGCACCTTCCTGGTGCGCTCCGGCGTCATCACCTCGGTGCACGCCTTCGCCACCGATCCGACCCGCGGCGTGTTCATTCTGCTGATCCTGTGCCTGTTCATCGGCGGCAGCCTGTCGCTGTTCGCGGGCCGCGCCACCTCGTTGAAGCAGGGCGGCCTGTTCGCGCCGATCTCGCGCGAGGGCGCGCTGGTGCTGAACAACCTGCTGCTCACGGTGGCCTGCGCGGTGGTGCTGTTCGGCACGCTCTATCCGCTCGCGATGGAGATGCTCGCCGATTTCAAGATGTCGGTCGGCGCCCCCTTCTACAACCTCACCTTCGCTCCGCTGTTTGCCCTGTTGCTGCTTGCGGTGCCGTTCGGGCCGATGCTGGCGTGGAAGCGCGGCGACCTGCTGGGCGTGACGCAGCGCCTGCTCGCGGCCGGCGTTGCCGGGCTGGTCGTGGTCGCCATCGTCTGGGCCTGGGTGCGGGGCGGCAGCGCGCTGGCGCCGCTCGCGATCGGGCTCGGCGTCTTCGTCATTGCCGGCGCCGTCACCGACCTGGCCGAACGGACGGGCCTGGTTCGCCTGCCGTTCGCGACGGTGCTGCACCGGGCGCGCGGCCTGCCACGATCGGCCTGGGGCACCGCGTTTGCGCATGCCGGCCTCGGCGTCGCACTGATCGGCATCGTCTGCGAGACCACCTGGAACAGCGAATACATCGCGACGATGAAGCAGAACGAGGTCGCCCATGTCGCCGGCTACGACCTGAAGCTCGACGGGCTGTTTCAGCGCCAGGGCCCGAACTACCGCGAGATGATCGCCGAGTTCAACGTCAGTCGCGACGGCGAGGCCATCAGAGTCATGACGCCGTCCAAGCGCAGCTTCACCACCCGCGGCTCCTCGACCACCGAGGCCGCACTGCTGACGCACGGCGCGAGCCAGCTCTACGTTTCGCTCGGCGACGCCACGGCCGAGGGCGCCATCGCCGTGCGCATCTATCACAAGCCGCTGGTCCTCCTGATCTGGTGGGGGCCGGTGCTGATGGCGTTCGGCGGCGTGCTCTCGCTCTCCGACCGCCGCCTGCGCGTCGGCGCGCCGAAGCCGGCGCGGGCCAGGCAGCGCCTCCAGCCCGCGGAATGATCCGATGCGCCGGATGATGGCTGCGTTCATCGCGTTGATGCTGCTGGCCTTGCCGGCGGCCCACGCTGTCCAGCCCGACGAGATCATGTCGGACCCCGCCAAGGAATCGCGCGCGCGCGAATTGTCGCGCGAGCTTCGCTGCATGGTCTGCCAGAACCAGTCGATCGACGATTCCGATGCGCCGCTGGCACGCGATTTGCGGCTCCTGGTGCGCGAGCGCATTGCGGCCGGCGACAGCAATTCGCAGGTGCTCGACTTCCTGGTGGCGCGCTACGGCGAGTTCGTGCTGCTGAAACCGCGCTTCGAGCGGCAGACCCTGCTGCTGTGGCTGCTCGGGCCGGTGCTGCTGATCGGCGGTGGCCTGGCGCTGTGGCTGCAAATCCGGCGCCGCTCGCGAAGTGGTGCCGACGTACCGGCGCCGCCGCTCACGGCGGAGGAAGAGGCGCGGCTTGCGGACTTGATGTCAGACGATTCCAAGTCTTCCTGAGACCTCATCCCAGCTACGCAGTGCCACGTCGCCCGCGGCAACGGCCGCGTGGTTCATGCTATGTTGACCTTTGTCTGGAAGCTTGTCGCGAGATTTGATTCCAGACTCTGAGTCCTCGAGATGTTCGCGAACAGCAATCTGACGATCCGCTTCCTGGTCGGCGCCGTTGTCGCTGCGCTATTGTTCCTGCTGGGCATCGGCGGCGGCACCGGCTTCATCGCGGTGCTCTACCTCAACAACGAAATCACCAGCCTGTCCTCGGACTTCGCCGCGCTGAGCGGCCCGGCGCGCGACCATGCGATGCAGATCTACCAGCAGGCGCAGACCGCGTTCTCCTACTTCCTGGTCGCCTGCGGCGTGATCGCCGTCGTCGCCGCTACGATCTGCCTCACCACCTGGTTCGCCGTGCGCAACGGCATCCTCAGTCCCCTGGCGGCGATCGTGCATGCCATGCGCGAGGTTGCCGACCAGAAGTTCGAGACGTCGGTCCCGGGGCTCGGTCGCACCAACGAGATCGGCCTGCTCGCCGGTGCGCTGGAGGTGTTCAAGACCAACGGCCTCGAGCGGCGCCGCCTCTCCGAGCAGCAGCTGCATGAGGCACAGCATCAGGCCGAGCGGTCGAAATTCCTGGACGACCGGATCAAGCGCTTCAACGATCTCGTCGCCAGCGTCGTCGCCAGCGTGGCGTCATCGGCCGTGCATCTGAAGACCAATGCCGAGACGCTGTCGCGGACAGCCAACGACACCAGCACCAAGGCCAATGCGGTCGCGAGCGCCGCCAGCCAAGCCAGCAGCAGCGTGCAGACGGTCGCGGGGTCCGCCGAGGAGATGACGAATTCGATCGGCACGATCAGCCGCCGCGTCACGGACGCGACCCAGCGCGCCGAGGGCGCGGCGTCCCAGGCGGAGAAGAGCCGCGATACCATCCACACGCTGTCGGATGCCGCCGACAAGATCGGCGAGGTCGTCCAGCTCGTGCAGGCGATCGCATCGCAGACCAATCTGCTGGCGCTCAACGCCACCATCGAGGCGGCACGGGCAGGGGAGGCGGGCAAGGGGTTTGCGGTGGTCGCCTCCGAGGTGAAGAATCTGGCGCATCAGACCAGCAAGGCGACGGAAGAGATCACCTCCCATGTCGCCAGCATTCAGGGCATCACCGCGGAGACCCGTGGCGCGATCGACGGCATTTCCAAGACGCTGTCGGAGATCTCGTCCATCATGTCCGGCATCGAGATCGACACCGCCCAGCAGCGCAACGCCACGCAGGAGATCACGCGCAGCGCCCAGGACGCCGCGCGCGGCACCCTCGACGTCTCCAACCATATCGTCCAGATCACCTCGACTTCCGCGGAGACCGGCCGCATGGCCGCCGAGGCGCGGGATTCGGCGGTCGACCTGTCGCAGCAGGCTGAGACCTTGAAGCGCGAAGTCGACGAGTTCATCGTCAGCGTCAGGGCGAGCTGAGCGCCAAAATCGCGCCTCCGCTCCGTCACGGGAACTGGATTAAGTTCCTGTAAGACCACAATTTTTGGCCTGTGCTAAACTGCCGCATCCGTCTCATCCCTTCATTACAAAAGTTTAACCCGGCCGCCAGCGCGCGGTAAGGCGACAGACCCCATCTTCAGGTCCGCAAGGTGCTGGGATCCGGCACCAAAGGATTTCAAGGCCCTGGAGATTTTTGCATGAACGATCGTATCGACCTCTCGAACCTCCCGTCGTACCGGCAGCCGCGCCGGTCGGTGTTTTCCGCGCGCAAGCTCGCGCTGATGGCCTCGGTCGTCGCCGGTCTCGGTGCGGCCGTCTATGGCTTCAGCCCGTCGACCTCGCCGGCTGACCTGTTCTCCAGCCCGGCGCATGCGCAGGTCAACAACGAGGTCCGCAAGGTCGAACGTCCGATCGGTTTCGCCGACATCGTCGAGCGCGTGAAGCCGTCGGTGATCTCGGTGAAGGTC
Source organism: Bradyrhizobium sp. SZCCT0231 (assembly GCF_018130245.1). Lineage (GTDB taxonomy): Bacteria > Pseudomonadota > Alphaproteobacteria > Rhizobiales > Xanthobacteraceae > Bradyrhizobium > Bradyrhizobium japonicum_F. The sequence continues at coordinate 635,167 of NZ_JAFCKP010000001.1, forward strand.
AACATCAAGGAGAAGACCGCGAGCAACGACGACGGCGATGATTCCTCCTCGCCGTTCCAGCCGGGCTCGCCGATGGAGCGCTTCTTCCGCCGCTTCGGCGGTCCGGACGGCATCCCCGGCCTGAAGGGCGGCGGGCGTGGCCGCGTCGTGCAAGGCCAGGGCTCCGGCTTCTTCATCTCGGCCGACGGCTATGCCGTGACCAACAACCACGTGGTCGACGGCGCCGACAAGGTCGAGGTCACCACCGATGACGGCAAGACCTACACCGCCAAGGTGATCGGCACCGACCAGCGCACCGACCTCGCGCTGATCAAGGTCGAGGGCAGCACGAACTTCCCGTTCGCCAAGCTCGCCGACAGCAAGCCGCGGATCGGCGACTGGGTGCTTGCGGTCGGTAATCCCTTCGGCCTCGGCGGCACCGTGACCGCGGGCATCGTCTCGGCCAGCGGCCGCGACATCGGCAACGGTCCCTATGATGATTTCATCCAGATCGACGCGCCCGTGAACAAGGGCAATTCCGGCGGTCCGGCCTTCGACACCAACGGCGAGGTGATGGGCGTCAACACCGCGATCTACTCGCCCTCCGGCGGCAGCGTCGGCATCGCATTCTCGATTCCGGCCAACACCGTCAAGAGCGTGGTCGCGCAGCTCAAGGACAAGGGCTCGGTCAGCCGCGGCTGGATCGGCGTGCAGATTCAGCCGGTGACGTCCGACATCGCCGACAGCCTCGGCATGAAGAAGGCCGAAGGCGCGCTGGTGGCGGAGCCGCAGGCCAACGGTCCGGCCGCCAAGGCGGGCATCGAATCCGGCGACGTGATCACGGCGGTCAACGGCGAATCCGTCAAGGACGCCCGTGAGCTCGCCCGCACCATCGGCGGCATGGCGCCCGGCGCGACCGTGAAGCTCAACGTGCTGCACAAGGGCCAGGACAAGGTCATCAACCTCACCCTCGGTCAGTTGCCGAACACGGTCGAGGCCAAGGCTGACGTCGACCAGGACAGCGGCAAGGGTGCCAGCAAGGGCACCGACGTGCCCAGGCTCGGCATGACCGTCGCGCCCGCCAATTCCGTGGCCGGCGCCGGCAAGGAGGGCGTCGTGGTCACCGAAGTCGATCCGAAGAGCGCCGCGGCCGAACGCGGGTTCAAGGAAGGCGACGTGATCCTCGAAGTCGGCGGCAAGAGCGTTGCCACCGCCGGTGAGGTCCGCGACGCCATCAACGCCGCGCGGACCGACAACAAGAACAGCGTCCTGATGCGCGTGAAGAGCGGCGGCCAGTCGCGCTTCGTCGCGATCCCCCTCGCCAAGGGGTAAGGCTCAGGAGGCCTACGAGATGAAGGGCATCGCCGGCATCAGTCGCCCCCGCCGACGGTGCCCTTCTGGGAAGCCGCGCAACGCTGGCTTCCCTCATCTACCTTCCGGTGGAATTACGCCCCCCTCCGTCGGAAGGCCTAGGGCGGTGAGGTCCCCCCAGCTTCACCGCCCGCCTTTTTCCCGCTTCGAGACTCTCCCGCTCGGCTTGCATGCGATTGCCGCTCGCGCCATGTTTAGAGAAGGTTGACCTCCTTGACCGCCGCCGAACGCACGATGCGCCTCCTCATCATCGAAGACGACCGCGAATCCGCCGACTACCTCGCCAAGGCGTTTCGCGAAGTCGGACACATTGCCGACCACGCCGCTGACGGCGAGGAAGGCCTCGCCATGGCCGAGAACGGCGATTACGACGTGCTGGTGGTCGACCGCATGCTGCCCAAGCGCGACGGCCTGTCGCTGATCGGCGCACTGCGCGACAAGGGCAATACGACGCCGGTGCTGATTCTCTCCGCGCTCGGGCAGGTCGATGACCGCATCAAGGGCCTGCGTGCCGGCGGCGACGACTATCTGCCAAAACCCTATTCCTTCGCCGAGCTGCTGGCCCGCGTCGAAGTGCTGTCGCGCCGTCGCGGCGGTCCCGCCGAGGACACGCTTTATCGCGTCGGCGATCTCGAGCTCGACCGGCTGTCGCATCGCGTCGCCCGCGGCAAGGACGAGCTGACCCTCCAGCCGCGCGAATTCCGCCTGCTCGAATACCTGATGAAGCACGCCGGCCAGGTGGTGACGCGCACCATGCTGCTCGAGAACGTCTGGGACTATCATTTCGATCCGCAGACCAACGTGATCGACGTGCACATTTCGCGGCTCCGCTCCAAGATCGACAAGGGTTTCGAGCGCCCGCTGCTGCACACGATCCGCGGCGCCGGATACATGATCCGTGACGGCATTCGGTAAACTCGTCCGCACCACGGCGTTCCGGCTGACGCTGGTCTATCTGCTGCTGTTCGCGATGTTCGCGGCCTCGCTGCTGGCCTATTTCGCCTGGAATACGCGGCGGCTGATCACCGAGGAGATCACGCAGACGGTCAATGCCGAGACCTCGGAGATCAACGAGATCTACGACCGCGGCGGCATGTTTCGCCTGGTGCGCGCGATCGAATATCGCGCGCTCCGGCCGGGCGCCAACCTCTACCTCGTGACCACGCCGACCGGGCAGGCGGTTGCCGGCAATGTCGGCTCGCTCGCGCCCGGCGTGATGGCGACGCGCGGCTGGTCCGAGACCGCGTACCGGCGGATCGAGGACGCCGACGACCGCGATCATCGTGCACTGGTGCGCGTCACCGAATTGGAGAACGGCTTCCGGCTGCTGATCGGCCGCGACCTCGCCGAGCGGCGGCGCTTGTTCGGCATCGTCGCCAAGGCGGCGCAATGGTCGGTGCTGATCGTCGTCGTGCTTGGCCTCGGCGGCGGCGTCTTCGTCGCGCGGAGGGTGCTGAGGCGCATCGACGCGATGACCGGCACCACGCAGCGCATCATGAGCGGAGATCTCAGCGAGCGCCTGCCCGTGGGGCGCAGCGGCGACGAGATCGATCGCTTGGCCGAGAACCTCAATGCCATGCTGGAGCGGATCGAGGCGCTGATGGCGGGCCTGAAGGAGGTTTCCGACAACATCGCCCACGACCTCAAGACGCCGTTGACGCGGCTGCGCAACCGCGCCGAGGAGGCGTTGGCGAGGTCAGGCTGCGAGGCCGATTATCGCGCCGCGCTGGAGCGGACCATCGAGGAGTCCGACGGGCTGATCCGGACCTTCAACGCGCTTCTGATGATCGCGCGGGCAGAATCCGGGCAGGCGCGCGGCAACATGGACGACTTCGATGCCGCGGAAGTCGCCGAGGGCATCCACGAGCTCTACGAGCCGCTCGCCGAGGACGACGGCATGACCCTGAAGGTCAAATGCGAGCCGACGCCGGTTCATGCCAATCGCGAACTGATCAGTCAGGCGCTCGCCAATCTCGTCGAGAACGCGATCAAATACGGCAAGCCGGCGGCGCAGGCGGTCGAAACCGTGGTCAGCATGGATGCCAGGCAGATCACGATCGAGGCGAGGCGCGAGGGCGACCAGGTGCTGCTCAGCGTCACCGATCGCGGTCCGGGGATCCCCGAAGCGGATCGCAAGCACGTCGTCGAGCGATTCGTGCGGCTGGAGGCCAGCCGCACGCTGCCGGGCTCCGGCCTCGGCCTCAGCCTCGCCTCGGCGGTTGCGACGTTGCACGGTGGCGAATTGCGCTTGGGCGATGCCCATCCCGGCCTCGTCGCCACGCTCGTCCTGCCGGCGCGCGCCGGTGCCGGCGACAGGGTTGCTCCGCCGATGCAGGATGTGCCACAGAAGGTGGCATGAACCACTCCGCGCCGGGAAACGCGGACAAGCATGGTGAGAGTCTGGCCGCACGCTTCGCGGAGGCTCCCCATATTGCCGCTTCCACAACCGACGAACGACGTCTCGAAAGCTGGCTGGCCGAGCTCGAGCCGGTGCAATCGGCCCGTCTCGAAGGGCTCCTGGGCCATCCCTTCGCCCGCAACATCCTGGCCGGCATCGCGGAATTCTCGCCCTATCTGTTCGATCTGGTACGTGCCGATGCCCTGCGCCTGATCCGGCTGCTCGAATGCGATCCGGATGCGCATCTGACGACACTGATCGCGGAGGCCCGGAGCGCGGTGCTCGCGGCCTCCGATGAAGCCGAGGTGATGCGGCTGCTTCGCCGCATGAAAGCGGAGGCCGCGCTCCTCACTGCCTTGTGCGACATCGGCGGCGTCTGGCCGGTGATGCGGGTGACGGTGGCGCTGACCGATGTCGCGGTGTCCTCCGTGCAGGTAGCGCTGCAATACCTGCTGCGGCAGGAAGCCGCACGCGGCAAGCTCGCGCCGCCCAATCCCGAGGCGCCCGAAGAGGGCTGCGGGCTGATCGTGCTCGCGATGGGCAAGATGGGCGCGGGCGAGCTGAACTATTCCTCCGACGTCGATCTCATCGTGTTCTTCGATCCCGATGCGACGACCCTCGCGCCCGATATCGAACCGCAGCCGTTCTTCGTCCGGGTCACGCAGGGGATGGCGCGCATCCTTCAGCAGCGCACCTATGATGGTTACGTCTTCCGCGTCGACCTGCGCCTGCGGCCCGATCCGTCCTCGACGCAGGTGGCGATCTCGCGGGACGCTGCGCTGAATTACTACGAGCGGGAGGGGCGCACCTGGGAGCGCGCCGCCATGATCAAGGCGCGGGCCTGCGCCGGCGATCCCAGGGCAGGCGAGGCGCTTCTGGCAGAGATCGCGCCGTTTGTCTGGCGCAAGCATCTCGACTTCGCCGCGCTTGCCGACGTTCACGACATGAAGCGGCAGATGCAGACCTATCGCGGCCAGAGCGAAATCGCGGTCGAGGGCCATAACGTCAAGGTCGGGCGCGGCGGCATCCGCGAGATCGAGTTTTTCGCGCAGACGCAGCAGCTGATTGCGGGTGGCCGCCATCCGGAATTGCGGGTGCGGCCGACGCTCCGGGCGCTCGACGTGCTCGCCTCCAGCAACTGGATCACCTCCGCGGCGCGCGACGAGCTGACCATCGCGTACGAATTCCTGCGCCGGGTCGAGCATCGCCTCCAGATGATTGCCGACGAGCAGACCCACACGCTGCCCGAGGACAAGCAAGCGGTCGAGCGCTTCGCGTGGTTCTTCGGCTATCAGGATCGCGAGGCCTTCGCGCGCGACCTGTTGCACCAGCTCCAGATCGTCCAGGGTCACTACGAAAAACTGTTCGAGGGCGACGATCCGACTGGCACGGCCAGTCTGCCGGCGCTCGACTACAGTGCGGGCCCCGACGATCCGCGCCTGCTGCAGCACCTAGCGACGCTCGGCTTCAAGAAGCCCGCCGCCGTCGCGCAGACCGTACGCGACTGGATCACCGGCGACTACCGCGTCTTCCGCAATGAGGCGACGCGAAGCGCCTTCGTCGAATTCGTGCCGGCCTTGATCGACGGTCTCGCCCATGCCGAGGAGCCGGATCGCGCCGTCGTGGCGTTCGATCATTTCCTCGGCGCGCTGCAGCGCGGCGGCCGGCTGATCACGCTGCTCGGCCAGAACCGCGATCTCGTCGCGCTGGTGGCGCTGGTGCTGGGCGCGGCGCCGCGGCTCGGCGAGATGCTGGCGCGGCAACCGCAGCTCATGGACGGCCTGATCGATCCACGCTTCTTCGGCGCCATGCCCGACAGGCAGGAATTGTCGGGGCGGCTCGCGACCACCGTGCGAGACGCCGACTCCTATGAAGAGTTTCTCGATCGCCTGCGCCTGTTCGGGCAGGAGAGCCTGTTCCTGATCGGTACGCGGATCCTGTCCGGCACGGTCTCGGCGCAGCAGGCGAGCACGGCCTTTGCCGATGTGGCCGAAGGCATCGTCCACACCGTGCACGGCCTCGTCGCCGACCGCTTTGCAGCCCAGCACGGCCGCATCAAGGAGCAGGAGACCGCGATCATCGCAATGGGCCGCCTCGGCAGCCGGGAGATGACGGCCTCGTCCGATCTCGACCTGATCCTGCTCTACGATTTCGACAGCGACAATCCGGACTCCGATGGGACGAAATCGCTGCAAGGTGCCCACTACTTCGCCCGCTTCACCCAGAGGCTGATCAGCGCCTTCACGACGCGCACCAATTACGGCGTGCTCTACGAGATCGACATGCGGCTGCGGCCCTCGGGACGTGCAGGTCCCGTGGCCTCGAGCCTCACGTCGTTCGCGGACTACCAGGCCACCGAGGCCTGGACCTGGGAGCACATGGCGTTGACGCGCGCGCGCGTGGTGTCGGCCTCGCCCGAATTCCGGGAACGGATCGAGCGCGTCATCCGCGACGTGCTGACCCGTCGCCGCGATCCCGCCATCACCGCCAACGACGTTGCCGACATGCGGCGCGCGATCGCGCAGGAGAAGGGCGAGGCCGATTGCTGGGACATCAAACATGCTGCCGGCGGCATGGTCGACATCGACTTCATCGCGCAATATCTCCAGCTCGTGCATGCCCACGACAAGCCGGATATTCTCGACGTCGGCACCGTGCAGGTGCTGGAAAATGCCTGCAGGCTCGGTGTGCTCGGACAATCGGAGACCGAGATCCTGCGTGCCGCGGCGCGGCTCTATCACGACCTGACGCAGATCCTGCGGCTCTGCGTCAGCGAGCGCTTCAAGCCGGAGACCGCCGGCACCGACCTCCTGCGCGTGATGGCGCGCGCCGGCGACGCGCCGGACTTCTCGTCACTGGAGGCGCGTGTGAAGGAAACGCAGGGCGAGGTACGGCGCGTGTTCAGGGCGCTGCTGGAAGGGACGTCGCCTGCTTCAGCGCGGTGATGGCCTCGCGGACGTCGGGCTCCAGGCCCGCGCCGCCCGCATCGAGATGGGCGAAGATCGCGCGCTTCATGCGAGGATCCCAGAACTTCTTGATGTGCTCGGCAATGCCCGGCACGGCCTTGTCATGGCCCTGGCTCTGGAAGAACTTGCCGATCTGGTTGGCCATGTAGATCAGGCGGTCAGGCGACATCGGCAACCTCCGTGGCATGGCGCGCGACGATCCGGCTGCCATGCGAAAATACTTCGAACCCGTCCTGGCGGGCGATGGCGATCAGCGTGATCCCGGCGGCTTCGGCCGTGCGCACCGCGAGCGCGGTCGGCGCCGACACGGCGACCATCACCGGCGCGCCGATCGCGGCGGTCTTCTGCACCATCTCCACCGAGACGCGGCTCGTCAGCAGCACCATGCCGTTGCCCGCATGCGTGCGGCTGCGCGCCAGGGCGCCAGCGAGCTTGTCGAGCGCGTTGTGGCGGCCGACATCCTCGCGCAGTGCGACGATGCTGCCTGTGGGGGACCAGAACGCAGCGGCATGTACGGCGCGGGTTTGCCAATTGATCGATTGCAGCGGTGCGATCGCCTGCATCGCCGCCATGATCTGTTCCGGCGTGAAGATCTGCCGCTGCGGCACCACGGCCGCCGGCCGCACGGCCTCGGCAATGGACTCGATGCCGCAGATTCCGCAGCCGGTCGGGCCGGCGACGTGGCGACGGCGCTCGCTGATGCGCGCGGCATCTTCCGATGCCAGCCACATCCTGAGCTCGATGCCGTCGTCGAGACGGACCACGTCGAGCGAGCGAATGTCGTCGACCGATCCGACGATGCCTTCGTTCACGCTGAAGCCGACCGCAAAATCCTCCAGGTTCTGCGGCGTCCCCATCATGACGGCATAGGTGCCGCCATTATAGGTCAGCGCCAGCGGCGTCTCTTCCGGGATCAGTCGCGTGCCTTCGGAGGCGACACCGTCGCGCCAGATCTCGCGGTCGATGGCCTGGACTGCTACGTGCATGCCGTTACTCCGCGGCCTCGGCCGGCACGATGCGGCGGGACTGCCGCGCCTGTGCGTCATAGGCCTTCTGCCAGTCGGACGGACCGTTCGAGGGCGAGATCTGCACCGCCGTGACCTTGTATTCTGGACAGTTGGTCGCCCAGTCCGAATAGTCCGTGGTGATGACGTTGGCCTGCGTGTCCGGGTGGTGGAAGGTGGTGTAGACGACGCCGGGCGAGACGCGGTCGGTGATCTCCGCGCGCAGCGTGGTCTCGCCGGCACGGCTCTTCAGCCGCACCCAGTCGCCGTCGCGCACGCCGCGCTGCTCGGCATCGTGCGGGTGGATCTCGAGGCGATCCTCGGCATGCCAGACCACGTTGTCGGTGCGCCGCGTCTGCGCGCCGACGTTGTATTGGCTGAGGATGCGGCCGGTGGTGAGCAGCAGCGGATAGCGCGGGCCGGTACGCTCGTCGGTCGCGACGTATTCGGTGACGACGAACTTGCCCTTGCCGCGGACGAAGCCGTCGATATGCATCACCGGCGTGCCCTCGGGCGCCTTCTCGTTGCAGGGCCACTGCACCGAGCCGAGCTCGTCGAGCTTGGCATAGGAGACGCCGGCGAAAGTCGGCGTCAGCGCCGCGATCTCGTCCATGATCTCCGAGGGGTGGCTGTAGTTCATCTCGAAGCCCATCGCCCTGGCAAGGCCGATGGTGACCTCCCAGTCGGCCATGCCGTTCTTCGGCGTCATCACCTTGCGCACGCGCTGGATGCGGCGCTCGGCATTGGTGAAGGTGCCGTCCTTCTCGAGGAAGCTCGAGCCGGGCAGGAAGACGTGGGCGTAGTTCGCGGTCTCGTTCAGGAAGAGGTCGTGGACGATGACGCATTCCATCGCCGACAGCGCCGCCACCACGTGCGACGTGTTGGGATCGGACTGGAGGATGTCCTCGCCCTGCACGTAGATCCCCATGAACGTGCCTTCGACCGCGGCATCGAACATGTTGGGAATGCGCAGGCCCGGTTCGGGATTGAGCTTGACGTTCCAGAGCGCCTCGAACTGGTCGCGCACGGCATCGCCCGAGATGTGGCGGTAGCCGGGCAGCTCGTGCGGGAACGAGCCCATGTCACAGGAGCCCTGCACGTTGTTCTGGCCGCGCAGCGGGTTCACGCCGACGCCGGGACGGCCGATATTGCCGGTTGCCATCGCGAGGTTGGCAATTGCGATCACGGTGGTGGAGCCCTGGCTGTGCTCGGTGACGCCGAGACCGTAATAGATCGCGCCGTTGCCACCGGTGGCGTAGGTCCGGGCCGCTTCGCGCAGCACCTTGGGATCGACGCCGGTGAGGATGGCGGTGGCTTCCGGGCTGTTGTTCGGCTGGGCGACGAAGGCCGCCCATTCCTCGAACTCGCTCCAGTCGCAGCGCTCGCGCACGAAGGCTTCGTTGACGAGGCCCTCGGTCACGATGACATGCGCCAGCGCGGTCATGACCGCGACGTTGGTGCCGGGCATCAGGGGCAGGTGCAGCGCCTTCACATGCGGCGATTCCACCATCTCGGTGCGGCGCGGATCGATCACGATCAGCTTTGCGCCCTGGCGCAGCCGCTTCTTCAGGCGGGAAGCGAAGACGGGGTGAGCGGAGGCCGGGTTGGCGCCGATCACGACGACGACGTCGGTGTCCTCGACCGAATCGAAATCCTGCGTGCCGGCGGAGGTGCCGAAGGTGGTGGCGAGGCCGTAGCCGGTGGGGGAATGACAGACGCGAGCGCAGGTGTCGACATTGTTGTTGCCGAAGCCGGCGCGGATCAGCTTCTGCACCAGATAGGTCTCTTCGTTGGTGCAGCGGGACGAGGTGATGCCGCCGATGGCGTCGCGGCCGTATGTCTTCTGGATGCCGCGCATCCTGGCGGCGGCGAACGAGAACGCCTCGTCCCAGGACACTTCGCGCCAGGGATCGTCGATGCGCTCGCGGATCATCGGCTTGAGGATGCGTTCCTTGTGGTTGGTATAGCCCCAGGCGAACCGGCCCTTGACGCAGGAATGGCCGCGATTGGCCTTGCCGTCCTTGTACGGCACCATGCGCACCACTTCCTCGCCGCGCATCTCGGCCTTGAAGGCGCAGCCGACGCCGCAATAGGCGCAGGTGGTGACGACGGAGTGCTCGGGCTGGCCGATCTCGATCACGGATTTTTCCGTCAGCGTCGCGGTCGGGCAGGCCTGCACGCAGGCGCCGCAGGAGACGCATTCGGAGCCCAGAAAACTCTCGCTCATGCCCGGCGAGACCCGGCTGTCGAAGCCGCGGCCGGAAATGGTCAGCGCGAAGGTGCCTTGCACCTCCTCGCAGGCGCGGACGCAGCGCGAGCAGACGATGCACTTGGAGGGATCGTAGGTGAAGTACGGGTTGGACTCGTCCTTCGGCATCCAGTGGTCGTTGCTGCAGCCGTCAGTCTTGGCGAAAACGTGGTTCTCGCCCTCGTAGCCGTAACGCACGTCGCGCAGACCCACGGCGCCGGCCATGTCCTGCAATTCGCAATCGCCGTTGGCGCCGCAGGTGAGGCAGTCGAGCGGATGGTCGGAGATGTAGAGCTCCATCACGCCCTTGCGCAGCTTCTTCAGCCGCTCGGTCTGGGTGTGCACGACGAGGCCGTTCATCACAGGCGTGGTGCAGGAGGCCGGCGTCCCCGCGCGGCCCTCGATCTCGACGAGGCAGAGCCGGCAGGAGCCGAACGCGTCGACCATGTCGGTTGCGCAGAGTTTGGGGATCTGGTGGCCGGCGTCCATCGCGGCGCGCATGATCGAGGTGCCCTCGGGCACGGTGACCTGGTTGCCGTCGATGGTCAGCGTCACCATCGTGGTCGATTTGGAGCGCGGCGTGCCGTAGTCGATTTCTTCGATCAGAGACATTGTCGTTCTCCTATTCCGCGGCCTGAAGCGTGGTCGGGATGGGTGCGAAATCCTCCCGGAAGTGCTTCAACGCGCTGAGCACGGGGTAGGGCGTGAAGCCGCCGAGTGCGCAGAGCGAGCCGAATTTCATGGTGTTGCAGAGGTCTTCGACGAGGGCGAGGTTTTCATGCACGCGCTCGCCGTTGATGATCTTCTCGATGGTCTCCACGCCGCGGGTCGAGCCGATCCGGCACGGCGTGCACTTGCCGCAGGATTCGACGGCGCAGAACTCCATGGCGAAGCGCGCCTGCTTGCGCATGTCGACGCTGTCGTCGAACACGACGATGCCGCCATGGCCGATCAGGCCGTCGCGCGCGGCAAAGGCTTCGTAGTCGAACGGCGTGTCGAACAGGGCACGGGGGAAATAGGCGCCGAGCGGACCGCCGACCTGCACGGCGCGCACGGGACGGCCCGTGAACGTGCCGCCGCCGATGTCGTCGACGAGCTCGCCGAGCGTCACGCCGAAGGCGGTCTCGAACAGGCCGCCGTAGCGGATGTTGCCGGCGAGCTGGATCGGCATCGTGCCGCGGGAGCGGCCCATGCCGAAATCTGCATAGGCCTTGGCGCCCTCGGCGAGAATGAAGGGAATCGCGGCGAACGACAGCACGTTGTTGATCACGGTCGGCTTGCCGAACAGGCCGTGATGCGCCGGCAGCGGCGGTTTTGCCCGCACGATGCCGCGGCGGCCTTCGAGGCTCTCCAGCAGCGACGTCTCCTCGCCGCAGACATAGGCGCCGGCGCCGACGCGGACTTCGAGATCGAAGCTGTAGGTCGAGCCGCCGATCTTGTCGCCGAGATAGCCGCCGCGCTTGGCAGCCTGGATCGCGGCGTTCATGGCCTCGACCGCGTGCGGATATTCGCTGCGGATGTAGATGTAGCCCTTGGTCGCGCCGACGGTGAGGCCGGCGATCGTCATGCCCTCGATCACCAGGAAGGGGTCGCCTTCCATGATCATGCGGTCGGCGAAGGTGCCGCTGTCGCCCTCGTCGGCGTTGCAGACGATGAATTTGCGGTCGGCCTTGGCCTGCGCGACGGTCTTCCACTTGATCCCGGTCGGGAAGCCGGCGCCGCCGCGGCCGCGCAGGCCGGACGCCGTGACTTCATTCAGGATCGCATCAGGTCCGAGCGAGAGTGCGCGCTCAAAACCCTTGTAGCCGCCATGGGCGCGATAGTCGTCGAGCGAGCGCGGATCGATCACGCCGCAGCGGGCGAAGGTGAGGCGGGTCTGGCGCTTCAGCCAGGGGATCTCGTCGGTCGCCCCGAGCCGCAGGAGATGCGGCGTGTTGCTGGCGAGCGCGTCGAGCAGCGAGGGCACATCGGCCTCGGTGACCGGGCCGAAGGCGATCCGGCCCTGCGGGGTTGCGACCTCGACCAGCGGCTCCAGCCAGTACAGGCCGCGCGAGCCGGTCCTGACGATCTCGATCGCGACGCCGCGCTTCGCGGCGGCCTGCTCCAACGCCAGGGCGACCTCGTCGGCGCCGACGGCCACCGCACCCGCATCGCGTGAGACGTAGAGACGCATGCTCATCGCTGCGCCTCCGCAACCAGCGCATCGAGGCGCTTCTGGTCGAGCCGGCCGATGATGCGGCCATCGAGCATCGCGGACGGCGCAGTCGCGCACAGGCCAAGGCAGTAGATCGGCTCCAGCGTGACGCGATCGTCGGCCGTGGTGTTGCCGAGCGAGACGCCGAGCTTCGCCTCGGCCCGCGCAGCCAGCGCATCGCCGCCAGCAGCCTGGCATGCTTCGGCGCGGCACAGCTTCAGGACATGGCGGCCGGCCGGCTTGTGGCGGAAATCATGGTAGAAGGTGAAGACGCCATGGACTTCGGCTCGCGACAAATTGAGCGCCTGCGCAACCATGGGAATCGCCGCCTCCGGCACGTAGCCGAACGCCTCTTGAAGCGCATGCAGGATGACGAGCGTTGCGCCTTCCTGCCCGGCATGTTCGGCGATGATCTCGGCGCCGCGTGTCTCGTCCCAAGGTTCGTAAAGCGTTGTCATTGTTCGTTCTCAACCTGAGCGTTTCTTGCTCCCCAAACTATTTGGAATCATTCGAAGATCAATAAAGCTGTCCCGTGCTGCGATTGCGAATTCAGATCGATTGGCAATCGCAATTACTCGATTTCAAATTGCAATTAAGGGCGTTCCGGCAGGCGGTTTTTGCGTGTTGGGAAGGGGTGGGCGTGCTAGCTTGCATGCCAACACAGAATCCGAGGGGACGACCGGTTGATCGACAAGCTTGAACTGTTGCTGGCGCTGGCGAAGGAGCGGCATTTCGGACGCGCAGCCGAGGCCTGCGGCGTGACGCAACCGACCATGTCGACCGGGCTGAAGCAGCTCGAGGAGATCCTCGGCGTCATGCTGGTTCAGCGCGGCTCGCGCTTTCAGGGCTTCACCCCCGAGGGCGAGCGGGCGCTCGACTGGGCGCGGCGGATCGTGGGCGATGCCCGCGCGATGCGCGACGAGATCAACGGGCTGAAGCATCAGCTCTCCGGCGAGATCCGCATCGCGGCGATCCCGACCGTGCTCGGCATGGTCGCCTCGCTGACGACGCCGTTCCGCGCGCGGCATCCCGAGGTGCGCTTCCGCATCCAGTCCACGACGTCATCCGAGGTGCTGGGGCTGCTCGAAAATCTAGAGGTGGATGCAGGGCTGACCTATATCGAGAACGAGCCGATCGGCAAGGTGCGCACCATTCCGCTCTACAACGAGAGCTACCGCCTGCTCACTGCACCGGATGCGATGTTCGGCGATCGCGAGACGGTGACCTGGACCGAGGTCGGGCAGGTGCCGCTGTGCCTCTTGACGCCCGACATGCAGAACCGCCGCATCATCGACCGCGCGTTGCGCTCGGTCGGCGCGGAGGCGACACCGACGCTGACCTCGAACTCGCTGCTGGTGCTGTTCACGCATGTGAAGACGGGGCGCTGGGCCAGCGTGATGCCGGCCAAGCTCGCCGAGACGCTCGGCCTGTCCGATACCGTCCGCTCGATCCCGATCGTCGATCCCGAGGTCAATTACAGCATTGGCCTCGTGATCCCGCAGCGCGATCCGATGACGCCGCTGATCGCCGCGCTGGTCAATGTGGCGCGGGAAGTCGCGCCGAAGCTGCAATCGTAGATCCGAGCAAGCGCCTCGTCCTTCGAGACGCGCGCCGGGCGCGCTCCTCAGGATGAGGCTCCGCGCCATCGCGCTCCCTTGCAACTGCTGCCACGCACCGTGTCCTCATCCTGAGGGCCCGCCGCAGGCGGGTGTCTCGAAGGATGGCCGCAGGCATTTGCCTCAAGCCGCAGCCGATATCCCGGATGCCGCCTTCACCGCGTCGCGCGGCAGGGTCACGCGCACGACGGTGCCGACATCGATCTTCGAGCGCAGCCGCATCGAGCCGCCGTGGAGCTGCGCCAGCGAGCGGGCGATGGCGAGGCCGAGGCCCGAGCCGTGATAGGTCTTGGTGAGCTGGCTCTCGACCTGCTCGAACGGGCGCCCGAGCCGCGCCAGCGAATGCGGTGCGATGCCGATGCCGGTGTCGGCGATCATCAGCACGATCCTGTCGTCGAGCTGCCGGCTGCGCACCACGACGCGTCCGCCGTCGGGCGTGAACTTCACGGCATTGGAGAGCAGGTTGACGATGATCTGCTTGGTGGCGCGGCGGTCGGCGACGACCGAGATGGATTTCGCGATGTCGGCGTCGAGCGTCAGCTGCTTGTCCTGCGCCCGGCCGGTGACGACCCGCAAGGATTCCGCGAGCGTCTTCGAGAGGTCGAGCTCTTCCATGTCGAGCTTCATGCGGCCGGCTTCGATCTTGGACATGTCGAGGATGTCGTTGATGACTTCGAGCAGATAGTGGCCGCTGGTCAGGATGTCCTGGCAGTATTCCTGGTACTTCTCGCTGCCGAGCTCGCCGAACATGCCGCTTCCCATGATCTCGGAGAAGCCGATGATGGCGTTGAGCGGCGTGCGCAGCTCGTGGCTCATATTGGCGAGGAATTTCGACTTGGTCTGGTTGGCTTCCTCGGCGCGGGTCTTCTCGCGCTGGTACTTCTCGGCGAGGTCGGCGAGCTCGATCGCCTGGCGCTCCAGCGCGGCCTGCGAGCGCTTGAGGTCGATGACGGTGGCGCGCAGGCGCAGATCGTTGTCGACCAGCTTCTGCTCGTGCTCCTTGATGCGGGTGATGTCGGTGCCGACCGAGACGTAGCCGCCGTCCTTGGTGCGGCGCTCGCTGATGTGCAGCCAGCTGCCGTCGTCGAGCTGCGCCTCGAAGGTGCGCGCGCCCGGGCCTTGGGCCGCGGTCTCGTTGTGGCGGGTGCGCACCTCCGGCATGCGGCCGACCTCGAGCACGGTTTCGTAGGAGGTGCCGGGGATGACCGCGTTGTCGGGCAGCCTGTGCAGGCGCTGGAAGTGCGAGTTGCAGAGCACCAGGCGGTCGCTGGCGTCCCACAGCACGAAGGCTTCCGGAATGGTCTCGATCGCGTCGCGCAGGCGGAGGTCGGCTTCCACGGTCTTTTCCGCGAGGCTCTTCTGCTCGGTGATGTCGACGGCGATGCCGATCAGGTGCACGCTGGAATCGGTCGCCCCGCGCGTCTTCTCGCAGCGGACGCGGAGCCAGATCCAGTGGCCGTCGACATGCTGCATGCGGAAGGTCTGGTCGATGTGGTCGATCTTCTCGGAGATGAGCTGGTCGGCGATCGCGAACAGGTCGATGTCGTCGGACTTCACCAGCGCGTTGACCTCGCCGAAGGTGAGGAGCTCGTTGCGGCCGTCGAGGCCGAGCATCGAGAACATCGACTGCGACCAGAAGATCCGGCCGCGCGACAGATCCCAGTCCCACAGCCCGCAGCGGCCGCGGTTGAGCGCGGTGTCGATGCGGCCGCGCACGGCGTCGTTGATGAGATCGCCCTCGCGGGCGCGGGTCGATTGCCAGTGGAAGGCGAAGCCGAGGATCAGGACGACGAAGCCGGTGGTCGCCGACAGCGTCACCGAGAGCGCGGCGTCCGAGCCCCAGATCGGCTCGTTGCGCTCCTGGATCACGGTGACGAAGCCGGGCAGTGACTTGATCTGCCGCGAGGTCGCCATCGCGGCGTTGCCGCTCGGCAGCGTCATGTCGGCGATGTTGCCGTCGCGTGGCGGCGCCGCGATCAGTTGCGCGGTCGTTATCGCATCGAGCAGGCGGTCATTGCCGACCGGGTCGCTGTCGACCGGGATGCGGGCGAGGATACGGCGGTCGATGCCGGCAGAGGTGACGATGACGTGGCGGCCCGAGGCCGTGGCCCAGGACGGAATCAGATCGGGCAGCAGCGTCGGCAGGCTCTCGATGTTCTTGAGCCGCTCCTGCCGGACCGAGGTGAGGCGGTCGATACGCTCGGCGAGCAGGTCGGCGAGTGCCGAAATGTCGTGGCGGATCACCAGCCGCTTCTGGCGCGTCTGATCGACCACCTGCACGAACGCGCCGAGGCAGATCGTGATCAGGAAGGCGATGATGAGCGTCGGCACGGCGCGCCGCAGCGCGGGCTCCGCGATCAGGAGCCGGTGATAGGCAGGTTTCGCGATCGATTGCGCCAATCCCTTGATCGAATCGGATTGGACGCACGCGCCCGCGGCGTCTGCGCGCGACATGCCTTCGGCCCCCTGAAAACCTGCTTGCAACTGAAGTCCGGAAGCAGCCCCACGTTGCTTCCGAATCACACTGATTTGAATCCAGTTTTCGCGGGCTGTCGAGAGTCAACGAATCGTTAACGCGAAATTATTCTTATCCAACGCGCAGTTTGTGCATCGGGTGTCCGCAAACTCACGGACGCGAGGAGTCCGAAACGGGAACGTGTGACTCTCCACACATTCTCATCGCTCACGCGGCGGTTCGGCGTGACTGATGACGCGCTTCACGCTCGGGAACGCGCGCCGCAATGCGCGCTCGATCGCATCGACCTGCTCGTGCACCCTGATCACGCTCATCGACGGCGCAGCGCGGCAGTGGAAATTGACGATCTCGCCGGCGTCGGTGTTGCGGACGCGCACATTGTGGATGTCGTGGATCTCGCCTTCGCCGGCGAATTCGGCCAGCGCGGCGGCGATGGTCTGCACCCTCTCCGGCGCGGCATCGACGCCGAACGGCAGTCCCGGTTCCAGCGGCTCGATGTGAACGTCGACCTCGACGTCCGCGCCGAACTCCTCCTGGATGTTGCCCTCCAGCGTGTTGGCGATGTCGTGGGCGGCCTCGAGCCGCATGTCGGCTTCGACCTCGAGGTCGATGCCGACGATCAGCTTGACGCCGAGATCGTGCACCGTGACGTGGTGGACGGCGAGCCCGGAATTGCGCGCAATCACCATGATGCGGTCGCGCACCGTCTCGTTGTCGCGCGCGACGGGGACCGGGGTGAAGGTGAGGTCGGCATTGCCGAACGCCTTGTCGACGGCGGCCTGCGCCCTGCGCTTGATGTCCTCGACACGGTCGATCGGATAGGTCCGTGGCACCTTCGCGATGGTGTCGATGAACGTGGTCGCCCCGACCATGCGCACGCGCAGCCGCTCGACGTCGATCACGCCCGGCACGCTGCGGATCGCGGCCGTAGCCTTCGCCTGTGCGCCTTCCGGTGCGCGGTCGACCAGCGTCTGGACGGTCGAGCCGGCCATGCGCAGGCCGAGCAGGGCGATCATCACGGCAACCGCGGCGGCCGCGGCTGCGTCGCCCCACCAGAAGCCGAGGGCAGCGAGGACCAGGCCGACGATCACGGCGAGGGAGCCCATCACGTCCGAGGCGAAATGCAGCGCATCCGCCGCCAGCGCCTGGCTCCTGGTCTCCCGTGCAGCGCGGTGCAGGGCGCGGGCGCGCCAGAGATTGACGGCGATGTCGATCACCAGCACCACGAACGGCACGGCCGAGATGGTCGGCGGCGAGGTTCCCTCGCTCAGCCGGCTATAGGCCTCGACCAGGATGCCGCCGGCGAGCACGTAGAGCAGGGCGGTGACGCCGAGCGCGGAGATGCTTTCCAGCTTGCCGTGGCCGTAATGGTGCTCCTCGTCCGCGGGCTTGTCGGACACCCGCACCACCGCCCAGGTGATGATGGTCGCGACCAGGTCGATCGAGGAATGCAGGGCCTCGGAGATCAGCGCCAGCGAGCCGATCGCGATCCCGACCACGAACTTGGCCGCCGCCATGCCGCCGCTGGCGAAGATCGAGATCGCGGCGACCGAGGTCTTGTCGTGCTGGGAGGTCATGGCCGGGGATTTAGCAGCCCAGCGCGGGACATCAAGTGATGATCCACAGGAGTAGTCGCTAGTGAGTTGCAGGAGCGTTCCACGCCTTGCTCCACCTCGTGGGCAAAGGCGCGTAGCGCCGTGCCCACCAGCAGGTGTCTCCTGATCAACCACTTGTGGTGGGCACGCTCCGCTTTGCCCTCCCTACGAGACCGGTGTCTGCGCGCTACTCACAGCGTCACCACGATCTTCCCGAGGTGCTTGTTCGCCTCCATGTGCTCGAACGCCTTTTCGATGTCGTCGAACGCGAACACCTTGTCGATCGGCAACTGCAGCTGGCGCGCTTCCACCGCGCCCCAGATGTCCTTGCGGACCTCCGCAAAGATATCGCGGACCTCCTCGATGGTGCGGGTGCGGAATGTGACGCCGACATAGTCGATGCGGCGGGCCGCATGCAGGTCGAAGTTGAAGTCGGCATGGGTGCCGCCGAGCCGGCCGACATTGACGATGCGGCCCTTGATCTTCGTCGCGGCGAGGTTCTGGCTCGCGATCTTGCCGGAGACCTGATCGATGATGAGGTCGACGCCTTCGCCGTTCGTCGCCTTCAGCACCTCGTCGACCCATTTCGGATCGGAGCTATCGACGGCGAGGTCGGCGCCATACTCCTTCAGCCGGCCGCGGCGAGTGGCGTCGGTCGACGAGCCGATCACGAGCCTTGCGCCCTTGAGCCTGGCGATCTGCATCGCCATCAGGCCGACGCCGGAGCTGGCGCCCTGGATCAGCACGGCTTGCCCAGGTTGTACCCCGCCGACGGTGACGACGGCATTGTGCATGGTCGCGAGCGCGACGGGGAGGGTGGCGGCCTCCTCGAAATTCATGTTCGAGGGCGCATGGAATAACCGGCCGTGATCGGCCAGCGTATATTCGGCAAACGCCGCGCCGCCCGATCCCATGATGCGGTCGCCGACCTTGACGCCTTGGGCATTCGGCCCGAGCTCGGCGACCTCGCCGGCCCATTCCATGCCGAGCACGGCGCCGACGCCGCCCGCCGCGCCATGGGCGTGGCCCTTGCGCATGCCGGTGTCGGCGCGGTTCAGGCCGCAGGCGCGGACGCGGACGAGGACCTGCGTGCCCTTCGGTTTTGGTTGAGCGACGTCGGAAATCCGAGCGCCGTCAGGACCATAGACATAAGCCTTCATAAATTACTCTCGCGTCTTGCAGTGATTATTCCGCCGCTTCGCGTTGCGGCTGAACGATCATCCCTTCCAGCCGTCCCCGGATGATCGCCTCCGCCTCGCGCACGATGCGGGAGACCAGCTCGGCGCAGCTCGGGATGTCCTGGATCAGGCCCTGCACCTGGCCGGCCGACCAGATGCCGTCATCGGAATTGCCAGTAGCATAGACCATCTTGCCGCGGGCGCCGGCAACCAGCTCGCGGATGTCCTCGAACTTGGCGCCCTCCTTCTCCATCGCGACGACCTTGGTCGAGACGGCGTTCTTCGCCACGCGCGAGGTGTTGCGCATGGTGCGGAAGATCAGCTCGGTCTCGCGCTCGTCATTGGCGACGATCTTCTCCTTGATGAGCTGGTGGATCGGGCTTTCCTTGGTGGCCATGAAGCGCGTGCCCATGTTGATGCCGTCGGCACCCAGCGCCAGCGCCGCAACGAGGCCGCGGGCATCGGCAAAGCCGCCCGAGGCGATCATCGGGATCTTGATCTTGTTGGCAGCGGCCGGGATCAGGATCAGGCCGGGCGTGTCGTCCTCGCCGGGATGGCCGGCGCATTCGAACCCGTCGATCGAGATGGCGTCGACGCCCATGCGTTCGGCCGAGAGCGCGTGACGGACGCTGGTGCATTTGTGCACGACCTTGACGCCGTGCTTCCTGAACTCGTCGACATGCTCCTGCGGCTTGTTGCCGGCGGTCTCGACCACCTTGATGCCGCTTTCGATGATGGCGGCGCGGTATTCGGCATAAGGCGGCGGCTTGATCGCGGGCAGGATGGTGAGGTTGACGCCGAACGGCTTGTCGGTGAGGTCGCGGCAGCGCGCGATCTCCTTGATGAGGTCCTCCGGCGTCGGCTGGGTCAGCGCCGTGATGAAGCCGAGCGCGCCGGCATTGGCGACCGCGGCGACCAGCTCGGCCCGTCCAACCCATTGCATGCCGCCCTGAACGATCGGGTGCTGCACGCCGACGAGTTTGGTGAACCGTGTCTGCAACATGATCTGTTTCCCCCCGGATGGCCCGCAGGCTCTGTTGTCGGTTGATGTCGGGGAGGATGCCGCCGGGGGTAGGGAAAGTCTATTGCGCCGCCAGGCGGGGCGTCATGCGGGCGGTGATGTGATTCCGTGAGGCGGATAATTCGGATGGCCTCGTGTCCCGGACGCGCTGCAACGCCTCTTGGCGTTGCGACGCAGAGCCGGGACCCACATTCCGCGAATGCTTTGAGAGATGGGCCCCGGCTCTGCAGCACATCGTCGAAGAGACGCTGCGCTGCGTCCGGGGCACGGATAACTGAGGCTTCGGCTACTCCGCCGACAGCCGCACCATCTGCCGGCCGCCGTTCATTTCCTTGAGCCGGTTGACGAAATTTTCCGGGCGCTGCCAGCGGTTGGGGACCTCCAGGCCCATGAATTCGGCGATGTCGCCGATGAAGCCGGTGCAGTTGGCGGTCTCGGCATTCCACAGCGGCGAGTTCGCCTGCAATTTCTTGATGTAGGCGAACACGCGCCTGGCGTCGGCCTCGCTGAGATAGACGCGGTAGCTCGCGGTCAGATATTCCGGATCGAGATCGCCGTAGCTGGCGCCGGTCTCGGAGGGCACGAAGGTGATGTGTCCGAGCACGTAAGCGAGCGTGTCGCCGGCCGGCGTCAGGCCCGCAACCTCGACCGCCTTTTCGCTGGTCTTGCCGTACCAGACGAAGGCATGGCCCCAGCTCGCGGCGGTGCGGGCGCGGAAGTCGACGTAGTAGGGGCCTTTCTCCGCGCGCGCGACGGAGCGCCGCGTCGCTTGCGGCGCCGGTCGCGAGGCGGTGTCCGTCGAAGCAAGCGCGTTCGCATCGGCAACGCGCTTGTTCGCCTCGTGGGCCGAGGCCGAGGGCGTCGTGCACGAGAGCATAGCCGCAAGAGCGAAGCCCGCGAGGATGCAGGATTCGGGTCGATTAGCTTTGTTCGTCACGTTGAGCCCCCTCGACTATCGGTCGCTACGCAGATTCTGCGCGTCAGTAGCGCGCTGCGACCGGGCCCGGCGCCTTGCCGATCGGGGCCTTTCCAACCGGGCTCTTGCCAATCGGCATCTTTCCGATCGGCGCCTGCTCGCCCGGATAGACCGGTACGGGCTGCCGGCGCGGCAGATCCGCAGCGTTTGCAGCCGTCACCAGAGCGAGCGAAGCACCCAGAGCAATTACAATCTTCTTCACAGTCATACCCCTAGAAGGTTTGGTCCAAACACGGCAGTGCCGTGCCCCCAGACACGCCTCACAGAAGGGCGACCGAATGCGTCCAAGTTGCGGCACGCCCGGGACATGTTGGCGGCATATGTCTGGCGCGCGCAGATGTGATGTGTCTGGATGTTTCAGAGCGCGTGACGTCTCCGATTTCGTAGGGGTGCTTTGTGGATCGTCTGTTCGCGCAGCACGGCGCTACAGCCGAAACTCGTTGGTGAGCTCGCCGATGCCGTCGATCGCCACCGTCACCGTGTTCACCGGCTCCTTCATCACGCCGACACCGACGGAGGTGCCGACGGCGATGAGGTCGCCGGGGAGCAGGGTCATGTCGTGGGAGATCCTGCTGACCAGGTCCTGCGCGGTGAAGATCATGTCGGAGATCGGATAGTTCTGCCGCTCCGCGCCGTTGAGGATGGTGCGGACCGTGAGTTTCGCGGGATCGAGGCCGGTTGCGATGACGGGGCCGAACGGGCCGTAATCGTCGATGCCTTTGGCGCGCGCCCATTGCGCGAAGGTGGGATCGCGGGTCAGGATGTCGTTGGCGGTGATGTCGTTGACGCAGGTGTAGCCGAAGATGAAGCTGCCGGCTTCGCCAGGCGAGACATGTGCGCAGGTCCTGCCGATGACGATGCCGAGTTCGCCCTCATAGGTGGTCTTGCCGTCGTAGTAAGAGGGGCGGCGGATCACCGCGCCGGGGGCGGCGATGCTGGTGGTGGCCTTGAGCAGATAGAGCGGCTCTGGCGGCTCGGGCTGATTCAGCTTGGCCGCGAGCGCGTGAAAATTATTCCAGAGCGCTATGATCTTGCTGGGCGCGCAGGGCGCGAGCAGCTCGACCTCCGGGAGCGCCAGCGTCTTGCCGGTGGCGGCATGGCGGCCGAACATCTCGCCCTCATGCACGCTGATGCTGCCTGATGCCGTCAGCGTGCCGAAGCCGGTCGTGCCGGCATGGCGGAAGCGCAGCCAGTGCTTGATCTGGTCCGTCATCACGCCACCGCCAGTGCGCGCGGATCGGCTGGCGTCGAGACCCCGTCATAGAGACCGGCGATGCGGGCGCGCTGGGTCACCATCGCCAGCACTGAATCGAGCGCGGGCGTCGGGATGCCGGTGAGGCGGCCCATCTCCTGCACCACGGTGACGAGCGGATCGATCTCCATCGGGCGGCCGCGCTCGAGATCCTGCAGCATCGAGGTCTTGTGGGCGCCGACCTTGCGGGCGCCCTCGATGCGGCGCTCGACGTCGACGCGGAATTTGACGCCGAAGGTCTCGGCGATCGCTTGCGTCTCCACCATGATCGCACGCGACAACGCGCGCGTGGCCGGATCGGTGCAGATCACATCGAGCGTGGCGTGGGTCAGGGCGCTGATCGGGTTGAAGCAGACATTGCCCCAGAGTTTCAGCCAGATCTCGTCGCGGATGCGGTCGAGCACCGGGGCCTTCAGGCCGGCCGCGACGAAGAGATCCGCGAGGCGCTGTACGTCCGAGGAGCTCTCGCCGGAAGGCTCGCCGAGCGGAAAATTGTTGCCGTAGACGTGGCGGACCACGCCGGGGGCCTCGATCTCGGTGGCGGGATAGACGATGCAGCCGATGGCGCGCTCGGCCCCTAACTCGCGCCACTGCCGTCCGCCGGGATCTATGCTCTCCAGCGTCGAATTCTCGTATTGGCCGCCGTGCTTGTAGAAGTACCAATAGGGGATGCCGTTGACGGCGGTGACGATGCGGGTGTGAGGCCCGAGCAGCGGCTGCATCTTCTCGATCACGCCGGTGATCGAATGCGCCTTCAGCGTGATGATGATGGCGTCCTGCACGCCGAGCTCGGTGGGATCGTCGGTGCAGCGCGGATGCACGGTGTGCTTCTCCTCGCCCGCCAGCAGCGTCAGGCCGCGCTCGCGCATGGCCGCGAGGTGCGCGCCACGCGCAACCAGGCTGACATCGGCACCCGCGCGCGCGAGCTGAACCCCGAGATATCCGCCGATCGCGCCGGCGCCGTAGATGCAGATCTTCATGAAATCCTCGCGGGACCAGATTGGAGTGTTGTGCTGGCTTGTGCCAAGCGCTCTCTGCACCTCTCCCGCTTGCGGGAGAGGTCGACGTGCCCCGGGCGATGCGAAGCATCGTCCCGGGTGGCTACAGTTCAGGACGTGAGGCGACGCTCTAGGCGGCGACTTGCGGCGTGCCGTTGAGAGCCTCGTCGATGGCAGCTGCGATGTCGCGCATGCTGATGACGGAGACGAGGCTGTAATCGTCGATCACGGGCAAATGGCGGATGTGATGACGGTTCATCAGATGACGGACGTGCTCGATCGTGTCCGAGGAGGTGCAGGACACCAGCTGCTGCACCGAGACCAGCTGGGAGACCTTGACGTTGACGGCACCCGTGCCGTGCTCGGCGACGGCGCGCACCACGTCGCGCTCGGTGAACATGCCGACCGCGGTGTTGCCCTCGGAGCGGACCACGTCCTTGACCACCAGCGCGCTGATATTGTTGGCGCGCATCAGCTTGGCCGCGATCCCCACCGTTTCGTTCATACGCACCGTGACAACGCGCGGCGTCTTCTTGCGCAGAATGTCTCCGACCAGCATTGCAACCTCCCTGGGTGAATGTTGGGAGAAGTGTGGTATACATAATGCCAATCGTCAAGCGCTGGATTTGGCGGATCCGAAAAATCTTGCGACAGGAATATTGACGTTTGTCGCGGGCCAAAAAGAAAAAGGAGCGCATCGCTGCGCCCCTTTCTTTTGGTGCGAAGGCGTCGAACAGCGCCATCAGCGCGGCCGTGGCGTTCAGTGCCACCGCCCACCACGAACACGGCCTTCCAGCCATAGGCGGTCGAGATCACGCTCGTGAGCGAAACGAAAACGCCCGGCCGTGAGGCCGGGCGTCGTGCTCGCGTGAGTTGTAGTGGGTGGTCAGAGGGTCGATTTCGCGACCACGACCTTGCGCCAGGGCTTGAGCAGGGCGATCGCCAGCAGCGAAGCCAGGATGTTGGCGCCGGCGGCGATGATGAACACGCTGTCCCAGGTGCCCGACGATTGCTGCATGTAGTTGGCGATCGGCACCAGCAGCGCGGCGGTGCCCTTCGCGGTGTAGAGCAGGCCGGCATTGGTGGTCGCGAACTTGGCGCCGAACGTGTCGGTGCAGGTCGAGGGGAACAGCGAGTAGATCTCACCCCAGGCGAAGAACACGAAGCCCGAGAGCAGCACGAACCAGATCGGATCGTGGCCCCAGAGATAGAGCATCCAGATGCCCACGCCCTCCATGCCGAAGGCGATGAACATCGTGTTCTCGCGGCCGATCATGTCGGAGATCCAGCCGAAGAACGGACGCGTCAGGCCGTTGAGCACACGGTCGATCGTGGCCGCGAAGGTCACCGCCGTCATCGTCACCGCCATCAGCGTGACCGGCACGTTGTCGACCTTCCAGTCGGCTGCGATCGGCTTCAGGTTCGCCGTCACCATCAACCCGCCGGCACCGACGATCACGAACATGAAGTACATCAGCCAGAAGATCGGCTGACGCAGCACCTCGGTCGGCTGATAGTTGCGGCGGGTCTGCAGGAGCGCAGCATTCGCCACCACGTTCGGCACCTGGCCCGCTTTCGGCGAGAGCAGGAAGAAGGCGAGGATGCAGATGATGATGCCTTGCCCGAGGCCGAAATAGAGGAAGGTGGTCTGGAAACCGCTGTCCTTGATCATGGCCTGGATCGGCGCGACGGTCAGCGCGGAGCCTGCACCGAAGCCCGCCGCCGTGATGCCCGCGGCAAGACCGCGCTTGTCCGGAAACCACTTCAGCGCGTTGCCGACGCAGGTGCCGTAGACGCCGCCGGCGCCGATGCCGGCGATGATCATGCCGAGATAGTAGCCGTTGAGCGAGGTGGCCTGCGCGTTGATCGCCCAGCCGATGGCGCAAAGCACGCCGCCGACCAGCACCACGATGCGCGGGCCGTATTTGTCGACGAACCAGCCTTCGACCGGCACCAGCCAGGTCTCGAACAGCACGAACAGCGTGAAGGCCCATTGGATCGAGGCGCGATCCCAGCCGAACTTCTTCTGGATGTCAGGGACGAAGAACGTCCAGCCATATTGATAGTTGGCGATCATCACCATCGCGCCTACGCCGATGGCCAATTGCGCCCAGCGATAGGTATCGCTCACGCGCGCGGCACTAGGGGCCGCTGCCGACTGCACCATGTCCGTCATTAAAAACCCTCCCGAATGCGCCGATCATTATTATGCATGCGCTGACGGGCATCCTGGTATTCATTATGCCAAGATTCAAGCGAAGGACGAGAGGTGCGGCGAAATAACGCGGGCCTGTTCACATGCGCTATGAGCGCGGGATTGTAAAGCCCGCTCACTGTCGGCGTACGGGCGCCGATTGCAGCTGATCTCATGCAAGTTATTGGTTTTGTGTAATTTTTTCTTTGTTCGGCGATGCCGCGGGCGCTGTTGAAAGCTTATGCTCTCGGAGATTTTCCGCGTCTGCACGGGTCGCGCCTGCCGACGCGCAGTCGGTGGGTGACGGCGCAATTCCTTGGAATTCTATATTCCAGAAGTTCAGGCTGCGGCAATTTGGCGTTGGCGCCGATGCGGATCGCGCAGATCCCACCTCACGCCATCGACGTGCGCAGCCGGCTGTAGCCTTCCTGGATCGCGGACCAGAACAGGGCGACCAGACCGAGTGCCATGATCGTGCTGACGAGGCCGTTGGAGAAGAACACGCCGAGCGATCCCTGCGATCCCAGCAGCGATTGGCGGAAGGCTTCCTCGGCCTTGTCGCCGAGCACGATGGCGAGCACCAGCGGGGCGAGCGGGTAGTTGCACTTCTTCAGGAGATAGCCGAGCACGCCGAACACCAGCATCAGCATCACGTCGAAGGTGCTGTTGTGCACCGAATAGGCGCCGATCGCGCAGAGCACCAGGATGAGCGGCGCGATGATGCCGAAGGGCACGCGGAGGATCGCGGCGAAGATCGGCACGCAGGTGAGCACGACGAGGAGGCCGGCGAGATTGCCGAGATACATCGACGCGATCAGGCCCCAGACGAATTCCTTCTGCTCGACGAACAGCATGGGGCCGGGCTGCAGGCCCCAGATCAACAATCCGCCGAGCAGGACGGCGGCGGTCGGAGAGCCCGGCACGCCGAGCGAGAGCATCGGCAGCAGCGCGGAGGTGCCTGCGGCATGCGCGGCCGTCTCCGGCGCGATCACGCCCTCGATCTCGCCTTTGCCGAAATTGTTGCCACGTCGCGCCAGGCGCTTGGCGATGCCGTAGCTCATGAAGGAGGCCGGCGTTGCGCCGGCGGGCGTGACGCCCATCCAGCAGCCGATCAGGCAGGAGCGCAGCGAGGTCATCCAATAGGCCGGCAATTCCCGCCAGGTCTGCAGTACGACACGAAGATTGATGGTCGCGTTGCCGCCGCGGAACGCCAGCCCTTCCTCCATGGTCAGCAGGATCTCGCCGATGCCGAACAGGCCGATCACGGCGATCAGGAAGTCGAAGCCGTTGAGCAGCTCGGTGACACCGAAGGTCAGTCGCAACTGTCCCGTGATCGAATCGAGGCCGACCGCCGCGAGCGCAAAGCCCATCATCATCGCCGCGATGGTCTTGAACGGCGGCTCCTTGCTGAGGCCAACGAAGCTGCAAAAGGCGAGGAAGTACACCGCGAACTTCTCCGCCGGACCAAATCGCAGTGCGAAGCCCGCGACGAGGGGCGCAACCAGCGTGATCATGATGACGGCAAACAGCGCGCCCACGAAGGAGGAGGTGAAGGCCGCCGTCAGGGCTTCGCCGGGTCTGCCCTGTTGCGCCATCGGATAGCCGTCGAAGGTGGTCGCCACGGACCAGGGTTCGCCGGGTATGTTGAAGAGGATCGAGGTGATGGCGCCGCCGAACAATGCGCCCCAATAGATGCAGGACAGCATGATGATCGCCGATGTCGGCGGCATGCTGAAGGTCAGGGGAAGCAGGATCGCCACGCCATTGGCGCCGCCAAGCCCCGGCAGCACGCCGATGATGACCCCGAGCGTGATGCCGATGATCATCAGCATGATGTTGTAGGGCTGCAGGGCGACCGCGAAGCCGTGAAACAAATTGGCCAACTCTTCCATATCGATACGTCCTGCAGCAATGACTGAAATGACGGCGCGGCTCTTACAGGCCGAGCCAATCCTCGAGGGGGCCCTTGGGAAGCGGGACGAGGAACCAGCGTTCGAAAACGAGATAGGTCAGGACCGGCATGCCAACCGCGACCGCGATGGTCGTCAGCCAGCGATAGCCGCCGAGCCAGCGCATGAACCAGGCGATGAACACCATCGAGGCGACGTAGAGGCCGATGAACGGCATCGAGCCGACATAGATCGCGGTCGGCACGACGACGCTCATGACCTGGCGCAGCTGTCCCCATGCTGCGAATAGCCGGCCGTCGTCGTCGCGTTGCGCATGCCAGAGGTTGATGGCGCTCGCCACGACGATGGCGGCGCCGATATAGAAGGGGAAGAAGCCGGCACGCGGGCCCTCGGCGCCCCAGTTGATGCCGGCCTTCAGGCTGCCGAAGATGACGACGAGGCCGAAGACGCCGATCAGCAGCGCCATGCCGATTTCCAGCGTCTTGTGTGCCGGGCCGCGTTCAGATCGTTCAGTCATGGGACCTCCAGGGCGGAAACGCAGTCTTTCGCGGTCGCGGCGGGCGTGAGGACGAGCAGCGTCCTCAGGCATCGTCGATGTCGCGGCTCAATTCCCCGATGCGAGGAAGCCGGCTTCCTTCATCAAGCCTTCGTGGCGCTTCTCCTCCGCCTCGACCCATTTGGCGTAGTCGGCGCCGGTCATGAAGGTCGTGTTGAAGGCGCCGCTCTTCATGAAGTCCTGCCATTCCGGCGTGGCGCGCACCTTCTTGAACAGCTCGACATAGTATTCGACCTGGTCCTTCGTCGCCTTGGGCGACATGAAGATGCCGCGCAGCATGAGATATTCCATCGCAAGTCCCTGCGACTTGCAGGTCGGAATATCCTTCCAGGCCTTGCCCTCGGCGATCGGCTCGTCATAGGCCATCGGCTGGGCGTCGAAGACGCAGAGCGGGCGAAGCTTGCCGCCGCGCCATTGCGCGACCGCCTCGATCGGATTGTTGACGGTTGAATCGACGTGATTGCCGACGAGCTGGACGGCGACTTCGCCGCCGCCCTTGTAGGGAATGTAGGTGAACTTCGTGTCGACAGCCTTCTCGATGCCGACCGTGATGATCTGGTCTTCCTGCTTGGAGCCGGTGCCGCCCATCTTGAACGAGCCGCTTGGGGCCTTCTTCGCGGCGTCAACGTAATCCTTGACCGAGCTGTACGGCTTCTCGGCGTTCACCCAGAGCACGAATTCGTCGAGCGCCAGCATCGCGACCGGAGTCAAATCCTTCCAGTTGAACGGGATCCCAGTGGCCAGCGGCGTCGTGAACAGGTTCGACAGCGTGATGATGATCTTGTGTGGATTGCCCGACGACGTCTTCACGTCGAGGAAGCCTTCACCACCCGCGCCGCCGGCCTTGTTGATGACGACCAGGGGCTGCTTCATCAGATTGTGCTTGGTGACGATGCCCTGAATGGTGCGTGCCATCTGATCGGCGCCGCCGCCGGTGCCCGCGGGCACGATGAACTCGACCGGACGAACCGGCTCCCAGGCAGCCCGGCTTGCGGTGCTGTTGGCGCACGACATCGCGATTGCCGCCAAAGCGACACTCAGAACGGATGGCTTCATTTGTTTCTCTCCCTGTCGAACCCTCAACGCAGCCGCTCTTTGTCGACTTGCGTCAGCCCATCTCGATTCAGATGCCTGGTGTCACCCTTGCGGTCGATCTCCCATGGCAGTCCCGATAGAAACTGTATGAGGAGGGACAACGCGCGGCATCCGCTCCTTTCGGCTAAGGTTCCGCCAAGGTTCGCGGCACGTGTGCCCCTCGGCTGTTCCCGTCTTGCGTTACGTTTCCCCGCCTTACACCTTCGATTGTGCAATCGTTCTTGTTGTCTAATGGTATGCGCGATGCCAGCGCACAAACAATCGGATCGGCGGCCAGTCCGGCGGACGAATTGTCGCAGTTGTGGTCGGAAGCCAGGCAGCTGGGCAAAAGAAAATGGCCCCGAACATGCGGGGCCATTTGATCGAACGTGGCGTCTGCGGGGTCTGGCAGCCCGCCCGTCTGGCGGGCGAGCAAGGCCTTCTTACAGGCCGAAACGCGGCAGGTCGCCGTTGTGATTGGAAATCTCGGCGCTCGCCATCAGGAAGCTGTCGATCGCGGCCATCAGGCGGGCGAACAGCGAGGAGGAGGGGGCGAGAGCAACGGAAGCGGTCTTGGACATCGGAAATCCCTTTCTTGAGACAGTAAGTCTTGCTGTCTCATTTCTGGGAGCAATCTATGTATACCAGATGCCAGTGTCCATGCTCTTGTTTGCATAGCAGCATTCTTTCTTCCGCATTGCGGCATAGGCGGTGAACCCTTGGGCGGGCCGGGCGCCTTGACACGGTCAGTCGAATAGAGAATGTTATGTTATAACATTACATAGTGAGATGCTGTGTCTCGTCGTCCTCGACCGATCCCCCTCAAGAGGCTGTTCGATCTCCATGCCCAAACTCCCCGTCACCGTCTTGTCCGGCTTCCTCGGGGCTGGAAAGACCACTTTGCTGAACCACGTCCTGAACAATCGGCACGGCCTGAAAGTGGCGGTCATCGTGAACGACATGAGCGAGGTGAACATCGATGCGGACCTGGTCCGCGATGGTGGTGCCAACCTCTCGCGGACTGATGAGAAACTGGTGGAGATGACCAACGGTTGCATCTGCTGCACCCTGCGCGACGATCTCCTGAGGGAGGTACGTGCGCTCGCCGAAAGCGGGCGCTTCGATTATCTGCTCATCGAATCGACGGGCATTTCGGAGCCGCTCCCGGTCGCAGCGACGTTCGATTTCCGCTCGGAGGAGGGCGAAAGCCTCTCCGACATCGCCCACCTGGACACGATGGTGACGGTGGTCGACGCCGCCAACCTGCTGAAGGACTATTCCTCGACCGAGTTCCTCGGCGAGCGCGGCGAGGCGCTGGACGGCGACAAGCGGACGCTGGTCGATCTCCTCGTGGAGCAGATCGAGTTCGCCGACGTGATCGTCCTCAACAAGGTGGACGATGCCTCGCCGCAACAGCGCGAGGCGGCACGGCAGATCATCCGCTCGTTGAATCCCGAGGCCGACATCATCGAGGCCAATCACAGCCGCGTGCCCTTCGACCGCGTGCTCAACACCGGCCGGTTCGACTTCGAGAAGGCCCAGCAGCATCCGCTCTGGTACAAGGAGCTCTATGGTTTCGCCGACCACGTGCCTGAAACGCAGGAATATGGCGTGAAGAACTTCGTCTACCGCGCCCGCCGGCCGTTCGATCCGTCGAAGTTCGACAAGTTCGTCAAGGCATCCTGGCCAGGCGTGATCCGGGCGAAGGGTCATTTCTGGCTGGCGACGAGGCCGCAATGGCTCGGCGAGATCAGCCAGGCGGGAGCGATCGTGAGGACCGAAGCGCTGGGTTTCTGGTGGGCGAGCGTTCCAAAGGAGCGGTGGCCGAACGATGAGGCCTGGCGCAAGCGGCTCGGCCAGTATTGGGACAGACTGTACGGCGATCGTCGCCAGGAGATCGTGTTCATCGGCACCGGCATGGACGAAGCCGAGATTCGTCGCAGGCTGGACGCATGCCTTGTCCCGGAAACGTCCACCATGGACATCGCCGCATGGTCCGCTCTCGCCGATCCGTTTCCGGCCTGGCGTCGAGGCGATCAGTCCAGCTGATCGACGTGCATACCAGACTCTCGGCGTGAGGTCCGAGCTCGACCACCTCGGACCAGGTCTTGCAAGGGGACGGCAAAGCCGTTAGTGCTCTGCCCCCTTTCCAATCATCCGTCAGAGTAGTTCATGTCGAGCGCCTCGCCCGCCGTCTCGATCGGCATCGATTTTGGCACCAGCAACACGGTCGTGGCCCTGGCGGCGGACGACCGCCGCGTCGAGGCCATCCGCTTCGATCATGGCGGACGGCGCCACGGCGTCTATGTGTCGGCGCTGTGCTTCTGGGAGGACCGGCCGGGCGCCGGCGCCCAGGCCGAAGGCGGCCCATGGGCGATCGAGCAGTTCCTCGAAGGCCGCCACGTCTACCGTTTCCTGCAGTCGTTCAAGACCTTTGCGGCGAGCTCTAGCTTCAACACCACCCAGGTGTTCCGGCAGCGCTACAAGTTCGAGGACATTTTGGCGGCGTTCCTGCGGACGCTGGCGCGACACGGCGGAGAGAGGTTCGGCTTCGAGGCGGCGAACATCACGGTCGGCCGCCCGGTGCGCTTTGCCGGCGGCAATCCCGACGAGGCGCTGGCGATGCAGCGCTACCGGGCCGCGTTCGAGCGCTTGGGTGCCGGCCACGCGCGCTATGTCTACGAGCCCGTGGGCGCGGCGTTCTCCTTTGCCCGCAGGCTCGAGCGCGATGCCACCGTGCTGGTTGCGGATTTCGGCGGCGGCACCAGCGACTTCTCGGTGATGCGGTTTTCCCGCGCCGGCGGCACGCTTCGCGCCGAGCCGCTCGGACACGCCGGCATCGGCATTGCCGGCGACACCTTCGACTATCGCATTGTCGACCACGTCGTCTCGCCGCGGCTCGGCAAGGGCTCGAGCTTCCGCTCCTTCGACAAGGTGCTCCCGGTCCCGAGCGGCCACTACACCAACCTCGCGCGCTGGCATCAGCTCGCGATGATGAAGAGCAACGGCGATCTGCGCGAGCTCCGCGAGCTTGCGCGCACCGCGCTGAAACCCGAACTGCTCGAGGATTTCATCACCATCGTCGATCTCGACCTCGGCTTTGCGCTGTACCGCGCGGTGTCCGATGCCAAGGTCGCGCTGTCGGCGCAGGACGAGGTAGACTTCCGCTTCAGGGGTGGCGGCGTCGAGATCGGCGCGGCCGTCACGCGGAAGAACTTCGAATCCTGGATCGCCGACGATATCGCCCGGCTGGCGGCCACCGTCGACAAGGTGCTGGCCGAGGCCCGCATCACTGCGCGCGAGGTGGAGAAGGTGTTCCTGACCGGCGGCACGTCCTTCGTGCCGGCCGTCCGGAAACTGTTCGCCGAGCGGTTCGGCAACGAGCGGCTGATGTCCGGCGATCAGTTCGAGTCGATCGCCTATGGGCTTGCGCTGATCGGGCACAGTCCAGACCCGGATCGCTGGGCGGCAAGTCAGACCGCCGTCGCGTAGCAGGTGGCGAGCGGCGTTCCGGCGGCGACGTTGTTCTGTCGCTACTTCTGCTGAATTCGGCTCAGGTAATCGATCACGGCGAGAATGCGAGTCCGCACGACGATCTCCGGGGTCTGCTGCGGCCCAGCCTTCTGCCAATAATAGGGATCAACGGCGTGAGGCAGGTTGACGATGGGGTTGAACCGTTCGCCCCAGACCGGCATTTCACGGGTGCCGTGAGCTGGGACTGATTTCGACCCATATATCGTCTCGTAAACGGCGTTGGTGGGAAACACTCCGTTGTTGTTCTTGGCCAACATGGTCAAGTCCGAAGGTGGCGTCTTGAGCTGGCCGCTGACCGGTCCTTTGCCCTTTGCGTCGGCACCATGACAGCTCGCGCACGAAGACTGAAATTCCGCCTTGCCGATGTCGACTTCTTCGGCCTTGGCGGCAGCGGCGAAACCAGCGGCAAGACCGGCAATGATCAACCATTCGACAGCAGATCTCATCATCTCGTCTCCGACGCCGGCAGGGAAGACTCCTGCTCCTAGCCGCTTCGCCCTTTCGACAGTTTGACGCACATCAAGACCGCGCGGCCAGAACTGAAGTGCGCATGTAGCCTTGCACGGTCGCTCGCTCGCCGACGTGACGCCGTCAGTTCTCCATGGCCTCATAAATCAGCTGCTTCACAGTTCTTTGGATGCGCTGGC
Source organism: Bradyrhizobium sp. SZCCT0231 (assembly GCF_018130245.1). Classification (GTDB taxonomy): domain Bacteria; phylum Pseudomonadota; class Alphaproteobacteria; order Rhizobiales; family Xanthobacteraceae; genus Bradyrhizobium; species Bradyrhizobium japonicum_F. The sequence continues at coordinate 668,354 of NZ_JAFCKP010000001.1, forward strand.
GCTCCGAGGGAGTCTGCTCGAGCAAAACGAAAAACATGTCCTGCTTGCGGTCGATCACGAAATAACAGCCGCTGGCGCCGTCCCATTTCAGTTCGCCGAGATTGCCCGGCGGCGGCGGCTTGGCGTTGCCCGGATCGGTGCGCACGGCGAGCCCGAGCCCAAAGCCGAAGCCGTCGCCCGGAAAATAGAAGAAGTCCCGATCGACGCCCGAACCCGGGCCGACATGATCTGTCGTCAACAGCTTGAACGCCTTGGGACTGAGGATGGTCTTGTCCTCGTATTTGCCGCCGTTGAGCAGCATCTGAGCGAAGCGAGCGTAGTCGGCCATGGTGGAGACCATGCCGCCACTGGCGTACATCATCTTCTTCGGCTTGGTCGGGTCGTTCTCCCGCCCCACCCGGAAATCGCTGTCGTTCGGCATCGGCTTGGCGAGCAGCTTCTGCTTGTCGGGGTCGGTGACGAGGAAGCCGGTATCCTTCATCCCGAGCGGATCGAGCAGCTTCTCCTTCTCGATCTCGATCAGAGACTTGCCGGATACGATTTCCATGATCCGCGCCAGGATGTCGGTGGAATGGCCATACTGCCAGAGCGCGCCGGGTTGGTTGTGCAGCGGCAGTCTTGCGATCCGCTCAGCAAACTCGGCGAGGTCGAAATCACCAGCGTAGAGATCGGCAGCCTTGTAGGTCTTGCGGACCAAACTGTCGCCGTAGAAGCCGTAGGTGATGCCCGAGGTCTGGCGCATCAGGTCGAGCACTGTCGGCGGCCGGTCCGGCGGCACCAGCTCGAGCGTCTTGGTACCGTCGCTGGCCTGCTTCTCGACGCCGACCTTCACGTTCGCAAACGACGGAATGTATTTTGCGATCGGGTCGTCGAGGGAGAACTTGCCCTCATCCAGCATCTGTACGGCAACCACGCTGGTGATGGCCTTGGTCATCGAGAACAGGCGGAAGATAGTCTGGTCGGTGATCGGAGCCTTCGACACCACGTCCTGCACGCCGAAGGATTGGTGATAAACCGGCTTGCCGTGCTGTTGGATGAGCAGGATCGCGCCGGGAATTTTCCCGGTCGCTACTTCGTTGCGGAAGAACTCGTCGATTTTTGTCAGCTTGTCCTTGCTGAAATGCGCCCCCGCGGGAATCTCGAAAGTCCCTTCGGCCCAGGCCGAACCTGCAGCCGCAACGAGCAGCGCGCTACAGACAAGCACCCGCAACGTCTGGAATGCGCTCATCAGCCCCTCCCGGTTCCGTCCGAGTTTAGCCGTCCGTTCAACCGGCACAAGGGGCATTCAGCCTATTGATTGATCTCCGGCTCGACGAGCCGTGCCAGATTGCGCAGCGATTCCTGCCAGCCGAGATAGCAAGCCTCAACCGGAATGACGTCGGGCAGGCCGGACTGCGTGATCTCGACCTCGGTGCCGACCGAGACCTTCTTCAGCGTCACGGTGACCTCGATCACGCCCGGCAGATTGGGATCGTCGAACTTGTCGGTATAACGGATACGTTCGCCGGGGACGAGCTCGAGATATTCGCCGCCAAACGAATGGCCGTTGCCCGTGGTGAAATTGCGGAACGACATCCTGAACGTGCCCCCGACCTTGGGCTCGAGATGATGCACGGTGCAGGTGAAGCCGTTCGGCGGAAGCCATTTCGCCATCGCGTCGGCCTCCAGGAAGGCGCGATAGAGCTTCTCAGGGCTGGTGGCGAGAACGCGGTGCAGGCGGACGGTATTGGGCATGGTTGTTATCCTCAGGTGATTGACGGGCCCGAGTTGGCGTCTATGGCCCATTCATGTCACGAGGACGACGGGGAAGCCGCCGATCCGACACGGCCTTGCAGATTTTTTGTCGAGGACGCCGGTGGTAGATGGGTTGGCGCGAGCCGCTAGACAGCGGCCACGCCACCGGCGTCATCGTGAACGTCCGTCACTTCGTGATGACGTGCTTCGTTGGCGTCACTGCGGGCGGCGGCGCCGCCGGCGAAATCACGAACGTCACCCACGCGTTCCAGCCCTCGGGCCGGTTTTCGCCGGCAAATTCCTTATAGGCCTTGAAGTTGAGGTAGCCCTGCTTGTCGCCGACCGGGAAGATGAATCCGACCTGCGGGCCGATCCCGCCCACCCGCGAGCGGAAGCAGCCGACGCGATCGCCGGATCCGCTGTCGCAGCCGAGCTGCTGGTAGAAATAGCCGACGAGACCCACCTGCACCTGCTTGCTCACGAACTGGGACGCGCCCCAGTCGAAGTGCATGTCCACGCCACTCTGATACTGCGTATCGGGGTTCTTGAAATTGTAGGTGAAGCCGAGCACGCCGGACAGCTCACGTCCGGTCTGCGGATTGAAATAGGTATAGCCGCCGCCCGCGTCGATCGCGCCATGTCCGAGCCCGATGTTGGCGAGCCGGGACGACTGGTAGGCTCCGACCGGGATGTCACCGGTGATGTAGGTCATGTAGTTGTTGACACCGGCATTCCAGCGCAGCGCGAATTGCGGGATCAGGTCGCCAAAGCCGGTCACGGAATCGCTGATCGAATCGAAGCGCGAGAAGGGAATCGAGCCCAGCGGCGTTGCGAGCGTCCCCGTCACCAACCCGTTGAGCGAAGTGGTGTTTGCACCGTACATTCCGATCAGGCTGGCCGAGGCCTGGCCGCCGAGCACCGGCGTCGCGAACACGTAGGTCGCGTTCAGCATACCGAGATCCACGTTCGCATTGACGTTCGCACTCAGCGTGGCCGTCAGGTTCGCCGGAATTCGGCCGATCTGAATCTCGCGCGCACGCGCCACGTCACCGCCGGCGGACACCGAGGTGTGATAGTAGATCGCGGCGGCCGTCCAGCCCGGTTGCTGAGGTGTGGCAGCAAGGCTGCCGAACATGCCGGGGATCCAGAAGCTGATGCCGCTTTCGTCGGCCAAGGTCTTGGTCGGTATTGATACCAAGGCCGCAAATGCAATAGCGGCAAACGCTTTCGCCAATCGCATGGTGACTCCTCCCGAACCACGAGCTTCGCTCAGTGGGAGCGCCTGATATGTTGCCGAGAATATGACAGAGCCGGCCGGGCTCGCCATAGTTGGCGATGCGCCGGGAATATTTTGCAATCAGGTGTAGCAAGAGAACAACAATACGGCGCCATGATACCAGCGCGATGGAGATGAAGTCCCGGGAATTTACGGAAGAACGCCGCGCCTCTTTGCAACATCTCCGCTTCTGATCCGTCATCTTGATCTGTTGATCCATATCAAGCCTTTTCCTGGTCGCCGGAAAATGATGGCGCCTCATTTGAAGGGGAGGAATTGCAATGAGCGCTGCCCGATCCTTTCATCTTGTCGCACTGATCCTTTCGTTCTCGGCGCCAGCATTCGCACAGCAAGCACAACAAGCGGCACCGCCTCCGGGCTCGCCCGCCGCGACCATCACAATTCCGGGCAATCAGCTGCCACCGCCGCCGCAGCAGTTCGGCGGCAAGATCGAGCGCGATGCGCGCAATTCGACGCCGTTCTGGCCCTCGCGCGTGGTCCCGCCCAAGGACGCACCGAACGTGCTGCTCATCATCACCGATGATGCCGGCTACGGCGTGCCAAGCACATTCGGCGGCGTCATTCCAACGCCTGCGCTCGACCGCATCGCGCAAAGCGGATTGCGCTACACCAATTTCCATTCAACGGCGCTGTGCTCGCCGACGCGCGCGGCGCTGATCACCGGACGCAATCATCACTCGGTGGGCTATGGCGTGATCGCCGAGCAGGCCACGGGCTTTCCCGGCTACGACAGCGTGATCACCAAGGACAAGGCCACGATCGGCCGCATCCTGACCGACAACGGCTATCGTACGGCATGGTTCGGCAAGAACCACAACACGCCGGAGTATCAGGCGAGCCAGGCCGGCCCGTTCGACCAGTGGCCGACCGGCATGGGCTTCGAATATTTCTACGGCTTCATGGGTGGCGATACCAACCAATGGGAGCCCGGCAATCTCGTTCGCAACACCACGGCCATCTATCCCTACCAGGGAAATCCCGGCTGGAATCTGGTGACGGCCATGGCGGACGACGCCATCGACTATGTGAACCGCATGAACGCGCTGGCGCCCGACACGCCGTTCTTCATCAAGTTCGCGCCCGGCGCGACGCATGCGCCGCATCATCCGACCAAGGAGTGGGTGAAGAAGATCAGCGACATGCACCTGTTCGACCAGGGCTGGAACAAGCTCCGCGAGACCATCTTCGACAACCAGAAGCGGCTCGGCGTCATCCCGCAGAACGCAAAGCTCACGCCGTGGCCGAAGGATCTGATCAAGGAATGGGATCAACTCTCTGCCGACGAGAAGAAGCTCTTCATCCGCCAGGCGGATGTGTTCGCCGCCTTTGCCGCCTATGCCGACAATGAAATCGGCAGGGTGATCCAGTCGATCGACGATCTCGGCAAGCTCGACAACACCCTGATCATCTACATTGAAGGCGACAACGGCACCAGCGCCGAAGGGCAGCCGAACGGCACGCCCAACGAAGTGGCGATGTTCAACCAGATCAACCCGTCGGTCGAGGATCAGCTCAAATATTTCTACGACGTCTGGGGCACCGATCGTACCTACAACCACATGTCGATCGGCTGGGCCTGGGCCTTCGACACGCCGTTCTCCTGGACCAAGCAGATCGTGTCGCATTTCGGCGGCACCCGTCAGGGCATGGCGATCTCCTGGCCAGCGGTGATCAAGGACAAGGGTGGCATCCGCCATCAGTTCCACCATGTCATCGACGTCGTACCGACCATTCTCGAGGCGTCGAAGATCAAGGCCCCCGACATCGTCGACGGCATCGCGCAGAAGCCGATCGAGGGCGTCAGCATGATGTACACATTCGACGCCAAGGCCGCGAATGCTGCCTCGACGCACACCACGCAGTATTTCGAGATGTTCGCGGATCGCGCGCTCTACAATGACGGCTGGATTGCGAGCACCAAGGTGCTGCGCCCGCCGTGGGTGACGGTTGCGAAGCTGCCGGCTCCGGGCGACTATCCGTGGGAGCTGTACGATCTGCGCAACGACTGGACGCAGGCTGAGGACGTCGCTGCCAAGTATCCGGACAAGCTGAAGGAGTTGCAGGCACTGTTCTGGAAGGAGGCGGAGAAGTATCAAGTGCTGCCGCTCGATTCCTCGGTTGCGGCCCGGCTCATCACGCCGCGCCCAAGTCTCAGCGCCGGCCGGACGAGCTTCGCCTGGACGCGACCGCTCACCGGCACGCCGAACGGCGACGCGCCGAGCCTGCTCAACGCATCGTACGCCTTCAAGGCCGATGTGGAAATTCCTCAGGGCGGCGCCGAGGGCGTGTTGGTCACGCAGGGCGGCCGTTTTGGCGGCTATGGTCTTTATGTCCTGAAGAACAAGCCCGTCTTCACGTGGAATCTCGTCGATCTCAAGCGGGTGCGCTGGGAAGGTCCGGAACTGACACCCGGCAAGCATGTGATCGAGTTCGAGTTCAAGTATGACGGACTCGGCGCAGCCACCATGCTGTTCGGCAATTACAGTGGCATTGGAAAAGGCGGCACCGGCACATTGAAGGTCGACGGCAACATGGTGGCCACCGAGAAGATGGAGCACACGCTTCCCTTCATCCTGCAATGGGACGAGTCGTTCGATATCGGCTCCGACACCGGCACGCCGGTCGACGACAACGACTATCAGACGCCGTTCGCCTTCACCGGCAAGATCACCAGGATTGCGCTGGACATCGATCGGCCCAAGTTGAGCCCGGAGGACATCAAGAAGCTGCAGGAGGCCGCGCGTGCGGCGGGCGACGGTCCGTCGGCCGACGACGGCAAGACGGCTTCGGCCGAACCGCAAGTCGGCACTGTCGGCCTGAGCCTGGTCGAGAAGATCCAGTTGCGCATCGACAAGCGCGAGGGCTGCCGGAAGCAGGCCGAGGCGCAGGGGCTCGGCCTGGTGGAGCGTGTCAAGTTCGTCCAGCAATGCGTCCAGAAGTGATGCGATTTCGAGAGGAAGTACCGCACCGCATATAGCGACAACTCGGATTTCAGTGGAGTGACAAGCGATGATTCCGCGCGCCCTCATTGTGACGCTTTTTCTGATCCCGCTTGCGACCTTCGGAACGCAAGCCCAACAGATCACTGGCACTCCGGGCTCACCCGGAGCCACAACGACCATCGAGGGAAAGCAACTTCCGCCGCCTGCTGCAAAGTTCGGCGGTGTCATCAAGGAAAGAGCCTCGGATTCGAAACCTTGGTGGGCGCCGCGAATCGTCCCGCCGAAGGGCGCACCCAACGTTCTCCTCATCATGACGGATGACCAGGGCTTCGGCGCGCCGAGCACCTTTGGCGGCGTCGTACCGACGCCCAGCATGGATCGGATCGCAAAGGCCGGTGTTCGCTATACAAACTTCCATTCGACATCGTTGTGTTCGCCGACGCGCGCTGCGCTGATCACCGGGCGCAACCATCACTCGGTCGGCTACGGGGTTGTCGGCGAAATCGCGACGGGTTTTCCGGGGTACGACTCGATCATCCCGATTGAGAAAGGCACGATCGGCACCATCCTGAAGGCGAACGGCTACGCGACCTCTTGGTTCGGCAAGGACCACAACACGCCATCCTACCAGTCGAGCCAGGCCGGACCGTTCGATCAATGGCCGAATGGAATGGGGTTTGATTATTTCTACGGGTTTGTCGGCGGCGATGCGAGCCAATGGCAGCCGAACCTGTTCCGCAACACGACGGCGATCTATCCCTTCCAGGGCAATCCCAGCTGGAATCTCGAAACGGCAATGGCCGACGAGGCGATCCAGCACATGAAGCAGCTCAAGGAGATCGCGCCGGACAAGCCGTTCTTCATCTATTACGTGCCGGGAGCGACGCATGCGCCGCATCACCCCACCTCGGAGTGGGTGAAGAAGATCAGCGACATGCACCTCTTCGACGAGGGCTGGAACAAGGTGCGCGAAAAGATCTTCGCCAACCAGAAGCGGCTCGGCATCATGCCCGAGAACGCCAAGCTCACGCCGTGGCCCAAAGACCTGCCGGAATGGGACTCGCTGAGCTGGGACGAGAAGAAACTCTTCATCAAGCAGGCGGACGTCTATGGGGCCTATCTCGCCTACGCCGACCATGAGATCGGCCGGGTCATCCAGGCCGTCGAGGATCTGGGTCAACTCGACAACACCTTGATCATCTACATCGGTGGCGACAACGGCGCGAGCGCCGAGGGCATGCTCAACGGCACGCCGAACGAGTTCACCACCTTCAACGGCGTTCCCGTGCCGGTGAAAGATCAATTGCTCTGGTATCCGTTCTGGGGCTCGGAACGGACGTTCCCGCATTTCGCGGCCGGCTGGGCGTGGACGATGGATACGCCCTTCAAATGGGTGAAGCAGGTGCCATCGCATTTCGGCGGGACAGCCCAGGGCGTCGTCATGTCTTGGCCCGGTCAGATCACGGATGTGGGCGGCATTCGCCGTCAGTTCCACCACGTCATCGACATCGTGCCGACGATTCTCGAAGCCACCGGCATTCAACAACCCGACACGATCAACGGGATCAAGCAAATCCCGGTCGAAGGCGTCAGCATGGCGTATACGTGGGACAAGACCAATGCCAACGCGGCCTCGCGACACACCACGCAATATTTCGAGATGCTCGGCAACCGCGCCATCTATCAGGACGGATGGGTGGCGGCCACGACGCCTGCGACGCTCCCGTGGGAGCTCAGCACCAAGACGCCGCCGGATGTAATTACCGGCTACAACTGGGAGCTCTACAACGTCCAGGAAGATCCCACACAGTCCAACGACCTCGCTGCGAAGATGCCTGACAAGCTCAAGCAGCTCCAGGATATCTTCTACGCCGAGGCGAAGAAGTACAACGTGTTGCCACTCGACAACTCGACACTCGCGCGCTGGAACACGCCGCGTCCGAGTCTCACGGCGGGACGGACAACGTTCACCTATTCGGGTGAGCTGATCGGCACGCCGGCAAGCGCCGCACCGAGCATCCTGAACAAAGCCTACACCATCGCTGCAGAAGTGGAGATTCCGCAGGGAGGCGCAGAGGGCATGATCGTCACCCATGGCGGACGTTTCGGTGGCTACGGCCTGTTCCTGGGCAAGGGCGAGTTTGGCATCGGACGCGGCAAGGTGGTGTTCCTATATAACCTGCTCGACCTCAAGCGTACGACATGGGAGGGCCCCGAGCTCGAAGCCGGTAAGCACACCATCGTCTTTGAGTTCAAGCCCGAAGCCCCGGGCCTCGGCAAGGGAGGCACGGGTGTCCTGTCGGTGGACGGCAAGGAAGTGGCGCGCAATACGCTGGAGCACACCACGCCTATCACCTTCCCCGAGGACGAGACCTTCGACATTGGCCAGGACACCCGCACCGGAGTCGCGTTTCTGGAATATCGCTATGAGCCTCCGTTCAAGTTCACCGGCAAGCTCAACAAGCTGACCTTCAAGCTCGAACCGGAACCAGTAACGCTGGGCAAGCACTGACGGTACCCCGGTCGCGCGCGAAAGCTACGCAACCGGAGACGATGAAGAAAGTGCTGATTTGCGCCGCGGTCGCCGAGGCCGCCATGCCTCTCGGCAGCGGCGACGTCATCTATCAAGCAGGAGTGCGAAACCATGACGAACAGCATCCTCGCCAGCCAATCGCGTCGCGATTTGATCTCGACGGGCACTTTGGCTGTCGCCGCCGGAATCCCGCTCGCGTTCGCAACGAGAGCGAACGCCGATGAGGCCAAGCCAATGCTCATGTTTGTGCAGATGGCTCCTGATCTCAAGGTCGACCGGGCCGCACAGACTCTCAGGCTCGTCAATGTCGTTCCCCAGACCCTGTATTTTGCAGACCGGCCTGAACGAATCGCCGGGCATGTGACCATGACGAACTACCTTGCCGAATGGACGTCGAAAGCCGGCAAAGACAATTTTGGCAATGATCCGCCGAACGCCGCGTTGTCGGTATATGAGCCCGGACAGCCCAACAACACGCTCGCTGTGGTCGTGCTCAGCAATCCCAAAGTCGAGGGCGCTGATCTCGTCTACAATTTCAAGCTTCTCAACGGCAATCTTCCGGCCAGCGGCGGCGCGACTGCGGTCTTCATCGACTGGATCGGCGTCGGCGGCGGTGTCGGGCTCGGCTTCCACGGCGTCGGCGTCGGTTTCCGTGGTCGAGGATTCCGGTGATCCGACTTGAGGCAGAGGAGAAAGCCATGAGTATCGGTGAAAATTATTGGATGAAGTCATTCAGACTGCGCCGCCGCGATCTGGGTCTGGGCGCTTTGGCGCTGGGCGCGGCCGCCACGCTGCCACGACCAAGCGTGGCGGAGGGGCGGGCGGAAAAGCTGGAGCAATTTCTGAAGGGAGCGCTTGGGGACCTGAAGGACCTGAAGGGCGATGTGAAGGAAGAGATCGCCTACCTCCTCGGCATGGAGTGCTACGTCTATGGCTTCCCGCTGGTGCTGATGGATGTGACGAACGGTGTGCTCAACGCGACGTCGAAGTCCGGGGAATACAAGGCGCCCATCAACCAGTTCGGTCGGATGAGGACCTATGTCAGCCCGGACTTCAAGGATGTCGTGCGGATCAGCGTCAACTCGCTGTGGTCGTGGGCCGTCCTTGATCTCGACAAGGAGCCGCTCGTCGCGTCGCACCCCGATACGAAGGGGCGCTACGTGGTCATGCAGCTGATGAACATGTGGACCGACGATTTCGCTTCGATCGGCAGCCGCACGACCGGCACCGGAGCGGGTAAGTTCCTCGTCGCCGGACCGAAATGGAACGGCACGGCGCCGTCGGACATCAAGGATGTCTACCGATGCTCGACGCGCTTCGCCTGGCTGCTGGTGCAAATGTCGGCCGCCGGGCCCCAGGACTTTCCGGAAATCCACGCACTGCAGGATCAGCTTCAGATCACGCCGCTCAGCGCATGGGGGAAACCGTATACGCCACCCAGCGACGTTCCGATCAATCCTGCCGTGGATCTCACCGCGACTCCCTACGACCAAGTGAGGTTGATGACGGGCGAGATGTTCTTCGAACGCCTGGCGAAACTTCTGAAAGACAATCCGCCATATCCGGCCGACGCCCGCATGCTCGAGAAGCTCAGGAGATTCGGCATCGAGCCAGGCCAGGAGTTCGACACCAGCAAGCTTGATCCCGCCATCATCAAGGGACTGAACGAGGCGCCGGGTGAAGTATGGCTGAAATTTCAGCAGGCGGCATACGACCAGCCGGCGGTAAACGGCTGGCTGAACATCCTCAATCTCGGGAGATACGGCACCGACTACAATACGCGCGCCCTCGTCGCCTGGTTCGGCCTTGGCGCCCTGACCTCGGATGATGCGGTCTATCCCAGTACATTCGTCGATGGTGATGGAAAAGTTCTGGACGGCGCCGCCAAATACGTTCTGCACTTCGACAAAGGCGAACTGCCGCCCTCGGCCGTTGGAGTCTGGTCCGTCTCGCCCTATCGCGAGAACTTCTACGTACGGAATTCAATCAACCGCTACGGGATTCTTTCGGGCATGCCGCTGAAGTACAACGCGGACGGCTCGTTGGACATTTACATCCAGGCGACATCGCCTGGTGCCGACAAGGAGGCGAACTGGTTGCCGTGTCCGCCGAGTCTTCCGTTCAACCTGACCATCCGGTCGTACCAGCCGAGCAAGCCGTTGCTCGACGGCAGCTACAAGATTCCGCCGGTCAAGAGAGTGACGAGCGCTTGATGAAGCAGAGAGTAGATGGATCTGCGCCGGCGAGGAGCCCGTACAGGTCGTCTTCGCTATCGTGCGCCTCGGTCTTGGAGCCATGTCAAAGAGTGCAGCAGTTGTGAAATGGAGCGTAGTTGCCGCGGCCCTGGAGGCCGCGGCGACCGGTCTTGTCCTGTTCGTTCGGCCATCATGGTTCGCGTGGCTGGTATTCGCTGCCGAATTCTCCGACGCCGGCAGCGCGCTCGGCCGGCTCGCAGCCGTCGCTTTATTCGGACTAGCGCTGGCGACCTGGCCCATGGCTGCCGCGACCGACCAACTTGCATCGTCTGTTCGCGCAATGCTGTGTTACAATGTGCTGGCAGCGGTTTATCTCCTTTACGTGGGAATCAGCGGCCAGTTAACTGGGATCCTCCTATGGCCCGCGATCGCGCTCCATGCGATACTCTCGGTCCTTCTTGGTCGCGCATGGCTCGTCATGAGAGACCTTGAGAGAGGAGAAGATTTCTCGATTTGACGGTTGAAGCTAACCTTGAAGGCGATAGCTCACGAGGGCAGGTCCCTCGCGACACAGGGAGGGTGAAATGTACAAGACACTCGGCTTGCTGGTGCTGGCAAGCACGATGAGCGGACTGACAACATCCCCCTCCCAGGCTGCCAAGGAGACCTTGCAGTCCATGCTCGCGGTGCAGATCCGCTCGCAGGGCTTTGTCTGTGACAAGGCCCTCAGTGCCATCAAGGACCGGCGACGATCAAAACCCGATCACGGAGTATGGGTGCTCAAATGCAGCAACGCGAATTATCGAGTAAGCCGCGCGCCAGACATGGCCGCCAGGGTCGAACCGCTGCGGTGACGAGGCGCGCCAGCATCGAACGGCGGTAACATGCAAAGCGTAACGGATCTGATCCCAATCACACCGTCGATCGACGAACTTGGCCGCATCATCGCCAATGTCGCAGCTCCGGCTTTTCTGCTCGGCGCGGTCGCTGCGTTCATCTCGGTCGTGATCTCGCGGATCAACCGGGTGATCGACCGCTCGCAGTTCATTCACGGCATTCCCGCAGACGATTCTGCAAGAGTCTTCCTGAAAGCCGACCTGCCGCGGCTCCGGGAAAGGGCGCGGCTTCTGAACCGATCGCTGTTCTGTTCCATCGTCGCCGCGATCCTGACGGCCCTCATCATCTTCGTTGCATTCGTCAGCGCGCTCCTGCAAGTCGCACACGAATACGGCGTGGCGATGCTGTTCATGGCGGCCATGCTGATGTTCAGCGCCGCCCTCGTCGATCTGGCGCGCGAAACCAGAATTGCGCTTCACGACAATGACCTTCACGTGTAAGCGGAGTGGCGGGGCGGTAAGCGGACGTGGCACGAGGCTCGCGAAAGAACCGCAAGGACGACAAGCTCCGCAAGGCGCCAGCGCCCGAACCGGTGCCGTCCGCGCCGCGTCCGCCGCGGGTCTCTCACCGCGCCACGAGGCGCTGGATCGTCGGCGCGAGTGCAGCCGTCGCCGCGATTGCCGTCGGACTGCTCTGGTTCGAACCATCGAAGGCTCCCGTCCAGACCTCGACGCCTGCCGAATTGGCCTTCGTCGGCAGCGAGTCCTGTGCCGGTTGTCACGAAGCGGAAGCAAGCCTCTGGCGGACCTCGCAGCACCGCCGCGCCATGGATCACGCGACGGCGCAGTCCGTGCGGGGCGATTTCAACGATGCGACGTTCGACTACGCCGGCACCCGCTCGCGCTTCTTCCGCAAGGACGACAAGTTCCTGGTCGAGACCGATGGGCCCGACGGCAAGCTTGCGACCTTCGAGGTGAAATACACCTTCGGCCTCGAGCCGCTGCAGCAATATCTGATCCAATTCGCGGATGGGCGCGTCCAGGCTCTGTCCATCGCCTGGGACACGCGGCCGAAAGAGCAGGGCGGTCAGCGCTGGTTTCATCTCTACCCGGACGGCGCCATCACCAGCAGCGATTCCCTGCACTGGACCAAGCTGAACCAGAACTGGAATTTCATGTGCGCGGAGTGCCATTCGACCGATGTGCACAAGAACTACGATGCAGCCCAAGACCGGTTCGCGACCACCTTCTCCGAGATCAGCGTCGGCTGTGAGGCGTGCCACGGTGCGGGCTCTCGCCACGTTGCGTGGGCCCGTGTCAACCCGGCGGCGCACGGCGCCGATAACGGCCTGCTGGTCCGCTTCGACGAGCGCACCGGCATCACCTGGTCCGCCTCCGCGGGCAAATTGACGCCCGTACGCAGCGCGCCGCCACCTGGCCTGCGCAAGGAGGTCGAGACCTGCGGGCGGTGCCACGCGCGCCGCGGGCAGCTTTCGGAAGACTGGATCCCGGGCCGACCGCTCTCTGACACACACCGCGTATCGCTGCTCGACCGCCAGCGCTTTCATGCCGACGGGCAGATGCGCGACGACGAGGAGACCTACAACTACGCGCCGTTCAAGCAGAGCAGGATGTTCGCCAAGGGTGTGACCTGCAGCGACTGCCACGACCCGCACAGCGCAACGTTGAAGGCACCCGGAGACGGCGTTTGTGCGCAGTGCCATACGCCCGCCAAATACGAATCCGTGGCGCACCGGCATCATGCCGATATCTCGCCGCAACCAAGCTGCGCGTCCTGCCACATGCCGGAACGCCGCTACATGGTGGTCGACCGCCGCCACGACCACGGCTTCCGCGTTCCGCGTCCCGATCTCTCGATGCAGACGGGTGCACCGAATGCGTGCAACGACTGCCATCGCGACAAGCCGGCGGCCTGGGCAGCGCATCAGATCGAGGGCTGGTTCGGGCCGGATCGGCGGGGCCACCAGACCTATGCGCGTGCGTTTCATGCTGCCTGGAGCGAAGCTGCCGACGCGCAAGCGCAGCTCGCTGCGATTGCTGAATCGGCTGACGTTCCCGGTATCGTCCGCGCCAGCGCGCTGGCGGAGCTTCCGGCACCGATTCCCGATCTGATCCGGCATGGGCTTTCCGATTCCGATCCGCTCGTGAGGCTCGGCGCGCTCGATCGGCTCGAAGGAGCGCCCGCCGATCAGCTCTGGCCGCTCGCCTCGCCGCAGCTGGGCGATCCCGTGCGTGGTGTGCGCATTCGCGCCGCCGAGCTTCTGGCGGCCGTGCCTTCCGCGCGCCAGCCAGCGGCCGATCGCGACAAGTTCGCGCGGGCGGCTGCCGAATTCGTCGCTGCGCAGAAGCTGAATGCGGATCGGCCGGATGCGCGAACGGCGCTCGGCAACTTCTTCCTGCGCCAGGCCAATCCCGGCGCCGCGGAGGCCGAATACCGCGCCGCGCTCAGGCTCGATCCCTCGTTTGCGGCGGCCGCCGTCAACCTGTCCGACTTGTACCGGCAACTCGGACGCGACGGTGACGGGGAGAAGATCCTGCGTGAAGCGCTCTCCGCGTCGGCGCAGGACGCATCTCTCCACCACGCGCTTGGCCTGACACTCGTGCGCCTGAAGCGCAGCGAGGAGGCGCTCGGCGAGCTGCGTCGGGCTGCCTCTCTTGACCCCGGCCAAATGCGGTACGCCTACGTCTATGCTGTCGGACTGAACGGAGTGGGCCGGCGCGACGATGCACTTTCTGTGCTGAACCAGAGCCTGCGCGGACATCCCAACAATCTGGAGCTGCTCTCAGCCGCTTTGAACATCAGCAGGGAGAAGGGAGACATCGCGGCCGCGCTGGGTTATGCCGAGCGACTGGCGCTCCTCCGGCCTGACGATCCACGGTTGGCGAACCTCATCAGGGAGCTCAAGCGATAGCGCCGAAGGCGGGCGGCGGCCGGCCTTGCTTCGATGTCAAATCGCCGCCATGTCCTGTGGCGTCATCGTGAACGCCAGCCGGTAGCGGCCGACCGTCGGATGATTCTGGGCCCCCGCCGCATGAAGCGCCGATGGCGCCAACTGCGCGATCACGGCACCCTCGACGGCATCGGCCTCGTAACCCGACAGCAGCACGATCCAGTCGGCAGCGCCATCCTCTCCCCGGATCTGCTGCTCGGTGGTGGGCGAACTCGTCTTGGGCGTATCGGTCAGGAGGAGGTGAGCGCCCGTCAGTCCCGGTTTCGACGCAAGGACGCCGAGCGTATCGAGGAGGTGCGCCTGCAGCTCGGCAGCGCGTCCAGCTTGCGGCGAGAGCCTGACGGTGGCCAGCGAGGTCGCCACGCCGCCGCCAAAGCTCGCGATGATCCGGCACTGGCTGCGGACCATGCCGAGATGATGCGGCATCATCTTCGTCGACCACGGTGTCGGCGCATTGAGCCGGTCGAGATATCCCTTCGACGTGAGCACCTCATATCGTTCCAGCTCGTAGAGCACGAAGAAGCCTTCGGCATCCGTCGTGCTGCTCCAGCGCGATCCGCGCCGGAAGCCGGGAATGCTCATCCGCTCCGGGAAGTGCTCGTGAGAATGCCAGTCGCCGAATTCGGCGCGCTGCTCGGAGCGAATGCTCCACCACATCGCGACGGCGGCCTTGCCGAGCAGTGACATGCTGTCCTCCCTCTTTGCGCAGGGCTATCGCATTGAGAGCTTTTCCCTGCAGCCATCCTTCGAGACGCCCGCTTGAGGCGGGCTCCTCAGGATGAGGACGGAGTGCGCGGCAGCAGCTTCAACGAGCACTGACGCCGATGAGCCTCATCCTGAGGAGGCGCGTGAGCGCCGTCTCGAAGGACGAGGCGTGCGCGCAGGCCGCCACCAGTCATATGCGATAGCCCTGCCTTTTTGCGGTAGTTTGCCCCAACGCCAGCAGCGGTGGCAAGGTGCGCCCGCTTGACAGGCCGAGGCCACAATTCCGCTATCGTTTTCTCATTCAACTCCTGCGGGAAATCAGGGGGCTTCCGTTGCGCAGGACAGTTTGGGCTTTCGCCGCCATCATCTGCTGCCTCGGCTCGCCCCTGCAGGCCGCGGGCATTCAATTGCTCGACGCCGATCCGGCGCTGTCAGGCGCGATCTGGTATCCGTGCGCGGCGGAGCCGGCACACGTGGCGCTGGGCCGTTTATCGGTCAGTGCCGATTTCGACCTGAAGGGCGTCAAGGACTGCCCTGTCGCGGGCGCAAAGCTCCCGCTCGTCATCTACTCGCACGGCCGGGGCGGATTTTTCGGTCAGCAGCACGACACGGCAGAGGCACTGGCCGATGCCGGCTTCGTCGTCGCCGCCATCAATCATCCCGGCGATACGTTCAGCGACTCCTCGAGGCGCGATACCCTGTCGGTCTGGGAATCGCGCCCGGCGGACATCGTGCGCCTGCTCGATTTTCTGTTGAACGACTGGAAGGACAGGGCGGCGATCGATCCTGCCAGGGTCGGCTTCTTCGGTTTCTCGCTCGGAGGGGCGACCGGCCTTGTGTTGATGGGGATCACGCCGGATTTCGGCAGGGTCGCCAGTCTTTGCAAGGAGACGACCGGCGTTTGCGCACAGCTTCACAATGGCGAGACGCCGCCTGAGCCGATACAGGATGCGCGTATCCGCACTGCGGTTATCGTCGATCCTGCGCCGACTGCCCTGACGCGAGAGAACCTTGCCGCCGTCAAGGTGCCTTTCCAGTTCTGGCGCTCGCAGTTCGGTGGGCCTGGAGTCGGCGACGGCTCCGGCAACGCACGCGTCGCGGAAGGCTTGCCGGGCAAGCCTGACATCCACGTCGTGCCGGCCGGCCACTATGCGTTCCTGGCACCGTGCTCGCCGGAGCTGGCGGCGGCCGTCCCACGCATCTGCACCGACACGCCGGCGGGATTCGATCGAGCAGGATTTCATCGCGAGTTCAACGCGGTGGTGGCGAAGTTCTTTCGGGAGCAGCTTGCTAGCGGAGATCGCTGAGCATTGCGGGGTGACCCATCGATGACGTGTGAGCCGGGGAGGCGAGGATGAGACGACTTGGTTGTGTGATCGTTTTGCTTGGGCTTCTGCGATCGCTGGCCGCGGCCGATCCCGCTCTGCCTGGTCTTGTTCGGCAGGATCGACTGATCACGATCACGCTCGCCAATGGAAGTCAGGTCAAGCTCGAGACCATGATCATCCGCCCGAACCGGCCCGGGCGCTTTCCGCTGGTTCTGCTGGTTCACGGTACAGATCCTGCGACCGGGCAAGCGTTTCGCGCCGCGGCAGCGCGACAATCTCCGGTCGATCTTCTCAATCCTGCCGTTGCGTTTCCACAGCATGGTTATGCCGCCGCGTCGATCATGCGCCGGGGGTTCGGTCGTTCAGAGGGACCGTTTGCCGAGGCACTTTCCGGACCATGCGATGATCGGGACTTTCTAGCGGTTGGGCGGATCGCGGCTGAAGACGTCACCGGCGCTGTTGCCACGCTCCGTGGTGAGTCCTGGGTCGAGTCTGATCAGGTCGTGCTGATGGGACATTCGACGGGGGGCTTCGCGGTGACGGCCGCGGCAGCGGGAAATCCAGCCGGCGTCGTCGGCGTCCTGAATTTCGAGGGGGCTCACGGTTCGGTCCCGGGTCGCACGTGCAGTCCGGACCATCTCGTCGCGGACGCTGGCATCTTTGGCCGCGCGGCGCGAATTCCGGCGCTGTGGGTCTATTCGGAGAACGATCAGAGTGCTCCGCCAGCGTTGGGCCGTCGCATGTTCGATGCTTACGTCGCCTCCGGCGCACCGGCGAAGCTTCAGATCTTGCCGCCCTTCGGTGTCGATGGGCATGCCATGGTGCCGATGGGACCTGCCGACATCTGGTGGCCAGCGGTCGAGAGCTTCTTGAACCAGTTGCGCTTGCCGACGTCGGTGCTTGTCGAATTGCCTCCGCCTGCGGCCATCCCGCTACCGACGCCGCTCAACGCGGCGTGCACTGGCTATTTCGACGCTTACGTGAAGGCGCGGACCGACGTGAAAGCCTATGCCTGGAATCGCGAAGGTCATTGTTCATCGGTGACCTCCACCCAGCGGACGGTCGAGGACGCGAAGAGCGAGGCGTTGCGTCAATGCGTGGCCGCCTGGAAGGAATGCTCGCTCTATGCGGTCGGACAGGCACTGGCGCCCGGATAGATCCCGGGCAACCGTCGTCCAAAAAGAGGGGGCAGCCGAAACGGCGGGCCTCGAACGTTAACCGGAAGTCACCGCACGCGGTCGTAGCGACGCGCTTGAACTACTGCGGACTCATTTGCCCATTTCGCTTGAGCGGCTCCTGTTCGTCGACCGGAATCGATCAGACATGGAAGCGCAGCACATTAGGGGCATCCCGGATTGAGCGAGGCAAGGAATTCGTCGGCGATCGGTCGCCAGCGGTCGGGATAGAGCCGCAGCAAATGGCCGTCACCAGGAACGCCGTGGAGAAGCTCGAAACGCAGTTTGCCGCCGGCCGCGACGAATGCCTGATGGTACTCGCGGATCAGGGCTTCGGGGTAAAGACGATCGTTATCCGCGTACAACCAGAGTTGCGGGACCTTGCCGGCGGCGCCGTGGCCAGCGTTGGCGTAATAGGGCGTGGTTACCGGTCCGTACGGGTACCAGCCGCCCACGAAGTTCACCACGCCCATAACCTCGTCAGGTCTTAGACCTGCATAGTGCATGGCGAGAAAACCACCGCGCGATTGGCCGGAGAGCAGCACCGGCCCAAGCCGGACGCCAGGCAGTTTGCGGCCGTAAGCGATGGCCGATTCAAGATCCTCAACGGCTTGCGCCACCCCTTTCGATACATCGACGAGGCTGCCGTCTTGATCGCGCCCGAAATCTTCCTCGCCGTTGACGCCCTCGGACATGCCGCGCCCGCGCCGCATGAACACCAGCACGGCAAAGCCGTTGTCGCGCAGCCAATGGGCCTCGGTTGCGAATGACCAACTCCGCAATTGATTGCGGCCGACGTCGGAGCCGTGGGTGATGATCGCGAGCGGTGCCGGCCCCGGTCCGGCCGGCGGGTAGAATGTCGCCTCGAGCATGATCGGCCGCGCACCGTCGGGCGTACGAAGCATGAGATGTGGGAGGAAGAGACGCTCGCCAGGCCAGGGCCAGTTCTTCGGCCGCTCACCTGCGGCCAACCGCACTGGATCAGCGCGGACCAGTGCCCCGGAGGTGACATTGCCGGAGGCGACGCCGGACGCGATGGTCGCAGTCAGGTACAATCGGTCGGGACCGTCGAAGGCATATCGGAAGGTGCGAAAGCCCGTCATGGTCAGCACGCGCTCGGCGACCGTCGCCTCGCCTCGCCACCATTCGCGATTCATGCCGTAGAAAGCCGAATCCGACTGAGCGAAAACCACGTTCGCATGCCCGTCCGGCCTGACGCGCTCGACCACGAGAATATGTCTGTCGTCGTGCCAGGTTCCGATCCACGCTCCCTGGAAGCGCGCAATCTCGGGCGGCACGTCTGGCGCCGGCGTCTCCATGTCGAACTTGTCTGGCAACGGAACGACCGATTCTGGGTCGACGGTGAGGGGCTGGGCCGGAGCGTTTTGCATCAACATCAAGTACACCATCAAAAGAACAGTCGAAGCTCTGCGCATATTCTGCTCGAAATCTTCTCGAATCGCGCGGAGTGATCGCGCGCCCCGAACACAGTGCGCCCAGCGCTGCGCTCCCATCATGAGACGGTTGCCAAACCGCGCCACACCCGATCTACCGGCCGAAGCTCAGACTAGGGCCCGATCTCATGAGGCGCAATCTCTGCTTGTGCCCATTCGCGACGATCAACCGATCGTCAACATGGGTGAAACAAGCCGCCATGGGGTCGTACCTCATGCAGAAGTGGGGGCGGGGCGATGATTATCAATTCGCCGTGCATCAGCGCCACTTCGAGGAGAAACCCTTCTCTGCAATCGAGCGCGGGCGGGCACGCATCGGGACGATCTCTGTTCAGAAGATGGACCGCTACATCCAGGGAAGGGGCTGGTAAAGGCGGCGAGCTCTTTGCCGAGCCTGACATCCGTATCATTGGACGATGACACAATACCCCTGTTTTGCCCGACGGGTCAAAGGCGATTTCGTAAAATACGAAGTTGCCTTGCGATCAAGGGGTTGGCTACTGTGCATGGGGTTGTTTTCCGTTTTTTAGTTGGCGCCTGCGATTGCTCGGCGTTCCCAAGCAAAAAGGGCCGCCCCTTCGGGCGGCCCTTGCGTCTCATCCAAGCGGTGCCGCTTACTCGGCGGCCTGCTTCTGCGGCGGGTCGAGTGCGCCGGACTTGTGGATGTCGGCGACCTGGTGATCGCTGAAGCCGAGCACCGAGCGCAGGATCTCGTCGGTGTGCTCGCCGAGCAGCGGCGAGCGCTGCACGTCGCTCGGGGAGTCCGACAGCTTGATCGGGTTGCCGACCGAGATGTACTTGCCGCGGGTGGGGTGATCGACCTCGACCACGGTGCCGGTGGCGCGCAGCGACTGGTCTTCCGCGATCTCCTTCATCGACAGGATCGGGCCGCAGGGGATGTCGTCCTTGTTGAGGATCTCCATCGCCTCGAACTTGGTCTTCGTCATCGTCCACTGCTCGATGCGGGCGAAGATCTCGTTGAGCCGCGGCAGGCGGGCCGCCGGCTTGGCGTAGTTCGGATCGGTCTTCCAGGTGGGCTCGCCGATCACGTCGCAGATCTTCTCCCAGACCGGAGCCTGGGTGATGAAGTAGATGTAGGCGTTGGGATCGGTCTCCCAGCCCTTGCACTTGAGGATGCGGCCGGGCTGGCCGCCACCGGAGTCGTTGCCGGCGCGCGGCACGGCATCGCCGAACGGAACGCCTTCGCCGAACTGGCTGTACTCCTTGAGCGGTCCGTGGGCGAGGCGCTGCTGGTCGCGCAGCTTGACGCGTGCGAGATTGAGCACGCCGTCCTGCATCGCGGCGGTGACCTTCTGGCCCTTGCCGGTGGTGGTACGCTGGTGAAGCGCGGCCAGGATGCCGATCGCGAGATGCAGGCCGGTGCCGGTGTCGCCGATCTGCGCGCCGGTGACGAGCGGCAGGCCGTCGCGGAAGCCGGTGGTCGAGGCGGCGCCGCCGGTGCACTGCGCGACGTTCTCATAGACCTTGCAGTCTTCATACGGTCCGGGACCAAAGCCCTTGATCGAGGCGACGATCATCCTCGGGTTGAGGCTGTGGATCTTCTCCCAGGGGAAGCCCATGCGGTCGAGCACGCCGGGGCCGAAGTTTTCGACCAGGATGTCGCACTTCTTGATCAGCTCGGTCAGGACCTCCTTGCCCTTGGGGTTCTTGGTGTCCAGCGTGATCGAGCGCTTGTTGTGGTTGAGCATGGTGAAATACAGGCTGTCCACGTTGGGGATGTCCTGCAGCTGGCCGCGGGTGATGTCACCCACGCCCGGGCGTTCCACCTTGATCACGTCGGCGCCGAACCAGGCCAGCAGCTGCGTGCAGGTCGGTCCGGACTGGACGTGGGTGAAGTCGAGAATGCGAACGCCCGTGAGCGCTTTGGTCATTATGTTGCTCCTGTTACCACTTTAGTTTCCGTCATGCCCGCGAAGGCGGGCATCCAGTATTCGCTGTCGTTTCAGTTGGGTTCAGTGCTCGCCACCGATGTGGTCCGGCGAATACTGGACTCCCCGCCTGCGCGGGGAGTGACCCGGCGGCCTGTTACTTCTTCTTCTGCAGAACGCTCTGCGGATTGAGGTTGCCGATGCGGCCGCTCTCCGAGCCCGCGGCCGGATCGATCACCGCGTTGATCAGCGTCGGCTTGCCGGACTTCATCGCCTCGTTGACGGCGCGCTTGAGCTCGTCGGGCGAGGTCGCATTCACGCCGACGCCGCCAAAGGCTTCCATCATCTTGTCGTAACGTGCGCCCTTGACGAACACGGTGGTGGCCGGATCGGAGTTGGCGCCGTTGACGTCGGTGCCGCGATAGATGCCGTCATTGTTGAAGATGACGACGCAGATCGGAAGGTTGTAGCGGCAGATGGTCTCGACCTCCATGCCGGAGAAGCCGAACGCCGAGTCGCCTTCCACCGCGAGCACGGGATGACCGGTCTCGAGCGCAGCGGCGATCGCCTGGCCCATGCCGATGCCCATCACGCCCCAGGTGCCGACGTCGAGACGCTTGCGCGGGCGGTACATGTCGATGACGCCGCGGGCGAGGTCGAGCGTGTTGGCGCCCTCGTTGACGAGGATCGCCTCGGGGTGCTCCTTGATGACGTTCTTCAAGACGCCGAGCGCGCCGTGATAATCCATCGGCGATTTGTTGTTCATGAGCTTCGGCGCCATCTTGGCGACGTTCTCTTCGCGCTTGGTCGACACCGCCTTGGTCCATTCGGCCGGCGGGGCGGTCCAGCCTGAGCCCATCGCCTGGTTGAAGGCGGAGACGACCGAGCCGATGTCGCCGACGACGGGCGCGACGATCTCGACGTTGGAGTCCATCTCCTTCGGCTCGATGTCGACCTGGATGAACTTCTTCGGCGCTTCGCCCCAGCTCTTGCCCTTGCCGTGCGACAGCAGCCAGTTCAGCCGCGCGCCGATCAGCATGACGACGTCGGACTCCTTCAGCACCGTCGAGCGGGCCGCGCCGGCGCACTGCGGATGGGTGTCGGGCAGGAGGCCCTTGGCCATGCTCATGGGCAGGAACGGCACGCCGCTCTTCTCGACGAAGCTCTTGATCTCTTCATCCGCCTGGGCGTAGGCCGCGCCCTTGCCGAGGATGATGAGCGGACGCTTGGCGCTCTTCAGCACGTCGAGCGCGCGCTTCACCGAAGCGGGCGAGGGGATCTGCGCCGGCGCAGCATCGATCACCTTGACCAGCGACTTCCGGCCGGCCTCGGCGTTCATGACCTGGCCGAACAGTTTTGCCGGCAGGTCGAGATAGACGCCGCCCGGACGGCCCGAGACCGCGGCGCGGATGGCGCGGGCAAAGCCGATGCCGATGTCCTGGGCGTGCAGCACGCGATAGGCGGCCTTGCACAGCGGCTTTGCGATCGCGAGCTGGTCCATTTCCTCGTAGTCGCCCTGCTGCAGGTCGACGATCTCGCGCTCGGAGGAGCCCGAGACCAGGATCATCGGATAGCAGTTGGTGGTGGCGTGGGCGAGGGCGGTGAGACCATTGAGGAAGCCGGGCGCCGACACCGTGAGGCAGACGCCGGGCTTCCTGGTGAGATACCCGGCGATGCCAGCGGCGTAGCCGGCGTTCTGCTCGTGGCGGAACGAGATCACGCGAATGCCGGCGGCCTGCGCCATGCGGCCCAAATCCGTGATCGGGATGCCCGGCACATTATAAATGGTGTTGATGCCGTTCAGCTTGAGCGCGTCGATGACGAGATGGAAGCCATCCGTCAGTTCCTGCTCGGTGCCCGGTGCTTCGGACTTGGTCGCGGTATTCAGCATGGGCCTTGTCTCCCTGGTCTCAAGGTGCCGTTTTAGGCTTTTGGGGGCGAATGGTTCGCCCTTCTGGTGAACGTTGCTTAAGTGAACAGTTCCTGGCCGTGCGCTTCGACGTAAGCGGCAAGGCCGAGGGTGTGATCGCGGGCGCGCTTCTCGGCAAGCTCGGTGTCGCGCGCTTCAAGCGCTTCGATGATGCCGAGATGCTCGGGCAGCGAGGTTGCGGTGCGATCCTTGCGTCCGATGGTCAGCTGGCGATAGCCGCGCACGTGCAAGAGGAGGTCGTTGGTGAGATCGACCAGCACGGGGGATTCCGACAGCGAGATCAGCGCCTGGTGGAACGCGATGTTGGCCTTGGAGTATTCCTCCACATGATCCTCGGGCAGGTGGTCCTTGCCGAAATCCTTGAAGAAGTCGCGCAGCGCGGTGATGTCCTTCTTGCGCGCGGTGGTGGTGATGAGGCGGGCGGCCATGCTCTCCAGCGCCGCCCAGGCGCGGATCATGTCGACGATCTCGCTCTTGGTCCTGCGCACCACCATGATGCCGCGGCGCGGCACCGTCTTCACGAATCCGTCCTGCTCGAGCATCGCGATGGCTTCGCGGATCGGCGTGCGGCTGACACCCAGACGTTCGGACAGCGCGCGCTCGTCGAGCATCACCGGCTCGGGCGTCGAGTAGATGTCCATCTTGAGGATGGCTTCCTTCAAGGCGTCATACGCCTTGTTCTTGAAGCTGCTCTCCGGGGCAATACGAACGATTGCGATGTCTGCCTCGGCCATGTTCGGCAACGCCTTGGTTGGTTTCCGTTGTGACACGACGAATCTCCTCCAGTAGGGAGTCGTCTTTTACAGGAATATTAACGGGAAAGTTTTTGGCATACCACATGCCAGAATGTCAAGCTGCCTATTTTTTGCGGCGTTCTAAGGTACGCCGCGGCTTGACAAGTTGGCTTCTGGCATACCAAATGCCATCGCCAGCCATTTTTGATCCAAGCCGGCGGAGTAATCTCAGGCTTTATGCCACTCCGCCCCGCCGCATGGAACAGAGCGCGGCGAATGGCAAGCATCACGGGCAGCCGCTAACCACGCGCGCGCTTTGAAAAGAACGAACTGAGGTCAAGGGAGAAGCCACATGTCCAATTCCAAAGATGCCGTCCGCAAGGTGCTTGACCAGGTCAGGGCGGACAACCGCACCAGCCTGACGGCTCCGGAAGGCAAGCTGGTCTGCGACGCCTACGGTATTCCGGTCCCGAAGGAGGGCGTGGCCAAGTCGGCGGGCGAGGCCGGCAAGATGGCGTCGTCCATGGGCTTCCCGGTCGTGATGAAGATCGTTTCGCCGGACATTCTCCACAAGACCGAAGCCGGCGGCGTCATCGTCGGCCTCAAGACGACTGAAGAGGCCGAGAAGGCCTACGAGACCATTCTCGGCAACGCCAAGAAATATAAGTCCGATGCCAAGATCGAGGGTGTGCAGGTGCAGCAGATGCTGGCCGGCGGCACCGAGGTCATCGTCGGCTCGATCACCGACGGCTCGTTCGGCAAGCTGGTCGCCTTCGGCCTCGGCGGCGTGCTGGTCGAAGTCTTGAAGGACATCACCTTCCGCCTCGCGCCTGCCACGAAGGAAGACGCGCTTTCGATGCTCGATGGCATTCAGGCGCATGAGATCCTGAAGGGCGTGCGCGGCGGCGAGCCGGTGAACCGCAACGCTCTCGCCGACGTCATCGTCAAGGTCTCGCAGCTCGTCACCGATTTTCCTGAGATCGTCGAACTCGACCTCAATCCTGTGTTCGCGACGCCGAAGGGCGCGACTGCCGCCGACGTGCGCATCGTCGTCGACTTCGCCTACAAGCCGAAGCCCAAGCCGCGTCCGACCGAAGAGATCGTCGCGGCGATGAACCGCATCATGCAGCCGAAGGCGGTCGCCGTGATCGGCGCTTCCGCGGAGGATGGCAAGATCGGCAATTCCGTGATGAAGAACCTCATCAACGGCGGCTACAAGGGTGAGATCATTCCGATCCATCCCAAGGCCGCCGAGATCCTCGGCTACAAGGCCTATAAGAGCGTCAAGGACGTGCCCGGCGTGATCGACGTCGCGGTGTTTGCGATCCCGGCAAAATTCGTCGCCGGCGCGCTTACTGAATGCGGCGAGAAGAAAATTCCGGGCGCGGTGCTGATTCCCTCGGGCTTCGCTGAAGCCGGCGCGCCGGAGCTGCAGGCCGAGATCGTCGAGGTCGGCAAGAAGTACGACATCCGCCTGATGGGGCCGAACATCTACGGCTTCTATTATACGCCTGCGAATCTCTGCGCGACCTTCTGCACCGCCTATGACGTCAAGGGCCACGCGGCGCTGTCGTCGCAGTCGGGCGGCATCGGCATGGCCATCATCGGTTTCTCGCGCTCGGCCAAGATGGGCGTCTCGGCGATCGTCGGCCTCGGCAACAAGTCCGACATCGACGAGGATGATCTGCTCGCCTTCTTCGAGCAGGACCCGAACACCAATTTGATCGCGCAGCACTGCGAAGACCTCAAGGACGGCCGCGCCTTCGCGGAAGCCGCGAAGCGCGTGTCCAAGAAGAAGCCGGTCGTCGTGCTCAAGGCCGGCCGCACCTCGGCCGGTGCGAAGGCTGCGTCCTCGCACACCGGCGCGCTCGCCGGCAACGACCGCATCTACGAGGACGTGTTCAAGCAGTCCGGCGTGATCCGCGCCCGCAGCTTGCGCCAGCTGCTCGAATTCGCCCGCGGCGTGCCGGTACTGCCGACGCCGAAGGGCGAGAACGTGCTGATCATCACCGGTGCCGGCGGCTCGGGCGTGCTGCTGTCGGACTCCTGCGTCGACAACGGCCTGTCGCTGATGTCGATGCCGCCGGATCTCGATGCGGCCTTCCGCAAGTTCATCCCACCGTTCGGTGCGGCCGGAAATCCTGTGGATATCACCGGCGGCGAGCCGCCGATCACCTACGTCAACACCGTGAAGCTCGGCCTGTCGGACGAGCGCATCCACGCTCTGATCCTCGGCTACTGGCACACCATCGTCACCCCGCCGATGGTGTTCGCCCGCAACATGGTCGAGGTGAAGAAGGAGATGGAAGCCAAGGGCTTCGTGAAGCCGATGGTCGCGTCTCTCGCCGGCGACGTCGAGGTCGAGGAAGCCGCCGAATATCTCTACCAGAACGGCATCCCGGCCTATGCTTATTCGACCGAGCTGCCGGTCGAGGTCCTCGGCGCCAAGTACAAGTGGGCGCGCGGGGCAGGGCTGCTCTGAGCCTGCGTTCGCCTCTCCCCGCACGCGGGGAGAGGCCGGAATTCCGGGTGAGGGGGACTCTCCGCGAGTCCATCTCTCACCGTCTTTGTGGAGATAGCCCCTCACCCCAGCCCTCTCAGCGCGAGCGAAGCTCGTTGCGGCCCCGTAAGAACGGGGAGAGGGAGAAGAGGCGGCTCGCGTCTTGTCTGATTGGCAAATGCAGGTCGCGATGAACAAGAACGTGATCCGGCGCAAATCGCTCGAAGTCCGGTCGCCATTGGAGACCGAGCACGAGGCGCGTGATGGCGGCGTGCAATCCGTCGACCGCGCGCTGTCGATCATCGAGACGCTGGCCGAAGACGACGAAGGTTATCGTCTCAGCGATCTCGCGATCCGCACCGGTCTGTCGGCCTCCACCGTGCACCGACTGCTCGCAACCCTCGAAAGTCGCCGCTTCGTGCAGTTCGACCGTGGCGAATCCAAATGGCATGTCGGCGTGCGCAGCTTCACGGTCGGCGCCAGCTTTGCGCGGCGGCGCAATTTCTCCGCGCAGGCGATTCCATACTTGCGCAAGCTGCGGGATCTCACCCGCGAGACGGCCAATCTCGCCGTCGTCGACGATGAGTTCATCATCGTGCTGACCCGTATGGAAAGCCGCGAGATCATGCGCTCGCTGACCAAGGTCGGCGGCCGCGTCCCCATGGTGACCTCCGGCGTCGGCAAAGCGGTGCTCGCAACCTATTCGGACGAGGACGTCGGCGCCGTCATCCGCCATCACGGCATGCCCCGCCTGACCGAGAAGTCGATCGTGCGGCCGAGTGACCTGTTCAAGGAACTCGAAAGGATCCGCAAGCAGGGCTTTGCGGTCGACAATGAGGAGGCGCAGATCGGCCTGCGCTGCGTGGCTGCCGTGGTATACAACGCACTCGCCGAACCGCTTGCCGCGATCTCCGTATCCGGCATGACCAGCCGCGTCACCGACGAACGTTTGCCGGAGATCGGGCAAATCGTCCGGGATGTTGCTGCCGAACTGACGGCCGCGCTTGGCGGGGTGATCCCGGCGCCCCGCTAACCGAAGACTCTGAGGGGGATCTCACTGGACAGCATCGGCCGTTTTGGTTGATATGCGACCAAACGACACAATGCGGCAAACGTCCGCATGAGCCTGGAGATGCCCCCATGTTCCGATTTCCCGTGCGCCTTGTCGGCGCAGCCGTCGCGCTGACCCTGGCGGCAGCCAATCCGACCTTTGCCCAACAGCTTGAGCTCAAGCTGATGGCGCCGGCGGCCCCGGGCGGGGGATGGGACCAGACGGCGCGCTCGATGCAGCAGGCGCTGGTGGCTTCGGGCGTCGCCCGCAGCGTGCAGGTCACCAACGTTCCCGGTGCAGGCGGCAGCGTCGGCATCGCGCAGTTCGTCAACGGCGCCAAGGGCGACGGCAACCAGATGATGGTCAATGGCTTCGTCATGGTCGGCGCGCTCGCCATGAACAAGTCGCCGGTGACGCTGGAGCAGGTGACGCCGATCGCGCGCCTCACCGAGGAAATCCAGGTGATCGTGGTTCCCGCGAATTCGCCGATCAAGAATGCGCAGGATCTGGCCGCCGCGGTGAAGGCGGATATCGCCAAGGTCACCTTTGCCGGCGGCTCGGCCGGCGGCGTCGACCATGTGATGGCGGCCTTGTTCGCCGGCGCCGTCGGCGCCGATGCGAAGAAGATCAACTACATCCCGTTCTCCGGCGGCGGCGAGTCGCTGGCGGCGATCCTCGGCGGCAAGGTCACCGCGGGCATTTCGGGGCTGAGCGAATATGAAGGGCAGATCAAGTCCGGCAAGCTGCGCGCGATCGGCGTGACCTCGGAGAAGCGCATCGCAGGCAGCGACATCCCGACTTTCAAGGAGCAGGGCATCGACCTCGTGATCGCCAACTGGCGCTCGGTGGTCGCGCCTCCCGGCATCACGCCGGAGCAGCGCAAGACCTTGAGTGATGCGGTCGAGAAGATGGTGAAGTCTGACGCTTGGAAGGAGATCCTCAAGCAGAAGGGCTGGGAGGACGCCTATCTCGGCGGCGAGGCCTTCGCCGACTTCCTGAAGAAGGAAACCGTGCGGGTCACTGACGTGCTGAAATCGGTCGGCCTGGTCAAGTCATGACCTCAGGCGATCCCGTCCAGCCGCCGCGGCGCGTCGACCGCGCCGGCCTCGTCATCGCTGCATTGCTCGCAGGTCTCGCCGTGGTGCTGGTCTGGGATGCGCGCGGCCTGCCATCCACCGCGATGTACGGGATGGGGCCCGAGGCGATGCCGGTCGTGGTCGCGTCCGGCCTTGCGCTGCTTGCGATCGGCAATTTCATCGACGCGTTGCGCGGTAACCTGCCGGTGCGCGAGAGTTCCGATCCCGTGCCGGTGGTCTTGATCCTCATTGGCCTTGCGCTTCTGATCGCCATCATCGGCTTCGGCGGCGGCTTCATCCTGGCGACCTCGGCGCTGTTCGTGACGACGTCGGCGGCGTTCGGACGCCGCGCCATCCTTGTCGATTCCATCATCGCCCTCGTGATGTCGACCCTCATCTATCTCGCGTTCGACCGGTTGTTGACGCTGAGCCTGCCTGCGGGCCCGCTGGAGCGATTGCTGTGATGGATACCTTTGCCGCGCTGGCGCATGGCATGGCGGTCGCCGTCCAGCCGATGAACCTGCTTTACGCGCTGATCGGCGTGTTCCTCGGCACGGCTGTGGGCGTGCTGCCCGGCATCGGCCCCGCCTTGACGGTCGCGCTGCTGCTGCCTGTCACTTACAAGCTCGATCCCGGCGGCTCGCTGATCATGTTCGCCGGCATCTATTATGGCGGCATGTATGGCGGCTCGACCACCGCGATCCTCATCAACACGCCCGGCGAGAGCGCCTCGATGGCGACGGCGCTCGAGGGCAACAAGATGGCCAAGGCCGGCCGCGGCGGGCCGGCGCTTGCGACATCCGCGATCGGCTCCTTCGTCGCCGGCACCATCGCCACCATCGGGCTGGCGTTCCTCGCACCATGGCTCGTCGATTTCGCCGTGCGCTTCGGCCCCGAGGATTATTTCGCGCTGATGTGCGTTGCCTTCGTCACGGTGTCGGCGACCTTCGGCGATTCCCCGGTCCGCGGCCTGACCAGCCTGTTCATCGGCCTGACGCTCGGCCTCGTCGGCATCGACAAGCTGACGGGGCAGGCGCGGCTTGCGTTCGGCGTCCCTGAATTGCTCGACGGCGTCGAGGTGACGACGCTTGCGGTCGGCCTGTTCGCGGTCGGCGAGGCGCTCTATGTCGCATCGCGACGCCACCACACCGAGGAGAAACTCGAGCCGGTGCGCGGCTCGCTGTGGATGACCAAGGAGGACTGGAAGCGGTCTTGGAAGCCGTGGCTGCGCGGCACCATGTTCGGCTTTCCGATCGGCGCACTGCCCGCAGGCGGTGCTGAGATTCCGACCTTCCTGTCCTATTCGACCGAGAAGCGGCTGACGAAGCATCCCGAAGAATTCGGCAAGGGCGCGATCGAAGGTGTCGCCGGACCGGAAGCGGCCAACAACGCGTCGGCCGCCGGCACGCTGGTGCCGCTCTTGACGCTGGGATTGCCGACCTCGGCGACCGCCGCGATGATGCTGGCGGGCTTCCAGCAATACGGCCTCAACCCGGGGCCGCTGCTGTTCGCCGAGCGGCCTGACCTCGTGTGGGGTCTGATCGCAAGCCTGTTCATCGCCAACATGATGCTGCTGGTGCTCAACCTGCCGCTGGTCGGCCTGTGGGTGCGGCTGCTCGCGATTCCGCAGCCGTGGCTCTATGCCGGCATCCTCGTGTTCGCGACCATGGGCACCATCGCGGCAAAGCCGTCGGTGGTCGAATTGTCGATGCTGGCCGGTTTCGGCGTGCTCGGCTTCCTGATGCGCCGGTTCGACTTCCCGATCGCGCCGGTCGTGGTCGGCCTGATCCTCGGCCCGATCGCCGAGAGCCAGCTCCGCCGCGCGCTCGCGATCAGCCTCGGCGATCCCATGGCGCTGCTGCAGAGCCCGATCTCGGCGACGCTGCTCGGCGTCGCGCTGATCGCGCTGCTGGCGCCCTTCGTCTTGAAGGGTCTCGGCCGGTTCAAGGCGAACGAGGATTAGATGTTTCGACGCACGCATGTTCTAATGCTGCGTCCATCCCGTGGGGAACGCCATGCCGTCGGAAATTCGCTCGCCCCGTCTCGCCGTCCTAATCGACGCTGACAATACGTCGGCGAAGATCGCAGATGGGCTGTTCGAGGAAATTGCAAAAATCGGCGAGGCCAGCGTTCGCCGCATCTACGGCGATTTCTCCAATGCCCGTTCGAAGGGCTGGGCCGACATTTTGGCGAAGCACGCCATCATCCCGCAGCAGCAATTCGCCTATACGACCGGCAAGAATGCGTCCGACATCACGCTCGTGATCGACGCGATGGATCTGCTGCACAGTGGCCGCTTCAATGGCTTCTGCCTGGTCTCGTCGGACAGCGACTTCACCCGGCTCGCCGCGCGCATCCGCGAGCACGGCATCGACGTGTTCGGGTTTGGCGAGCAGAAGACGCCGGAGAGTTTTCGGCAGGCCTGCCGGAAGTTCGTCTACACCGAAAATTTGCGCGGCGGCGTGGTGAATAATCGGGATGCCGCGTCCCCGCCGCGCTCGCTGCAGCCGCCGGAGGCCGCGACCTCAATCATCAAGAACGTCATCAGCCAGACAGAAAGCGAAGACGGTTGGGTCGAGCTTGGCGTCGTTGGAAAGCAGGTGACCAACCTGGCATCGGATTTCGATCCGCGGACCTACGGCTCACGAAAGTTGATCGACCTGGTGCGCAAGACCAACGCCTTCGACCTCGACCAGTCGAAGGGATCGGTGCGGATACGTGTCAAGCCCGTGACGGTGGCCGCGCCGGCGCCGAAACGGCGTTCCCGGCGAAAGCCCGAGGAAGCCAAGAGCTGATCGCGAGCAGATCGTCCTGCGCATCGCACAAACCCGCTTTGGCCCGAACAGGGGCCGGCCACGCTGCCCGATGTGTAAGCAAGGGTGCCGTTTTATTTTGATCTTGCCCCTCGCACGCGCGGGGCGCAACCATCGCTGGGCTGTCCCTGGTTTCGCGAGAGCCCCCGATGACCAAACTCACTCGTTTCTCGGTTGCGCCGCTGCACAGCATGACGCGGCACCTCGCTGATGTTGCGTCGGCCCGCGGCGCGCCTGATCTCGTCATATCAGGCGCGCGGGTGCTCTCGACCTATTCGGAGCGCATCCAGTCGAACCGCGAGGTCTGGATTACCGGAGGCCGCATAGCGGCGGTCAAGCCGGCAGGCGCAGCGAAAAAAGCTTGGCCCAACGTGCCGCTTTACGACGCCGCCGGCGGCATCATCGCGCCGGGCCTCGTCGATCCGCACATCCATATCGAATCCTCGATGGTGACGGCCTGCGCCTATGCCGAGGCCGCGCTGCTCAACGGCACCACGACGATCTTTTGTGACAGCCACGAGATCGGCAATGTGATGGACGTCGCCGGCGTCGAGGCGATGCTGGAAGATGCGCGCGAGGCGCCGCTCTCGATCTTCCTGACGGTGCCGTCGACCGTCCCTGCGACTTCGGCGGAGCTCGAGACGGCGGGCGGCGACCTCACGCCGGACAAGATCGCCGGCCTATTCGACCGCTGGCCCGAAGCGGTGGCGCTCGGTGAGAAGATGGACTTTGTGCCTGTGACAATGGGCGACGAGCGCAGCCACGCGATCCTCGCCGCCGCCTTGAAGCGGGGACGGCCGGTATCCGGCCATGTCTACGGCCGCGAATTCGTCGCGGCCTATGCGGCGAGCGGCGTCACCGACACGCATGAGGCGATCGACCGCGACATCGCCGACGATCTGCTCGACGCCGGCGTCTGGGTGTTCCTGCGCGGCGGTCCGCCGACGACGCCCTGGCATTCGCTGCCGCAGGCCATCCGGACGATCACCGAGCTCGGGGCCTCGCATAAGCGCACGGCCGTGTGCACCGATGACCGCGACGCCGACGATCTGCTGCTGTTCGGGCTCGACTGGGTGGTGCGGGAGGCGGTGAAGGCGGGGATGTCGCCGGAGCAGGCCTGGTCGATGGGCTCGCTGCACGGCGCCACGCGCTTCGGGATGGACGGCGATATCGGCGGGCTCGGTGGCGGTCGCCGCGCCGATCTCGTGCTGATGGACGATCAGCTCAAGCCGCGATGCACCTGGTATGGCGGCGAGCTCGTGGTCGAGCACGGCAAGATCACTGAGAGCCTCGATCAGGCGCTGTCGCAGCGCTATCAATATCCGAAGGCGGCCTATGCGACGGTGAAGCTGCCGGAGAAGCTGAAGTTGACGCCGGAGCTGCCCGCGAAGGCCTGCACCGTCAACGCGATCAAGACCGCGCTGCCCGGCATCACGCTGATCCACGAGAAAGTGGCGATCGAACCCGCAAAAGACTGGCCGTCGCTGTTTGCACGTTACGGCCTCTGCTTCGTCGCGGTGGTCGAGCGTCACGGCAAGTCGGCGGGCAATGTCGCCCATGGCCTTCTCAAGGATTTCGGCCTGAAGCGCGGCGCGGTTGCCTCCAGCGTGGGGCATGACAGCCACAACATCATCGTCGCGGGCACCAACGAGGACGACATGCAGGTCGCCATCGCTGCGATCAAGGAGCAGCAAGGCGGCGTCTGCGTCGTCGCCGACGGCAAGGTGAGGGCGCTGGTTCAGCTGCCGATCGCCGGGCTCCTGTCCGACAAGCGCGTCACGGAGGTGGCCGAGGAGGTCAAGGTCCTGAAGAAAGAATGGGCCGAAGCCGGCTGCACCATCCCCTACATGGGCTTTAATTTGATTCCCCTATCGGTCATTCCGGAAATTCGCATTACCGACAAGGGACTCGTGCTGGTGCCGCAGATGGAATTGGCGCCGCTGTTCGAGTGATCCCTCTCTCACGCATTCCGCGATCTAACCGATTGAGAACGGCGCGGTTTTTCTACGGCTGCCGCATCGTGGAAAATAAAATCGATCTCGTTGAGATCGGCTTCTGCGCATTCGATGATCTCGCTCGCTGACGCAATTTGAGCGAGGTCCGATATGGCGAAGATGCGAGCCGTCGATGCAGCCGTTCGTATCCTGGAGAAGGAGGGCATCTCGACCGCCTTCGGTGTTCCCGGGGCTGCGATCAATCCGCTTTACTCGGCACTGAAGAAGCGCGGCTCGATCCGCCACATCCTGGCCCGCCATGTCGAGGGTGCCTCGCACATGGCCGAGGGCTATACCCGGGCGAAGGCCGGCAATATCGGCGTCTGCATCGGCACCTCAGGGCCGGCCGGCACCGACATGATCACCGGGCTCTATTCGGCGATCGCCGATTCCATTCCGATCCTCTGCATCACCGGTCAGGCGCCGCGCGCGCGGCTCTACAAGGAAGACTTCCAGGCCGTCGACATCGAGTCGATCGCAAAGCCCGTGACGAAATGGGCGGTGACGGTGCGTGAGCCTGCGCTGGTGCCGCGTGTGTTCAGCCAGGCCTTTCATGTGATGCGCTCGGGCCGGCCGGGGCCGGTGTTGATCGACATGCCCCTCGACGTGCAGCTCGCCGAGATCGAGTTCGACGACGAGACCTATGAGCCGTTGCCGGTCTACAAGCCTGCCGCGACCCGCAAGCAGGTCGAGAAGGCGCTGGAGATGCTCAATTCCGCCGAACGGCCGCTGATCGTCGCGGGCGGCGGCATCATCAATGCCGACGCATCCGACCTGCTGGTCGAGTTCGCCGAGATCGCCAACGTGCCCGTGGTGCCGACGCTGATGGGATGGGGCGCGATCCCCGACGATCACGTGCTGATGGCCGGCATGGTGGGCCTGCAGACCAGCCATCGCTACGGCAATGCCACGCTGCTGGAATCCGACTTCGTGCTCGGCATCGGCAACCGCTGGGCCAACCGCCATACCGGCTCGGTCGAGACCTACACCAAGGGCCGCAAATTCGTTCACGTGGACATCGAGCCGACCCAGATCGGGCGCGTGTTCAATCCCGATCTCGGCATCGTCTCGGACGCCAGGGCCGCGCTGGAGCTGTTCGTCACCGTCGCTAGGGAGTGGCGCCGGTCAGGCAGGCTTCGCGAGCGCCAGGCGTGGCCCGCGGCCTGTCGCGACCGCAAGAAGACGATGCTGCGCAAGAGCCATTTCGACAACGTCCCGATCAAGCCGCAGCGCGTCTATGAGGAGATGAACAAGGCGTTCGGCCGCGACACGACTTATGTCACCGTCATCGGACTGTCGCAGATCGCCGGCGCGCAGTTCCTGGGCGTCTACAAGCCGCGCAACTGGATCAACGCGGGGCAGGCGGGTCCGCTCGGCTGGACGCTGCCCGCTGCTCTCGGCGTGCGCGCGGCATGTCCGGATCGGGAGATCGTCGCGTTGTCGGGCGACTACGACTTTCAGTTCCTGATCGAGGAGCTCGCGGTCGGCGCGCAGTTCAATCTGCCCTACATCCACGTCGTCGTAAACAATTCCTATCTCGGCCTGATCCGCCAGGCCCAGCGCGGCTTCGACATGGACTATCACGTCCAGCTCTCTTTCGAGAACATCAACGCGCCCGAGATCGGCGCCTACGGCGTCGACCATGTCGCGGTCGCCGAAGGCCTCGGCTGCAAGGCGATCCGCGTCACCCGCCCTGAGGACACCCAGGCGGCCTTCGCCACCGCGCGCGAATTGATGGCAAAGCACCGCGTGCCCGTGGTGGTCGAGTTCATTCTCGAACGCGTCACCAACATCGCGATGGGCACCGAGATCGACAACATCGTCGAGTTCGAGGAGGTTCTGGATCTTCCGCTCGACGAAGTCGGCACCACGCGCGCGTTGCAGCCGGCGGAATAGGGGAGAGCATCATGCCGAAATTTGCCGCCAACCTCACCATGCTCTTCAACGAGATGCCGTTCCTCGACCGCTTTGCCGCGGCGAAAGCGGCGGGTTTTGCCGGGGTCGAATATCTCTTCCCCTATGATTTCGACAAGGCGCCGCTGCGCGAGCAGCTCGAGGCCCACGGCCTGACGCAGGTGCTGCATAATCTCCCCGCAGGCAATTGGGCAGCGGGCGAGCGCGGCATCGCGATCCTGCCAGACCGCACCGCCGAATTCCGCGACGGCGTATTCCGCGCGATCGACTATGCCAAGGCGCTCGATTGCGAGCAGCTCAATTGCCTCGTCGGCATCGCTCCTGTCGACGCCGATCCGCGCGAGCTTCAAGAGACCCTGGTCGGAAACTTGCGCTTCGCGGCCTCGACGCTGGCGCGGGAGAACATCAAGCTGCTGGTCGAGCCCATCAATACGCTCGACATTCCCGGCTTCTATCTGAGCGGCACCGAGCAGGCGGTGCTGCTGATCTCGGAGGTGCGCTCGAACAACCTCTTCATCCAGTACGACATCTATCACATGCAGATCATGGAGGGCGATCTCGCCCGCACCATGCAGGAATATCTGCCCCAGATCGCCCACATCCAGCTCGCCGACAATCCCGGCCGCCACGAGCCCGGCACCGGCGAGATCAACTATCCCTTCCTGTTCCGCCACCTCGACGCGATCGGCTATCGCGGCTGGATCGGCTGCGAATACAAGCCGCGCACAACGACGCTGGAAGGCCTCTCCTGGCACGCGGCGCAGACGTTCGAGACGTGAGATTTAGGG
This sequence comes from Bradyrhizobium sp. SZCCT0231, assembly GCF_018130245.1. Lineage (GTDB taxonomy): Bacteria > Pseudomonadota > Alphaproteobacteria > Rhizobiales > Xanthobacteraceae > Bradyrhizobium > Bradyrhizobium japonicum_F. The sequence continues at coordinate 704,214 of NZ_JAFCKP010000001.1, forward strand.
CCAGATGCGGCCGCGATGACGGTGCGCTCCCTCTCCCGCTTGCGGGAGAGGGTGTTCTCCGCGATGGGATCCTTGCGGAAGAAATCCCAACGTGGAGAGAACCCTCACCCGGCGCTCCGCGCCGACCTCTCCCGCAAGCGGGAGAGGTGCACCGAATGCGTGGATGAATTCTGCTACCCCAACTGTGAGAAATCAAACTATGACCAATATCGGCTTCATCGGACTTGGCACCATGGGACGGCCGATGGCCGGCCATCTTCTGACTGCGGGCCATCGGGTTCTCCTGCATGACGTCGCATCGGTCGCGCCTGAGCTGATCGCGGCCGGCGGTGTCGCCTGCAAATCGGCCAGGGAAGTCGCAGAGCAGGCGAACGCCGTCATCATCATGGTGCCGGATACGCCGCATGTCGAAGCCGTGCTGTTCGGCAAGGAGGGCGTCGCGAGCGGCATCTCCAAGGGCAAGATCGTCGTCGACATGAGCTCGATCTCGCCGCTGGCGACGAAGGAGTTCGCGAAGAAGATCGAGGCGCTGGGTGCGGATTATCTCGATGCGCCGGTGTCGGGCGGGGAGGTCGGGGCAAAAGCTGCGAGTCTGACCATCATGGTTGGCGGGCCGGAGCGGGCCTTCGGCACCATGAAGCCGATCTTCGACAAGATGGGCAAGAATGTCACGCATGTCGGCGCCAATGGCGACGGCCAGACGACGAAGGTCGCCAACCAGATCATCGTCGCGCTGACGATCGAGGCGGTGAGCGAAGCGCTGTTGTTCGCATCCAAGGCCGGCGCGAATCCTGCGCTGGTGCGCAAGGCGCTGATGGGCGGCTTTGCCTCGTCGCGGATTCTCGAAGTGCATGGCGAGCGCATGGTGAAGCGCAATTTCGATCCGGGCTTCCGCATCGAGCTGCACCAGAAGGATCTCAACCTCGCGCTCGAAGGCGCGCGCGCACTCGGCCTCTCGCTGCCGAGCACGGCGGTGGCGCAGCAATTGTTCTCGTCCTGCACCGCGCATGGCGGCAAGGCCTGGGATCACTCGGCCATGGTGCGGGCGCTGGAACTGATGGCGGGCCACGAGATCGCCGCAACCTGAACTGTTACGCGGTAACACTCTCCAGATGTGTGATGCATCTTTCGTCGCGGGGGAACCGGAACAATGGTCCGGCCCCGCGGGTTGAAGCTGCACAACAATCACTGGAGGCGTAAGGATATGAAAACCCGTCTTGCGATTACGGTGGCTGCCGCCTCGCTGCTGGCGTCGAGCGCAGCCTTTGCCCAGTCGACCACCGAAAAGGGCGCCCGAGACGGCGCGCGTGCGGGTGGCGACATCGGCGGCCCGATCGGCGCGATGGTCGGCGGCACCGTCGGTGCGGCCGTCGGCGCGGGGCTCGAAATTCCGAATGCGGTGCTGGGCGGAATCCCGCGTAATGACTCCGTCGTGATTCACGAGCGCGTCGTCGTCGGTGAGCCGCTGCCTCCGACCGTGGTGCTGCGGCCCGTGCCGAACTACACCGAGTATCGCTATGCGGTCGTGAACGATCGCCGCGTGATCGTCGAGCCGCGCACGCGCCGCGTGGTCAGGATCATCGACTGATCTGCGTAACCCGATACGCTGGTTGAGGCCCTGCGGAGTGTCACTCCGCGGGGCCTTCGCTTGTCACGGCGGAGCTTGTGCGAAAGCGCGTGAGCAGCCAATCGGCCGCGGCCGCGAGCGCAAAGCCGATCCAGGCGGTGGCGGCATCGACCAGAAAATCCTCCAGCCGGGCGTGGCGTCCGGGTGCCCAAAATTGCATCAGCTCGAGCACGCCAATCAGGACGATCGCGGCCGCTGCGCTCAGCAGCCGCCGGCGCGGATAGGCGAGGCCGAAGGCCAATCCCACCAGGATGAAGGCAAGCGCATGTTCGCCGTCCTGGCCGAGGTCGGAATGAGGCCGCAGGCCGGGGGGACCTAGAGTGGCGAAAGTGACGGCGGCCGCGAGCAGCCAGGCAAAGGTACGAATGAAAAAGGACATCCGGACCGCTTAGCACGGATTTGGTCGGGTTGTCGCGAGGCTGGTATCAGATCGCCGTGTAGTTAATGACAAAATGTCAGAGCGGCTCGCGCACGCCCAGGCCGTGCATGAAGCGTTCCCGGATCTGCACGGGGTCGCGGCGGGTGGTGCCCACGCCCGGCTTATCGTCGATCCTGACGCCGATCAGGTTGGGCTCGGAGGCAGCCATCGCATCGTCGACCAGCCGCTCGAAATCCTCCTCGTCCGCGGCCCAGGCGCTGTTGGCAAGACCGGAGCCGATGGCGATGGCGACGATGTCGGCGACGTTCGCTGCCGGTGTCGGCTGCGCGCCGGTGATCTGGTAGATGCCGTTGTCCATCACGATCATCGTGAGGTTCTTCGGCTTCAGGGCTGCAATCGTCGACAGCGCGCCGAGCTGCATCAAGAGCGAGCCGTCGCCTTCGAGCGCGAAGACGCGGCGCTCGGGCTGCGCCAGCGCCACGCCAAGCGCGATCGAGAAGGCGAGGCCCATGCTGCCGAGCATGTAGAAGTTCTGCGGGCGGTGGCCGGCGGCCCAGAGATCGAAATTGGTGTTGCCGATGCCGCCGATCACGGCTTCCTCGTTTCGGAGCTTTGCGATCAGGCGCGAGGTGACGTCGAACCGGTTCATCACCTTGGTGTTGCGATTGTCCAATTCTTGATTCATTTGGCTGGCCTCACTTGTCGAAGACCTTGCCGCCGGTGAGCAGCGGGTTGAGGATCAGCGCCACCGGCGCCTGCGTGGTGACGGCCTGCTTGATCGAGCGGTCGGCAATGAATTCGAGCTCGTCGAGCCGGGTGATGGTGTGGTGCTCCAACGCCAGCGAATCCAGCACCGGGCGCATGGTGCGGCAGACCAATGACTGGCCGTAGTTGAACTCGCCGAGCGTGCCGCGCTCGGACACGAACATGATCAGCGGAATCTGGTAGGGCACCGCGAGCGAGGCCAGCACGTTGGCGAGCGTGGCAAAGCCGGAGGTCTGCATCAGCACCGCGCCGCGCCGGCCACCCATCCAGGCGCCCGAGACGATGCCGACCGCTTCCTCCTCGCGGGCGGTGGCGAAGGTGGTGAAGAAGGGATCGGCGTGCAGGTTCTTGATCAGCGGCGTCAGCACGCGGTCGGGGACGTAAGGGATCAGGCTGATCTCGTTCCGCTTCAGGGTCTGCAGGACGATGCCGTGCCAGCTTCTGTCGCCGGCTCCCTGGGTTGCCTGGGACGAGGTCTGTTGCTCCGCAATCGCCATTGCGTCCTCCCTGGGGCCGCGCATGCTTCTTGGTTCTGGCCGTCGCGGCGGTCTGCCGAACTTGACGCGGGCAGCGGGATTGTCAACATGTCCGCGCCGGTACCGTGATCTGCGCCAGAAGGCCTGCCGGGGCGGGCACCGCAATGTCATAAGTGCGGCAACGAAGAAACGGGAGGAAGCACCGGAGGGAGCGCGTCGCGCCGACCTTGCCAAGCTCCCTCGCGAGCGAGCCGGAAGGGTCCTGATGTCCGTCAACAACAAGCGCGTCTTCTACGTCAAATATCTGGCCAATCCGATCTATATCGACATCCTGAAGGCGCGACCCGACGTCCGGCTCGATCGGATCGAGAACGAGAGCCCTGAAGATTTCTATGCGCCGATCCTGAGCGCGGCCCATGTCTACCAGATCGGCGCGGCCCGCGACGAGCTGGCACCGCATTTCCACGTCGATGCCGCCTTCCTGAAGCGGACGCCGAATTTGCTGCTGGTCTCCAGCAATGGCGCCGGCTTCGATCCCGTCGACGTCGAGGCCTGCACGGAGGCGGGCGTCGTAGTCGTCAACCAGTCCGGCGGCAACGCCCATTCGGTCGCCGAGCATGCGCTGGCGATGATGCTGACGCTGTCCAAGCGGATCATCCAGTCCGACCGGCGCCTGCGCCGCGAACGCGACGTCAACCGCAACGATCTCGTCGGCAACGAGGTCGAGCACAAGACCGTCGGCATCATCGGCCTCGGCAATGTCGGTCGCCGCATCGCCGCGCTGTGCAAGGGCCTGCTCGGCATGAAGGTGCTGGCCTATGATCCGTACCTTACGGCCGAGGTGATGGCGGAGCGGGGCGGCGAGAAGGTCGAGCTCGACGAGCTGCTGCGCCGCGCCGATTTTGTCTCGATCTCCTGCCCGCTGAACAAGAGTAGCCGCAACATGATCAGCGTGCGCGAATTCGCGCTGATGCAGCCGCATGCCTATTTCATAACCACCGCGCGCGGCTTCATCCACGACGAGGATGCGCTGCTCCAGGCGCTGCGCGACAAGCGCATTGCGGGTGCCGGCCTCGACGTCTGGTCCAAGGAGCCGCCGCCGCCGGAGCATCCGCTGCTTCAGTTCGATAACGTGCTGGCGAGCCCGCACACGGCAGGCGTCACCATCGAGGCGCGCCAGAACATGGGCCGCATCGCCGCCGAACAGGTGCTGGATGTGCTCGACGGCAAGCGCCCGCCGCGCATCATCAATCCCGAGGTCTGGCCGCGTTATGCGGAGCGCTTCAAGCAGGCTTTTGGGGTGACGCCGGGCTAGGGGCGCGCGAAGCCTAGTCGCGCGCCGATCGTTGGTTATGAGGATGAAAACAGAAAGCGGCGGATTTTACTGATGGCGTGAATGAACGTGTATGACTTGTCCTGTAGATCAGGGAACATGAGCATACTTTCGATTGCGACATCCGGACTTTCTGCGGCGAGTTTGCGCGTGAACGTGGCCGCGAGCAATATCGCCAACATCAGCACGACCGGCCCGCTACCCGCGTCAGGCGGATCGAGCGCATCGGCCGGTGCGGGCATCGCTCCAACGTTTCCTGCAGCCTACGTGCCGTTACGAGTCGACCAGGTCTCCCAGTCGAGCGGTTCGACGCCGGGCGGTACGGTTGCGACCGTATCGACGGTGTCGCCGAGCTATACCGCGCAATCCGACCCGAGCGCTCCCTTCGCAAACCAGGACGGCCTGGTCGCAGCGCCGAATGTCGATCTTGCTAGCGAATTCGCTCAGCTGGCGACCGCAAAGTACAGCTTCATTGCCAATGCGAAGGTCATTCAGGCCTACGCCGAGACGGAAGACACGCTCCTCGACATCAAGGCGTGAGGGTTGACGTCGGCCGCGTCTCGCCAGCCTGGGCCACTACCCCAGCTTTGCGCCGAGCTGCTGGAACACGGCCTCACAGGTCATGAGGTCGAGATGGCCGCCGCCCGCGTTCTTGAAGAACGTGATGTCGGACGGTGACGTTCGCCCCTGTACCCGGCCGCCGGCGAGATCGTAGAGGTCGCCGAGGACGTCCGCCTCGCTGATCGCGCCGCTCGCGATCGGCTGCAGGATGTCGCCGACGCCGTGGAAGGCGGATTCCCGCCGGTCCACGAAGACGCGGGAGCGCTTGGCCGCCTCGTCATCGGCCTCACGGGTTTGCGGCGTGTAGCCGCCGACGAGGTCCAGATGCGTGCCCGGCCGCAGATTGCGGCCCTTGATCAGCGGCTGATGCGCGCGGGTGCAGGTGGTGATGACATCGGCCTCGCGCGTTGCGGCGTCGAGATCCGCGATTGCTTCCGCCTTGATGCCGGACTTCGCCAAGCGCTGAGCGAGATCCACGGCCCGGTCTGGACTTCGATTCCAGATCAGCACGCGCTCGAGCGACGGGCGCACGGTGCGATGACCCCGGATCAGCCATTCGGACATCTCGCCGGCGCCGACGCAGAGCAGCGTCTCGGGATCGGGCGGGGCGAGCAGTTTCGTGGCCAGCGCGGAGTCGGCTGCGGTGCGCCAATGCGTGATCTCGGTCCCGTCCATCGCCGCCAGCGGCCGCCCATTGGCGCCGTCGAACAGCACGCACACGGCCTGCACCGCCGGTATCTTGCCTTCGGCCAGATTGGCCGGAAAGCTGGTGAACATCTTGCTGGCCATGTATCGGCCGGGATCGACGGCGCTGCGGATGACGTATTGACCCCTCTCGTCTCCAAGGAAGGCGTCCAGCACCTCCATCTTCGGCCGGCGATGCGCTTCTTCCAGGGCCGCAATCAGGATGGGAAAGGTCAGAACTTTCGTGACTTCGGTATCGGAGACAAAGTGCAAGGCAAATTCCTTATTGGCGACCGGCATTTGCCCATAAACCCGCGCGGCAGGTTCCGCAACGAATCTTCCGCCGGGACTCGACAAGCCTTGATCCGCGTCAAAATCTCCTTCCCTTGTCCGCCGTAAATAGGATTAGAGTACCGCCGGGGCAGTTGGGAGGTCCCATGTCAACCTATGTCGTCAAGTTCATGAAGGACGTGCTCGGCGAATACGGCCGGCAGATCGAGGTCTGCCAGGGTACGCTCGAGATCGACGCCGCCGACGAGGACGAGGCCAGGGAGCAGGCGAAAGCGAGATTCTGCAAGGACCAGGCGTTGTGCCACTGGTCGCTGCATGCCGACCGCATCCAGGTCAAGCCGGCTGATTTTCCGTCCTGATGGCTACCGACCCGGCGTCGTGACGGGCGGAGGTGCTGTCGTGCCTGCGCCGAGCGATCGCTGCACCATGACGGTGTCGGACCAGCGGCCGTGGCGATAGGCGACGCCGCAGAGCAGGCCGGCGCGCGCGAAGCCGAATTTTTCGTGCAGCGCCAGCGAGGGCGCGTTGTCGGCGTCGATGTAACCGATCAACTGGCGGAAGCCGGCCGCCGCGCAGGCGTCGATCAATTCCTGGAGCAATAGCCGTCCGACTCCGCGGCCGAGATGGGCGTGGTGGACGTAGATCGAATGCTTGGCCGTGTAGCGATAGGCCGGGCGCTTGCGGAACAGCACGGCATAGGCATAGCCGACGACCTCGCCGCGCCAGGTGGCGACCAGATGCGGCAGGCGGGTCTGCTTCAGGTTCTTGCGACGGTCGCGCAGATCGTCCGGCTCTGGCGCTCCGGTTCCCTCGACGTCGCGCGGCACGCCATTGCGGACGTGATGGCGGTAGATCGCCAGCATCGCCTCGACATCGCTCTCGCGTGACGGCCTGACCAGGACGGGTTCGTCACTCGCGCGCGCTGCTGTTTCGTTCATCGGCACCTACTCGGCAACGACATAAGTGTAGAGCCCGATGCGCCCGTTCGCATCGATCTCCTTGTAGACACCCTGGATCTCGACATCGAAGCCCGGGAATATGTTGAAGCAGGTCTCGAACATCTTGAGATAATCGATCATGGGCTTCGCCCGTTCCGTCAGCCGCTCGCCGGGCACGATGGTGGCGATGCCGGGCGGATAGACCACGAAGGGCGTGGTGGCGATGCGGCCGGCGATCGCCTCGATCGGGAGGTAGTCGACGTCGTTCTTGAACAGATAGCGCGCGGCATCGCGGGGCGACATCGCGATCTCGGGCATGTGCTCGGGCATGAACTGCCGCGCCTGCAGCGCGCTGACATCGGCGGCGCGGAAGAATCGGTGCATGTCGCCGCAGAGATCGCGCAGGCGCACGCCTGCGTAGCGCGCCTGCCGCCGCTGATGGAATTCCGGGATCGCGTCGGCCAGCAGCGCATTGTCGTCATGCAGCCTCTTGAACGCGACAAGGCCGGAGATCAGCGTGCCGGCCTTGCTCGCCTCGACGCCGGGGGTGAGCAGGAAGAGCAGGGAGTTGAGGTCGTTCTTCTCGGGGACGATGCGGTTCTCTCGCAAATATTGCGCGACGACCGGCGCGGGAATGCCGTGCTCGGCATAGGCGCCGGTGGCGCGGTCGAATCCGGGGGTGAGCAAGGTCAGCTTGTTCGGATCGGTCATGGCAAAACCTTCCGCGAGATCGGGAAAGCCGTGCCAGTTGGTATCGGGAGAGAGCTGCCACAGCGCGGGATTGGTGGCGAGCTCGTCGGTAGAGAGGGTCTCCCAGGCGACGTTATGCGTGGCACCGGGGCGGCTGACATCGGGAATGGCGACGCGATCGGGAACGAAGGGCTCGAAGAACCAGCGCCGATCCGGATTTTGCTCCTTTTCCTCGAACTCTCGGCGCATTGCGCGGACCTTCTTGCGCAGTTCGATGCCGAGGCGGATCGTGTCGTCCCACAGCACTTCGCCGGAACGGCCCTTCATCATCTGCGCGCCGACGTCGAGCGAGGCGAACAGCGGGTAGAAGGGTGAGGTCGAGGCATGCTGCATGAAGCTCTCGTTGAAGCGGCGGTGCTCGACGCGCCGTTTCTGGCCGCGGATGTGACGGTCCTTGATGTGGATCTGCGAAGCCTGCGAGAAGCTTGCGAGCTGCTTGTGGGTCGACTGCGTCGCGATGATGCCGGGAGCTTCGGGTGGAAGATTTGCCAACCCCATGGCGAAGCGGCCGGCATAGAGCGGGTGAAACTTCATGAAGCCGGCCCAGGCCTCGTCGAACAGAATGTAGTCGCAGAGATGGCCGATGCGCTTGATGATCATCTCGGCGCTGTGGATCGAGCCGTCATAGGTGCACTGCTCGACCACGGCGACGCGGAACGGCCGTTCCTTGCGCCAGGCGTCGCGATCCTTCACGAGCGGGTGGTTGCGGATCGCCTCGCGCAGGGTCCTCTCGTCGAGCATGTCCCAACGCATCGGGCCGATCAGGCCCCAGGCGTTGCGGACGGTCGGCACATAGACCGGGATGCCGCCATTGATCATCAGCGCGCCGTGATGGGCGGCCTTGTGGTTGTTGCGATCGAACAGCACGAGATCGCCGTCGGTGACGAGGGCGCCGAGCGCGACCTTGTTGGAGGTCGAGGTGCCGTTGAGCACGAAATAGGTCTTTTCCGCGCCGAAGATCGCCGCCGCTTCCTTCTGCGCCTTCAGCGCCGGCCCCTCATGGGTGAGGAGGTCGCCGAGGTCGAGCACGGAATTGTCGAGGTCGTCGCGGAACACGGATTCGCCGAGATGCTCGACGAACACGCGCCCGATCGGGCTGCGGTTGTAGAACACGCCGCCATTGTGGCCCGGACAGGTCCAGAGCTGGTTGCCTTCCTCGGCATAGTCGACCAGCGCGCCGAAGAACGGCGTCTTCAGCGTCTCGGCATATTGCTTGAGACGGCTGATCAGGTTCTTGGCGATGAAGGGCGGCGTCTCCTCGGACAGGAAGACATAGCCGTCGATGAAATCCAGCACCTCGACCGGCAGGTCCTCGAACCGTTTGCGCCGGATCAGCAGGATGATCGGGAAGTCGAGGCCGCGGCGCCGCATCAGGTTGATCAGCGCCGAGGTCTTGCCCTCCAGCCCCTTCTTGCCCCAGTCCACCACCATGCAGCCGATCGCAGCATCGGTCTGCACCGCCATCTCGGCGTCCTCCAGCTTGCGGGCCCGGACCACCTCGAAGCCGGAGCGCTGGATCTCCTCGATGATCTGGTTGAAGCGGACGCCCTCGAGGTCGTCGGCGTCGAACATTGGTGCTGCGAACAGGAAGTTGAAGCGCTTGAAATAGTCCATGGTCCGTCCCGAATGTGCCAGAAGCACAGCTCTCGGCACATTCGATGACAGTTGGATGACGGCAATGCCGGATCGCCTCCGCGCATTTGCGGAAGGAGAGGGCGACTACCGCTTCGCCTCGCCGAACACCACGGTCGGCACGGCGCGGTTGACGATCTCGCGCAGCGCGAAGCTCGATTGGACCCGCGCGACGCGGGGCAAGTGGGACAACTCGGTACGGTGGATGCGCTCGAAATCCTGGATGTCGCGGGCGAGCACGATCAGGATGTAGTCGTCGGTCCCCGACATCAGGAAGCAGCGCACGACCGAGGGGCACTTCACCACCTCCGCCTCGAACGCCTTCAGTGCTTCGTCGCTCTGGCTCTCCAGCGCGATGCGAACCAGCACTGTGGTGGTGAGACCGAACTGGGCGAGGTCGAGCGCGGCCCGGTAGGCCTGGATGTAGCCGTCGTCCTCCAGCGCCTTCTGCCGCCGCGCCAGCGCCGTGCTCGACAGTCCGACCTTGTTGGCGAGCTCGGTGTGGCTGGCCCGCGCGTTCGTCGTGAGTTCCGCGAGAATGGCGAGGTCTTTCCGGTCCAGGGCCAAAGTTTTGTTTCCAGCGTGAAAGGATGTTTCCGCGCCGGAAACCGGCGCGGGCGCAGCCAAACTAGCGGATATTTGCACGAAACCAAACCGGTCCTCTCGCTACGATCAACAACGGAATCAATTCGTTGGCGAAGGAGCGGAAGATGCACGTCGGTGTTCCCAGGGAGATCAAGGTGCAGGAATATCGCGTCGGGCTCACGCCGGGCGCGGTCCGTGAATATGTCGCCGTCGGGCATCAGGTGACGGTCGAGACCGGCGCCGGCAGCGGCATCGGCGCGTCCGACGAGGTCTATCGGCGGGCAGGGGCTGCGATCGCCGACAGCGCCCGCGAGATATTCGCCAAGTCCGACATGATCGTGAAGGTGAAGGAGCCGCAGCGAAGCGAATGGGCTCAGCTCCGCGAAAGCCAGATCCTGTTTACTTACCTCCATCTTGCGCCGGATCCCGAACAGGCCAAGGGCCTGCTTGCTTCCGGCTGCACCGCGATCGCCTATGAAACCGTCACCGACGCGGCCGGCCACCTCCCCCTGCTCGCGCCGATGAGCGAAGTCGCCGGCCGCCTCGCCATCGAGGCTGCCGGCGCCGCGCTCAAGCGGTCGGCCGGCGGTCGCGGGCTGTTGCTTGGCGGCGTCCCCGGCGTGCAGCCGGCGCGCGTCGTCGTGCTCGGCGGCGGCGTGGTGGGAACGCAGGCGGCGCGGATGGCCGCAGGGCTCGGCGCGGAAGTCACCGTGATCGACCGCTCGCTCCCCCGGCTTCGGCAGCTCGATGATCTCTTTATGGGGCGCGTGCGGACGCGCTTTTCGACGATCGAGTCGGTCGAGGAGGAGGCGTTCGCCGCTGACGTCGTGATCGGCGCGGTGCTGGTGCCCGGCGCAAGTGCGCCGAAACTCGTCACCCGTGCGATGCTCAAATCGATGCGGCCCGGCGCGGTGCTGGTGGATGTTGCAATCGACCAAGGCGGCTGCTTCGAGACCTCTCATCCGACCACGCACGCTGAGCCAACCTACGAGGTCGACGGCGTCGTGCATTATTGCGTCGCCAACATGCCGGGCGCGGTGCCGGTGACCTCGAGCCAGGCCCTGAACAACGCGACGCTGCCGTTTGGCCTGATGCTCGCGAACAAGGGCTTTGCCGCGGTGCTGGAGAACCCGCATTTGCGCAACGGGCTGAACGTCCATCGCGGGCGGATTACCAACAAGGCGGTGGCGGAGAGTCTCGGGCTGGAGTTTGCTCCGGTGGGGAGCGGGCTGGCGGCTTAGCGAAATAGGCCATCGTCGGTGCGGCGCTATCAACCGACTGGAAGATGGCGCTGCCGCCGTGCTCCGAGCCCGGGAATCCCGACGCGGTGAAGGCGTTGTGACTGGCACAGCGGTGTCCAAAATCGGCGGGAAGAAGAAAACTGTTGCCGCGGCTTTGTCAGGGGGAAGGAGTTTCCCCTTACGAGGGCAAAAACGCCAATCGCTTCCATTGCTGTTTGGGGCCGAAACGACGACATTTCTGCCAGACATTGATGGATCGGCAGCTATGGAACGCACCGCATTTGAGCCCTTCGGCGAGCAGCTGGTGTCCGGAACGGACGCCCAGCCGAAATCGCGTGCCTCAAAGCTCCTGCTGCGGGCCGGCACCGCGCTGTTCTGGTCGCTGGTCGCGGGCATCGTGCTGGCGCGTGCGACCTTCTTCGAGCCGGGCATCTATGACGGCTTCAGCCGCGTCGCCTCGCTCGCCAAGAGCCTGATCTTCTAAGGTCCGCCTGATCTTCCGAGCCTGATTATTCCAGGGCGAGCACAGAACTTCCCTCGGCCCTGATATGTCGAAAACATATTTCCCAATCGGGCTGCGCTGCGTATAAATCCTTCTCCTCCGGGAGAAATTTGTGTCGCAGAATCAAGCATCCAGCCCAGCCGATTCCAAGCCGGCCACCGCCATCAGCCGCATTGCGGCGCTGATTCCGGGCATTCTCCTCTGCATTCTCGTTGCCGGTGTCTCGGCCCTGCTGGAGCGGGCGGAACTGGGCGTGTTCGAGCACCCCTATGTCGAGGCGCTGGTGATGGCGATCCTGCTCGGCATGGCGCTGCGCAGCTTCTGGAAGCCGGCCGCGCGCTGGCAGGCCGGGATCGCCTTCAGCGCCAAGCAGCTGCTCGAAGTCGCAGTGATGTTGCTCGGGGCCTCCATCAGCTTCGCCGCGATAGCGGCTTCTGGCATTGCGCTGCTCGCCTCCATTGCCGCGGTCGTCGTGGTCGCGCTCTGCGTCTCCTTCGGCCTCAGCCGGCTGCTCGGCCTGTCGACGCGGCTGTCGATCCTGATCGCCTGCGGCAACTCGATCTGCGGCAATTCAGCGATCGCCGCCGTGGCGCCCATCATCGGCGCCACCAACGACGAGATTGCGTCCTCGATCTCCTTCACGGCGATCCTCGGCGTGATGATGGTGCTGGGCCTGCCGCTGCTGATCCCGCTGCTGCAGCTGTCCGCCACGCAATACGGCATCCTCGCCGGTCTCACCGTCTACGCGGTGCCGCAGGTGCTGGCGGCGACGGTGCCGGCCGGCCTCGTCTCGACGCAGATCGGCACGCTGGTCAAGCTGATGCGCGTCTTGATGCTGGGGCCCGTCGTCGTCGGCCTGTCGCTGATCGCCTCGCGCTGGCACAGCGATGCCAAGAAGACCAATGTCGGATTCTTCCGCTTAGTGCCGTGGTTCATCCTCGGCTTCCTCGCGCTGGCGACCCTGCGTTCGCTCGAGATCGTGCCGGCCACGGTGGTCGGCCCGGTGACGAAGATCACGAGCTTTCTCACCGTGGTGTCGATGGCCGCGCTCGGCCTCGGTGTCGACGTGCGGGTGCTGGCGAATGTCGGCGGCCGGGTGACAGCCGCCGTGACGCTGTCGCTGATGCTGCTGCTGGGGATCAGCATCGCATTGGTGCATTGGTTCAAGTGATTAAAGCGACACTGCTGTAGGGTGGGCAAAGGCGCGAAAGCGCCGTGCCCACCATGGATCCGCATTCGAGGTGAGGATGGTGGGCACGCTTTCGCTTTGCCCACCCTACGAGACGTCATCCACGACGTGGGTCGGGCAAATCAAATCACGTCCGCCAGCGAATGCCCGTGCAGCTCGATGTTCAGCCCCTGCATGCCCATGTCGTTGATCTCGCCGCCCATCGCTTTCAGGCTTTCCTCGCGGATCAGCGACATCAGCCCGCGGCGCAGCGCCAGGAATTCCGACGACATCATCATGGATTGCTGCCGCGGCCGCTCCAGCGGGATCGGGATCTCCGCCTTGATCGAGCCGGGACGCGCGGTCATGCAGTAGACGCGGTCCGACAGGAAGATCGCCTCGTCGATGTCGTGGGTGACGAACAGCACCGAGATCTTCAGCCGCTGCCACATGTTGGTGAGGATCTGCTGCATGATGACGCGCGTCTGCGCGTCGAGCGCGCCGAACGGCTCGTCCAGCAGCAGCACCTTCGGTCCCGTCGCGAGCGCTCGGACGATGCCGACGCGCTGCTTCATGCCGCCGGAGAGCTTTTCCGGATAGTGCTTCTCGAACGCCTCCAGCCCGGCAAGCCCGAGCAGGGTGCGCGCGGCACGCTCGCGCTGCGAGCGAGGCATGCCGCGCATCTTCAGGCCGAACTCGACATTCTCGCGTACCGTCTTCCAGGGAAACAGCGAATATTGCTGGAACACCATGCCGCGCTCGGCGCTGGGGCCGCTCACGCGCTCGCCGTCGACGGTGACCATGCCCGTCGTCGGCTTGAGGAAGCCGGCGACCGCATTGAGCAGCGTCGACTTCCCGCAGCCGGAAGGGCCGACGATCGAGACGAACTCGCCGGGTTTCACATGGATCTGCGTGTCGGCGACGGCCTGAACCGGTCCCTCGATGGTCTCGTAGGCGAGGGAGAAGCTCCTGACCTCGATGTGGCCCTTCGACGCGTTCGCAGGCATCTCGCTCATGTCGACCTCCACGGCATCACCAATTGCCCGGCGCCGCGGATCAACAGGCTCGATCCGAGGCCGAGCACGCCGATCGCGATCATGCCGAGCGCGATATCGGCATATTGGACCAGCGAATAGGCTTCCCAGGTGAAATAGCCGATACCGTACTGGCCTGAGATCATCTCGGCGGCGATCAGCGACACCCATGCCACGCCCATGCCGACGGTGAGGCCGGTGAAGATGTGCGGCAGGGAGGCCGGGAAATACACTTCGCGGAAGATCGAGCGCTCGCGTGCGCCGAGACATTGCGCCGCGCGCACCAGCACCGGATCGACCAGCGACATGCCGTGCAGCGTGTTGACCAGGATCGGGAAGAACGAGCCGAGAAAGGTGATGAAGACGATGCTCTGCTCGTTGGTCGGCCATAGCATGATCGCCATCGGCACCCAGGCGATCGCCGGGATCGGCCGCAGCACCTCCGCGACCGGGAAGATGATCTCGTGCACCAGCTTGAAGCGGCCCATGATCAAGCCGAGCGGCACGCCGATGATCGCCGCCAGCGAGAAGCCGATGAAGATGCGCCGGCAGCTGAGCAGGATGTGCATCAGGAATTTTGGATCGTGCATCGCCTTGGTGAAGCTGGCATAGACCGCGAGCGGCGAGGGCACGTTGGTGAAGCGCACAAAGAACACGACGCGATAGGTCGTGAGCAGATGCCAGACCAGGAGGAACGCGAGCAGCGAAATGATGCCGATCGCGGTGGCGCGTAGACCCGCCCGATTGAGCCGATACCAGCGCAGCGCGAGCGTACCGAAGGAGGCGGGTGGCGCGGGCGGCGTAACGACGGGCGCGGGGCCCGCCGTTGCAATGGCTGTTGCTGGCATGCTGTCCTCGGGATGTCTGACCAGGGCGGGACTGCTCACGTCTTGCCTCCGCCAACCGCCGCTTTCACCGCGTCCTCGAAGCCGAGCACCTTGCCGCCGATCTTGGCCGCATAGGCTTCGGCGTCCTTCTTCAGCAGGAACGGTGCGACATCGCCATTGCCAACCGCGAAGAAGGCCTGGTCGGCGAACAGCTTGATGCCGCGCGTGGTGTCGAAGACATAGGCGACGTTAATCTTCTTGCCCTTGGACTTGAAGTCGGCGTAGGCACCGAGAGTGCAGCTGGCCGACGAGAAGGGCAGAATGCCGGCATCATCCACCCACACCTCGCCGGCCTTGCGCGGATCGGCGATCGGCTTCTTGCAGAAGGCATCTTCGCCGGAGATTTCATAATTCTTCGTGCTTGCAAGCTGCGCGTCGTAGTCGAGCTTCATCTCGGCATAGGCCTTGCGGATGTAGCTGTCGTCGACCCACTTCTTCGGATCGAACTCCTTCATGCGGCCGAGGTTTTGCAGCACCTTCACGTCGGCTGTGGCGGCATCGATCAGCGCCGGCTTGATCGTGGGATCGGTGGTCATGTTGCCGCTGGGGCCGAGAAAGATGTAGACGACCTCCTTGCTGATGCCGGTCCATTCCTGGATCTTTTCGGCCGCGAGCTTGGGATCGTCGCGCAGCCACTGATTGGCGGCGATCACCGCCTTGAAGTAGGCGACGACGACTTCGGGATATTTTTCGGCGAAATCGGTGCGGACGACAATGCCGTGGAAGGTCGGCAAGTTCGTCTCGACGCCGTCGAAGATCTTTCGCGCGAAGCCGCGGAACGGCAGCAGCTCGGCGAAGGGGACGAAGTCGGCGTGGGCGTCGATCTTCTTTTCCTGGAGATTGGTTGAGCCGACCTCGGGGCTCTGGCTGACGAGCTGGAAGAAGTCGGATGCATAGCCGCGGTCCTGCATCGCCTTCAGCACCATGCCGTGCGCGGCAGAGCCGAAGGGCACGCTGACCAGCTTGCCCTTGAGATCGGCGAGGTCGTAGTAGGGCGAATCCTTGTGAACGACCATGCCATTGCCGGAGCCGGACAGGCTGTAGGCGGCGACCCCCATCAGCCGGCTCTTGCTCTCGGGGTTGCTCTCGAAGGTGAAGCCGTTCACGATCAGCGGATAGTCGCCCATCATGCCGATCTGCAGCTTGTTCGCCATCATCGCATTGGTGACGGGCGGGCCGGAGGTGAAGTTCTGCCACTCCAGCTCGAACTTGACGTTGGCATACTTGCCGTCTTTCGGCAGATATTTCTCGAGCAGATGCAACTGGCGGATGACGACGCCTGCGGTCACCGTGTTGGTCGTGGTGTCCTGCGTTCCGATGCCGAGCGTGACGGTTTCCGCCGAAGCCGGCTGCGTGACGAGTAGCGCCAGCGACGTCACCGACGTCGCGATCGAGAGCGTGGGAAGATGGCGGACCATTCTCATCCTCATTCGGTTGGATGTGCTGTGGTTGCCATGATTGGGTGAGGGCGCAGGCAGGGCAAATCCGGAGTGGCCGCCGCAGTCGATTAGTTGCCGGGAAAAGCTGATTGCATACTCCTTGGGCAGTCCTGCACTATAAAGCCGCTTGCCTGTGCACCAGCCTTGGTCGCAGCCCCTTCAATCCGACGCCTGACCGCGCATCTCCTCCAGCACGTCGGCCCGGCACACCACGATCTGCGACCGCTTGGTCAGGACGATTCCCTTCTCCTGCATCCGCTTCAGGCTGATCGTGACCCATTGCCTGGTGGCGCCGACCATGTGGGCGATGTCGGCATGGGTGAAGGCTGCGGCGATCACGGTGCCGTCGGCATCCTCGACGCCGTAGAGCTCGACGAGATGCAGCAAGAGATGCGCAAGACGCTGCGTGATCGAGCGCGTTCCCAGCATCTGAGCCAGCGCCGAATAGCATTTGCCCTTGAACGTGAGGCCTTCGATCAGGCCGATGGCGAGGTTCGGGATCTCTGCGGCAAGGGATCGCAGTTCCTTTCCAGGCAGGTGCACGACGCTGCAATTGCTGGAGGCAACGCCGGACCATTGATGCACGGTGCCCTCGAACACTTCGGGACCGCCGACGAAATTGCCGACATGCCAATAGGCCAGCGTGATCTCGCGCCCGAGCGGCGAGGTGTAGAACACGCGGATGCGGCCGCTCTCGATCAGCCAGATGCCGTCATGCTTGCCGCCCTGGCTGAACAGTGTCTGGCCGCGGTTGAGCACCTTGCGGCGGCCCTGCTTCAGCACCAGCTCCCGCTCGCGCGGTGAGAGCTTGTCCATCAACGGTGGTGGACCGCCGATCCATTGCTGGTTCTCGGTGAGCAGCAGCGAGGAACCGCCAGCAGGCCGCATCGCTGCGGGGACAGCCCCGCGAACCGCATTCGCCGCCTGCAACATTCGTCTGCCTCCGGAACGTTCAAATCGTTCTAAAGAGGAGCAATGTCCGTGCCAGATGGGGCCCGGGAGCGCGCCTGTGGCAGGGTGTTGCCACTGATTCCGCTGTCATCGCCCGCCTTGTGCGCGTTTGCGCACTGGGGCGGGCGATCCAGTATTCCAGAGACGTTGATGGATACGGAGAGGCCGCGGCGTACTGGATTCCCCGCCTGCGCGGGGAATGACAGCGGTGAGTATAGGGAGATCGAGGCCTACTGTCCCGCCAGGCTCAGCAGATACGGCTTCGGGTAAATTCCCCGGTTATGACCATCCGAGAACGAGATGTTCAGCCCATAGCCGAGATCGCCAATCTCGGTGATCGCAATCCCCGGAAATGCGTCCGGGAAGCGACCGTCGAAGCGGGCGCGGGTGCAGTGGGCGCATTTGCAGGAGCGGCGGAGTGTCTCGGCAGAAACGCTGAGCGCGTCGTCCTGCGCGGTGCGGACGAGGAGCGAAGCGAGATCGGCGCTGGCTTCATAGCCGGCCACGGTCGGTGCCACCAATGTCATGGTCATGACGAACCTCTGACTTCATTCTACGTCGACGCGGGAGCGCACGAATAGCAACTAATTGCCGGCGCGGGCGTGATCGCGTGCTCTCTCTTCAATCAACGCACGCGAAATGTGAAACTAATCGACCGGGAATTTCACTTCCGAATTGCCGGGCTCTCCTCTCTCCGAAACCTTGTGCGTCATCGATGGCGAGGGAGAGACGATGAGTGCATTTCAGAAGGAGACGGTTCTGTCGGTCAGGCACTGGACCGATTCCCTGTTCAGCTTCACCGCGACGCGCGATCCCGGCTTCCGCTTCCAGAACGGCCAGTTCGCAATGATTGGTCTGGAGGTCGAGGGCAAGCCGTTGATGCGGGCCTACAGCATGGCGAGTGCCAATCACGAGGAGGCGCTCGAGTTCTTCTCGATCAAGGTGCAGGACGGCCCGCTGACCTCGCGCCTTCAGAAGATCAGGGAAGGCGACATCATCCTGGTCGGCCGCAAGGCGACGGGCACGCTGATTACCGGCAACCTCATTCCCGGCAAGCGCCTGCTGCTGCTCTCGACCGGAACGGGCTTGGCGCCCTTCGCCAGCCTGATCAAGGACCCCGACGTCTATGAGAATTACGAGACCATCGTGCTCGCCCATGGCTGCCGCCAGGTCTCGGAACTCGCCTATGGCGAGCACCTCGTCGAGGGCCTGCGCAATCACGCATTCTTCGGCCCCTTGATCCGCGACAAGCTCGTCTACTACCCGACCGTCACCCGCGAGCCGTTCCGGAATCGCGGCCGCATCACCGACCTGATCGTCTCCAACCAGCTCTTCGAGGATATCGGCCAGCCCGGCCTCGACATCGAGACGGACCGCATCATGCTGTGCGGCAGCCCGGCGATGCTCGAAGAGCTGCATGCGATGTTCTCGGCGCGCGGCTTTGTCGAGGGCAACCATAGCCAGCCCGGCCATTTCGTCATCGAAAAAGCCTTCGTCGAGCGCTGAGGCACAAATCGCGTCCCAGCGACAACTAATTGCTATCGCCGGGACGCCGGCTGAACAAATCTGATGCAGAGGCGCCGGGATCGGCGAACCAGGAGCAAGTGATGGCACTAGATCAGATCGTCGACGGACTTTCGGAGGTTTCCTGCGATGTGCTGGTGATCGGCGGCGGCACGGCCGGCCCGATGGCGGCGCTGAAGGCGAAACTGAAGAACCCGAAGGCCAATGTCGTCCTGCTCGAAAAGGCCAACGTCAAGCGTTCCGGCGCGATCTCGATGGGCATGGACGGGCTGAACAATGCCGTCATTCCCGGCTACGCGACGCCCGAGCAGTACACCAAGGAAATCACCATCGCCAATGACGGCATCGTCGACCAGAAGGCGGTCTATAAATACGCGCAGAACTGCTTTGGCATCATCGAGGAGCTCGACAGCTTCGGCATCCGCTTCCTGAAGAACGAGAACGGCGACTACGCCGTCAAGAAGGTGCATCACATCGGCACCTATGTGCTGCCGATGCCGAACGGCGAAACGGTGAAGAAGGCGCTCTACCGCCAGCTCCGCCGTGCCCGCATCCTGATCTCCAACCGCTACATGGCGACGCGGCTGCTCAAGTCGACCGACGGCCGCGTCGCCGGTGCGATCTCCGTCAACACCCGCACGGCCGAGATGCTGGTGATCAAGGCCAAGGCCGTGATCCTCTGCATGGGCGCCGCCGGCCGCCTGGGATTGCCTACCTCCGGCTACATGTTCGGCACCTATGAGAACGCCGCCAATTCCGGCGACGGCTATGCCATGGCCTATCACGCCGGCGCAGCGCTCGCGAACCTCGAATGCTTCCAGATCAACCCGCTGATCAAGGACTATAACGGCCCGGCCTGCGCCTATGTCGCAGGTCCCTTCGGCGCATATACGGCGAACAACGAAGGCTCGCGCTTCATCGAATGCGACTACTGGTCCGGCCAGATGATGCTGGAGTTCTACAACGAGCTCTTGTCCGGCAAGGGGCCGGTGTTCCTCCAGCTCAAGCATCTGCATCCCGACACCATCTCCGAGATCGAATCGACGCTGCACAAGGTCGAGCGTCCGACGCGCGGCCTGTTCCAGCAGGGGCGGGGCGTCGACTACCGCAGCGAGTCGATCGAGATGCACATCTCCGAGATCGGTTTCTGCTCCGGCCACAGCGCCTCCGGCGTGTTCGTCGACGACAACGCCCGCACCACCGTGCCCGGCCTCTACGCCGCCGGCGACATGGCGAGCGTGCCGCACAATTACATGCTGGGTGCCTTCACCAACGGCTCGGTCGCCGGCATCGACGCGATGGAATTCGCCGACAGCCACGATTTTGCGGAGTTCGACGCCGCCGAGGTCGCGCTGGAGCGCGACCGCGTGATGGCGCCGACGAAGCGCGAGGACGGCATTCCGCCGAACCAGATCGAGTACAAGACGCGCCGCCTCGTCAACGATTATCTCCAGCCGCCGAAGGTCACGCGCAAATACGAGCTCGGCATACGGCGCCTCGCCGAGGCGCGGGAGGACATGCAGGAGCGCATGATCGCGCGCAACGCGCACGAGCTGCTCCGCGCCCTCGAAGTGCAGTCGATCATGGACTGCGCCGACATGGCCGCGCACGCCTCGCTCTACCGCGAGGAGAGCCGCTGGGGCCTCTATCACTGGCGCACGGATTTCCCGGACAAGGACAACGAGAACTGGTTCTGCCACACGCTGCTGAGCAAGCGCGACGGCAAGATGACCAGCGAGAAGCGCGCCGTCGAGCCCTACGTCGTGCCGATCGCCGACGACGAGAAGGATCTTTACGACAAGCAGCGCATCCGCGCCTCGGCCTGATCCACCAGAACACAGCAACAGGAGACATCAAATGCCTCTCGCCTCCTATCAGACATCGGTTCCGGTGGTCGTCGACGACGCCAAATGCATCGCGGACAAGGGCTGCACGGTGTGCGTCGATGTCTGCCCGCTCGACGTGCTGCGCATCAGCGACATGACGAACAAGGCTTACATGGCCTATGACGAGTGCTGGTACTGCATGCCCTGCGAGGCCGATTGCCCGACCGGCGCGGTCACCGTCAACATTCCCTATCTGTTGAGGTGATCATGTCGAGCCCGTTCGAGTCCTATGACGACCTCGAAGACGCCGACGAGCGGCTTCAGGCCGCCGATCCCGCCGAGCGCCGCGTCGCCATCATCGCGCTCGGCCATTCCGGCGATCCCGCCGCGGTCGTGCATCTCGCCAACATGGTCGCCGATCCCGATACCGGCGTGCGCCAGCAGGTCGCGATGGCGCTCGGCGAGTTCGACGGGCCGGAGGCGGCGAGCGCGCTGGTCAAGCTGCTGGTCGATCCTGAGAGAATCGTCGCTGCAGCCGCGGCCGACAGCATGGCCGAGTTCAAGGATCCCGCCTGTGCCGAGATCATCCTGCCGTTGGTCAAGCACGCTCACGCCTTCGTCCGCATGGGCGCGCTGCGCGCGCTCAAGGAATTACGCTGCAAGGACACGCTGAAGCCAGCGCTGGAAGCGCTCCAGGACACTGACGCCGCCGTGCGCGTGCAGGCGATTGGGGTGATCGGCTTCCTCAAGCTGGAAGAGTCCATCCCGGCGTTGACGGCGCTGATCAATGATCCCGACGCCCATGTGCGCCGCGCCGCGGTGAGTGCGCTGGCCTTTTCCCAGATGAAGCCTGCGGCCGAGACGATCACGCGCGCGCTGAAGGATTCGGACTGGATGGTGCGCGAGATGGCCGCGGAAACGCTGGGTCTCAACGTCAACGGTGCGACCGCGGCCGATCAGCTCGTGGCCTCGCTCGCCGACGAGTTCTGGCAGGTGCGGCTGAGGGCGATCCGCAGCCTCGGCAAGATGAAGATCGAGCGCGCGGTGCGGCCGATCGGCAATTGCATCAACCACGACCAGGCCAATTTGCGGAAAGAAGCCGCCGCCGCGCTCGGCGAGATCGCCCATCCCGATGGCGAGGCGTTCCTGGCCGTCATCGCCGATGATGCCGATCCCGACGTCCGCAAGAACGCGCGCTGGGCGCTCCAGCAGATTGCGGCCCGCAAGGCGCGGGCAGGGGCATAACAGAGGGGCTGCTGCCGCTCTGGACTTCCCCTGCCAGACGTTTATTTGTCTTCGCCAACGGGATCGGCTGCGGTTTGAACGCGGCCGATCCTCAGAAACAGCGAGGACGCGGCCATGACGAATTTGACTGTAAAAGACCTTCTCCCCGAGGACGGAACACGGGGAACGCTGGCCGGTCGCGTCTGGCTGCCGCAGGCGAACGGTCCGGCCGTCGTTGCCGTGCGCGGCGATGGCGTCTTCGACGTCACTGCCGAGTTTCCGACCATCAGCGCGCTGTGCGAAGAAGACAATCCGGCCAAGGCACTTGCTGTGGTCAAGGGTGAGCGCATCGGCGATCTCGAAGCCATCGTTGCCAACACCGCGCCCGATGGTCGCGACCCCAACAAGCCCTGGCTGCTCGCGCCCGTCGACCTCCAGACGCTGAAGGCTGCCGGCGTCACCTTTGCCATCTCGATGCTGGAACGCGTGATCGAGGAACGGGCGAAGGGCAATCCGGCCTCGGCCGAGGCCATTCGCAAGGAGGTGACGCGGCTGATCGGCGACGATCTGTCGAAGCTCAAGCCGGGCTCGGACCAGGCGATGCATTTGAAGCAGGTGCTGATCGACCAGAACGCCTGGAGCCAATATCTCGAAGTCGGCATCGGCCCGGATGCCGAGGTCTTCACCAAGGCGCCGACCCTGTCCTCGGTCGGCACCGGCATGGATGCCGGGCTGCATCCGAAGTCGACCTGGAACAATCCTGAGCCCGAGCTCGTGCTCTTCGTGTCGAGCCGCGGCAAGATCGTCGGCGGTGCGCTCGGCAACGACGTCAACCTGCGCGACTTCGAAGGGCGTTCGGCGCTGCTGCTGTCGAAGGCCAAGGACAACAACGCCTCGTGCTCGATTGGTCCGCTGCTGCGTCTGTTCGACGACACCTTCACGCTCGACGATGCGCGCAAGCTCGACGTCAGCCTGAACGTGACGGGCACGGACGGTTTCGTTCTCGACGGCCATTCCTCGATCAGCAAGATCAGCCGCGATCCGATCGATCTCGTCGCGCAGACCATCGGCAAGGTGCATCAATATCCCGACGGCTTCGTGCTGTTCCTCGGCACCATGTTCGCTCCCGTGAAGGATCGCGATGCGCCGGGGCAGGGGTTCACCCACAAGCGCGACGACATCGTCACGATCTCGGCGCCCCAGCTCGGCAAGCTCGTGAACCGCATGCGCACCAGCGACGAGTGCGAGCCCTGGACCTTCGGCATCGGCGCGCTGATGAAGAATTTGGCGCAGCGGAAGCTGATCTAGTGCGTCGCCTTCGCCTATCCCCGCTTGCGGGGAGAGGCCGGAATTTGCGAAAGCAAATTCCGGGTGAGGGGGAGTCTCCGCGATTCGATCTGTTCGATGGACCAGGAGCTCCATTCACGTCGTCATTGCGAGCGCAGCGAAGCAATCCAGAGTCTTTCCGCGGAGGGATTCTGGATTGCTTCGCTGCGCTCGCAATGACGGGAGGAGAGGTTGCGACTCCATCGGTTACCGTCCCTGCGGAGACTCCCCCTCACCCCAACCCTCTCCCCGCAAGCGGGGCGAGGGGGCGCACCTTCACTGCGATGACCACGTGAAGCTCCATCAGCTCGCACAATTTCCTTCATCTGCGCGTTGCATCCGCGGAACAAAATCGCGCTGAGCGTGTCTTAAAACCGCGTGCCGCCGCTCGTGCGCGTTTTCCTCCAAATAGTAAAATAATATGACTAGTCGGAACCCGTCTTCCGTGAAATAGTGCCTTCCGCCGCCCAAATGGCCGGCCTGCGGGTGCCATGCTACCAATCGGCGCCCCGGATAACATCTTGGGAGACGCGCCTGATGACCCCTAAAGCCCTCTTTGCGGCCAGCGCCATGGCCGCCTTGCTGCTCGCGCTGCCGGCCAGTGCCGGCCAGCTCACCATCGGCTTCTCGCAGATCGGATCGGAATCCGGCTGGCGGGCGGCTGAGACTTCGGTCTCCAAGCAGGAAGCCGCCAAGCGCCAGGTCAATCTCAAGATCGCCGACGCCCAGCAGAAGCAGGAGAACCAGATCAAGGCGATCCGCTCCTTCATCGCGCAGAACGTCGATGCGATCTTCCTTGCGCCTGTCGTCTCGACCGGCTGGGATTCGGTGCTGAAGGAAGCCAAGGAGGCCAAGATTCCGGTCGTGCTGCTCGACCGCGACATCGATCCTTCCGGCAAGGAGCTCTATCTCACCGCCGTCACCTCCGACAGCGTGCACGAAGGCGCCGTCGCCGGCGACTGGCTGGCGAAGACGGTCGGCAACAAGGCCTGCAACATCGTCGAATTGCAGGGCACGGTCGGCGCCAGCGTCGCCGCCAACCGCAAGAAGGGCTTTGACACTGCGATTGCCAAGCACGCAAATCTGAAGGTGGTGCGCAGCCAGACCGGCGACTTCACCCGCGCCAAGGGCAAGGAGGTGATGGAGAGCTTCATCAAGGCCGAAGGCGGCGGCAAGTCGATCTGCGCGGTCTATGCCCACAACGACGACATGATGGTCGGCGCGATCCAGGCGATGAAGGAAGCCGGCCTCAAGCCCGGCAAGGAGATCCTCACCGTCTCGATCGACGCGGTGCCCGACATCTTCAAGGCGATGGCTGCCGGCGAAGCCAACGCCACCGTCGAACTGACGCCGAACATGGCCGGCCCCGCGCTCGATGCCATCGCGGCGTTCAAGGACAAGGGTACGGTACCGCCGAAATGGATCCAGACCGAGTCCAAGCTCTATACCGCCGCCGACGATCCGCAGAAGATCTACGATAGCAAGAAGGGCCTCGGTTACTGAGGCGGGCAATACGCCGGACTGCTTCCAGCGGTCCGGCCCCCTTCGAAACCGCTGCGCGAACGAATAGGCTGGGCGTCCGCATCATCCGCGGACGCCGGTGGGAGTGACGTCGCGATGGAAATCAGTTCCGATCCTGCTTCGCCGCTGCTCGAGGTGCGCGGGATCAGCAAGAGCTTCGGCGCGGTGCGCGCGTTGCAGGAGGTCGACTTCACGCTGCGTGCCGGTGAGATCCATGCGTTGCTCGGCGAGAACGGCGCCGGCAAGTCCACGCTGATCAAAGTCGTCACCGGCGTGTTCGCCCGCGATGCCGGCATTGTCAGGATCAGCGGTGAAGAGGTCGCGCCGCGTTCGGCCAAGGCGGCGCTTGGGGCCGGCATCGCCACGGTCTATCAGGAGGTCAATCTGCTGCCGAATCTTTCGGTGGCGCAGAACCTGTTTCTCGACCGCCAGCCGATGCGCTTCGGCATCGTGCGAGAAGGCGAGATGCGCCGCCGCGCCAAGGCTTTGCTTGCGGATTTCGGCCTCGATATCGACGTCGCCGCGCCGCTCGGCAATTATTCGGTGGCCATCCAGCACGTCACCGCGATTGCCCGCGCGATGGACCTTTCCGCGCGGGTGCTGATCCTGGACGAGCCGACCGCCAGCCTCGACCGCCACGAGGTCGAGATTCTCTTCGGCATCATGCGCAAGCTCGCCGGGCGAGGCATCGGTATTGTTTTCGTCAGTCACTTCCTCGACCAGGTCTACGAGATATCGGACCGCATCACGGTGCTGCGCAACGGCCGCCTCGTCGGCGAGCGCGAGACCGCCTCGCTGCCGCGCCTGGAATTGATCCGCATGATGCTCGGCCGCGAGCTGGCCGAGACCACCAGCGCACGGGCTTCTGCCACCGAGCACGAGGCGCGCGAGATCTGCGCGAGCTTCGAGGGGTACGGCAAGGCCGGTTACGTTGCCCCATTCAATCTCGAGCTGCGCCACGGCGAGGTCGTTGGCCTTGCAGGCCTGCTCGGCTCGGGCCGGACCGAGACGGCGCGGCTGGTGTTCGGTGCCGAGCGCGCCGATCGCGGCCAGGCCAAGGTAGGGGGCGCCCCGGTGCGGTTGCAGACGCCGCGCGACGGCGTGCGCCACGGCTTCGGCTATTGTCCGGAGGAGCGCAAGACCGACGGCATCGTTGCCGAGCTCAGCGTGCGCGAGAACATCGTGCTCGCGCTCCAGGCCAAGCGCGGCCTGCATCGCCCGCTGTCGCGCCGCGAGCAGGACGAGATCGCGCGCCGTTATGTCAAGATGCTCGACATCCGCCCGCCCGATCCGGAGCGCCCCGTCGGCCTGCTCTCCGGCGGCAACCAGCAAAAGGTCTTGCTGGCCCGCTGGCTCGCGACCTCGCCGCGCCTCCTGGTGCTCGACGAGCCGACCCGCGGCATCGACGTCGGCGCGCATGCCGAAATCATCCGCCTGATCCGCGAGCTCTGCGACGATGGGCTTTCGCTGCTCGTGATCTCCTCCGAGCTGGACGAGATCGTGACCTATTCCGACCGCGTGGTGGTGCTGCGCGACCGCGCCCATGTCGAAGAGCTTGCCGGAGGGGCGATCGACGTCGGCAACATTCTCGCGGCGATCGCAGCCGATGGTGCC
Source organism: Bradyrhizobium sp. SZCCT0231 (assembly GCF_018130245.1). Lineage (GTDB taxonomy): Bacteria > Pseudomonadota > Alphaproteobacteria > Rhizobiales > Xanthobacteraceae > Bradyrhizobium > Bradyrhizobium japonicum_F. The sequence goes on from NZ_JAFCKP010000001.1 coordinate 730,492, forward strand.
GCGACTGCGCATGAGGGCCGGGCATGATAGCGCTGCTGCCGCGCCGCGGCCTCGCCCAGATCCTGGCGTTGATCGTCATCCTCGCGGTCGACCGCGTGGTCTCGCCGCAATTCTTCGACCTGCGCCTTCAGGACGGCCGGCTGTTCGGCAGCCTGATCGACGTGCTCAACCGCGGCACGCCGGTGGCGCTGCTCTCGCTCGGCATGGTGCTGGTGATCGCGACCCGCGGAATCGATCTCTCCGTCGGCGCGGTCATGGCGATCTGCGGCGCGATCGCGGCGAGCCTTGCCGACAGTCATGGCCTGCCGGTGGTGCTGGCAGCCGCGCTTGGGGCCGGCCTCGTCTGCGGTCTCTGGAACGGCTTTCTCGTCGCCGTGCTCGGCATGCAGCCGATCGTGGCGACGCTGATCCTGATGGTCGCGGGGCGCGGCATCGCCCAGCTTATCACCGAGGGGCGGATCGTGACGTTCTCCTCACCGGATCTGGTCTGGCTCGGCAATGGCTCGGTGCTCGGCCTGCCGGTGCCGGTCGTGATTGCCTTGGGCATGCTGATCCTCACCGGCGCAGTCGTGCGCGGCTCCGCGCTCGGGCTGCTGATCGAGGCGACCGGCGGCAATGCGCGGGCAAGCGAGCTGGCCGGCGTCGGCACCCGCGCCATGATCCTGGCTGTTTATGTCTGGTGCGGCGTCTGCGCCGCGCTCGCCGGCGTGATCGCAGCGGCCGATATCATGGGAGCTGATGCCAACAATGCCGGCCTCTGGCTCGAGCTCGATGCCATCCTCGCCGTGGTGATCGGCGGCACCTCGCTGTTCGGCGGCCGCTTCAGCCTTGTGCTCGCGGTGCTGGGTGCGCTGATCATCCAGACCATGAACACCGGCATCCTGCTGTCGGGCTATCCGCCGGAGTTCAACCTGCTGGTCAAGGCGGTGGTGGTGCTCGCAGTTCTGCTGCTGCAATCGCCGAAATTCTCTGGTCTTGCCGGCATCGCCGCGCGGCTGCGGAGGACCAAGGCATGAAAGGCCTGCCGCCCGTCCTCATCACCGCCATCGTGCTCGTTGCGGGCTTCGCACTCTGCGCCGTGCAATTCCCCAACATCGCCTCCACCCGCGTGGTCGGCAACCTCCTCACCGACAATGCCTTTCTCGGTATCGTTGCGGCCGGCATGACATTTGTGATCATCTCCGGCGGCATCGATCTCTCGGTCGGCTCGGTGATCGGCTTCACCACCGTGTTCGTCGCGCTGGCGATCGAGCGCTGGGGCGTTCCGCCGCTGGTCGCCTTCGTTGCGATCCTCGCGCTGTCGGCGGCCTTTGGCGCGGCGATGGGCGCGGTCATCCACGTATTCGACCTGCCCCCCTTTATCGTCACGCTCGCCGGCATGTTCCTCGCCCGCGGTGCAAGCTTCCTGCTGTCGACGGAATCGGTGCCGATCACCGCGCCGGTCTATTCGACGGTATCGGATTTTGCGCTGCGGATGCCCGGCGGCGGACGATTGACGTCGATTGCAATCATCATGCTCGCGATCGTGATCGGCGGCGCACTGCTGCTGCATCTCACCCGGTTCGGCGCCAACGTCTATGCGCTCGGGGGCAGCCGGACCACCGCGAGCCTGATGGGCGTTGCCGTCGGCAAGATGACGATCAAGATCTACATGCTGTCGAGCCTGCTGGCTGGAATCGCCGGCATCGTCTTCTCCTTCTACACCAGCGCCGGCTATTCGCTCTCCGCCGTCGGCGTCGAGCTCGACAGCATCGCCGCCGTCGTGATCGGCGGCACGCTGCTCACGGGCGGGCAGGGATCGGTGATCGGCACCTTCCTCGGCGTGCTGATCCAGGGCATGATCCAGACCTACATCAATTTCGACGGCACGCTGTCGAGCTGGTGGACCAAGATTGCGACCGGCGTGCTGCTGTTCGCTTTCATCGCCTTGCAGCAGGGGCTGGTTGCGCTTGCACGCCGGCCGGTGAGGAAGAGTGCAGGAGCAACCACATGACCTCGCGCATCGTCGTCATCCCGACGCGGCGGGCCCACTCCAACCATGCAGAGGTGGCCCGCTCGATCGGCGTCGACATCATCGCCGGCCGCTATGCGGAGGGGACGCGGCTGCCAGGTGATGCCGAGATGATCGCGATGTTCGGGGTGTCGCGGCCGGTGCTGCGGGAGAGCGTGAAGACGCTGGTCGCCAAGGGGCTGCTCACCACCAAGGCGCGGGTCGGCACCGTCGTGCGCGAGCGCGGCGCCTGGAACATGTTCGATGCCGACGTGCTGGCCTGGCACCTGGACGCCGGCATCGACAAGCGCTTCCTCAACGACCTTGCCGAGATCCGTCTCGCGGTCGAGCCGCGTGCGGCGATGCTCGCCGCAGTGCAGCGGTCCGAGGAGGACCTGGCCGAGCTCCGCCGCAGCATGGAGCGCATGCGGCATGAGGCCTCCGACTCGGTGGGCTTTGCCGACGCCGATCTCGCGCTTCATGTGGCCGTGGCGCGTGCCTCCGGCAATCTGTTCATGCGTTCGATCGGGCATGTCATCGAGGCCGCGCTGCGCGCCTCGTTCCTGCTCAGCGCCCCGGTCGAGCCGGAGGACCGCGACACCGTGCTGCTCTGGCATCAGAAGATCGTCGATGCCATTGCCGGCGGCGACGCCGACGCCGCCTCCGAAGCGATGATCTTCGTCATTCACAACGGTATGCATCGCCATGAGGACGCCGCGATCGAGACTGCGCCGGGCGAGGTGCTGCCATCCGCGAAATCTGGAGAAAGATCGTGACCGAGCTTCGCATCGCCATCGTCGGGTTCGGCAAGATCGCGCGCGACCAGCATGTCGGCGCGATCGCCGCGGTGCCGGGGGCGAGGTTGGCTGCGGTGGCGAGCCGCAACGCCTCGCTGCCGGAATTGCCGCATTTCGCCACAATCGAGGAATTGCTGGAGGAGGGGCCGCCGATCGACGCGGTGTCGCTCTGCACGCCGCCGCAGGTGCGCCGGGCCCAGGCCGCAGCCGCGCTCGCCGCCGGCAAGCATGTCATGCTGGAGAAGCCACCCGGCGCCGGCGTTGCCGAGCTTGATCCGCTGATCGCGATGGCGTCGGGTGCGAAGCGGACATTGTTTGCGACCTGGCATTCGCGCCATGCGCCGGCGGTCGAACCGGCGCGGCAATGGCTGGCCGCGCGCCGCATTGCTTCCGTGCACATCAGCTGGAAGGAAGACGTCCGTGTCTGGCATCCCGGGCAGGGCTGGATTTGGGAGCCGGGGGGGCTCGGCGTGTTCGATCCCGGCATCAATGCGCTGTCGATCCTGACCAGGATTCTGCCGAAGCCAGTGTTCGTCACCGCGGCCGAGCTGGCCTTTCCAGCCAACCGCCAGGCGCCGATCGCGGCGAACCTGACACTGACGGATATCAGCGGTCTGCCTGTCACCGCCGAGTTCGATTTCCGCCAGACCGGGCCGCAGAGCTGGGATATCCTTGTCGAAACCGATCAGGGCCGGCTCACTCTGTCCAGCGGTGGCGCGCGCATGGCCGTCGACGGCAAGGTGCTTGCCGAGGCGCCGGATCAGGAATATCGCGGACTCTACCGGCGCTTCGTCGAGCTCGCGGCGACCGGCGCAAGTGACGTCGACCTGACGCCGCTTCGCCTCGTCGCCGACGCCTTCCTGCTGGGCAAGCGCACGATCGTCGAACCGTTCGTGGATTGAGCATGGCCGCATCAAGAATCACGAGAGACGTTTTCGGAACGCTGCCCGACGGCCGCAAGGTCGAGCGCGTCGTGCTGCGCGGGGAGGGCGGCTTCGAGGCCCGCATCATCAGCCATGGCGCCGTGCTCCAGGCGTTGATCGCGCCGGACGCCAAAGGCGGGTACGACGACGTCGTACTCGGCCATGACGCGTTCGCCGGCTACCTCGCCGAACGAAAGTTCTTCGGCGCCACGGTCGGCCGCTACGCCAACCGCATCGCCAAGGGGCAGTTTTCGCTTGATGGCGAGACGGTGCAGCTTCCCGTCAACAACGGCCCGAACGCGCTGCATGGCGGCCTGGATGGTTTCGACCGCAAGCTCTGGGAGATTGCGGAGATCGACGAGGGCACCGAACCCGCGGTGGCGCTCACCTATGTCAGCCCGCATGGCGAAGAGAACTATCCCGGCCGGCTCGACGTGCGCGTGACCTATCGCCTCACCGGCCCGGCCGAGCTGTCGCTGCTGATGGAGGCGCGGACCGACCGGCCGACCATCGTCAACCTGACCAACCACAGCTTCTTCAACCTCGAGGGCGCGACGTCGGGTACGTCCATTCTCGATCACCGCTTGATGGTCGCCGCCGACCAGTTCCTCGCCATCGATCCCACGGCCATTCCGCTGCCGGAGCCGCCGCGTGCGGTTGCCGGCACGCCGTTCGATTTCCGCAGGGCCCGGCCGGTCGGCGAGCGGATCCGTGAGAGCGATCAGCAATTGCAAAACGGCAGGGGCTACGACCACACCTACTGCCTCGGGCGCGACGGCAAGCTTGCGCTCGCAGCGCGGCTCGAGGCGCCGCGCTCCGGGCGCATCATGGAGCTGTTCACCGATCAGCCCGGACTCCAGGTCTATTCAGGCAACTATCTCGACGGCACCATTTCGGGCAAGGGCGGCAAGCTCATCCGTCAATCGGACGCCATGTGCCTGGAGCCGCACATCTGGCCTGACGCGCCGAACCGGCCGGACTTCCCGAGCCCGCGCCTTGATCCCGGCGGGGTGTATCGCCATCAGACCGTCTATCGCTTATCGGTGAGGTCGCCATGATGGAGCAGGTGCCAACGACTGTCCTCTCGGACCATCCTTGCCATCTCGGCGAAGGTCCGACCTATGACGTGACCACCGACACGGCCTGGTGGTTCGACATCCGTGAAGGGCTGCTGTTCGAGGCGCATCTGGGGAGCGGCGCGATCCGCGTTCACGCGCTCGGCCGGATGGCAAGCGCGCTCGGGCGCATCGATGCCGAGCGGCAGTTGATCGTCGCGGCGGACGGACTCTACATTCGAGTGCTTGCCGATGGTGCGATGACGCTGTTCTGTCCGCTCGAAGCGGACAATCCGGCGACGCGCTCAAATGATTGCCGCGTGCATCAATCCGGCACGTTCTGGATCGGCACCATGGGCAAGAAAGCCGAACCGAAGGCGGGCGCGATCTATGCGCTCCATCGCGGCAAGATCTCGATGCTGTTTCCCGGCATCAGCATTCCCAATTCGATCTGCTTCTCGCCTGACGGCGCCACCGCCTACTTCACCGACACCCCGCGCGCGGTGCTCTATGCCGTACCGCTCAATCCCGCGACCGGCCTGCCGCGCGGCGAGCCCGAGGTGCTGCTGCGCCACAGCGGCATCGGCGGCCTCGACGGCTCGGTGTGCGACGCCGACGGGCAGATCTGGAATGCGTGCTGGGGCGCGAGCCGGATCGACGTCTACTCGCCGCAGGGCGAGCGCCTGCGCTCGCTGAGCGTGCCGACAAAGCAGGCGAGCTGTCCCGCCTTCGTCGGCTCTGATCTGTCGCGCCTCCTCGTCACCTCGGCCTGGCAGGACATGGATGCCGCCGCACGCGCCGCCGATCCGCAAGCCGGCTGCACTTTTCTACTGGAGGCATCCGCGCGCGGATGCGCGGAGCCCGACGTCAAGCTCGCATAGGAGACCAGAGGCAGCCGACGACCACGTTCTCGACGCGACGAAGAAAACAGTCTGACACCCAAGGGAGTGAAACATGATGAAACTGAAGACGACATTTCTCGCGCTGGCCCTGGCCGGTGCTGCTACGATGGCCGCAGGCGTCACCGCCTCCGCCCAGAAGGCGACTGTCGGCATCGCCATGCCGACCAAATCCTCGGCGCGCTGGATCGACGACGGCAACAACATGGTCAAGGTGCTGAAAGAGCGCGGCTACAACACCGACCTGCAATATGCCGAGGACGACATTCCGAACCAGCTCTCGCAGGTCGAGAACATGGTGACCAAAGGCGCCAAGGCGCTGGTGATCGCCGCGATCGACGGCACCACGCTGTCCGACGTGCTCAAGCAGGCAAAAGCAAAAGGCATTACCGTGATCGCCTATGACCGGCTGATCCGCGGCACGCCGAATGTCGACTATTATGCGACCTTCGACAATTTCCAGGTCGGCGTGCTCCAGGCAGAGTCGATCGTGCAAGGGCTCGGCCTGAAGGACGGCAAGGGTCCTTTCAACATCGAGCTGTTCGGCGGCTCGCCCGACGACAACAACGCCTACTTCTTCTACAACGGCGCGATGAGCGTGCTGAAGCCGTATATCGACAGCGGCAAGCTCGTCGTCGTGTCCGGCCAGATGGGCATGGACAAGGTCGCGACCCTGCGCTGGGACGGCGCCACCGCGCAGGCGCGCATGGACAATCTGCTCAGCGCCTACTACGGCAACAAGAAGATCAATGCCGTGCTGTCGCCCTATGACGGCATCTCGATTGGCATCATCTCCTCGCTGAAGGGCGTCGGCTATGGCAGCGCCGACCAGCCGATGCCTGTTATCTCGGGCCAGGACGCCGAGGTGCCCTCGATCAAGGCCATGCTGCGCGGCGACCAGTATTCGACCATCTTCAAGGATACCCGCGACCTCGCCAAGGTGACCGCCGACATGGTCGACGCCGCGCTCGCCGGCAAGGAGGTCACGGTGAACGACACCAAGACCTACGAGAACGGTGTCAAGACCGTGCCGTCCTATCTGCTCAAGCCGGTGGTGGTTTACAAGGACAATTGGGAGAAGACCCTGGTCGACAGCGGCTACTACAAGAAGGCGCAGTTCCAGTGAGCTTCTTTCTTCTCCCTCTCCCCGTTCTTACGGGGAGAGGGTCGGGGTGAGGGGCTCTCTCCGCACGGGCAGTGGTTGCTATGCACTCCGTCATTGCGAGCGCAGCGAAGCAATCCAGTCTGCTATCGCGGAGAGAGTTTGGATTGCTTCGCTGCGCTCGCAATGACGACGTGGAGGCCGCGATATCATCCGGCCTCTCCCCGCACGCGGGGAGAGGCGAAGTAACGCAAGGGACACCAAAGCCATGACCGCCATGCTGGAGATGCGCAACGTCAGCAAAAGCTTTGCCGGTGTGCAGGCGCTGCGCGACGTCAACTTCTCGGTTCGCGCCGGGCAAATCCACGCGCTTGTCGGCGAGAACGGCGCCGGCAAGTCGACGCTGATGAAGGTGCTGAGCGGGGTCTATCCGCACGGCAGCTACGAGGGCACCATCGTCTTCGAGGGCGAGGAGCGGCGCTTCCGCGACATCAACGATTCCGAGGCGCTCGGCATCATCATCATCCACCAGGAGCTGGCGCTGATCCCGCTGATGTCGATCGCGGAAAACATCTTCCTGTCGCATCCGCCGTCGAAGTTAGGGGTGATCGACCGCGACGAGGTCTACCGGCGCACGCGCGAGCTGCTGGCGCAGGTCGGCCTGAAGGAGTCCCCGGATACGCTGATCACCGATCTCGGCGTCGGCAAGCAGCAGCTCGTCGAGATCGCCAAGGCACTATCCAAGCGGGTGCGGATGCTGATCCTGGATGAGCCGACCGCGAGCCTCAACGAGGCCGACAGCGCCGCGCTGCTCGAACGCCTGATGGCGTTCCGCGAGCAGGGCATCGGCTCGATCCTGATCTCGCACAAGCTGAACGAGGTCGCCAAGGTCGCCGACCACATCACGGTGCTGCGCGATGGCCGCACGGTGGACAGCATCGACTGCCATGCCGAGCCGATCCAGGAGGACCGCATCATCCGCAGCATGGTCAATCGCGATATGGCGCACCGTTTCCCGGAGCGCAGCGTGAAGATCGGCGAGCCCGTGCTCGACGTCGCGAATTGGTCGGTCTATCACCCCATCCATCCCGAACGGCAGGTGATCAAGAACGTCGATTTCGGCGTCAGGCGCGGCGAGGTCGTGGGCATCGCCGGCCTGATGGGCGCCGGCCGCACCGAATTCGCGATGAGCCTGTTCGGCCGCTCCTGGGGCACCAATATCAGCGGCCATATCCGGCTCGAGGGCCGGGAGATCGCGCTGCCGAGCGTCGCGGCCGCGATCGACGCCGGCCTTGCCTATGTCACCGAGGACCGCAAGCAGCTCGGCCTGATCCTCGCCGACGACGTCCGCAAGAACATCACGCTGGCGAGCCTCGACCAGGTCGCGCCCGGCCGCGTGATCGACGACATCGCCGAGCTCAAGGTCGCCAGCGACTACCGCAACCGCATGCGCATCCGCTGCTCCGACGTCTACCAGGAGACCGGCCAGCTTTCCGGCGGCAACCAGCAGAAGGTGGTGCTGTCGAAATGGCTGATGACCGACCCCAAGGTCCTCATCCTGGACGAGCCGACGAGGGGCATCGACGTCGGTGCCAAATACGAGATTTACTGTATCATCAACGAGCTGGCCGAGGCCGGCCGCGGCGTCGTGGTGATCTCCTCGGAGATGCCCGAGCTGCTCGGCATCTGCGACCGCATCTGCGTCATGAACGACGGCGCCTTTGTCGGGGAGTTCAGGGGATCGGAGGCGACGCAGGAAAAGATCATGCGCGCCATCATGCGCAACGAACGAAGCATTGGGAACGCCGCGCCCGCGGCCGCGGAGATGGGAGGATCGCAGCCATGACCGACAAGACGGTGTCGCTGCCCGAGGAGCGCCGGCACGGCAGCTTCATCAAGAACAATTTGCGCAATTACGGCATGCTGATGTCGCTGATCGCGATCATGCTGTTCTTCCAGGTCATGACCGGCGGCACGCTGCTGCAGCCGCTCAACCTCACCAACCTGGTGCTGCAGAACAGCTACATCGTCATCATGGCGCTCGGCATGCTGCTGGTGATTGTCACCGGCCATATCGATCTCTCGGTCGGCTCGGTCGCGGGCTTCATCGGCGCTGTCGCCGCTGTTCTCATGGTGACCTATAAGGTCGACTACACACTTGCCTTCATCGCCTGCCTCCTGGTCGGTGCCGCCATTGGCGCCGCACAGGGCTATTGGGTGGCCTATTTCAAGATCCCGTCCTTCATCGTGACGCTGGCCGGCATGCTGGTGTTCAAGGGACTGGCGCTCGCGGTGTTGCAGGGCCAGTCGCTCGGCCCGTTCCCGCCGACCTTCCAGAAATTGTCCTCCGGCTTCATTCCGGAGCTGCTGCCCGAGGCCGGCACGCTGCACCCGACCTCCATGCTGATCGGCGCCGTGCTTGCGCTCGGCCTCGTCTACGCCAGCGCCAAGGGCAGGTCGCGTGAGCAGTCGCACGGCATCGAGGTCGAGCCTTACGTGTTCTTTCTCGGCAAGAGCATTTTGCTCGCCTGCGCCGTGCTCTATTTCACCTATCTGATCGCCTCGCATCGCGGCCTGCCCAACGTGCTGGTGATCATGACCGCGCTGATCGCGCTCTATGGTTTCGTCACCCGCCGCACCGTGATCGGCCGGCAGATCTACGCGGTCGGCGGCAACGCCAAGGCGGCGAGCCTGTCGGGCATCAAGACCGAGCGGCTGACCTTCCTGACCTTCGTCAACATGGGCGTGCTCGCCGCGCTCGCCGGCCTCGTCTTCGCCGCGCGCCTCAACACCGCGACCCCGAAAGCCGGCCTCGGCTTCGAGCTCGACGTCATCGCCGCCTGCTTCATCGGCGGCGCCTCGGCCTATGGCGGTGTCGGCCGCGTCGGCGGTGCCGTGGTCGGCGCCATGATCATGGGCGTGATGAACAACGGCATGTCCATCCTCGGCATCGGCATCGACTATCAGCAGGTGATCAAGGGCCTGGTGCTGCTCGGGGCCGTCTGCATCGACGTGTATAACCAGCGGCGGTAGCCGATCTCGTAGGGTGGGTTAGCCTCGCGGCTGCGCGAAGCGCTGTCCGCCAGGCGTAACCCACCACTTTTGTATCCGCGGAAACTAAAGTGGTGGGTTACGCCGAGCAGATGCGCTTCGCACATCTGCAGGGCTAACCCACCCTACGATTACTGCGTCGTGAACAGCACCGCCGCGATCGCGACGGAGAGGCTCACCGCCGAGACGGTCGCCACCGTCGACAAGACCCCCATGCGCTTGAGCGCAATGGCAAAGGCGATGATGATGGGGGTCGCGGTCATCAACCCGATCTGTGCATCACTCATGTGATCGTTCGCCACTCTTGGGAACCCTGAGCCGGTTCGTACCGCGATCCGGTCGGCCGAACGTTGCGTCGGCGCAAACAAACGCCTCGGCAATTCCCCAGTTTGTCCTGCGACAAATTCCGAACCGGACGGGTCAGCTAAGTCTGGCCGGTGTCCTGATCCGGAAAGACAATGTCGACGGCCGAGTGCGAACAGCAGGGAACCGGCTGGGGAATCCTGGAAGATCTCCCCGGCGATCCCATGATCTGGGTGCTGATCTTCAGCGAACTCGTCGCCTTCGGGCTGTTCCTCGGCGCGTTCTCGGTCGCCCGCGCGATCCACCCCGCGATGTTCGCGGCCGGGCAGGCCATGCTCGATCTAGATCTCGCCGGCCTCAACACCGTCGTGCTGGTGACCAGCGGCTGGGCGGCGGCAAGAGCGACGAAGGCCGCACGCGCCGGAGAACGGCAGGTGGCGCGCTACTGGCTTCTCGGCGCCATGGCGCTCGGCGGTCTTTTCATCGCGATCAAGCTCGCCGAATATGCCGAAGAAATCGGGCGCGGCGTCGGGCTCGAAACCAGCTCGTTCTTCACGCTCTACTTCCTCCTGACCGGCTTTCATCTCCTGCATGTCGGCCTCGGCATCGTCATCCTCGCCGTGGTCTGCCGCCGTGCCGAAACATCCGGCGTCGAGACGGGAACGGCCTTCTGGCACATGGTCGATCTGGTCTGGATCGTCATGTTCCCGATTCTCTATCTGGTGAAATGACGATGCCGGATCGTATCGACATCGCCTGGATCGTGCTGATCGGTCTCGCGCTTGCGACCATCCTGCTGCCACAGCTGATGCCGCGGCCACTGCTCGGCAACGCCCTGCTGCTCGCTTTCGCCGCGCTCAAGGGCCGCCGAATCGTGCTCGATTTCCTCGATCTCCGCGTCGCGCCCGCGCTCTGGCGCGGCCTCGTCAGCGCCTGGATCCTGATCGTGCTGCTGCTTGCCTGGCTCGCCTCCGCCGTCGTCGCCCTGATCTGACGCACTCATTGCGCCCTGACAAAGAACGGGCCGGGCAGAGCGGCAATAAATCACACCATCGCATTTCTTCAGGAATCAACCGGAAAGGATTGGCAATGGCTGAACGCCTGACCAAGTCGGCCGCTCGAAACGTGTTCTACGGCGGCTCGGCCTTTTTCTTCGCCATCTTCATAGGGCTGACGGCGCACAGCCACTACTACATGGCCACGACCTCCACGGACGCGACGATGCTGACGTCGTCGGTCGCCCGCGGCAAGCATGTCTGGGAAAAGAACTCCTGCATCAACTGCCACACGCTGCTGGGCGAGGGCGCCTATTTCGCTCCCGAGGTCGGCAATGTCTGGGATCGCTGGGGCGGCAACGAGGACCCGGCCGCTGCACGCGAGACGCTGAAGGCCTGGATGCAATCGCAACCCTCGGGCGCGCCGGGCCGGCGGCAGATGCCGCAGTTCAACCTCACCGATCAGGAGCTCGACGATCTCGCCGACTTCCTGCAATGGACCGCCAAGATCAAGCGTCAGGAATGGCCGCCGAACAAGGCCGGCTGAGCAAACAGCTTTCCTCTTTCAAGACAGAGAGAATCCGAGATGAAATACCAAACCCAGAAAGTCGCGATGCTGTATTTCTACGGCGCGCTGACTCTGTTCCTCGCGCAGGTCCTGTTCGGCCTTGTCGCCGGAACGATCTACGTCCTGCCCAACACGCTGTCGACGCTCCTGCCGTTCAACATCGTCAGGATGATCCACACCAACGCGTTGATCGTGTGGTCGCTGATCGGCTTCATGGGCGCGACCTACTTCCTGCTGCCTGAGGAAACCGAAACCGAGCTGTACAGCCCGCTGCTCGCGAAGATCCAGTTCTGGATGTTCTTCGGCGCCGCGGGTGTGGCCGTGGTCGGCTATCTCTTCCACTACCACGAGGGCCGCGAATTCCTCGAACAGCCCTTCATCATCAAGGTCGGCATCGTCGTCGTCTGCCTGATGTTCCTGTTCAACGTCACCATGACGGCGTTGAAGGGCCGCAAGACCACCATCACGAACATCCTGCTGTTCGGCCTGTGGGGCGTTGCGATCTTTTTCCTGTTCGCCTTCTACAACCCGGCGAACCTCGCGGTCGACAAGATGTACTGGTGGTACGTCGTCCATCTCTGGGTCGAGGGCGTCTGGGAGCTAATCATGGCCTCCGTGCTCGCCTATCTCATGATCAAGCTCAACGGCATCGATCGCGAGGTCGTCGAGAAGTGGCTCTACGTCATCATTGGGCTCGCGCTGTTCTCCGGCATCCTCGGCACCGGTCACCATTTCTACTGGATCGGCGCGCCCGGTTACTGGCAGTGGATCGGCTCGCTGTTCTCCACGCTGGAGGTCGCGCCGTTCTTCACCATGGTGATTTTCACGGTGCAGATGACCTGGAAGGCGGGCCGCAAGCACCCGAACCGCGCTGCGCTATTGTGGTCGGTCGGCTGCTCGGTGATGGCGTTCCTCGGCGCCGGTGTCTGGGGCTTCCTGCACACGCTGTCCTCGGTGAACTACTACACCCACGGCACGCAGGTCACCGCTGCGCACGGCCATCTCGCCTTCTTCGGCGCCTATGTGATGCTCAATCTGTCCGTCATGGCCTACGCGATCCCGCAGATCAGGGGGCGGGCGCCCTATAACCAGTGGCTCTCCATGGCGAGCTTCTGGATCATGTGCACGGCGATGATGGTGATGACCTTCGCGCTGACCTTCGCCGGGGTGGTCCAGGTTCACCTCCAGCGCGTGCTCGGCCAGGGCTACATGGACGTGCAGGACCAGCTTGCGATGTTCTACTGGGTCCGGCTCGGCTCCGGCGTGTTCGTCGCGATCTCCGCGCTGATGTTCGTGTGGGCCGTGCTGGTGCCCGGTCGCGCCAAGCAGGCGGTCATCCCTGGTGCCTTGCAGCCCGCTGAGTGATGCAAACAGCGGCCGCGGTTCGCCGCGGCCGCCTTCTCAATGTGAAATGCGGAGAACGACCATGAAAGCTGCCCTTCACGCCGTCACTGCGCCTGCGCTGCCGGCCTATGTCGCCGGCGGCACTGAATGCGCGCTGTTCGAGCACGCCTGGCGGCACCAGCTGCCGGTGTTGCTGAAGGGGCCGACAGGCTGCGGCAAGACCCGCTTCGTCGCGCATATGGCGGCGCGGCTGGGATTGCCGCTCCACAACGTCGCCTGCCACGACGATCTCACCGCGGCCGATCTCACCGGCCGCTATCTGCTGCGGGGCGGCGACACAGTGTGGAGCGACGGTCCGCTGACGCGGGCGGTGCGCGAGGGCGGCATCTGCTATCTCGACGAGGTCGTGGAGGCGCGCAAGGACGTCACCGTCGTGCTGCATCCCCTGACCGACGATCGCCGCATCCTGCCGCTGGAGCGCACCGGCGAGGAGCTCGCGGCGCCGAACAGCTTCATGCTCGTGGTCTCCTACAACCCCGGTTACCAGACGCTGCTGAAGGCGCTGAAGCCGTCGACGCGGCAGCGCTTCGTTGCCATCGAGTTCGGCTTCTTAGCCCCGGAGCAGGAGATTGCGGTGGTCGCCGCCGAGAGCGGTCTGTCGCCGGATCGCGTGCGGCCGTTGGTTGCGCTGGCCGGCCGGCTGCGCGCGCTGAAGGGCCATGATCTCGAGGAGGGCGTTTCGACTCGGCTCGTCGTCTATTGCGCGACCCTGATTGCCGCCGGAATGCCGACGGGGGATGTCGTGCTGGCTGGCATGATCGAGCCGCTGACCGATGATGCCGACGTCAAGGCCGCGCTGCTCGACGTCGCACGCGCCGTGATCGGGTGAGGCGGGTCCCATGCTCGATTTCCTCGAACTGGAGGAAACGGTCGGCCGTGCCTGGCACCGGATGGTCGGCGGCACCGCCAGCTTTCCGGTTCATGCCGATCACGCGGTCTCGCTGGCCGAGATGAGAAGCAGGCTTGCGGTGATGTTCCGCGCGCTTGGCGGCGAGACGGGCGTGCAGATCGCGAGCGCCGGCGCGCGCAAGTCCGGGCACAGGCTCGGCTGGCGGCAGCGCATCGGACTCGGCGACGAACGCCTCGAGCAGCCGGGCCGCGACAGCGCAACCATCTTCCTGCCGGATCGCATTGCGATCTTCACCGACCGTGAGCTCAATGCATGCCTCTATCGCTGGCTCGCGGCATGGTTCGCGGTCGCGCCGATCGAGGCGATCGCCGAGACCGATCCGCTCCGGCGCGATCTGCTCGTGCTGCGCCGCGCCGCCGAAACGGCGGTCTTCGTGCTTACGCAGTTTCCCGGGCTCGTCGCCGACTACGCGCAGCTTGCCGCGGCGACCGCCGAGGTCCGGCCGCGGCGCCCCCTGCCGCGCATCGAGCAGGAGATCGAGCAGATCGTTCTCGCCCTGCTTGGCGCCGGACCTGCGCCCGCGGGAAAATTGTGGCCGGCGATGATGGGAACGGGCCCGCTGCCGGACAAGGCGCCGCCGGGCTATCGTCCCATCCTGCCGTGCCCGCTCTGGGGCGATTGCTGGACGCGCGAGCTGTCGGCCGCGCATGCGGGCGCGGATGAATGCGCTGGTGGTGCGGAGCCCGCGACCCAGGACAATCGCAAGCGCTTTGCCGTGCGCGAGCGCGAGGACGGCGCCAATCGCCGCGATCCCTTCGTGCTCAATCGCTTCGAAAAAATCCTCGCGATGGCCGAGATGGTCAATGTCGATCGCCCCGCGGATGACAGCGAGGACGAGGACGCGCAGAAGGCCGCCGACGATCTCGAGGAGATCACGCTCAGCCGCCGCAACGGCAAGCCGGCGAGCCGGTTCAAGTTCGATCTCGACCTGCCGCCGGAGGCCCTCGATGCCTCGCGCCTGAATGCGGACCTGACCTATCCCGAATGGGATTATCGCAGCAGCTCCTATCTGCCCGATCATTGCCGCGTGCTCGCATCTGCCGCTTCTGAGACCGGCGAAAGCTGGACGCCCGACGAGACCATGCGCCGGCACGTTCGCCAGGTGCGCCGCCGCTTCGAGGTCCTGCGGCCGCGCCACGAATTGATGCGGGCCCAGGCCGACGGACATGACCTCGACCTCGACGCGCTGGTGCGTGCGAGGTGCGACCTCCGCGCCGGCAGCAGCAGCGGTCTCGACCGCGTCCACGTGGCGATGCGGCCGCAAGGGCACGATCTCGCCGTCACGCTGCTGGTCGACGTCTCGCTCTCCACGGACGCCTGGGCCAATGGCTACCGCGTGCTCGATGTCGAGAAGGAGGCACTGCTCGTGCTTGCCCACGGCCTGTCCGCCTGCGGCGATCACCACAGCATCCTGACCTTCACCTCGCGCCGGCGGTCCTGGGTGCGGCTCGAAACGGTCAAGGCGTTCGGCGAGCCGATGAGCGGAGTGGTTGAGCGCCGCATCGGCGCGCTCAAGCCCGGCTACTACACGCGTATCGGCGCGGCGGTCCGCCATGCCTCGGCCGAGCTTGCGCGCCAGCCGCAGCGCAAGAAGCTGCTGCTCGTCCTCACCGACGGCAAGCCGAACGACGTCGACCACTATGAGGGGCGCTTTGCGGTCGAAGACACCAGGAAGTCCGTGCAGGAAGCGCGCCGGCTCGGTATCGCGGTGTTCGGCGTGACGATCGACGCGGCGGCGCAATCCTATTTTCCGACGCTGTTCGGGCGCAGCGGCTATGCGATCGTCGGCAACGTGAAGCGATTGCCCGCGGCGCTGCCGGCGATCTACCGGCAGGTGGCGCACTGATGCGGCAACGCCGTGGCGCCGTGTTCTCGCCTGAGCTATTGCTCATAGCTTGGGTATATGATCGAATGGCCGAATGGACCAGGGCCGACCGAAACCCGATCTCATCGTCTTCGACTGCGACGGCGTGCTCGTCGACAGCGAGCTGCTGAGTTGCCGGTGCCTGTCCGAGGTGCTGGCGGAATTCGGTTTCGAGCTCAGCGTGGAGCAGGCGCTCGAGCTCTTTCTGGGGCGCAGCACGGCCGCGATCGGACAGTATTATCGCGAGCGTGGACGAACACTGCCCGATGAATTCCTGCCGCGCCTGAAGGCGCGCGTCCTTGAGACCTTTGCGAAGTCGCTCCAGCCAATCCCCGAGGTCGCCACCGTTTTGTCCGCGCTGAAGGCACCGCGCTGCGTGGCCTCGTCCAGCGACATCGACCGCGTCTCGCTCTCGCTGGACGTGACCGGTCTCTCGTCGCATTTCGACGGCCGGCTCTACACCGCGCAAATGGTCAAGCACGGCAAGCCGGCACCGGACCTCTTTCTCCACGCCGCCGAGAAGATGCGCGCTGATCCTTCACGCACGCTGGTGATCGAGGACAGCGTCAGCGGCGTGCAGGCGGGCAAGGCGGCCGGCATGACCGTCTGGGGATTTGTCGGTGGCGGCCATTATCGCACCCGCGACGGCCGGGCTATATTGTCCGCCGCCGGGGCCGATCGGGTCTTCGCGCGCATGAGCGATTTCTGGGAGGTGTGAGCCCGCATGGCCGCCGAGAACGACAAGTCGAGACTCGACGACGCCGCGCGCGCCGGCTGGCTCTATTTCATTGCCGGCCACACCCAGGACGAGATCGCGAAGATGCTGCAGGTCTCGCGCGCCTCGGCGCAGCGGCTGGTCTCGCTGTGCCTCGCCGAGCGGCTCATCACCTTCCGGCTCGAACATCCCATCGCCGCGTGCATGGAATTGGCGGCGCGGCTGAAGGAGCGGTTCGATCTCGTCCATTGCGAGGTGGTGCCGGCCGATCCCGCCGCGCCGCAGGCGGTGGCTGGAATTGCCGAGCGCTGCGCCAATTTGCTCGATTCCACGCTGCGCTCGGAGACGCCCGTCATCGTCGCACTCGGCACGGGGAGGGCGGTGCGTGCCGCGGTCGAGCGCGTCACGCCGATCGACCGGCCCAATCACCAGATCGTCTCGCTGGTCGGCAACATCTCCGCCGACGGCTCGGCGAGCTTCTACGACACCGTCGGCCGGCTCGCCGACCGCACCGGCGCGCGGCACTATCCGATGCCGCTGCCGTTCCTGATGTCGTCGGAGGACGAGCGCAACAAGATGGTGCGCATCGAGCCGATCGCGAAGGTGAAAGCGGTCGCAGCCAAAGCAGATTTGCGCCTCGTCGGCATCGGCCAGATGGACCAGAAGGCGCAGGTGCACATCGACGGCTTCGTCACCCGCGACGAATTGTTCGAGATGATGCGCCTCGGGGCCATCGGCGAGATCACCGGCTGGGCCTATGACGCGAAAGGCCGCCTGCTCAAGGCCGGCACCAACAAGCGCCTCACCAGCATCCCGCCGGAAGTGCCGGCGAAGGCCACGACCATCGGCGCCGCAGTCGGTGCCGCCAAGGTACCGGCGATTGCGGCCGCGCTGAATGGACGGCTGATCAACGGGCTGATCACGGACGAGGCTACGGCAAGGGCGATCCTGGAGCGGTAGGCGGCGGGCGGTCGCTCCTCACACCTCTGCGAGGTAGGCGGTCTTTCCCCACATAACACCGTCATCGTCCGCGAAGGCGGACGATCCAGTACGCCGCGGCCGAGCTTGGGACAAACCAATAGACGACACGGAGTACTGGATGCCCCGCTTTCGCGGAGCATGACAGCCGTGGGTGACGCAAAACCTCCCATTCCTCCCGCACCGCAGCACTCATAAGTTGCTGGAACACCCGCGCGGCTGCTTGACAACGCGCTGCCCTTGCGCTGAACATACGCCCAACGCGTGGGCATATGCTCAAAAGCGCGAGTCCAAGGGAGGTCACCGTGAAACATGTCCTGGGCGCCGTCTGCGGCGCGTCCTGCCTGCTGCTGGCCGTCCCCGCGATGGCCGAAACGACCCTGACGATCGCCACCGTCAACAATGGCGACATGATCCGAATGCAGGGGCTGACGGGTGAGTTCACCAAGAAGAATCCTGACATCACCGTGAAATGGGTGACGCTGGAGGAGAACGTGCTGCGCCAGCGCGTCACCACCGACATCGCCACCAAGGGCGGCCAGTTCGACGTCCTCACCATCGGCACCTATGAAGTGCCGATCTGGGCCAAGAAGGGCTGGCTGGTACCGCTCGCCAATCTCGGTGCCGATTACGACGTCGCCGATCTCCTGCCGAAGATCAAGGACGCGGTCTCCGCCGACGGCAAGCTCTACGCCGCGCCGTTCTACGGCGAGAGCTCGATGGTGATGTACCGCACCGATCTGTTCGAGAAGGCCGGCCTGAAGATGCCGGAAAAGCCGACCTGGGATTTCGTCATCGACGCGGCCAAGAAGCTCACCGACAAGAGCGGCGGCACCTACGGCATCTGCCTGCGCGGCAAAGCCGGGTGGGGCGAGAACATGGCTTTCCTCTCGGCCATGGCCAATTCCTACGGTGCACGCTGGTTCGACGAGAAGTGGGCGCCGCAGTTCAACACGCCGGAATGGAAGACGACGCTCACCACCTATGTGAACCTGATGAAGGAAGCCGGCCCTCCCGGCGCCAGCTCCAACGGCTTCAACGAGAATCTGGCGCTGTTCAACGCCGGCAAATGTGCGATGTGGATCGACGCCACGGTCGCGGCGTCCTTCGTCACCAATCCGAAGGACTCCAAGGTCGCCGACAAGGTCGGCTTCGCGCTCGCGCCCAACACCGGGCTCGGCAAGAACGCCAACTGGCTGTGGGCCTGGAATCTGGCGATCCCTGCCGGGTCGAAGAAGACGGAAGCTGCCGAGAAGTTCATCGCCTGGGCAACCAGCAAGGACTACACCAAGCTGGTGGCGTCGAAGGAGGGCTGGGCCAACGTGCCGCCGGGCACGCGCACCTCGCTCTACCAGAACCCCGACTATCTAAAGGTCGCGCCGTTCGCCAAGCTGACGCTGGCCTCGATCGACGCCGCCGATCCCAACAAGCCGACGGTGAAGCCCGTTCCTTACGTCGGCGTGCAATACGCCGCGATTCCTGAATTCCAGGGCATCGGCACCCAGGTGGGCCAGCAATTTTCGGCCGCGCTTGCCGGCTCGATGACGGTCGATGCCGCGCTGACCGCGGCGCAATCGGCGACCGAGCGCGAGATGAAGCGCGCCGGCTACATCAAGTGAACCCGAGCTCGACCTCCTGAGCTCCGACTTGCGGCCATCCAAAGTTATGGATGGCCGCCTTCTTCCCGCCAGCGGAGAAGCGGTGATGGCAACCCGGCAGACGCAATTGCTTGCACGGTCGCTCCTGACCCCGGCCGTTGGGCTGCTGTTCATCTGGATGATCGTCCCGCTGGCGCTGACGATCTATTTCTCGACGCTGCACTACAGCCTGCTCGATCCCGGCTCGGAATCGTTCGTCGGCCTGGAAAACTTCCGCTACTTCCTCACCGATCCCGCTTTCCTTGCCTCGCTCCAGAATACGCTGGTGCTGGTCGGCTCCGTGCTGGCGCTGACCATCCTGCTCGGCATTCCGCTGGCGCTGCTGATGGACCAGCCTGTGATCGGGCGCAATTTCGTGCGGCTGATGGTGATCGCCCCGTTCTTCGTGATGCCGACCGTGAGCGCGCTGGTCTGGAAGAACCTGTTGATGCATCCGGTGTCGGGATTGTTCGCCTGGCTCGCTTCGCTGTTCGGTCTGACGCCGATCGATTGGTTCAACGACGTGCCGCTGTTTGCAGTGATCCTGATCGTGACGTGGCAATGGCTGCCGTTCGCGACGCTGATTCTGCTCACCGCGCTGCAATCGCTCGACGAAGAGCAGAAGGAGGCCGCGGAAATGGATGGCGCAAGCGCGGTCTCGACCTTCATCTACATCACTCTGCCGCACCTCGCGCGTCCCATCACGGTGGTGATCCTGATCGAGACCATCTTCCTGCTCACGGTGTTCGCCGAGATCTTCGTCACCACCGGAGGCGGGCCGGGCCTGCAGACCACCAACATCGCCTTCCTGATCTATGCGCAGGCGCTGATCCAGTTCGACGTCGGCAGCGCGTCGGCAGGCGGGCTCGTCGCGGTGGTGATCGCCAACATTGTCGCCTTCTTCCTGGTCCGCATCGTCGGCCGCAACCTGGAGGCCTGACATGGCACGGATGGCGACGACGCGACGGGTGGCGATATCGACGGCGGCGGCCTGGCTGTTCGGCTTCCTGATCTTCTTCCCGATCCTGTGGATGGGGCTGGCGAGCTTCAAGACCGAGCTGGAGGCATTCGCGATCCCGCCATCCTTCCTGTTCTTCCACTGGACCACGGAAAACTACGCGACCGTGCAGGAGCGCAGCGACTATCTGCACCACGCGATGAACTCGATCATCATCGCGGGCGGCTCGACGCTCATTGCGCTCTTGATCGCCATTCCCGCGGCCTGGTCGATGGCGTTCTCGCCGACCAAGCGCACCAAGGACATCCTGCTCTGGATGCTCTCGACCAAGATGATGCCGCCGGTCGGCGTGCTGGTGCCGATCTACCTGATTTACAAGACGTTCGGGCTGCTCGATTCCCGCATCGGCCTGGTCTTGATCCTCTGCCTCGGCAACTTGCCGATCGTGATCTGGATGCTGTTCACCTATTTCAAGGAGATCCCGCGCGACATCTTAGAGGCCGCGCGCATGGACGGCGCCACGATCGGCCGCGAGCTCGTCTACGTGCTGACGCCGATGGCGATCCCGGGGCTGGCGTCCACGCTGCTGCTCAACCTGATCCTGGCCTGGAACGAGGCGTTCTGGACGCTGAACCTGTCGACCTCGAGCGCCGCGCCACTCACCACGTTCATCGCCTCCTATTCGAGCCCGGAAGGGCTGTTCTGGGCAAAGCTGTCGGCGGCGTCCACGCTGGCGATCGCGCCCATTCTCGTCCTCGGTTGGTTCAGCCAGAAGCAGCTCGTGCGCGGGCTCACCTTCGGCGCGGTGAAGTAGGGGGCTGCCGGATCATGGGTCAGATCACACTTCAGGGCGTGCAGAAATCCTTCGGCCCGGTGCACATCATCAAGGGCGCCGACCTGGACATTGCCGACGGCTCGTTCGTGGTGTTCGTCGGCCCCTCCGGTTGCGGCAAGACCACGCTGCTGCGGCTGATCGCGGGGCTCGAGGACGTCAGCGGTGGCAAGATCCTGATCGATGGCAAGAACGTCGTCGACACGCCGCCGGCCAAGCGCGGGCTGTCGATGGTGTTTCAATCCTACGCGCTCTATCCGCATATGAGCGTGCGCGGCAATATCGGCTTTGGCCTGAAGATGGCGGGGCTGCCGAAGGGCGAGATCAATCGCAAGGTCGAGGCGGCCGCCGCGACGCTGAACCTCACGCCCTATCTCGACCGTAAGCCGCGCGAGCTCTCCGGCGGCCAGCGCCAGCGTGTCGCGATCGGCCGCGCCATCGTCCGCGAGCCCAAGGCGTTCCTGTTCGACGAGCCGCTCTCAAACCTCGATGCCGCGCTGCGCGTCCAGATGCGCATCGAGGTGACGCGGCTGCAGAAGCAGCTCGGCACCACCGCGATCTACGTCACCCACGATCAGGTCGAGGCCATGACCATGGCCGACAAGATCGTCGTGCTCAACGGCGGCAAGATCGAGCAATACGGTTCGCCGCTGGAGCTCTATGAGCGGCCCGCCAATCTCTTCGTCGCCGGCTTCATCGGCTCGCCCAAGATGAATTTCGTCACCGGCGAGCTTGCCTTGCAGCGCGGTGCCGCCACGATCGGCGTGCGTCCCGAGCATCTGAAGATCGAGCGCGACGGCGCCGGCGGCTGGCAGGGCACGATTTCGGTCGCCGAGCATCTCGGCAGCGACACCTTCCTTTACGTCGATGCCGGCCCGCTCGGCATGTTGACGGCGCGCTACATCGGCGAATTGAGCCTGCACGCCGGCGACCGCGTCTCGCTGGTGCCGGATCCCCAGCGCATTCACCGCTTCGACGATGGCGGCAACGCCCTTCGCGGCTAACAAGAAACGGCAAGACAACGGATAGACACCATGTACCTGGAAAAATTCAAGCTGAGCGGCAAGACCGCGTTCATCACCGGCGGCGGGCAGGGCATTGGCCTTGGCTGCGCGGAGGCGCTGGCCGAGGCCGGCGCGAAGGTCATCATCGGCGACCGCGACAGCAAGGTCGCCGACAGCGCGAAAGCCGAGCTGAAAGCGAAAGGTTACGACGTCGAGACCGCGATCATGGACGTCACCGACACCAAACGTGTGGCCGAGGTCGCGAACGACCTCGTCGCCCGCCACGGCAAGGTCGATATCCTCGTCAACAATGCCGGCATTGCGCGCAGCGAGACGCCGGCCGAGACCGTCACCGACGAGCACTGGCTCAACGTCATCGACGTCAATCTCAATGGCACCTTCTGGTGTTGCCGCGAGTTCGGCAAGCACATGCTGAAGGCTGGAAGCGGCGCCATCGTCAATGTCGGCTCGATGTCCGGCTTCATCGTCAACAAGCCGCAGGAGCAGTGCTTCTACAATGCTTCCAAGGCCGCCGTGCACCATCTCACCAAGTCGCTGGCCGCCGAATGGGGCGCGCGCGGCATCCGCGTCAATGCGGTGGCCCCGACCTATATCGAGACGCCGCTCAACGCCTTCGTGAAGAGCAATCCGAAGATGTACGATGCCTGGATCGGTGGAACCCCGATGGCACGGATGGGGCAGGTCGAGGAGATCGCCTCCGTCGTGCTGTTCCTCTCGTCCGAGGCCGCAAGCCTGATGACCGGCAGCATTGTGCTGGTGGATGGCGGCTACACTTGCTGGTAGGCTTGCGTCGAGACTGACGGAAAGCGACCGGGAGCGACAATGCCGCGAGCGTATATCGGCGTCGACGTGGGGACCACGAGCACGCGGGCAGGGGTGTTTGACGAGGCCGGTACTTTGCTCGCCACGGCCAAACATCCGATCCGGATCTGGTACGAGGCCGGTGACATCGTCGAGCAGTCCTCGCAGGACATCTGGGAGGCCTGCGTCAAATCGGTGCGCGCGGCGATGGCGGAAGCAGCGATTGCGCCGGGCAGCATCGGCGGCATTGGTTTTGACGCCACCTGTTCCCTTGTGCTGCTTGATCCGCGGGGCGAGCCGCTCACCGTCAGCGCGTCCGGCGAGGCGCAGCGCAACGTCATCGTCTGGATGGACCACCGCGCCACGGCCGAGGCGCGGCTGATCAACGAGACCGAGGATGCCGTGCTGCGCTATGTCGGCGGCGCGATCTCACCGGAGATGGAGATGCCGAAGCTGCTCTGGCTGAAGCGGCATCTGCGCGCGAGTTTCGACGCCGCGGGTCACTTCTTCGATCTGGCCGACTATCTGACCTGGCGCGCGACCGGTTCGCTGCAGCGCTCGACCTGCACCGTCACCTGCAAGTGGAACTATCTCGCCCATGACGGCGGCGGCTGGAGCGCGCCGTTCTTCAAGCGCATCGGCCTGTCCGACTTCGTCGCCGAAAAATACGCCCGCATCGGCACCGACATCGTTGCGCCGGGTACGCCACTCGGCGCAGGTCTCACGCCGGTAGCCGCAGCCGAGCTCGGCCTGACCCTGGGCACCCCGGTCGGCGCCTCCCTGATCGACGCCCATGCCGGCGGCATCGGCGCGATCGGCGGGCGCGACGGGGCGGGCGGCGCGAGCGATGTCAGCGACCGTCTCGCCTACATCATGGGAACGTCGGCCTGCATCATGGCGACGACGAAGGAGCCGTGCTTCGTGCCGGGCGTGTGGGGGCCTTATTACTCCGGCATGGTTCCGGAGTTCTGGCTCAACGAAGGCGGCCAGTCGGCGGCAGGCGCTGCAATCGATCATCTGCTCAAGTCGCATCCAGGCCACACTGATGCGAGCGCGGCGGCGCGCAGCGAGGGCCTCGACCTCATCGACTTCCTCGAGCGTCGTATCATCGCGCGCGCAGGCGATGCCAGCCGCGCGGCGCTGCTGGCGCGCGACGTCCACGTCCTGCCCGAATTCATCGGCAACCGCTCGCCTTATGCCGACCCCGACACGCGCGCGGTGATCGCCGGCCTCGATCTCGACACCGACATCGCCTCGATGGAGCGGCTGTTCGTTGCCGGCCTCTGCGGTCTTGCCTACGGGCTCGCCGAGGTAATCGAGGCTTTTGCCGCTCATGGCGTGCGCTCGAACATCATGATCATGGGCGGCGGTGCCAGCCGCAGTCCTTTGGTGCGGCAGATCATGGCGGATACCACCGGTCTCACGGTCGCGTTGCCGCAGACGAAGGAGCCGGTGCTGCTGGGCGCCGCGATGCTGGGCGCGGTGGCCGGCGGTGCCTATGCCACCATCGGCGAGACCATGGCCAAGATGTCGGCGCTGGGACGCAAGAGCGAGCCGACCGCGCCGGACATGGCCGCGTTTCACGCCCGCAAGCGCGAGGTCTACAAGCTTCTGCGCGAGGTCGATCGCGGCAGCCGCGCAGCGATGCGCAGCGTCGCGAGAGGTTGAAAGCCATGCTGATTGCCTGCGGCGATGCGCTGATCGATTTCGTGCCGACGCGAAACACGGAAGGGCGCGAGGCGGTGATGCCCGCGGTCGGCGGCTCCTGCCTGAACGTCGCGATCGGCATGGCGCGGCTGGGCGCGCCGACCGGGTTCGTCGGCGGCATCTCGACCGACCTGTTCGGGCGGATGATCGCCGACCACGCAAGCGCCTCGAATGTCGCGCTCGATCTCGCCACTCGCAGCGACCACCAGACCACGCTCGCCTTCGTCCGCATCGTCGCGGGCGAGTCGCATTACGCGTTCTACGATGCCGAGACCGCGACGCGGAACTGGACTTACCGGCGCGGGACAATTCCGTTCGATACGGTCGAGGCCGTCCATGTCGGCTCGACCACGCTCGTCAACGACCACGGCGCGGCCGAGGCCAAGGCGCTGATCGCAGACGCGCGGGCGTCATCCACGATCTCCTTCGATCCGAACTGTCGACCGAACCTCGTCAAGGACAAGCCGGCCTATCTCGCCCGCATGGCCGAGTTCGCGGGAAGCGCCGATCTCATCAAGATGTCGGACGTCGACTTCGCCTATCTCTTCGGCGACGAGCCGCATCACCAGCGCGCGAGCACGCTGCTCGCGCGGGGCGCGGGCCTCGTCGTCGTCACCCGGGGCAATCATGGCGCCGTCGCGTGGCACGCGGGGGCAGGGCAGATCGAAGTCGCCGCGCCCAAGGTCGAGGTGGCCGACACCATCGGCGCAGGCGACAGCTTTCAGGCGGCGCTGCTGTTCGCTCTGCACCAGCAGGGACGCATCGCCCGACCGCGATTGAAGGACATCGGCGCGGACGAACTCCGCCGCGCACTGTCCTTTGCCGCCAATTGCGCCGGGCTGACCTGCACCCGTCCGGGCGCCGATCCGCCCCGGAGCCATGAGATCGGCTGGAGCTGGTAGTCCACGTCACATCCGCGCGACGGCCTTTTCGGCGCATTTGAGGAAGGTTCCGATCAGCGGACTTTGGGAGTCCCGCCGCCAACAGACTGCGATGTCGAGGGAGTCGGTGACGTCACGCAGGGGTCTGAACACGACTCCGCGCGGCGCGCCGAGCTGTGCGCAGGCCGGCAGGATGGCGAGACCTTCGCCGGCCAGAACCAGGCTCATCGCCGAATGCACCGTCTCCACCCGGCTGGCGATCGGCATCACCACCTGGTGCCGACGCAACAAGGGGACGACCGCGGAGGAGGCGGGCCCATGGTCCGGATGCGGGAGTGCGATCAGCGGACGGCCCTGCAGCCGGGCCATCGGCACGGAGCTCAAGCGGGCGAGTGGCGAGCGGATCGGCATGGCCAGCATGAAAGGCTGTGCACCGATCTTTGCCACCTGTATCTCGGGATGATTGATTGCAGGCATGCACAGCGCGACCGTGACGCTGCGGTCGAGCACGCGGGCCTCGCGCGTCGAGGCGCTGAGCTCGGCGAAGCCGAGGTCGACGCCGGGAACCGCGCGGCGCAGTTCGGGGATGAGCCGCGGCAGCATCGCATTCGCCAGCACGAACATGTAACCCACCGACAGCCGGCCGCGCCGTCCCGAAGCAACCGCGCGCGCGGCTTCGGCGCCGTCGGCCGCCAGCGCCAGCGCTTCGCTGGCGCGCGCCAGCAACGCCTGGCCCGCCTCGGTCAGATCCATGCCACGGGTGCCGCGGCGGAACAGCGGCGCGCCGATCTCGGCCTCGAGCTTGCGGATCTGGACCGAGAGCGGCGGCTGCGCCATCCGGAGCCGCTCGGCGGCCTTGCCGATGCTGCGCGCCTCGGCGACGGCGACGAAATAGCGGAGCCGGCGAAGATCCATTGGCATACCGAGAGCGTATGGGTTGGCGACAAAAATCGTATTGGACGGCGAGTTAACAAAACTGTCATTCTCGCTGTCAATGTCTTCGGGCCAATGGCGGCCCGCTTCGGAGCGTGATGTGACGATGAACGGCGATCCCTGTCTCTTGTCCGCAACCGAGCTGCGCGGTCTCATCGCGGCAAAGCGGATTTCGCCAGTCGAGCTCACCCGCGCCGTGCTTGCCCGCGCCGAGGCGCTCCAGCCCGAATTGAATTGCTTCATCACTCTGTGCGGAGATGAGGCGATCGCAGCGGCACGCGAAGCCGAGCGCAAGGTGATGGCCGGCGAGCCGCTCGGCCTGCTGCACGGCATCCCCGTCACCGTCAAGGACATCGTCAACACCAAGGGCGTCAAGACCACCTTTGGCGCCGTTCCCTACAAGGACAATGTGCCGAACGAGGATGCCGTCGCCGTCGCGCGGTTGCGCAGCGAAGGCGCGATCCTGATCGGCAAGACCACGACGCCTGAGTTCGGCAGCAAGTGCCTCACCGATTCACCTTTGTTCGGCCGGACCCGCAATGCGTGGGACGCCTGCCGTTCCTCCGGCGGCTCCAGCGGCGGCGCGGCGGTGGCGGTGGCGAGCGGCATCGCGCCGCTCGCCATCGCGACAGACGGCGGCGGCTCGACGCGAATTCCGGCCGCCTGCAACGGCGTGGTCGGCCTGAAGCAGAGCAACGGCGTGATCCCGCACAGCCAGGCCCTCGACGTCTTCGGCAACCAGACCTATGTCACGCCGACCACGCGCACGGTCGCCGATACCGCGCTGATGATGCAGGCGATGGCTGGCGAGGACGCTTGCGATCCTTGGTCGATCGGCGTGCCCGTGCCCGACTTCATCGGCACCGCCGCCCCGCGCGGCGATTTGCGCGGGCTGAGGATCCTGTACTGCCTGACGCCGCCGGGCCGTCCGGTCTCCGCCGAAGTCGCCGCCAATTTCAAGGCGAGCCTCGACCGGCTGGCCGGGTTAGGCGCCGAGCTCGAGGAATTCTCCGGCGATGGTTTCGACATCGAGCCGATCTGGCGTGCCATCAACCACACGGTCTGGCGCACGCGCTTTGCAAAACTCGCGGCCGAGCACGGGGACGAGCTGAGCGAGGCCTTCCTCAAGCAGCTCGCGCTCGCGACCGAGGTCACCGGCGTCGACTACCAGGAGGCGATGTTCGCGCGCACCGCGTTGTTCCGTCGCGTACAATCGATGCTTGCGCGCGGTCACTTCCTGGCGATGCCGACCCTGACGCGCACCGCGCTGCCAATCAAGCAGGACCTGTTCGGCAGCATCGAGATCGATGGTCGGCATTTCGACAGCGTCCGGCCGCACTGGTTCCCCTGGACCATGCCCTTCAACATGACCGGCCATCCCGCGATCAGCCTTCCCTCAGGCTTTGCCCGCGACGGCCTGCCGATCGGGCTTCAGCTCGTCGGCCGCTTCCGGGCGGACGCAGAATTGCTGCGCGTGAGCGCATTGTTCGAGGCTTCAAGCGATCTTCTGTCCCGCTGGCCGGCTTGAGGAGATGGGCATGCAGCACAGGGCTTGGGTGCAAAGGACTTGCCTCCGGCGTCCGGACATGTTGATCGTGCCGCGGGTAAGCCCTGAAGCCGAGCGCGCATGAGCGTCTTTGTCCTCCGACGACTGTTGACCTTGCTGGCGACGCTGGTCGGCGCGTCGCTGATCATCTTCCTGGTGCTCGACGCGCTGCCCGGCAATGCCGCGCAGATGCTGATGGGCGCCGACGCCTCGCCGGACGCGGTCCGCGCGCTCACCGCCAAGCTCGGGCTCGACCAGCCGCTGGCCGTTCGCTACCTGCAATGGATCAAGGGCCTCGCCGTCGGCGATCTCGGCAACTCCTATGTCTACGGCACCCCGGTGGCCAGCCTGATCGCGGAGCGGCTGGTGCTCACCATTCCGCTCGCGATCATGGCGATGACGATCACGGTGACGCTGGCGCTCTCGGCCGGCATCTACACCGCCGCCAACCACAACAAGCTCGGCGATGTCGGTGTGATGTCGCTGACCCAGGTCGGCATCGCGCTGCCGAACTTCTGGTTCGCGATCCTCCTGGTGCTGCTGTTCGCGGTGCGGCTGCAATGGCTCTCGGCGGGCGGCTTTGGCGGCTGGGAGGACGGCATCTGGCCAGCGATCAAGTCACTGCTGCTGCCGGCGATCTCGCTTGCCGTGGTGCAGGCCGCGATCCTTGCGCGCGTCACGCGATCGGCCGTGCTCGAAGTGCTGCGCGAAGACTTCGTCCGCACCGCACGCGCAAAAGGCCTCGGTAAGCGCGAGGTTCTGTGGAGCCATGTGCTGCGCAACGCCATGATCCCCGTGATGACGGTGATGGGGCTGCAATTCGCCAATCTGCTCGCCGGCACCATCGTGATCGAGAACGTGTTCTACCTGCCCGGCCTCGGCCGCCTGATCTTCCAGTCGATCGCCAACCGCGACCTGATCGTGGTGCGGAACTGCGTGATGCTGCTCGCTGCCATGGTCGTCATCGTCAACTTCGTGGTCGATGTGCTCTACGCCATCATCGATCCCCGCATCAAGGTTCACGACCTGTGAGTGATCCGCTCGCCACCGCAGTTGGATTGCCGACAGCCGTCGCGCCGGCGCGCCCCGCCACGGGCTTTTGGCGGAGGGCGCTGCGGCATCGCAGCTTCGTGCTCGGTGGCGTGTTGGTGCTTGCCGTGATCGGTTCTGCGCTGCTCTCCCTGGTCTGGACGCCGTGGTCGCCGTACGAGATCGACATCGCCTCGAAGCTCAGGCCGCCCTCGGCATCGCATTGGCTCGGCACCGATTCCTTCGGCCGCGACATCGTCTCGCTGCTGCTCGCCGGCGCCCGCTCGACCATCATGGTGGGTGTCATCGCCGTCAGCATCGGTCTCACCTTCGGCGTCACGCTGGGCCTGATCGCCTCGGCCCGGCGCGGCTGGACGGAGGAGATCATCATGCGCTTTTCCGACTTCACCTTCGCCTTTCCGGCGGTGCTCTCCGCGATCATGCTCGCGGCGGCGGTGGGGCCGGGCATGGTGACATCGATCGTCGCGATCGGCATCTTCCAGATCCCGACGCTGACCCGGCTGACGCGCGGCTCGGCCAACGCGATCTGGGCCCGCGAATTCGTGCTAGCCGCGCGCGCCGCGGGCAAGGGGCGCTTCCGCATCACCATCGAGCACGTGCTGCCGAATATCCTGTCGATCCTGATCGTACAGGTCACGATCCAGTTCGCGCTGGCCATTCTCGCCGAAGCCGCGCTGTCCTATCTCGGTCTCGGCACGCAACCGCCGCAGCCGTCCTGGGGACGGATGCTGAACGACGCGCAGACGCTGCTGTTCCAGTCGCCGATGCTCGCGGTCTATCCGGGCGCGGCGATTGCCGTCGCGGTGCTCGGCCTCAATCTCCTTGGCGACGGATTGCGCGACCTGCTCGATCCCAGACTGGCGCGGGAGCGATGATGATGGGCGAGCGCTCCACCATGCCGCTGATCGCAGTCGAAAATCTCGGCGTCCGCCTCAACACCAGCCGCGGGCCGGCGCAGGCGGTGCGCGGCGTTAGCTTCTCCCTCAAGCGCGGCGAGACGCTCGGGCTCGTCGGTGAATCCGGTTGCGGCAAGTCGGTCACGGCGATGTCGCTGATGGGCCTTTTGCCTGACAGCGCGGTCGTCACCGGCAGCATCAAGCTCGACGGCGCCGAGCTCGCCGGGCTGCCGGATGCCGATTACTGCCGCCTGCGCGGCAACCGCGTCAGCATGATCTTCCAGGAGCCGATGACCGCGCTCAATCCGATGCACACGATCGGCAACCAGGTCGCCGAGCCGCTGCGCCGGCACAAGAAATACTCAGTGGCGCAGGCGCGGCGCGAGACCATCGCCTTGCTCGACCGCGTCGGGTTGCCCGATCCGGCGCGTCGCGTCGATGCCTATCCGCACCAGTTCTCCGGCGGCCAGCGCCAGCGCATCACCATCGCGATGGCGCTCGCCTGCGAGCCGGATCTGTTGATCGCGGACGAGCCGACCACCGCGCTCGACGTCACCATCCAGGGCCAGATCCTCGACCTCATCGCCGATCTCGTCGAGGAGCGCGGCATGTCGATGATCCTGATCTCGCACGATCTCGGCGTCATCGCCGAGAACGTGCAGCGCATGATGGTGATGTATGGCGGCACCGTGGTCGAGAGCGGGCCGACCGACGAGGTGTTCCGCCGCATGGGCCATCCCTACACGCAGGGCCTGTTCCGCGCCCGGCCGAAGCTCGGCGCGCGCAAGGGGACGCGGCTGAAGACGATCTCGGGCACGGTGCCGGAGCTTGCCGATCTGCCGTCCGGCTGCACCTTCTCCGATCGGTGTCCGCTCGTGATCGATCAATGTCGCGCCGTGCTTCCGCCGATGGTGGATGTCGGCCCGGGCCACCTCGTGCGCTGCATCCGAACGGATGTCTCCATGGCCGAGCGCGTCGGAGCGCTGACCGCATGACCGCCGCGCCTCTCCTCGACGTCAAGGATCTCGAGCAGCGCTATATGCTGCCGCGCGAAAGCCTGTTCCGTCCGCCCGGGCAGGTGCGCGCGCTCAACGGCGTCAGTGTGCAGGTCCAGGCCGGCAAGAGCCTCGGCATCGTCGGCGAGTCGGGCTCGGGCAAGTCGACCTTCGCGCGGGTCGTGATGGCGCTGGAGCGGCCGACCTCGGGGCAGGTCGCACTGCTCGGCCGCGATCTCAATCGCCTCCCGGCCGACGAGCTGCGCCGCGCCCGTCGCGATTTCCAGATGGTGTTCCAGGACCCCTATGGCTCACTCGACCCGCGCCAGACCATCGCGCGGATCGTCGCCGAGCCGCTGACCGTGCTGGAAGGCGCTGACCGCACCACCTTCCGCGACCGCGTCGCCGCGGTGTTGCACCAGGTCGGCCTGCGCGATGCCGACATGGACAAATATCCGCACGAATTCTCCGGTGGCCAGCGCCAGCGCATCGCGATTGCGCGCGCGCTGATCACCCAACCAAAACTGATCGTCGCCGACGAGCCGGTCTCCGCGCTCGACGTCTCCGTGCAGGCGCAGGTGCTGAACCTGATGCAGGACCTCCAGGAGCAGTTCGGCCTCAGCTACATCCTGATCAGCCACGACCTCGCCGTCGTCGACTATCTCTGCGACGAGGTCGTGGTGATGTATCTCGGCCGCATCGTCGAGCAGGCCCGGCCAGAGGATCTGTTCGAGCGCTGCGCCCATCCCTACACGCGGGCGCTGCTGGATGCCGTGCCGCGGGCGCGCGCAGGCGGCGGCCGGCGGCGGCGCGGGGCCCAGGCCATCGCCTCGCAATCGGCGGCGGCGACCGGATGTCCCTATGCCGCGCGCTGCCCGCTTGCCGACCAGCATTGCCGCGAGGCGTTGCCTGAGTTACGCAAGATGGGCGAGGGGCACCTTGCCGCCTGCCACAAGGCCGAGGCCGTGATGGCATTGCCGCAGACGGTGATGGAAGGTTAGTGTCCGGACCAGGATTGGCGTTAAGCTGAAGACAACAGCAGGCCGGGGAGTTACGAGATGTTCAGGAAACTATCGATCGTCGCATTTGTTGCTGCGCTCATCGCGGCGCCTTTGCCGGTGCTGGCGCAGAGCAAGAAGGACAGCGTCGTCATGGGGATGACGCTGGAGCCGCCGGGGCTCGACCCCACCAACGCCGCCGCGGCTGCGATTGCCGAAGTCACGCTCTACAACATCTATGAGACGCTGACCAAGATCAACGAGGACGGCTCCACCTCTCCGCTGCTGGCGGAGAGCTGGACCGCCTCGCCCGATCTGAAGACCTATACGTTCAAGCTGCGCAAGGGCGTCAAATTCCACAATGGCGAAGCGTTCGATTCCGCGGCGGTGAAGTTCTCGTTCGAGCGCAACGCCGCACCGACCAGCACCAACAAGGACAAGAGCCTCTACCAGGCGTTCGAGAAGGTCGAGGCACCTGATGCCGACACGATCGTGATCACCATGAAATATGGCGAGCCGAACCTGCCGTTCCTGCTCGGGCAGGCGAGCGGCTCTGTCGTCGAGCCGAAGAGCGCGGCCACGAATGTCACGCAGCCGGTCGGCACCGGACCCTATCAGCTGGGCGCCTGGGCCAAGGGCTCCTCGATCACGCTCAACAAATGGGCGGACTATCGCAACGCCTCCGGGATCAAGCTGTCGAAGGTGACAATCCGCTTCATCTCCGATCCGGCCGCCCAGGCCGCAGCGCTGCTCTCAAATGACGTGGACGCATTTCCGCGCATCGCGACCCGCGTCGTCGCTCAGTTCAAGTCTGATCCGCGCTTCACGGTGCTGATCGGCGGCTCCAGGGCCAAGACCATCGTGGCCATCAACCATCGGAAGAAGCCGCTCGACGACGTCCGCGTTCGCCGTGCCATCCTCGCCGCGATCGACCGCAAGGCATTGATCGACGGTGCCGTCGAGGGGTTCGGCACGCCGATCGGCAGCTTCTACACACCGGGATCACTCGGTTATGTCGACACCACCGGCGTCAACCCCTACGACCCCGAGAAAGCCAAGAAGCTGCTGACCGAAGCGGGGGTTACCACGCCGCTGGAATTGTCATTGAAGCTGCCGCCACCGCCCTATGCGCGGCAGGGCGGCGAGATCGTCGCGGCCCAGCTGGCCAAAGTCGGCATCATCGCCAAAATCGAGAACGTCGAATGGGCGCAATGGCTGTCGCAGGTGTTCGCCGGCAATGGTCCGCACAATTTCGATCTGACCATCGTCAGCCATGTCGAGCCGTTCGACCTCGTCAAGATCACGGAGCCCGACTACTATCTCGGCTACAACAACGAGGCCTTCAACGCGCTCTACAAGCAGATCGTCTCGACGCCGGACGAAGCCGCTCGCGCAAAGCTGCTCGGCGACGCCCAGCGCATGCTGGCGACCGATGCAGTCTCGGCTTACCTGTTCCAGCCGCAATGGCCCACCGTCATCAACAAGAAGCTGAAGGGCGTCTGGAAAGAAGTCCCGCAGTTCGAGAACGATTTCTCGGCGTGGGCCTGGGAGTAGGGGCTGCATTGAGGCTGCATCCGTTGGCATGCCCTCTCCGCTCGTTGGAGAGGGCAGCTCCAAACAAAAGACCTGAAAAACAACCCCATGCACAGTAGCCGGGCGTAGTCATTTCAATGGCTTGCGCGTTGCGCCGCGCGCGGTCGAGGCGATGTGCCGAGACGTTGACCCGTCGGGCAAAACACTGGCATGATGCCATCGTCGCGGTCTCGTGGTCAGGGACGCGCCGTCAGGCGAGGCAGCCGTGCAGAAGCCATCCCGCCGCGATGCCGGCATCGCCGCGGCGCCGATCTCCCTAGAGCTCGATCATGCGTCAATGAGCGATATCGCTCATGCTTTGGCCAGTGGGCATGTCACTGCCACAGCGTTGGTCAAAGCCTATCTCGCGCGCATTGCCGCCTACGACCGCGACGGGCCCAAGCTCAACGCGGTGCGCGCACTCAATCCCGATGCGCTCGCGGTCGCGGGCAAGCTCGACGGCACCAAGCCCTCGGCCAAGCGGCCGCTGGCGGGCATTCCGATCCTGGTGAAGGACAATATCGCGACGGGCGATGAGCAGCCGACCACGGCGGGCTCGCTGGCGCTGGAAGGTGCGCGCGCCCGGGACGATGCGACGATCGTCAAGCTGCTACGGAACGCCGGCGCGGTGATCCTCGGCAAGGCGAACCTGACCGAGTTTTCCAACATGCTCGCGATCGACATGCCCCACGGCTACTCGTCGCTGGGCGGTCAGGTGAAGAACCCCTATGCGCCAACGCTGGTCGACGATCACGGCAACCCGATCGTATCCCCGGGAGGCTCGAGCGCGGGTTCGGCGGTCGCGGTGGCGGCAGGTTTGTGTGCGGCCTCGGTCGGCACGGAGACCTCGGGCTCGCTGCTGTTCCCGGCCAGCCAGAATGGCGTCGTCACCGTGAAGCCGACGGTCGGGCTGATCAGCCGTGCCGGCATCGTGCCGATCGCGCATAGCCTGGACACCGCGGGGCCCATGACACGCAACGTGCGCGATGCGGCGCTGCTCCTCAACGTGCTGGCGGCAAAGGACCCGCTCGACCCGGCGACGCAAGAGCAGCGACGGCCCGCCGATTACACCGACGGCCTCAGCGCTGACGCCATGAAAGGCGCGCGTATCGGCGTGCCGAGCGACCCGGCCGACCCGCTGAACGATCCATTCTACCGCAAGCTGCCACCCAAAGGAGCGGAGGCGATGGCCGAGGCGATCAAGGTGCTGGAGGATCTCGGCGCCGCGATCGTGCGCGCCAGCATGCCGACCGCCGGCTGGATGAGCGGACCAGGTACGATCATGGCCGTGCTCAACCGCAATCCGCTGAGCCCTAACAAGGGCAATGCAGTCACGCAGCGGATCGTCTTTCTCTACGAGCTGAAGCGAGATCTCAACCTCTACCTGCGGGACTGGGCGACCAACACCGCCATCAAGACCATGGCCGACATCGTGGCCTTCAACGCGGCGAATGCAGGCAAGGCGCTCCGTTTCGGCCAGGACCTGTTCCTCGCCGCCGACCTCACCCGGGGCGACTTGCGCGAACGCGAGTACAAGTCGGCACTTGCCATGGACCTGCTCAGCGCCCGGACCCGCGGCATGGATGCCTACATGAACCGGCACAAGCTGGACGCTGTGCTGTTTCCCGGCAGCCCAGGCGCCGCAATCGCCGCCAGGGCAGGCTATCCCAGCGTCATGGTGCCGTGCGGCTTCGTCGCCGGGGTCGACGGCAAGGACACGCCCGACTATCCGCTCGGCGTCACCTTCGCAGGCCGCGCGTGGAGCGAGCACAAGCTGCTGCGTCTGGCCTACGCCTATGAGCAGGCCTCCGATATGCGCAAGCCGCCGCCCGGCTTGCCGGCGCTCTAGACTTCACTGCTCGCGCTTGTCTGCGAGCAAGTGCTCGGGGTGCGCATGTACCGACAAATCGGATGTCTGCTTTCTCAGGTAGAGCGGACACGTGGTCCCGCCCGCGGAAGGTCGCCTTGTGACCCTAAGCGGACCTTTCAATGCGATGTATTCCATTTATCGGCTCGAAACGACCTCCAGCTAAGTCTTGCCCTGTAGAGGTGCCCCTTGGGATTTACGAGTAACGTCTACGTCGATGTTCTGATTTATCAGCTTCCACTCTATGCTGTCGTCGTGGGGTGCGGCTACGCTTCCTGGCTCGCAGTCAACCGGCGAAAGCATTTGCTCGCCCTATTTCTTGCCGTGGCAGCCATTTTTCCCCTCGTGAGCTACGTCTATGCCATCGCCGATGCCCGTTTTGTGGCTCCTAACGCGCGTAAGGCTGAGGTGGCATCTTGGCCACGGGAGAGGATCACTCCCGATAATAGGCCTCACGTATTTCTCACTACATGGATGAACTTCGGCGGTTCAATCGCGAAAGTGCTGGTTGAACTTGCTCGTTTCGAGAGAGCCTACGGATTGATTGGTGATGATTGGTACTCTTTCGAACGAGTAGCAGGTTCCGCATGCGCCGAGCCTCACTACAATGCGCTGTCGCTCTATCGCCAAGACCAGGTTCGCAAATCAACCGCATGCGTCTCTGTTACAAAAGTTGGACGTCGGTTCGATAGTTTTCCGCAAATCGCGGAGCCACACCTGCGTTTGCTGACCGATGAGGCCGCCCCGTCACGCGACCAAAACGGCGGAAGGGTCTATAGCAGCAGCACTCTGGAGCTTAGACTGGTTTCAAGTGATCACAATAATCTCGTTTCCTTCTGGGAAGCCCCTTATTTCGATGCTCCTGCGTTCCCGCCGATATTCATGTATCGAGACATGGACTGGTCAAGAGAGTCCTTCCGGGCTGAGCACTTACCCCATCCCGAACCAATCAAGTTCGTCTTAGACGCTCTTGGCAACACCTAGAGCCGGCGAATTTCCGACAGCATCGAACCGCAGCCGGTGCCAACCCTATGTTCTGCTTCTGGCCCGTAGCAGACCGTGCCCGCCGCCCGTCGACGGTCCGGTGGCGCGTCAGCAGCATGTCCGCTTTGCGCCACAACAGACCGGTTCGGCCAGGTAGCACTTTGACCCCAAAGCATGCGAAAGCTCTGTCTTGTCCGGAACCTAGATCGCGCGGTTACTGCGGTAACTTCGTCACAAGTCTGCTAGCACCTTGCGAGCTTCCACGAGATCGCGCGTTTCTAAGCCCTCGCTGAACCAGCTGTAGATCGGCACAAGAGCGTCGCGCGCCTCTCGCCGCATGCCGCGTGACGCTTGCAGCCTGGCGCGCGCAATGCTTGCGCGAAGCTCGGGCAACTTTGCTCCCTGGGCCGCGGCGATTTTGATCGCAGTCTCGAACTCCGCGTCCGCTTGATTTCCCGCCTGTTCCCCGACTGTCAGCAACAGCAGTTCACCGCGCTCCCGGTGAAGCTCGACGGCGCACCAGCTCTCGAGACTTGCGTCCGCAATTGCGACCGCTTCGTCGATGATCCGAAGCCCGGTCGTGGCGTTTCCGGCCTTGCGATGAAGCGCGGCGAGCAAACCAAGATGGTGCGGAATGCGTAGTCCCGCGCTGGTTCGCCGGAGATCCTCAAGCCCAGCGTCAAAGTCCGCAAGACCTTCTTCAAGCCTGCCGGATTCAGCGATCGCCCAGGCGCGAACGAGGCTGGCCCATGCACCATAGTAGTCGAAGCGGTACTCGGTGCAGATGTCGCGTGACTCTGCAGCAGCCCTCAGTGCGGCATCGGGCTCTTGCCTGAATTGATATAGCATCGCCAGATAGTTGAGCGCGAGCGCGATGCTGAATGGATGTGAAATCTCACGCGCGACGGCGAGCCCTTTCTCAGCAATCCCAAGGCTACGAACGGGGTACCCGAGATGCCAGTCGCAATGGCTCATATAGGCGCGGCAGAATACGCTCATATCAATTCCGTAGACCTCGGAATAATAGCGGCCGCGGTATTCGCCGGCTTGTGCGCTTCTGTCGAGCCGGTCGCGTGAGACTTGAAACTGGCCGAGGTGGAACGAGAGCACTCCCGCAAGGTGATCGGCTTCGGCTTGACGTACGGGATCACCGCTCCGTTTCGCGAGCGCCTCCGTCTCCTCAACGAGACTTGTGACCTCGCGCAGGTTGGCGCGCACGTGATAGACGTGGCCGAGCCCCTTCAACGCGGCGGAGAGATCAGCCTCGCTCTGCAGCTCGCGGCTGAGCTCCTGTGCGCGCTGGAACGCCGCTTCTGCCTCGCGTGAAGCAAATCCTTTAGTTGCAATCAGTGGGCCGCCGAGCCCAAGCTGCAGGGCAACTTCGAAGCGCGAGCGTGATGCTCCGGGAGGAAGTGCTTGGGCGCAATCGAGCCCTGATCTCAGATGGGCAATTGCCTCCATATTCGCCGATCGGGTGGCTGCGAGGCGACCGGCCCTTATCCAGTATGGAATGGCCTTCTCGGCCAATCCCGCCTCGCCAAAGTGACGGGCGACCAGCTCCGGCTGCGCCTCGACAAGTTGCGGAAAGACCGCTTCGATCGATGTGGCAATCCGCGCGTGCAGCTCCTGGCGGCGCCGCTTGAGCAGGCTTTCGTAGGCGGCATCGCGCACCAGAGCATGCTTGAAGACATAGGTAGCGGCAGGCGCGAGACCGCGGCGGAAAACGAGCTCTGCCGCTACCAGGCGGTCAAGCGCCGCAGTGAGCTCCCCCGCTGGCATCGAAACGACCGCAGCAAGCAATTCGTGATCGAACTCGCGGCCGATACAGGCTCCGATCTGAGCGACCTCCTTGACTGGAGCAAGACGGTCAAGCCGCGCCATCAACGAATCGTGCAGCGTCGCCGGGATCGCCAAGGACGGGAATGCGCCGGCGAGGACGTAGCGAGCGCCGGTGTAGCGGAGGATCCCGGCTTCAAGAACGGCTTTCGTGAGCTCCTCGGTAAAGAGCGGCACACCCTCGGTCCGCGCCAGAATCTGGTCGAGGACCTCGGCTGGAAGCGATTTGCCTTCGGTGATCCGGTCGACGAGTACAACCACCTGCGCCTGTGGCAGGCGGTTTAGCATGAGCAACGTGACGTGCGGAAACCGGGTCCATGGCGGCGGGAGCTCCGGGCGGAATGTGGCGACGACCAGCACTGGCAGGTCCTGAAGACGATCCACGATCTGGTCGAACAGCTCGCGCGAGGTGGGATCGAGCCAGTGCGCATCTTCAAGCACCATCAGCACCGGGCCGCGAGCGGCAAGTCGATCGAGTCGGGCCAGGAATGTGCGGAACAGGAGAGCCTTCCTTTGCTGCGGCGACATTTCTGACTGGCTGCTCGGCCTCTCATTTGGAATGCCGAGCAGATCGGCCATAAGCTGGATTGCATCGCTAGACAGCCCTTCGCCGTTTTCGCCAAGGAGTAACTCGAGGCGCTTGAGCCGTGTTTCTGCGGCATCCTCAGGTGCGAACCGCGCCTCCCGCTCGAGCTGCGAGATGAAGGGAAAGAGGGGACTGTTCAGGTGATGCGGCGAACAGGCGTAGCTAACCAGCGTGATTTGTTCGTCCTGTAGCCGTTCTCGCAGCGCGAGCACCAATCGCGATTTTCCGATTCCTGGCTCGCCAAAAATCAAGACGACCTGTCCAGCCCGTCCTTTGGCAAGCTGCCACCGTGACAGCATCAAATCGAGCTCCTCGCTGCGCCCGACGAGTGGCGTGATGTGGGCTCCGTGCAAAGCCTCGAACCTGCTTTCTGCCCGGCCTTCGCCGATGACCCGCCAAGCTTGCACCGGCTCGGCAAAGCCCTTGAGCCGAAGGGAACCGAGCTCAACAAATTCGAAGAGATCGCCGACCAGACGGCGCGTGCTGTCGGCGATAACGACCGTACCAGGCTCCGCAACCTGTTGCAGACGGGCCGCGAGATTAGGCGTCTCCCCAGTGACCGCTTCCTCCTTCGCAGCACCTTCCCCGAGCAGATCACCCACCACGACAAGCCCGGTGGCGATGCCGACGCGCGCTGCCAGCAGGCCTCCTGCGCCTGACGACATGCCGCTAACGGCTGTTGCGACCGCAAGTCCCGCCCGGACAGCTTGCTCTGCCGCATCTTCGCTTGCGCGCGGCCAGCCGAAATAGGCCTGCACTCCGTCTCCCAGAAACTTCGCGACGTGGCCCTCCAGTCGCGCAATCTCTCCCGCCACCGTGTTGGAGTAGGCCCGCATGACCTCGCGCAGCTCCTCGGGATCGAGACGGCGGCTGAGGTCGGTCGAGCCGACGAGGTCGACGAACATGAGCGTGAGCTGACGGCGCTCGACCGACGCGGGGGGCCGCGCCGCCGCCAGGTCCGCTGGTAGCAGGCCGATTGCATCGAGAAGCTTCCGCCGGTGGCCGACAGCCTGGACTCCAATCTCCTTGAGATCTTCAGCCGTCAGGTGGGGCAGGATCTCAAGGTCAACACCGTTGTCGCGAAACGTCTGCTCATAGGATTGCAGGCCCAGGCTGCGCAGCCATTCTCCGATATCCAACTTCGTCTCCGTAGCCCCCTCGATTACGGATCCCCTCCTCCTCTTATCAGGCGGCCGATCGCTGTGCGGCGGCCGGCCTGACGTTCTGGTTTAGCCTGAACAGGTTGCCGGGATCGTACTTGGCCTTCAGCGCGGCAAGACGAGCGTAGTTCGGGCCATAGGCGCCGGCTACACGATCGGTCTCGTCCTCCGGCATGAAGTTGACGTAGACGCCGCCGGTTGCGTGAGGCGCGGTCTCAGTAAAGAGCTCGCGCGCCCAGGCGATCGAACGTTGCTCATCCGCCGGATCGCGCCATCGCGTGTGAACGTTCATGACATACTTCGCATCGCGGTGAGGGAATGCCGTGGCGTCGACGGCCATGCGACTGGTGGCGCCACCAAGCTGACCGATGAAAATCTCGCATTCCGCGGTCGGCAGGCTTGTCGTATGGCTTGCCAGCGTGTCGAGGAGGCCATCGTTCAGCTCAACGAAATTGTGCGACTTCCAGTAATTATAGGCGCCGGGCGTGAGCAGTGGGTCAAACGCGGTCTGCCAAGCCGCGAAGGGTTGCATGCCGATCACGTCGGCGATCGGCTCTCCGAGGGCGCGCAACGGCTCCAATGCACGCTTGCCTTCGTTCTCATCTCCCGTGTAGCAGACGGCGAACGCGACAATCTCCTTGCCGTGAACCTCGGCTGGCAAGAACGGCAGCGGCGGCGCCTGCCTCAGCACCACCCACACCGTTAGTTCGTCGGGCGCCTTGGCGGCGACGTCGCGATAACCCGCGAGCAGCTCCTTCGCCCGCGCAAAGGGATGGATGATGAGGCCGGCCAGAACCATTGGGCCAACAGGATGCAGGCGGAACTCGAACGAACTCACCACCCCGAAATTGGCTCCGCCTCCGCGGAGCGCCCAGAACAGGTCGGTATTCTCGGCGATGCTCGCCCGAACAAGCTCGCCTTCGGCCGTCACCACGTTCGCCGAGATCAGATTGTCGGCGGCAAGCCCGAACTTGCGGCTGAGCCACCCAAAGCCACCGCCCAGTGTCAATCCCGCAACGCCGGTCGTCGAGTTGATCCCGAGCGGGGTCGCGAGGCCGAATGCCTGCGCCTCCTTGTCGAAGTCGCCAAGCGTCGCGCCCGGCTCTACTTGCGCGGTGCGGTGAAATGGATCAACCCTGACGGAGCGCATGAGCGAAAGATCAATTAAGAGCCCGCCGTCACAAACAGCATTGCCCGAGATGTTATGGCCGCCGCCGCGTACGGCGATCAAGAGGCCATGCGCAAGGGCAAAGCGTACAGCACGAATGATGTCAGCGGCCCCTCTGCAGCGCACGACCGCGCCTGGGTAGCGATCGATCATTGCATTCCAGATCGTGCGTGCTTCATCATAACCGGGCTCCTCGGCCAGACAGACGTTGCCTCGCAAGGTTTGGCGAAAGGCAGCAATTGCATCGCTTTCAAGCGTAATCGCCCCGCCCTGCAGCGAGGCCAGCCGGATCTCCGTCATGGTATCTCCTCCGTGACTAGTGGTCAGTATTGCGGCAGTCCGCTTCACGCTCTTGGACAGATCGGCAAAGGGGCGACCACCGCCCACGGCTCTTGCAACCTTGACGGCGCAGGATCGCCCGTTGCATGCCGTTCGACTTGCGAACGACAGATTTCCGCCTAGAGGTTAGTCCTCCGGCAAATCGAATGGTTCTGCGACAGAATGTCTCGCCAATGAGGAGCGCCTGGAAACCCGTGCCGGTACTTGCAAACGAAATCAAGAAAATCCGGTCCGCAGAGGGAACTTCGGGGCAGAAAGGATGGGTCCCTCTGGCTCCCATTGCTGAAGCCAACTCGCCGGCCGAAGTCCGTTTTGCGCTAGCAGCTGCCACTTCTCGCAATTCAGCTCCTGGCCCATTAGCGAAGTTGTGCCTCGTCCCGCGGAGGTGCGCTCATTGCGGCTAAGCGGACTAGATTTGCTCAACCTGAGTTCTTCGCAGTTTGACCCATTTGAGACTCTCGGATTTGCGCCGAGGACGTCCGCTAAGCAGCGCCGACCGGAAGCCCTAGCAGCGCGGGGCAGGCCGACGCGATTGAACAAAGCGGACCTTCGAAATCAGTCGGCTATGGTTCGGTACAGACGAAGAGATCGTTCTCCGGAAGACGACGGCGTCGGTCCGTTCAATATCGATTTGTCCCCGCGGTAGATCTAGTTTGACGCGCCCTCCGGCACCGTAGATTGCTGGAGTCACGCCGATATGCTTGGTGGCGGCTCGCACATCATGACCAGCCCTTACGCCTCTCTCGTGTCCCGGACGCGCGTGAACGCGCTTATGGTGCTGCGCTGCGTCCGGGGCACGAGACCTTCGTTTCCAGTGCGTTGCTCTCAAAGATTGCTGCTGCATCCGCGGCTCTAGTGTGAGGGGCTGCAGTTTAGCTCCCTAATCCTCCCGGCGGCGTCAAACGCAAGAAGCGCAGTCATGACGCCAGTGCTGGTGACGTAGGAGATGATGGTCCCGTCGTGCCAGGGATTGAGATCGTCCAATTGGCCTGCCGGATAGTCTCGGAGGCGATCGACCCAATAGGCACGAAGTGCCTCGCGACTGGTAATGGTTTTGACGCCGCTGCAGCCGCAGTGCACCACGGCATCTTCGGCATACATTTCCAAGATCGCCTCGATATCGCCCGCGCGGTAGGCATCCAGCCAGTCAATCGCAACGGCCATCGGGTCAAATGACATATTTCCCACCTATATGCCGTTAAAAATTTACTATTTTAGGTAGGGTTAATCCCGCTAAACCTCTTTATCCAATCGATTAATTGTTTTTTAATACCCGCACCCGGCCCCGGCCATATGCCGAAGCACATAGATGCCGGGCCGAGGCTGGGTCCATGTTGGATGTGACTGCCGATCAGGGGATATCCGCGCGCATCCGGCTCGTGATCGGAGATCGACAGCCGATCGTGCTGCAGGGGCTGAAATCGGTACTCGGGGCACAGGATGACTTCGACGTCGTCGCATCGTCCAGCGATGGGACGAGCTGTCTCGAGGCCATCCGGAATTTGACACCCGACGTCGCGCTTCTTGCCGACACCCTGCCAGATCTGACGGTATCCGAGATCCTCGCGATTGCGAAAGCTGAGAATCTTCCCACGCGCCTGGTGTTCTTTACCGAGTCCGAATCCAGCTACGATCTAACCGCAGCGATTGCTGCTGGCGCCTGCAGCGCAATCTCGAAGTCCGCCTCCCCCGGCACCATGCTGCGATCACTGCGACTGATGA
Organism: Bradyrhizobium sp. SZCCT0231; assembly: GCF_018130245.1. Lineage (GTDB taxonomy): Bacteria > Pseudomonadota > Alphaproteobacteria > Rhizobiales > Xanthobacteraceae > Bradyrhizobium > Bradyrhizobium japonicum_F. The sequence continues at coordinate 773,539 of NZ_JAFCKP010000001.1, forward strand.
CGAAGCGCAGTGTGTCGCCCGAGCAGTTCGATCTCTCGCCAACCGGCACGGACACCGACGGCAAAATTGAAAAGATGCTGGAGCTACTGACGCACCGGGAGCGTCAAATTGTACGACTGGTGTCTGAGGGAATGTCGAACAAGGAGATCGCGCGCCAGCTGAACCTTTCCCCAGGGACAGTCAAAGTACACCTGTACAATATTTTTCAGAAGCTCGAGATCAGCAACAGAACTGTGCTCGCGACCCTCGCGTTGCTGCAGCGCCCCTCCGGCTTCGGCACGCTCGCGCTGGCCTTTCTGGCGATCGCCATTGCGGACGAACTCAAGGCGTCGGAAGCGAACGACATGCTTCCGGATGACGACAGCATCGGCCACGCGGGAGAGCACGCCGAACATGAGGCTTGGACATATGAGCCTTGGAAAAAAGCCATTCTCCGGCACCTCATCGTCTGGGAAACCGCCGAGACTCTCACCCAGAGAGACCTTTTTGCCAAACCGAGCCAAATCACGAGCCCGGCGGCGGCAACGGAGGCGCTGCACGCAGCTGAGCAATCCCTGGGCTCGAAACCGTGGAAAGACTACGGTTCTGTTGGGTCGAGCTCGCCCAATCTTGCTACGCCTTTGCTGCGAGGAATGAACGACACGCAGATTGGAGGCAACCCGACCCCGGAGCATCTATTCCCGCGGCTTGCTTCCAATCCGATGTCGCTTCAGGGAGGGTATGGCACTTTCGCTACTCTCGCCGGTGCGTTGATCTACGCACTGCACGACCCGCAGCTCGCCTTGCAGTCGCATGAGCTGGGTAAAGGGTCGATCGACAGCCTCGTGGCCGTCACCGGAGAGAATGCGCCCACAAAACTGGCCGCGATTAACGATGCCGGCGCTCATCATGTAGACAACTCAGCCCCGGCTTTCCTTGCGCACGGGCACCAGCTGCCTTCCGCGTTTGTGACCACTGGAAACGACGGCGTCGCTGGAGAAGGTGCTCGGGACCAAGTCAGCCATGGCGCTGTGAGCGACGCCGTGGCTGACAACCTCCAAAAACCTATTGGCTTGTTGGACTTTGGTCACGATGCCAGCATTGGCGGATATAGCCGCGATCAACTGATGGGCGGCAACGTCGTTGAAAACGCTGTTCATCGCTCCCCGATCGATTCCAATTCTACCTCTTCCGACGCCGTCTTTGATTTCGGATCCGGGTCGAGCAGGATCAATCTTGCGGCTTTCGGAGCCCTTGCCTGGCTGCATATGACAGCGGCAAGCAAGTCCATACCGCCACACACCCTCGCCTGGATCTACAACCCTGCAACCAATGAAACGATCGTCTATGTGAATCCGACCGATCATGTACTTGATATCGGGGATCGCGGCCTGGTGGAAATCCATCTGCAGGGGATCGTATCCATTGCGGGGTCGGATTTCGTCGGCCAGCCGGAAGGCGCGGCGGTCGCGATCACCTTGGAAGAGCTGGAAGGAGCGCTGATATCGATAGCCGCAACCGATGAGACTGTTCTGAGTGCGGACAATGTCCATGGCGGGGCGAGCGAGAGCGCAATCGGGACGGAGGGAGTCTGGAACAGAGTGGCCGACGACGGCTTGAGGTTTCAATTCGGGCAGACCCGGGCCGGCTCAGGGGCATCGACGAGGTTCAGAACCGTCACGAGCGATTCGGCGGATGCAACGGAAGAGAGCGATGGTGCCTCTGTCGTATCGGCTCGCGTATCATCAATCGCGCCTGCTTACAGCGCGACGGCTGCGGCAGTTGGAAACCTCGCGTTCAAGAGTGAGCCGATCAAGACGGACACCGGCATTTTGTCGACTGGGCCGAACGAGGCGGTCGGACCGAGCGTCGCAACGGCCGCGGGCACGGGCAACGGCAACTCGCAGCACGCTTCGGAGCCAGAGCCTGCGTCGGCTAAATCCGGCTCCAATCCGGGCAATGACGCCGAGCATCACGCACCGGCTTCGAACGCTGCGCCGGGGTCGGCGAAGACGGCAGAACCAGGCGGCGTGGAGCACGGCAAGTCCGGGCACTCAACCGCTGCAACAAGCGCGCCGGAAGCAGCCGAGATCGATCAGGGCGTGGCATCAGCCGCTAGCGCCGTCCGCGGCAACTCGCAGCATGCTTCGGAGCCAGGACCTGCAAAGGCAGCAGGCACGGATTCGATTGAAGCCGGCGTGAAACCGGGCAACGGCGCCGAGCATCGCGCTCCGGCTTCGGACGCTGCGCGAGGGCCAGCGAAGACGGCGGAACGAGGTGGCGTGGAACACGGCAATTCGGGGCACGACTCACACGCAGCCGCTGCAAGCGCACCAGCAGCAGCCGAGATCGTCGAACCGAGCATCGCAGGCGCCGACAGCGCGGGCCGCAGTAACTCGCACCACGCTTTGGAGCCAGGCTCTGCGAAGGCGGCGGCCGAAGCGAGGTCCACGCCGGACGACGGCGTCGGCAATGGCACTGAGCATCATGCCTCGGCTGCGGACGGTTCGCGCGGGGCAGCGAAGAAGGCAGAACCAGGCGACGGGGTCGAACATGGCAACTCGGGCCACGATCTACACCCAAGCTCTGCAAACGCACCGAAAGAAGCGGAAATCGTCGAACCGAGCGTCACAACAGCCGACGGCGCGGGCCGCGGTAACTCGCAGCACGCTTTGGAGCCAGGGTCTGCAAAGCTGGCAGCCACGGAGGTGACTGAAGCCGACTTCATCCCGGGCCACGGCATCGGCAATGGCGCCGAGCATCACGCACCGGCTTCGGACGGGGCGAGGGCGTCAGCGGCAGAGACGATGGCAGAACCGGTCGTCGCGGAACACGGCAACTCGGGGCACGGTCTACACCCAACCTCTGCAGACGCGCCGAAAGCCCCCGAGATCGTCGAACCGAGCATCGCAACGGTGGACAGCGGGGGCCGCGGTAACTCGCAGCACGCTTGGGAGCCAGGGTCTGCAAAGGTGGCAGCCACGGAGGTAACTGAAGCTGACGTCGTCCCGGGCAACGGCATCGGCAATGGCGCCGAGCATCACGCTCCGGCTTCGGACGGGGCGCCGGCGCCAGCGGCGGAGGCGATGGCAGAACCGGCCGTTGCGGAACACGGCAACTCGGGGCACTCAACCTCTGCAAACACGCCGGAAGGAGGCGAGATTGTCGAACCGGGCGTCGCAGCCGGCGGTGATGCTGGAGGCGGAAACGCGCAGCAGGCTGCGCAATCCGCTGCAACGGCATCAGAAGCCGCGCAGCCGGCTAAAGCTGTGTCCGGGATCGGCGGGGCAGATCAAGAACTGGTATTCCGCTTCGATGGCGAGACAGCTCCGTCCACTCTCGTCACGGTCGTCGAGCTTGAAGAACTGAGTGATCCTCTCGATCCGCACGTTTCGCTTCGTCACGAAGAAGACCTCGAGATGATCGTCAAAATGGTCCCTCATGCACTGGACGAACACGCGGCCAGCCACGGCAACAATGGTCCGCATCACGGCATCGTACCTGCGCCTCACGATTTGCTGATTTGAAACGTTGCATCGTCATTGACCGAAAGCCGCTCCGGCCCATGTCGCATTTTGCACGCCAGGGGTTCACATCTCCTGTAGTCAGCAGCGGTTGCCGATCAATCGTTGGTCTGGAATGAACGTGGGCGTGCGACGGCTGTTTTCGGCCATCTGTTGCTCGCGGAAGCATTGGTGAGAGGGGCGCGGATACCGCTGTCGCATAAGGGGGTCTTGAACGTTTGGAACTCTCATGCGTTAGTCGGCGGTGACGGCCATGCACCACCCGGCATGACGATGCGGCCACGGAGTTCGGTTCTTGCTTAGGCTTTACAGATGGCCGTCTGACGACTGGCGCGGCATCGGCGCGGAAATGCCCTCGGAGATCATCTGGGCCGATCTCTTGAACGCGACTGACGAGGAGAAGCAGTTCGTCGAGCGACTGCTCGGCATCCGCGTTCCCTCGGAGGAGTCCCTCAGCGAGATCGAGGCGTCGAGCCGCCTGATCTTCGACCACGGCACGCTCTATCTCAGCTCGCCTGCGGTCCGGCACAGCGAGGACAACGAGGCCGAGATCACGCCGGTAGGGTTCGTCATCGGTCCGCACGTGCTGGTGACGGTGCGCTTTGCAGAGCTGCCGATCTTCGACGACATCGGCAAGCGCGTCGGCTCGGACGACAGCCTCGAGAACGGCATGTGCGTGTTCGCCAGCCTGCTCGAGGCCATGATCGACCGCGGTGCCGATGTGCTGGAGCATCTCGGCGCCAAGGTCGATCAGCTTTCGCGCGGCGTTTTCAAGGGCGGGCTGGTGCGCACCCAACGGCCAGTGCGCTCCAGCCGCAGGATGCGCGAGGCCCTGGAGAATATCGGCGAGCTGGCCGACCGGCTCGCCAAGGCGCGCGATGTCCTGCTCGGCGTTGGCCGCATCGCTTCGTTTGCCGACGATGTCGGCAGTGAATGGATCACGGCTTCGTCGAAGAAGCGCCTCGAGGCCGTGTCCAAGGACGTCGTCTCGCTCAGCGACTACGAGACGCGATTGACGGACAAGATCCAGCTGCTGCTCGATGCGGTGCTCGGCTTCATCAACATCCAGCAGAACGAGCTGTTCAAGATCCTGACGATCGTGTCCGTCGTCGGCGTGCCGCCGACGATCATGGTCGGCATCTGGGGCATGAACTTCAAGCACATGCCCGAGCTGGGCTGGAGCTTCGGCTATCCGCTGGCGTGGCTTGCGGTCATCGCCAGCGGCGTGCTGCCGCTGATCTGGTTCAAGCGGCGCGGCTGGTTCGAGTGATGGCCGGTTTCGTAGGGTGGGTTAGGCTCGCGGCTGCGCGAAGCGCATCCGCGAGACGTAACCCACCATCTCTCTCTGCGCGGTGACCGTAGCGGTGGGTTACGCCTTACCGATTGCGCTTTGCGCAGCCGGCAAGGCGTAACCCACCCTACGCATTGTCGCTGCTCGTCAGATCATGCCGCTTCGGCCTCAACGCTGCCGATCCAGTCGCGGGCCAGCGTCACGTCGGCCTGCGACAATTGGTGGCCTGATGGCAGCACCTTGTGATCGACACGCGCGCCGGCGTCCGACAACAACGCCGCGAGCCTTGCCGAATTGCTCGCCGGCACGATCGGGTCGGCCTGGCCGGACAACAGCAGCACCGGCTTGCCGCCGAGCGCGGGGTTCGGCGGATCCGACAGCGGCACCATGGCGCGCAGCAGGATTGCACCGGACAGCGCCTCCGGCCTCAGCAGCAACAGCGCGGCAGCGATGTTGGCGCCGTTGGAGAAGCCGACCGCGACGGGCGCTGCAAGGCCGTAACGTTGCCGCGCCTCCACGACGAAGTCGCCGAGTTCGCGCGCGCGGCGGCGCACGTCGTCCTCGTCGAACACGCCCTCAGCGAGGCGGCGGAAGAAGCGCGGCATGCCGTGCTCGAGCACGCGGCCGCGCGGCGAGAGCAGGGCGGAGCCGGGCGAGATCATCTCGCCGAGCCCGAGCAGGTCGTTCTCGTCGCCGCCGGTGCCGTGCAGCAGCAGGAGTGGAGGGGAGCCCGCGCTGGTCGCGGGCTCGAAGCGATGGATGAATGCGGTTTCGGTCATGACACGGTTTCTTCCAGGCTCGGCAAGACCCCCTCGATCTGCTTGCGATGTTGTTCGAGGAAGCTCGGCAGCTTCAGGTCACGCCCCAAGGTCGCGACGGGCTCGTCGACGGCGAAGCCGGGGATGTCGGTCGCGATCTCGAACAGCACGCCGCCGGGCTCGCGGAAGTAGATCGAGCGGAAGTAGTTGCGGTCGCGCTGCTCGGTCGGGTGCAGGCCGTGATTGCTCACCAGCTTCTGCGCCATCCTGCCCTGTTCGGCATCGTCAGCCGCACGGAAGGCGATGTGATGCACCGAGCCGCCGCCTTGATGTCCGCGCAAGAAACCCTTGGCCTCGTAGATGTCGACGACGCTGCCTTCGGCATCGCCCGGTGCCTTGAAGCGGATCACCGAGCCTTCGCGTCCCGTCTCCTTGAAGCCGAGCACGTCGGTGAGGACGGCAGCCGTCTTCACTGCGCTGTCGAGCAGCAGCGTCACGCCGTGGAAGCCGCGGATGGCATGCTCGGCCGGCACGTCGCCATTGCTCCAGCCCGGCTCGTTCTCGGCACCGGGGATGCCGACCAGCGCGAGCGCCATACCATCGGGATCGGTGAACGGCAGCACGGACTCGCCAAAGCGCTTCTCCAGCGCCTCGTAAGCGATGCCCTTCTCGGTGAAGCGCTGCGTCCAGTAGCCGAGCGAGCGCTGCGGCACGCGGAAGGCGGTCTGATGGGTCTCGCCGACGCCGCGGCGCCCGGCCGGGACGCCGGCCCAGGGGAAGAAGGTCAGGATGGTGCCGGGGCGGCCGGTCTCGTCGCCATAATAGAAATGATAGGTGCCGGGATCGTCGAAATTGACCGTCTTCTTGACGAAGCGCAGGCCGAGATCCCGGGTGTAAAAGCCGAAATTGCGGATGGGATCGCCGGCAATCGCGGTGACATGGTGCAGTCCAGACATGGTCGTCCTCCAGGTTCGGGGGCGCAGTCGCGCTCTGGCCGGAAATATCATTCCGCTTTGGATTGGAGACAATCCATGCAAATATGACGGCTATGTCTACGATTTGGAAACAATCCCTTCAGTTGCCCTATGGATAAGCTCGGCAGCCTCCGGGCCTTCGTGAAGGTGGTCGAAAGCGGCAGCTTTGCCGAGGCCGGCCGGCAGCTGCGGCTGTCGCGCTCGGCGATCAGCAAGTACATCGCCGACCTCGAGGAGAGCCTCGGCGTCCAGCTCCTGAACCGCACCACCCGGCACGCCAGCCCGACCGAGAACGGCCAGCGCTATTTCGAGCGCGCGGTCGTGATCCTCTCGGAGATCGAGGTCGCCGACCAGGCGGTGACGCAGGCGCAGTCGGCGCCGCGCGGGCTGCTCCGCGTCAACGCGCCGATGTCGTTCGGCACCATGCGGCTCGGGCCGGTGCTGGCCGATTTCATGGCGCGCTATGCTGAACTTCAGCTCCAGATCGTGCTCAGCGACGATCTGCTCGATCCGGTCCAGGACGGCTTTGACGTGACGTTGCGGATCGCGGAGCTGGAATCCTCCAGCCTGATCGCGCGAAAGATCATGCCGGTTGCGCGCATGATCTGCGCCTCGCCGGATTATCTGGCGCGCCACGGCACGCCGAAACATCCGCAGGATCTGCGTGAGCACGCCTCGCTGACCTACGGCTTCCTGCTGACAGGCAATCAGTGGAAACTCACGGGCAGCGACGGCGATCACTGGATTCAGCCGGCATGGTCACTCTGCGTGAACAACGCCGAGGTGCTGCGCGACGTCGCGATCAAGGGCAGGGGGCTGGCGCTGCTGCCCGAGTTCATCGCGGCTGACGCCTTGCGGAAAGGCGAGCTGCGGACGGTGCTGGATAGCTATTCTGCGCCGCCGCTCGCGCTCTATGCGGTCTATCCGCCGACGCGGCACCTTTCGGTCAAGGTGCGGCTGTTCATCGATTTTCTGGTCGAGCGGTTTGGGCGCGACGTGGACGAAGCCGGCGGGCGCAGGGCGACGACTCGCTAGAGGGAAGAGGTCAGCGATCTTGCCGGAAAACGCGAGTACAGGTCGACCTTGGGCAAGATGCGGAAGGGCGCCTTCGAAACAGGTTTTGGTCAGCTCGATCAGATCGCCCGTATCGACCCACTGAGAGTCCCACGCAGATGGCTGGACACTATTATACCGCAACGGAAACCTGAACTTTCTTCCGATCGCTTGGGACTCATATTTGCGTCCCGGCTTCGCGCCTTAGGACCAGAGAGCTTCAGCCGCTGCCGGGGCGTCGCCGAGGGCTCTCTTCCAGGCCGCAGCGAAAAGCGGCGGCATGATGTGTAGCTCGCCGGCACTTCTCGACTTGATTTCAACAAGCAGGAGGAGCCTATGCGGAAGTCTCTCACCTTTTTCCTGTCCGGCCTGGCATTGGCCGTCGCGGCGTCACCCGCCGTAGCCGGCGAGCGGGTGCTCGAGTTCAAGCTGATCACGAAGCCGATCGACCTCAAGGTCATCGAGGCCGCAAACGTCGAAGGACAGACGGTTGTGTCTGGTAAATTCTTTGGGGTCGCCGTCTTCAGCGATGGCCGTATCGGAGTGAAAGAGTTCGTGAATACTTCGGACTTGCTCAAAGGGTCGGGCCCCTTCTTCGGCTATAGCACTTACACGTTCGAGGAGGGCTCGATCACGGCGCGCTACACTGGTTCGGCCAAAGATGGCAAATCAACGGGTGAATACACGATTCTGTCGGGCACAGGTGCTTATGCGAACGCCACGGGTACGGGAACAATCGAAAGCGCGCCGAACCCGTTCAAAGGCGTCAACCTGCTGAACATAAAGCTCGTCGTCAAAACGTCCGGCTCATGACAGCGCAATGGTCACAGGTTTCCGGCACGAAGGAAGTTGATCCCTCGTGTGGGTGTTGGCCCGGCCGGCGGCTCATTGCTGGCCGGGCGACCCGCTGAAACACGATTGGAGTCGGAAGATTGATCCTGTTGACCCGCTTGAGACAGTCCGCAGCCCGGCCTGAGCGCTGATTTGCTGCGGCGACCGTATCACGAACTGACGCGGTCGCCCCACTGGCCTTGATCGTAGGCCTGCAGGATGCGGACAAAATCAGCCATGCTGGATTGATCTCGGTGTTCGGCTACAGCCGCAACCCGAGTATCGGATGCAGGCTGGTTCCCTTGCCAATACCGCATGAGGAGATCGGCGATGTTTCTCATAGCGTACTCTCAGCAGACAAATGTGACGGTCGACACCAGGGACTTGGAGCGGCATCCTGCCGCTCGATCAGGAGAAAGGCCGGCGGGCGCTACGCCGCCGGACTTGTCCTGCAACTGCCGGCTCGCGGGGCCGGTTCCGTTGCCTTTCACTCTGCGTTTGTAAATAGCAAGAGCACTTGGTTGTCGCCATTGTGCGGGGGTATGACGTGGCCATACTGAGGTAGGCTCAGACGCTACGCTGCGAATTTAGTCGAGCGGGCGCTGCTCGGCGGGGCGGAGCAGATCGTCAAGCGCGCTCATCGACGCTTCCCGCAGCGCGGCGAGTTCGCGAGCCGCACCCGGGCATTCCTGCAGGGGCATCGCGGCCGCCGCCAGCTCGATCTCGCGGCAGCGTTCGAACAGGCGGACGAGACCGAGCGCACTCGCCGCGCTGCCGAGCTGATGCGCGGATCGTGCCAGCTGGGCGTGATCGCCAATCGCGGCGGCCTTGGTGATGTCCTCGATCAGCTTCTCGCCGGTCTCGTCCAGCAGATGGTGGAGCCTGTCGATTTGCGCGGCGCCGAGCAGCTCCCGCTGGTCTTCGAGAAAGTGCCGGTCGATCAATGCACCGGCCGCAAGCTGTGTTGCGGTCGTCTCCTGCGCGGCATCGTCCTCGATCGCTTCGCGCAGCGCGTTGATCAGGATCGGCTTGCTGACGACCTTGGCAATGCCGGCGCCGGCGAGCCGTTCTCGGGCGCTGGTGGACACGTCCGCGGTCACGGCGATAATGCGCGGCATCTTCGGCAGACCGAGCTTGGCGATCCGCGACGCCGCCTCGACTCCGTCCATGTCGGGCATGTGCAGATCCATCAGGATGACGTCGAACGCCTGGTCGCGGGCGAGCTCGACGGCCGATGTGCCGTTCCTGGCGATCGTGGCGCGGTGGCCGAGCCTCTTCAGAATCGCTTCGCCGACTTCGCAATTGACGGGATCGTCGTCGACCAGCAGCGCATGCAGCTGTCGCGACGGCGGCGCAAGCGCGCCTTGCGCGATGCCGTTTCCAGCAAGGCCAAGCGGCACTTCGAGCGTGAAGGTGCTGCCTGCGCCCGGCGTGCTCTCAACCGTCAACTCGCCGTGCATCAGTCGGGTGAGGCGGCGTGCGATCGCAAGGCCAAGGCCGGTGCCGCCGAAGCCCCGCGCGATGCTGTCGTCGGCCTGGACGAAATCCTCGAAGATCCGCTCGTGCAGGTCGGGCGCGATGCCGATGCCGGTGTCGCGAACGGTGATGCGAAGCAGCACGTGATCGTCGTGCCGCTCGGCTGCCGCGTTCACGCCGATCCCGCCGCTCGGGGTGAACTTGATCGCGTTGCCGATCAGATTGAGCAGGATGCGATTGAGCCTGACGGGATCGCCATGCGCGGCGGTGTTGACCGTCGCATCGCCGGCGAGGTCGAAGGTCAGACCCTTGTCCAGGGCCTGCGGGCGCATCAGATCGGCCGCGGCCTCGATGAGCTGGTCGAGACGGAAGTCGCGCGTCTCCAGCATTTCGGTGCTGGCCTCGAGGCGCGCATATTCCAGCACCGCATCGACCAGCGCGATCAGCGTTTCCCCCGACGCCGCCGCGGTGGCGAGGTGACGGCGCTGGGCCTCGCTGAGGCTGCCGTCGTCCAATAATTGCAGCACGCCCATGACGCCGTTCAGCGGCGTGCGCAACTCGTGGCTGACGACGGCGAGGAAGCGCGACTTGGTCTCGTTGGCCGCTACGGCCGCGCTACGCGCGCGCTCGGCGGCGTCGTGCTCGGCAAGCGCCTGGTCGCGCGCCTTCTCGAGCTCCGAGGTGCGCTCGACCACCTTGCGCTCGAGCGTGGCATAGGACTCGCGAAGATGCGCCGCCATGCGGTTGAACTGGTCGCCGAGCGCCTCCAGCTCGTCACCGGTCCTGATCGCGAGCCGCTGGCCGAGATCGCCGCTGCCGATCCGCTTGGCTCCTTGCGTCAGCATCTGGATCGGCACGGTCATGCGCCGGCTGAGAACGAGCGACACCAGCACCGCACCGACCAGCAGGATGACGAGGAGAAAGGTCGAGCGGCCGATCGAGGCGTAGATCGGCGCGTAAGCTTCGGTGAGCGGCAACTCGACGAACACCAGCCAGCCGAGCGAGGGCACCGTCGCATAGGTCGACAGCACGCGTTGGCCGGACAGATCCTCCTTGACGAGGCCGCCCGAAGGCGGCCCGACGCCGTCGAGCGCGGCGCGGACGTCGGCCTGGCCGGAGAGATCGCTGCGCTGTAGCGCCCGCCACAGGTCGGGATGGGCGATCAACACGCCCATGCGGTCGACCACATAGGCCTTGCCGGTGTTGCCGACCCTGATCCCGGCGACCAGGTCCCAGATGAAGCGCAGATTGACCTCGGCGACGATCACATCGGGAGCGCGGCCGGTGCCGCGCGTGGCGAGCGTCATGAACGGCTCGGTGTCGCCGAAGAAGTAGACGGGTCCGTAATAGGCCCGGCTGTCATTGGCGCCGCGGAAGGCGGGCGAGGCGGAGAGGTCCGCGTTGCTGCCGACCTTGTCGGCGACACGGCGCGACACGCGCACCTGCTCGCGGCCCTGCGCGTCGAGCTGGGCGATCTCCGCGATCGCAGGCGAGAGGCGCAGGAGGCGGATGGCGTTCAGCCGCTCGTCCTCGTTGGTCGACAGTTCCGGCGGCAGCCGCGCGAGCCACCTGATCTGGTTCTCGATCTGGCCGATGAACTGGCCGATCTGAATGGCTGCGGAGGCCGCCTGCTCGCGTTGGGTCGCCGCCAGCAGCTGCTTCTGTTCGCGATAGGAGAACCAGACGTCGAAGCCGGTGCTGATGGCGAGCGCGGCAAAGGCAAGCGCGACGATCGAGTAGAGATACTTTCTGAACAACCGGCCGGGAGGCGTCCGCGAAGATCCCTGGTCGACCGGCTCGTTCACTCGCGGATCTCGTCGGCGCGCGCGAGCAGCGTGAATGGGATCGTCAAGCCGAGCGTGCGGGCGACCGTGCGGTTGATCAGCAGCTCGTATTTGCGCGGCGATTGCACCGGCAGATCGCCGGCCTTGGTGCCGCGCAGGATGAGATCGACATAATCGGCCGAGCGCACCTCGAGGGTCGGCCCGTAGCTCATCAGCCCGCCGGCATCCATGAAGTAATGGAACGGATAGATCGTGGGCACGCGGTATTTGGCGGCTGCCGCGACGACCGCGTGCCGGTTCACCACCAGAAAGCTGTCGACGAGTGCAAGCATCGCCGCCTTGGGCGGTTCGGAGAAGCGCCTGATGGCTTCGTCGATCTCCGTTGGCGCGTTGACGGGCGCGGGGACCGCGGAGACGCCGGACGCTGCGGCCTCCTGCTCGATCGATTCGAGGAAGAAGCGGCCGCCGCGCGGAGTGGTCGCCGGGTTGAACAGGACACCGACACGCGCGACATCGGGCACGGCCTCGCGGATCAGCTGGAGCCATTTGCCGCCCATCTCGGCGGTGCTGTTGGTGAAGCCGGTGGCGTTGCCGCCGGGATGCGCGAGGCTTGCGACGAAGCCATTGCCGACCGGATCGTTCGCGGTCGCAAACACGACCGGAATGGTCTTGGTGGCGGCAAGGACGGCCGCGGTCTCGACGGTCGATCCGGTCAGGATCACGTCCGGCTTGAGATCGAGCAATTCTTGAACGGCGGTCTTCAGTCTGTCCGGTGCGCCGAAGGTCGAACGGAGCTCGAGGCGGAAATTGACGCCTTCGACCCAGCCGCGTTGCCGCAAGCCGGCAATGAGGCCGCCCAGGCGGGAGGTCGGGCTGTCCGTCATGCTCCGTCTGGTCAGTTCGTCGTCGAGCGGCAACGCGGTCAGCGAGGCGACGATCCGCATGCGATCCGGCGTTGCGCCGAGCGCGATCCAGCCCGCGGCCGATGCACCTGCAAGGCGAAGGACATCGCGGCGATTGATCGCCGAGGAAACGAAAGACTGCCCCGTCATGGAATGCGTTGCACGATCGCCTTTTGCTGGATGCTTAGCGCGAAAGCGGGATGCCCACAATCGACGAAAGGCGCATGTGAATGTTCGTTCGCACGCCTCCGGCCATCCATCGGCGACCGTCCTGTTGCCGTTCGAGCGCCATGCCTAACGCCGCAGCGTGAACTCCTCCGCTCCCCGCCGATGCTCCCATTTCGCCTGCTCCAGCTCGGGGCGGTCGCATTCGGCTTCCGGATAGCCGATGCAGAGATAGGCGATGAATTTCCAGGATTGCGGCACATCGAGGATGGCATGAATGCGATCCGGATTGAGGATCGACACCCAGCCGAGGCCGATGCCCTCCGCGCGCGCGGCGAGCCACATCGCGATGATCGCGGCGACCACGGAATATTCCGTCGTCTCTGGCATGGTGGCGCGGCCGAGGCCGTGGCCGATGTCGCTGGCCTTGTCCGCGAACACGGCGAGGTGGCCGGGCGCCTGTTCGAGGCCCGACAGTTTCAGCGTGGCATAGCGCGCTGCGCGGTCGCCGGAGTAGCAATTCAACGCGTCGGCGTTGCACGCCTTGAAATCGTCCGTGACCGCCCGGCGCCGTGCGGCATCGTCGACGGTGACGAAGCGCCAGGGCTGGCTGAGGCCGACCGAAGGCGAGAGGCAGGCGGTCTCGATCAAGCGATCGATGGCGTCCGTCGGCAGCGGATCGCTGCGGAAGCGGCGCACGTCGCGGCGCCACACGAACAGCTCGCGCAGGTGCTGGCGGAAGGTATCGTCGAACTCGACCATGAGGTCAGCGCCCCATCTGAAAGGACGCGGCCACCAGCAGGATCAGGATCTCGCCCGTCTGCTCGAACGCGCCCAGGATATCGCCGGTTTGCCCGCCGATCTGGCGGATGGCAAGCCGCGCCAGCATCAGGCCGGCGAGCGACAGCAGGATCAGGCCGACCAGAGCCTTGCCCGGCCCCAACGCCAGGGCAAGCGCGAGCGTTCCAACGGCGAAGGCGATGGCGACGCTGCGGCCCGGCGGCGACCCGGCGCTGGCCGACAGCCCATCAGGCCGCGCCGGGGCGACCAGCGACATGAAGGCCGGCACGCCGGCGCGGGCAGCCGTGTGCGCCGCGCACAGCGCAAGCATGACGGCCCATGGATTTGCGATCGTCGCAAGCGCGCTCCAGCGCAGGCCGAACGACAGGATCAGCGCGCAGACGCCATAGGTCCCGATCCGGCTGTCGCGCATGATCTCGAGCTTGCGCTCGCGCGTGCGGCCGCCGCCAAGTCCGTCCGCGGTGTCGGCAAGTCCGTCCTCGTGCAGCGCGCCGGTGATGAGGGCGGTCGTGGCCAGCACGAGCAAAGCGGCAAGGCTCGGCGTCAGTCCGATCCGAATGGAGATCTTGTAGACCAGGGCGCCGGCGAGGCCGACCAGCAGTCCCGCGACGGGCAGCGCCCAGGTCGCGCGTGCGATCGCGCCGTCACCGGCGGGCTTCGACGATGCCACCGGCAGGACCGTCACGAACGACGCTGCGATTCGGAGATCGGCGACGACGTCTCGCAAAAATTCGGCGCGCGGGATCATTTCAGCTTCATCGGCAGGCCGGCGACGACGAACTCGACCTCGTCGGCGACACCAGCAATGGTCTGGTTCATGATCCCGGCCGCGTCGCGAAAGCTGCGCGCCAGCGCGTTGTCGGGCACGATGCCGAGGCCGACTTCGTTGGTGACGAGAACGACGGGGCTGCTGAGATGGAGCAGGGTGGCGGCAAGCGCATTCACCTCGTGCTCCCAGTCGCGCGCCGCATGCATCAGGTTGGAGAGCCAGAGTGTCAGGCAGTCCACGAGCCTCGCGCCGCCGCCATCGGTTGCGAGCAGCGCGGGCACGAGATCGAGCGGGACTTCGCGCTCGATCCAACCGGTTCCGCGCCGCGCGCGGTGTCTTGCGATGCGTTCCTGCATTTCGCCATCGAGCGCCTCGGCCGTCGCGATGTAGACCGCCTGGCCGGGAAAGCTGCGCGCGCGCGCTTCCGCCCGGGTGCTCTTGCCCGATCGCGCCCCTCCGGTGATCAAAATGACGGCCATGAAGGTCTCCTGCCGCCAGCACTAATCATCAAATGCGGCCAAAGACAAAGCCGAAATCAGGTGGCAAGGGGCTTGCGCTCGGCCGTCGTCTTGCGCAACAGGGGCGGAGCGAGACGGGAGATTTGCGTGAGTTTTGCGGGCGCGATGGCAGTGGCGATGGCGGTGGATGCCCTTCTGGGCTGGCCATCGTGGCTGTTCGCGCGGATCGGCCATCCCGTCACCTGGCTCGGCCGGTTGATTGCCGCCATCGACTCCGCCTGGAATCGCGCGTCTGATCCGCCGGCATGGCGCCGAGCTGCTGGCGTGGCCGGCGCACTCGTGGTGATTGCGCTCTCCGTCGCGCTCGGCTGGGGGCTTCAATCCTTGCTTCCCGCAGGCTGGATCGAGATCGTGTTGGCCGGCATCCTGGCCTGGCCGCTGGTGGCGTTGCGCTCGCTGCATGATCATGTGGTTGCTGTCGCGAAGCCGTTGAGCGCCGGTGATACTGCCGCCGCGCGCGAGGCGGTCTCGCGCATCGTCGGCCGCGATCCCGCGGCGCTCGATGAAGCCGGCATCGCGCGCGCGGCGATCGAGAGCCTTGCCGAAAATGCCTCCGACGGTATCGTCGCGCCGGTGTTCTGGGGCGCGCTGTTCGGCTTGCCCGGAATCCTCGGCTACAAGGCGATCAACACGCTGGACTCCATGATCGGCCATCGCAGCGAACGGCACGAAGCCTTTGGGTGGGCGGCGGCGCGCATCGACGATGTCGCCAATTTCATTCCGGCGCGCCTGACCGGATTCCTGTTCGTGCTGCTGGCGCCGCGGCGGTCGGAGGCATTGGCGTGCATGACGCGCGATGCGCGCCGGCATCGTTCGCCGAATGCCGGCTGGCCGGAAGCGGCGATGGCGGGCGGGCTTGGCGTGCGGCTCAGCGGCCCCCGTATCTATCACAGCAGCATCACGCATGAGCCCTGGCTTAACGAAGGCGCGCGCGATCCGCGCGCCCCCGACATCGGCGAGGCACTGGCCGTCTACCGTCGCGCCATGCTGTTGCTCGCCGGCCTCCTTGCGGTCCTGGCTTTCGCGTGAAAGAACGGGGCATGCGCGAACATGGTGGAAATCTCGATCTGGCCCGGCAGCGGTTTGGCGGCCGCGCGGAGGATTGGATCGATCTGTCGACCGGCATCAACCGCGTGCCTTATCCGGTGGGGGAGGTGAGCGCGCACGCGTGGAGCGCGCTGCCGTCGCGTGCCGAGATCGATGCCTTGCATCGTGCGGCGCGGCACGCCTATCGCACGAGCGCACCGGTTGTTGCGACGGGCGGTGCCCAGGCCGTCATTCAATTGCTGCCGCAACTCGCGACGCGCGGGCGCGCGCGCATCCTCGCGCCGACCTACAATGAATATGCCGGGGTCCTGTCGGCCGCGGGCTGGGATGTCGAGGAGGTTGCGGAGCTCGATGGGCTGGCGGGCGCGGATCTCGCCATCGTCGTCAATCCCAACAATCCGGATGGCCGGCGTCATACGCCAAAGGACTTGCTGGCATTGCTCCCGTGCGCCGGCCGCCTCGTCATCGACGAGAGCTTTGCGGATACCGATCCGCAGCTGTCGCTTGCGTCCGAAGCGGATCGGCCGGGACTATTGGTGCTGCGCTCGTTCGGTAAGTTTTATGGTCTTGCCGGCCTTCGGCTCGGCTTCGCAATCGGCAATGCCGCCGACATCGCCAAGCTCGCGGCAATGTCAGGTCCGTGGCCGGTCTCGGGGGCGGCGATTGCGATCGGCTGCCAGGCCTTGCGCGATGATGCCTGGGCCGAGGCCACGTCGGCGCGGCTCGCCCGCGACTGTGTTCGTCTCGATACCATGGTGCTGTCGCAAGGCTGGCGGCTTATCGGCGGCACGCCGCTGTTTCGTCTTTACCAGACACCTGACGCGCTGGCCGCGCAGGAGACGCTCGCACATGGCCACATCTGGTCCCGCGTCTTCGCGCAAGAGCCGACATGGCTGCGGCTCGGGCTTCCCGGCAGCGAAGCCGAATGGGCGCGCCTTGCCGAGGTCCTAGCGCGCTAGCGCGAGCAGGCCTTCGACGTCGAGATGGGCTTCGATGTGATCGGCCAGCGCCTCGAGCGCGCTTTCGACCCTGGCGTGATAGGGCTCATCGCCCGCGGGAATGTCGAGCTTGGCCAAGAACACCTTGCGGAAATCATCCGACGTGAACAGGCCATGCAGATAGCTGCCTTGCACGCGTCCATCCGGCGAGATCGCGCCTTCCGGCTCGCCATTCAGTATCGCGAATGGGCGGGCGCAGTCGGGGCCGTCGGTGCGGCCGATATGGATTTCGTAGGCTTCGATCGGCTGCTCGGTGGCCGCATGCACGGCCGCAACCCGCGTCAGCGTCTTCTGCGGGCTCATCACTGTCTTCACGTCCAGAAGTCCGAGGCCCGGTGTCTCGCCCGCAGGGCCCTCGATGCCATCGGGATCAGCGACGCTGCGCCCGAGCATCTGATAGCCGCCGCAGAGGCCGAGCACATGGCCGCCGCGGCGGAGGTGCGCGAGGAGATCGATGTCCCAGCCCTGTGCGCGCAAGAAGGCGAGGTCGCCGCGGGTGGATTTTGAGCCGGGGATGATGACGAGGCTGACATCGCCGGGAATCGCTTCGCCCGGGCGGACCATCACGAGATCGACGCCCGGCTCGAGCTTGAGCGGATCAAGATCGTCGAAGTTGGCGATCCGCGAGAGCGCCAGGCAGGCGATCTTGCATTGGCCGGGCTTGCGCGCATCGCTCAGGCCCAGCGCGTCCTCGGCCGGGAGCTCGCCGGCGCGCGGAAACCAGGGCAGCACGCCAAGGCCGCGCCATTCGGTCTTTTTCTCGATCAGCCTATAACCGTCGTCGAACAGCGTGGGATCGCCGCGGAACTTGTTGATGACAAAACCCTTGATCATCGCGGCATCGTCGGGATCGATCACCGTCTTGATCCCAACGAGCTGGGCGATGACGCCGCCGCGGTCGATGTCGCCGACCAGCACGACCGGCACGTTCGCCTTGCGCGCAAAGCCCATATTGGCGATGTCGGCCTTGCGCAGGTTCACCTCGGCCGGACTGCCGGCGCCCTCGACCAGCACGAGATCGGCGCGTGCCTTCAGCCGCTCGAAGCTCTCCAGCACCGCGCCCATCAATGATGGCTTCATCGCCGCATAGTCGCGCGCACGCGCTGTCGCGATCCGCTTGCCGTGAACGATGACCTGCGCGCCGACATCGGTCTCGGGCTTGAGCAGAACCGGGTTCATGTCGGTGTGCGGCTCGACACCGGCGGCGAGCGCCTGCAGCGCCTGGGCGCGGCCGATCTCGCCGCCGTCGACGGTGACCGCGGCATTGTTCGACATGTTCTGCGGCTTGAACGGGAGCACGCGCAAGTCCCGCCGGGTGAAGGCGCGCGCGAGGCCGGCGACGATGAGCGATTTGCCCACGTCCGAGCCCGCCCCCTGGATCATCAGCGCGCGTGCCATCGAATTCAGAACTCGACGCCGGCCTGGGCCTTGATGCCGGAGCGGAAGGGGTGCTTGACCAGCGTCATCTCGGTGACGAGGTCGGCGATCTCGATCAGCTCGTCCTTGGCGTTGCGCCCGGTGAGGACGACATGCGTCATCGCAGGCTTTTGCGTCGTCAGAAATTCCACCACCTCGGCGATGTCGAGATAGTCGTAGCGCAGCGCGATGTTGATCTCGTCGAGCACGACCATGCGCAGCCGCTCGTCGAGGATCAGCTCCTTGGCCTTCTCCCAGCCGGCGCGTGCGGCGGCGATGTCGCGGGTGCGGTCCTGCGTCTCCCACGTAAAGCCTTCGCCCATGGCATGGAACTGGCAGAGGTCGCCGAAATGGCCGGTGAGCAGCCGCCGCTCGCCGGTGTCCCAGGCGCCCTTGATGAACTGCACGACCGCGCAGGGCAGGCCATGGGCGACGCAGCGCACGATCATGCCGAAGGCCGAGGAGGATTTTCCCTTGCCGGCGCCGGTGTGGACGATGATCAGGCCCTTTTCGCCGCTCTTGGTCGCCATGATCTTGTCGCGGGCGGCCTTCTTCTTCGCCATTTTCTGGGCGTGCCGGGCGTCGGTTTCCTCGGCTGTTCGAGTATCCGGTTCAGGCGTCATCGGTCCCGGTCCTTCGGCTTGACAAGTGGCGGCCACCGGCAAATGGTGGCCCGGCGTTGGTTCCTGTCCTATGACAGGCGAAGAGGGAATGCGATAGGGTCCGAATCGGCAAGATTTGGGTCCAAAATGCAGCCGCCCCCGCGACCGTGACCGGAGAGATGCCCGAAGCCACTGATTCCTTTCGGAATCGGGAAGGCGGGGATCGAAGGGCAAGACCCTGCTCCGCAAGCCGGGAGACCTGCCAGCGCGGACGAGTTTTGGACCGGCGGACGGGGTGTTCCGCGACGGGGAAACGGGCCTTCTGAAGAATGGTCCGTGTGCCTCATCGCCTCCCGCTGTTATCTGGAAGAGGCGATGACCGTCACACTTCATGTCTGCATCACCTGCCGCGCCGGCCAGACGCTCGGCGAGGGCGAGACGACGCCCGGCAAGCGCCTGCACGGCGCGATTCTCGACGCCGGCGTGCCCGACGGCGTCAATGTGGTTCCCGTCGAATGCCTCTCGGCCTGCAGCCAGGGCTGCTCGGTCGCGCTCAGCGCGCCCGGCCGCTGGTCCTATGTCTATGGCCGCCTGTCGGATGCGAACGCGCGTGACGTGGTCGCGGGCGCTGCGGCCTATGCCGCCGCGGCGGACGGAATCGTGCCCTGGCGCAGCCGGCCGGAAATCTTCCGCAAGCAGTCGCTTGCCCGCATTCCCCCCATCGCCGTCGTGCCGGAGGCCGCCGAATGAACTCGCTCGCAAAAGTCCCTGTGACGGTGGTCACCGGTTTTCTCGGCTCCGGCAAGACGACGCTGATCCAGCACCTGCTCAGCAATGCGGGCGGCAAGAAGCTCGCGGTGCTCGTCAACGAATTCGGCAGCGAGGGCGTGGATGGCGAGATCCTGAAATCCTGCGCCGATGCGAACTGCCCGGAAGAGAACATCGTCGAGCTCGCCAATGGCTGCATCTGCTGCACCGTCGCCGACGATTTCATTCCGACCATGCAGCAATTGCTGGCGCGACCGGTGCGGCCCGATCACATCCTGATCGAGACCTCGGGCCTGGCACTGCCCAAGCCGCTGCTGAAAGCGTTCGACTGGCCGGAGATCCGCTCGCGCATCACGGTCGACGGGGTGATCGCGCTGGCCGATGCCGAGGCTGTCGCCGCCGGCCGCTTCGCGCCGGATCCGGCGGCTGTCGAAGCGCAGCGCGCGGCGGACGAAAATCTCGACCACGAGACGCCGCTGTCGGAAGTGTTCGAGGACCAGATCGCCTGCGCCGACATCGTGCTGCTGACCAAGGCGGATCTTGCCGGCAGCGAAGGTATTGAAGCGGCCAAGGCTGTAATTGCCGCCGAGATGCCGCGCCGCGTGCCGATGCTGCCCGTCACTGACGGCGCGATCGATGCGCGCGTCATCCTCGGGCTTGGCGCGGCCGCCGAGAACGATCTCGCCGCGCGTCCCTCGCATCATGACGGCGAGGAGGAGCACGAGCACGACGATTTCGCCTCCGTCGTGATCGATCTTCCTGAGGTGGCGGATATCGATGCGCTGGTCGCTTCCGTGCAGCGTCTGGCGCGCGAGCAGAACGTGCTGCGCGCCAAGGGCTATATCGCGGTCGCGGGCAAGCCGATGCGTCTGTTGCTGCAGGCGGTCGGCGAGCGCGTACGCCACCAGTTCGACAGGCCCTGGGGCGCAGGTCTCAGGCAGTCAAAACTCGTCGTGATCGGCGAGCATGGCGATATCGACGAAGCCGCCATCAGGTCGGGACTAGCCATCTGATGCACGTCGTCTTCCGCGAGAGCCGCGGTCTCGAGGAGACCGCGACGCCAAGGGACATCGGCCAGGACCCGGCCGATCTCGTGGTGCTCTCGTATTCGGATTCCGATCTTGCCACGTTCGCGGCCGGCTGGCGCCGTGGCCAGGGCAGCCTGCCGTCGCTGCGGCTCGCCAATCTCGCGGAACTCCGTCACCCGCTCTCGGTCGACACCTATATCGAGCGCACGCTGTCGCAGGCGCGCGGCATCCTGGTGCGCCTGATCGGCGGTGAATCCTACTGGCCGTACGGGCTCGCAGCCCTGCAACAGCTCGCGAAGGATCGCGGCATTGTGCTGGCCGTGCTGCCGGCCGACGGCCGCGACGACACGCGGCTGGATACGTATTCGACCCTGCCGGTCTCGACGCTGCGCCGGCTCAAGGTGCTCTGCGACACCGGCGGCCCGGTCGCCGCGCAAGCGGCGATTGCGCAGCTCGCGCTCGCCTCAGGGCTTTATGCAGGGCCGGTCGTCGGCGAGACGACCGTTCCCGAGATGGGCTTTTACGATCCTGCGCGTGGTGTCATTGCTGCGCCTGCCGGTGCCGAGGAGAAGCCGCGCGCGCTGGTGACGTTCTACCGCTCCTATCTCACCGCTGCGGACACGGGGCCGGCCGATGCCTTGATCACCGCGCTGCACGAGAAGGGCTTTGATGCGTATGGTGTCTTCGTCACCTCGCTGAAGAGTGCAGGCGTCGCCGATTGGCTGCGCGCGCAGTTCGCGCAGAATCCTCTCGCGGCGATCGTCAATGCAACGGCGTTCTCGGCCCTGGGCGATGACGGCACGACGCCGTTCGATGCCGCATCCTGTCCGGTCTTCCAGGTCGCGCTCTCGACGGCGCGGCGCGAGGATTGGGCTGCCTCGCTGCGCGGCCTCTCGCCCGGCGATCTCGCGATGCATGTCGTGCTGCCCGAGGTCGACGGCCGCCTGTTCGCAGGCGTGGTGAGCTTCAAATCCGCTGGGATGCGCGATCCCGATCTGCAATTCTCGCATCTGGCGCACAGGCCCGATGCGGAGCGCGTGAATGCCGTCGCCGCGCGTGTCGCGGCCTGGCGGCGTCTTGCGGAGAAGCCCGCCGCCGAGAAGCGGCTGGCGATCGTGCTCTCGAACTATCCGGGCCGTCCGCACCAGATCGCGCACGCGGTTGGTCTCGATGCGCTGGCGTCCGTCGAAGCCTTGGCGTCGGATCTGGCGGACGCCGGATTCGATGTTGCGCCGGTCCATGCGCTCGGTGAAGTGCTGCTGAAGCAGAGTTTGACCTGGAGTGCTGCCGAGTACCGTGCGGCGCTTGCGCGGTTGCCGCAAGTCTTGCAGGACGATCTCGCGCAAGCCTGGGGCGCGGTGGAGGATGATCCGAGCTGTCGCGATGGCGCGTTCCACTTCGCTGCGATCCAATGCGGCCGGTCCATCATCGCGGTCCAGCCCGAGCGCGGCGATGCGGCCTCGCGCGATGCCGACTATCACGATCTCGCCCGCACGCCGCGCCATGCCTATGTCGCATTCTACCTCTGGCTCCGCGGGCAGGCCGTTGATGCCGTCGTGCACATGGGCGCACATGGCACGCTGGAATGGCTGCCCGGCAAATCCGTGGCGCTGTCGCAAGCGTGCTGGCCCGAAGCTTTGATCGGCGATCTCCCCGTCATCTATCCCTTCATCGTCAACGATCCCGGCGAGGCCGCGCAGGCCAAGCGGCGCATCGGTGCGGTCACGGTCGGCCATCTGCCGCCGCCGCTGGAAACGTCTGCGGTGCCGGAAGGCCTTCGCCGGCTCGAACGCCTGCTCGATGAATATTCGACCGCCGATGGTCTCGATCCCGCTCGCCGCCAGCGGTTGATCGCGGCGATCCGTGACGAGGCGCGGGCGGCGGGTCTCGAAGAGGATCTCGGCCTCGATGCATCGGCGGCGCCGGCCGAAGCGATCCCGCGGATTGACCGCTTCGTCTGCGACCTCAAGGAGGGCCAGTTCGGCGACGGCCTGCATGTGTTCGGCCGCGGCGCCTGCGGCGATGCGGAGCGGGATGCGCTGCGTGCGGCGCTTGCGGGACAGCGCGTTGCGCCGGGACCATCGGGCTCGCCGTATCGCGGGCGGCAGGACGTGCTCCCCACCGGGCGTAATCTCTTCGCCGTCGACCCGCGCGCGGTGCCGACGCCGTCGGCACATGCACAAGGCATCAAGCTCGCCGAAGAGCTGCTCCGCCGCCATTTGCAGGATCACGGCGACTGGCCGAAGGGCCTCGTCGTCGATCTCTGGGGCTCGGCGACGATGCGCACCGCGGGCGAGGAGTTTGCGATGGCGCTGCATCTGGCCGGCCTCGCGCCGCGCTGGGATCACGCCTCCGGCCGCGTCACCGGTTACGACATCATCGCGCCGGCCGAGCTCGGCCGCCCCCGCATCGACGTCACCCTGCGCGTATCGGGCCTGTTCCGCGATGTCTTCGCGGGGCTGGCGCAATTGTTCGAGGCCGCCTCCGGGGCGCTCGCGGCGCGCGAGGACGAGGGCGATGAGAATCCGTACCGCCACCGCGGGCCCCGGGTGTTCGCGCCGCGGCCCGGACAATACGGCGTCGGCCTCTCGGCGATCCCGGATGCCTTCACGCCGGAGACGCGCGAGGCGGCCGGCGAGGCCTGGCTGTCGGCATCGTCCTGGGCGTTCTCGGTGGATGGTACAATGCAGCCGGATCGTGCCGGAATCGAACAGCGTCTCGCGTCGGCAGACGCTTTTGTCCATATTCAGGACTTACCCGAAACCGATCTTCTGCTCGCCGCCGACTATGCCGCACATGAAGCAGGCGTCGCCGCGGCTGCAACTCACCTCGGTGCAGGCGCGCCGTCACTCTATCATCTCGATGCGACACGGCCCAGCGAGCCGCATGCGCGCACGCTGACGGAGGAGATTTCACGTGTCGTCCGGGCGCGCGCGGCCAATCCGGCCTGGATCGCCGGCATGATGCGGCATGGCTTTCGCGGCGCCGCCGAGATCACCGCGACGCTGGAGCACATGGCTGCCTTCGCGCATCTTGCGGGCGCCGTGCCGCCGCATCTGTTCGACCTCTATTACGATGCAACGCTCGGCAACGACGACGTTCGCGCCTTCATGGCGCGCGAAAATCCGGCGGCGCTCGCCGCGATGGAAACCTGCTTTGCGCGCCTGCATGATGCGGCGCTGTGGCAAACGCGGCGCAATTCGATCGCCGCTGCGCTGAAGGAGGCGTCATGAGCGCTTCCGCAGTCAAGGGCTGGTGTCCCGGCGCGCTGCGGCCGATGCAATCGGGCGATGGGCTCGTGGTGCGCGTGCGTCCGTTTGGCGGGCGCCTTGAAGCACCGCAAATCTCCGGGATTGCGGAGCTGGCCGAGCGCTTCGGCAACGGTCTGATCGACGTCACGAGCCGCGCCAATCTCCAGATCAGGGGCGTCAAGGAGGATGGCCATCGGCCGTTGCTCGACGGCCTCGCGCGACTGGCACTGCTCGACCCCGACGCCGATATCGAAGCCAGGCGCAACATCCTGGTGACGCCGTTCTGGAGCAACGGCGACGAAACGCAGTCGCTCGCCGCGGAGCTCGAGGAGGCGCTCGCCGATTCCGGCCTCGCGCTTCCCACCAAATTCGGCTTCGCCATCGATGATGGACGGTCGCGCGTTCTGGCCGGCGATTCCGCCGACATCCGCATCGAGCGCGACGGCTCGGGCCGTCTCCTGGTGCGGGCCGACGGCGCAAGGCTCGGCCGCTCCGTCGCGCGCGGACAGGCCGTGAGCGCGGCGCTGGCGCTCGCAAGCTGGTTCATCGTCTCAGGTGGCGCGAGGGGCGGGCGAGGGCGCATGGCAGCCCACATCGCGTCCGGCGCGGCGTTGCCTCAATCGCTGCGCGGCGAGACCGAGCCGGCGCCCGTGATGGCCGCGGCGCGGCCCGGACACTATCCGCAAGGCGCGATGGTCGGCGTCGCGTTCGGGCAGATGCTGCACGCGACGCTCCATCAGTTCTCCGGTTGCGGACATGCGCTGCGCATGACGCCCTGGCGGATGGTGCTCAGCGAGGGCAAGCGCGAGATGCCGAGTGGTGCGGGCCTCATCACCAAGCCACATGATCCGGCGCTGCGCGTCATCGCCTGCAGCGGCGCGCCGCGCTGCCGGGAGGCCCATGCCGATACGCGCGCGCTCGCAGCAGCGCTCGCGCCGCGCATTGCCGCCGATGCACGGCTCCACGTCTCCGGCTGCGGCAAGGGCTGCGCCCATTCCGGCACGGCTGCGGTCACGCTGATTGCGACGCGAGCCGGGTTCGATCTCGTCCGCGACGGCTCGACCCGCGACGCGCCGGTCCTGCGCGGACTGAGCAGTGCCGACATCGTCAGCGATCCCTCCATCCTGGTCGGAGGGAACTGATGCCGCACACCTACGAGACCGACGGCGCCGCGATCTACCGGCAATCGTTTGCGACCATTCGGGCCGAGGCCGACCTTGCGCGCTTCACGCCCGATGAGGAGCCGGTGGTGGTGCGAATGATCCATGCCGCCGGCATGGTCGGCCTGGAGGCGCATATCCGCTTCACGTCAGGCATGGCGACCCTCGCGCGCGCGGCCTTGCAGAAGGGCGCGCCGATCCTGTGCGACGCGCGCATGGTCTCGGAAGGTATTACGCGCGCGAGATTGCCCGCGGCCAACGCCGTGATCTGCACACTCGGAGACGAGTCCGTTCCTGCGCTCGCGCAATCCATGCGCAACACGCGCTCAGCTGCCGCGCTGGAGCTGTGGCGGCCGCATCTGGGCGGCGCGATCGTCGCGATCGGCAATGCGCCGACCGCGCTGTTTCATCTGCTCAACATGCTGGAGGATCGCGACTGTCCGCGGCCGGCGGCGATCATCGGTTGTCCCGTCGGCTTCGTCGGCGCGGCCGAATCCAAGGCCGCGCTGATGGCCGATCCGCCGGCGCCGGCACTGACGGTCGAGGGCCGCCTCGGCGGCTCCGCGATCACGGTTGCTGCCGTGAATGCGCTGGCGAGCCGGAGCGAATAGTCATGGGACGCATCATCTGCTGCGGTCTCGGCCCCGGCAACCCTGATATGATGAGCGTGCGTGCCGATCGCATGGTGCGTGGCGCTAGCCACGTCGCCTATTTCCGCAAGAAGGGCAGGCCGGGTCAGGCGCGCCGCATCGTCGAGGGCATGCTCGCTGCCGGCGTCACCGAATATCCCATGGAATATCCGGTCACCACGGAGATCGCTTTCGACAGCCCCGATTACGTGCAACTGCTCGCCGGCTTCTACGACGAATGGGCCGAGCGCCTGGCGCGCCTTTCACGCGCTGTCGATGTCGTCGTGCTGTGCGAAGGCGATCCCTATTTCTACGGCTCGTTCATGCATCTGCACACGCGCCTGCAAGGCCGCGTCGAGATCGAGGTGATCGCGGGCATTCCCGGCATGGTCGGCTGCTGGAACGGCGTCGGGCAGCCGATCGCGCTCGGCGACGACGTGACGACGGTGCTGATGGGGACGCTTGGCGAGGACGAACTCGAACGCCGCATGCGCGATTCCGATGCGCTCGTCGTCATGAAGACCGGCCGCAATCTTGCGAAAGTACGCCGCGCGCTCGCAGCCGCCGGCCGGCTCGACGATGCCTGGCTGGTCGAGCGCGGTACCATGCCGGGCGAGCGTGTCGCGCGGCTCGCTGAGGTCGATGCCGCCGACTGTCCCTATTTCGCGATCGTGCTCGTGCACGGCAAGGGCCGGCATCTGGATGCGGCCGAATGACGGGCACGCTGACCATTGCGGGCCTCGGCCCCGGCAACGAGGCGCTGGTGACGCCCGAGGTTTCCGCCGCGCTCGCGGCGGCGACCGATATTCTCGGCTATGCACCTTATGTCTCGCGTGTGTCGCCGCGACCAGGTCTCAAGCTACATCCTTCCGATAATCGCGAAGAGCTGCAACGCGCGAGCGAGGCGTTGCGTCTGGCCGCCGAAGGAGGGCAGGTCGTCGTCGTCTCCTCCGGCGATCCCGGCGTGTTCGCGATGGCGTCTGCCGTGTTCGAGGCGCTCGAGCAGGCGCCGCAATGGCAGGAGCTGCCGATCCGCGTGCTGCCGGGCATCACGGCGATGCTGGCGGCGGCCGCCCGCGCCGGCGCGCCACTCGGCCACGATTTCTGCGCGATCAATCTCTCCGACAATCTCAAGCCGTGGGCGGTGATCGAGAAACGTCTCCGCCTCGCGGCAGAAGCCGATTTTGCCATCGCGATGTACAATCCGCGCTCGGCAAGCCGGCCGGAAGGATTCGGCCGCGCGCTTGCGCTGCTGCGCGAGGCCGGCTGCGGGGAGCGTCTCGTGATCTTCGCGCGCGCGATCAGCGCGCCAGATGAGAAGATCGTGACCGTCACGCTGAACGAGGCGCGGCCCGAGATGGCCGACATGCGCACGCTGGTGATCGTCGGCAATT
The DNA here is from genome assembly GCF_018130245.1 of Bradyrhizobium sp. SZCCT0231. Lineage (GTDB taxonomy): Bacteria > Pseudomonadota > Alphaproteobacteria > Rhizobiales > Xanthobacteraceae > Bradyrhizobium > Bradyrhizobium japonicum_F. The sequence continues at coordinate 800,657 of NZ_JAFCKP010000001.1, forward strand.
CGCAGACGCGACGCGTCGGTCGCTGGGTCTATGCACCGAGGCAGGTCCGATGACCGAGCCACTGCACCACCTCCGTGACGCTCTCGACCCGCAACCGTTCGGGCAGTTGCGGTCGCGAGATCATGATCACGGGCAGGCCGAGCATGCGCGCCGCGTCGACCTTGGCGCGCGCGCCGTCGCCGCCGGAATTGCGGGCGACGATCCACGCGATGCCGCGTGCGCGCATCATCTCCAGCTCACCGTCGAGTGTGAAGGGGCCGCGCGACACGATCACATCGGCCGCGAAGGGCAGGGTCGCTTCGGGCGGATCGACGAAGCGCAGCGTATAGGTGTGCTGCGGCTTCATCGCGAATGGCGCGATGTGCTGACGGCCGATGGCGAGGAACACGTTTGCCGGCGCCTTGGGCAGCGCGGCGACGGCGGCGTTGACATCCCCGACCTCGATCCAGTTGTCGCCAGGCGCTTTCGTCCAGGGCGCTCGCTCCAACGCAATCAACGGTGTGCCGGTCTCCGCACACGCCTCGACCGCATTGCGGGTCATCTCGGCCGCGAACGGATGCGTCGCGTCGATCACGTGTGTGATGGCTTCACGACGAATGTAGTCGGCAAGACCGCTCACGCCACCAAAGCCGCCGATGCGGGTCGGCAGCGGCTGATCGGCCGGCGCGCGGGTGCGGCCGCCATAGGAGTAGACGGCATCTATGCGCGCACGCGCGATCTCCGCCGCGAGCGAGCCCGCATCGGCCGTTCCACCCAGAATGAGGGCGCGCGTCATGAGTGATTCCTTGGCTGATCCCTGGCTGACGATCATCGGTATTGGCGAAGATGGCCTTGCCGGCCTGTCCGAGGCAAGCCGAAAGGCGCTTGCCCAGGCAGAAACCGTGTTCGGCGGCGAGCGTCATCTTGCGCTCGCGGATGTCGGCAGCCGCGGCCGTCCGTGGCCGGTGCCGTTCGATGCGAATGTCGTGCTGAGCTGCCGTGGCCGACCGACGGTGGTGCTCGCCTCCGGCGATCCGTTCTGGCATGGCGCCGGCGCTGCTCTCGCCGAAAAGCTCGGGAGCGATGAGTGGATCGCGCATCCCGCGCCGTCGACCTTCTCGCTTGCGGCCGCGCGCTTGGGCTGGCGACTGGAGACCACGACGTGCATCGGCCTCCATGCGGCGCCGTTCGAGCGTCTGGTGCCGCATCTGGTGCGAGATGCGCACATCATCTGCCTGATGCGCAACGCAGCGGCGGTCGGCGATCTCGCGAAATGGCTGACCGAGCGCGGATGGGGCGCGTCACTGATGTGGACGCTCGAGGCGCTTGGCGGGCCACGGGAATACACTGACCAGCATCGCGTCGATCTCTTTGCCGAGGAGGTCGCTGCTGATCTGGTGGCGGTGGCAGTGTGGGCGAGGGGAACACAGGGCATTCCTCGGAGCTCGGGCCTGCCGGACGACCTTTTCGTCCACGACGGCCAGATCACCAAGCGGCCTGTGCGTGCGCTCGCACTTTCGGCGCTGGCGCCGCGTCCCGGCGAACGGCTGTGGGATATCGGGGCTGGCTCAGGTTCGGTTTCGGTGGAGTGGGCGCTGTGTGGTGGGACGGCGACCGCCATCGAGGCGCGCGAGGATCGCGCCGCGAACATCCAACAAAATGCTGTTGCGTTCGGACTGGCGCATCGAATTACTGTTGTCACGGGGAAATCGCCTGGAGCGCTTGCTACGCTGGACGCGCCGGATGCTGTCTTCATCGGCGGCGGCCTCGATGTCGCGATGTTCGATGCGATCTGGTCGCGGCTCTCGCCCGGAGCGCGGCTGGTTGCGCATTCCGTGACGCTGGAGACGGAAGCGCTGCTCAGCGAATTGCACCAGCGTCATGGCGGTGAGCTGATGCGGGTGGAGATTTCTCATGCCGCCCCGCTCGGCCGCTATCGGTCATGGGAGGCAGCGCGCCCCGTGGTGCAGTGGAGTGTGGTGCGATGAAGGTCGCCGGACTCGGCTTCAAGCGCGATGTGACACTGGCTTCGCTGCGCGAAGCGCTGCTGGCTGCCGGCGGTGCGGAAGGGCTTGCGGCGGTGGCAACCGTCAGCGACAAGGCCGACACCGACGCGCTGAAGCAACTCGCACGCGAGTGCGGCGTGCCGATCAGGGCCGTTCCGGCCGCGGTACTGGCCGGGATCGACACGCCGACGCAGTCAAGCCTCGTCGCAGAGAAGTTCGGCACCGGATCGGTCGCCGAAGCTGCGGCGCTCGCGGCAGCGGGCCCTCGTGCGCGATTGATTGCAACGCGCGTGGTCTCGCAGGATCGCACCGCGACTGCGGCGATCGCGGAAGGAGACGGCGCATGACCGTGCACTTCATCGGTGCCGGGCCGGGCGCGCCCGATTTGCTGACGCTGCGGGGCCGCGACCTGATTGCGGCCTGCCCCGTCTGTCTCTATGCCGGCTCGCTGGTGCCGGAAGGCGTGCTGGCGCATTGCCCGCCCGGTGCGCGGATCGTTAACACCGCGCCAATGTCGCTCGACGAGATCATCGCGGAGATCGCCGCAGCGCATGCAGACGGCAAGGACGTCGCGCGGCTGCATTCCGGCGATCTCTCGATCTGGTCGGCGATAGGCGAGCAGCTCCGTCGCCTGCGCGCGCTCGGCATTCCCTATTCGCTCACGCCGGGCGTTCCGTCCTTCTCGGCTGCTGCCGCTGCGCTGGAGGCCGAGCTGACGCTGCCCGGTCTTACCCAGACCGTGGTGTTGACGCGCACGCCTGGCCGCGCCAGTGCGATGCCCGAGGGCGAGAAGCTCGCCGCATTCGCCGCGACCGGCGCGGTGCTCGCGATCCACCTGTCGATCCACCTGCTCGACAAGGTCGTCGCGGAGCTGGCGCCTCACTACGGTGCGAACTGCCCGGTCGCGATCGTCTGGCGCGCGAGCTGGCCGGAGCAGCGGATCGTGCGCGCGACGCTCGGCACGCTCGATGCGGCCGTGGGCGGCGAGATGGAGCGCACGGCACTGATCCTGGTGGGCAAGACGCTTGGCGCTGCCGATTTTGACGAGAGCCGCCTCTATGCCGCCGACTACGACCGCCGCTACCGGCCGGTCGGAGCCGAGCCGCGCTTTCCGGAGGCGTCGTGATGCCGGCAGGGCTCGTCATCTCCGCACCCGCGTCCGGCGTCGGCAAGACCACGCTGACGCTGGCGCTCGCCCGCGCCTGGCGCAATCGCGGATTGAACGTCCAGTGCTTCAAGAGCGGCCCCGATTACATTGATCCCGCCTTCCACGCCGCCGCCACGGGGCGCGCCTCCGTCAACGTCGACAGCTGGGCGATGGACCGTGGCACCATCGCGCATCTCGTCGGCCGCGGTGCCGATGCCGACATCGTGCTCGCCGAGGGCTCGATGGGACTGTTCGACGGCGTCGCCGCATGCGGCGTCTCCGGCACCGGTGCCACCGCTGATATCGCGGAGATGCTGGGCTGGCCGGTGGTTCTGGTGATCGATCCCTCCGGCCAGGCGCAGACTGCGGCAGCGATCGCCGCAGGCCTTCGCGATTACCGCGCCGGCGTGCGCCTTGCCGGCGTCGTGCTCAATCGCGTCGCCAGCCCGCGCCACGAGGATCTCGTGCGACGCGCGCTGAACGAGGCCGGCATCGCCGTGTTCGGCGCGCTGCCGCGCCATGCCGAGATCAGCCTGCCGAAGCGGCATCTTGGCCTGGTGCAGGCCGAGGAGCAGGCGGAGATCGGCAAGCTGATCGACGAGGCTGCCCGCTTCATAGCGGAGCACGTCGATCTCGATGCGGTGCTGCAATCGGCAGCCAAATGGTCGCCGCAACCTGCGGCGAACGGTCTGAATGTGACGCCGCCGGGCCAGCGCATCGCGCTGGCCCGCGATGCGGCATTCTCCTTCGTCTATCCGCATATGCTGGAGGCCTGGCGCACGGCGGGCGCCGAGATCGTGCCGTTCTCGCCGCTGGCCGATGAAGCGCCCGATGCGAGCGCCGACGTGTGCTGGCTGCCCGGCGGCTATCCCGAGCTTCATGCCGGCAGGATCGCAGCCAATGCATGCTTTCGCAGCGGCCTTCGCGGCTTCGCGGAGACGCGGCCCGTGCATGGCGAATGCGGGGGCTATATGGTGCTGGGCACCGCTTTGACCGACGCCGACGGCGTCCGCCATGAGATGGCGGGGCTGCTCGGCCTGGAGACCAGCTTTGCCAAGCGCCGCATGCATCTCGGCTATCGACTTGCCGAACTGGCCGCGCCGATGCCGGGGCATGAGGTCGGTGCGCGCCTGCGCGGCCACGAGTTCCACTATTCGACCATCCTTGCCCAACCCGATACGCCGCTGGCGGTCGTGCACGACGCAACCGGCACGGTCATTGCCGAGACCGGCTCGCGCCGTGGCCATGCCACCGGCACGTTCTTCCATCTGATCGCGGAGGACCGGTGAGCGGCTTTGTCTCTTTCGTCTCCGCCGGCCCCGGCGATCCCGAGCTCCTCACGGTGAAGGGCGCCGCGCGGCTGCGCGAGGCCGACGTCGTGCTCTATGACGACCTCGCCTCCGGCGCGATCCTCGATCTTGCCCGCCCCGGCGCCAATCTCGTCGCGGTGGGGAAGCGGGCCGGGCGGCCTTCGACGAAGCAGCACCACGTCAACCGTCTCTTGGTCGACTATGCCGCAACCGGCGCGCGCGTGGTGCGGCTGAAATCGGGCGATGCCGGCATTTTCGGCCGGCTCGAGGAGGAGATCGAGACGCTGCGAGAAGCCGGCATCGGCTACGAGATCGTTCCCGGTGTCACATCCGCCTGCGTCGCCGCCGCCCAGGCCGGCATTCCCCTGACCCGTCGGCATACCTCCCGCCGGGTGCAGTTCATCACCGGTGCCGACGTCACCGGCGAGCTGCCGCCAAACCTGAATTGGGCGGCGCTGGCCGATCCCGAGGCCACGACCGTGGTCTATATGGGCCGACGCACCTTTCCGGCGCTTGCCGCAAAATTGATCGCGCACGGCCTCGCCCCCAACACCCCGGCGCTGTTCGCCGAATCCCTCGGGCGGTCTGACGAACGGCTGGTCCGCACCACCATTGCAGAGCTCGCCGAGCAGCTTGCGCGCGGCGGCGCCGCTTCCACCGCCGCCGTGATCCTGTTCGGCGCGCTGGCGGGGGATTATCCGTCATGACGGCCGCGGCCACGCTTCGCCCCTTGACGCCGGCTCCGCGAAAGGGGCACACAGGAGAGGCATGGTGCTCGACGCGGCGCAAAGCGCCGGAGCATAATCGGGAATGGGGGTGGGCGGACCCAATTGCGGCGCCCAAAACCCCAGCCGCCCCCGCGACTGTAAGCGGTGAGGGGCTCCGATCAGCCACTGGGCCGCAAGGTCCGGGAAGGCCGGAGAACCCCAATGAACCGCGAGCCAGGAGACCGGCCGTGCACGTTTTGAGGCCAAGGCCGTCGGGTGTGACGGCAGGAAGGAATTGAGCCATGCATATCGAACCCGGCGTAGTGACGGGCGCCAAGCTCGTGTTGAGTTACGCAACCGGCATCGCCGCAGGCGGCATTGCCTTGAAGCTTGCGGTCGAGACCGTGCGCGAGCAGGGCGTCGGCTCGTTCGCGGCGCGCACGCTCGCCACCACGGGCCTCGTCTTCACCTTCTTCCAGGTCCTGCCGCATTTCCCGGTCGGCGTCTCCGAGGTGCACTGCATCCTCGGCTCGACCTTGTTCCTGCTGTTTGGTGCTGCGCCCGCGGCCTTCGGCCTCGCGCTCGGCCTCTTGCTCCAGGGCGTGTTGTTCGTGCCGACCGACCTGCCGCAATATGGCATGAACGTCACCACGCTCCTGGTGCCGCTGTTCGCGATCCAGGCAATCGCCGCACGGATCATTTCGCGCAACACCGCCTATGTTGATTTGAAGTATCGGCAGGCGCTGGCGCTTTCGACGACCTACCAGGCCGGCGTGATCGCCTGGGTGGCGTTCTGGGCGCTTTATGGCTCCGGTTTCGCCATGACCAACCTCGCCAGCATCGCGACGTTCGCGGCGTCCTATGCGCTGGTGATCGTGATCGAGCCGCTCGCCGATCTCGCCGTGCTGGCGCTGGCGAAGTCGCTGCGTGGCGTCACCGCGCCCGGCCTCGTCACGCCTCGCCTGCACAACGCGGCTTAAGAGACAAGGGGCGGCCGTCATGGCCGCCCCACACGCCCGATGCTCACGCTCTTCCTGATAGGCATCGGTTGCGGCGATCCCGAGCAGCTCACGCGCGCCGCAATTCAAGCCATCAACGCGGCCGATCTCGTCCTGATCCCGCGCAAGGGCACTGCGAAGTCCGATCTCGCTGATCTCAGACGGACGATCTGCGCGGACGTGCTCACCAGCGACAAGACAGCCATCGCCGAATTCGATCTGCCCATGCGAGATGCCGGTGAAGCCGATTACCGCAAGGGCGTCGACGATTGGCATGATGCGGTGGCCGCGGCCTGGTCGCAGACCATCGCGAGGCATCTCGCAGGTGAGGGCAAGGTTGCGCTGTTGATCTGGGGCGATCCGTCGCTCTACGACTCCTCGCTGCGCATTGCGCGGCGGCTCGATCCCTTGCCTGATATCGAAGTTGTGCCAGGCATCACCTCGATCCAGGCGCTTTGCGCCGCGCATGCGCTGCCGCTCAACGACATCGGCGAGCCGTTCCTGGTCACGACGGGGCGGCGCTTGCGCGAAGGCGGCTGGCCGCAGGGCGTCGATACCGTCGTCGTGATGCTCGATGGCGACACGGCGTTCCAGTCGCTGGATCCGGAAGGCCTGCAGATCTGGTGGGGTGCCTATCTCGGCATGCCCGATCAGATCATCATGTCCGGCGCGCTGGCCGAGGTCGGCCCGCGCATCGTCGCGTTGCGGCAAGAGGCGCGCGAGCGGCACGGCTGGATCATGGACAGCTATATTCTCAAACGCAGGCGTTGAGCAGCATGCTTCCCGAATGGGTTTACCAGAATTGCCCCGAGGTCTCCGCGGTCCATCGCGAGGCGGCCATTGCACGGCAAGCGCAGCTGACGAAGCCGACCGGCGCACTCGGCCGGCTCGAGCAGCTCGCGATCGAGCTTGCGGGCTTGCAGGCGACCGAGCAGCCGCGCGCCGCGCGGGTACCGATCATCGTTTTCGCCGGCGACCACGGTATCGTCGCGCAGGGCGTGTCGGCCTATCCGCAAGCGGTCACCATCGCGATGATGGCGAATTTTGCGGCCGGAGGCGCGGCGATCTCGGTGCTGGCGCGCGAGCTTGGCTCGAGCCTGGAGGTGGTCGACGCCGGCACGCTGGCACCAGGGGAGATGGCGGGAATCGTCACCGACAAGCCGCGCAGCGGCACGCGCGATTTCAGCGTCGAGGCTGCGCTCACGCCGGCGGAATTGGCCTTCGCCTTCGAGGCCGGCCGGCGTGCGGTGGTGCGCGCCGAGGCCAACCAGCCTGACCTCTTGATCTTCGGCGAGATGGGCATCGGCAACACCACGACATCGGCGGCAATTGCCGCGAGCCTGCTTGGCGTGGGCGCCGAGGAGATCGCCGGCAGCGGCACCGGCGTCGATGCGGCCGGCCGCGCGCACAAGGCACGGGTGATCGATGCGGCGATTGCACGCCATGGCGTCGCCGGAGCCTCGGCCGAGAGGATCCTGTGCGCCGTCGGCGGTCTCGAGATCGCGGCGATCTCGGGCGCCATCGTCGCGGCCGCGCAGCGCCGCATTCCCGTATTCATGGACGGCTTCATCGTATCGATGGCAGCGCTCGCGGCAGTGCGGCTCAACCCGTCGTGCCAGCCGTTCCTGCTGCCGTCGCATCAATCGGCGGAGCAGGGACATCGGCTGGTGCTGCGTGCGCTGAACGTGCAGCCGTTGATCAGCCTCGATCTCAGGCTCGGCGAGGGATCGGGCGCCGCGATCGCGCTGCCCTTGGTTCGGTCGGCCTGCGCGCTCCACAACGGCATGGCGACCTTCGCGCAGGCGAGTGTGCCGGATCGGCCTAGCTGATCCGCTGATTGACCGAGACGACGCGCCAGCCGGTCGCGAGCCGGTCGATCCGGGTCAGCGACAGCGGGTCGATTACGAAGCGCAACGCGGCTTGCGGCGTGAGATCGAGCGCGATGCACAGCGCGGCGCGGATTGTGCCGGAATGCACGACGAGCGTTGCCGATCCGGCTCCGATCCGCGACAGGCCCAGGCGGACGCGCGCGACCTGATCCTCAAAGCTCTCGCCGCCCGGTGGTCTCCGGTGCGCGGGATCGCTCCAGAATTGCGCGTAGGCCTCGCCGCCGCTCGCGGCAAGTTCGTCATGTCGTCGGCCGGTCCAGCTGCCGAAATCCTGCTCGCTGAATTCACTCACCAGATCGGGTTCGAGCCCCAGCGCGCGCGCCGTCTCGAGCGTGCGCCGCGAAGGGCTCGCATAACTCGCAGCATCCCGCGGCAAGCGCGGCCGGAGCGCGTCCAGTTGCGCGTGGTCGGTCAGATCCGCCGGCGCATCGGCCGCGTGGATCGTCCCTTTGATGCCGTCGACAGGTGCATGTCGGATCAGCCAGAGGAAGGTCGCGCCTTCCATGCAAATCTCCGGGGAAGTTGGTGGCTGTGGCAATATCGCCGCAACTGGCACATTGACTCTGTCTTGGTGGTAATCCTAGATGCTCGTGACGGTTTCCCCGAGAGGGAATGAAAAGGGAATGCGGTGCGGGGCGTTGTCCCCAATGCCGTGGCTGCCCCCGCAACTGTGAGCGGATAATCCTTCGTCACGAGCCACTGGGTCCTCGGTCCCGGGAAGGCGACGAAGCGGTGATGACCCGCGAGCCAGGAGACCTGCCGTCAGCCGTGGTCACACGCGAAGATGTCGGTCGGGGAGTGCAGACATTCGGCTTCATCGGAGGGCTGACAGGCCCAGGGTGGGACCTCGTTCGCTGTGACGTGCCACTGACGTCATACCGAGGTCTAGACCCGTGTCTTCCATCCGTATCGCACGACCGCGCCGGTTCATGCTGGTTTCCGCCGCGCTCACGTCCTTTGCCGTTCTCGATCTGCCTGCCGCTCTGGCGCAGCAAACCCAAGAGCCGCTGCCACCCGTCGAGGTGTCGCCCGCCCAAGCGCGCAAGCCGGCCAAACCGGCCGCACGGGAGGCGGAGAGCGCGCGCCGCGCGGCAGCGCGCAGGAGGGCGGCTCTAACCGCACCGCCAAAACCCGTTATGCCGGCTTCGACGGCGCAAACCCCGCTCAACACCAATGCCGTTGCCGAAAGCGCCTCGCGGCTTGGCCTGACTGTGCGGGAGATACCGGCGACCGTTGAAGTCATCTCGGCCGAGACCATGCGCGAACAGGGCTATCGCACCGTGTCCGAGGTGGCGCAGGGCGCGGTCGGCGTCACCTCCGGCGACAACCCGGCTGAACCTTCGGCCTTCTCGATGCGCGGCTTCACCAACAGCCAGATCAACACGCTCTACAACGGCATCAAGATCGGTCCGCAGAACATGACCTCGCGGATCGTGGATACCGCCAATCTGGACGCCGTGGAATTCCTCAAAGGCCCGGCCTCCCTGATCTCGGGCGAGGGCGCCGCCGGCGGTGCGATCAACTTGGTCAACAAGCAGCCGCACACCGGCGCGGTCCGGAACGAGGCGGACTTCTCGTACGACTCGCTGAACTCGGTCCGCGCGCATTACGGCTCGGGCGGCAGCACCAATGTACAGGGCCTCGACTACCGCTTCGACATCAGCCGCTCCTCGCTCAACGGTTTTGTCGACGACACCTATACCAAGACGCTCGACGTCTCCGGCCAACTCAACTACCGCGTCTCCGACAGCCTCAAGGTCTGGGGCGCGATCGAGTACCGTGAGGATCGCGGAAAGGCCTATTGGGGCGCACCGCTGGTGCCGGTCGCCTTCAGCGGCTCGCATGCGACGACGGGGATCGTCTCCGGCAACTACGTCTCGAATTACAACGGAACGAATCTTGGTGCCGTCACGATCGACGACCGCACCTTCAACACCAACTACAACGTTCTCGACAACCGTAACGTCGCTCAGGAAGTGTGGTTGCGCGGCGGCTTCGAGCTGAAGCTGGCGCCGGATCTGACGCTGAAGAGCCAAGCCTATGGTTACGGCGCAGAGCGCACCTGGTTCAACAACGAGATCGAGGCGTTCAACTCCACCACGAACCTCGTCGATCGCGAGCGCTTCTATGTCGCGCAAAGCCAGCGTCTGGTCGGCAACATCACCGACCTGATCTGGGACACCAATATCGCGGGCTTTGACAACCGGCTGGTCACGACGCTCTCGTCGAGCTATCTCGATTTCGTCAGGCCCGGCGCGGCAAATTTTCCCAGCGATTCAGTTTCGCTCGTCGATCCCAACCGCGGCCTTTATGGCCTGCTCACGACACAGCAGCAGACCGCGCGCATCGACAACGAGGCACTGTCATTCGAGGACCGGCTGAAGCTGACACGTAGCTTCGCGCTGATCGGCGGCCTGCGTGTCGAGCACATCGGGCTCGATCGCAACTCGACCGACAAGAACGGTCTGGAGAAGGCTGGCTTTCCATTCACGAAAGACTGGGCGCCGGTGACGGGACGCATCGGCTACACCTGGGAGGCCGTTCCCGGCCTCACCTTCTTCAGCCAATATGCCACCGGCGCCGACATCGCAGCCAACAATATCTTCCTGCTGCTGCCGACCCAACCGCTGGACCTGACGACGTCGCGCACCTACGAGACCGGCGTCAAGCACCTGTTCTGGGACAACAGGGCGGAGTGGTCGTTCTCGGCCTACGACATCCTGCGCAAGAACGTCTATGCGGCGGCCGGCGGCATGCAGCTGAATATCGCCGGGCGGCAGGAGTCCAAGGGCGTCGAGCTTGCCGCCTCCGTGCGCCCGATCGAGCCGCTGCGGCTGTGGGGCAACATCGCCTATGTCGATGCGCGCTATGCCGACTACAATTTCGCAGGCGGCTCGTTCTCCGGCAACACGCCGCCGAACGTGCCGCGCATCGTCGCCAATGCCGGCGCGTCGTACCGGTTCTTCACCCCGTGGCCGGTGGAACTCGGCATCGTCGGCCGGCACGTCGGCGATCGCTACAACACCGACGCCAACACGGTGACGATGAACGCCTACACGGTCGGCGACGTCTACGCCTTCGTCGACATTCCCAAGACGGTCTTCAATGCCGTCGACCAGGCGCGCCTGACCTTCCGCGTGCGCAACTTCACCGACAAGCGCTACGCGATCTGGGGCGATCCGTTCTATCCCGACCAGATCCTCTTGGGCGCGCCGCGCACCTACGAGATCTCGGCGGCGTTCAAATGGTAGGGCGTTGAACGCATGATGGGCGCGATCGTCCTCTCGCACCGCTGGCTCGGGATCGCGTTCTGCCTCCTGTTCGCGATGTGGTTCGCGACTGGAATCGTGATGCACTACGTTCCGTTTCCGTCGCTGACGGAAGCGGAGCGATTTGCCGGGCTCGCGCCGCTGGATCGCGACGGGACGAGGATCTCGGTCGCGGACGCCGTTGCGGCGAGCGGGATCACCGATGCCACGCGTGTTCGGCTGATCCAGCGGAGTGATGGAGCGGTCTACATCGTGTCGGGGGCCTCGGGCCAGCGCGCAATCCGCGCGACCGACGGGAACAACGCGTTGGTGAAATCCGCTGGTGTCGCTCTGGTTTTGGCGCAAGCCCATGCGAGCCAGCGAAAGATCGATGCCTCGCATGCGTCGATTGTTGGTCACGCGGATTACGATCAATGGAGCGTGCCGAACGGCTACGATCGTCACCGGCCGTTGTTTCGCGTGGCTCTCGGTGATGTCGCCGGAACGGAGGTTTACGTCTCATCGCTCACCGGTGAGATCGTCCTAGATACGACGCAGAGCGAGCGCGGATGGAATTGGGTCGGCAGTGTGCTGCACTGGATCTATCCGACGCTGCTGCGAAGCAATTGGGCGCTCTGGGATCGGGTGGTCTGGACCTTGTCGCTGCTCGCCCTGATCGCAGCATTGCTGGGTGCCGTGCTCGGGATCGCGCGGATCAGGTTTCGCAAAGGGCAAATCTCCTCGCCTTACCGTGGCTGGCATGCGCTGCATCATCTCATCGGCCTCGCGGCGGCGCTCTTCGTGCTGACCTGGATCTTCAGCGGCTGGCTCTCGATGGATCACGGCCGGCTGTTCTCGCGCGGGCAATTGACGCCGGCAGAGGCCGGCGTGGTGAACGCCGCGCCCGATTGGAGGGAAGCTCCAACGCTGGATCGGCAGCCAATATCGCCCTCGGCTCGCGAGGTCGAATGGTTCGCCTTCAACGGCCATGTCTATCGGCGCGGCCGGGTTGATCTCGGCCGTCAGGCGTTGATCAAGGCAGGGGACGTGCCGCGAGATGAACGGGAATTTCTCAGCGCTCGCGAGGTGCTGACATTGACGATGCGCCTTGTCGCGGGCTGCGATGCACCGTCCGTTGTTGCTGATGACGATTTCTACTCCGTGCAAGCCGCATCCCCGGGTGCGCCGGTCTACCGCTTCCGGTGTAACGAGCTCTGGTTCGACATCGACGGCGCGGATGGCCGCGTGCTGCAACGGCTGGATGCGTCACGGCGGGCCTATCGCTGGGCCTACAGCGCGCTGCACACATTCGACGTTCCGGTCCTCATGGCGCACCCATATCTGCGCGAAATCCTGATCGTCGGGCTCTGCGCGCTCGGGCTGGTGTTCTCGATGACCGGCATCGTCATCGGCTGGCGGCGCTTGCGCTAATCCAGTCCGGTCTTGCCCGGCGCCCAATAGGCTTTGGTGCTCATCCGCGACCTTGCAACGCCGGCGGCTTTCAGGGACCGGCTGATGCGCTGGATCGACGAAGCCTTGCCGGTCAGGACGAAATGCGCGCTTGCGGCAAAGCGCAACAGCTCGGCGTCGACGGATGCAAGATGGGCGTCCTCGGCACTGCGCGCGATCAGTGTGGCGCCGCCGAGGCCGATGGCAGCCAGGACGGGATCTGCTTCTGCGGCATCCGAAACTTCGAACACGTAATCCACCTGCCGGTTGTCGCGGAACGCTGAGGCAACGCCGAATGCGGTTTCATCGCCGAACAGGACTGTCGGCGCTCTCGGAGCGGAAAGATCGAGCGAGCGACGTGGGCCGAAGAACCAGCAGATGTCGCCTTGGCGCAAGGCGCTTACCCATCGGCTGCCGGGCCCGTTGCCGTGTGCAAAAGCGAGCAGTCGAGTCCGGCCTTTCTCCGCATCCCACGACACCGGCGTGTAGGTCCGCGCGCTCAGGCCGGATCCCATCGCGACCTGGATCTTCTGGCCGATGGTCCATGCGACGCCCTTGAGGGCATCGCCTTCGAGCTCGATCGACCGAAAGCGAGGCGAGAGCGTCTCGACGCCGGTGACGCGCGCAGGGCGCATCAGCCATTGCAGCAACATGCGCGCGACTGGCCCCTGCGGCGGCTTCGATGGCTCGGACATCTGCGGTCGGTCGGGCTCGTTCAAAGCCGTGCTCCTGTCATTGGAGTTTCGTGGACGCGCGGATTACCGCGTCCTGACGCTGAGCTCGTTGCCGCGGGCGGGATCGAACGGCAGCGATAGCGAGAGATAGCCGTTTTGGCGATCGCGGACGTAGTCGATATAGCCTGATGCCTCCTCGAACGCGTTCTCGGCGACGATGATCGCGCCGGGTCTGAGGTGCGGCTCCAGCAGCTTGAGCACGGAAAGATAGAGCGTGAAGGCGCCGTCGAGCATCACCATGTCGATGTCGCCGTTGAGGCCGGAGCTGAGCGTTTCGCGGGCATCGCCCAGCCGAAACTCGACGAGATCGGCGAGCCCCGCGGCCGCGAGGTTCGCGCGCGCCCGCTCGATCTTGCCGGGTTCGAGATCTGTCCCGATCAGCCGGCCGCCGCCCATGTCGCGCAGTGCGGCCGCCATGTAGATCGTGGAAATTCCCATCGAAGAGCCGAACTCGACGATGTGCTTCGCCTTGCAGGCGCGGGCGCACACGTAGAGAAAGCGCCCAAACCGCGGAGACACGCTCAGAAAATTGTCGGCGAATCCGCGGTAGGTTCCTTCCAGATCGCGGCCCTCGGCGGTGACGAGCTGGTTGATCATCTCCTCGCGGCTGCTCGCCTCGTTCGCGAAGCTTTGCGCGAGCGGCGCATCGGCGGCTTCCGCTTCCCGGTGGAGGCGTTCGAGAACGTCCGCGACGAGGCCACTGCTGAGTGAATCCATGTTTCGAGCTCCTTGAGAATGCGCCTGCCGGGCGCTCTTGAGCCTGAATACGAGATCGTCCTGCGGGGCGCATTCCGCGAACGGGACAATCGATTGCGATTTCAGGTCAGTGCGTGCGGCGTTCCGCCAGATATCGCGCGGGCGGCTTGCCGAGCGCCTTGCGGAACATGGTGACGAAGGCGCTCGCGCCTTCATAGCCGAGATCGAGCGCCACAGCCTGGACCGACGCCCCCTGATCGAGGCGCTGAAGTGCGATGAGGATGTGGAGCTGCTGGCGCCATCGGCCGAAGCTCATGCCGGTCTCGCGTCGCAGGATGCGGGTGAGGGTTCTGGGAGCAACGCCCATGCGTCGGCCCCAGTCCTCGATCGTGGCGCGGTCGGAAGGGTCGGCCATCATCGCGCTCGCGATCCTGCGCAGCCGGGAATCGGCCGGCATGGGAAAACGCAGCTCTTCGACCGGTGCCAGCGAGAGCTGATCCAGCAGTACGGCCGCGATCCGCCCATCTGGTCCGTCCGCATCGTAGAGGGCCGGCATGTGCGTCGCATGGATCAGCAGACGTTCCAGCAGAGGGGAGATCGTCAGGGTGCAGCATTGCCGCGGCAGCGCCGGTACCGCATCCGGCTCCACGAACAGGCAATAGACCTCGACATTTCCGGCGACGCTCACGCCATGCGCAACATGGCCGGGAATCCAGACAGCGCAGCGCGGCGGCACGATCCACATGTTTCGCCCGGCTTCCAGCCTCACGACGCCGCGCCGGGCCAAGACGAGCTCGTCCTTGCGATGGGCGTGCATGGCCACCTCGGTGCCCTTCGTGACCATTTCGCCGCCGAAGGCTGCGATGGCGCGCGGCACGTCCTCCGGGTTGAAATCAAAGGAGTCATCGGGACGAAGGTCGCCGTCGTCGAGCCGGAAGAAGGGCATGATGAGCGGATGGTCGATTTAGATGCGATTGACTGGCTCCGGCAATATCTGGTCCGCGGGTCCGACTTGCAATGCGAGCAGCCCCAATCTCGATCGGTTCTAACGGTGGATTCGCTGCGTCACGGCCTCCGCGACATGCGCCCCGGAAGATCAGTGGTGCGCCGCTGCGGCATCACGGATCCCTTTTCGTGGGCTGTCTTTCGGTGTAGCTCTGCGCCGGCTCGAGATGGCGGCGCCAACCCGTCGACGATCATGCAGGAGGCAGCACGGATGTCCCCGAAAGTTCAGATGTTCATGCCCTTCGTGGACAAGTTGGTGGCGGCGGCCAAGAGCCTCACGGTCGGCAATGGCCTCGACAGTGGATAGGCCAGTGTTGCCCGACGTGCGAGACATGAACAGCAGCCGTCATCCGAGCAGGCGCCTATCCCTTGCCGGGATACATATCGACCGGACCTCCGCGGTGCCGCTGCATTTGCAGATCGCGAAGCATATCCGGGACGGCATTCTGTGCGGCGCCTTTCCCTCAGGGACGCAATTTCTCGGCTCGCGCGAGATCGCGCGTGAGCTGGGTTGCTCGCGAACCGTGGTGCTGACGGCATGGGATCTGCTCTACGCCGAAGGCTATCTTGAATCGACGCCGCGCGGCAGTGTCATGGTGGCATCGGTCGCCTCGGCGCATGCGGAGCCATCGTCCGCGTTGCCTGCGGCCAGGCCCGCCCACATGTCGGAGCGCTGGCGGTCGCTGCTGGCCTTCGACTACGAGACCAACTGGCCGTCGGAGTTCAGTCCGGGCGCGCCTGACATTTCAACCTTTCCCTTCAAGGATTGGTCGCGCCTGCTGCGCCAGGCCTGGCAAAATCCAAGAGAGCAGGAGTGCCTCGATCTTCCGCCCGAAGGCCATCCGCAATTGCGGAGCGAGATCGCGAACTTCCTCGGCTCCGTGCGCGGTCTCGTTTGCTCGCCGGACGAGGTCGTCGTCACCTCCGGCACATCGGGGGCACTGGATTTCTGCAGCCGGATGATCCTCGATCCCGGCGACGAGGTCTGGGTCGAGGAACCCGGCTTCGTGGAGGCGCGATGGGCGCTCACCGCGGCTGGTGCAAGGCTCGTTCCTGTCCCGGTCGACGACAAGGGGCTGGTCGTCTCGGAAGGAATTCGGCGCGCACCGCGTGCGCGGCTGATTGTGGTCACGCCGTCGCATCAATATCCGCTCGGCGTCAGCATGGGGCTGGAGCGGCGGCTCGAGCTGCTCGATTGGGCCAACAGGAACGATGTCTGGGTGATCGAGGACGATTACAATTCGGAGTTCAGGCACCAGGACAGCATGATCGCCTCCTTGCGCTCGCTCGATCGCGAGGGGCGGGTGATCTATTTCGGCACCTTCTCCAAGATCATGATGCCGAACCTGCGGCTCGGATACCTGGTCGCGAACAGGCATTTCATCGAGGGGTTCTCGAAGGGCCGCGCGCGGATCGACGTGCACACCTCCGGCATCGGCCAGCTCGCTTTGGCCGAATTCATGCGGGAGGGACATTTGCTGCGGCATCTGCGCGCGATGCGGCGGGTTTATGCGAGCCGGCGAAAGGCGCTGATCGATGCGATCGCGGCGCTGATGCCGGATGACCTGACCGTGTCCTCCGCCGTCACCGGGTTGCATCTCGTCGCGCTGTTCACCGAGGCGATGCAAGCGCGCATGAGTGATCGCGAAGCGGCGGCTGCCCTGAAGCAGGCCGGCATCCACGTACAGCCGCTGTCGCAGAACTTTCTGGAGCAGCCGACACGACAAGGCCTGGTGTTCGGCTACGGGCGGCTGCGCGTCGAGGATGCCTCGCCGCTGCTTGCGAGAATCGCGGCCTGCATCGGCAGCGGCTCCCGCAATGCATCATCAGCCCCAGAGATATCCTCTCGTACTGTCCGTACAATAAAGAGAGGCTGAACCGACCGATATGCATAGCTCATAGGCAGTCGAATATCCCGCAGGGCCGATCGATCGCCTGCAAATTAGACAGACGATTTGGAGCGTTCGGATTGCAGTGCAGCGGACATCGCGATTTGCGCGGAGAAATCCGTGGTGCACTGCACGTTTGCCGCGTGGCGCGGTCTCTGCTCGCGTGCCGTCAGCGCGGGCAGCGCTGCACCAAAACGTGCAGCAGATGGGGCGGCGCGCGGCTGAGGTCGCGCACTGGTCTAGTGGTTTGCGACAACTCTGGCCCTATCCCGCGCCCATCGCTCTGTCGCACGCTCGCTCATGGTGGCATGACAGGGGATGCATGATGAGCGCTCTCGGTTCGGCATTCGAGGTGGCGATGGACGGGAAGCACCCGGCGTCCGGTTCGGACGTCACGCGTAGCTGACCCCCAGACATGAGCGCTTTCGAAAATCACTGGGAGGTCGGCACCGACATCGGCGGCACCTTCACCGACATCATCGCCATCCGGCGCGATTCCGCGGAGGCCCGGATCGCAAAAGTTCCGTCGCGCCCCGACGCGCCGGTTCAGGCGATGCTGGAGGCGATCGAGGCGGTCGGCCTGCGCAAGAGCGAGGTCAAGCGCTTCGTCCATGGCACCACGCGCGTGACCAACGCCATCGTCGAGAACCGGCTGCCGAAAGTGGCGCTGGTCGCGACCGAAGGCTTTGCCGACGTGCTGGAGATCGCGCGCTATCGCCGCCGCGACCTCTATCGGCTCGACATTCCGCCGAAATCGCCGCCGCTGGTTCCGCCCGAACGCTGCTTCGGGCTTGCCGAGCGCCTCGATCACGAGGGCCGGGTGCTGAAGGCGCTGGAAGAAGCGGAGATCGAACGCCTTGTGGCGTGGCTGAAAGAGACCGGCGTGCAGAGCGTCGCGGTGGCGCTGCTGCACGCCTATGCCAATCCGGTGCATGAAAAGATGCTGGGCGAGCGGCTCAAGGATGTGGTCGCTCACGTCTCGCTCTCGCACGAGGTCAACCCAGAGGCACGCGAATATGAGCGGACCTCGGCGACCGTGTTCAACGCCGCCGCGATGCCGATCGCGGTGGAATATCTCAGCGAGCTCGAGCAGCGGCTGCCGATCGGCCCCGGCCTGCAGGTGTTTCATTCCGCCGGCGCCATGATCCCGATTTCCGCGGTGAAGCGGCGGCCGCTGGTGATGGCGATGTCGGGGCCTGCCGCCGGCGTCTCCGCGTCCGTCAGCATCGCGCGCCAGCTCGGCGCCTCGCGCATGCTGACCTTCGACATGGGCGGCACCACGACCGACGTCTGCCTGATCGTCGACGGCCAGGCCGAGATGACCGACGGCCGCATGCTTGGCGACAAGCCGCTGCGCCAGCCGATGCTCGCGGTTCATTCCATCGGCGCGGGCGGCGGATCGATCGTGCGCAACGGTCCCGGCGGCCTCACGGTCGGGCCGGAGAGCGCCGGCTCCGAGCCGGGCCCGGCCTGCTACGGCCGCGGCGGCCATGAGCCAACGATTACCGATGCCAATGCGGTGCTCGGCTATCTCAATCCCGAGACCAAGCTTGGTGAGCGCATCGGGATCGATGTCGGGGCCGCAAAGCGCGTCATTGAACCGATCGCGCACGCGCTCGGGCTGAACCTGACAGAGACAGCGCTCGGCATCATCAAGGTCGCGAACGCGACCATGGCCCGTGCGCTCCGCCGCGTCACGGTCGAGCGCGGCATCGACGGCCGCGACTGCACGCTGCTTGCCTTCGGCGGCGGCGGCCCGATGCATGCCGCCGGTCTCGCCGATCTCTACGGTATAGCAGAGGTGGTCGTGCCGAGCGCCTCGAGTGCGTTCTCGGCGCTGGGGTGCCTCACCGCCGATTTCAGCTTCCTGCAGCAACAGACTCTTCGCGCTGCCCTCGACGGCATCGATCTCGTGCGCGTGTCGGAGCGGATCGAGGCCTTGATTGCCGACGCCTCGGCGCCGCTTCTCGCCAATGGCGTTGCGAAGGCGGAGATCCAGGTCGAGCTGGTGGCCTTGATGCGCTATGCGGCGCAGAACGACGCCATTCCGGTATCCTTCGCGCTGCCGCTCGATGTCACCAGGCTCAAGCAGGATTTCCTGACGCGGCATCACGAATTGTTCGGCTATGCGACCGGCGAGCCTTGCGTCATCGAATCCGTGCGGGTGCAGGCGCGTCGCCCGTCGACAACGGTCGTCCATCGGCCCGCGACAGCGGCCAGGGCGGTGTCTACGGGCACGCGCATCTGCTCGTTCGATGGCTTCCATGACATCGCAACCGCGATTATCGACCGCGCCTCGCTCACAGAGACCATCAACGGTCCGGCCATCATCGAAGACGCCTGGTCGACGGTGGTTGTGCCGCCGGGTTGGCAAGCGAAGCCTGATACCGCCGGCAATCTATTCCTGACGCGGGGGGCGGCATGAAGCTCGATCCGTTCGTCGTCGAGGTCATCAGGCACGGGCTCTCCGCGGCGGCCGAGGAGATGAGCCTGGTGATGACGCGCTCGGCGCGCTCGCCGCTGCTGCGCGAGGCCGGCGACCTGTCGTCCGCGATCACCGATGGCCATGGCGGCCTGGTCGGGCAGGGCCGCGACATTCCGATCCATCTCGGCGCGATGGCCTACACCATCCCCGAGCTGCTGAAGGTGATGCCGCGCGACAGCCTGAACGATGGCGATGTCGTGATCTACAATGTCGGCGCGCTCGGCGGCAATCATCTCAACGACGTCAAGGTCGTGCGGCCCGTCTTCGTCGAGGGCGAGATCGTCGCCTTCGCGGTCAGCCTCGCGCACTGGCCTGATATCGGCGGCACCTGGCCCGGCAGCTACTTTGCCAAGGCCGTCGACACGTTCCAGGAGGCGCTGCGCATCCCGCCGGTGCTGATCGCGACCTCAGCCGGCCTCAACACGCCGATCGTGCAGCTGCTCAAGGCCAACGTTCGCGATGCCGAATCCTGCGAGGGCGATCTTCTTGCCCAGATTGCGGCAACCAAGGCCGGCGAGAAGCGCATCGTCGAGCTCTGCCGCGAGCACGGCAAGGCCGTCTTCACGGCGACGCAATCGCGCCTGCACGATCTCTCCGAAATCGAGATGCGCGAGGCACTGCGCGACCTGCCGGACGGCCTCTATGAGGGCGAGGACTACCTCGATGACGGCAGCGCGAACAACGCGCCGGCGCGCATCCATGTGAAGATCACCATTCGCGGCGACGAGGCGACCTTCGACCTCTCCGGAAGCTGTGACCGTGTCTCCAATTTCTGCAACACGACGCCGTTCATGGCGCGCTCGGCGGTGGCCTATGCTGCCCGCATCATGAGCGGTCGCGACATGCAGCAGAACGCCGGCGCGCTGCGGCCTCTGACCATCATCACGCGCCCGGGCTCGATCCTCGAGCCGGGCTGGACCGCGTCCGTTGCCGCCGGCAATCACGAGACCTCCATGCGCATCGTCGATGCGATCTTCCGCGCCATGCAGGACACCATTCCCGAGCGCCTGTCGGCTGGCGGGGCGACCACCGCGGGCGTGCTGTTCTTCGCCGAGCCGCGGCCGAACGGTTCGTGGAAGATGCTGTATGAGGTCCATGGCGGCGGCGAAGGCGCGCGGCACGATCGCGCCGGCATCTCTGCCACCCGCGTGCATCTGTCCAACACCTCGAACACGCCGGTCGAGGTGATCGAGGCGAACTACGCGATCCGGCTCGAGCAGCAGGCCATCCGCCGGCAGTCGGGCGGCGCGGGAGCGCATCGCGGCGGTGACGGCTCCGTCCGCACCTACCGCATCCTCGCGCCATCGATGCACCTGACCACCTGCATCGAACGGATGGTGATGGCGCCCTGGGGCATGCAGGGCGGCGAATCCGGCAAGGCCTGCCGCATCTCGCTGGTCCGGCAGGGCGCCAACGTCGCGATCGACGGCAAGTCGAACCTGGTGTTGCAGCAAGACGATCTCGTCACGATCGAGATGTGTGGCGGTGGCGGCTACGGCGCCGCGGCGGCGAAGTGAGGGGACCCGCGATGAGCAGATTGTTGCGAACCGGATTGAATGCGGGCGAGGCCGCGCCGATGGCCGTGGTCGGCGGCGAGGGCGTCTACTTTCATCTGTCGGATGGCCGCAAGCTGATCGACGGCAGCAACACCGGCGGCGGTCTCGGCCATCGCCATCCCGCGATGGTGGAGGCGATCCGCCGCGCGGCGGATACGCCTGTCGTGAACGAGGGATGGACCTGGGTCGGCCGCGAGCAGGCCGCCGACGACCTGATCGGCACCGCGTTCAAAGGCGAGGAGGATTGGGTCGGCGCGGTGCGCTTCTGCATCAGCGGCAGCGAGGCCAACGACATGGCGCTGTCGCTCTGTCAGGCGTTGACGCAGCGCTCCGCATTGGCAACGCGCGAGCGCGCCTATCACGGCATCACCGGCCTGTCGCGCAGCATGACGGTGCAGCCGCAATGGCACGGCGGACTCGCGGTCCACTCGGGCGGCTCGAAGCTGCCGGCACCGATGGCGCCGGTGCGGATTCTGCCGGCGCCGGATGGCGCGATCTATGGTGGGCCGACCAACAATACCCCGCCGAGCGAATATCTGGCGGATGCCCCGCGCCTGCTCTCGGACACGGCGGCAACGATCATCGACTACACCCAGGGCGGCATCTACTATGACGGCGCCTATCAGGATGAAGTGGCGAAGCGCGCGCGAGAGGCCGGTTCGTACTGGATCGCGGACGAGGTCGTCACCGGCGCGGGCCGTGCTGGGCGCTGGTTCGCATTCCAGGGCGCGCAGAGCCGTCCCGATATCGTGACGCTCGGAAAGTCGCTCGGCGGCGGTGCTGCAGCTGTGGCCGCTGTCGTGGTGTCCAAAGACATCGTCGAGCGGCTCAAGGGCACGAGCTGGCAGAATTACGGCACGCTGCGCGGTCATCCGATCAGCATGGCCGCCGTCAGCGCCTACCTGAAGGTCGTCACCGACGACAGGATTCTGGAGCACGTGCAAAACCTGGAGAAGCTGTTCACCCGCCGCCTGCTCGCGATCGCGCAAAAGCACCCGAGCGTGCAGCGCGTGGCCGGGCAGGGGCTGCACTGGACGGTGGAGCTCTACGGCCCGGACTGGCGCACATGGCACGCCGACACCACGGAGGTGCCGATCGCCTCGCGCGTCGCGGAGCGCGCGCTGGAGGCCGGCGCCGTGATCGGCACCAGCGGCGAGCAGACCTCGTTGTTCCTGGCGCCGCCGCTGGTGATCTCCGAGCGCGAAGCTGCGCTGCTGCTCGATGCGCTCGACCACGGCCTCGACATCGCCGACAAGGAGCATGGGTGAGCGCCGACCACGCAGCACCTCGTCGCTCGCCGGCCTGGCCGGAGAACGAGCCTTGGCATCTCGCGATGCCTGAAGGGACGCTTTACGACGCGCTGGCGCGGGCTGCACGTGAACGTCCCTCGCATCCGGCGACGGTGTTTTACGGCGCGAGCGTGAGCTACGCCGAGTTGCGCGACCGGGTCGATGCCATGGCCGGCTTCCTGCAAGGCGTCTGTGGTGTGAAGCGCGGCGACCGCGTCATGATCGCGCTGCAGAACTCGCCGCAATACGTCATCGCCTATTATGCGGTGATGCGGGCCGATGCCGTGATCGTGCCGGTCAATCCCATGAACAAGACCATCGAGATCGCGTATCTCGCCGCAGATGGCGGCGCCAGGGTCGCGATCATCGGCAGCGAGCTGAATGATGTTTTTGCGCCGCTGGCGGGCGACGTGATTACGCATGCGATTGTCGCGCAGTATCGCGACGAGGTTCCAGCCGCCACGCCCTACACGTTGCCGCTCTGCGTGACCGAGGCGCCGTCGGAGGTGCCGTCGTCGCCGGGCTGGCATTCGTGGTCGTCGGCGATCGCACGAAGCTTGCGGCCCGGCGCAATGACTGCGGGTCCGGACGATCTCATGATCCTGCCCTATACCTCCGGCACGACAGGCAAGCCCAAGGCGTGCATGCATACCCATCGCAGCGCGCTGTTCACCGCGGTGTTGCAAGCCCGCTGGTATGGGCTCGATGGCAGCGACGTGATGACCGGCTTCATGCCGCTGTTCCATGTCGCGGGCATGCAGGGTTCGATGAATGCCGCCATCGTCACCGGCGCCACGCTGCTGCTGATGGCGCGCTGGGACAAGGATCTGCTGCCGGACCTGTTCGAGACCTACGGCGTGACGTTCTGGAACGCCGCGCCGACCATGATCGTGGATGTGCTCGCAAGCGCCAGCTTCCGCGACAGATGCTTTGCCAAGCTCAAGGTTCTGACTGGCGGCGGCGCGGCGATGCCAACTGCGGTCGCCGAACGGCTGAAGGGTCGTTTCGGCCTCAATTTCGTCGAGGGCTACGGCATGACCGAGACGATGTCGCCGACGCACCTCAATCCGATGGCGGCGCCGAAGCGGCAGTGCCTCGGCATCGCCGTGCAGGAGACTGACGCCAGGGTCATCGATCCCGAAAGCCTGATCGAGCTCGAAGACAATGTGGTCGGCGAGATCGTCGTGCACGGGCCGCAGGTGCTGCAGGGTTACTGGAACAGGCCGGAGGCGGATGCTGAAGCCTTCATCGAACGCAATGGCAGGCGGTTCCTGCGCACGGGCGATCTCGGCTACCGCGATGCCGAAGGCTATTTCTTCGCCGTCGATCGCCTCAAGCGGATGATCAATGTCAGCGGCTTCAAGGTGTGGCCGGCCGAGGTCGAGGCGGCGATGTACCAGAACCGCGCGATCCGGGAGTGCTGCATCATCTCGGCGCCGGACGGCTATCGCGGCGAGACGGTCAAGGCGCTGGTGGTGCTGGATGAAGCCGCGCGCGCGACGACGTCGGCGGACGACATCGTCGGCTGGGCGCGCGGCGCGATGGCAAGCTACAAGGCGCCGCGCGCCGTCGTCTTCGTCGAGTCCCTGCCGCGTACCGCGAGCAACAAGATCAACTGGCGGCTTTTGCAGGACGCCGAATGGGGGCGGACGGCATGAAAGGTGCTTGGCTGGAAAAGCGGTGCGAGGCTGCGATATGCTGCGCGCGCCGGAACATCCTTGAAGCCGCTTCCCCCGAGAGATCACCAGGAATTCGCTGATGCGTATCGTCAATGTCGCCGCCGCCCAGATGGGCCCGATCCAGAAGGCCGACAGCCGCGAGGCCGTGGTCAAGCGCATGATCGCGCTGATGGACGAAGCCAAGAGCAAGGGCGCCGACCTGATCGTCTATCCCGAGCTGGCGCTGACGACGTTCTTCCCGCGCTGGTACGTCGATGACCGCTCCGAGTTCGACATCTGGTTCGAACGAGAGATGCCGAACGCGGCGACGAGGCCGCTGTTCGAGCGTGCGGCGCAGCACCAGATGGCGATGAATTTCGGCTATGCGGAGCTGACGCCGGACGGCCATCACTTCAACACCGCTGTTCTCACCGACAAGTCCGGCAAGATCGTCGGCAAGTATCGCAAGGTCCATTTGCCGGGCCATGTGGAATACGACACCAAGCGCTCGCACCAGCACCTCGAGAAGCGCTATTTCGAGCCGGGCGATCTCGGATTCAACGTCTGGCGCGAGCTCGGCGGCATCATCGGCATGGCGATCTGCAACGATCGCCGCTGGCCCGAGACCTATCGCGTCATGGGCCTGCAGGGCGTCGAGATGGTGCTGATCGGCTACAACACGCCGTCCGTGAATGCGGAGAAGAGCGAAGAGGGCGTCGAGAAGCGGCTGTTTCACAACCGCCTCTCGGTGCAGGCAGGCGCCTATCAGAATGCGACCTGGGTCGTCGCGGTGGCGAAGGCCGGCGTCGAGGACGGGCACCCTTTGTTCGGGGGCAGCCTGATCGTCGATCCCAATGGCGAGATCGTCGCCGAAGCCAAGACTGAGGACGACGAGGTTCTGGTCCACCCGTGCGATCTCGACGCCACCACCTTCGGAAAGACCACGATCTTCGATTTCGCTCGCCATCGCCGCATCGAGCATTACGGCCTGATCACCAGCCGCACCGGCGCGGTGCCGCCACCGGAGAAGTGATACCGATGGCGGACAAAGGCATATCACTTCGTGAGCTGGATCCGCGCGATCGCTACAAGCTGCTCTGCGGCGTGGTGGTGCCGCGGCCGATCGCGCTGGTGACGACGCTGGACGAGAACGGAGCGGTCAATGCCGCGCCGTTCAGCTTCTTCAACGTGTTCTCGGAAAGCCCCCCGCTGATCGTGCTCGGGCTGCAGCACAAGCCCGATCACTCGCCGAAGGACACCACCCGCAACATCCATCGCGACGGCGAGTTCGTCGTGCACATGGTGGATGAGGCGCTGTCGGTAGCGATGAACGATTGCGCGGTCGATTTTCCCTCAGGTGACAGCGAGGTCGCCGCGACCGGGCTTGCGACGCTTCCCTCGGTCGATGTGAAGGTGCCCCGCCTTGCGGCTGCGCCGTTTGCGCTGGAATGCCGGCGCCATGTCGTGCTGAACTTCTCGCCGGATCGCGAGCTGCTGGTCGGCGAGGTCTTGCGGGTTCACGCCCGCGAGGGCCTCGTCAATACCGCCAACATGTATGTCGATCTCGACGCCTACCGGCCGATCGGCCGCATGTTCGGCAATCTCTACACCACCCAGCGGGACACGTTTGCGCTTGTCCGCGAGAGCCATGCGCAATGGCTCGCGCGGCAGGACGCCAAAGAGCTGAAGGACGCCTAGTGAGCCGAGAACTGCACCGTACCGAGCGCCATGGTGACGGCCGCCTGTGTCGGGTCGATCACGGGAATACGCAGTGCATCTTCGAGCGGGCGGCGGTGGCGTGCCATGCCGGCGCAGCCCATCACGATGGCGCGGGCGCCGTCCTCGTCGCGCAGCGCGCGGCCGATCTCGATCATTTTCGCCAGCGTGCCTTCGCCCGAGGCGGTCTCGGCGACGCTCATGTTCAGCGGCCGCTCGCCGGCGAGGCGGTCGGTCAGGCCCATCTGCCTGAGATAGCGCATGTGTCGGGGGATCGAGCGCTGGGCAATCGCGATGACGCCGAAGGTCTCGGCGCGGGAAAGCGCTGTCAGTACGCCGCACTCGGCGATGCCGAACACGGGGCGGTCGGTGCCTTCGCGGCAGACCTGAAGCCCGGGATCGCTGTAGCAGGCGATGACGAAGGCGGCCGTGCTGTTGTCGCTTTCGACGAGCTTTCGCAGCGGCATCGCAACGCTATCGACATCCGCCTGGCTTTCGATGCCGAACGGACCGTCGACGAGCGTCTGGCAGACCACCTCCGGCCCGCCCTCGAAGTCGAGCGGCTTCAGCGCATCCTCCAGCCCTTGCGTGACCTTGTGGTTGGAGTTCGGGTTGATGACGAGAATGCGCGGCCGGGACATGATGGTCTTCCTGCGAAATTACGAGTACGTGCCTTGAGCCTATCACGGAGTGCCGCATGACTGAACCCGCTTACGACCTGATCATCCGCGGCGGCCGCGTCGCCACCACCACCGACGTCTTCGAGGCCGACGTCGCCGTCTCGGGTGAGACCATCGCGGCCATCGGCCGCGGGCTTCCCGTAGCCAAGCGCGAGATCGATGCGCGCGGCAAGCTGGTGCTGCCCGGCGGCGTCGACAGCCACGCTCATATCGAGCAGCTGTCGGCCGCCGGCATCATGAACGCCGACACTTTCGAGAGCGCGACCGTCTCCGCGGCCTTCGGCGGCACCACCACGGTGATCCCGTTCGCCGCCCAGCATGTCGGCATGAAGCTGCCGCAGGTCGTCGAGGATTATCACGCTCTGGCGAAGAAGGGCGCGGTGATCGACTATGCCTTCCACATGATCATTGCGGATGCGACCAGGGAGACGGTCGAGGAGCACATTCCCGCGCTGGTGAAGCAGGGCCATGCCTCGATCAAGATCTTCATGACCTACGACCGGCTCAAGGTCGACGACGAGCCGCTGCTCGACATCCTCCTCGCCGCGCGCCAGTCCGGCGCCATGCTGTGCGCTCATGCCGAGAACCACGGCATCATTGCCTGGATGGTGAAGCGGCTGCTCGCACGCGGCTACACCATGCCGAAATACCACGCCGTCAGCCACGCCCGCGTGTCGGAGGCGGAAGCCTTTACCCGACTGATCGGCATGGCGGCGCTGATCGACCAACCGATCATGATCTTCCATGTCTCGACCGCCGAGGGCGCCAAGGTGATCCGCGACTCGCGCGGGCAGGGGCTCAAGGTCTTCGCCGAGACCTGTCCGCAATATCTGTTCCTCACGGCAGGCGATCTCGACAAGCCCGGCGCCGAAGGCGCCAAATGGATGTGCAGCCCGCCGCCGCGCACGCATTCGGACCAGGAGGCACTGTGGCAGGCGCTCTCGCTCGGCGATCTTCAGACCATCTCGTCGGATCATGCCCCGTATCGCTATGACGAGACCGGCAAGCTGCGCGCCGGACCCAATCCGAATTTCAAGCAGGTCGCGAACGGCTTGCCGGGGCTGGAGCTGCGGCTGCCGCTGCTGTTCGACGCGATGGTGTCGAAGGGCCGGCTGGGCCTGGAAAAATTCGTCGAGCTGACCGCGACCGCGCCGGCCAAGATCTACAACCTGCATCCGCGCAAGGGCTCGATCGCAGTCGGGGCCGACGCCGATATCGCGATCTGGGATCCGAACCGCGAGGTCACCATCGCCGACGAGATGATGCACGATCTCGCCGGCTACACGCCGTTCTCGGGCCGCAAGCTGAAGGGCTGGCCGGTGTCGGTGCTCTCGCGCGGCCGCGTAATCATCGAGGGCAACAAGTGTCTCGCGAGCGCGGGCAGCGGAAAATTCCTGGCGCGCAGCGGCGGCGAGGCGGCGAAGCCGACCGGCCGGCTCGTCGCCGACATGGATCCGGAACGGAATTTTGGAGCAAAGCTGCTGTGACGGTGGATCGCGCGCGATGAAGGTCGTCATCTTCGGCGGCACCGGCTTTGTCGGCCTCAATCTCGCAGAGGTGCTGCTCGCGCGCGGACACGAGGTGACGCTGTATGACCGTGCCCCGCTGCCGTTTTCCGCGCAGCGATCTCTTGCCGACTACGGCACACGGCTCAATCCCGTGCAGGGCGACATCACCGACGCAGAAGTCATCGATGCCCTTATCGCAAGGGGCTGCGATGCGATCGTGCTGGGCGCGGCGGTCACCGCCGGGGATGAGCTTGAGCGGGCATCGACCGCGCGCGTTCTCGAAATCAATGTCATGGCGCAGATCCCGATCCTGCTCGCGGCGATCCGTCATGGCGTTCGCCGCGTCATCAATCTCTCGTCGGCGTCGGCCTATGGCGCGGCGGGCCAGCGTCATCAAATCCTCGACGAGGAAACGCCCTGCGATCCCATCTCGTTCTACGCCATCAGCAAGTTCACCTCGGAACGTTCGGTAGCGCGCCATGCCGCGCTCTTTGGCGGCGATTTCCTGAGCGTGCGGCTGAGTGCGGTGTTCGGTCCGTGGGAGCGGGCCGGCGCGGTACGCGATACGCCGAGCCTCCAGTTCCAGATCCTGGCGGCGTTCGCCCGTGGCGAGCCGGCGATCATGCCGGCCCCTGGGATAAAGGACTGGACCTATGCGCCCGACGCTGCCGAAGCGGTGGCGGTGCTGATCGAAGCCGAGCGGCCGCGCCATCGGCTCTACAATATCTCCAGTGGCGTGGCCTGGTCGGCGCTGCAATGGGGCGAGGCGTTTGCGGCGCTGCATCCCGGGCTGGAGTGTCGGCTCGCGTCTCCCGGAGAGAAGACCTTCATCAAGCTCCACGGCGGGGATCGGGCGCCGATGTCGGTTGCGCGGATGGCCGACGAGTTCGGCTGGCGTGCCCGGTTCGGCTGCGCGGAGTCGGCCGCCGCGATGAGCGCCTGGTGGATGCAGCACAAGGAGGGGATCTGACATGCGGCTGCAGGGGCGCACGGCCATCATCACCGGAGCGGGCTCGGGCATCGGCCGCGCCAGCGCAAAACTGTTTGCGGAGGAGGGCGCGCGTCTTGCGCTGGTCGATCGCGATGCTCCTGGCCTTGAGGAAACGCTGAGCCTGGTCGGCGAAGCAACGACGCATGTCGGCGACGTCGGCGAAGCCGCATTCGCCGAGACCGTCGTCGGCGATGTCGTGGCGCGGCACGGCCGGCTCGATATCCTGATGACCGCCGCCGGCTTCTCCTGCGGCGGCACCGTGCTGACGACGAGCCTGGACGACTGGGACGTGGTGTTCCGCGCCAATGTCGGCGGCACCTGGCTGTGGGCGCGGGCCGCGGTGCCGCAGATGCAGCGGCAGAACAGTGGCTCGATCATCACGCTGGCATCGCAGCTCGCCATTGCCGGCGGTAAGGGCAACAGCGCTTACATCGCCGCCAAGGGGGCAATCGTCAGCCTCACCCGCACCATGGCGGTGGACTTCGCCACCGACGGCATCCGCGTCAACGCCATCGCGCCGGGTGCGATCGACACGCCAATGCTTCGCCGCAGCTTTGCCCGTCACGCTAATTCAGAGCAAGTACGTGAGGCCTCGCGTAACCGCCACGCCATGAAGCGGTTCGGCCAGGCAGAAGAGGTCGCACAGACCGCGCTGCATCTCGCCAGCGATGCCTCCTCGTTTACGACCGGCACCGTGATGGTGGTCGACGGAGGCTGGCTCGCGGCATGAGTGAGGCGCTCACCCAGCTCGAAGCCGATATTCGCGCCGATCTGGCAATGATCGCGCATCCCGGCGCCGTGTGGCTCGAACCGAAGACGGGGCCCGACGGCCAGCCGGCGCTGGACGTCCTCATCGTCGGCGCGGGCCAGTCCGGCATCGCCATCGGCTTCGGCCTGATGCGCTCGCGCGTCAGCAACATCCTGCTGCTCGACAAGGCCGAGGAGGGGAAGGAGGGGCCGTGGCTCACCTATGCCCGCATGCCGACGCTGCGCAGCCCGAAGGACTACACCGGCCCGGATCTCGACATCCCGAGCCTGACCTACCAGTCCTGGCACGAAGCCCGCTTCGGCAAGGACAGCTGGCAGCAGCTCGGCCTGATCGAACGCGGCCATTGGGCCGAGTACCTGCTCTGGCTGCGGCGCACGATCGGCTTGCCGGTGCGCAATGCTTGCGAGCTGCTGGAGATTGCGCCGGCGGCCGACGGCCTGCTCGCCGCGCGCGTGAAGCGTGCCGAAGGGGTCGAGACGCTGCATGCGCGCAAGATCGTGCTGGCGACGGGGCAGGAGGGCATGGGCGATTGGATGATCCCCGAGCAGCTAGCGCATCTGCCGGCAAGCTCAGTCGCGACCGTTGTCGACGACATCGACTTCGCAAGCCTGCGCGGCAAGCGCATCGCCGTGATCGGTGCCGGCGCATCCGCCTTTGACAATGCGGCGACCGCGCTGGAGGCGGAGGCCGCCGAAGTGCACCTGCTGTGCCGCCGCGCGCAGATCCAGGTGATCCAGCCCTATCGTTGGCTGACGTTTCGCGGCTTCCTGCGCCACCTCAGCGATCTCGACGATGCCTGGCGCTGGCGCTTCATGCGCAAGATCCTCGAGATGCGCGAGGGATTTCCGCAACCGACCTATGACCGCTGCGCGCGTCACGCCAATTTCACACTGCACGAAGGCGCGCCGGTCGAAGCCGCGCGCGAGACCGGCAAAGGCGTTGAACTCCAAACGCCGCGCGGCGCCATCACCGCCGATTTCGTTATCTGCGGCACCGGCATCGACATGAATTTCGCCGGCCGCGGCGAGCTCGCAAGATTCGCCGACAACATCGCCACCTGGGCCGACCGCTACCAGCCGCCCGAGGACGAGCGCAACGAACGGCTCGGCCGCTTTCCCTATCTTGCCGATGACTACGCCTTCACCGAGCGCGTGCCGGGAAAGACGCCGTGGATCTCCGACATCCATCTCTTCGCCATCGCCTCCACCATGAGCTTCGGTCCGTCGGGATCGTCGATCAATGCGATGACGACCGCCGTTCCAAAGCTCGTTCACGGCCTGACGCGCGGCCTGTTCCGCGCTGACATTGAACGGCACTGGGCTTCGCTCAGCGCCTACGACGTGCCGCAGGCCGTGGTCACGCGGCCGGCGCGAAAAATGGGGGAATCGCTGTGATCATCCATGCGCCGCCGCGATGAAGCATCCCTAGAAACGTCCCATCAGACTGGCGCGCAACTTGCTTCTTTCTGAACCTGCCTTGCTGGCGTTCTCGTTCGAAATTCAGGGAAAAACCAATGCGTTTTGTGTCTTTCAGGCTGGCGACCTCAGTCCTCGCTACCACTGCGCTGTTGCTCATCGCCAATGCGCCGTCGCAAGCGCAAACCAGGGCAGAGACATTGCGCTACGTGACCGGCGCATCCGTCAACACGCTCGATCCCAACATTCCCGGCTCGACCCGCGAATCCTTCGCTTTGAGCATGAGCACCTATGACCGGCTGGTCGCGTTCGGCCGCAAGCAGCTCAACGGCAAATGGGTGTTCGATCTCGGCACGATCACCGGCGAGCTCGCTGAATCCTACGACGTCAGCCCCGACGGCCTGAAGCTCACCTTCCGCCTGCGCAAGGATGCAAAATTCCAGGATGGCTCGCCCGTCACCGCCGAGGACGTCAAATGGTCGCTCGACCGCTGCGTCACCGCGCCGATCCTCGGCAAGGCGCAGCTGCTGACGGGCTCGCTGACCTCGGCCGACCAGTTCAAGGTGATCGATCCACTCACCATCGAAGTGACGCTGCCCAAGCCCGACAAGCTCGCGCTGCCGAACCTTGCGACCGTCTATCCCATGATCATCAACTCGAAGCTCGCCAAGGCGCACGCGACACCGGACGATCCGTGGGCGACCGCCTGGCTCAAGGAGCATACCGCCGGCAGCGGTGCCTATGTGGTCGAGACCTTCAAACCGGGCGAGCAGGTGATCCTCAAGCGGGACGAGAACTGGAACCGCGGCTCGGCCAACAAGCCCGCGTTCTTCAAGCGCGTGATCGTGCAGTCGGTGCCGGAGCCGGCGACCCGTGCCAATCTGGTCGAGCGTGGCGATGCCGATCTCGTGGTCGATCTGCAGGCCAGCGATGTGCAGTCGCTGGAGGCAAAGGGCAAGCTCAAGGTGATCTCGACGCCGCAGTACAATGCGATCACCTACGTCTCGATGAACAACCAGATGCCGCCCTTCGACAATGTGAATGTGCGCCGCGCCATCGCTTATGCGCTGCCCTATGACGACATGTTCAAAGCCGCTCTGTTCGGCCGCGGCGCGCCGCTGTTCGGTGTGACCTGGCCGGACGGCAAGCCGCTGAACGGCATCTATCCGTTCCAGCAGCCGGTGAAGATGGATCTCGACAAGGCCAGGGAGTATCTGAAGGCCGCGGGACTTCCGGAAGGCTTTTCGACCACGTTCAGCTTCAATGTCGGCCAGTCGTCGACCGCGGAGCCGATGGCCGCCCTCGTCAAGGAGTCGCTTGCCAAGATCGGCATCAAGGTCGACATTCAGAAGCTGCCGGATGCGCAGATGTCGACGCAGATCAACGAGAAGAAGCTGCCCTTCTTCACCGAGGGTATCGTCGCCTGGCTGCCGTCGACCGACTATTTCTACCGCAACTTCTACACCGGCAATCAGCGCTGGAATTACAGCTCGATCAACAACCCGGACCTTGCAGCGATTGCGCAGGAGGCGCGCTTCGAGCCGGATAAGGCCAAGTATGAGGAAGCCGGCCGCAAGCTCAACGCGATGCATTTCGACCTGATGCCGCAGATCATGCTGTGGCAGCCCAATCAGGACGCGGTGATGGCGTCGTCGATCGAAGGCTACACCTACGAGTTCCATCGCCAGGTCGATTATCGCGATGTCAGCC
Organism: Bradyrhizobium sp. SZCCT0231; assembly: GCF_018130245.1. Classification (GTDB taxonomy): domain Bacteria; phylum Pseudomonadota; class Alphaproteobacteria; order Rhizobiales; family Xanthobacteraceae; genus Bradyrhizobium; species Bradyrhizobium japonicum_F. The sequence continues at coordinate 833,491 of NZ_JAFCKP010000001.1, forward strand.
GCAAGTGACATCCGCGGCCAGCAGGGACGCTGAATGGTGATGACTGGTCTTGGTGCAACAATGGCGCGGGCGGGCAGGCGGTTGCTGTCGTCGCTGCCGGCGCTGTTCGGTGTGCTGGTCTTCACCTTTCTCTTGATGCGCGTCCTGCCCGGGGACCCCGCGGTGTTCTTCGCCTCGGGGCCCAATGCCGGCAAGGAGGAGATCGAGCAGATCCGCAAGCAGATGGGGCTCAACAAGTCGGTGCCGGAGCAGCTCGTGTTCTATCTCTCCGACATCGGCCACGGCAATCTCGGCCGCTCCATGATGACCGGCCAGCCGGTGCTGAAGGACCTGCGCGAGCGATTGCCGGCCTCGCTGGAGCTCACCTTCACCGCGCTCCTGATTGCGCTGATCGCGGCGGTGCCGCTCGGTGTGGTGGCGGCGCTTCGGCCGGGATCGGTCGTCGATCACGGCGTGCGGCTGTTCTGCGCGCTCGGCGTCTGCGTGCCGACCTTCGTCTCGGGCCTGCTCTTGATCTACGTCTTCTATTATCTGCTCGGGCTTGCGCCTGATCCCACCGGGCGGATCGACGTCTTCACCTCGCTGCCGCCACAACGCACCGGTTTCCTCTCCGTCGATTTCCTGCTCGCCGGAGACTTCGACGGCTGGTGGGCGGCCTGCAAGCAGCTGGTCCTGCCGGCGGCGAGCATGGCGCTGTTCGTGATCGCGCCGCTGGCGCGGATCACGCGCGCCTCGATGCTGGTGTCGCTCGGCAGCGATTTCGTGCGCACCGCGCGCTCGGTCGGATTGTCCTGGCGCAAGGTGGTCGTGACCTACGCGCTGCGCAACGCGATCCTTCCCGTCATCACCATCGCCGGCATCGTGTTCTCGACCATGCTGGGCGCCAACGTGCTGGTGGAGAAGGTGTTCTCCTGGCCGGGCGTGGCCTCCTATGCGCTCGATGCGCTGCTGTCCTCCGACTATGCGCCGGTGCAGGGCTTCGTGCTGCTGATGGCCAGCCTGTTCGTGCTGGTCAACCTCGTGGTCGATATCTGCTACGGCATCGCCGATCCCAGGGTGTCGATCGAATGACCAGCGCCACACTTCGCCATTCGGTCTGGATCCTGCGCGGCAATCCGCTGACGGCGGTGGCCGCGGCCGGAGTGATGCTGTTCGTCCTGGTCGCGATCTTCGGGCCCTGGATCGTGCCCTATGATCCCGTGGTCTCCAATGTCTCGGAGGCCTTGCTGCCGCCGAGCGCGGCGCACATTGCCGGTACCGACCAGCTCGGGCGCGACGTGTTCAGCCGTCTCATCATTGCCGCGCGGCTCGACCTTGCCATCGCAGTCTCCGCGGTCGGCATCTCCTTCGTGATCGGGGCCGTCGTCGGCGCGTTCTGCGGCTATGCGAGCGGGCGGCTCGATCGTGCCGTCGGCCGTTTCGTCGACGTGATGATGGCGTTTCCGTTGTTCGTGCTGGCAATGGCGATGGTCGCGGCTCTGGGCAACCGGATCGAGAACATCGTGATCGCCACCGCGATCATCAATCTTCCCTTCTACATCCGCTTCGCGCGCGCCGAAGTGAACGTCCGGCGCAACGTCGGCTGGGTCGAGGCCGCGCGCGCCTGCGGCGAGAGCCATTTCTCGGTGGTGCTGCGCTTCCTGCTGCCGAACATCCTGCCGGCGATGGCGGTGCAGATCTCGCTCAATCTCGGCTGGGCCATTCTCAATGCTGCGGGCCTGTCCTTCATCGGTCTCGGCGTCAAGCCGCCGACGCCGGAATGGGGCATCATGGTCGCGGAAGGCGCGCGCTTCATCTCGACGGGGCGGTGGTGGCTGGTGGCCTTTCCGGGCCTTGCGCTGATGCTGGCGGTGCTGTGCTTCAACCTCCTCGGCGACGGGATGCGGGACATTCTCGATCCCCGGATGCGCACATGAGCGAGGAACTGCTCAGGATCGACGACCTCCATGTCGCGTTCTCGACGCGGCGCGGAATGGTCGAGGCCGTGCGCGGCGTGACGCTCACGGTCAAGGCCGGTGAGATGCTGGGCCTCGTCGGCGAGAGCGGTTCCGGCAAGTCGGTCACCGGCTTTGCGACGACGCGGCTGCTCGATGCGGCCGGGCGCGTCACCGGCGGCAAGATCCTGTTCCGCGGGCAGGACGTGACGAAGCTCCGGGGCGATGATCTGCGACAGCTGCAGGGCGCAGCGATGTCGATGATCTTCCAGAACCCGCGGGCGGCGCTCAATCCGATCCGCGCGATCGGACTGCAGATCGCGGACGCGATCCTCACCCACAAGCGTATCTCGAAGGACGCCGCGCGCGCCGAGGCGCTGGACTTGCTGCGCGCCGTCCAGATCCGCGATCCCGAGGCGCGGATGGACGCCTATCCGCACGAGCTCTCCGGCGGCATGTGCCAACGCGTCATGATCGCGATTGCGATCTCCTGCAATCCCGCGCTGCTGATTGCCGACGAGCCGACCACCGGGCTCGACGTCACCACCCAGAAGGTGGTGATGGATCTGCTCGCGGACATCGCCGCCGCGCGAGGTATGGCGACGATCCTGATCACGCATGACCTCGGCCTCGCAGCGCGCTATTGCCGCCGCATCGCCGTGATGGAGCGCGGCCGCATCGTCGAGGAGGCGAGCCCCGGCACTCTCTTCAGCGTGCCGCAGCACGGCTATACAAGGCGCCTGGTTGCGGCATCGCCGACGGCGACGTCACGGATCGAAGACCTCGTGACGGAGGAGGAGAGAGAGCGTTACGCAGCCGTTCTCGGCAAGCCACGCCCGGCGCTCGCGCACGGCACGCCGCCGCTTTTGGAAGTGCGAAAGCTGGCAAAGCGCTTCGACCAGGGCTCTGCGGCGGTTACCGACTTCTCCATGACGATGGCCGGCGGCGAGAGCGTCGGTCTGGTCGGCGAGTCCGGTTCCGGCAAGAGCACGACCTCGCGCATGATCTGCCGCCTGATCGACCCGAGCGAAGGCGACATCGTATTCGACGGGCAGTCGATCGGGCACGTGGCGTCGCGCGATTTTCACCGCTCGCCATTGCGTAAAGACATCCAGATGGTCTTTCAGGATCCGAACGAGAGCCTCAACCCGCGCTTCACGGCGTTCGATTGTATTGCCCATCCCTTGATGCGGCTCGACAGAATGCGCACGGGTGAGGCGCTGCGCCAGCGGGTGGAAGAATGCGCAGAGCGCGTGGGATTGCCGCTCGATCTGTTGCCGCGGTTTCCGCATCAGCTCTCCGGCGGGCAGAAGGCCCGCGTCGGCATCGCTCGCGCGATCGCCTGCCGGCCGCGGCTGCTGGTGCTGGACGAGCCGACCGCCGCGCTCGACGTCTCCGTGCAGGCCGTAGTGCTGCAGCTGCTCGACCGCCTGCGGCGCGAGAACGACATCGCGCTGCTGTTCGTCAGCCACGATCTCAACGTGGTGCGCATGCTCTGCGACCGCACCATCGTGCTGCGCAATGGCGGCATCGTGGAGCAAGGCGAGAGCCGGGCGTTGTTCGACAATCCGAAGACCGACTACACGCGCAAATTGGTCGAGGCGATTCCGCATATCGAAACCGGGCCGACGCTGGCGGCCGCGCTCTGAGCCTGTATCGGCCGGAATGAAGGTGAGACACCGCTGGCGAAGGCGCATTTAGTGGCATGCCATTTGCTTACAAATGGGTTCGGTTTCACTTGCCCCTTGCCAATGAAGAGCTGGCATCACGGCATTACTGGGAGGAATTCATGGATCGCAGGACCGTATTGAAGGGACTGGCCGGCGCGGGCGGTCTGGCATTGACCGGCCTTTCGGCTCCGGCGATCGCGCAAGGCGCATCCGCTCGGACCCTGCGCTTCGTACCCCAGGCCAATCTCGCCAATTTCGACCCGATCTGGGGCACGCAATATGTCGTACGCAATGCCGCCACGATGGTCTGGGATACGCTCTACGGCATCGATTCCTCGCTGCAGCCGCAGCGGCAGATGGTCGAGTCCGAGGAAGTGACCGACGATGGCACGACCTGGACGTTCAAACTGCGGCCGGGGCTCAAGTTCCACGACGGCGAGCCGGTGCGGAGCAAGGACGTCGTTGCAAGCCTGACGCGCTGGTCGGCGCGCGATCCGATGGGACTGATGATCAAGGCGCTGCAGCAGGAGCTCACTGCCGTCGACGACCGCACCTTCAAATGGGTGCTCAAGCAGCCCTTCCCGAAGATGCTCTACGCGCTGGCCAAGAACAACTCGCCGTGCGGCTTCATCATGCCGGAGCGCATCGCGCAGACCGATCCATTCAAGCAAATTACCGAATACGTTGGCTCCGGGCCGATGAAGTTCGCCAAGGGCGAATGGGTGCCGGGCGCGAAGGCGGTGTTCGAGAAGTTCACCGATTACGTGCCGCGGCAGGAGAAGGCATCCTGGCTCGCGGGTGGCAAGCAGATCCTGGTCGATCGCATCGAATGGATCGTGATGCCGGATCCGGCCACGGCCGCCGCTGCCTTGCAGAACGGCGAGGTCGATTGGTGGGAAAACCCGATCGCCGACCTCGTGCCTGTCCTCAAGAAGAACAAGAACATCAGCGTCGACATCGGCGATCCCCTCGGCAATATCGGCTCGTTCCGCATGAACCATCTGTTCGCGCCGTTCAACGACGTACGGGCACGGCGCGCGGTGCTGATGGCGCTCAGCCAGGAAGACTATATGCGCGCGATCGTCGGCGACGACACCGCGCTGTGGAAGCCGCTGCCCGGCTTCTTCACGCCGGATACGCCGCTCTACAGCGAAGTCGGCGGCGAGATCCTGAAGGGCAAGCGCGATCTCGATGCGGCCAAGAAGCTGCTCGCCGAGAGCGGCTATTCCGGCCAGCCGGTGACGTGCCTCGTGGCGCAGGACCAGCCGATTACCAAGGCGCAGGGCGACGTCACCGCGGACCTGCTGAAGAAGCTCGGCATGAATGTCGATTTCGTCGCTACCGACTGGGGCACGGTCGGCTCCCGCCGCGCGCAGAAGACGCCTCCGGGACAAGGCGGCTGGAACATGTTCCACACCTGGCACGCGGGCGCGGACTGCATCAATCCCGCTCCCTACACCGCCGTTCGCGCCAATGGCGACAAGGCCTGGTTCGGCTGGCCGAACAGCCCCGGCACCGAGAAGGAGGTCGCGTCCTGGTTCGAGGCCAAGAATCTCGACGAGGAGAAGGCCGCCATCGGCCGCCTCAACAAGGCGGCACTCGATGACGTCGTCTACGCGCCGACCGGCTTCTTCCTGAGCTACACCGCGTGGCGCAAGAACGTCTCCGGCATCACCAAGGGGCCGCTGCCGTTCTTCTGGGGCGTGTCGAAGTCTGCATGATCGTGCACTGAGGCCAGATGCTCTCCTACATCCTCCGTCGCATCGTCGCGACCTTGCCAGTCATGGCGATCGTCGCGCTGTTCGTGTTCAGCCTGCTCTACATCGCGCCGGGCGATCCCGCGGTGGTGATCGCGGGCGACCAGGCGAGCCCGGAGGATGTGGAGCGCATCCGCCAGAGCCTCGGCCTCAACCGTCCGTTCCTGGTCCAGTTCGGAGGCTGGGTCTGGCGCATCCTGCACGGCGATCTCGGCACCTCGATCTTCACCAATCTGCCGGTCTCGGCGATGATCGGGCAGCGTCTCGGACCGACGCTGTCGCTGATGATCGTCACCCTGCTGCTCACGATCGCGGTGGCGGTGCCGCTCGGCGTGGTGGCGGCGTGGAAGGCCGGCAGCCTGATCGACCGTGTCATCATGGGCTTTGCCGTGTTCGGCTTCTCGCTGCCTGTGTTCGTGGTCGGCTACATGCTCGCCTACATCTTCGCGCTCGAGCTGGAATGGCTGCCGGTGCAGGGCTATACGCCGCTCAGCTCCGGCTTCTGGCCGTGGCTCGAGAACCTGATCCTGCCGGCGATCGCGCTCGGCTGCGTCTACATCGCGCTGGTCGCCCGCATCACGCGGGCAGCCATGCTCGAAGTGCTGCAGCAGGACTATATCCGCACCGCCAAGGCCAAGGGACTCGGGCAGGGCGGCATCCTGTTCATTCACGCGCTGAAGAACGCGGCGGTACCGATCGTCACCGTGATCGGGATCGGCATCGCGCTCCTGATCGGCGGCGCGGTCGTCACCGAGAGCGTGTTCGCGATCCCCGGCCTCGGCCGCCTCACGATCGATGCGATCCTGCGCCGTGACTATCCGGTGATCCAGGGCATCGTGCTGCTGTTCAGTTTCGTCTACGTCCTCGTCAATCTGATGATCGACGTCGTCTATACGCTCGTTGACCCGAGGATCCGCTATTGACCGATACCACCGTCAATTCGCAATCGCTTCCTGCCGGCTTCGTCCTTGCGCCGCAATTGCCGGAGATCCTGCGGCCGGTCAAGATCCGGCGCGGCTTCGTCGGCCTCTTGCGCGGCCATCCGACGGTCGCCATCGGCGGCGCGCTGCTGCTGACGCTCGTGCTGATCGCCGTCTTCGCCCCTTATCTCGGAACGGTCGACCCGACTGCGCTTGCGCCCGCCAAGCGCACCCGGGCGCCGTCGGCCGATTTCTGGTTCGGCACCGACGTGCTCGGCCGCGATATCTATTCCCGCGTGCTGTTTGGCGCGCGCGTCTCGCTCACGGTCGGCCTGTCGGTCGCGATCTTCGCATCTGCGGCGGGCCTCGCTATCGGCATGGTCTCCGGATTCATCCGCTGGGCCGACGGCATCCTGATGCGGTTCATGGACGGCCTGATGTCCATCCCGCCGATCCTGCTCGCGATCGCGCTGATGGCCTTGACGCGCGGCAGCGTCGGCAACGTCATCCTCGCCATCACCGTGGCCGAAATCCCGCGCGTCTCGCGCCTCGTCCGCAGCGTGGTGCTGTCCTTGCGCGAGCAGCCTTATGTGGATGCGGCCGTGGCCTGCGGCACGCGCACGCCGATGATCATCCTCCGTCATATCCTGCCCAACACGGTGGCGCCGATGCTGGTGCAGGCGACTTACATCTGCGCCAGCGCGATGATCACCGAGGCGATCCTGTCCTTCATCGGCGCCGGGACGCCGCCGACCATCCCGTCCTGGGGCAACATCATGGCCGAGGGCCGCGCGCTGTGGCAGGTCAAGCCTTACATCGTGTTCTTCCCGGCGGCGTTCCTGTCCGTCACCGTGCTCGCCGTGAATCTGCTCGGCGACGGCCTTCGCGATGCGCTCGACCCGCGCATGGCCAAGAGTCTCTGATGGATCGAGGCTGATCGCGATGGCTTTGCTCGAAGTCGAGAACCTCCAGACCCATTTCCGCACGCCAGGCGGCATCAACCGCGCGGTCGACGGGGTGTCCTTCCATGTCAACGAGGGCGAGACGCTCGCCATCGTCGGCGAATCCGGCTGCGGCAAGTCGGTGACGTCGATGTCGCTGATGCGGCTGATCCCGGAGCCACCGGGCAGGATCGCAGGCAGCATCCGCTTTGCGGGCAGGGATATCTTGAAGCTGTCCGATCGGGAGATGCGCGCGATCCGCGGCAACGACATCTCGATGATCTTTCAGGAACCGATGACGAGCCTGAACCCGGTGCTCACCGTCGGCCGCCAGATCCGCGAGACCTTGATGATCCATCAGGGCCTCGACAAGCAGGCGGCGGAGGCGCACGCGGTCGAGATGCTGACTCTGGTCGGCATTCCCGAGCCGAAACGGCGCGTCGGCGAATATCCGCACCAGCTTTCCGGCGGCATGCGCCAGCGCGTGATGATCGCGGTTGCGCTGGCGTGCAATCCCAAGCTTCTCATTGCGGACGAGCCGACCACCGCGCTCGACGTGACCATCCAGGCGCAGATCCTGAAGCTGATGCTGGACCTGAAGCGCCGGGTCGGCGCCGCCATCATCCTGATCACCCACGATCTCGGCGTCGTCGCCGAGATCGCCGAACGCGTCATGGTGATGTATGCCGGCCGCAAGGTCGAGGAGGCGCCGGTCGCCGAGCTGTTCCGTTCGCCGCGCCATCCCTATACGCAAGGCCTGCTCGGCGCGGTGCCGAAGCTCGGCTCTTCGCTCGCCGGGACCGCAACGCGGCTCGCCGAGATCCCGGGGCAGGTGCCTGACCTCCGCAAGCCCATTATCGGGTGCGTCTTCGCCGGCCGCTGTGCGATTGCGACCGACGTCTGCCGGCAGCATGCGCCGGGACTGGAAGAGAAGGGCCCGCGCCACGTCGCGGCCTGTCATTACGCGGCCAAGGGAGCCGTCGCGGCATGAGTCCTCCGCTGCTCCAGGTCAACGACCTCAAGAAGCATTTTCCGGTCAAGAGCGGCCTGTTCGGCCGCAAGTCCGAATTCGTCTATGCGGTCGACGGCGTGTCGTTCGAGATCGCGCGCGGCGAGACGCTGTCGCTGGTCGGGGAGTCCGGCTGCGGCAAGTCGACGGTCGGCCGCGCCATCTTGCGGCTGTTCGAGATCACCTCGGGCCAGGTCATTCTCGACGGTCAGCGCATCGACGACGCGCATCCGAGCACGATGCGCCAAATGCGCCGGCGCGTGCAGGTGGTATTCCAGGATCCGTTCTCGAGCCTCAATCCGCGCATGCGCGTGCGCGATATTCTCGCCGAGCCGATCCGCAATTTCGGCCTCGCCAAATCCGCGGAAGATCTCGAAGTCCGTGTCACCGCGCTGATGGACACCGTGCGCCTGCCGCGCGAGGCGCTGAACCGCAGGCCTCACGAATTCTCCGGCGGCCAGCGCCAGCGCATCGGTATCGCGCGGGCGCTCGCGGCCGAGCCCGAGCTGATCGTCTGCGACGAGGCGGTCTCGGCGCTCGACGTCTCGGTCAAGGCGCAGATCGTCAATCTCTTGCAGGATCTCCAGCGCGAGTTCGGCCTGGCGCTGCTGTTCATCAGCCATGACCTCGCCATCGTCGAGCACATGACCCATCGCGTGGCGGTGATGTATCTCGGCAAGATCGTCGAGGTGGCGCCGCGCCGGGAGATCTTTGCCGCGCCAAGGCATCCCTACACCAAGGCGCTGCTCTCGGCGGTGCCGCTGCCGGAGCCCGGAGCACAGCGCAATCCAATCATCCTTAGGGGCGACGTGCCGAGCCCGATCAATCCGCCGAAGGGCTGCCGCTTCCACACCCGTTGCCCCTTCGTCTTTGATCGCTGCCGGACGGAGGAGCCGACGCTGCGCTCGACCGGAGCCGAGCAGTGGGTGGCGTGTCACCTCGAAGAGCCGCCGTAGGGGCTCATCCCTGCCGGCGCAGGAATCCTGTGATCGTGACCTTTTCCCAGATGCCGGCTGCGGCAAAGGGATCGGCGCGGTTGAAGGCTTCGACCTCGGCGCGGCCCGGTGCCTCGATCAGGAACAGGCTGCCGATCATGGTCTGGCCGTCATCGGAGACCAGCGGCCCCGACATCACGATCTTGACGCCGAAGCGCGAGGTATCGCTGAGGAAAGCCTTGTGGGCGTCGTAATTGGCAAGCCGCGTCGGCAGCGCGCCGGTGCGGTCGAGGGCGTGAATGGCGAACAGCATGACGGTCTCCGTTTCTTGCTTCGGTTCTTGGGACGGCCGCAAGAGCGGCCGTCCGGGGTGTGGTGATCGGCTCGCCTACTTCGCGCCGAGCTTGCCGGCCTCCTCGAAGGTCGGGCAGGTCCGCTGCTCCAGCGGCACGTCGAACGGCCCGTAATTGTCCTTGGTGATGACGGTCGGCTTCAGCACGATCTCGCTGATGACGGGCTGATTGCGCAAGGAGCGGATCGCCATCATGGTGCCGAGGCAACCTTGCGCAAAGCCGTTGTAGTCGCCGCTCGCCAGCAGCTTGCCGGATTTGATCGCGTCGATCGCCTCCTTGGTGCCGTTGATGCCGATCACCTGCGCCTTCCGGTTGGCGCCGTCGAGGGCCTCGATCGCGCCGACCGCCATGGCGTCGTTGGCGGCGAGCACGCCGTCGATCTGCGAATTCGACTGCATCAGATTCTCCATCACCTGGAGCGCCTGCAGCCGCTGATAGTTGCCGGGCTGCGAGGCCAGCAGCTTGGCGCTAGGGGCCTCCTTCAGCGCGTCGTTGAAGCCGCGCACGCGGTCGACATTGGTCAGCGAGCCCTTGACGCCTTCGATGATGACGATATTGCCCTTGCCGCCGAGCGTCTTGAGCAGGAAGCGCGCGGTCTCCAGCCCAAGGCTGTAATCGTCGGCGCCGACGAAGGACAGGAACTTGCCGCCGGCAGAGCGGTCGGTGATGTTGACGACCGGAATCTTGGCCTCGTTGATCTTCTCGACGCCCGGAACCATCGCCTTGTAATCGACCGGCGTGAAGACGATCGCGCTCGGCTTCTTCACCACGACGTCCTCGATCTGGCTGAGCTGCTCGGGGATCGAGTCCGGCTTGGTCGGAATGTACTGCAGCGTCTTCGCCTTCAGCGTCTTCGCCATGTTGTCGGCGCCGACCCGCACCGTCTGGAAGAACGGGTTGGTCTGGTTCTTGGTGAAGACGGCGATGGTCTCGCCGTCGGCACGTGCCCCAGTGGTGAACGCAGCCATCAGCAGCGGCAGCGTCAGATAGCCCAGTTTCGATTTCATGTTGCCTCCATCCCTCATTTTGCTTGTTGGAACCTTAGGACTCATTGCGCGCGGCGGCGGGTCTTCATGTCGAGCCAGACCGCGAGAATGACGATGACGCCGGTAACGAGCGGCTGCCAGTTGGCGTTGACCGACAAAAGGTTCATGCCGTTCAGCACCAAGGTCAGGATCAGCGCGCCGATGAAGGTGCCGAACACGGTGCCGACGCCGCCGAACAGCGAGGTGCCGCCGATCAGCACGGCCGCGATCGCCGGCAAGGTCAGGCTCTCGCCGATGTCGGCTTCCGCCGAATTGAGCCGCGACAGGAAGATGATCGAGGCGAGCCCGGCCATGGTGCCGGAGACCGCGTAGACCAGCAGCAGGCGGCGCGCGACCGGGATGCCGGAGAGCCGAGCCGCGACCGGATTGGCGCCGATCGCATAGATCTCCTGGCCCCAGATCGTCCGCTGCGCGAACAGCGTCCCGATGCCGAGGAACACCAGCAGCAGATAGACCGGGATGGGCAGGCCGAACAGATAGCCGCTGCCGATCTGGCGGAAGCCGGCGGGGAAGCCGTGCAGGGTCTCGCCCGCCATGTACCAATAGGTGAGGCCGTTCAGCACCCAAAGCATGCCGTAGGTGGCGATGAAGGAGGGGATGCGCAGCGCGGTGACCATGATGCCGTTGAGCAGGCCGACGATGCCGCCGCAGGCAAGCCCGGTGAGGATGCCGAGCGCCGGCGAGCCGGTCTTGTGGATCACGGTGCCGGCGATGCAGGCGGACAGCGCGACATTGGCGCCGACCGACAGATCGAGGCCGGCGGTCAGCACCACCAGCGTCAGGCCGGAGGCGATGAAGAAGGTCAGGCTCGCCTGCCTCAGCACGTTGAGGATGTTGCCGAGGCTCAGGAAGGAATCGCTGAGCACGGCGAGCACCGCACAGATCAGGAGCGCGGCCAGCAGGCGGTAGAACACCTGGATCGCATCCTGCGACAGGAACGAGCGGGGCGGCACGATGGCGCCTTTGGTGATGTCGGTCATGCGCGGCTCCTGAGGCCGTCGAGGAACAGGGCGACGATGACGAGCACGCCGACGCTTGCGACCTGCACCGAGGACGGCAGCGAGATCAGGTTCAGCCCGTTGCGCAACACGCCGACGGCGAGCACCCCGAGCAGCGTGCCGAGCAGCCAGCCATTGCCGCGCTCGAACGAGGTGCCGCCGACCGCGACTGCGGCGATGGCATCGAATTCCAGGCCGAGGCCGGCGGTGGGATGGCCGGAGTTCATGCGTGCGGTCATCAACAGGCCCGCGATGCCGGCCATGGCACCACCGATCGCGTAGACCGCGATCAAGAGCCGGTTCGGCGACAGGCCGGCATAGCGTAGCGCCTCGCGGTTGCCGCCGAGGGCGAAGATGTAGGTGCCGAAACGGGTGTGATAGAGCAGGCCGTGAAAGGCCGCATAAGTCACCAGCGCCATCACGATCGGCACGGGAATGCCGAGAAGTGTCGCCGAATAGATGTCGCGCACGCTGTGGGGAATCCCGACCACGCTCTGGCCGTCGCTGACGATCAGCGACAGGCCCTGCGCCATGCCGAGCGTGCCGAGGGTCGCGACGAAGGGCGGGATGCCGAGGATCGCGACCAGCCAGCCGTTGGCGACGCCGAAGGCCGCGCCGACCAGAAGGCCGGCGCCAAGGCCTAGCAGCATCGACTTGGTCGCAAGCGACACGATCGCGACACAGAGCGAGGTGAGCGTCAGCACTGCGCCCATCGATAGGTCCAGCCCCTCCGTCATGATGATCAGCGTCATCGGCAGCGCGAGCATGGTCAGGATGGTCGACTGCACCAGCACGTTGGAGAGGTTGGCAACCGACAGGAAGCCGGGCGCGATCGCGCTGAACAGCGCGATCAGCAGCACCAGCACCATGGCAACGCCGGGAATGCGTTGCAGCGGATTGGGCTCAGAGACGACCGCGGCCTCACGCATGATGCATCCCCAGTCGCACGATGTTTTCCTCCGTCAATTCGCTGCGTGTCAGATGTCCGGCGATACGCCCCTCGCGCATCACATAGGCGCGGTCGCAGACATGGCAGATCTCGACCTGCTCGGACGAGATCATCAGCGCCGCCGCGCCTTCCGCGACGAGCCGGTCGATCAGCGCAAAGATCTCGGACTTGGCGCCGATATCGATGCCCCGCGTCGGCTCGTCGAAGATGAAGAGCTTTGAGCCGGCCGCCAGCCATTTGCCGATCACGACCTTCTGCTGGTTGCCGCCCGAGAGCAGCCCGACGGTCTGCCGCGCACTCGGTGTCGCGATGCGGAGCTGCCGGATCAGTCCGTCGGAGGTGCGCTGCGCACTGCGCTGGTCGAACAGCCCACTCGGGAACAGTTTTCGCAGCGCCGACACCACCAGGTTGTCGCTGACCGACCGCAGCAAGGCGAGGCCTTCGCTCTTGCGGCTTTCCGGGATCAGCGCGATGCCGCGGCGGGCGGCGAGATCCGGCTCGCCCGAGATGCTCTTGCCGTCGAAGATGATCTCGCCTGACGTCACTGGGTCGGCGCCGAAGATGGCGCGGGCGACCTCGCTGCGGCCGGAGCCGACCAGGCCGCACAGGCCGACGATCTCGCCGCGGCGCACCTCGATGTTGACGTCGGAGATGCCGGTCGGCGCGGTCAGGCCCTTGACCTCGAGCAGCAACTCGCCGGGCTTGTCGGCAAAATGGCGCGGATAGGTCATGTCGACGTTGCGGCCGACCATCATGCGCACGAGCTGATCCGGCGTGACGTCGGCGGGACGAACGCCGTCGATGCGGCGGCCGTCGCGCAGCACGGTGATGCGGTCACCGAGCGCGAACACTTCGGCCATGCGGTGCGAGATGTAGACGATCGACACGCCGTCGGCCTTCAGCCGCGCGATCAGCGCGAACAGCAGCTCGGTCTCGCGGTCGGACAGCGCCGCGGTCGGCTCGTCCATCACGAGGATGCGGGCGTTCTGGCTGATCGCCTTCGCGATCTCGACCATCTGCTGCTGCGCTACGCCGAGCTTGTCGACGGTGGTGGAGGGGTCGATGTCGAAGCCGATCGTGTCGAGCACGCGCTTTGCATCCGCCAGGATCTTGCGGCGGTCGATGGTGCCGGGGATGCGGCCCTTCGGCTCGCGTCCCAGAAAGATGTTCTGGGCGATATCGAGATAGGGGACGAGCGAGAATTCCTGGAAGATGACGGCAATGCCGAGCTTCTGCGCATCCGCGGTCGAGGAGATCGCGACCTTCTCGCCGTTGTGGTAGAACTCGCCGGCGTCGGCGCGGTAGGCGCCACACAGCACCTTCATCAGGCTCGACTTGCCGGCGCCGTTCTCCCCGAGCAGCATGTGGACTTCGCCGGGGTAGACGGCAAAGGACACGTCATCCAGCGCCTTGACGCCGGGAAACTCCTTGCTGATGCCGCGCAGTTCCAGCAGCGGGACAGGCGAGGTGACTTCGATCGGGAGCGCGTCGCTCATGCCTTGGCTCCGCTCGCAAAGATCTTTCCAGGGTTCATCAGTCCATTCGGATCGAGTGCGGTCTTGATCTGCCGCATCACATCCACGGCCTCGCCGAGCTCATCGGAGAGATAATCGATCTTGCCGAGCCCGATGCCGTGCTCGCCGGTGCAGGTGCCGTCCATGGCGATGGCGCGGGCGACCATGCGGGCCTGCAGCGCCTTGGCGCCTTCGGCCTCCGCCGGCTTTGCCGGATCGATCAGGATCAGCATGTGGAAATTGCCGTCGCCGACATGGCCGACGATCGGCGCGGTAAAGCCGTGCTCGTCCGCATCGCGCCGCGTCTCGGTCAGGCATTCTGCGAGGCGCGAGATCGGCACGCAGACATCGGTGATCACCGCGCGTGCGCCGGGGCGCAGGCCGAGGCCGGCATAGAGCGTGTTGTCGCGGGCGTGCCACAGCCGGCTGCGGTCTTCCTGTGCCTTGGCCCAGGCAAAGCCATGGCCGCCATGCTCGGCGGCGATCGCCTGCGCGGCCTCGGCCTGTTCGGCGACCGAGGTTTCGGAGCCGTGGAATTCGAAGAATAGCGTGGGGGCCTCGCGATAGCCGAGCTTGGCGTAGGCATTGATGCCGCGCATCATGACATCGTCGAGCAGCTCGATGCGCGCCACGGGGATGGCGGACTGGATCACGGAGATCGCGGTGTCCACCGCATCGTGCAGGGTGTCGAAGCTGCAGACCGCGGCCGAGATCGCCTGCGGCACGGGGTGCACCTTCAGCGTGATCTCGGTGATGACGCCGAGCGTGCCCTCCGCGCCGACGAACATGCGTGTCAGGTCGTAGCCGGCCGCCGATTTCCGCGCGCGCTTCGCGGTGCGGATCACGCGGCCGTCCGCCAGCACCACCTCCAGCGCCATGACGTTGTCCTTCATGGTGCCGTAGCGCACGGCCATGGTGCCGGAGGCGCGCGTCGAGGTCATGCCGCCGATCGAGGCATCGGCGCCGGGGTCGATCGGGAAGAACAGGCCGGTATTGCGCAGCTCGGCATTGAGCTGCTTGCGCGTGATGCCGGGTTGCACCACGACATCCATGTCGCTGTCGTGCACGGCGAGCACCTTGTTCATGCGCGCGAAGTCGAAGCAGACGCCGCCCGCCACCGAGGCCGCATTGCCTTCGAGCGAGGTGCCGGCGCCGAACGGGACGATCGGCATGCCCGCGTCGGCGCACAGCTTGACGATCTTGGCGACTTCCTGCGTCGTCTCGGGGAAGACGACGATGTCGGGCGGCAGGCTCTGATAGTGCGACTCGCTCTGCCCATGCTGATCGAGCACGCCGCGCGCGACGCTCGCGCGCGGGCCGATCATGCCGGCGAGGCGCTCTGCTAATATGCCTGTGCTGACCCGCGGTCCCATCCTCAGCTCCCGTCTGCTCCCTGTTTCCGGACTCTTGTTGGTCCGCCGTCCAGCTTAAGCGGCTCTCGCGTTGCTCGCGAGCTGCTTCAAGCCGAAATCGTAATTGAGATGAAAATACTCGCGCTCCACCATGCGACCATCCGGCGCACGGCCCGCGGGGTGACGGACGAATTCGCGGATCAGGCTGTCCTTGACGCCGAACACCACGTCGCTGTCGAGATATTGGTCGCCCGCAACGAACACGTGCGTCACCAGCTGCTCGAAGCCGGGCGCCGAGATCATGAAATGCACATGCGCCGGACGCCAGGGATGGCGGCCCTGAACCTCCAGCATCTCGCCGACCGGGCCGTCATGCGGAATCGGGTAGGCCGCCGGCTTGATCGACCAAAAATGGAAGCGGCCGTTGGCGTCGGTGTGGAAGCGGGCGCGCATCGCGAGATCACCGATCTTGTCGAGCTGCTGCACGTCGTAATAGCCGTCATCGTCTGAGTGCCAGACGTCGACGATGGCGCCGGCGAGCGGCTTGCCGTCGACGGTCGAGACCGAGCCGGTGACCAGCATCGGATCGCCTTCCATCGGCCCGGAGATATCCGCGCCGCTATCCTTCTCCGGCGCGGCCTGGACGAAGAACGGCCCGAGGACAGTGGTCTCGGTCGCGCCTTCCGGCACCGGGTGATTGATGGCATCGACCAGCATGGAAACGCCGAGCGTGTCCGACAGCAGGATGAATTCCTGGCGCTTGTCGTTGCACATGTGCCCGGTGCGGGTCAGGAAGTCGATGCCGTATTCCCATTCCTTCTGGGTCGGCCGCACCTCGCGGACGAAGGCATGAAGGTGACGTACCAGCGCCTCGCTGACCTCCTTGATTCGCGGATCGGTTGCGCCCGCGATCCGCTCCAGCACCGCGTCCGTGATCGTGTTCTCGTTGAAGTTACGCATGTAGGCCTCCGTTGATCACAGCTTCGGCTCGCCGAGGCCGGACAGCCGTTCGAGATGCTTGACGGTCGCGATGAAGTCGGTGTCGCCGTCGCCCTGTGCGACCAGCGAGCCATAGGTCTCGCGCACCTGCGCGGCGAGCTGCAGCGGGACGCCGACGGTATGGCCGGCACCCAGGATGAGATCGAGATCCTTGGCCATTTGCTTGCAGGAGAAGGTGGACTCGAAATCGCGGGTCCGCAGCGGCGCGGTCTTGTACTTCACCATGGGCGAGGCAACCGCGCTGTCGTCGAGCACCTTCAAGATGTCCTGCCAGGCGATGCCGCCCTTGCGCGCCAGCGCCAGGCTCTCCGCCATCATCGCGGCCGACACCGCGATCATCAGATTGACCGAGAGTTTTGCGTAGCGCGCTTCCTCGGCGGGCCCGAGATAAGTCTGCGCGCGGGTGAAGGCGGCGAACAGCGGCTTGGCGCTTTCGAAGGCGTCCTTCGGCCCCGAGACGAAGCAGGTCAGCGCGCCGGTGTGCACGATGCTGGCATTACCGGAGACCGGCGAACGCAGATAGGCAATGCCGCGCGCCTGCGCGGCAGCGGCGACCTCGGTGGAGGCGTCGACGCTCACGGTGCTGGTCTCGATCAAAACAGATCCAGCAGCCATCGCGGCGATCAGGCCGGCGGGGCCGAGCAGCGCGCCGCGCAAGGCGGCGTCGTCGGGCAGAGACGTGATCACTGCGGCCTTGCCGCTCACGGCGGCGGCCGGCAATGCGGCAATCGCAATGCCTTGCGCGCGTGCCTCGTTGATGCGCGCCGCGCTCTGGTCGAACGCGGTGACGGCAAAACCAGCCTTGGCGACGAGCACCGACATCGGCAGGCCCATCTTGCCGATCCCGATGAAAGCAACGTTCCTTGAAGTGTCAGTCATTGTTCTTGTCCATTGGCGCCTTCAGGCGGCGCGTCCCTGTCGTTCGATATCCTGCACCAGCCGCCGGCCGGATTGTGCCAGCAACTCCTTCTTGGTCTCTAACCCCTCGGCCAGCAACCGGCTGCTGCGCTTCTTCCAGCTGCCGCCGATCATGACGGCCTCGATGTTAGCGAGGCTCGTCTGCATGACGACGGCCGCGACCGGGTCATGCACTGGATAGACGTTGAGATCGGAAGCATTGATGATGACGAGGTCGGCGAGCTTGCCCGGCGTCAGCGATCCGATCTGGTGTTCGCGGCCGAGCATGCGGGCGCCTTCCGTCGTGATCCAGCGCAGTGCCTCGCGCACGGGGATCGTGGTCGTGGCGGGAATGGTACCGCTCACTTTGCGCGACTCCGCATTGTCGAGCGCCCGCTGCACGGAGAGCGCGACACGCGCGGCGGAGAACAGATCACCGGCCAGCACGGATTCCAGGTCGATGCCGATGGTCGGCCGCACGCCGCGCTTCAATAGGCGTCCAGTGATCGGAAAGCCGTGACCTTGGATCATTTCGTTCTCGGGCGTGACGGAGAAGGACACACCGAGATCGATGAGACGATCAAGCAGATCATCAGCCAGATCGTTGCCATGGACGATGTTGACGCCGGGGCCGACGAGGCCGGCCTCGATCAGCTCCTCCCAGCCACCAGGCGTCTTGGCCGGACCGCCGCCCTGATGCATCGATGCGATCAGGTTCAGCTCCCGCGCCATGCGGAAATCGTGGATGGCGACGTCGAGCGTCGAATAATGCGGTCCGAGGATGGCGAGCCCGAGCGTGACGAGCCCGCCGCGATCGGAGAGGGGGCCTGCCAGCAGCCGCTCGACCTCGCGGCGGGGGTGCGGCACTTCCGAGAAATGCGGCTCGCCGGGCTTCGGCTCGGGTTTTGGCGAGCCATGAAAGAACACGGCGCGGATGCCGCTTTCGATCAGGCCGCGGACGGCGGCGTCGGTGTGCGCAGGCGTCGGATTGTTGTGGCACCAGTCGACCAGCGTGGTGACGCCGTGGTTGATCTGGTTCAGCGCGCCGACCAGCGTCGCGATATGGATGTCCTCCGGCCGGAACACGGTTGCGAGGCCGGCATGCATGCGGCGGAAATATTCCAGCAGCGTCCAGTTCGCCGCAAAGCCACGCAAGCCCGTCTGCCAGGTGTGCATGTGCGCGTTGATCAGGCCGGGGATGACGATGCGGCCCTTTCCGTCGACGATCTCGGTCTCCAGCGCGCCGCTGCCGAGGTCGATCGACGGGCGCACGTCAACAATGCGGCTGTCCTCGACCAATACATCGCCGTTCAAGAGATCGCCAATCGCGTCATCCATGCTGATGACTGTGGCGGATTTGATCAGCGTGCGCCGCATTGCCTCACGCCGCCGCTTTGATGGCGCTCGGCGGCTCGCCGGCCCAGGCGCGCGCGATCAGGTCGCGGATGGCGCCCCGTTCGAGTGGCCGCGGATTCCAGTAGGCATTCGTCACCGCGAGATCGGCCGCCTTGTCGATGCCGTTTTCGGGCATGCCGACGTCGCGAAGCGCAAGCTTTGCACCCAGCCGTTTTGCGAGGTCGAAGAGTCCCTGCGAAGCATCGGCGACACCGATCGCGCGCGAGATGCGCGCCATCGCATCTGGCACGGCCGGTGCATTGTAGGCCAGCGCGTGCGGCAGCACGATCGTGTGCGTTTCGGCGTGCGGCAGGTCAAAAGTGCCGCCGAGCGTGTGGCAAAGCTTGTGATGCAGCGCCATACCGACGGTGCCGAGGCAGACGCCACATAGCCAGGCGCCGTAGAGCGCCTCGGTGCGGGCCTCGCGATCGTCGCTTCTGGCGGCAATGGCGGGCAGGGCACGCGCTAGCGCGCGGATGCCTTCTTCCGCCATCAGGGACGTCACGGGATTGGCGTCGCGCGCGTAGAGTGCCTCCACGGCATGAGCGATCGCGTTGATGCCTGATGTCGCAGCTAGGCTCGCCGGCAGTGTCAGGGTGAGATCCACATCGTAAATCACCGTCTCCGGCAGTATCGCCGCGTCGCGCACCGTGGTCTTCAGGCCGTTCTCGGTCTGGCCGACGATCGGCGTCATCTCCGAGCCGGCATAGGTGGTGGGGATGCAGAGCTGGTTGATGCCGGTGCGCAAGGCCAAAGCCTTGCCGAGGCCCGTGGTCGAACCACCGCCGAGCGAGACGACGCAATCGGCCTCGCACGCCTTCATCGCGGCGAGCGCCCGTTCCGTGACCTCGACCGGCGTGTGCATGGTGGCGCCCGGAAAGATGCCGGCATAGAGCGGCCCGAGCGCTGTCCCAAGGCTCTTGCCTTGCGCCTCCTGCTGCGGCGTCGTCAGCACCAGCGCGCGCTTGCCGCCGAGCCGCTCGACCTCGGCCCTGGCGGAGGCAAGCGTGCCGCTGCCGAACACGACGCGGCAGGGTAGGTTTTCAAAGGTGAACGAACCGATCATGCGCCGGTCTCTTTGATGGGATAATCGACCTGGAAGCGCCCGATCCGCAAGTCGCCCAGCGCCTCGCGGACGCGCAGATGTTCCGGGTGGTTAGCGTAGGCGGCGAGCGCCGCCTGGTCGCTGAATTCGGAGAACAGGACCACGTCGCAGGCGTAGTCGACAGCGCTGACATCCATGCCGACTTCGATATGGGTGAGGCCCTCGATCCGGCCCTTGAGGCCCTCGAACAGGGTCTTGACCTTGACCCGGGCGGCGGAGCGCTCCTCGGGGGTCTCCCCGCGCAGCCGCCACATCACGATGTGCCTGATCGGGCCCGACATTTCCTGATTTCCTCGCCTGCTATTGCACTTTGTTGGCACTATTTTGCCTTGCAGAAATCGGAAATAAAGGTCAAAATTTGTAAGTCTCTTTTCCTGTTTCCGCAAAAATGGACCGCCTGCTCCAACTCGAGGTCTTCTCCAAGACTGCTGAACTCGGCAGCCTTTCCAAGGCCGCCGAAATCCTGCGGATGTCGAACGCGGCGGCGAGCCGCCATCTCAGTGCGCTGGAGGAGCGGCTGGCGGTCCGGCTGATCGAGCGCAACACGCGCCGGCAATGGCTGACCGAAGCAGGGCAGGAGCTGTTGCAGCGTTGCAGCCCGCTCTTGAACGAGCTCGCCGAAGCCGAGGACGCCGTCTCCGACCGCGCGCTGTCGCCGAAGGGCGTGCTGCGCGTGACGTCTTCGCTGTCCTTCGCGATGATCTACCTCGCGCCGATGCTGCCCGCCTTCCGTGCGCTCTACCCCAATCTCAGCGTGCAGATCATCAGCGCGAACCGTTATCCTGACTTCATCGAGGCCGGCATCGACGTCGCGATCCGTACGCGTGAGCACGAGCCGGATTCCAACATCATCGTC
This sequence comes from Bradyrhizobium sp. SZCCT0231, assembly GCF_018130245.1. GTDB lineage: Bacteria > Pseudomonadota > Alphaproteobacteria > Rhizobiales > Xanthobacteraceae > Bradyrhizobium > Bradyrhizobium japonicum_F. The sequence goes on from NZ_JAFCKP010000001.1 coordinate 854,121, forward strand.
CGCCGCATCGGCCAGATGCACCGTGTGCTCGCGGCATCTCCGTCATATCTGGAGAAGCACGGCCGGCCTGAGCATCCGACGGATCTCGCCCGTCACAACATGCTGATCTACAACCTCGCCAATGATCCCTATTCGCTGCGGCTGAGCAAGGGCAGCACGACACAGACGATTCGGATCGCGCCGACGCTCGACAGCAATGACGGCCAGATCATCTGTGGCGCAGCGCGCGCAGGGCTCGGCATCCTGATCCAGCCGCTCTATATCGTGCAGGGCGATATCGCGGCCGGCCGGCTGGTTCCCGTCTTGAGGGATTGGCAGCTGCCGCTGCTCACCATGAACATCGCCTATCAAAATCGCGTCAGGCTCCCGGCCAAGATCAGGGTCTTCTCTGACTTCCTTGTCAGCCACATCCGCGAGCATTCGGAGCCGGGGATCTGGATCGACGCGACGAAGTGAGCGGGAGCCTTCATGTATCTCGGCATCGATCTCGGCACGTCGGCGGTCAAGACCGTTCTGGTCGACGATGCGCAGCGCGTGATTGCAAGCGAGAGCCGGCCGCTCGCGACCGCCTCGCCATATCCCGGCTATCACGAGCAGGATTCCGCGCAGTGGATCGCTGCGACCTTTGCCACGCTGGATGCCCTGAAGGCGTCGCACGCCGGCGCGTTGGCGGCGGTCGAAGGCATCGGACTGTCCGGCCAGATGCACGGCGCCACGCTGCTGGATGCGAGCGGAAAGCCGCTGCGGCCCTGCATCCTCTGGAACGACGGACGCTCCGCCGCCGAGTGCCGTGTGCTGGAGCAGCGCTGGCCCGCCTTGCGTGCGGTGACGGGCAACAAGGCGATGTCGGGATTCACCGCGCCAAAACTGCTCTGGATCGCGATGCACGAGCCGGACATCTTCGCGGCAACCAAGCTCGTTCTGCTTCCGAAGGCCTATCTGCGGCTGGTGCTATCAGGCGAGGCCGTCGAGGATGTCTCGGACGCATCGGGATCGCTGTGGCTCGACGCCGCGCGCCGGGACTGGTCGGACGCAGCACTGGCAGCGACCGGCTTGTCGCGCGCGCACATGCCGCGCCTGGTCGAGGGATGCGCGCCCGCAACGACACTGCGCGGCGAGCTTGCGCGGCGCTGGGGCATGGCCAGACCGCCGATCATCGCGGGCGGTGCCGGCGACAATCCGGCCGGCGCCGTCGGCATCGGCGCGATCGAGCCGGGAACCGCATTCATATCGCTGGGAACCTCGGGTGCCTTGCTGGCGCCGACCAACCGAATAGCCGCCAATCCCGATCGCGTCGTGCACACGTTCTGCCACGCTATTCCCGGAATGTGGATTCAGGCCGGCGCGATCCTCTCGGCCGCGTCGTGCCTTGCCTGGGCCGCGCGCCTGTTCGGCGTCACCGAGGCCGAGTTGCTGGCGTCGCTTGGCTCGCGCCCGCAGGCGCCATCGCCGGTGAGCTTTCTGCCTTATCTCGCAGGTGAGCGGACGCCGCACGATGATCCCGCCGTGCGCGGCATGCTCGATGGTCTGAGCCATGGCACCGATCGCGGGGCGATCGTGCAGGCGGTGCTCGAAGGCGTTGCCTTCGCGCTCGCCGATTGTCGCGGCGCGCTCGCGGATGCCGGCATTGCGCTTGCGGAAGCCGATGTCATTGGCGGTGGTTCACGGTCCCGGTTCTGGCTCTCGGTGCTGGCCAACGTGCTGAATGTTCCGGTCCATCGCTTTGCCGGAGGTGAGACCGGCGCGGCGTTCGGTGCGGCAAGATTGGGGCGGCTTGCTGTCACGCGTGAGGCAATCGGTGACGTATGCACGCGGCCGCAGCGCATCGAAACGTTCGAGCCCGACGCTGCGCTGGTCGATGCCTATGCCGAACGGCTTCCTGCCTGGCGCGACCTGTATCGGCCGCGCCACTAGCTGGCGCAATCTGGTTTGCATACTTCGGTATACTCGCCTTCGGTATTGCCCTGCGTCACCCGCTTTTGTTTAATGACCAAACCGCGCTGACGAGAAACGAGACGCGGGTGGGAAACGCATTGTGCGCCGGGAGGCACGATGAACGATCCGATCCTCGAGATGCGCGGGGTCTCGAAGACCTTCTTCGGCATCAAGGCGCTGCGGGCCGTCGATCTCACCGTCTATGCCGGCGAGATTCATGCCTTGATGGGCGAGAACGGCGCCGGCAAGTCGACGCTGATGAAGATCCTGTCCGGCGCCTACCGGCCTGATCCCGGCGGCGAGATCCGCATCGAGGGCAGGGCGGTGCGGATCGAAGGCCCGCTCGGCGGCCGCGCTGCGGGCATCTCCATCATTTATCAGGAGCTGTCGCTCGCTCCCAATCTCACTGTGGCCGAGAATATCTATCTCGGCCGGGAAATATCGCGATCAGGTCTGCTGGCGCGCGGGACGATGCGCGAGGGTGTCGGCCCCATCCTGACGAGGCTGGGCGCGGACTTCCTGCCGTCGACACTGGTGGCGCATCTGTCCATGGGCCAGCGGCAACTGGTCGAGATCGCCCGAGCGCTGCACGCCAGATCAAAGATCCTGATCATGGATGAGCCGACCACGTCGTTGTCGGCTGCCGAAAGCGAGCGGCTGTTCGCGCTAATCCGCCAGCTTCGCGCCGAGGGGCTTGCCATCATCTACATCTCGCATCGCATGGACGAGGTCTACGCGCTCGGCGACCGCGTCACCGTGCTGCGCGACGGTCGGCTGGTCGGCTCGCTCGACAAGCCCGAGATCCGCGCCGACACCATCGTCCGCCTGATGGTCGGGCGTGACGTCTCCTCGTTCTACAAGAAGGATCACGATCCGGAGGCGGGGCGGGGGCACCCCGTGCTCGCAGCGATCGACATGGCCGATGGCCAGCGCGTCAAGGGCTGCTCGCTCACCGTGCATGCAGGCGAGGTGGTCGGGCTCGCCGGCCTGATCGGCGCCGGCCGCACCGAGCTTGCGCATCTCATCATCGGTGCGTCGCCGAAAACCTCCGGCCGGCTCGAGCTGGAGGGACGTCCGGTCGAGATCCGCACGCCGGGCGAGGCGCTCGAGGCCGGCATCGCCTATCTGACCGAAGACAGGAAGGCGCTCGGCCTGTTTCTCGACATGTCGTGCCTCGACAACATCAACCTCGCCGTGCTCGGGCGCGATGCGAAGCTCGGCTGGGTCCTGGATCGCGACAAGGCGCGTGAGCGCGCCGACCGGGCCTTCGCAGGGCTCAGCATCCGCGCCGCCAATGTCGGCGTCCCCGCCGGTGGCCTCTCCGGCGGCAACCAGCAGAAGGTGCTGCTGTCGCGGCTTCTGGCCATTGCGCCAAAGGTGCTGATCCTCGACGAGCCGACGCGTGGCGTCGACGTCGGCGCCAAGTCGGAGATCTATTCGATCATCGACAATCTGGCCAAGGCCGGCACCGCGATCCTCGTCATCTCGTCCGATCTGCCCGAGATCATCGGCATCTGCGACCGCGTCGTCGTGATGCGTAGCGGGCACATCGCCGGTGAGGTCACCCGCGGTCCGAATTCGCCGCTGACGCAGGAAGACATCATGGCGCTTGCCACGGGGATGGAGCATCTCGATGCCTGACAATGGTGCTTCGGGGGGGCAGCCCGCGGCGACGACGACCAACGGTGCCGCCGCAGAGACAAAGCGTCAGCGGGTGAGGGTGCTGATCAGCGCGCTCGGCATGCTGCCGGTGCTGCTGACCCTCTGCATCGGCTTCCACCTGTTGTCCGAGGGCCGCTTCTTCACCGGACAGAATCTCGGCATCGTGCTGCAGCAGGCCGCGGTGAACACTGTGCTCGCCGCAGGCATGACCTTCGTCATCCTCACCGGCGGCATCGACCTCTCGGTCGGCTCGATCCTGGCGGCCTCCGCGATGGCCGGACTGACGCTGTCCAAGGTGCCGGAGCTCGGGATGCTGTGGCTGCCGGCTGCGCTGCTCACGGGCCTCGGTTTCGGCGTCGTCAACGGCGCGCTGATTGCGCTCCTTCGCCTGCCGCCCTTCATCGTCACGCTCGGCTCGCTCACCGCGGTTCGTGGCCTGGCGCGATTGCTCGGGGCCGACACCACCGTGTTCAATCCGTCCATTCCCTATGCCTTCATCGGCAACGGCTCGCTCACGCTGATTCCCGGTGTTGCGTCGATCCCGTGGCTCTCGGTGATCGCCTTGCTCGTCATCTTCGTCTCGTGGCTGGTGCTGCGCCGGACAGTGCTCGGCGTACACATCTACGCGGTGGGCGGCAATGAGAGCGCGGCGCGGCTCGCCGGCATCAAGGTGTGGGCCGTGCTGATCTTCGTCTACGGTGTCTCCGGACTCTTCGCGGGGCTCGGCGGTGCGATGCAGGCGGCGCGGCTCTATGCGGCCAATGGCCTGCAGCTCGGCCAGTCCTATGAACTCGATGCGATCACCGCCGTGATCCTCGGCGGCACGTCGTTCGTGGGCGGCATCGGCTCGATCTGGGGCACGCTGGTCGGCGCGCTCATCATCGCCGTCCTGTCCAACGGCCTCATTCTCATCGGTGTCTCCGACATCTGGCAATATGTGATCAAGGGCCTGGTGATCATCGGCGCCGTGGCGCTGGATCGTTACCGGCTGCAGGGCTCCGCCAGAACTTAGGGGGTTCCGCCAGAACTTAGGGGGCTCGGCGCGCAGCTGAGTGGGGCATGGCTTGGGATTCCGTTGCGGCAACTGGTCTGCCGTGCCGGGGATGAAGACAGACCAGGGAGGACGTCCATGTTGAAGACGATCATGCTCGCCGGCGCCGCCATGGCGCTTGCCCTAGGTACCACGCCGTGCTTCGCCAAGGAGCTCAAGTCGATCGGCGTCTCGTTGGGATCGATGGGCAACCCGTTCTTCGTCGCGCTGGCGAAGGGCGCCGAGTTCGAGGCGAAGAAGACCAATCCCAATGTGAAGATCACCGCGGTCGGCTTCGAATACGATCTCGGCAAGCAGGTCACCCAGATCGACAATTTCATCGCCGCCGGCGTCGACCTGATCCTTTTGAACCCCGGCGATCCCAAGGCGATCGGGCCGGCGATCAAGAAGGCGCAAGGCGCGGGCATCGTCGTCGTCGCCGTCGACACCGCGGCCGAAGGCGCCGACGCCACCGTGACTACGAACAACGTGCAGGCCGGGGAGATCTCCTGCCAGTACATCGTCGACAAGCTGGGCGGCAAGGGCGACGTCATCATCGAGAACGGACCGCAGGTCTCCGCCGTGATCGACCGTGTCGTCGGCTGCAAGAACGTCTTCTCGAAAAATCCCGGCATCAAGGTGTTGTCGAGCGACCAGGACGGCAAAGGCTCGCGCGAGGGCGGTCTCACCGTCGCGCAGGGCTATCTGACCCGCTTCCCCAAGATCGATGCCATCTTCGCCATCAACGATCCGCAGGCGATCGGCACCGACCTTGCGGCGCGCCAGCAGAACCGCAGCGGCATCGTGATCACCGCGGTCGACGGCGCGCCCGATATCGAGGCCGCGCTGAAAGATCCGCAGTCGCCGCAGGTCCAGGCCTCGGCTTCGCAGGACCCGTTCTTCATGGCGCGGCGGGCCGTGCAGATCGGCGTCGGCATCCTCAATGGCCAGAAGCCCGCCTCGACCGTCGAGCTCCTGCCGTCCAAGCTCGTGACCAGGGACAACGTCACCGCGTACAAGGGCTGGACCTCGGATCGCTCCCAGTAAGTCGCGGTCCGCCAGGACGCCCAAACACGAGATGAAGGGCGGTGTCTCTGATCGACGCCGCCCGCCGCCAGCGCGCGTGCGCTGATCGGCCGTGCGAGCGCGCCGGGCTGCCCGTTGTGTTAGCCTCGCTCGATCTCGATCGGTCGATTCGGAAAGCACATCTCGTGAAAGCCAGGACATCCGGCACCGCATCCGGCACCGCGTGGCGGCATGCCAATATCGGCCGCCTGCTCAACAACGCCGTGCGGCGCTTCGAAGGCCGCGTGCTCGAATTGATGAGCGAGCGCGGACACGACGAGACGCGCATCGCCCATGTCAGCCTGACCCGCAATCTCGACGTCGAGGGGACGCGGCTCACCGAGCTCGCCCGTCGTGCCTCGATGAGCAAGCAGGCGATGGGCGAGCTGGTCGATCAATGCGCCGAGCTCGGCCTCGTCGATCGCATCGCCGATCCGACCGACCGGCGCGCGCGCATCGTCATGTTCACGCCGGCCGGGCGCAAATGGCTGGATGCGTTTCGGGACGCAGTCGACATCGCCGAGCAGGAAATGCGCGCCGAGCTCGGCAAGGCCGCGATGGACGCGATCCTGAAGGGACTGGCGGTCTATGGCGCGCAATTCGACGCGCTCGACGATTCCAATTAGTCAGGCTACTTGACGATATCGTCAGGCGAACTTACCATGTAAGATGATGCTGGTAGGGAGAAGCGTCTTGGAAACACGTCTGACGGCCGCGGTGCTCATCGTGGGCGGGGGCCCTTGCGGGCTGATGCTGGCCAACGAACTTGGCCGCCGCGGCGTCTCCGCGATCCTGGTCGATGAAAAGCCGGGCACGGCATTCAATCCGCAGGCCAATGCGACGCAGGCGCGTTCGATGGAGCATTATCGGCGGCTGGGTTTTGCCGACGAGATCAGGCGGGAGGGGCTGCCCGCCGACTATCCGACCGACGTTGCGTATTTCACGCGCTATACCGGTTACGAGCTGGCGCGCTTTGCATTGCCGTCATCGTCGCGCGCGGGCGAGCTGATCAAGGGCATGTCGGGCTCCTGGAGCGCGGCGGAGCTGCCGCATCGGGTTTCGCAGAAATATGTCGAGGCGGTGCTGCGCCGCCATGCCGAACGGCTCCCCGGGATCAAGCTCAACTACGGTCACCGGCTGATCGGCTACGCCGAAAGCGATGACGGCATCGTCGGCGAGGTCGAATGTCTCGACGATGGCAGCCGCTTCCAGGTCCGGGCCGATTTCCTGGTCGGCGCCGATGGGCCGCGCTCGATGGTCCGGCAATCGCTCGGCATCGTCTATGGCGGCGAGACCGGAACGCAGCGCGATTTCATGGGCGGCCGCATGCTGGCGGTCTATCTTCGTTCGCCGGAGTTCTACGCCAGCGTCCCGCACGCCAAGGCGTGGATGTACAATTGCTTCAACGGCGACCGCCGCGCCTTCATGGCCTCCGTGAACGGACGCGATGAATTCGCGTTCCACACGCAGCTGCGGCCAGGTGAGGACGAGAATGCGATCACGGTCAACGAGGCCAAGGCCGCGTTCCGGCGTGCCTGCGGTGCGCCGATCGCATGTGAAGTGCTCTCTTTCCTGACCTGGACCGCCGGTCACGCGCTGGTTGCGAACGGGATGCAGCGGGGCAGGGTGTTCCTCGGCGGCGATGCGGCGCATCTGTTCACGCCGACCGGAGGGCTCGGCTACAACACCGCGATCGAGGATGCGGTCAATCTCGGCTGGAAGCTCGCAAGCGTCGTCAAGGGCGCGAGCCCGGCTGCGCTGCTCGACAGCTACGAGATCGAGCGGCGACCGGTGGCGCTTCGTAACACAGATTATGCGCGGCGCTTTGCCGACTCCCTCGGTCTGTTCGCGCCCGCGCCGGAGATCGAGGACGCAACGGACGAGGGCCGCGAGGCGCGGCGGATCGCGGGCGTCTATCTCGAACAGCATGCCCGCGCCGAGTTCAACATCCCCGGCGTCACCTTCGGCGGACGTTACGACGGCTCGCCGGTCATCGTCTCCGACGGCGGCCAGCCGCCGCCGGATGCTGCGAACGTCTACATCCCGAGCGCCTGTCCCGGCGGTCGCACACCGCATGCGTGGCTGGAGGACGGCGTGTCCCTGTACGACCTGTTCGGATTCGAATGGACGCTGCTCCAGTTTGGGGAGGTCATGTCGGCCCATGCGTCATTCGCCGAGACCATCCGCGCGATCGGGGTCGATATAAAACTCGTCACGCTGCCAAGATCGTTGCGCGATCTCTACGAGGCGGACCTCGCCCTGATACGACCCGACCAGATCGTGGCCTGGCGCGGCAGTGCATCGCAGACCGGAACGATCGGACGCGTCCTTGGCCGTGCACTCGGGCGAGGTGCAAGCGAAGACGCGCGGCTGGCAAGCTGCCGCTAGAGCATGATCCGGAAAAGTGTGCAGCGGTTTTCCGAAAAGATCATGCTCAAACAATAACCTAAAGCGCGATGACGATTGATCCTCATCTCATCGCGCTTTAGCGGGCGGTGGAGGGATTGGTTCGCGCAGGTAACACGGCCGATGGAATTTTGCTCGCGAAGGCACTGGTCTTGGGTTGGACGCGCGATCCGTCGATCACCTCGAGCCGGCCGCAGCGGTTCAAGGTGTGCAGCTTCCTGCCGGGCCATGCCGGTCCGGGCTTCAGCGAGTGGCGGACGATCTGCTTGAACGCCGTCGGCGACAGTTCGACCACTTCCGCCAGGGCAAGCCCTGCGCCGTATCCGTCGGTACAGTCCTGGACCGGTCGCCACAATTTGTCGTCGAGGGTGACGAAATTCCCCGCCGGCCGTGTGCTGGCGCGGTCGATCAAGACCGGATTGCTGGCGTGGGGCAGCCAGGGCCCCAAGAGGCGGTCGGCGTAATAGATCGCCAGCGAATCCGAATAGCCACCCGTTCCGTCGCGCCAGGCGCCAAACAGATAATGCAGGCCGTTGTGCCGCGTGATCGTGACGTCGGCCAGCTCGAGGCCGGAAAGGAGCGTTGCGTATCGCTCCCATTTGTCCGGAAACCGAATGCATTTGTAGAGGGCGACGTCCCCGCGGATCGAGCTCTCCGGGATCATCCACAGCTCGCCATCGTCCTCGATCAGAAACGGATAGGAGAGGTGCCAGGGCTCCTCCAGCACCGGCATCACCTCGCCGACCGGCCCCGCGTCATTGAACTCGATCGCCGAAATGATGCCTTTTTCGACACGGTGATCGAGATCCTCGAAGAAGACGAATGTCCGTCCCTGCCACGTGACGGGAAAGGGATCGGCGTAGAAGTGGTTTCCAGGATCTCCCAGAACGTTCCAGCCTGGACCTGATAGATCTCCGGTCTGCCAGACGCCCGCGCCGTCATTGAAGCGCCATCCGATATGCCAATGCGGGGCATAGCAGCAGAGGCGATAGATCTCCTTGGCGATCGATACGGCAAGGCCGCGAGCAACATGGCCAACGGGCCCGCGGCGCGGGCCATTTCCAGCGGGGCGCGCCACCTGCGGCACGATGCGCGGCCTTCCCGACAGGATCGCCGCCACCATGGTCAGCGTCCGCGCCATGACCGTTTCGAGCGCGCCGCTGAGGCCCGCGGCAATTTCTCCGGATGGATGGCCGCGGTCGAGGACTGAACCGTCGATCTCGTTGACGATGTCGATCACGGGCAGGTCGCCGGCGAGAATGGCGGCGAGCGCGGCATTTTCTCCGGCAATTCCGTCGAACAGCGGCCGAAGATACAGCCGGGCAGAGCAGTTCGGGTCCCGCGCGGCGCCCGTAAAATCGACGATCACTTCGGCCGTCCCGGTGCGAACCTGCGTTCGTTCCGGAACGATCTTCAGCTTGTTGGCGCCGGTATGTTTACCCTTGTGCAACACCACGCGTTCGAGCTCGAACAGGGCATCGAGTCCTGGGGGCCGCGGCTGCGCCGTTGGCACCCATTCGATTTGAACCGGAACGTCCCGGCCATCGATCGACAGCGTTTCGCGGCTCATCCACTGCCGCGCGTATTCGCGTTCACAGCGAAACTCGATGATCATGTCGAGCCAATCTATTTCAACATATCAGGTCAAATGACCTGGTCGAGAATTCGAACGTATTCCTCCACCATGGCATCTACCGAATAGCGCAATCTCAAGCCCTTGGCATTTTGTCGCAGTTCGTCGCTCAGCGGTTTGTCCGTCAGCATCTTGGAGACGGCTGCGGAGAGCTTTGCATGATCGGAGGCGTCCACGAAGAGTGCAGTCGGTCTTCCGTCGTAGGACAACACTTCGCGCAGGACAGGAAGATCGGTCACGACGGAGGGAACGCCGGCGTTCGCGGCCTCGACCGCAGCCAAACCGAAGGTTTCGGCTTGTGTCGGAAATACGAACACGTCCAGACAGGCCAGGAACTCCGCCATCCGGCTAGGGGCGATTTCCCCGAGCAAATGCAGTCGGTCCGAGACGTTCAAGTCGTTCGCCAGCTGCCTCAGCCGGGCCTCGTCGGATCCCTGGCCGGCGAGCGCAAGGTGCCAGGACGGTTGATCCGGCAGCAGACGTATCGCCAAATCGAGCCGCTTGTGCGGATGCAGCCGTGCTGCGCAGCCAAGCAGGAGGCAGTCCGGCGGCAGATTGAACTCATGTCGTGCAGCCTCCTTCGACAGGGTGAGGGCCTTGTCATCGAAGCCGTGCGGCACATGCACCATGCGCGACCGGTAGGCCGCGGGGTAGCGCGAATATTCGCGCTGCATGTCCTTCGAATTGAGCGTGATGCAATCGAAGAAGCCGAGGCTGCCCATGACGATGTCGGCGGTGCGGACCGGCCAGCTCATCGAGAGCGCGGATGAAACCTGATTTGCGACGACCGGTGCACGGCTGACGAGACGCGTCACGCCACCGCCGATGACGTTGCCGAAATGCTGGAACGTCAGGACGGCGTCGGGCCTGGTGGTCCGGATATGGCGGCCGAGCGTCCACAGCATCCGCAGCAGCGCCACCGGATTGCCAGGCCGGCTCGGCGCGCAGTAGAGCGTATCGGGCGGCTCATCGAAGGAGTCCGATTTGCGGAAGAAGAACAGGTTGGTGACCCGGTAGCCGCGAGCTGTCAGCCCGGCGCCGAGAAGCCGGGAGATCTCTTGCGCGCCGGCGTTCTCGGCCTGGGTTTGGGCAAGAAGCACGTGCAGCTTCGGCCCGCCTCTGTCTGGCCGCGCGGGTGCCGTCGCGCTCGTCGCGCCCAATTCCTTGTTCGGCTGATAGTGGAGCACGGATCCCGACCCGCTAAAGAAACGAAATCTTCACCTTCTTAACTCCGTACCTATCATGCGGACATCGCGTGGACACCGGCTAGCAACAAACGGAGTTAATGCGAGGCTATGGCTGCGACGTCGTTCGCGCAGCATTTCCGCTGGTTCCCGGATGGCGCACAGCGCGCGTGTTAACCAATCGGTCTCGCGCGCTGCCGGCGCGTGACTGCGGACCCGAGCCACGGCGTGATGACACCTAGTCACGCGAGTCCGCGCTGCGGACTGCATAGGTGCTGCGCCGCGATGCAGAGAAGCGCAGGAGCACGAGAACGGAAGGATCCACCCCGGTTCGCCGGCGGCAGAGGACGTTCAGGGCAATGGTTGCGAGCGCGAGCGACACGGTCGCCGAGATCGCCGCGCCGAGCACGCCGAGCCAGGGAATGAGGACGAGAAATCCCGCGAGCCGCAGCGCGACGTTGGCGGCAACGACGGGAACATAGATTCGTTCATGACCGGTCAATTGCAGGATCGCAGCAGACGGGCCGCCTGCCGCCTGGATGGCCGTTCCGATTGCGAGCACGATCAGGACCGAGTGCTGCGCGGTGAAATGAGGTCCGAACAGGTTGAGGAGATAGGGGCCGCCGATCCAGATCGTGGCGAGACCAGCGATGACGCAAAGCGCGGTCACTTCCGCCATCAACTGCAAAGTCCGCTCGAACTCCTGGTGGTTCTTGCTGAAGTACAGCGAAGGAAGCCGGCGCGCGCCGAACGTGTACAGCGCTGCGGACAGCATGGCGAAGATGTTGGCGAGGCGCGAGGCGGCAAAGTAGATTCCTGCGGTCGCCGGATCCAGCATCCAGTAGACCAGAATGACGTCGAAATACTGGTTGGCAACTTCAAGGATGGATGCGAGCCAGAAGTGAAGGGCGCTCGATCGCCAGCGGGACTGTTCGGAGCGCGCCGGCGTACCGCGCAAATCCGGCAGCACTCGCGCGATCGAAACGATCTGCGCAACCAGGCCCGCCGACATGGCCATTGTCATCACCGCGAACAACTCGGCGGGATCGAGCTGCCGATGCCCGAGCAGCATGGCGAGCAGGAACAGGACGACGATGACCCGCCAGAAGAATTCGCGATTTCCTTCGCCCATGAGAATGCTGACCAGCGAGCGTGCGATCTGGCTTCCGAGCATCACTCCGGCATTGACGGCCGTGTAGGCCGACACCGCAAGGATCAGCAGCCACCAGTCGCCTCTCACGTTCGCCGCGACGGCGATCCCGGCGATCACGACCAGCATTGCGACCGAGGCGATCTTCAAGCTCGATAGGAGGACGCCTTTGGTAAGATCAGGTCTTTCGCCGACCTGATACTCGTTCAGGAATCGCACCAGCAGGGATTCCTGGCCGACCAGTCCCACGACGGCTGCGATCTGGGCCACGGAAAGCCAGGTCGCAAAGATGCCGAAGCCATCAGGCGACATCGTTCGTGCCGCCAGCGAGAACAATGCAAACGCGAGCACGCCGCTGCCAACCTTGAGAAGGATGGTCCCGGCAACACCGCGCGTGACGTCGCGCCGCATGAACTGGAGGATGGATTCGATCATGGAGGTTTAAGGGGCTGCGCTCCCCTGAAGGGACATGTTCCGATACCGGCGACAACCTAGCATGCCGAAAAACCGCGAGTGTTAATGGACGACTTGCAGGATCTCGCCGGTCGCCACGATATCGCGGTCACGTCGGTTGCTTCACTGTGGAACATCGCCGTCTCCATTGTCCCAAATAGTGCAAGGTCCAGCTCGACGGACTGACGGCCTAGCGCCGCACCGACAGCCGAAGAAGCCGAGATCGACCGTTTGAGTGCGGAATGGCTCGCGGCGATCGGCCGCAGAGACCGGAATTTGCAGAGCATCCCGAGCAAGACGCGTGCCGCGATGGCGGCAGCGAGCCCGGGGCTTCCGGTCGTTAACCTCAATCTCCGGAAATGATCGCACTTGGCCCTGCGATGCGACATCAGGCGGGAGAATTGCACTGGAAGCGGCGTTAACCGTGGGAGCAGGAGCCATGACGACGGATAGAACCGTGACCGAGCCGATCGATGGCGGCGAGACCGCAACGATCGTCGCGGATATCGCCATTGTCGGCGGCGGCCTTGCGGGATCGCTTGCGGCGGCCGTGCTGGCGCGCGCAGGGCATCGCGTTGCTCTCGTCGACAAGCGGGCGGTTTATCCGGACGAATTCCGGGTCGAAAAGATCGGCGGCCATCAGCTGGAGTTGCTCCGCAAGCTGGGCTTCCTCAGCGCGCTCGACGATGTCGCTTGCCGATATGATCGGGTGCTCAATATCCGGGAGGGCAAAGTGGTCGATGTCAGCGTCGGCCAGGCTTACGGATTTCCCTATGCCGATCTCGTCGCCATGGCGCGCAGCCAGATACCCGATCCATCCAACCTCATCGTCGACGAGATCACAGGGATCAGCAGCAGCGACGACGTTCAGCATCTCGAGCTGGCTTCCGGACGGCGCCTGACGGCTCGCCTCGTTGTCCTCGCCACGGGCATGGCGGGAGTCCTGGGCTACAAGCTCGGCATCAGGCGGCGCGTCCTGGCCGAGCGCCATTCGGTTTCGTTCGGCTTCACGATCGCTCGCAAGGACGGCAGCCCGTTCGATTTCGAGGCGTTGACCTGCTACGGCGAACGTACGGCGGACGGCATCGACTATCTCAGCCTGTTTCCCGTTCGTGCCGGCATGCGGGCCAATCTCTTCATGTTCCGCGATCCGACCGATCCGATCATGCGCGAGTTGCGTCGCGAACCGGAAGCGACAGTCTTGCGCCTGCTGCCGGGATTGCAATCCTACCTCGGCGATTTCCGCGTGACCGACCGGGTCCAGAATTGGGTGATGGATCTGACTGTCGTCGAGGGACATCTCCAGCCCGGCGTCGTGCTCATCGGCGATGCGTTCCAGACCAATTGTCCCGCCGCCGGCACGGGCGTCGCCCGCCTGCTGGTGGACGTCGACCGTCTTTGCACCGAATACGCGCCGCGATGGCTCATGAGCGCAGGCATGGGCCGGGAGAAGATTTCGCAGTTCTATTCCGATCGCGACAAGATCGCGGCGGACCAGCAGTCGCTGAAGATGGCGCGGTTCCGCCAGGCCCTGACATCCCGCAAAGATATCAGCTGGGACGTGCGGCGACGGTTGCACTTCCTGCGGCGCAGTCTTGCACACCGCGTCGATCAAATGAACCCGGGCTGGCTCGGACGTGTCCGCGGCGCGTTGCGTGCCTAAAGCGCGATGAGATCAGGATGAATCGTCATCGCGCTTTAGTTTATTGTTTGAGCATGATCTCCGCGCAAACGCGTTCCGCGTTTGTCGCGAGGGAAAGTCGCTGCACACTTTTCCGGATCATGCGCTAGGTTCTGCGCCCCTGCGCCGGCCGTCGGTCAGCGCGTGGGAGTTGGGGTGCGGGCGGGCTGGAGCCTTAGGTCCGACAGCCGCTTGGCCGCCAGCTTGAGCCAGGGAGCCTGCTTCAGTGCGACGAGGGCGACGGCGCCCATCGGGCTGCCGGCTTGCGTGACCGCCCACATCGGTGAAGGCTGCGCGCCGAACAATTTCTTGTATGGCTCGTCGCCAATGGTGAAATCGAGCATCTGATCTCCGCGCTCGATGCAATCCCGCGCCACTTGTTCGAACATCAACGCGCCGAGGGACTGGCTCTTGTACCCTGCGATGTCGAAGGCGCTCATGATGATGAGGAAGCTGCCCCGATGACACAGCCCGAGCACGGCGGCAATCACTTCGCCGTCCATCTTCATGGCATAGAGGCGGACGAAGGAGCCCAGGCCACGAAGGGCGACGTCGGAATAGAAGCCGTAGTATTCGGGACGCTGGAGCAGGTCTCCGTCGCCCTGTGCGTGAAAGCGCGGGCCGCGAAACTTCCTCATCACGTCCATCGCCTCGCGCACGGAGGCGCTGTCGCCGCAGCATGAGAAGCTCAGCGCGCCTTTCTTCTGGAGCTGACGATATTTCTTTGCGAGCTCCTTCTGATAGGAGCGATCCATCGCGCTGGCCCGCCATTGCTCGAACGGGGCAATGAGAACCGTCGCGTAGGCATTGGTGTCCATCGATACACGGCGGGACGTGGCCAGAAGGTCTTCGATCGGAAGGCGGGCGTCGGGCAGCTTGGCCATTCGGAGCAGATCGAAGGGGCGGAGAAGACGCCGAATCTGCGCGCATGCAGCGGCGTCGTCGAGCAGTTGCGAAAACACCTCCGGACTACAAACCGGCGCCAGATAGTCGGAAACGCGCAAGTCGGCGAACTCGACGGTTCGTATCGGACCACGCCGGATCCGGAGCAGGGGCAGCACCATCGCAAGCGCCCCCGACGCGCGGTAGCGGACCACGACGACCAGAGCTGTTGCACCCGCTTCCGGCGCGAGCCTGGTGTAGAGGCTATGCAGCCAGATCGGATGCTGGAACGCGGTGGCAGCCGAGCGATCGAACAGCTCTGCGTATTCGGGAGACAGAAAGTCGAACGACTGCTCGATGACGATGTCGAACGTGTTGCTAGGCTTGTTCATGAGCAATCAGGGAAACCAGGTCATTCGCGAGCGTCGATCGAGCCGTAGCTGCGCTTATAGCAAGGTCGTTACGGGTCGGACACCGGCGGCGTCCGATTTGCATTAATGCGTTCAACCATGTTCGTATCGTTACCGAATTCTTAAAATGCCGGAGGCTGAGGATGAGATCGTCAGGCCTGAAAACAGGACTTCCGGCGTGCCCTGCTGTCTCCGTCGCATCGCGGCGGTGCGCGGCTCGGCTGCACAGTTTTGCTGCAACACGATACGAATCGTGGCAGCTTTCGCTGCAATAACGCGCTTGACTTCGTAACTGATCTCAACGACCGTGCTAGACAAGCGTTGGGCAGTTCAGCCCGTCAACGCAGCGAGTTTCAACCATTTCCAACATCGCGCGGATTTCGCGTGCTCGGTTGGCGGCGAGGGCGCCCTCGGCTTAACGGCCGATGGGCGCCTTTTTCATTTCGGGGCGAGTGATGGCGCGGACGAAGTATCGGATCGGCGTAATGCTCTCGACGACGGGGTCCTATAGCGTCGTCGCGCGTTCGATGCTGAACGGCGCGCTGCTCGCCTTTGGCGAGATCAACGCGAGCGGTGGCGACATTGCGCTGGAGCCGGTCGTCGTCAATCCGTCCGGTGACCTCGCGAGCTATCGCTCGCTCAGCCTCGAGCTTCTCGGTTCCGGCATCCGCCATGTGGTCGGCTGCTACACCTCATCGAGCCGCAAGGAAGTGATCCCGTGTTTCGAGAAGCTCGACGGACTGCTGTGGTATCCGTCGCACTACGAGGGATTCGAGAGCTCCGATAACGTCATCTACACCGGCGCCGCGCCGAACCAGCATGTGCTGCCACTCGTCGACTACCTGGCATCCCGCCTCGGTTCGCGCGCCTTCTGTGTCGGCTCCAACTACATCTGGGCCTGGGAAAACAATCGCATCTTCCGAGAGGCACTGACTGCGCGCGGTGGCACCGTGCTCGCCGAACGTTATCTCTCGGTCGGCGATACCGAGGTCGACCAGGTCATCGCGGCAATCATCGACCAGCGGCCCGACTTCGTGTTCAACAATTTGATCGGCACCAGCGCTTATGCCTTCTTCCGGGCGTTTCGGGCCGCCTGCCGCGCGCGGGGCATCGATCAGGCTGCGGAAATCCCGGTCGCGAGCTGTACGCTGTCGGAACCGGAATTGCCGGAGATCGGCCCGGATGCGATCGATGGACATCTATCCTCGAGCGTCTATTTTTCCTCGCTGACCTCGGCGGAAAACGGCGCCTTCATTCGCGCCTACACCACGTCCTTCCCGGACGGACCTGTCTCGTCGGCAGACGCCGAAGCGTCCTACATCGCCGTCAAGCTGCTCGGAGCGGCCTTGTCGCAGGCCGGCACCGACGATGCCCGCACGGTACGCGCCGCCGTGGCAGACCAGCGGCTGCACGCGCCGCAAGGCGAGGTCCGCATCGACCGGCAGACTTTCCACGCCTGGCTCACGCCTCGGATCGGCCGGTCGACCGCCAGCGGGCAGTTCGAAGTGCTGCTGGAATCACGCGAGCCGATCGCGCCGGATCCCTATCTCGTTCAGTCGTCGCCGCGCTTTGCCAGCGCAATGCGCTCTCCGCTTTTGAAGGTGGTGCAATCATGAGCTCCCGACTGCTACAGAATTTCAAGGGCGGCCGTGCCATCGTCGTCACCAGGCGAGGAGGGTGGGAGAGCGCGCTCGAAACGACGCTGGCCAAGGTCGGCGTTTCCACGGAATACCCGGAGATCATCGACGGTCGTGCACAGATCGATGTTGCGAGCCTTCAGGCCGACCGTGACATCCTGTTCGTCGACGGCGATCTCGAAGGCGCGGTCGCGCTCGAGGTCAACCCCGCCTCGCGGCTGCCTCCGGTGCCGGTGATCGGTCTCGTCGGCGTCGAGGCGCCGAGCCGGCTGAAGGCGCTGGTCAATCTCGGCGCCACTTCGTTCCTGCGCAAGCCGGTGCATGGCGGCGCGGTCTACACCTCTCTGTTCATGGGCATCAACCAGTTCCTGCTGCGCGCCGAAATGTACGAGCGCCTGCAGGGCCTCGAGGAGCGCCGCCGCGGCCGCCGCGCGGTGATCCGGGCCGTCATCCTACTGATGCAGCAGGACGGGCTCGACGAGGAAGGTGCCTATTCCCAGCTCCGTCGCGAAAGCATGCGCGCGCGGCAGAACATGGAACTCTATTGCGAGGAGTTTCTGAGCAGGCGGGCGAAGCCGCCCGATACGTCCGGCCGCACGACCGGCATCACGCTGCAAGGCGGCAACAAGCAGGCCATCTAGGAGAAGCAAAATGAGCAAGTCTGTATTGCGGGGGCTGCGCGCCGCAGCCCTCACGGGGACGCTTGTCCTCGGATCATCCCTCGGGTCGCACCCGGCGCTCGCGGCGGAAAACCCAATCAAGCTCGGCGTGCTGGAGGATCAGTCCGGCGACTTCGCCGCGGCGACGATCGGCAAGGTTCACGCCATCCAGCTCGCCGCCGACGAGATCAACAAGGCCGGCGGCATCATGGGCCGGCCGCTGGAGCTCGTCCCTTACGACACCCAGTCCGACAACACCCGCTACCAGGAGTTCATGCGGCGTGTGCTCCAGCGCGACAAGGTCGACGTCGTGTTCGCGGGCTTCTCCTCGGCCTCGCGCGAGGCGTATCGCCCGATCGTCGACCAGTTCAACGGCTTCGCCTTCTACAACAACCAGTACGAAGGCGGCGTCTGCGACGGCCACATGATCGTGACGGGCGCGGTGCCGGAGCAGCAATTCTCGACGCTCATCCCCTACATGATGGAGAAGTACGGCAAGAACGTCTACACGCTCGCCGCCGACTACAATTTCGGCCAGATCTCGGCCGAGTGGGTGCGCAAGATCGTCAAGGAGAACGGCGGCAAGATGGCCGGCGAGGAGTTCATCCCGCTCGGCGTGTCGCAGTTCTCCCAGAGCATCCAGAACATCCAGAAGGCCAAGCCCGACTTCGTGGTCACGCTGCTGGTCGGCACCGCGCAGGCCTCCTATTACGAGCAGGCGGCCTCCGCCAACGTCAACCTGCCGATGGCGTCCTCGGTCAACGTCGGGCAGGGCTACGAGCACAAGCGCTTCAAGCCGCCGAGCCTGAAGGACATGTTCGTCACCACCAACTACATCGAGGAGATCGACTCGCCCAAGAGCAAGGAGTTCTACGCCAAGTTCAAGGCCAAGTTCCCGAGCGAGCCCTATGTGAACCAGGAGGCGGAGAACTCCTATCTCGCGGTCTATCTCTACAAGCAGATGGTGGAGCGCGCGAAGTCGACCAAGCGCGAGGAGATCCGCAAGGTGATCGCGCTGGGCGACGTCTGCATGGACGCGCCGGAGGGCAAGGTCTGCATCGACCCGAAGAGCCAGCACATGTCGCACACGATCTATCTCGCCAAGGTCGGCGCCGATCACTCGATCTCCTTCCCGAAGGTCTGGGAGGACATCAAGCCGTATTGGCTGGGTGAGGCCGGCTGCGATCTCACCAAGAAGGATCCGATGGCCCAGTACACGCCGTCGAATCCGCCGCCGAAACCCTGACCGGCGGCAGGTCGCCCCGGCGTCCCCGGCACGCCTGCGGCGTTGCCGGCACGTCGGGGCGACCACGGACATCTGCGACGGCAACGCCGCATCCTCCCACATTCTGGTTGATTCATGGACATCGCGACCCACGTTTTCTCGGCGCTCTATCAATTCGGCGACGCCTTCGCGTTTCTGGTGCTTTCGGCCTGTGGGCTCGCGGTGATCTTCGGCATGATGGGCGTGATCAATCTCGCCCATGGCGAATTCATCATGTGCGGCGCCTACGTCACCGCCGCGACCGTGCATGCCGGCCTGCCGCTGCCGCTGGGAATACTGGTCGGCACGCTCGTGTCGGCGCTGGTCGGTGTCGTGGTCGAGCTCGCGGTGATCCGTCATCTCTACGACCGGCCGCTCGACACCATCGTCGCGACCTGGGGGCTCAGCCTGATCGCAACGCAGGGCACGCTGATCATGGTCGGCTCGACCATGGCCGGCGTCGGCACGCCGTTCGGCAGTTTCCAGGTCGGCGACTACTCCTATTCGATCTATCGCATCGTGCTGTTCTGTGCCGCACTCGGTGTGCTCGCCGCCCTCTACGCGCTGTTCAACTGGACGCGCTTCGGCGTGCTGGCACGCGCCACCATCCAGGTGCCGCATATGGCGGCCGCGCTCGGCGTCGACACGCGCCTGATCTACAGCCTCACCTTCGCCTGCGGGGCAGGGCTCGCCGGCCTTGCCGGCGGTCTCTATGCGCCGACCATGACGCTGGTGCCGACCATGGGCGCGACCTTCATCATGGAGGCCTTCGTCACCGTCGTGATCGGCGGCGCCGACGTCTTCCTCGGCACGGCACCGGCCGGCGGTGTGCTGGCGGTGGTGAAGTCGGTGATGACGTCCTGGCAGGGGCAGCTGTTCGGCCAGATCGGCCTCTTGGTTGCCGTCATCATCGTCGTCCGGGTGCTGCCGAAAGGCATTTCCGGCTTCGTGCTGCGCGAGCGCACCTGACGGAGTGATGGCGTCGTGACCGGTCTCCTCGCAATGTTTCGCCGTCTCGAAGGCCCGCAGACCGCAGGTCGCGGTCCGGCCTTCTGGGGCCTGTTCGCACTCGTGCTCGCCGCAGCGCTCGCTTATCCGCAGTTCAGCGACGGCTACACGGTCGGCAACACCGTCTATTTCTTCGTCTGGGTGTTCATCGCGCTCAGCCTGTGCCTGATCTGGGGCTATGGCGGCTCGCTCTCCTTCGGCCAGACAGCCTTCTTCGGGATCGCAGGCTATGGCTACGGCATCCTCACCATCAATTTCGGCTCGGCCTACGGCTTCACGCTGGTGGCGCTGGTCGCGGCGGTGGCGATCGCCGCGCTATTCGCGGTCCTACTCGGCTACTTCATGTTCTTCGGCCGCATCGCCGGCGTCTTTCTCGGCATCGTTACGCTCGCCGTCACCTTGATGCTGGAGCGCTTCATGGCACAGACCGCGGGGCCGGAATGGCATATCGGGACTGCGCGGCTGAACGGCTTCAACGGCATGAGCGCGATGCCGCCGCTGACCATCCCCTGGCCGGGCGAGCCGATCGTGCTGTTCGCCGATGTCGGGCTCTACTACCTCGTGCTCGGCCTTCTGGTCTTCGTCTATCTGGCCTTGCGTATCCTGATGAACTCGTCGTTCGGCAACGTCATCGTCGCGATCCGCGAGAATCCTGAACGCGCCGAGATGCTGGGCTACGACATCCGCAAATACCAGCTCATCACCTTCGTCATCGGCGCCGCGCTCGCAGGGCTCTCCGGCGTGCTCTACACGGTGTGGGGGCAGTACATCACGCCGTCGAGCATGGGCATGACGGCGGCGGCGCTGCCGCTGATCTGGGTTGCCGTCGGCGGCCGCAGCGACTTGACGTCGACCGTGATCGGCACGCTGGTGGTGCTCGCCGCGTTCCAGGCGCTGACGATCTACGGCAGCCAGTACGCGCTGGTCTTCATGGGCGTTCTGCTGGTGCTCACGGTCCTGATTGCGCCTAACGGCCTCGTGCTCGGCGTGATGAACTGGCTCGGCCGCATCGCCACCCGCCTGACGCAGAGGGCCGGTTGATGTCGCTGCTCGAATTGCGCAAGCTGAACAAGCATTTCGGCGGCCTGCACGTCACCAATTCCGTGGACCTCACGCTGCACGCCGGCGAGATCCATTGCCTGATCGGCCCGAACGGTGCCGGCAAGAGCACGCTGTTCCGCCTGATCCTGGGCGAGCATCATCCCGGCAGCGGCGACATTGTCTTCGCCGGAGAGAATATCACGGCCCTGAAATCCTTTGCGCGGATCCACCGTGGCCTCTCGGTCAAGTTCCAGGTGCCCGGCGTCTTCAAGGGCCTGTCGGTCCGCCAGAATCTCGAGATCGCGCTGCAAAGCCGGCATCGCGGGAGGGAGCTCGAAGCGGAGATCGGGCGGCTGCTGGCCTTCCTTGGGTTGGAGTCCGAGCAGGCGCAGATCGCCGGCAATCTCAGCCATGGCCAGAAACAATGGCTCGAGATCGGCATGGCGGTCAGCCTGAAGCCGCGTCTTCTGCTGCTGGACGAACCCACGGCAGGCATGTCGCCCGAGGAAACCCACATGACCGGCGAGATGGTGCAGCGGCTCAATGCCGACGGCATGACGGTGCTGGCGATCGAGCACGACATGGCCTTCGTCCGGCAGGTTGCGCACCGCGTCACCGTGCTGCATCTCGGCCAGGTCTTCGCGCAAGGCTCGATCGACGAGATCGTGGCCGACGAACGCGTGGCGGCGATCTATCTGGGGCAGGCCCATGCTTGATCAGCCGCGCAAGGAAGTGATCCTGTCGACCCTGGCCCTGCGTGCCGGCTATGGCGGCAAGCCGGTGCTCCAGGGGCTCGAGATCGAGGTACGGGAAGGGGAGATCGTCGCCGTCATCGGTCGCAACGGCGTCGGCAAGTCCACGCTGATGAAGAGCCTGATCGGGCTCGTGCCGGCGATGAGCGGCTCGATCGTCTATCGCGGCGAGGTGGTGGAGTCTCTTCCCGCGCACAAACGGGCGCGCCTCGGCATCGGCTATGTGCCGCAGGGGCGCGACGTGTTTCCGCGCCTGACCGTCGGCGAGAACGTCGCCGTCGGTGCAGCGATCAAGGGCGGCGGCATTCCGGAAGCCGGCCGGCGCAAGATCGTCGAGGCCTTTCCGATCCTCGAGGAGCGCTGGCACCAGCGCGCCGGCACCATGTCTGGCGGCCAGCAGCAGCAGCTCGCGATCGGACGGGTCCTGATCGCCGATCCCAGTCTCATCCTGCTCGACGAACCGTCGGAAGGTATCCAGCCCAACATCGTCCAGGACATCGCGCGCAACATGGTCGAGCTCAACCACAGGACCGGAGTGACCATCATCCTGGTCGAGCAAAATCTCGACATGATCCGCGCCATGGCGCAGCGTTGCTACGTCATGGACAAGGGCCGCATCGTCGCCAATCTCGACCGCGCGGCGCTCGACGACGCGGCCGAGATGCGCCGTCATCTCGCGGTTTGAAGACCTACGCCAACGACAGAAGGAGAAAAGAAAATGTCCTGGCAGAAAGACTCCATCATGGCCCGCAAAGGCGTTGCCAAGGGCGAGCGCGGCACGACGCACACCATCACGGAGAGCGAGCAGGGCAAGTACCACTATGTCTACGGCCCCTATGTGAAGCCGGTGCTGACCGTCGATCCCGGCGCCGTCGTTTCCGCGGAGACCCATGATGCGTTCGAGGGCGCCATCAAGAAGGAGACCGACAGCCCGTCGAAGATTCTCAACTTCCCGTTCCTCAATCCGCAGAACGGACCGATCCACGTCAACGGCGCCGAGAAGGGCGATACGCTCGCGGTCTATATCGAGAGCATCGTGCCGCGCGGGCCGCAGCCGCGCGGCACCACGGTGATCATGCCGGAGTTCGGTGGCCTGGTCGGTACGGGCAACACCGCGCTGCTCAATCCGGCGCTGCCCGAGCGCGTCAAGAAGCTGGAGATCGACGCCAAGACCGGAACCAAGTGGAACGACAAGATCACGCTGCCTTACGAGCCCTTCATCGGCACCATCGGCACCTCGCCGGAGATCGAGGCGATCTCCTCGCTCGTTCCGGACTATTACGGCGGCAACATGGACCTGCCGGATGTCGGCGTCGGCGCCGTCGTCTACCTGCCGGTCAACACCAAGGGCGCGCTGCTCTATCTCGGCGATTGCCATGCCGCGCAGGGCGATGGCGAGCTCTGCGGCGTCGCCATCGAGCATCCGACCGTGACCACGGTGCAGGTCGACCTCATCAAGAACTGGACCATCGCCTGGCCGCGGCTGGAAACGAAGGACTTCATCATGACCATCGGCTCGGCCCGACCGATGGAGGATGCGGCCCGCATCGCCTACCGCGAGCTCTGCCGCTGGATGGCGGCCGATTACGGCTTCGACGAGATCGACGCCTACATGCTGCTGACTCAGGCCGGCCGCGTCAGGCTGGGCAACATGGTCGATCCCAAATACACGTTGGGCGCCTCCATCAAGAAGTCCTATCTCGCCTGAGGCCGATCGGAATGTCCACCATTCACAAGGTCGCCGCCGTCCAGTTCGAGCCGACCATGTTCGAGAAGGCGCGCAACATCGCGCGCCTGCTCGAGCTCTGCGAGCAGGCGGCGGCGGCCGGTGCAAAGCTGATCGTCACGCCGGAGATGGGAACGACCGGCTATTGCTGGTTCGACCGCGCCGAGGTTGCGCCGTTCGTCGAGACCATCCCGGGACCGACCACGAGCCGCTTCGCGGCGCTCGCGCGCAAACATGACTGCTACATCGTCGTCGGCATGCCCGAGGTCGACGAGGACAACATCTATTTCAACACCGCCGTCCTGATCGGGCCTGACGGCATCGTCGGCCGTCACCGCAAGACGCATCCCTATATTTCCGAGCCGAAATGGGCCGCGGCCGGCGACCTGCACAACCAGGTGTTCGAGACCCCGATCGGGCGGATCGCGCTGCTGATCTGCA
Source organism: Bradyrhizobium sp. SZCCT0231 (assembly GCF_018130245.1). Classification (GTDB taxonomy): domain Bacteria; phylum Pseudomonadota; class Alphaproteobacteria; order Rhizobiales; family Xanthobacteraceae; genus Bradyrhizobium; species Bradyrhizobium japonicum_F. The sequence goes on from NZ_JAFCKP010000001.1 coordinate 878,140, forward strand.
TGGACATCCACTTCGTGGAGACCGCGCGGCTGATGGCGCTCGGCGGTGCCGACGTCATCTGCCACATCTCGAACTGGCTGGCGGAGCGCACCCCGGCGCCTTACTGGATCAGCCGCGCCTTCGAGAACGGCTGCTATGTCATCGAGAGCAACCGGTGGGGGCTTGAGCGCACGGTGCAGTTCAGCGGCGGCAGCTGCGTGATTGCGCCGGACGGGCAGGTGATCGCCGTGCGCGACAAAGGCGACGGCGTGCTGCTGTCGGAGATCGATCTCGACGCCGCGCGGGCGCGCCGCGTGCTTGGGGAGGCCGTCTTCGCGCAACGCCGGCCGGAACTCTATCCGGAGCTCTTGACCGACACCTTCAGCTGGAACCCGCGCGACTTCTTCGGTCTCTACGGCCACGAGCCATGGCCGGCCGGAAAGACGTCGCAGGTCAGTGTCGCGCAATTTGCGCCTTGCGATGACGTCGACCGGAATCTCGAGGCAATCGCAGCACTTGCGCGCAAGGCCCGCGCGGAAGGCGCGGATCTCGTCGTGTTCCCGGAGCTTGCAGTGACCGGTCTCGGCGATCCCGCGACATCGGCGCAGCCGATACCTGGGCCGGTGACCGATCGCCTCGAGGAGCTTGCCAAGGAGCTGGGTCTCTATCTCGTCTGCGGCCTTGCGGAGCGCGCCGGGGACACGCTTTACAACAGCGCCTGCCTTGTCACGCCGGATGGGGACATCTCGGTCTATCGCAAGACGCATCTCACCGCCGACGAGCGAAGCTGGGCGACGGCCGGAGAAGGCTGGACCGTCGTCGACACGCCGATCGGCCGCATCGGGCTATTGATTGGCCACGACGCCTCGTTTCCGGAGGCGGGCCGGGTGCTGGCGCTGCGCGGCTGCGATCTCATCGCCTGTCCTGCCGCCATCAAGGCACGCTTCAGTTCGTCGCATGCCGGCACGGAGGTCGAACAGCCGATGCCGATTCCGACCGGCCCGGATCCGCTCCACTGGCATCATTTCCGCGTTCGCGCCGGCGAGAACAACCTGTTTTTTGCCTTCGCCAATGTCGTCGATCCCGAGCGCGGCTATCCTGGGCTCAGCGGCGTATTCGGGCCTGACACGTTCGCGTTCCCGCGGCAGGAGGCGATCGCAACCGGCGGCACGGGGCTTGCAACCGCGCCGGTCGACACCACCAATCTCGACAGCGTCTATCCGACCAATGTCGTGCGGCGAAAGGATCTGGTGTCGATGCGCATGCCGCACAGCTATCGCGGATTGGTCAAAATGGCTGCGAGCAACTACTGAATCAAGAAAAAGGAAGCGGACCATGGATCTGGGACTCAAGGGCGCAAAAGTTCTCGTCACGGGAAGCACCAGGGGAATCGGCCGGGCGATCGCCGAGACCTTTGCCGCCGAGGGCGCCGACGTGGGTGTGTGCTCGCGCAATCTCGCCGAGGTCGAAAGCACGGTCGCTGCGCTTGAGGCCAAGGGCGTCGCGGCCTATGGCGGTGCGGTCGACGTCGCCGACGCCGCGATTCTGAAGAGCTGGGTCGGCGATATGGCGTCGAAGCTCGGGGGCATCGATGTCGTCGTCGCCAATGTCAGCGCACTTGCGATCGGACAGGACGACGAAAGCTGGCAGAAGGAGTTCTCGACCGACATGATGGGCACGGTGCGGCTCGTGAACGCGGCCATGCCGTATCTGGAGAAGAGCAAGGCCGGCGCGATCGTCACCATCTCCAGCGTCTCCGGGCGCGAGGTCGATTTCGCGGCCGGCCCCTACGGCACCTTCAAGGCCGCCATCATCCACTACACGCAAGGTCTCGCCAATCAGCTCGCGCACAAGGGCATCCGCGCCAACTCGGTCTCGCCAGGCAACACCTATTTCGAAGGCGGTGTCTGGAACAGCATCAAGGACAACAATCCCGAGCTGTACAAGACGGCGCTCGCGCTCAATCCCACTGGCCGGATGGGCACGCCGCAGGAGATGGCGAACGCAGTCGTATTTCTCGCAAGTGGCGCCGCCAGTTTCATCACAGGAACGAACCTCGTCGTCGACGGTGCCTTGACGCGCGGTGTGCAATTCTGAGGCATGAATGCTGAAGCGCGAATCTGTCATCCATGTCAGAATTGACCGCGTGATCGCGCAGGGTCGGTGCTGCCTCTGCTGCCCGCAGAGTGCAGGGCAGCGATCTCCCCGTGTGGATTTTCGGGGGCCCTCATTCGTGCAAGATAATCCACTAGGTTCCGAATATGTAGACGATGTCCCTCTCACGGCGAGAACTGCTCGATACGGCGGCGCGCCTCACGGCGCTGGCTGCCTGGCCCGGTGGTGCAACCGCCGACGATTACCCCTCCCGCCCCGTCAAGCTGGTCATTCCCTATACGGCCGGCGCTGCGGGTGATCAGATCGGACGTCCCTGGGCCGACAGGATCGCCCCGCTGCTGGGGCCGGTCTATGTCGAGAATATCGGCGGCGCGGGCGGTGCGATCGGCTCCGCCGCGGTGGCGCAGAGCGCACCGGACGGTTACTCGCTTCTGCTTGGCAATGGCAGCACCCAAGTGACGATTCCGCTGTCGACGGCGCAGCCTGCCTACGACACGGTTCGCGATTTCCGTGCCATCTATCGGCTGATTACAAGCACGCTTGCATTCGCAGTTCATCCGTCCCTGCCGGTGAAGGATCTGCGGGAGCTGGTAGCTTTTGCGAAGGCCAATCCGGGCGGGCTTTCCTATGGCACGCCGGGGGTCGGCACCGGCAATCATCTCGTCGGAGAAATGTTCAGGCAGCAATCGGGTCTTGCGGCGGGCTTGGTCCACGTCCCTTACCGGGGCATGGGGCCTGCGACCAACGATCTCGTCAGCGGCCAGATCAACTCGGTGATTGCGGTGGTCTCGAGCCAGCTCCTGCAATTGCACTTTGCGGGCAAGCTGCGGCTGATCGCCGTGACGAGCGACCGGCGGCTGAGTGGTGCGCCGGACATTCCGACGGTCATCGAATCCGGCATGTCCGGCCTCAGATATGCCGGCTGGTTTGGCTTGTTTGCCCCAAGAGCAACCCCGGATGCGATCGTGCAGCGGATCGCTGCGGCGACCCGCACGGCGATGGCTGATCCTCAGTTGCAGGAAAGCTATCGTTCGCAAGGTCTGGAGCCGGACATCGATTCAGGCCCCGATAAATTTCAACGCCTCGTCGAGGACGAACTCACGCGCCTCGCGCCCGTCGTCAAGTCGATCGGGCTCAAGCGCGACTGAGCGCTTCTCAGAGACGCACTCCGGTCGTAGCAAACGCCTGGGCGACGGGCTCCTGAACGCGATTCAAGATCTCCATCCCCGCAACTGCGATCACCAGGGCCGCGACGCAGCCAAGCAAAAAAGCCTTCATCCTCAGCCTCCCTCGATTGGACCAGCAAGCCATCTATACGACACGGCCTGTCGCCGGCAAGCTCGTTGATCGCTCCAAGGTATCCGCGGTCCTATGGGCTCTTGAACACGGGATCGGCGGAAAACGCATTGCCCATTAAGCCAAGGGACTGAAGCTCGGCGCTGTTCAAATCGACTTCCAGGATTGCGAGCAGCAGCGCGAGCACGACGGCAACGAGGGCGAGGACAGGGGAGGCTTCTCGCGCACCGGGATCTTGCAAGCCATCAATGGCACGAAGAACGCGCAGCCGCGCAATCATCCGCAGAATTGGCCCCGTTCGCCCCTGCATGCCGTCTTCCTTGACGTGAGCAGCCAGAATCTAATGTCTGGGCCATCGGCATTCAAGCGGAGGATGCCGCGAGTTGGGTTGTTGCGCTGCAACGGTTCGGAACGGAAGGAGCCATTGCAAGTTTCTTGCAAGCTTAGTGAGCGCAGGCCGCTCCTGCGGGATCATCCAAAACCACGACGGCACCGGCCAAGTAGACCGTTTCAGGATATTCATTTCCGTTGCCTGTTCTGGCAATCTTGAGAGCGTGAATGTCAGCAGGGCAGCCAGGAATGAACAGATCACCTTTGTGCACGAAGGTGGCCGCAGCGCTGTGGGCCATCCTTGCCGCATCGTCCGTGCACGCCGACATGGTCGGACACGGTGGCCCGATACGGGCTCTTGCCATCTCGCCCGATGGAGACAGCCTTCTCTCCGGCAGCTTCGACACGAGGGTCATCCGCTGGTCGCTCAAGACGGATACCGCAGAGCAAGTGCTGCGGTATCATGCTGATGGCGTCAATGCCGCCGTCTTCTTGAAAGATGGCCGCATGATCACGGCCGGCGCCGACGCACGAATTGCGGTGTGGACGGCGGGCCGGGTGGAGCCGGACCGGGTGCTGGAGGGACATGTCGCTCCGATCGTGGCGCTTGCTGTGTCGCCCGATGGGGCGCTTCTCGCATCGGCTTCATGGGACCGGACGGTGCGGCTCTGGTCGCTATCGGACGGCGCGTCCCGCGTGCTCGAAGGGCATACGCAGAACGTCAACGGCGTCGCCTTCCTGCCGGACGGCAGACTTGTCAGCGTCGGCTACGATCTTGCGCTGCGCATCTGGCGTTTGCCGGATGGCCAGCCTGAAACAGTGACGTTGCCGGCGCCGCCGAACGCGGTGGCCGTGGCGGGGGATGGTGAAATCGTCACAGGCGCGGTCGACGGCAGGCTGCGCATGCTGACCGCGGACGGCAAGGTCAGCGGCGAGGTCGCAGCCAGTCCGACACCGGTGGTGGCCCTGACGATGTCGGCGGACGGCGCGCTGATCGCTGCGGCAGGCATCGGCGGCACAGTGGCGATCATCGATCGCAAGTCGCGCAACCTGCTGCGCACGCTGGTTGGATCCGGGTTGCCGGTGTGGTCGGTCGCCTTCCTTCCAGATCGCGAGACACTCATGACGGGTGGTGCAGACGGCAGGATCAGGCGCTGGAATGCGCGCACCGGCGATCCCGTCGGCACAGGCCTGAGCGGCACACCGGCCGATCCGCTCGCCGCCTATGCCGGCGATCATGGCGCCGATGTGTTTCGGGCGTGCGTTGCCTGTCACACGCTCTCGGACAAGGAGGTGCAGCGTGCGGGCCCGACGCTTGCGGGACTATACGGCCGCAAGATCGCTTCGCTCCCGGGATATCGCTTCTCCGATGCGCTGAAGAGGATGGACATCGTCTGGACGCCGGAAACGGTCGCAAGACTGTTCGAAATCGGGCCGAATACCTACACCCCCGGCACCAAGATGCCGGAGCAGCGCATCGGCTCGGCCGAGGACCGCCGCGCACTCACCGAGTTTCTGGGCCGCGCGACGTCGCGATAGCGGCCGCTTCCGGCCTTGCGGCGATGTCTCGTCTAGTCCTTGCCGTTGCGCTGGCGTAGATAGTCGTCCGTCGTCCGCGGCGGCGTTCGTTCCGGAACGCCCTTGAACGGATCGAATTGCTGTTCGCTCATGACGATGACGCGGCAGTCTGCGCACATCCTGAGTGTCTCGATCCGCTTGTCGCCGGCCGGATACATCCAGTGCCGGCCTTCGAGCTTGGCAGCGATGCGGTCGATCGTGCTCTTCACGCCGAATGGCGTGCCGCAGCGGATGCAGAGTGCGGGCTCCTCTTCCTTGATAATCGCGGCGGGAGCGCGCGCGGCGCGGAAATCGATCTGCGGCTTGAGGCTGATGACCTTTTCCGGACAGGTGCTCTGGCACAGGCCGCATTGCACGCAGGCATCCTCGATGAACTTCAGCACGGGCCGCTCGGGGTCGTCGCGCAGCGCGCCGGTCGGGCAGGCCGAGACGCAGGAGAGGCACAGCGTGCAGCCACCGGTATCGACGGTGATTGCGCCGATCGGCGCACCCTGCGGCAGGGCGATCACGTCGACCGGCTGCGGCGCCACTCGGTGCAACTCGCCGAGGGCGAACCGCAAGAGGTCGCGCCGCTTGCCGACGGTCTTGAAAGTCGCGGGCGTCGCGACCGCGGCGAGCGCGCCGATATCAGTCAAATGCTCGCCGAGCGCATCGGGATCGTCCGTTTCGATGGTGGCGAGGCGACGGCCCGCAAATCCAAGACCGCCTAGGATGGCTTCGGCCATCGCGATCGTCTGCGACAATCCAGTCACATCGTGGCGCGGCTTGGCTCGGAGCAGGAAGCGCACAGCGGATACGCCATAGGCGAAGGCGCCGACGATAGCTTCCAGCCCCACCTGCGTGAGCTCGTTGACGGCAAAGGGAAGCACGTTCGCCGGCAGGCCGTCGCCATGCCGCGCGAGGGCCTCGATCAGAGGCGTGCCGTGCGGGCCGTCGTGAAAAAGCAGCACCGCATTCGCGCCACCGGCCTCGCGGTAGGCGAGCAGCATCGCGCGAATTCTATGGAGCTGTGTATCGGCGGGCGGCAGCGCGTAGGAGACCGCGCCGGTCGGGCAGGCAGCCGCGCATTGGCCGCAGCCCGCGCAGACGTTCGGATCGATTGCGACATGATCGCCGTCAGGCGTGATCGCCCCGGTCGGGCAGAGATCGAGGCAGCGATGGCAGCCCGTGCGCTTCGAGCGCGAATGGGCGCAAAGAGCGGGCGCAACCTCGACATATTTCGGCTTGTCGAAGCTGCCGACGAGATCGCGCGCGGTCAGCACGGCGCGCAGCACCGCAGCGGGATCTTTCGGGTCGGCGCGAAGATAGCCGTCACGCAGGTCGTGGGCGGGAAACAGCGGCAAATCGCCGGACAGATCGAGCACGATATCGCAGCGCGAGGTGACGCCGCTTCGCGGCGGGTCCAGCACGTAACGATCGCGCGAGGAGGGGCGGGGACGCGCATAGTCGTCGATTGCAAGCTCAAACGCGCCGAAATGTCCCTTCGCGGAGCGGATCGTGCCCTTCACGATCGGGAAGACCGTTGCAGTTGGCGGCACCGTGTCGTCGAGCTGCTTCAGCATCACCGTGACGTCGAGGTGATCGGCAAGCAGGCGGCCGGCCTCGATCGCGGCCTCATCGCGGCCGTAGATCAGGATCACGCCCTCACTCGACAAGGTGACGAGCTGATAGTCCGGGGCCGGGATGGAGGCGGATGCGAGCAGGGCGGCCATTTTTGCGCCGGTGCGCGCGCCGTCGCGGGACCAGCCGGCCGTTTCGCGGATGTTGACGAAGCTGATTGCATCAGGCCGTTCGCCGGCCTCGTCCGAAAACTGCGCCGCCTGCTGCGTGCAGGCGACCGTCAACACGCCTTCCGCCGCCGCAATCTTGCGGAAATGATCGAGCTCCGCACCGCAGAGGTGGCGAAAGCTCTTGACGTCGCAGTTCGGGCATCCGCGCCGGATCGCAGCCACGTCGAGACGCATCGTGTCTTCGCACGAGCAGATCAGGACGGTCTTCGCTGGCTGCTCCAGGTTAACCTCTCCGCCATTCGGACGCCGACGACGGACTCGCGCCGGGCCTTCCCCTCGTATAGACATTATTCATCGGGAAGAAAAGGAAAGCGGAGGACGGCCTGCCGTCGACCCCAGTGAGCCAAGTTTCCCTGGCGGAACCGATCCACCTGCCGCCGCCGTTCACATTGGTGCGGCTGCGCGAGAGTGGCGATGCTTTTGCCCATGCATGCCGCATTGCACCGGACAGCGGCGCCGGAACGCTCGTCTATGTCGGCCGCTTCGACCTCGCAGAGTTCGCCGTGGTGCTCGAGCCGGCCGAGCCGCTGCGCAGCGCCCGGCGCGCGTTCTACGCTTGTATGGTCGCGCTCACGGATGCGCTGCGCGCCTATGCGCCGCCGAGCAAGCCCATCACGATCGGCTGGCCGGATGCGGTCAGGATCGACGGGGGGCTGGTCGGCGGCGGACGGATGGGGTGGCCTTTCGCCGCCGACGAGGATGCGCCGCCGCCCTGGCTGGTATTCGGGGCCATGATCCGGACGGTTGCCATGAACGATGACGATCCAGGCGTTCACTCGCTGGCCTCGGCACTCGACGAGGAAGGCTTTGGCGAGGCTGGCGCGGCGCAGATCACGGAGAGCTTCGCCCGGCACCTGATGCTAGCGCTGGACGGCTGGCGGGTCGATGGCTTTGACAGCGTCGCGCGCGACTATCTTACGCGGTTGCCGCGTGAAAGGCAGACAGTTCAGCGCATCGATGATTGCGGCGATGTCCTGACGCGCCGCATCGGGACGGATACGATCGAACGAAGCGACCTCGTCCAGGCGCTCGCGACGCCGTCCTGGCTTGATCCGGCCCTCGGAGGACCGCGCCTGTGAAGCTCCTGCGGACCATCGCTCTCGATCCCTCCGACACCTTCGTGTTCGACGTGGCGGCGGAGCCGGGCGAATGGGCCGTCTCCGGCGCTTTCCGCTTTTGGGAGTGCGACGGTGCGAAGCTCGAGGGCAAGGCGCGGGCGGCGTTTCGCGGCGGTTTCCTCGGGGTGCAATCCTGGGGCTGGTCGACGCTGGTGCAGATCGTTCCGGCGACCGAAGAGGATTACCGCGACCTGGTCGATCTCCTGGCCAGGCAACTCGTCGATCGTTTCGGCGCGCCGGACATGGCGGCAGCGAAGGCGGCAGCGGAAGAGGAGGTGGCGTTCTCGCAGTCCCTCTGCAGCCATCCGGTCAGCTCGCTTATTGCAGTGCACCGCACCTCGAGCGATGGCGAGGTCCGCGAGTCCTTTCGCCGGCTGCAGCTCCGGGAAGGGCAGGGACATGGCAAGGCGTTCTCGTTCATGGAAATTGAGGATGACGTCCAGCCTGACGGCGATCTCAGGCTTGCGGATCTGGGCCGGGAGCCGACCGTCAGATGAACGATTTCTGGATCGCCTGTGGTCATCATCTGCTCGATCGCGACGAGGGCGGTGGGCTCCGTGTCACCGACGAGTTCCTCAAGGCCTATTTCGCCCGTCCCGAGCTGATGCCGCCGGACGACGCCTGCCCGGTCGAACGCCGGCTGCACCGCGAATTGCTCGCCGACCCGCGCCAGGCGGTCAGCGCCGGCGAAATCGCCGGGATCGTCGACGCCGATGCCCGGGAGAATTGGCAGTTCGTGCTGGCGTTTCGCGATCTTCTGTTGCGGCATCCGACGCTCGAAGCCGCCTATCTTGCATCGGTGCGATCAGGCACGAACGATCTGCCGCCGCTGTTCGTCAACCAGCTCGTGCACGTCATCCTGCGGAACGCACTCGATGGCTGCGATGACCCGTTCGTGCTGCGCGCGGCCGAATTGTTCTTCCGGACCCAGCGCATCCTGCCGCATGAGCACGCTTTGTTGCTCGGCGACGAGGAGATCGTCGGCGGCCGGAGCCCGACCCCGGTGCTCTCTCTGATGTCGATGCTGGGCGCCACCACCGATGCGGTGGTCGACGTGTTGAGCGAGGAGAATGCCGAGGCCTATTGGCACCGCAGCGACCAGTTCGACATGGCCCTCGACCTTGCGGCGGGCGGCCGCGGACCGGCTGCGCTGGCGCAGGCGATGACGCGCTGGGTCTCCCATCTGCTCGGCGTCGACGTCTTGATCGAGCCGCTACGCGCGCTGCAGGAAGCAAAGCTCACCTGGTATGTCGGGCTCGATGCCGATGCCACGAGGCTTGGCGATCGTCTGTGGCACGGCGAAGACCTCAGCGAGCGCGACGCGGATCGTGTGCTCGCGCTGTTCCGCCTGACGTTTGCGGATTCGAGCCGCGCCCTTGACGATGTCGGGGGTGAACCGGTCTACCTGATCCTGTCGATGACGGCGGATCAGAAGCTCCGGATGAAGCCGCAGAATCTGTTGACCGGGCTGCCGGTGAAATGCCTGGAGATGGCGACATGAGCCCTGCGGCGTTGCCGTCCCTCTCGATTGCCGTCGGCGTCGTGGTCGAGCGCCGCAAGGCCGACTCGCCCTGGGTCGATTTCATCTGGCGTGGAATTGCCGTCCTGCCGGACGAGCCGGTGACACAACCCTGGACCGTGCTTCGCGAGCAGGACGGCACGACCCTGTTCTATGCCGGAAGCGCGACCGTCGATCTCTATCCGTCGGAGACGGCGCGCTATCGCGACAATCTCGCCTCCGGCAGTCCGAGCGTCTGGACCGTGCTGTCGCCCTCGGAAGGCGACTGGCCCTATGCCGTCACCGCGGTGACCGCCGACCCCGCTGAGGGCGAAGGCTTTACCGAAGCCGCCGACAATCTCGTCGAGGCGGTGCCGATGCCGGAGGTGCTGCGCGAAGCGATTGAAAGCTTCGTGGCCGAGCACCATGTCGAGCGGGAATTCGTCAAGCGCAAGCAGCGCCGCGCCGACCCGGAGGCGCTGGCGCGGCGCGAGCATGAAGGCGGACAGGAATGAGTGAGGAGGAATTCCTTGCACGTTGGTCCCGCCGCAAGCGCGAATCGCAAGCGGAGTCGGCGAAGCCTGTCGCTGCGCAGCCCACGCCGCCGTCCGAGGCCAAGGACGGGGCCAAGGACGAGGCCAAGGACGACGAGGGTGCGTTCGATCTCTCGAGTCTGCCGTCGGTCGACGAAATCAATGCCGCGACCGACATCACGGCCTTCCTCAGCAAGGGTATTCCTCGGGAGTTGAGCCGTGCGGCTCTTCGCCGCGCCTGGGCGACCGATCCCGCCATTCGCGACTTCGTGGGGCTTGCGGAGAATGCATGGGACTTCAACGATCCGACTGCGATGCCGGGTTTTGGACCGCTGGATTGCTCGTCGGAAGAGCTCGCCGCACTGGTCGATCGCATTGTCGGCGGAGTGCGCGAGGCGGCCCAGTCTCTCCCCGAGGCGTCGATCGAAACAGCGGATTCTTCGGCGGAATTGCATCGAGCCGATGTGACGGTGGTTTCCAATGTCCAGCCGCCGGATGAGACAGTGCGCCTGGCAACCCCTGCTGCAGTGCAACCGACAGCGGCTGACAGATCTGCGGAATCTGCTGAGCCCATCAAGCCCCATACGCACGGTGGTGCACTGCCGCATTGAGCAGCACGACCAAAGGCTATAGGCCGAGGCTATGGCAGGCGATTGACGGTCCGTGGAACCGGGATTACGCTATCTACTGCTTTGTAACAAAAGCGATAATCAAGCAGACGGGACTCGGATGGGAGGTCCACGTGCGTGATGATGGGCTTGATCGCGCGATCGACGCCGCAGGCGGCATCGCTCAACTTGCGCGCAAAATAGGCATCAGCCAGCCCTCCGTGTCGAATTGGTCCCGCGTGCCCGCACAACGGGTGGTTGCAGTCGAGACTGCCACTGGCGTTTCCCGGAATGATCTGCGGCCAGATCTCTACAATGAGCAAGCCGTCCCAGCGGACCTCATCGATCCCGTCGATGCTGCGCGCGCGCAGGAATATGCGCTGCTGGCAACGTTGCTGTCCGCGCCGCCGTCGAAACGATTGCTTGAGCAGCTTGCGGCATTGACTGGCGACGCGACGCCGCTCGGGCGCGCGCATGCGGCGCTGGCCGACGCCGCCTCGAATGCCGTCGCAGCGAAAGTCGAGCGGGAGTATTTCGACCTGTTCGTCGGGCTCGGCCGCGGCGAACTGCTGCCCTATGCCTCCTATTATCTCACGGGCTTTCTCAACGAACGGCCCTTGTCGCGCCTGCGCGGCGACCTGACGACGCTCGGCATCGAGCGGGCTGCCAACAATTCCGAACCCGAGGATCACGCCGCCATCCTGTGCGAGATCATGTCGGGCCTTGCCGGCGGTCGCTTCGATGCCTCGCCCGCGGCGCAGCGCGCCTTCTTCCAAGAGCATGTATCGCCCTGGATGGGGCGGCTGTTCGCAGACATCGAGAGCGCCGGGGATGCGCGTTTCTATCGAGTGGTCGGCGCGCTCGGTCGCACCTTCATGGAAATCGAGATGGAAGCATTCACATTCGCCAGCTGACCGAGGCGCTCGGTCTGGGAGAGATGCGATGAGTGACGAGACGAAAGCAAAGGTCGGACGCCGCGATTTCCTTCGCAAAGTCGGCCTGGGCACGGCCGGTGTCGGCGCGACACTTGCGACACCGTTGGTCGGGTCCGCGCAGGCCGACAGCGAGAACAACGATGAGAAGCGCAAGGCGCGCTACAAGGAATCCGATCACGTGAAGGCGTACTACCGCGTCAACCGTTATCCGGCCTGAGAGGGAGGCTGCCCGTGCTTATCAAGCGAACACACCAGCGTTCCGATCGCCGAGGTTCCGTCGCCGAATCGCTTGCGGGACAGGGCGGGGGACTTGATCGTCGCAGCTTCCTGCGCAAATCCGGTGTTGCCGGCGGCGCGCTTGCTGCGCTTGGCACCATGCCGCTCGGCAGCATGCGCAAGACGCAAGCGGCCGCTGCCGGTCCGCTCACCGCAGGCGCGACCGTCCGCAAGAGCATCTGCACGCATTGCTCGGTTGGCTGCACGGTGACGGCCGAGGTCTTGAACGGCGTATGGATCGGCCAGGAGCCCAGCTGGGATTCGCCGATCAATCGAGGCTCGCATTGCGCCAAGGGCGCTTCGGTACGCGAACTCGTGCACAGCGAGCGGCGGCTGCGCTATCCGATGAAGCTCGTGGGCGGGCAGTGGACACGCGTGTCCTGGGACAGCGCGATCAACGAGATCGGAGACAAGCTTCAAGCTGTACGCGAGAAGTCGGGCCCCGATTCCGTCTATTGGCTCGGCTCGGCCAAGATGACCAACGAAGGCGCCTACCTGTTCCGCAAGCTCGGCGCATTCTGGGGAACCAACAACACCGATCACCAGGCCCGCATCTGCCATTCGACCACCGTCACCGGCGTCGCCAATACCTGGGGCTACGGCGCGATGACCAACAGCTACAATGACATCCGCAATGCGAAGACGCAGATGATCTTGGGCGGCAATCCGGCAGAGGCGCATCCGGTCTCGCTGCAGCACCTGCTCGAGGGAAAGGAGCTGAAAAAAGCCAACTTCATCGTCATCGACCCGCGCCTGACGCGCACCGCCGCGCACGCCACGGAATATGTGCGGATGCGGCCGGGCACCGACATCCCCATACTCTATGGCATGATGTGGCACATCCTCCAGAATGGCTGGGAGGACAAGGAGTTCATCCGGCAGCGGGTCTACGGATTCGACGATGTCCGCAAGGAAGTGGAAAAGTGGAATCCGGAAGAAGTCGAGCGCGTTACCGGCATTCCCGGCGAGCAGCTCAAGCGCGTCGCCAAGATGTTTGCCACCGAGAAGCCGGCCACGCTGATCTGGGCCATGGGCCAGACCCAGAAGACCGTCGGCACCGCCAACGTGCGCGCCAGCTGCATCCTGCTGCTGATGACCGGCAATGTCGGCGGAGAGGGCATGGGCGCCAACATCTTCCGTGGCCATGACAACGTGCAGGGCGCGACCGATGTCGGACTCGATATCGTCACGCTGCCGTTCTACTACGGCCTCGCCGAAGGCGCCTGGAAGCATTGGTCGCGGGTCTGGGAGGTCGACTACGACTTCCTGAAGTCGCGCTTCGACTCCAAGCAGATTATGGAAACTCCCGGCATTCCGCTGACCCGCTGGTTCGAGGCGGTGACGCTGCCGAAGGATCAGGTCGCGCAGAAGGACAATGTGAAGGCGGTGTTCGTGCAGGGACACGCCTCCAACAGCATCACCCGCATTCCCGAGTCCCTCAATGGTCTGAAGGCGCTCGAGCTGCTCGTCATTGCCGACCCACACCCGACGACCTGGGCGTCGCTTGCCGTCGAGGCGGGCCGCAAGGATGGCGTCTACATTCTGCCGGTCGCCACGCAATTCGAGTGCAAGGGCTCGCGCGTCGCCTCCAACCGCTCGCTGCAATGGGGCGAGCAGATCGTGAAGCCGATCTTCGAATCGAAGGATGATCTCGAGATCATCTATCTGATGGCGAAGAAGCTCGGCATTGCCGACCAGATGTTCAAGAAGATCAAGGTCGAGAACAATCTGCCTGAAGCCGAAGACGTGCTGCGCGAGATGAACCGCGGCAGCTGGTCGACAGGGTATTGCGGACAATCGCCCGAACGCCTCAAGGCGCACATGAAGAACCAGGCGAAGTTCGACATGCTGACGATGCGCGCGCCGAAGGACGATCCCGAGGTCGGCGGCGATTATTACGGCCTGCCTTGGCCGTGCTGGGGATCGCCGGAGGTCAAGCATCCCGGCACGCCGTTGCTCTACAACACCAATCTGCATGTGATGGATGGCGGCGGCACGTTCCGCCCGCGTTTCGGCATCGAGCGCGAGGAGAAGCTGCCGGACGGCACGACGCGGAAAGTGAGTCTGCTTGCCGACGGCTCGTACTCGCAAGGGTCGGGGATCCAGGACGGCTATCCGGAATTCACGCTGGCGAGCCTGAAGAAGCTCGGCTGGGACACCGAGCTCACCGAAGCGGAAATGGCCGTCATCAACAAGATCAATCCCGCCAATCCGGGCGCTGTGTCGTGGGCGCTGGACTTGTCGGGAGGCATCCAGCGCGTGGCGCTGGCGCATGGCTGCGTTCCCTATGGCAACGGCAAGGCGCGCATGCATGCCTTCGGCTTGCCAGATCCGATCCCGGTTCACCGCGAGCCGATCTACACGCCGCGCGTCGATCTCGTCGCCAAATACCCGACGCTGCCCGACGCCAAGCAGTTCCGGATGCCCAATATCGGCTTCTCCGTGCAGAAGGCCGCGGTGGAGAAGGGAATTGCAAAACAGTTCCCGCTCATCCTGTCGTCTGGCCGCCTGGTCGAATATGAGGGTGGCGGCGAGGAGACCCGGACCAACCCGTGGCTCGCCGAATTGCAGCAGGACATGTTCATCGAGATCAACCCTGCCGACGCCGCCGAGCGCGGCGTCAAGGACGGCGGCTGGGTCTGGGTCACGGGAGCCGAGAACAATTCCCGGGCAAGGATGAAGGCGCTCGTCACGGAGCGCGTCGGCAAGGGGGTTGCCTGGATGCCCTTCCACTTCGGTGGCTGGTTTGCGGGCAAGGATCTTCGCGGCAACTACCCGAAGGGCACCGATCCGATCGTGCTCGGTGAAAGCGCCAACACGATCACCACCTACGGATACGATCCCGCGACGAACATGCAGGAGGCCAAGGTCACTCTCTGCCAGATCGCGGCGGCATAAGGAGCAACGACGATGGCACGTATGAAGTTTCTCTGCGACGCCGACCGTTGCATCGAGTGCAACGCCTGCGTCACTGCCTGCAAGAACGAGCACGAGGTGCCCTGGGGCATCAACCGGCGCCGGGTCGTCACCATCAACGACGGCAAGCCTGGCGAGCGCTCGATCTCGATGGCCTGCATGCACTGCACGGACGCGCCCTGCGCGGCCGTGTGCCCGGTGAACTGCTTCTACACCACGGCCGATGCCGTGGTGCTGCACTCCAAGGACCTCTGCATCGGCTGCGGCTATTGCTTCTACGCCTGTCCGTTCGGCGCTCCGCAATATCCGAAGGTCGGGAACTTCGGCTCGCGCGGCAAGATGGACAAATGCACCTATTGCGCCGGCGGCCCGGAAGCCGACGGCAGCAAGGAGGAATACGAGAAATACGGTGCGAACCGGCTGGCCGAAGGCAAGCTGCCGCTGTGTGCCGAAATGTGCTCGACCAAGTCCCTGCTTGCGGGCGACGGCGAGATCATTGCGCAGATCTACAAGGAGCGCGTCATGAAACGCGGCTATGGCTCGGGTGCATGGGGCTGGAAGACCGCATATCGCGAGACAATCGAGTCCTGACATGGGCAGCCGAAGGGCGCGCAAGACCGGGGAGGACGTGATGGCGTCGTTTGGAAGGTTCATTCGTCTGGCGTTGGGCGCCTGGGCGCTGCTTGTTTTGGTGACGGCGGTGCCCGCGAGTGCTCAGCAGGTCAACCCGACCGCGAGCGCGGTCAAGGAGCAGCAGCTTCTGCAGGAGCTCAACCGGATTCAGGGCCGCGTCAGCATTCCCGATCAGCGCTCGGGCGTGCTCGAGCAGCCGCAGGGGCGGGAGTGGCGGGAATTCCGCAATGTGACGCTGCGTTGGATCGGCGGCATTGCCATCCTCGGCATGATCGCGGCCATCGTGATCTTCTATCTTACCGTCGGGATGGTGCGTCTCGAAGCCGGACGGTCGGGCCGCACCATCGTGCGCTTCAACGGGTTCGAGCGGTTCGTGCATTGGCTGACGGCGACCTGCTTCATCGTCCTCGCCATATCCGGGCTGAACATCACGTTCGGCCGGCCGTTGCTGCTGCCGCTGATCGGCTTCGAGGCTTTCTCGGAATGGTCGCAATGGGGAAAGTACGCTCACAACTATCTGAGCTTCCCGTTCACCATCGGCGTCGTCCTGATCTTCCTGATGTGGATCGGCGGCAATATCCCGAGCAAGGTGGATATCGAATGGGCGAAGCGCGGCGGAGGCCTGATCGGGCATGATCATCCGCCGGCCTACCGCTTCAATGGCGGCCAGAAGATGATCTACTGGATCGTCGTGATCGGCGGCGGACTGGTCGCCGCGTCCGGCTACGCGCTGATGTTCCCGTTCTACGGCACGGGGATCGAGGGCATGCAATTGGCCCAGATCGTCCACTCGATCGTGGCGGTCCTGTTCGTCGCGGCGATGATCGCGCACATCTATATCGGCACCATCGGGATGGAAGGCGCGTTCGAGGCCATGGGCTCGGGCGAAGTCGACGTCAACTGGGCCCGCGAGCACCACAGCCTCTGGCTCGACGAGAAGGCACGAACGGGACCGAACGACGGACAACCGCAACCCGCGACCGCGGCGGCCGAATAGGGCGAAGCGCCGGCGTGGAGGCTCCGGCCTACCGAGCCGGCTCGTTCACAAACAAGACGGAGCGGTCCTGCAGCTCCTGGTCGGGAAGCTTGTTCGCCTGAGCTGTCTGCATGTCTTGAATGGATGCCATGCCGTGCTGACCGAAATGGAGCACTGCATGCGACCTGAACACGTTGCTGGCCGCACCGGCGAGAAGCATGGCTGCAATGAGCGAGAGCATGAGGCGTTTCATGCGCATCTCCGTCTGCCATCTCCACCCGGCATGACGAATACATCCGAAATGTCTTATCGGATGTGAGCCGCTTCACAGCGACAGGTTCCACAGCCGATGGCGCCGTGCGCCGCGCATGTCCGCGATTTCCTGCCGGCCGTCAACTTCGTTGCCGCAGTGAATAACTGCTTGCCAATATGAGCGTCGCATTCCGCTCCAGCGCCGTGATGGGATGGGCGTAGAATTCTTCCATGAGAGCAGCCACTTGGCTTCCGTTCCTGGCGGCTTTTCAGCCGTCATGCCGAAGTGGTCCAGCTCTTGCTCTTGTCAGTATGAGAAATCTTGATAAACCTCATACTGAGGGGCGCGGGGCGGATGGAGCGAGTTGCGAGGCGGAGTGTGCGGACGGTCGAGCCCGCAACGATGGTGATACTGGAATGCGCCGATGCGACCGAGGCGGCCTGAGCCCGGCCGTCGCGGCGGCGCGCTGACGGCACTCTCGGCCTTGATGCTGCTCGCGGATGACGGCAGCGCCGTCGCGCAGAGCAATAGCGCCTCACGCGAACTGCCGCCGGTCGAGGTCAGTGGCGGCGAGGCGCCAGGGCGCAAGACGCTGGTCGCATCGCGCCGCACCGGCAGACCGCCCCCGGCCGGTCGCCGCATCTTCGTGTATCCGGCAACGACGCAGGCGCCGGATGCACGCAGTGCCGGCTCGGGTGCAAAGGGCGAGGCGAGCATGGCCAGCGAGATCACCGTCTCCCGCGACGAGATCGACGCGCGCCCGATCTCGCGGCCGGGTGAGGTGCTCGAAGCCGTGCCGGGTCTGATCGTGACGCAACATTCCGGCGAGGGCAAAGCCAACCAGTATTTCTTGCGCGGCTATAATCTCGACCACGGCACGGATCTGGCGATCATGGTCGACGGCGTCCCCGTCAACATGCGCACCCACGCGCACGGCCAGGGCTATGCTGATCTCAACTGGCTGATCCCGGAAACTGTCGCCGCAATGGACGTGCGCAAGGGACCTTACTTCGCCGACGAAGGCGATTTCGCCTCGGTCGGAAGCGTTCATATCGGCCTGATCGACCGCACCGGGAGAGTCGCGCAGGTGAGCGCCGGCAGCTTCGGCTACCGCCGCCTGCTCGGCATGGATTCGGCCAAGCTCGGTGACGGTTCGCTGCTGGTGGCCGGCGAAGTCGGTACCTACAACGGCCCGTGGGAGAGTCCGGACAATGTGCGAAAGCTCAACGGCCTCGTGCGCTACAGCCAGGGCACTGCGACCGACGGCGCGTCCGTCACCGGCATGGCCTACGTCAACAAATGGAGTTCGACCGACCAGGTGCCGCAGCGCGCCATCACCAGCGGTCTGCTCGACCGGTACGGTTCGGAAGACCCGAGCGACGGTGGCAACGCCAACCGTTTCGCGCTCTCCGGCCGCATCGCGCAGACCGACGATGTGGGGGCGTGGAAAGCCAACGCCTATGTGGTGAAGAGCCAGCTCGACCTCTTCAACAACTTCACTTACTTTCTCGACGATCCCGTGCTCGGCGACCAGTTCCACCAGCACGACGACCGCCTGATGGCGGGCGCCAACGTCTCGCGCACGCTGAACGGCTCGTTTGCCGGCCTTCCGATGCAGACCACCTTCGGTCTGCAATCGCGCTATGATGCGATCGACCTCGCGCTCACCAACACCTTCCAGCGCGGCTTCCGCGCCAATATCCGCAGCGACAAGGTCGGCGAGGGCAGCGTCGGGGTTTATGCCGAAAACACGGTGCGCTGGACCGACTGGCTCAGCACGATTGTGGGCTGGCGCGGCGATTATTACGCCGCTGACGTCACTTCTCTGTTCAACGCCGCCAATTCCGGCCGCGCCGATGCCGCGCTCGGCAGTCCGAAATTCCGGATGGTGCTTGGTCCGTTCAACCAGACCGAATTCTTCCTCGGTGCCGGCTACGGCATGCACTCAAACGATGCCCGCGGCGCGACCACGACGGAAGACCCCGCCGATCCCGCGACAAGGCTCACGCCGTCGCCGCTCCTGGTGCGCACTAGAGGTGCGGAGGTCGGCGTTCGCAGCAGGATCGTTCCCGGCCTCGACACCTCGCTCAGCCTCTTCATCCTGGATCAGGATTCCGAGATCCTGTTCTCGGGCGATGCCGGCGATACCTCGGCAACCCGCGCCAGCCGCCGCTACGGCTTCGAGTGGACCAATCATTACCGGCCGTGGTCCTGGCTCGACATCGACGCGGATCTCGCAATGACGCATGCGCGCTTTCGCGGCTATGACAGCGAGCAGGCGGAGGTCTATGCCTCGCTCGCCGGCTATCCCGAGGCGCAGATCGGCAACGCGCCCGGCAACTACATTCCGAACGCCCCGGCGATGGTGGCATCAGCCGGCGTCACGCTGGGCGAGAAGACCGGCTGGTTCGGAACCTTGCGCTGGCGCTATCTGGCCTCGAGCCCCCTGACCGAGGACAATGCGTTCCGCTCCTCTGCGACCAGCATCTTCAACGGCCGCCTCGGCTATCGCATCGACAACGGCTGGCGCCTTCAGCTCGACGTGCTCAACCTCTTCAACACCAAGGCGAACCAGATCACCTATGCTTATGGCTCGCTGCTCAAGACCGACACGCTCTACAATCTCTGCACATCAGGCGCCGCGCCAGCGGCAGTCTGCCAGAACGGCGTGATGGACTACGTGCTGCATCCGGTGGAGCCGCTGACGTTCCGGGTTACTGTGGCCGGGACGTTTTAGGTTTGGTCAGGTCGCGCACCCTCGTCGGCGCCGGCGAAACATGGAGGGCGGCTCGCTCCCTACCCGTTGAGAGACATCACTAAGGCCGTCGCACGCTGCAGATCTCGTTCGGGACCGGGGTCAGGCTTGCGGCATATTGCATGTCCAGAAAGCCGGCCCGCCAGCGTTGCGCCATGGCCTCCTCCGACAGATCGAAGGATTTTTCGGGGCCTGCTTCCTCGCGGCCCGGCCGGTAGCTCAGCAGATAGACCTCGTCGTCGTAATCAAGGTCCTGAAGCTCGGCGCGGAGCTGACGGGCCTCCAGGGCGTAACCAAGGCGCTGGAAGGTCTGGTTGCCGAAGGTCAGGTCGCTCTTGCGCTCGGCCGCGGCCTCGAGCCCATCAGGGACCTTGCCGTCGCGCGGAAAGAGATCGATGACATAGAGGCGGAGCGGGCCCGCAGTTTCGAGGATCGGGTCGAATGGCGCGTTCAGCGAGAACCCGCCATCGCCGAGCCAGCGGCCGGCGACCTGCACCGGAGCGAATTCAGGGAGGAATCCGCAGCTGGCCAGGATGTGGTCGATTTCGATCCGCTCCGACGAGGAGTCGAACAGCACGGCATCGCCGCTTTCGACGTCCGTGGCGCAGATCGTGACGCGCGGATCGCCGCCGTTCAGACGCCCGAAATCGATCAACTGTTGAAGGCGTTCGCGGGTCGGGCCGAGATCGTAGAGGCCGCCGAAGTGAGATGCCGGAATCGGCAGGCGGGGATGGAAGAAGCCCGAGTGACCCAGCACGCGCGTGTTGATCGAGCTCAGCCAGGCGAACGTATGGCGGCTCGCGTTCGGCACGTTGGCTGGACGGCTTGACGCATGCCAGTAGCTGCGCAGATTGCGCAGCCGATCGGCGCTCGGGCTCCCTGCGATCAGTGCGGCGGTGATGGCCCCCGCCGATGACCCGGTCACCCAGTCGGTCGGCAACAAGAGAGAGGTGAGCGCTTCAAACACACCGGCATGATACGCGCCGAGGCCGAGACCGCCGGAGAACGCGATGGCGGTGAGAGGGCGCTCTGCTGGCGTCGCGCCGCTCGGCTCGGCTGCATGGTCAGTCAAGACGGGCGCCCTTTGCCGGTGTGGAGCGGGGGCTGATCACCGGTATCCCCTGTACCGGCGTGCATAGGCGTGGCGGGGATTGATGCCGCAATAAGCGTCCGTTCCCGATGCGCTCGCCATGCACTGACCGTAGCTGGCGAACTGGCAGTTGCCCGGATAGCCCCAGATCCGGCCCTGGAGGCAATAGCGATCTTGCGCGACCGCTGCGCTCGAGGAGGCGAAGCCGGCCATGATCGCGAGAGCGGCGGTGGCAGTGAGCAATCGATATTTCATCTCTAATCTCCAATTCCGACATTAAACGCGGCGCGTGACGCGGTGTTCCAAACGCTCGCGGCGCGCGTGCTCGCCATTTGAGGCGATCGCTGACATGAGCGGCGGATGATCTAAGGCGCGATGAAATGAGGTTTGATTGCTGCAACGACGCAGGTGCTCTCCCTCTCCCGCTTGCGGGAGAGGGTTGGGGAGAGGGTGCTTCCGCAATGGGACATGCCGCCGCTGGTCGAGGTCGAAGGCCTATGGCGGCTGCACCCGGCTGGCGCCGAAGCACTTGGGGCCCGGCGACATAGTCGCCAGGCTTGGCCGGAAGGGCTGATCGCAGGCCGAGGTCTGTGTCCTGCCGCTACCGGCCGGCACTGCTCGCGACGACCGGCGAGGGCGAGGTCGCGAACTTGCCGAGCCCGAGATAGACGAGGCCCGAAACGCCGATCCCGAACAGCCAGCTCAGATCGGCGCCGCCCAGCAGGTTGATCGAGATCGGTCCCTGCAGCGCGCCGACCAGGCCGTCCTCGACCAGCCAACCGGCGACGAGGCCGGCGAAGAACGCGATCATGC
The DNA here is from genome assembly GCF_018130245.1 of Bradyrhizobium sp. SZCCT0231. Lineage (GTDB taxonomy): Bacteria > Pseudomonadota > Alphaproteobacteria > Rhizobiales > Xanthobacteraceae > Bradyrhizobium > Bradyrhizobium japonicum_F. The sequence continues at coordinate 899,632 of NZ_JAFCKP010000001.1, forward strand.
CGGCCCAGTTGATGTCGCCATAGGCGCTGGTCTCCGGCGAGCGGTAGAGCTCGGCCACCTCGATCTTGCCCTTGCGCTTGATGAAGAAGTCGGCGAGCACCACGCCGGCCCACGGGCTCATCCACAGCAAGAGGCTGATCATCCAATTGTCGAACGCCTTGGCAAAGGATGGCGCGAAGATGAAGTAGAGGGTGACCAGATAGCCGGCGACGCCGACGATGACGGTGAGCCAGAAGCGCGAGAATTTCAGCCCCGCGCTCAGCGCCGCCAGCGTCGCCGAATAGACATTGAGGATGTTGGTGGCGATCGGGCCGTGCAGCACCATCAACAGGACCAGGATGCTGACCGGGCCGCCGAAAACCGCACTCACCATCTTGGCAGGATCGGTATCCAGCGTCGTCGAGGCGATGGTCGCACCTAAGATGCCGAGCCACACCGTCGGCACGAACATGCCGACATAGCTGTACCAGAACACGGATTTCGACGGCGTAGAGCGCGGCACGAAGCGCGAATAGTCGGAGGCCCAGGTGACCCAGGAAATGCCCCAGCCGACGCCGATCGCCGTCATCAGCAGCGTCAGCATCGCAAGATGCGCGCCGGGCGGCAGCGAGGTGGTCAGGCTCCAGTTGACGACGCCGGGCCGCGTCCAGGCCAGCACGCTCATCAGCACCATGATGGCGATGGTCGGCGGCACCGTGTATTTCTCGAAGGTGCGGATCGCGTAGAAGCCGTAGATGCCGATCAGCACCTGCACCGCCATCACCAGCGTGATGACGACCATCTCGATCAGCCAGGTGTCGGGCACGCCGAACTGGCCGAGAATGCCCATCGAGACCTTCACCGGGAAATAGGTGTTCACGCCGATCCAGCCCAGCGTCATCAGGAACATCAGGATGCTGGGCAGATAGGCGCCGCGGACGCCGAAGGCAGACCGGCTCAGCACCATCTGGTTGACGCCGGTCTTGTGCCCCATCACCGTGAAAGTCGCGAAGATCGCGCAGCCGACGATGTTGCCGAGCACGATGACCGCGATCGTCTCCATCAGGCCGAGCTTGAGGATGATGCCGAGCGCGCCGAGCGCCCAGTTGACCGGCGCGATGTTGGCGCCGGCCCAGATCCACATCTGCTGTGGCCCGGTGGAATCCCGGTCCGCATCGGGAATGGGCTCGATGCTGTGAATATCAGCGCGAAGTTCGGTATCCGTCATGACATCCCCCAATACGAAGCACGCTGCGCATCATCGCAGCATAAATCGTGCCATTGAATTCCGGAGAGTCGAGCAGGCGGGCATCGAAGCCAGCGGTCGCGCGCGTCGCGCCGGATTGCTACTGCGTTTTCAAGCGCTGACCGATCTCGCGCGCCGGCTCGCCGCGGCGCGCCCGACTTGCCGGCGAGACGCGACGGACGTTGCACGCGCGGGCAGCGGTACGATGATAAATTGAGCAGTCCAACTCAAAAGCGCAGCAGGCGCGCCTAGTCGAATAGGGCAGCGGCGCTGTCGCGGCTGGGGTTGCCGGCCACGATGCGCTGCATCATCTCGATGAAAAGCGCCTGTTCCCGCTGGCTCAATTCGCCGAGCGTTGCGCGATGCGCCCGCCGTGCCGCGCCCTCGATCTTGACCAGCAGCGCGGCGCCGGCGGGTGTCAGGCGGCACAATCGCGCGCGGCGATCGTCCTTGTTCACGGCGCGCTCGACCAGATTTCGGGCGGCGAGCCGCTTCAGGGCGCCCGTCGTCGTGGTGCGATCGAGCGCGATATCGGCCGCCAAAGTGGTCTGATCGGCGGTTTCGCGCACCGCCAGCGCCGAGAGCAGGCTGTATTGCAGCGGCGTGACCTCGAATTCGCCGCAGGCTTCCTGAAACAGCGCGACGTGAATCTGGTGCAGCCGGCGGATCAGGTAGCCGGGCCGTTCCGACAATGGCCAGGGGCGGTGCCTGCCCCCGCCGCGACGTGTCTTCGCCTGCCGCAATGCACACTCTCCCAAGCCAAAACCCTGCCGCGCTTAGCTCGATTCGAGTGCGCCTGCCACAGCAGGATCATGGCACGAAGCTTGCTTTTGTCAAAATGCGAAGCATACTTCGTAATGTCAAAATGCGAAGCATGCTTCGTAATGTCGAAATACGAAGCATGCTTCGTAATTCGGGCGAAGCTGTCGCCCGTGCAAGGAGAGGAGAGCGCCATGTCCGTCACTGCCAGCTTCGACCTTCTGCTGCGAGGCGGTCGTGTGATCTGTCCGGCCTCCGGCGTCGATGGCCTCAAGGACGTCGCTGTCCGCAACGGCAAGATTGCGGCGGTCGCGTCCGACATTCTGCCGACCAGCGCGAAGGAGGTGGTCGAGGTCAGTGGCAAGCTGGTGCTGCCCGGGCTGATCGATACCCACGCCCATGTCTATCAATATGTCTCCGGCCGCTTCGGCATGAACCCCGACATGGTCGGCGTGCAGTCGGGCGTGACGACGCTGATCGACCAGGGCGGCCCGTCCTGCATGACGCTGCCGGGCTTCCGTCATTTCATCGCGGAGCAAGCGGCCTCGCGCGTTTACGCCTTCCTGTCCGCCTATCTTGTCGGCGGCCTCGAGGGACACTTCTATCCGCAGCTCTACAGCCCCGACGGCGTTGACATCGACGCGACCGTCAAGGCGGCGACGGCCAATCCCGACATCGTGCGCGGCATCAAGGCTCACGCCGAGATCGGCGGCTTCGCGCGCTGGGGCATTCGCGTCATCGAGATGGCGGCCGAGATCGGCAAGCGCGCCGATCTGCCCGTCTATGTGCATTTCGGCCAGCTCTGGGGCCTGCCCGAGAGCGGTGCCAACGGCGAGGATGCGGACACCATTCTCACGCGCGTGATCCCGCTCTTGCGCGAGGGCGACATTCTCGCCCATCCCTTCACGCGTCATCCCGGCGGTTTCGTCAATCGTGAGGGCGAAGTGCATCCGGTGATTCAGGCCGCGCTCGGCCGCGGCCTCAAGGTCGACGTCGGCCACGGCAGCCACTTCTCCTACCGGCTCGCGAAGAAAGCGATCGCCGCCGGCATCATTCCGACCACGCTCGGCGCCGACATTCACGGCTACAACACGCACGTGCCTGCGCCGGCCGGAACGCCCGACCAGCATGAGGACGACGAGAACCATCCCTTCGCCGGACAGGCCAAGTTCAGCCTGGTCCAGGCGATGAGCTCGATGATGGCGCTGGGCCTCACGCTGGAGCAGGTGGTGCCGATGGTCACCTCCAATCCCGCCAAGATGCTCGGCCGCAGCGAGGAAATCGGCGCGCTCAAGATCGGCATGGACGCCGACGTCTCCGTGCTCTCCGAGCAGAACGGTCGCTTCGTCCTCAAGGACAATGAGAAGAACGAGGTGATCGCCGAGCGCCTGCTGCAGCCGGCCTTCTGCCTGCGCGCCGGCACGCGCTACGACGCGGTCGCGCCGATCCTGCCGCAAGCTGTCGCGGCATAAGGCCGGGCGGTGAAGGAGGGCGCGGAGTTGCGCAACGAGCGAGAGTTTCCTTCTGGCAAATCCGGGCAGGGCGTGGGCGCACGGCTGCCGCGGAAAGAGGACGACCGCCTGATGCGCGGCCGCGGCCTATACGTCGGCGACGTCAGGCTCGCCGGCCTTCAGGATGTTGCCTTTGTGCGCAGCCCGCTGGCGCATGCACGCATCCGCGGCATCCATGTGCCTGAGCGCCATCGCGGCAGCGTGTTTACGGCAGCCGATCTCGTCGGCATCAAGCCGATCCGCGCGATCTCGGGACTTCCGGGCTTCAAGATTTCCGAGCAACCGGTGCTGGCCACCGGCAAGGTGCGCCAGGTCGGCGAGCTTGTCGCGATGTGCCTTGCGCCGACGCGCGCCGAGGCGGAGGACATCGCGGCCTCCGTGACGCTCGATCTGGAGGAGCTGCCCGCAATCTATGACATGCTGAAGGCCCGCGAGCCCGGCTCGGCGCTGGTGCACGAGCATTGGGGCGACAACGTCTTCCTGGAGACCAATTACGAGGTCGACATATCAGCCGCGCTCGATGCGCCGATCAAGGTTACGCGCGAGATCTCGACCGCGCGGCAGTGCATGTCGCCGCTGGAAGGCCGCGGTGTGGTCGCGACCTTCGACAAGAGGCTCGATCAGCTCACGCTGCATTCCGCAGCGCAGATGCCGCACATCACGCGCAGCGGCCTTGCCGAGTGCCTCGGCATGGAGGAGGGCCAGATCCGCGTGATCTCGCCCGACGTCGGCGGCGGTTTCGGCCACAAGGGCATTCTGCTGCCCGAAGAGGTCTGCCTGTCCTGGCTGACGATGCAGCGCGGTCATCCGGTGCGCTGGATCGAGGATCGCCGCGAGCATCTCGTCGCCAGCTCCAATTGCCGCGAGCACCACTACAAGATCACGGTCTATGCTGACAGCGACGGCACGTTGCGCGGCATCGATTGCGAAGCGACCGTGGATTCGGGCGCCTACTCGTCCTATCCGTTCTCCGCCTGCTTAGAGGCCGCACAGGTCGCGAGCATCCTGCCGGGGCCCTACAAGATGCCGGCCTATCGCTGCCGCACCTTCTCGGTCGCCACCAACAAATGCCCGATCCTGCCCTATCGCGGCGTCGCGCGCACCGGCGTCTGCTTTGCGCTGGAATTGATGCTCGACCTCGTGGCGGCCGAGGCCGGCCTCGAGCCCGGCGAGGTGCGGCTGCGCAATCTGGTGCGCCCCGAGCAGATGCCGTTCGACAACATCACCAAGAAGCATTTCGACAGCGGCGACTATCCGGAGGCGATGCGCCGCGCGCTGGCACAGATCGATATCGATTCCATTCGCGGACGCCAGCGCAAAGGTGAGGCTGACGGCCGCCGCATCGGCGTCGGCGTCTCCATCTATTGCGAGCAGGCCGCGCACGGCACGTCGGTCTATTCCGGCTGGGGCATTCCGATGGTGCCGGGCCACGAGCAGGCCTCGGCGCGCCTGACGCCGGATGGCGGCCTCGAGCTGCGCGTCGGCGTGCACTCGCACGGGCAGGGCATGGAGACGACGCTCGCCCAGGTCGCCCACGAGATCCTCGGTGTCGACGTCGCGAAGATCCGCATCATCCTCGGCGACACCGCGATGACGCCCTATTCGACCGGCACCTGGGGCTCGCGCTCGATGGTGATGGCGGGCGGTGCGGTGGCGACCGCCTGCCGCGAACTCGGCGAACGTGCCCGGCGCATCGGCGCCAAGCTGCTGCAGCACGATCCGGCGTCGGTGGTGTTGCAGAACGGCGAGGTGCGCGGCGTCAATGGCAGCGTCAGCCTGAAGGCGATCGCCCACACCTGGTATCGCCGTCCGCAGGACCTGCCGGCCGATGTCGATCCCGGCGGGCTGGAGGTCACGCAAGGCTACAAGCCCGTGCGCGACAGCGGCACCTTCAGCTACGCCGCGCATGCGGCCGTGGTCGCGGTCGATCCTGATCTCGGCGAGGTCGAGATCCTCGACTACGTCATCGTCGAGGATGGCGGCGTTCTGGTCAATCCGCTCGTGGTCGACGGCCAGATCTATGGCGGCCTCGCGCAGGGCATCGGCACCGCGCTCTACGAGGAAATGCCGTTCGACGCCTCCAGCCAGCCGCTGGCGACGACGCTCGCGGATTACCTGCTGCCCGGGCCGACCGAGGTTCCGGCCGCACGCCTCGATCACATGGAGACGCCGTCGCCTTACACGCAGTTCGGCGTGAAGGGCATCGGCGAGGGCGGGGCGATCGCGCCGCCCGCCGCGATCGCCAACGCCGTCAATGACGCGCTGCGCCCGCTCGGTGTCGAGCTGATGCAGTCGCCGATCACGCCGCATCGGATCGTCGCGGCCGTCCTGGCCGCCCGCGCGGCGGAAAGGAGCGCGGCATGAAACCGGCTCCCTTCGCTTACGAGCGCCCGCGCGATCTCGATGCCGCGCTGTCGATGCTGGCCGCAAGCAGCGGGTCCACAAAGATCATTGCCGGCGGCCAGTCGCTCGGTCCCATGCTCAATCTGCGGCTGGTGCAGCCGGAGCTGATCATCGACATCTCCGGCCTTGCCGAGCTCAAGCGCGCCGAGATTTCCGGTGGCGAGCTGGTGCTCGGCGCCCTGGTCACTCATGCCGACATCGAGGACGGCCGCACCGCCGACGTGACGCGCGGTGCCATGCGCGACGTCGCAGCCAATATTGCGTACCGCGCGGTGCGCAACCGCGGCACCATCGGCGGCTCGCTCAGCCACGCCGATCCCGCCGCGGACTGGATTTCGTCGCTCGCGGCCCTGGGCGCGCGCGTGACGCTGCGCAGCCTAGCCGGTGCCCGCACTTTAGCAGTCGAGGCCTTCGTTGTCGGCGCTCTTGAATCCGCACTGCATGCCGGCGAGATCGTCGAGGCGGTCCGTGTGCCGGCGAGATCGGCGTCGGCGCATTGGGGTTACGCCAAGAGCTGCCGCAAGACCGGCGAGTTCGCCCATGCCATCGGCGCGGTGCTGATCGATCCCGCCGCCGCTTCGGCGCGCGTCGTGATCGGTGCCATCGACACGGCGCCGGTCGTCGTCACGAATGCCGCGGAGCTGTTCGGCGGGCGCATCGCCGCCGACTACAAGCAGCGTTTCGAGCCCCGCGTTGCCGATGCTCTCCTGGCAAAGGCCGGCATCGACGACGCCGCGCAGCGCCACATCCATGTCAGCGTGCTGAAGCGCGCCGTCCTGGAGGCTGCGGCATGACCACGATCGCGCTTCAGGTCAATCGCCGCACGGTGGAGCTGCCCGCCGAGCCGCGCACCAGTCTTGCCGATTTCGTGCGCGACAAGCTCGATCTCACCGGCACGCATCTCGGCTGCGAGCATGGCGTCTGCGGCGCCTGCACCGTGCTGCTCGACGGCGTTCCGGCACGCTCCTGCATCACCTATGCGGCGGCCTGCGAGGGCGCCGACGTCACCACGATCGAAGGCCTCGACGAGGACGAGATCACCACCGAGCTGCGCGCCGCCTTCACCCGGGAACATGCGCTTCAGTGCGGCTATTGTACGCCGGGCATGCTGGTCTCGGCGCGCGACCTGGTGCTGCGCCTGCCCGACGCCGACGAGCGCCGCATCCGCGTCGGCCTCAGCGGCAATCTCTGCCGCTGCACCGGCTATGTCGGCATCGTGCGCGCGGTGCAGTCCGTGATCGAGGCAAGGCGCGCGCGCAGCATCGCGCCGCTGGCCGATGGCGGCCGGACCAGCCTCGGCCCCGTTGGGTCGGGGCGAGCCACAGCAGGTCGCAGCGAGCCGCGGCCTGCGCAACAAGTGCTGGCTCCGGCATCAGAGAGCACCACGCCGGGCAGCATCCCCGACTTCACGCCGGCGACCGTTCTCGACCAGCGTTTTACGCTGCCGCACCCGCCGACAAAGGTGTTCGCGATGTTCGACGACATCGCAGGCATCGCGGCCTGCCTTCCCGGTGTCTCGCTGATGTCGCCGCCAAGGCCGGAGCGGGTGGAAGGTTCGATCCGCGTCAGGCTCGGGCCGATCGCCGCGGCCTTCGAGGGTGCCGCGCGCGTCGAGCGCGATCCCGCGACACTCTCGGGGCGCATCGTCGGCATCGGCACCGACCAGCGCAGCCATTCGGCGACGCAGGGCGAGATCCGTTATCGCCTGCTGCCGCTTGAAGGCGGCGCGGCGACCGCGGTCGAACTGTCGATCGGCTACACGCTCACGGGAATGCTGGCCCAGGTCGGCCGGCCCGGTCTGGTGCGAGACCTTGCAAAACGCCTGGTTGCGGAGTTCGCCGCAAACCTCGACCGCCACATGTCCGGCGCGCCGTCGGGGCTGACGGCCGCGGCGGAGCTCAGCTTCTGGTCGATCGCATCAGACGTTTTGCGCGCGCGTCTCGCGCGCCTGCTTGGCCGCAGGAGCGAGCCGGAGTGACGCATCGGTGTGTTCGCACACCACGAAGTGACGAAGCCTGGACTGCCTAGACATCAACAGCGTGGAATTTGGAGAAACAACATGACACGAGCACTCGGACTGGTTCGGACACTCGCGCTGGCGACGGCCTTGTTCGGCAGCGCCGCGGGGGCGCAGACCATCAAGATCGGCGTCAACGAGCCGCTCACCGGCGCGTTCGCGGCCTCCGGCACCTACGTCGTCAACGGCGCCAAGATCGCCGCCGACGAGATCAACGCCAAGGGCGGTATCCTCGGCAAGAAGATCGAGCTTGTCATCGAGGACAACAAGAGCAACCCGACGGAAGCTGCCGCCGTCGCCGAAAAGCTCATCACCAGCGACAAGGTGCCGGTGCTGATGGGCGCCTGGGGCTCGAGCCTGACGCTCGCGGTGATGCCGAAGCTGATGGAATACGAGACGCCGATGGTGGTGGAGACCTCGTCCTCCGGCAAGATCACGACGACGGGCAATCCCTTCATCTTCCGCATCTCGCCGCCATCGGCGGTCGAAGCCGCGGCGTTCAAGGGCATCGTCGACAAGCTCGCGCTGAAGAAGGTCGATTTCCTCGTCATCAACAACGATTGGGGCCGCGGCACCGCCGAGGATTTCAGCAAGATGATGAAGGACAAGGGCATCAGCATCGGCCTGGTCGAGACCATGGACCAGGGCGCGCAGGACATGAGCGCGCAGCTCTCCAAGATCAAGAGCTCGGATTCCGAGACGGTCATCGTCACCACCGCAGTCGACCAGCTCACGCTGATCTTCAAGCAGGCGGCTGCGCTGGGCCTGAAGAAGCGCATCATCACCACCGGCGGCTCGCAGAACCCGGACCAGATCATCGCCCAGGCGGGCGCTGCCGCCAACGGCACCATGCATCTGACGACGTTCCTGCCCTGGTTCCCGGACAAGACGCCGAACCCGGAAGCCACCAACTACTTCATCACGGAATGGAAGAAGCGCGGCTTCGAGTTCGCCGGCTGCACCGAGAGTTTTCGCGGTTATGACGGCATCCGCACCGCGGCTGCGGCGATCGAGAAGGCCGGCAAGGCCGAGCCCGCCGCGATCAAGGCCGCGCTCTGGAACATCAACATCAAGGGACTGAACGGCGACATCGTATTCCGCAAGTCCGGCCCCGAGGGCAAGGAGAGCGGGCAGAGCCAGCCGAACGTCTATCTCATCGAGATCAACGGCGGCAAGGTCGAGATGAAGACGCTCTAGCATCGATCAATCCCGGGCGAGGGCGGCACATCGCGGTCCTCGCCGGCATCCAGAAAATCCGGGAACAACCTTGAGCGAATTCCTCCAGCATCTGATCAACATGCTCGTGCTCGGCGGCACCTATGCGCTGCTGGGCATCGGGCTGACCCTGATCTTCGGCATCATGAACGTCGTGAACTTCACGCATGGCGTGCTCTACACGTTCGGCGCCTACATCATGTTCATCGTGGTACAGCAGCTCGGGTTGAACTTCTTTCTCGCGCTGCCCGTGGCCGTGCTGGCCGGATGGCTGCTGGGAGCAGCCATCGAGCTGACGTTGCTGCGTCCGCTGCGCGGCTCCGACATCGACACCACCATGCTGGTGATGATCGGCGCCTGGATCGCGATGCAGTCGGGCGCACTGTGGATCTGGGGCGGGGTCGCCAAATCAGTGACGACGCCATTCCCCGAAGCGCCGCTGGTGCTCGGGCCTGTGTCCGTCTCCTGGCTGCGCCTGTTCGTGCTCGCCGCCGCGGCCATGTTGATCCTGGTGACGTATCTGCTGATCAACAGGACCAGCCTCGGCCGCGCGATGCGGGCGACGTTCCAGGACCACGACACGGCTTCGCTCATGGGCGTCAATGTCGACATGATCTACACCTCGACCTTCGCGATCGGCTCCAGCCTGGCCGCCGCGGCCGGCGCGCTGCTCGGGCCGGTCTACGTGATCTTCCCGCAGATGGGCGATCTCGCCGCGGTGAAGGCCTTCGCCATCGTCATCCTCGGCGGTCTCGGCAACATCACCGGCGCGGTGGTCGGCGGCTTCATCCTGGCGCTGGCAGAAGAGCTCGGCGCCGGTTACGTCTCCTCGGGCTACCGCGACGCCATGGGCTTTCTCATCATCATCGCCGTCCTGATCTTCCGGCCGACCGGCCTGTTCGCCCGCGCGGAGCGCGTCGGATGAAGGCGATCATCACCATTATCGCCGTCGCAGCGCTGGCCTCGGTGCCGCTCTGGCTGCGCGATCCCTATCTGCTCAACGCGCTGATCACCACCGGGATCTTCGTCATCGGTGCGATGAGCCTCAATCTGCTGCTCGGCTTCACCGGCCAGCTCAGCCTCGGCCATATCGCCTTCTTCGGCATCGGCGCCTATGTCAGCGCGCTGACATCGCTCGGCTTCGACATCGGCCTGCCCGGAGGCCTGCGGCTGGTTCATACGCCGTGGCCGCCGATCGCAGGCTTCGTGCTGGCGATCGTCATTGCCGGGTTGTGTGGCTATTTCGTCGGGCTGCTCTCGTTCCGGGTCCGCGGCGCCTATTTCGTCATTGTGACGATCTCCTTTGCCGAGGTGGTGCGGCTGGTCGCGCTGAACTGGGTCGAGCTGACGCAGGGGCCGCTGGCGCTGACCAACATTCCCTCCATCGCGCTGCCATTGCCCGGCCTCAGTGAGCTGACGCTGCGCACCAAGATGCAGAACTACTATCTTGTGCTGGTGGTGGCGCTCATCGCCTACCTCCTGATCGCGCGCCTGGTTCATTCGCATTTTGGCCGCGCGATGCGCGGGCTGATGGAGAACGAGACGCTCGCCGTCTCCGTCGGCATCGACGTGACCAGGACGCTGACGATTGCGGCCGTGATCTCGGCTGCGATCGCGGGCGCTGCCGGCAGCCTCTATGCGCACTACATCCGGATCATCGACCCCGAAGTGTTCGCCTTCATCAACACCGTCACCATGGTGATCATGGTCATCAGCGGCGGCAAGGGCTCGCTGGCCGGGCCCGTCGTCGGCGGCCTGATCTTTGGGCTGCTGCCGGTCGCGCTGCGGCCGGTGATGGCGCCGGAAGCACAATGGATCGCTTACGGCGGCGTGCTGATCGCGATCCTGTTCGTGCTCCCGCGCGGCATCGTGCCGTCGCTTGCGCAGAGATTTGGCCGGCGACGGAGCAGAGCGACGGCGCTGGCGTCCGTCACTTTGGCCGAGACCGCTGCCAAGGAGCCGGCGTGATGACGGCGCGCAACATTGCCATGACCATCGATCAGGTCGCCGTCCGCTTCGGCGGGCTGGTCGCGATCTCCGACATGAGCTTTACGGTCGGCGAGGGCGAGATCGTCAGCCTGATCGGGCCGAACGGTGCCGGCAAGACCACGGCCTTCAACGTCATGACCGGCTTCCTGACGCCCAGCGCAGGCCGCGTGACCTATCGCAACACTGCGCTCGCCGGGTTGAAGCCGCACGAGATCGCCGATCTCGGTCTGATCCGCACCTTCCAGCGCACCAGCGTATTCCCGAATGACACCGTCTACGACAATCTCCTGATCGGCCTGCATCGCCAGGGTCGGGTCCGGCTGCTCGATGCGATCCTCGGTCTGCCGGGTGCGCGCGCCTCGGAGCGCAAGCTGCGGCAGCGCGCGAGCGAGCTGCTCGAATGGGTCGGTCTCGAACGCCGCGCGCACGATGCGGCCGGCTCACTGTCCTACGGCGAGCAGCGTCTCGTCGGTGTCGCGCTGGCGCTCGCGGCAGAACCATCGATGCTGCTGCTCGACGAGCCCGTCTCCGGCATGAACGCCTCGGAGACGCACCGCTTCGTCGAGCTGATCCGCAGCATCCGTGATCGTGGCATCACCATCCTCCTGGTCGAGCATGACATGCCGATGGTGATGACGGTCTCGGACCGCATCGTGGTGCTCAATTACGGCCGCATCATCGCCGAGGGAACGCCGGACGTGATCCGCAACGATCCCGCCGTGATCGAGGCCTATCTCGGACATGGAGCGGGACGTGCTTGAGATTCGCGACATGGTGTGCGGCTATGGCGGTGTCACCGCGCTACGCGGCATCTCGCTCGACGTGAAGGCCGGACAGTTGGTCGCCCTGATCGGCGCCAATGGCGCCGGCAAGAGCACGACGCTGCGAGCGATTTCCGGCCTGGTCCCGCCGCGCTCCGGGCAGATGAAGTTCGAGGGCATCGACATCACCGGGGCGAGGCCTCCTCGCGTGCTGGCCAGCGGCATCGCGCATTGTCCGGAAGGACGGCGCGTGTTTCCGCACATGAGCGTCGAGGAGAATCTCGACATGGGGGCTTACCTCCGTCGTGGTTCTCGTGAGATCGCGGCCGATCGCGACCGCATCTACGCGGAATTTCCGCGGCTCGCCGAGCGCCGCCGGCAGGCGGCGGGCACGTTGTCCGGCGGCGAGCAGCAGATGCTCGCGATCGGGCGCGCGCTGATGTCGCGGCCGCGGCTGGTCATGTTCGACGAGCCCTCGCTCGGGCTCGCCCCCAACATCGTCGAGCGCACCTTTGCGATCATCCGCGGCATCCGCGATGCCGGCACCACGGTGCTGCTGGTGGAGCAGAACGCCTTCGCTGCGCTTGAGATGTGCGACCATGCCTATCTGCTCGAGAACGGCCGCATCGTGCTGTCGGGCGCCGGTACCGAGCTGATCGAGAACGAGCATGTGCGCAAGGCCTATCTCGGTGGGTGACGAGGCCGGGTGGGGGCCGGTCTGCGATCTCGACCGGCTGAAGGCGGAGACGATCGTCCGCGTCTCCGGGCGCGACCTGCTCGTGATCTGGAACGAGGGCGATGTTGTTGCGTGCGCACGTGCGTGCCCGCACGAACAGGCGGATTTGGCCTTGGGGCAGGTGGCGGCGGGGCGGCTCCGTTGCCCCCGCCATGCGGCATCATTCGATTTGCGCGATGGAGCAATCACCGCAGGATGGCCGAGTCAGCCGCTACGGCTTTATCCGGTGCGGATCACGGGCGAGCAAATCTGGATTGAGATGCAGGAGCGGCAGCCGGGGCGATGATGGCACTATGCTCCTGTTTTGCCCGACGAGTCAAAGCAGTGGCGGTGTCGATCAGTCTTCAAAAAAATGCCTTTGAAAACAACGGCGTCTCTACTGTGCATGGGGTTGTTTTCGCAGTTTTAATCCAGCAGTCGCCGAACGGCGTCCACGAGAATGCCGTCCGGCCGGCGCAGCGCCTCGAGAATGGTGAAATGGTCGGCGCCTTCGACCGGGATGAGCTTGCCCGGCGCTCCCGCCGCCGCGCGCTTCTCATGGAAGTCGATTGAATCGCAGACGAGCGCCGGCAGCTCGCTGCCGCCATAGGCGATGTCGAGGCGCTTTGGCGTCACCGGCAGGCGTAGCGGCGAAAGCGCGGCGATTTCCGCATCCGTCAGCTTCAGCGCGGTGTTGAGCCCGGTATCGCGGATCGGCGCGAGATCATAGACGCCCGATATCGCCAGCCCGGCATGGACGCGCGGATGACCGAGCGCCATCGCAACGAGGTGGGCACCGGCGGACCAGCCCGACAGCACGACCGGCCCGGCGACGCCGTAGGACGCGCCATGCGCGGCGAGCCAGTCGAGCGCGTGCGGGATCTCGGCGACGATGTCGGTCAGCGACACCTCGGGCGCCAGCGAATAGCCGGGGATCGCAACCGACCAGCCATGCGCGGCGACGCCTTCGACCAGCATGGCAAACAGCTCGCGCGAATTGCGCTGCCAATAGCCGCCGTGCAGGAACACCAGGCAGGGCGCATCAAGCTTCGCTGCCGGGTAGAGGTCGATCTTGTTGTTGGCCCGCTCGCCATAGGGCAGGTCGAGATGGGACTTCAGCGTGCTCCGCATCCGCGCCGAGGCCTCGTTGCGTTCGGCGATCAGGGCCGGGCTGTTCTTGACGGCCGCGTTGTTGTCATAGGCTGCGCTACGTTCCGCCTGTGACAGCTCGGACCACCTGCCGCGGGGATCGAGCGACCGAACTGTCGAATGAGCGTTCTCAACCATAAGATTCTCCGTTGCGGCCACCCGGCTTGCCTCACGCGATGCATCCGGCATGCCAGCATCCTCCAGCGATGATGCACAGGTGTCATCTGCAGGTGTCGGATCGGCCCCGTCAAGAACCTCTATGGGATCCCGACCATGACGACCCGACGTTGGAAGGCGATGTCCGCGACGGGTGTGCGTCTTTCACTTCAGAGGATCGGCCGTGCCTTCGCGAAATTGACGGTGCGTTTGGGAAGATCGGTAGAGCGGCGGTCCGCTAAGTTCGCCCGGTGTCATTGAGCGGAGGGCTGCGCGCGTTCGAGCGCCAGGCGGCCGACGCGTTGCGAGGGGACTTGATGAATCAGCCGGGTAGATTGGAGCGTTCGAGCCTTGGATGGCTCATTTTGATTGCCGCCGTCCTTGGCGGCAGCGCTGCCGCCTTCGCATACACGGCGGGGTGGCTGACGCCGGGGCGTCTCACGCCGGATCGCATGATTGCAGCGTTGACGCCTCCGAGCGGCCCGCCGCTCGGACACCGGCGGAATCATGCCAAGGGGATCTGCTTCACCGGCATGTTCGAAGCGAACGGAAACGGTGTCGAGCTGTCCCGCGCCAAGGTGTTCGTGCAGGGCAGCTATCCCGTCCTGGGTCGTTTCAATCTCGGCACGGCCGATCCGAACGCGGTGGACGCGACCGTGCGCGTGCGCGGCATGGGGCTGCAGATATCGGCGGCGGACGGCGAGGAGTGGCGAATGGCGATGATCAACCCGCCAATCTTTGCGGTGTCGACGCCCGAGGCGTTTCACGACCTGCTGGTCGCGGCCGGCAAGAAGGATCCGGAGGCGATGAAGACGTTCATTGCGGCAAATCCGGAGTTCGCCGCGTTCGCGGCCTGGTCCAAGGCCGCGCCCTGGACCGGGAGCTACGCAGAAGAGCCGTATAACAGTCTCAACAGTTTCGTCTTCACGAACGCGAAGGGCGAACAGCGTGCCGTACGGTGGTCGCTGGTGCCCACCGCGGAGCCGACTTCCATCGCGCAGGCGGAGCTGAAGAAGCGCGGCCCGGATTTTCTCGAGCGGGAAATCACGGATCGGGTGCAGTCCGCGCCGCAACGATGGACCATGGTCACCACTGTGGCCGATCCGGGCGACCCGATCGCTGATCCCAGCAGAGCCTGGCCGGAGAACCGGCGCAAGGTGCAGGTCGGAACGCTGGTCGTGCAGCGCATCGAACCCGAGCGGGATGGGCCCTGCCGCGACATCAATTTCGATCCGACCGTGTTGCCGCAGGGAATCCGGGTATCGGACGATCCCTTCCCGGCGGCACGCTCCTCAGTCTACCGCAAATCCTACGACCTGCGCGCGGCCGAAGCCAGCGACTATCCGAGAACCGAGGTTGCCAAGCCATGACCAGTGTCCCGCATCGCTTCGCCCCGGTCCAGCGGCTGCTGCATTGGCTGATGGCGCTGTGCATCATCGCCATGCTCTTCATCGGTGTCGGCATGGTGTCCACCGTGATGCCGGAATACCTGCCGCTCATCCTGATCCACAAGACGCTCGGCGTTGCGCTCCTCGTGCTCGTCCTGGTCAGGCTGGCACTGCGGCTTCATTTGGGCGCGCCGCCATTGCCGGTCGACCTTCCGCCGGCGATCAAGCTGGGAGCGCGACTGTCGCATCTGCTGCTCTATGGCCTCATGATCGTCATGCCGTTGCTTGGTCTCGGCATGCTCTGGGCCGCAGCCTATCCGGTCGTCCTGTTTGGCGGGATTGAAATTCCGGCGTTGCTGCCGCAGAGCGACCGCGTGCATACGCTGCTCTGGAACGCCCATGTCTATCTGGGCCTCGCATTCTTCGCCGTCGTGCTGCTGCATCTGGCGGCAGCCCTGTTCCACGCCTTGGTCCGCCGCGATGGCGTGTTCGCGACGATCTCGCCCCTGCCGCAGCGGGAGCGGATGAAGCCCACCGAATGAGCCACCGTGCCGGTCGGCGTGCAATCCGGGAACGATCCTTCGAGACGAAAAGACCGGTTGCCTGCCGTCCGGCTAGAAATTTCCGACCCTCCAACAAGGATGCCGACCATGACCAAAGCAGACCTGCAAAGCCCGACCGATCTGGGAGCCAATGCGAACCGGGACATTCCGGCCGCGCTCCGAGCATTGCTGGCCGACGTTTTCGCGCTGTACCTGAAGACGAAGAACTTCCATTGGCATGTATCGGGCAGTCACTTCCGCGACTACCATCTCCTGCTCGACGAGCAGGGCGAACAGATCTTCGCCATGACCGACGACATCGCCGAGCGCGCGCGCAAGATCGGCGGCACCACGCTGCGCTCGATCGGCCACATCGCCCGCGAGCAGCGCATTCGCGACAACGACGCGGATTATGTCGATCCGCAGGACATGCTGGCCGAGCTGCGCAGCGACAATCAGCAGCTGACACGGGAAATGCGCCGGGTCCACGAGCTCTGCGACGAGTATGGCGATGTCGCCACCGCAAGCCTGCTGGAGAACTGGATCGACGAGACGGAGCGGCGGATCTGGTTCCTGTACGAGACCGGGCGGAGCGGCCCGAATTCGTAAGCGCTGGGCTGTGAGCCATGATGATGATGGGTTCGACTTTCACGCGGCACTCGGAGATTGCCTGGCGCGGCGGTCAGACGCGGTCGACCTCGCGGCTGATTGCCGAGGAGACGGCCATCGCGCTCACCTATAACGGCTCGACCCATGCGGTGATGATGGGAACGCCCGCTGATCTCGAGGATTTCGGTATCGGCTTCAGCCTCACCGAAGCCATCGTCGGACGAAGAAGCGAGATCGGGAGCATCGATCTGATCCCGAACGAGCTCGGCGTCGAGGTGCGGATGTGGCTCGACGGCGACCGCGCGGCCTCCCTTGCCGCCCGCCGCCGCGCCATCAGCGGTCCGGTCGGGTGTGGGCTGTGCGGCATCGAAAGCCTTGAACAGGCGCGCCGCGCGCCCTCGCGGGTGAAAGATCGTAGCATCGTCTTTCACGCAACGGACCTGCTGAACGCGATGCAGGCGCTGTCTCCGCTCCAGACATTGAATCAGCACACGCGATCCGTTCATGCGGCGGCGTTCTGGACCCCTCGCACCGGCATCGGTCCGGTCAGGGAGGACGTCGGCCGGCACAATGCTCTCGACAAGCTCGCCGGTGCGATCCTCCGCGACGGCGGTTCGGCCAGCGAAGGCGCCGTGCTCCTGACGAGCCGCATCTCGGTCGAGATGGTGCAGAAGGCGGCGATGATGGGCGCGCCGGTCGTGGTGGCCGTATCCGCTCCGACCGCGCTCGCCATCCAGACCGCGAAGGAGGCCGGCATCACGCTTGTGGCGATTGCCCGCGATGACGGATACGGCGTATTCACGCACCCGCGACGCGTTCTGCTGCCTGACGAGGCTGCGTCGCGCGCGCGGAGCTGACCTGAGCCGGCCAGCATGGCGATGCAGGTCGCATCTCCGGAGCCGGCGGCCGAGCTGCGCGCCGCCGCTTATGGTCCGGAACGATCGCTCCTCGTTGCGGCTCAGCTAACCTTTTCGGGCGGCTTTCTCGATGCCTTCACCTGGCTCTCGCTCGGTGGTGTGTTCGCGAGCTCGCAGACCGGCAATGTCGTCTTCCTCGGCATCGACGCCCTGTCCGGGCAATGGCAGCAAGCGGCGCACCATCTGCTGCCGATCGCAGGCTTTCTTCTCGGAGCCTGGGTGGCGATCCGCATCCAGGCGCCGCTGCGTTGTCTCATTGCGCATATCGTCTGCCTCGCGGCAGCGATGCTGTTGCTGCATCGGATCCCTGATCCGATCGCCATCTTCGGAATCTCCTTTGGTATCGCACTGCAGTCGGCCAGCTTCAGGCGCGTCGAGCGCTGGAGCTATCTCTCCGTCACCGTGACCGGCAACATGCTGCGCGCCATCGATGAGTTCGTATCGATATCCGATCGCGACGCCTCGCGTGGGGGCGGGGCGATGCTGGTGCTCTGCCTGATGTTCCTGTTCGGCGCGGCGGCCGGCGGCTATGCGACGACGCGGCTGGGCGCGGGCAGTCTTGCGGTGCCGATCGCCTTGTCGGCGTGGGCGCTCCTGGTGTGCTGGCGGAACCGGGTCGGCCGAGAGTCGCGCTGAGCGGTTCTCCCAGGCCGTGCACCGTCGCACCATGCCATTCGGCAAAGGGACGTTCGTTCGTGGAAGTGGGCGCGCCGTGCGCGACGTATCATCTCCAGCAAGTGCAGGGATGGCTTTCCGACTTCAACGTCACAAGAGGCAAGGATGAACGACCTTCGCAAAGAGACAGACAGCCTGGGTGAAGTGTCCGTTCCCGCGGACAAGCTCTGGGGCGCGCAGACGCAACGTTCGCTCGAACATTTCAGCATCGGCAAGGACCTCATGCCGCGCGAGATGATCCAGTCCTATGCGATCCTGAAAAAGGCCGCCGCGAACGCCAATTATGCGGGCGGTCGTCTCGACGGCAAGATCCACAAGCTGATCGTCCATGTCTGCGACGAGATTCTCGCGGGTCAGCATCACGACATGTTCCCCCTTCACGTCTGGATGACCGGCAGCGGAACGCAGTTCAACATGAACGTGAACGAGGTGATCTCGAACCGGTGCTGCGAGCTTGCAGGCACCGCGCTCGGCAGCAAGCTGCCGGTTCATCCGAACGATCACGTCAACATGTCGCAATCGTCGAACGACAGCTTCCCCTCGGCCATGTATATCGCGGCCGCGCTGAACGTGACGGAACGCCTCGTTCCTGCCGTCGAGGCCCTGCATGACGCGATCGCGGCAAAGTCGAGCCAGTGGGACGGCATCGTCAAGATCGGCCGCACCCACATGCAGGATGCCACCCCGCTGACGCTCGGGCAGGAGTGGTCCGGCTACGCCGGCATGCTCGCCGACGACCTGACGCGGATCGACGATGCGCTCAAGGGCGTCTTCCGTCTGGCGCTCGGCGGCACGGCCGTCGGTACCGGGATCAATGCGGCGCCGGGTTTCGCGGAGGCCGTCGCGGCCGAGATCACGCGGTTGACCGGCCTGCCTTTCGTCAGCGCGCCCAACAAGTTCGCCGTGCAGGGCGCGCACGATGCGCTGGTGCACCTGTCCGGCACGCTGCGCACGCTTGCCGGCTCTCTCTACAAGATCGCGAACGACATCCGCCTGATGTCCTGCGGTCCGCGCGCGGGCTTTGCCGAATTGCTGATCCCCGAGAACGAGCCCGGCTCGTCGATCATGCCGGGCAAGGTCAATCCCACGCAGGCGGAGGCGCTGACGATGATCGCCGTACAGGTGATGGCGAACGACGTCGCCGTCGGCTTCGGCGGCGCGGGCGGCTATCTCGAGATGAATGTCTACAAGCCGCTGATCATTCACAACATCGCACAGTCCATCACGATCCTCGCGGATGGCTGCACGAACTTCCGCACCTTCCTGGTCGAAGGCACCGAGCCGAACCACAAGAAGATCCAGGAATATGTCGAGCGATCGTTGATGCTGGTGACCGCGCTGGCACCGGTGATCGGCTACGACAAGGCATCGCGGATCGCGCATTACGCGATGGATAACGATCTCACGCTGAAATCGGCGGCGTTGAAGCTCGGCTTCGTCACCGAGCCGGAATTCGACCGCATCGTTGATCCCGCCAAGATGGTCAGACCCTATGTCGCCGAGATCAAGGTGCCGCTCGCAATCGGCGCCAAGGCCCTTTGAAACAAGGCCGGCTGAAAGGAGAGAACGATGATCCGTTGTGTACGTCTGTGGACCGGACAGGACAACAACTCGCATTTCGAGGAAGGTGTCATCGAGCTGGAGGCCGGCCAGCGCGGCGACTTTCTCACCGGCAAGATCGATGCCGTCAGCGTCTCCTTCCAGGAGACCGAGTCGGGCGGCGCCTTCTCCTGGCACACCGCGCCGGTGCGGCAGCTCGTGATCACGCTCAGCGGCACGCTCGATTTCCAGACGCGTGACGGCCACCACTTCCTCATTCATCCCGGCAACGTCCTGCTGGCGGAAGACACCGCGGGTTCGGGGCACAGCTGGAAATTGACGGACGATTCGTCCTGGCGCCGCGCCTACGTGGTGCTGCGGCCGGGAGCCGACGTGCCGTTCCGCGCCAAGACGCGGCAGCCGGCGCGAGCCTGACCGAGCCCATTGAGAGCACAACATCGCCCACCATCCAAAAGAAGAGAACTGCCATGCAAGGAACTTCCGAATCCGACGTCGTCCTCGTTGGCGCAGGCATCATGAGCGCCACCCTCGGAGTCTTTCTCAAGGAGCTGGAGCCCTCCCTCTCGATCCAGATGCTCGAGGCCCTCGAGGATTGCGCGCTCGAGAGCTCGGATGCCTGGAACAATGCGGGCACCGGGCATGCGGCCAATTGCGAGATGAACTACACGTCGGAGCGGCCCGACGGCAGCGTCGATATCTCGAAGGCGCTCGAGGTCAATGTCGAGTTCGACCTGTCGCGGCAGTTCTGGTCCTATCTCGTCGGGCGCGGCGCGATCGCCGATCCGAGATCCTTCATTCATCCCGTGCCACACATGAGCTTCGTGCACGGTGCCGACAACGTTTCCTTCCTCAGGAAACGGTTCAAGGCGATGGCCGCCCATCATTGTTATGAGGGCATGGAATGCAGCGAGGACCCTTCGAAAATCGCCGAGTGGGCGCCGCTGGTGATGGAGGGCCGCACCGGCGGTGATCCAGTGGCGGCGACGCGCATCATCACGGGGACCGACGTCGATTACGGTTCACTGACTCATCTCCTGGTCCGTCATCTCGTCAGCCAGCCGGGCTGCGCCGCGCACTACAAGAGCTGCGTCACCGATCTCGTTCGCGAGCAGGATGGTCGCTGGCGTATCGAGGTGCGCGACACCGACAGTGGCGAGACGCGGTCTGTTCGCGCCAAATTCGTCTTCATCGGCGCCGGCGGCGGTGCGTTGCCGCTGCTGGAGAAGTCCGGAATTCCGGAAGGGCGCGGCTATGGCGGTTTCCCGGTCAGCGGGATCTGGCTGCGCTGCGACGATCCGGAGATCAACCGGCGTCACCACGCCAAGGTCTACGGCAAGGCCGCGGTCGGCTCGCCGCCGATGTCGGTGCCGCATCTCGACACCCGCGTGATCGGCGGCCAGCGTTCGCTGCTGTTCGGGCCCTATGCCGGCTTCTCGAGCAAGTTCCTCAAGCACGGCTCGCTGCTCGACCTGTTCGAGTCCATTCGACCCGCCAACGTCAAGCCGCTGCTTTCGGTGGCGCGCGACAATTTCGATCTCACCGAGTATCTGATCGGGCAGGTGCTGCAGTCCGAGAGCCACCGTCTGGCAGCGCTCGACGAATATTTCCCGAAGGCCGATCCGAAGGACTGGAGGCTGCAGGTGGCGGGCCAGCGCGTCCAGATCATCAAGCCCGACGTCAAGCGCGGCGGGCTGCTCGAGTTCGGGACCGAGCTGGTCGGCGCGGACGATCATTCGCTGGTCGCCCTTCTCGGCGCCTCGCCGGGCGCTTCCACCGCGGCGTTCATCGCCATCAGCGTGCTGGAGAAATGCTTTGCCGGCGAGCTGACGCCGAGTGCCTGGCTGCCGAAGCTGAAGCAGATCATCCCGTCCTATGGCGTGTCGCTGATCAAGGATGCGGATTTTTGCCGCCAGATCCGCGCTGCGACGGCGGAGGTGCTCAAGGTCGACAACATCCCGCAGCCGGCCGCACGCGCGCCGGCGGCCGCGAAGCGGGCGTGAGAAGAGAGGGGGCTTGCCATGGACCCGACGGCGCTTCTCCTCTCGCGGCTGCAGTTCGCCTTCACCATCTCGTTCCACATCATTTTCCCGGCGTTCACGATCGGGCTTGCCGCCTGGCTCACCGTGCTCGAAGCGATGCACCAGTACAGTGGCAGGCCCGTATACCGGACCCTGTTCGAGTTCTGGCTCAAGATCTTCGGCGTCGCCTTCGGCATGGGCGTCGTATCGGGCGTGGTGATGGCGTTCCAGTTCGGAACGAACTGGAGCGTGCTCTCGAAGATGTCGGGCCCGATCCAGGGGCCGCTGCTGTCCTACGAGACGTTCACCGCCTTCATGCTGGAGGCCGGCTTCTTCGGTATTCTCATCTTCGGCCGGCCGCGGGTGCCGCCCTGGTTCTACCTGTTCTCGACCGCGATGGTCGCGCTCGGCACCACGCTGTCGGCGTTCTGGATCATGGTCAACAACAGCTGGATGCAGGTGCCGACCGGCTATGTCCTGCAGAACGGCCAGTTCGTGCCTGACGATTGGGCGCAGATCATCTTCAACCGCGTGGTCTGGGTCCGCTTTCCGCACATGCTGCTCGCCTCCTATCTCACCGGCGCGTTCTGCGTGGCGGCGACCGGCGCCTGGTATCTGCTGCGGCGGACCTATCGGGCCGAGGCGCATGTGATGCTGCGCATGGGCCTTGCGCTTGCTGCGGTGCTGCTTCCGGTGCAGCTCTTCATCGGACATCTCGTCGGCGACTATGTCCACGACTATCAGCCGGCCAAGTTCGCCGCGATCGAGGCGCGCTGGCACGACGAGCAGCCGGCCTCCGAGGTGCTGATCGCGATCCCGGATTCGACCACCGAGTCGAACAGATACGCCATCTCGATTCCGGTGCTCGGCAGCATCATCGCAAGCATGAGCCTGAACTCGAAGGAGGTCGGCCTGACCAGCTTCGCGCCGCAGGACCGGCCGCCGGTGGCAATCCCGTTCTTCGCCTTCCGCATCATGGTCGGCTGCGGCTTCGTGATGCTGGGGTTGGCCTGGCTCGGGACCTGGCTCGGGCTCAAGCATCGGCTCGAGCGCAGCCGTCTGCTGCTGTGGGGCATCTTCCTCAGCTTTCCGTTGCCCTGGATCGCCATCCTCACCGGCTGGTACACCGCGGAGGTCGGGCGCCAGCCGTGGACGATCTACGGCGTATTGCGGACGGCCGATGCCGTGACGCCGTCTCTGACGGCGGCCGCCGCGACGGCTTCGCTGATCCTGTTCGTTGCGGTCTATGCCTTCATCTTCTCGTTCGGGACTTACTACATCTACCGGCTGCTGCGCGCCGGCCCGGCGGGACTCGGTGGCAAGCCCTTGCACGTTCCGGTCCCCAATCGGCCGATGTCGCTCGCCGACCAGGTGCCGGCCTCGCGCAGCTATCTCGAAGCGGGAGAATAGACATGGTGATGTTCTGGGTTGCGCTGCTGGCCATCAGCATTCTGATCTATCTTCTGCTGGACGGCTTCGACCTCGGCGTCGGCATGCTGTTCGGCCTCGCCGATGGCGAGGCGAGGCGTGCGGAGATGCTGCGCACGATCGCTCCGGTCTGGGATGGCAACGAGACCTGGCTGGTCGTCGCGGGCGTGATCATGTGGGGTGCCTTCCCCGTGGTCTATGCCATGTTGATGCCCACCTTCTACATCCCGGTCGTGGTCATGCTGCTGGGATTGATCTTGCGCGGCGTCGCGTTCGAATTTCGCGGCAAGGCCTCGCGCTCGCGTCGGATCTGGGACGTCAGCTTCAGCGTGGGATCGTTTGCCGCAAGCTTCATGCAGGGCGCGATGGTCGGGGCGCTCGTCGAGGGGCTGCAATTCTCCAACGGCGAATATGTCGGCGGAACCTTCGGCTGGCTGACCGGCTTTTCGGTCTTGTGCGGGATCGGCCTGTGCTTCGGCTACGCGCTGCTCGGGGCCTGCTGGCTGGTGAGGAAGTGCGAGGGCCCGATCCGCGACGCCACGCGGCGTCAGATCCCATTGCTCGCGGTCGCCGTGCTGGCCTTCCTCGTGGTCGTCTTCACGCATGCGCTTGTCGAGCATCTGCCGATCCTGCGCCGCTGGATCGAGCGGCCCTATCTGTTCGTGTTTCCCCTCATCGGCGCGGGTGCCGCCGCAGTGCTCGCCACCAGCATCCTGCGCCATGACGACTATTGGCCGTTCCACATGGTGGCGCTGATCTTTGCGTCGGCCTTCGGTACGCTTGCCCTGTCGTTCTGGCCCTACATGATCCCGTTCGTCGTCACGATCGAGGAGGCGGCGGCGCCGCATGCAAGCCTCGCCTTCATGTTCTGGGGTGCGGGCCTGTTCGTGTTCCCGTTGATGCTGCTCTATGTCGCGGTGGGTTATCGCGTCTTCCGCGGCAAGACGGCCGCGGCGGCGGATCACTATTGACGGCTAAACTCTCGAACCGCGAATGAAAAGAAAGGCGCCGTTTCCGGCGCCTTTCTCGTTGAGTGGCTTCATTCAGGACTTGGGCATCACGCCCGGGCCGTTATCCGGCCATTGCGCGATCAGCTTCTCGTCGATGTTGAAATGCTGGGCGACGAGCTTGGGCGGCGTGTGCGTCAGCCAGTTGGAGAGCGAGACCTCCTCGTAGCGCGGCGCACGGAATACGCCGACGAACTGTAGCTCGGTGTCGCCGACATTCTCGACATAATGGCCGAGATTGCGCCGGACATAGCCGATGTCGCCGGCCGAGAAATCCGTCGTCAGCGCGTTCGGACCGGTGTCGAACACCGTCATCCGCGCCTTGCCCTTGATGTAATACTGCCACTCGTCGGCGTTCGGATGCCAGTGCATTTCGCGGACCGCGCCCGGCGGCATCGTCACCAGCGCTGCGGCGACGGTGGTGGCCACCTTGAAATTGCTGCTGTCGGCAACACGGATGCTTCCGGCCGAGCTCTCCTTGACGGGGGCTGAGCTGCCGAGTGAATGGACGAACGGGTAGGGTGGCGCCTCCGCATGCCTGGCGATTGCGGCGCGATCGGCGGCGAGATCGCCGGGCAGCGTCCCCTGGAAGATCCAGAGATTGTGCAGCGGGATTTTCGCGAAGGCCTCGGCCGGAACGCCGAAATTCTTCGCCAGGACCTCGGGCGGGGTATGGGCGAGCCAATCCGTCACCAGCAGCGTGTTGAACTCATTGGCGTGACCGTCGTCGAAGCAGATCACGAATTCGCAACCGTCAGGCCCCAGGCCCTGCAGCGAATGCGGCGCGCCCGGCGGAAAATACCAGAGGTCGCCGGCCTTGAGGTCGCCGACATAGGGGCGCCCCTGGGTGTCGAGCACGGTGATGCGGCAGGAGCCGTAGGTCATGATCGCCCACTCGGCGGCCTGATGCCAATGCAGTTCGCGGATGCCGCCGGCGGCCAGGCGCATGTTGACGCCGGAGATCTCCTTGGAGATGGCGAAGTCCTCGACGGTGACCTGACGGGCCCAGCCGCCATTCTGGATGCGCTTCGGTGCATTGTTGAATGAAGCCCAATCCATCGGCAGCCCGCCGACGTCGGTCGCCGGCGGGGTTTGCGCGGAGGGAAATTGCTTGGCGAGGGCCGGATTCTGCGGACCGGGATCGGTCAGGCTTCCCGGACTCCTGGCGTTTACGGCGCCCTGCGGCGGCTCGTCCGGATTGCCGAAGGTTGCGGCTTGTGCATTGGAGCCGACCATGGCGGCACCTGCCGCGGACATGGCCAGCACGTCACGTCGTGAAAACATGTTGGGTCGCTCCTGAAAATTGTCGAAAGCCCTCTGTGGCGCCGGGGCTCCAACCGCCAACCCTAGTTTCCGGTTGTCGTTTCAGCTTCCGGGAACGGCGCTCTTTTTGCCGGAATGCACTGGCCGCTGCGGCCAGCCGTCCGGGGTCGAGCGTGTGCAATTGAGAAATTCGGCTTCGTTTTGAAAAGACGGCTCTGCCCGCGCGATCCTTAACTGGCGCGAAAGAAGCGCAAGATCGAGAGAGATCGAGAGAGATCGAGATGACCACGAAATCGGTTCGTCCCTACCGTGAACCAGCCGGCGGCTGGGGCGCACTCAAGGCCCTCAGCGAGGCGCTTCTGGTCCAGCGCGTGCCGCTGAAGGGCGCGGCGACGCTGAGCCGGATGAACCAGCCGCAGGGCTTTGATTGTCCCGGCTGCGCATGGCCCGATCCGAAGCACACTTCGTCGTTCGAATTCTGCGAGAACGGCGGCAAAGCGGTCGCCTGGGAGGCAACCTCAAAGCGCTGCACCCCTGAATTCTTCGCCGAGCATACCGTCACCGAGCTCGCGAGCTGGAATGACTACGATCTCGAAATGGTCGGGCGGCTCACGCATCCGATGACCTATGACGCCGCATCCGACCGCTATCTTCCGGTGGAATGGAGCGATGCGTTCGACATGATCGGACGTGAGCTAAAGGCGCTGCCGGATCCGAACATGGCGGAGTTCTACACCTCGGGGCGGACCTCGAACGAGGCAGCCTTCCTCTATCAGCTGTTCGTGCGCGAATACGGCACCAACAACTTCCCCGACTGCTCGAACATGTGCCATGAGGCGACCAGCGTCGGCCTGCCGCACTCGCTCGGGGTCGGCAAGGGCACCGTGCTGCTGGAGGACTTCGACAAGGCCGATTGCATCTTCATCTTCGGCCAGAATCCGGGCACCAACAGCCCGCGGATGATGACGAGCCTGCGCAATGCGGCACGCCGCGGCGCATCGATCATCTCGTTCAACCCGTTCCGCGAGCGGGCACTGGAGCGTTTCCAGGCGCCGCAGAGCCCGGTCGAGATGATCACGCTGTCGTCGACGACGATCAGCTCAAAGCTCTTTCAGGTGCGGGTCGGCGGCGACGTCGCCGTCCTCAAGGGGATCATGAAGATACTTGTCGAGGCTGACGAGACCGCCTGCGCCGCCGAGCAGCCGGAGATCCTCGACTGGGATTTCATTCGCGGGCACACCGTCGGCGTTGAAGCGCTGATCGACGACCTCAAGCGCACGCAATGGCCCGACATCGAACGCCAGTCCGGCCTGACGCGCGAGGACATGGAGTATGCGGCCGGCGCCTATATGAAGGCAGAGCGCGCCATCCTCGTCTACGGCATGGGCATCACCCAGCACTGGCGCGGCGCGCACAACGTGCAGCAGATCGCCAATCTCGCGCTGCTGCGCGGCAATGTCGGGCGCGAGGGCGCCGGCGTCTGCCCGGTTCGCGGTCATTCCAACGTGCAGGGCGACCGCACCGTGGGGATCACCGAGGTTCCAAATGCGGACTTCCTCGAGCGCCTGGAGCAACGCTTCGGCTTCAAGCCGCCGTCCGCGCCGGGACACAACGTGGTGACCGCTCTGGAAGCCATGATCCGCGGCGAGGTGAAGGCCTTCTTCGCGATGGGCGGCAATTTCGCCGCCGCCATTCCGGACTGGCAGGCGACGCAGGTGGCCCTTGGCAAGCTCGACCTGACCGTCCATGTTTCGACCAAGCTCAACCGCAGCCACCTGATCCACGGCCGCGCCGCGTTGATCCTGCCGTGCCTCGGGCGCACCGAGATCGATATCCAGGCGTCGGGGCCGCAGTCGATCACGGTGGAGGACTCGATGTCGATGGTGCATGCGTCCGGCGGCCGCAACAAGCCGGCATCCGAGCATCTCCTCAGCGAGGTCGCGATCATCGCCGGCGTCGCCAAGGCGACGCTGGGCGAGCGCACGGTGGTCGATTGGGACGGTTTCGTTGCCGATTACGACCGCATCCGCGATGCGATCGAGGCGGTGCTTCCAATCTTCCAGGGCTACAATGCCCGCATCCGTGTTCCCGGCGGCTTCCACCTCACCTCGACGGCGCGTGAACGCATCTGGGCGACGCCGTCGGGTAAGGCGAACTTCCTGGTCTTCCCGGGCTGCGGCGAAGACCCGCCGCAGAGCGATCCCGATTTCCTCTGGCTCACCACCATACGCAGCCACGACCAGTACAACACCACGCTGTACTCGATGTCCGACCGCTACCGCGGTGTGTTCGGCCAGCGCGATGTGGTGTTCCTCAACGAATACGAGCTGAAGAGGCGGGGATTGGCCGACGGCGATCGCGTCGACCTGATCACCGCCTCGACCGACGGTGCCGAGCGGATCGTGCGCAACTTCCGTGTCGTGGCCTATGCGTTCCCGACCGGCTGCTGTGCTGCGTATTACCCGGAGACCAATCCGCTGGTGCCGCTCTATGCCCGGGACCC
The DNA here is from genome assembly GCF_018130245.1 of Bradyrhizobium sp. SZCCT0231. Taxonomy (GTDB): domain Bacteria; phylum Pseudomonadota; class Alphaproteobacteria; order Rhizobiales; family Xanthobacteraceae; genus Bradyrhizobium; species Bradyrhizobium japonicum_F. Next base: position 927,442 of record NZ_JAFCKP010000001.1, read on the forward strand.
TCTCAGCTTCACGCCGTCATACAAGGGCGTTCCGATCCGCCTGGTGCGCTCGGCTGCGACCGAGGAATAGCGGCAAGAATCATCGCGGTCACGTCTCCCCGTGGAGGTCGCAGCGCAGCGAGTCCACGGGGACGGCGACCGGCAGCGTGAACCAGAAGCGGGCTCCGCCCTGCGCGCCGTTGCCTTCCGAGCCGATCCGTCCTCCATGCGCTTCGACGATCGACCGGCAGATGGGAAGTCCCATGCCCATCCCGCTCTCCTTGGTCGTGAAGAAGCTGTCGAAGAGTCGATCGACATGTTCGGCGGCGATGCCGGGACCGTTGTCCTCGACGGAGCAGCACAATGTCGCGGCGTCCTGTGTAACCGTCGTGATGACGATGCGGCGATCGTCGTATCCCGCCTGCGTCATTGCCTGCACCGCGTTGATGGCCAGATTGACGACCACTTGCTGGAGCTGGGTGCGGTCACCGAGCACCTGCGGCGCGCTCGGGTCGGGCCGGTGCACGATCGTCACCGCGTGGGATTCGAGCTCATGTCGGAGGAAGAGAAGCGCTTCGCGAATGATTTCGTCAAATGACAGCAACGCCTGCTCGGCGGCCCTTCTGGAAGCCATTCCGCGAACGCGTGCCACGATGTTTGCCGCCCGCTGCGCATCCAGGACGATGTTTTCGATGGTCTTGCGGATCTCGACGATATCGGGAGAGGGCCTGTTCAGCCAACGGAGTCCGGCGGCCCCATTCGTGGCGATGGCCGCGAGGGGCTGATTGACTTCATGGGCGATCGACGCGGTGAGCTCGCCGAGCATCGAGACCCGCGCAGTATGCGCGAACTCGGCCTGTACCTGCTGCAGCTTCTGCTGGGCGCGAACACGCTGTGAGATGTCGATCGTGCCGACCAGGCTTATGTCGAGATCATTGATAGGGCCGACGCGCGCGGTCGTGAAGAGAACGTCGACGATGCGACCGTCCCACGTGACCATCCTGGTTTCTTCCTCGAAATTCGTCTCGCCACGATAGCGGGACTCCATCGCCCGCCGGAACGTATCGGGCCGTTCCCTCCAGCTGTCGGCCATGGAACGTCCGACAAAGCCTTCGACGCCTCCCCCGAACATCTGGATGGCTCGTTCGTTGGCCTCCTGAAACGAGAGCGCATCCATGCAGGTGCGGAGGAATTCGGGATGGCTGTCGAAATAGGCGCCGAGGTCCTTGACGCCCTCGGCGCGCAGTTTTCGGAACAACGCGACGAGCCTGCTGGCGTCGAGCTGCCGGAATGCGATTGGCATGCGGCTGAACAGATGGCGGTAGCGCTGTTCGCTCCGCTCCAGTTCGGCGTGGGCCTTCTTCAGGGCCGTGATATCCATGATCGCGCCGACGAGCGTCAGCGAAGCGGCCAGAAAAGCGGCGAAAGCGATCGCCGTGAAATTGTCTCCAAGCAGTGAACAGGCGAAGGACAGCAGGGTCAAAACAAGGCTACCCCAAGCCCACAGTAGAATCCGATCCTGTATTGTCTGGATCGGCAGCAAACGGCGCCACCATCGCTGGGGCTGTACGGGATTAGAGCCATCCAGGCGTTCGAGCGTCATACAGAAGGTCTACCGCGCCGCCGACGGGAGGTCTTCTGCGTTTTTGCAGGCGCCTTGCCAAAACGCACGAAGCCGCGATCGGCCTTGCTGCGTGACGCCCCTAGGCGATCTCCGCCACAGGTTTCGTCACGCCGAACCGCCTCTCGAATTCGGCGACATCGACGACGCCGCGGCGGTGCGTGCCATCGCCGATCTTGCGGTCGCCGTCCCAGGCCTCCACCTCGAACAGCACGCTTCTGGCTTCTACCGTGACGACCCGTGCCATCGCGCGCACCGTGCGGCCGACCGGTGTTGCCGCGAGGTGACGGATATTGACCATCATCCCGACGCTGACATGGCCTGCAGGCAGGAGCGGCTGAACCGCCGAGCCGGCGGCCATCTCCATGTGCAGGATCATCGTCGGCGTGGCGTAGACTGCAGGCATGCCCGGCACCGCGTGGCCGACCGTCATCTCGGGCGTGACGGTCACCAGTTTTTCGGCGGTCATGCCGGTCGTCACATTCTCAAGCGGATTCATGGCTCAATTCCGTCTCTGCCTCGGTCGTGGATGGGGTAGATGTCTTGGCTGCCCGCGGCTTGCGCCCGGTGAGCCAGTTTCCGAGCCGGTCGAGATAGAGATAGACGACGGGCGTGGTGTAGAGCGTCAGGATCTGTGACAGCATCAGGCCGCCGACGATCGTGTAGCCGAGTGGCTGGCGCAGCTCCGCGCCGGTGCCGGAGCCGATCATCAGCGGCACGCCGCCGAGCAGCGCCGCCATCGTCGTCATCAGGATCGGGCGGAAGCGCAGCGTGCAGGCCTGGTAGATCGCCTCTTCAGGGCTGAGCCCGTGCTGGCGTTCCACCTCGAGGGCGAAGTCGACCAGCATGATGCCGTTCTTCTTGACGATGCCGATCAAGAGGATGATGCCGATGATGGCGATGACGCTGAGATCCATATGGACGGCCAGCAGCAGCAATAGCGCGCCGATGCCAGCCGAAGGCAGCGTCGACAGAATCGTGATCGGATGGATCAGGCTCTCATAGAGCACGCCGAGAATGATGTAGATCACGATCAGCGCCGCGCCGATCAACAGCGGCGTGCCCGACAGGGAGGACTGGAACGCCTGGGCATTGCCCTGGAACGAGGTCGACAGCGAGGCGGGCTTTCCGGTGTCCTTCTCGATCTTCTGGATTGCCGTCACCGCATCGCCCAGCGCGACGCCTGGCCGCAGGTTGAACGAGATCGTCACCGACGGAAACAGGCTCTGATGGTTGATCAGGATCGGCGCGGGCTTGATGACGGCGTGAACCAGCGTGCTGAGCGGGACCTGCTGGCCGGTGGCCGAGTTCAGGTAGATGTCCTTGAGTGCTTCGGGCCCGTACTGGAAGCGTGGATCGACCTCCATCACGACATGGTACTGGTTCAGCGAGGTGAACATGGTGGAGACGATGCGCTGGCCGAAGGCGTCGTCGAGCGCATTGTCGATCGTGGTGGGCAGGATGCCGAAGCTGGAGGCGACCTCGCGATTGACGGTGACCTCCAGCCGTGGGCCGGCATTGGCCTGGTCGCTCGCAACATCACTGATGACGTCGAGTGCGCGCAGCTTCTCCAGGAAGATCGCCGACCAGTGGGTGAGCTCGTTGGAATCGGCGTCCGTCAGGGTGTACTGATACTGCGTCTTCGACAGGCGTGCGCCGATGGTGATGTCCTGCGCCGCCTGCATATAGAGCGTGATGCCCTGGATATGGGCGAGCCGGGGGCGCAGCCGGTCGATGATTTGGTCGGCGCTCGCCTTGCGCTCCGGCTTCGGCTTCAGCACGATGAAGATGCGCCCCTGGTTGAGCGTCGCGGTCGGACCTCCCGGCCCGATATAGCTCGCCACCGACTGGATTGCCGGATCCTTCGACAGGATGTCGACGATCGCCTGCTGGCGTTCGGACATGGCGGGGAAGGAGATGTCCTGGGCCGCCTCGGTGATGCCGACGATCTGTCCGGTGTCCTGCTGCGGAAAGAATCCCTTCGGGATGATCACGTAGAGATAGCCGGTCAGCGCGATGGTCGAGAGCATGACCAGCAGCGTTGCGAAGCGATGCCGCAGCACCACGCGCAGGCCCCGCGCGTAGAGCGCGAGCAGGGCATCGAAACCTCGCTCGAACAGGAGGTAGACCCGGCCGTGCTTCCTTCGTGAATCGTCCTTCAGCAGGCGTGCGCACATCATCGGCGTCAGGGTGAGCGAGATGACCAGCGACAGCAGCAGCGAGGCGGTGATGGTGACGGCGAATTCCTGGAACAGCTTTCCGACATAGCCGCCCATCAGGAACAGCGGGATGAACACCGCGATCAGCGACAAGGTGATGGAGACGATCGTGAAGCCGATCTCGGCGGAGCCCTTGAGCGCCGCCTCCATCGGGGTCATGCCCTGCTCGAGATGACGAACGATGTTCTCGATGACCACCACGGCATCGTCGACCACGAAGCCGACTGCGATCGACAAGGCCATCAGCGAGAGGTTGTCGAGGCTGTAGCCGAGCACGTAGAGGACCGCGAACGTTCCGATCAGCGCCAGCGGAACCGTGATCGCCGGGATGACGGTGGCCCAGAAATTCCGCAGGAACAGGAAGATGACCATCACCACCAGGGCGACCGTCAGCAATAGCGTGAACTGAACGTCGGAAACCGCGGCGCGAATGGTGGCGGTGCGATCGGCCGCGATCGTCACCTTGATCGCCGGAGGAACGGAGGCCTGCAGCTGCGGCAGCAGCTTCTTGATCCGGTCGACCGTCTCGATCACGTTGGCGCCGGGAACGCGCTGGACCGCGAGGATGACGGCGGGCTCCTTGCCGTACCAGCCGGCCAGGAGGTCGTTCTCGGGCGCCTCGATTGCCGTGCCGACGTCGCGGATCCGCACGGGCGAGCCGTTGCGATACGCGATGATGAGGTCTTCGTAGGCAGATGGCTTAAGCAGCTGGTCGTTGGTGTTCAGCGTGTAGGTGACACGCGGGCTGTTGAGCGTGCCCTTCGGCAGATCGACATTGGCGCCGGCGATGACGTTGCGGACGTCTTCGAGGCCGATGCCGCGGGCAGCAAGCGCCTGCGGATTGACGCGGACACGGATCGCGGGCTTCTGCTGGCCGCCGATGCCGACGAGGCCGACACCGGGCACCTGCGAGATCTTCGGCAGCAGGATGTTTTCGGCATAGGCGTCCACCGTCGTCAGCGGCAGCGAGTCCGACGTCAGCGCGATCAGCATGATCGGCGTCTCTGCCGGGTTCACCTTCCTGATCGTCGGCGGGTAGGGGATGTTCGGCGGCAGGAAGGGGCTCGCGGCATTGATCGCGGCCAGCACGTCCACCGCCGCGCTGTCCACCGTCCGCGACAGCTCGAACTGCACCGTGAGCTGGGCGACGCCGAGCGCACTCGACGAGGTGAGCTGCGTCACGCCAGGAATCTGGCTGAGCTGCTGCTCGAGCGGCGTGGCGAGGGACGAGGCGATCGTGCCGGGATCGGCGCCGGGCAATTGCGCCGAGATCTGGATTGTCGGGTAATTGACGTTCGGCAGCGCACCGACCGGCAACAGCGGATAAGCCGCAAGGCCGCACAGCAGCAGGCCGGCCATCAGCAGCGCGGTTGCAATCGGCCGCAGAATGAAAGGCGCGGAGAGATTCATGGGATCGCGTCCTGCACGGCGCTCTGCAGGTCGGCTTCCTGCGCGGCCTTGCCATGCAGCTGGCGGACGCGGCTGCCTTCCGTCAGCCGGTACTGGCCGTCGACCACGACGACGTCGCCGGATTTCAGCCCCTGGTCGATCAGGGCCTGGCCATCGCTGATCTGTGCGACGTGAACGGGGCGCAAGGCGGCGGTCTGGTCCTTGGTCACGACATAGACATAGCTGCCGTTCGGTCCCTGCTGCACGGCCGAGCCCGCGACAGTGAGCGCGTCCTTCTGGATCTCGAGCAGTAGGCGCGCGTTCACCAGCTGGCCCGGCCACAGCCGGTGCTCACGATTCGGGAACACCGCCTTGAGCTGGACGGTGCCGGTCGTCCCCGCGATCTCGTTGTTGACCAGCAGCAGTGTGCCTTCGTCGAGCTTCATCTTGTTGTCCTGGCTGTAGGCGATGACCTTCAGCGATCCCTTTGCGGCGTGCTCCTGGATCACCGGAAGGTCGGTCTGCGGCAGGGTGAACAGCAGCGAGATCGGCTCGATCTGGGTGACGACGACGAGACCGTTGGGGTCGGTCGGATGGATCACGTTGCCGATGTCGATCTGGCGCACGCCGGTGATGCCGGGGATGGCCGACGTCAGGCGCGTGTAGCTGAGCTGAACGTTGGCCTGATCGATCTGCGCCTGGTCGGCCTTCACGGCAGCCTTGAGCTGCGCCACTTGCGCCGTCTGCGTCTCGATCAGTTGCGGGGTCGCGTAGCCCTTGTCGCCGAGCTGATTGTAGCGTGTGAGATTGGCCTCGGCGTTCACGAGCTGCGCCTGGTCCCTGTCGCGGTTGGCCGTCAGCTGCTCGATCTGTGCCTCGTAGGGGCGCGGATCGATCTGGGCGAGCAGGTCGCCGGCCTTGACGGTCTGTCCCTCGGTGAAGGCGATCTTGACGATCTGCCCCTGAATCTGGCTGCGCACGACGTCGGTGTTGTAGGCGATCACTGTGCCGATGCCGCGCAGGTAAATCGGAACGTCCTTGCCGGTGACGGTGGCGGCGACGACCGGCACGACGACCGGCACCGGCGCTGCCGCGATGGCCGGCCTGCGGTCGGTGCCGAACAACCAGAGGCCCGCGCCGATCAGGATCGCGGCGAGAGCAACCAGTGCAATGGTGAGGTTCCGTTTCACGGTGATGGTCCTTCTTGATGTCAGGGATTGCCGGAACCGTCGATCGAGCTCGTGCTGCCCATGGACGTAGGGCCGGGCACCGGCACGGAGGGACTGATTCCGCCGCCGCCGAGCTCGGTAGATCCGAGCGGAATCCCGACGCGTCCGACCGTCGATGTCGAAGGAGGCAAGGGCGACTGAGTCGTCGTGCCGTTGGGGCACCCGAGTGACGCGCTTCCGGAAAGCCCGCCGCCGTCGAACACAGCTCCTGACGATCCGTCGTTGCCCGATACGGCGCAATTGCTCATGCCCAGCGAAGGATTGATCGGCGATATTCCGGGCGTTGCGATTTCGGTCGAGCCCAGCGGAATGCCTACAGGCCGCGTCGAGCCCAGGTTGAGCGGCGAGGTTGCGGACATGCCGACCGGAGGCTGCGTCGTCGGAAGCGTCATTTGCGCATGTGCTGCGACCGGGATCAGCCAGATCAGGCCAGTCGCGAGCGCCACGCCCAGATGCATCGATGCAAATCGGCGGTATCTGAACCTGTTCGATGAGAGCTGTTCTCGCATGGGCTGCTCCGGATCCTTTCATTTGCGCGGACGATAGGGAGCGGCCGGCGTGCCGGTATTCCCTGAACGCACGCCCCGCTGCCCGGCCGCACGATCGAAAAGGCGTCCCCTCCGGGATCAACGGGGCCGCTTCTGAAGCAGCAGCGTTGCCTCGGACAGCTCCCGGCGGCATGTAGCGATGTCGTGGGAACGGTCGGCGGCGCGCGCGCGGTCGAGGGCATCGAGCGCGAGCTGAAGGTGCACTCCGCTTTGACCTTCCGCCCGCGCCAGCGACCGCGGCGTGGGCTGATGACCGCGCAGTGCATCGAGGCTCTCCGGGCCCCAGCCATGTGCGCCGGCATTTTTCTCAATGGCCGCGTCCAGCTGTGCCTGGACACGCCCGATCGATTTCTCGCAAGACGCAGCACGAGCCGGGGATGCCGCCTCCAGGAGGATTATAGTGACAGCTGCAATCCGGATGAGTGAATTCGATGTCATTCTCGGTCCTTCGTGTCGGTATCGAACGTCGGTCTCGAATGACAGAACGGATACGCGCCGTCTTTCGCTTGCGAACGCCGGCCGTTTTGCATGCGCACGAGGTCGTGCCATCAGAGAAATCGGACGAGAGCCGGATCAGAACTGCGACGGACACTTCCCGGGCGTGCGAAGTGGCAAGGGCCGTTGCTTGCCGAAATACGTGAGCGAGCGGCCAACCTAGTGTCGCATCATTCCAACCCGGAGTGATCCCGACATGAAACACCTTAACGCAGGTCTCGCCTTTGCTGCCGCCCTTTCCGTGCTCGCGAGCGTCGCCCCGGCGCGTGCAGAACCCCTGAGGAACATCGTCCTGGTCCACGGCGCCTGGGTGGACGCGTCCGGCTGGAAGCCGGTCTACGAGATCCTGACCAAGGAAGGTTTCCATGTCACCATGGTCCAGGAGCCCGAAACGTCGTTTGCCGACGATGTCACCGCAGCAAAGCGGATTCTCGATCTCCAGAATGGTCCGACGCTGCTCGTCGGCCACAGCTATGGCGGCTCGATCATCACCGAAGCCGGCGTCCATCCCAACGTCGTCGGCCTCGTCTACGTCGCCGCACACGCCCCTGACGTCGGCGAGGATGAATCGGCGCTCGGCAAGAAGACGCCGAGCGTGCTCGGCAAGACCGAAGGCGTCATCAAGGTCACGCCCGACAAGTTCACCTATCTCGATCCCGTGCAATTCCCGAAGCTGTTCGCGCCCGACCTGCCGCGCGAGCGCGCCGAATTCGTTGCGCGCTCCCAGGTCCCGGCTGCGGCGCAGGTGTTCAGCACGCCGCTGACGGCGGCTGCGTGGAAGACCAAGCCGAGCTGGGGCATCGTTGCCGGCGGCGACCAGATCATCAATCCCGATCTCGAGCGCTGGTACTACGAGCGTGCCAAGAGCCACACCACGGTGATCCCTGGCGCGAGCCACTCGGTCTACGAGTCGCATCCGAAGGAAGTGGCCGCCGTCATCACCCGCGCCGCACGCAGCATCGATCAACCCGCCACGCGCTGACGACGTGTTTTGCCGGTCCTGACGCACGGCCGGCGGAAGGAAGGACGGCGGGAGCGACAGCACTCCCGCCGGCCTGACTGCCTCCGAAACTTCACGCGATCGGAGAAGCGCTGACGCTCCGGGGCGACACTAGCTCCGCCAAGGAAAGACAGTCATGACGACATGGCAGAACAACCGCGCCGCGCGCGATGCCCGCATTGCGGCCGGGGCCGGGCTCGCCCACGGCAAGGTCGTGGAGGCGCACGACGCGACGCGCCTGCTCGAGGCCGTGATCAGGCCGGGCGACCGGGTTTGCCTGGAAGGCGACAACCAGAAGCAGGCCGATCTGCTCAGCCGCGCGCTGCTCGCCGTCGACCTCTCCAGGATCAGCGATCTGCACATGGTGCAGTCGGGCGTCGTTCTTCCCGAACATCTGGACCTGTTCGACCGCGGCGTCGCGAAGCGCCTCGACTATGCCTATTCCGGGCCACAATCGGCGCGCATCGCCCGCATGCTGTTCGGCGGCAAGATCGAGCTGGGCGCGGTCCACACCTATCTCGAACTGTTCGCCCGCTACTTCATCGACCTGACGCCGCAGGTCGCCTTGATCGCCGCCGTCAGTGCCGACCGCGAAGGCAATCTCTACACTGGCCCCAACACCGAGGACACGCCGACCGTGGTGGAGGCGACCGCCTTCAAGGACGGCATCGTGATCGCCCAGGTCAACGAGATCGTCGAGACGGTGCCGCGGGTCGACATCCCGGCGGACCGCGTCCACTTCATCGTCAAGTCCGACAAGCCGTTCTTCGTTGAGCCCTTGTTCACGCGCGATCCGGCCGCGATCACCGAGGGACAGATCCTGACCGCGATGCTCGCGATCAAGGGCATCTACGCGCCCTATGGCGTGCAGCGGCTCAATCACGGCATCGGCTTCAGCACGGCTGCGATCGAGCTGCTGCTGCCGACCTTCGGCGAAAGGCTGGGGCTGAAAGGCAGGATCGCAACCCATTTCGCCCTGAACCCGCATCCTGCGCTGATTCCCGCGATCGAGTCCGGCTGGGTGCGGCAGATCCACTCGTTCGGGTCGGAGGTCGGCATGGATGACTACATCCGCGCCCGATCCGACGTGTACTTCACCGGCCCCGACGGCTCGCTGCGCTCCAACCGCGCCTTCTGTCAGAGCGCCGGTCTCTATGCCTGCGACATGTTCATCGGCTCCACCTTGCAGATCGACCTGCGGGGAAATTCGTCGACGGTCACCACGTCCCGCATCGCCGGGTTCGGCGGCGCGCCGAACATGGGAGCGGATGCGCGCGGGCGCCGTCATCCGAGCGAGCCCTGGCTGAAGGCGGGAGCCGAGGCCGACCCCGATGGCGCGGCCCTGATGCGCCGCGGTCGCAAGCTGGTCGTGCAGATCGGCGAGACGTTCGGAGACAAGAACGTGCCGCTGTTCGTCGAGAGACTCGATGCCCTCGAGCTCGCCGAGAAGCTGAACCTCGAGCTCGCACCGATCATGATCTATGGCGACGACGTCACGCACATCGTCACCGAGGAAGGCGTCGCGAACCTGTTGCTGTGCCGTACCGCGCAGGAGCGCGAGCAGGCCATCCGCGGTGTCGCGGGCTACACCGATGTCGGCCGTCGGCGGGACCACGGCATGGTCGCGCACTTGCGCGAGCGCGGGGTGATCCGCCGCCCGGAGGATATCGGCATCAATCCGCTCGATGCGGATCGCAGCCTGCTGGCGGCGCGCTCGATCAAGGATCTCGTACGCTGGTCGGGCGGCCTCTATGCGCCGCCGTCGAAATTCAGGAACTGGTGAGGACGGACCATGGAAGATCTGAGGTTTCAGCACAGGGTTCGCGCACGGGCCGGCGGCACCAGGCGGAGCGCAATCGTCGGCGTGGTCGCCTCGGGCAATCTGGAAGTCCTTGTGGAGCGCATCCTGCCGGATGCGGAATGCGCCGTCGACATCAAGACCGCGGCAATTGGCTTCGGCGAGGTGTGGACCGCCGTGATCGGGGATTTCGTCGAGCGCTATTCGCCCGGCGGGCTGAAATTCTCGATCAATGACGGCGGCGCGCGCCCCGATACGGTCTCGCTCCGGCTGGCGCAGGCGGTGCGATTGATCGCGGAGAACGGCCAATGACCGCGCCGCTGAAGGACATCACGCCGGCCGAGCGCGCCCGCAGCACCAGCTTCTACGAGGCGTCGGCCCGCACCCGGCTGGAGCTGCTGCTCGATGCCGGCAGCCTCATTGAGTTCATCGGGCCGGAGCAGCGCGAGGTCAGTCCTCACTTGAAGATTTTCGATCTTCCCGAGCAGTTCGACGACGGCATCGTCGTCGGTCGCGGCCGCCTCGACGGCTCGCCGGTGTTCGCCGCCGCTCAGGAGGGACGTTTCATGGGCGGCGCCTTCGGCGAGGTGCATGGCGCCAAGCTGACCGGATTGCTCCGTGCCGCGCGCCAGATCGGCTCGATCCCCGTCCTGATCCTGTTCGACACCGGCGGCGTGCGGTTGCAGGAAGCCAATGCCGGCGAGCTCGCCATCGCCGAGATCATGCGGGCGGTGATGGAGGCGCGCAGCGCCGGCGTCAAGGTGATCGGCCTGATCGGCGGCAGGTCCGGATGCTATGGCGGCGGCGGATTGATCGCCGGCTGCTGCTCGGCGCTCGCCGTCTCGGAGCCCGGGCGCATCGCAGTGTCGGGCCCCGAAGTGATCGAGACCAATCGCGGTGTCGAAGAGTTCGACTCCCGCGACCGCGCGCTGGTCTGGCGTACCATGGGCGGCAAGCATCGCCGGCTGCTCGGCGCTGCCGACGTCTTCGCCGACGACAATGTGCAGGATTTTCGCGAGGCCGCGCTGGAGCTGCTGGGGCTGGTCGGACCTTTCGGCCTCGACGCCTTGAAGGCGGAGCAGGAGCGGCTTGCCGACCGGTTGCGCCGCTTCGGCGCCTGCTCCGATGCCGTCGACATCTGGACGACGGAAGGCATCGCGCATGCCGAGACGGTTCCGGAGCTGCCGGCCGATCAGTTCATTGCGCTCGCCGACAGGATCGGGAGGACCAGCCGTGACGCTCGATGACATTCTCACCTCGCTCTTCCCTGACGGACATGGGGTCCGGAACGACAACGGCGTCCTTCTCGGCTCGGCGACGCTCCGATCCGGCGACAGCATGCTCGTCCTCGGGGTCGCGGACCGGACCGCGCTGGGTGTTGACGAGGCGATCAAATTGTCCGGCCACGTCGTCAAGTCGATCGGCCGGGACTCGGGGGCGATCCTGGTGCTTGTCGACAGCGACAGCCAGCGCATGAGCAAGCGCGACGAGTTGCTCGGGCTGAACGAATTCCTCGCGCATCTGGCCAAGGTATTGATCCACGCGGACATGAACGGTCGCCCGACCATCGGCCTTCTCTATGGTCACTCGGCGGCGGGCGCGCTGCTCGCGACGGGACTTGCGACCCGGGTGCTGATCGGGCTGCCCGGCGCCGATCCTGCGGTGATGGACCTGCCGTCGATGGCGAAGGTCACCAAGCTGTCGATGGAGGCGCTGGAAGAGAAGGCGAGGTCGACGCCGGTGTTCGCGCCGGGCCTGTCCAATCTCGCGCAGATGGGCGCCGTTCACATGACATGGAGCCATGCCGATCCGCTCGCCGATCAGCTGGAGGCGCTGCTGGCCGACATGCCGGCCGCGCGGGACGGGCGGGATGCGCTCGGCAAGGCGCGTGGCGGCCGACTCAAGGCCGCCGAGATCGCGGAGCGTGTTCGTGACCTGGCCCTGCAAGCACGCTGAGCGTCCACCGGGTCGTCACGACCTCGTCTTCGTCAGCCCGGCAGGGTGGCGCGCGATGCTGGACGCGCGCGGCGATCTCGCAACGGATGCGCTGGTCGCGCGCTGGTCCAAAATGCGATGGCCGACGATCAGACGCCGCGCCTTGCCAGGCGAGGCAAACGGCCTCGCTTTGGGCCTGCCCTTGCCGCCCTCGGCCGGCAAGAGGCGGATCTCCCTCCAGGTTGATAGCGACCACGTCACCTCCGTCGCGAGGCCGCTGTTGCTGCGGCAGGCGCGGGCTTACGCGCCGCGCAACTGGTGGGCGACGCTCGACCGGCTCGACGCGCTGGCGCGTTGCCATGCGGTGAACGCGCGCGTCTTAGGCAGCCTGGCCTGGCAGTCGCTGACCGGGCTCGATTACGTGACCACTCGTTCCGACCTCGATGTCCTGTTCGAGTTTCGAGCCGAGACCGACATCGATCGCTTCGTCGCCGATGTCGTCTCGATCGAGACCGATGCGCCGATGCGGCTTGATGGCGAGCTGATGGGCGCCGACGGCGCTGCAGTCAACTGGCGCGAATTCCACAGCGGCGCGAGCGAGCTTCTGGTCAAGAGCATCGAGCGCGTGGCCCTGCTCGGCAGGCATCAATTCATTTCGGGAGCGATGGCATCATGATCGCCACAGCCGCAAGAGGCGTGGAACGGACGACGCTGCGCCGGGCGCAGATCGCGCCCGATGTCTCCGCCATCGGTGCTGTCGCCGCTGATTGCCTCGTCAAGGAGCTCGAAACCTGGCCGAAGCCGGGGCTCGTGAGCCACGTCGACAACGGCAGTCACGACGATATGGATGCGGGCACGTTTCGCCGCAGCGCTGCGGCGATCAGGCCCTATCTGCAACGCCTGGCCGATGCGGGCGCGCTCGGTTGCGGCATGGGGCGGCTGCGGATCATCGGCCTCGAGGCGGAGGGCGCCATGTTCGCGGCAACGTCGGGGATCAACACGCATCGTGGCGCGATCTTCGGGCTCGGGCTGCTGTGCGCGGCGGCCGGCGCGAGAGCCGGCGGACTGGTCGATCCCCGGCTTCCGCTTGGCGACGTCGTGACGCGTCTGTGGGGCGACAGCATCCTCGACGGTCCGGTGCTGCTGCACAGCCATGGCAGCGCGGCCCGCCGCCGCTTTCGCGCCGGCGGTGCGCGTATCGAGGCTGCGACAGGATTTCCGAGTATCTACAGAATCGGCTTGACCGCCTTGCGGAGAGCAATGTCTGTCGTGCCGCAAGATGCGGAAGCCGCCCGGGTCGAGGCGTGCTTTGCCCTGATCGCCTCCGTCGAAGACACCAACCTCCTGCATCGCGGTGGGCTCGACGGCCTTCGCTTTGCGCATGATGCAGCGCGCCGCTTCATCGCTTCAGGCGGCGTCTGCGTGTCCGGCTGGCGCGCACGCGCGCAATCGATCCATGACAGCTTCATCGCCCGCCGTCTCAGTCCGGGGGGATCGGCCGATCTGCTTGCCATGACGCTCTTCGTCGACGCCCATGAGAGGCCGACCTCATGACGTCGAATGTCATCCTGATTGCGCTGGTGCCGGTGTTCTTCGTCCTGTTGCTCGGCTTCGTCGCAGGCAAGGCCCGCATCGTCGACAACAGTCACGTCGAAGGTCTCAATGCACTCGTGATGGATTTCGCCCTGCCGGCCTCGCTGTTCGCCGCGACCGCATCGGCTCCGCGCAATGGGATCACCGAGCAAGCTCCGGTCTTCCTGGTGTTCGGCGTGACGATACTGGTCATCTATGTCGGCTGGTACTGGTTCGAGCGCACGTTCTTTGCGGTGACGAGGTCCGACGCATCGGTGCAGGCCTTGACGGTCGGTTTCCCAAATCTTGCCGGTGTCGGTCTGCCGATCCTGTCGACCGTACTCGGGCCGACCGGCGTCGTCCCGGTCGCCGTCGCACTGGCAACCGGCTCGATCCTCGTCAGCCCCTTGACCCTCGTGATCGTGGAGATGAGCGCCGCCAAGACCCACGGCGCCGATGCGCCGTCGCAGCCGGTTCTGACGGCGGTGCGGCGCGCGCTCGCCAAGCCCGTGGTGTGGGCACCCGCGCTTGGCATTGTGCTCTCGTTGTTCGATCTGAACCTCGATGCACTTGTCCACGCCTGCCTCACCCTGATCGGGAACGCGGCTGCAGGCGTTGCCCTGTTCCTCACCGGTCTCGTTCTGTCCGCCCAGTCGCTCCGCCTGGACTGGAGAGTGATTGTCGCAACGGGAGCTGCCGACATCATACGTCCGCTGCTGGCGGCGGCGATCGTCTACGGCTTGCATCTTGCGCCTGATGCCGCAAACACGGCGATTCTGCTCGCGGCATTGCCCTCGGGCTTCTTCGGCATCCTGTTCGCAGTCAATTACCGGCTGGACTCCGCGACGATCGGCTCCATGGTCATTGCCAGCACCGGTTTCAGCGTCGTGACCCTCGCGATTGCGATCGCGATGCTCTCTCCCCATTAGGTCGCAGCCATGACACTTGCGATCCTGTGCTCGGGACAAGGCAGGCAGCATCGGGACATGTTCGCCCTCACGGGCGATGCGCCGGAAGCTGCGCGCCTGTTTGCGCACGCGGCGACATTGCTCGGTGGCGGGGATCCGCGCGAATTCGTGCGCCGCGAATCCGACGAGGCCCTGCACCGCAATCGCGCCGGCCAGATTCTGTGTACCTTGCAGGCGCTCGCCGCGGCGTCCGCGCTCGGCGACGCCATTCCGCGTGGCGCTATCATTGCCGGCTACAGCGTCGGCGAGGTCGCCGCCTGGGGCGTCTGCGGCCTCTTTGAGGCGACCGTCACGCTCGACCTCGTGGCGCGCCGGGCGGAGGCCATGGATGCAGCGACGCGCGTCGGCGATGGACTGGTCTTCGTCCGCGGTCTATCGCGCGAGCAGGCCGATCGCCTTTGCGAACGCCACGGCGCAGCGATTGCCATCGTCAATCCGGGCGATGCCTTTGTCATCGGCGGTGACCGGGAGGCGCTGGGCCAGATCGCCGCAGAGGCGCGGGCGATGCACGGCGCAAGGGTCATCGCCTTGCCGGTTGAGGTTGCCTCTCACACCGAACGGCTCGCTGGAGCGTCTGTCGCATTTCGCGAAGCCTTGCGCCTGACGCCGGTGCTATTCCCGCCAAGCGCCGCGGCGCGCATTCTGAGCGGGGTCGATGCCGCTCCGGTCGTTTCGCGCGAGACTGGTCTCGACAAACTGGCCGCGCAGATTTCGCAAACCGTGCAATGGGCAGATTGCCTGCAAGCCTGTGTCGAAGCGGGGGCGACGGGGTTTCTCGAGCTCGGGCCGGGACATGCGCTGAGCGGCATGGCTGCGGACATCGCGCCCGGACTTCCGGCGCGCTCGCTGGATGATTTCAGGAGCCTGCAGGGCGTGCGCAGCTGGCTTACGGGTCATATCAGTCCCTAAAGCCGGCAAGCGCCGAACAGTCGATGCGCTCGATCGCGCGTTGTGCTGTGTAAAAAAGGGGGCCGTCCCTTGGGGGAGGACGGCCCCTGAATGCTCGTATGCCCAGGGAGGAGGGAGGCTCGAGCGGTGACTTGGGGGTCTCAGTCACTTAACATGCACACCATCGTCGATCCCGCAGCCGAAGTATTTCACGAACCCCCGCTGTTTCTCATTTCGCATGATTGACGAGAAGCCCGTGCGCGGCACACGGGATCTGCTGCGATGGTGCGCGCGGACGGGACGAGACACATGGTGCGTCTCGTCCAGGTGGGGCGGCCTGGCCTGCTTCAGGGCAAGCGTGGCGAGGCGTCGATGCCGGGTGTCAGCCCGGGTGCGAGCTTCTCTGCCGGCGGAACCGCGGGCTCGCGCGCATAGGGAAGTGCTTCCACTTCGGGTCGTTGCTGCGATGTCGCCTGCAGGCAGTTCGCACGAGGCGGCGGACCCACGCCGAACAAATCGGAGACTGGATCGACGAAGTTCTCGCGGAGCCGGTCGAGCCAGGTCTGGCCCCCGCCCGCGGAAGGCTGCCGGATCGTCACCGTCGCCGTCATGCCGGAGACGAGCGGCACATCGGGTGGCACGGTGTCGATGGCGAGGCGAACCGGTACGCGCTGCGCGAGCCGCACCCAGGTGTAAATCGGATCCACGTTGGGCAGGCCCTGTGTGCCGGCGGCGGCGTTCGACGCGCTGATGCCGCGTGTCACGGTCTTCACATGTCCCAGTATCGGCTTGGAATAACCGACCAGTTGTGCTTCGGCACGATCGCCGACGCAGACCCGCGCCATCTTGGTTTCCTCGAAATAGCCGTCGATCCAGAAACTGTCGGAGTCGATCACGGAAACGTTGCTGATGCCGGTGACGGCATAGTTTCCCGCGCGCAGCAGGAGGTTGGTGACGTAGCCGTCGACGGGACTGACCACGCTGGTGCGCTTCAGGTTCAGCTCCGCCTGTGCGAGCTGGTGCGCCGCAGCCTCGTAGGCAGCTTTTGCCTGCGCCGCATTGCCTGCATAGATCTGCTGTTCTTCGGGCGTCGTTGCAAGATTGGACAGATGCTGCCGGCGGTCGAACTCGGCCTGCTTTACCACGAGATCCGCAGCCCGCTGGTCGACCAATGCCTTGTCGATGCGGACGGCCACCTCGAAGTCGAACGGATCGATCACGTAGAGGACGTCGCCCTTGTGGACGAACTGATTGTCGGCCACCCGCAGCTCCACGATCTTGCCCGCAACCTGCGGCGCGACGTTGGCGACCTGGACGCGGACGCTGCCGTTCCGCGTCCAGGGGGCGGTGACGTAGTGTTGCCAAGTCGCGGCCGCTATGACGATTGCGACAAGCGCGATGCCGACGGTCGCAAGATGCTTGCCAACACCGCCCATGAAACGACCGACTGCTTCGCGCAGCGACCTCGTGGCGGGCGTCGCCCATGCCGAAGGTCTGAGACTGTCCGGTGCGCGATCGCTGGTGTCGCGCGCCACGGTCTCCGGCGCGTTTGAGCCGTTCACGGCGTCTGTGGCATCGGCTGACGGTTCGCCATAAAGCGGGCCGGCGTCCCGGCGCAAGGTAGCTTCCATGAGATTTCTCCTCAGAAGAACAGTGCGAGCATGCCGAACATCGCCACGTAGAGGCAGAGCTCGGCCAGCGACGGGTTACTGAAAACTCTCGCGAAGCCGACGAAGCGCAGCAACGGGCGAAGCATGAGGAACGCAAGCAGCGCAATTGCCGCATAGGAGACGATGGGAGCAATGAGCACACCACCGACGACGAGCTCCCGATAGGTATTCGTCATGACCGTTCGCCTTGGCTGGGAGACTGTGACGGTTCGAGTGCGCTGCTTGCCGGGATCAGCATGGCAATGGCGGAATTGGCGGACAGGTTGCTCCGCGCTGCGGCCCGGCGCAGCGCCTCGGCAGCCGCGAGGATCGCGGCGCCGTTGCGCTGGGCGAGGGCCTCTCGCGCCTCCTGCGCCACATGGGCGAGCGGCCCCTGTGTCAATCGGTCCAGTTCGGCGCGGCAACGCCGCAAAGTTTCCGCTTGGTCGAAGCAGCGCATCGCTTTGGCCGTGATCTGACCATCGAGCGGCAAGGCGCCGTTTGCAGTCAGAATCTGTTCGATCCGCGCCGCGTCGCGAAACGCGGCTTCTTCCGGCGCGAGGTCTCGAGCGCGTCCGCCGTCGAGGTCCCTCAGCTCGCCATGGGCCTCTCCCAGCAGCAGCCGAACCCGCCGGTCGCCCGACAGCGGGGGCAGCAGCATCTGCGCCGCGAAGACGAGCACCGCCGACAGGCAGGCGAAGAAGCTCGTCACCAGGAACACCTCGGGGTCGTAGCTCTGCGGATTGGTCGGTGCGAGGACGGCGATCGTGAACACCAGGACGAGCCGGCCGAGGGACGACAGCATCGGGTTCGGCAGCGAGATCAGCAGCGCGAGACCGATGACGACAGGCGCAAGACCGATCGCCAGCAGCTGAAACTCGGAGACACCGTTGAAAACGAGGTATTTCAGGATGCCCGCCAGCAAGCAGGCGATCGGCATCGCCGTCATTGTCACCAGCGTGAAGTTCCGAGGCGCAGGCGTCGTGGAGCCGAGGCCGATGATGACCGCGACGAGCGAGAGGCAGAGCTCGGTGCTCGGCCAGCCTGTCAGCACGAAGAAGGCCGAAATCAGCGTGAATGAGATCGCGGCCCGTGCGGCGGTTTCCGCCGCGATGCGGCGCGAGCGATAGAGCGGCGCGCGCCATGCACGATATGGGCGCGTCCCTTCATGCAGCGCATCGAGGCTGCTGCGCACCTCTGCGTTCTTTCGGTTGATCTCGGTCTGAAGCCAGGATCGGGACATTGCTATCAGCCTGGCTGTAGCTGGGGAGGAGGCGGGGAGCGTCGCCAGCATGCGGCCGAGAGAGAGCGCGCTGACGAGATCGACCAGCGCGGAGCGCGCGGCCTCGGCTCTTGCCGTCCCGATGCTCGATTCGGTCGTAAGGCTGGCGATCTCCGGACGCACCGCCGCGATGTCATGCAACAGGCTCGCCGCAGCCGGTGCGGAGGCATGCTCGGCACCCTGCGCGAGGTCCGTGGTGCGGCGGTGCAGCGCCTCGATGCGTCTTGCCAGCATCGGATGGTAGTTCGGCGCGGCCAGAATCTCGTTCACGAGCGCCACCGCAAGGACCCCGATGCCGATGGCGGCGCCGCGCGCGACGCCGGTCGGGAACACCTGCAGCGGCGTGTCGATCTGCTGGATGGCGACGAGGGCGACGGTGATGCAGCACAGCGCGCCCGCATAGGCGCGATTGCCGTCCAGCATAGCGGCAACATAGACGCAGAGCCCGACCCAGATGCCGAGCACTGCGAGCAGGAGACCGTCGGTCTGGGAGAACATGCCCGCGATTGCGATGGATGCCGCAACGCCGATGGCGGTTGCGAGCAGCCGGTAACCTGCCTTTTCCATGCCCTGACCGCGAGTCGGCAGCGCCAGAACGGCAACGGTGAGGGCGGATGACGACGGAGATCCGAGCTCGAGCCAGAAGCTCACATAGAGTGCGAGCAGCATCGCCAGCCATACCCGCAGTGCGAACGCCCACGAGCTCGCCGGAAAGCCGGCGAAGAGCAGGGGGGACGGCGCGGCAGCACTGGTCGCGTTCACGGGCATCGTGCCTCATCCATTTCCGGCAGAGCGTGCCGCCCGGCCGAAGTCGATAAAGTCGATGCCGACTATGAGGTTTGCCCGGCCTGCCGGTATTTCCGGTCCACCAACCCGGTTGCCGGAACGCACGTCTGGTTGATTGAGGACGAGGGGCCGTTGCGCGAGGGACGGACGGGTTACGCCGCCTGGCCGGCCAGCGCCGCTTCAAGACAGCGGATGATCTCGTCGCCGCTGGAAGGCTTGCCAAGGTAGGAATGCGCGCCTGCGGCCATCACGCGCTGGCGCACGGCTTCGCTTGGAAATGCCGTCATGAAGATGATCGGGAAGCGGCGGCCGGCGGCGATCAGCTGTGCCTGCAACTCATCGCCGGTGATGACGGGCATCTGCACGTCGGTGATCATGCATGCCGGATCATCCCCTGGCGCATGCTGCAGGAAGTCCACGCCGGACTCGTAAGCATCGGCCTCGTAGCCCAGCGACCGCACCAGGCTCGCAAGTGAGGTGCGAACGCCTTCATCGTCGTCCACAATCGCAATCACAGGGGGCTGGGCCATTCGCGCACAATCCTGACCGCGTTGTTCCGCAAGGCAAGAGGATATCTCCCGTTGCGCGGCCGATGACGCCTTATGCACCCGGGGGAGGGCCCACCGAAATTATACTCAGGTTTGGTCCGTAGACCTGCGGGTTTGGGAAACTCCGAGCGCCTCGGCCTTGCGAACGAGGTCGGCCAGTGACCTAACCCCCATCTTGCGCATGACGTTCCCGCGGTGGATTTTGACCGTGATCTCGCTGAGGCCGATCAGGGCCGCCACCTGCTTGTTCATCAGGCCGGCGGTGACATGGCCCATCACCTCGCGCTCGCGCGCCGTCAGGGTCTCGTACTGGGCGCGAATGTCCTCCTTGGCCGCGGATTCGGCACGGTGCTGCGCATCGCGCTCGAGCGCCGCCGTCACGGCGTCAAGCATGTCCTGGTCACGGAACGGCTTGGAGAGGAAGTCGACGGCGCCGGCCTTCATGGCTCGCACCGACATCGGAATGTCCCCGTGGCCGGTCATGAAGATGATGGGATAGCTGATGCCCTGCCGGACGAGCTGGCTCTGCAGGTCCAGCCCGCTCACGCCCGGAAGGCGGACGTCCAGCACGATGCAGCCGGGGCCCTCGGGCAGCGAGCCGCCGAGCAATTCGGCCGGCGAGCCGAACAGGCGCGTCTGGAGGCCGACGGATCGGAACAGGCTGTCGAGCGAGGCGCGGATGCCTTCGTCGTCGTCGACGATAATCACGACTGCGCTGGAGGGGTGGGCCGGTGGCTGCGCCTGGTTTGGTCGTGTCATGGCAAGGCGTGTTCTTGGCTGAGTGGCAATGTCAGGCGGAATGTCGTTCCCGAGCCCGGAGTGCTCGCCACCGACAATCGGCCCCCGTGAGCTTCCACCGTGGTCCGGCAGATCGCAAGCCCGATGCCCATTCCGCCATCCTTGGTCGTGAAGAACGGATCAAACAGGCGCGGCAGGTCGTCAGGCTGGATGCCCGGGCCGCTGTCCCGCACCGTGATCCCGAGGGTTTCGCCGTCCTCGCTGCCGGCACGCAGCTTGATGGTGCGGGGACCGGGCTGGCCGGACATGGCCTGGCCGGCATTGATCAGAAGATTGACCAGGACCTGTTGCAGCTGAACCCGGTCGCCGCGAATCGGCGGCAGGCCGTGCTGCGACTCGACGGTGAGGGCGACCTCATCCTTGGCGAGCTCGCGCGCGACCAGTGCGGTCGCCTCCTCGATGATCTCGCCGATTTGCAGAATATCCCGCTGGGGCGGGGCTTTCTTCAGGAAGGTCCGGATGCGGGTCACGATCTCGCTGGCGCGGCGGCCCTGAGCAACGACATGGCCGATCGTCGTCGTAACCTCCTTGAGATCGGGTACGTCGCGCCGCAGCCACCGCAAGCCGGCCTCGCCGCTGGTGACGATTGCCGCCAGCGGCTGGTTCACCTCGTGCGCAATCGATGCGCTGAGCTCGCCGAGGGTGGCGACGCGCGCAGCATGGGCGAGCTCGGCTTGCGCCGCCAGCAGCGCGTCCTGCGCCTGCCGGCGCTCGGTAATGTCGACGACGAAGATGAGCACGTTGTGATCTTCGTCGGATCGAGGCGGAAAGGTGATCGTGAACAGCACGGGCACCTTGCGTCCGTCGAGCCGCACGAGCTCGGTCTCCCCTTCGTGAAACCGCTCTCCTTCCGCGAATGCCACCAGCGCGTCGAGGAAGCTGCGATCGTTCCCGCCCAGCAGCTTGTCCACGTTCTGGATGAAGGCCGCGGAGCTGCTTGCAGCCGCCATCTTCTGCAGGGCAGGATTGACGTCGATGATCCTGGCAAGCCCGCGGGCCTGCCGGACGAAATCGGGGTTTCGTGCCAGATGATCGCGCAGGTCCGCCCCTCGGATCGGTAGCGAATCCAGCGCGGTCCGCAATCCGCTCCAGTCTTCCTCGACGACGCCGATCCGGCTTGCGTCGAACATTCGGCGGTATCGCTGCTCGCTCTGCACCAGCGCGCTGTGCGCCGCCACGCGGTCCGTGACATCGGTGTGTGTTTCGAGCACGCCAACGGGCTTGCCGAGATGGTCGCGCTGCAGGGCCCATCGGGCATCGACGGCGAGTGTGGCGCCGGGCTTCGTTCGTTGCTCCACCCTGCCTTCCCACCGCCCGGTATCGAGCAGACTGGCCTCGATGACTTCCCGGCGGTCGGGATAGCTGGTTCGCAGAAGCTTGTCGGCGAGCTGCCCGAGCGCCTCGTCGGCCGACCAGCCGTAGGTCTGTTCCGCGGCCTTGTTCCAGAAGTTGATCACGCCGGCGCGATCGCGGACGAAGATCATGTCGTGCGAGAGGTTGAGCAGGCGCGCCTGCGCCGCCAGGCGATTGGTTGCGGCATGATTCTGGAGCGCAAGCAGCGTGGTGATGGCGATGGCCGCGAGGCTCACCAGGGCACGAAGGGCCGGTGAGGCGATGGGCTCGTGATCATGCGATAACAGATACGCCGCGATCGTCAGGGCGGCGCAGCCGGTCGCGGCGACGATGATGTCGTTGCGCCGGTTCGTCCTCGCCGCAAGCAGGACCGCGATGACATAGAGAACGGCGACCGCGCCCTCGAGCGGCGTCAGCACGTCGATCATGAAGACCGCGATGGCGAGGACGGCGGACCAGAACCGCAAGCCGGCGCGGCTCATGGATGAACCCGTGGGCCGATCAAGGTTCGTCATCGTCGCAGGAGCTTCTTCTCATCGCAGCCGCGTTGATGCCGCGATTTGATCGCGCCCACAATATCCCGCCAGATGATTTTCGTGCTCTCGTGGAAGACTTCGTGGATGGTTGAATCGGCGTGAGCGTCGTCGCGGAGATTCCCCTGCGGAACAAGGCCTATCGGCGATTTCGCCGATCGCGGACGCGTCAACTTACCGCAGGCCGGCGGAGCCGCAGGACTCGAGCTTCGGTCAATGCGGGCAGAGTGTTCCGCTCGCCCTCTTGGGCCGGGATCATACTTACGTATGACGCGGTTAACCCGAGACCTTATCCGTGCACCCGCGCGTAGAATGGAGCGCGCGGATCTCCGAGTTACTCTGCTCCCATCGCATTCGGACACGTCGGCAGGGGTTGCCGGTGCGAAATGGGACAAGGAGGTTCGACGATGTCGCTGCAGATATCATACCCGCAAAATGCCAAGGATCGTGTCGCCGCCGCAATCGACGTCTCATCCATCGACGGCCCGCAGGTGAGGCCATCGGGACGTTCGCCGCGCTCCGGCGATGAGGCCGTGATGCTCTCCCTCGTGCATCTGGATGTTGCGCTGGCCATCGAGCCGCCTGCGCCGGACGTGCGAGGATCTTCCGATGGCGGGCCGAGCTTCAGGGTGTCCGCGAAATGTCTTGCGCACGCATCCGCGGAGTTCGATCGGGAGCCGGGTGGGGCGGGGTTCACGGACCCGGTGATGCGGCGCCTCTCGGATGCACTCGTGGCCACCAAAGCCATGCACCATCCCCATTCCGCCATTCTCGTCGACGCATTGCGTCTGGCCATGCTGACCCGCAAGGCCAGCCGGCGGACGGTGGTCGATCAAAGCCAGTCCGAGCCGGCCGAGAGCGACCGCGACGGGCAGGCCTGCCGGGTGGTGCGGTCGCTGCAAAAATGGCGCCTCAAGCGCGTCATGCAATATATCGACGAGAATCTGGACGCGAAGGTCACCCTGCAGCATCTGGCTGCCGTGGCCGGCCTGAGCCGGATGCACTTCGCCGCGCAGTTCCGGGCGGCCGTCGGCATGCGGCCGCACGACTATTTGCTGAAGCGGCGGATCGAACGCGCTCAGGAATTGCTGTTGCGGGCCGACGCCTCGCTCGTCGACATCGCCTTGACCGTCGGGTTCCAGACGCAGGCGCATTTCACGACCGTGTTCAAGCGCTTTGCCGGCGATACGCCGTATCAATGGAGAAGCGCTCGTCTCGCGCAATTTCAGCCGATGCCGCGCCTGGAAGCGAGGGCGTCATGAGTTGCGTCGGTATGCAGGCCCTGTTGCTGCCGCTGCTTGGCATTCACACGGCGCTGGCGCACCACGAACTCATGGGATGGCTCGAGATCACACGTGTTCTCGGCGCCTCCTATCGCTTCGCCTCCTCGGGATCCGGGTTGGGCGCCCTTTACGGTCGCTTCACCCTGAACTTCTGCAGGATCATCGTTGGAGGTGTTGTGCACCATGCATCGATGGAACGGTCGATGGATGAAGCGGTCCCGAGTTGAATGAGACAGGCACTGGACGAATACCGGTCGACGGCAGGACTTACGTTCGCAAGACGGCCTCGATCTCTTGCGCTGCTGCCAGCAGCAAGCGGTCTTGTCCGCGCGCGGCGATGACCTGAAGGCCGAAGGGAAGCCCGCACCGATCCGTTCCGCACGGAATCGAAATTGCCGGCAGGCGGGCATGATTGACAAAGGGCGTGAACGCCGCGTGGGCACGCGGGCTTGCGGGTTTTCCGCCGATCATGTCCGGGCCGAGCTGCGTCAGCGGCCACGCGACGCATGGGACGGTGGGCGTCAGCAGCAGGTCAATTTCTGTGAAGAAAGCTGCGAAGGCATTGGCGATCGCGGTGCTCGCGAGGAGCGCTGCGGCAACGTCCGCGCCCGACCAGGAGAGACCTCGCTCGACCTGCTTGGCGACATCGGGATCGAAGACAGTCGGATCCTTGCGGAAGGCATCACCATGGAGCGCCGCCAGACCCGCATGCTGAAGCGGCATGATGGCGTCCTCCGTGGCGCCCGCCGGCCAGATGGGATCGCGCTGTGTGATGCGCAAACCTGCGGCGGAAAGCCGGTCGACGGCGGAGGCGAGGCCACTGGCGACCACATCATCAATCGCGACGTCGAGACCAAGGCGCGGCGAGAACGCGATGCGCTGACCGCCGATGTCTTTGGCCTGCTGCGCAACGACGGCAGAATCCGGATCGCGTCCATCGAGGCCGGCCATGGCCTCGAACGCCAGCGCGAAGTCGGCGACGTCGGCAGCGATCGGCGCGATGACTGAGAGGCCGAAGAACGGCTCGGCGAAGCCGAGCCCATAGGGGATTGCGCCGTAAGACGGCTTGAATCCCGCGACGCCGACATGAGCCGGCGGCCTGCGGCTGGAGCCGCCGGCATCGGTGCCGATCGCGAGCGGCACGAGGCCGGCCGCAACCGCTGTGGCCGGGCCGCCCGACGAGCCGCCGGGAGTCAACGCGGGATCGAGCGGATGCCGCGTTGGTCCGAACAGCTGCGAGGTCGTGACGCCCTTGCAGGCGAACTCGGATGTTGCGCCGATGCCGACGACGACGGCACCGGCCTTGCGCAGCCGCTCGATCGCAATGGCATCGCCCGGCGCGATGAAATCGGCGAACAGGCGCGAGCCCTGCGTCACGCGCCAGCCGCCGACCCAGATGTTGTCCTTGACGACGACGGGGACGCCGGCGAGCGGCATCGTCTCGCCGGCACGCAAGCGAGCATCGACCGCGGCGGCATCGGCGAGCGTGCGTTCGGGATCGATCGTGACGACCGCGTTCAAGGCCTTGGCTACCTCGATCCGCGCCAGCGCGGCCTTTGCGGTCTCGACGGCGCTCGCCCGTCCAGCCGCAACGTCGGCAGCGATCTCGCGCGCGCTATTTGTCCGCTCTGTCATGGCCTCCCCAGATCAGTGCCAATGTGCCGCCGAGCGCAAGGCACGCCAAGGCGAAGAAGGCGATGCCGAGGCTGGCCACGCCATCCAGGATCGACACCAGCGCCGGCGCCGCAAGCAGCCCGGCATAGGATGCGGTCAGCACTGCGCCGGTGGTCTCGCCGATCCGCTCCTGCGGGGCGAGGCGGGCGATTTCTGCGATGAAGACGCCGTTCCAGCCCGACGCCGTCAGGCCGAACAATGCGGCAATGATGAATTGCCCGCTGCGGCCGAGCGATGCGCCATTAAGGCCCAGCAGCGCGGCGCAGAAGGCCATGCCAAGGCCGATGACGACGAGCACGGCGCGGGAGGCGTCGAGGCGCATGGCAACATAGCCCCAGCCGAGCCGGCCAATCAGGCCGCCGGCCTGCGCGCAGGCGAGCGCCATGCCGGCCTCGATATGGCTGAGGCCGAGCTCGCGCGTGCCGAGCGTGACGAAGATCGTGTTGAGCGACACCTGCATCGCGCTGAACGGCATCGAGGCCAGCGCCAGCATCGCGATCCGCCGGTCCGCAAGCACCAGCGCGACCCGCGCGCGCAGATCGAGCTTTGGCGGTGGGGCAAGCTTGACGGCGTAGGCCGGCCGCAGCCATTCGAACAGCAGGATCGCGAGCAGCGCGCAGACGCCCACCAACGCATAGCACCAGGCCGGTCCGAGCGAGATTGCGATCGCGGGCAGGGCCAGCGAGCCGCAGACCGCGCCGATCTGGTTGCCGGTCTGGCGCACCGAGAACACGAAGGCACGGCGCTCGGCGATGACGAGCCGGGACAGCAGCGCCGCGCTTGCCGGCGTCTCGGGGCCCATGGCGAGGCCGAGGCAGAGGCCTGCGGCCAGCAGGGCGGCGCTCGTTCCGAGCGAAGCCAGTGCCATGCCGACGACGATGGCTGCCGCGCACAGGCTCGCGATCCGCAGCGAGCCAAGCCGCGCGATGAAGCCGCCGCCCCAGAACGAGGCGGGAATGCCGACCGCAAACACCGCAGATGAGAACATCGAGAGCTGCCAGACCTCGATATGGGCACGCGGCGCGACCACCCCGGGCGCGAACAAGGCCAGCGCGACGAGGGCCTGAAGCGCGGTCATCGCCCCCAAAGCAGGCAACAGGGCCGGCAGTAACGCGGGTGCTGGCCGAGCGGCCGTGTTTCCGTCTACCATGGCGGCGTGCTCATGGGAGGAACATGGTGGCAGGCGGTATTTCCATTCACGCGGTCGATGTTGCGAGCGGGCGCCCGGCGCAGGGGCTGCGCGTCGAGATCTGGCGGATCGATCCGGACTCCTCGCGCATCGCGGAGGGGCGGCTCGGCGCCAATGGCGTGCTCGATCATGCCGTCGCGCAAGGTGCCGGTGTGGCGGCCGGCGAGTACGAGGTGCTGTTTCATCTGGGCGAGTTCTTTGGCGAGCGCGACGGCTTCCTGACCGTGACGCCGTTCCGCTTCCGCATCAAGAACGTTGACGAGCATTTTCATCTGCCGCTGAAATTCACGCGCTGGGGCTATTCGCTGTTCCGCGGTGCCTAAAGCGCGATGAGATTGGGATGAATCGTCATCGCGCTTTAGGTTATTGTTTGAGCATGACCTTTTCGGAAAACCGTTTCGCACTTTTCCGGGTCATGCTTTAGTTGGTCAGCCGCCGCGACAGGCCGGTGACGCGCTCCATGACCGCGACCAGCGCGACGGTCGCTATGATCAGCACGCCCGACAGCGCGGCGATGGTGACATCCAGCTTGCCCTCGAGATCCTGCCACATCCGGATCGGCAGCATGTCGGTCGCGGCATCGCGCAGGAACAGCGAGACCGGCACGTTGTCGAAGGACGACATGAAGGCGATGAAGGCGCCCGCGATGATGCCGGGCCGGATCAGCGGCAGCACGATGCGGCGGAACGTGTAGAGGCGGCTCGCGCCCAGCACCGCCGAGCTTTCGAGCAGGGTCGGCTCGAGCTGGGCGAGCGCTGCGACCGTGTTGCGCACGACATAGGGCACGCAGACCACGGTGTGTCCGATCACCAGCGTCAGCGGCGACACCGGTAGGCCGACCAGCGAGAACAGCATCAGCGCGGCGAGGCCGAAGGCGAGCGCGGGAAGCACCAGCGGCGACATGAAGAGGGAATCGAGCAGCCGCGCCGACAGTGTCCGCGACCGCGAGATCGCGAGCGCCGCGGCGACGCCGAGGGCGACGGACAGGCCGGTCGCCCACAGGGCCACGATCAGGCTGTTCTTGGCGGCGAAGTGCAGCTGCCAGGCATTCCAGAGCTCGGCGTACCAGCGCAGCGAATAGCCCGGCGGCGGGAAGCGCAGCGAGAAGCCGCTGGTGAAGGAGACGATCAGTACCACGAGCGACGGCGCGATGATGATGACAAGCGCGATCACCGCGATCACGGTCATGACGAGCTCGAAGCTGATCGCCTCGAGAGTGCGCTTGCGGCCGCTCATCACGCGCCTCCATAGCCGCGCGACATGCGGCCGAGCGTGGTGAAGACCGAGACGACCGCGAGCACGGCGAGCAGGAAGATGATCGAGATCGCGGATGCAAACGGCCAGTTCTGCAGCGTCGAGGCCTGCTGATAGAGATACATCGGCATGAACAGCATCTGTCCGCCGCCGATCAGCGACTGGGTGATGAAGGCCGTGATCGCGGCGGCATAGGTCAGCGTGCAGCCGGCGATCACGCCGGGCAGCGAGAGCGGCAGCACGATCCGGAAGAAGGTGCGCCAGCTCCCGGCGCCGAGCGAGCAGGAGGCGTCGTCGAGATTGGGATCGATGCGGCCGAGCGCGGTGATCAGCGGCAGCGTCATCAGCGGCATCTGCACCTGCGCCAGCGCGAGCACCACGCCGAACTGGGTGTAAAGCAGCTTCAACGGGGTCTCGATGATGCCGAGCGATTGCAGCGTCGCGTTGATGATGCCCTGGCGCCCGAGGATGACGATCCAGGCGAAGGTGCGCACCACGACGCTGGTCAGAAGCGGCAGCAGCACGATCAGGATGATGATGGTCTGAAGCCTGGGCCCGACCCGTTGATAGAGCCAGGCAATGGGAAAGCCGAGCACGAGACAGACGGCGGTCACCTCGGCGCCGAGCAGCAGCGTCGAGCCGAGCACGCCGAGGCTGAAGGGATCGGTGAGGAAGTGCAGGTATTGGCCGAGCCCCCAATGGAGCCCGGCCGTATCGTTGTGCAGTGAGAGCCAGAGCAGTTGCAGCAGCGGCGCGACGAAGAAGAGCAGGAAGAACAGCGCCAGCGGCGCTGCCAATCCCATTCCGTAGGACGTGACGTCCCGTGATGCCGGTGCTGCGCCCATGGCTTGAACCTTCGAGGTTTTAGATCTTGATCTCGCGGTTGAAGCGCTCGATCCAGGCCGAGCGCTGCTCGTTGATCTTCTTCCAATCCTGGAACACGAACTTCTTCTTCAGCTCGGCCGTGTCCTTGGCCAGCACGCGGGCGATCTCGCCGCCCATCGTCACCTTGGAATTGGTCGGCACGATCAGATAGGGCGGGTTCATGAGCGTGGTCTGCACCTCCGGCGTCAGCGCCGCCTCGATCAGCTTGAAGGCGAGCTCGCGGTTCGGCGAGTTCTTGACGATGTGGATCGTGGTCTTGAAGGCGATGGCGCCTTCCTTCGGGGCCACGAACTCGACCGGCACGCCGCGCGCCTTCAGGATCTGGATGGCGTTGAAATTGCCGGGCGAGATGTCGATCTGGCCCTGCTGGAACAGGGTCGCCAGCGCGCCGGGATTGGCGGCGACCGCGGCGAGATTGGGCTTGAGCTCCTCCAGCGCCTTGAAGCCGGGATCGACATTGGCTTCCGAGCCGCCGCGCATCTTGGCGATCTCGACCAGCCATCCGGTGCCGAGCGTCGAGTTGAGGTTGGTGATGCCGACGCGGCCCTTGAACTCCGGCTTCCAGAGATCGGCCCACGAGGTCGGCGGTGTCTTGACGGCTTCCGGATTGTAGGTGAGGCCGACGACCTGAAAGAACGGGGCGGGGCCCGTCGGCTCCTGCGCCTCGGCGATCAGGTCCTTGTAATAGGCGCTCTTCTCGACCGGATAGGGCTCGACCAGATCCTGGCCGATGGCGACGAGCGCGGGGCCGGGATCGTGCAGCATGACGTCGACCGGCGGATTGGCCTTGGCGGCATTCACCTTCGCGATCTGGTCGACCGAGAGCATGGGATCGAGCACCATTGCGGCGTCCGCGTTGGCTTTGCGGAACGCCGGCACCAGCACGGCCTTGTGCGCTTCCTCCCAGCTACCGGTGAAGGTCGCGAACACCAGCGGGCGGGCCTGGGCGTAACTCAGGCCTGGAAACGCCTTCATGGCGCCGAGTGTGAGCGCCGTGGTCAGCAGGCTTCTGCGATTCATGATCATGTCGAACTCCCCTCTGGACAAAAACTGGATCTAAAGCGTTGCGGGAAAGGCGTTGGCGAGCGATGGGGCGAGCGGCGCAAGGCGCACCGCCGCGCCGTTCTCCAGCGCGCGCGTCTCGCCGATGCGCGCCTGGGAAACCTTGACGCCGGAGCCGTCGGCGGTGGTAACCTCGTGCACGACGGTCGCCCCCAGCGGCAGCGACATGCCGACGACGCCGGCAAAGCCGGTCTCGTCGCCGACGAATTGCAGATGCTCGGGGCGGATGCAGACGGTGACGCGGCCGCCTTCGCTGAGCGCACCGCCGGCCGGCCTTGCGATGATCTCCGCGCCGGCATCGAGCCGCACCTTCGCCGCCGTGCGGTCCGCCGAGACCACGACGCCGGGCATGCGGTTGGTGGAGCCGACGAAGGTGTTGACGAACAGCGTCTGCGGGCGGTCGTAGACGTCCGACGGCGAGCCGAACTGCTCGAGCTTGCCATGGCTCAGCACGGCGACGCGATCTGCCATCGACAGCGCTTCTTCCTGATCGTGCGTCACGATCAGCGTGGTGATGCCGGAGACGCGCTGCAGCCGCTTGACCTCGATCTGCATGTCCAGCCGCAAATTCTTGTCGAGCGCAGCGAAGGGTTCGTCGAGCAGCAGGATCGACGGCTTGATCGCGAGCGCGCGGGCGAGCGCAACGCGCTGCTGCTGGCCGCCGGAGAGCTGCCGCGGCAGCCGCGCGGCCATGGCCGGCAGCTGCACCAGCTCCAGCAGACGCTGTGCCTCGCGCTGTCGCGCGGCCTTGTCGACCCCGCGGGCGGCGAGGCCGTAGGCGACGTTCTCGCTGATCGACAGATGCGGAAACAGCGCGTAGTTCTGGAACACAATGCCGACCGCGCGCTTGTTCGGCGGCAGAGCATCGACGATGTCGTCGCCGATGATGACCCTCCCTTGCGTCTGCGCGATGAAGCCGGCGATGATGCGCAAGAGCGTTGTCTTGCCGCAGCCGGACGGGCCGAGCAGGGCGATGATCTCGCCGCCCTTGATGTCGAGATTGATGTTCTCGACCGCAAGCGCGCCACTTGGATACCGGTGGGTGACCGCGTCGACGACGAGCGATCGGCCGCTTGGCGCATCAGCCATGGTGTTGCCTCCCGTTGCCCCAGAGGAGAAAGCAAGTCTCGTGCCCGCGCCTGTCGCTTTTCGGCGCGCGTTTTGGCATGGTGGTCCGATGAAGACGGATCGATCGATATGCGACCTCACCGCCACAGAGCTTGCGCACGTCATTGCGAGGGGCGAGCTGTCCTCGTGTGAGGCCGTCGAAGCGCATCTGGCGCGGATTGCGAGCCTCAATAGCCAACTGGCGGCGTTCGTGACGGTCGATGCGGACGGCGCCCGCCGCGCAGCGCAGATGTGCGATGCGGCAGCTGCGCCGATCGGCCCGCTGCATGGCGTGCCTGTTGCGGTCAAGGACCTCACCGACACTGCGGGACTTGCGACGACTTACGGATCCGTGCTGTTCCGCGATCACGTCCCGGCCGAGGACGATCTCGTCGTGGCGCGGCTGCGGCGCGCCGGCGCGATCATCTTGGGCAAGACCAACACGCCGGAGTTCGGCTTTGGCGCGGTCTGCACCAACAGATTGTGCGGGCCGACACGCAATCCGTTCGATCCGGCGCTGACCTCCGGCGGATCGTCCGGCGGCTCTGCCGTCGCGGTCGCGGCCGGCATGGTGCCGCTGGCGCACGGCACCGATTTCGGCGGCTCGGTGCGGACGCCCGCCAGCTTCTGCGACGACGCTTCGATCCGGCCGACGCCCGGCCGCATTCCGTCGCCGCGCCGGCCGCTCGGTTGGGACATGCTGGCCACCCACGGTTTCCTGGCACGCAATGTCGACGATCTCGAATTCGCCTTGTCGGTCTGCGCCGGAAGCGATGCGAATGATCCCATCTCGCTCGGTACTGCCGGTGATGATCGATCCATCACCGGCCGGCCCCGGATCGCCGTCACGCCCGATTTCGGTGTGGCGCCGGTTGCACGCGAGGTTCGTGCGCGCTTCGCGGCGGCTTGCGAGGCGCTCGCGCGTGTTGCCGATGTCGTACCGTCCTCGCCCGATTGCGGCGGGGCGATCGAAACCTTCCGCACGCTGCGCGCCGCGCACATCGCGAGCAGCTATGGCGAGTTGCTGAGGACACGACGTGCTGAGCTCACGCCGACGGTGATCTGGAACATCGAGGCCGGCGCAAACCTGTCCACGCAGGACTACCTCGGCGCCGAACGGCGCCGCACCGCGATCTATCGCAGCTTTCGCGAACTGTTCACCCGGACCGATTTCCTGGTCGCGCCGGCCGCGTCCGTCTTGCCCTGGCCGAATGAGATCAGCGATGTCGCGGCCATCGATGGGGCCGCGCTGGAGACGCCGATCGACTATCTCGCCGTCACTTTCATCGTGTCGCTGGTCGGTTTCCCGGTGCTGACCCTGCCGGTGCCGCGCGAGGAGAATGAGCTGCCCTTCGGCATCCAGATCATCGCGCCGCCGGGATGCGAATCCCGCCTGTTTGCCTTCGGCCGTACAATCGAGAACGAACTGGGTTTTTCGCATCGCCGGCCGCCTCTCTGATCAGCTGTCGCGATGCTCGAGCCGGGCGGCAAGCGCGTCGGCAAGACCGATGGTCGGCTTGGCGGCGGGGCGGCGGAACGTGCCCGCTATTGCCTTGCGCAGGCGCAGCGCATGCAGCGCCTCGGCTTGCTTCACCGAGGCGATGACCTGATCGACCACGGGGACGGGGATCCGGTCCGCCACGCGCTCGGCAAGGCCCGAAAGCGGGGCGCCGGCAAAGATCAGTACATCCGCCTCGTCCTCGATGATGGCGCGCCGAGCGAGTTCGACCAGCAGATCCTCCTTCTCGGTGCCGACCTCGGAGATCGCCTGAAAGGGCGTATCGAGCATGCGAATGCCCGCGCAGCGCTCCCACAGCCCGTGGGCTCGGACGCACTCCTCGTACCAGGGACCCAGCGCCTGGGCGAAGGTGACGATGGCAAAACGGCGTCCGGCCATGCAGGCGGTCAGCATCGCCGCTTCCGCCATGCCGACCACGGGAATGTCGAAGGTCTCGCGCGCGGCGAACAGGCCGGGATCGCCGAAGGCCGCGATGATCGCGGCGTCGACCTTTTTGTGCTGCTCGGCCAGCATTTCCAGCGCGATGGCGCCGCCGATCTGCGCCTCAGTGCGCGTCGCGATATAGGGCACGCCGCGGGTCGCAGTGCACGGGATCAGCTCGGTGCCTGCCGAGGCCGCGCGCTGCCCGACTCCCAGCATCAGCTGCGTGACCTCGGTGCTGGTGTTCGGGTTGAGCAGCAGCAGCTTCATGTTCACGCCGCCGTCCGCTTGGTCTGAGAGGCGGCGAGGACTTCGAGCAGCGCCGTGCCGGTGCGCGCGACATGGGCGCCGAGCAGGCGGCCGGCCGCTTCGCCGTCGCGCGCCTCGAGGGCGGCCAGTATATCGGCGTGCTCGTCGACCGAATTGCTCCAGCGCCTGTCGGCCCCGAGCGCGAGATAACGCGCGCGCTCGGCGCGGGAGATCAGTGTCTCGTGCGCCTCGCGCAGCGGCGTGTTGCGGGCCATGCGGACGATGGTGTTGTGGATCTCGCCGTTGATGGCGAAATAGTCGTCGAGCTTGCCGTTGCGGTGATGACCCTCCATCCGGGTCTGCAGCGTGCGCAGGCGGGCGAGATCGCGCTGGGTGGCGCGCTCCGCGGCGAGCTCGGCGGCGAGCCGCTCGATGCCGGCGAGCGCCTCGAACAATTCTGAGATGCCGTCGACCGCGATATCGGCGATGCGCGGGCTGCGGTTGGGGCGAAGCTCGATCAACCCTTCCGCCGCAAGCACCTTCATCGCCTCGCGCAGGGGGGTGCGCGACACGCCGAGCTCCTTCGACAGTCTGGTCTCCTGGGTCTGCGACCCCGGCGGCAGCTCGCCGCGAATGATCATGGTCCGCATCCGCGCGGCGGCGCGCTCATGCAGGCCCATCCGCTTGAGTTTGGGCGACTTTCGTCCCTTTGGCGCTTCCGGTTTTGGCTGCACGCGTGCCTCACTTCTCACCTTGATCTTAGCCGTTTCCGGCCCTTTGGCCTGCCCAAAATACCAGCGTATCTAGCTGAAAACAATGGCATACCGCGCAAATTGTATGCAGCATGCAGAAACTGGATTGCGTTGCGGCGAAGAGCGACGGATGATCCCGCGCGACGCGCGGATATCGCGCCTTCGAAGCGGAGTAAGCGATGCGGACGAGTTTGCGACTGGGTCTAATGGCAATGGCGGCAATGCTTGGCGGAAGCGATCTCGCCTCGGCGCAGACCGCGAAGATCAAGCTCGGCTACGCCAAATGCGCGCACTGCCTGCCGATGTCGCTGATCCCGGGCATGGCCAAGGGCGTCGAGGTGGAGGCCACAGGCTTCAACTCGGGCAATGACGTGCTCACCGCCCTGGTGTCGAAGAGCATCGACGTCGCGCAGGTCACCTATCTCCATTACATCACAGCGCTCGACAAAGGTTTTGATGTCGTCGCCGTATCGGGTCAGATCAATGGTGGCTCGGAATGTCTGTCCTCCGCGAAGCTGAACCTTCCCCCGGAGGACTGGGCCACGTTCAAGACGACCGCCCTGAAGGCGAAGAGCGACGGTCAGCCGCTCAAGGTCGCAGCCTCACGCGGCAATGCGCAGGACATCCACATGCGCGGCGCCTTCCTCAAGCAGGGCGTCGCTCCCAACAAGGACATCCAGTTCATCAACATTCCCAATCCGTCCGACCATCTCGCAGCGCTCCAGCGCGGCGAGGTCGACATGATCTGTTCGGTCGAGCCGTTCGCCTCGCAGATCCGGCTCGCCGGCGCCGGCAAGCATTTCGTGCTGCCGTATGAGCAGGCCGCGGGCAATCTCACGAATCTGATCGTCACCCGTTCCGACGTGATCGCGAGCCAGCGCGCCGGCGTCCAGGGTGTCGTCAGCGCCGTGGTCGAGCTCGACAACAAGCTGATTGCCGACAAGGGGCCGTGGATCGAGGTCATCAACAAGCTCACCGGCCTCGACAAGAATGTGGCGACGGAGGCGCTGAAGAATGCTTCGCCCGATCCTGCGATCCATCGGTCGCAGACGCTGGCGATCGCGGCGATGATGCGCGACCTCAAATACATCTCGAAGGACGTCTCCGCGGAAGCGGAGAAGAACATGGACTATTCGTTCCTGGAGAAGGCCACGGGAAAGGCCAAGAATGACCTCGGTTACTGACGTCTCGCCCGCAAGGCCGGCGTTTCGGCTGACGCGGGCATTCCAGGGGCTCGAACGCCTCGCCGTCCCCGCGCTGCTGATTGCGGGCTGGGAGGCGTTTGCCCGCAGCGGCATGCTGCCGCCTGCGCTGCTGCCGGCGCCGAGTGCGGTGCTGCATGCGCTCGGCGACTGGGTGTTCGGCTTCGACGAGACCACGCAGACCTACTCCGGACATTGGCTGCGTGATGCGCTCGCCAGCGCTCTTCGCGTCTTTGGCGGCTTTGCGCTGGCAAGCCTGCTCGGCATCCTCGCGGGGGTTGCGATCGGCTGGTCGCGCCTGTTCGAGAAGACGCTGGAGCCGACGCTGCAGATGCTGCGCCCGATACCGCCGGTGTCCTGGATTCCGCTCGCCATCATCTGGTTCGGCATCGCCGACAAGCCCGCGATCTTTCTGGTCTTCCTCGGCGCCTTCTTTCCGGTGCTGATGAACAGCATCCACGGCGTCAAGACCGTGGACCACAATCTCGTCCGCGCCGGCGCGATGATGGGCGCGAACGGACGGCAGATGCTGACCGACATCGTGCTGCCGGCGGCGCTGCCCTCGATCTTCGCCGGCCTGCGCATCGCGGTCGGATCGGCCTGGATGCTGACGGTCACGGCCGAGATGGTCGCGGTGAAGAGCGGCCTCGGCTACGTGCTCTGGGATTCCTATTACTTTCTGCGCTACGACATCGTGCTGGCGGCGATGATCTCGATCGGGCTGCTCGGCTATCTCTCCGATCTCGGCCTCAAGGCGATCATGGCGCGCACGCTGCGCTGGCAGCAGACGACCACCGTGCAGGGCAGGGCAGGCTGATGGCGGCAATCGAGCTTCGCAACATCGTCAAGGTGTTCTCGGACAAGCGGCGCGGCCGCGACCTCTTGACGCTGGACAACATCAATCTCGACATCGAGGCCAATGATTTCGTCTGCCTGCTCGGCCCGTCCGGCTGCGGCAAGTCGACCTTGCTCAATATCATCGCCGGCTTCGAGCAGGCGACCTCCGGGCGCACGCTGGTGGACGGCAAGCAGGTGGAGCGGCCCGGCTCGGACCGCGGCGTGGTGTTCCAGCAGCCGACCCTGATGCCCTGGCTGACGGCGATCGACAACATCGCCTTCCATCTCAAGCTCAAGGGCGTCGCCAGGGCCGAGCGCTACGATCGCGCCATGGAGTTCATCGATCTCGTCGGCCTGCGCGGCTTCGAGCACCATCATCCCTCAGAGATGTCCGGCGGCATGAACCAGCGCGTCGGCATCGCCCGCGCGCTGCTGATGAACCCCAGCGTCATCCTGATGGACGAGCCGTTCGCGGCGCTGGACGCCCAGACCAAGCTCGAAATGCAGGAGGAGCTGGTCGCGATCTGGCAGAAACGCCGCTGCACCATCGTGTTCGTCACCCACAGTGTCGACGAGGCGCTGGTGCTCGGCAACAAGATCGTGGTGATGACCAGGCGGCCGGGCCGGATCCGCGAGGCCGTCAATTTCGACCTGCCGCGCCCGCGCGATATCACCAGCCCGGAGTTCAACGACGCCAAGCGCCACATCCTGGCTTTGATCCGGGAGGAATCGACGCGGCTTGCGCAGGCGTCGTAAGGTATCGCCATGCGCAAGCGTCTCGGCATGATCACGCCGTCTTCCAACTCGGTGCTGGAGCCCGTCACCAGCGCCATGCTGCACGGCGTCTCCGGCGTCACCGCACATTTCTCGCGCTTCCGTGTCACCGAGATTGCACTCGACGCCGCCGCCTTGAGCCAGTTCGATGCATCTGTGATGATTCCGGCTGCGGACTTGCTGGCCGATGCCAAGGTCGACGCGATCGCCTGGAACGGCACGTCGGCGAGCTGGCTCGGCATTGGTCGCGACCGAAGTCTTTGCGAAGCGATCACGGCGCGCACCGGCGTACCAGCGACGACCTCGACGCTGGCCTGCATCGATGCCGCCCGCGCGCTCGGCGCCAAACGTGTTGGTTTGGTCTCGCCCTATACGGATGATGTGCAGCGGCGCATCGCCGTCGTCTGGGCCGAGGAGGGGATTGCTCCGCACGCCGAGCGGCATCTCGGCCTGCGCGACAACTTTTCCTTTGGCGAGGTTACGCCTGCGACGATCGCGGACATGATACGTGACGTTGCGGCAGAGGGCGCCGACGCAGTCGTCATTCTCTGCACCAATCTCGACGGTGCGGCGCTTGTATCGTCGCTAGAGCAGGAATTGGACATTGCCGTGCTCGATTCGATCGCGGTCACGCTGTGGCGGACCCTCGGCCTCGCCGGCGGCGACATCGGGGCCCTTGCGCAGTGGGGCCGGATCTTCCAGACAGTGCCAGTCATCAGGTGACGGAGACTCATGTGACGCAGCTCGATCTCGCCATCCGCGGCGGCACCATCGTGACGGCCAGCGACGAGTTTCGCGCCGATATCGGCATTCGCGACGGCCGCATCGTCAGCATAGCCGATAGCATCGAGGGCGCGGCCCGCGAGATCGATGCGACGGGCCTGCTGGCGCTGCCGGGCGGCATCGATAGCCACGTCCACATCTCGCAGCCCTCGGGCCCCGACGTGGTGATGGCCGATGATTTCGCCTCGGCGACGCGCGCGGCCGCCGCCGGCGGCAACACCATGGTGCTGCCGTTCGCACTCCAGGAGAAGGGCACGTCGCTGCGGACCTGCGTCGAGAACTACCGCAAGCTTGCCGAAGGCGAATGCTATATCGACACGGCGTTCCATCTCATCATCTCCGATCCGACCGCGGTCGTGCTCGGGCAGGAACTGCCGGCCCTGGTCAAGGACGGCTACACCTCCTTCAAGGTGTTCATGACCTATGACGACCTCGTGCTCAGCGACAAGCAGCTGCTGGAGGTGTTCGAGGTGGCGCGCCGCGAGGAGGCGCTGGTCATGGTCCATTGCGAGGGTTATGACGCCATCCGCTTCCTCACCAGCAAGCTGGAGCGCGAAGGTCATATCGCGCCGTACTATCACGGCACCTCGCGGCCCCAGGCCGTCGAGCGCGAGGCGACGCATCGTGCCATCAGCCATGCCGAGGTGATCGGCGTTCCCATCATGATCGTGCATGTGTCCGGGCGCGAGGCGATGGAGCAGGTGCGCTGGGCCCAGCAGCGCGGCCTGCCGGTGCATGCGGAGACCTGCCCGCAATACATCACGCTGACGGCCGACGACATGAAGGGCCTGAACATGGACATCACGGGCGCCAGATACGTCTGCTCGCCGCCGCCGCGCGATGCCGAGAGCCAGCAGGCGATCTGGGAAGGCATCACATCAGGCGTGTTCCAGACCTTCTCGTCCGACCACTGCCCGTTCCGCTACGACGATCCCAAGGGCAAGCTGACGCCGAATGCCCGCACCTCGTTCCGCTGGGTGCCGAACGGCATCCCCGGCGTCGAGACGCGGCTGCCGATCCTGTTCTCCGAAGGCGTCTCGAAGGGTCGCATCACGTTGCAAAAGTTCGTCGAGTTGACCGCGACCAATCATGCGAGGATCTACGGCCTCTATCCGCGCAAGGGCTCGATCGGCGTCGGCTTCGACGCCGACATCGTTCTCTGGGATCCCAAATTGAAGAAGCCCATTCGGCAGGCCGATCTGCATCACGGCTCGGACTACACGCCCTGGGAAGGTTTCGAGGTCACGGGATGGCCGGTGACGACAATCGCCAGGGGACAGGTGGTCTTCAGCCAGGGTCGGATCGTCGGCACCAAGGGTACAGGCCAAGTGCTGAGCCGGGGCAAGTCGAGCCTGATCTGATCCGCCTCGACACGTCGCGAAGGCGGGGCTCTAGAAGGTCGCAGCCATCGCAGCGAGGCGTTGATGGGCCCTTTCGCGGGCAGCATCGATAGGCTGCTGCGGTCCGGTGGTTGGACCGATCAGCACGAAACGGACATTGCTGATTCCGATGAAGCGCAGGATTTCCCTTATGTAAGGCGTTGCCATATCGATGCGGCCGCGGTTCATGCCAGTGGCAAAATCGCTGCCGCTCGCGATGACGACCAGCGT
Source organism: Bradyrhizobium sp. SZCCT0231 (assembly GCF_018130245.1). GTDB lineage: Bacteria > Pseudomonadota > Alphaproteobacteria > Rhizobiales > Xanthobacteraceae > Bradyrhizobium > Bradyrhizobium japonicum_F. The sequence continues at coordinate 966,632 of NZ_JAFCKP010000001.1, forward strand.
CGGCCGATCCTGCAGCAGCGGGAAATATCCTTGCGACGGATCGAACCGGAAGGTGAGCCCGGGCTGGACGATGATGTCGAACCACTGCTTGAGCTTGTAAGGAACGCCGAAGTTCCACATCGGGGTCGAGATCAGCACCCGATCGGCGCGCGAAAAGCGCAGCGCCATTCGCTCCGCCTCGGCAAAGCTGTCGCGTTGCGCCTCGGTGAAGGCCTGAGCCTTCATGCGCGCATATTTGGCTTCGACAATAGGGCCCGTGAATTCCGGCATCCGCTCTCGCCAGATGTCCACGACATCGACGTCCCAATCCGGCCGAGCCTGGCGGAATCCGTCAAGAAAGATACGCGCGCCGGCAGTCGACTCGGACTCGACGCGGGGCGAGCAGGACAGGTGCAGGAGCTTTGCCACAGCTCATCCCAGCGCTCTGATGACGGTGTCGGCGCTGGTCACGACCGCGACGTTCTGCATGGCGAAGTTGATCGAGGCGTTGTGCCAGTCGGCATTCATGGTCGAGCAGCAATCCTCGGGCACGATCATGAAATAGCCCTTGTCGGCGCCGGTCCGCGCGGTGTGTTCCACCGACATGTTGGTCCACGCGCCGGTATTGATGATCATGTCGCGGCCGGTCGCTTTCAGGATCGTCTCCAGCCGCGTGCCTTCCCAGGCACTCATCCGCATCTTCTCGACGACGAAGTCGCCGGGCCGCGGCTCGAGGCCGGAGACAGGCGATGCGCCCCAGCTTCCGCGCACCATCGCCTTGCTGTCGACGAGGCCCTCGAACAACGGAGCATTCAGCGTGACGCCCGGTGCCCCGGGCTCGACGACGAACCAGACATGGATGATGGCGACGCCGCGCGCGCGTGCGGCCTCCGCGAGGCGGCGCACGTTCTCCACGACGTGCTGTTGCTTGGCGTGACCCGGCGCGCCTGACTCGGCGAAAGCGCCGCCGTCCATGATGACGTCGTTCTGGAGATCCTGGATGATCATGGCGCAGCGTTGCGGATCGAGCCGCATCTCGCCCTCGGTCAGAACAGGTGAGGCTGGCGATGAGCTCGGGCTTGTTCCGCCACCAGCGCGCCTGCCGCTCATATAGGGCTCATTCCGCGGGCCGACCTTGGTTGGAATCGCGTATACCGAATGGGTCGAGGTGAGATAAAGCGTGCGGAAATCCGGCCCGCCCCAGGCGAGGTTGGCGACCAGCTCCGGCACGCGGACCTTGCCGAGCAGTTCGCCGCGCGGCGAATAGACCCAGACGCCGCCGGGCGCGGTGACCCAGACATTGCCTTGCTGATCGCACTTCATGCCGTCGGGCAAGCCGGGTTCGAGCTCGGACTTGATGCCACTCGCAAATACCCGCGCATTGGACAGCGAACCGTCGCTGTTGACGTCGAACACGCGGATCAGCGCTTGCACTGTGTCATTGACGTAGAGCAGCTTCTCGTCCGGCGAGAAGCACAGCCCGTTCGGCTGATCGAACAGGTTGCGCTCGACCACGAGCTTCGGTTCGCCGCCGGGCACGACGCGATAGACGCCCTGGAAGCCGAGCTGGCGGGGCCGCTCGACGCCATAGACCGGCATGCGGCCATACCAGGGATCGGAGAAATAGATCGCGCCGGATGAATGCACGCAGACGTCGTTCGGGCTGTTGAGCTCTTGGCCGCGGAAATGCGAGGCCAGCACCTCGCGCCGTCCGTCGGGGCGTTCGCGGACCAGCGACGACGTCGCGTGCTCGCAGACGATCAGGTTGAGCTCGGCATCATAGGTCATGCCGTTGCATTTGTTCGAGGGACGCTTGACCTCGACGACGCCGCGCCGCGCATCCCAGCGCCTGCGCACGTCGCCCGGCATGTCAGAGAACAGCAGATAATGATCGACCGGATGCCAGATCGGCCCTTCCGTGAAGTCGAAGCCGGTGCCGATCTGTGCGACCGGCGCATAGGGGTCGATCAAAGTCTCGAACTCGCTTCGCAACGTTACATGCGTCATCGGTCGATCCTCGACATATCAAGCCGGGAACCAGTTGCGCTGGGGGAGGGACTGAACGATCGGGCCGGGGACCTGATCGTGCAGGCGCCCCACGACATTGCCGCCTTCGATCTTGGCGGGCCGGTCGTGGACGGGGAGCAGGTAGCGCGAATTGCTGAGCAGCTTCTTGATCGCGGCCTTTTCCGCGCGCTTGCTGGTGCCATGGTTGCCGGTGGTGCGCGGCTCCCAATCGTGGATTTCATGGAAAGGCGTGACGATCTGATCGTTGAAGTCGTAGATCACGTCGCCGCAGATGGTCGCGATGCCATCGGCGGTGTGGACGATGATGTTCATCGAGCCCTCGGTGTGGGCGTTGGCGGCGTCGCAATAGACGCCGGGCATCAGCTCGATCGGTCCGGTGATTTCAAGGTCGAGGAAGCGCAGCGCGCTCTTGGTGTGCAGGCGGTCGATCAGGTGCTTGATGTCGGGCGCCGGATATTGTGGATGCATCAGCCCGGAGACGGAATATTCGAGCTCGCGGCGGTTGAGAACGACGGTCGTGTTCATCGGGAACAGATCGTCCTTGCCGGCGTGGTCGATGTGCAGATGAGTGTGGCAGACGAAGCGCACATCGCCCATGCGGACGCCGTGACGCGCGAGCTGGTTCTCGATCATGTTCTCATGATACTGGAGCCCCCGCATGCCCAGCGTCTCCATGATCTGGTTGGAGCGATAGCCGGTGTCGACCACGACCGGATAGGGGCCGCCGAGGATCAGGAAGCCGAGGGTGAGGACGCGGCGGGTGCGGCCGCAGTCGCGGCCGAGCACCAGAAAGCTCGATTCCAGCTCGATATCGCCGTAGTCCAGGATCTTGATCTCCAGCGCCATTCGATTCCCTCCCTATCTTGTTTCTTGTCCGTCAAAGCCGGTAGACGCGCGTCGCTGTCGTCCTGAAGATCGCGTCCTGTTGATCCGCACTGAACGGGGTGGCGGCTGCGCGAAAGGCACCGACGAGCTCGCGATAACTGGTCCACAATTTCTCGATCGGGAAATTGGAGCCGAACAGGCAGCGCTCCGCGCCGAAGATCGCGACGGTGTCGGTGAGCACGGCGGCGATATGCGCAGCGTCATTGTGGTGGATGAATGTGCCGAGCCCGGACAGTTTTGAGACCACGTTCGGACAAGTCGCAAGCCGGGCCATCCCGGCGCGCCAGGCCGCCCGTCCTGCCGGCGAGAGATCCTCGGGCATGCCGGCATGCTGAAGGATGAAGGTCACGTCGGGACAGGACTCGGCGAGCTGCGCCGCATCCGGCATCTGCGGCGTAAAGACCTGCAGGTCGAAGCTCCAGCCGTAATCGGCCAAACGCGCGACGTTGCGGCGGATCAGGGGGTCCGCGCAGAGATCCGGACGGGCTGCGAAGCGATACAGCGGGTTCTCGTGCCAGTGCAGCTGCATGCGCACGCCGCGCAGCAGTGGATAACGCTTGAGGCGGTCGAGCTGCGGGCGGACGTCGTCGACCGCGAAATTGGCGTAGGCGACGATGGCGTGCGGCCAGCCGTGCTCGTCGGCCGTCCGCTGCACCCAGGCTGCCTCCTCCTCGAAATGCTCTTGTGCCCAATTGGTCTGCACATAGACGGAGCGGGTAACGCCGGTGTCCTTGAGATCCTCGAGGTATTCCTGGATCGGGTAATCGCGCCGGATCGGCTCGTATGGTCCGAAGATGCGGGGCTGCATGGGACCGGTCAGCCACGGCAGGTCGGCCTGCCGCCAGATGTGATGGTGGCCGTCGACAATATCGTTCACGCAGCTCTCCTTCCCAGTGCCAGCACATGGGCGACGATCGAGGCGCTCGATCCGCCGTCCACGAGATCATCGACGAAGCGCTCGATCGCGACCAGCGCTTCGGTCTGCGGGCGGAAGCCGGGGCCTGTCGCGAGCGGCGTCAGCCAGCTCAGGCGCCAGGCCCGCCGCGATAGTTTCGCGACGGCGTCGCGAAGGGCGTCGGGTTCACCGCGCTCGAGCCCGTCGGAAATGATGACCACGGCGGCGCCGCGGGCATAGCCGCCGAACCGCGGGACCGCGAGAAAGGCTTGCAGCGCGTCGCCGATGCGGGTGCCGCCGTCCCAGTCGCTGACGAGATGCGCGGCGGCGTTCAACGCCTGCTCGCGGCGCTTCAGCCGCAGCGCGCGGGTGACACGGGTCAGCCGCGTGCCGAAGGTGAAGACCTCGACGTCAGGCGCGGCCTGCACCAGCGCATGCGCCAGCTTCATGTTTTCCTCGGTGCGGCTCTTCATCGAGCCGGAGACGTCGATCAGCAGCAGGAACTTTCGCGGGCGCTGGCGCCGCTTCATGTGGCCGAGACGGAGGATCTCGCCGTCGCTGCGGACGCTGTCGCGCAAGGTGCGGCGGAGATCGGCGAAGGGGCCGCGGCGCGCCCGCATGCGGCGGTGCCCGCGCCGGCGCGGCAGGCGCCGCGGGGCCTGGCGTGCCAGGCGCCGCAGCGCATCGGTCGTGGAGAGCTGGGCGAAGCGGCGCTCGACCAGCGCCTCGGTGCGCGTCGCAGTGAGGCCGGACTCGTTGGCGTCGTCGGAGAGCAGGGGCTCCTCGTCGCCGCGACCTTCCTCCTGCAGACGAACGGTCTCATCGTCCTCGCCGTCTTCGGCATGCTCGATCGCCTCACTGCCGCGGAAATGAAGGTCGAACAGCCGGTCGAAGGTGGCGCGGCGCTCGGGCGGCGGTGCGAGGGTGGCGAGCGCAGACAGCCTGATGTCGTCGAGGTCGCGCGGGCCCAGCAGCGCGATCGCGGCAAGGAAGGCGGTGGTCTGCTCCGGCGCAACGGCGAAGCCGTTGGCGCGCAGCAGCGCGACGAATGAAACGAAGATGCGGGCAGCGCGCGGGAGCTGCAGCTCGGTGCTCATGCGGTCGCCTCCGCGAGCAGGGCATCGAGCCGCGGCGCGATGAAGTGCAGGTCCTCCTCGTCCTTCAGCGCGACGCCGATCGAGCGCTTGAAAGCATCGGGCCAGCGCGCGCCGCCCATGTTGAGGAGGGTCGCGGCCTCGGCCCAGTCGACGGCCTCGGCGATGCCGGGGGCCTTGCTCAGCGGCTCGCGCCGCAACTTCTCGACGGCCGCGACGACGGCACGGGCCGTGGCTTCGGCGACGCTGGATGCGCGCATCATGACGATGCGCGCCTCCCGCTCGGCGGTGGGATAGTCGATCCAGTGATAGACGCAGCGGCGGCGCAGCGCTTCGTGCAAATCGCGCGTCCGGTTCGAGGTGAGCACGACGACCGGCCTCTCGGCGGCGCGGACCGTGCCGCGCTCGGGGATGGAGATCTGGAAGTCCGAGAGGAATTCGAGCAGGAACGCCTCGAACTCCTGGTCGGCACGGTCGATCTCGTCGATCAGCAGCACGGTGGAATCAGGTGCGCGCAGCGCCGCCAGCATCGGCCGCTCGATCAGGAAGGTCTCGCCATAGATGTCGATGCTGTCGTCGCCGGCCTGGCGGATCGCGAGCATCTGGCGCGGATAGTTCCACTCATAGAGCGCAGCGGAGGAGTCGATGCCCTCATAGCATTGCAGGCGGATGAGGCGGCGGCCGAGCACGGCGGCGATAGCCTTTGCGGCTTCCGTCTTGCCGACGCCGGGCGCGCCTTCCAGCAGCAGCGGCTTGCCAAGCGCGAGCCCGAGATAGGCCGCAGTCGCAAGGCCCTCGTCGGCGAGGTAGTAGGCAGCCCGAAGCGCCTTCTCTAGCGCTTCCGGGCTGTCGATGCCGACGATGTTGCTACGAACCGCCACGACTGATCCTCTAACGCCGCGCTTGTGGCCGCGCGCCGCCCTGGGCCTTGATCGCCCGCAGCACCTTCTCCGGCGTGATCGGCAGCTCGTCGATGCGCACGCCCACCGCGTTGAAGATCGCATTCGCCACCGCCGGCAGCACCGGATTGGCGCACATCTCGCCAGGGCCTTTTCCCCCGAACGGACCATCAGGAGCGGGACGCTCCAGCACGGCAATATCATGCGGGCAGATATCACCGGGACCGGGCATCAGATATTCGACGAAGTCGCGGGGCCCGTGGACGGGATCGGGATAGTATGGCTCCGGCGTCTCGTAGAGCGCATGGCTGACGCCCATCCAGGCGCCGCCGACGAGCTGTTGCTCGACCAGGCGCGGGTTGAGCGCGCGGCCGAGCTCATAGGCGGAATCCATCCGGACCATCGCGACCTCGCCGGTCTCGTCGTCGACCTCGACTTCGGCAACGAGGCAGGCATGGGCATAGCAGGTCGCCGGAGACATCTCGCCGGTTTCGGGGTCGACGTCCGACAGCGGCACGAGGAAGATGCCGCGGCCGGAGATGGTCTTCCCCTGCCTGAACTGCGCGGCGATCGCGACGTCCTTGGTCGAGATCGAGCGATGCGGCGCGCCTTTGACATGGATGTTGCCGCGGCCGTCGGTTTCCAGATCGGCGGCGTTGACCTCGAGCTCCTCTGCGGCGGCCTCCATCATCACGCCGCGCGCCTCCCGGGCGGCGGCCATCACGGCGTTGCCGACGCGATGGGTGCCGCGCGAGGCGAACGAGCCCATGCAGTGCGGCCCGGTGTCGGAATCGGCGGTGTCGACATAGACGTCCTCGACCGGCACGCCCAGCGTCTCCGCGCAGATCTGCCGCGTTACCGATTTCATGCCCTGGCCGAGGTCGATCGACGACAGCGCCACGGTGAACTTGCCGCTGGGGTTGGAGTGCACCAGCGCCTGGCTCGGATCGCCGCCGAGATTCATGCCGATGGGATAGTTGATCGACGCCATGCCGCGTCCGCGATGCCTGGTCATCTAGCGCCTCCTGGTGCCGAAGACGGAGGAGAAACGGGTCGCGCCATGCGAAGGCGTGACCGGCCGCGGCGAGGGCGGCGGCGGACTCGGTGGTGGCGGCTCGCGCGGAGGTTCGCGGGTGACGGTGGGCGGGAGCCGATCGTAGCTCGTGCGCTGCTGTGCCGGAGCCGTCGGCCTTGCGCGCGAGTCTGTCGGTGTCGGCGGAATCGCGGCGCGGCTGCCGCCGCCGTCCGTGCGCGAGGAGGCGCGCCTGAACTCGTCGCGGATTGGCCACTTGGCTTTTTCCGCCGCAACCTGCACGCATTCAATCAGCGCGGTGTTCTTGGCCTCGCGTCGGTGGGCCTTCATGTCGCCGTCGCGATAGGCGTTCAGAATCCGGAACTCCATCGGGTCCATGCCGACGAGGTTTGCGAGCTTGTCCATCTGGCATTCGATGGCGAAGTCCATCGCGGTGACGCCGAAGCCGCGCATGGCGGTCGCCGGCGTGCGGTTGGTGAAGACGCAGTAGACGTCGCCATAGACGTTCGGGATGGTGTAGGGCCCCGGCAGGTGCGCGGCGCATTTCACCGCAGCGTAGCTCGACAGTCGCGTATAGGCGCCGCTGTCGAAATAGGCGCGGATCTTGCGCGCCACGATGCGGCCGTCGCGCATCACGCCGTCCTTGATGTAGATGCGCTCGGCGCCGCGCGGCGGGCCGTATTGCATCTCCTCCTCGCGGCCGAACACGTAGCGGACGGGACGCCCTGTCAGCATGGCGCCGAGGATCGCGAGCGGCTCGGTCAGCGTATCGACCTTGCCGCCAAAGCCGCCGCCGACGGTGCCGCCGATGAAGTGGAAGGTGTTGGAGGGCACGTCCAAAATCTTGGCGCAGGTGTCGACCGAGAAGAACAGCGCCTGCGTCGAGGTGTAGACGACGTAGCGGCCGTTGGTATCGGGCGCGGCGATGGCGCCGTTGGTCTCGGTCGGCGCGTGCTCGATCGGCGACATCTGGTAGCGCTGCTCCAGCACATGGTCCGCGGTTGCGAGCGCCGCATCGGCATCGCCAAAACGCAGGCGCTGGTGATCGTAGACGTCGTGATAGATGAAGGCGTTCTTCGGATAGGTCTCGTTGACCACGGGGGCGCCGGGTTTCAGCGCGTCCTCGACGTCGAACACGGTCGGCAGCGGCTCGTAGTCGATCTTGACCTTTGCGATCGCCTCGAATGCCTCGCGCTCGCTGTCGGCGACGATGGCAAGGATCGGCTCGCCCTTGTAGCGGACCTTGTCGACGGCCAGCGACGGCTCGTCGTCCTTGCCGAAGTTGATCAGGCTGAGCAGCGTGTTGAGGTTGCGTGGCACGTCCGCGCCGCGGATGATCCGGCGCACGCCGGCCGAGCGCTCGGCCTCGGTGGTATCGATGCGGCGCAGCCTTGCATGGGCCTGGGTCGAACGAACGACCTTCAGGTGCAGCATGCCCTGGAGCTTATGATCGCCAAAATAACTGGACGTGCCCGTGATGTGACCGAGCATGTCCTGGCGCTGCGTGCCCTTGCCGATTTCCTTCAGGTTATCGTCACGCTCGTCGGCGAAGATGTCCTTGCGCAGTTCCAGCATGGTCTGACCTCAGGCGCTGGCCCGGCCGCCCGCGGCGGCGAGGATGGCATTGATGATCGGCTCATAGCCGGTGCAGCGGCAGATGTTGCCGGAGATCGCCTCGATCACGTCGGCCCGGCTCGGGGAGGAATTGCGGTCGAGCAGGGCTTTGGCGGCCATCAGCATGCCCGGTGTGCAATAGCCGCACTGGGCGGCGAAATTGTCGGCGAACGCGCGCTGGAGCGGATGCAGGTTCGGGCCTTGCTTCATGCCGTCCAGCGTCTCGACCGCACGGCCCGCGACCGTCTCGGCGAGCGTCAGGCAGGAGAGGTGGAGTTCGCCATCGATCAGCACGCTGCAGGTGCCACAGCCGCCCTGGCCGCAGCCGAATTTCGGGGTCATGTCGCCGATCAATTCGCGCAGCGCCACAAGGAGATTAGTGCCGCCGTCGACGAAGATCGCGACGTCGCGGCCGTTGTGGCGAAACTGCAGGGGTATTTTTGTCATGGCGAGCTATTCCTGTCCCGACAGCAGACGCCGCAAATGCACGCCGACGATCTCGCGGCGATACCAGGCGCTGCCGAGCGCGTTGTCGGATGGCGATGTTCCTTCGGCTGCCGCGGATGCCGCAGCCGCAATGGTGGCGGTATCCAGCGAGCGCCCTTCCAGCGCGCGTTCGGCCGCGCGGGCGCGGATCTGGGTCGGGGCCATCGAGCCCAGCGCGATCCGCGCGCCCACGATCCGTCCTCCGCTGATCGGCAGATGCGCGGCCAGCGTGATCACCGAGCCGCCCTTCGGTTTGATGCGCGCGATCTTGCGATAACGGAAGGCGTCCGCGCTCGCCGGCCGGGTACAGGACACCGACAGCACCAGCGTGCCGGCTTGCCGGTCGCGCGCCTGCAAAAACTCCTCGATAGGGATGTCGCGGGCGCCGAAGCCGCCTTGCACGGCGACGGTGGCATCGAGCGCCAGCAGCGCCACGGTGAAATCGCCGTAAGGATTTGGCGCGAACAGATTGCCGCCGACCGTGCCCATGTTCCGTACGGCAGGACCGCCGATCGAGCGGGCAGGCGCGTGCAGAAAGGAGAGGTCGCGCTCGGCGAGGATGCGCGCGAAGGTGACACCGGCGCCCAACGTCACGCGCGGGCCGGACGCATCGATCCGGCTCAGCGCCTGGTCCTGCGCGCGGACGATCGTCGAGATCGAGACATCGCCCTCGTTCAGCGCCCGCATCACCAGCGTGCCGCCGCCGAGATAGCGCGCGCTACGGTCCGAGGACAGCGCTCCGGCCGCCTCGCTCGCATTCGCAAAGGTCTTTACCGTCACGGCCATGCTATGCGGCCTCCCTCAGATGGCGGCGGATCGCCTCGAATCCAGCCTGATAGATGTCCTCGGCGACCATGTGGGTGATCCGGTCCTTGTCCTCAGGCTTTGTCGTGAAGCGCGACTCCCAATGCCAGAAGGTGCGGTCGCCGTCGGTCACCGGCAGCAGCCGGACATGGGCGACGTAGTTGAACATCGGGATCGGCGTATCGAGCAGGCAATAGCTGAAGGTCTGTTCGAGGTCGGACAGCGCCAGCAGCTGCTCGCGCAGCTCGGAGCCGTCCTTGAGCTTGAACCGCCTGACGCAGCCGATCTTGTCGGCGGACTGCGCGCGTTCGATGGAGGAGATCGCCACCGCCGGATGCCACCGATCATGCCCGTTGAAATCGCGCAGCACGTCCCACACCGCGTCGGTCGGCGCGTTCAGGATGGTGCTCTTGACGACATGCGGCACTGCTAGCCTCCAAACACGCGCTTCAGGGCGTCGAAGCCGCCCTGGAACACGCCGCCGCCGATGTTGTTGACGAGCTCGGTCTCCCGCTCCGGGGCGCAATCGAACTCGGCGGTCCATTCCACAAAAGTCTGGTCGCCGTCGGTGACGGGCGTCAGCCGCAGGGTCGCGACGTAGTTCTCGACACCCATCGGGGATTCCAGGATCGAGTAGGTGCAGAACATGTCGTAGTCGGAGAGGCCGAGCAGCTTCTCGCGGATGCGGTCGCCGTTGCGCAGGCGAAAATCTCGCACGCAGCCGATCTTGTCGGAGGGCTCGCCGCCCTCGATCCGGCTCTCGGCGATGGCCGGATGCCAGTTCGGCAGGCCGTTGAAATCGCGCACCCGTGCCCAGACGCGATCGTTGCGGGCGTTGACCACGGTGGAGACGTAGACGCGGGCCATGGCGCGACCTCAGCTCTTCTTCTTCGGAGCGCGCTCGGCCGGCGGCTCGCCTTCGGCAGAAGGCGGGCCGGCAGGCTTGTCGCCGCCGCCGCTCTTGCGCGCGGAATCCTTGATGCCCTGCATGTCGCGGGCCTCGCGGATAAGCCCCGGCATTTTGGCGAGACTGCCGCCCTCGACGCCGATGTCCGACAGGATGGAGTCGATCAGCGGCGCCTGGACGCGGTAGCGCAATGCCGAGTCGATCACTTCGTCGGTGGCGCTGCGGCCGCCATTGCCATTTCCGTGGCCGTTGCCGTTGAGGCCGTCGACCTGGAGGATGCGGATGCCTTCGATCTTCTCCATCGGCTTGACGCTCTCGCGCACGATGCCCTCGATGCGGTCGAGCAGTTTTCGGCGGAACAGCGAGTAGCGGGCCTGATCGGTCAGCACGTTCTCGGCCTCGTTGAGCATGCGCTGCGCCTCGGCCTCGACCGCCGCGCGCACGCGCTCGGCCTCGGCCGCGATGCGCGTCTCCTCGGCCTGTTTCTCGGCGAGCAGGATTTCGACGGTCTTGCGCCGCTTGGCGATCTCGCTCTCTCGGGCCGTGACGACGCGCTCGGTAGCTTCCGTCGCGCGCATCCGCGCTTCCTCGGCCGACGCCTTGGCCGCAGATTCCTCCAGGGACTTCAGATGGATCGCAATCGCCTTTTCCATCAGGACAGTCTCGACTTCCTTCTCGCGATTGACCTCGAGCTTGCGCAGCTCGCGCTCGCGGCCGATGCGGGCTTCGTCGAGGCCGCGATCGGACGCGATACGCGCACGCTCGACTTCCTCGCGGGAGGCAATCTCGGCTTCCTGCAGGGATTGCACGCGGGCGACCTCGAGCTGCTCGATCGCGCGGCGCCGCTCGATGCGGGCGGCCTCCAGCGCCTGCTCACGCGAGACGTCGGTGGTCTCGACCTCCTTGCGGGCGACGATCTCGGCCTGCTTGACCTGCCGGTCGGCGTCGATCCGTTCGGAACGTTTGGTGGAGAGGGCGATGACCCGGTCCTCATCGGCGATCTCGATCGCCTTCTTCTGCTCGATGTTGAGCACCTCACGCTTCTTGGAGGAGTTGATGCGCTCGGCCTCGAGCGCCAGATCGACCGTGATGCGCTGGCGCTCGACGGCGTCGCGCTGCTTGAGCTCGGCCGCCTCCAGCGCGCCGGTCCGTTCGATCTCCAGCGCGCGCGTCTCGCGTTCGGCCTGGATGCGCTCGGCCGCAACCGCCTTCTCCTGGGCGATGCGGGCCGCCTCGATCGCCTCGCGCGAGGCGATGTCGGCTTCCTCGACGGCGCGGTTGCGGGCGATCTCAAGCGAGCGCACGCGCTCCTCCTGCGCGATGCGCGTCGCCTCCGTGGTCTCGCGCGCGGCGATGCCGGCGACGTCGAGCGTCTGGTTGCGCTCGATCTCGAGCTGCCGGGTGCTCTGCTCGGCGGCGATGCGCTCGGCGGCCAGCGTCCGCTCGCGGGCGATGCGGGCGGCCTCGACCGCACGCTGCGCCTCGATCTCCGCCTCCTGGATGGTCCGCACCTGCTGGATCTCCAGCGCGCGGGTGCGCTCGTCCGAGGAGATCCGCTCCACATTGACGATCATGGTCTGGGCGATGCGGGCCTTTTCGGTGGCCTCGCGTGCGGCAATCTCGGCCTCGTCGACCGCGCGCGTCCGCTCGATCTCGCGGCGGCGCGTCTCCTCTTCGTTGGCGATGCGGGCATCGGTGACGACGCGGTCCTGCTGGATCCGGGCCTTCTCGATGGCCTCGCGGGCGGCGATCTCGGCTTCCTCGACCGTGCGCATCCGCTCGATCTCGCGCTGGCGGACTTCGCGTTCCGAGGCGATGCGGGTGGTGTCGATCGAACGCTGGTTGGCGATGCGGGTCTTCTCGATCTCCTCGCGCGCCAGCAGCTCCTTTTCCTCGATGGTCCGTGTCCGCTCGATTTCCTTCTGGCGGGTCTCGCGCTCCGAGGCGATGCGGGCCTCGGCGATTGCCTGCTCATTGGCGATGCGGGCACGCTCGATGGCTTCGCGGGCGGAAATCTGCGCCTGTTCGGCCTCGGTCTCGCGCAGCGCCCGTTCGCGGGCGACTTCGGTGCGCTGCAGCGCACGGCGCATCTCGATGTCGCGTTCCTGCTCCAGGCGCGCCGTCTCGCTCTCACGCTCGATCTCGAGCGCCTGACGTTCGGCCTCCAGGTTGCGGGAGCGGATCTTGATCATCGAGTCCTGCTCGATGTCGTTGCGCAGCTTCCGCTTGGCCTCGATGTCCTCCATCAGGCGGGTCAGACCTTCGGCGTCGAACCGGTTCGACGGGTTGAAGAATTCGAGATCGGTCTGGTCGAGATCGGTGATCGCGACCGATTCCAGCTCGAGGCCGTTCTGGGCGAGCGCCTCGGCGGCGTTGGTCTTGACCCTCGCGACATAGTCGCCGCGCCGCTCGTGCATCTCCTCCATGGTCATTTCGGAGGCGACCGAGCGGATCGCCGAGATGAACTTGCCGGCGAGCAGGGCGTGCAGCTGCTCCGGCTCCATGGTGCGGCGGCCGAGCGTGGCTGCGGCGATCGAGACGGCCTCCCGGGTCGGCTGCACCCGGACGTAGAAGTCGGCCTCGATGTCGACGCGCATCCGGTCGCGGGTGATCACGGCATCCTGCTTCGACCGCACGATGCCCATCGGCAGCACGTTCATGTTGACCGGCGTGTAATCGTGGATGAACGGCAGAACGAAGGCGCCGCCATTGATCACCACGCGTTCGCCGAGGAAGCCGGTGCGGACGAACGAGGTCTCCTTGGAGGAGCGGTGGTAGAGCCAGTTCACGATGTAGACGCCGACCACGATCACGACGATCGCGACGATCAGCCAGAGGATCAATTCACCGACCAGCATCCCTGACATCTTTCCCTCCCTCGTACCATCAGGCGTTATCGCGCGCCGATCGCCTTGAATTGACGCACCTGCTCCGTCAGCGCCCGCTCCACGGGCAGCCGCTCCATCGAGGACGCGCCGTAGAAGCCATGGCAATGGCGGGTGTTCTTCATGATGAAATCGGCATCGGCGGGATCGGCGATCGGGCCGCCATGCGCCAGCACCAGGATGTCCGGATTGACGCTGAGCGCGGCGGCGGCCCAGGTGTCGATCCGCGCGGGGCAGTCCTTGAGCTTTGGCGCGGTCTGCGCACCGATCGTGCCGCCGGTCGTCAGGCCCATGTGGCAGACGATGATGTCGGCGCCTGCGATCGCCATCGCTGCGGCTTCCTTCTCGCTGAACACGTAAGGGGTGGTCAGCATGTCCTTGTCGTGCGCTTTTGCGATCATGTCGATTTCGAGCGCATAGGACATGCCGGTCTCCTCGAGATTGGCGCGGAAGGCGCCGTCGATCAGGCCGACCGTCGGAAAGTTCTGGACGCCGGAGAACCCGAGCGCCTTCAGCTGGTCGAGAAACACGTCCATGTCGCGGAACGGATCGGTGCCGTTGACGCCGGCTAGCACCGGCGTCCTGGTGACCACGGGCAGCACCTCGTTTGCCATGTCGACCACGATCGCGTTGGCATCGCCGTAAGCCATCAGACCCGCGAGCGAGCCGCGGCCGGCCATGCGATAGCGGCCGGAATTGTAGATGACGATGAGGTCGACGCCGCCGGCTTCCTCGCATTTGGCTGATAGCCCGGTGCCGGCGCCGCCGCCGACGATCGGCTCGCCGCGCCTCGCCATGTCGCGAAACTTCTTCAGGAGCGCCGCGCGTTCAAACCTGGCCATCGGTCACCTCGCTAGTCTCCGCCGCGCGCCGGCGCGCCCGAACAGGGTTCGGAAAGCACTGACGATGGCGGCGGCGAAATCGGGATCGTTGATGTTCTTAGGCGTGCGAATGAGCTGGCGATTGCCGGTCTGCCGCACCGTGCGCTCCAGAGTGCGGAACAGCGCAGCGTCGGCGTCCGGATCCCAGAATGGCCGGCCCCGCGCATCGAGCGCGGAGACGCCGCCCTCGGGCAGGAAGAAGCGCACCGGGCCATCCATCTGGTTGAGCCGCTCGCCGATCCAGCGGCCCATGCGCTCGTTCTCTTCGGCCGTCGTCCGCATCAACGTCACCTGCGGATTGTGGACGTGGAACTTGCGGCCACGGTAGCGCTCGGGAATGGTGTCGGGCGCGCCGAAATTGACCATGTCGAGCGCGCCGACCGAGCCGACATAGGGCAGGCGGCTACGGATGATCGCGCCAAAGCGATCCTCGGTTGCCGGGAACACGCCGCCCATCAGAAGGTCGCAGACTTCAGTCGTGGTGAGGTCGATGATGCCGGCGAGCTGGCCGGACTCCACGAGCTTTTCCATGGACCGGCCGCCGACGCCGGTGGCGTGGAAGACCAGGCATTCGAAATCGTCGCGCAGCTCGGCCGCAATCTTCTGCACAGCCGGCGTGGTGACGCCGAACATGGTGATGCCGACCGCAGGCAGCCCGCTGGCCGCGCGCTCCGTCGCGGCACGTGCATCGAGCCGCGCCTTGACCATGCCGGCGAGCGCATTGGCACCGTTGGCCAGCACCGCGCGCGAGATCGAGTTCAGCCCCTGCACGTCCGTGACCGAATACATCATCGTGATGTCGGCTGGGCCGACATAGGGCCCGACGTCGCCGGAGGCGACCGAGGATATGATCAGCTTGGGCACGCCGACGGGGAGCGCCCGCATGCCCGGCGCGACCAGCGAGGCCGCACCGGAGCCGCCCGCCGAGATCACGCCGGCGACATTGCCCTGGCGCCGCAGCCAGTTGGCGAAGGCATCCGCCATCGCGGTCACGGCTGCGCCGCGGTCGGCGCCGAATACGGCTGCCCCGCCGCGGCCGTGGTTCAGCGCGATCTCCTGCGCGGAGACATCGCAGGATGAATGCTTGCCGCTGGTCGAGACGTCGACCAGCCGCGTGCGCAGTCCGCTTTCCGCGACGATGTCGCGGATGTAGCGCAGCTCCACGCCCTTGGTGTCGAGCGTGCCGACGACCAGCACGACGGGCGGGCCCGAGGCCTGGGCCGCCACCGGTTCGCGCTTGCGCCGCGCCGTCTCGTCGAGCCGCGCGACTTGCGTCGAGAGCGTCCGCGCTGCGGCCTCGATGCGCGCAATCGGCACCGGTTGCGACCATCGCGTCGGCAGCGTCGGGTTGGAGATGTAGATGCGAACCGGTCCGTCGCGGCGTGGCGCCGGCGCCGGTTTCGCTTCGACGCTGGAGGCGGCGATGTC
Organism: Bradyrhizobium sp. SZCCT0231; assembly: GCF_018130245.1. Taxonomy (GTDB): domain Bacteria; phylum Pseudomonadota; class Alphaproteobacteria; order Rhizobiales; family Xanthobacteraceae; genus Bradyrhizobium; species Bradyrhizobium japonicum_F. The sequence goes on from NZ_JAFCKP010000001.1 coordinate 982,450, forward strand.
GATCTCCGGCTCGAGCTCGGCGTGAAGTCCCACGCCGAGCAGGCGCTGCTGGAGTTCGCGGTCCGCGGCAAGGCGCGCGGAGTCGATGATGCGGTTGATGCGGCCGTTGACCATGATCGCGACGTTGCGCGAGATTGCGGTGGCCACGCCGATATTCTGCTCGATCACGAGCACGGACATGTCGCCGTCTTCGCCGAGCCGCAGCAGCATCTCCTCGACCTGCGCGACGATGACGGGCGCGAGGCCTTCGGTCGGCTCGTCCATGATGAGCAGGTGCGGATTGGTGAGCAGCGCGCGCGAGATCGCCAGCATCTGCTGTTCGCCCCCGGAGAGCTGGCCGCCGCCGTGATCCCTGCGTTCGGCGAGGCGCGGGAAGGTCTGGTAGATGCGCTCGACGGTCCAGGCGCCGGAGCGCATGCCGCCAGCAAGCCGCAGATGCTCATCGACACTGAGCGAGCGCCACAGGCGGCGTCCCTGCGGTACGTAGCCGACGCCAAGTCTGGCGATCTGAGCCGGCGGCCGCCGAGTGACATCCTCGCCACGGACGCGGATCGATCCGCCGCTCACGCCCACCAGACCCATGATCGCCTTGCACAGCGTGGTCTTGCCCATGCCGTTGCGGCCGACGACGGAGAATACGCCGCTCTCCAGCGTGAGATCGACGCCTTGCAGGGCGTGGGAGTGGCCGTAGTAGACGTCGAGGCCGCGGACCTCGAGCGCAGGGGAAGAGCGGCGGGTCTCATTCATGGCCGCCTCCGAGATAGAGCTCCTGCACTTCAGGGTCGGACTGGATCTCCTGCGGCAAGCCCTCCTTGAAGATGCGGCCGTTGTGCATCATCGTGACGCTCTCGACGACGCGCAGGGCGACGTCCATGTCGTGCTCGATGATGATGTAGCCGATATGGGCGGGCAGGGAGGTCAGGATCTCGATCAGCTCGGCCCGTTCGGTCGGCGACAGGCCTGCGGCCGGCTCGTCGAACAGCACGAAGCGCGGCGCACCGGCGAGTGCGAGCGCGATTTCGAGCTGGCGCTGCTGGCCGTGCGCGAGCTCGGCCACGCGCTGGTCCTTCACGGCGGACAGATGCACGGCCTGGACGAGATTGTCGGCCGCGTGCATCAAGGCATCGTTCTGTCCCGGGCGCAGGAACGAGAAGCGTCCCCGCGAGACGCCGCGGCAGGCGAGATAGACGTTGTCCTGCACGGTAAGGCCGGGGAACAGCGCCGGGATTTGGTAGGTGCGGCGCAGCCCGCGGCGGATACGCTCATAGGGCGGGAAGTGCGTGACGTCCTCACCGAAGAAGCGGATGGTGCCGGAGGAGGGCGGGAAGTCGCCGGTGATGCAGTTGAACAGTGTGGTCTTGCCGGCGCCGTTCGAGCCGAGCACGGCGCGCCGTTCGCCGGGACGCACGGTGATGGTGACGTCGGTCAGCGCTGCCAGCGCGCCGAACATGCGCGTCACGCCGCGCAGCTCGAGCGCTGCGGCGGCGCCGACCGCGGAGAGGCGATGAGCGACGCTATCCATGGCGGCGCCCCCCGCTCGAAGATGGCGCGTTCGAACCCTGACGCTGACGCCAACGCTGCCACAGTCCGATGACGCCGTCCGACGACCAGAACACGATGGCGAGGAAGCCGAGCCCGATCAGCAGGCGGAAGCGGTTGCCGTCGAGCCCGAGCCTGACCAGGAAGTCGAGTGCGAAGGTGCGCAGCAGCACGAAGATCAGCGCGCCGATGAACGGACCGATCGGGCGCGTGATGCCGCCGACGACGGCGATGATCAGCACATCGATGCAGGCACCGACGCTGACCGAGCCCGGCGAGATCTGGCGATAGTTCCAGACCTGGAGGACGCCGGCGAGCGCGGCCACGAAGGACGCGAAAGCATAGGCGGCGATGCGGTGCGCATTGACGTTGAAGCCGAGCGCCGCCATGCGCCGCGGATTGTCGCGTACGCCCTGAAGCGCAAGGCCGAAGGGCGCGCGCGAGAGATATTCGACCGCGAAATAGCAGAGCGCGGCGACCGCGAGCACGATATAGTAGAAGGGGATGTCGGCGCGCCAGTTGACGCCCCAGAAGTGCGGCGTGGCCACGGTGTTGATGCCGGTATGGCCGTTGAAGATCGCCCAGTTCTGGTTGGTGAAATAGTAGAAGGCAGCTCCGATCGCGAGCGTGATCATGATGGTGTAGATGCCTTCGGTGCGCACCGCGAGCGCGCCGCCGAGCGTGCCGAACGCGGTCGCAAGCGCCAGCGCCATGGGCACCGCGAGCCACCACGGCCAGCCCAGGCTGATATTGGGATTGCCGCTGACGCCGAACACGGCGACCATGTAGGCCGAGAAGCCCGCAATGGTGAGCTGCATCAGGCTGACCATACCGCCATAGCCGGCGAGGAACATCAGGCTCAACGCAATGACGCCGAGGATCAGCGTGGTCGCGAAGATCTCGATCAGGAAGAAGCCGTTGGCGATCAGCGGCATGATCACGAGAATGGCTGCGACGATCCACGCTGCGGGATTGTTGACTTCCGGCCATGTCCGCGCCGGGCGCTGCGCCATCGTGGCGGGGCGTACGGCGACGCGGGCATCGTGGGCGAGTGACATCTCAGCGCCTCGCCAACAGGCCTTGCGGCCGGATCGCCAGCACCAGCACCATGATCAGGAAGGTCACGACGATGGCGTAGGTCGGGATGTAGACCGAGCCGAGCTGCTCGGCGAGGCCGATGATCAGCGCGCCGAGCGCGGCGCCGGGGATCGAGCCCATGCCGCCCACGATCACGACGACGAGGGAAGCCAGCAGGAAGCGGATGTCCTCGCCGGGCGACAACGACTGGAAGGTGCCGCCAACGACGCCGGCGATGCCCGCAAGCCCTGCGCCGAACGCGAATACAGCGACGAAGACGAGCTGGATGCGCACGCCGGTCGCGGCCAGGATATCGCGATCGTCGACGCCGGCGCGAACGATCATACCGATCCGGGTGCGGTTGAGCGCGAGCCACATCGCGACGCCAATCACCACCGAGGCGACGAAGATCACGAGCCGTACCAAGGGATATCTGAGATAGACCGGCTCACCCGAGGATTTTATCGCCGTGATCAGCGGCAGCTCTATAGGACCGATCAGCCAGCCCGGGGTCTGGATCTGGTAGAAATCGCCACCGCAGGCCCAGAGCATCAGATCGGCAAACACGATCGACAGCCCGATCGTCACCATGGTCTGTCTGAGATCCTGTCCCTCCATCCGGCGGAACACGATCACCTGGAGCAGGACGCCGACCAGGGCGGTCAGGATGAAGGCGACGATGAAGCTGAGGATCCAGGAGCCGGTCGATGCGCTGATGGCGTAGCCGACATAGCCGCCGAACAGATAGAGCGAGCCGTGTGCGAGGTTGACGTTGCGCATCAGGCCGAAGATCAGCGTGAAGCCGCTGGCGACGAGGAAATAGAGGCCTCCGAGCGTGATGCCGTTGAAGAGGGCGTTGAGGAAGACCCGCTTGCGGCCGATCGCCTCTTCGAGCCCCGGCGGCCAGATCGCGAAGATCATCCAGAGCACGATCGCAATGGCAATGATCGCGATCAGCGCCCAGGCCGGATGGCGTTCGACAAAGCGGCTCATGTGCGCCGTCCTGTTTTCACCTCTCCCCGCTTGCGGGGAGAGGTCGGATTGCGCTCAAGCGCAATCCGGGTGAGGGGGGCTCTCCGCGAGTCAAACTGCCACCGCGCTTGCGGAGACCTCCCCTCACCCCAACCCTCTCCCCGCAAGCGGGGCGAGGGGGCAGGCAGACCGTGACCGGCTGCTAGCCTCGCCATGAACGTACGCTCCCGTCGGTCGCGATCATCTCGGGATCGCGTTGCCTGCATCCTAGCCAGGCGGCGACGGTGACGTTTGATCGTGAGTATCTTTTCGTGCCGCGGTCAGGCGCGCAAAACCTTGGCTGCGCGACGATAATCGGTCGGGGCCATCCCGACATTGGCGGCGAAGAAGCGGGTGAATCCGCTTTGCGAGGAGAAGCCGAGATCAAAGCCGATGTCGGCGATCGGCGTCTCGCTCGCCACCAGCGCCTCGAGCGCCTGTTCCATGATCAGCGTATTGAGATAGAGGTTCGGGGTGACACCGGTCTGGACGCGGAACAGCCGGTAGAAATGCGGCCGCGACAGGCCGGATTCGCGCGCGATGGTGTCGAGCTCGATCTCGGCGCCGGGACTCTCCGACATCATCTTGATGCATTTGCGCACGCGAAAATCGGTGACGGAGCCGCTTGCGCGCGGATCGCGCGCGACCACGGCCTGCTGCCAGCTTTCGTCGTAGCAGATGTCGATCAGCCTCCTCAGCTCGGAATCGAGGCTGGAGAGCGATGGTGCGCCGCACACGAGCGCGGCGGTCCGCCTGATGTGCTTGTCGAGTGCAGGCGTGCGCCTGAACTGGGTGCGGCCGAACCGCAGACGGTCGGAGCCGGAAGCGTCCGGCGCGAACCATTCGGCATTGACGTAGAGCACGAAGAAGATGGCGCCGCCGTCGAGATCGGCCGGCAGGAAGTTGTGCGGCTCCCAGGGATTGACGGCGACGACGGAAGATTCGGTGAGATCATAGTGCCCGTTGGAGACATCGATGCACGCCGGCATGCCGCCGACATGGAAGATCAGATGACCTTCACGATGGGCGTGGATATTGAAAGGGCGGTTCAACTGGTAAACCGTCGCCCGGCCGAAGCGGCCGTGGAAGACGGCGAGCGCACGGCTCATGCCTTCCCCTCCCGGATCTTCTTGTCTTTTCGGCCAGCGTTCAACAACGTCGCCGAGATTGCAAGAGCGGAGAGCGACCGCGTCAGCAAGTCGCTCTCCGCTTACACCGTGCAGGCGTGATGCGTCAGTATTTCTTACATTCCGGGACGGTGCGGCTCGGCAGTCCGATCTTGGAGAACACGGCCGGATCATAGCCGAGCGTCTGGTTCACGTTCGGGATCACCTTCACGACCTTGCTGAACAGCGCACCCTTGCCGTCGTCGACGACTTCGGTGACGAAGTTGGTGCCGATCGCCTGGCGGTTGGAGTCGAGCTTGATCTTGCCGTTCGGCGCATCGAGCTCGATCTTCGCCAGTGCTTCCCTGAACTTCGCCTGGTTGTTGGAGAGATCGCCGTTGACCTGACGCAGCGCGAGGATCAGCGCCATGGTTGAATCATAGTAGTTGGTGGCCAGCAGCGACGGGCTTGGGAAGCGCTTGTTGGGCGGGAAGGCGTCCTGATAGGCCTTCACGAACTTCTGCCAGCCCGGATCCTCCCAGGTGTCGGCCTGACCGCTCGCCGCAATGGTTCCGATCAGCGCGTTCTTGGCGTTGCCCTTCGACGACAGGATGGTCTGGTCGATCATGATGGAACCGCCCATCAGATGCGCCTTGCCGCCGGCCTGCTGATACTGGTTGAGGAAGTTGACGGCATCGGCGCCGCCGAGCCCGAGATAGATGGCGTCGACGTCGTCGGGCAGGGCGGCAATCACGGAGGCGAAGTCCTTCGTGCCCAGCGGCACCCATTGTCGGTTGGTGACCTGTCCGCCCATTCCGCAGAATTCGAGCACGAGCCCGAACACCTGGGTGTAGATGAAGGAATAGTCCTCGCCGACGGTTGCGATCTTGCGATACTTCTTTTCGTCATAGGCGTATTTGCCGAGGCCGACCTGCCACTGCGCGCCGTCCATGTTGTAGCGGAAGAAGTTCGGGGCAGGGTCGACATAGGTCGTTTCCTGCGCGCCGGATGCCGCATTGATGAAGGTCAGCTCGGGATGGGTCTTGGCAAAGTTCTTCACGGCGATGCCTTCGTCGCCGGAGAGCGGCGACAGCAGGATCTGCACCTTGTCCTGCTCGATCAGCTTGCGTACGGCGCGCACGGCCGAGTCCGGCGTTGCGTCGGTCGAGGCGACGATGAACTCGAGCTCCTTGTTGCCGACCTTCTTGCCCAGCACGTTGAGCGCCGTCTGGTGGCCGCGCATGCCGTCCTCGCCGAGCACCGTGTAGGTGCCTTCGAGCGTAGCGGTCACGCCGACCTTGATCTTTTCCTGAGCGATCGCGGCGCCTGAAAGAAACAAGCTGCTCAGCGCGAGCAGTCCCACACTGCATTTCGACATTGTACTCCTCCCCTGTGTCGTCGATTTGTCGCCAACCGGCGCGACGCCCGCGGCTCTCAAGGGCTCGCGGATTTGACGTGAAAGCTAGCCGAAGTTGCATGCGGTGCACGCGTGGGCGCCCCGTTCGGCTTGACGGGCAGTCTCATTTTGGATGCTGCGGCGCAAATGATTTCGCGGTGCAACAGGTCGCGGGTGCGCCAAGGCCGCGCCGTGGAAGGCGCGTTTTCCGGTGTTCACTGACATCAAGCAGGAAGGTGACTTCGCGCGCGCCCGTTGAGATAGTGGCACTGCGTGGTCTTCTCCCGATCGCAGGATCCGCGACATGACTGACGGCTTCACCATCCGCTCGATCGAGGCGTTTTGCTATCGTTATCCGCTGGCGACGCCGGTTGTGACGTCGTTCGGCAAGATGCTCAACCGTCCCGCCGTCTTCGTTCGCGCTGTCGACGAAGACGGCGTCGAGGGATGGGGTGAAGCTTGGTCCAACTTTCCAGCGCCCGGCGCTGAGCATCGCGCCCGGCTCGTCAACGAGGTGCTTGCACCGGGCCTTGTCGGTCGCAAAATTGGCAGTCCTGCTCAGGCTTTCGACATCTTGACCAAGGGCACCGAGGTGCTGGCGCTCCAGTGCGGTGAACCGGGACCATTTGCGCAGGCGATCGCGGGTATCGATCTCGCGCTGTGGGATCTCTCCGCACGCCGCCAGCGTTTGCCGCTTTGGCGGCTTCTGGGCGGGCAGTCCGACACGATCAAGGTCTATGCCAGCGGCATCAATCCTGGGGGATCCGCGCAGGCAGCGGAAGCCGCGCTCGCGCGCGGCCATCGCGCGCTGAAGCTGAAGGTCGGATTCGGCACCGAGACCGACCTTGCCAATTTGGCCGCGCTGCGCGGACTTGTCGGCGCCGGCATGCTTGCCAGCGATGCCAATCAGGCCTGGTCAATGGCGCAGGCGCTTCAGATGCTGCCGCGGCTTGCCGAATTCGATCTGCGCTGGCTGGAGGAGCCGATCCGCGCCGATCGCCCGCGCGAGGAATGGCGCAGGCTGCACGCCGCAGCGCAGATGCCGATTGCCGCCGGCGAAAACATTTCGAGCGTCGAGGCCTTCAAGGACGTTCTGTCCGAAGGCGTGCTCGGCGTGGTTCAGCCTGATGTTGCGAAATGGGGCGGCCTCAGCCTCTGCGCCGGGCTGGCGCGCGACATCCTGGCCGCGGGCAAGACGTTTTGCCCGCACTATCTCGGCGGAGGTCTCGGCTTGCTTGCCTCCGCGCACCTTCTCGCCGGTATCGGAGGTGATGGCTGGCTGGAAGTCGATGCCAACGACAACCCGCTGCGCGATCTGTTTTGCGGCTCGATCATCGACGTGAGGGAAGGGACCGTTAAGCTTGGCGAAGAGCCCGGGCTCGGAATAGTGCCCGATCTTGCCTCTATCGAGCACTATCGCAGCATCTAAAGCGGAATGGCTTTAGGTTGAATCGATTGCCGCGGGGGCGGTCACCTCTCCCGCTTGCGGGCAGGGCTATCGCATTTGAGAGCTTCTCCGTGCGGCCATCCTTCGAGACGCCCGCTTTAGGCGGGCTCCTCGGGATGAGGACGGAGTGCGCGGCAGCAGTTTCAACGGGCACTGACGCCGATGAGCCTCATCCTGAGGAGGCGCGTAAGCGCCGTCTCGAAGGACGAGGCGGCGCAGGCCGCCGCAGCATTGGGCACATTGTGGTGATCGATCGGAGTGACCTCGCCAACCTGGGCGACGGGGCCTGTTTCGTCATGCTGTCAATGCCTCTCCGGAAAAAGATTCCGCTTTACCGAAATTCGGAAATGGCGTATGTATCGCCTATCCCGGCTCATTCTTGAGGGGCGATCGTGCTGATCGTCATGTTCGCGAGCTGGGCTTGCGGTGGACGCGGCAGCGTCGTGTACGAGAAGTCTAGGGCAGGGCGGATTGCTCTCCGTGAGCCCGAGGCTGCGTGCGGACGAACGGCGTTGTCAGGTTCGTCTCGCCTGTAAGTTTCCGGCTCCGTCGACAGGGCTGGGAAAACTGCGGCGAAATGGCGGGCCGTGCGTACGGCAAAACCGTGTGGTCCTGGCCGTCGTTGCTACGGTCAAGCTCTTGCGGAGGCGGCAGTCGCGTCAACCGGCGCGATGGCTGGTGAATTTCGCAAGCGTGAGGGAGGCCAGAAGGAACTCGGCTCCCGGGAGAGCGCGGCATAAGCCGTCCGACCATCGCGCAGGGAAGGCCGAGTGATTGGCACCACCTGTATGCTGCTGTGCGGTTCTTCCTGCGTGTGCTTCTTGCGCAGCGGACCGCGGGTGCGAGGTCAGCACCGGTCTTCCCTGCGCCCTCTGGGCTTTCAGAGGGTGAGCGACGAAGCAAAGCTCGGGCAAATCCGCCGCGAGAATGCGGAGGTGTGTCCTTGAAAGAGGTGTTGGCGCATCGCGATGCTGATCTCTTCAAGCAGATCCTCGTTGCCAATGTCTGCGGGCCATGTTCTGCAATCCGTCCGCCGCGTGATCGAGCCGGATGACGTCGCTTCGGCCATCCTGGCCTGTGCCACTCACCTCAAGGCCAGTACCCCCGCCGGCCGGTTGAGACCGCACATGGTGCAGTGCCTCGCGAAATTGGAGGTGCTCTAAGATATCGATGTTGCGCCACTAATCTCCTGAACGTATGACATGCCTGTCCGCGCCGGTGTGTGGATGCTGTGTGTTTCGGATTCAGATGTCCGATCTAGTGGTTGCCCCTATCGCGGCGCTGATCGAAGCGTATTACGGAGAATTGCGGTCCTACGCCTCCCGCAAGCTCCGCAACCCCGTTGCTGCCGAAGATGTCGTGCAGGAAGCCTGGTTGCGATTTGCCAGCTCGGGCAACGACAAGATCGCCAATCCGCGTGCGTATCTCTACCGGCTCGTCGGCAATCTCGTCATCGACCAGCAGCGCCGCGAGCAGACCCGCCTTGGCGCGGCGGCTCAGCCTTCCGATCATCTCGATGTGGTTGACGAGACGGCCGACACCGAGCGGCAGCTCATGGCGAGGCAGCGGCTGGCGCTTCTGACCAAGGCAGTTTTCGAGCTGCCGCCCCGGTGTCGCGATTGCTTCATCCTTCGACGCTTTGACGACCTCGAGCCGGACGAGATCGCCAAGCGTATGGGAATCAGCCGGAATATGGTTGAAAAGCACCTCCGGCACGCGCTCGTTCACTGTACCAGGCGTCTGAGCGAAGGCGATTGATTTTTTCTCCCAGCTGACCTCCTCTGTTTTAGAATTGCTCCGTCTTAGAGAGTGAGATGGCGGGCGATCGCCACTCTTGCGGCGCTGTTTTCATGCTGGAACGACGAATCATCCATGAATGACGGGGAGAAGCCGACGGCCCTGGACGAGGCGGCGGAATGGTATGTGCGCCAAGACGCCGGGGTGCTGGATGCTGGCGAGCAGGCGCGCTTCCGGGCATGGCTGATGCAGCCGGCCAATCGTGCGGCCTACGAGAAAGTCGCCGGCACCTGGGACGATCTCGGCCGCATCCCGCGTCCCGGACTAAGCACAGGATTGCCGCAACAGGGCGATGTCCGCACGGTCCCGCTTCGGCGGCATCCGTCTCGCACATCCCGGCCCCGCCGCTGGGCGCTCGCTGCGGCGGCGGTCGTGGTGGCCGTCACCGCCGGCTATGCGCTCGACCTTCCCATGCGGCTCGAGGCAGATGCCATGACGGCGACCGGCGAGGCCCGGATCGTGACGCTGGATGATGGCAGCAGCGTCGCCTTGAACACTGCGAGCGCCATCGCCGTCGACTATTCGCGCGAGCGGCGGCGCATTCGCCTCTTGCGCGGCGAGGCCGTGTTTACCGTCGCCAAGGACGCCGCGCGGCCGTTCGTCGTCGCAGCCGCATCCGGCGAAGCGGTTGCGCGCGGCACGGTGTTCGCCGTCCGCAAGGACGACGAGGCCGCGACGGTCACCGTGCTGGAAAGCCATGTGGGCGTGTCCTATCCGGCGGCTGGCCGAACGGCGGTCGAGCTTGCCCCAGGCGAAGCGCTCGATTATTCGCGCCGCGGACTCGGCGTCGTGCGGGCCGTCGATGCCGATGCGGCGACCGCCTGGCGACGCGGCAAGCTGATCTTCGTCGATCGTCCTCTCGGGGAGGTGATCGCGGAGCTCAATCGCTACCATTCTGGACGGATTCAAATCATCGACGGCTCCATCGGGAGCCATCCGGTCAGCGGTGTCTTCGATACCAAAAATCCTCTGCAAGCACTGGAGGTTATCGAGCAGACTCTCGGTCTGCACTCGACGCGGCTGAGCAGCCTTCTGATCTTGCTGCATCACTGATCAGGAAAAACTTCGCTTCGTCGACCTCCTCTTTTCCAACGCTCCTGCGTCTCACTCTCGGAAGGCGACTGCACCGGCCCGCGGCCGGTGCGAGTTGCGACGGTGAAGTGACGGGGGCGTGGTGTTGGGGACGAGTACGAGGAAATGGATCGAGGTAGCATTCCTGGCGACGACGGCGATGTTTGCGACGAGCATGGTATCGTCGGCTGCCATTGCGCGGACTGCGCAAAATCCGAGCAGCGCCGCCGTCCGAACCTATGCGATTCCGGCCGGACCTCTCGCCGCCGCGCTCAATCGCTTCGCCGACGCCTCGCAGCTTCAACTGGTCTATAGCGGCGTCATCGCGCGCGGCCGTCAAACCGGCGGTCTGAATGGTGCGTTCACGCCGCAGCGGGCGATAGCGCAGCTTCTGACGGGATCAGGCCTGTCCTATCGCTTCACCAGCGGCAGCGCCGTCACGATCTTCGATCCGGCAGACAAGGAGGCCAGCGCGCCGCCTGCCTCCGACGGTTCGCTCGTGCTGGATACGATCGACGTCACGGCCAAGCGCTCCGACGGCTTCACGCCCGATACGCCCTATGAGACGCCCGGTTCCGTCTCGCATGTCTCGCGCGAGCAGATCGACCGCGTGCCGCCGACCTCTGCCGGCGACGTGTTCGTCAACACGCCCGGCGTGATCTCGGCGGGCAGCCATGTCGGCACCTCGATCAATCCCAACATCCGCGGTCTTCAGGGCATGGGACGCGTCGCGACCATGATCGACGGTGCGCGGCAGACCACGAGCTCCTACCGCGGCTATATCGGAAATCGCGACGAGACCTATGTCGATCCCGACCTGATCGGCGGCATCGACATCTCCAAGGGGCCGAGCACCGGCGTCGGCGTCGGCGGTATCGCCGGCACGATCAACCTGCGCACCCTCGATGCGGGCGACATCGTCAAGAACGGCCAGTCCTACGGTGTTCGTCTCAAGGGCACCGTCGGCACCAATGCGGTGACGGAACGCGCGCCGAGCTTCCTGTCCAGCACCACGATCAACCCAGTCAGCGAGGGCCGTCCATCGTTCTTCAACGGCGGCTCCCAGTCAGGCAGTGCGGCCGTTGCAGCGATCAAGGAGAACTACGAATTCGTGGTTGCCTATTCGAAGCACGTCCAGGGCAACTATTTCGCCGGGACGGACGTGCCTGCCGGCATCACCTTCAAGCCGGCGGCGAACGCCAATGCGCTCGTCGGCCCCGGCCAGGAAGTCTTCAACACGTCGGAGAATACCGACTCGTTCCTGGCCAAGGGAAAGCTGAAATGGGGCGACGGCCAGTCTCTCGAGCTCGGCTACCTCTCGTACAATTCGCGCTATGGCGAGCTCGACGAGCTCAGCTATCAGTTCGCGCTGAACTCGGGGATCCTGCAATATGGCCAGTTTCCGCTCTCGGAAACGCATGTCGATACCTACACGGCCAAGTACAAGTTTCAGCCATCGGACAATCCCCATGTCAACTTCCGGGCCAATCTCTGGCTGAGCGACGTGGCATCGGAGCGTCATGGCCTACTGCCGGGGCCCTCGGGGGTGACGACCCTTGGCGGCGATACCGGCAACACGTCGGTGTTCGCCACGCCGCTCGGCCAGCTCACCTGGGACAATGGCGTGGAGTTCACGCGCGAGCACGCGACGGCGGAGCAGTTCGCGAGTTCGATTACCGGATCGGAAGGCTGGGAGACCAACGGCCCCTCGGGCGTGCGGCTGATGACCGGGACGTTCAGCAACGCAAGCCTGAAGCCGATCGGCTGGCTGACGCTTTCCGCTGGACTGCGCTACGACCACTACAACTCCGAGGGGGAGGGGTATCTCACCAAGTTTCCGGATCGCTCCGGCGGACGCGCGAGCCCCAATGCCGGCATCACCATTTCGCCGGTTGAAGGCATTCAGTTCTACGGTCAGTACAAGGAAGGCTTCCGTCCGCCGAGCCTTCGCGAATCCCATTGGCACTATCAGGGGCTGCTCTGGAACAATCCGAACCTGCAGCCCGAGATCTCCAAGAACTACGAAGGCGGCGTGAACATCCTGCGCAATGACGTCGTCCGCGCCGGTGACAAGCTTCGCGTCAAGCTGTCCTATTTCGACAATCACTACGACGATTACATCGTCCGCTTCCAGACCGGGGACGAAGGCGTCACGGGTGATCGCAAATATCAATGGTACAACATCCACGGCGCAAACTTCCGCGGCGTCGAGATCTCCGGCGGATACGACGCAGGCTCGCTCTTCCTCGAAGGCAATTTCACGAAATACACGAAGATCGAATATTGCGAGACCGCCTCCACCTGCGCGCCGCCGCTCCCTACGGCGGTTGCCAGCGCGACGGGTGCACTCAAGAACGACTACGCCGCGAACTATATCCCGCCGGAATACGCCGGAAGCGTCACGGCGGGCATCCGGCTGTTCGACCAGAGACTGACATTGGGTGCGCGGACGCAATTCTCCTCGGCGCGCTCGGGCAGCGTCTGGCCGCAATCCGGCACGGCGACGTTCACCTGGCCGTCGTACCGCGTATACGACCTCTTCGGCAGTTACAAGATCGACGCCAATTCCATCGTGAACTTCAGTGTCGAGAACATCACCAATCAGTACTATTTCGGCGCGCTCACGTCGATCAGCGTCCCGTCCCCAGGCCGTACGGCCCGTGTCAGCTACACGACGACGCTGGACGACACCAGTCCGCTGGTTCGCAAGCTCCCGGAGGTCAAACTGGGCAATGCCTCGTACGGCGCCCCGGGGAGCGACTGGACCGGCGTCTATATCGGCGGGCATCTCGGCTACGGCCTGGGCAAGAGCCGGGGAGTAACCAAGACCGGCAACGGAACGTCTGATGCCGTCGCCGCGACGGAGTCGGCCAACGTCGACGTCTCCGACCTGACGAGGGGATTCCAGGGCGGATTCAACTATCAGTTCGCCAACCGCCTGGTGATCGGCGCCGAGGGCGAGTTCTCCTGGACCAAGCTGAGGGCCACGCAGGAGGCCATCGCAACCGAGTCGCCGCGGTTGGCGGCGGGCAGCTTCCTCCAGGCCAAGACCGACTACAGATTCGATTGGACGGCATCGCTGCGTGCGCGGCTCGGTTACGCCTTCGATCGCACCTTGTTCTATGCGGCAGGCGGCATCGCGTTCCTGAACGAGACCGAAACGCGCACGCAGTATCTGGCACAGACCGGAGCGGTGGCCGGCACGCAGGTGAGGTTCATGGAACAAGCCTCGGCGATACGCCGCGGTTGGACCTTGGGCGCGGGCTTCGAGTACGCGCTCACCAATCATTGGACGCTGAAGGGCGAGTATTCCTATGACCATTTCGGCAATCAGGATTTCCTTTTCCCGAGTGCCACCGCCGGCGCCATGGGTCCATCGACCGTGAGGGTCTGCGTTGTGTTCCTGCCGAACGGCACATGCCGGATCTACACCAACCGGACAGTGCCGGGCTCCTCCCAAACCACGAACGGACGCAAGGCGGAGAACGACCTCGACCTGCATGCAATCAAATTCGGCGTGAACTACCGCTTCTGATCGTTCCGATGGTGAGGACAGCAATCCGGAGACTTCGACATGACGAGCGAGCAAGCACCACTTTCGGATCAGATCAATCGCGCCTTCAGGGAGAACTAGCGAGCATGACCACCACCGACATCGAAACGCCTCTCGAAACCAGCCGGTCCAGACGCCTCAAAGCTGAAACGGAGGCGCAGCACAACAGTCTCGATGAATCGATCATGGCGCAAAGCCCTTTCGCCAGCCGTGAGAGGTATGGCCGCTTCGTCAACGTGCAGCATGAATTCCATCGAACGATCGATCCGCTCTATTCCAGTCCGAGGCTCGGTCAATTGCTGCCCGACCTCTCAAGCCGGCGGCGGTTTGGATTGATCGAACAGGATCTGAGCGATCTGGGCATCGCGCCGATCGTCGTCCGCGACGAAGTCGAATTCAGCCATGGGGACGCCGGGATCGACCTGCCGACGGCGCTCGGCTGGCTCTACGTCGCGGAGGGCTCGAATCTCGGCGCGGCGTTTCTGCTGAAGGCGGCCGGAAAACTCGGGTTGTCGGAGACGTTCGGCGCCCGCCATCTGGCGGCAGCTCCAGAGGGGCGCGCCGCGCATTGGAAGGCGTTCACGGCGGCGCTCGATGCCGTGAATCTCTCCGGCCCCGAGGAGGAACGTGCCGTCGCCGGAGCGCGAGCCGCCTTTTCCCGCGTGCAGCATCTGGTGTCCCGTCTGCTGCATCCAGCGGCGGGGAAATGGCGGTGAGCGAAGCGACTGGCAAGAGGCCATGATGAGCGCTGAACTGGTGTTTGCTGGATTGTTTTTTGTCTTCTTGAACACTTGCACGGTGATCACATGCCTGCCCGAAGGAAAGCGCCTTTGGGTCATGCAAGCGATCGTAGCATTCGTCGTCAGCGTCTTCGTCAAGGGCTTTCCTCCGCGCGAGGATGGGCTAACCGCAAGCCAGCAAAAACTGATCGTTTCAGAAGCTAGCCAGCCAGCGGTGCGCATCATCCGCCGAACGGTCGGTGACGCGGAGGATGCGCGGACGTCGAACGCCTCCGTGAATGTGAACTGGAAAAGACGATGGGAAGGACGTGACATGACTCGCTCGGAGAAGCGGCGTTGGACGATGACGGCGATCGTGCTCATCGTCGCCTTGGCATCGGGATTGTCCTGCGCGATGGCAGAGCAGCCGGACACGCTGCCTGCCGCGAGCCTCGCCGCGCCGGCCAGCCAGTCGGTTTCGGCAGAGGGCGCAGAGGCGGTCAAGCCGACCCCGGCCGGGACCGTCTCGGCCGTTCGTTCCGAGGTCTCGTCGCGGAGCCCGGACCCGCGCGCCAGCATGCCGCATGACCTGTCACCGCTGGGAATGTTTGCTGCCGCCGACTGGGTGGTCAAGGCCGTGATGGTCGGCCTTGCCTTTGCGTCGCTTCTGACCTGGATGGTGCTGTTCGTAAAGGCGGTCGAAATTGCCTGCGCCCGGGCCCGGGCTCAACGCGCGTTCGACGTCATCACGGCTTCGGACAGCCTCGCCGCAGCCGAATACGCACTGATCGAGCGCGGTGGGCCAACCGCCTTCATGGTGCGGTCGGCCAGCGAAGAAATGGCGCGCTCGGCGGCGGCGCTGGACTTCGCCGGGAATGGTGGTCTCAAGGAGCGTGTCGTTTCCAGCCTTGTTCGTATCGAGGCCCAGGCGGGCCGGCGCCTGACCCGGGGCACCGGGCTCTTGGCGACGATCGGTGCGACCGCTCCTTTTGTCGGCCTGTTCGGGACGGTGTGGGGCATCATGAACGCCTTCATCGGCATCTTGCAGGCACAGACCACCAATCTCGCCGTGGTCGCGCCCGGCATCGCCGAGGCCCTGCTCGCCACTGCGATGGGCCTCGTCGCGGCGATTCCGGCGGTGGTCCTCTACAATGTGTTCGCCCGCTCCATCACCGGCTATCGCCAATTGCTCGCTGACGCGGCGGCCGGCGTCGAACGCCTCGTGAGCCGCGATCTCGATTTCCGCAAGGTTCCGGACTCTGCGCAGCGGGCGGCACTTCCGCTGGCAGCCGAGTAGACGTCATGGCCGGTGGCATACGCGAACGCTTCGATGACGGACTCGAAGAGAGCCACGAGATCAATGTCACGCCGTTCATCGACGTGATGCTGGTGCTGCTCATCATCTTCATGGTGGCGGCTCCTCTTGCGACAGTAGATATCCATGTCGACTTGCCGGCGTCGACCGCCCAGCCTGTGCCGCGTCCCGACAGGCCACTCTATCTGTCGCTGAAGGAAGATCTGACGCTCGCTCTGGGCAATGATCCGGTGGCGCGCGAGGGTCTGCAAGCGGCTCTTGACGCGGTTACGCAAGGCAACAAGGACACGCGCATCTTCGTGCGAGCCGACAGGACGGTCGACTACCAGCATCTCATGGAGGTGATGAACCTGCTGCGGGGAGCCGGCTACCTGAAGGTCGCGCTGGTCGGCCTCGAGGTCACATCCGCACCGGCGCGGTTCGACGCCGCCGTTCCCGGAAAAGCTCCGACGCCATCGCCGGGTGCACCGTGAATCGTTCCGGCGGATTCGTCACGCGCGAGGTCAGGCTTGCGGAGGCGGTGGTCTGGGTCTCCGGTGCAGTCTTCACGCTTGCGTTCCATGCAGGGATCGCAGCCTGGCTGCTGCGATCCGACCTCGTGGTTGCCGCCGCCGACGCGCCGCCCATGGCCGTCATGATCGAATTGGCCGAGACGCCGCAGGCGGCGATGACAGAAATGAACGAGCTCACGCCGGCGTTGAGATCCGTCGAGGAAAACGTCGCCCAGCGTGACCAGAAGCAGGAGGAGGTGCCCAAGGACCCGCCGCCCGAACCGACGGTCGAGCCCGAGCCTGTCGAGCAGGTGGTCAGGGAGAAGACGCCACACCTGGAGAAGGTCGAGGTTTCGCTACCGGCGGCTGCGCCCAAAATGGAAAAGCCAACGCAGAATCCAAAACCGCGCAAGGAGCACGCCGCAACGGAAGTCCAAGCTGCGATCCGCGCCCAGGCGCAAGCGCAGCAATCGAGCCGCACCGCTGCTGCGCAGACGGCGTCTGGGGCCTCTTCGCTGTCACCTGCCAGCTGGCAATCGCTCCTGATGGGACATCTGGAACGGCACAAGCGCTATCCGTCGGGCGCCCAGTCGCGCGGCGAGGGCGGCATAGCCTATGTGCGCTTCTCCATCGATGAGAGGGGCAATGTGCTCTCCGCAAGCCTCGCCCGTTCGGCAGGCTCGGCTGAACTCGACCGAGAGGTGATCGCGCTGGTGCACCGCGCCTCGCCGGTACCGGCACCTCCGGCAGGTGCCAGGCGATCCATCACGGCGCCTGTACGCTTCAGCACGCGATGACAATTCATGGTTCTGCTGCAAGATGGTCTGTGTGACTCCGGCATCCGGGCCGTCAGGTGCATTTGTTCTTTCGGCCCGTCGGTGCCACATGCAGCGCTGTTCGCTCCACTTATAAAGGAAGGGGGCCCTGCTAATTGCGTACAAGCGGAGCGGCAGCTGTTTGCACAGAGCCGGCCTAAGGGCCCGGAAGGTGAGATATCCAAGCTGCCGTTGTGGCGGGGTGACCGACCAGCGAACGCCGATCCTTTACGTACGCGACGGGAACACCGAAGCGCTCGATCGTGCTGACGATCTTGCCATCGAGATCCCGATCGCAGTCCATGTGCGTCGGCGCGATGAAGAATTCGGATTGATTCCAATCCGGCTTAAAGTCCCAGCGCAGCTGTGGGAGCGTGACCGCGCGCTCGAAAGACACGCGCTCGCCGCACACAGCCACGGAATAAACCTGTGCCGGATCGATCAGCGGCCCGGTGTCCCTGACAAAAGTCTCAAGCCGATTGACCGCCTCGGGCATGCTGTTGAACCAGTAGTCGAGGTCGTAGCGCCGGAAGGCGCCGGCCAAGCCGCCGGCCAGGGGGTTGTAGTAGAGGTTCTCGTAAGGATGCAGCCTGAACAGGACGCTGGCGTCCCACATGAGGAATGCACCGAGCACCGCCACCCCGGAGGACGCCACAATCCGGCGTCGGGGCTCGACAATTGCAAGAACCCTGTCGAGCCCGATGCCGGCCAGCACCGCCAGCGGCGGAATGACGAAGAGAAAGTGGCGCATGCCAGTGAAAGCCGGTCCGCGGAAGATAACCTGACAGGCGAGTGGAGTGACTATCGTCAACGATAAGAGCGCGACGTCTCTCTGCTGTCGGGCCAGATTCGCGCGTAGTCGCGCGAGCGTCGCAACGACGGCTATCGCTGCTCCGGCGAGCGTTAGGAGCGGCACCCGGATCAGGATATACATCGGGATAAAGGCGCGCGGCACCTCGCCCATCCTGTAGATGCTGCCAGCAAAATAGGTGCGGATCTGGTATTGATAATCGGAGAACGCGAGCAAGCCTCGGATCGGATTGAGCGGCGACAGTGCCGACCAGGGCCAGGCGATGATCATGACCAGATAGGCCACTACCACCGCGGGCAGCATGCAAATCCCGGCAGTTGCCGCATCGCGCCAGCGCACGCCTATGGCCTTGGACCGTGGTCCATACAGGACTGCGGCAAAGCCGATATAGATGACGATCAACAGGCCGAGGACTCTCAGGCCGAGGGCTGCTCCAGCAAGAAGGCCGAGCGACAGAATCTGCCTCGGGGACGGTGACGACATCTGTTGGCCGATGCGGATCAAAACCAGCATTGCGCCCATCATGGCCGCCGCAAACGGAATGTCCTTGGTGTGGTTGAACATGGCACCGTACCACGGGCCACAAAGCGCGAGGCTCGATGCTGCTAGCAGGCCTGCACGCGGACCAGCGATGAGCCGGGCGGTCGCCGCTGTCGCTGCGATCCCGCTGATCCCGATCAGCGCACACAGGATATGCCGTAGATCGAATGCATCGATCGGAATGAGCTGCGCCAGCGCCACTGCAACGATGTCGAACAGGCCGCCATAGAGATAAAGGTTGTCTAGGCCGAAGACATTGCGATTTCTCAAGCCGCTCTGGTAGTAGTCGAGGATCAGCTTGCCGTACTGATGCTGCACGACCTCGTCGTTGGAGACCGCGTAGTCCCTGAACGTGCACAGGGCAAGGATGATCAACACCGCAATGAGCACAAGCGTAGTTCGATCAAAGGTATTCGACGGCAACCACCTGCCGGACCCATTGGATCGAAAATCTGATAGAACCGCCGTGCCAAGAGTAGGGCCAACCGGACGGTGCGATTCGGGCGGCATTGATCGGCGTGCACTCGTCATGCGGAATGCACCGCCGCAGGCCCATGCCGGCGCGCCGCTGCGCCGAGGGCGCGCTGGTACCAGGTGAAGAGCAGTGCCACACCGCACGTGATCAGGATGCCGATCACGCCGACCGCGACATGAACGGCCAAACCTGCGGACGTTTCCATCAGCAGCGCGTAGCCGGTAAAGGATAGCGCAACACCGAGCGAAAAGATCTGCAGCGAATATTGTCCGCACAGGATCAGTGGCTGAACCCACGGCGATTCCAGTCCCCGCCATCCGTTCGGAACGAACCGCAAGGCTACGATGGCCAAGGCGAGGAAATGGACGAAGCGAAGGATATCGAGATCCGTCTTGTCGATCGGATAGATGAACCTGAACAGCCAGGACGGCATGAACTGCTCCAGCTGTGGAAAATGCCAGGTCAGCGTCACAAAGAAGCAGGCCAGGAGATAGCCGATGGCAGCCCAAAAGACGGCGCGCAAATTCATCAGGGGCGAGAGTCTCTTGCTTCCGCCGAGCGCACACCAGGCGCCGAACACGAACAGGAGCTGCCATGCGAAGGGGTTGAACGACCAGAAACCGGCGGGATAGGCCGAAAGATGCAGATCGTAGCGTAGGGTGAGCGCATAGAGCGCCACCGAAAGGATCAGCGGAAGAGCGGTCCACCACTTGGCCAGCAGTAAGACCAGCGGCAACGCAAGCATCAGAACCACATAGAGCGGCAGAATATCCATGTTGAGCGGCCGAAAGCGCAGGAGCAGGGTCTGAATCATTGCCGGGCCCGGGTTGCCAAAGAATTCCGTGACTTCCATCTCCTTCATGTAGAACGGCGTTCCGGTGAGGCGGGTGACCAGTGCTACTTCGGCAATCAGGACACAGAACAGCAAGATATGGGCACAATAGATCTGCCACGCTCGTCGTAGGATACGCGCGCTTCCGATGACGAAGCCCCCTTCGAACATGGTCCGGCCATAGACGAGTGCAGCGGTGAAGCCGGAGATGAAGATAAATATCTCAGCAGCGTCACTGAATCCGTAGTTTCGTATCGTCAACCAGGCCAGAACATCGGGCGAGACGTGATCAATGAAGATCAGCCACAATGCGAGACCACGAAACAGGTCAAGCCGCAGCTCTCGATGACCCGCCGGGATTGAGAACACCGGTCCCCTCGATACCGCGGATTTCGACGGGAGCCGCTCGTGCGTCGCTGCTGAACCGGACGAGTCAGGCTCAGGATGACCTCCTGAAACGTTGAGCGACTCTCTCGAGAAAAAATCGATCTGCATGGAACGGTGGTGATAAAGGGCGGATGGAGAGATTTGAACGAAATGTCGCGCTAAAGATCTCCGCGTCCCAGGACTTTCCTGCCCGCCGCGGCTTGGGACATCGCATCCTTGCAAGGCCCGCTCACCTCTGCCATGTGAGCCTTTATGCACGCTCTGATGCCGCCGGTGCCTGGCACAATGCCGGCACACAGGTTCGCAACATCAGGCTTGCAGACTTTCCCGCTCACCGCGACTGTGAGCAATCGCTCCTCGCAGGTTGGCGACAAGTCGGTCAAATGCGATCTTATACAGGCCTTGATCCGGCCTTCGCCGGGCTGAATGCCGGCGCACAGTGTCTTGATATCGCCGGCGCAGGGCTTGCCCGTCACCTGGGCCACGGCGAGAGAGCTTGAAAGCAGTGATATCAGTATGACAAGTCCGGATCGCATTCCTGGCATCTTGGATCTCCTTAGATTGGCTCTGTGAGATTCAGAAAGCGAGCCGATTGGAGCTGATCAAAGGGTGCTAGAGCTTGTGTCCCTTCTGACGCAGCGCGTCGGTCAGGCGCTGCTTCAGTTCGTCGCCCGCCCTGCGGCTCACATCCTGGGCGATCTGTGCACTCTGCTGCGCGAACATATCCGATTTTTCCAGCAGCTTCTGTCCGACCGGCTGGGCATAGAAGGCCTCGATCTGGCGCAGCTCATTGATGGTGAAATTGCTGGCGTAAACGGTCGCCATCTGGTCGATCATTGAATTGACGAACGGCGCGTAGATGTCAGAGCCCATCGCTGTCATCGCGTCATAGTCGCGCTCGATCTCCGGCCTGTCCTGCGACAGCACACGCCTCAGGCCGAGCAGAAGGTGGGGCAGGAGCGCGCGGTATTGATCCGCAAGCTTCATGGTGATCACGAGCTTTCGTGCCTCGGTCATCGCGTCAGGCGAAGGCGCCTGGGCTCGTGCACTGCACGCCAGAATCAGGACGGCACCCGCAATCGCTAACAAACGTCTGGACATGCGTACCTCCATGACAAGTCACCGCGCAAGGCAAGTCATTGTCAACGGCTCGCGGGCGCCGCGGCGACCCTGGCTTCCTTTCTGCTTTCAAGTGCGGTTTCGGTCTCCTCAGTCTCAAGCACATGCACGAACAGGTCAGGTACCTTGGCGGCCCGCTCGAGCACCCATGCGACGGCGATCTGGATGACGATGCCAAGGATGGAGACGGCAAGCTGCTGCGCAAAACCGTTGGTGTATTGGGTCAAGATCCAATGCGCGGCGAACGACAGGAACACGCCAATACAGAAGATCGGCAGCGAATGCTTGCCACACAGGACGACGGGATACATCCATTTTGGGCTTAGCGTCCTCCATTTGAGCGGGACATAGTAGGTCACCCACGTCGCCAGCGCCAAGAAGTGCGTGAAGCGCAGCATGTCGAGATTGGTTTTGTCGATTGGATAGATCAATTTGATCATCCATTTCGGGATCAGGGCTTCGATCGCATGAATGTGCCAGCTCATGACGATGAAGAATGAGAACGCGATCCACACCAGCGCGATCGCCATGACAGGAGGGGACCAGACCCATTTCGCGATCTTCGCGATCTGGCCGACGCCGCACCAGGCCGCTGAAACGAACATCAGCTGCCAGCAGAACGGGTTGAAATACCAGGTCGTTCCGGGCGGATAGGACGCGATATTCCAATCGAACCAACGGGACAGCACGTAGAGTACTGCCGAGCCCAACAGCGTGAGGTTCGGCCGGCGCGTCAGGCACCACACGATGAAGGGCGCGGCCAAGATCAGCGTGATGTAGAGCGGCAGCACGTCGAGATTGACCGGCTTGTATTTCAGCAGAATCGCTTGGCCGATCAGCTCATCCGGATGCTGCAGGAAGTTGAAGACGTTGAATTCATGCTCGTACATTGGATTGTCGAACCGCCGCGTGGTTCGCGCAATCTGGGCGGTGAAGATCAAGAAAAGCATGATGTGGGCGACATACAGTTCGGCGGCGCGCTTCCATAGGCGTTTCAGCGCCGCAGCGAAGAGGCCGCCCGCAACGACTGGTCCATAGATGAAACCGACGAGATAGCCGGAGATGAAGACGAAGAATTCGGCGGCGTCGCTGAACCCGTAATTGCGCAACGTCAACCAGGAGACGACATCGTGCGGGATGTGATCGAGAAAGATCATCCACAGGCCGATGCCGCGGAAGAGATCGAGCCGAAAGTCCCGCTCGATCGGCTTGGTGAGGGCTGGCGAAAACTGGTTGGCCATGTTTCCTCCATCTTGGTAGCGGCTCGGGTCGGACTGAGCTGATCGAAGCCTGCTCGCGATCCAGACTTCGCCTGGCTTACAGGTCGATTCTCTCGATGCTCCACTCGATCAAAGGTATTTTCGGCATCTCGCGTCCGTCGTCTACGCCGATCTCTGCCTTGATCATTCGTTCGAGCTTGTCGCTCATTGCGGCGATGAGCTCGCCATTGCTGGCTCTATCGATGGCGAGATTCTGCATCTCGTCGGGATCGTTCTTGAGGTCGAACAACTCCACATCGTTGTGCTCATAAAGCTCATTGACGTTATTGGGGCGATTGCGCTCTCCCGGAGCGAAATAGCGGGTGAGCTTGTAGCGACCGTCGAACGTTGAACGCAGGCTGCCGCGCTTCTTCATGTTGGGCTTGAAGCCGTGCTTGAGCAGCGCCAACGCGGGCCTCTTGCCTGCGGCGCGCGCTTCCGCAACGACCTGCCATAGGGTGCTGTCATTGGCGCCAAGCCCGCTGTAGGTGAACAGGACGGCTTCGCGCAGAGCGTGAACATCGGCCGCACCCGGGTTCGTGAGCACTTTGGTCATGTCTTTGCCCGGCAAGGCTCGTCCTGCGATCTCGCCGGACTTCTCCGGCGGCACTCCCGCGATCGACAGCAGCGTGGGCACAACGTCAATGTGCCCCGTCAGGGCTCGGCAATCCTGTCCGCCTCTCACATCGGGATGCACCATGTAGAAGGGAAGGTGAATGGTCTCCTCGTAGGCGAACGGTCCCTTTCCGTGCAAACCATGCGCTCCGGCCATCTCTCCGTGGTCCGATGTGAAACAGACGACGGTGTTTTCCGTCAGCCCGAGCGCATCCAGCTCCTGCAGGACTCGATCGACCTGCAAGTCAACCGAACGGATGCAATTGGCGTAGTAATCGTGGAAACGACGCCAGCGCTCTTGTTCCGGCGGGATATGCCCGAGCACGTAGTCCCATATCTTCAGGAACTCGCCGTGGGCCTTCGGGCGTCCCGGCGCGTCGAGAGGCTCGTTGATATTCTTTGGCAGCGTGACGTCCCAAGTGGCCTTGAAGAGCTGGTGCGCGGGTGCGCGCGCCGCATGCTTGAGCAGAGTTCCGGTGTCTTGAATCGTCTCTCCGGGAGCATCGGTATTGAAGTACATGACATCATGCGGATTCACCAGGCTCACGAACAGAGCCCAAGGCTTGTCGTCATCGGTAAGTGGACGTCCATTGCGCCGCAGCCATGTAATGGCACTGCTCGCGATCAAGGGGTCGAACTGATAGCCGCCGAGGGTGTGGCCGATGATGTCGCCGGGCGAGAAGTAGTCGGAGAAGCCGTACTCGTCCATTTCCTTCGTGAACAGCCGGTCTGGGTCTTCGCTGTCGAACTTGCGGTTCAGGTGCCATTTGCCCTTGTACGCCGTGTAGTAGCCGGCCTTCCGCAACATGTGCCCAATTGTTGGAATCCTGACGGACAGGCTTTTCACCCATGGCACGTCGCAATTCTCGAACATCCGGTTGTCGGGCGTTTGCAGCCCGGTTAGCAGGACGGCACGCGAGGAAGTACACATCACCGCGGGGCAATAGTGCTTATGAAACGTCACGCCCGTTTTCTGAAAGCGTTCATGGGCGGGAAGCGACAGGCCCGGCGCCCAGTTTGTGCTGTAGCGCTCCTGGTCCGTGAAGATGAAGAGGATATTGGGTTTGCGCCGCTCGTTAGCCTGCTTGCGGGGCAGATCGGCCTGCGCCGTACGTTGCAATGCGGCCTTAGATGACGCTCCTGCGCCACTGGAAACGGCGGCCGATACAGTCAAACCCAGGAATTCACGCCTCGAACTGTCTCGAGCATTCCTGCTGCCACCGGTCATGTGCAATCCCCGAAAGCAAACAAGCTAAAGCCGTCAAATATCGAACTCAAACAAACGTGGGGCCGACTGGCTACTCAAATTGCGCAATCAACGGAGCATTGGCAGCGTTGTGAGGACTAAGGAGTCGCCGTATCTAAATACCGTTCTCATCCTCTCGCACGGACGGCACCTCTGTACGACTCTGCGAACGTCGGAGATCGACGCCAGGCCACAGGTGACCTGTCTTCGGCGCTTCCGGGCGCCACGATCCTCGAAAAAGGTATTCGGGAGGCTGCGGCAGCACGTAAGTAGTTATCCGGAGTATCCGCTCACCACTGACGAGCCTAGATTTTATCGATGACCGCCTCGGTCCCTTTTTGAGCATTCAATTGGGGAGGGTACATGGTCGGCAACGCGACGTCGGATCTGGCTGCTCCGCTGCATGCGTTTCGGCACGTGCAGACGGACGACCTTTCCAAGCTTGAACAGGCGGTTCGTCGCTATTACGCGGAAGCAAAATTCGAAATCCACAGCGCGAGAAAGCTCAACGCAGTTGCCAATCGTTGTCAGCTTCGCGATATCGGCTTGGCGTACAGCAGACTTGGGACGCGAGTGCGCATCGAGATTCCGAATTTCAACGCTTATGCAATGTTGTTTGCACACAGAGGGAACGCAGCTGCGCGTGTGGGCCGGAACGAGATCGAGATCGTCGCCAATGGAGGGTTGATCGCCTCTGTATCGGAGCCCGTGCGATTGGACTATGGCGACGAATTCGAACACCTCCTTCTTAGTATCGCGCCCAAAGCTCTGGAGGAAAAGCTTGAGGCCTTGATCGGAATGGCCGCAAGCGACCGGATTAGGTTCGAGCCGCATGCTGATTTTCGGCGGCGAGAGACGGAGAAGCTCAGGCAGCTCTTCAGGCTCTTGGTTGAGCATCTGGAGTCATCGAGTGCCGATCCGGGCCCGATAGCATTGGCAGAGCTCGAGCAGGCTGTTGTAGTTTCCTTTCTGTTCGCCAACACCAGCAACTACAGTCTGCGCCTTCATCGCTATCCTCAATTGGCGGCTTCGTGGCAGGTTCGTCGCGCCGAAGCTTACATCGAAGCCAACTGGGACCAGCCGCTCACCGTCGAAGCACTTGCGCTGGTCGCGGGCGTTAGCGCGCGGACGCTCTTCCATTCATTTCGAAAAAGTCGCGGCTACTCGCCAATGGAGTTCGTGAAGCGTATTCGACTGAATCACGCCAGAAGGATGCTGCAGAAAGCGGACTTCTCGACATCGGTGACGACGGTGGCTTTCGCTTGCGGGTTTGGAAACTTGGGGCATTTCTCTGGTTATTACCGGCGAGCATTCGGTGAGATGCCATCCGCGACATTACGAAACGGCTCGAAGGGGTAGCGGCCTGGCGGTTCTTCCGCCGCACGCAGTTGGGGGCGCCGAGGATCGAGCGCGTCGCCAGCGAGCGGGAGTCGAATTCCATGCGGCCCAGAAACCATCCCACCGCGAGTTGATCGGATAGTGCCTGGGCCGTTGCTTATGTGCGCGGCCACACATGAGGCAGCGCAAGCTTGTCAATTCGTCGGCCCGTCGCCGCGAATGGCGAACGTCGTGGCCTTCAGCTTGGTCATGCCGAACTTGTCGAACAGCTTGTCATAGGTGCCGTCGGCGCGGATCGCAGTGAGGGCATCGGCGACGGCCTGCGCGAGCTGCTTGTCGCGAAAGGCGAAGGTGATGTCGGTGCCGGCGATGTCGCGGACCCAGATCTTTGCGATGCCCTTCTGCTCGAGCGAGTTGGCGGTCTCGTTGATGTTGAGCGCGGCCTCGAGCTGCCCGGCACGCAGCGCCGCCGAGGTGGCGGTGACGGTGGTGAAGGTGCGCAGCTCGATCGGCTTGAGGCCCTTGGCCTCCATCGCGGTGCTGAACTCGCGCGCCTTGCGCTCGGTGTAGGTCGCCGACTCCACGCCGACGACGCGGCCGGCGAGATCCTCGAACTTCTCGAGCTTCAGGCTTGAGGAGGGATCGGTGTAGATGCTGATCGCCTGCTGCGCATAGGGCACGAGGTAGAGCATCTTCGAGCGCTCCTCGGTCCAGAACAGGCCGGTGTTGATGGCATCGAACCGCCCCGAGCGCAGCGCCGGGATCATCGGCGGGAAGTCCATGCGCAGGAACACCGGCTCGACGCAGACGCGCTTGGCGATCTCGCGGGCGAGCTCGACATTGAGCCCCTGCAGCTCGCCCTTGTCGTCGACGAATTGCTGCGGCGGCAGCGTCGGGTTGATCGACATCTGCCATTTCGGCGCCTCGATCAGGCTCGGCGCCGGAACCTTCGGCGTGCAGGTCTGGGCACCGGCGGCCTGCGTCAGGCCGGCCAGAAGGACGAGGGCGGAGAAGGTTTTGGGAAATCGCATCTGAATACTCCGATCAAATCGTGGGTGGCAGAGGAGCCGTTCTCCGGTCCGAAGTCTTCTTCATTGTCTCGTCATATGGCCGCCGCAGCACCGGCTTGCCGGGTCAGGATCAGCGAGATGTGGCGGGCCGCGGTCACCACCTCGTCGCGCTGGTTGAGGAGGTCGAGCGTCTCGACGACGATGCCGCGCGCGGGGTTTTTGGTCGGCCGCTTCTCGACGAAGCGGAAGCGCACCCGCAAGCTATCGCCGGCGACGATGGGACCCTTGAATTTGACCTCGTCCCAGCCTAGCGAGGCGACCGAGGTCTCCTCGTACAGCTTCAGCTCCGACTTCAGTCCTTCCATCAGGGACAGGCCGAACAGGCCATGGCCAATCACCGCGGGAAAGCCGCGGGAGCGCGCATAGGCGCCATCGACATGGAGCGGATGATGATCGCGCGTGACGTCGGCGAAGACTGCGATGTCGGCCTCCGTCACGGTGTGCACGGCGGTCTCGAACTCCGCGCCGAGCGCGATGTCCTCGTAGCGGAGATTGATCGGGGCGCTCGTGTCCATGGTGATCCCTCAGGCGACCTTGCGTGGCCGCGCCGGGAGGGCCCTAAAACTCTGCGCGATGCCCATCGGCCCGGAGCGGAAGATGCGCGCGTCCATGTCTTTCAGTTGCGGGCTGATGCGTGGGCGAAAGCCCATATGGGCGAGGATGTCCTGCTCCAGCCGCACGCCCGGCGCGATCTCGGTCAGCGTCACGTGTCCGTTCTCCAGCTCGAACACGGCGCGCTCGGTGACGTAGCTGACGTGCTGGCCGCGCTGAGCGGCAAGCGTGGCGCTGAAGCTGATCTGGCCGACTTGTGGGACGAACTTGCGGAAAGCGCCGTCGCGCCGGATCGCGAGGCGGCCGTTCTCGATACCGATGTCGAACTTGCCCCCGGTCATGGTGCCGCTGAAGATCAGCCGCTTGGCATTCTGGGTGATGTCGATGAAGCCGCCGGAACCGTCGCGGCGCTCGCCGAAGCGCGTGACGTTGACGTTGCCTGCCTCGTCCACCTCGGCGAAGGAGAGGAAGGCGCAGGAGAGGCCGCCGCCGTCATAGAAATCGAACTGATAGGCCTGGTCGAGAATGACGCGCGGATTGATGGCGGTGCCGAATTCGCGGGCATGACCCGGCACGCCGCCAACCACGCCGGATTCCACCGTCAGCGTGATCAGGTCGGAGATGCCTTCCTCGGCCGCGACATTGGGGATCATCGCGGAGATGCCGACGCCGAGATTGACGACGTCGCGCGGGCGCAATTCGAAAGCGGCGCGGCGGGCAATCACCCGCCGCTCGGTGAGCGGATCGGGCGTGATCATCGCCTCTGGAACCCGCGTCTCGCCGCAGCGCGCGGGGTCATAGGCGGTGCCGTAGGTCTGCATCTGCTCGGGCTCGATCACGACGTGGTCGATCAGGAAGCCCGGAATCTTCACCATCTGCGGATGAATCGAGCCGCGCTTCACGATGCGCTTGACCTGGCAGATCACGGTGCCGCCGGCATTGTGTACGGCCTGCGCGATCGACAGATCCTCGCGCGTCGTGCCCTCGTGCTCCATGCTGATATAGCCGTCCTCATCGGCCGAGGTGCCGCGGATGATGGCGACGTCGGGGGGAGCGGGGACGCGGTAGAGCAGCCAGGACTGGCCGTGCAGCTCGAGCAGGTCGACCAGCGGCGCGGTGGTGCGCTTGTTCATGCGCCCGCCATCCTGGCGCGGGTCCATGTAGGTGTTGAGGCCGACATGGGTGAGCACGCCGGGATGCTTTGCCGCCATGGCGCGGCAGAGCTGGCTCATCACGCCTTGCGGGAAATTATAGGCGTCGATCAGCTCGTCGCGGACGAGGCGCATGAACGGCACCTGGAGTCCGAAATTGCCGCCGATGACGCGCGCGATCAGGCCTTCATGGGCGAGATGGCAGAGGCCCTTCTCGGTCACGGCGCCGACGCCGGTGATGTTGATCAGGGTCAGATTGTGCGGGCCCTGGCCGCCGAGGAAACGCCGCTCCAGCGCGTCGAGAATGGCCTCGGCAGCGCCGGTGCCACCATTGCCGCCGACGATCAGCGTGTCCGCGTCGCGGATCAGGCCGGCGGCCTCTGCCGCAGTGATGATGCTCAGCATGCCCTCACGCGGCCTCCTTCTCGATCTGGCGGGCGATGATCAGCCGCTGGATCTGGTTGGTGCCCTCGTAGATCTGGGCGAGGCGGACGTCGCGGAAGATTCGCTCGATCCGATACTCGCGCGAATAGCCGTTGCCGCCGTGGATCTGCAGCGCGTTGGAGACGTGCTTCATAGCCATGTCGGTGGTGAACAGCTTTGCCTGCGCTGCCTCTTTGGCAATCGGCTCGCCGGCATCGTGCAAGCGCGCGGCGTGGTGGATCAGGAGGCGCGCAGCCGCGATGTCGGTCGACATGTCCGCGAGCATGAACTGCACCGCCTGGAAGCCGATGATGGCCTGGCCGAACTGCTTGCGGTCCTTGGCATAGGCGGTCGCGTCCTCGAAGGCGGCCTGCGCCATGCCGAGGGCCATCGAGGCCATCATCAGCCGGCTGAAGTTGAAATTGCTCATGGCCATCTTGAAGGCCTGGTTCTCCGGCCCCATCACGCTCTCCGAGGGCAAGCGCACGTCGGAGAAGGTGATCTGGCAGTCGTCGAGGCCGTGCATGCCGAGCAGCTCCTCGTTCTTGCCGCGCGCGATGCCGGGCAGGGCGCCGTCGACGAGAAGACAGGAGATGGAGCGGTGGCCCGCGTCTGCGCCGGTGCGCGCGAACACCATGATGCGGTCGGCGACGCCGCCGAGCGTCACCCAGGCCTTGGTGCCGTTGAGCCGCCAGCCGTTGCCCTCGCGCACCGCATTGGTGCGGATGCCAGCGACGTCGGAGCCGTGATCGGGCTCGGAGACGGCGGTCGCGGGAATGATGTCGCCGCTCAGAATTTGGGGGATCAGCGCCTTGTGTGCCTCGGTGCCGTGATGATCGAAGAACAGCACGGCCTCGACCGGGATTGCGAAGGCATTGGCGACCGCGCCGGAGCAGCGCGCCAGCTCCTCCATCGCGATGCAGGCTGCGACCGCATCGAGCCCGGCGCCGCCGGCGCCTTCGCGCAGGCAGATGCCGAACAGGCCGAGATCGGCCATGCCCTTGTAGAGCGCGCGGTTGAAGCGGTCCTCGCGATCGATCGCCGCGGCGCGCGGCAGGATTTCTGCCTCCGCGAAGCGGCGGGCGGTCTCGCGCAGGGCTTTCTGGTCTTGGCTGTAGAAGCGGTCCACGGCGTGCTCCCGTCAGTCGCTGGCGAGCTTGGAATCGTGGGAGACTTCGCTGCGGTCGCGGTCGAGGAAATAGACCGCGACGTCATCGCCCGGCACGCCATAGGCGCTGCATACGGCGCGGGTCAGCGCGATGGCGGCGGCGCGGCGCTCGGCCTCGCTGCGGCGGAAGGCGTGGACCTTGAGCAGGATGCGCTGGCCGGTGGCCTCCGCGCCAAACCTGCCGGCATGGGCGTAGTCGTCCGGCGCAATGTTCAGGAAATAGAGTGTGACCGTATCAGCGGTGACGCCGAAGGCTGACATCAGGCCGTCGGTCACGGACCGCGCCAGCGCGGCCTTGCGCTGGGCTGGAGCTTGCGGGGCGAGCACTTCGACATAGGGCATCGATCAGACCTTCGCGGACTTGGCCGCAGATGATTTGGATGAAGACGATTTGGACTTGCCGGATTTCGCAGGAGCCGGGGCGTCGATGTGGCGGCAGGAGTCGCGCTTGATCAGCCGGGCGCCGACGCGATATTCGCGGACACCGTCATTGCCATTACCCTTGGCATCCATGCGATGCAGCAGTCGGTCGACGGCGAGATTGGCAAGATCCCGCGCGCCGTTGTCGACGATGCTGATGGCCGGGCGATGCCATTCGAACCACGGCATGTCCTCGTAGCAGAGCAGCGAGAGATCATCGGGAATGGCGATGTTCCGTTCCGCCGTGACGCGCAGCACGCCGAGCGTGGCTTCGTGATTGGCGACGAAGATCGCGCTGGGCGGGCGGGGAAGGTCGAGCAGCTTGCGGGCGCAGGTCACGCCGGTCTCGGGCACGTAATGGCCGGCATGAATCAATGTGTCGTCCCTGGTGATGCCGGCCTCGCGCAGCGCGCGGACATAGCCGGACAAGCGTTCGCGGCCGGATGTCGTATCCTGGCGCCCGACGATTAGCCCGATGCGCCTGTGCCCGAGCTCGATCAGGTGACGCGTGCCCAGATAAGCGCCTTGCGGATCGTCGGCGAGCACGGTCTCGAGATCGGTCGCGTCATCGCACCGCACCAGGCAGACGATGGGGACGTCCTTCGCCAGCGCCTTGAGCTGCGCGCCGTTCTTGCCGGTCGGCACCACGATCAAGCCATCGATGCGGTGGTCGACCAGCGTGGTGAGGGTGTCGCTCTCCTGCTGCGGATCGTCGCCGCCGATGCACAGAAGCATCTGATAACCCAGCGCCTTCAGACGCGCCTGCACCACTTCGGCCATCACCTGGAACGAGGCGTTGGTGAGATTGTGGACGAGAAGAGCCACGAGCCGCGACTGCCCGGTCTTCAATCCGCGTGCGATCGGGTTCGGCCGGTAGCCGAGCTCACGCGCGATGCGCACCAGGCGCTGTTGCGTGCGTTCGCTGGTCAGGCCGGTTCCCGTCAGCGCCCGGGACGCAGTGCTGACTGAAACACGGGCCGCCTGTGCCACATCTTTGAGCGTGACGCTCATCAAACCTGCCGATAGACTGCAAACGATTGCAGAAACGCTAGGAGCTTATTCTACACGGATCAAGCTCAAAAAATGGATGGTGTTGCCCAATGCAGAGCCATTTATGCAAACGATTGCATAAACAGTGCGGATATTCCGCAGTCGGCGCCCATCGTCTGAATTCACCCGAGCGCTCGGCAGTACCCCGATGAAGACGTTCCGTGGCACCTACACCGTTATGATCACCCCGTTCACGGCAGCGGGCGAGGTCGATGTCGCGGCCTTGCGCGCCTTCGTCGACTGGCAGATCACGCAGGGCATTCACGGGCTGATCCCGCTCGGCTCGACCGGCGAGTTCCTGTCCATGGACGATGACGAGAAGGCGCTGGTTGCGGAAGTCGTCATTCGCCAGGCGGCGGGCCGCGTCCCCGTGCTGATCGGCACCGGCGCGGAGGACACGCGCGAGGTGGTGCGTCTCAGTCGCCGTGCCGAAAAACTGGGCGCTGACGGCGTGATGATCATCCCGCCGTTCTATTCGACGCCGACCGACGACGAGCTCGTCCATCATTACAAGACGGTTGCCGACGCAATCGCGTTGCCGATCATGGTCTACAACAATCCGGCAACCGCCAATGTCGATCTCAAGCCGCCGCTGGTGGCGCGCATCGCCGAGATCGACAACTGCCTCTATATCAAGGAGTCGACGCTGGAGGTGACGCGCGTGCGCGACATCATCCGCCTCTGCGGCGACCGGATGACGGTGTTCGGCGGCATCCTCGGCTTCGAGTCCTTCGTCGAGGGCGCGCAGGGCTGGGTGGCCGTGGCCTCTAACGTCGTTCCGGCGGAGATGGCCCGCATCTTCAGCCTCGTCGCCGACCACGGCGCGATCAAGGAAGCGCGCGAGCTCTATCTCAAATACCTGCCGGTGATCGAATTCGTCGGCGGTCAGGCTTATGTGGCCGGTAGCAAGGCGCTGCTCGGTCATATGGGCTTTGCAGCCGGCCATCCGCGCCCGCCGCGGTTGCCGTTGCCTGCGGCTCAGGATGCCGCCGCACTCGCGCTGGTCAGGCGCTTCGGGCTTGCCTGGCCGGACGAACTAACGCGAGCGAGCGCATGAGCGCGTCACTGCCGCGCCACTGCAATCCGGGCCGCGATCTCCTCGCGCGCGTGCCTGATCAGGGATTGCGTCAGCCGCTGTTGCATGCGGCCGGCCGGCACGATGGCGGACACCGTCACCTCGGTCTTCGGTTTGAACGGTACGCTCCTGAGGCGGCTATAGCGCGTCGAGGACGCCGTCAGCTCGTCCATGATGGTCACCCCGAGCCCTTCCTCGACGAAATGTCCGGCGACATTCATGAAGCGCACCTCAATGGCGGGCGCGAAGTTGACCGCGCTGCGGCGAAACGCCTCCTGGATCAGGCTGCTGATGCGACTCGAGGTGCGGGCGTTGATCAGGGGCGTATCGCGCAGATCGGTCGGACTGACGAAGCTCAATTGCGCCAGCGGACTGTCGGCCGGGCAGGCGCAGACCATGTCGAGCTGGGCCAGCGGCAAATAGTCCAGCGTCGGTCGCGGATGCGGCTCCATGGCGAAGCCGATGTCGACGATGCCGGTCTCGACGTATTCGAGGAGATCGTCGAGCCGCTGAGTCTCCAGCGAAATCTCCACCCCGCCGTGATCCCGGTTGAAGCGCGCGACCACCTGCGGCAGGAGCGATTCCGACAGTTCGGAGGTAGCGACGATCCGCATTCGCCCCTTGCGGCCGGCGCGCAGATGCGCAGCCGTCTGGCTGATCAGATCCTGCATCAGGAACAGCGGCTCGGCCTCCGCGAGCAGGATCTGCGCCTCCTGCGTCGGGACCATGCGCTTGTTGATGCGGTCGAACAGCAGGAAGCCGAGCGTGGTCTCCGCATGCTTGATGGCGTTGCTGACTGCCGGTTGCGACATGCCGAGATCCTTTGCGGCGGCGATGGTCGAACGCGTTCGCATCACGGCGCGCAGAATTTCAAGCTGTCGGAGATTCATCTGGCATGGTCCGGTCATGAGTGAGCGATGACAGTGTGCATCATAGATTTCGGTTATCAACCTCGCTCGGAAAATAATTGATGGCGATGTTGTCGGTCGTTCAGGTGTCAGCTTACGCTTCACGCGAAGACATCGCGCGATGGACGAAGCATTCTCAAATGCGAAAGCCTGAGCGCCAGCATGGTGCGAACGGATGAACCTGCTCGACGGCGTCAAGATCCTCAGCTTCAATCATTACCTCGCAGGCCCGCTGGCCGCGCAGACGCTGGCCGATCTCGGCGCCGACGTCATCGCGGTCGAGCCGATCGAGGGTGCGTTTCAGCGCAACTGGGCGGTCGCCAATCATTTCGTCGCAGGCGACAGCGTCAATCATCTGGCCACGGGGCGCAACAAGCGCAGTCTTGCCGTCGATCTCAAGCATCCCGACGGCATTGCCGCGGTGAAGAAGCTGGTTGCGACCGCCGATGTCGTGATGGAGAACTTTCGGCCGGGCACCATGGCCAAGCTCGGTCTCGGCTACGACACCCTCAAGGCGATCAATCCCAGCCTGATCTATGCGGTCGCGACCGGCTTCGGGTCGGAAGGGCCCTACAAGGATCGGCCGGGGCAGGACCTACTGCTTCAGGCGATGTCGGGCCTTGCGATGCGGACGGGGCGCGCGGACGGCGAGCCGACGGCGGTCGGCGCTGTCATCGTCGATCAGCATGCTGCCTCGCTCTATGCCATGAGCATCCTCGCGGCGCTGTTTGCCCGGACGAAGACCGGGAAGGGTCAGCTCGTCGAAGTCAACCTCTACCAGGCCGCGCTCGATCTCCAGGTTGAGCCGCTGACGGCCTGGCTGAATGGCGCGCCATCGCCGACGTCGCGCGGTCCGGCCGGTATCGCAGCTTGGTTCAGTCCCGGGCCATATGGGGTTCACGCGACGGCGGATGGTCATATGGCGATCTCCATGGCCACGCCCAAGGCGCTGGCCATCGCGCTCGACAGTGAGGAGCTGAAGCAGTTCGGCGACACCCACAGTTTTTCGAAGCGCGAGGAGATCACGCGGATCGTGGCAGCCCGCCTGAAGCAGAAATCGACGGCGGAATGGCTGCCCTCGCTTGAAGCAGCACGCATCTGGCACGCGCCGGTGCAGGATTATCGCGATCTCGTCTCCGATCCCCAGCTCAACCATCTCGGCGTGTTCAAGAGCGCCGAAAGTGCAGGCGGTGCGCCGATCCGCATGGTCGCGCATCCCGCGCGCTATGATGGCCGGACGCCCGAGGTGCGGCTGGTGCCGCAGCGGCTGGGTGCGCAGACCCGCGAGGTGCTCGGCGAGATCGGCTACGGCGCCGCGGAGATCGACGCGATGGTCGCCGGCAAGGCCGTCGGAGTGGTGCGATGATCGATTTTTCTCTCCCCGAGGAGACGCGCCTCCTGATCGATACCGTCCGCCGCTTCGTCGAGACGGAGGTGCAGCCGCTCGAAGACGTCGTCGAGCAGACCGCCAAAGTGCCGGCCGATGCGCTGGCGGTCACCAAGGCCAAGGCGCAGAAGCTTGGCCTGTACGCCATGAACATGCCGGCGGATGTCGGCGGCGGCGGGCTGTCCTGCATCGAGCATTGCCTGGTCGAAGAAGAGTTCGGCAAGACCTCCGACGCACTGATCCGCCGCGTATTCGGCCAGGTCTATCCGATGCTGATGGCCTGCAAGGGCGATCAGGTCGAGCGGTACCTGCTGCCGACCGTGAAGGGCGACAAGATCTGCGCGATGGCGATCACCGAGCCGGGCGCCGGTTCCGACGCGGCATCGATCAGCACCACGGCGCATCTCGACGGTGACCAGTGGGTGCTGAACGGCACCAAGCATTTCATCAGCGACGGCGACATCGCCGACTACATCATCCTGATGGCGCTGACCGACAAGGAAAAGCGGGCCCGCGGTGGCATCACCCTGTTCCTGGTCGACCGCAGCACGCCCGGCTTCAACGTCGCGCGCACCCAGCCGATGATGGGCCATCGCGGCTACGGCCATGCCGAGCTGAGTTTTGAAGACTGCCGCATTCCGAAGGCGGCCGTGCTCGGCGAGGTCGGCGGCGGCTTCAAGCTGATCATGCAGAGCGTGCTCCAGATCCGGCTCGCCCATATCGGCGCGCGCGCGGTCGGCATGGCGCAGCGCGCGCTGGAGATGATGCGCCGGCACGCCGGCGAGCGGCGCCAGTTCGGCCAACTGATCGGCGATTTCCAGATGGTGCAGAAGCTGATCGCCGATTCCGCCACCGAGATCTTCGGCGTGAAGATGATGGTGATGAACGCCGCCTGGGATATCGACCAGGGTCGGGACGCGCGCGACAAGGTCTCGATGATCAAGGTCGCGGCCTCCGAGATGCAGGGCCGCGTCGTCGACCGCGCCATCCAGGTGTTCGGCGGCATGGGCTTCAGCAAAGACCTGCCGCTGGAGCGGATGTATCGCGATGCCCGCGTCACCCGCATCTATGACGGCACCTCCGAGATCCATCGCATGCTGGTTGCGCGCAGCACCATCAAGAACGGCTTGCAGCTCTAGGGAAGCGATCGATGTCTCACGCACCTCTCAAGCCCGGCGCCGCCTTCGCCTTTCGCAAGACCATGACGGTGGCCGAGCAGGCGATGTTCACCGGCATCAGCGGCAATCTCGGCGGTCTCTATGTCGATGCCGTCCGCGCCAGGAAGTCCGGCGCCTCCAACATGGTCGCCTTCGAGCTCGCCGTCGGTGGTCTCGCCACGACGTGCCTCAGCCAGCTCGGCGGACCGACGCGGCGGATTGGCAGCATCGCGCTGAATTTCGCTGCGCCCGTGATCGTCGGCGAGTCCGTCGAAGCCAGGGCCGAGATCGTCTCGGTTGCCGGCGATGATGCGGTCTGCCGCGTCACCTGCACGCTGTCGCCCTCCGGCGCGACCGTGGTGGACGGCACTGCAACACTGGTTCCCTTCGCGAAGGGCTGAGCCATGTACGAGCCAAAGTCCTTCGACGATCTCAAGGTGAATGACAGGGTCAGCCTGAGCAAGACCATCACCGAGGCCGATGGCGCGCTCTATATCGCCGCGACCGGCGATTTCGGCCCGGTTCATGTCGACGAGGTCTATGCCGGCGCGACGCGCTTCGGCCGCAGGCTGGCGCCGGGGATCATGGTCGCGGGCCTCTGCACCAGCATCCTCACCAGCGAGCTGGTCGGCACCATCGGCGTCTCAGTGGAGGACCGCTTCTGGTTCACAGGTCCCGTGTTCTACGGCGACACGCTGACCTTCGACGTCTGGATCGCCGAGCAGCACGACGAGACCCGCACCATCATCTGGGAGGCGAGCGCGCGCAACGAGGGCGGCCTCGAAGTGCTGAAGGCGCGCGCAAGCCTCAAATTCCCGCGGCGCAAACCGTCATGATCAAAGCGATGAAAAAACCTGATTTGCGCGGCGTCACGGTCGCCACCGTGCTACCCTTCAGGGACGACAGCTCGATCGACTGGGACGGCTATTCCCGCGTGCTGGACTATTGCGCTTGCCCGGATGGGGTCGCGGCGGTGTTCGTCAATGGCCACGCGGGCGAGGGCGGATCGCTCTCGGATGACGAGCGTCAGGCCGTGATCGAGCGGACGCGCCGGCAGATCGGCGCCAAGCCGCTGCTTTCAGGCATCATCGCGCATTCGACGGCGGAAGCGATCCACCAGGCCCAGCTCGCGGAAGCGGCCGGCGCCGATTGCGCCGTGTTGTTCCCGCCTGCGCCGCTCGGCGGCGGCGCCTCGGCGACCTCACGCGCGCCACTGGCTTTCGTGCAGGCGGTCAGCTCCGCGATCGGAATTCCCGTGTCGATCTTCCAGTACCCGCTTGCGTCCGGGTTTGGCTATTCGCCGGAGACTCTCGCGAAAATCGCCGCGCTCGACAGCGTCATCGCCGTCAAGGAAGGCAGCGACACCATGCTGGCCTATGACGAGAACCGGCGGGCGGTGAAGCAGGCCGATCCCTCTGTCGCAATCTTGCCGTCGAACTTCAACTGGTTCCTGCCGCAGCTTGCCATCGGCGGGGACGGCATTCTCTCCGGCCTCGTCAGCCTCGCGCCGCATCTGTTCGCAGCACTGTGGCAGGCCTCGCTCGCCGACGACCTCAAGGCGATGCGCGCCGTCAACGAACGGCTCTATCCGATCGTGCGGTCGATCTACGGGCCTGCGCCGATCATGGACATGCACACGCGCATGAAGGTCGGGCTGAAGGCGCTCGGCCTGATCCGCAACGCCGATCCGCGGCCGCCGCTGCTGCCGGTTCTGCCTGCGCTGTGCGATGCCATTGCAACGACGGTCGGCGCGGCGCGCGCGGCCGGCGACATTCGCACTTAGCATGAGGGGCGAGCCGATGCCGGACGACGCCTTCATCCATATCGTGCGGGTCGACATCGATCCCGAGCACGAGGCTGCGTTCAATGCCTGGTACGAGCAGAAGCATTTCCCGGATCTGCTCGCTTGTCCCGGCTGGCTCTCGGCCAAGCGCTTCGTCACCGTCGGCGACGGGCCGAAATACGCCGCCATGTACGAGGTTGCGGGCAGGTGGGCGTTCGAGACGCCGGAGTTCCTGAAGGTGAAGGGCTTTGGTCCGTTCGAAGCCCTGGTGAAGAATTTCATGCGCATTCAGCTCAGGCCGATGTCGGGATCGGCTTGAGCAGATCGAAGACGGTGCTGCCTGCCGTGTCGCGAGATCCAGCCGGCCGCATCCAAGAAATGTCGAGGGGAATCCCGGGCGAGGAACTGCATCGGTCATTGGCGTCTTACTGGAGGTATCCATGGTCTCGACACTGTTTCGCTTGAGTGCGGCCGCCGCACTCGTTCTTGCATCCACGGCGGTGCATGCCGCCTGTACGCCCGCAATCACCGATGACAATCTGATTGCGCCCGGCAAATTGCAGCTCTCCATCAACCCGACCAATCCGCCGCAGCAATTCGTCGACAAGGACGGCCAGTTGCAGGGCCTCAACGTCGAGCTCGCCGCCGAGCTCGGCAAGCGGTTGTGTCTTCCCGTCGAACTCCTCCGGATGGATTTTCCGGCCATGATTCCTGCCTTGGGCGCAGCGCGCATCGACGGCGTCAATACCGGCATGTTCTGGACCGAGGAACGCTCGAAGCTGATGTACATGGTGCCGTATGCCATTCAGGCGATCTCGGTCGTGGTCGCACCCGATAGCGGCACAAAAATTGCTACCGAAAATGATCTGATCGGAAAATCATCCGCCGTCGAGGTCAGCAGCTACCAGATGAACTGGCTCAAGAAGCTCAGCGATGCCAGCGTAGCGAAAGGCGGAGCGGCCGTCGAAATGCGCACGTTCCCGACTGCGACCAACGTCGTCAGCGCGCTGCTTGCGGGCCAGGTGGATAACGCGCTGCTGGTCGACAGCGTGGCACGCGATCTCGTCGGCCGTGGTCGCGTGAAGGAAGTCCTGAGCGGGCTCGGCACGGCCAGGACCACGCTCGGTTTCCGCAACAAGACGGTCGCCGATACCGTCGTCAAGGCGCTCAACGCGATGCGCGCCGACGGCAGCTACCAAGCCCTGTTCGACAAGTTCGGCCTGACCAGTATGCCGGCCGACCAGCCGCTTGCGATCGCCGGCCCCGGTCCGGCCTGATACCCACGGAGACGAGCCGATGAGCCATTTCAGTCCGACGGCCGCCGTCAGCTACTTCTTCAACTACTTCCTGATGAAGGGAGTGCTCGTCACCATCGGCTTGACGGTGGCGGCGGTCGTCGGTGGATTGATCCTCGGCATGGGCATCGCGTTGCTGCGCATGTCGTCCAATCCGGTGCTCGCGGGCGCGGCGCGGTTCTACATCTGGTTCTTCCGCGGCACGCCGCTCCTGATCCAGCTGGTGGTGATCTACAGCGGCTTGCCGCAGCTGGGCATCAAGTTCAGCGTGATCACCTGTGCACTCGTCGGCCTGATCCTCAACGAAGCCGCCTATCTCGCCGAGATCGTGCGCAGCGGCTTCATGGCGGTCTCGGCGGGGCAGCGCGAAGCTGCCTGGGCGCTCAGCCTGTCGCCCTGGGTCACGTTCCGCCGCGTGACCCTCCCACAGGCGTTCCGGCTGATGATCCCGCCGCTCGGCAACTCCATCAACTCGCTGTTGAAGGCAACCTCGCTCGCTTCCGTGATCTCGGTTGAGGAGCTGATGCGCCGCAGCGACATGCTGATGCAGGAGCATTTCCAGATCCTCGAAGTCTATGCGGCCGCAACGGCGTATTACCTGATCCTCACCTCTGTATGGGATGCGGTTCAGCGCCGGCTCGAGAAGCATTTCGGTCGATCGAGTGCCGCGAAAACCAGGCGGGTCGCAGCGAGCGCGCCGGTTGCGCAGGCGAGTGTGGAGGCCCGTGCATGAGCGAGAGATCGATGGCTAGGGCCGAAGGTGCAACAGTGCAGCCGCAGCTCCGTGAGGTGCCTGCGGTTCGAATGGAGGCGGTCTACAAGCACTATGGCGACTTCACCGCGTTGAACGAGGTCGATCTCAAGGTCGCCAAGGGCGAGAAGATCGTGGTCTGCGGTCCCTCAGGCTCGGGCAAGTCGACGCTCATCCGCTGCATCAACCACATCGAGAAGCATGATGAGGGCCTGATCTACGTCAACGGCGTCGAGCTCGATCATCAGCGCAAGAACATCGACGCGGTCAGGCGCGACACCGGCATGGTGTTCCAGAGCTTTAATCTGTTTCCGCACATGACGGTGTTGGAGAACTGCACTTTGGCGCCGATGACCGCGAACGGCTTGAGCGAGGCGGAGGCCAAGGATCTCGCCATGCACTTCCTGACAAAAGTCCGGATTCCCGATCAGGCCGAGAAATTCCCCGGGCAGCTGTCGGGCGGCCAGCAGCAGCGCGTCGCCATCGCACGCGCGCTGTGCATGCGTCCCAAGATCATGCTGTTCGACGAGCCGACTTCCGCGCTCGACCCCGAGATGGTCAAGGAAGTGCTGGAGACCATGAAGAAGCTTGCGGAGGAGGGCATGACCATGCTGTGCGTGACGCATGAGATGGGCTTTGCCCGCGAGGTCGCCGACCGCATCGTGTTCATGAACGAGGGCAAGGTGGTCGAGCAGGCCGCCCCGGAGGAATTCTTCAAGCATCCGAAGTCGGAGCGGGCGCGAACGTTCCTCGACCAGATCATTCACTAGCTGGCGATGTCGGCCACGATGCGGACATTCAGCGATCGCCTGCGCGGCATTCACGCCGCCACCGTCCTGCCGATGACGCCCGATTTCGAGGTCGACGAGGCGCAGCTCGCAGCCCATGTCATCTCGGTTTCGTCCACGCCCGGCATCAATGGGCTCCTCGTCAACGGCCACGCCGGCGAGAATTTCGTGCTGTCGCTGTCCGAGAAGCGGCGCGTGGTCGAGCTGGCGCGTCAGCACGCGAAGGAATGCCTGATCGTCTCCGGGGTCAATCATGAATCCAGCCTGGAGGCCGCGCGCGAGGCGGCTGCGCTGGAACAGGCCGGCGCCGACGGGCTGCTGGTGTTTCCTCCCAACAGCTGGGCGCTCGGCCATGCCGATGATTGCGTGATCGAACATCACCGCCACATCCGCGATGCCACGACGGTACCCTTGATGCTCTACGCTGCGCCCGTCGGCGCGGGCGCGATGGCCTACGCGCCGCCGCTGCTGACGCGGCTTGCCGCCGATCCTCGCTTCGTTGCGGTGAAGGAGGGCAGCTGGGAGGTCGCAGCCTACGAACAGAATCTCAGGCTGATCCGGAAACTGCGACCGGACTTCGTCGTGCTCGGCTCGGGCGATGAGCATCTGATGACGAGCTATATCTTGGGCTCGGCCGGCAGCCAGGTCAGTCTCGCCTGCGTCGTGCCGGAGCTTGTGGTCGGCCTCTGGACTGCCGCCGAGGCCGGCGATTGGGAGCGGGCGCGCGCCGCGCATGAGAAGCTGTATCCTCTGGCGATCGCGATCTATCGTGAGGCGCCCGGAGGGCGGGCGACCGTGCGGCTCAAGGCGTGCCTGAAATTGCTCGGACGCCTGTCTTGCGATGCGGCGCGGCCGCCGCAGCCGCCAGCGACACGCGGCGAGTTGCAGGCACTCGAGCAGGCACTGCGAACTGCCGGCGTGCTCTAAGCCGCGAAGAACGGATTGGCCGGCCGCGCGAGGCCGAGATGATCGCGCAATGTCGTTCCCTCGTAGTCGCTGCGGAACAGTCCGCGCTCCTGCAGGATAGGCACGACGAGCTGGACGAAATCTTCGAACCCTTCGTGGAAATAGGGCGGCATGACGTTGAA
This sequence comes from Bradyrhizobium sp. SZCCT0231, assembly GCF_018130245.1. GTDB lineage: Bacteria > Pseudomonadota > Alphaproteobacteria > Rhizobiales > Xanthobacteraceae > Bradyrhizobium > Bradyrhizobium japonicum_F. Next base: position 1,024,475 of record NZ_JAFCKP010000001.1, read on the forward strand.
GCCGTCGGCGGCGTGCTCCTCGAACCACAGCTGGAGCGTGTCGGCGATGCGCTCGGCCGAGCCGCACAGCACCCAATGGCCGCGGGCGGCGGCGGTGAGATTGTAGAGATCACGCAGCGTCATGTTCTCGCGACGGCCCTTGGCGAGCATGACGCTGGCGAAGCTGTGATAGTTGTCCGACGGCGCGATGTCGGGGATCGGCCCGTCCAGATCGTAGGCCGACATGTCGCGGCCGAAGCGGTCCGAGAGGATGGCGAGTGCGTTGCTGCCGCTGACGAAGCTCTGCAGCACGTTGAGCTTCTCGAACGCCTCCTTGTCGGTACGGCCGACGACGGGCATCACGCCCGGCAGCACCGTGACGTCCTCCGCTGTACGCCCGAACGCTGGGAGACGCGTCTTTAGTGAGGCGTAGCCAGCCTTGGCCTCGTCGATGTCCTGCACCACCGAGAATACGATGTCGGCGGTGCGCGCGGCGAGTGCTTGTCCGGCCTCGGAGCCGCCGGCCTGGAGCACGACGGGGCGGCCTTGCGGGCTGCGGCCGATATTGAGCGGACCCTTCACCTTGAAGAACGCACCGTCATGATCGATCGGGCGAAGCTTCGCCGGATCGATGTAGAAGCCGCTGGCGCGGTCGGCGACTATGGCATCATCCGCCCAGCCATCCCACAGGCCCTTGACGACGTCGAGGAACTCGCCCGCCATCTCGTAGCGGCGGGCGTGATCGGGATGGGTGGTGCCGAAATTCGCCGCGGTCGCCGGATTGGCCGTCGTCACCGCGTTCCATGCGGCGCGACCGTTCGAGATGTGATCGAGCGAAGCAAACACGCGCGCGACCGAAAACGGATCGCTGTAGGTGGTGGAGACGGTGGCGCCAAGGCCGATATGGTTCGTCGAGGTCGAAAGCGCCGCCAGCATCGTCAGCGGTTCGAGCCGCAGCGTGTAGGAGGGATGGGCGGCAGCGTCCGCGTAGAGATTATCGCCCATGAAGATCAGGTCGAACTTGCCGCGCTCGGCGGTGCGGCCGATCTCCTGGATCGCCGCAAAATCCTGAAAACTGTCGACCGCGCCGGGATAGCGCCATCCCGCGACATGACTGCCGGTGCCGAGGATGAACAATCCGAGATGCATCTGTCGTTTCATGGCATCATGTCCAGAACAGGATTTTTCTCTCAAGGAAGCCGATCAGGCCGAAGAAGGCGAGGCTCGCGGCGGAGGCGACGAAGATCGCCGACCAGACCTGGACGAAGTCGATCTGGAGCACGGCCTGGTAGATCACCCAGCCGAGCCCGCCATGGGCGCCGAGCATCTCGGTGACGATCGCCACGATGACGCTGCGCACGGTGGAAACGCGCATGCCGGCGAGCAGCAGCGGCAGCGCGGTTGGCAGGCGTAGGCGCCACAGCACGCCAAAGCGGCTGGCGCCAAAACTCTTCATGAGGTCAACGGCGCGGCGATCGACCCGGTCGAGCCCGGCCAGCATCGACAGCAGGATGGTGAAGCTCACCGCCATCGCCACCATCACGATCTTCGAGCTGACGCCGATGCCGAACCAGAGCAGGATCAGCGGCGAATAGCCGACCACGGGTACCGAATTGATCGCGGTCGCGAACGGCAAGATCGCGCTGCGCAATGCCGGCACCAGTGCGATGGCGACGGCGAGGCCGATGCCGATCAGGGACCCGAGGCCGTAGCCGACCAACGCTTCAAGCAGGGTGTAGCCCGCGGCATCGATGAGTATCGCGCGCTTCGACCAGAGACCCGCGACGATGTCGCTGACCGCGGGGAGAACATAGGCCGGCAGATGCAGTCCACGCGCCACGCCCTCCCAGCAAGCAATCAGGATGACAGCGCCGAGAATGCCGCGCTGGACGGCGAGCGAGGGGGAGGCGAGTGCCCGGCTCATTGCTCGGCGCTCCAGAACACTAGCCGCCGCTCCGCCGCGGCGACCACCGCATAGAAGCCGGTGCCGAGCAGGGCCGCGGCGAGCAGGGCGCCCCAGATCGCGACGACGTTCTCGGTGAACATGGCCTGGAGCAAGAGCACGCCGAGCCCGGTGGTGTCGCCGAACCATTCGCCGACGATGGCGCCGACGAGGCTCAGCGACGCGGCGAGCCGCAGCGCGACGAAGATCTGCGGCAACGCGGTCGGCAGTTGCAAACGGAGGAGGAGCTGGCGGTTGGAGGCGCCAAAGCTGCGCATCAGCGCGACCTGTTTGGGATCGACGGTCTCGAGGCCCAGCAGCGTGTTCACCGTCACCGGAAAGAAGGTCAGATAGAACGCGATGATCGCCTTGGCGAGCAGCGTGTTGCCGAACCACAGCACCACCAGCGCGCCGAAGGCGATGACCGGAATGGTCTGCGACACCACGAAGATCGGAAACACCATCTCGCGCAGCGCGCGGACGCGGAAGAACACGACGCCCATGAGCACGCCGAAGGCGCCGCCGGATGCAAAGCCAATCAGCGTCTCCGCAAGCGTGCGCAGGAAGCCGTCGACATAGGCCCGAGGTGTTGCCGCCATCGCCTCCAGGATGGTGCTGAGGCGCGGCAGATAATAGGGTCGGATGCCGAACAGCAGCACCGCGCCTTCCCAGATCACCGCCGCAATGGCGAGGCCGAGCAGGAGCCGGATCAGCTTGCGCAGCGAATCCGGTATCGTGATCGACCGCGTCGCGGCGGCGGCCTCACTGAGCGATGTCGCGGCAGGGCCGCTCACGGCAGCCGGTCCGCCACGGGGACGCTCTGGACGAAGCTTGCATCATAAGCGGCGGCAAGATCCAGCGGCTTGGAGATCACGCCATACTTCAGGAAGAAGTCGTGGGCGGTCTTGACCGCGTCCGCGTCGATCCAGAACATGCCGTTCTTGGCGGCCGCGCCTGCGGTCATCAGGCGCTTAACCTCCGCGAGCATGAACTCCTGCTGCGTCCGATCGAGCGTCGGGGCTGCAGCCATCACCGTGTCGACGGCACCCTTGGGATCTGAGAAGGCGTCCTTCCAGCCCTTCAGCGAAGCGCGCAGGAACGCCTTGACCAGCTCCGGCTTCTCCTTGGCAGTCGTCTCGGCGACGATCAGCGTGTCGCGCGGGAAGGTGATGCCGTAATCCTCGGCGACGAAGGTCTTCAGGCTGTCCTTCGGCATGCGCGACTGGATGGTGTAGAATTCGTTGTAATAGGTCGCGGTGACGACATCGACGCTGCCGTCGACGAAAGGCGTCACTGATACCTGCTGCGGCTGGATCTTCAATTCATCCGGCTTGATGCCTTCCTTGGCCAGCATGCCGTTGAGCACGTGATTGGCGCCCGTGAACCAGGTGGTGACGGTCTTGCCCTTGAAATCCTGGATCGTCTTCACCGGCCCGTCCTTGCGGGTGACGAAGATGAACGGCGTGATCTGGTGCGAGACGCCGATGCAGACGATCGGCAGGCCCTTGTCGCGGGCCGCGAACACGCTGTCGGTGCCGCCCGACAGGCCGAACGTGTCAGCGCCGGTCGCAACCAGGTTCTCGGTGAGCAGATTGGGTCCGCCGGGATTGATGGTGAGGTCGATGCCCTCGGCCTTGTAATAGCCCTTGGCGGCCGCGACGTAGAAGCCGGCGAACTGGGCCTGCGGCAGCCATTTCAGGCGCAGGCTCGCCTTTTGCGGCTCGGCTGCGGGCGCAGCCGTGACAAGCGAGCCGGTCGCCAGTGCGATGGCGGAGAGGACGGAGAAGGCGTGGCGTCGGCTCAGCATGGTCATACTCCAGGCGGTGAAAATCAATTGCGGTAGGACGGATCGGTGCGATCGAGCTGGCGCATCAGCGCCGGCCATTCGCGTTCGCCGGGCACGAGGATGTCGCCCTGCAATTCCCAGAACTGGCGGGCGGCCTTTTCGCAGACCTCGTGCGGCGGCATCACCAGCGTGGCGCCGGCCGCGGCGGCCGCCTGCATCTGAAGCTGGATCCGCGCGGCGCGCTCGAAATAATAGAGCAGCATGAAGGCTTCGCCCGGCGTGCGGCCGACGGTGAGGATGCCGTGATTGCGCATCAGCATCACCTTGTGCGGGCCGAGATCGCGAACCAGGCGAACCTGCTCGTCGAGGTCGATGGCGACGCCTTCGTAGTCGTGGAAGGCTTGACGGTCGTAGAAGCGCATCGCGAACTGGCTGAGCGGCAGCAGGCCCTTCTCCTGCCCGGAGACCGCGACGCTCGCATCGGAATGGGTGTGCAGCACGCAGGCCGCGTCATGGTTCGAGGTGTGGATCGCAGCGTGGATGACGAAGGCCGCGACGTTGACGGCGTGGGGCGTGTCGTCGAGCTTATTGCCGTTAGTATCGATCTTCACCAGGCTCGACGCCGTGATCTCGTCGAACAGCAGGCCGTAGGGATTGATCAGGAACTGATCCTCGTGGCCGGGAACGCGCAGGGAGATGTGATTGTAGATCAAATCGTCCATGCCGAGCTTGGCGACCATGCGGTAGCAGGCTGCGAGCTTGATGCGGGCATCCCACTCCGCCGGATCGATCCCGCGCGCTTCTCTCGCTGACATCGCGTTCACTGCGGCTTCTCCTGCGCGATGGAGGACTGGAACGATTTCATGCTTTCCTCCTCGATCGCATCGAGCAGGGTGCGCTTGAGGCGGACGAATTCGGGGGAGGTGACGATCTCCGGACGGCGCGGGCGGGGCAGCTCGACGACCTGTTCGAGTTTCACCGAGCCGGGGCGCGCGGTCATGACCAGCACGCGGTCGCCGAGGAAGATCGCCTCGTCGACGTCGTGGGTGATGAAAAGAATGGTGCGGCGGTATTTCTGCCAGACGTCAAGCAGCCAGCGCTGCATCATCGCCCGCGTCAGCGCATCGAGCGCGCCGAACGGCTCGTCCAGCAGCATCAGGTCGCGCTCGAACAGGAAGGTGCGCATCAAGGCGACGCGCTGGCGCATGCCGCCGGACAATTGATTGGGGTACTGCTTCTCGAAGCCGGCCAGCCCGAACTCAGGCAGCATCTTCAGCGCCTTGGCGCGCGCCTGATCGCGCGGCATGCCCTCGACCTCGAGTGCGAGGATGGCGTTGTCGATCACGTTGCGCCAGGGAAACAGCAGGTCGCGCTGCGGCATGAAGGAGACCCGGCCAAGCAGGTCGGCGGCATGACAGCTCTTGCCCTCGAAGCGCAGGATGCCACCGGCGTCGGGCTCCTCGAGCCCGGCAACAATATTGAAAAGGGTGCTCTTGCCGCAGCCGCTGGGGCCTACGACCGTGACGAACTCGCCGGGGGCGACGCTCGCCTGGAGTCCCGACAGCGCCGCGACCGCACCGAATGTCTTGTTGATCGCGCGCAGCTCGAGCAGCGGCTCAGGCTTGGGCTGAGCCTGCGGGGCTTCGATGGTCGGCCCGGAATCGGGGAGGCGGGCTGCCTGCACCAGCATGTCCTTGTATAATGGCGGCGGCCATTCGCATACGAAAGCGGGCCGCGTCGAAATCTCTTAGCAACTCGTGTGCCAGTGCCATTTCCGAGCAAATCAGGCATAAGACTTGCGAGATCGACGGCGAAAAGGCCGGAGAGCCATGCCTCTCTGGAGAGAGCAGGTCATTTCGCTGGGATATGAGTGCCAATATGTATACGTATATTGGCATCGGAGAAACATGATGGCTGACGTTGGTGCACATAGCGCAGGCAAGCGCGTCAAGAATGGGCACGAGACCCTCACCGCGAGCCCCGGCATGACGCTCGCAGAGAGCCTGCGGCAGAAGCTAGAAGGCGCGATCGCTGCGGGCCATCTCGAGCCCGGCAGCCGACTCGACGAGCAGGAGATCGCCCAACGCTTCGGTGTCTCGCGCACGCCGGTGCGGGAGGCGTTCCGCCTGATGGCAGCGAATAATCTGGTCGAGCTGCGCGGCCGGCAGGGGGCGACGGTCCGCAGCATCAAGGCGCAGGCGCTGATCGAGATGTTTCAGGTCATGGCGGAGCTCGAGGGGCTCTGTGCGCGGCTTGCCGCAAGGCGCGTCTCCCAGGCCTGGGGTTCGGAAATTAGCGAGATTCACCAGAGGCTTGTCGCGGCAGGCGAGACCGGCGATATCGACGTCTTCTACGACATCAACCAGGAATTCCACGAAGCGATCTACGAGGCCTCGCGCAACAGCTTCCTCGCGGATCAAACCCGTAAGCTGCGCAATCAGGTGGCCGCCTATCGCCGCCGGGTGACGCGGATGCCGAACCGGATCGCCGACACGATCCGCGAGCATGAGGCGATCATGCAGGCGATCCTGGCCCACGACCCGGAGCGGGCGCACAGCGCCATGCGCGACCACGTCAACCTGCTCGGCGACAACCTCTTGGACTTCCTCGCCGCCTTCGAATGACCCTCCAGCCTCTTGGTATGCAAATTGCTAGAGCTTGTATATCTAGCTTGCATCCTGGAGACCCGGAGTGGACCTGAAGCTGACGAACAAGACTGCCCTCATTACCGGCGCGTCGAAAGGAATTGGACTTGCGGTGGCCGAACTCTTCGCCGCGGAAGGGTGTCATCTGCATCTCGCCGCCCGCAACGGCGAGGCGATGCTGGAGGCCAAGAAGCAGCTCGAAGCCCGCCATGGCGTGAAGATCACCATCCATGCGCTCGACCTGTCGAGCACGGCTGCGATGGAAAAGCTCGCGGCCGAAGTCGGCGATATCGACATCCTCATCAACAATGCCGGCGACATCCCCGCCGGCTCGCTGGAGATCCTCGACGACGCCGCCTGGCGGCGCGGCTTCGATCTCAAGGTGTTCGGCTACATCACGCTGTCGCGCCTCTATTATCCGCGCATGAAGGGCAAGGACGGTGTCATCATCAACATCATCGGCAATTCCGGTGAGAACTGGGACGCGAGCTACATCGCGGGCTCGACCGGCAATGCGGCGCTGATGTCCTTCACCAAGGCGCTCGGCGGCCGCAGCCTCGATCACGGCGTGCGCGTGGTCGCCGTCAATCCGGGTCCGGTTGCCACCGACCGCATGCTCAAGATCATGAAGCGCAAGGCGATCGACATGCTCGGCGACGAAAGCCGGTGGGAGGAGCTGTTCGACAAATATCCGGGCAAACGGCCCGCGACGTCGGAAGAGGTCGCCGATCTCGTCGCGTTCCTGTCCTCGCCGCGGTCGGGCTATATCACCGGCACCGTGGTCACGATCGATGGCGGCATCGCCGCACGTGGCTCGGTGATCTGAGGCGTCGATGTCGAAGCCTCAATCCGCCGTACTGGTCCGCAACCGCTATTTCGACGAGCTCTCGGCGACGCCGGGACTCTATTGGCTCGGCCAGAACACCAACCATGTCGAGAGCCACCCCGCCGTGCGCGAGGCCATGCTGCGCTCGATCGAGGCTGGCGAGTTCAACGCCTATGCCCCGCCGCTCGGCTTCGAGGCGCTGCGCGCTGCAATCGTCGCCGATCTCGGCACGCCCGGCGCCGAAGCGCTGGTGACCGAGGGTGGCGTCAACGCACTGGCGATGATCTGCCGTGCACGCTGCAAGCCGGGCACCACGCTGGTCACGACCGATCCGACCTGGAAATGGCCGTGCCTGTTCGCGCGCCAGCAGGGTGCCGAGGTGATCGAGATTCCGATCTACGACCCGGCCTGCAACTACCGCCTGACGCCCGAGGCACTGAAGGCGAATGTCGATGAACGCACCGCGATCATCTATCTCGTCGATCCCAACAATCCGCTCGGCATCCGCTACACGCGCGAGGAGATCGAGAGCTTTGCGGCGATCGCGCGCGATTGCGGCGCGCTGCTGGTGCACGACTGCACCTACCGCGATTTTGCCGACGGCCACACGCCGGCGCTTCACGTGGCGCCGCAAGGCTCCGTGGTCTCGACCAGCTTTTCGAAATGGCTCGGGCTTGCAGGCCTGCGGATCGGAGCGCTCGTCGCAGCGCCAGACCTGTTCGAGGAACTGGCGCAGACCTCCACCAGCGTTCTCGGCGCCAGCGTCATCGCGCAGCGCGCGGCGCAGGCGGGGCTATCGGTCAAGGCCGAGTGGATAAAGAAGGTCTGCAGCACCGACCGCGCCAACAAGGCGATGATCCAGGAGGCGGCGGCCGCGATCGAGGGACTGGCGCTGCCGATCATGCCCTCGCACGGCAACTTCCTGGTGCTGGAGACCATCGCGGCCGGCATCCGCCCGGAGGCGCTGGTCGAATGTTATCGCCGGCAGGGCATCATGATCCGCCAGGGCAACTATCACACCCAGCGCTTCGGCGACCGCTTCGTCAAGATCAGCACCTCCGTGCCGCAAGCGTGGGTCGAAAAACTTTGCACGCTGCTGCCGGAGATGGTCGCGCAGGCGCGCACGCTCAACGACCTGCCGCCGCAATTCTAGGGACGATGCCGATGACGATGATCACAGCGAAAGACGGCGTGAAGCTCCATGTGGAAGAGGCGGGCGAGGGCACGCCGATCCTCTTTATCCATGAGTTCGGCGGCAATCACGCAAGCTGGGAGCCGCAGCTGCGCTATTTCAGCCGGCGCCATCGCTGCATCACTTACGCCGCGCGCGGCTATCCGCCGTCGGACGTGCCCGACAGCGTGGAGGCCTATTCGCAGGGGATCGCCGCCGACGATGCGGTCGCTGTGCTCGATGCGCTCAAGATCGACAAGGCGCACATCGTCGGCCTCTCCATGGGCGGGTTCTGCACGGTGCATTTCGGCCTGCGTTCGCCAGAGCGCGCGCTGTCTCTCACGGTGGCTGGTGCCGGTTATGGCTGCGAGAAGGAGTTCGAGGAATATTTTCGCGGCGTCTCGCTCGAAGTCGCCGACAATTTCGAGAAGCAGGGCGCCAGGGAATTCGCCAAGATCTACGCGCTCGGCGCGAGCCGGGTGCAGTTCCAGAACAAGGACCCACGCGGCTGGCGGGAGTTCGCCGATCGCCTCGCCACGCACTCCGATCGCGGCGCCGCCAACACCATGCGCGGCGTCCAGGCGCGGCGGCCGTCGTTCTATGATCTCGAAGACGGCTTGAAAAAGATGATGGTGCCGACGCTGGTTATCGTCGGCGACGAGGACGACCACTGTCTGCAGCCCGGCATCTTCCTGAAGAAGACCATTCCCGCTTGCGGCCTCTCGGTCTTCCCCAAGACCGGCCACACGCTCAATCTGGAGGAGCCGGCGGCATTCAATGCATTGCTCTCCGAGTTCATCGCCCAGGTCGAGGCGGGTCGCTGGCTGCCGCGCGATCCGCGCGCGCTGCCGGGCCAGATCATGCGTACGAAGTAGTCGATGACGAGCCAGCCCCTGATCAACGCCGACCGGCTCTGGAGCCGCCTGATGGCACTCGCCGAGATCGGCGCGACGCCGGCCGGCGGGGTCAACCGGCAGGCGCTGAGTGACGGCGAGATGACCGCATGGCGTCGTGTCATCGGCTGGGCCGGCGAGGCGGGATTGACACCTTCGACCGATGCGGCGGGAAACCTGTTCCTGACGCTGGTCGGCCGCGACCGCGCCGCGCCGCCGTTTCTGCTTGGCAGTCATCTCGATAGCCAGCCGACCGGCGGCAAGTTTGACGGCGCGGCCGGCGTGATGGCGGCACTCGAAGCGGTCGTCTCGCTGGCCGAGCAAGGCGACAAGCCAGCGCGCGATGTCATCATCGTCGCATGGATGAACGAGGAAGGCTCGCGCTTCGCGCCGGGCATGATGGGTTCGGAGGCCTTCACGGCTGAGCGCGACATGGCGGTGATCCGTTCCGCGCGCGATGCAGACGGCATCAGCGTCGGCGAAGCGCTCGACCGCCTTCACGCGGCGTTTCCCGATCTGCCGCATAGGTCGCTCGGCTTCGCGGTCGACGCCTATCTCGAACTGCACATCGAGCAGGGACCGCTGCTGGAAGCGGCGGCCTGCACGATTGGCGTCGTCACCGGCATTCAGGGCAAGAAGACGTTTCAGGTGGTCGTCGAGGGGGCCGAAGGACACGCCGGCACGCTCGCGCAATCGGAGCGGCGGGATGCGCTTGCGGCCTTTGCGCGGATGGCGGCTGCGCTCCATGCCGAGATCGGCATCATCGATGCCGACATCAAGTTCACCATCGGCCGGGTCGCTGTCGTGCCGAACGCGCCGTCGGTGGTGCCGTCGCGCGTCAGCTTTAGCATCGATCTGCGTCACCCTGACAATGCCGTGCTCGACGCGGCCGGCGCGCGCATCAAAACTCTTTGCCAGGAGAAGGCCCCGCCGTGCTCGGTTACGGTGACGCCGCTCGTGGATGCGCCGTCGAACGTCTTCGATCCGCGCCTGCGCGCGAGCATCGCGAAGGCCGCGCGTGAGCAGGGGCATTCCGCCATGGCGATCCTCTCCGCCGCCGGTCACGATGCCCGTCATCTCGCAAAAGTCTGTCCGGCCGCGATGATCTTTATCCCGTGCCGCGACGGGGCGAGCCATGTCGAGCATGAATGGGCCGAACCCGATCATGTCGCGGCCGGCGCCGCCGTGTTGGCACAGGTGCTGCGCGAGCTCGCCCTCGCGCCTGCCATCGAGGGGTGAGGACATCGATGCAAGATGTGGCCCCTCGGGACTACCGTGACGCGATGGCCTGTCTCGGCGCGGCCGTCAACATCGTCACGACCGACGGTGCCGCAGGCCGCGCCGGATTTACGGCCTCCGCGATCTGCAGCGTCACCGATGATCCGCCGACGCTTCTGGTCTGCATCAACCGCGGCTCCTCCGCCTATGCCAGCGTGACCCGCAACAAGGTGATCTGCGTCAACGTGCTCTCGGCGAGGCACGAGCAACTGTCCCGCCTGTTCGGCGGCAAGGTGCCCGCCGAGGAACGCTTTGCCGCCGCGGATTGGTCGACGCTCGCGACCGGCGCGCCGGTGCTGGCCGACTGTGCTGCGGCGTTCGACTGCCGGATTGCGGATGTCGTCAATGTCGGCACCCATGACGTGCTGTTCTGCCGGGTCGTCGCTCTGCAAAGATCCGGCTGCACCGACAATCTGATCTATTTCGGCCGTGCCTATCACACGGTCGGGGTGACCGATCCCACCGAGGCTGGACCCGAATCCGCTTCTGGCCCATCCTGAGGGATGCCGGTGGCCATCGCCGGCCGTTCCAACAGCCGCCTCCGTGTCGACCGGATCTCGGCCGTGCGTTCCCCCTTGCAAGTCGCTGCCAGCATCCGGGGCTGCATTCTGCTCCGTGTCTTTCGAGCCGGCCCGCAGTTCCTGTGCTCACGCGAGATCGAGGCTGCTCGCGTACGGTGGCGATGTGAGTCTCGTGTGTCGTGACGTGTGCACTGATAATCCGAAGAAGCGATTTTCGCTTCCAATTCATGCGTATATGGTCCTAGAAGAGCCAAGCCGCGGAAGCCTCGTCAAACCAGTTTTTTCAATCGGTCCAATTACATAAAGGGCTGATCAGGGCTAAAATATCTCAGCAAGATGAATAGCTTAGATCGAAAACTCGCCACGGCACCCATGATGGATTGGAACGAGAGTTCAGGTTTTTCAAGTAGTTAGAAGGCTGCATGTGCACGACGTGTGCACCGGGAGATCAAGAAAAGTCTATCGTCAGCAAGCGTGGGTATTCGCTCTCTGAATCGATGCAGGTGTTTAGAGCTGGGTGCTTGCGCACGTCTTAAGGGCCAATGATGCTCGTTACCAGCGAGAGGTCTGATCGGCTTGCCGCGCTGTCGCGTCCATTTGCAGTGAAGACCGAAGATTTGGTCGAGGGTTCGAGTCGCGCTCCCATACCATTGGCCACGAACTGGTGCATCGAACTGCGATCTTCCGCGATGTTGCACTTCTGGCGGTCTCGGTCGGGGCCATCGGTGCGAATTGTGCTTGGCTCGGACAAAGGGGGAAGCGCCAAGGTGGTAAAGGCGCTTCGGATTCCGGCCACATGTGCTTTTCCCGCTACGTCGAGACGCCGAACAGCTTGCGGACTGCCGGGAGCCACTCGCCGGTCATCGTGAACTCAAGCCCCAGTCGCGCTCCAGAAGCGATCGCCAGCATCGTGACTGGCGCCGAGACAGCGAGCGTCGAAAACGCGGTCAGTCCCTGTCCGATGGTGCATCCCATTGACATGATCCCGCCGATGCCCATCAGAAGCGCGCCGGTCATGTGGCGCTTCAATTCGCGCGCGTCATCGCAGGCTTCCCAGCGGAAGCCGCGCAAGAGCAATGCGGCGGCAAATGAGCCGGCTACGACACCGGCGACGGACCCGATACCAAAATTCAACCGAGCGCCGGAAAAGGTTGCGATGTAGAGAATTGCGTCGCCGAGTGGAGCGACGAAAGTGAGCGAGGAGACCCGCGCCGGGTCGAACTCGTCATCTGCCAGCCATCCGGTCGCGAACCAACCGAAGGCGATCGCAGCGCCGACCGCAAAGCCGGAGGCCAAGAGACGTGGCGATCGGATTAGTCTGCCATCTGCGAGGGCCCAGAAGGCAAGCGCAGCGGCAATCGAAACGACGAGGATGGCGCGCATCGTGCTCCCCGCGCCGAGCAGCGAGGTCAGCGTCTGGTTATTGCCCTCGGAGAGCCGGAGCGATAACGGCTCGACCAGCGTCACGCGCAGCACGCCGGTGATCCCGCGCATGGTGGCGAGCGCCGAGAGGCCGAGCACGAGAAAGACCACGATGGCGCGCAGATCGCCGCCGCCGATGCGGACCAGCGTACCGAAGCCGCAGGTGCCGACCAGCGCCATGCCGATGCCAAACATCAGCCCGCCGATGATCGCGCCGCCAAGGCCGATCGACGGGGTCAGGTAGATCGATCGCGACAGATCGACGACGCCGAATTCGGCGAGCGCCTGGGTAGCGAGCAGAGCGACCGCCGCAGCCAGCGCGAAGGATTTCAACCGGCGAAGATCAGACCCGAAGAACGCATCCTCGAGCATCGCGAGCGTGCAAAACCGCCCGGCGCGGCCCGCTACGCCGAGCACGCCGCCAGCAGTCAGTCCGCATGCAAATGCGATGGTCGAGGGACTCAGCATGCCTCCCCGGGATGTTTGTTCTGCTTGTCGGGCAGTCTGCGCTGGGAAGGGACGAAAATCCAGCGCGGAGAATTACCGGCGGCGCCGCCGCACCGGCTCGCAAAAGACATCGTAGATGGCAGTGAGGATCTTGCGCACGTCCTCATTGGCGAGGCTGTAGTAGATCGCCTTGCCGTCGCGGCGGGTCGTGACGAGCCGGTCGAGCCTGAGCCGCGCGAGCTGCTGGGAGACGGTCGACTGCCGCTCGCCGAGGAACTGCTCGAGTTCGGTCACGGATTTCTCGCCTTCGGCGAGGATGCATAGCAGCAGCAACCGGGATTCATGCGACAGAGCCTTGAGCATGTCGCTTGCTTCGCGCGCCTTCTCGATCATCTGCTCGAGCTCGGCGGACCCCTCGATCTCCTTCAGCTTTGGCAATGGCATCGCGTCAAATTCCTCAAAGACGTCTGTGGTCACGACCCGCCTTGTGCCGATCCTGATCCAGCCAGGATCCGGTCCAACAGGCCGAAGAAGAAGGCGTCCCCCGGATAGCCGCGAATGCGCCCGATCTCACGGCCCTCTTTTACCACGACGAAGGTCGGCGTGAAGGCACCAGGATCGATTGCAGCGAGATCGGCGGGCAGGGGGCCGTTCAGATTGACGCGGCGGAGCGGCGCTGCCCGGGCTTCCTCGGTCTTGCCGTAGATCGGCGCGATCTCGGCGTCAAAACGCGCGCACCAGACACAGCCGACCCGCTCGAACATGACGAGCTCGGCGGCGCGCGAACGCGCTGCCGGGAGCGCGAGCGCGGCAAGGGCTGCGAGCAATGCGATGATTCGGCTCATCCCCACGGAACGACCTCTGGACTTCCCTGACTCTTTATATCATTAAATTCGTATATGTACTAGGGATGAAGCGCAATGACTTTGGATGTCTCGCTTGGCGCGGCCTTTGCCGCGGGCCTGTTGTCGTTTCTGTCACCCTGCATCCTGCCCCTGGTGCCACCCTTTCTCTGCTACATGGCGGGCGTCTCGGTCACGGATCTGTCTAGCGACAGGCCCGATCTGCGGCCGCGCATCCTGGTCTCCGCGCTGGCCTTCGTGGCGGGGTTCTCGCTGGTCTTTATCGCGCTCGGCTCGACCGCATCGATCGCCGGGCGCTTCATCTCGGCGCATCTCTCGACGCTCGGCATGGTCGCAGGGGCCCTGATCATCGTCATGGGCCTGCATTTTCTCGGCGTGCTCAGGATTCCGCTGCTCTATCGCAGCGCGACGGTGCAGTTCGACAACCGGCCGGCGGGCGTGGCCGGTGCCTTCGTCATGGGCCTGGCGTTCGCCTTTGGCTGGACGCCCTGCGCGGGGCCCATTCTCGCCGCCGTCCTGATGATGGCAGGCTCGGAGGAGACGACGGGGAGAGGCGCGCTGCTGCTCTTCGCCTATTCGGTCGGGACCGGCATTCCGTTCCTGGTCGCGGCCGCCTTCACCGGTCGCTTCATGGCGGCGCTCGGCCGCGCGCGGCGGCATCTCGGTCTGGTCGAGAAGGCGATGGGGGCCTTTCTGGTCGCGACCGGATTGATGTTCCTGACCGGCTTGATGCCGGCGGCATCGGAATGGCTGCTCGAGCAGTTCCCCGCGCTCACCCGCATCGGCTGAGCTAACCGTAGCGGAAATCCAGGAGCTGGGCGTAGGACTGCAGCTCGATGAGGTAGCGATGCACGAGCGGCCCGTCGCCGGCCATCGCGGCATGGGCGACCTCGCCGCTACTCGCGATCGCGCCGTCGATCAGGCGGCGGAATTCCGGCTGTCTGCCAATGTCGGCGCCGGCCCAATCGTTGCAGCGCTGCAGGCGATCGCGAAATGCGGCCGCCGCGGCAACGGTATCTTCGGCGCGTGCGGGCGTGGCTTGTTCTCGATAGATGCTCGCGGCGATGCGGAGCTTCTCCATCGCTGGCGCGATCTCGAAGACACAATCGCCGACGTCGTACAGTCCGGAACGACGCCTGAGATCGTGAAAGGACTGGCGAAGGGCGAGCAACGCGCGACCGGCGGCGACGTTGTCTGCGCTATCGAGCGCGCGCGCTACTGAGGTGAGCCGCTCATCGCCATTGGTAAGAAATTCCGCCCATGCAGCCGGTAGGTAAGGGGACAGGGTCGTCGCGGCAGTTCCATCATGAAGTTGCTTCCACGCCGCCGCGGCCTCGTCCGTCTCCATCTGTGCCAGCGCGATGTTACCGGTGCGGGCATAGCTCGCGGCGCTGCGGAGATTGGCCATCACGGACGAAATGGTCGACGCGAAGTCGTTGCGGTTGCCAGCTTCGGCGGCGAGCCCAGGCGCGCTCGAAGCCAGCCATGCCAGCAAGATCATGATGCAGCGCACGATGGGAAATCCTTGTCACATTCGAGTATTTGAATATCATAATGAAAACGATCGATGTGCAAGATGTTCGAAGGCGGAAATCCCTGATGTCGTTCAACCGGCCGACGCGTCGCTCCTTTCTTGCATTGGCGCCCGGCGCCGCCCTTGCGGCGGGCCTCGGCGAGGCGAGGGCCGAGCCGGCGCTTGGCGATGATGGCCTCTATCACGAGCCGTGGTTTCTCCAGAGCTTCCTCGATCTGCGTGAGGACCTCGAGAGTACTGCGGCCAGCGGCAAGCGGCTCGCGATCATGTGGGAGCTGCGTGGTTGTCCCTATTGTCGCGAAACGCATCTGGTGAACTTTGCCGATGCCGACATCGCGAAATACATCCGCGAAAATTTCGAGGTGCTGCAGCTCAATCTGATCGGCTCCCGCAAGATGACGGACCTTGATCGGCAGGAATTGTCCGAGAAGGACCTCGCCCAGAAATACGGGATCAGGTTCACCCCGACGTTCCAGTTCTTTCCGCCGTCGTCCGCCGGCATCGAGGCCAAGGAGCCGATGGCGCGCGAGGTGGCGCGGGCGCCGGGCTATCTCAAGCCGCCGCATTTCCTGGCAATGTTTCGTTTCGTGCGGGAGCGGGCCTATGAGCGCGGCTCGTTCCGGGATTTTCTCGCCGCAAACGGCTAGCTGACAGCGGTTGGCGAATTTCGCTTGACGTCACCGTTTATATGAACATATCATAATAACTGAATTTGATGGATCGTGAGTCCATCGCAATCAAGGGCGGGCGTCACCTCGCCAAAGGGTAGGGAACATGCGGCGCTCGCTTGCGGCTGCGTTTGCACTGTGTCTGTCGGCCGCTGGCGCTTGCGCCCAGGAGCCGGCGAAGACGCCGATCCAGCTCGATATCGTCAACGACTCCTTGCCGAAATCCCTGACCGGTGCGCCCGGCAATGCCGCCGCCGGCAAGAAGGTGTTTCTGACGCGCACGCTCGGCAACTGTCTGGCCTGCCATCAGGTCACGAGCCTGAAGTCCGAGGATTTCCATGGCGAGTTCGGTCCATCTCTGGACGGTGTGGCCGGCCGCTACACCGAGGAGCAATTGCGCCTCATCATCGCCGACCCCAAGCGCGTCTTCACCAACACCGTCATGCCGGCGTTCTTCAAGAACGACGGCTTGAGCCGGGTGCGCCCGGAATTCGTCGGCAAGTCCATTTTGACGGCCGCGCAGGTCGAGGACGTCATCGCTTTTCTCAAGACGCTGAACTGACGGCGAGGAGGATCAGGAATGAAAGCCATCAATCGACGGCAGGCATTTGCGCTCGGGGGCGGTTTCGTCATGCTGACGCTGATGCCCATGGCGGCCGATGCCGAAGTGACGGGCGACGCGGCGAAGTGGATCGAGAAGTTCACCGGCGGCAAGCAGCCTGCCAAGGGCAGGATCTCGCTCGATCTGCCGGAGATCGCGGAGAACGGCAACACCGTGCCGCTGTCGATCAACATCGAGAGTCCGATGACGGCAGACTCCCATGTCAAGGACGTCATGATCCTCGCTGACGGCAACCCGAATGCGGGTGTCGCGACGCTGTCGTTCACGCCGTTGTCGGGCAAGGCGGAAGCATCGATCCGGATCCGGCTCGCGGCCACGCAGAACGTGGTTGCGATCGCGAAGATGAGCGACGGTTCGCTGTTCACGGAGCAGAAGACCGTCAAGGTCACGATCGGCGGCTGCGGCGGCTAAGGGCTTCAGGAGAGGAACAATGGCAGACAAACCGCGCATCAAGCTTCCCAAGGAAGCGGCCAAAGGCGAGGTCATCCAGATCAAGACCCTGGTCTCGCATGTCATGGAATCGGGCCAGCGCAAAGATGCGCAAGGTAAGGCGATCCCGCGCAAGATCATCAACAAGTTTGCCTGCGAGTTCAACGGCAAGCCCGTGTTCTCCTGCGCGCTGGAGCCGGCGATCTCGGCCAATCCCTACATCCAGTTCGACGCCAGGATCGACGAAGCCGGAACGTTCAAGTTCTCCTGGACGGACGACGACGGCACGGTGATTACGGCCGAAGAGAAGATTGCGCTCAAGGCATGATGCGGATCGCGCATTGAGGGAGGCTCGGATGGCGCGACGATATGTTGGGATGGCCGCTGCGATCGTGGCCGCCGTTTCGATTGCGACGCTGGCGGTCGCTGAGGACGCCGAGCGCAAGGGCATCGCGGCGCCGCCCGGCCACGTCTTCAAGACCATCGTCTCCGGCTACGAATTTCGCAGCAAGGAGACCCGTGCGCTGCAGGACGACGATCTCGAAAATCCGGGATTCCTCGCCGTGGAGCGCGCGGCGGACGTGTGGAAGAAAGTCGAGGGCGGCGAGGGCAAGTCCTGCATGAGCTGCCACGGCGAGGCCGAGACCAACATGAAGGGTGTCGGCGCGGCCATGCCGAAATGGGACGACAAGCTGAAGAAGCCGGTCAATCTCGAGCAGCGCATCAACATCTGTCGCAGCGAGCACATGAAGGCGGAGCCCTGGAAATTCAAATCTCGGGAACTGACCGACATGACCACTTTCGTGCGCTACCAATCGCACGGCATGCCTGTGGCTGTGAAGACCGATGGGCCGATGTCGCCGTGGTTCGAGCGCGGCAAGCAGATCTATTACACGCGCTACGGTCAGCTCGATCTCGCCTGCGAATCCTGCCACGAGCGCAACAACGGCAAGTTCATGCGCGCGGACTTCCTGAGTCAGGGCCAGACCAACGGCTTTCCGACCTATCGGCTGCGCGACCAGCGCGTGGTGCCGCTGCATGAGCGTTTCGAAGGTTGCATGTTCGACGTGCGCGCCGAGCCGTTCAAGCCGCTCTCGGACGAGTTCCTCGCCCTCGAACTCTATGTCGCCTGGCGCGGCATCGGATTGCCGGTCGAAACGCCCGCAGTGCGCAACTGAAACGATGAATCTCCCGGAGCATTGCGCATGATCTCTCGCCGCGAGTTCATTCAGGTTGCTGCGGCAACGGCGACGCTGGCGAGCGGCGTGGGCTCCAGCCTGACCCGGGCGTTCGCCCAGCAACGCCTGACCGAGAAGGAGCTGCTGGCGTTCGAGCCGCTTGGCAACGTCACGCTGGTGCATGTGACCGACATTCATGGTCAGCTAATGCCGCTGTACTTCCGCGAGCCCTCGACCAATCTCGGCGTGGGCGAGGCGAAGGGCCTGCCGCCGCACGTCACGGGCAAGGAGTTCCTTGCGCGCTTCGGTATCGCGCCCGGTTCATCGGCGGCTTACGCCCTGACGTCGGAGGATTTTGAGGCGCTGGCCAAGACCTATGGCCGGATCGGTGGCCTCGACCGCGCCGCCACCGTGATCAAGGCCATTCGCGCCGAGCGCGGCGACAAGGTCGCGCTGCTCGACGGCGGCGACACCTGGCAGGGTTCGTGGTCGTCGCTGAAGACGCGTGGCCAGGACATGATCGACTGCATGGCGCTGCTCAAGCCCGACGCCATGACCGGACATTGGGAGTTCACCTACGGCACCGAGCGGGTCAAGCAGGCGATCGAAGGGCTCGGCTTTCCGTTCCTCGGCCTTAACATCCGCGATACCGAATGGAACGAGGCCGCTTTCGAACCCTCGACCATGATCGAGCGCGGCGGCGTCAAGATCGCGGTGTTGGGCCAGGCTTTCCCTTATACGCCGGTCGCCAATCCGCGCTGGATGATTCCGAACTGGTCGTTCGGCGTGCGCGAGGAGGACGTGCAGGCGCAGGTCGACAAGGCCCGCAAGGGCGGCGCGCAGCTCGTCGTGCTGCTGTCCCACAATGGTTTCGACGTCGATCGCAAGCTTGCGAGCCGTGTCAAGGGCATCGATGTGATCCTGACCGGACACACCCACGACGCGCTGCCTGAAGCGGTCAAGGTCGGCAAGACCCTGCTGATCGCGTCTGGCTCGTCCGGCAAGTTCGTGTCGCGGCTCGATCTCGATGTCCGCGACGGCGAGGTCAAGGCGTTCCGTTACAAGCTCATTCCGCTATTCTCCGACGTGATCACTGCGGACGCCGAGATGGCAGCGAAGATCGCCGAGGTGCGCAAGCCCTTCGCATCCGATCTGGCCAAGGTGCTTGGTAAGACGGACTCGCTGCTCTACCGGCGCGGCAATTTCAACGGCACCTTCGACGACCTGATCTGCCAGGCGCTGTTGCAGGAGCGCGACGCCGAGATCGCGCTGTCGCCGGGTTTCCGCTGGGGCACCAGCGTGCTGCCCGGACAGGACGTCACCTTCGAGGATGTCACCAATGCAACCGCCATCACCTATCCGGCTGTCTATCGCATGGGCATGACGGGTGCGCGGCTGAAGGAGATCATCGAGGATGTCGCCGACAATCTCTTCAACGTAGATCCCTACTATCAGCAGGGCGGCGACATGGTGCGCATCGGCGGACTTTCCTATGCGATCGATGTCGCAAAGCCGCAAGGAAGCCGCATCTCGGAGATGCAGCTGGTCAAGACCGGCGCGCCAATCGATCCGACCAGGGAGTATCAGGTCGCCGGCTGGGCCAGCGTCAACGAAGGAACCGAGGGGCCGCCGATCTGGGAGGTCGTGGCCAATTATCTGACCCGACAGAGGACGGTTCGCCTCGAACCCAACAGAGCTGTCAAAGTCACCGGAGCGTAAGAAGCGATGTCGAAGATGGATCATCCCCGACAGTCCCGTCGCAGTTTCCTGACCGCTGGTGCCGGCGTTGCGGCGTCGATGCTGGCGAAGCCTGCCTTGGCCGGCGGCAATCCGGCGAACCAGCCGCCCAACGTACCGGAATGGACCAAGTCGCTTGGCGAGGGGGTTGCCGTACGTCCCTATGGCAAGCCGTCAAAATTCGAGAAGGACGTCGTCCGGCGTGACGTCGAATGGCTGACCGCCTCGCGCGAGTCCTCGGTGAGCTTCACTCCCCTGCATGAGCTCGAAGGCATCATCACGCCGAACGGTCTCTGTTTCGAGCGGCATCACGGCGGCATCGCCGAGATCGATCCGGCCGATCATCGGCTGATGATCCACGGGCTGGTGGAGCGCCCGCTAATCCTCACGCTGGAGGAGCTCAAGCGCTATCCGCGCGTCAATCGCATCCACTTCATGGAGTGCGCGGCGAATTCCGGCATGGAGTGGCGCGGCGCCCAGCTCAATGGCTGCCAGTTCACCCACGGCATGATCCATTGCGTGCAGTACACAGGCGTGTCGCTGCGCACGCTGCTGGAGGAGGCAGGCGTCAAGACCAGCGGCAAGTGGCTGCTGGTCGAGGGTGCCGATGCCGCCGCGATGGATCGCAGCCTGCCGATCGAGAAGGCGCTCGACGATTGCATCATCGCCTACAAGATGAACGGCGAGGCACTCTATCCCGAGCAAGGCTATCCGATGCGGCTCGTGGTGCCGGGCTGGCAAGGCAATCTCTGGGTCAAGTGGCTGCGCCGCATCAAGGTCGGCGATCAGCCCTGGCACACCCGCGAGGAGACGTCCAAATACACGGACTTGATGCCGAACGGAAAGGCGCGTCGCTTCACCTGGTCGATGGACGCCAAGTCGGTAATCACGAGCCCCAGCCCACAGGCGCCGATCAAGCACGGCAGGGGTTTTACCATCGTCTCCGGTTTGGCCTGGAGCGGAAACGGCAAGGTCAAGCGCGTGGACGTGTCGCTCGATGGCGGCCGCAATTGGTGGCCGGCACGGCTCGATGGACCCGTTCTCGACAAGGCGCTGACGCGCTTCTACTACGAGTTCGACTGGAACGGCGAGCCGCTGCTGCTGCAATCGCGTGTCCAGGACGAGACCGGATAC
This sequence comes from Bradyrhizobium sp. SZCCT0231, assembly GCF_018130245.1. GTDB lineage: Bacteria > Pseudomonadota > Alphaproteobacteria > Rhizobiales > Xanthobacteraceae > Bradyrhizobium > Bradyrhizobium japonicum_F. The sequence continues at coordinate 1,045,550 of NZ_JAFCKP010000001.1, forward strand.
GTGCAGCCGAGCAAGGCCGAGCTGCGCAAGATCCGCGGCGTCAATTCCATCTATCACAACAATGGCATCCAGACCTGGCATGTGCAGGCCAACGGTGAGGTCGAGAATGTCGAAGTCGCTTAAGTGTGCTGCCGTGGCGCTGCTCGTTTGCGCGATGAGCGCGCCCGCGCTCGCGCAGCAGAAGACCGATGCCAAAGCCGGTCCGCGCTATCACATCGGTCGCGCGCCGACCGCGGCGGAAATCCGCGGCTGGGATATCGACGTACGGCCCGATGGCCAGGGCCTGCCTGAGGGCAGGGGCACGGTTGCCCAGGGCGAAAAGCTCTTCATGGACAATTGCGCGTCCTGCCACGGAGAGTTCGGCGAAGGCAATGGCCGCTGGCCGGTGCTGGCCGGCGGCAAGGGTTCGCTGACCTCAGACAATCCGGTCAAGACGGTCGGCTCCTACTGGCCCTACGCCTCGACCGTGTTCGACTACGTCCGGCACGCCATGCCCTATGGCAATGCGGAGTCCTTCTCGGTCGACGAATATTATGCGCTGGTCGCTTACGTCCTCTACCTGAACGACGTCGTCACCGACCAGAATTTCGAGCTGACCTACAAGAACCTCGCCACGATCAAGATGCCGAACGAGCAGGGCTTTGTGATGGACGATCGCGCCACCACCGAAAAGTCATTCTGGCAGAAGGACCCTTGCATGAAGGATTGCATCGCGCCGGTGAAGATCACCGCGCGAGCCGCCGCGATCGACGTGACGCCTGAGGACGGCAAGGACAAGAAGTCGCGGGGCGTGGAGTGAGCCGCGGGCAGGCGAGCCGCCGCGGATTGCTTCGCGGGCTGGTCGCTGCCGCTTTCATCGTGACCGGTCTCGCCGCCCCGACCCGCGCGGCCGAGCCGCACAGGCTCGCGCTGCAGATCAGCGACGACGACCCCGTCAGGATGCGCGCTGTTCTCGATGTTGCCGCGAACGTGTCGCGGCATATTCCGGGCGGGGCGAAGACGTCGAGATCGTGGTGGTGGCCTTCAATGGCGGCCTCGACATGCTGCTCGACGACCGCTCGCCGGTGAAGGAGCGCCTTGTGAACTTCCTGAAATCGATGCCCAATGTGAGCTTCATCGCCTGCGGGAACACGCTGGAGACGCTGGCGGCGAAGGAGGACAAGCGACCGCCGCTGATCGAGGGCGTCAGCGTGACCCAGGTCGGGGTTGCCGCGTTGATGGATCTTGCGGAAAACGACTGGACGATCATCCGTCCCTGAGGAGAGAGCCGCCCATGCGATGGTTTATCGGAATGGTCGTCTTGCTCACTCTCGCGCGGCCCGTCGGCGCTGCCGAGCAGGAGCTCGAACTGTCCATCAACGGCCGCACGTCGCTCGCGACGCTGCGCACGCCGACCTCGATGGCGTCAGACACGCCGCTCGTCGTGATGACCCACGGCACGCTCGCTCACAAGGACATGGAGATCATTCAGGGCGTAGCGAAAGCGCTTGAGCAGCGCGGCATCGCTTCGCTCGCGCATACGCTGTCGCTCGGGCTCGATCGCCGCAAGGGCATGTATGACTGCGCCACGCGGCACGATTATGTCACCGAGGACGCTGTTGCAGAGATCGGCGCCTGGGGCGCGAAGGCGAAGAGCATGTCCCGGTTCGTCTTCACCCTCGGTCATTCGCGCGGCGGCAATCAGGTCGCGCGCTATCTGGCGGCGAACGAAGCACCTCCCGCTGCGGGCGCGGTATTGCTGGCTCCAGTGACTGCGAAAGCCGAGGCTGGCGTGCGCGCTTCCTATGCCGAGACCTACGGCAAGCCGCTTGAGCCGCTCCTGGAGAAGGCAACGAAGGCTGTCGCCGCGGGACGCGGTGGAGAATGGATGGATGCGCCGGGCTTCATCTACTGCCGCAACGCCGTGGTTTCGGCGCGGGCCTTTGCCTCCTTCTACGGTGCCGATGCCGGACAGGACACCGCCGCGCTCGTGGCCCGCGTGAAGCTGCCGGTGCTGGTGCTCACCGCAACCAAGGATACGGTCGTGCCTGATGTGGCGGCGTCCTTTGGACCATTGGCCGATTCGGGCAGCGGCGGCAGGGTGCAACTCGACAAGATCGAGGACGCCGATCATTTCTTCCGCGACCTGTTCGCGGAAGACGTCGCCGACCGGATCGCCGAATTCATCAAGCAGACACGATAGGAGGGACCATGCTGCGTCGATCCATGCTTCGCGCGAGCCTTGCCGGACTATTTGGCACTCTTGCCGTGCGCGAGGCGGTCGCGGCGACGGAAACATCGACACGACAGCGCGTGGTCTATCATCTCGCCGATGCCGACCGCGTCGTCTTCGTGCTGGGCAACCTCCAGAACCACGTCGATGGCGTCGGCGGGCCCGGCAAGGCCGATATCAGGCTGGTCGTGCATGGGCCGGCGTTGCGCACCTTCCATGCGCTGGTCGCCGAGGACCACACCGTTGCGATGATGAAGAAGCTCACCGATGCCGGTGTCGGATTTGATGCCTGCGCCAACACGATGAAGGCGCAGGGCGTCAAGCTCGACGACCTCACGCCCGGCTTCGTGGTAGCCGAGAAGGGCGGCGTGGTGCGGCTCGCCGAGCTGGAGCAGCAGGGATATGCCTATCTGCGCCCCTGACCGGGCGCGGCCATCGCCTGCAATTCTCCGGGCCTTGATTTGGCTCATTTGGCGAGGCCGTGCCGCGCGGTAATCTGGCAGATCTCGAGGGGAACACTGAGGCGGCCGTGCTGACGCCACTCATCGATCTCCTGGGTGAAGACCGGCTGTCATGGCTTGGCGGCCTCCTGGTCGGCGGCCTGTTCGGATTCTTCGCTCAGCGCAGCCGCTTCTGCCTGCGCGCCGCGGCGGTCGAATTCTCGCGCGGTGAGGGCGGGCCTCGCCTGGCGGTCTGGCTCCTGACCTTCGCCGCGGCGCTGGTGGGGACGCAAGGCTTTGTCGCGCTCGGTCTGCTCGACGTCTCCGAGGCGCGACAGCTCGCGCAGCAGGGCAGCATCTCCGGTGCGCTGGTCGGCGGCGTGATGTTCGGCTGCGGCATGATTTTGGCGCGTGGCTGCGCTAGCCGGCTGCTGGTGCTCTCGGCCAATGGCAATCTCAGAGCACTGCTGTCGGGCCTGGTGTTCGCGGTGACGGCGCAGGCCTCCTATCGCGGCCTGCTGTCGCCCGCGCGCGAGTGGGTGACCAATCTGTGGCTGGTCGACGGCGGGCCGTCGCGCGACATCATGGCGGTGTTCGGCGGCGGTACGCCCGAAAAGCTCGCTTTCGGCGGATTGTGGCTGATCGCGGGGCTCGCCTTCGCCTTTCGAAGCCAATTGCCGCGGCGGTTGATCCTGTCCGCGCTGGCAACGGGCGTGGCCGTCATCGCCGGCTGGCTTTTTACCTATCAGCTCTCGCAGGCTTCCTTCGCGCCGGTGGCGCTGAAGAGCCTCACCTTCAGCGGGCCGTCAGCCGAGGCGCTGATGCTGGTGCTCAACAGCTCGCAGCTCCGACTCGGCTTCGACCTCGGCATCATCCCCGGCGTGTTCCTTGGTTCGTTCATTGCCGCGGTGGCTGCGGGCGAACTGAAGCTCGAGGGATTTTCGGACGGGCTCGGCATGCGGCGCTATCTGCTCGGCGCTGTGCTGATGGGATTCGGCGCGATGCTAGCCGGTGGATGTGCAGTTGGCGCCGGCGTGACCGGGGCCTCGGTGTTTGCGCTCACCGCCTGGCTCGTGCTGGGCGGCATGTGGCTGGGGGCGGGGCTCACAGACCTGTTCGTCGACCACGGCGGCATGCCGTAATCGCAACGGGCGGCGGGCTCGCCGGGCGCTTGAATGTGCGCAGCACAAGCATGCGAGTTATACTCAGATTGCTGAACGAGTATAACCGAGGCCCATCGCTCTCAAGGATCTCTGAAACACGTCATACGGGTGACGCGTGCACTGTCGCTCACGCGCGCGACGTGTGCACCGAGAATCCGAAGAAGGGTGGGGCTTGCGATTTACCTCACCACGGCAGCTTGTCTCTGAAGGTGATCGGCGAGTATCCCGCGGGGCTCACTGCGGTCAGCCACCAGCCATCCAAACCATACGGCGCCGTTAGGGCTGCTGCATGGCGTCGAAGGCCTGGCCGAATCCCTTGAACGACACGGGGATCACGACATCCTGCTGAGCGGCGTCCTTGAACTGGAGCTTGCCGTTCTCGGAGAGGACCCGCAGCCGCTTGATCTGATCGCTTCCGATATCGGTGTCGGCAAAGCATGCGGCGGGCATGCAGCGGCGGTAGACGGTCGCGATGCCCGGATCCTTGTCATTGGCGGCGAGCTTTGGGGCCGTCGTCAACGCGACATTGATTGGCACCAGGACGACCATCTTCAGCGGCGCGCCCTTGCTTTGCTGGCCGATCGCGATTTGCGTGACCGGCTGCGCCTGGCCCTGGATCTGCATCGCTTGCGTCATCTCACAGACCCGCGTCGTGCCGCTGACCTCGCAGCGAACGGTCCAGTCTTCATAGGTCGCCGTCGTGCGTTGCGGCGCTTGCGCTTGCGTCGGTGTCTGTGTTTGCGCCTGTGCGCCTTCGCAGCATGCAAGCGCGAACAGGGCGATCGTCAGTGAATGATGAATCTTGATCATGACACGCCATCTCAGATGCAGGAGGCACGGCCGGCGCGACATGCCTCGCGGCCCTCGGCAGCTCTGCTAGAGACAAAGGCGCGGCCGCGCCAATTCTAAAACGAGATAAGCGTTATTTGCCCGATTAATAGTGGAGCGGATTCCGAATCCAACGCTTGAGTTTTGCGTCGCCTTCGTTGAAGGATGCGCGCCGGGTGGGTGCAGGAATATGTTTGGACGTCGTGTATCGAGATCAGGCGGATGTGCGGCTGCCGCTCTGCTTCTGTTTCTTCCGCAGCAGATTCATGCACAGCAACGGATCGTACCGTCGCCGAGTCAGGTCGCGCCGCCGTCGATTGCACCGGCGCCAAGTGCGCCGGCCCGCATTCTGCTGCCGCGCGTCGAGGCCGGCGCCGAGATTCCGAAGGACGCTGAGAAGCTCACCTTCGTGCTGCGCGGCTTTTCGATCGCGGACGAGTTCGACGAGCTGGCCGCCGAACGCCGCGCCCTTGAAGCGCCGCTCATCGGCAAGCGCGTTTCCGTTGCGCAGATCTTCGCGTTCGCTAACGCCTTGCAGGCGGCCTATGTGCGTGCAGGCTATCCGCTGGTGCGCGTGGTCGTCACGCCGCAGGAATTGGGACAGCAGGCGCGGGTCGCGATCCGCGTCGTCGACGGATTCGTCGAGAGCATCGACGCCGCAGCGATCAGGATGCCGGTGCGCACACGCGTCCTCGCCGTGGTCGAGCAACTGATCGGCAGGCGTCATCTCAGGCAGACCGAGCTCGAGCGCGTGCTGTTGATCGCGGGCGACGCGCCCGGGCTCGTGTTGAACGCGGTGTTCACCGGCGGCAAGCAGGTCGGCGGCTCGGTCCTGGTCCTGACCGGCCGCTATCGTCCGGTCTCGGCGAGCCTCTATGGCGACAACGCAATGCCAAAAGTGTTCGGCACCTGGCAAGCGGTGGCGACGGCTTCACTCAACAGCGTGTTCGGCCTCGGCGAGCAGTTCGTGGTTTCTGCATCGGGACTTCCGGACAACGACTTTGCCACGACCTATCCTACGCGCCGCTATCTCAGCGCGTCGCTGACGCTTCCGCTCGGCATAGACGGCTGGCGGCTCGAGGGCGGCGGTACGGTCGGCAAGACGACGCCGCGGGTCGATCCAATCTTCGCGACGCAGGGCCTGCTGTCCCAGGGCCGCATCGGCGTGAGCTACGACGCGGTCAAGCGCCGCGACGGCGTACTTACCTTCATCGCGCGATTCGAGGCCACCGACGAAGAGGTGGATTCGCTGCTGTTCGAACCGTCGGTACCGATCAGCCGCGATCGGGTGCGCGCCGTGCGCGGCGGTGTCGAGGGTTTTTGGAATTTCCGCAGTTCGGGCACGGTGGCGAGCTACGGCGCGCTGCTGTCGCGGGGCGTCGATGCCTTCGGCGCACGGACCGCGAACGACGCGACCTTCCTGCTGCCGCTTTCGCGCATCGGCGCCGACGCCGTCTTCACCAAGCTGAGCGGCCATGTCGGCATCACCCAGGGCCTGCCCAGCGACTTTTTCCTCTCGCTGGCAGGATATGGGCAGACCAGCTTTGGCCAGCCGATGCTGACCTCGGAGCAGTTCGACATCGTCGGCGCGCAGATGCTGTCCGGCTACACGGCGGGATCGTTCGCCGGCGACAGCGCCTGGGTCGTGCGTGGCGAGGTCGGTCGCAACTTCGTCATTCCGAACGCGCCGGCGGCGATCGCGCCCTATCTGTTCGCCGCCACCGGCGAGCGCATCCTGATCGAGCCGACTGCGCTCGAGCGCGCCAGCATGCACGCTTCCAATCTCGGCGGCGGGCTGCGCTTCAATCTTTCGGCCGTCGGAGCCAATCCGTTCGACGTGTCGTTGTTCGCCGAAGGCAGCCACCAGCACAGCGACAACCCGACGCAGCAGGGCTGGCGGGCCTTCGCCGGTGGCATCGTGCGCTACTGAATACCGGCCGGCCGGTTGCTCTGCAACCCCTGCATGATCGACTCCCGCAGCCATTTATGGCCGGGATCGTTCTCGCTGTTCACGTGCCAGAGCATGTAGGCGTATTGCTCCGCCAGCGGCATCGGCAGATCGTGCAGGTCGAGCTGGAAATTGTCAGCGATCTCTTCGGCGAAGCGGCGCGGCAACAGGCCGATCAGATCTGTGCGCTGGACCATTGCCGGCATCGACCAGATCTTCGACACCATATAGGGCGTCCGCCGGACGGTGCCCTGCGCCACCATGTTCTTGTCGACACCGGTGAGGCCACGCAATTCGTGGGCGACGGCGACCTGAGGCAATCTGGCGAACGTTGCGAGATCGAGCGGCTTCGTGATTTCGGGGTGATCGCGCCGGCTGATGACCACGAGATCGAATGCCATGATCGACTTGACCACGATATCGGTGGTGTCGATCGGGAAGGCGAAGCAGGCGAGGTCGATATTGCCTTCGCGGATGTCCTCGGCATATCTCGCCGTGGCCTGCACGCACTCGATCTGCACGCCCGGAGCCTGCGTCAGCAACGTGCGGACGATCGAAGGCATCACCAGTGCCTCCAAGGGATCGCTGACGATGATGCGGAAAAGCCGCGTATAGGTGGCGAGGTCGATGCTGTCGGCGACAGTGAACTGGCGGCCGATCACCGCGAGCGCCTCGCGCACGGGCTGGATGATCTCGCGCGCCTTGTTGGTCGGCGCGACGCCGCGCGGGCTTCGCACGAACAGGGGATCGCCGAGCAACTCGCGCAGCCGTCCGAGCGCGCTCGACACCGCCGGCTGGCTCATGCCGAGCCGCTCGGCCGCCTTGCTGGTATTGCCCGTGGAATAGAGGGCTTCGAAGATCACCAGAAGGTTAAGATCGATCTTGCGAAGATTGATGGCCATTTGTCTTGGAATTTCCGAGCCTTGCCCGCCGACCGGCGGTGCAATTCGTTTGATGAATGATCGTTAGAGTGATTTTGAATTTCTCATAATTTGTTCAGTCCGCCAAAACAAAAAGCAACAAATCATTAACCACCGGTTGTGGTGCTCTCTTTGTAAGCGCCTCGCCCGGATTGGGGAAGGCGTGACATCGTGGTGAAGAGCAAGACGTGGCCCGCATCGCGGACTGGCGCGTTCGCGGACAAGATCATCAGCCTTGCCGCAGCGGCCTCGCTCGCGCTCGCGCCGACCTTCGTCCAGGCACAGCAACTGCCGACCGGCGGATCGGTGGCTGCGGGCAGCGCCACCATCGGCATCCCGAGCAATGGCACCCTCAACGTCAACCAGACGTCGAACCGGGCGGTGATCGACTGGACTTCGTTCTCGATCGGGCGGGGCGGCACGGTCAATTTCAACCAGCCCGGCGCCTCGTCGGCGACGCTGAACCGGGTGACCGGCAGCACGCCCTCGACCATCGCCGGCACCATCAACGCGCCCGGCACGGTGCTCCTGGTCAACCCGAACGGCATCGCCATCAGCAAGACTGGCGTGGTCAATGTCGGCTCGTTTGCGGCCTCGACTCTCGACATCAAGAACAGCGACTTCATGGCGGGGAATTACAAGTTCACCGGCAATGGCGCGTCCGCCGCAGTCACCAATGCCGGCCGGATCAACGTCGCCGACGGCGGATTCGCGGCGCTGCTCGGCGGGCAGGTCGCCAATGACGGCGTCATCAGCGCGCGGCTCGGCCGCGTCGGGCTCGGCAGCGGCGAGTTGATCACGCTCGATCTCGCCGGCGACGGTTTTCTGTCCGTCGGCGTTCCGACCAGCGCGCTCGGCAAGATCTCCGGCAGCGACGGCAAGGCGCTGGTGTCGAACAAGGGCAAGATCGTCGCCGACGGCGGCACGGTCTATCTGAGCGCCGCCACGGCGGCCGGCATTTTGCGCGACGCGATCAACGTACCCGGTTCGATCCGCGCCAATTCGGTCGGCACGCAGAACGGCAGGATCGTCATCGGCGGCGGCGCGGGCGGCAAGGTCTCCGTCAGCGGCAAGGTGGCGGCGAATGGCGGCCGGAGTGGCAAGGGCAACGGTGGCACGGTCGATGTCTCCGGCGCGACCGTCGCGGTGTCAGGCCAGATCTCCGCCAACGGCCGCAAGGGCGGCGGCGTGATGTTGGCGGCAGGTCAGTCCGTCGATATCTGGGGGTCGGTTTCGGCCAAGGGCACGACGGATGCCGGCGGCACCATCGTGGTGACAGCCCACGACATCAAGCTTGCCAGCGAGGCCGTGCTCGATGCCGGCGGCGCCAGCGGCGGCACCGTGCTGGTGGGCGGCGACTACCAGGGCGGCGCCAACGCTGCGAACAACTTCGTCACCTATCCGATCCTCAACGCCTTCGCGACGACGGTCGCGGCCGGCGCGCAGATCAAGGCCGACGGCAGCAACGGCGCCGGCGGCAAGATCGTGGTGTGGTCGGACGATCACACGACCTTCGCCGGCGCGGTCAGCGCGCAAGGCAACGGCAGCGGGCAGGGCGGCTTCGCCGAAGTATCGGGCCACCGGCTGCTCGACTTCACCGGGACTGCGAATCTTTTGGCCGCGAACGGTGCGGCGGGCACCCTGCTGCTCGATCCGCGCAATGTGACGATCTCGACCGGCACCACCGCCGGTGGCTCGATCGCGTCGGGCACCTTCACGCCCTCGGCCGACGATTCGATCCTCAACGTGACGACGCTGCAGACCGCCCTGGCTTCCGGCAACGTCATCGTGACCACCGGCGCCTCCGGCTCTGCCGGTTCGCAGACGGGCGATATCACCGTGGCCACCCCCGTCACCTGGTCGTCGCACACGCTGACGCTCGACGCCTATCATTCGATCAACGTCAACGCGACCATGTCGGCGACCGGCACCGCGGGGCTCGCGCTGAAGACCAATGATGGCGGCAGCGGCGGAAGCCTGAATTTCAACGGTGGCAACGTCACCTTCGCGAGCACCAGCCAGGCGCTCAGCATCAACGGCGCCAGCTATACGCTGCTCAACAGCATGACCGGCGTGCAGAACATCAACAATGGTCTGTCCAGTAACTACGCGCTGGCGAATTCGCTCAATGCCACCGGCGTATCGAGCTTCGTGCCGATCGGGACCGACAGCGCGGGCAATATCGTCAACAGCGGCAACGGATTCACCGGCAATTTCAACGGTCTCGGCAACACCATCTCCAACCTGACGATCAACCGTTCGTCGGTCGATAATGTGGGCCTGTTCGGCGTTGCGACAGGCGGCAGCATTTCGTCGCTTGCGCTCACCAACGTGAATGTTGCCGGAGGCAATCACACGGGCGCGCTGCTCGGATACGACATCAGCGGCACCTCCCTGTGGGGCTTGAGTGCCAGCGGCACGGTGTCCGGCCAGTACCAGACCGGCGGACTGATCGGATGGTTAGGGCAGGGCGCTACGTTGACCGGCGGTTCGGCGGCCGTGTCGGTGACGAGCCCCCTCGATGACGTGGGCGGCCTGATCGGGTTAACCATCGGCAACGTCCTCCAGTCCTACGCTACGGGCGCGGTCACCGGTCGAACCAGCGTGGGAGGCCTCATCGGCCGCGCCAATACCGACTTTGGCGGTTCGGTCACGGTGCAACAGTCCTATGCCACCGGTGCCGCTAGCGGTGCCTTCCGCGTCGGTGGGCTCATCGGCTCGACCGATGGCGCGGACCAGGTGACGGTGCAACAATCCTTTGCCACTGGCCCTGCTAGCGGCCAGTACTTCGTCGGTGGGCTCATCGGTCAGACCGGAGCGAACCCGACGACGGTGCAGCAGTCTTATGCGACGGGATGGGCGGGAGCGAGCGGCGGTTATGCCGGCGGCCTGATCGGCTACAACGACAAGACGCTCTCCATCGGCGAGTCCTACGCCACCGGTTTCGTCAGCGCGCCCGGGTTTACCGGCGGACTGGTCGGCCATGGGGCCACGGCTCCGACGGTGACCTCGTCGTATTGGGATTTGAGCACGACAGGCCAAGCCGGGGCATTCAACGGCGGCAGCCTCAGCGGGGCGAGTGGCGCCGCCACCTCGGTACGGCAGGCGGCATTGCCGGGCGGTTGGTCCAGCGCGGTCTGGGGCATCGTCGCCGGCAAGAGCTATCCCTTTTTCCTGTGGCAGTACCCGGCCGCGGGCGGCGCACCGCAGGTGATCTCGGGCAACGCCTATACCAACGCCGGATCCACGGCCGCCGCTGGCGCCACCGTGTCGGCCCTCGTCAACGGCGCCGGCGTCGGCAGCGCCACGGCGGGTGCCAACGGCTACTACAACATCCTGGTCGCACCCAATACGATCGCCGCCAACAGCCAGGTCGCGGCCTATACCACCGGCGCCAGCGGCGGCCTCACCTACCAGCAGAATGCCCCGGCCGGCTCGCTGGCCGCGTTCAACATCGCTGGCACCAATCTGATGGAAATCAGTCGGGCGACGACGCTGTCGGCTGTGTCCGCGGGGCTCGCCACCGCGATCGGCTCGACTGGCGTGTCGACCAGCTATGCCGATCGCTGGATCATCGCCCAGGGCGCGAGCTTTACGATCGATCAGGCGATTACCCAGTCCGGCATCCTGAGGCTCTCCGCGGCGGGCGACGTGACGCAGGCGGCCGGTGCTTCGCTCAACACGGCGTTCCTGAGCCTGCAACTGATCACGGGCGGCGCAAACTTCACCTTGCTCGATACCGGCAACAAGGTGACGAACCTCGCGATCACGAGTATCGGTTCCGGCAGCCTCAGTCTCTACGACAGCGTCGATCTCAACGTGGGCAGCAGCGTGACCGCCAATGGCGGGGTGTCGATCCAGACCCCCGGCACGCTGACGATCGCCAATACGATCTCGTCGTCGGCCAGCGGCAACGCCATCGTTCTGGTCGCCGGAAACAAGTTCACCAACAATCTGGGCGCATCGGCCCTGTCGGCGCCGAACGGCCGCTGGCTGGTCTATTCGAGCAATCCGACCAGCGATACGTTCAAAAATCTCGACAGCGGCAATACGGCGGTCTGGAACAGCACCTATGCGGCCAACGCGCCCGCGACCATCGCGTCGGGCAATCGCTATGTGTTCGCCTATCAGCCGACCGCGACCTTCACGTCGTCGAACGCGTCGAAGAGCTACGGTGCGACGGCCGACGTGTCCGCCAGTTTCAGCGTGAGCGGCATCAATGGCGGCGTCACCAATGCCTATCTCGCGGACACGGCTGCCGTCGCCTACAGCGGCGCGCCGACGCTGACCTCGGCCGGCACCGCCGCGTCGGCAACCGTGGCCGGCGGTCCGTACCTGATCGACATCTCGCAAGGTTCGGTCACAGGGCTCAACGGCTATGCCGTCAGCTTCGTCGATTCGGGCATGCTGACGGTGAGCAAGGCCAGCCTGGCGGTGACGGCGAACGATGCCAGCAAGACCTATGACGGCCTGGCGTTCTCTGGCGGCAACGGTGTCAGCTACTCCGGTTTCGTCAACGGCGAGAGCGCGTCGGTGCTGGGCGGCACGCTGACCTACGGCGGCACGGCGCAGGGCGCCAAGAACGCGGGCAGCTACACGCTGGTCGCGTCAGGCCTGAGTTCGTCGAACTACACCATCAGCTACGTCGGCGGCACGCTCAGCATCGGCAAGGCGGCGCTCACGGTGACGGCGAACGATGCCAGCAAGACCTATAACGGTCTCGCCTTCTCGGGCGGCAACGGCGTCACCTATAGCGGCTTTGTCAACGGCGAGAGCGCGTCGGTGCTGGGCGGCACGCTGAGCTATGGCGGCACGGCGCAGGGCGCCAAGAACGCGGGCAGCTACACGCTGACCGCGTCGGGCCTGAGTTCGTCGAACTACACCATCAGCTACGCCGCCGGGGCGCTGACCATCGGCAAGGCCGCGCTGACGGTGACGGCGAACGACGCCAGCAAGACCTATGACGGTCTCGCCTTCTCGGGCGGTAACGGCGTCAGCTATGCGGGCTTCGTCAATGGCGAGAGCGCGTCGGTGCTCGGCGGCGCGCTGGCTTACGGCGGCACTGCGCAGGGCGCCAAGAACGCCGGCAGCTACACGCTCACCGCTTCGGGGCTGGCGTCGTCGAACTACGCTATCAGCTACACCGGCGGTGCGCTGATCATCGGCAAGGCGGCGCTGACCGTGACGGCCAATGATGCCGGCAAGACCTACGACGGCCAGGTCTTCTCGGGCGGCAACGGGGTGAGCTACTCCGGCTTCGTCAATGGCGAGACCTCGTCGGTGCTCGGCGGCACGCTGAGCTATGGCGGCAGCGCGCAAGGCGCGGTCAATGCGGGCAGCTATGGCCTGACGGCGTCGGGATTGACCTCGTCGAACTACACCATCGGCTATGCCGCTGGCGCGCTCAGCATTACGCCGCGTTCCATCACGGTGGCGGCGAATGCCCAGAGCAAGACCTATGGCGATGCCGATCCGACGCTCGCTTACGGCGTCACCTCCGGCAACCTCGTCTCCGGTGACAGCCTGAGCGGAGCACTGACGCGGGCGAGTGGCGAGAACGTCGGCAGCTATGGCATCACACAGGGCACGCTGACCGCCGGTAGCAACTACGCGCTGACCTATTCCGGTGCCAACCTCGGCATCACGCCACGTGCGATCACGGTGACCGCGAACGCGCAGAGCAAGACCTATGGCGACGCCGACCCGACGCTGACCTACGGCGTCACCTCGGGCAATTTCGTCTCCGGTGACAGCCTGAGCGGAGCACTGACGCGGGCGAGTGGCGAGAACGTCGGCAGCTACGGCATCACACAGGGCACGCTGACCGCCGGTAGCAACTACGCGCTGACTTATTCCGGTGCCAGCCTCGGCATCACGCCACGTGCGATCACGGTGACTGCGAACGCCCAGAGCAAGACCTATGGCGATGCCGACCCGACCCTGACCTATGGTCTCACCTCGGGTAACCTGGTCTCTGGCGATAGCCTCGGCGGTGTGTTGAGCCGCGCATCCGGTGAGAATGTCGGCACGTACGGCATCACCCAGGGCACGCTGACGGCCGGCAACAACTATGCACTGACCTATGCCGGGGCGAACCTCGGGATCACGCCGCGCGCGATCACGATCACCGCGAATGCCCAGAGCAAGATCTATGGCGATGCCGATCCGACGCTCACTTACGGCGTCACCTCCGGCAACCTTGTCTCCGGCGACAGCCTGAGCGGCGTGTTGAGCCGTGCGAGCGGCGAGAACGTCGGCTCCTATGGCATCACCCAGGGCACGTTGGCGGCCGGCAGCAACTACGCGCTGACCTATGCCGGGGCGAACCTCGGCATCACGCCGCGTCCGATCACGGTCGCGGCCGACAATCTCACCAAGACCTATGGTACGCCGGACCCGACGCTCACCTATACGATCGGCGGGCGAGGGCTCGTGGCCGGTGACAACATCGCCAGCGTGTTCTCGGGTGGCCTGACGCGGGCGGCCGGCGAGACGGTGGCCGGCGGTCCCTACGCCATCACGCAGGGTACGCTGACGGCGAACGGCAATTATTCGATCGCCACCTTCACGGCGGGGCAGCTCACGATCGCGCCGGCGAACGTGACGGTGAGCGCGCTGCTGATCGGCTCGGTCGTCAAGACCTATGACGGAAGCACGGTCGCAACGCTCGATGCCAGCAATCTGGGCCTGAGCGGCGTCCAGGCCGGCGATGTCGGCAGCGTCATCGTGACGGCGGCGTCCGCCAGCTACGACAACGCCAGCGCCGGCATCAACAAGACCGTGACCGCGGTTGGCCTGACGCTGAGCGGTTCGGCCGCCAGCAACTACCTTCTGACCAGCACGACCGTGCAGGCCAATATCGGGACGATCGGCCAGCGCGCGATCACGGTGACGGCGAACGCGCAGAGCAAGACCTATGGCAACGTCGATCCGACGCTGACCTACGGCGTGACGTCGGGTAATCTCGTCGGCGGCGACAGCCTCAGCGGTGTGCTGACCCGGGCATCCGGCGAGAACGTCGGCAGCTACGGCATCACGCAGGGGAGTCTGTCGGCGGGCAGCAACTACGCGCTGACCTATGCCGGTGCCAATCTCGGCATCACGCCGCGCGCGATCACGGTGATGGCGAACGCCCAGAGCAAGATCTATGGCGATGCCGATCCGACGCTGACCTATGGCGTGACGTCGGGCAATCTGGTCTCCGGCGATAGCCTGAGCGGCGTGTTGAGCCGCGCCAGCGGTGAGAACGTCGGCTCCTACGGGATCGCGCAGGGGACGCTGACCGCCGGCAGCAACTACGCGCTGACCTATGCCGGGGCGAACCTCGGGATCACCCAGCGCGCGATCACGGTCACCGCGAATGCGCAGAGCAAGATTTATGGCGATGCCGACCCGACTTTGACCTACGGCATCACCACGGGCAATCTCGTCGGCAGCGACAGCCTGAGCGGCGCACTCACCCGGACCGCCGGCGAGAACGTCGGCAGCTACGGCATCATCCAGGGCACGCTGACGGCCGGTGGCAACTATGCGCTGACCTATGCCGGGGCGAACCTCGGGATCACCCAGCGCGCGATCACGGTCACCGCGAATGCGCAGAACAAGATTTATGGCGATGCCGACCCGACTTTGACCTACGGCGTGACCTCGGGCAATCTGGTCTCCGGCGACAGCCTCAGCGGCGTGCTCGCCCGTGCATCTGGCGAGAACGTCGGCAGCTACGGCATCACCCGGGGCACGCTGACGGCGGGCAGCAACTACGCGCTGACCTATGCCGGCGCCAATCTCGGGATCACGCCGCGTTCCATTACGGTGACGGCGAACGCGCAGAGCAAGATCTATGGCGACACTGATCCGACGCTGACCTACGGCGTCACCTCGGGCAAGCTCGTCGGAAGCGATAGCTTGAGCGGTGTGCTCGCCCGCGCCGCCGGCGAGAACGTCGGCGCTTACGGCATCGCCCAGGGCACGCTGACCGCGGGCAGCAACTACGCGCTGACCTATGCC
The DNA here is from genome assembly GCF_018130245.1 of Bradyrhizobium sp. SZCCT0231. Lineage (GTDB taxonomy): Bacteria > Pseudomonadota > Alphaproteobacteria > Rhizobiales > Xanthobacteraceae > Bradyrhizobium > Bradyrhizobium japonicum_F. Next base: position 1,061,068 of record NZ_JAFCKP010000001.1, read on the forward strand.
GGCGCCAATCTCCGGATTACGCAACGCGCGATCACGGTGACGGCGAGCACCCAGAGCAAGACGTATGGCGACGCCGATCCGACGCTGACCTATGGCGTGACCTCGGGCAATCTGGTCTCCGGCGATAGCCTGAGCGGCGTGTTGAGCCGCGCCAGCGGTGAGAACGTCGGCACTTACGGCATCGCCCAGGGCACGTTGACCGCAGGCAGCAACTACGCGCTGACCTATACCGGGGCAAATCTCGGCATCACGCCGCGTCCGATCACCGTGGCGGCGGACGATCAGACCAAGAATTTCGGTGCGGCTGACCCCGTGCTGACCTATCGGATCACGGCCGGCCAACTCGTCAAAGGCGACCTCCTCAGCGGAACGCTCACCCGTACGGCCGGTGAGGACGCCGGCGACTACGCCATCCTCCAGGGCGGCCTGTCGACCGGCAGCAACTACACGCTCAGCTATGTCGGCGGCACGCTGACGATCATCGCGCCGTTGACGTCGGGCTATGCCTCGAGCCGGCATCAGGCGGCGAGCGCGGGCAACTCGCCACCCGTCGTCAATGTGAGCTACCAGGCCGGGGGCAATACGGCCGCTGCGCGGATCGGCGTCGTCGGCGGCCCGGTCTCGACTGCTGCGAATGGCAATGGCGGGTCGAACACGCGCAACGTCGCGGCGGCAACGCCGGCCGCCGACGTCAACCAGAACATCGAGACCGGCAGTGGTGCCGGCTCATTATTCCCCCCGATCTCGCAGTTCGACAGGCTGCAATACGCCAAGGACGAGCTGCCGCCATTCGCGCCACAGGCTGCAGAGTCGACCGTGCTCACGATGATCGCCCGCGCGGCGGCACATGACCGGCGGGAACCCAAGATCAACCTGCTCTGGCGCGAAGATGCGCCGTCGTGGACCGAGATCGGCGCAGGCGTCGCAAAAAGCGTGACCTTCGGCGACGGTGCCGGCGGCACGCGGACGCCGGCAAGTGACGCGGGCTTCGCCTTCGTCAACGGCACGACCGATATCGCTGCGCTGCTGCGGCGGGGACCGGTTATGCTCGGCGGCGAGAAGCCCGCCGATGCAGCGGCGCCGACGGCGTGGCTGCTTGCCCTCCAATTGACGGCGGATGGCAAGGGCATCGTCGCCAACGATCCCGTCACCGGCCGGCAGGTCGTCCTGGCCTATGATCCCGCGACGAAAATGGTTGGCACGGTGGCCGAGATCGTCGATCCCTCCACCGGGAAGCTGGCCGCGCTCGGCGACTCCGTTCCCGACGTCGGCGAGACCATCAAGATCCCCGCCGAGGCCTGGGCCGCGCTCAAGGCCTTCAAGCCGGCGACCTATCTCGCCGTGTCGTTGTAGGGGAGGAGTTGCGCTGGCTCATGCGCGATCCTGCATCACGCCGGAGCGATGCAGGATGAGCATGGATTGCAGGCCGGCCCTGTCCTGACCGGTGTCGGCCGGCCGCGGTCTCGTTGCGGTGACCTGCTGCACGCCGCCGGCGTTGAGCGCGAACAGCGGCGTGAGAAACGACGCTTCGCCATCCGCGATCGGGCGGGACCAGCGGTTGTCGAGCACGAGCCATGTGCCGCCGTCGCGTACGGCGAGCACGGCATGGTGGGAGCGTACATCCTTGTCCCATGCGACCAGCAGGCGCAGATCGTCGGCGGACGTGCCGGCTGCGCGCAGCGCCGCATATTTGGCGATCGCATAGTCCTCGCAGTCGCCGAGGCCCGTCTCGAACGAGCCCTTGCGGTCGGCGTCGAGAGGGGCCGACCAGACGTCGCCGGCGTGCCACTGCTCCTGATCGGTGACGTAGCGGATTGCCGCGTTGACGCGCCGGTTGACGACCGCGATGCGATCGTGCCCCTCAAGGGCGGCGGCGCGCTTGATGATCGTCGTGAACTCTCTCGCACCGGAGGAGCAGCGGCGGATATTGGCGCGGCAGCGCGCCAGGGCAAGCGCCGTGCTGCCTAGATCGGCCTGGACCTTGCGCCATTTCGTCCCCAATGCGCCCTGTGGCGCCTGCACGGTCAGGACGCCGAAAGGTTCGTCTTGCAACGAACCGGATCGCTGCGGTCCTGCGTCATCGGGCGCGCTCGGGGCGGGGCCCGTCATTGTCGGGAGGAGATCAATGCGCGCTGTTCCGCGAGACGACGGCTCCATCGCGCTGAGCGCCGCCGCGGATCCGACAGAGCCGCTCACGATCACGGCGGCAACGCTGCAGATGAATATGCGCGCCCAGCGAAAGCACATTTTCGGCCAGCCCCCAACGCGGGCGCGGCCGACTTGTTGCGCGTCGATGCTCGCCCCGTGTTATGCGACGAGGAGTAGCCCCATGGCTGCTTCGGCCCGGTTAAGTAACAGCAAGAATTGATGTTTTTGTTCTTCGTGGTGAAGCACGCCGTGCTGGATTGCTTAAAATTGTAGCGGTACTGATGCCCGCTGTGGGGGAGGCGTGCGCACACCGTCCTCGCGTGCAGGACGTGTATTTTCAGTTGGTTGGAAGACGACGTGTGCACCGGGAGATCAAGAAAAATCTTGCAACAACCGACGTGAACAAGCTCTCCGGAGTGGGCGAGGCGAGTCCCAAAAGTGGCTTCGCGACGAGTTGCCATAGAGGCCCTCTGTAGATCTCAGCGAAGTTGCGCCAACATCGATGCGGGAGCGTTCGCTGCAATCTCCGGCGCCCTCGCTCGCTGCTCGTAAAGTACATTATATCGGCGTCCTGTGCCGCCGACCTTACCGACGGCTACGCAGCTCTGGGCGTAGCGCAGCCACACCCAAGTCAAGCGTCTACTCCAGCGCGTTGCTCACTGGTCGATGCCATTCATCTAAAGCTATCAAGCTCACTATCATCACCTGGACCTGGTGATCGCCCTTGCTCCGTCGACGCTCCGGCTTGTCCGCAACAGCGATCAGATCGTGACGAGAAAATTGCAATCGGCCGAGCGGACGACTGGCCAAACTGCACTTGCAATGTTTAGTAAATCGTGCATTACTAAACAAATCGAGCCTGCCGGGCCTATAGAATCCGGGTGGCGCGAGGAAACGCCAGTTTAGTTGTTCAGCTCGTCATGGACTGTGTCGCTCTGCTCGAAGCATTCGAGCGGGTAGGAAAGCCGCGCCATGTCGATGGCCGGCCCACTCGGAGGGAACGTGTAATGAAACGAACGATGAAGACGCTTGTAGTGGCATGCGGGGCTGTTGCCGCCGCGTTCGGCGTCGGAGCGGGCACCACGCCCGCGCAGGCGCAAGGCAAGACCATCACGCTGTGCTGGGCCGCATGGGATCCCGCCAACGCGCTGGTCGAATTGTCGAAGGACTTCACCGCCAAGTCGGGTATCGGTATGAAGTTCGAATTCGTGCCGTGGACGAATTACGCCGATCGATTCCTGAACGAACTCAATTCGCACGGCTCGCTGTGCGACCTCATCATCGGCGATTCACAATGGATCGGCGGCGCTGCGGAGAATGGCCAGTACGTCAAGCTCAACGATTTCTTCAAGAAGGAAGGAATCAGCATGGACGACTACATGCCGGCCACGGTGGTCGGCTATTCCGAGTGGCCGAAGAACACGCCGAACTACTGGGCGCTGCCGGCGATGGGCGATGCGGTGGGCTGGACCTATCGCAAGGACTGGTTCGCGCGGCCGGACGTGCAGAAGGACTTCAAGGCCAAGTACGGCCGCGAGATCGGCGTGCCGAAGACGCTTGATGAGCTCAAGGACATCGCGCAATTCTTCCAGGGCCGCGAGATCGACGGCAAGAAGGTCTACGGCGCCTCGATCTATACCGAGCGCGGCTCGGAAGGCATCACCATGGGCGTCTCGAACTACCTCTACGACTACGGCTTCAAATACGACGATCCGAAGAAGCCCTATGCGATGGACGGGTTCGTGAACTCGGCCAGCGCGGTGAAGGGGCTCGAGGCCTACAAGCAGCTCTACAAGTGCTGCACGCCGCCCGGCGCCTCCAACTCCTACATGTCGGAAGGGCTTGATGCCTTCAAGTCCGGCCAGGTCGCGCTGCAGATGAATTTCTTCGCGTTTTTCCCGGGCCTCTACAAGGATCCGAATGTCGGCGGCGACAAGATCGGTTTCTTCGTCAATCCGGCCGGTCCCGCAGCGCAAGCGACGCAGCTCGGCGGACAGGGCATCTCGGTGGTCTCCTACTCCAAGAACCAGGCCGAGGCGCTGCAATACATCAAGTGGTTCTCCGGCGGCGACGTCCAAAAGAAGTGGTGGGCGCTCGGCGGCTATTCCTGCGCCAAGTCAGTGCTGAACGACCCGAGCTTCCCGAACAGCGCGCCCTTCGCCAAGGAGTTCCTGCAGTCGATGGGAATGGTCGTCGACTTCTGGGCCGAGCCATCCTACGCCCAGCTGCTGCAAGCCGAGCAGAAGCGCGTGCATGACTATGTGGTTGCCGACAAGGGCACCGCTCAGGAAGCGCTCGACGGTCTGGTGAAGGACTGGAAGGCGATCTTCAAGGAAGAAGGCAAGAAGTTCTGATGCAAGCTGCCCGGAGCGCGTGCGGTCGCGCTCCGGGGTTCCTTCGAGATGACCGGAATTCGTCGCAGTGTCGACGCCGGGTGCCAGGATCGGTTCACGCAATGAACGAATTGAGTGCCTCTTCGCGGATCACCTATCGGGCCGTGATGGTCCGGCCAGGCGTGGCGCGTCGCATCCGGGGCCTGTCGGACAGGACGCTCGCCTGGCTCTTCATCACGCCGACGATCGTGCTGCTGCTGGCGATCAATATCTTCCCGCTGCTCTGGACGATCTATCTGTCGTTCACGAACTACCGCGCCAACAGGGCCAACGTGCCGACGATCTGGCTCGGGGCCGACTGGTACCAGTCGATCCTAACCGATCCCGACATCTGGGCGGCGATGCAGGTGACGGCGCATTTCGTGATCTGGACGGTGGTGATCGAGACCGTCCTCGGATTTGGCCTCGCCTACCTCATCGACAAGAAATTCCGCGGCCACGGCATGTGGACCACGATCATCCTGCTGCCGATGATGCTGTCGCCCGCTGTCGTCGGCAATTTCTGGACATTCCTGTACCAGCCGCAGATCGGACTGTTCAATTACGTGGTCGCATTCTTCACCGGCCGCGCAGCCTCGTCCTTCCAGATGCTGGGCGACGTCACGCTGAGCCCCTGGGCCATCGTCATCGTCGATGCCTGGATGTGGACGCCCTATGTGATGCTGATCTGCCTTGCGGGTCTGCGATCAATCCCGGATTACATTTACGAGGCGGCGGAAGTCGATCGCGCGTCGAAATGGCGGCAGTTCTGGTCGATCACGCTGCCGATGGCGCTGCCGTTCATCATGCTTGCGGTGCTGTTCCGCGGCATCGAGAATTTCAAGATGTTCGACATGGTCAATCTGCTCACCGGCGGCGGGCCGGGATCGACCACGGAAGTTGCCTCGATCACGCTCAAGCGTGCGGCGTTCGAGAGCTGGCGCACCGGCTATTCCTCGGCCTTCGCGATCATCCTGTTCGTGACGGTCTTCGGTCTCGCCAACATCTATGTGAAGGCGCTGAACAAGGTGAAAAGCCGATGACATCAGCCACCACAGCCCATTCGGTCGTCGAGCCGTCGACAACGACACGGCGCTTTGCCGGCACGCTCGTCGTGCTCTACGCGATCATCACCATGATCCCGCTGGTCTGGATCATGCTCACCGCGTTCAAGTCGCCTGACGATGCGATCTCCTATCCGCCCAAGGTGATGTTCAAGCCGTCGCTCGAAGGCTTCTGCAACCTGTTCACGACCCGCTCGCGCCAGACGCCGGAATTCATCCGCTCGCTGGGGCCGCCGCAAGGGCTGTGCGATGACATCGCGCGCAGCCGTAACATGGTGGTCGCCGGTCCTTCGAACTATGTGCCGCGCTTCGTCAATTCGTTGATCATTGCGTTCGGTTCGACCGTGCTCGCCGTTGCGCTCGGCACCTTGTCAGCTTACGGCTTCTCGCGGTTCCGCGTGCCCCTGAAGGACGATTTGCTGTTCTTCATCCTGTCGACCCGGATGATGCCGCCGATCGCGGTCGCGATCCCGATCTATCTCATGTACCGCACCATCGGCTTGTCGGACACCAGGCTCGGGATGATCCTGCTCTACACCTCGGTCAACGTCTCGCTGGCGGTCTGGCTGCTAAAGGGTTTCATCGACGAAATCCCGCGTGAGTACGAAGAGGCCGCGATGATCGACGGATACACCCGCTTCCAGGCGTTCGTGAAGGTGGTGTTGCCGCAGGCCACCACGGGAATCGCGGCAACCGCAATCTTCTGCCTGATCTTCGCCTGGAACGAATATGCCTTCGCGGTGCTTCTCACCTCGGGTAACGCACAGACGGCACCGCCGTTCATTCCGATCATCATCGGCGAGGGTGGGCAAGACTGGCCCGCAGTGGCCGCCGGCACGACTCTGTTTCTGGTGCCGATCGTGGTGTTCACGGTCTTGCTTCGCAAGCATCTGCTGCGCGGCATCACTTTTGGAGCTGTCCGCAAATGAGTATCGACGCCACCCCATCCATTGCGCGTCGCGGTCTTGCGGACCGCCTTCTGCGCCGCGGCCCGCTCGAAGCCATAGCGACGACGATCATCGCCGTCGGTGTCGTCATGCTGATGCAGCCATTGTCTCTGACACTGTACTCGTGGTCGTTTGCGACGACCCTGTTCGGCACGGTGATGTTCACCATCGTGTCCAAGGTCCGGGAGTAGGGCGCGATGGCACAGATCAGGGTCGAGGCGCTCGACAAATCCTTCGGGACGTTCCATGCGGTCAAGTCCGCCAGCTTCACGGTGGAGGACGGCCAGTTCCTTTGCCTGCTCGGACCGTCCGGCTGCGGCAAGACCACGACGCTCCGCATGATCGCCGGCTTGGAGCTGCCGACAGCGGGCACGATCCGGCTCGATGGCGAGGACGTGACGATGAACCGTGCATCGGCGCGCGACATTGCCTTTGTGTTCCAGCTCTTCGCGCTCTATCCGCACATGAATGTCCGGCGCAACATCGGCTTTCCCCTGAAATGCGAGGGTATCGGCGCGGGCGAACGTGATCGGCGGGTCGTCGAGGCTGCGCGCATCCTGCGGATCTCGCACCTTCTCGACCGCTCCGTCTCCGGCCTTGCCGGCGGCGACCGGCAGCGTGTTGCGCTGGGGCGGGCGATCGTGCGCAAGCCAAAGTGTTTTCTGATGGACGAGCCACTCGGCGCGCTCGATACTGAGATGCGGGACGCCATGATTCATGAATTGCGGGCCCTGCATGACCGGCTGGGCGCGACGACCGTCTATGTCACCCATGACCAGCTCGAGGCCATGGCGATGGCCGACAGGATCGCGGTGATGAACAACGGCGTCGTCGAGCAGGTGGCAAGCCCGCGCGACATCTATGACCGGCCCGCTTCGCTGTTCGTCGCCGACTTCATCGGCTCGCCGCCCATGAATTTCCTGCCGTTCCGTGGCGGCCTGCGAACCGGCGCAGAGGCGATCAGGCTCGGGGAGCGCGATGTGGCGATTCCTGCGGCGCGGGAGGCGACGGCGGAAAGCGAGCTCGTGCTTGGGGTACGGCCCGAGCATGTGCGTTTTACCGATCGTGGCATGGTGCGCGGCGAAGTCTATGGCACGGAATATTTGGGCACGACGCAGATCGTGACCGTGACGACGCATTACGGTGCGCTCAAGGCTCGCTCACCCAGCAGCAGATCCTTCCGGACCGGCGAGACTGTCGGGCTCGACTTCCGGCCCGATACGCTGTCGATCTTCGACAAGGCATCCGGCCGGGCGATTCGCACCGCGCTGCATGAAGGAGGCGCGCATGGCTGAAGTCGAGATCAAAGCCGTCTCCAAGGCCTTCGGCAAGACGCAAGCCCTGAGCGATCTGTCGCTGACAATCGGCGACGGCGAGTTCGTGGCATTGCTAGGGCCGACCGGCGCCGGCAAGACCACGGCATTGCGCTTGATCGCCGGATTGGAGCAGCCGGATTCTGGCTCGATCCGCATCGACGGGCGTGACGTGACCGGCGATGCGCCGGCGGACCGCGATGTTGCCTTTGTCTTCCAGCAATATTCGCTGTATCCGCACCTCACCGTGTTCGAGAACATGGCCTTCGCGCTGCGCGCGCCGACCCGCCGCATGCCCGAAGCCGATATTCGTGCGAAGGTGCAGGAGGTAGCGCGTCTGCTTCACATCGAGACCAAGCTGGACAACAAGGCGACGCAGCTGTCAGGCGGGCAGATGCAGCGCGTCGCGATCGGCCGGGCGCTGGTCCGTTCGCCCTCGATCTATCTGATGGACGAGCCGCTCTCCTCGCTGGATGCCAAGCTGCGCGGCGAACTGCGGCTCGAGCTTAAGCGGATCCAGGTCGATCTCGGCGCGACGATCCTCTATGTCACCCACGATCAGACCGAGGCCATGACCATGGCGTCGCGCATCGGCGTGATCGAAGGCGGGCGGCTGATGCAGATCGGCACGCCGCGGGAGATCTACGAGAACCCGATCAACGCGCATGTCGCGGCGCGGCTGGGACAGCCGACGATCAATCTGCTGCCGGCGGCGCTGTTCGCGGGGGCGCCCGTCGGCGTCGAGACGATTGGCGCGCGGACCGAGCACCTGACGATTGCTCGCGGCGGCGGCGACATCTCGGCAACCGTCAAGCGGGTCGAGCACCTCGGCGACCAGAGCCACCTTCATCTCGATCTCGCGGGCCGGCCGGTTGTGACCCTGGCAGATCCCGAGGCGGGTTTTGGGGCCGGAGACGTCGTGTCGCTCCGCTTGAATAGACCGCTGTTTTTCGATGCGAAGGGCTGGAGGGTAGCGGCATGAGCCTTGATCGGGTAGCCAGGGAAAGATTGGTGCGTGCGCTGGCAGCGTCGGTGATCGAACACGCGGACGAGTTGACGAGCCTCGACCAGGCGATTGGCGATGGAGATCACGGGCTGAACATGAAGCGCGGTTTCGAGGCGGTGCTTGCGGCGCTGCCAGGCCTTGCCGACAAGTCGCTTCCGGAAATGCTGAAGGCGATCGGAATGACGTTGGTGATGAAGGTCGGCGGTGCTTCGGGGCCGCTGGTCGGGACTTTCTTCATGGAACTGGGCAAGGCACTTCCGGGGCAGCCGAGCCGGGCCGATCTCGTCGCGGCGACGGAGAAGGCGATCGAGGCCGTCAAGGCGCGCGGCCGTTCGGAGGCAGGGCAGAAGACGCTGCTGGATGTCCTGGTGCCGGTTCACGCCTTACTTGCGGGAGGGGGTGACGCCAAGGCGATCGCGGCAGAGGCTGTGCAAGCGGCCGATCGTACCACGCCGATGCTGGCGATCCGCGGTCGCGCGTCGTTTCTTGGCGAACGTTCCATCGGTCATATGGACCCGGGCTCGCGCTCGGCGTCACTTCTGATCGGCGCAGCAATTGAGACACTGAAGTTCGAGGTCAATACATGAGCAATGTCGGAATTGTCATCGTGTCGCATTCGCGGAAAGTCGCGGAAGGCGCGGCCGATATGGTGCGCCAGATGGTCGGAGACGCAGTGCCGCTGGCCTGGACCGGTGGCGATGTCGATGGCGGGCTCGGTACGAACGTTGCAGGAATCCTCGAGGCGATCGAGACGGCCTGGTCACCGGCAGGCGTTGCGATCCTCGTCGATCTCGGCGGTGCCGAGACCAATTCGGAGATGGCGGTCGAGATGCTCCCCGAAGACCGGCGCGCACGCGTGCTGGTCTGTAATGCCCCGGTGGTCGAGGGGGCTGTGATCGCTGCGACCGAATCTTCGGGCGGCTCATCGCTTGCCGCGGTCAAGCGCAGTGCGGAGGAATTCTATGCATGATGCCAACGCCAACCGGGCGGCCCAGACGTTTGGGCCGCTGACCGCCTCGGCGGTCCTCGTCAATCCGGTCGGCCTGCACGCGCGGCCGTCGGTGAAGCTCACGCAATGCGCGAAAGGCTTTGCCGCCAAGATCGAAATTGCGCTTGCTGCCGAGGGACCCTGGACCGACGCCAAGAGCCCGGTGAAGGTGATGCGTGTGAAGGCGCCGCAAGGCGCAACGCTGCATTTCCGCGTCGCTGGTCCCGATGGTGACGCGGCGCTCGCGGCCATGCTGGCGCTGGTGCATGACGGTTTCGGCGAGGCGTAGAATCGTGGGCGAAATTCATCTCACCGGCCATCCCGCTTCGCCTGGCCTTGCCATCGGCCCGGTCGCCGTGCTGACGAGGGCAGTGGCAAGCAGGGCGGCGAAGGGCGATCCTGCGCAGGAGGCCGCGGCGCTGAAGGCGGCGATCGAGGGGGCCGCTGTGGAGCTCGCCGAGCTGATCGCGACGGTTCATGGCGAGGCCGCGGAGATCCTGGAGTTCCAGGTCGCGATGCTCGGTGACGATGCGCTTGCAGAGGGGGCTTACGAAGCGATTGCGGGTGGTACCGTTGCCGATCAGGCCTGGCGCGCAGCACTCGACGCGGAGATCGCCGGCTATCGCGCGGCGGATGAGGAATATTTCCGGGCGCGCGCCGCGGATCTCGTCGATATCCGCGATCGCGTGCTCGCGGGCCTGAATGGCGCGGATGCGATCGCAAAGATCTCCGGCGATTCCGTCGTCACAGGTGACGATATTTCGCCATCGACGTTTCTGGCCGTCGATTGGACTCGTGGCGGTGCCATTGCGCTCGCCAGCGGGTCGCCGTCGTCGCATGTCGCGATGCTCGCGCGATCGCGTGGCGCCCCGATGGTGGTTGGACTAGGTCCATTGCCATGGAACGGACAGCCGCCATCACTGGCGTTGGTCGACGGCGACGCCGGCACTGTGATCTTCGATCCCAAGCCCGAAACGCGCCGCCTGTTCGAGCGCCGCATGGCGGCTGCGAATGCGGCACAGATTGCTGCCGACGCCGGTCGCCTCAAGCCGGCGCTGACGGCCGATGGCCGACGTATCGCCGTTCTCCTCAATGTCGCTGCGCACGACGATCTTGCGGGTCTCGATCCCGCCATCTGCGACGGCATCGGCCTCGTGCGGACGGAGTTTCTGTTCGAGGGATCGAGGGGCCTGCCCGGTGAGGATACCCAGTACGCGGTCTACCGCCGCATTCTCGAATGGGCCGCAGGACGGCCGGTGACGATCCGCACGCTTGATGCCGGCGGAGACAAGCCAATTCCTGGCGTGACGGTCGATGGCGAGCGCAATCCATTCCTGGGTTTACGCGGGATCCGCCTCTCGTTGGCGCGGCCGGAGGTGTTTCGCGTGCAGTTGCGGGCGCTGTGCCGTGCGGCCGTGCATGGGACGCTGAAGGTGATGCTGCCGATGGTCGCGATCCCTTCGGAGCTCGATCGCGCCAACGCCATGCTGGACGCAGAGTTCGCGGCCCTCGGCGCAGAGGGTATCGCCTGCGCGCGTCCGCCGCTCGGCATCATGGTCGAGGTCCCGGCGGCAGCGCTCTGCGCCGAAGATTTCGGCGCGGCGTTCTATTCCATCGGGTCCAACGATCTGACCCAATACACAATGGCTGCGGCACGCGATATCGGCGCTGTCGCCGACCTCAACGATGCCGGCCATCCGGCGGTGCTCGCGCTGATCGCGCGAACGGTCGAGGCCGGGCGCAGGCGGGGTGTCGAAGTCTCGCTCTGCGGCGATGCCGCGGCGGACACGCGTTTGACGAAGGCGCTGCTGGCGACAGGCTTGACGTCTCTGTCGGTCTCGCCGATTGCGGTGGCGCGGCTCAAGGCCGCCATTGCCGGGGTGACCGCATGAGTGACGACGCAGGCGAAGACACAAGCCGGCCGGGCGACAGCAATGTCGCGGATTACAAGCTCATCCTGCGGCGGGCTCTCGACAACCGGCCGTCCGGGACGCGGTTGAAGCTCGCGGCCGCGCTCGGCAAGAACCGCTCCTTCGTGAGCCAGATCACCAATCCGGCCTATCTGGTGCCGATTCCGGCGAAGCATGTCCCCATTATCTTCGAGGTCTGCCATCTCGCAGGTACTGAGCGTGCGGCGTTCCTCGAAGCATATGGCCGCGCGCATCCGGGGCGGCTGCGCGGCGCCCATCGCGAGGCGCGCACGCGCATCGTTACCGTGACCGTGCCAGATCTCGGCGACGACAAGAAGAATCGCGCGCTCGAGCAGCTCATCGTCGACTTTGCTGCCCAGCTCGCCCGCTACGCCGAAAGCATCGGCTGACGAATTCGAAACGCAAAAAAAGGATAACCGGGAGGACGCCATGAAAAAGCTGATCAACAGCGCCGACACGGTGCTCGAAGAGAGTCTCGACGGGTTGGCGGCTGCACATGCTGACATCCTGCTGCTCGGCGCCGAGCGGAAGTTCGTGCGCCGCCGCACGCTAAAGCCGGGCAAGGTCGCGCTCATCTCTGGCGGCGGCTCCGGCCATGAACCGCTCCACGCCGGCTTTGTCGGCCACGGCATGCTCGATGCCGCCTGTCCGGGCCAGGTCTTCACGTCGCCGACACCGGATCAGATGATCGAGGCGGCTGAGGCCGTCGACACCGGGGCAGGCGTGCTCCTCATCGTCAAGAATTACGAAGGCGATGTGATGAATTTCACCATGGCCGCCGAGATGGCCGGGCGCGAGGTCGCAAGCGTCGTGACCAACGACGATGTCGCGGTCGAGAAATCGACCTACACGACCGGCCGTCGCGGTGTCGCCGGCACGCTGATCGTGGAAAAGATGGTCGGCGCCGCTGCTGAAAGGGGAATGCCGCTCGCCGCGCTCAAGACGCTCGGCGACGACGTCAATCGACGCACCCGCTCGATGGGGGTGGCGCTGCTGCCGTGCACGGTTCCGGCGGCGGGCCGGCCGAACTTCACCCTGGCCGACAACGAAATGGAAATGGGCGTCGGTATTCATGGCGAGCCGGGTCGCCGCCGGGTGCCGCTGGCATCGGCCGATGCCATTGCTGCCGAGATGCTCAATGCGATCCTGGGCGATCTCGCGCCGAGCAAGGGCAGCGAGGCCCTGCTTCTAGTCAACGGGTTCGGTGCGACGCCTCTCCTCGAACTCTATCTGATGGCCAACAGCGCCAAGCGCATTCTGGATGGCGCCGGTATCACGGCGACGCGCTTCCTCACCGGCTCCTATGTGACGTCTCTCGACATGGCCGGTGCTTCGATCACCGTTTCAGTGCTCGACGGTCAGGCAAAAGAGTTGTGGGACGCCCCAGTGCATACCGCGGCGCTACGCTGGGGTATCTGATGGATCGAAGCGAGAGGTCAGATTTTCAGTTGGCTAGAAGGCGCCTTGTGCATGACGTGTGCACCGGGAGATCAAGAGAAATCTCATTACGGCCGGTCTGAGCGGGCCTTGAAGTGGATGACTTCGTATCGGCTCGGTGGATGGGTTCGACAACAAGTTTTGAGGGCAGGGATAAGAGACTTCAAGCCGATGTTCCGCTCGCGATCAGCGGATCACCGCTCCTCCAACCTGATCTTGCTAACGATCTGATACTATAGCGTGTTCTTCAGACATGGTGTCATTTCCACGCTTTAGCCAGGAACGTCGGCGAGGCACCGGGCGTGGTGGGTGTGAAAGGGCGCCCGCCGGCCAGTGTTGGTGGGCTCTGCGGGCTTACCAGCGCGCGGCGATCGTACCGGCACCCCACGCCAGAGACCAAATCGTCGGCGTGCATGCCGCGATGATCGCGCAAATCCGAAGTCCGTTCATCTCAATCTCCTATGTGGCGGGCCCGGGAGGCTCTGTCGTCCCTTAGTCGTCGAGCCATATGGCATCGTAGACCTCACTGCACTCTTTGGTCACTGAAAGCAAAGCGAAGCGGCCCTCACGAACTGGCGTCAGCTTGCATGAGCGCTGCATCCGAAGAACGTCGGATTGAACGCAAGAAAGCTGAGCGCGGGTTTTCGCGGCCTGTATGGTGCAAGTGTCTTTGGCTTCCTTCAGGAGTACCGATTGAAGCAGGCCTACGAACTGATATCGACCGGCGACATGAGTGTGTCACAGGCGGCCTTCCACGTCGCGTACGGCCCCACCCACTTTGCAACCATTTTTCGCAAACGTTTTGGTATCTCATCCAATTGCCTGCGTTGACGGCGGGTGGCACATGGCCAGCAGTTTTTAGGTCTCCTAATCTTGATCGAAAGCGAGAGTCCGGCGAGCGAAAGCCTGCCCCTAGGTCGCGCGCGGGCGCTGTGCCAGTAACGAGTTCGGCGGCACTTCGTGCCGCGCGCTGGAAGCTGCAGTCAGTGCGACCAACCTGCTCAATGAGAAATATGTCTGCGCTTGCCCTCGGTCAACCAGTGCTCCTGGGGAGTCGCTCGAACGAGCAGGCCACGGCTTCCTTGAGGTCGTGACGAGCGCGCAACGGACCTGAGGATCGGGCATGAAGCACGTGACGGACATCCAGATACGACAATACGCGGTCGAATTCGGTACGCGTCAAACCGAAGTACAGCGGAAGTTGCGCGAAGAGACCCTGGCGCTGCCCGAAGGCAATATGGTGACATCACCCCCTGCCGGCCAGTTGCTCGCTTTCTTGATGAAGACAATCGGTGCGAAGCGGGTGCTGGAGATCGGCACCTACACCGGCTACAGCGCGCTTGCCATGGCGCTCGCGTTGCCGCGGGACGGTCGGCTCATCACGCTAGATGCCAGCGAAGAATGGACGGCGATCGCGCGCTGTTACTGGCGGAAGGCGGGGGTGACAGACCGCGTCGCGCTTAAGCTCGGCGATGCCATCGTATCGCTCGAGCGTCTTCTTGGCGATGAAGGCGAGGGAGCGTTCGATTTCGTCTACATCGACGCGGATAAAGAAAACTACGACACCTATTACGAGTACAGCCTGCGTTTCATCCGGCCGGCCGGATTGATTTGCTTCGATAACGTGTTCTGGGGGCGATCGGTCGCCGATCCGCAAGACCATAGCTCAGAGACCGTGGCTCTGCGCCGCCTCAATGTGAAGATCCGCGACGATGAGCGGGTAGACATGTCCATGTTGCCGCTTGGTGACGGGATGACCCTGGTTCGCCGCCGATCCTGAGCGGCTGCTTTTCGTAAGCCGCGGTTGCATCCCGAAGCTGGAATAATCGTGATGAGCAAACAGGGACCTGCCGGACCGATTGACGATCGCCGGGGCGATATCGGGGCGTAACAGGTATTTGATCCACAACGAACACCGGAGCGCAGCATGGCAACTCCACTTATCTGGATAGACGAAGAGGTGCAGGCGGAGCCTGCGCTCGCTCGTCCAATTCCCTTTGTCTTCAAGACAGCCGGTGAGACGATGCTCGCGCTCGGGCAGATTGCGACCCTGGGCGATGGTGCGCTTGCGAATCTTGCGGAGCTCACGGCCGATTTCTTCGAAAAGCAAACGGAGGGGCCGGACGTCCTCGTTGGCGCTCTGCCATTTGATCCAACGCGGCCATCGTATCTTGTTCAGCCCGAACGCGTTCTTCGCGTCCAGGGGAGGCATGACATCGGCGCCATCCCCGGCCTCGGCGGTGGCACATCATCGCACGCTGTCGCCTCCAGGATCCTGTCGGTCGATCCCGACCCGGCGGCCGCCGAGTTCGCCAATGCCGTTGCTGTCGCTCTCGACCAGTTGAACGCGCCGGGGGCCACCTTGCGCAAGGTCGTCCTGTCACGCAGCCTGAAAGTGACGGCGAACCGCGATTTCTCCGCGGCCGAACTGATGCGCAAGCTTTCCGCGGACGAAAGTGTCACGGTCTTTGCGACCCCGTTGCCAGCACGTTCGAATCGGCTCCGCAGCCTTATCGGCGCAACGCCGGAACTCCTTCTCGAGAAGCGGGGTGGGCATATCGTCTCTCATCCGCTCGCCGGCTCGGCCCGTCGGCATCTGAACGCGGAGGAGGACCGCAAGGCTGGCGCCGGACTTCTCGCCTCCGACAAGGACCGCCGCGAGCATGCAATGGTGGTCGAGTCTATCCTGGATGTCCTGGCACCGTATTGCGTCGATCTCTCGACACCCGAAGGGACCTGCTTGCGGGCAACGGCAAGCATGTGGCATCTCGGCACGCGCATCGTTGGCCAGCTCAAGGACGCTTCGCTGTCATCGGTCCATTTCGCCGGCCTCCTGCATCCGACGCCTGCGGTCTGCGGCCTGCCGCGCAATCTCGCAAACGACCAGATCGCGAAACTCGAGCCCTATGATCGGGAGTTCTACGCTGGCGCCGTCGGCTGGTGCGACTCGGCGGGTGACGGGCGCTGGCATGTATCCATCCGTTGCGCCGAACTCGACGGCAATCACGCGCGGCTCTATGCGGGCGCCGGCATCGTTCCGGGATCTACGCCGGAGGGCGAGGTGACCGAAACCTCCGCCAAGTTCCGCGCAATGCTGGATGCCTTTGGCATCGATGGCGGCAGGTTTGACGAGTGAGGCCCGCCATGCTGGAGCTGAAGCAAGTCTGGCCAGAGAAATGCGCTCTGCTCTATCGCGAGAAAGGCTATTGGCGCGGAGAAACCATGTTCGGCTTTCTCGCGCAGCGCGCCCGTGAGACCCCAGATCGTATTGCCGTCATTGGCGGCGAGCAACGCTGGAGCTATGCGGGGCTGCTTGAGCGAGCCAATGAAAACGCCGCCCGCTTCCTCGCGCTCGGGCTTCGTCCGGGCGAACGGGTTGTGGTGCAATTGCCCAATATACCGGAATTCCTGTCCGTCGTTTTCGGACTTTTTCGCGCCAATCTCATCCCGGTTTTCGCGCTTCCCGCCCACCGCGTCACCGAGATATCGCATTTCGTGGAGAAGGCGCAGGCGAGCGCTTACGTGATCCAGGCCGTGGATGGAGGCTTCGACTACCGCGCGCTCGCCCGCGAGGTCAGGGCGCGGGCCGTCGGCCTTGGCCATGTCGTGGTGATCGGCGTAGCCGAGGAATTTCGTGCGCTTGACGATATACCTCGCAGCGAGCAGACGCTTCCACCGCTCCCTTCGCCGGCCGAAGTCGCCTTTCTGCAGATTTCGGGCGGCAGCACGGGCCTGCCGAAGCTGATCCCGCGCACTCATGATGACTATATCTACAGCTTCCGTGCCAGCGCCGATATCTGCGGCTTGGGCAAAGACAGCGTCTTCATGGCGGCCTTGCCGGTCGCGCATAATTTTCCGATGAGTTCGCCGGGAGTATTCGGCGCTCTCTATGCCGGCAGCCGTATCGTCATGTGCCCGTCTCCCAGTGCGGAGACGGCCTTCGCTCTGATCGAACAGGAACGAGTGACGATGACTGGCCTCGTCCCTCCGCTGGCGCTGTTATGGATGCAAGCAGCCTCGACGTCCAAGCATGACATCTCAAGTCTCGAAGTCCTGCTCGTCGGTGGTGCGAAATTCATGCCCGAGGCGGCTTCCCGCGTCGGTGCCGCGCTCGGCTGCACCTTGCAGCAGGTCTTCGGCATGGCCGAGGGACTCGTTAATTATACGCGACTCGACGATCCCGACGACATCATCGTCAACACGCAGGGCAGGCCGATCAGCCCCGACGACGAGCTGCTGATCATCGACGATCACGGCAATCCGGTTGCCGACGGCCAGCCTGGTCAGCTGCTTACACGCGGACCCTATACCATCCGGAGCTATCACAACGACGATGCCGCGAACGCGCGTGCCTTCACGGAGGATGGTTATTATCGCACGGGCGACATCGTTTCGCGCACGAGGGAGGGCTATCTCGTGGTGCGGGGACGAGCGGGAGACCATATCAACCGTGCTGGCGAGAAGGTTTCCGCCGAAGAGATCGAGGATCATCTCTTGGCTCATCCCGGCGTCTTCGATGCGGCGGTGGTTTCGATCCCGGATCCCTATCTCGGTGAACGAAGTTGCGCTTTCATCATACCGAAGGGGAAGAGGCCAGGAGTGGCGGCGCTCAAGGCTTTTGTGCGTGGCCGTGGCCTCGCCGAGTTCAAGGTGCCGGACCAGATTATCTTCGTCGACGTCTTTCAGACGACGGCGGTTGGCAAAGTCAGCCGCAAGGTGCTGCGTCAGCAGCTTCGCGCGCAATTTCTCAAGACCGTACCGACGGAGGCCTGACATGAGGCTACCGAAAATAGCGAGTTACGAGCTTCCTCACGTCGCACAGATTCCGCTTGCACGCGCCAAATGGGACTTCGATCCCGACCGGGCCGCTCTGCTGATCCATGACATGCAAAACTACTTCGTCGGTGCTTTCGAGCCGGACGCCTCGCCGATTGCTCCGGTCATTGCCAACATCGTTCGCCTGAAAACTGCGGCGGTGACGGCGGGAATGCCGGTCTTCTATACGGCGCAGAACGGTAACCAGGATCGCCGCGACCGGGGACTCCAAGCCGATCTTTGGGGGCCGGGCATGACCACCATGCCGGAACATCAGGACATCATCGATCTGCTGCGCCCGGCGGCGGACGATATCGTTGTCGTCAAGCATCGCTACAGCGCCTTTCAGCAGAGCAATCTTGCTGATCTCATGCGGGTGCGCGGCCGCGACCAAATCGTCATCAGCGGGATCTACGCGCATATCGGTTGTTTGATGACGGCAGGCGAGGCATTCCAACGGGACATCAAGCCGTTCTTCGTCGCTGATGCCGTGGCCGACTTCTCGCGTGAGCAACACGATATGGCCTTGAGCTATGTCGCGGCGACTTGTGGAATTCCAATGTCGATCGAGGCGCTCGTCCGCATGATGAATGGGAGGGCGGACGCATGACGAAGCCGCTCAGCCTCGACCTCATGCGCGAAGACGTCGCCGCCATGATCCATATCGGCTCCGCAGAGATCGGTGACGATGACAATCTGATGGATCTCGGACTCGACTCGATGCGGGCCATGAACCTGGTGCTGCTGTGGCAGGAACGGGGCGTGGATCTCGATTTCTCCCAAATGGCCACGCGTCCGACGCTCGCCGGCTGGTGGCAGCTCGTCAAGCGGCACATCGACGAGATCGCGGAGGCACGATCATGACGGCACAGAGCGTGAGGGCCGTCCCTGACCGGTCGGTGCGCGAGCTTCCCCTGACGCAAGCGCAGTCAGGTATCTGGTTCGCACAGAGCATCGATCCGGCCAATCCCGTATTCAATACCGGGCACTATGTCGAAATCGATGGAAAGCTCGATGTGGCGGCATTCGCGACCGCTGTTCGACAGCTCGCGATGGAGGCGGATGGCCTGTCCGTTCGTATCACCGGCAAGGATGTGCAGATCGTCGAGGAGCGCAATCGACCGCTGCTCGAATTGGAAGATATGACGCTTCGCAGCGATCCGAAGGGCGACGCCCTCGCGGCCATGCAAACGGACATGAATAGCCCTCTCGACCTGGCAGGCGATCCGCTTGCGCGGGAGATGCTCTTTCGCCTCGGCGCAGAACGTTACATCTGGTATCAGCGCATGCACCATATGGTGACGGACGGGTTCGCGACAGGTCTCGTCACGCAGCGCATTGCGGAGATCTACAACGCTACGGTCGCCGGCGGACCGAAAGGCGCAGAACTGACCGCTCTCGATGTCGCCGTTGACGAAGAGAAGGCCTATCGAGGATCGGAACGGTCTGGGCGGGATGCGGGCTATTGGCACGAAGCCTTGCGCGATATGCCGGAGGTGACAGGTCTGAAGGCGGGGCTGGCGCGCTCCGCATCATCCTATGACCGCGTCGAAAGAATGCTCGCACCGGATATTTGCGACAGCCTGCTGCGCCTTGCCCGCACGACGCAACTTTCCTGGGCCGATCTTCTGACGGCGCTGGCCGGTGCCTATTTTTCTCGCCATGTCAGGCGCAATGAGATCACGATCGGCGTGCCGTTCATGGGGCGTTTCGGCTCGCCGGCGGCTCGTGTTCCGACGATGCTGATGAACATATTGCCGCTGCGCCTCGACGTCGACGAGGAGGGAGGGCTTGTCCAATGGCTCGCGCAGGCGGCCGGCCGAATGGCGCGAGATCGCCGCCACGGGCGCCATCGCGGCGAACAGATGCGCCGCGACCTTGGACTCCTTGGCGGCCAACGGCGGCTCTACGGCCCTCTCGTCAACATCCTGCCCTTCGATGCGCTCCCTAGGCTTACCGGCCTGGAAACAAGGCTTACCACTCTGGGAACCGGGCCGGTTGACGACATCACCTTCACCTTTCGCGGCGACCCGGCGGCCCGGTGTCTCAGCCTTGAGGTCGATACCAATCCCCTTCTCTACGAGGCAGGCGAGACCCAGAGCCACGCCAAGCGGCTTGCGAATTTCGTCGGTGCGGCCGTCGAGGCGGCCCTTGCGGGCCGGTCGCTGCGCGAGGTTGCAACGGTCACAGATGAGGAGCGTAGCTGGCTGCTCGAGCGTCTGAACGATACAGCGCATCCGGTCACGGACAGGACGCTGTCGCAGTTGCTGGAAGACAGCTTCGTTTCCTTTGCCGACAGGCAGGCGCTACGCTTCGGTGGCCGATCTCTCACCTACGCCGAACTTGATCGTCGCACGGCAGCTCTGGCGGAGGCGCTTGCCGAGCGCGGCGCCGGACGGAATGCGATCGTGGCCGTGACGCTGCCGCGCTCGCTTGATCTCGTCGTGGCGCTGATCGCGATCCTGCGCGCGGGTGCGGCCTATATGCCGCTCGATCTTGGCCATCCGCGGGAGCGGCTGGACAGGATCCTGGCGTCATCGCGCCCGATTCTCGTCCTCGGTGCCAAGGACAGCGAGCCGCTCGGTACGATCGAGGTATTTTCGCCGCCTGCCTGGCCGACCGAGCCGCAAGGGCGCGCTCTTGGGCAGACAGCCGGCGGGAGTGCCGCCTATGTGATCTACACGTCAGGCTCCACCGGCGAGCCGAAGGGCGTCGTGATCGAGCATGCGGCGATCGTCAACCGGCTCGAATGGATGCGGCAGCATTACGACTTCGGCCCAAGCGACGTCATCCTGCAAAAGACCCCGATGACCTTCGACGTTTCTGTTTGGGAGTTCTTCCTTGCCTTCTTCTCTGGTGGAAGCCTCGTGATTGCTCCGCCCGATGCGCACAAGGACCCGAGGGCGATGGCGCAGATCATCCGGGACGAGAAGGTTACGACGGTCCATTTCGTGCCCTCGATGTTGTCGGCCTTTCTGGCGGAACCCGGTTCGCGCGGTATCGCGATGAAGCGTGTCTTCTGCAGCGGTGAGGAGCTCACGGCCGATCTGCGCGATCGCTTTCACGAGCGGATCACAGCCGAGCTCCATAATCTCTATGGGCCGACCGAAGCTGCGGTTGACGTCAGCTATTGGCCGGCCGTCGCGGGCGATTCCTCTCGCCCGGTCCCGATCGGCTACCCGGTCTGGAACACACGTCTTTATGTGCTTGACGACCATTTGCGACCTGTGCCGGTCGGCGTCGAGGGGCACCTCTATCTTGCCGGAGTTCAACTGGCGCGCGAATATCTCGGCCAAGAGGAACTGACAGCGAAACGCTTCGTCGCCGATCCCTTCCATGCCGGAGAGCGGATGTATTGTACTGGCGATCTCGCGCGTGTTCGCGCCGATGGCGCGATCCTGTATCTCGGACGCTCCGATCATCAAATCAAACTGCGCGGCCTGCGCATCGAGCTCGGCGAGATCGAAACGGCAATCCTGTCTCATCCGTCGGTAACGCAGGCGGTGGTTGACCTGCGGGAGGATCAAGCGGGAGAAAAGCGCATCGTTGCCTATGCGACCCTGGAAGGTGGTGAGGCGGACGATGGAGCCGAGGGCGACATTCTCACCCATGCCGGACGCTTCTTGCCGGACTACATGCTGCCCTCGGCGATCGTCGTGCTCCACGCACTGCCGGTGAACGCCAACGGTAAGCTCGATCGCAGGCTGCTGCCGGCGCCCGTCTTCGCCGGAGGTCGCGGTCTCGCGCCCGTCACGGAAAACGAAAAGCTCGTTGCCATGCTGTTCGAGCGGATTCTGCAAGCTGAGGGGCCGTTCCAGGTCGATGATGATTTCTTCGATCTCGGCGGGCATTCGCTCCTGGCGGTGGAGCTGATGCTGCACCTGCGCGAAACGACCGGTCATGAACCGGGCATCGGCGTCCTGTTCGAGCATTCCACCATCGGCAAGCTCGCTAAACATCTGGATCGGGGGGCAGCGAGCGAAGGCGCGGGACTGCAGCCGCTGGTCAAGCTGAACGCGGCTGAGCGGGGCAGGGCACCGGTCTTCATGCTCCATCCGGCCGGCGGGCTTTGCTGGTGCTACAATGGACTAGCCCGAGCGCTCGGTGCCGACAGGCCCGCCTGGGGTGTTCAGGCTCTGGCGCTCGATCCTGATGAGCAAGCGCCGGAAACCCTTGATGATATGGCACGCGACTATGCGCGCCGCATCGCGTTCATCGCAGACCGACAGATGATCCACGTCGTCGGCTGGTCGATCGGCGGTATCCTTGCCCAGGCGATCGCGGTGCATCTGACAGAGATGGAGCAGAAGGTCGGCGTTGTTGCCCTGCTGGACGCCTATCCCTGCGATTGCTGGCGCGATGAGCCAGATCCGGGGCCGGGTGCCGAATTGAAGGCACTGCTTGCGATCGGTGGCCACGATCCAGATGGACTGCCGGAACTGCCGCTGACGCGTGAGGCGGTCATGACTTTTCTTGCCGAAAGCGAAAGTCCGCTCGGTCGGCTGCCGGCGGCGGCGCTTGATGGCATGGTCCGGGTCGTGGCCCTCAACAATCGCCTGGTGCGCGGGCATCGCCATGGCCGCTACGATGGTCCGGTGTTGCATTTTCGGGCGGCCAAGGATCGGGCCAGCGACGGGACAGGCCTCCGGCCGGAAAGCTGGATGCCCTACATTGGATCACTCGATATCCGGGATGTCCCTCTCGTTCACGCACACATGACGGGCGCTGAAGCCGTGCTCCATGTCGCACCGATGTTGAAGGCCGCGCTTCTCGAGCACGAGATGGGAAGAGCAAAGGGAGATGAGCCGTGAGCGAGTTCGAAGGCAAGAAGGTGTTCTTGACTGGCGCAGCCGGCGGAATCGGGTTTGCGGTGGTCAAGGCGTTGTTGCGGGAGGGCGCGACAGTCCTTGCCACCGACAATTCGGCGGGCTCGCTGGTCGAGCTTGCCTGCGACAATCTCTTCGCTCGTTCGCTCGACGTGACCAATGGCGCCGACGTGGAGCGCGTTATCGGAGAGATGGACGCGCAATGCGGTGGCATCGACTTCGGCGTTAGTGTCGCTGGCGTGCTTTCCACGACCTCGATCGTGGAAACGAGCGACGCAGAATGGGAACGCGTCTTTGCCGTCAACGTGGCCGGGGTGTTCCATGTTTCTCGAGCGCTCGCCCGCCATATGGTGCCGCGGCGCAAGGGCAGCATCGTCACGGTAAGCTCCAATGCCGCGGGCATTCCGCGTAAGAACATGGCGGCCTATGCCGCCTCGAAAGCGGCTGCGACCATGTTCACCCGTTGCCTCGGCCTGGAGCTTGCCGGGTATGGCATTCGCTGCAATATCGTGGCGCCCGGATCGACGCTGACGCCGATGCAGACGGGTATGTGGAGCGATGCGCACGGTGGTGAGCGGGTGATCGAGGGCTCCCTCGAGAATTTCAAGACCGGTATTCCGCTTCGCAAGCTTGCGACCCCTGAGGATATCGCCAATTCGATCCTGTTCCTGCTATCGGAGAAGGCAGGGCACATCACGATGGCCGATATCTATGTCGACGGAGGCGCAACGCTGCATGCATAAGAAAGCCGTGAGAGAGACCCCAGGGAGCGCGCCAACGCGCAATGACCTGGCGGGCATGTCGGTCCCTGAATCGCTGGTCATGCCGGGTTGCTCAAGATTTGCGTTGCGCTCGTCAGAAACGGGGCTCCGTTACGAGATATTCGTCTATGTCCCGGAAATCGAGCCACCCGTCGGCGGCTTTCCGGTTATCTATGTGCTGGACGGCAATTCGGATTTCATCACCGTCGCTGAGACCGTGCGGCGCGTCTCTCGGCGTCCAAAGGCGACCGGCATCGTTCCGGCGATTGTCGTCGGCATTGGCTATCCCAATACCAATGGATACAATACCGACCGCCGCCATCTGGACTTCACGCGCGGGCCCGCGGATGCGAGCGTATTTCCGGACAAGGCCATAGATAGCTGCGGCGGCCAGGCCGCCTATATCCGCTTCCTTGGAAATCAGTTGCTGCCGCATGTCCAGTCGCGGCTCAACGTCGATCCCAACCGTCGCATTCTTCTGGGACACTCTCTCGCAGGCTATTTCGTGCTGGACCTGCTGTCGCAGCGGCCGGACATGTTCAACGGCTATATCAGCTTCAGCCCCTCGGTCTGGTGGGACAGAAAGGGCCTGTCGCGGGCGTTGGCGTCAGCGAACGCCATCACGCGGCCGATCCGCCTCTTTACGGCGGTCGGCCGCTGGGAGCAGGAACTTGCGCCCTGGCAGGCGACGGAAAACTTCGGCAGCCAGTATCATGATATCCGCAAAGCTCGCCGCATGATCGACAATACGCGCGAAATTGCGGGTGAAGTCAGTGCGGCGTTCGGCGCGCAGGCGGATGTGCGGTTTGAACTCGGCGAGAACGACGATCATGCGACCATCGTCACAACAATGCTTTGTCATTCTCTCCGGTTCGCCGGAACCGCTTTTGCTCCTTGAAAGCAGATGTTTGCAAGGTCGGCGTCCGCAGCGATGCGCTTGAACGGCTCGGTCATCGCAGCTGGCGCCCTCGGGGATAGGCTGTCCGCCCGGCGACAGCCGAACGACATGTTCGTCGGTCCGGTGCACGCCGCTTTTGCCGCAGTAGACGCGGAAGCGTCTCGGAATCGTTGCTCCACCCTGGTCAAGGAGGCGGCGCCATGTGTCCATGGGGCACGATTGTTTCTGGACGTTGTGCTCTTGTGCGCAATTATCATGAGCGAGTTTAGAAGCCGTTTAATCTGATCGCTCGATCGTAGCCCTCTGCCGAGCAGTGAGTCTAAATTGTACCCGCACCTCATGCTTGAGGTTCGCCATCGCAGCCTTGGGATGCGGTGGTCTTGAAAATGGGAGAATTGTGACGGGACCGATGGCTACCCAAGGAGTGGATCTGAACGAGCGGCTGATCATGATGTCGGGCGGGTTCGTCCTGGCAGCTGGAATCAACCGCTTCGATCAGCCCAAGCGGGTCAATACGGCCCTGCCTGCGGGTATCAAGACCGTGGTTCTCTTGAGCGGCCGTTTGCAGATCAGCGTCGGCGGCGGCCGCGGCCGCGAGGTGTGCGGGCCGACCGTGCTGCTGATCCGCAGCTCGGCGGATGCCGAGCGAGACCAGGTCTTCGCGGCCAATGCGCCGATCCGCTACCTGATCGTGCAGATGAACGAGAGCGTGCTCGGCGCCGAGATGTCGGATGCGCTCGACCGGTCGTTTGCCGCGATCGGAGGCGCAAGCCATCGCGGTGCGCAGCTTGCTTCCTGTCCGGCCAGCCGCGCGCTGCAGGTGCTGGTGTCGCAGATCACGAACTGTCCGATCCGTGGCCCCGAGCGCGAGCTCTATCTTTGCGGCAAGGCGATGCAGCTTGTGGCGCTCGCGATCTCGTCCTGCACCACCCAAGCGGGCGATACCGATATCCGGCTCACGGCGCGCGATGTCGAGCGCATCCGCAAGGCGCGCGATCTGCTCGCGGCCTCGATGCGCGAGCCGCCAAGCCTCGACGCGCTGGCTCAGCAGGTCGGCCTCAATGTGCGGAAGCTTTCCTCCGGCTTCCGTCAGGTCTATGGCGCGAGCGTGTTCGGCTTCCTCCAGGAGTACCGGCTGGAGCAGGCTTACAAGCTGATCTCGATCGGCGAAATGAACGTGTCG
Organism: Bradyrhizobium sp. SZCCT0231; assembly: GCF_018130245.1. Classification (GTDB taxonomy): domain Bacteria; phylum Pseudomonadota; class Alphaproteobacteria; order Rhizobiales; family Xanthobacteraceae; genus Bradyrhizobium; species Bradyrhizobium japonicum_F. The sequence continues at coordinate 1,086,757 of NZ_JAFCKP010000001.1, forward strand.
GGGGCGGCCTTCCACGTTGGCTATGGCGCCGCCCATTTCGCCACTATCTTCCGCAAGCGCTTCGGCGTCTCGCCGAGCAGCCTGCGCTGACGGTAGGACCAGCCACATCCTGTCCCAGTTTTTAGGTTTCCTAACTCTGAGCGAAAGCGAGAGTCCGGCGAACGAAAGTCCGCCCCTAGGTCCAGTTTTCCCATCGTGCAACACCGGATGCAGCGCGGCGCGGGGGTGCCGTGGCGGAATTCTTGGACGATGGGGATGATGACAGTTTCTCGTGGAAAGTGGATGCTTTATGCCTCGGCGCTGGTTGTCGCGGGCCAGTGGCCTGGTGCCATCCATGTTGCTCATGCGCAATCGACGAATGGGGCAAGCCTCCCGCCGGTCGTGGTCGAGAGTCCGGCATCGCGAGCTTCGCGCCGTCCGGTGCGCGCCACCTCCCGCGCGCCGCGCGCAGCCGCCATGAGCCAGCCGAAGCCGGCCGCGGCATCGGTTGCACCGAAGGAAACGGCTCGCGGGCCGGTACGGGGTATCGTCGCCCATCGCACCGGCACCGGATCGAAGACCGACAGCTCGATCATGGAGACGCCGCAGTCGATCACGGTCGTGACCCGTGAGCAGATGACCACGCAGGGCGCCCGCTCGGTCGCCGAAGCCCTGCGCTACGAGCCCGGCGTCGTCGCGGAGACCCGCGTCGGTGACCGCTTCGACAACGTCTTCATCCGCGGTTTCGGCGGCTTCGGCGCCAACGCCAACTATCTGCACTTCTGGGATAGCCTCCGCCTCCCGCGCGGCGTGTCCTATGCGATGCCCTCGGTCGATCCGTATCTTCTGGAGCGGGTCGAGATCCTGCGCGGCCCGGCTTCGGTGCTCTACGGCCAGAACAATCTCGGCGGCATGATCAATTTGATCAGCAAGAGCCCGTCGGCGACGCCGCAAGGCGAGGTGTTCACCCGCTTCGGCGATCACAACCGCATCGAGGGCGGCTTCGACGTCAGCGGTCCCATCACCCAGGACGGGCAGTTGCTCTATCGGCTGATCGGTCTCGGCCGCAAGGCCGACACTGATGTCAACTACACCACGACCGAGCGCGAGTTCATCGCGCCGATGATCACGTGGCGTCCGACGGCCGATACCACCTTCACCGTGCGCGCGGTGCACGACCGCGATCCCTCGACCTACCAGCCGAACTGGCTGCCGGCCCTCGGCACGCTCCAGGTCAACCCGAACGGACAGATCCCGCGCAACTTCTTCGCAGGCCATCCGGACTACAACAGCTACAGCCGCACGCAGGACTCCATTGCCTACGAGTTCGAACATCATTTCGACGAGACGTGGGCGGTGCGCCAGAACTTCCGCTACATGAACGTCTCGAGCGACTTCAAGGCGCTCTCGGTGACCGGGTTTGGCGCGGGTGCGACCTGCGGCGCCGGTGCCACGACCAATCTCTGCATCGGCCGCACCAGCACGCATTACATCGAAACGCTTCAGGCCGCTGCCATCGACAACCAGGCCGAGGCGAAGTTCGCCACCGGCTGGCTCCAGCACACCGTGCTGGTTGGCGTCGACTTCCAGAAGAGTTCGTCGGATGCCACCTTCGGCAACGGCTCCACCACCTACGTCAACTATCTCAATCCCAACTACGGCGCGATCGCCGCGCCGACTTTGACGACGCAGACACTCCAGGAGCGCGAGCAGACCGGCGTCTATCTCCAGGATCAGATTCGGCTCGGCAAGCTCGCCGCGGTGATCGGCGTCCGCAACGACTGGGCCAATGCGACCTCGGACACGCGGACGATCGCGACCGGCGTCTACACCAACCGCAGCCATCCGTCCGACTCCGCGACGACCTGGCGCACCGGCCTGACCTATCTATTCGACAACGGCTTCGCGCCTTACGCCAGCTATGCGACTTCGTTCGAGCCGACCATCGGCACCGACTACACCGGGGCGGCCTTCGTGCCGACGACCGGCGAGCAGTATGAAGTCGGCGTAAAATACCAGCCGAACGGCTTCAACGGCTTCTTCATGCTGTCACTCTACGACATCACGCAGAACAACGTGCTGACCCTGGATACGGCGCATCTCTACGCCAACTATCCGGCCTGCACCCAGTCCGGGGTCAACTGCCAGATTCAGCAGGGGCAGGTGAATTCCAAGGGCATCGAATTCAGCGCCAAGCTGACGCCGATCCCGGGCCTCGACATCATCGCGGCCGCCGCCCACAACGATATCGAGATCACCAGGAGCACGCAGGTGGTCAGCGGCATCTCGATCCAGGGCAAGACGCCGGTCGGTGCGCCCGCCAACACGGCGTCGCTGTGGGCCGACTACACCATCCAGAGCGGCAAGATGGCGGGCTTCGGTTTCGGCGGCGGCGTCCGCTACGTCGGCGAATCCTTCGGTGACAACATCAACTCCATGGCGATGATCGTGCCGGCCTATATCCTCGCCGACGCCATGCTGCACTACGACCTGAACGGCCTGTCGCCGCAGCTGAAGGGATGGAAGCTGGCGTTGAACGTCACCAATCTCTTCGATAAGACCTATGTGTCGGCCTGCGCCTCCGCCACCCAGTGCTTCTATGGCAATGGCCGCTCGACCATGGGGACGATCCGATACCAGTGGTAGGGAACAACGACCAGCCGATGGCTCACGCCATGCTGCCGGGTGCTTCGGTGCGCGACATGCGCTCGACGGCCGGGCACGACTATCGGATCTTTGTCTGGCAGCCGGAGCCGCGGCCGCGCGAATCGCTGCCGGTGCTCTATCTGCTGGACGGCAATGGCATGTTTCCGATTGCGGTGGCAACGCTGGCGCTCCAGTCGCGCCGCACCGAGCGCACCGGTGTGTCGCCGTCCGTCATCGTCGGCATCGGTTATCCGACCGTGCACTGGATTGATGCGAAGCGTCGCACCTATGACTACACGCCGCTGGTCGCGGCCGATCGTCTGCCGCGGCGGCCGGGCAACCGCGTATGGGACGAGACCGGAGGCGCGGACGCGTTTCTTGATTTCATCCAGTGCGAGCTGGCGCCGGCCATCTCGGACGAGTTCGCCATCGATCCCGACCGCACCGCGCTGTTCGGTCATTCCTTCGGCGGCTTGTTTGGGCTTTACGCGCTCTTGACCCGGCCGACGCTGGTTCGTAGCTACGTCGCGGCCAGCCCGTCGATCTGGTTCGCGCCAGATGCGCTCGCCGAACGGTTGAAGGCCTTTGCGGCGCCCAGCTTGGCGCCGCGCCGCGTGCTCGTCACCGTCGGCAGCCTGGAGCAGGGCGGGATGTCGTCGGCTGAGGCTGATGCCGACGACTATGGATCATGGCTAAGGCGCAATCGCATGGTCGATAATGCCCACGAATTTGTCGCCGCGCTCACGCGGACCGCGGCCGCATCGCTTGACGTCTCGTTCCGGACGTTTGGGGATGAGAACCATGCCTCTGTCGTTCCATCCGCCATCAGCCTCGCGCTCCGATTTGCGCTACCGCCGAAGTGAGATCATGCGCCGTCTTGTGACCATCGCTCTTGCTGTACTCGCAACTGCACACCTCACATTCGGGCCGCGACCAGCTATGGCGACGGACCAGCCGGTCGTCGTCACCGATATCACCGGACGGACGGTCAGTCTTCCGCGTCCGGCAAAGCGCGTGCTGCTCGCGGAGGGCCGTCAGATCATCGCACTCTCGCTGCTCGATTCGAAGCCGGTCGATTTCATGGCGGCGTGGCTCGGCGATTTCCGCCGCAACGACAGCGAGAGCTACGCGCAATACCGCCAGAAGTTTTCGGAGATCGACCAGGTCCCGGTGCTCGGAATCGGCAGCGACGGCACGTTCCCTGTCGAGCGCGCCATCGAGATCAAGCCCGACGTCGCCGTGCTCGGCGTCAGCTTTGCGCCCGGCGGGCGCGCCAACGACGTGGCGCGGCAGCTCGAGGCTGCCGGCATCCCGGTCGTGTTCACCGACTTCTTCGTCGCGCCATTCGAGCACACGGTCGCGAGCGTGCGTATCCTCGGCCGGGTGATCGGGCGGGATGCGCGAGCCAATGAATTTGCCGAATTCTACGAACAGCACATGAAGCGCATCGCGGAGCATGTCGCGCGCGCGGCCGGGCCGCGTCCACGCGTGCTGTTTGAGGCGCATGCCGGCGTCACCGATTGCTGCCACGCGCCGGGTGCCGGCAATATCGGTAGGTTCGTTGCGTTTGCCGGCGGCGACAGTATCTCGGCCTCGGTCGCGCCCGGGCCGACCGCGCAGCTCAGCCTCGAATATGTCATTTCGGCCAATCCCGACGTCTATATCGGCACGGGCGGTGCCCACCTGAGAGCATCGGGCGGGCTCGTCATCGGTCCCGGCTTCGAGGCCGTAACCATTCGCGAACGGCTTGCCGCGGTGGTGGCGCGGCCGGGCTTCGCCGGCCTCAACGCCGTGCGCAACGGCCGCGTCCACGGCCTGTTCCACAACCTCATCTCGACGCCGCTCAACATCGTCGCGGCCGAAGCACTGGCGCGGTGGATTGACCCGCAAACCGCGCGCGATATTGATCCGGATGCGACGATTGCGGAGCTCAATGCCCGCTTCCTCGCCGTGCCGTTGCAAGGTGTGTACTGGATCGATCAGAAATGAGTGCCGTTTCGCCGCATCTCGGCCTGGGGCAGCGGGATACATCGCCCGACCTGCAGGCGAAAACGGCTGCCGCGTATCGCGCGCTGATGCGGCGCCGGCTCGCTTGGCTTGCGCTATTGGCGCTGGTTGCACTCGCCGCTTTCGTTGCCGATCTCGGCACCGGCCCGTCGCGGCTCGGGCTTGCCGGTGCGCTCGGTGGCATCTTTCGGCCGGACTCGCTCGCTGCGTCGGAGGCCGCGATCCTCTGGGAGGTTCGCCTGCCGCAGGCCGTCCTGGCCGTCCTGGTCGGGCTGGCGCTCGCGACCGCGGGCGCCGAGATGCAGACGATCCTCGATAATCCGCTCGCAAGTCCCTTCACCCTCGGTGTGTCGTCGGCGGCCTCATTCGGTGCGGCGCTGGCGATCGTGCTCGGGGTCGGCATTCCCGGCGTGCCGCAGGCCTGGCTGATCTCGGCCAACGCCTTCGTGTTCGCGACGATCGTCGTCCTGGTGTTGCAAGCGGTGGTGCGCTGGCGCGGCTCGGGGACGGACATCCTTGTGCTGTGCGGCATCGCGCTGTTTTTCACCTTCAACGCGCTGGTCGCGCTGACGCAGTTTCTGGCGAGCCAGCAGGCGCTTCAGCAACTCGTGTTCTGGACCATGGGCAGCCTGTCGCGCGCGAGCTGGGACAAGGTGGGCGTGCTCGCCGTCGCGCTCCTCGTCACCTTGCCGTTCGCCCAGCGCGCGGCCTGGCTGATGATGGCGTTGCGGCTCGGCGAAGACCGCGCACGCAGCCTTGGTATCAATATCACGCGGCTGCGCCTGATGGCGCTCTTGCGCGTCAGCCTGATGACCTCGACCGCGATCGCCTTCGTCGGCACGATCGGCTTCGTCGGGCTTGCGGGCCCGCACATCGCACGGCTCGTGATCGGCGAAGATCACCGGCTTCTGTTGCCCGCCAGCGCCTTGACCGGGGCGGCCATCATGTCGCTGGCCTCGGTCGCATCCAAGACGATCATTCCGGGCGTGCTGCTTCCGATCGGGGTCGTAACTGCGATGGTGGGGCTGCCCGTGTTCTTCTCGCTGATCTTCAGTCGGCGCCGGACGGTCTGACGATGGCCAGCCTCGACATCCAAAATGTGTGGGCAGGTTACCGCGGGCGCGGGGTGCTGACGGGCCTGTCGCTGCCGCCGATCGAGCAGGGGCGCATCACCGCGCTGGTGGGGCCGAACGGTGCCGGCAAGACCACGCTTCTGCGTGTGCTCGCGGGGCTGTTGCCGGCCAGCGGCAGCGTGCGGCTGGACGGATTAAACTTGCTGGATGCTCCGACCGGCGAGCGGGCGCGCAAGGTCGCCTTCATGCCGCAGTTTGCGCCGCAGCGGCTGTCGCTCACGGTCGTCGAGGCCGTCATCGCGGTCCTGCGCGCCTCGCCGATGGATACGGAGGGGACGAGTGTCGATGCGCAGCAGCGCGCGCTCGAAGCGCTGGATCGCCTGAAAATCCTCGATCTCGCGCTTCAGCCGTTTGACACGCTTTCCGGCGGCCAGCGTCAGTTGGCCAGCCTCGCGCAGGCGCTGGTGCGGCAGCCACGGCTGCTGCTGTTGGACGAGCCGACCAGCGCGCTCGATCTACGCTATCAGCAGCAGGTCATCGGCAATGTGCGGGAGGAGGCGCGCAAGGGCACGATCGTGATCATGGTGCTGCACGATCTCCAGGCCGCCGCATCATGGGCCGATACGGTGACGGTCTTGAGCGGGGGGCGGCTGTTCGCGCATGGCCACCCACGGGATGTGATCACGACGCCGACACTGAGGCAGGTCTATGGCATCGACGCCGTCGTCGAGCAGACTGCGCGTGGCGGCGTTCACATTCAGGTCGAATGATGTCGCTGTGGGCCTTCTTCCTGGCATTACCGTGAAGGTGAGGGGTCGTCGTGGTCCCGCGACGCCGATTGCATGAAGTGATCCAATTTCATCATGTCCCTCACGCTCTATTGAGGCGTTTCCTTAACTGCGCTCACGTTGCGGCGCATGTAATTTACTCGTCGGGACGTTGGATCAACGCTGACTTCATTGCTAAAGCTGTTTGCCAATTCCGATTGAATGTGGGTCGTTCTTAGCGTTCTCTTTGTCTGTTCGGGTCGCAATGTGAATGGAGGCGGGAATGGCTCCAGCGGAAAAGCACCAATTTTCAGAGGAACTGAGTGGACGCCACCGTGCGTGTGCACCCGGGCTTTGGCGTACATCATGTGCGCACTGAGAATTCAGGTCTGCCATTTTGGCCTTCCAACCGAGGGGTATCATTCTGGGAAGAGGCAAAATATATCAAGGCTCGCCGCTGGATTTCCCTGTCGGTCCAATCCCTCATGGGGCGGAATAAAGCAAAAATAGATCAATAAAATGAATGGCTTAGGCTGGAAATTTTCGTGCGCGCCCATGATGGATTGGACGGACCGGCATTGCCGGGTGTTCCACCGTCACCTCACCCGACGGACGCTGCTCTATACGGAGATGCTCACCACGGGCGCAATCATTCATGGCGACCGGGAGCGGCTGCTTGGGTTCGACGCATGCGAGCATCCGGTGGCGCTTCAGCTTGGCGGGTCGGATCCGCAGGAGCTGGCGCAGGCCGCGCGGATCGGCGAGGCGTTCGGTTATGACGAGATCAATCTCAATGTCGGTTGCCCGTCCGATCGTGTGAAGGACGGCCGTTTCGGCGCCTGCCTCATGGCGGAGCCGGAGCTGGTGGCGAGGTGCGTTGACGCCATGAAGCGCGTGGTCGCCGTTCCCGTCACGGTGAAGTGCCGCATCGGGATCGACGACCAGGATCCGGAGGTCGCGCTCGATGCGCTCGCGCGTGCGGTGGTGGAGTCCGGCTGCGATGCGCTGATCGTGCACGCGCGCAAGGCCTGGCTCAACGGCCTGTCGCCGAAGGAGAACCGTGACATCCCGCCGCTCGACTATGCTCGCGTCTATCGGCTCAAGCGCGCGATGCCTGGTGTGCCCGTCATCATCAATGGCGGCGTTCGGAGCATTGACGAGGCAAAGGCGCATCTTGCCCATGTCGACGGCGTGATGCTCGGCCGCGCCGCCTATCAGGAGCCGTGGCGGCTGCTCGCGGTCGATCACGAAATCTTCGGCGGGCTGGCGCCGCATGCGACCATGCAGGATGCGATCGAGGCGATGATGCCCTATATCGAGCAGCAGCTCGCGCACGGAACGCGGTTGCATGCGATCACGCGGCATTTCGTCGGCGCATTCCATGCCGTGCCGGGCGCGCGGGCCTTTCGGCGTCATTTGGCCGAGCAGGGGGTGAAGCCGGGTGCCGGTCTCGATGTGTTGCGCGATGCGATCGCGCGCATCGGTGCACGCGCGCCGGCGGAGGCTGCGTAAGTCAGCTAGTCGACTGCCGTGCGCGAGCGGCGAGGACTGCCCTGCAGCTCGGGATACCCTGTCAGCATCAGCTTGTCCGCGCGCACGCCCCAGCTTTCCAGGCGGTCGAGGAAGCTCATGCCGAGCAGATTGGTTTTCATCTGTCCACGCTGGACGACGAGAGCGGGCACCGATTTTTCGACAAGGTGGCCGACGGCGAGACGATCGAGCGTGAGGCGGGCCGCCTTGGTATGGCCGCCGGCGGTTTCGAGATCGACGTCATATTCGAGCATCTCGAGCGGCAATCCGATCGCTTTCGCGGTTTCCCAGGTCAGCACCACCGATGTCGCGCCGGTATCGATCACCATCGGTGCGGTGACGCCATTGATCTTCGCACGCAGCGTGAATTCGCCGCCCTGGCCGCGCGGGATCTGTACGGCCGGTGCAGGGGAGGCGGTCTGTCCGCGGAAAATGTGCGAGACCTTGTGGCTGGCCCGCGCGATTTGGTCGGCGTCGCCATAGGCGACCACGGCACCTGCCGTGCCGGCGAGCATGACCAGAACGAGCAGGAAGCGGATCATCGCGCGCCTCCGACGGCCCACGGGCGGCTCAGATGCGTTTCGGCGATCCCGCGATCGGCGCAAGTCCAGCTTCCGTCATGCGCGCCGGCAAGAGGGCCATGATCGCGAGCCGGTCCGCGCTTTCCATGGCATGCCAGCGCGCGATCTCGGGCAAGGTCCGGCCGCACCCGAAGCACAGCTTGGTCTTGGGATCGATCATGCAGACGGCGATGCACGGTGTTTCTTTGCTCATTCGGACATAGTGAGGGATCGTCGGACATCTCTGCAAGCATCTCGTTAAGAGCCTGTGCCCGCACTCATGATCGGCTTGTGGCGCGGCCGGCGTTTCTCGTCGGGCAGGCCGGAACTCTCCGGCTGGAGCGGAGGAGAATCATCCGACAGCGGGGCAAGCGCACTCATCACACGCTCCGGCGGGAAGGTGACGATCACCTCGGTGCCGATCCGCAGCTTCGATTTCAACGTGAACGTGCCGCCATGCAGGTCGATCAGATTCTTGGCGATCGGCAGGCCGAGGCCGGCGCCCTGTTCAGCCGACTTGATCGAATTGGAGCCCTGGCCGAACGAGGCGAGCACGACCGGAATCTCGTCCTCGGGGATGCCGGAGCCGGTATCCTTCACCGAGAGATACTGTCCACCCGAGGCGGTCCATCCCGCCTTGAGCCAGATCTCGCCGCCCTGCGGGGTGAACTTGATCGAGTTGGAGAGCAGATTGAGCACCACCTGCCGGATCGCGCGCTCGTCGGCCCAGAGCCGCGGCATGGCCTGCTCGAACACTTCGTGGATGGTGATGCCGCGGCTCGAGGCACGCAGCTTCATCAAATGATGGCAGTCGGCGACGATGCCGACCAGCGACACCGCTTCCTCGTTGAGTTCGTAGCGGCCGGCTTCGATCCGCGACAGATCAAGGATCTCGTTGATGAGGTTGAGCAGGTGCACGCCGGAATTATGGATGTCGGCGGAATATTCCTTGTAGACCGGCACCGCGTGCGCGCCGAAAATTTCGCTCTTCATCACCTCGGAGAAGCCGAGGATGGCATTCAGCGGCGTGCGCAGCTCGTGGCTCATCTGGGCGAGAAAGCGCGACTTGGCGACGTTGGCGGCTTCGGCACGGTGGCGCGCCTCGTCCGAGATCGCCTTGGCCTGTTCCAGCTCGCCGATCAGCGCGTCCTTCTCTGCGCGCGCTTCCAGCGTGGCGAAGGTGGAGGAGTGGAGGCGGTGCGCCAGCAGGACGAAATAGCCTTCGGCGGCGAGCGCCAGCGCGGCCAGGATATAGTTGTCCAGCGAACCGGTCACTGCGAAGCTCAGCGCCATCGCAACCGCGACCGGCGCCGTGGCGGCAAGGGCTGCGATCGGCAGGTTGGCGGCGAGCATGCTCGATACTGCGATCACCAGCAGCATCAGGAACATCATCAGCGTTTCCGTGACCATGTCGAGCACGGGATGGATCAGGATCGCCATCCAGCACAGACCATAGAGCAGGTCGAGCACGACGAAGCGCGTCCGCCACGCGCGCGTCGCCGCGGGCGAGGCGGGCTCGGTCAGGAAGCGCCGGCAACTGCGGATCATGGCGCTGTGGATGCAGAGCATGCCGACGGTCCAGGCCGCGGCCGGGACCGGCTGCATCCACAGCCCGAACAGCACGCCGGTGGCCACCACCAGCAGCATCACGACATAGGAGGCGGACAGCCGGGTCTGGGCGTATTGCCGCAGCATCTCGGCGTCGAAAGCCGGCCGGGTTCCACTGGTCGACGTTAACTTGTCCCGCGCCTCGCGCACCCGCTGCGCCGCAGCCCTTCGGCTGCTCGCCGATGGCGCGCTCACCGGCTCGGCCGGCAGCTGCACAACCTCGGGCTTTTCAGCGGGGTTACTCATCAAACAACACAATTCCTGCCCACGCCGGGCGCGGGACTTCTGCGTTGTCTATCTCTGGCAAGAAATCCTTAAGAGCTGACTTAAGGAGCTAAAGAATTACGTTAACCCGGCGTTAATCCAATGTCCGGTTCCGAGCTCGCTCGCGGAACCCGCAGCCCCTTCACCTGAAGAAAACGAGCGTGACCAGCGCGAACACCGGCAGCAGGAGGATGGAGGTCCAGGCCATGTATCCGAAGAAGCCCGGCATTGCGACGCCGCTCGCTCGCGCGATCGCGTAAACCATGAAGTTGGGCGCGTTACCGATGTAAGAGTTTGCGCCCATGAACACCGCACCTGCGGAGATCGCGGCCAGGGTCATGGCGCCATTCGTCATCAGATGCTTGGCGTCGCCTCCAGCAAGCTCAAAGAAAACCAGATAGGTCGGCGCGTTGTCGAGGAAGGATGAGAGCAAGCCGGTCAACCAGAAATAGGCGGCATTGTTCGGCGTGCCGTCGACGTTGGTGACCATGTTAACGACGGAGGCAAACGCGCCGGATTTGCCGGCGTTGAGGATCGCAAGCACGGGAATGATGGTGATGAAGATGGCGGCGAACAGCTTGGCCACTTCGATCATGGGGCCCCAAGAGAAGCCGTTCGCGTCGTGGTCCTCCTTCGGCGTGGCGGCAAGAGATGCAAACACGACGCCGATCATGACGGCATCGCGCAGAAGATTCTGCAGCTGGAGGTGCGTGCCGAGAACCTCAAATCCGCCGAGGTCGAGCTTGGCGCTCAACAGGATCGCAGCAATGATGACTCCCATCAGAGCGAAGTTGAGGCCGCCGCTGATCCGCAAGGGATTGTCCGGAGTCGGGTCCGGTTTGACGCGGCCTTCCTTGCGATAAAGATAAGTGTCGATGCAAAAGAACAGGGCGAGCAAAATCCAGGCCACGAACGTGGTCTGGGGGAACAGGTGCGTCGTCGTCCAGAAGAAGTCCACGCCGCGCAGGAACCCCAGGAACAACGGCGGATCTCCCAGGGGAGAGAGCGAGCCGCCGATGTTGGACACCAGAAAGATGAAGAAGATGACGACGTGCGCGTTGTGCCGCCGGTCGTCATTGGCGCGGATGACCGGCCGGATCATGACCATCGAGGCGCCGGTCGTGCCGATGACGCTCGCAATCAGAGTGCCCAGAGCGAGCAGTAGCGTATTCAGAACCGGGGAGCCGTGAAGATTGCCGCGCACCACGATGCCGCCGGCCACGGTGAACAGAGCGAGGAGCAGCAGAATGAAGGGGATGTATTCGAGCAGCGCGGTATGGACGAGTGCCTGGATGGTTGGAAGCGGGCCGTACCAGACGGCAAGCGGCAGGACGATCAGGGCGGCCCACATCGCAGCAATCTTGCCCTGGTGGTGCTCCCAGAAGTGAGGCGCTGCGAGTGGAAATATCGCGATCGACAGCAGCATGCCGGCGAAGGGGAGCGCCCATTGCGGGCGAATGCTCGCCCCGTCGAGCGATGCGGCGAGCGCCTGCGAAGGTGATGCAATAAGGATAAGGAGCGCGACGGGGAGCAGGCGAACCATGAGGCGGGCTCCCCGCCGGCAGGCACCACCCGCGGCATTCCCGGCGATTCCGGGTCGGAGCTCCGGCGCGACGCCGGCAACGACGTGGATGGCGGCGATCACGCTAAGCAAGGCTCCCCCAGAAGTTTATGATTGTTTCGGTTTGCGCGCTTTGGACGTCGTCGCGGCCGGAGTCGCGACGAAGTACGATGCTGCGCGGCCCTAGAAGAGGCCGCAACAGGGCCTCAGCGTTGCAGGCGTGCGAGCAGGCTCGACGTATCCCAGCGCTTGCCGCCCATCTTCTCGACTTCGGCGTAGAACTGGTCGACCAGCGCGGTGACAGGCAGGCTGGCGCCGTTGCGACGGGCCTCGGCCAGCGAGATAGAGAGGTCCTTGCGCATCCATTCGACCGCGAAGCCGAAATCGTACTTGCCCTCGTTCATGGTCTTGTAGCGGTTCTCCATCTGCCAGGATTGCGCGGCCCCTTTCGAGATGGTCTCGATCACTGCGGCGACGTCGAGGCCGCTCTTCTTGGCGAAGTGGATGCCCTCGGAGAGACCCTGCACCAGACCGGCGATGCAGATCTGGTTGACCATCTTGGTCAGCTGGCCGCTTCCGGCGGGCCCGAGCAGTTTGCACATCCGGGCATAGGCGCCTGTGATGATCGGCTCGGCGCCCGAATATGCGTCCTGCGCGCCTCCGCACATCACCGTCAGCACGCCGTTCTCGGCGCCCGCCTGGCCGCCGGAGACCGGGGCGTCGACGAATTTGAAGCCGGCCTTGGTGGCGGCTGCGTCCAGCTCACGCGCGACCTCGGCGGAGGCGGTGGTGTGGTCGACGAAGGTCGCCCCTTTCTTCATGCCGGCGAACGCGCCGTCGGGGCCGATCGTGACCGCGCGCAGATCGTTGTCGTTGCCGACGCAGCACATCACGAAATCCTGGCCTTCGGCGGCGGCCTTCGGGGTCGGCGCGGTCTTGCCGCCGAACTTGTCCGTCCATTCCTTCGCCTTGGCCGCGGTGCGGTTGTAGACGGTGACCTCATGGCCCCCTTTTTTCACGAGGTGTCCGGCCATGGGGAAGCCCATCACGCCGAGACCGAGGAAAGCGACTTTAGCCATCTGTGGTACCTTGTCCGTAGTTTGGGTTTTACGGTTCTTGCCAGGCGAGGGGCGCCTGGGTTCCGCGGTGAGGGCGGATTGGAGGCGCACCTTAAACCCTTGAGGCCGGAGGGCAACGGCTTCGTTTGGCGGCCCCCTGTGCTAGGATGGCGGACCCAAGAACTTCAAAAAAGGGAGCGAGAGCATGGGCGGCGTGAGCGTTGGCGTCCTCGATCATTTCAACATCCGGACCCGGAATCTGGCCGAGACCGTCCGCTTCTACGCGGACGTGCTGGGCCTGGAAAAAGGCGCACGGCCCAATTTCGCCTTCCCCGGCGCCTGGATGTACAGCGAGGGTAAACCGGTGGTGCACCTCGTCGACATTTCTGCGACCGCCGAGCCACAAAAGCCGGATTCCGGCGTCGTCCACCACGTCGCCTTCGTCAGTCGCGGCTTTGACGGCATGAAACAGCGGCTGGCATCCAAGGGGATGAAGTTCGAGGCCCGCCAGGTGCCCGGCGGCGATCTCTGGCAGATCTTCGTCCACGACCCCAATGGGGTCATGATCGAGCTGAATTACGAGGCCGCCAGCGAGCAGGGGGCGGCGCCCGCGGAAAAGGCTGACGATATCGGCAGGCAGTAGCCTTTTGGGCGTTTCCGCTCTAATGGGGCATTCCCAACTCTAGGAGATGCGCTTTGAGCGTGACGCAGCAACAGGTTCTCGACAGCCTCGCCAGGGTCAAGTCGCCCCGCGGGGTCGCGCTCACCCATGCCAATGTGCTGAGCGCGATCAGCGCGTCGGACGGCAAGGTGTTCTTCTCGATCAATGTCGATGCCGCCGAGGCGAGGGCCTGGGAATCCGTCCGGGCCGAAGCGGAGGCTGCCGTGCGCACCATTCCCGGCGTCACCACCGCCATGGTGGCGCTGACCGCCGAGCGCAAGCCGGGCTCCGCGCCGCCGCCACCCCCGCAGCCGAGCCGCGGCACGCCCGGCGTGCAGCCGGTCCATGCCCACAAGCCGCCGCAGGGCGGTGGGTCGCCGATGGCGCGGCAGTCGGAAATCCCCGGCGTTGCCGCCGTGATCGCGGTCGCCTCCGGCAAGGGCGGGGTGGGCAAGTCGACCACCGCGCTCAATCTGGCGCTCGGCCTGCGCGACCTCGGCCTGAAGGTCGGGCTGCTCGATGCCGACATCTACGGCCCCTCGGTGCCGCGCCTGACGGGCCTGCGCGACAAGCCGGAGCTGAACGACCAGCGCAAGATGATTCCGCTTCGGCGCTTCGGCCTCGCCATCATGTCGATCGGCTTCCTGGTCGAGGAGGAAACCGCGATGATCTGGCGCGGCCCGATGGTGATGTCGGCGGTGACGCAGATGCTGCGTGACGTCGAATGGGGCAAGCTCGACGTGCTGGTCGTCGACATGCCGCCGGGCACCGGCGATGCCCAGCTCACGCTGGCGCAGAACGTGCCGCTCAAGGGGGCCGTGATCGTCTCGACCCCGCAGGACCTGTCCCTGATCGACGCGCGGCGGGGGCTTGCCATGTTCAAGAAGGTCAACGTGCCCGTGCTCGGCATCGTCGAGAATATGAGCTACTTCCAGTGCCCGCATTGCGGGACCAAGTCGGACATTTTCGGCCATGGCGGGGCGCGGCACGAGGCCGAGAAGCTCGGGGTACCATTCCTGGGCGAGATCCCACTGCACATGGCGATTCGCGCCACCTCGGACGCCGGCAATCCCGTCGTCGACAGCGAGCCGGACGGCCCTCATGCGGCGATCTACCGCGCCATGGCGGGCCAGGTCCGGGACCAGCTCAAGGGCGTCATTGCCGCAGCCTGAACCGGCCGGCCGCAGGCCCCTGGGACATGCGACTTTCGTAGAGCCCCGTCATGCCATTGTCGCGTTCCGCAAGCGGGACTTCCGTGTTAAAGGCCCACGGCAGTCAAGCCCCTTCGGTTCGACGCGGTCCCAACGCGTCGCCGGAATGAGCGGCGGCAAGAAGAGAAGTCAAGGGGAAACGCCCCAGCAAGGAGAGACCTGAAGATGAAGCGTCGTGATTTTCTCAAAGTGTCGGCAGCAGGCGCGGCGGCGACCGCGGTGGCCTCGCCGGCGATCGCGCAGTCCTCGCCCGAGGTGAAGTGGCGCCTGACTTCGAGCTTCCCGAAGTCGCTCGACACCATCTATGGCGCCGCCGAGCAGGTGGCGAAATACGTCGCTGAGATGACCGACAACAAGTTCCAGATCCAGGTGTTCGCCGCCGGCGAAATCGTGCCCGGCCTCCAGGCGCTCGACGCGACCTCGAACGGCACGGTCGAGATGTGCCACACCGTCTCGTACTACTATGTCGGCAAGGACCCGACCTTTGCGATCTACGCCTCGGTGCCGTTCGGCCTCAATGCGCGGCAGCAGAACTCCTGGTGGTACCAGGGCGGCGGCATGGAGCTCGGCAACGAGTTCTTCAAGAAGTCGAACGTGATCGGCTTCGCCTGCGGCAACACCGGCGCCCAGATGGGCGGCTGGTTCCGCAAGGAGATCAAGACCGTTGCCGATCTCTCCGGCCTGAAGATGCGCATCGGCGGCATCGCCGGCCAGGTGCTGCAGAAGGTCGGCGTGGTGCCGCAGCAGCTCGCCGGCGGCGACATCTATCCGGCGCTGGAGAAGGGCACCATCGACGGCGCCGAATGGGTCGGCCCCTACGATGACGAGAAGCTCGGCTTCGCCAAGGTCGCCAAGTACTACTACTATCCGGGCTTCTGGGAAGGCGGTCCGATGGTCCACGCCTTCGCCAACCTGGAAAAGTTCAATGCGCTGCCGAAGAACTACCAGGCGATCCTCACCAACGCGATGGCCAATGCCAACAGCTGGATGGCCGCGCGTTACGACATGCAGAACCCGGCGGCGCTGAAGCGCCTGGTCGCCGGCGGCACCCAGCTTCGCCCGTTCACCAACGAGGTGCTAGAAGCCTGCCTCAAGGCGACCAACGAATTGTGGGCGGAGACCTCGGCCAAGAACGCCGACTTCAAGAAGTCGATCGACGCCATGCAGGCCTACCGCTCCGACGAATATCTGTGGTGGCAGGTTGCCGAATACACCTATGACAGCTTCATGATCCGCTCGCGCACCCGCGGCTGATCTGCGGCTTAAGTCGTAAGACCAGTAGCCCGGTCTCCCAGGAGGCCGGGCTTTTTCTTTGCGATCACGGTGCGATCGGGATGGCATTCGGCCCGCCGATGTTCCATGCTGTCCTCAAAGCCTCGGCAAGAAGGCTCCACAAGCAGATCCATCAGGGTAGGAAATCATGAAGAGAAGAGACTTCATCAAGGTCACAGGACTTGGTGCGGCCGGTGCCGCCACGCTCGCGGCTCCCGCGATCGCGCAGTCGATGCCGGAAATCAAATGGCGCATGCCGACGAGCTGGCCGAAATCGCTCGACACGCTGTTTGGCGGCGCCGAGATGATGTGCAAGATGGTCGCGGAGGCGACCGACAACAAATTCCAGATTCAGATCTTCGCGGCCGGTGAGATCGTGCCGGGCCTCCAGGTGCTGGACGCCGTGCAGAACGGCACCTGCGAGATCGGCCACACCGCGTCCTACTATTATTTCGGCAAGGACCCGACCTTCACCTTCGGCTCGGCCGTGCCGTTCGGTCCCAACATGCGCATCAACCAGGCCTGGTACATGCTGGGCGGCGGCCGCGACGTTCTCAACGAGTTCTACAAGGGCTACAACGTCGTCTCGCTGCTCGCGGGCAACACCGGCTGCCAGATGGGCGGCTGGTTCAGGAAAGAGGTCAACACGCCCGAGGATCTCAAGGGCATGAAATTCCGCATCGGCGGGTTCACCGGCCGCGTGCTGCAGAAGCTCGGCGTGGTGCCGCAGCAGCTCGCCGGCGGCGATATCTATCCGGCGCTGGAGAAGGGGACCATCGATGCCGCCGAATGGGTCGGGCCCTATGACGACGAGAAGCTCGGCTTCTACAAGATCGCGCCGCACTACTACTATCCCGGTTGGTGGGAAGGCGGGCCGATGCTGCTCGCCTTCGTCAACCTCGACAAATGGAACGCGCTGCCGAAATATTACCAGAGCGTGCTGGAGCAGGCCGGCCACTACGCCAACAACTACATGATGGCACGCTACGACAACGCCAATCCGCTGGCGCTGAAGAAGCTGCTCGCGGGCGGCACCAAGCTGCATGCCTTCTCGCCCTCGATCATGGATGCCTGTTTCAAGGCCGCCAAGGAGTTGCACGCCGAAGTCGCTGCGACCAACCCCAACTTCAAGAAGGTGCACGACTCGCTTTCCAAGTTCACGAGCGACGGCTACTCCTGGTTCCAGGTCGCCGAGGTCGGCTACGACATCTTCATGGCGCGGCGCTCGCAGAGCTGATCACGCCACCTGTCGCAGACAGCGCCCCGGAGGGAAGGCTCCGGGGCGTCGTCGTTTCAGCGTTCCGGAAGGACGTCCAAACAAAAACATCGAAAACAACCCCATGCACAGTAGGCGGGGACAGGTTTATCAATGACTTGGCGGCGCAGCGCGAGCTTCTGCGGAATTGCCGAACTCACTTGATGCGTCGGGCAAAACAGTGGTAGAAGCTCATCATCGCATAATCCGAATTTTCGGCTCGGTGCCGGAGCCGGGGGATCCGATGAGCTTCGATCCCGATCAAGTTCAAAGCGCACTGCGCAGGGCGTGGTCGCTGTCGACGGCCAGCCAATGGACGGCGAGCAATCCGGCGGCAGGACAATGCAACGTCACCTCGCTGCTCGTTCACGAGCTCTTCGGCGGTGACTTGCTGAAGACGCCTCTTCCGGCCGGCGATCATTTCTACAACCGGATCGGAGGCGAGCGATACGACTTCACGGCGTGCCAGTTTGATCAGCCAATCGCGTACATAGACGTGCCCACGAATAGGGCCGACGCACAGTTAGGAGCGACGAACGATCAACTGGCTGAACTCAGAGTGGCGTTTCGGGAGCACTGGGCCGGACCAGACTAGCTGCAGCAGCCGAGTTCGCTCTTGTCGTTGTCAGAGGTTCGCTTGTCGGCGGCGTCCGAGCATCAGGAAAGCGGCTAGCGAACGACGCCTGCCGCGTCTTTCGCGCTTGGCATGAGCCAATCGAGTCCGAGCAGGCCAGCTTCGAGGATGACGAAGGCGGCGATGCCGCCGAGCCAGCCGAAAAAGACGATTGAGAAGGTGCCGAGCAAGATCGCGCAGAAGACGTCAGAGAGCACCTTGCAGATGCGGAGGTCTCGGTCTTGGTCCGTTGGGAAGTACGGCATCGGGCTGCTCCAGGCGCCAATCCTGAGCCTTGTCCTCAGCCTTGGATCAACCCCGTTCAGAAGCAGATGTTCCGTGGATCAATTCTTCGGCTGGCCGAAATCGAGTGGCGGTGGCAGTTCGAACCCTCAACTCGGCCCTTCGCCATGGCGATGAGTTCGCCTTCAGTCTTCACAGGTTTGCTCATAAGCTCAGCCTTTGGCCTGATGTGGAGACTTGCTGATATCTGCAAAGCTAGCAAGCTCTCGCGGAGGACGAGCAGCGGTCATGGCCAATGTGTGCGGCTTTGGCAGAACCCTTCTGATTGGCTTACACGAAGCTGACAAGAGGTCGGCTACCCATCAGATGTGGCCCATCAGTCCTGCACAGTGAGACGTCCGGAGTCTCGCATAAGATTCTCAGCGGCGTAGCAGCGAGACTTCATCTCGAGTCAGCGCGGTAGGTAGTTTTTCGGTGTTCCTTTCGTGGAATGATCAGGCTATCGGAATCTGGCAATCGGGCTGAAGTCGCGGCAGCATCAGGTGGGTTTCACCGCCGCTCCGACTTCGCGGTACTGCTTACCGAACTCAACCAGTCCCGACGGGAATCCAGCTTTCATCGAACACGGCGGCTCTCGATCCTTGATCGAGAAGCCAAGGCGGCCGTTTCCGTTGGGGACTCATCAATGAGAATGGCAAATGAAATCGTACAACTCCTGGTGCAATCGGCCGGCAGTTGGCTTTTTGAAGGTAGTCGTTCGGGTCTGAGCGATCGCGAATGGATGGCCTTGCGATTTCTCGCCCTTGCAAACAGGTTCTCGAAGACGCCGACTGCTCTCGCGGCCTTTCTGGGTACTACTCGCAGCGTCGCATCGCAGATTGCCGCCGTGCTCCTGGAGAAGGGATTGGTGGTCCGTAAGCCCTCTGCGGAGGATAAACGCTCGATCACGCTATGTATCACACGTGAGGGAGAGAAGTTCCTGGAGCGCGATCCGATCAACGCTCTGCGCGATCAGCTCGTGGCACTCGAGGACTCCGATCGATCTCGGCTGCGCGACACGCTTCGCCGCGTCCTGGTGGGGCTCGATGTTGCCGAGCGCCGTCATCATACGGACGTTTGCAACCAATGCATGTTCCTGGTCGAGACCGGAGCGGGGAAAGACCGTCATTTCAAGTGCCGGCTCTTTCGAAAATCCATAGCGGAGAAGGAGACGACCTTGCTCTGCACCTATTTCGAGGCGCGGAGCTAGAAGGCTCACCTGCTCTGCGCTGATGTCCAGAAGGGAACGGATCGTCCGGGCTCGACCGGCTTACACGAAGCTGACAGGGCGGACGGCCGTCGGACACTTTTTCGCTAGCCGAGGCGCCCCGAATGGTGGAAGAGAGCGAAGATACCGCGCGGGCCGTGCGGCGACCTGATTATCCGTTGGGACTACGATGCGCCTTCTGATCGTCGAGGACAATGCCGAGCTGTCGCGGCTCGTTGCCGGCGGGCTGGCGGCGGCCGGCTACGAGAGCGACATCGTCGGCAGCGCGGCCGAGGCGCGCGAGGCGGTGAGCAGCGTCAGCTATGCCGCGATGATCCTCGACCTCGGCCTGCCCGACGGTGACGGCCTGTCGGTGCTGCGCGAGCTGCGCCTCAAGATGGAGCCGCTGCCGGTGCTGGTGCTGACCGCGCGCGGCGGCGTGCAGGATCGCGTCAGCGGCCTGCGCAGCGGTGCCGACGACTATCTCGCAAAACCGTTTGCGATGGAGGAACTGGTGGCGCGGCTCGAGGCCATCCTGCGCCGGCCCGGCCAGTTGCTCGGCCGCTCGCTCACTCTCGCCAACCTCGTCTACGACACCGAGAGCCGCCAGATCTTCGTCGACGACCAGCCGCGGATCATCTCCGCGCGCGAGACCTCGGTGCTGGAGATTTTGTTGCGCCGGCAGGGGCGGGTGGTGCCGAAGAAGAACGTCGAGGACCATATCTTCGGGCTCGAAGGCGAGGTCGCGTCCAACGCGATCGAGGTCTATGTGTCGCGGTTGCGCAAGCAGCTCGCCGAACACGGCGCCAAGGTCGTGATCCATACCATCCGCGGCGTCGGCTATCTCATGGACGTGGAGAAATAGCGTGGCCCAGATCGGGTCCCGTGCCGGGTCCTATGGCAGGTCGCCGACGTTCAAATCGCTGATCTGGCGCATCGTGTTCCTCCACATCGTTGCGGTGGCGGTGGTCGCGATCTTCCTGCCGCTGGTGTTGTTCTGGCTGCTCAATTCCGAGATCGACCAGCTGCATCGCGATGCGATGCGCGCCCAGGCCGAAGTGCTGGCGGGGCGCATCGTTGCGCAGCCGGACGGCACGTTGACTTTCAATCTGCCCGACAGCCTCAAGGGCCTCTATTCAGAGGCCTATGGCCGCTACCAGTACGACATTCGCGACGCCGAGGGCCGGTTGCTGTTCTCCTCCCACCGGCGTTCCCCGGCGGTGGCGGCGCCGCGCTTGTCTGACACCATTTCCGGCGCCGGCGTCGCCCGCGACATCGACGGCAGGACGGTGCGCATCCAGGTTGCCGAGGACCTCGCGCACCGCGACGTCATCATCGACGACATCGTCTCGAACTTCTTCCGGCGGGTAGGGTGGATCACCATCCCGATCCTTCTGGTCCTGCTTGCCACCGACATCATCATCTTCCGCCGCGCGATCGCGCCGCTGTGGAAGGCGTCCGAGGAGGCCAGCAATATCGGCCCGGCGCGGACCGACATCCGCTTGCCGACGGCACAGATCCCACGCGAGATCATGCCGCTGGTCACCGCCGTGAACCAGGCGCTCGACCGCCTCGAGGCCGGCTTTCGGGTGCAGCGGCAATTCACGGCCGACGCCGCGCATCAACTGCGTACGCCGCTCACGATCCTGCGCACGCGGATCGAGACGCTCGACGACCGTGCGGCACGGCAGGCGCTGCATGCCGACATCGAAACCATGAGCCGCCTCGTCGCCCAGTTGCTGGAGATCGCCGAGCTCGACACATTGGTGCTCGATCCCGACGAGACCGCGGATCTGCGCGCCGTCTGCGCCGAGGTGGTCGGTTCGATCGCTCCGTTCGCGATTGCACAGCACAAGGACATCGCGCTGAAGGGCACGGACGCGCCGGTGTTGGTCCACGGCAATTCCGAGATGCTCCAGCGCGCGATCTTCAACCTCGCCGAAAACGCCATCAAGTTCACCGCGAAGGACACCTCCGTCGATGTCGAGGTGCGCGACGATGGTTCGGTCCGGGTACGCGACCACGGGCCGGGCATCCCGGAAGCCGAGCGCGAGCTGATCTTCCAGCGCTTCTGGCGCGCCGACCGCCGGCGCAGCGACGGTGCGGGACTGGGACTCTCGATTGTGCGCGCGGTGGCGGACGATCACGCTGCCACGGTTGCGGTGGAGAACCTTCCCGGAGGCGGTGCGGAGTTCACGCTGCGGTTCAGGTTGGCGGGAAAGGTCATGGTGGGGGAGGAACCGGCACGGCAATGACACTGCACCTTTTCTCCACACGGGGAGCAGGGGAGGCTCGGATGGCGCTTGAGGGATGTATGACAGTGTCATATCTTGCGCTATAAAGCGCTGAAAGGGAACCACATGCGGACCAGCAAGCCGATTACCGTGACTCTTGGCCCGCAGCTCGCGAGCCTGGAAGCCCGCCTGAAGTCAGGCGAATATGCTTCTGCCAGCGAAGTCATGCGCTCGGCCCTCCGCGCCCTCGATCGGCAGGATGCCGCGCTTGACGAATATCTGGCGGCCAAGGTTCGAGCTTCGGTCCAGGATCCCCGCCCCAGCGTTCATGCGAGCGATGTTTTCAAGCGCCTGCGGACTCGTCACGCGAGAAACGTGAAGGCAACCAAGCGTGGCGCTTAAGGTCGTATTCCGACCGGAGGCGGAGGCCGATTTGGTTGGCCTTTACGAGTACATCGCAGAACGTGCCGGCTATCGAATTGCAGGCGGCTATATCGACCGTATCGAGAAGGCATGCATGGCTCTCGCCACCTTTCCCAAACGTGGCACCAGCCGCTTCCGTGTCCTGAAGACGGAGGTGGAGATTGTCACAATCGCATACGCCGGACGTCATTTCGAAGACGATGTCTGAACGCCTTCGGTTTCTGACTTGAGAGCTTCGCTCTGGTCGACGCTGAGGGTCAATCGCGGCGACGGAGCCGCTATTTCAGCTTGCCCGTGGACAGGTCCATGATCATGCGCGTCGCCAGATACAGCCGCGGCACGATGCTGTTGACCTGAACATATTCGGCATCGTTGGAGTGCGCGCCGAAGCCCGACAGGCCCATGCCTTCCACCACGGCTCCTTTGGAACGGCGGCCTAAAGGCCGTCTATGCCACCTTCTCCCACAAGGGGAGAAGGGAGGAGGGCATCGGCGCTCGCTGCTAGAACCACTTACTTCTGCGGCGGGCCGAGATCCAGGGGCGGCAGCTCGATCTGCGGCACCTCGATCTTGATCGTCGAGGGGTCGATGTTCGACTGGACGCCCTTGTAGTGCATCACCATCGACGGGAAGGCGATCACCAGACCGACCATGATGATCTGGATGACGACAAATGGCACCGCGCCCCAATAGATCTGGCCCGTGGTCACAGGGTCCATCCTCTTGCCGGTGACGCGATCGGTGTATCGTTCCTTCGGCGCGACCGACCGGAGATAGAACAGGGCGAAGCCGAACGGCGGATGCATGAACGAGGTCTGCATGTTGACGCCGAGAATGACGCCGAACCAGATCAGGTCGATGCCGAGGTGTTCGGCCGCAGGTCCGAGCAGCGGGATCACGATGAAGGCCAGCTCGAAGAAGTCGAGGAAGAAGGCCAGCACGAAGACGAACGCGTTGACGAAGATCAGGAAGCCGATCTGGCCGCCGGGGAGGGAGGTCAGGAGGTGCTCGACCCAGACGTGCCCGTTGACGCCGTAGAAGGTCAGGGAGAACACGCGGGCGCCGACCAGGATGAACACGACGAAGGCCGACAGCTTGGCGGTCGATTCCGTGGCTTGCCGGATCAGGTCCCAGCTCAGCCGGCGCTTCGCGGCGCCGAGGATGAGGGCACCGGCGGCACCCATCGCGCCGCCTTCGGTCGGCGTCGCGATGCCGATGAAGATCGTGCCCAGCACCAGGAAGATCAGGAACAGCGGCGGCACCATGACGAAGGTGGTCTGCTGCGCCATCTTGGACAGGAAACGGAAGCCGGTCAGCTTGTCGATGACCCAGTTCAGCACGGCGACGACGAACGCGAAGATGATGCCGTAGAACATGCTGAGCACGACGTAGTCGGCGCCATGCACGCTCGAATTGCGCATCATGAACCATCCGAACACGCAGCTCGCGAGGAACAGCATGCCGAGGGAGACGAGGCCGCGGCTGCCATCGCTTTCGCGGAAGCCGATGGCCTCCTTCGGCAGGCCCGGCGCGGCCTTCGGGAAGATCATGCTGACGAGGAAAGCGTAACCGGCATAGAGGGCTGCGAGCACGAGGCCCGGGACGAAGGCGCCCTCGTACATGTCGCCGACGGACTTGCCGAGCTGGTCGGCCATCACGATCAGGACGAGCGAAGGCGGAATGATCTGTGCGAGCGTGCCCGAGGCGGCGATGACGCCGGCGGCCACGCGGCGGTCATAGCCATAGCGCAGCATGATCGGCAGCGAGATCAGGCCCATCGAGATCACCGAGGCGGCGACCACGCCGGTCGTCGCGGCGAGCAGCGCGCCGACGAAGATCACGGCATAGGCGAGACCGCCGCGGATGGTTCCGAACAATTGGCCGATGGTGTCGAGCAGATCCTCGGCCATGCCCGACCGCTCCAGCACCAGTCCCATGAAGGTGAAGAAGGGAATGGCGAGCAGCGTGTCGTTGTTCATCACGCCGTAGACCCGCTCGGGAAGGGCCTGCAGGAAGTCGGGGTGGAATTGGCCGAGCTGGACGCCGACCACGGCGTAGAACAGGCCGACGGCGCCGAGCGAGAATGCCGCGGGATAGCCGAGCAGCAGCACGACGACCAGCGACGCGAACATGATGGGCGCCATATTGGCGATGATGAATGCGGTCATGATTTCCCCTACACCGTCGCCAACGGCTACTTCTTCTCGATCGCTTCGACGAGATGCTCGACTTCCGCCTCCAGCGCCGACACTTGCGAGTCATGGGGATCCGGCATCAATCCGCGCATGACCGCAATTCGCTTGATCAGCTCGGAGATGCCTTGCACGAGCAGGAAAGCGAACCCGATCATGATCAGGGCTTTGGCAGGCCATTGCGGCAGGCCGCCGGCATTGCCGGATTGCTCGTTGATCTGGAACGAGCGAAGGAAGAACGGCACGCCGGTGATGATCATCACGATGCACAGCGGAATGAGGAAGAACAAGTGACCGACCACGTCGATGACGTTGCGGGCCGTCTTCGGCAGCGCGTTGTTCACGATGTCGATGCGGATGTGCTCGTTATCGAGCAGCGTCCATGGCGAGCAGAGCAGGAAGACGACGCTGAACAGCACCCATTGCAGCTCGAGCCACGAATTGGACGACGTGTCGAACGACTTGCGGACGACCGCATTGACCGCCGAGATGATCACGGCGAGCACGATCAGCCATGCCAGGCGCTTGCCCGTCCAGCGCGTGAACGCATCAATCCTGCTGCTCAACTTTAGGAGCGCTTGCAACGATAGGTCCTCCCCCGATTGTGCCCCGGCCGTCTTGACTGCGCCGATCTAGGCGCGTGGCTTGTCTCGCCGCGCAGGCATGAGGCAGGCGCACCAAACCAGCGGGCGTGCCGCCAGTCAATCGGAAGTTTGTTGATAGTTAAGGGGAATAAGACCGTAGTCCGACGGGTGTCAGCCGCCGGTGACGCTCATGTGCCTGGAGACGCTGGGGCGGTCGTGGCGGCGGTCGATGATGAAATCGTGCCCCTTGGGCTTCAGCCCGATGGCGCGGTCGATCGCATCCGCAAGCAACAGGTCGTCGCTCGATGCACGCAGAGGTTTGCGTAAGTCGGAGGCATCCTCGTGGCCGAGGCAGGTGTGCAGTGTTCCCGTGCAGGTGATGCGCACCCGGTTGCAGGATTCGCAGAAATTATGGGTCATCGGCGTGATGAAGCCGAGCTTGCCGCCGGTCTCGGCGACGCTGACATAGCGGGCCGGACCGCCGGTGCTCTCGGCCAGATCCGTCAGCGTGAATTGCTGGGCGAGGCGGGCGCGCACCAGCGACAGCGGCAGATACTGGTCGATCCGGCCCGAGCCGATCTCGCCCATCGGCATCACTTCGATCAGCGTCAGGCCCATGCCCTTGCCGTGGGCCCAGCGCATCAGCTCGGGCAGCTCGTCCTCGTTGAGGTTCTTCAGGGCGACGGCGTTGATCTTCACGGCAAGCCCTGCGGCGCGCGCGGCCTCGATACCCTCGAGCACCTTGTCGATCTCGCCCCAGCGGGTGATCTCGCGAAACTTCTTGGGATCGAGCGTGTCGAGAGAGACGTTGATGCGGCGGACGCCGCAATCGGCGAGTTCCCGCGCGTGCTTCGCAAGCTGGGTGCCGTTGGTGGTCAGCGTCAGCTCGTTGAGGGCGCCGCTCGACAGATGCCGCGACAGCGAGCGCACCAGCGTCATCACGTTGCGGCGGACCAAGGGCTCGCCGCCGGTGAGCCGCAGCTTCCTCACGCCCTTGGCGATGAAGGCCGAGCACAATCGGTCGAGTTCCTCCAGCGTCAGCAGGTCCGCCTTGGGCAGGAACGTCATGTCTTCCGACATGCAGTAGAAGCAGCGCAGGTCGCAGCGGTCGGTGACGGAAACGCGCAAGTAGGTGATGGTCCGTCCGAACGGATCGGTCATCGCGCTCGACAGCGCGGCGCGGGGGCTCACGGAAGGTCCGTTCATACCAAATGCCTTGTCACTTACGGCGACCGGCGCACTTTGCTTCAGCGGTGCCGTCGGAGCAATGTAAGCATCGGACGCGGCTAGGACAATCGGGTGGTATATGTAACTCAGCGCTTGCCTGCGTTCGGATCGGGGAAGGGCGAGCCAGCCGTCGGCGCGGCATCGGCCGGCGCCGGTTCCAGCTCTTTCGGGCCGGTGCGACTTGCGGACGGGTTTCGGCGGCACCCACACTGACTGCGGCAAACCGCCACATCCCCGGCCTGACCTTAGGAGTGTCGCTTGGGGCAAGCAATTGGCGCGCGCCGCATAGATGCGAGATGGCTAACGCCGGGTTCCGGGAAATAACCAAGCCGTATCAGTTGGTTGTAAGGGGCGAGGCCGCCATCAGGCTGCTGGCGGCCGACGGCAGGTCGCGCATGTGATGGATCAGCCGGTCCGGCTTCAGCTCGGCGATCGGCACGTCCGTGTAGCCGAAGCTGACCCCGATCACGGGAACTCCGGCGCGCCGGGCGACCCCGACGTCGGTTCCGGCATCGCCGACCATGATGCTGGCCTTCACATCCCCGCCGGCCCGGGCCACCGTCTGGCGGAAGATGGTCGGATCTGGCTTCTGGACGCCAAAGGTGTCGGCGCCGCAGATCGCCGCGAAGCGGCGGCTGAGGTCGAGCTGGTCCAAGAGGCGCCTGGACAGCCATTCCAGCTTGTTGGTGCAGACCGCGAGCCGATGGCCCTGCGCCGCGAAATGATCGAGCGCGGCCTCGAGCCCCTCGAAGGGGCGCGATTCGACCGCAATATGCTCGGCGTAGTAGGCGATGAAATCCGCGGTCATCCGGTCCATGTCTGCGGGGGTGACGGTGCGGCCCTCGGCCTCCAGCCCTCGCTCGATCAGCTTGCGGGCGCCGGCGCCGATCATGTTGCGGGCCGAGGCCATCGGGACGGGCGGCAGGCCTGCGCGGTCGAGCACGTAGTTCAGGGCAGTGATCAGGTCGGGCGCCGTATCCACAAGCGTGCCGTCGAGATCGAAGACGATGGTGTGAGGGCAGGTCTTCTTGAAGGAGGTCATGTCCAAGCGCTACCGGCCCGGTCGTATCCACGCAAGGGGGCGGGCCCATAAGATCACCTTATAGGCCTGTTCCCGCGAGAAAAACGAGGCTACATAGGCCGCCGACAGCGGCCGCGATCGGCGGCACATCTTCCGAATTCAGAAGGCGGACGCACACGTGAACATGGACCAGTTGAAGCGGCAGGCTGCTGCGCGCGCCCTCGAGGAGGTGCGCGACGGCATGCAGCTCGGGCTCGGCACCGGCTCGACCGCCAAGCATTTCGTCGAGCTGCTGGGCGAGCGCGTCGCCGCCGGGCTCAAGGTGATCGGCGTGCCGACCTCCGAGGCGACGCGGGCCGATGCGGAACGTTGCGGCGTGAAGCTGACGACGCTGGATGAGATCGACCATCTCGACATCACCGTCGACGGCGCCGACGAGATCGATCCCGAGCTCAATTTGATCAAGGGCGGCGGCGGCGCGCTGCTGCGCGAGAAGATCGTGGCGGCCGCCTCGGATCGCATGATCGTGATTGCCGACGACAGCAAATGGGTGCCGACGCTCGGCAAGTTTCCGCTGCCGGTCGAGGTCATCCCGTTCGGGCTTGGCGCGACGCGCCGCGCGATCGAAAAGGCATTTGCCGAATGCGGCGTTTCCGGGCAAATGGCGGTCCGCAAGGCCAAGGACGGCCACGTTTTCGTCACCGATGGCGGCCACTGGATCGTCGATGCCCAGCTCGGACGTATTGCGGATCCCGCCAGCCTCGCCAAGGCGTTGAGCGCGATCCCCGGCGTGGTCGAACATGGATTGTTCATCGGCTTGGCCAGCTCGGCCGTTCTGGCGGGCGGCGACGGAATCCGCGTGATTGAACGGCGCAAGCCCTAAGGAGACTAGGAATGAAGAGCGTTTTGAAATTGTTGCCGGCCGCGACCCTTGCTGCTGGCCTGGCCGTCTCGGCGATGGCGCAGCAGGCGGCGCCGGCCCCCAAGGCGGCCGCCGCGCCGGCCCAGCCGAAGGCCTCGCCGGCGGCGATTGCCGCGGCCAGGGAGATCCTGCAGATCAAGAACGCCACGGCGATGTATCAGGGCGCCGTGCCCGGCCTCGTCGAGAAGACCAAGATCGCGCTGACGCAGCAGAACCTCAACTACCAGAAGGACCTCAACGAGGTCGCGCCGATCGTGGCCCAGCAGCTCGCCGGCCGTCAGAACGAGATCGGCGAAGGCATGGCGCAGATCTATGCCAGCGAGTTCACCGAGCAGGAGCTGAAGGACCTCGTCACCTTCTACAGGTCGCCGCTGGGCAAGAAGCTGATCGACGCCGAGCCGCGCGCCATCGGCCTCAGCATGGCCTTCATGAACTCCTGGGCCCAGAACTTCTCCGAGACCGTGATGGGTGCCTTCCGCGCCGAGATGCGCAAGCGTGGCAAGGAAATCTGATCGATCCTATTTGATCAGAGATTGTTGAAAGGGGTCGGAGTGGACAATGGCTGAATTCGACGTCGACCTCTTCGTCATCGGTGGCGGCTCGGGCGGCGTGCGTGCCGCCCGTATCGCGGCCGGGCACGGCGCCCGCGTCATGATCGCGGAAGAGTACCGCATGGGCGGCACCTGCGTGATCCGCGGCTGCGTTCCGAAGAAGCTGTTCGTGATCGGCTCGCATGTCCGTCAGGAGCTCGAGGATGCCGCCGGCTTCGGCTGGACCATCCCGTCCATGAGCTTCGACTGGCCGACGCTGATCGCCAACAAGGACAAGGAGATCGCACGGCTGGAGGCGGCCTACACGACGAATGTCGAGAAGTCGGGCGCACAGATCGTCAAGAGCCGCGCGGTGATCGAGGACAAGCATACCATCCGCCTGCTCGAGAACGACAGGAAGATCACCGCGAGATACATCCTGATCGCCACCGGCGGCGCGCCCAATCACGGCGCCGCAATTCCCGGCATCGAGCACGTGATCTCCTCCAACGAGGCGTTCCACCTTGCGAAGCTGCCGAAGCGGATCGTGATCCAGGGCGGCGGCTATATCGCGCTGGAATTCGCCGGCATCTTCGCCGGCTTCGGCTCCGACGTCACCGTGATCTATCGCGGCGACAACATTCTTCGCGGTTTTGACGAGGATGTTCGGACCCATGTCCGCTCCGAGATGGAGAAGCAGGGCATCACCATTCTCACCGGCTGCACGGTGACGAAGGTCGACCGCCACGGCGAGGGCTTCACCACCCATCTGTCGAACGCATCGAGCATTGGCTCCGATCAGGTGATGTTCGCCATCGGCCGCCATCCCAACGTCGCCAATCTCGGCCTGCAGAACGCCGGCGTCGCCATCAACCCGAACAATGGCGGCATCGCTGTCGACCATTTCTCCAGGAGCTCGGTCGACAACATCTATGCCATCGGTGACGTCACCCACCGCTTCAACCTGACGCCGGTCGCGATCCGCGAGGGCCATGCCTTCGCCGACACCGTGTTCGGCAAGCGCGAGGTGCAGGTGGATCACGCCAACATCCCGACGGCCGTGTTCTCGCAGCCGGAGGTCGGCACGGTTGGCCTGACGGAAGCCGAGGCGCGCGCGCAATTCAGTCACGTCGACATCTACAAGACGACGTTCCGGCCCATCAAGGCGACGATGTCGGGCCGCGACACCCGCGTGCTGATGAAGCTCGTCGTCGACGGCGCGACCGACCGCGTGCTCGGCTGTCACATCGTCGGCGACGCCGCTGCCGAGATCACGCAAGCTGTCGCGATCGCGGTGAAGATGAAGGCGACCAAGGCCGATTTCGACGCGACCATCGCGCTGCATCCGACCGCGGCCGAAGAGCTCGTCACTATGCGCACGCCGACCGCGCGCCATGTGCGGCAGGCGGCGGAGTAGGCTTCAGCCGTACAGATACCCGACCGGCTTGCCTTCGGTGCGCAGGGGACGCACGTCCCTTTGCGTGATGATCTGACCGGCGAGGCCGTCGATCTCGTCGCGCTGCGTCGCGGTCCAGCTGCGCAGCTCGTTCATGCCCTTGAGCAGGCCGAGCCGCAGGACCTGGGTGTTTTCGCCGACACCCGTGAGGCTGATGGACTCCTTGCCCGCCGTCACCACGTCGCCGGCAGAGAGTTCAAAGCTCTCGCCGGACTTCTTCTTGAACTCGGCCGTGCCGCGAATGACGCGATAGATCACGACCTCGCCCTTCGCAAAACAGGTCGCGTCCGCTGCGGCAGACGTGCTCTTTGGCAAGAGTGCGTGGCCACGCGGGTCGGTCGCGATGATGTGGCCGGTAACGAGATGGCCGCTCGGAATCTCGATGCCGATATCGCGCACATAAACCGGCAGGGTCGATTTGACGGAGCCATCGGCGAGCGGCTTGAACAGCGCGTCCAGCGCCAGGGGATCCTGCAGCCAGAATCCGGCATCGGCCGGGCGGTCATGCAGCGGATGGCTCCAGGCCACGCGCGGCGTTTCGTCCTCATTGATCTGATCCGGACCGACAATGGTCGGATTCGGAAAGGTGGTGGGATCGGTGATGAAGGCTTCGAGGAATTTGCCGGAATAGCCCATCGAGATCGGATCGGGCACCACCGTCTGCGGCGTCTTCAAATTCTCTTCGGTCGACAGGCCCGACCAGGTGTAGAACAGCTGGCGATGCACGATCGCGCTTTGCAGCATCACCGCGCCCGGGCCGACATTGTACCAGCGGCCGTCATAGTCGAAGGTGAACGCGCCCGAGGTGACCAGCACGAGCTGGAAGCCGCCCGGCGGCAGATGCAGATGGAAATCGGTGGGGCCGGTGTCGGGCCGGTAGATCGGCAGATTGGTCGCGACCTCGTGCAGGAGGAAGGTTTCGTTGTTGGCGTGGAAGCCTTCGTTGGCGCGGTTGTAGAGGGCTTGAGGGCGGTAGGTCGCCTCGAACTTCGCATTCTTGTCGCGATCGATCGCCACGAAGTCCTGATCGTTGAGGCGCAGCCGGGCGCCGTTCGGATGGGTGAGACCGGTGAACTTGATATCTCCGGCAGCATGCACGTTCATGGCATTCTCCGATCTGAGGCCATTCATCCCGGAGCCCGGCGCACGTAACTTGCCGCTCCTTATTGTGGCAGGGCAGGGAATTGGGCCTCATGCTGTCTTGCGAATTTTGGGCCAGTCGGAGCGCGGCAGCGGCACTGCAGGCTCACCGGCTGCACGCGGCGCGAAAATAATCGAGATTGCACCTGAGGTTAGGCAACAGGGGCCGCCAACATGCCTGGCCGATCCGCGCAAACCGCAAGTCGGGTGGGGCGACTTATCTTGTCTAATTTGTCGGCATGTCCTGCAAAGGGCATGCAGCCGTGCCGGTTGCGGCGACAGGCAAATGCCGGCGGCTCAGCGTCTGACGCGGTTCATTCGAACGATCGACGGACGGTCGGCTCGGGCTTGCCGGACGGGCTATCGGCCCACTTTGCCATGTCCAACGCGCGCACGTCGAAGCCTTCGCACCAGAGGCAGCTCAGCTCCGCGCGGCCTTTGGCCGTCAGCATCGGGACAAGCGCGTGGCCGCAGCCGGTGCAGGATGTGATGCGATTCATGCGCTTCTCCGCGATCGTCGAATTCATGAATGGCATTTTCGTCGCCGAAGCTTGCGCGGGCGCTATGACGGTGCCGGAGCGCTGCGTCCAACGAGAGCGCTCGTTCCTGAATTCGCAGATGTAGCAATCCAATGTGACACGGCTGCGATGCTGTCGCTTTGCAGCGCGTCCGCGACACAATTCGTCACGAGGGAACCGATGCGGCGGCTAGTCGCAGTGTCCGCGCCTTGATTCCGACAGACCCACCTTTATCTCTGGGACGAACAAGAATCCGGGCCCCTCTGGCGAGGACGCCGACAGATGTCGGCAAACCTCGCGATGTCGGATGACCTGTCCCGCGCGAATGCGATGGATCGGCCGATTGTCGGGCCCTTGTTAGTTCTCTCCGACCATTCGTCTCCATCGCAGCTCCGTGCGGCCATCTCGCAAGTTAAGGGAGCTACGATGTCTGACGCCAAGACCTCATATCCGATCGAGATCGAGATCACGGAGCCGTCCAGCCTGAATGAGCAGGCTGCGGCGGCGCTGGTGATCGTGGGCGCGCTGGTTGCGGTTGCCGACCGCCGCGTCTCGCCGGTCGAGCGCGACGAGGTGATTCGTTTCATCAGGGATCGCAAGCTGGCGCCGCACGTTTCGGACGAACGGCTTTGTGCGATGTTCGATGAACTCGCCGAACGGCTCGAAGAGCCGGATTTTGCCAATGTCGTGATCGACACGCTGCGACCGGTTTCGAATCTGCCGCTCTCGTCCCATCTGATGGAGCTGTCGGAGCGCGTTGCTGCCGCAGATGAGGACGTACATCCCCACGAAGTCCAGGCGATCAAATTGTTGCGCCTGCTGACGCTGGTGCTGCCGCGCGCGAAGCCGGTCGTGCCGAGTGCAGCGGGCGCCGAGTTGCAGGCCGCCTTGAAGGAGTAAGCATGAGCACAAAGGAGTAAGCATGAGCACAGTTCCGGACGAGCGCACCACGGAAATCGAGGACACCACCGGCCAGATCGCCGGTGGCGACCCGCGCCTGGCCAAGCTCGTCGACCGCCTGCCACCGCGCATGGGCGACACCTTCACCTATCTGCTCAAGCCGTCCAGCCGCTGGGTCAGGATCCCCTCGGGCACGCTGCTGGTCGTCGGCGGTGTGCTCTCCTTCCTGCCGGTGCTCGGCGTCTGGATGCTGCCGCTCGGCCTCGCGCTGCTGGCCGAGGACGTGCCTGCGCTGCGCTCCTCCCGTTCAAAGGTCTTCGACTGGATCGAGCGCCGCAAGCCGCATTGGCTCGATCCGTCGGCAACGAAGAATGACCGAACATGACTGAATTCATCACCCCCGAGGCGCTGACCGCGCTGTTCCAAGTCATCCTGATCGACCTCGTGCTCGCCGGCGACAACGCCGTCGTCATCGGTCTCGCCGCGGCGGGCCTGCCGGCCGGGCAGCGCCGCCGGGCCATCATCGTCGGCATCGCGGCCGCCACCGCGCTGCGCATCGCCTTCGCCGGCGTAGCGACCCAGATCCTGCAGGTCATCGGCCTGCTGCTCGCCGGCGGCGTGCTGCTGCTTTGGGTGTGCTGGAAGATGTGGCGCGAGCTGCGCGAGCATTCTGCGCATTCTGCGCATTCGGGGCAGCTCGCCTTCAACCAAGGCGGCGGCGCGGATGCTGCGCCGGTACAGCGGAAGACCTTCGGCCAGGCGGCGATGCAGATCGTCGCGGCCGATGTCTCGATGTCACTCGACAACGTGCTCGCAGTCGCGGGCGCCGCGCGCGAGCATCCCTACATCCTCGCCTTCGGCCTGCTGCTGTCGGTTGCGATGATGGGCGTCGCCGCCGATCTGCTCGGCCGCGTGCTCCAGAAGCATCGCTGGGTCGCCTATGTCGGCCTCGCCATCATCATTTACGTCGCCTTCGAGATGATCTATCGGGGCTCGCTCGAGCTCGCGCCTGTCATCGCGAGTCTCTGAGCCGCATGCCTGTCTGCAATCCGGAGTGATCAATGACGCCTGAACCGAAAGCACCTTTGGCGCTGGCCGCGCCGCAGCCGCCGATTGGCCTGTTTCCGAAGCTGATCTTCGGCTCGCGCTGGCTGCAATTGCCGCTCTATATCGGCCTCATCGTCGCGCAGGCCGTCTATGTGCTGCTGTTCCTCAAGGAGCTCTGGCACCTGGTCGTGCACTCGTTCGACGCCAGCGAGCAGCAGATCATGTTGGTCGTGCTCGGACTGATCGATGTCGTCATGATCTCGAATCTGCTGGTGATGGTGATCGTCGGTGGCTACGAGACCTTCGTCTCCCGCCTGAACCTCAGTGGGCATCCGGACGAGCCGGAATGGCTCAGCCACGTCAATGCCAGTGTGCTCAAGATCAAGCTCGCGATGGCGATCATCGGCATCTCCTCGATTTCGCTGCTCAGGACCTTCATCGAGGCCGGCAATCTCGGCACCAACCGCAGCAATTTCACCGAGAGCGGCGTGATGTGGCAGGTGCTGATCCACCTGACCTTCATCATCTCGGCGATCGGCATCGCCTGGGTCGACCGTCTCAGCGAGAGCGGCCATCGCAAGGCGGCCGGCCACGGCTGATGAACCCGGCCGCCTGACGACCTCCCGAGCGGCCAACCCTGGAGCCCGCCTGATCGTCCGGTCGGGCGGGCTCTCTTTTCGAGATCGATAAAATCGTCTGGGATCCGTTCAGCGGCGGCAAACGCTGCGGACAAGAAGCACGGCGCTTTAAACCAGGCCTTGGGAACCGGTCTGCATCCTGCCCGCAAAAGGGCAGGGCATCAGCATGTCAATTCTCAGGGAGATCGTCGCAGCGGTCGCGGGAGTCTACGCGCTCCTGTTCGTCTGCGACGCATTGTTCGGGGTCGGCGAGGCGCGCTTCGACGACGCCTATTACAGCGCCAGCTTCTATGCGCCGCGGCCGAAGGAGTTTCGGTTCGCGAGCGACACGCCGCCGGCGGTCCGCGTCAGCGACGCCTTTGCGCAGTTCGCACCGGGCGACGCCAAGCCGAACCGGCGCTACTCGTCGCTGACGACGATCATCCGTTAAAGCCTCATTCCCCCTGAATCCATTCCGCGACGCCGCGCCACAGCGTGTCGCGGTGCTCGGGGCGGAAGAAGCCGAAATGGCCTATTCCCTTGGCGCCGACGTCGGACGGTTTGACCGTGAGCACCTCCGGCTTGATCGCGGTGAAGCCGCTCGCGAGCAGCTCGACCGCGGCCCGCGTGGCCCAGGGATCGTCGGAGAAGCAGAGCGCGCGCAGCTCGCCCTTGAACTTGGTGAAGTTCTCGAGCGCCGGCAGCTTTGAATCGAAGAGATAGCGCGGGCTCGAGACCCACTCGGCCCATTGCAGGAAGACGCCCTTGGGCAGATCCTCGCCGATGCCGGCCCAGCCCGGCGCGTAACCGAGCGCGTGGGCCAGCGGCACGCCAATGAGGTTCATAAAAGCGTAGACGCGATATTTTTCCGGCGAGGTCATCAGCCGCCAGGTTGCCGCCTGCGAGGCCACGAACGCTGCGCGCGAGATCTCGCTGTTGTTCGCGATCAGCCCGAGCGCCTGGCCGCCGAAGGAATGGCCGGCATAGGCGAGCGGCAGGGTGGTATAGCGCTCGCGCATCCAGCGCACCGCGGCGGTGACGTCGAGCGCGGCCCAGTCGGACATCGAGGCCTTGAAGCCGACCAGCGATTTCGGCTGGTTGTAGCCGACCATCGCCGGCAGCCGGGAGTCGCCGACGCCGCGATAGTCGTAGGTCAGCACCGCGCAGCCGCGATGGGCGAGGTAGGAGGCAAAGCCCCGATAAATCTTGCGTGGCACGGCGGTGGCTGAATTGATCAGGACGGCATGGCGCTTGGCGCCGCGCGGCAGGAACAGGGTGCCGGTCAGCGCATAGCCGTCGGTCGCCGGGAAGCTGATCTCGTCGACGAAAACGTCGTCCAGTGCCGCGTCCATGGGCGGTCAGTGTCCTGTCGGTTTCCTTGCCTGGCCCAAGCAAATGCGAATTCGGCTTTGCCCGCAAGGGTTTGCGGTGCGAAATGGATTTACAACTGGCGGTCGGAAGCCAGCCTGTGTATAAGGCGGCCCTCGCAACCCTTAGATCAGGTTGTGCTTTTTGCTTCACGGAGAGATTTCGATGTCCGAGCGGTGGACGCCCGAGTCCTGGCGCAGCAAGCCGGTGCTACAGGTGCCCGAATATCCCGATGCCAAGGCTTTGGCCGACGTCGAGGCGCAGCTTGCGACCTTTCCGCCGCTGGTGTTCGCCGGCGAGGCACGCAATCTGAAGAAGGCGCTTGCGCGCGTTGCGGCCGGCGAGGCCTTCCTGCTCCAGGGCGGCGACTGCGCCGAGAGCTTCGCCGAGCACGGCGCCAACAACATTCGCGACTTCTTCCGCGTGCTGCTGCAGATGGCGGTGGTGCTGACCTATGCCGGCGCGGTGCCGGTGGTGAAGGTCGGCCGCATCGCCGGCCAGTTCGCAAAACCACGGTCATCGCCGACCGAGAAGGTGAATGGTGTCGAGCTGCCGAGCTATCGCGGCGACATCGTCAACGACATCGCCTTCACCAAGGAAGCGCGCATTCCCGATCCGCAGCGCCAGCTGATGGCCTATCGCCAGTCGGCGGCGACGCTGAACCTGCTCCGCGCCTTCGCCACCGGCGGCTACGCCAATCTCGGCAGCGTGCATCAATGGATGCTCGGCTTCCTGAAGGATAGTCCGCAGTCCCGCCGCTACAAGGAGCTGGCCGACCGCATCTCGGACGCGCTCAACTTCATGCGCGCCTGCGGCCTCGACCTCGAGAGCCATCCGGAGCTGCGCGCCACCGATTTCTACACCAGCCACGAGGCGCTGCTGCTCGGCTACGAGCAGGCCCTGACCCGCGTCGATTCCACCACCGGCGACTGGTACGCGACCTCGGGCCACATGATCTGGATCGGCGACCGCACCCGTCAGCTCGACCATGGCCATGTCGAATATTTCCGCGGCATCAAGAACCCGATCGGGCTCAAATGCGGCCCGTCGCTCAAGCCGGACGAGCTCTTGAAGCTGATCGACGTGCTCAACCCCGACAACGAGCCGGGCCGGCTGACGCTGATCGGCCGTTTCGGCTCCGACAAGATCGGCGAGCATCTGCCGAACATGGTCCGCGCCGTGAAGCGCGAGGGCCGGGTGGTGGTCTGGTCCTGCGATCCCATGCACGGCAACACGATCACCTCGACGTCGGGCTACAAGACGCGGCCGTTCGACCGCATCCTGTCCGAGGTGAAATCGTTTTTCGCGATCCACGCCGCAGAAGGCACCCATGCCGGCGGCGTGCATCTGGAGATGACCGGCAAGGACGTCACCGAATGTCTCGGCGGCGCCCGCGCGATCACGGACGAGGATCTCAACGACCGCTACCACACGGTCTGCGATCCCCGCCTCAACGCCGAGCAATCCATCGATATGGCTTTCCTGGTCGCGGAGCTCCTCAAACAGGAGCGCGCCGGCAAGGCCCAGCCGATTCCGGCCGCAGCGGGGCTCTAAGATCTTGTTGCGGATCTGGAAGGCCACGATCAATTCCCGCAACGGTCTGGCCTTTGCGTTCCGGTCGGAGCAGGCCGTCCGCGAGGAGATCTTTGCGCTCCTGCTGTCGGTACCGCTCGCCTGGTTCATCGGCGCGACCGCGATGCGTGCGGTCGAATTGGTGTGCTCTGTCGCGTTCGTGCTGACGGTCGAGCTGCTCAACACCGCGATCGAGAAGCTCGCCGACCGGCTGACCATGGATCACGACAAGCAGATCGGCCGCGTCAAGGACATGGGCTCGGCCGCCGTCGGTGTGGCGCTGCTGATGGCGGGCGCGTTCTGGATCATTGCCGTCATCGAGCGATTGGGGTTCCTCTAGCTACGGATCGGACAAAGCGGCCATGACCGAACGTCTCAACACATTCGCGGTCACGCTCGCCCAGCTCAATCCGACCGTGGGCGACGTGGAGGGCAATGCGGACAAGGTGCGCGCGGCGCGTGCGCGAGCTGCCGCCGACGGCGCCGATCTCGTGCTGTTTCCGGAACTGTTCATCGCCGGCTATCCGCCGGAAGACCTGGTGCAGAAGCCGGCCTTCCAGGCCGCCTGCCGCGCCGCGATCGAAAACCTCGCGCGCGAGACCGCCGATGGCGGGCCTGCGATGCTGGTCGGCACGCCCTGGGTCGAGGAGGGCAGGCTCTACAATGCCTGCGCGCTGCTCGACGGCGGCCGCATCGCCGCGCTGCGCTTCAAGTGCAACCTGCCGAATTACGGCGTGTTCGACGAGAAGCGGCTGTTTTCGCGCGGCCCTGCCGCCGGTCCGGTCACCGTACGCGGTGTGCGGATCGGCGTGCCGATCTGCGAGGACATCTGGCTGGAGGAGTCCGAGGATTACGAGAACGTGGTCGAGACGCTGGCGGAGACCGGCGCCGAGATCATCCTGGTGCCGAACGGCTCGCCTTACGCCCGCGACAAGAACGACGTGCGCCTGTCGGTCGCGGTGGCCCGCGTCACCGAGAGCGGGCTGCCGCTGGTCTATCTCAACCAGGTTTGCGGCCAGGACGAGCTGGTGTTCGACGGCGCATCCTTCGCGCTCAACGGCGACCTCTCGCTTGCGGCGCAGTTGCCGGCCTTCGAAGAGAGCATCGTCACGCTGCGCTTCACCAGAAACGACGACGACTGGCGCTGCACGGGGCCGATCGCCGAACAGCCCGAGGGCGACAAGGCCGACTACGCCGCCTGCGTGCTGGGCCTGCGCGACTACGTCGCCAAGAACGGCTTTCCCGGCGTGCTGCTCGGCATTTCCGGCGGCATCGATTCCGCGCTGTGCGCGGCGATCGCGGTCGACGCGCTCGGAGCCGACCAGGTGCATGGCGTGATGCTGCCCTATCGCTACACCGCAGCACACTCGATTGCCGATGCCGGCGAGCTCGCCGGCCATCTCGGCATCCGCTACGAGGTCTTGCCGATCGCGGAAGCCGTGAACGGGTTCGAGACCATCCTGTCGGGCATCTTCAAGAACCTGCCGCCTGACATCACCGAGGAAAACCTCCAGGCCCGCACCCGCGGCACGTTGCTGATGGCGATCTCCAACAAGACAGGCCTGATGGTGGTGACGACGGGCAACAAGTCGGAGATGTCGGTCGGCTATGCCACGCTCTATGGCGACATGAATGGCGGCTTCAACCCGATCAAGGACATCTACAAGACGCAGGTGTTTCGCCTGGCGGGCTTGCGCAATTCCTGGAAGCCGGAAGGCGCGCTCGGGCCGGCTGGCGAGGTCATTCCCCCCGACATCATCACGCGTCCGCCGACGGCGGAGCTGCGCGAGAACCAGACCGACCAGGATTCGCTGCCGCCCTATGATGTGCTCGATGCCATCCTGGAGCGCCTGGTCGAGCGCGAGCAGCCGTTGGATCAGATCATCGCGGCCGGCTTCGACCGCGACACGGTCACCCGCATCGACCATCTGCTCAACGTCGCCGAATACAAGCGCCGCCAGGCCGCGCCCGGCGTGAAAGTGACGGCAAGGAATTTCGGCCGCGACCGCCGCTATCCCATCACCAACCGCTTTCGCGACAAGGGCGAGCCGTTGCCAGCGGCGGATGAGGCGCTGGTGTCACGTGGAAGCACGGCGTCGATCGACGCGTTCGAGGGCTGAATCCCAGCCTGAGCGAGGGCGGGCGCTATGACGGGTTTGCGAAAAACAGCACCCTTAGGAAGTGCGTGTATTCGGATTCGAGCACCATGATCGACACGAATACCAATACCGCGATCGGCGGCAGCAGGATGGCATAGGCCAAGGCCAGCCGCTCCCAGGCCATGTGCATGAAGACGGCGACGATCAGGCCGGCCTTCAAGATCATGAACAGCAGGATCAGCGACCATCTCAGATAGCCATGCAGGCCAAAGTAGTCGACGAGGTAGGAGCACGTGCTGAGGACGAACAGCCAGCCCCAGACCGCGAGGTAGAGCTTGATCGGGTGCTGCTGCCCCTTGGCGTGCACGGCCGCTGTCGCGACTGCGCCATGCACCGGAGCGTGGAGCTGTGCTTCCATGTGTACCGTCGCGTTTGTCATGCGCCGACCTCACCAAAGGTAGAAGAATGCGAAGATGAACACCCACACGAGATCGACGAAGTGCCAGTACAGGCCCGTGATCTCGACGATCTCGTAATACCCCCTGCGGCTCGTGAAGAAGCCGCGCCTCTCGACGTCGAAGTCGCCGCGAAAGACCTTTCGCGCAATGGCGATCAGGAAGATCACACCGATCGTCACATGGGTGCCGTGGAAGCCGGTGATCATGAAGAAGCTCGCACCAAATTGCGGTGCGCCCCATGGATTGCCCCAGGGCCGGACGCCCTCCATGATCAGCTTGGTCCATTCGAAGGCCTGCATTCCGACGAAGGTCGCGCCGAAGGCTGCGGTGACCAGCATCAGGATTGCGGTTCTCACGCGATCGCGCCGGTAGCCGAAATTGACGGCCATCGCCATCGTTCCGCTGCTGCTGATCAGCACGAAGGTCATGATGGCGATCAGGATCAGGGGAATGTGGTTGCCGGCGATATTGAGGGCGAAGACCTCGCTGGGATTCGGCCACGGCACGGTCGTCGACATGCGCGCCGTCATGTAGGAGAGCAGGAAGCAACTGAAGATGAAGGTGTCGCTGAGGAGGAAGATCCACATCATGGCCTTGCCCCAGGACACGTTCTTGAAGGCACGCTGATCGGACGCCCAATCGGCGGCGATGCCGCGCCAGCCTTCAAGCCGCGCAGGCGATTGGCCCGGATTTGTCAGCACGGTCTCAGCCATCTGGTCTCGCCTCCCTAGCTCAGCAATTGGCGGCAGATGTCGATGAAATCGTCGGTCCAGCCGGTGAGAAGACCGAGCAGGACAAGCCAGACCAACAGCAGGAAGTGCCAGTAGATGGCGCACAGTTCCACGCTCAAGCGCATCTCGGCGATCGCGGCGCCGCGCCACATCTTGGCTGAGGTTCGGCCCAAGGCCACCAGACCGCCCGTCAGATGCAGCCCGTGCACCGCGGTCAACAGGTAGAAGAAGGAATTCGCCGGATTGGACGCCACGAAATATCCCGCAGCCCCGAGCCGTTGCCAGGCCAGGAGCTGTCCGGCGAGGAAGATCACGGCAGATGCTCCGCCCGCGACCAGACCGATGATGACGCCTTCAGTATCGTGGCGGCGCGCGGCCACGTACGACCATTGCAGCGCGACACTGCTCAGGATCAGAACGCCCGTGTTGACCCACAGCAGCCGCGGCACCGGCAGCGGCCGCCAGTCCACCACGCTCATGCGCATCGAGTAGGCGCTGATGAAGAGGACGAACAATGCGCTCGCGACGGCGAGGAACACGCCAAGTCCGACCTTCGCTGCCGGCCAGGTCATGGCATCGCCGCCGGGGAAGTCACCGGCCGGGCCTTCCTCCAGCCAGGGCTTGGCCGTCAGCCGCTGCTGCGACAGCCACCATCCGGCGATCATCGCAAGCACAGCCAGGAACAGGATGATGGCGCTCACGAAGCAGCTCCCTGAACGAGCTGCGTCGCGCGTGGCGGCTGGTTCTGCGGAATGAAGTCCTCCGCGGCGCCGGGCACACTGTAATCATAGGCCCAGCGGTACACGACAGGGAGCTCCTTGCCCCAGTTGCCGTGCCCTGGGGGCGTCTCCGGCGTCTGCCACTCCAGCGTCGTCGCCCGCCACGGATTGCCGCCCGAGGCCTCACCTTTGAACATGCTCCAGACAAGGTTGAATAGGAACACCATCTGGCTGAAGCCGACGGTCAGGGCCACTACGGAGATGAAGGCATTGAGCGAATGGGCCGAGGACGGGATGAACGTCGCATCCCCGAGTTCGAAATACCGGCGCGGGACCCCGAGCAGTCCAAGATAGTGCATGGGGAAGAAGATCAGGTAGGCGCCGAGGAAGGTGACCCAGAAGTGGAACTTGCCCATGGCGTCATTCAGCATCCGCCCCGTGACCTTCGGGTACCAATGATAGATCGCGCCGAGCACGACCATGATCGGCGCCACGCCCATCACCATGTGGAAATGCGCAACCACGAACATGGTATCCGAGAGCGGCACGTCCACGACCACGTTGCCGAGGAAGAGGCCGGTGAGCCCGCCGTTCACGAAGGTGATGATGAAGCCGAGGGCGAACAGCATCGGCACGGTCAGATGAATGTCGCCGCGCCACAGGGTCAGCACCCAGTTGTAGACCTTGATCGCGGTGGGGATCGCGATGATGAGCGTCGTGGTGGCGAAGAAGTACCCGAATTGCGGGAACATGCCGCTCACATACATGTGGTGCGCCCACACGATGAAGCTGAGCGCGCCGATGGCCACGATCGCCCAGACCATCATGCGATAACCAAAGATGTTCTTGCGCGCATGCGTGCTGATCAGGTCGGAGACGATGCCGAAGGCGGGCAGGGCGACGATGTAGACTTCGGGATGGCCGAAGAACCAGAACAGGTGCTGGAAGAGCAGCGGGCTGCCGCCGCCATACTTCGACAGTTGCCCCATCTCGACGAGGGCGGGCATGAAGAAGCTGGTTCCCAGGAGACGGTCGAGCAGCAGCATGACCGAGGCAACGAACAGTGCAGGGAATGCCAAGAGCGCCATGACGGTCGCCGTGAAAATGCCCCACACCGTCAGGGGCAGGCGCATCAAAGTCATGCCGCGGGTGCGCGCCTGCAGCACCGTGACCACGTAATTCAGCCCGCCCATGGTGAAGCCGATGATGAACAGGATCAGGGACGCCATCATGAGGATGATGCCCCAATCCTGCCCGGGCGTTCCGGAGAGGATTGCTTGCGGCGGGTACAGCGTCCAACCGGCGCCGGTGGGGCCGCCGGGCACGAAGAACGTCGAGGCTAGCACCAGGACCGCGAGCAGGTAGACCCAGTAGCTCAGCATGTTCACATAAGGGAAGACCATGTCCCGGGCGCCGACCATCAG
Source organism: Bradyrhizobium sp. SZCCT0231 (assembly GCF_018130245.1). Lineage (GTDB taxonomy): Bacteria > Pseudomonadota > Alphaproteobacteria > Rhizobiales > Xanthobacteraceae > Bradyrhizobium > Bradyrhizobium japonicum_F. The sequence goes on from NZ_JAFCKP010000001.1 coordinate 1,129,492, forward strand.
CGGGATCAGGTAGTTGCCGAAGCCGCCCAGGAACAATGCCGTGAGCAGGTAAATCACCATGATCATGCCGTGCATGGTGATGAACTGGAGGTACTGATTGGCATCGATGAAAGAGAAGGTGCCGGGGAAACCCAGTTGCAGCCGCATCAGCCACGACAGCACCAGGGCCACCAGCCCGATGGCCGTGGCCGTCAGCGAATACTGAATGGCGATCACCTTGGCGTCCTGCGAGAAGACATACCGTGTCCACCAGCTCCGCGGATGATAGAGCTCGACGTCAGGTACTTCGGCAGGCGGGATGCCGCGGATCCCTTCATATGGAATATCGACCATAGAAACCTCCTCGGTCGTTTCCATCGGGGGTGAGGCGTTGGCCTCTTGCGCCCGATCTATCTTCGGCGGCGGCTTGCTACTTGCCGCCGGATTGGTACGTCGCCTTCACGACGGCTTTTGCCGGCGATAGTTCCGCGAACGTTTTTTGTTGCTCCAGCCAAGCGTGATATTCGCCCTCTTCGTCGACGATGACCTTGGCCCGCATCTGATAGTGAGCAGCGCCACAAAGCTCCGCACAGAGAACATCGAACGTTCCGGTTCGGATCGGCGTCATCCAGAAATAGGTCACCATGCCTGGAACCATGTCCATCTTGGCCCGGAATTCGGGCACGTAGAAATCGTGCAGGACGTCAACCGAGCGGAGGAGAACCTTGACCGGCTTTCCCACTTGAAGGTGCAGGTCGCCGTTCTCGATCACGACATCGTCCTGCGCGTGCCGGTCGTCACGATTGAGCCCCATCGGATTGTCGGAAGCGATGTTGCGGACATCGGATGTGCCCAACCGCCCATCCTTGCCCGGAAGACGGAAGCTCCACTGCCATTGCTGGCCCATGACCTCGACCTCGGTGGCATCCGCAGGCACCGTCACGAACTGGTGCCAGACCACGAGGCCAGGCGCCAGCATGGCCGCGACGCCGACGCCGGTCCCGACGCTCAGCCACCACTCGAGCTTCTTGTTTTCCGGATTGTAGTCGGCCCGTCTTCCCTCTCTGTGGTGAAAGCGGAAGACGCAGTAAGCCATGAAGGCGATCACGGCGACGAAAACAAAGCCCGTGATCCAGAACGTGATGTTGATGGTGTGGTCGATATAGGCCCAGTTCGTGGCGATCGGCGTCCACCACCACGGGCTGTAGATGTGAAACAGCACCGAGCCGATCGCGACCAGAAGCAGTATCAGTGCGACAGCCATCCTGATCCATCCTTGCCATCGAAGGCTACGGATACGAATCCAGGGCGGAGCTCATGTCGGTCGCGATGGCTGGCCTTTCTTGATTGGCATTCATGCCATCGCCGGCCTGTTGCCTCGCCCCTTCCACTGGTCGCGAAATCGAGGGAACGCTCGCGACCATCAACTCTAAGGGCGTCTTCATCTAAAATGATACCAGCCCGATCCGGCGTCAATAGAGCAATGTAGGTGTCCGAATTGGTGTGATTGCCGTGCTGGCAAGCCGACGAAGCATCAGGTGCGCATGTTGGGTCTGGGTGATGCAACGCACAAACCCGTGCTGGTGCACAATTCACCCAACCGTGAGTGCAGCCGTGCTCCGCGCGCGCTAAGCTTGCGAGGCAGGTCGCGACGGGTTCCGTCCGGCGGCTCGCCTGCTGAACCTGGGTTGCCGTACTCGACCCCATCGCGTTTCTGCTCATCCGGCGGACACGCGTGGCTGGAAAGCGCGTGTTATCGAAACCGCGATTTTCAGCACGGGAGGGTTCGCTCATGGCCACTCTGTACTCCCACGACATCAGGCGGCACGTATTCGGCGAAGCGGCCTCCTATCCCATTCGCAAGATCAGCTTGTCCGACCTGACCGAGGCCCTGCGCCTGGGCTGGGCGGATTTCCAGGCGATGCCGAGTCACGCGATCGTCGTGTGCCTGATTTATCCCGTTCTCGGTCTCGTCTTGTTCAGGATGGTGCTCGGCTATTCGGTGCTGCCGCTACTGTTTCCGCTGGCCGCCGGCTTTGCCTTGATCGGTCCTTTTGCCGCGATCGGTCTCTACGAACTCAGCCGTCGTCGCGAGCGCGGCGAGGAGGTCGAAGCATGGGATGCGATCAAGGTGCTGCGCGCACCGTCGTTCGGCGCCATGATCGAACTCGGCGTGCTCCTGCTGGTCCTGTTCGGGGCCTGGATCGGTGTCGCGAACGCGATCTATGTCTCAATCTTCGGTCACGCTGCGGCCGCAAGCATTCCGGACTTCGCAACGCGCGTGCTGACGACGCCGGAAGGCTGGTCGCTCATCATCGTCGGTTGCGGTGTCGGCTTCCTGTTTGCGGTTGTGGCATTGTGCGTCAGCGTCGTGTCGTTTCCGTTGATGCTCGACCGCCATGCGACTGCGATCGACGCGATCCGCACGTCGCTCCGAGCGGTGGCGGCGAATCCGGTTGCGATGGCCGGATGGGGCCTCATCGTGGCGGCGCTGCTCGTGATCGGCTCGCTGCCGCTCTTCGTCGGTCTCGCCGTCGTTCTGCCGGTGCTCGGTCATGCCACCTGGCACCTCTATCGGCGGGTGGTCGAGCCCAATCCGAACCCACCGGACGCACCGCCGCCGCCCCCGAAGGGCAGGCGCTACGCAGCAGACTTTCCGGCCAATCTCTTCCCGTGGAGCCGCGAGGGCGAGCCGTAACGGCGGAACGGCCGCGCTGGGACGCCTGCGCGGCGCATGACAGAACGTGACTGCCTACTTCTGCTGCTGCGGCAGGAAGGTCGGGCCGACCGAGCGGATCGGCTTGTTCTCCGACGAGGTCGTGGGGGCTGCATCCGCCGGCGGCGTTGCAGCCGGTGCCGTCGCCGTGGTCGGCGCCGGCGCCGCGCCGGCCGCGCCCTTCTTCGCATTGGCAGGCGTGCCCTTGTTGAGCCGCTGCTGCTGCATCTTCCTGGCGCTCTCCTCGGTGACGATGATGTCGCCCTGCTGCTCGGCCGCGGCCTTGTCGTCGGCCGATTTCAGCGCGTCCGCCCAGGTCTGGCCCGCCGCCTTGCAGGAGCAGGACGGGTTGAACTCGCTGCGGAATTTGAACGCGGTCGGTAGCGCGGTGTAGGGCTGGCCGCCGATCGAGACCGCCGAATTCATGTCCTCGCCGGGATTGCGATGGGTGTAGAGCACGGCTTCCGCGGCCGGGCATAGCGCCTTGCAGGTCTTCTCGTCGTCGGGGAAGCGCGCCGGCACGGTCGCAAACGAGATCGGGAAATAGGCACCGTCGCAGGTGCGCACGCACACGGTGCGGAAGGTGCCGGATTGCGGACCGAGATCGGAGGGCGGCACGGCTTGCGGATTGTTCGGGTTGTTGTTGCCGCCGAACAGGTTGCTCAGGAAGTTGCCGCCGCCTTGCGACTGCACGGCATTGGCATATTGCGGGCCGCAATTGTTCTGCGCCAGCGCCATCAGGACCGAACGGCGCTGGTTGTCACGCTCCGGGCTGTAGCCGCCGGGCCCGCCGCCGCGCAGCCGCTCGAGGTTGCCGGTGATCTGGTCCAGATTGGCACGCATCTGTTGGATCTGGGTGTTCACCGGGCCACACTGCGCCGACTGGCCGTTGAACAGCGAAAAGAAGCCGGAGGAATCGCAGCCCATGCGCTTGGCCTGCATGGTGACGCGGTCCAGCTCGGCCTGCTGCCTGGCCTGGGAATCCTGATAGCGGCGGATCTGCTCTTCGCGCGCGGGGTCACCGCCGCTGCTGCGGTCGAGCGCGGCGAGCTGGCCTTCCAGCCGCGCGCACATCGGATTGGGGCCAAGCCCGTTCTGGCCGGGCTGAGGCGGCGGGCCGGCCTGCGCGAAGGCGCTATTGGCGAGCACGACGGTGCCGAGGAGCACTGCGCAGGCAAGGAGGAAGCGGGCACGGGAGAGCGACAAAAATTCAGGCATATCCGCCATTCTAGCGAGGTCACGGCCCGGCGTGACTTTCCAAGTGACTTTGAGAAGTGACTTGGGGGCCGAAGCGCGCCCTCCCAATAGCCGCTTCCTGCGGCATCGTCACGTCGTTTCGGGGGCCGAAGACTGGTCCTAAGGTCCGCCAGCTCCGAGCGAATTCAGCGCTGACAGGTGATTGCGACATATTCGTCGCAACGGCCATGGGAGCAGTTTGTGCCGGTTTTGGGGACGGAGCCGGTAATTTCGTCGGGATCGACCCGGCGATAGCCTGATGCCCGGGCAAAATCTCGTGACTGGCAATAGGTGCGCGCAGCGGATGCGCCGCATTTGTCGCCCCTGGCCAGACACTGGTCGACGCCGCCATCCGCCTGGTTGGCGATGATGAACACGCGGGTCTCGGCGCGAGCGCTGGGTGCCGCAAGGATCGAGGCGCTAAAAATGAGCGCGAGCAAGGATCGCATGAAAATACCGAGGCAAAAAAATTAGGGAACCGCAGGTTCCAGAATGGCCTCAAATGGTTAGGGGATCATGAACCATCAGGGCGGGCCGCGCACAAAAACGGCTTTTTCGCGGCTCTTGACGCCGGGGCCCGTGGTGGCCCATATGTGACCGCATGTACGGTCTCCTCGCCATTTGCGCCATTTGCCGCGAGATTACGAGCTAGCGATTCGCTGGCTGGAGCCGTCTTTTCTCAACCACATTGAGAGCCTTGGACGCCCGGCCGAGAGGGATGGGTTGTCATGGAATTGCGTCTTTACGACACGCTGAGCCGGGAAAAGCGCACCTTCGTGCCGCTCGATGCGAACAACGTCCGCATGTATGTCTGCGGACCGACCGTCTATGACTTCGCCCATATCGGCAATGCACGGCCGGTGATCGTGTTCGACGTGCTGTTTCGGCTGCTGCGCCATCTCTATGGCGAGACGCATGTCAAATATGTCCGCAACATCACCGACGTCGACGACAAGATCAACGACCGCGCCGCGCGCGATTTTCCGGGCCTGCCGCTGAACGAGGCGATCCGCAAGGTCACCGAGCAGACGGGCAAGCAGTTTCACGCCGATGTCGACGCGCTGGGCGCGCTTCGGCCGAGCGTCGAGCCGCGCGCGACCGAGCATATCGCCGAGATGCGCGAGATCATCGAGAAGCTGGTCGCCGGTGGTTTTGCCTATGCCGCCGAGGACCACGTGCTGTTCTCGCCGCAGGCGATGAACGCGGCCAATTCGGTGCTGCCGCGCTACGGCGCGCTGTCCAATCGCTCGCTGGACGAGATGGTCGCGGGCGCCCGCGTCGATGTCGCGCCCTACAAGAAGGGCAACACCGACTTTGTGCTGTGGAAGCCGTCCAAGCCGGGCGAGCCGTCATGGCCGTCGCCGGCCGATATCAAGGTGGAGGGGCGTCCGGGCTGGCACATCGAGTGCTCGGCGATGGCCTGGAAGCATCTCGGCGAGCATTTCGACATCCACGGCGGCGGCATCGATCTCGTGTTTCCGCATCACGAGAACGAGGTTGCGCAGACCTGCTGCGCCTTCCACCGCGAGCGCATGGCGAATTATTGGATGCACAACGGCTTCCTGCAGGTCGAGAGCGAGAAGATGTCGAAGAGCCTCGGCAACTTCATCACCATCCACGAGCTGCTCGCGGACTGGCCGGGCGAGGTGCTGCGCCTCAACATGCTGAAGACGCATTACCGCTCGCCGATCGACTGGACCATGAAGTCGCTGGAAGAGAGCGCCAAGACGCTCGACGACTGGTATCGCGTCGCGGCCGACGTCGTGCCGGGCGAGCCGGCTGCGTCGGTGGTCGAGCCGCTGCTCGACGACCTCAACACGCCGCAGGCGATCGCGGCGCTGCACGGCCTGCGTGGCGAAGCCACTGCATTGTCGGGATCGTTGCGGCTGTTCGGATTCCTGTCGGAGAGCGCGGCGCAGTGGGAAGGGCGCAAGCAGCAGGCGAGCGGCGTCGATGCCAAGGAAGTCGAGCGTCTGATCGCAGAGCGGACGGCCGCCCGTAGCCGCAAGGATTTTAAGGAATCCGACCGCATCCGCGATCTGCTCGCGGCGATGGGCGTCGCGATCAAGGACTCCAAGGAAGGCACGACCTGGGAGATCGCGCGATGAAGCGGCCCGACACGCCGTTCCCGCGGCACTGGCTCTATTACATCGCGCTGAAGATCGCGCTGCTCGCCGGCGCCGTGGCGCTGGTGCTCAAGCTCTATGGGATGTGGTGAGGACGATGGGACAGACTTTGCCAAAGCCGGGCTTGCGGCCCTTCCTGCCTGATGATGTGCCGGTGCTCGCCGCGATCTTTGCGGCCAGCATCGAGGAGCTGACCGGCGACGACTATAGCGAGGCGCAGCAGGAAGCCTGGATGGCGGCGGCCGAGGACGAAGAGTTCGGCAAGCGGCTCGCGTCTGACCTGACGCTGATCGCGACGCTCGAGGGCTCGCCCGTCGGCTTCGCCTCGCTGCGCGGCAACGATCACATCCGCATGCTCTATGTCCATCCGGCGGTGGCCGGGCAGGGCATCGCGACCATGCTGGTCGACGCGCTGGAGAAGCTCGCCGGCGGCCGCGGCGCGACGAGCCTGTCGGTCGACGCCAGCGATACCGCGGAGGGCTTCTTCGCCAAGCGCGGCTACACCGCCCAGCAGCGCAACAGCGTCACCATGAACGACGAGTGGCTCGCCAACACCACCATGAAGAAGACGCTCGGAGCTGCGCCATGAGCAAGCAGCGTCTTTATCTGTTCGACACCACGCTGCGCGACGGGGCGCAGACCAACGGCGTCGATTTCACGCTGGCCGACAAGCAGGTCATCGCGGCGATGCTCGATGACCTCGGCATCGACTATGTCGAGGGCGGCTATCCCGGCGCCAACCCGCTCGACAGCGAGTTCTTCGCGACCAAGCCGAAGCTCAATCATGCGCGCTTCACCGCCTTCGGCATGACGCGGCGGGCGGGGCGCTCGGTCTCCAACGACCCTGGCGTCGCGGGCCTTTTGGAAGCGAAGGCGGATGCGATCTGCTTCGTGGCGAAGTCGTCGGCCTATCAGGTGCGGGTCGCGCTGGAGACGACGAAGGAAGAAAACCTCGCCTCGATCCGTGACAGCGTCGCGGCGGCAAAGGCGGCCGGCCGCGAGGTCATGCTCGACTGCGAACACTTTTTCGACGGCTACAAGGAAGATGCTGCTTTCGCGCTCGCCTGCGCCAAGGCGGCTTATGAGGCCGGCGCGCGCTGGGTGGTGCTGTGCGACACCAATGGCGGCACCATGCCTGATGAGGTCGAGGCCATCGTCACCGCGGTGACCAAGCACATTCCCGGCGATCATGTCGGCATCCACGCCCATAACGACACCGAGCAGGCGGTGGCCAATTCGCTCGCCGCGGTGCGCGCGGGCGCGCGGCAGATCCAGGGCACGCTGAACGGCCTTGGCGAGCGCTGCGGCAACGCCAATCTCTGCTCGCTGATCCCGACGCTGAAGCTGAAGAAAGGTTTTGCCGACGCCTTCGAGATCGGCGTCACGGCGGAGAAGCTGGCGACCCTCGTCAAGGTGTCGCGCACGCTCGACGACATGCTCAACCGCGTGCCGAACCGGCATGCGGCCTATGTCGGCGAGAGCGCCTTCGTCACCAAGACCGGCATCCATGCCTCCGCCGTGCTGAAGGATCCGCAGACCTACGAGCACGTGTTGCCGGAGCTGGTCGGCAATCACCGCAAGGTGCTGGTGTCCGACCAGGCCGGCCGCTCCAACGTCATCGCCGAGCTCGACCGCGCCGGCATTGCTTACGACAAGAGCGATCCCAAGCTGACGCGCCTTGTCGAGGAGTTGAAGGAGCGCGAGGCGCTCGGCTATGCCTATGAATCCGCCAATGCTTCGTTCGAGCTCCTGGCGCGCCGCACGCTCGGCAAGGTGCCGCATTATTTCGAGGTCGAGCAGTTCGACGTCAATGTCGAGCAGCGCTACAACGCGCTGGGCGAGCGGGTCACCGTGGCGCTGGCGGTGGTCAAGGTCGACGTCGCCGGCGAGCATCTGATCTCGGCCGCGGAGGGCAACGGCCCCGTCAACGCGCTCGACGTTGCCCTGCGCAAGGACCTCGGCAAGTACCAGAAATACATCGAGGGCTTGACGCTGATCGACTATCGCGTCCGTATCCTCAATGGCGGCACCGGCGCGGTCACGCGCGTCTTGATCGAGAGCGAGGACGAGAACGGCGACCGCTGGACCACGGTCGGCGTCTCCCCCAACATCATCGACGCCTCGTTCCAGGCGTTGATGGATTCGGTGATCTACAAGCTCGTGAAATCGGGCGCGCCGGCGTAGGATGATGACGTAGGGGACGGCGGCGCCACAAACGCCGTCATTGCGAGCGAAGCAATCCAGACTGCCTCGATGGAAAGACTCTGGATTGCTTCGCTTCGCTCGCAATGACGAGGGGAGGGAGCTCGGCACATGATCGACCACATCTCCGTCGGCGTCAGCGATCTCGAACGTGCCGCAAAATTCTACGAGGCAACGCTCGCCACACTCGGCCTCACCCGCCTCGTCACGCGGCCGCGGACGGTTGGTTTCGGCAAGGCCTATCCGGAGTTCTGGATCAACTTGCGCGAGGGCATGCCGCCCGTAGCCCCCGAGAGCGGTGTGCACATCTGCCTGCGGGCGAAAACCACGGCTGAGGTCGATGCCTTTCACGCGGCGGCGCTGTCCGCCGGCGGCGCCTCCGACGGCGCGCCGGGCGTCCGTCCGCACGATCGCGTGCGCTACTATGCGGCCTTCGTCACCGATCCCGACGGCAACCGGATCGAGGCGGTGACGTTTCCGGCGGAGTAGAGCGTGATCGCCACGAAGGTGGTGCGCTCCCTCTCCCGCTTGCGGGGGAGGGTCGGGGTGGGGGTATCTCCACGGGCGAGAACCCCCAAGAGGAGAGAACCCTCACCCGCCGCTACGCGGCGACCTCTCCCGCAAGCGGGAGAGGTGACGGAGCCCGCGGCGAAATCGAGCCAACCAATTGTTACAGTTTGCGCGCCATTTCCGGGGCGAGCTGCTTTTCCGATTCGGCCACCTGTGCCGCGGCTGCTTTCAGCTTCGGCAGGATCTCCTCGATGCGATCGGCCTTGAGGATGTCGATCGAAAGGCCGGCGCGGATGAACTCGGTCTGGCGCATGTGCGACAGCAGCGAGAACAGCGGCTCCCAGAAATTGTCGATGTTGGCAAGCAGAACCGGCTTGGCATGACGGCCGAGCTGCTTCCAGGTCATCTGCTCGACCAGCTCTTCCAGCGTGCCGACGCCGCCCGGCAGCGCCACGAAGGCGTCGGAGCGTTCGAACATCAGGCGCTTGCGCTCGTGCATGTCAGGGGTGACGATCATCTCCTGCACGCGCGTCAGCGCGTTCTCGCGCAGCCGCAGGAAGTCGGGGATGATGCCGGTGACGGTGCCGCCATGGTCGAGCACTGAGGTCGCAACCGCGCCCATCAGGCCGAGCGAGCCGCCGCCATAGACCAAGCGGACATTGTTTTCGGCGAGCGCCTTGCCGAACGCCTTGGCGCCTTCGGTGAAGCGGGGATTTGTTCCAGGGCCGGAGCCACAATAGACACAGACGGTTTTGATCGTGCTCATTGGTGCCATGATGCATTGCAGCGAACAGGCGTCAAGCCCAATCGGTGATTCGATACTCCCGGAAATCTACCGGTAAATGACGATAAACAATCAAAGATTCGCCATCTGGCGGGGTGCGCGGGCATCGGGAAGGCTCTATATGACGGACGAAAATCGTTAATCGCAGTTGCGCCCGCATCCGGCGGGCTTTCAGGCTTCTTGATGGACCAACCTCAATCGCTCGACGGCGCCGACGTTCCTGATCCTCCCGCCGGAGGACCGCAGGCCGGGGCCACGCTGATGGGCACGCTGGCGCATCTGTGGCCCTATATCTGGCCGGGCGATCGCTTCGATTTGAAGATGCGGGTGGTCTGGTCGCTGGTGCTGCTGCTCGCCGCCAAGCTGATCACGCTCGCGGTGCCGTTCAGCTTCAAATGGGCGACGGATGCGCTGACCGGTGCCAACACCGCGCCGGTCGCGGCCGACAACTGGCATCTCTGGGTGATCGCCTCGCCGCTGCTGCTGACCGCGAGCTATGGCGTGATGCGCATCATGATGGCGGTGCTGACGCAATGGCGCGACGGCATCTTCGCCCGCGTCGCCATGCATGCGGTGCGCAAGCTCGCCACCATCACCTTCATCCACATGCACGAGCTGTCGCTGCGCTTTCACCTCGAACGCAAGACCGGCGGCCTGACGCGCGTGCTCGAGCGCGGCCGCGAGGGCATCGAGGTCATCGTGCGCATGGTGATCCTGCAGCTGATCCCGACCATCGTCGAGGTCTCGCTCCTGATGGCCGTGCTGCTCTGGCAGTTCGACTGGCGCTATGTGGTCGCAACCCTGATCACGGTCGCGGTCTACATGTACTACACCTACGTCGCGACCGAGTGGCGGATCGGCATCCGCCGCAAGATGAACGATTCCGACACCGAGGCGAACACCAAGGCGATCGACTCGCTGCTCAACTACGAGACCGTGAAGTATTTCGGCGCCGAGACGCGCGAAGCGCAACGCTACGACAGATCTGTGGAGCGTTACGAGGATGCGAGCATCCGCACATACACCTCGCTCGCGGTGCTCAATACCGGCCAGGCCGTGATCTTCACGATGGGACTGACCGCGACCATGCTGATGTGCGCGATCGGCGTGCGCAATGGCACCAATACGGTCGGCGATTTCGTGCTGGTCAACGCCATGATGATTCAGCTCTACCAACCCCTGAATTTCATGGGCATGGTGTATCGCGAGATCAAGCAGGCGATCATCGACATCGAGAAGATGTTCAACGTGCTGGGCCGCGAGGCCGAGATCAAGGACGCCGCCGACGCGCAGCCGCTGGCCGTTACCGCTGGCACGGTGCGGTTCGAGGACGTGCGCTTTGCCTATGAGCCGACGCGGCAGATCCTGAAGGGCATCAGCTTCGAGGTGCCGGCCGGCAAGACGGTTGCGATCGTCGGCCCGTCGGGCGCCGGCAAGTCGACGATCTCCCGGCTGCTGTTCCGCCTGTATGACGTCTCCGGCGGCAAGATCCTGATCGACGGCCAGGACATCCGCGACGTCACGCAGGCCAGCCTGCGTGCATCGATCGGCATGGTGCCGCAGGATACCGTGCTGTTCAACGACACCATCCGCTACAACATCCGCTATGGCCGCTGGGACGCCAGCGATGCCGAGGTCGAGGAGGCGGCGCGCCTCGCGCAGATCGACCATTTCATCCGCATGGCGCCGAAGGGCTACGAGACCCAGGTCGGCGAGCGCGGCCTGAAGCTGTCCGGCGGCGAGAAGCAGCGCGTCGCGATCGCGCGCACGGTGCTCAAGGCGCCGCCGATCCTGGTGCTGGACGAGGCGACCTCGGCGCTCGACACCCATACCGAGCACGAGATCCAGGGCGCGCTCGACCGCGTGGCGAAGAACCGCACCTCGCTGGTGATCGCGCACCGGCTTTCGACCATCGTCGGCGCCGACGAGATCATCGTGCTGGACCAGGGCCGCATCGCCGAGCGCGGCACCCACGCGAAACTGCTCGCGCAGGGCGGCCTCTATGCCAGCATGTGGAACAGGCAGCGCGAGGCCGAGGCGGCGCGGGAGAAACTGGCCAAGATGGCCGACGCCAGCGCGGCGCCCAACCGGGAGCCGCCGCCGGTCGATGACATCCTGACGACGCCCGCGGCGGCGGAGTGACCTTGTCTCCGGTCCCAACTCTGGCCTAAACAAGCCCGCGCGACGACCCGCGCCATTAACCCCGACCGGCAGATAGCGATGTCCATTCTCGATTCGATCCAGCGTCAGATTCCGCCGATCCACAAGGAGGGCTATCCCTTCATCGGCGGCTTTGCGCTGGCAAGCATGATCCTGTTCTGGCTGTGGTCGCCTCTGGGGTGGATCGGCACGATCCTGACCGTGTGGTGCGCGCTGTTCTTCCGCGACCCCGTCCGCGTGACACCGGTGCGTGAGGGGCTGGTTGTGTCGCCGGCCGACGGCCGCGTCTCGATGATCACCATGGCGCTGCCGCCGGCCGAGCTCGGCCTCGGCGACCGGCCGTTGCCGCGCATCTCGGTGTTCATGAGCGTGTTCAACTGCCACGTGAACCGCGCTCCCGTGGCGGGCAGGGTGGACCGCATCGCCTACCGCCCGGGCCTCTTCATCAACGCCGAGCTCGACAAGGCGAGCGAGGACAATGAGCGCAACTCGCTGGTGATCACGACGCCGGCGGCGCGGATCGGCGTGGTCCAGATTGCCGGCCTCGTCGCCAAGCGCATCGTCTGCTTCGTCAAGGAGGGGCAGGCGATCGGTGCCGGCGAGCGCTTCGGCCTGATCCGCTTCGGCTCGCGCCTCGACGTCTATTTGCCCCTGGGCACCAAGGCGCTGGTCTCGGAGGGGCAGACCGCGATCGCCGGTGAGACGATCCTGGCCGATCTTGCCGGCGACGACCAGAGCCGCGCCTACCGCGCCAGTTAACCAATAGTCGGTGCTTGTGGACCCTACGCCGCAATGGCGGAGGGGGGCGCGGCTTGCTATATCTCGCCTTGAGGTGAGCAATGACGCCCTATGAGTTCAAATATGCCGATACGCGCCGCCGGCGGTTCCGACCGATTCCGGTGCGGATGCTGGTGCCCAACGTCATCACGCTGCTGGCGATCTGCGCCGGCCTGACCGCAATCCGGCTGTCGATCGAGGGGCGGATGACGCTCGCCGTCTACGCCATCGTGTTTGCGGCCGCGCTCGACGGTATCGACGGCCGCATCGCGCGCATGATCAAGGGCCAGTCCAAATTCGGCGCCGAGCTCGACAGCCTCGCCGACTTCGTCAATTTCGGCGTCGCGCCCGGCCTGATGCTGTATTTCTGGCAGCTGCACGAGCTGGGCAATGCTGGCTGGATCGCGGCCATGGTGTTTGCGATCTCCATGTGCCTGCGGCTCGCGCGCTTCAACGCCACGCTGGACGATCCGAACAAGCCGGCCTTCGCTGCCAATTTCTTCACCGGTGTGCCGGCACCGGCCGGCGCTATCACCGTGATGTTGCCGATCTATGCGGCGTTCCTGGATCTTGGCCGCTGGCCTGCGGCGCTGACGGCCGGCTACACGCTGCTGATTGCCTTCCTGATGGTGTCGCGCCTGCCGGTGTTCTCTGGCAAGAGCATGCGCATGCGGGTGCCGCCCGAGCTGGTGCTGCCGGCGTTCGTCGCGGTGATCTTCTTCATTGCGCTGCTGATCAGCTATCCCTGGTACGTGCTGTCGATCGGAACGGTGCTGTATCTTCTCGCTTTGCCGCTCGGCTACAAATCCTACCGCGACCAGGCGCGCGCGATGGAAGCGACCGCGCGGTCGGGAGGCGAAGTTCCGTCGCCGCCATCAGCGCCAACACTGACGAATTTGTCAGAGCCGCCGCACGACGACGACCGGCCCGGACGGCTGCACTGAGCGGCACCGCGCGGATATCTGCCATGAGGCCCTCCGAGTTGGGCTGAGGCCTGATCTCGGCTATATCGCCCTGTGCCGGCGGCATCGCGCCAACAGCGACCGCCAATCTGGGAGAGAACGCCGTGACTGATACCGCGACCGGGCCGCTGCCCGCTTCCGTCCTCGAGGCGCTGGGCCGCTACGACACCCCGACGATCTGCAATGCCATGGAGATCGTGGCGCCCGAGCGGCGGCTGATCGGCTACACCACCAAGCAATTGGTCTGTCCGTTCCCGGACCTGCCGCCGATCGTCGGCTATGCCCGCACGGTGACGATCCGCTCGGTGCTGAAGTCATCGCTCCCGGCCGAGGAGCAGTCCAGGCGTCGCATCGAATATTATGAATATGTCGGTACCGGCCATGGCCCGCGCATCTCGGTGATCCAGGACATCGACGGGCCCGATGTCGGCTACGGCGCGTTCTGGGGCGAGGTGCAGAGCAACGTCCACAAGGCGCTCGGCTGTCTCGGCGTCATCACCGACGGCTCGATCCGCGACATCCCGCAATGGGCCCCTAGCTTCCAGGCGCTGGCCGGCTCGATCGGCCCCTCGCATGCCTGGGTGCATGCGGAAAGCTTTGGCGGCGAGGTGCGCGTCGCCGGCATGACGGTGAAGTCCGATGACCTGATCCACGCCGACCAGCATGGCGCGATCGTGATCCCGCTCGACGTCGCCGCAAAGCTGCCGGAGGCAGCCGAACTCTGCGGCCGCCGCGAGACGCCGATCCTGGAGATCGCCCGGAGCCCCGACTTCTCGCTGGAGAAGCTGAAGGCCGCGCTGAAGCGCTCGGCGGAAATCCACTAAGCGCGCGGTTGAACGACCTACGGCCGCGACGCCGGCCGTGGGTCGCCTTGTTCCACCAGGAACTGAGCCGCTTGATCCGGCTCAGCGAACATTGCGGCGGCGCATCCGATCAGGGTGAAGCTGCCTGCGAGGTCCCATAGCGTGATGTCCTCCGCATTGTCCGGGAGGTGAATCAGGCGCGCTGCGATCGCCGCAAAGGCGGCCTCGACAAAGAGCAGGATGCTGAAGGCCGGCAGGACGAGCTCCGGCTCGAGCAGGTGGAACGCCAGCGCCGCGGGCAGCGCCGTGAGAAGACCGAACAGCGTCAACATCGCGATGACTCCGCGATCGACCATGTCTCAACGCTACCAGACACCAACTGATCCTTGGCCACGATGTGGCGGAGGGCCGCAGCCGATGTGACGTCGTGGCGCGCCTGCTTATGGTTAGCGAAATGTTGAAATTCCCATCGCCGGGCGACGATCGCAGCAGGCGCAGGGACGGGCAGCACACCGTCCAGACTTAACCTTTACGCGGCTTTAAGGGCGGCGCTCTAGGGTTCCGATGCGGTTCGGGGTTGGGCCGCGCCAGCGGCCAGGACGGCCGTTGTTGCGTACGCGTCGGAGTTTCCCATGGATATCATGACGAGCGTCGGGCTCATTGCGGGCACCATCGTCATCGTGGCGATGATCTTCATGGGCGGCGATCTTCACATGTTCATCTCCGAACATGCCATGATCATCATCTTCGGCGGCTCGATCTCCGCCACCATGATCCGGTTTCCGCTCTCGGCGCTCCTGCACGGCCTTCCGCTCGGCGCCAAGTTCGCCTTCACCATGAGCCGGCTGTCGGCCCACGACCTCGTCGACGAGCTCGCCCGCATCGCGGAGATCGCCCGCAAGCAGGGCCCGGTGGGTCTCGAAAAGGTCGAGACCGACGAGCCCTTTCTCGCCAAGGGCATCCGCTATGTCGCCGACGGCTACGACCTCGACTTCATCCGCGACAATCTCGAGCGCGACCGCGACAACTTCCTGATGCACCTCGACGAGGGCAGCAAGATCTACCGCGCCATCGGCGACTGCGCCCCGGCCTTCGGCATGATCGGCACCCTGATCGGCATGGTGCAGATGTTCGCCAACATGACCGACCCTTCCAAGCTCGGCCCGTTCATGGCGACCGCGCTGCTCGCCACCCTCTACGGCGCGCTGGTTGCGAACCTGTTCTGTCTGCCGATCGCCGACAAGCTGCACGGCAAGCTGCTGGATGAGGAGACCAACCGCACCCTGATCATCGACGGCATCCTGATGATCCGCGACTCCAAGAGCCCGACCTTGGTGCGCGAAATGCTGCTGGCCTATCTGCCGGAGAAGCACCGCCACGGCGAGGGCGAGCCGGTGCCGGCCTGATCGCGCGCACCAGGATTTAGGCCATGGCCAAGAAGAAACGCGGCGATGCGCATGGCGGCGGTCACGGCTGGTTCGTGACCTTCGCCGACCTCATGGGCCTGATGATGAGCTTCTTCGTGATGCTCGTCGCGTTCTCGACGCAGGACGCCAACAAGCTGAAGATCGTCGCAGGGTCCATGCGTGACGCCTTCGGCGTGCAGAGCGAGGCGCGCTACGCCGGCATCGTCGAGTCTGACGGCCTGCCGACCCGCCCGCGGCTGAAGAACGTCGATCACATCCAGCCCGAGGATGCCTCCAACACGCCGACGCCGGACCAGGAGGATCGCGACCGCACCTCGGGGGCGAAGATCAAGGTCGACCGCAATTTCGCGCTCGCTGCGGCCTCGCTGCGCCAGGCGTTGCAGGACATGCCGGAACTGACCGAGATGTCCAAGCACATCATGTTCGAGGAGACCAAGCAGGGCCTCAACCTGGAGATCGTCGACCAGGACGGCCGCTCGATGTTCGCCGACGGCTCCAAGGTGCCTTATGACCGCACCCGCCGCCTGGTCGAGAAGCTCGCGATCCCGCTCAAGGCCACGCCGCTCCGCGTCTCCATCGCCGGCCACACCGCGGCGGGCTTCGTGCCGACCCGCAGCGACTACGGGGCCTTCGATCTGTCGGCCGACCGCGCCAATGCGGTGCGCCAGATCCTCGAACGCGAGGGCCTGCCGCCGTCGCACATCTTCGCCGTCTCGGGCAAGGCGGACACCCAGCCGCTGTTTCCGGACGATCCTTCGCTCGCCGCCAACCGGCGGGTGACCATCACCCTGATGCGCGAGGATCCTCCGCTGCCGCCGAATCTGAAGCCGTAGGGGTCTTGCGCTACCATCTTACCTGAGGCATGTCGTCGCGCAGGCGATGAACGTTGCTGCGGCGTCGCAGCTTCTGTCCCGGTACCTGTTATGGTGGACGCCGATTGACAGGCGCACGGGAAGCGTGAAAAGGCGCCGGATCAAATTCAGGGACGAAGCGTTTTCCACCCTCATGACGGCGAGCATCACATCGACCGAGACCCAGGATGGGCAACCGGTCACATCAGGTTTTTGGGCCCTTACGCTCGGGAGCATCGGCGTCGTCTTCGGCGATATCGGCACCTCGCCGCTCTACGCATTCCATGAGGCGGTCAGGAGCGCGGCGCATGGCGAGCCGGTCTCGCGGGTCATCGTGCTCGGCGTGCTCTCGCTGATCCTGTGGGCCCTCTTGATCGTCGTCACCGCCAAATACGTCTTGCTGCTGCTGCGCGCCGACAATAACGGGGAGGGCGGCACGCTCTCGCTGATGGCGCTCGGCCAGCGCGCGCTCGGGCGGCGGAGCTGGTTCCTGCTCGCGCTCGGCGTGGTCGGCGCCTCCATGTTCATCGGCGATTCCATGATCACGCCGGCGATCTCGGTGCTCTCGGCGGTCGAAGGCCTGAAGCTCGCAACTCCCGCGCTCGAGCACTACGTCGTGCCGCTCACCGTCCTCATTCTGGTGGTGCTGTTCGCGGTCCAGAGCAAGGGGACCGCATTGGTCGCCTCGGCCTTCGGGCCGGTGATGGTGGTATGGTTCACCGTGATCGCCGTGATGGGAGCCGTCCACATCGCCGACGACCCCTCGGTGCTGGCGGCCATCAATCCCTATTATGCGGTACAGTTCGTGCTGTCGCACGGCACGATCGGCCTCGTGACACTCGGCGCCGTGTTCCTGGCGGTAACCGGGGGCGAGGCGCTTTATGCCGATCTCGGCCATTTCGGCCGCAAGCCGATCCAGTCGGCCTGGATGTTCTTCGTGCTGCCCGCGCTCCTGATCAACTATTTCGGGCAGGGGGCGCTGGTGCTGTCCGATCCCAGCGCGATCGAGCATTCCTTCTATCGCATGGTGCCCGAGAAGCTGGTGCTGCCGCTGGTCGGGCTTGCAACTGCTGCAACCGTGATCGCGAGCCAGGCGGTGATCACCGGCGCCTATTCGCTGGTCTATCAGGCCGTGCAGCTCGGCCTCTTGCCGCGTTTCGAGGTGCGTTACACCTCCGAATCCCATGCCGGCCAGATCTATCTGCCGCGCGTCAACCGCCTGCTGCTGATCGGTGTGATGCTGCTGGTGCTGCTGTTCCACACCCCCAGCAATCTGGCCTCGGCCTACGGCATTGCGGTCTCAACCACCATGGTCGCCGACGGCATCATGGGCTTCGTCGTGATCTGGAAGTTGTGGAACTGGCGTGCGGCGGCGGCCGCGGCCGTGATCATGCCCTTCGTCGTCGTCGATTTGAGCTTCTTCAGCGCCAATCTGCTCAAGCTGCTCGAAGGCGCCTGGGTGCCGCTGCTGTTCGGCGTCGCCATGGCGGGGATGATCTGGACCTGGCGGAAGGGCACCGGAATCCTGATCCAGAAGACGCGACGGATCGAGGTGCCGCTGGACGATCTGATCCGGAGCCTGGAGAAGCGGCCGCCGCACATCGTCAAGGGCACCGCCGTGTTCCTGACCAGCGATCCCGCTTTCGTGCCGACCGCGCTGTTGCACAATCTCAAGCACAACAAGGTGCTGCACGAGCACAACGTGATCCTGACCATCGAGACCGCGCAAACGCCGCGGGTCGATTTGTCCGAGCGCTTCCGCATGGAGAAAGTCAGCGACAAATTCTCCAAGGTTCGCTTGCGCTTCGGCTTCATGGAGCAGCCGAACGTGCCCAAGGCGCTGGCGATCGCGCGCAAGCAGGGCTGGCAGTTCGACATCATGTCGACGTCATTCTTCGTGTCGCGAAGGTCGCTGAAGGCTTCGGCGCAGTCGGGCATGCCGCTCTGGCAGGATCATCTGTTCATCGCACTGAGCCGGTCGGCCAACGATGCCACCGACTATTTCCAGATTCCGACCGGGCGGGTGGTTGAAGTCGGTACCCAGGTCACCATTTGATCCGGATTGACCTACCTATGCGAATTCTGCATGGTGAGGGCCCAAAATCGGGCTAGGCTATGCCGACAGCGCAAGACTATAAGCCGCGCGCTCTTCCGCCATAGTGCAGTGAAGCATTCTTAGAGGCCATCGGGCTCTCCCATGACCAGTGACGTGACAGTTCCCGCCCCGGAGACGGTGGCGGCCAACGGGCATGGTGACGCCCACACCACGGCCGGTTTCGGCGCGCTGACGCTCGGCAGCATCGGCGTCGTCTATGGCGATATCGGCACCAGCCCGCTCTACGCGTTCCGCGAGGCGGTGATGGCGGCTTCGGGCGCGGAGGGGGTGCCGACGCCGGCTGCCGTCCTCGGCGTGATCTCCCTGATCCTGTGGGCGCTCATCGTGGTGGTGACGCTCAAATATGTCGTGATCCTGCTCCGCGCCGACAACAACGGCGAGGGCGGCACGCTGGCGCTGATGGCTCTGGCGCAGCGGGCGGTTGGCACCGGCGCCGGCGGGGCGGCCATCGTCCTGCTCGGTATCATTTCCGGCGCGCTGTTCTACGGCGATGCCGTGATCACGCCGGCGCTCTCGGTGCTGTCGGCGATCGAAGGCATGAAGGACGTCACCCTGACGTTCGAGCCTTACATCGTTCCGCTGACGGTCGTGATCCTGGTCTGCCTGTTCGCCGTGCAATCGCGCGGCACAGCGCGCGTTGCCGCCTTCTTCGGCCCGATCATGTGTCTCTGGTT
Source organism: Bradyrhizobium sp. SZCCT0231 (assembly GCF_018130245.1). Taxonomy (GTDB): domain Bacteria; phylum Pseudomonadota; class Alphaproteobacteria; order Rhizobiales; family Xanthobacteraceae; genus Bradyrhizobium; species Bradyrhizobium japonicum_F. The sequence goes on from NZ_JAFCKP010000001.1 coordinate 1,148,815, forward strand.
CGCGGTCCTCGCGGCGGCGGCCATCCATCCGATCATCCAGCAGCCGCAGGTGCTGCTCGCGCTGAACCCGCTCTACGCCGTGAACTTCATGCTCCATCATGGCATCATCGGGTTCGTCACGCTGGGCGCGGTGTTCCTGGCCGTGACCGGCGCCGAGGCGCTCTATGCCGACCTCGGCCATTTCGGCAAGCGGCCGATCCAGACCGCCTGGCTGTTCATCGTGCTGCCCTCGCTGGCCCTGAATTATCTGGGGCAGGGCGCTCTTGTGCTCGGTGACCCCGGCGCGATCGTTAGCCCGTTCTTCCAGCTCTTTCCGCAAGGCTTCTTCCGAGGCTGCATGGTCGTGCTGGCGACCATGGCGACCGTGATCGCGAGCCAGGCCGTCATCACCGGCGCCTATTCGCTGACGCGCCAGGCGATCCAGCTCGGGCTGCTGCCGCGCTTTGAAATTCGCCATACGTCGGAAGCCCATTCCGGGCAGATCTTCATTCCGCGCATCAACCAGCTGCTGCTGGTCGCGGTGGTGCTGCTGGTGCTGATGTTCCGCTCCTCCAGTGCGCTCGCTTCCGCCTACGGCATCTCCGTCACCGGCACCATGGTGGTCACGGCGATGATGGGCTTCGTCGTGGTCTGGAAGGGATGGCGGTGGTCAGCGCTCGCCGCCGGCGCGCTGATTGCGCCGTTCCTGTTCCTTGATCTGACCTTCCTGACCGCGAACCTCTTGAAGGTGTTCGAGGGCGGCTGGGTGCCGCTGGCGCTCGGCGCGCTCATGATCATCCTGATGTACACGTGGCGGCGCGGCAGCCGCCTCTTGTTCGAGAAGTCGCGCAAGCTCGAATTCCCGCTCGCCGACCTCGTGGCGATGCTGGAGAAGCGGCCGCCGCAGCGGGTGCCGGGCACCGCCGTGTTCCTGACCTCGGATCCCGTCAGCGCGCCGACGGCGCTGATGCATAGTCTGAAACACTACAAGGTGCTGCACGAGAAGAACGTCATTCTCACCATCGAGACCGCGCAGACACCGCGGATCGATCCGGCCGAGCGCGTCAGGCTGGAGCAGATCTCGCCGACCTTCTCCAAGGTGACGCTGAAGTTCGGCTTCATGGAATCGCCCAACGTGCCGAAGGCCCTGGCGATCGCCCGCAAGCTCGGCTGGCAGTTCGACATCATGTCGACCTCGTTCTTCCTGTCGCGAAGGGCGCTAAAGCCTGCCGCCCATTCCGGCATGCCGCGCTGGCAGGACCGGCTGTTCATCTCGCTGAGCCGCTCGGCCAACGATGCCACCGACTATTTCCAGATCCCGAGCGGCCGTGTCGTCGAGGTCGGCACGCAGGTGACGATCTAGCTAGCTCCACCGCTGTCATCGCCCGGCTTGACCGGGCGAATCCGCCCAGTACTCCAGAGACGGCGCGGCTGGAAGCGAGGAGCTGCGGCGCACTGGATTCCCCGCTTTCGCGGGGAATGACACCGAATGCGTGGTGAGGGTTGAAGCAGGAGCTTCAGGCATTTCTGAACGCCGGACTTCAAGCCGCTGCGATTTAGCTTTAACTTGCGCCGCGCGGCTCAAGCCATTGTAGCGCTTGATTTTCGTTTCCCGAGGGGCGAGGTTGCCGCCGGCCGGGATCGCCCCGGCATGCGCCTTGCGACGTTGGAGGATGAAGTGGCAAACCAGGTACAGGATCTGACCCCGGACGAGGTCTCCAAGGGTGTCACGGAAGGGCGCTATCTGCTCGTCGACGTCCGCGAGCCGAACGAGGTCGAGGCCGAGGCTTACCCTTACGGCGTCGTGGTTCCGCTCTCGACCTTCGATCCCAAGGCGATCCCCGATCCCGCCGGCAAAGAGGTCGTGTTCGCCTGCCGCTCAGGCAAGCGCTCGGTGACGGCCTCGCTGGCGGCGCAGGCGGCGGGCCTGCCTTACGACAAGCATCTGGCCGGCGGCATGCTGGGCTGGAAGGCGGCCGGGCTCCCCAGCAAGGTCGGTGGCTGATCGGCCCGATGTCCAAAAGCTCGTCTCTGAACAAGGTCTTCGCCGACCTTCCCGTCACCATCTTCGAGGCGATGTCGCAAGCCGCGCGCGACAACAATGCCATCAATCTCGGCCAGGGGTTCCCCGACGATCCCGGCCCTGAGGACATCCGCCGCGCCGCGGCCGAGGCCTCGCTGAACGGCTACAACCAGTACCCCTCGATGATGGGCCTGCCGGAGCTGCGCCAGGCGATCGCGACCCATTACGGCCATTGGCACGGCCTCAAGCTCGATCCGATGAGCGAGGTGATGGTCACCTCCGGCGGTACCGAGGCGCTGACCTCGGCCATTCTCGCGGTGGTCCAGCCCGGCGACGAGGTGGTCTGCTTCCAGCCGGTCTATGATTCCTATCTGCCGATCATCCGCCAGGCCGGCGGCATTCCGCGCCTCGTCCGGCTCGAGCCCCCGCACTGGCGGCTGAATGAGGACATGCTGAAAAGCGTCTTCAATTCAAAGACCAAGGCGGTGCTCTTCAACAATCCTCTGAATCCTAGCGCGGTGGTCTATCCGCGCGAGGACCTCGAGCTGCTGGCGCGCTATTGCCAGGAGTTCGACGTCATCGCGATCTGCGACGAGGTCTGGGAGCACGTCACCTTCGACGACCACAAGCACATCCCGCTCATCACCATCCCCGGCATGCGCGAGCGCACCATCAAGGTCGGCTCGGCCGGCAAGATCTTCTCGCTGACGGGCTGGAAGATCGGCTTCGTCTGCGCGGCGCCACAGCTCCTGCGCGTTGCCGCCAAGGTGCACCAGTTCCTGACCTTCACCACCGCGCCGAACCTGCAGGCCGCCGTCGCCTACGGCCTCGGCAAGTCCGACGACTATTTCCTGTCGATGCGCAAGGATCTGACGCGGAGCAGGGACCGCCTGACCAAGGGCCTCGAAAGCCTCGGCTTCCCCGTGCTGAAGTCGCAAGGCACCTACTTCCTCACCGTCGACCTGTCGCCGCTCGGGCTCAACGAGAACGACACCGAGTTCTGCTGGCGCATCGTGAAGGACTACAAGGTGGCCGCGATTCCGGTGTCGGCGTTCTACGAGCAGGACCCTGTGACTTCGGTGGTGCGCTTCTGCTTTGCCAAGAAGGACGAGACGCTCGACACCGCGCTGGAGCGGCTGTCGGACGCCGTGCGTGGACGCAAGAGGTAGACAGAGATGACGAACGTCGGCCGCTCGGGGTTTGGCTTTGGTCTCGCAATCGCCGCCGCGCTGACGTTGCTCTCCCAGGGAGCGGGCGCCGAGGAGCGCGTCGTCAACTTCTACAACTGGTCCAACTACATGGCGCCTGATGTCCTCGAGGCCTTCACCAAGGAGACCGGCATCAAGGTGGTCTACGACACCTTCGACGCCAACGAGACGCTGGAGACGCGCCTGATGGCCGGCAAGTCCGGCTACGACGTCGTGGTGCCCACGGCCTATTTCCTGCAGCGCCAGATCAAGGCCAACGTCTTCCAGAAGCTCGACAAGTCGAAGCTGCCGAACCTTGCCAACGCCTGGCCCGTGGTGACGCAGCGGCTCGGCATCTACGACCCCGGCAACGTCTACGCCGCCAACTACATGTGGGGCACCACGGGCATCGGCTACAACGTCGCCAAGGTGAAGCAGATCCTCGGAGCCGACGCGAAGATCGACAGCTGGGACGTCGTGTTCAAGCCGGAGAACCTCGCCAAATTCAAAGACTGCGGCGTGCACATGCTCGACTCCGCCGACGACATCTTCCCGGCGGCGCTGAACTACCTCGGGCTCGATCCGAACTCGACCAGGCAGGCGGACCTCGAGAAGGCCGCCGATGCCGTGGCAAAAGTCCGCCCCTCCGTGCGCAAGTTTCACTCGTCCGAATATCTCAGCGCGCTCGCCACCGGCGAGATCTGCTTCGTGGTCGGCTGGTCCGGCGACATCATGCAAGCCCGCGCCCGCGCGGCCGAGGCCAAGAAAGACAATAGCAGCGGCATCGAGATCGGCTACACCATCCCGAAGGAGGGCGCACAGATGTTCTTCGACAATCTCGCGATCCCCGCGGATGCCAAGAACGTCAAGGAAGCCTACGAGCTGATCAACTATCTCTATCGCCCGGACGTCGCCGCCAAGAACTCGGACTTCCTGTCCTACGCCAACGGCAACCTCGCCAGCCAGAAGCTGGTCGATCCGAAGGTCCTAGGCGACAAGAACATCTATCCGGACGAGGCGACACTCGCAAAGCTGTTCGTGATCACGGCCCGCGAGCCGGCGACGCAGCGGATCATCAACCGGCTCTGGACCAAGGTGAAGACGGGACGGTAGAGGAGCCAAACCGTATCGCGCTTCAGGCTGAATTGAGATATCATCTGCCCCGAACAGTCGGTTAGGTATCGCGCCATGACTGGACATCCAAGCATTTCGCTTGCGCCTGACATGCTCGCCGGAAAGCCCGTCATTAGTGGAACCCGACTTTCGGTCGAATTCATCATAGGGCTTATGGCGGACGGCTGGAACGAGGCCGATATCCTCGCAAACTATCCCGGCCTATCACATGAAGACGTGCGTGCTTGCTTGAGCTACGCACGGGAGGCAGTCCAGAAGGCCAGACCGTCACCCTGAGGTGCGCGCTCTGTGGCGCATTGCGCCGCAGAGCAAGCCTCGAAGGGCGACGGCCCGGCTGCATCTGGCCGCTCATCCTTCGAGGCTCGCCGTGCAGTGCAAATGCACTGCGCAGCTCGCACCTCAGGATGACGGGACTAATAGCGTGGTCACTGCTTCGCAGCGCTCGCAATGACGGCGCAACTACCGCCACCTACGATGCAGCCACAGCCACTGCTCGGGATGCTCCCGCACCCAGCTCTCCACGACGCTCGTGATCGCCTGGGTCGTGCCCTGGATGTCGATCTTGCCGTCGGCATCGCGCACCGGCTTGATCTCTTCGGTCAGCTCGCCGCGAAAGCGGCCGCCGGGCAGGCGGATGATGCGGACGCCGTGGATCGGGCATTCGACCTGGCGCAAGAGGCGCGCCAGCATCGGGTTGGCGCGGGTCTTGCGGCCGAAGAAGGTGACCTCGACGCCGGCGGTGAGATACTGGTCGATCAGCATGGCGACGTGCTTGCCGTCCTTGAGCGCCTGCGCGAGCCGCAGCGGCGCGTCACGGCCCGCCGGGATCAGCGTGCCCATTTTGACCTGGCGCATTTCCTGGATGATGCGGTCGGCTGAGGCGATGTTCGGGCGGCGATAGAGAATCGCCGTTTCCAGTCCATGCGCGACGGCGGCGAGCGCCGGCAATTCCCAATTGGCCAGATGCGCGGCGAAGATCAGCGCCGGCTTGCCGTCGTCGCGGATCTGGTCGAACAGCTCGATGCTGCGTGGGGGAATCTCGATCCGGCTCTGCTCCGGATGGTCGCGATCGTAGTCCCAGACGTGGTCGATATGGGCGAACTCGGCGCCGACGCGGCCGAGATTGTCCCAGACGCCCATCAGGATCTGTTCGATCTCCTCCGGCGATTTCTCCGGAAAGGCGGCGGTGAGGTTGGCGCGGCCGATGCGGTGCTCGCGCAGGCGCGGGCCGATCAGCTTGACGGCGCGCGCGAAGAAGTCCGAGGTCTTGACCGGATCGAAATAGCGCGTGGTGCGCAGCATCGCGACGGTCGCGGCGCCGATCAGGCTTCCGCCGAGCGATTTGGCAGCCTCCCGCGCGCGGGCCTTCGTGCTCGCAGTCAGCAGCGCCATGCGTCCGGTCAGGCCGGTTCGCGGGTCAGGATCAGGGAGGCGTTCTGGCCGCCGAAGCCGAACGAGTTCGACATCACCGCGGTGACGCGGGCATCGCGCGCCTTGTTGCCGACGACGTTGAACAGGATCGTGGGATCCGGGGTCTCGTAGTTGATCGTCGGCGGAATGCGCTGATGCTCGAGCGTGAGCAGCGAGAAGATCGCCTCCACCGCGCCGGCGGCCGAGATGGTGTGGCCGACCATCGACTTGTTGGAGGTGACCGGAATCTTCTGCGCGAGCTCGCCGAACACGGCCGATGTCGTGTTGAACTCCATCTTGTCGTTTTCGGGCGTCGAGGTGCCGTGCGCGTTGATGTGGTCGATCTGGTCCGGCGTCATGCCGGCGTCGGCCAGCGTCTTGTTCATGCAGCCGATGATCGGCTTGCCGTCGGGCGAGGAGCGGGTGCGATGGAAGGAATCGGTGAGCTCGCCGCAGCCGGCGATCACGCCGAGGATCTTTGCGCCGCGCGCAGTCGCCGCCTCGTAGCTTTCGAGCACCAGGGCGCCGGCGCCTTCGGCCATCACAAAACCATCGCGGTTCTTGGAGAAGGGGCGGGAGGCCGCCTGCGGCGGATCGTTCTGGGTCGACAGCGCCGAAAGCAGCGAGAAGCGCACCAGCGCTTCCGGATTCACCGTGCCGTCGGTCGCGACGCACAGCGCAGCATCCGTCTCGCCGCGGCGGATCGCCTCGACGCCGAGCTGGATCGAGGTCGCGCCCGAGGCGCAGGCCGTCGACAGCGAGATCGGCGAGCCCTTGGTGCCGAACGTCTCGGCGAGATAGGCGGCGACCGAGCCGAACATGAAGCGATGATGATAGGCGCTGTACCTGCCGCCGCCGGAAATGCGCAGCAAATCGTCATAGGTGATGTCTTGCTGGCCGACGGCGCGACCGAGTTCGCGACGCTGCGGCCATTCGACCTCGACCGGCGCAACCGCAAGGAAAAGGGGACCCGGGAAGTCGGCCTTGGCGCCGATGCCGGCCTGCGCCAGCGCTTCCTGCGTCACCAGCTCGGCCATCCGTTCGGACAGGGCGGTGGAGGAGAACGGATCGACGCTGACGAAATCGACCGTGCCGGCCATCGTGGTCTTGAGGCCGTCGATCGGAAACCGCGTGATGGTGCGGATGCCGGATTCGCCGGCGACGAGCTTCGCCCAATTGTCGGCCTTGCCGGCACCGAGCGAGGTCATGATGCCCATGCCGGTGACGACGACGACGGGACGCCCGAGTTTGTCGCGTGGTGCAGTCATGTCGATCCCCGCTTGAGCTAACTAAACCGCCTCGACCAGCGCCATGCCTTCGCCGCGCCAGTGTCCGGCCCCCACCACCACGATCTGGGTAGGCGCACCCTGCATTTCAATCTCGGTCCCGGTCGAATCGTTCGGCGGGAACAGCGCACCGCGCGAGATCGACAGCGCGGCGAGCGCAATTCCGAGCGGGAATTGCGTCTCCATGGCGTGGCCGAACACCGTGCCGGTCGAGCGCACCGGAAAGTCGGCATGGCTCTTCAGGAAGCCGCGCTCTTCCGAGGTCGCGGGCTCTGCACCGGTCGCTCCGGTGATGATGGCGCCCTTGCCGTCGCGCTTCGGCAGCTTGGCCCACAGCTTCTCCAGCGTCGCGGCCATGTCGCCGGGCCGCTTGCGTTTGGCGAGGTCCGCGACGACGCTGGACAATTTTGCGAACGGCTTTGCGCCGCGTGCTTCCGCATGCGCCTTCGATTCCAGCACCAGGAAGGCGCCGGCCGAGCCGAGCGCGAAGCCGGCGTGGTCCTTGCGGGCCCACACGGGAGCGAACTTGTCCTTGAGGTTGAAGTCGCCGAATTCATAGAGGACGAGCAAGTCCTTGCGCTCGCCATTGTGCGAGCCGCCGACCAGCGCGATATCGCTCTCGCCCGAGGCGATGCGCGCAAGCGCGATGCGGGCGGCATCGACGCCGGCGACCTCTTCGCCCATGAAGGTGCGCGAGGTGCCCCCCAAACCGTGCACGATGGCGATGTTGCCGGCGAGCAGGTTGGAGAGCTGGGCCAGGAACAACGTCGGCCTGAGATCGCTCATCAGCCGCTCGTTGAGGAAGCCGGGCGCGTTGGCGCCCTTGGCCTCGGCCGTCAGCACGCCGCTGTCGACGTTGAGATCGCGCTCTCCGCCGCCGGCGGCGACCACCATGTCGATCTTCGACAGGATGTCCTTGTTGCCCTTGATGCCGGCGGAATCGAGCGCAAGACCGGCGGCATAGGTGCCGATGCGCTGCCAGGCTTCCATCTGGCGCTGGTCGCCCTTCTTAGGGATCTGGCTGTCCAAGGCAACAGGCATCAGCGGATGCACGATGTGGGGTGCAAAGCCCTTCTCGTCGACATTGATGCGCTTTTCCTGAAGCGCGGCCCAGTTGGCGTCGAGGCCCTCGCCGAGCGAGGTGGCTAACCCAATGCCGGTAATCCAGACTTCGGTCTGGCCCGGCTTCGAAGCGGGAGTGTCAGTCATGGTGATACGGCCTGTTGCGGAAATCCGACGCGCTTGGCGATCGCGTCCATGTGAGAGCGCATATCCGCATTGGGGAAGGGGATGAGCGTGAATGTGAGCGCCGAATTCGCGCGCAGCTTGCCGCCGACCCTGATCTTGGCCTCGGTCATGGCGTAGCCGGAGCCTTCATGGGTGAGGCTCGCCTCAATGCTCATGAGATCACCGGGAAAGACCGAGCCGCGGACCTTGGCTTCCTTCACGGCGGCGAGGATCGGCATGCGTTCGAACTTGAACACGCCGAGCTGAAGCCAGCCCGAGGCCTGCGCCATCGATTCGATCAGGAGCACGCCGGGCATCAAAGGATAGCCCGGGAAGTGCCCCTCGAAGATGGTGCTCTCCATCGGGACCTGGGCTTCGACGACGATCGTCTTCTCGTCGACCTTGAGGTCGACGATGCGATCGATCATGTGGAAGTATTCGAGTTGCATGACTGCGCCCTTAGGCGCTCGCGCCCTTGGCCGCAACCAGTTCGTCAATACGGGCGCACAGGTTCTTCAGCACGAAATACTGCTCGGTGGTCGCTTTGCCGTCGTTGACCTCTTGAGTCCACTTTTCCAGCGGCAGCTTGATGCCGAACTGCTTGTCGATCGCGAACGCGATATCAAGGAAATCGAGGCTGTCGATGCCGAGGTCATCGATGGCATGGCTATCCGGCGTGATCGTGTCGCGCGGGATGTCGCAGGTTTCAGCGATGATCGTGGCGACCTGATCGAATGTGGAAGACATCACTAAGCCTTTGATATATTGCGGATATTTGTCAGATTGTCCAGAGTGGCACGGTGGGTGGGCATCGCGCCCCTGATGACGCCCTCAAACCCCCCTCTGGCCGGGTCGAAAGCCCGTATATCGGAGCGCCGCCCTGAGTTCAATGGAGCCGGGCAGGCCCAGGGGACAGCGAGGGACAGGGTTGGGGATGCCCGTTGGGACCTCCGCCGAGGAGCCTGCGCCGGGGCGGTCCTAAATATGCGGCGTCGTGATCTTGACGCAGTCGCGGCGGCCCATCAGCACGCAATCCTGGGTCCGGCGCAGGTCGGCGATGCTGACCGCGAGCCAGATCCCGATTGCGGTCAGCGCGATGGTGAAGGCCAGCGCCGCGATGTTGGCAAGCATGCGCTGGCGGAAATTGTCGGGTTCGGCGCGCGGCTGCTCGTAGCGCGACAGGTCCAGCCGTTCGGGTGCGACGCGCAGCGGTTGCACGGTGCCGCTGCCGCGCTGGACCGCCGGGGAAGGCGGGGTGCGCGGCCTGAACTGGAGCACCCGGTGCTCGTCATCAGAGCTTATGGGCCGCTGGTTGTTCATGGGGCGGGGATCACTCCGAAGCGGCGATTTAGATAGCATAGGTGAGGAGCGCGTTGCAGAAAATCTTCTCAATGCCCGCGTGCATTTGTGAAATCTCGCTATTTGTGCGCGGGCTGGCGTGGAGCGATCGGGGAACCGGCGGTCGAGCCCGGGGGCGCGCGGGTTGCGCTGCGACGGCAGGCACGACGACAGCCACGGAGTTCGTCCCGTCGCTATCGACTTGTGATCTCCGCGTCCTTTCCCAACGGATTTTGTCCCCGCAGGGCCCATGGCATAGTCGCGAGAACCCGGACCATCAGCGGCAACATGTGAGGACCTGTCGATCATGACCAATACGCGCGAGCCGCGAGTGCATCCTGTCCCGATCCTGTCGCTCCGGCCGACGCAGATGACGGTGGGCATGCGCGAGGTCAAGGAGAAGCGCAGGCGCTGGCGCGAGCACGACAAGAGGAAGCAGGCCGATCTGCTCGGCAAGCACATGATCCCCGTCGTCTACGGCCCCGACTTGCGCTACTACGTGATCGACCATCATCATCTCGGCCGCGCGCTGCACGATGAAGGCGTCAAGGAGGTGCTGGTGACCATCATCGGCGACCTCAGGATGGTCGAGCGCGAGGCGTTCTGGGGCGTCATGGACAACAAGCGCTGGGTCTATCCCTACGACGCCAAGGGCGAGCGGCGGTCGTTCCGCGACCTGCCGAAATCGGTCGCCGACCTCAAGGATGATCCGTTCCGCAGCCTTGCCGGCGAGTTGCGCCGCCTGGGCGGCTTCGCCAAGGACACCACGCCGTTCTCCGAATTCCTGTGGGCCGACTTCCTGCGTCGACAGGTGTCGCGCAAGGCGGTGGAAGCCGATTTCGACAAGGCGCTCGAGAAGGCGATGGCTGCGGCCAGAAGCAGGAATGCGATCTATCTGCCCGGCTGGTGCGGTCCGGCGGACGATGACTAGGGGTATCGAAAATCGCGTGCCGGGATCGATGCGCCACTACGGGCCATGCCCTGCTGGCTCACGGGAGATGACTTGCGAGTACCATGGGCCGGTCAATTTCGTCTGCGGGTCCACACACATCTCGGTGAAATGGTCGGTCAACCCAGATGGCAAGATCGTGGGGCTTCAGGCGAGCGGATATACCCCGTGCCTCTGAACGGATTAGGCGCCAGCGCTCACATCAGTCGCGCTGGAAGATCCTGGCGCCGGGATAGGCGCGGCGGGCGTAAGTGACCACCAGCGCGCGGTCCTGGGTGTCCAGGAAGGGCGTTCGGATCTGGCACGATCCGACGATGAGGTGCCACAGGCCATTGAGTTTCTGAATCACGATCTCCATTTGAGTAGTCCTCGATGACTCCCATTCCAGCGAATGCCGCTTGTCGCCGCAGTGATTGCGATCGCGGCCGCGGGTGTGGAATTTCCCAACACGGCCGGCGCTCCGCTGCAGAACACGTCGACCATTGTTAGGTGGTTACGGAATGCGCCCAGATAAGCCGGATCTCATCACAGCCGCTTGAGCGAAATCAATTTCCGCGCCCATGAAACCGTCCTGAAACAGAGCCGTCCCATCTCTATGGGGTAGTCGAGCTCACACAGGAGGCGAACATGCGCCGTCTGGTTTTCGTAATTGCCTTGCTCGCGGTCGCTTCGGCGGGAATCTCGGCATCGTTTGCCGCAGTCCACCGCGCCAAGACGTTGACGTTCGCGGAGCGCTTTGCTCCGGCGCTCGAGTTGATGGCAAAACGCTAGCGGCATCGCGCCTCGCAGCCGTGAGCGATGCAGCGGCTGCCCTCCGAGGCAGACATCACGTCGCACCTGTCGACCAGCAATGGCGGGGGCAGGCTTGACTTGTCGCAAATCTGCGTCGTCGCGACCGGCTAAGGTCTGCCTGCATGGTTGCAGAGACAGCGTTGTGCCCCGATGCCGAGGGCCCGGGCTCCAAGTCATGCAGATTTTGGAGGCACGGCCATGAGCGTCATCTTTCGCATCCTCTTTGTCCTCGCCGGCGCGATCACGGCGCTGTTCGTCGCGCGTGACGCGCTGAATTTTACCATCATCCAGACCTTCGTCGCCGTCCTGCTCGTCACCGCCGTCGTCGGTGTCGGCAGCCTCTGGAGCCTGCGGCGGAAACCGTGAGCGAGGTGCAACGCGAAAGCGCGGCCGGCCTGAGCGAGACCGAGGCCCGGGCGAGGCTCGCGGCAGAGGGCCCCAACGAATTGCCTCGGCCGGAACGACGCAGTCCCCTGCGCATCGTGGTGGAAGTGCTGCGCGAGCCGATGCTCCTGCTGCTGCTTTGCGGCGGGGCGATTTACCTCGTGCTCGGCGATCTCAGGGAGGCGCTGATCCTCCTGGCGTTCGGGGCGTTGTCCATCGTGATCACGGTGGTGCAGGAGACCCGGACCGAGCGCGTGCTGGAAGCCTTGCGTGACCTGACCAGCCCGCGTGCGCTGGTGGTGCGGGACGGTGAGCGCCGGCGAATTGCCGGCCGCGAGGTCGTGCAGGGCGACTTTCTCGTCCTTGGCGAAGGCGATCGCGTCCCAGCCGACGCCGCGCTCGTCGAGGCGCGGGATTTGCAGATCGACGAGTCCCTGCTGACCGGCGAGTCGATGCCCGTCCGCAAGAAGACCGCCGACAAGGTCACCGCGGCCGATCACCGGCCCGGCGGCGAGGATCAGCCATTCGTGTATTCCGGTTCGCTCGTCGTGCGCGGTGAGGGGCTGGCGCTGGTCGAGGCCACCGGGCCGCGCAGCGAGATCGGGAAGATCGGGGTCTCGCTGCGCGGCCTGCAGGCCGAGCCGCCGCGGCTTCAGCAACAGACCGCAAGGCTGGTGTGGCTCTGCTTTCTCGGCGGCGCCGTGATCAGCCTGGCCGCCGTTGCGCTCTACGGCGTCTTGCGCGGCGACTGGCTGCAAGCGCTGCTGGCAGGCGTCGCCATCGGCATGTCGATGCTTCCGGAAGAATTTGGCGTCGTGCTCACGGTGTTCATGGCGATGGGCGCGTGGCGGATTTCGCAAGCCCGCGTCCTGACGCGGCGAGCAGCCGCCATCGAGGTCCTCGGCTCAGCGACAGTCCTGTGCACCGACAAGACCGGAACGCTGACGCAGAACCAGATGTCGGTCGCCGAGCTGCGGCTGCTCGATGGCGCGCGCCTGCGTGCGGAGGCGTCCGGACGGGAATATGTCGAGCCCGAATTCGCCGAGCTGGCGCGCTGCGGCGCCCTGGCATGCTCTCCGGAGCCGTTCGATCCGATGGAGAAGGCGCTGCACTCGTTCGCGCGTGATGTCCTGCGGGACGCAGACCCGATGGATGGCGGGCGGACGCTGGTGCGCACCTACGGTCTGCGCCCCGAGCTGCTCGCCATGACCCAGGTTTGGCGGACATCCGCAGCGGCGGACCTCATCGCATGCGCCAAGGGCGCGCCGGAAGCGATTGCGCGCCTGTGCAGACTGAACGACGCCGATCGGGAGGCCGTGCAAGCTGCCGTCGGCGCGATGGCGAAGGACGGGCTTCGCGTGCTCGGGATGGCGGTTGCCGCGTGCGATGAGGCTTCACTGCCGGCGTCCCAGGAGGCTTTCGTATTTCGCTTTGTCGGCCTGGTCGGGCTTGCCGATCCGTTGCGGCCTCATGTTCCGGAGGCGGTTCGCGAATGCCGCGCGGCCGGGATCCGCGTCGTCATGATCACGGGGGATTATCCGGCAACGGCCGTTGCCATTGCGAGCCAGGCCGGGCTCGACGTCAGCGACGTCATGACCGGCGACCAGGTCAAGCAGGCGGACGATGCGGCGCTCGCGGAACGCGCCCGGCATGTGAGCGTCTTCGCGCGGGTTCTGCCGGAGCAGAAGCTGCGGATCGTTCAAGCGATGAAGCGCAGCGGCGAGATCGTCGCGATGACGGGCGACGGCGTCAACGACGCGCCGTCGCTGAAGGCCGCCCATATCGGGATCGCGATGGGAGGCCGGGGCACCGACGTCGCTCGCGAGGCATCCTCGATCGTCCTGCTCGACGACGATTTCAGCTCCATCGTCGCATCCATCCGCCTGGGACGCCGGATCTACGACAATCTGCGCAAGGCGATGGCCTTCATTTTCGCCGTCCACGTTCCGATCGCCGGGCTTGCCCTGCTTCCCCTGGTTTTCGGCCTGCCGCTGGTGCTCGGCCCGGTTCACATTGCGTTTCTGGAGCTGATCATCGACCCCGTCTGCTCGCTGGTGTTCGAAGCCGAGCGGGAGGAGCGCGACGTCATGAAGCGTCCGCCGCGGCGTGCCGACGCGGAGCTGTTCTCGTGGGCCTTGATCGGGTGGAGCGTCCTGCAAGGCGTCATGGCCTTCGCCTTGATTGCTCTGATCTTCGTCTTGGCGCTTCGTTCCGGCATTCCGCCCGATGAGGCGCGCACGCTCGCATTCATTGCGCTCGTCGTCTGCATCGTGGCGCTGGTGCTGGTCAATCGATCCTTCAGCGCATCCTTCCTGTCTGCCTTCTTTCGTCCGAACCCGGCATTGTTCTGGATATTCCTCTCGATTGCGCTCGTTCTCGCGACGGCCCTGTTTTGGCCGCCGGTGTCCGGACTCTTTCGTTTCGGTCCCCTGCACCTCGACGATTTGATGATCACGCTCGGCGCGGGATTGCTGGTGCTCACGGCGCTCGAGCTGCTGAAGCCGCTTTGGGGCCGGCGGCTGCGATTCTAATCGCTCTCCCGCTGACCCGAGCTCGGCGAGGTCTCCGTCCGCTGCGGATCTTCTTTGCCCCCAAGGGCGCGGTGCAGCCAGCGCTCGATGCGGCGGCCGACTGTGAGCAGCACGAAGGCCAGCGCCAGAGCGACGGCGACGATCCCCCATTGACCGGTGCCGCAGACGATGCCGAGGCATGCGGCAAGGAAGGTGCAGGCGGCACTGGTCAGACCGCGCACGCGAAAATGCTCGCTCTCGTGGACGATGACGCCGGCCCCGAGGAAGCCGATGCCGGTGAGGATGCCCTGGATCACGCGGCTCGCCGCGTCGGTGATCTTGCCGGGCTCGGCGAACTGGACTGCGAGCAGCACGACGGTCGCAGTGGAGAGTCCGACGATGCCGAGCGTCTTCAGCCCGATCGGCTTGCCGTGCAGATCGCGGTTGAGGCCGATCGCGCTGCCGGCGAGCGTCGCTGTGCCGAGGCGCAGCAGGATTTCGGGCCAGTCGAGCTCGGTCATGTCTTTCCCGTCACGTCTTCGGCAGTCGTCCCATCAGGTAGAACTCCTCGTTCGGCCGCATGCCGGTGAAATTCGCCAACCGGTTCGACAGCGCGAAGAAGGCGGCGATCGCGGCGATGTCCCAGATGTCGTCGTCGCTGAAGCCGTGCGGCGCAAGCGCGGCGAAATCGTCCTCGGAAATCCGCTGCGCGTCAGCCGAGACCTTCATCGCGAAGTCGAGCATCGCCTTCTGCCGCGGCGTGATGTCGGCCTTGCGGTAGTTCACCGCGACCTGGTCGGCGATGAGCGGGTTCTTGGCGCGGATGCGCAGGATCGCGCCATGCGCGATCACGCAATACTGGCACTGGTTCGCCGCCGAAGTCGCCACCACGATCATCTCGCGCTCGGCCTTGGTCAGGCCGCCGTCCTTCTCCATCAGCGCGTCGTGATAGGCGAAGAAGGCGCGGAACTCGTCGGGGCGGTAGGCCAGCGTCAAAAACACGTTCGGCACGAAGCCGCTCTTCTCCTGGACTGCGAGGAGGCGCGTGCGGATGTCATCGGGCAGCGTGTCGAGGGCGGGGAAGCGTTGCGCGGCGGTTGTTGTCATGGGCGTGGATTCCGGCTTGGACCGGCAACCATAGTCGATGCGGGTGAGACGCTCCAGAGGCGTCGCAAGGTCTCGTGCCCCGGACGCGGCGCAGCGCCTCCCTGGCGATGCGAAGCATCGTCCAACGAGCGGTGCGCTGCCGAGCCGGGGCCCAGGTTCGCTTGAGGCGGTGATCGCGGCGTGGGTCCCGGCTCTGCGCAGCAGCGTTGCACGCTGCGGCGCGTCCGGGACACGAGAGATGCGCTACCGCAGCGGCTTCTTCAACAGCGAGAAGCGGTCCGGATCGAGTCCCATCGATGGTTGCAGCATCGGGGCTTCGACGCTGGACATCATCTTCGCCGGCGGGGCCGAGAATACGGGATCGTTCGGCACGTCGCGCTGCGATGTGGCGCCGCGCCAGCGTTCCAGCACGGCACTGACGAAATGCATGTCGTGGCCGGAGGTGACCGACGGCACGCTCGAGATGGTGGCCTCGCCGCGCGGCAATTGGTGCGGCGGCACCTCCTTGAAGCGCAGGCGCGTCGGCAGTGCCACGCCTTCGCCGAAGGCCAGCACCTCGCGGGTGCCGAGCGAGGGCACGAAGGAGAGCAGGTTCGCGGCGGCGTCCGACACCGCGGCGCGCAGCAGCGCCTGGTCGCGGTCGTTGGCAAGGCGCATCGTGAACAGCGTGTTGCACTGGGAGATGATGGTGGCGTCGAGCTCGGCGGGGCGCTGGGTGATGAGGCCGAGATAGACGCCGTATTTGCGCCCTTCCTTGGCGATGCGCGACACCGCCTTGCGGGTCGGGCCGAAGCCGATGTTGCGGTCGGCGGAGGCATAGCGATGCGCTTCCTCGCAGACGAACAGCAGCGGCGAGACGCCGTCGCTCCACAGGCCGAAATCGAAGGCCATGCGGCACAGCACCGAGACGACGGAATCGATCACCTCGGCCGGGAAACCGGCGAGCTGCATCACCGTCATCGGCTTGCCGTTGGCGGGCAGGCGGAACAGATGGCTGATCACCTCGGCCATGGTGTCACCGCCGACATTGGCGTTGTCGAACATGAAGGCGTAGCGCGGGTCGTTGCGCACGGCCTCGATGCGCGAGATCAGCTTGTGATAGATGATGCGCGAGGAACGGTTCTCGAGCTTGCCCATGCGCTCGTCGATCAGCGACAGCAGGTCGACCAGGCGATAGGGCACCGGCGTGTCGACCGTGTAGCCGATCTGCTTGGGATCGATGCGCTTGAGGCCGATGCGGTCGGCGTTCTGGTACTGGGTGTAGACGCCCTTGGCGAGCGGAATCACCTCGGCGAGGATGTCGAGCTCCTCGGGCACGCCGGCGCGGCCGCCGAACAGCACGTCGACGATTTCCTCGAAGTTGAACAGCCAGAACGGCAGCTTCAGGTTCCGCGGGTTGAGCACCAGCGCGCGATCGCCGAAGCAGCGGCCATATTCGTTGTGCACGTCGAGCAGGAAGATGCGCAGGTTCGGCCGCGCCTTCAGGATCTCGTTGAGCAGGAGCGAGACGCCGGTCGATTTACCGACGCCGGTCGACCCCAGCACCGCAAAATGCTTGGACAGCATTTCCTCGACGTCGACATAGGCGACGACGGAGCGGTCCTGCTGGAGGAAGCCGACATTGATCTGGTCCGACCCGGTCGGCGCATAGATCGTGCGCAGCTCCTGGCTGGTGATCAGGTCGACGGCATCGCCGATGGTCGGATAATTGGTGACGCCGCGCTGGAATTTGGCCTTGTCCGCGGCATTGAGGATCTCGCCGAGCAGGTCGACCGAGGCGATGGCGATGTAGTTGTCGGAGCTCGACAGATTCTCGCAGGAGACCTCGGTGATCATCGCAACGATGACCGAGCTGGCGCAGCGAATGCTGACGAAACGGCCGACGGTTGCCCGCACCTCCGAGATCGGCATTTGGCTTGCCGCCAGAAGTCCGACCCGGGCGAGCGATCCGCGAACCGAAATCACGCGTCCAAAGGATGTCACGATTGATGAACCTGGCAAGAGCAAGGGATTTGCCCAGACTATGCGCGGCCGTCGCTGCACAAACGGTTAAACGCCGGGCGCGCCGGCTCCGTTAAATCCGCGGCAATTCGGCCAATAGGTTTGTTCCTGATGCATACTTGTGGGGTGAAATCGACGGAAAGCGCTGCTTTTCCAGGCCAATGGATTCGGGGGGCGGCCTTAAAGGAAGATTTTACCATTCGGGCAGGCTCCCGTTCGTTCGGTGCACCCGCCGGTCCGGCCGGGCCGCCATTTGCGGCGGGCGTAGCGGTTGATTTGTTGACTGGACCTAATCATTTGTACATTAGTACAAATGGAGCCATTGCCACCGGCGCCGTGTTGTTGGGTCGCCGCGTCGTCACCCTGCGTCCAATCGCGCCGTCCGGTACGGCGGATCGCGCCACGTCCATGGAGGAAAATCATGCAGCCCGAACCGATCCTCGATCTGGCTCATCTCGGCCACATGGAGCTGCTGACGCCGAAGCCCGACGAGAGCCTGAAATTCTTCGTCGACGTGATGGGCATGACCGTCAGCGGACAGAAGGGCGACTCGGTCTATTTGCGCGGCTGGGACGATTACGAGCGCTATTCGCTCAAGCTCACCGCGTCGAAGACATCGGGCATGGGCCACATGGCGCTGCGCGCGCGCAGCCAGCAGGCGCTGGAGCGTCGGGTCGCCGCGCTGAAGGGCTCCGGTTTCGAGATCGGCTGGATCGACGGTGACATGGGGCAGGGGCCGACGTTCCGCTGCCGCGACCCCGATGGCCACATCGTCGAGCTCTATTACGAGACCGAATGGTATCAGGCGCCGCCGGAGCTGAGGCCAGCGCTGAAGAACCAGGCGCAGCGCTTTCCCGCACGCGGCGTCAATGTCCGCCGGCTCGACCATCTCAACTGCCTTGCCGTCGACATCAAGGCCAACCGCGAGTTCTTCGAGAGCTATCTCGGCTGCCGGCTCACCGAGCAGATCGTGCTCAATGATGGCCGCGAGGCCGCGATGTGGCTCACGATGTCGAACAAGAGCTACGACTTCGCCTATTCGCTCGACCATTCGGGCGTGCCGGGCCGCTTCCACCACGTCACCTACGCGCTCGACAGCCGGGAGGAGATTCTGCGCGCCGCCGACATCTTCCTGGAGAACGGCGTTCATATCGAGACCGGCCCGCACAAGCACGCGATCCAGCAGACTTTCTTCCTCTATGTCTACGAGCCCGGCGGCAACCGCGTCGAAGTCGCCAATGCCGGCGCACGCCTCATTCTCGCGCCCGATTGGAAGCCGATCGTGTGGACCGAGGAGGAGCGCAAGAAGGGCCAGGCGTGGGGGCTGAAGACGATCGAGTCCTTCCACACCCACGGCACGCCGCCGGTGGAAGTGAAGAAGCACGGTTAGAGTCACACTTCTGACGTTCCACTCAAGCGGTGTCATTCCGGGGCGACGCGAAGCGGCGAGCCCGGAATCCATAACCCCGTTTCGTGACTATGGATTCCGGGCTCCCTCGCTATGCTCGGCCCCGGAATGACGGTCATATCGTCAGTGCGCGGCCGCCCGCACCCGCGCGATCGTCTCGCGCACGCCGGTCCATGCCGGCTTGTCCGGGGCGAACTGCTTGCGCAGGAAGCTGACGAGCTCCTCGACTTGCGCGTCGCTCATGCTGTTTCTGAACGCCGGCATGTAGCCGAGATCGCTCGACGCCGGCTCAGTGACGCCGTGCAGGATCACCTGCACGAGATTGTCGGAAGTGGCGCTGTGCAGGTTGCTGTTGAGCGCGAGCGAAGGCCTGGTGCCGAACAGCGGCAGACCGCCGATCTCGTGGCAGACGGCGCAGGCGCCCTGGTAGAGACGGGCGCCGGTGGAGGACGCGACGGTGACCTGGGTCGCGCTCTCGAGCCTGGTGGCGAGCGCATCCTGCGCCTGTCGATCGGTCGCGGTGTCGTTGAACGAGCTGAGATAGACCGCCATCGCACGGATGTCCTGATCGGGCAGAGCCTTGAGGTCCCGGACGATCGGCGCCATCGGGCCGGCGGCGACGCCGTGGTAACGCGAATGGCCGGTGCGCAAATAGGCGTAGAGCTCGTCCTCGCTCCACGGGATCGGCGCGTGCGAGAGCGAGGTCAGCGCCGGCGCTTCCCAGCCCTCGGCAAATCCGCCGGCGAGATAGGCGTTGCGCTGCTCGGCGCCGAGCGCGTTGCGCGGCGAATGGCAGGCGCTGCAATGGCCGAGGCTCTCGACGAGATAGGCGCCGCGATTCCAGGCTTCCGACTTCGCGGGATCGGGCTTGAACTCCGCCGTCCGATGGAACAGCGCATTCCAGC
Source organism: Bradyrhizobium sp. SZCCT0231 (assembly GCF_018130245.1). Taxonomy (GTDB): domain Bacteria; phylum Pseudomonadota; class Alphaproteobacteria; order Rhizobiales; family Xanthobacteraceae; genus Bradyrhizobium; species Bradyrhizobium japonicum_F. Next base: position 1,168,455 of record NZ_JAFCKP010000001.1, read on the forward strand.
CCGCGAGCAGCGGGCGCAGATTGAACGGGAAGGCGAGCGTGTTGGCGGGTGTCGTCGCGCGCACCGCGGGCTGGGCCATCAGGTAGGCGTAGAGCGCCTGCATGTCGGCGTCGCTGGTCCTGGCAAAATGCGTGTAGGGGAAGGCGGGATAGAGCTGGCGCCCGTCGCGATGCAGCCCATCGCGCATCGCCCGCTCGAACGCGGGATAGGACCAGGCGCCGATACCGGTCTTGACGTCGGGTGTGATGTTGGTGCTGTGGATGATGCCGAACGGCGTTTCCAGCGCCCGCCCGCCGGCGTTGAGCGCGCCGCCAATGTTGGTGTGGCACTCCGCGCAATTGCCGAGTGCGGCAAGCTGCTCTCCGCGCGCGATCGTCGCCGCGGAATAGACCGACGCATCGGGCCGCGCGATCGGCGCAATCACACGCCCTGGCAGCAGCGCGGCGCCGATGCCGATCGCAGCGGTGCAAACGGCTGCGATTGCCGCGAAGATGCCGGCGCGCTTGGCGAACGGATTTTGCCAGATGCGAGAAGGAGGCGGGGCTGCGGGCGCGGGCAGGGCCTGTGGTGTCGCCGGTGCCTCGCCGTGTAGCCCCTTGAGGATTCGCTCAGGCGTGAACGGCGGCTCGCGGAAGCGCACGCCGGTGGCATCGAAGATTGCATTGGCAATCGCCGCCGCGCTCGGCACCGAGGCGGACTCGCCGACGCCGAGCGGCGGCTGGTCCTGACGCGGCAGCATCAGCACGTCGATCTTGGGCACGTCGGGGAAGGGCATGATCGGATAGGCGCCCCATTCGCGCGCTGCCACCGCGCCGCGCTCGAACGAGACCTCCTCCATCAGCGCGCGGCTGGTGGACTGAATGACGTTGCCGTGGATCTGGTGGCGCACGCCGTCGGGGTTGATCATCAACCCGGAATCCTGTCCCGCCACGACGCGCGTCACGCTGACGTCGCCGGTCGTCTTGTTCACCGCGACGTCGGCGACCCAGGCCGACCATGCCGCGCCATAGCCGGGAAACTTGCTGTGGACATAGAGCGCATAGGCAAAGCCGCGCCCGTGCACGACCTCGCCGTCTTTCTCCTCGCGGGTCCGTCGTGGCGTCCAGCCCGCACGCTCGGCCACCGCATTGACCAGATCGACCGCGCGCTGGTCTTTCAAGTAGCGAAGGCGATATTCGATGGGATCGACGCCGGCTTCGGTTGCAGCCTCGTCGATATAGGATTCATGCGCAAAGGTGTTCGGCAGCGCCGAGACGCCGCGGAACCAGGAGGCGCGCACGATCGGCGCCATGTCGTGGGCGACGACGCGCATGTTGTCGTAATCGTAGGGCGGGATCGCAGTGCGGTCGCCCATCTGGAGCACCGCGGGATCGGGCGAGATGCGGCCGGTCAGCAGCAACGCCAGCGTCGGTGCCGCATTCGAAGGATAGCGCGTGGCAAGATCGTAAGCAGCGATGCCGCCGTCAGCGTCGAGGCCGCCATTGACGTCGATGAGCTGCGCGGTGCCTTTGGGCTCCCAGGCATGCTCCTGCTCGCGCGTCAATTGCACGCGCACGGGCCGGCCGACGGCGCGTGACAGCAGCAGGGCATCGGCGGTGACGTCGTCGGCGCAGTTGCGGCCGTAGCAGCCGGCGGCCTCCAGCCGGATCACCTCGATCTCGCTCTCGGGGCGCTCGATCAGCAGCGCCAGATCGCTGCGCAGTACATGCGGATTCTGCGTGCCAGACCAGACACGGATATTGCCGTCCTGGAAATCGGCGACCGCGCAGGACGGGCCGATCGAGGCGTGCATCTGATACGGCCAGACGTAGGTGCGCTGCATCGGCTTGGCCGCGCCCGATATCGCCTTGTCGACCTCGCCCTTGTCGATCAGCGTGCGCGGGGTCGAGGGATTGGCGCGCAGGGCAGTCTCGACATCGGCGAGATCGGTCAGGGTGGGCGTCGGCTTCCAGCTCAGCTCGAGCTGTTCGGCGGCGCGGATAGCATTCTCCTCGTGTTCGGCAACGATGCCGACGAAATCGCCGATGCGCACCACGGCCACGAGGCCGGGGATGTCGCGCACCGAGGATTCGTCCACCGCAATGAGGCTGGTGCCGACGAACGGCCCGGCATCGACGCCGGCATAGGGCGGGCGCACCACGCGGCCGTGCAGCATGCCAGGCAGGCGGATGTCGTGCACGAAGGTCAGCTCGCCCGTGGCCTTGGCCGGCAGGTCGACACGCGGGACGGAGTGGCCGACGATCGCGTAATCGCCGACGGGCTTCACAGTGACGTCGTCTTCGAGCTCGAGCCGGATTTCTTCGCCGCCGATCAGCTCGCCATAGCTGACGCTGCGGTTGTCGTGGCCGCGCACGAGGCCGTCCTCGATCTTGAGATCGGCGGCCGGCAGCTCCAGACGTTCGGCCGCGCGTGCGATCAAGAAGTGCCTCGCCTGCGCCGCGGCCTTGCGCAGGGGAACGGCGGTGATCTGGATGGTTTCGCTCGCGATCGTCGCGCCCTGGTTCGGCACAACGGCCGTGTCGCCGAGCACGACCACGACGCGCGCAAAGGAGACGTCGAGCTCTTCGGCGACGATCTGGCCAAGAGCGGTTCGAATGCCGGTGCCGAGATCGACATGGCCGTTATAGGCCGTGACCGCGCCGTCCGCGGTGATGCGGACGAAGGTCTCGGATGTGACCTCGTCCACGCTGCGGGCGACGATGAGCGAACCGGACGGCCGCTCAGCTCGGTTCGAAACAGGGGAGGCCATCAATCTGCGGCCTCGGTGAGCTGGCCCGATGCGCGCATGACCGCGCGCAGGATCTCGACATGCGTGCCGCAGCGGCAAAGATTGTAGCGCAGCGCCGCCAGCGCCTCCTGCTCGGTCGGCCGCGGATTGATCGCGAGCAGCGCCTTGGTGGTCATGATCATGCCGTTGAGACAGTAGCCGCATTGCGCGGCCTGCTCGTCGATGAAAGCCTGCTGCACCACATCGGGCGTGTCGCGGGTGCCGAGGCCTTCGAGCGTCACGATGTCGCGGCCGGCGCAGCCGCTCACGGGAATCACGCAGGAGCGCGCCGCCGCGCCGTCGATCAGGACAGTACAGGTGCCGCATTCGCCGAGGCCGCAACCATATTTTGGGCCGTTGAGCGCGAGCTCGTTGCGCAACACATAGAGCAGCGGCGTCTGGCGCTCCGCCGTGACTTCGTGGATCCTGCCGTTCACGGTGAGGCGGATCGGTGTCTTCGTCATCCTCGTTCCCAAGCGCGCGTAACTCTACCGTGGCGAACGATACCGTTTGTACACAAACGTGCAAGCCGTGCATCCCGCACTGCAGCGTGGTTGCCTTCTTTGTGGACAGAGCCGGTAGGCAAATGAGGTTTTATGCGGCAGCCGCATCTTTTGCGTTGCACCGCCGCTTGACAGCGCCAGGGGACCGCGCGCAACATTGTTCGTGTACGAATGATAACCGCAGTGGCCGCCGGCTCCGACATGGTGACTGAAACGACGAGCGCCGTCATCGACAAGATCCGCTGCGATGCTTGTCCGGTGATGTGCTACATCAAGCCGGGCGCGGCGGGCGCCTGCGACCGCTACGCCAATCACGACGGCAAGCTGGTCCGCGTCGATCCCCACGTCATCCTGGAGCGCACCGTCTCGCATGGCGGCAAGCTCGTTCCGTTCAGCCGCACTGAGGACTGGGACGGCAAGATCGTCCACGAACCCTCGACCTTCGTCACCGCGATCGGCGCGGGCACGACCTATCCCGACTACAAGCCCGCTCCGTTCATCGTTTCCGCGGAGGTCGACGGCGTCGACATGGTGACCGTGGTCACCGAGGGCATCTTCTCCTATTGCGGCATCAAGGTGAAGATCGACACCGACCGCTATCTCGGCCCGGAAACCGCGACCGTCCGCGCGCAAGGCGAGGCGGTCGGCCACGTCACCACCAGCGAATACGGCTCGCAGATGTTGTCGCTCGGCGGCGTGCATCACCTGACCGGCGGCTCCAAGAAGGAGGGCCGCGTCACCTGCGACACGCTGATGGATCTCGCCAATTGCAAGGCGGTGGAGCTCACCATTGACGGCGGCGCCACGGTGGTCGTGCAGGCAGGCCAGCCGCCGATCGTCAATGGCATGAAAGAAGAGCGCATGCGCGTCGGCTGCGGCTCGGCGACGATCGGCATGTTCGCCAAGCAGTGGCACGGCAAGGTCGACGAGGTCGTCGTCGTCGACGACCACATCACCGGCGTGCTCTCGGAGCATCAGGCCGGTAAGCTGCTCGACATCGCCGACACCGGCATCAAGATGAAGGGCCGCCGCTCGACGCCCGGCCGCTATTTTCAGGTCGCCGATCCCGGCACGGGCTGGGGTGGCACCAACATCTCCGATCCCTTGTCGATCCTCGGCCCGTTCGATCCCAAGGAAGCAAAGCCCGGGCTGACCATGCTGATGGTCTCCACGACCGGGGAGCATTCGTCCTATTACGTGCTCGACGAGGCCTTGAAGCCGATCGAGACCGAGATGCCGGCTGACTTGAAGTTCTCGGTCGAGCGTATCCAGGAAAATTGCGAGCCCGCGCTGTGCACCGTGCTGTTCATGGCCGGCGCCGGCGGCTCGCTGCGGGCAGGGGTCACCGACAATCCGGTGCGGCTGACGCGTTCGGTGAAGGATGCGCTGACGCGCGTCACCAGCGGCGGCGCGCCGGTTTATGTCTGGCCGGGCGGCGGCATCACCTACATGGTCGATGTGACGCAGATGCCTTCAGGCGCGTTCGGCTATGTGCCGACACCGGCCCTGGTCGCGCCGATCGAGTTCACCATGAAGCTGTCCGACTATGCCGCGCTCGGCGGGCACATGGATTACGTGAAGCCGCTCGCGGAGGTGCAGAACGGCGATGATGTCCGCCAGCTGCCCTGGCACAACCCGATTCCGGGGCGCCGGACATGATGAGGCGCCCGCAAATCGCATTGCTGTCTGATGGCCGGCGGCTGCATTTGCAGGATGGACCGATTGATCTGATTGTCGAGGCGAGGGGGCGCGCGGACGCAGTGCGGGCGGCCTATGACGCCGCGGCGCAGCGGTTCACCGGACTGCTCGACGAACTCTGTGCGGAATTGCCGGGGCTGCGTGCGCCGGCCGAGGAGAAAACCTCGCTGAAGGGCGTTGTCGCCCGTCGTATGCACGCTGCTGTCGCGCCCTATGCCGTCGCTTGCTTCATCACGCCGATGGCCGCGGTGGCCGGCAGCGTGGCGGAAGAGATCCTCGGGGCGATGATGGTCGCCGCGACGCTCGATCGGGCCTACGTCAATAACGGGGGCGACATCGCGCTGCATCTCGGCAAGGGCGAGCATTTTGCCGTCGGTCTGATGGACCGGCCGGACCGCGACGGCGTGATGCGGACCATGAGGGTCGATGCGAACGATCCCGTCCGCGGGATTGCGACCAGCGGCCGGCACGGCCGCAGCTTCTCGCTCGGGATCGCCGATGCTGTGACTGTGCTGGCGGCAACCGCTTCGCAGGCCGATGCGGCCGCGACAGTGATTGCCAATGCCGTCGATCTGCCCGGGCATCCTGCGATCAGCCGAAAGCCTGCGAACGAGCTTCAGCCCGACAGCGATCTGGGCGCGCGCCTCGTCACCCGCGATGTCGGCGCATTGTCTCACAATGAAATCGCAGCTGCGCTGGAATCTGGCGCGGATTGTGCACGGCAATTGTTCGATCGCGGACTGATCGAAGGTGCCATGCTGCGGCTTTGTGGTGATATGCTTGTCATCGGAACAAAGGATATAGAAGAGCAACGATCGCGCCCGCTTGTGCTGGAGAACGCGGCCTGTGCCTGAAGAGGGAAGCGAAACATGAGCGCGATCATCCGCAAGATCGTCACCGTCGTCGAAGAGACGCAGACGGAGATGGGCCGCCAGGTCTCGCCGCCGACCCGGCGTGCGGCTGCGATTGCCGTCATCGAGAATCCCTTTGCCGGAAAATATGTCGAGGATCTTTCGCCGCTGATCGCGATCGGCGAGGAGCTCGGCGAGCTCTTGTCGAAGCGCGCGGTGGCCGCGCTCGGCATCGATGGCGCCAAGGCGCAGAGCTACGGCAAGGCCGCGGCCGTCGGCGAGAACGGCGAGCTGGAGCATGCGGCCGCCATCCTTCACCCCAAGATGGGTGCGCCGGTGCGTAAAGTTCTGGGCAAGGGCGCGGCGCTGATCCCGTCGTCGAAGAAGCGCAGCGGGCCCGGCACGACGCTCGACATTCCGCTCGGGCACAAGGATGCTGCCTTCGTGCGCAGCCACTTCGACGGCATGGAAGTGCAGATCAACGACGCGCCGCGCGCCAACGAGATCATGGTCGCGGTCGCCGTCACCGACAGCGGCCGTCCGCTGCCGCGCGTCGGCGGGCTGACGGTCGCGGAGATCAAGGGCGAAGACGGTCTGAGATAGAAGACGCAAGCGAGTTTCAAACTGGAGGTTGGGATGCGAGCAAGAAATTACTTCGTCGGCGCGGCCTTCGCGCTTCTGGCGGGCGGCATGGCTCATTCGGCCGTGGCGCAGGACATCAAGATCGGCGAGATCAACAGCTATTCGCTGCTGCCGGCATTCACCGAGCCCTATCGCAAGGGCTGGCAGCTTGCGGTCGAGGAGATCAACGCGGCCGGAGGCATCAACGGCAAGAAGCTCGTCGTCATCTCCAAGGATGACGGCGGCAAGCCGGCCGATGCGCAGACCGCGGCCAACGAGCTCGTCTCGAGCGAGGGCGTCGCGATGCTCGCCGGCACGTTCCTGTCGAACATTGGTCTTGCGGTCTCGGACTTCGCCAACCAGAAAAAGGTGTTCTTCCTCGCGGCCGAGCCGCTCACGGACGCCATCACCTGGTCCAAGGGCAACAAGTACACCTTCCGCCTGCGTCCCTCGAACTACATGCAGGCGGCGATGCTGGTGGAGGCTGCCAGCAAGCTGCCGGCGAAACGCTGGGCGACGATCGCGCCGAACTACGAGTACGGCCAGTCGGCGGTTGCGGTGTTCAAGAAGCTGATGTCGGAGAAGCGCCCGGACATCCAGTGGGTCGACGAGCAGTGGCCGCCGCAGGGCAAGATCGACGCGGGTCCCGTGGTGCAGGCGGTTGCCGCCGCCAACCCAGAGGCGATCCTCAACGTCACCTTCGGTGCCGACCTCGTCAAGCTCGTGCGCGAAGGCAACACCCGCGGCCTGTTCAAGGGGCGCGAGGTTGTCTCCTTCCTGACCGGCGAGCCCGAATATCTCGACCCGCTCAAGGACGAGACGCCGGAGGGCTGGATCGTCACCGGCTATCCCTGGTACTCGATCAAGACGCCCGAGCATGACGCGTTCCTGAAAGCGTACCAGGCCAAGTACAACGACTATCCGCGTCTCGGCTCGATCGTCGGCTACCAGACCATCAAGTCGGCCGCCGCCATTCTCGCCAAGGCCGGCTCGACCGACCCGGAGAAGCTGATCGCCGCAGCGGAAGGCCTGTCGATGGGCTCGCCGTTCGGCGAGATCACCTTCCGCAAGATCGACCATCAGTCGACGCTCGGCGCCTTTGTCGGCAAGACCGTGCTGAAGGACGGCAAGGGCGTGATGGTGGACTCGTCCTACAAGAAGGGCGCGGACTACCTGCCCAGCGATGCCGAAGTCGCGAAGCTGCGCCCGAAGGATTGATCTCCGCTGCCGTAGGGTGGGGTAGCCCTGCGGACCGCGCGTAGCGCAGGCCGCTTGGCGTAACCCACCACTTTCGGTGCCACACGAGAAAAGATGGTGGGTTACGCCGAGCAGATGCGCTCTGCGCATCTGCAGGGCTAACCCACCCTACGATTTCAACCAACCCGGACCGAAGATGGCCTTTTACGTCGTACAGTTTCTGACCGGTCTCGCCAGCGCCGCGTCGCTGTTCCTGGTGGCGTCGGGCCTGTCGATCATCTTCGGCGTGACGCGGATCGTGAATTTCGCCCACGGCGCCTTCTACATGATCGGCGCCTACATCGCCTTCACGCTGACCGAGCGCCTTTCCGGCGCGTTCGGCTTCTGGGGCAGCATCGTGCTGGCGGCGCTCGCCGTGGCGCTGATCGGCGTCATCGTCGAGATGGTGCTGCTCCGCCGCATCTATCATGCGCCGGAACTGTTCCAGCTGCTCGCAACCTTCGGCCTGACCCTGATGGTCGAGGATCTCGTGGTGCTGATCTGGGGGCCAGACGACCTCGTCGGCCGCCGTGCGCCGGGGTTCAAGGGCGCCATCGACTTCTTCGGCCAGAACATCCCGAGCTATGATCTGTTCCTGATCGTGCTCGGCCCAGTCGTGCTCGGCATTCTCTGGCTGCTGTTCCAGCGCACGCGCTGGGGTGTGCTGGTGCGCGCGGCGACGCAGGACCGCGACATGGTTGCAGCGCTCGGCGTCAATCAGAAATGGCTGTTCACGTCAGTATTTGCGGTCGGCGTCTTCCTCGCCGCGCTCGGCGGCGCGCTCCAGATCCCGCGCGACGCCGTGCACCACGCCATGGATCTGCGCATCATCGTCGAGGTGTTCGTTGTTGTCGTGATCGGCGGCCTCGGCAGCATCGTCGGGGCGTTCGTCGCCGCCGTGCTGGTCTCCGAGCTCAACGCCTTCGGCATCCTGATCTTTCCGAAGATCTCCATCATCCTGGTCTTCCTGGTGATGGCGGTGGTGCTGATCGTGCGTCCCTGGGGCCTGTTCGGCAAGCCGGAGGCGGCTGCGCGCAAGACGCCTGGTCTCACCGTCAATCCCTGGCGGCCGCTGACGTCGAACGAGCGGCTGGCCTCGCTGGCAGCGCTCGTCATCGCGGCGACGCTGCCGCTGTTCGCAGGCAACTACGCGCTGACCGTCGGCTCGGAGATCGCGATCTTCGTGATCTTCGCCGTCTCCTTGCACTTCTTGATGTCGGTGGGCGGGCTCGCGTCTTTCGGCCACGCCGCCTATTTCGGGCTCGGTGCCTATGGCATCGCCTTCCTCGCCAAGATGGCGGGGCTGCCGATGATCGTCTGTCTGCTGCTCGGCCCGCTGCTCGGCTGCTTGGGCGCCGCGGTGTTCGGCTTCTTCGCGGTGCAGCTCTCCGGCGTCTATTTCGCGATGCTGACGCTCGCCTTCGCGCAGATCGTGTGGTCGATCGCGTTCCAGTGGGTGAGCGTGACGGGCGGCGACAACGGCATTCTGGGCCTCTGGCCGTCGAGCTGGGCGGCGAGCCCGTCGCATTTCTACTGGCTGGCGCTCGGTGTCGCAGCGCTGGTGACCGTGGCGCTGCGGGCCATGGTGTTCTCGCCGTTCGGTTACGCGCTCCGTGCCACGCGCGACTCGCTTCTGCGCAGCGAGGCGATCGGCATCGATGCCAAGCGCATTCAGTGGACCGCCTTCGTCATCGCAGGCACGACCGCCGGCATTGGCGGCGCGTTGTTCGCCTACCTCAAGGGCAGCGTGTTCCCCGACAATCTCGGTATCTCGCTGTCGGTCGACGCGCTGGTCATGGTGCTGCTCGGCGGCGTCGAGACGGTGTCGGGCGCGGTGATCGGCGCCATCGTCTACAAGGCTTTGAACATCTGGCTGGTGAGCCAGACCGACCTGTCGAAGCTCGTGCTCGGCGGTTTCATCATGCTGATCGTCGTCGTCTTCCCCAAGGGTATCGTCGGCATGCTGGAGATGCTGGCGCAGCGCCGCAGGAAGTCATCGCCGCCGGGATCTCCCTTGCTTGCCAAGCCGATCGAGTCCGCCGAATGAGCGCCATACCCCCACTTCTCGCGGTCGAAGGCCTGACCAAATCCTATGGCGGCATCCATGCCGTGCGCGGCGTCTCGTTCTCGCTGCGGGCCGGCGAAATCCTGGCGCTGATCGGCCCCAACGGGGCAGGCAAGAGCACCTGCTTCGACATGCTCAACGGCCAGAACAAGCCGGATTCCGGCCATGTCCGCCTGCTCGGCGAAGAGATCACAGGCAGGAAGCCGCGTGAGGTCTGGCGGCTCGGCGTCGGACGCACGTTCCAGATCACCGCGACCTTCGCCACCATGACCGTGCGTGAGAACGTCCAGGTCGCGCTGATTTCGCATGAGAAGCAGCTCTACAACCTCTGGGGCTCGGCGCCGAAGTTCGACCGCGGCGAAGCCGGCCGCCTGCTCGAGCTGGTCGGCATGGGCGGCTACGCGGACCGTCCCTGCGGCGAGCTCGCCTATGGCGATCTCAAGCGGCTCGAACTTGCGGTCGCGCTCGCCAACCAGCCGAAGCTGCTGTTGATGGACGAGCCGACTGCCGGCATGGCGCCGCGCGAGCGCGTCGATCTGATGCGGCTGACCGCGAGCATCGCGCGCGAAAAATCCATCGGCGTGCTCTTCACCGAGCACGACATGGATGTGGTGTTCGAGCATGCCGACCGCATCATCGTGCTCAATCGCGGGACGTTGATCGCCGAAGGTTCGCCGGCGGAGGTGCGCGGCAATCCGCAGGTGCAGGCGGTCTATCTCGGCGAGGGCCTCGTCTACGATGCCCGCCACCGCGAGGGAACATCGGCATGAAGCTCACGGTGCAAGACCTCAACAGCCATTATGGCCCGGCGCATATCCTGTTCGACATTGGGTTCGAGGTCGGTGAGGGCGAAGTGCTGGCGCTGCTGGGCCGTAATGGCGCCGGCAAGTCGACGACGTTCCGCTCGATCGTCGGCCTCGTCGCGCAGCGCTCCGGCCGGATCATGTTCGAGGGCAAGGACGTCTCGGCGAAGCCGACACACGAGATCGTGCGCGAGGGCCTCGGTTACGTGCCGGAGGAGCGGCGCATCTTCACCGACCTGACGGTGGAGGAAAACCTCGAAGTCGGCCGTCAACCCAAGCGTCCGAATGCGCCGCACTGGACGCGCGAAAAACTGTTCGCGCTGTTTCCAAATCTGGGCGAGATGAAGAACCGTCCCGGCGGCCGCATGAGCGGCGGCGAGCAGCAGATGCTCACCATCGCGCGCACGCTGATGGGCAATCCCTCGCTGGTGCTGCTCGACGAGCCCTCGGAAGGCCTGTCGCCGAAGATCGTGGAGCAGATGGTCGATGCCATCCTGACCATGAAGAAGGAGGGCGTCAGCATCGTCGTTTCCGAGCAGAATCTGCATTTCGCGCGGTTGATCTCCGACCGCGCCTACATCATCGAGCGCGGCCGCATCTGTTTCGGCGGCACCATGGCCGAGCTCGACGCGCGTCCGGACATCCGCGACGCGCATCTGTCGTTGTGACGGCAAGGGGAAGGGCGGGGGACGGATGGCGAGAAGCGTCGCGGCGAAGAAGAGCGTCAAACCGGCCAAAGCGCTCAACAAGCCGCCTTATGTGCTCGACGAGCAGGTCGGCTTCATTCTGCGCCAGGTCTGGCAGCGTCACAGCTCGATCTTCACCCGCGACATCGGCACCAATTTGACGCCGACGCAATGGGCGGCGCTGTCGAAGCTGGCCGAGACCGGACCGTGCTCGCAGAATCAGCTCGGGCGGCTGACGGCGATGGACGTCGCGACCATCAAGGGCGTGATCGATCGCCTGACCGCGCGCGGCCTGACCGAGACCAGCCAGGATCCCGATGACGGACGGCGACTCCTTGTCAGCTTGACGCGCGCGGGTCTGCAGCTTGCGGAGAAGTTGGCGCCCAATGCGCTTGCGATCACGCGCGAGACGCTGGCCCCGCTCGAGCCTAAGGAGCGCGAGCTGCTGATGGCGCTGTTGAACAAGCTGCGGTGATGTTGGTCTCGTAGGGTGGGCAAAGGCGCTCTTGCGCCGTGCCCACCACCTTTATCGCTTTGGCAGACGTGGGCACGCTTCGCTTTGCCCACCCTACGGCACCATTTTCCTGGCTTACTTCGCCACGATTTCCGGCACCTTCCCCGCCGGGGGCGTATTGCGGCTCCGTTGCGTCCGCACGATGCCGTCAATGATGGTCATGCCGATGCCGGGGAGGTCGCCGAGCTGGACGCTCTCCAGGATGTTCTTGCCCGGCGAGTGCTGGGCTTTGTCCATGATGACGAAGTCGGCGGAGCGGCCGACCTCGATCAGGCCGCAGTCGAGCTGCCGCATCCGCGCGGTGTTGCCGGTAGCAAGGCAGAACGCGAGCTCGGCCGGCAGGTCGCCGAGCGAGGACAGCATCGAGACCATGCGCAGAATGCCGAGCGGTTGCACGCCGGAGCCGGCGGGCGCATCGGTGCCGAGGATGACGCGGTGCAGGTCGCCCATCTCGCGCGCGGTGCGCAGCGTGAACAGCGCCGAGCGCTCATTGCCGTTGTGCACGAGCTCGAGGCCGCGCTTGCAGCCCTCGCAGATGCAGCGGATCTGGTCGTCGGGCAGGGCAGTGTGGCCGCCATTGATGTGGCCGACGACGTCGGTGTCGGCCTCCAGCACCACGTCCTTGTCGATCAGGCCGGAGCCGGGGATCGAGGGGCCGCCGGTGTGGATGGTGCTCTGGATGCCGTATTTGCGGGCCCAGCCGACCATTTTTCGCGCGGTCGGGCCGTCTTTCACGCCGCCCAAGCCGACTTCGCCGAGCAGCTTGACGCCGTTGGCGGCCATTTCCTTGAAGTCTTCTTCCACCATCTCGCATTCGATCACGGGCGCGCCGGCGTGAACCTTCACGCCGCCGGGACGCAAGGTCCAGAACGCGCGCTGGGCGAACACGGCCATGGCCTTGAGGCCGACGACGTCGCGGGGCCGGCCGGGCATGTGCACTTCGCCGGCGGAGATCATGGTGGTGACGCCGCCATGGAGGTAGCTGTCGATCCAGTTGATCTGGTTCTGGCGCGGCGTCCAGTCGCCGGCGACCGGGTGGACGTGGCTGTCGATCAGGCCCGGCGCCACCGTGGTGCCGTTGGCATCGACGATGGTGGTGGCGCCTTCGATGTCGACGTCCTTGAAGCGGCCGATCGCGGTGATCTTGCCGTTCTCGGCGACGATGGTGTCGCCGTCCAGGATCGGCTTTTCCAAAGCGCCGGACAGGATCAGGCCGATATTGCGGATCACGAGCTTCGAGGGTCCGGTGGCCTGGGGTGCGTCATGCGCCATGGAAGGGCTCCTTATTCCTAACTGCAACGCTTCCGATCTTGGGCAGCCTTGACCGCGGGATCAAGCCGGATTATTCATTAGTATACGAATGATCGTGTACAAACGACGCATAGCTGACCGCCTCGGAACCGCACAGAAGCGAAACGGAAGGGTGAGATGAGCAATTTCAATCAGGAAAGCGTTTTGAGCGTCCACCATTGGACCGACACGCTGTTCTCCTTCAAGACCACCCGCAGCCCGACCTTCCGCTTCCGCAACGGCGAATTCACCATGATCGGCCTCAAGGTCGGCGAGAAGCCGCTGCTGCGGGCCTACAGCGTCGCCAGTGCCAATTACGAGGACACGCTGGAGTTCTTCTCGATCAAGGTGCCGGACGGTCCGCTGACCTCGCGCCTCCAGCATCTGAAGGAAGGCGACGAGATCATCGTCAGCCGCAAGGCGACCGGCACGCTGGTGATCGACAATCTGGAGGAGGGGCGCAACCTCTACCTCATCGGCACCGGCACCGGACTTGCGCCGTTCCTGAGCGTGATCAAGGACCCCGAAACCTATGAGCGGTTCGAGAAGGTGGTGCTGCTGCACGGCTGCCGCCACGTCAAGGAGCTCGCCTATGGCGAGATGATCACCGAGCATCTGCCGAAGGACGAACTGCTCGGCGAGTACATCCGCAACCAGCTGATCTACTACCCGACCGTGACCCGCGATCCCTTCCGCAACCGAGGCCGCATCACCGACCTCATCACCTCGGGCAAGCTGTTCACCGATATCGGTCTGCCGGTGCTGGAGGCTGCCCACGACCGCGTCATGATCTGCGGCAGCCCGGCGCTGGTGGCGGATACCCGCGTGCTGCTCGGCGAGCGCGGCTTCGTCGAGGGCAATCACGGCGAGCCGGCCCAGTTCGTGGTCGAAAAGGCCTTTGCCGAGCGCTGAAGCGTTTTCGAGCATACCGGTTCGCGCAAAGAAAACGCGTCGAAATAGGAATCCAGAGCCCGTTCCGGGGCTCCGGGCACGAAATTTCTGCGCGAGAAGATCGTATTTTCGCCACCGCCGGGGCGTTGCGGCGCCGATTCGCCGCACGATACTATGTGGGACCGAATCAGCGGAGTTCCCACATGGTTGCGGACAGCGACAGCAACATCGCCTGGCACCGGGTTCAGTTGAAGAAGAACCGCGCCGAGTTGAAGGCGCTGGAGACCGCACGCTTCACGATGGGCGAGATCGCCACCTCGAAGCGGAACGGCCAGACGCAGAAGACGATCGCGGAACTCAAGCGCAAGATCGCGCAGTCCGAGCGCGCCATCGCCGATCACGACAAGCGCACGCGCCGACCGCTTGGCACCGACCTGCAAAGCCTCAGCAATGGCAGCTGGAGCCATTGGGACTCCTATACCAACCAGCAGCAGCGCAAGGGTGGCCAGCGGTCGCCCGGACGCGGATAGGCTCTCTGGTCCTTCTGCCGGTTCCGGCTCTTGCGCACCGTTGCGCGCACACCATCTGGTTGAGGCGCCAACCACAACGGTGATCCCATGACAGCGCGCCTCGATTTCACCAGCGAGGCCTTCTTCCGCGATCCGCCCAAGGCGATCACGGCATTGCGCGCATCCGGCCCGGTGGTCGCGACGCGCTTTCCCCTGGTCGGCGATGTCTGGATCACCACGACCCACGACGCCACCGCAGAGGTCCTGAAGGACGGCGCGACCTTCACGTTGCGCAAGGAGGATGGCGACGTCGCGGGTTTGAGCTGGTGGATGCGGAGGTCCGTCAGGACTATCGCCAACAACATGCTGACGATGGACGAGCCGGATCACACGCGGCTGCGCAGCATCGTGGACGAAGCGTTTCGCCGCCGCGCGATCGTCGCGATGGAGCCTCGCATCCGTGCCATCGCCGACGGTCTGGCCGACGAGCTGTTCGCGAAGGAATGCCCGGCCGATCTCGTCCAGCGCTATGCGCGAATCCTGCCGCTCGCGGTGATCTCGGAGCTGCTGGGCCTGCCGCTGGCCGATCGTCCAAAGTTCATCGCCTGGGCCAACGCGATGTCATCGCTGACGAATGTCCTCAGCTTCTTCCGCTTGCTGTTCGCGGTCCGCAAGATGCGCGCCTACCTCGAGCAGCAGTTGCAGATCGCGCGCGTGCAGGGCGGCGAGGGCCTGATTGCCGAGCTGATCCAGGTCGAGCGCGAAGGCGGCCAGATCACGCCAGATGAAATGGTTTCGATGGTGTTTCTGTTGCTCGGGGCGGGATCGGAGACCACCACGCATCTCATCAGCGGGTCCGTCTACGAGCTGCTCAGGAATTCCGGGCTGCGCGACTGGCTGGAACAGGACTGGAGCCGCGTCGGGCTTGCGGTCGAGGAGTTCCTGCGCTTCGTCTCGCCGGTGCAATTCTCCAAGCCGCGCTATGTGCGGCGCGATGTCGAAGTCGAAGGCGTGCGCTTGAAGAAGGGCGACCGCGTCATGGTGATGCTCGCCGCTGCGAACATGGATCCGGCGATGCATGATCGTCCCGAGAGCCTCGATCTCGAACGTAAGCCGAACCGCCATATCTCGTTCGGCACGGGAATCCACTTCTGCCTCGGCCATCAGCTCGCGCGCATCGAGGCGGCCTGCGCGCTGGAAGCGCTGTTCGTCCGTTGGCCGCGGCTTGGTCTCGCGGTCGATCCATCGCAGGTTCACTGGCGCAAGCGGCCGGGCCTTCGCGCGATCGAGAAATTGCCCGTCACGGCGGACTCCAGCGGAACACAGGGGACTGCTGCGGCACGAGCGATGGTTGATCGATCTCTCGCTCAGGCAGACTGACGTTTCCTGTTCTTCGGAAAACCATCGCTCCACGTGATCAGTCAGGAACAATACGCGGCGACGGCAGTTGTCTCCAAGGCCTCGCGGCGGTGAAGTTCGGCACGAGTTCCCATGCCGCCCGCACCGCAAGCTTCCACAGCGTTCCAGGAGGCAGAATCATGACCAGCAGGATGCCACCTGTTCCGCCGGACAATCAGAGCCGGAGGGGAACTGGCGAGAGCAAACAAATGTCGTCCGCCCAGACCTCGCACGGTCAACAACGCGCACAAAATCCGGACCGGCAGGGCCAGCAAGGCAACATCAGGCAGAACACGATCAATTTGGGATACCAGCAAGATCGCGGCAGCTCCCATCGCCCCCATCGCAGAGGCGGGTGACATCGGGAGATCCAGAAATGCAAGGCAGAAAAACCCATGAACAGCAGCTGCGCATACTCGAGCGCAAGCCTGACGTACCTGACGGACGCGAGCTCGATCAGGTCTCCGGTCATCCGCAAGACAGGACCGTTCATCGCGCGAAGGCGGAGGCGCGACAGAGCGAGTTTCCGGTGAGCCGGGGTGGACTAAACCAGGAGAGCGACCACAACAAGCACAACAATCCCGGCCAGAGCGGCCACAAGCCGCCAAAACCGTCAGCACAACAGCAGAAGCACTAAAGCTTCGGGGGGCGATCATTTGAAGGAGAGATCGATGCCAGGCGGGAATGGCAGCAAGACGCACTTCAGATCCGGCATGCATGGAAAGGGCGATGGTACCGGCGCGTTCGCCGAGGTGCCCAAGGACAAGATCGGCGATAACATGGTCCTGTCCAACCGCGACAAGGCCCAACACTCGGACATCCGCGGCATGGATGGCAAGTTCATCCAGACCGAGCAGTACCAGGATCATGCCGCCAATCGGCTCGGGGATGAGGATACGAGCGAAAGCTGAGGAGAAGGTCTTTTCCCCCGCCAACTTGCGGACCGGCGTTCAGCCGGTCCGCTTTTTTGTGGGCGCAAGCTCGCGCTCCCAGCCGAACACCGAGCGGCCACCGAGATCCGGTGAGGCCGCACGCTCACCGGCGATGAAAGCCGCAACCGAGGGGCCCTGTGCGGTCCGCTCCAGCCGCCGCGCCTGGTCGTCGAGGCGCTTGATCGCCTGCATCTCCTCCTCGCGTCCGAGCTTCGCGTTCTGGATCGCGCCCTTCAGCACCCGGATGGTCTCGTCATAGACCTTGATCGGAACGGGGTAGGGATGCCGGTCCTTGCCGCCATGGGCGAGCGAGAAGCGCGCGGGGTCGGTGAAGCGATAGGGCGCGCCGTGCACGACCTCCGCGACCATCGCGAGCGAGCGCACGGTGCGTGCGCCGACGCCCGGCGTCAGCAGCAGTTCCGGAAAATCGACCGGGCCACGCTCGGCTGCGGCGGCGAGCGTACCGTGCAGGCGGCGCGCGAACACGTCCTTGGGACGGACGTCGTGATGTGCGGGCATGATCAGATGCGGAAGCGTGCCTTGTGCCGGCGTGGACTCGGTCCCCATGAGCCGTTCGAACTCGGAGATGATGCGATCCGGGCCGAGATCGGAGAGCAGCTCGACCTGCGCCGTCCGAGACATATCGGCGCGATGATCGGTGAGATTGACGATCTCCCCCTGCTGCGGTCCGTCGATCGCGCTGTGCGGCGTATCGACAAAGCTCTTCAGCGCCTCGGAATGCCAGTGATAGCGTCGCGCCTGCCGCTTGTCGCCGTTCATGCCCTGCTGCACCACCGTCCATTTGCCGTCGGCGGTCACGAAGAAGCCGTGCAGGTAAAGGTCAAAGCCGTCTTGGACCGCGGCGCTGTCGACCTTGGCCACCAGACGGCTGGCACGGGTCAGTTTGATGCCGTCGAATCCGACGCGGTCGCCGAGCTGCATCAACTCGTCCGGCGTCTTGCGTGAATGCTGACCCCGGCCGCCGCAGACATAAATCCCGAGCTCGTCCTGAAGCGGTCCGAGCCCGCGCTTCAGGGCGCCGATCACGGAGGTGGTGATGCCGGAAGAGTGCCAGTCCATGCCCATCACGGCGCCAAACGACTGGAACCAGAATGGATGCGACAGGCGCTGAAGGAATGCATCGCGGCCATAATGATGCACGATCGCTTGGGTGACGATCGCGCCGAGCGAAGCCATACGGCTCGCAAGCCACGGCGGGACCCGCCCGGTGTGGAGAGGAAGATCGGCGCTGCCGGTACGTCGAGTCATGGGTGGCGCAAGCTAGCGCAGTTCGGCCACGGTTGCACCAGTGGAACGCTGCATTGCACGTGATGGGGGAGCGGCGCGGCCGGGAGGCAATATGGCGTCAGCCTGCTCGCCTCCGCGGCCGGTATCATCGTCGGTCTCGCGGCGCGGCCGTTGCTGAGCAATCTGATCGCGGGTCTGCCAGCCCGGGCCTTGTTGCGGACCGAGCCGTGCTACTCGCGCGTTGCTTTATTTGCGCCGCAGGGCCTCACTGCGCGCGGATGTTGGCGGCCTTCAGCACCGGCTCCCATTTGACCGCCTCGGCGCGCACATAGGCGTCGAAATCCTTGGGCGATGAGCCGACCGGGGTGGCGCCGATCTTGCCGAGCGTCGACAGCACGCCGGGGTCTTGCAGCGCGGCCTTGAGATCGGTCTCGAGCTTCGCGACGATCTCTGGTGGCATTCTTGCAGGCCCTAGAACGCCCCACCAGACCGAGACGTCGTAGCCGGGCACGCCGGCCTCGGCGATGGTCGGCACATCCGGCAGCGCCTTGGAGCGCTCGGCGGAGGTCACCGCGAGCGCGCGCACCGGGCCGCCTTCGAGCTGGCCGATCGCTTCCGCGAGCGGGTTGATGCTGAGCGGGATCTCGCCGGCGATCACGGCCGTCAGCGCCGGTGCGCCGCCCTTGTAGGGGATCGCAACGATCTTGGTGCCGGACATGTACTTCAGCAGCTCGCCCGCGAGATGCGCCGAGGTGCCGTTGCCGGACATGCCGTAGGAGAGCTTGTCCGGCTCCTTCTTGGCGGCGGCGAGGAGATCGCCGAGTGTCTTGTACGGGCTGTCCTTTGCGACCACGATCGCGAGCGGCGAGGACGCGACTTCCGTGATCGCGGTGAAATCTCTGAACGTGTCGTAGGGCACGCTCGGATAGATGAACTGGTTGAGCGGATGACCGCTCGCGACCAGGATCAGGGTGTAGCCGTCGGGCGCGGCTTGCGTCAGTGCCTGCGAGGCGACGATGCCGCCCGCACCGGGACGGTTGTCGATCACGGGCTGCTGCCCCCAGGTCTTGGCCAGCGCCTGGGCAAGCGTGCGCGCGAGCACGTCGACCGCGCCGCCGGCCGCGTAAGGCACCAGGATGTGGACCGGCTTGCTCGGATAATTTTCCGCCTGCGCGGCGCTCCCCGCCAGCAGCAGGCCGGCACCCAGCATCAAGCCGCCGATCTTCTTGTTCAAACCCAACATATTTCCCAGCACTCCTTAAGGGCATTTACGCGCCTGCCGGCGGTCTCCGAGCCAGCCCGACGCCGCTCATGGTTTTTGTTGACGAGACCTGATCTTTTGTACGATAGTACAAATCACATGGTACGCAAGTCCACCAGCAAGGAAACGGCCCGCAAGCCGAACATGCGCGAGGCGATCCTCGCCGCGGCCGAGGAGCTGTTCGCCACCAACGGCTTCAATGCCGTGTCGGTGCGCGACATCGCGCATGCTGCCGGGGCCAATCCGGGCAGCGTCACCTATCATTTCAAGACCAAGGACGGCCTGCTGCTCGAGATCTACCGGCGCCATTGCGGGCCGATGAACCTGCGCCGTTCCGAGCTGCTCGCCGCCGCCAGGCGCGTGCGCGATCTTCAGGACCGGCTGGAGGCGATCGTGCGGGCCTATGTGGTGCCGGCCTTCACCTCGGGCAGCGATCTTGCCGGTGGTGGCGCGCGCTTCACGCGGCTGCGCGCGGTGATGTCCGCGGAAGGCAACGAGGTCGCGCGAAAGATCATCGCGCAGACCTTCGACGACACCAGCCATGCCTTCATCGACGCGATCCACGAGAGCCTGCCGCACATTCCGCGCACCGACATCGTCTGGCGCAGCCATTTCCTGCTCGGCGCACTCTATTATTCGCTGGTGACGCCGGAGCGCGTCTCGCGCCTGTCACGCGGCGAGGTCGACGGCAGCGATGCCGCGGGCGCGATCGAGCAATTGGTGCGGGCCACCGTCGCCGCATTCCAGGCGCCGGCACTGGACCAGGCCGAGCCGGCGCGGCGCCGGCCGGTCGTCAGCAGCAAGACTTGAAACAAGCGGTCTCGCCTCGTCGGTTCTCCTGATGACAATGATGTACACGCCGACCATTCCGCCGCCCGACCCGAACACGCGCACGCCAAAGTTCAAGCTGCCGAAACTGTCCTGCGACGCGCATTGCCACATCTTCGGGCCCGGCGCGAAATATCCTTACGCGCCGGATCGCTCCTACACGCCGCCGGATGCGCCGCTGGAGGATTTTCGCGCGCTGCATGCCAAGCTCGGCATAGAGCGCGCCGTCATC
Source organism: Bradyrhizobium sp. SZCCT0231 (assembly GCF_018130245.1). Taxonomy (GTDB): domain Bacteria; phylum Pseudomonadota; class Alphaproteobacteria; order Rhizobiales; family Xanthobacteraceae; genus Bradyrhizobium; species Bradyrhizobium japonicum_F. The sequence goes on from NZ_JAFCKP010000001.1 coordinate 1,188,788, forward strand.
GTCAATGCCAGCGTGCACGGCACCGACAACACCGTGGCGCTCGAAGCCATTGCGCAAAGTAACGGCGCCTACCGGGCGGTCGCCAATATCGACGACACGATCACCGAACGCGGGCTTCGCGTGCTGCACGAGGGCGGCTTCCGCGGCTGCCGCTTCAATTTCGTGCACCATCTCGGCGGTGTTCCCGACAAGCGCGTGTTCGACCGCATCATCGCGATGGTCACGCCGCTCGGCTGGCACATCGATCTGCATTTCGATGCGATCGACCTGCCTGAATATGCCGACATGCTGACAAAGCTGCCGCTGAGCTACACCATCGACCATATGGGCCGGGTGAAGGCGGCGGAAGGGCTCGATCAATTGCCGTTCAGAATCCTGATCGGGTTGATGCAGCGCGATGAGAAGTGCTGGGTCAAGATCTGCGGCTCGGAGCGGGTGTCCTCGGCCGGTCCGCCGTTCATCGATGCGGTGCCGTTCGCGCGAAAGATCGTCGAGACCGCGCCGGATCGCGTCATCTGGGGCACGGACTGGCCGCATCCCAACGTCAAGACGATGCCGAACGATGGCGACCTCGTCGACCTGATTCCGTTGTTCGCGCCGGAGCCGGAGCTCCAGCATAAGATCCTCGTCGACAATCCCGCGCGCCTGTTCGAGTTCGAGGCATGACGACGTTTGCGCGATCGACACGCTACGCGGAAATGCGTTGCCTGGCGCCGCAGGGGGAACGCCGGCCAACGCCTGCGAACGAAAGGAGTGACCCATGAAGACAGGTCTCGTGATCACGGCCCATCCCGGCGATTTCGTCTGGCGCGCGGGCGGCGCCATCGCGTTGCATGCGAAGAAGGGCTATCGGATGAAGATCGTCTGCCTGTCCTTCGGCGAGCGCGGCGAGAGCCAGTTCGCCTGGAAGGAGAAGGGCGCGACGCTGGAATCGGTCAAGGCCGGCCGCAAGGACGAAGCGGAGCGGGCGGCCAAGCTGCTTGGCGCCGAGATCGAGTTCTTCGACTGCGGCGACTATCCGCTGAAGCTGACGGAAGCGCATTTCGACCGCATGGTCGACATCTACCGCGAGCTCAATCCGAGCTTCGTGCTGACGCACGCGCTGGAAGACCCCTATAATTTCGATCATCCGAACGCGGCGCATTTCGCCCAGGAGACGCGTGTGGTCGCGCAGGCCATGGGCCACAAGCCCGGTGCGCAGTACAAATATTCGGCGCCGCCGGTGTTCCTGTTCGAGCCGCACCAGCCCGAGCAGTGCAACTACAAGCCGGACACGATCCTCAAGATCGACGAGGTCTGGAAGGAGAAATATGAGGCCTTCCAGATCCTCGCCGCGCAAAAACATCTCTGGGGCTATTACGAGCGCGTCGCGCTCAACCGCGGCATCCAGGGCAGCCGCAACACCGGCGTGCCCATGACCTATGGCGAGGCCTATCAGCGCCTGTTTCCGACCGTGGCGGAGGAGCTCGCATGAGGCCGGTCGTCGTTCGCAACATCAAGCGTGCCGATCCCGCCGGAATGGCGGAGTACGGCGTCTCGACCGTGCACGAGGCCTTTGGCCGCATCGGCCTGATGAAGCCTTACTTGCGTCCGATCTGGCCGGGTGCGTCGATCGCCGGCCCCGCCGTCACCGTGCTGGCGCAGCCCGGCGACAACTGGATGATCCATGTCGCCGTCGAGCAGTGCAGGAAGGGCGACATTCTCGTCGTCGGCTGCACCACCGACAATACCGACGGCATGTTCGGCGAATTGCTCGCGACCTCGCTTCAGGCACGCGGCGTGCAGGGGCTGATCATCGACGCCGGCTGCCGCGACGTCAAAGCGCTGCACGAGATGAATTTTCCGGTGTGGTCGCGCGCCGTCTCGGCCAAGGGCACGGTCAAGGCGACGCCCGGCTCGGTCAACGTCCCCGTGGTGTGCGCCGGCGTCAACGTCGATCCCGGCGACATCGTCGTGGCCGATGACGATGGCGTTGTGGTGGTACCGAAGCGCTATGCGGCCGAAGTCGCCGAAAAGGCGAAGAAGCGCAGCGCGGATGAAGGCGGCAAGCGCACGCGGCTGGCCTCGGGCGAGCTCGGCCTCGACATGTACAACATGCGCGAGGCCTTGGCGAAAGCGGGGCTCGTCTATGTCGACAATCCCGAGGACATCTGAGCGGAATAAGACAAGCGGAGCCGGCGGATGGATCGTCTCAAGCTGAAGGCCGTGTTCGGCAGCCACCCTCACGTCAAGGCGGTGAAGAGCGGCGAACTCCGCTCCGATCTCTTTGATTTGGACTTCATCGAGTACACGCCGACCAACACGGCGTTCAAGCCGATGGTGCGCGAGCAGGCCTTCGACGTCTGCGAGATGGCGATCGTCACCTATCTGATGGCGAAGGCGCATGGCAAGCCGCTGGTGCTGCTGCCGGCGACCATGCTCGGCCGCTTCCAACATTCTTACGCGCTCTATAATCCCGCGCAGGGAACGCTCGGACCGTCCGATCTCGAAGGCAAGCGCGTCGGCATCCGCTCCTTCACGACCACGACGGGCGCCTGGATCAGGGGCATCCTCGCCAACGATTACGGCGTCAATCTCGACAAGATTCGCTGGGTCACCTTCGAGGATCCGCATGTCGCCGAATATGTCGACACCACCGAGCGCGCGCCGAAGGACAAGAGGATCTTGCAGATGCTGCTCGAAGCCGAGCTCGATGCCGTTCTTGGTGAGACCTCCAACGATCCCAAGCTGAAGCCGCTGTTTCCTGATCCGGCCGCAGAGGCCGCCAAATGGTATGCGCAGCGCGGCGTCGTGCCGGTCAATCATCTCGTGGTCGTGACCGAGCAACTCGCGAAATCGCGCCCCGACGTGGTTGCGGACGTCTATGATCTGCTCAAGCGGAACAAGGAGCAGATGGGCCCCGCGGCAAATCCTGACCTCGTTCCGTTCGGGATCGAGGCCAACAGAAAACCGCTCGAGCTGATCATCGACTACGCATTCCAGCAGGCGCTGATCCCGCGCCGCTATGCGGTCGAGGAGCTCTTCGACGAGACGACACGAGGACTGAACTGATGGCAGGTGATCCCAGGCGCTGGCAGATCGGGCTCGTCGGTTATGGCGAGGTCGGCCGGATTCTGGCCGAGGATTTGCGCCATCAGGACATCAAGGTCTCAGCCTACGACATCAAGCTCGGTGGCGAGCTGGGCGCTGCCTTGAAGGCGCATGCCGCGAAATTCGGCGTGACGCTCGCTGCCTCTCATGCCGAGCTGACCGCGAAATCCGATTTCATCATCTCCGCGGTCACGGCGAGCCAGGCCGTTCCGGTGGCAAAGGCCTGCGCGGCGGCGATCAATCAGGGCAGCTGGTTTCTCGATTTCAACTCGGCCTCTCCCGGTGCCAAGCAGCGCGCCGCGGCACTGATCGACGGTGCGGCCGGGCGCTATGTCGAGGGTGCGGTCATGACCTCGGTGCCGCCTTATCGCATCAAGGTGCCGCTCTTGCTCGGCGGACCCGGCGCGAGAGAGCTCGAGCCGCTTCTGAACGCGATCGGTTTCGCGGCCAAGGTTGCCAGTGACGAGCTCGGCGTGTCCTCGGCCGTAAAAATGTGCCGCAGCATCATGATCAAGGGCCTCGAGGCCATGGTCATCGAGAGTTTTACGACTGCGCGCGCCTATGGTGTCGAAGATGCCGTGCTGGCCTCGCTCGCCGAAACGTTCCCCGCCATCGATTGGGAGAAGCAGGGCGCCTATTTCTTCCAGCGCGTGATCGAGCACGGCCGCCGCCGGGCCGAGGAGGTGCGCGAGGTCGCCGAGACCGTGCGCGAGGCGGGGCTGATGCCGTGGTCGGCGCAGGGCACGGCCGAGCGGCAGGCCTGGGTGGCGGATCTCGCCGATGAGGGGGTGTTCGGCGCCAGGGGCACCAAGGAATTCGCTCGTAGCGCCGACTGGCGGACCGAGGCGGACCGGATCCTCGCCAGGATCAATCGCACGAAATAGTCAGCTCAGGACCGCATCGTGAGCCTGAAAGCTCACGACCTGGTCGCGCGCGCGTTCGATCAGGTCGATCAGATTTCTGGATTTGCGGACGAGCTGTTCCGTGACGGGCTGTGTGCGGAATTCTGCCAGCACCGCGCGAACGCATTTGCTGGCGGCATCGAGCGTCCAGAGCGTACGGTTCACGTCGGCCTGCGTCCGGATCGCCGAGATATCGAGACCCGAGAGAACGTGGCCGATCCCGTCGAGTCGCTTCACCGCCGTATCGGTAGGCGTGCGGGCCGGGACGGAATCATGAACGATGCTGCTGAATGCGCTGAACATACCCCTACTTCCCCCACTGAACGCATATGGTCAGTGCAGGTCGTAGTTACGGTCGGCGTGGGCGGCCTCGCAATGCGTTAGGCTACGGTCCGGGATTCTACCGAACCCCGATGGGCTCGAACCGGCGGTAAAATCGAACTGAGGCGCGGCACTGCGTCCGGGACACATGATCCTCGTGTCCCGGACCAGGCGCGGCACGAAGTGACGCACCGCCGAGCCGGGACCCAGCTCTTCTCGAATTGAGTTCGCAACATGGGCCCCGGCTCTGCAGCGCATCACTGCTGGACGGCCGAGATATCGAGCGGAATCGCTCTCAGCTCTTCGGGCTGAACAGGGTGGGGCGCTGCCGCGCAAATGTCTGCCGGCCGCCCTTGAAGCCCATCAGGACATCGGGCAGCTCGCCGATCGCGAAGCGGCCGTCCTTTGTATCGAGCACGATGAGATCGGCGGGATTGCCGACCTTGATGCCGTAATCGCCGAGGTTCATCAGCCGGGCCGGCAGCTCGGTCACGAGATCGAGGCAGGTGTCGAAATCGCTCACCGAGGCGTGCGCGACATTGGCGTAGAAATTCGCCATCCGCAGCAGCGAGGCGTCGCCGAACGGCGTGAAGGGATTGAGCACGTTGTTGGTCGCGATCGAGCACACGACGCCGTCGCCCGCGAGCTTGTGCGCAAGTGTCAGCCCGCGTGGCGCGTTGCAGGGAGCCTCGCGCCCCATCAGATAGAGATCGGTCGCGGGTAGCACGGTGACGGCAACGCCGGCTTTTGCCAGCTGCGCGGTGGCAGCTTTCATACGCTCCGGCGGCAGTGCGGAGAGTTTTGTGGCATGGCCGACCGCCACTCGTCTTTGATAGTTGCGCCGCTCGGTCTGGCGGCAGACCTCGTCGAGATGCCACCAGGAGGGGTCGAGATCGAAATCGAGATGGAGGTCGACGTCGACGTCGAATTCCTCGGCGAGATCGAAGATGCGCGCGAGATGCGCATTCGGGTCGGCGTCCATGTAGGGACAGCCGCCGATGACCTCGCCGCCGTCGCGGAGCGCCTGGATCAGCAGCACCTCGGCTCCGGGATCGTTGGTCAGGCCTTCCTGCGGAAAGACACAGAGCTCCAGATCGATCGCCCAGGCGTAGTCGCGCTGGAGCGCCTTCACCGCCTCGAAGCCGCGCAAGCCGATGCGCGGGTCGATCTCGACATGCGTGCGCATGCGCGTCGTGCCGTGCACGATGGCGCGTTCGAGCACCTTTGCGCCGCGCGCGTAGACGTCCTCGACCGTGAAATCCTTCTTCATCCCGGCAACGGCGTGGATCGCTTCCGAGAGGCTGCCGTGATCGTGCCCGCAGCGGCCGAGCAGGCAGGCCTTGTCGAGATGAATGTGGGTGTCGACGAAGCCGGGCAGGGTGAGATGCCCACCGAGGTCGACCTCGACCGTTTCGCACCCAAGCTTTGGCCCGATCGCGGCAATGCGGCCGCTCTTCACGCCGATATCGACGGGTGCGGCGGATGAGCGCAACAGCGCGTTGCGGAAGATCAGGTCGAGGGCGGCTTGGGCGGTCATGGCGTCGGGTTCAGCTGTGGTAGCCTAGCGGAAGCCGAGGGAGCGGGCAGCTCCAGATTGTGTGCAGTCGAGGCATCATATTGTCTATAAAATGTGCATGCACTTTGAGGTCTGAATTGTAGAATGCCGGCGCTCTGGAGAATCCGCGATGTCCGCTCCCGCACAAGCCGAACGCCCGATGACCGACGCCGAGATTGTCGAAGCCTATCTCACCGCTTCGATGATACCCGATCCCGACGCCGCCGCGGCCTATATGAAGCCGGGCACGGTGATCACGTTCACCGGCGGGCGCGAGTTCGATCATCCGCGCGGGCCGACCGGCTTCAATGCGAAACGTTATCGCTGGGTCAAGAAGAAGATGGAACGGTTCGACGTCTGTCCGGGCGCGGACGAGACCGTCGTCTACAGCGTCGGCACGCTCTATGGCGAGTGGATGGACGGCACACCGTTCGAGGGCAACCGCTATGTCGACCGCTTCGTCGTGAGGGGCGGGCAGATCGTGAAGATGGACGTCTGGAATGACAGCGCCGAGCGCATTCTCGTTCAGCGCGGGATCGAGGCCTAACTCCTTCGAGCCACCTTCGGCAGCTTGATCACCCGATTACTCGTCACCTCGTCCGCATAGGGTGCGAGGATGTCGAGGAGGTCCCGGCCGCGCTGCGGAGTGGGAGCGACCAGCGCGCGATTGGCCACGGAATCCAGGTGATGATGCATCAACTCCATCACCTTGGCCGCATCGCCCTTGGCCAGCGCTGAGATGATGGCGCGGTGCTCGTTGATGGCGCATTCGGTGGAATGCGGCCGGCTGTAGAGCGACAGCGTCAGGCAGCAGCGATAGGCGACCTCGCTGACATAGCGCACCAGGATCGGGCTGTTCGTCATGTGGGCGAGCAGGATGTGGAATTCGGTCGCAAGCCGGATCGACACCGCATCCGTGCCGCCGCGGGCGCGATCTTCGGCGTCGACATGGGCGTTCAGCTCGGCGATCTGTGCCTTGGTCAGCTTGCCCGCGAGCTGGCGGACAACGAGGCGTTCGAGCTCGATGCGGATGTCGAAGGCATCGCGCGCTTCCTGCCAGCTCGGCGTCGCCACCACCGCGATCCGGTTGCGGCGGAGCTCGACGAGGCCTTCCGCGGCGAGTTGCCCCAGCGCGTGGCGGGCAATGGTGCGGCTGACGCCGAAACGCTCGCCGAGCGCATCCTCGGGCAACTTGGCGCCGGGCTCCAGCGCCTGCTCGATGATGGCGCGCCGGAGCGCGCGGCAGATCACGCTGACCTTGTCCGACGATTCAGAAGTCTTGCTGCTCGCGCGCGCCGCCATCGGCGAATCCTGTAGGAGATGAGATCTCTCTTTAGCATAGGCTCGCGTCGATTCAGCGCTCGAATTGCATGCAGTTTGGGCTCGAAGCTGCCCAAATCGAATCCGGCCATTTGGCGCAGGTTTCGGCTAGGTCATTGATTTCGCGAGTGTCGATCGCTGGCATCCAGCTTGCATGCACTTTGGCCGTGATGCGCATGCAACCCCACGTCCAGTTTGACGGCCAGCCCGTTCCCGAAGGCACTGCTACGACCGCCATCGAGCTGTCCGAGGCCTCCGTGACTTTCGGGCGCGGCGACCGCGCCGTGCCGGCTCTGTCGAAGACCACGCTCAAGATCGCCGACGGCGAGTTTGTCGCACTGGTCGGCCCATCCGGATGCGGCAAATCGACCATTTTGCGTCTGGTCAGCGGCCTGGTGCAGCCGACCGGTGGCGTCGTCATCGTCGGCGGCCGCGAGGTGGCGGCGCGGGCGATGCGGGTCGGCATGGCCTTCCAGAACCCGACCATGCTGCCGTGGATGACGATCGAGCGGAACATCATGCTGCCGCTGAAGATCGTCGAGCCGTTCCGCTCGAGCTTCCGCAGGCTGCGCAAGACCGAATTCCGCGACAAGGCCAATGCGCTGCTGGAGCAGGTCGGCCTCAAAGGGTTCGGCAACCGCTATCCCTGGCAGCTCTCCGGCGGCATGCTCCAGCGCGCCAATCTGTGCCGCGCGCTGATCCACGAGCCGCGCATGCTGCTGCTGGACGAGCCCTTCGGCGCGCTCGACCAGTTCACCCGCGAGGAGCTGTGGGCGATCCTCCAGAACCTCTGGATGACGCACAAGCCGACGGTGCTGCTGGTGACGCACGATCTGCGCGAGGCGGGCTTCCTTGCCAGCCGCATCTGCGTGATGAGCGCCCGTCCCGGCCGCATCCTCGACGACAGCCGTGTCGCGTTCGCGCGGCCGCGCACGGTCGCGATGACCTTCGAGCCGGATTTCGTCGCGCTGAACCAGAAGCTGCGCGCCTTCATCGAGGATGCGCGCAGCGCGGCCGAGCAGGGGACAGGCTGATGTTCGGGATCGATGTCAGGCAGAAGGCGTGGTCGGCGGGGCTGATCGTGCTGTTCTTCGTCGCCTGGGAGCTGTTCTGCCTGATGACCGGCATGTCCGACCTGGTGCTGCCGCGGCCCTCGCAGGTGTTCGTGACGCTGGTCGAGCGTTTCCCGGTGCTGTGGCCGCACATCGTGCAGACGCTCGCCACCACCATGTTCGGCTTCGTGCTCGGCGTTGCGCTCGGCGTCGCCCTTGGCGCGATCATCGGCGTCTCCAAGACGGCTTACGACACCTGCTATCCGCTGCTGATCGGCTTCTCCTCGATCCCCAAGGTCGCGGTGGTGCCGATCTTCGTGCTGTGGTTCGGCTCCGGCACGGTGCCGGCGGTGCTGACCGCGCTGTCGATCTGCTTCTTCCCGATCGTCGTCAATATCGCGACGGGCTTAGCGACCACCGAGCCCGAGCTCGAAGACGTCTTGAAGGCGCTCGGCGCCAGCAAGCTCGACATCCTCTGGAATGTCGGCCTGCCCAGGACCATGCCGTTCTTCTTCGCTTCGCTGAAGGTTGCGATCTCCTATGCCTTCGTCGGCGCGGTGCTGTCGGAGACGGTCGCCTCCAACCGCGGCATCGGCAACGTCATGATGACCGCGTCCTCCAATTTCAACGTGCCGCTGGTGTTCGCCGGCCTGTTCGTGCTCGCCGGCCTCGGCGTCGCGCTCTACGTCGTATTCTCGCTGATCGAAGGGCGGGTCACCGGCTGGGCCACGCGCAAGAACGACGTGATCGCCACCTGATTTCTTGAACCGTCATGCAACGAAGCTGAGGAGGTCTCGATGTTGAGAAAAGTAACTGTCGCGCTACTGGGATTGGCGCTGTCCGCAGGAGCCGCCACGGCGGAAGAAACCACGATCAAGTTCACGCTGGGCTGGAAAACCCAGGGCAGCGACGCCGCGTTCTTCTATGCCAAGGACAAAGGCTTCTTCAAGGAGGAAGGCCTCAACGTCGTCATCGACCAGGGCGAGGGCTCCGGCGCCACCGTGACGCGGGTGATGTCCGGCGCCTATGACGCCGGCTTCGGCGACGTCAATGCCATCATCCAGAACGCCGCGACCAAGCCGCAGGAGGCGCCCGTCATGGTCTACATGATGTGGAACCAGCCGCCGTTCGCGATCGTCGCCAAGAAGAGCAGCGGCATCAACACCATCAAGGATTTTGAGGGCCACACGCTCGGCGGCGCGCAGGGCACGCCGACGACGCGCCTGCTACCGGTGTTCACGCGCAAGAACGGGCTCGACGGCGAGAAGATCAAGATCTCCAACATGGCGCCGAACCTGCAGGAGCCGATGCTGATCAAGGGCGATATCGATGCCGCGCTCGTGTTCAACATCACCAGCTATTTCAACCTGGTGCTCAACCGCCAGGACCCGGACAAGGACTTCAAATGGTTCTCGTTCGGTGAGTATGGCCTCGATCTCTATTCGAACGGCGTGATGGTCTCCCGCAAGCTGATCGCCTCGAACCCGAAGGCCGTCGCGGGCCTGGTGCGTGCCATCAACAAGGGTGCGATCGCGGTCGCCAAGGACCAGAACGCCGGCATGAAGGCGGCGCTGAACTACGACAACCTCATCAATGCCGATGTCGAGAAGCGCCGGCTGCAATATTCCTTCGAGAAGCTGATCGTCTCGCCGGAGATGAAGGAGATCGGCATCGGCGACATCAAGGACGAGCGCATGACGCGCGCCATCGGCATCGTGGTCGAGGGCTATCAGCTCGCCCGCGCGCCGACGCCGGCAGAGGTGTTCTCGCGCGAATTCCTGCCGCCGCGCGCGGAGCGGGAGTTGGTGTATACTGCCAACTGATTTTGGGAGACGTCATGGCCACGGAGATTTCGGCAAGCTGCCTGTTTCGTGGCCCTGACGGCGGCCTCAGCGACAATGTCGTGCTGCGGCACGATGGCGGCGTCATCACCGATATCTCGGAAGGCGCGGGGCCGGGGCCTCGCTCCTTCGTCATCCCCGCCTTCGTCAACGCCCATGACCACGCCCGCGCCACGGCGTCGTCCTTCGGCGCGGTCGGCATGCCCCTGGAAAGCTGGATCCTGCGCACCGCGCTGGGCACGCCGGTCGATCCCTATCTCGCCGCGGCCTCTGCGTTGGCCCGTTCCGCCAAGGCTGGCTGCGCCGCGATGATGGTCCACTACACGCGCCCGAGCGGGACGATGCCGTTGGTCGACGAGGCAAAGGCGATCGCGAAAGCTGCGTCCGACATCGGCATTCGCATCGCGTTTGCGATGGCCGTGCGAGACCAGAATCCGATCGTCTACGGTGATGCCGAGCCGGTCCTTTCGGGACTTCCCAGGGAGGATCGCAAGACCATCGAAGACCTCTTTGTCCGCGCGCCGATGTCGCCGAAGGCCTATATCGAGCTGACCGACGCGATTGCCGCCGCCATCGCCGGACCGATGGTGGACGTGCAACTCGGTCCGGCCGGCGTGCAATGGTGCTCGAAGCCGCTGCTGGAGGCGGTGGCGGAGAACTCCGCGCGGACCGGCCGCCGCATTCACATGCATCTGTTGGAAACAGTGTACCAGCGCGCCTGGGCCGACCGGCACTTTCCGGACATGGTGCGCTGGCTGCGCGACATCGGCTTCCTCTCGGAGCGGCTGACGCTCGCGCACTGCATCCACGCCCGCCCGGATGAGCTGGAGATGATCGCGGCCTCCGGCGCGCGCATCGTCACCAATTTCAGCTCGAACATGCATCTGCGCTCCGGCCTCGCCCCGATCGCCGCCGCGCACCAATGCGGCTGTGCCATCGCTGTCGGCGTCGACGGGCTGGCGCTGGACGAGGACGACGACATCCTGCGCGAGATGCGGCTGGTGCAGATGGCCCATGGCGGTCTTGGCTTCAAGGCGACATGGACGCCGGCCGAGATGTTTTCGCTGGCCATCCGTAACGGGCGCTGCGCGACCGGCGCGCCCGGAAACGGGGAGCTCGCCGCCGGCAATCCCGCCGACTACGTCGTGATCGATCTCGACCGGCTCGACCGCGACCGGATCATGCCGGTGGATCCCATGACGCTGCTGTTCGCGCGCGGCAATGCGTCCCTGGTGAAGGAGGTCGTCGTCGCCGGCAAGACGATCGCGCGGGACGGGGTTTGCGTGGGCGTCGACCTGCCGGCCATCGAGCAGGAGTTGCGAGACATGTACCGCGTCAATGTCGGCAAGCTCGAAAGCTTCCAGCTTATGTGGCAGCCCCTGTCGGACCGGCTCAGCGGCTGGTTCGCGCAGCAGCTGACCTGTCAATGAGGCGCCTGTCCTCGACCGGGATGCATATAAAAAGGCGATAGCTGGTAAGCCCTGCCTCGTCTGGCGCCTGATGCCTTGATGCGCTATCAGCTCCGCGATTGCGTCTCGACACCAGTCGATGACCCCCTTGAGGAGCCCTCCGATGCGTCTTCCCACGATTCTTCTGGCCGTGACATGTCTTGCCGGCGCAGCTTCAGCCGAAGACCTCACGGGCACGCTCCAGAAGGTGAAGGAGACCAGGAAGATCACGCTGGGCTATCAGGAAGCCTCGGTCCCGTTCAGCTATCTCGACGGCAGCCAGAAGCCGGTCGGCTTCGCCATGGACATCTGCCTCAGGATCGTGGACGCGGTGAAGAAGCAGCTCGGCATGCCCGACATTTCCGTCGAGACCCTCGCGGTGACGTCGTCGAACCGCATCCCGCTGATGGTCAACGGCACGCTCGACCTGCATTGCTCGGCGACCACCAACAATGCCGACCGCCAGAAGCAGGTCGCCTTCACCAACACGCATTTCCTCAGCGCGACGCGGTTCGCGGCCAGGAAGGCCGCCAAGATCAACACCATCGACGATCTCAAGGGCAAGGCGGTCACAGCGGTCGCCGGCTCGGTCAACCTGACGCAGCTCGCCAAGGTCAACACCGAGCGCAATCTCGGCATCAACATCATGCCGGCCAAGGACCAGGCCGAGGCCTTCCTGTTGCTGGAAACCGACCGCGCCCAGGCCTATGCACTCGACGACGTCCAGCTCGCGGTCGCGATCGCGCGGTCGAAGGAGCCGCAAGCGTTCATGATCAGCGATGAAGCGTTCTCCAAGCCCGAGCCTTACGGCATCATGCTGCGGCGAGAGGATGCGCCGTTCAAGGCGCTCGCCGATCGCGCAACGGCGGAGCTTTATGCCAGCCCCGAGATCGAGGTGCTCTACAAGAAGTGGCTGCAATCGCCGACACCGCCGAACGGCCTCAACTACAACGTCCCGATGTCACCCGCCTTGCGCAACGGCTTCAAGAAGCCGAGCTCGAGCGCCGATCCTGATGTCTACGTGGTGAACTGAGGTGAGAGCGCGCCTACGTCACGGCCGGGAAGCGTGTGATGGCGCTGGTCGACACCGATGCGCTGCATGTCGAAGGCTATTTCGAGGAGACGAAGCTCGCGCGCATCCGCATCGGTGACAAGGTGCAGGTCCGCCTGATGGGCGAAAAGACCACGCTCACGGGTCACGTCGAAAGCATCGCCGCCGGCATCGAGGATCGCGACTGCGCGGAAGGCGCCACCATGCTCGCCAACGTCAACCCGACCTTCAGCTGGGTGCGGCTCGCGCAACGCGTGCCGGTGCGCATCGCGCTGGACAATGTTCCGGGCAACGTGTCGCTGGTCGCCGGCCGCTCCGCGAGGGTGGAGGTATTGGACTAACGCAGCGAGCAGATCATTTGCGCTTGGCCTGGGGAAAAACCGGCGACCAGCGTTTCAATGCCAAATCGTAAGGCTAATCCTGACTCGCGTGTGTTGAGTCGGGGGACTGTATGGGCGTTTGGTTTTTAGTCCTAGCAGCCTGTGTCGTCGGCGCGTTGCTGCTTTTGGCGTTCTGCCGATAGCGCCGATAGCAGATGCAATTGTTGCTGCGAAGCATCAGCGAGCCGCGGAATAGCGGTTCCAGACCGATGGTTTTTGACTGTGCATGGATGAACGCGTTCACTTCCGGATGGGAGGCGGACGTGAGCTGGTTGTTTGTGTTTCTCATCGCCGCAAGCGCAGTCGTTCTGATCGCCCATGCGATTGACGCGATGCGTTCTTGATACTGCCTGTGACTCGGTTTCGTCGGTAGCTAGGTAAGCGCCGAGATTGTTCCGAGGCGGGCGAGCGTCAATTTGAGGAACCTGGCCCTGCGGGCCAAGGTTGTCACAGCAGGAGGAATACGATCATGCTTGCGTTCTATCTGCCGTTCATCATTTTCGGAGCGATGCTCGAAGCGATTTCGAATCAGAATGTATCTGCGCCCATCCAGGAGCCGCCAAGCTTCGACTAGACGCCGATCCCCTTGCGCAGTCTCTGGTAGCTGACCTGGCAGCGTCGGCTTAGATATTCGAATACTTCTTCAGCTCCAGCCGCGCGATCTGGTTCCGGTGCACCTCATCCGGCCCGTCGGCAAGCCTCAGCAGCCGTGCCGTCGCATAAGCCTGGGTCAGTCCGAAATCGTTCGAGGTGCCGCCGCCGCCATGGGCCTGGATCGCCCAGTCGATGACCTGGCAGGCCATGTTGGGCACGGCGACCTTGATCATGGCGATCTCGGCCTTCGCGACCTTGTTGCCGACCGTATCCATCGCATGGGCCGCATTCAGCGTCAGCAGCCGCGCCTGCTCGATCATGATGCGGGCTTCGGCGATGCGCTCCTGCGTCACCGTCTGCTCCGAGACCGGCTTGCCGAAGGCAACCCGGCTGCGCACGCGGCGGCACATCTTCTCCAGCGTGCGCTCGGCAAGGCCGATCAGGCGCATGCAGTGATGAATGCGGCCGGGCCCGAGGCGGCCTTGCGCGATCTCGAAGCCGCGGCCCTCGCCGAGCAGCATGTTCTCCTTCGGGACCCGCACATTGGTGAAGACCACTTCGGAGGCGCGGTCCGGCACGCCGTAGAAGCCGAACACGGGCAGGGGACGTTTCACCTCGATGCCGGGCGTGTCCATCGGCACCAGGATCATGGATTGCTGCTTATGGCGGTCCGGATTGTCAGGATCGGTCTTGCCCATGAAGATGCAGATCTTGCAGCGCGGGTCGGTCGCGTTCGTCGTGTACCATTTGCGACCGTTGATGACGTAATGGTCGCCGTCGCGCACGATCGAGCTTTCGATGTTGGTCGCATCCGATGATGCGACCGCAGGCTCCGTCATGGCGAAGCAGGAGCGGATTTCGCCCGCGAGCAGCGGCTTCAGCCAGCGTTCCTTGTCCTTCTCGGAGCCGTAGCGCTCCAGGACCTCCATGTTGCCGGTGTCGGGCGCCGAGCAGTTGAACACCTCCGGCGCGAGATGCGAGCGGCCCATCACCTCGCAGAGCGGGGCATATTCGAGATTGGTGAGGCCCGCGCCGTGATTGCTCTCGGGCAGGAACAGGTTCCAGAGCCCCTCGGCGCGCGCCAACGGCTTCAGCTCCTCGACGACCGGATAGACCTTCCACGGCCCGAGCTCTTCGGCCTCGCGATAGAAGCGCTCCTCGTTCGGATAGATGTGCCGGTCCATGAAGCTTTCGAGCTTGCGCTTGAGCTCGACGACTTTGGGCGAGATCGGGTAGAGCATCTCTGGTCTCCTTGATCGATGGACGGCAGCTAGCCAATTTCGAGATAGTCCGGATCAGGCAGCTTGGGGAACGGCGCGGTCGGCAGCGTCTGGTACCAGAACGCCACCGAGGCAATGTCGTCCTGCAACGGAAGATACTTTGCCTCCTTGACGCCCGGCAGCCAGCCGAGCGCCTGGATCGTCACGCGGAGGTCCGAGCGGAAGCGTATGGGATCGGGGATGTGCCAGCGGTATAGACCGAAGCGTTGCTGCGATTTGTAGACACCATCGGGACGGATCACCTGCGGCAGGCCGGAATACGGCGTGGTGAATTCCTGGTAGCGCGACTGCTGTGCGGGGCCCTGGCCGGAATGGGCGACGTAGGGATCGAAATTGTACGCGCCGCAGAAATAGTCCTCGGTGCCGGTGCCGCAGATGGTCGGGAATTCGCCGTCGCCGTCGATGAAGAACTTGATCTCGCCTTCGCCCCACCAGCCGTTGTTGTTGACGCCCCACGCCATGTAGGTGCCGACGTAATGGCCGGCGCCGGTGATGCCGTCGAGGATGGTGTAAACCTCCTTGGAAGGCAGCGGATTGGTGCGCCGGAATTGGGCATGAAAATAGGCGCAGTCCTCGGGCACATCCGTGAGCGCATAATTGATCTGGTAGTAGACCGTGAGCTGCTCCTCGCTGCGGTTCTCCAGCGTGAAGCGGGCGCGCTTGCGGAACGGCATCTCCCAATAGCAGTTGAAGGCGCGGCCGGGATTGACGCAGACCGCGAGCGAGGACACTTGCGCAAACTCCTCCCACCCGCAGGCGAAGAAGTCGCCGGCCGGGCATTCGACGCTCGGCTGTTCCTGGTCGTCCCAATAGACGCGCAGGATCGAGTGACGCAGCCGCCCGCGCGCCAGCGTCATCCAGACCTGCTGGATCGCGCCCTGGCCCCCGATGTCGGCGAGCGTGAAGGTCGCGCCCGGTTCGATGACGACGTAAGGCGAGACCTTCCAGCCCTGGCCGAGATCGCGGGCCTGACGTGCGGCGGGGCCGTCGACGGACATGCCGCCTTTGCCCTTCTCTCCGGTGAAGTTCTCCGGACTGATCGAGCGCGTCAGCGCATTCGACAGGCGCGACAGATTGCCGAGATGCATGCCCAATCCGGAAAACGTCATGATGTCCTCGATGCGGGGTTAGCGATGACCCGGTATATCGCTCCCGAATTGACCAAAAGATGAAGACCGCGCGCGGAATTGTCCGCACGCGATCGGGTGTCGTCATGCGACGTGATACTCCTTGAATCTCTCGCGCAGCGCGGATTTCAGCACCTTGCCGGTGCCGGTCATCGGGAATTCGTCCAGGAACTCGACGGCGTCCGGCAGCCACCAGCTCGCGATCTTGGGACGCATGTGGTCGAGCAGCGTCTTGCCGTCGACGGTCGCACCCTTCTTGCGAACGACGAGGAGGAGGGGGCGCTCCTGCCATTTCTCGTGGCTGATCGCGACCACAGCAGCTTGCAGCACATCGGGATGCGACAAGGCGATGTCCTCGAGCTGGATCGAGGAGATCCACTCGCCGCCGGACTTGATCACGTCCTTGGAGCGGTCGGTCAGCGTGACGTGGCCTTGGCCGTCGATCACGGCCATGTCGCCGGTGATCAGCCAGCCGTCGCGGTCGAGGCCTTCCTCCAGCTTCATGTAACCGGAGGCGACCCACGGACCACGGGCGCGCAGATGACCGACGGTCTTGCCGTCGCGCGGCAGCTCGACGCCGGCATCGTCCACGATGCGCAAGGCGGTGCCGAAACAGGCGCGGCCCGAGACCTGGCGGCGGTCGAACTTCTCCTTGTCGCCGAGGTGCTCGGAGCCCGGCCGCAAGCCCGGCATCGAGCAGCCCAAGGCCTCGGTCATGCCCCAGGCCTGGATATAGTCGATGCCATACTCGCGCTTGAGCTTCTCGACCATCGCGCGCGGCGGGGCCGAGCCGGACGACAGCGTTGCGCGTAGCGTCGAGAATTTGTTGCCGGTGCGGCCGAGCCAGTCGAGCAGGATCAGCCAGAAGCTCGGCACGCCCGCCGACAGCGTCACCTTCTCGCCCTCGAGCAATTCATAGAGCTTGTCCGGCTCGTAGTTGCGGCCGGGCAGCACCAGCTTCGACCCGGTATAGGGCGCCGTGAACGGCATGTTCCAGCCGTTGCCGTGAAACAGCGGCGCCATCGGCATCATCACCTCGCGCACGCCTTCGGCATGGCCCGGCAGGAAGTCGAAACTGCAGCAGGTCATGGTCTGCAGGATCGCGGCGCGGTGCGAATAGATTACCCCCTTGGGATTGCCCGTCGTGCCCGAGGTGTAGCAGATCGTCGAGGCGGATTTCTCGTCGAACTGCGGCCAGGCGAAGCCGGCATCGTTCTCGCGTCCCAGAAGCTCCTCGTAACAATGCACGTTTGCGAGCTTCGTCTCGGGCATCCGCTCGCGCGAGGACATCACGACATAGGCCTCGATCGTCTTGAGCTGCGACGCGATGGCCTCGACGATCGGCAGCGTGGCACGGTCGATGAACAGGAGGCGATCTTCGGCGTGGTTGATGATGTAGACGAGCTGCTCGGGAAACAGCCGCGGGTTGATGGTGTGCAGCACATAGCCCATTCCCGGCGCCGCATAGAACATCTCGAAATGCCGGTGGGTATTCCAGGCCAGTGTGCCGACGCGGTCGCCGGGATTCATGCCGAGCCGCTTCAACGCCAACGCCATGCGCTTGATGCGCGGATGCGCGTCGGCGTAGGCGTAGCGATGGATGTCGCCCTCGATCTCGCGCGCGACGATCTCGGCTTCGCCGTGATAGTCGGCCGCATACTGGATCAAGCCGCTGATCAGAAGCGGCATGTCCATCATCAATCCCTGCATGGTCTCCTCCAGATGCCGCGTCGTTGCGTGGCGTAGACTTTTGATTTGCGCGGAAGGTTAGCGGAACGTCGCGCAGCGTTCACGCAAAAAACAACGAGCGTGATTGCATGCGCCACTTTTTCAGGGCTAACGTGAGGTAAGCTGCCGGCGAAGCAGCGTTCGCGGTGGAGGAGATGGATGTCAGCGGAAAGACACAAGACCGGTACCACCGGCGCAGCTACGATCGATGTTTCCGCTCTCCGTGCCCGCTATCGCGACGAGCGCGATCGTCGTCTGCGCGCCGAGGGCAAGGCGCAGTATGTCGAGGTCACGGGCGAATTCGGCCGCTATCTCGACGATCCCTGGGCCGATCCCGGATTTGCGCGCGCAGCCGTCAGCGAAGCGACCGACGTGCTCATCGTCGGCGGCGGCTTCGGCGGTCTGTTGTGTGGCGCGCGATTGCGCGAGGCCGGCATCGAGGATTTTCGTATCGTGGAAAAGGCCGCCGATTTCGGCGGCACCTGGTACTGGAATCGTTATCCCGGTGCCGCCTGCGATACCGAGAGCTATATCTATCTGCCGCTCCTGGAAGAGACCGGCTACATGCCGGTGCGCAAATACGCCCGGGCGCCGGAGATCTACGAGCACTCGCGCCGCATCGGCCGTCATTTCGGGCTCTACGAGCGCGCGCTGTTTCAGACCGTCATCTCGCGGATGACATGGCGGGAGCAGGAAGCGCGTTGGCTGGTCGAGACCGATCGGGGCGACCGCATCCGCGCGCGCTTCGTCATTCTTGCCGGAGGTCCGCTGAGCCGTCCGAAGCTGCCGGGCATTCCCGGCATCGAGACGTTCAAAGGCCACAGCTTTCATACCAGTCGTTGGGACTACGGCTACACCGGCGGCAATGCGGACGGTGGTCTGACCGGTCTTGCCGGCAAGCGCGTCGGCATCATCGGTACCGGCGCCACCGCCGTGCAATGCGTGCCGCATCTCGGCCGTTCGGCGAAGGAGCTCTATGTCTTCCAGCGGACGCCGTCCGCGATTGGCGTTCGCGACGACCGTCCAACGGATCAGGTCTGGGCGCAGGGCCTCAAGCCGGGCTGGCAGCGCGAGCGCATGGACAATTTCACGTCCGTGATTTCAGGCGAGCCGTTCGAGCAGGATCTCGTGCAGGACGGCTGGACTGGCCTGCTCGGCGAGATCCTGCTGGCGCCGCGCCGGCAGCCGCAGCCGGTGACCTCGCTGGAGGAGGCGCTGAAGGTGATCGAGCAGGCCGACTACCGCAAGATGGAGGAGATCCGCGCCCGCGTCGATGCAGTGGTCAAGGACGAGGCGACCGCGGCGGCGCTCAAGCCCTGGTACAAGGCGTTCTGCAAGCGGCCGTGCTTCCACGACGAATATCTCGACACTTTTAATCAATCCAACGTGCATCTCGTCGATACCAAGGGGCAGGGCGTCGAGCGCATCACCGAGAAAGCCGTCATCGTCGACGGCAGGGCCTATGAGCTCGACTGCCTGATCTATGCCAGCGGTTTCGAGGTCGGCACCGATTACGCGCGCCGCATGGGCTTCGAGGTCTATGGCCGCGACGGCATCAGCCTGTCCGAGCGCTGGCAGGGCGGCGTCATGACGCTGCACGGCTTCTACAGCCGCGGCTTTCCGAATTGCTTCCTGATCGTCACGGTGCAAGCGGGCCAGAGCGCCAACTTCCCGCACATCATCGACGAGCAGTCGCGGCACATCGCCTATGTCGTCAAGGAGGCCCGCGCGCGCAAGGCGCGCACCCTGGAGCCGACGCTTGCCGCCGAGAACGCCTGGGTCGACGAGGTCGTCAAGGCCGCGCTCGGCCGGCAGACCTATCTCGCCGAATGTACGCCGGGCTACTACAACAACGAAGGCGTGTTCGATCCGATCGCGGCAAGAAACAGCCAATATTGGCGCGGGCCGGTGGCATTCCTGCGGCTGCTCGACAAATGGCGCAAGGAAGGCAATCTGGATGGCCTCGAATTGTCCTATGATCAGGCCATGGAGTCGGCGCGTTCCACCGGGTAAGATCGCGCTGCCGAACGGTGCAGGACAGGAGAGCTTGAGCATGATCAGGGGCAGGGCTGTTGCGGGAGCAGTTTTTAGCGCAATGATGCTGCTCGGTTGCCTGGCATCCTCCGCCGAGGCCGCGCAATGCGGCAGCTCGCCGGCCGGCTTCGAGACCTGGAAGCGCGAGTTCAGCGCGGAGGCGCAGGGCAAGGGCATCGGGCCCACCGCACTGTCGGCGCTGATGCAGACCAATTACGCCAGCGCCACCATCGCGGCCGACCGCGGCCAGCGCAGCTTTTCGCTGACGCTCGATCAGTTCCTGGCCAAGCGCGGCGCCACCACCATCGTCGCCAAGGGCCGGCAGCTCAAGCAATCGCAGGCCGCCTTGTTCGCCTCGATCCAGCAGCGCTATGGCGTCCCGCCCGGGCCGCTGATCGCGATCTGGGGCATGGAGACCGGCTTCGGCAGTCAGCGCGGCAACCAGAATATGCTGTCGTCGATCGCAACCCTCGCTTATGACTGCCGCCGTCCCGAATTCTTCACCGACCAGCTCTATGCCGCCTTGAAGCTGATCGACCGCGGCACGCTGTCGGGATCGACCCGCGGCTCCATGCATGGCGAGGTCGGCCAGACCCAGTTCATGCCCAAGAACATTTTGGCCTACGGCACCGGCAATCTCGAAGTTGCTGCGAATGCGCTAAACTCGACGGCGAATTTCCTCAAAGCCCATGGCTGGCGCGCGGGAGCCGGATACCAGCCGGGCGAGCCGAATTTCGTTGCGATCGAGGCTTGGAATGCCGCAGGCGTCTATCAGAAGGCAATCGCGCTGATGGGCCGACAGATCGACGAGGGCGGGGGTGCCGCGGCCTCGCGCTAGAGCATGATCCGGACCCGAAGGGCCGCGTCAGCAAAAAAGGTTTGCAGCGGTCTTCCGAAAAGATCATGCTTAAGCAATGGCCTCAAGCGCGAGACGATCTCATCGCGCTTGAGGCTGCTCAGCAAGGCGTGATGCGCCGGCGCGAGAAAGTTGTTGCCATCGGGAACCGACGGCATGAGGTTTGCTTTGATCAAGTTCGGGGCTGGGCATGAGGAGACTCAACATGGCTACCCAGATCGTGATGGACCAGACGGGCGATACGCGCCACGAGTTTGATCCTGGCAATGCGGAAGCGCTGGCGCGAGCCGAACGGCGCTTTCGGGAGCTGACCGGAGCCGGCTTCACCGCCGCTCTTCGAACCGGGCCCGGCGAAGTCACCCGGATCCGATCGTTCGATCCGACCGCGCAGGAAACACTGTTCTATCCACGCCTGGTCGGCGGTTGATCTGAGCTGCTCATGATCGCGGCAGTTTGGCTCCGCGCGCCGGCGCGTGCGCGTCTGCATGCGCTGCGTGAACTCTATCGCCGCTTCTTCGGCGAGAACACGCCGGATGCCCGCGGCCGCCGGCTTCTGGCCGAATGGCTGTCGCCGGCGCAGCGCGCGCAGTTCGAGCAGCACCGGTATTTTGATGTCGTCGGCTGCGACACCGGCAGGACCTATCGCATCCATTACGGCACGGCCGCCAATGTCCACGAGATCGACGGCGAAGGCCACGCGACGATGGGGTGGTGCTTCGTCCCGTCAGGCTTCTTGGTGCCGGGCGACGTGATGCTGGCGCAGAAGATCGCGCTCGAGACGGACGAGAGAGGAGCACTTACGCTCGCAAACCGGTTTCCGCCGGCCACGCATTCCGAGCATTTCTACCGGCGGCCTTTCTAGCGCCGGGAAGGGCAAGGCGGTCAGGAGTGCGTGGTGCGGTAGGCGTCCAGCGCATGCGCCGCGAAGACGCCGATGCTGCAAAGGGCGAGCAGGCCTGAGATCAGCTCAATCATAGCTCGTCCTCCCGGAGCGGCCGGGCAACGAGGTTTTGGCAGCAGGAATAGTCGTAGATCAGGTCGAGGATGAACTGCATGGTGGCCGTCCCTGTATTTATTTTGACAACCACTTAACTGGCTATCTGTTTCAGGCGTGTTTCGTCGCACCGGGAAAGGGGTTTCGCGCGGAACCCCGCGCTGGTTTGTGCGCTGCCGGCCCGCTATATCCCGCTATTGCTCAAGCCATCTAAGCCGTCTCCTCGGGAGCGGCGCATCGTATTGCGAGGCAAAATCATGGCGCAGGTCGAGTGGTTCGACGATCTCACCGTCGGAATGCGGTTCAAATCCCCCGAAGTTCTGGTCACCGAGGCCGACATCAAGCGCTTCGCCGCCGAGTTCGATCCGCAGCCGATGCATCTCGACCACGAGGCCGCCAAGACGACACTGTTCAAGGGGCTTGCCGCCTCGGGATGGCACACCGCCGCGATCGCCATGAACCTCGCGATCCAGACCCGCCCGTTCGGCCCGCATCCGCTGATTGGTGCCGGTGTGGATGGTCTGCGCTGGACGATGCCGGTGCGGCCCAACGACCGTCTGCATCTGGTCGGCGAGGTCATGAGCCTGACGCCGTCCAAGTCGAAGCCGCAGGGTGTCGCGCTGGTGAAATGGACCATGTTCAACCAGAACGGCGAGGAGGTTTACACCTTTACTCCGATCGCGATCGTGCCGCGGCGGGGGTAGGACGGCCGCTGGCCGTTCGCCTCGCCCTCTTGCGAGCCTCCGGCGGAGATGGTCATCTCGGCGTGCGGAATGCGCTGGAGGCCGACATGAAACGATCTCTTCTCGCCGCCGGAATTCTCGCATGCGCTTTGAGCGCAACCGCCTCGAGTTCGAGGCCCGCGCTTGCGCAACAATCCAAGGTCGGCGACTGGACCATCGAGAAGCGCGCGCAGGACACGCATTGCAATGCGAGCCGGGGCTACAAGGACAAGGATGACGAGAACCGCGACTACGTCATCGTGATCACCTATTCCGAGCAGGCGATCGTGATCGTGATGATCTACGACGGTTGGGAATGGGACAAGGTCGGCGAGATCCTCCGGGCCGACGTCGGCACCGATGACGCCGACATCATGAAGAAGGCGAAGTGGGAGGTCATGGACAAGACCACGGTGCGGGGCATCTTCGCATACGATCAGTCGATCATGGACCGCCTCGCGAAGGCCAAGCGCCTCACGCTCGATTTCGATGACGACGACGATGACAGCATCGAGGTGCAGATCCCACGCGCCGGCGAGGCGCTGGCCGCGTTGAAATTCTGCGAGGAGAACCGGAAGTAATCGATGCGATCTTGTTGGTCCCGCCGGGGGCATGCCGCGGCGGGACGCGGTTCACTCGGCAGGCCCCTGGACCGGCGCCGCGCTGATGTCGCTGCCGTGATGCGTCAGCGGCTTCATGCCGGTGACGGTTCTGAGCAGCACATAGAACACCGGCGTCAGGAACAGGCCGAACACGGTGACGCCGATCATGCCGGAGAACACGGCAACGCCCATGGCCCGCCGCATCTCCGAGCCGGCGCCGGTCGAGAGCACCAGCGGCAGCACGCCCATGATGAACGCCATCGACGTCATCAGGATCGGGCGCAGCCGCAAGCGGCTGGCTTCGATCGCGGCCCGGATCGGCGTGCGCCCCGCGAATTCGAGCTCGCGCGCGAACTCGACGATCAGGATCGCGTTCTTGGCGGAGAGGCCGACGAGAACGATGAGGCCGATCTGGGTGAAGACGTTGTTGTCGCCCTTGGAGATCCAGACGCCGAACATCGCAGCGAGCAAGCCCATCGGCACGATCATGATGATCGAGAGCGGCAGGGTCAGGCTCTCATAGAGCGCGGCCAGCACCAGGAACACCAGGAGGATCGCCAGCGGAAACACCCAGATGCCGGAATTGCCGGCGATGAACTCCTGATAGGTCAGGTCGGTCCATTCGAAGGCAAAGCCCGGCGGCAGCACCTCCGCCGCGATCCGCGTCGCCGCCTCCTGCGCCTGGCCCGAGGAGAAGCCTGGCGCGGCCGCTGCGTTGATGTCGGACGACAGGAAGCCGTTGTAGCGGATCGCGCGCTCCGGCCCCGCGCTCTGGCGGATATTGAGCAGCGCCGACAATGGCACCATGTCGCCCGAGGACGAGCGCACTTTCAACTGCCTGATGTCGTCGGCGCGGGCGCGGAACGGCGCGTCGGCCTGGACGCGGACGGAATAGGTGCGGCCGAACTTGTTGAAGTCGTTGACGTAGTAGGAGCCGAGGTAAATCTGCAGCGTGTTGAACACCTCCGTCACGGGCACGCCCAGCTGAAGCGCCTTGGTGCGGTCGATGTCGGCGAACAGCTGGGGCACGTTGACCTGGAAGCTCGAGAACACGCCGGCGATCTCCGGCGCCTTCTGCATCGCCGCCATGAAGGCGTTCGTCGCCTCGTTCAGGGCGTCATAGCCGAGACCGGCGCGGTCCTCGATCTGCAGCTTGAAGCCGCCGATGGTGCCGAGGCCGTTCACCGGCGGCGGCGGGAACATGGCGATGAAGGCCTCCTGGATGCCGGCATATTTCTTGTTCAGCTCGGCCGCGATCGCGGGCCCGCTGAGCGACGGATCCTTGCGTTCGTCGAACGGCTTCAGCGTCGAGAACACGATGCCGGCGTTGGAGGAATTGGTGAAGCCGGAGATCGACAGGCCCGGGAAGGCCACTGAGCTCTCGACACCGGGCTGGGTCAGCGCGATGTCGCTCATCTTGCGGATCACCTCTTCGCTGCGGTCGAGCGTGGCGCCATCGGGCAAGCGGGCGAAGCCGACCAGATATTGCTTGTCCTGACCCGGCACGAAGCCGCTCGGCACCTGCTGGAACAAGAGGGCCGTGATTCCGACGAGAACCACGTAGAGGCCCATCACCGCGGCCTTGCCCGAGATCACCTTGCTGACGCTGCCGCTGTAATTCTCCGAAGAACGCGTGAAGGCCTTGTTGAAGCCGCGGAAGAACCAGCCAAGGCCCTTTTCCATGATCAGCGTCAGCCGGTCCTTCGGCTCGTTGTGTCCCTTGAGCAGAAGCGCCGACAGCGCCGGTGACAGCGTCAGCGAATTGATGGCGGAGATCACCGTCGAAATCGCGATCGTCAGCGCGAACTGCTTGTAGAACTGCCCGGTGAGGCCGGAGATGAAGGCGAGCGGCACGAACACCGCGATCAGCACCATCGCGATGGCGATGATCGGACCCGACACCTCGCGCATGGCCTGGTACGTTGCATCGCGCGGCGACAGCCCGGCCTCGATGTTGCGCTCGACATTCTCGACCACGACGATGGCGTCGTCGACGACGATGCCGATGGCGAGCACGAGGCCGAACAGGCTGAGCGCATTGATGGAGAAGCCGAACACGTGCATCACCGCGAATGTGCCGACGATCGACACCGGCACGGCCAGCAGCGGAATGATCGAGGCCCGCCAGGTCTGCAGGAACAGGATCACCACCAGCACCACCAGCGCGATCGCCTCCAGCAGCGTGTGGATCACGGCCTCGATCGAGGACCGCACGAACTGGGTGGGGTCGTACACGATCTGGTAGGACACGCCCTCCGGCATGTTCTTCTTGATCTCGGCCATGGTGGCTCGAACATTGTCGGAGATCTGCAGCGCGTTGGAGCCCGGCGCCTGGAAGATCGGGATCGCCACCGCCTGCTTGTTGTCGAGCAGCGAGCGCAGGCCGTATTCGGATGCGCCAAGCTCGATGCGCGCGACGTCGCGCAGACGAACGACCTCGCCGCGCGTGCCGGTCTTGACCACGATGTCGCCGAACTGCTCCTCGTTCGCGAGCCGGCCTTCGGCGTTGACCGAGAGCTGGAGATCGATGCCTTTGACGTTCGGGGAGGAGCCGACCACGCCGGCGGCGGCCTCGACGTTCTGTGCCTGGATCGCCCTCACGATGTCACTGGCAGTGAGCCCATGCTCGGCGGCCTTCTGCGGATCGACCCAGACCCGCATCGAATAGTCGCCGGCGCCATAGAGCTGGACGTCGCCGACGCCGTCGATCCGCGCCAGCCGGTCCTTGACGTTGAGCACCGCGTAGTTGCGCAAATACGTCATGTCGTAGCGGCCGTTCGGCGACAACAGATGCACGACCATGGTGAGGTCGGGCGACGATTTCTTGGTGATGATGCCGAGCTGGCGCACCACGGCCGGCAGGCGCGGCTCGGCCTGCTGCACGCGGTTCTGCACCAGCTGCGTCGCCTTGTCGGGGTCGGTGCCGAGCCGGAACGTCACCGTCAGCGTCATCGCGCCGTCGGTGGTCGCCTGGCTCGACATGTACAGCATGCCTTCGACGCCGTTGATCTGCTCCTCGATCGGGGTTGCCACCGTCTCCGCGATCACCTTCGGATTGGCGCCGGGATAGGTCGCGCGCACAACGACGGAGGGCGGTACGACATCGGGATATTCCGAGATCGGCATCGCGAACAGCGAGATCAGGCCGGCGAGGAAGATCAGGACCGACAGCACCCCGGCGAAAATCGGGCGATCGATGAAGAACTTTGAGAGATTCATGGCTTTGCCCCTGGGCAATATCCTGCGTGGCGCCGACAGCTCACGCCGTCATTCCGGGGCGTGGGCGAAGCCCGCGAACCCGGAATCCGGAGGTGAGTTGGTCGGAGTTTCCAAACTCCTGGATTCTCAGGTGCGCAATTGCGCACCTTAGGTCGCGCTACGCGCGCCCCGGAATGACGGAAGATGTCAGCGTTGCACCACGTCCTGGTTGCTGTGGTTTGACGCCTGCTGCGGCCCACGCGCGCCCATCTGAGCGATCTCCGTCTTGAGGAGGGCGCCGGGACGCACGCGCTGCAGGCCGTTGATGACGATGCGGTCGCCGGACTTCAGGCCCGAGGTGACGATGCGAAGCCCATCGACGGCGCCGCCGAGCGTGACCGGCCGGTAGACCGCGCGGCTGTCGTCGCCGACCGCCATCACGAACTTCTTGTCCTGGTCGGTGCCGATCGCGCGCTCGTCGATCATCACCAGCGCCTGTTGCTTCGGCTGGCCCATGCGCACGCGGGCGAACTGGCCGGGGATGAGGCGCCCATCATCGTTGCGGAATACGGCGCGGACACGGATGGTGCCGCTCTGGCCGTTGACCTGGTTGTCGATGAGCTGGATGTGGCCCTTCGCGGACAGGCCGCCCGACGTCGTCATCTCGACCGGGATCTGGTCGAGCTTGCCGCGCCTCCCGGAGGCATCCGCGATCGAGTTCAGCGCGCGCAGCACCACCTCTTCGTCCGCATCGAACGAGGCGTAGATCGGATTGACCGAGACCAGCGAGGTCAAGACCGGGGACGCAGTGCCGGCGGCGACGAGATTGCCGACGGTGACCTCGATCTTGCCGACGCGGCCGTCCACGGGGGCGCGCACTTCGGTGTAGTCGAGATTGAGCTTTGCGGTCTGAAGCGTCGCCTCGGCCGCCTTGACGTTGGCGATCGCCTCGCGATTGGCGTTGTCGCGCTGGTCATAGTCGCGCCGGGTGACCACGGCGTTGCCGACGAGCTGGGCGCCGCGTTCGAGCTCGCTCTGGGTGAAGACGACGCGGGCTTTCGCGGCCTCGACTTGGGCCGCAGCCTTGTCGACTTCGGCCGCATAAGGGGCGGGATCGATCTTGAACAGCACGTCGCCGGCCTTCACCAGCGCGCCTTCGATGAAGTTGGTCGACAGGATCGCACCCGCGACGCGCGGACGGAGCTCGACCCGGTTGATGGCCTCGAGCCGGCCGGAAAAATCGTCCCACAGCACGGTCTGCCGTGGCTCGATCATTGCGACGGTGACAGAAACGGCTTGTTCGGCCGCGGCCGCCGGTGCGGTCGCTTGCGCCGCATGAAAATAGCGGCCGGTGGCGATCGAGCCGGCCGTGGCGAGGGCGCCCACGATGGCGACGCCACCCAGAAGGCAGCGGAAACGGCCGGTGCGGGAGGTATTTTGGGAGGGGGGCATTTGCGCGCTCCAGATATGTAGTGTTCACTACAGATGTGGAGCTGGATACCGCAGTGCAAGATACTTATGTACCATTCACTAAAAAAATTGTAGCGGCATACCGCAAGAATTGGAAGACACTAGGAAAATAGAATTAGAACAAATAGTTAGGATTCGGCGTTAAGCCTCAGGCAGAACGCGAATTCGGAGGAGACAGGCACATGGGCATGGGACGCCCCCGCGAATTCGACGCCGAAATGGCGTTGGACCAGGCGATGGAAGTGTTTTGGCGCCATGGCTATGAGGGCGCGACCATTGCCCAGCTCACCGAGGCCATGGGCATCAACCCGCCCAGTCTCTACGCCTGCTTCGGCAACAAGGAAGGCCTGCTGAAGGCCGCGCTCGACCGCTACGCCAAGCTGCGCGGCGCCTGGATGGACGAGGTGGTCGCAGCGCCGACCGCCCGCGCCGTCGCCGAGCGGATGCTGATGGGCATCGCCGACAAGCAGACCGATCCCGCCAATCCGCCCGGCTGCCTGCTCGTGCAGGGCGGCATCGCCTGCGGCACCGGCTCCGAGAACGTC
Source organism: Bradyrhizobium sp. SZCCT0231 (assembly GCF_018130245.1). Lineage (GTDB taxonomy): Bacteria > Pseudomonadota > Alphaproteobacteria > Rhizobiales > Xanthobacteraceae > Bradyrhizobium > Bradyrhizobium japonicum_F. The sequence goes on from NZ_JAFCKP010000001.1 coordinate 1,216,898, forward strand.
CCTTTCGAATTGGCCGCGCGCCGCGCCCAGAACGAAGACCAGCTCCGCGAGCGTTTCGTCCGCGCCAAGGCCGAAGGTGATCTCAAGGAAAGCGCCGATCCCGCCGCGCTCGCGCGCTATGTCTCGGCGGTGTCGGTCGGCATGGGCGTGATGGCGTCCTCAGGCGCGGACCGCGAAGCGCTGCGGCAGGTCGCGAGCGTCGCGGTGCAGGCGGTGGAAGCGCAGTCGGGCTGACAAGACGTAGCTATCTCGCGGATCGCATTGCAGTCAGCGCAAGTCGTCGTGCCCGGGCTTGTCCCGGGCATCCACGTTCTCAGTGCTGCTTGGACAAGGCGTCGATGGCCGGGATAAGCCCGGCCATCGGTGGAGAGCGTCAGGACGCTTCCTTGAGGACCGGCGCGGCAGTCTCTTCGGCCTTGAGCTCTTCGAGGCTGCGATGCCGGGGCTCGATGCCGAGTACCCAGACCGTGACGATCTGCACCACGAGCAAGCCGATCATCAGCGCCATCACGCCGGCCACGCCGCGCGACTCGAACAGCGACACGACCAGGAACGGCGTGATGATCGTGGCGCCGCGCCCCATCGTATTGACGATGCCCGACGCACGCAGCCGGACCTCGGTCGGAAACAGCTCTGGAATGTAGATGCCGAACAGGAGTGCGACCAGGACGTAAATCGGCACCGTCAGCGCGAAGCCCACGGCCGGCAGCAGGATCGGATCCGAGATCATGGGATAGAGCATGCCCAGCGCCACCGAGATCAGCGACGCGCCGATGATCGTTGGCTTGCGACCCCAGCGGTCGGCGGTCAATGCACCGATGGCCGCGCCGATCGGTGCGCCGAGCGCCATCAGCAGCGAATAGCCGAACGATGTCGCGACCGACAGGCCCTGCTTGACGAAGAACACGGGCAGCCAGGTCACGAAGCCATAGAGCAGGGTGTTGATCGTGATCAGGCAGATGGCGCCGACGATCATCCGCGACAGCAAGGGCGCAGTGAACAACGTGCCGAGATCGGGAGCGACCGGAGCGGGTGTCGTGGGCGCTGGAGCAGGCAAGGGCTGTCCTTGCGCCGCTTCCTTCTCGATCGCCTGCATCAACGCTTCCGCCTCGGCGGTGCGTCCCACGGCTTCGAGCCAGCGCGGGGATTCCGGCAGCGACTTGCGCATGTACCAGACGACGAGCGCGCCGATGCCGCCGAGCACGAACATCGAGCGCCAGCCGAATTGCGGAACGAGCACGGATGCGATCAAAAGTGCCGCTGGCAGGCCCGTCACGACGCATACGGCGGTGAGGCCGAGCCATTTGCCGCGGGTGCGGGCGGGCACGAACTCCGTCATCGTCGAATAGCCGACGACGTTCTCGGCCCCGAGGCCGACGCCCATCACGAAGCGGCAGGCGATCAGGAAGGCCATGTTCGGCGCGAATGCCGCGGCAAGGGAAGCGATGCCGAAAAGGAGCAAATTGAACTGATAGGTGAAGCGGCGCCCATGGCGATCGCCGAGGAAGCCGGTGCCGAACGACCCCAGCATCATGCCGACGAACGTCGCGGAGATGAAGGCCGCGTTCTGAGCGAGCGTCGAAAAGCCTGATTTCAGCGTGACGCTGAGCACCGTCCCGGCAATGTAGATGTCGAAACCGTCGAAGAACATTCCGATGCCGATCAGCAGCATGATGCGGCGGTGGAATGGCCCGATCGGCAGTCGATCGAGACGGCTGCCTGCGTTTACCGATGTCGACATTGACGCTCTCCCTTGACTGTCATTCTGGTTGATACGGCCCGCCTTCTATGGGCGGTCGGCCGGGTGCAGTTCTGCTAGTTCAGCCGCTTCTGATTGGCCGTGTCGCGATACCAGTCGAACGGCTGCTCGTGGGTCGCGACCATCACACTCTTGGTGTTGAAGTGGTCGTCGAAACTCTCGGTGCCGAATTCGCGGCCGATGCCGGAATCATCGACGCCGCCCCAGGGCGAGGCCGGGTCGAGTCGGTGATGATCGTTGATCCAGACGATGCCGGCCTTGACCGCGGCGGCAACACGGTGGGCGCGGGCGACGTCGCGGGTGCGGATCGCTGCGGCGAGGCCAAACGGCGAGTCGTTGGCGAGCCGGAGCGCATCGGCCTCGTCCTTGAACGGTGTCACCGAGGTGAAGGGACCGAACACTTCCTCCTGGAAGATGCGCATGTCGGACTTGACGTCGGCAAAGACCGTCGGCTCGACGAAATATCCGTTGTCGTGGCCCGGCACCTTGGCGGCAACGCCGCCGGTGACGAGACGCGCGCCGTCGGCGCGACCATAGTCTGCATAGGCGAGAACGCGGTCGCGCTGCTTGGCCGAGATCACGGGGCCCATCTGGGTGCTGGGATCGAAGGGATCGCCGACGCGGATCGTGCGGGTCTTGGCCTGCAGCTTCTCCACGAACTCGTCGTAGATCGAGGCCTGGACGATGTGGCGCGAGGCGCAGACGCAGGTCTGTCCGGCGCCGATGAATGCACCGAAGGCGGCATAGTTGACGGCGCGGTCGACGTCGAAATCGTCGAACACCATCACCGGCGTCTTGCCGCCGAGTTCCATGGTCTGATGCGCGAACACCTTTGCGGCCGCGCTGCCGGCGATGCGGCCGGCCTCCGTGCCGCCGGTCAGGACCAGCTTGTTGATGTCGCCGTGCTCGGCCAGCATCTTGCCGGCGCTCGGGCCGAGGCCGAGCACGATATTGAAGACGCCGGGCGGCAGGCCCGCTTCCGTGAAGATCTGCGCGAGCTTCAGGGTCGAGAGCGGCGTGTATTCGGACGGCTTCACCACGGTGACGCATCCAGTCGCCAGCACCACGGCGAGCGACTTGCACAGGATCATCAGGGGGTGATTGAACGGGGTGCAATTGGCGACGATGCCGATCGGCGTGCGGAGCGTGTAGTTCAGATAGGCGCCTTCGACGGGGATCACGGAGTCACGGCGCGACAAAGCGAGGCCGGCGAAGTAGCGGAAGAAATCGGGCAGGCGGGAGAGCTGGGCGCGGGTCTCGTTGACCGGGCGGCCGTTGTTGAGAGTCTCGAGCCGGTATAGGCTGTCGAGATTGGCCTCGAACGCATCGGCGAGCTTGTTGACCAGTCTGGCCCTGGCGCGCGTGTCCATGCCGCCCCAGGCCTTTCCTTCGAACGCGGCGCGCGCGCTTTTCATGGCGCGGTCGATATCCTCTGCGGTTGAATTGGGAATGCGGGCAATGACATCGCCGGTCGCGGGATTGCGAACGTCCAGCATCGCGCCGTCTCCGGCTTCGACCTCCCGTCCATCGATGAAATTGCCGTGGGTTTCGACGTCGATCGACGCGGGTTTCGACGGAACGTTCATGATGACCTCTCTTCGACGATGACGGCGTTGCGCTTGAGCGCCGGCAGAACGCGTTTTTCGGTGTCCCCGATGTGGGCCTTGATGATGCGCGCCGCGGTGCGCGTTTCGCGCTGCTGCATGGCGTCGATCAGTGCGACGTGCTCTGCGACGAGCTTTGCGGGGTCGTGGCCCTTCAGGTTGGAAATACTGACGCGGACCAGCCGGTCGGCCTGGCCGATCAGGTCGCACAGCGCCGCCGCCATGCGGCGATTGCCGGAGGCATGAGCCAGCGCAGTGTGGAAGCCGCGATTGTAGGCGATGAAGTCCTCGTGATTGCCCGAGAAGCGGCGGAATTCGTCGAGCGATTTCAAGACGCTGTCGGGGGCGCTTTCGATCGCTTCAGCAACGCAGGCCGCCTCCAGTGCGAGTCGGAAGCGCAGGAGGTCGCGGGCGTCGGAGAGCGAGATCGGCGTCACGCGGTAGCCCTGGCGCGGCTGCACCGTCACGAGGTGCTCGCGCTGGAGCCGCAGAAGTGCATCCCGAACCGGCTGCCGGCTCACCGAATAGCGCTCGGCCAGGTCTTGCTCGCGCATTTCATCACCCGGCGTAAGGCGACAAGCTAAAATATCAGCTCTAAGGAGATCGTAGATATTTTCGCGCAAAAGCATGACAATTGGAACCTCGTTGGCCCGTAATTTGACAATCCTGATATTTCACGTCAAGAGGCGAATGCTTGAATTCCCGGGGATTTGATTTATCAATCGGCCCGATGAGGCACGCGATCACGCGTGGTCCGACCGTCGCGAGGAAGAACCGGACATGGACAGGCTTCTTGCCAACGGGACCGTCAACGCCGCGCAATCGGGCGAGGGATCTCCGCTGTTTCTCTTCCACTCACTGCTGTCGGACCGCGCGAGCTTCGATGCGATCGTGCCCGCGCTTCGGGGATCGTTTCGGGCCATCGTACCGGAGTTGCCTGGGTTCGGCCGTTCACGCGCGGTGGAGGGCGGCTTTGCCGCGGTCGCCGACCGGATGGCCGAGGCCGTGCGGGATGCCGCTGGCGGCGCGCCGGCGATTGTGCTCGGCAACGGCTACGGCGGGTTTGTCGCCCTGCAGATGGTGATCCGGCATCCGAAGATCGCCAGCCGGCTCGTTCTCGCTGATTGCGGCGCGGCCTTTTCGGAGCCCGGACGCGAGGCATTTCGCAACATGGCGAAGGTGTCCCGGGCAAAGGGGCTGGAGGCCATCACTGACGTCGCGATGCGGCGCCTGTTCGCGCCCGAGTTTCAGGAGCGGCACCCCGACCTGATGCAGGATCGTCGCGCCGCATTTCTGCGGACGGATCCCGACGTGTTTCGTGCCGCATGCGAGGCATTGGCAGGCCTCGACCTCCGCACCGAGCTTGTCGCAGTAAATGTGCCGGTGCTCGTCCTGGTCGGCGAGCACGATGAAGCGACGCCTCCGCCGATGTCGCACGAACTGGCTGCCGGGTTGCCGCACGCTGAGCTCAAGATCATTCCAGGATGCGCGCACGTGCCGCAGCTTCAAGCGCCGCAGCAGTTCCTCGGGGCTCTCAGGGGCTTCTTGCTCTGACGGCGCTTCGCGTTCGAAGCACGATGCCTTCCGAACGGTTAATGGTGTCGGCGCGACGACGCGCTCGCAATTGGCGATGAGCTAACGATGGGCCTGTTTTGCCCGACGAGTCAAACGTCCGTCCGGACAGGGCGAGAGTCGCGGCGGGCGAAATCCCTCAACGATTTCTACTATGCATGGGGTTGTTTTCGCGTTTTTTGTCTCGAGCCCCTGGGTCACAGCATCAGCCGTCCAAATCCGTATCGCGACGAGACCTCCTAAGAGTTTTTATACACAGTTCTGGCACGCTCCGCGCGTCAAGATCCGCAACCTGCATCGTCGCCTCTCATTGCGCGCACGAAAAGACGGGCCTGCGGGCATCGAGGGGGCGTGAGCCATGACTGCACTTGCTTCGGACGCCGGTCGCGCGAAGGGTGGGATCGTGCCGATCCTGTTGTGCGTCGTGCCGTTCAGCCAGATCCCGCTCGACGCCTATACGCCCGGCCTGCCGCAGATGGTGGTGGATCTCGCCACCGACGCGGCGTCGATGCAGAACACCGTCACCGCCTACATGCTCGGCATGAGTCTGGCGCTGGTGCCGGTCGGTATCGCCTCGGACACGCTCGGCCGCCGCAACGTGCTGCTCGCGGGGCTGGCGGTGCTGATTGCGATGAGCATCGCCTGTGCGCTGGCCACCAGCGCCTCGCTGCTGCTGGGCTTGCGCTTCCTGCAAGGCATCGGCGGCTGCACCTGTCTCGTCGTCGCCTATGCGGTCGCAGCTGATTGTTTCCGCGGCCGCGAGCTCACCGCGATCTCCGGCCTGCTTGGCGCGGCGTGGGGGCTTGCGCCGGTGCTGGCGCCGGCGGCTGGTGGCTTCATTGTCGAGCTGACCTCGTGGCGCGGCGTCTTCATCGTCATTGCCATCGCCGCTGCGATCGTTGCAACGATCGTCGTATTCCTTCTGCCTGAAACATTGCCAGCGGAACGGCGCGCGCCGTTCGATCCGCGCCGGACTGCCGGTATCTTGCGCGAGGCACTCGTTCGTCGGGGCTTCCTGGCTTTCGTGCTGGTCTTTGCTGCCGCCGCCAGCGCGCAGCTGGCGTTCGGCGTGGTCGCGCCGTTCTTCTACCAGACTGGTCTTGGCTATTCGGCGGCCATCTACGGCCTCGTCGCGCTCGGCCTTGGCGGAGTCAATCTCGCCGGCGAGCTCGGCTGCGCGCATTTCGCGCGCTTCATGCCGGCGCGCATGCTGGGCTTCGGCGCCTTCGCGCTGTTCCTCGCCGGCGCTGCGGTCCTGACCGTAACGGGAATGACCGTCGGACTCGATTTCATGTCGATCACGATCGGCGGCGCGCTGGTGCTCGGCGGCTGCGGCGTGCTGTGCCCGATGATGTACGGCATGGCGCTCGGCTTGTTCGAGCGCGACCACGGCCTGATCGGCGGCCTCATCAGCGCGCTCTGCTATCTCGCCGTGAGCGGCGCCATGGCGATCGCGGCGGTGCTGCCTGAAGCAACGCAGGCGCCGATCGGATGGCTCTATCTCGGCCTCTGCGCCGTCGCCGGCACACTGCTTGCGATCTCGCTGCCCTCGGCGCGGCAGGCCACACACAGTTAAGGAAGGAACCAAATCATGACCACGGTCGGTATTCGCGGCACGTTCTTCGACTTCGTCGACGATCCCTGGAAGCACGTCGGCAACGAGCAGGCCTCCGCGCGCTTTCACCAGGATGGCCTCATGGTCGTCGCGGACGGCGTCATCAAGGCGTTCGGTCCTTATGACAAGATCGCCGCCGCGCATCCGGATGTCGAGATCACCCACATCAAGGACCGCATCATCGTTCCCGGCTTCATCGACGGCCACATTCATCTGCCGCAGACGCGCGTGTTAGGTGCCTATGGCGAGCAGCTCTTGCCGTGGCTGCAGAAGTGGGTCTATCCGGAAGAGCTCAAATACCGGGATCGCGACTACGCGCGCGAGGGCGTGAAGCGCTTCCTCGACGCGCTGCTCGCCTCCGGCACCACCACCTGCCAGGCCTTCACCAGCTCCTCGCCGGTTTCAACCGAGGAATTGTTCGAGGAAGCGGCCCGGCGCAACATGCGCGTGATCGCGGGCCTCACCGGGATCGATCGCAACGCGCCGGCCGATTTCATCGATACCCCCGACAATTTCTATCGCGACAGCAAGCGGCTGATCGCGCAGTACCACAACAAGGGCCGCAACCTCTACGCCATCACGCCGCGCTTCGCCTTCGGCGCCTCGCCGGAATTGCTGAGAGCGTGTCAGCGCCTCAAGCACGAGCATCCGGATTGCTGGGTCAACACCCACATCTCCGAGAACCCGGCCGAATGCAGCGGCGTGCTGGTCGAGCATCCCGACTGCCAGGACTATCTCGGCGTCTACGAGAAGTTCGACCTGGTCGGGCCGAAATTCTCCGGCGGCCACGGCGTCTACCTCTCCAACAACGAATTCCGCCGCATGTCGAAGAAGGGCGCCGCGGTGGTGTTCTGCCCGTGCTCGAACCTGTTCCTCGGCAGCGGCCTGTTCCGGCTTGGCCGCGCCACCGATCCCGAGCATCGCGTCAAGATGTCGTTCGGCACCGACGTCGGCGGCGGCAACCGCTTCTCGATGATCTCCGTGCTCGACGACGCCTACAAGGTCGGCATGTGCAACAACACGCTGCTCGACGGCAGCATCGATCCGGCACGCAAGGACCTCGCCGAGGCCGAGCGCAACAAGCTCTCGCCCTATCGCGGCTTCTGGTCGATCACACTCGGCGGCGCCGAAGGCCTCTATATCGACGACAAGCTCGGCAATTTCGAGCCCGGCAAGGAGGCCGATTTCGTCGCGCTCGATCCGAACGGCGGGCAGGTCGCGCAAGCGTGGCATCAGTCGCTGATCGCCGACGGCGCCGGCCCGCGCACGATGGACGAGGCCGCAAGCATGCTGTTCGCCGTCATGATGGTCGGCGACGACCGCTGCGTCGACGAGACCTGGGTGATGGGCAAGCGTCTCTACAAGAAGGGCTGAGGCGGACGGCTGCAAATGAGCGCATCTCCAGACACAGCCGGCCAGCCGGTTGCCCTCGTCATCCAGCGCCGCATCGCCGATGACGGCTTTGCTGCGTTCGCGCGGTGGAACGGCGAGGTCGGCGAAGTGCTCAAGGTGTGGCCCGGCTTCCTCAGCCAGGAGGTCGTGCCGCCGCAACCGCCGGCGCATGTGGATTGGGTGACGATCCTGCGCTTTGCGAGCCCGGCCGCCGCGCGTGCCTGGCTCCAGAGCGATGTGCGGGCGCGACGCATCGCAGAGGTGCAACGCTTCTTTGTCGGCTCGGAGGATGTTCATATCCTGCCCGACACCGGTGTTCAGCGCGACAATGCGGTGTCCGCCGTCATCTCGTTCAAGGTGCCTGAAGGCCTCGAGGACGCGTTCCTGAAATGGCAGCAGCGCATCCAGGCGGCGGAGGCCGAGTTCAAGGGATTTCTGCGCCACAAGATCGAGCGGCCGATTCCGGGCCTGCACGACGAATGGATCATCATCCTGTCGTTCGATTCTGATGCCAACCTCAATGCATGGCTCGACTCGCCGTTGCGGCAGACCCTGCTGAAGGAGGGCGAGCGTTTCAACGCCGGCATGAACGTGAAGCGGGCGAGCTACGGCTTCAATTTCTGGTTTCCGGCCGGCAAGACGCCGGCTCCGGAGCAAGGGCCGGGCTTCATCTGGAAGAGCAACCTCATCGTCCTCCTGGTGCTCTATCCCGTGGTGTACCTCTGGGGCACTTTCATCAGCGCGCCCCTGATCGACAGAAACGGCGCGCCGGTCTGGCTGTCGCTGTTCGTCGGCAATCTCGTCAGCACCCAGCTGCTCGGCTGGTGGCTGGTGCCCGCCGCGTTCAGGGCGCTCGACTGGTGGGTGACGCCGAAGGCTGCGATCAGTCGCCAGATCGCCGGCTACGCGCTGCTCGCCGTGCTCTATGCCGCGTCGATGGGCCTGTACGCGCTGTTGCTCGCGTGGCATTGGGGACGGTAAGACCGTCAACCGTATTGTCGCGGAGAAGGGCGGTCGCTGGATATCGACGACCATGTTCGCGCTGACATTTCTCGGGACCTCGGCGAGCGTTCCCTCAGCGGAGCGCAACCATCCGGCGCTTCTCGTGGAAGCCGCAAGCAAGCGTGTCCTGATTGATTGCGGCGAGGGCACGCAGCGCCAGCTGCTGCGCAGCGGCGCCGGCTTCCGGCGGCTCGACCGCATCCTGCTGACGCACGCGCATCTCGATCACGTGCTCGGTATTCCCGGCCTGTTCTCGACGCTGGGCCTGCGGCAGAGTTCCGATATGATGACAATTCACGGCGGGCAAGGCACGCTCGACATCGTCATCCGGATGCTCGCAGGGCTGTGGGGCGCGGGCAGGGCGCCGATAGCGGTCAAGTTCGCGCCGCTGACCGCGGGAGAGGTCATCGATGCCGGTGAATTCACCATCGACTGTTTTCCGGTCCGCCACCGCGATACCGACAGTTTTGGTTTCGTCTTCCAAAGCCCCGCGCGCCGTCATCTTCGGCCTGATCGCCTCGTTGCGCTTGGTGTCCCCGACGGTCCTTTGCGCGGCGAGCTGGCCGCAGGCCGACCGATCGTGCTTGCCAACCGAACCATCGATCCGGAAGACGTCCTCAGCCCGCCGAGCGGCGGCAGGAAGCTCGTCGTGATCGGCGACACCGAGACCACCGATGGGCTGTCGCAATACGTAGCCGGCGCCGACACGATGGTGATCGAGGCGACGTTCCTCGATCGCGACGCGCCGACCGCGCGGAGCTACGGTCATCTCACCGCGGCAGAAGCGGCCTCTTTTGCGGCCACGAACAACGTCGGGCAGCTCGTGCTGACGCATATGTCGGGACGCTACGAAGACGAGGAGATTCTTGCCGAGGCGACAAGGATCTTCCCGAACACCCGGATCGCCGCAGACTTCGACCACATCGTCGTCTAATCAGCCCGAAGCGAGGCGACGTCGACGCGGCCGTCCGTTGTCCCGACGAAACGCGCAATTCGCGCTCACGCCATCGGATCATGGAAAGTGCATGTGACGCCGATCGGGTCGCTCGCGTTCTCCTGCCGTAGTGCCGCGCGTGACACAATGACGGTACGCTCGGGATTTGCGAAAGTCTCGCGCATCTCGATCGTGAGTGCGTTGTCGGCGAGTGTCATCATGCGCCCTGACCCGACCGCTCCATCCGCAGCCCGCGCCACGCAGTAGCTGAAATCCACGGAACCATAATCGGGAAGCGGAAACAGGTCGCCGCTTCCCGGGTCTGTCGGCCGCTCCATCACCCATTCCACCGACGATCCGAGCGGTTCGATCTCTCCGGGGGGCTGTCGGGCGAGAAACGAGCGGAATTCGCCGGTGCTCTGGTTCTTGATGAAGTACAGAACGTCTCCGCTGACCTGGACCGCAAGACCGGCGAGGATCTCGTGGTCGGTCTCGATCGGAAGGTTGTCGATCACCGTGATCGCTTGTGGCGTGGTGTCTTTCTCGTCCGAGTTGTGCCACCAGTCCCACCAGGCAAAGTGATTTGGCTTGCGGTTGGGCCAGTGGCCGGTGCCGATTTGAGGAAGGGACGTATTGGGTAACTTGCCGTTGCGGCCGTCGAGGCCCACCCATAGCAACGATTTTGGATCGTCAGAGTGCGTGTTCAGCGCCGGCGCGGACGGCTGGCGTACGGCCGGCACCTTCCATTTGCCTGCGGCGAAAACAATCCGCTGCGGCCAGGGCGTGGAGATCAGCGCCCCCGACCAATTCAGCATCGACTCGAGCGCCCCTCCGAGCGACGGGGGATCGATGGTGCTGAACGTCGGTTGTTTCGCGAAAAAATGCGGCGCGACGAGAGTTTTCCAAAATTCGAACAGCTCCGGCTCGGTGAGAGCATCCGGCTTTTGCGGAATGCCGTAGAGATCGAGCTTGTCCGGGCTGGCCTCGAGGAGGTTGAAGCCGTCCGGCACGACCTCGTACAAGCCGTAGCCATCACTTTTGGGCATCTTTCCCTCCCGCGAAGACACCGGTGTCCTCCCACTCGCACCTGGCGTTGTCGACGAGCTCCGTGAACTTCGGCAGGTATGCCCGATCGAGGAGAATTTTGTCGGTGATCGCGCCTGCGAGTGTCACGCCCGCCACGGTGTCCGAGCGATAGTGGAGGCCGGCGATTTCGCGGTTGCGCGCCACTCTGGCGGCGAGCACGCCGAGCGACGTGTCAATCGTGGTTATCCCTGCAGCTGCCGGCGGGGGGACCGGACGGCCGAGCGATGGCGGAATGACTTCCTTGAGCAGCCTCGCGAAGACGTGAGCCTGGGTTGCGTGACCGCTTGGGAAGGACGCGTGCCCGCCGTGCTGGATCGGCGACATGAGGCCGGGGACGACCTGAGTTGGACGCGGACGATTGAAATGAGCCTTGTAGTGCATCGCGATCAATGCCGTGAGCGCGTCGGCGACGATCAGCATGCGCGATGTCGCCGGGTGCGTCGTCGCCGTCGCGGACACCAGATGCAGGAACTTGCTGATGAATTCGTCGGCTTCGGAGACGATGTCGCCGAGGGCCGCGGCGCGCTCATGAACCGCCATGTTCCGCAAAGCGATGATATCGTCGTCAAGAACCCCGGCCCAAGGGGTTGGTCCGGTGCCGAGCAGTGCAAATCCGCCGAGCCTGTCGAGCCAATCTGCCCGACTGGCTAGATCGGACATCACGACCCAGGCGTACCAACGGGTCGACCACAGCCTCATGCCAAAGCCGCTTGCATTGAATCTGGCGCCGGCGATGTCGCGCTCGCTTATGAACGGGCGATCGACGCGATCGCTGAACATGGCGCCGCCCGATCCGCCTGCGTTGCCGCCGTAGCCTCCATACCCGCCGTAGCCTCCGTAGCCGCCATATCCGCCGTAGCCGCCGTAACCGCCATACCCCCCGTATCCGCCTGCCATGTGTGCCTCCTCTGTTTAGAATTTGTCGGTGCCGCTGTTGCCGTCTCCGTGCTGAAGTGCCGATGCCAGCCGTGAGAGCGCTGCCTCGACGCGCGTCAGGGTCGGCTTCGGCCATGGCGACGTCGCGATCCACTTCAGGTCGATCTCGCCCGCCGACATCAGTGGCTGGGCAAAAGTCTGCGCCTCGTCGAGACGTCCGCTCTCCACGAGTGCAGCAACGAGGACCCGCAGGTTCACCTGGTTGCCGGGCAATTGCGTCGCAACCCGCGTCGCGTGTTCGATGGCAGATGTGAGGTCGTGCATGGCGAAGTAGGCCTGAGCCGAGATCATCTCGGCGAACCAGGCGTGCCGGTCTCTCGGGGACAGGCGCAGATTGACCGCGGCATCGCGGAGCGCGTCTTCGTAGTTCTCGCAGCGGACATGCACGGCGGCCCGGTACGCGAATGCGAGCGCCAGGTTCGGCGTAAGCTCGATCGCGCGGTCGAGCTGCTCGAGGGCCCCGACATGGTCGTGCTTGCACTGCGACAGCGTGTAACCGCCGACGGCGTTGGCGAGCGGATCCGCCGAGTTGCGCTCCAGCGCTCTTTCGGCGAGTGCACGCGCGGTATCGCGCTCGTTCAATGCATTCGCAGACCACCCGCGCGCCACGCGCTGCATGTGCCAGATGGCGCTGTAGGACAGGGGAGGTGCCCAGCTCGGGCTGAGGACATGCGCCCGCTCGAAATTGGTTCGGGCCGTCACGAACGTCGTGTAATCCGGACTGAACATCTGATCGTAACCGACCAACGCCAGTTGATAGGCGTCGAGATCGTCTGGTCTCTTCTGCATAGCGCGGTGAAGCTCCCGGTCGCGGACTTGGGGCGCCAGCGAGCGTATGACCTCGACGGCGATGCGATCCTGCAAGTCGAAGACGTCGGCTGCAGTCCCGCTGAGACGATCGACGCGGACGACTTCGACCGTTTCGGCGGCAACGAGCTCGGTCGAGATCCGGATCTGATCGCCGGCGCGCTGAATGCTTCCATGAAGCAGATATTGCGCATTGAGATCGCGGCCGATGGCACGCAGATCCGGCGTCTGCGATGCCGGGATCATCGTGGAGCCGCGGGAAATGACGAACAGCTCTTTCAAGCCCGACAGAGCCTGGACGACGCTGTCGACGACGCCGATCGTGAATTGAGGCTCCAGAGCGGGCGAGAGCGCGCGAAAGGGAAGGACGGCGACCGACGGTCGGCTGACGACGGATCCGGTCGGGGCGACCGCGGGTGCCGCTACGGCAGACGGAGCCGGCCGGGCGACGGTTTCGGGCTGCTGCTGCCGCAGGCCGGCAATCAAGTCCTGCGTCAGTTTGTGCGGCTCGATGTCGTAGGCATCTTCGAGTTGGCGCCAGAGGCGCGCATAGATCGCGAGTGCCGCGCCAATGCTCCCGGCCGCGAGATGGCTCTTGATGAGAACGCGAATGGCCAGCTCGTTCTCGGAATCCAGCCGGTGGATCGCCCTTGCTGCAGCTTCCGCGGTTGCCGTCACGACTGGGTCGGTCTCACCGGGCAGCAGCCTCGTCAGCGCGTCGATCAGCCGTTCGTGGATCAGAGGTCGCGTCTCTGCGAGCCATTCCGAGAATGCCGGATCGACGCCTTCCAGGTCGTCGAGGATATCGTCGGTCAGGCGTTCGCGCGTGAGCAGGAGTGGATGGACGATACCGCGCTCGGCATCCGAGATGATCTCGACCAGATCGCAGGTCACCCGTTCGATATCGAGTGCCACGTGGATCTGGTCTGCATGGAAGTGCGGGCAGCCGAGCGCTTTTAGCTCGCGCTGAATCTGGCTCAACGATTGGCGCAGCGAGCCCTTTGCAAGCGGGTCTTCCTTCTCGCTCCAGAGCAGCCCGACCAACTTGCTCCTGGGCAACTGGCGTGCGGAGGAGAGCATCATATAGCCGAGAAGCGCTTGCGCCTTTCGGCCGAGCCCGACCTCTTGCCCGTCCACGGACGCCGAAAATGCTCCGATGATTTTAAGTGTCAGGTGGCGGGGCTCGTCTGCGCCAACCGCCTTGTTGTTGACTCCCGACATCTCGTCCCATCCCCCGTCGATGGTGTCGACGACACTGTAGGAGGGCAGGCTCCGGGTGGCCAGACTTGGCAGAATGCAAACGATCGGTTCGCGCGGTCTGCGAAGCCAATGACAGGTGAGCTCAGGAATGCAGCCCGCCGGATCTGAAGCAATTCGGGAATGGTACATCTCGGCTCGTCAGATGGTCAAGGGTTGCGGAATGATCGAAATGCGACTTGCGTGCGGAATGAGAAATGGCTCGTCACTTCGAGCCGACGGGCGTGAAATCAGCGTGAATCGGCGGATCTTCGGCGGCATGCGGGGTATTCGCCGCGTCGTCGACAACTCACGCGCGAGCTCGATCCGACTTGTTCGCCTTGTCCGACGTATCGTGCGCGGCAGCGCATTGGCGCGCACCGGATTCACGGGCCATTCACGGTCTGCTTCGCATCGTCGGCCTACGTTTCGTTCACGACCGAACGGTCGCGCAACTTGGCAAGGTGGAGGCGTATCATGACTGTCCTGCTGAGAAACACCTTCAGAGCCTGGATCGATCGCGCGCCCGGCGCGCTGCCCAGGCTGATCATGACGGGAGACGTGCGGGTGCCGACCAACGGCGGGCAAGCCCGGCTGACAAAGCGCACGCCGCAGGGGATCAATCCGAAGATCCTGATCCTCGACGTGAATGCACAGGAGCCGAGCAGCGAGGCCCCGCAGGAGATCACGACGATCCCGCTTCGCTACGAGGAAAGTCCGCCGCAGGACGAATACGGCCAGGTGATGATTGCGCATAGCCGGGGCGAAATCGTCGTCAGCATTGGTCGCACGGATTAGCGGACGTTCACTCCGGTCGTATCCCGGTCCCCCATTGTGGGCTGACAGGCCATCCACCGGAGCGCTTGCCAGCCCAGATGCGAGCGGGTAGAACGCTGCCACGCCTGAGCCGTGATTTGCGCCAAACGCGCTTCCGGCCACAGCCGGACAAATCAGTAAAGCATTGAATTTGTTCGGCTATTCCGTTGGGGAATGGTGTAACGGTAGCACAACAGACTCTGACTCTGTTTGTCTTGGTTCGAATCCAGGTTCCCCAGCCAGCTCCAGGCACTTTTCCCAAGGTTTGGTTTCAAGCCCCTGAGCAGGATGGCAGGTTCACCGGCCTCGACGGGCCGCCTCGCTGCTCGCGGCGGTTTGCCTCACCTGACATTCGCATTTCCAAGTCGGATCGCAGCGCGCTGTATCGTCCTTGGGCGGTACAACCCAAGGAGATCCCTGATGCCCTATGTCGATGGTTTCGTTCTCGCCGTGCCGAAGGACAATCTCGAAGCCTACAAGGCGATGGCGACGACCGCCTGCACGGTCTGGATGGAGCACGGCGCGCTCGATTATGTCGAATGCATCGGTGACGACGTTCCCCATGGGGAGCTCACCTCGTTTCCGCGCGCGGTGATGGCGAAGGAGGACGAGGTCGTGGTGTTCGCCTGGATCGTGTACCGCGACCGGGAGACCCGCGATGCCGTCAACAAGAAGGTCATGGCGGACCCGCGGCTGCACATGGAGGGCATGCCGTTCGACGGCAAGCGCATGATCTATGGCGGCTTCACGACGCTGCTCCGGGCGAGCGATATCGGTGGCTGACAGGTACTGTCGCCAACAAACGAGGCGGCCTGAGCCCGGACGGAGCGCGAGAGAAATCCGGTGCGCATCTCGATGTCGGCTGATCGGCTTCGCTCGAGCAGCCATGACAGGTGTCGGGTCATGGTGTTACGCTTGTACGACTTCCAAGACGAGCGGGGGATTGGATCGTGTTCTCGGATGCGCTCGGCTTCGATGTCGGGGTCGCCAGACTTTTGAGACAGGATGATGACGGCGAAGCCGTCGCCTATCTGGAAAAGTTCATCGCGAAAGGCTCTATCATGGCCATGATCGAGATGGCCGAATATCTGGATGACACGGGTGATCGGTCCGCGAGCCTGGCGTGGATGGAGCGAGCGGAGGCATCGATCGCCGCCGACGATTGCGAGTCGTGGCTTTATCTCGCCGGCGCTTTGCGACGGGGGCGCGGGACCGGAACGGCCCAGGAGCGCTACTTCCGAGCCTTCGGTCTGAAAGAGCGGGTTGCGGAGGCCGGCCATCTGGCGACCATTCGAGAGATGATCGTCAACTATTTTGAAGGTCTCAATGGTGCGCCGAAGGACACTGACCGCACGATTTACTGGCTCAGAAAGGCGGCGGCGCTTGGCGACGAGGAGGCGAAACAGATCTTGCGCGAGGAAGGTCTGTCATAGCTCCGCCTGCAGCGGCGTCTGGGAGCGATGATCGCTACATGGTGGGAGCAAGCCGAGAAGCACAAGGTGTTGCCGCTCGACGACCGCTTCGGCCCGCGCTTCGCGGAGAACGCCTCGTGTAGCTGCGGCTGCGCACATCAGGCGCTATGAGGCGCCGTTCGAATACGCGGGGCGGCTCCTCCGCGTCACCGTCACCATGCACGACGACCAGAAGCTCGACGGCGATGCCGTCGGCAACGCGCAGATGGCGCGGCAGTGAGGAAAACCGGTGTCATGCCCCGCGAAGGGGCATCCAGTACGCCGCGGCCTCTCGGCTCAACCACCGCCGTCTCTGGGATACTGGATCGCCCGCCCCAGTGCGCAATTGCGCACAAGGCGGGCGATGACAGTGTGCCCTTACTTGATCTTGTCGTAAGCCGCCGCGAAATCGCCCAGCGGCATCGGGATCGCGATCGTCTCCTTGGCCATGTTCTGGAAGGAGACCTTCAGCTGCTTGCCCGACCGCAACGCTGCGAGCAGGTCCGCTGCGATCGGTGTCGAGGCATAGCAGCCGCGGTTCTCGCAAGTCTGGATCTGGAGATCGACCGTCTTGCCTTCGTCCACCTGGAGCTTGGCGCCGACGGGAAGATTGAGACCGAGCGGCAATTGCAGCAGCGCGATCGGCGTGCGGGTGTCGGGCGCGATGCGGATGTTGATTAGGACGACGGTCTGGCCGGTCTTGGTCAGCACCGCGTTCTGCTCCATCGCGCATTCGAGCGGCGCGTCGCGGCTTGCGCTGGCGCAGCGGACGATCCAGCCGGGTTGTCCGGAAGCGCCGTCAGCCTGCGCTTGCGTCGGGGCAGGCGCGGGCTGCGCGGCCGGCGCAGGGGTTGCGTTCTTCTTGGCGCCCTGCTGGGCATGTGCGGCGCCCGCTGACAGCAGGATGGCAGCGGCAAGGGCAACACGTCTGGATTGCATGGGCATGGCGAAACCGCATTTGCGAACCGGGGCCTCGCTGTAG
This sequence comes from Bradyrhizobium sp. SZCCT0231, assembly GCF_018130245.1. Classification (GTDB taxonomy): domain Bacteria; phylum Pseudomonadota; class Alphaproteobacteria; order Rhizobiales; family Xanthobacteraceae; genus Bradyrhizobium; species Bradyrhizobium japonicum_F. Next base: position 1,234,090 of record NZ_JAFCKP010000001.1, read on the forward strand.
CGTTGCCGGCCGCGCGGCGCAAGCTTACTCGGCGGCTTCCTTGACGCTGCCGTGTTCGGCCGCCTCATGGCCTTCGTCGCCCGAACGGCCCCAGCCTGAGAACCAGTTGTTGAGCTCGTCGAGATAGAGATAGACGACGGGCGTGGTGAACAGCGTCAGCGCCTGGCTGACGATCAGGCCGCCGACCATGGCGTAGCCGAGCGGCTGGCGGATTTCGGCGCCGGTGCCGTGGCCGAGCATCAACGGCACGCCGCCGAGCAGCGCCGCCATCGTCGTCATCATGATCGGGCGGAAGCGCAGCAGTGCGGCCTGGCGGATCGATTGCTCCGGCGTCTTGTGCTCGTCGCGCTCGGCGGCAATCGCGAAGTCGACCATCATGATGCCGTTCTTCTTCACGATTCCGATCAACAGGATGATGCCGATCAGCGCGATCAGGCTGAAGTCGAAGCCGGCCGCCATCAGGATCGCGAGCGCGCCGACGCCGGCCGAGGGCAGCGTCGACAGAATCGTGATCGGATGGATGTAGCTCTCGTAGAGAATGCCGAGGATCAGGTAGACCACGACCAGCGCGGCGAGGATCAGGAGCGGCACGGTGCCGAGCGATTGCTGGAACGCCTGCGCGGTGCCCTGGAAGCTCGAATTCAGCGTCGGCGGCGCGCCGAGCTCGGCCATTGCCCGCTGCACGGCTTCCGTTGCCTGGCCGAGCGCCACGCCTTGCGCGAGGTTGAAGCTGATCGTGATCGCCGGGAACTGGCCCTGATGGCTGATCGAGAGCGGGCGGACCGGATCGGTGGTCCAGGTCGCGAAGGTCGACAATGGCACCTGGTCGCCGGTCAACGGCGACTTCAGATAGAGCTTGTTCAAGCTGTCGAGATTGCCCTGCATCTCCGGCAGGATCTCGAGGATCACCTTGTAGGTGTTGAGCTGGGTGAAATACTGCGTGACCTGCCGCTGTCCGAAGGCGTCATAGAGCGTGTCGTCGATCAGCTGCGGCTGGATGCCGTAGCGGGCGGCGGTGTCGCGATTGATCTTGAGCTGCACCGTCGTGCCCTGCGTCTGCTGGTCGGTCGCGACGTCGCGCAGCTCCGGCAGCGTCTGCATCTTGGCGAGGATTTTCGGCGCCCACTCGTTGAGCTCGGCGAGGTCGGCATCCTGCAAGGTGAACTCGAACTGCGTGCGCGTCGGCCGGCCGCCGAGCCGGACGTCCTGGGCTGCCTGCATGTAGAGGCGGGCGCCCTCGACCTTGTCGAACTGCGGACGCAGGCGCGCGATGATCTGCTGTGCCGAGGCCTCGCGCATATCGCGAGGCTTGAGCGTGATGTACAGGGCGCCGTTGTTGCCGGCGCGTCCGCTGCCGCCGATCGCCATGGCAACGCTGGCAACGTCGGGATCGGCCAGGATGATCTTGCCGAGCTGCTCCTGGCGTCTCATCATCTCCTTGAACGAAATGTCCTGCGAGGCTTCGGAGGTGGCCGTGATCAGGCCGACGTCCTGCTGCGGGAAGAAGCCCTTCGGGATCAGCACGAACAGGTAGATCGACAGCCCGAGCGTGGCGAAGAATATCGCGAGCGTGGTGCGCCGCCAGGCCAGGGCGTGGTCGAGCACATATTCGTAGCCGCGCAGCATGGCGTCAAAGGCACGCTCGCTCCATTGATAGAAGCGGCCGTGCTGCACTTCGCCATGGGCGCGCAGGAAGCGCGAGGCCATCATCGGCGTCAGCGTCAGCGACACGAACATCGAGACGAAGATGGTCATCGCCAGCACGACGGCGAATTCGCGGAACAGGCGCCCGATGATGCCGCCCATCAGCAGCAGCGGGATCAGCACCGCGACCAGCGAGATGCTGATCGAGACGATGGTGAAGCCGATTTCCTTGGAGCCCCTGAAGGCGGCCGCGAGCGGGGTTTCGCCTTCCTCGATGTAGCGGGTGATGTTCTCGAGCATCACGATGGCGTCGTCGACGACGAAACCGACCGCGATGGTGAGCGCCATCAGCGACAGATTGTCGAGCGAATAGCCGGCCACCCACATCAAGGCGCACGCGCCCAGAAGCGCCAATGGCACCGTGACGGTGGGGATGACGGTCGCCCAGAAGCTGCGCAGGAAAATGAAGATGACCATGACCACGAGCGCGATTGTCAGCAGCAGCGTGAACTGGACGTCCTCGACCGCGGCGCGGATGGTCGTGGTGCGGTCGCTGATGAGCTCGATCTTGATCGCCGGCGGGATCGCTGCAACGAGGCGGGGCAGGGTCGCCTTGATCCGGTCCACGGTTTCGATGACGTTGGCGCCCGGCTGCTTGAAGATCACCAGGAATACGCCGCGCTTGCCATTGGCCCAGGCCGCCTGCTTGGCGTCTTCAGCGGCGCTGACCGCTCGGCCGATGTCGCGAATCCGCAACGGACCGCCGTTACGATAGGCGATGATGACGTCGTTCCAGTCCTTCGACTGGGTGAGCTGGTCGTTGGCGTAGATCGTGTAGGCGCGTTTCTCGCCGTCGATATTGCCCTTGGGGCTGTCGACCGTGGTGATCGCGATCTGGCTGCGCACGTCCTCCATCGACAGGCCCTTGGCGACGAGCTTCGCCGGGTCGACCTGGATGCGGATGGCGGGTTTCTGCTGGCCGCCGATGAAGACCTGGGCGACGCCCGAGAGCTGACTGATCTGCTGGGCAAGCTGGGCGTCGACCGCGTCGCTGACGCTGGTCAGCGGCAGCGTCTCCGATGTCGCCGACAGCAGCAGGATCGGCGCGTCGGCGGGGTTGACCTTGCGGTAGGTCGGAGGCGAAGGCAGGTTTTTCGGCAGCTGGCCGCTGGCAGCGTTGATGGCGCCCTGCACGTCGTTGGCGGCGCCGTCGATGTTGCGATTGAGATCGAACTGGATGGTGATCGACGCCGTGCCCAGATAACTCGTCGAGGTCATCTGCGCGATGCCAGGAATCTGGGCGAATTGCCGCTCGAGCGGCTGCGCCACCGACGAGGCCATCGTTTCGGGGCTGCCGCCGGGCAGGTTGGCGGTGATCTGGACGGTCGGAAAGTCCACCTGCGGCAGGGGCGCAACCGGGAGCAGGGGATAGGCGACGAGACCGACAAAGAGAATGCCAGCCATCAGCAGCGAGGTGCCGATGGGATATCGGATGAAAGGTGCCGAAATCCCGCCCCCGATCATTCCTGTCGTACCTTGTTCTGGGCTGGATCCGAGCTTGCCACCGCCGTCGACACAAGGCTGCCGGGCTGGACCTTGAACTGACCGCCGACGATCACCTGCTGGCCCGGGCTCAAGCCTTCCTCGATGACCGATCGCCCGTCGATGCCATAGCTGACCCTGATCTTGTGCACCTCGGCCTTGTTGTCCTGATTGACGGTATAGGCGTAGAGTCCGTTGGTGGAATGCTGGACCGCGTCATCCGGAACCACGGTCGCATCCTTCAGCGTTCGCACCAGGAGCCGCGTCGATACCGATTGGCCGGGCCACAGCGTGTGGTCCTTGTTGTCGAACACCGCCTTGAGCCGGATCGTCCCGCTGGTCGTGTCGACCTGGTTGTTGATGACCGCGAGCTTGCCCTCGGCCAGCGTTTTCTTGCCGTCGGTCGTGAAGGCGATCACCTTGAGCGCGCCGGCTTTCTGGCCTTCGCTGATATAGGGGAGCTGGTCTTCCGGCGCCGTGAAGATCACCGAGATCGGCTCGACCTGCGAGATCATGACGATGCCCGTCTGCGTCGAGGCGTTCACGATATTGCCGATGTCGACCTGGCGCAGGCCGGCGACACCGGGGATCGGCGCCTTGACCTGGGTGTAATCGAGCTGGGTCTGGGCGTTGGCGATCGCGGCCTCGTCGGCGGCGATCTGGGCGGTGAGCTGGGCGACGGTCGAGCGCTGGGTATCCACCCGCTGTGCGGTCGCGAATTCGCCGAGCCTCATGGCGCGCTGAAGTTCGAGATTGGCGTTGGCCAGACTAGCTTCGTCCTGCGCCTTCTTGGCTTTCGCCTGGTCAAGCGCGGCTTGATAGGGACGGGGGTCGATCGAGACCAGGAGATCGCCCTGCTTGACGATCTGGCCCTCTTTGAATTCGAGCCTGTCGATCTGGCCATCCACCCGGGTTCGGACGTGGACCGTATTGAAACCCTGAACCGTGCCGAGACCGGTGAGGTAGACCGGAAAGTCGATCTTCTGGACCGGCGCAACGCTGACGGGGACGGCGGCGGGGCGAGGCGGGCCTTTTTGTGCCGTCTGGGTTTTTCCAGCCTGGGACGAGCCGAATTTCTGCCAACTGTAATAACCCGCGGAGGCCACGGCCGCGATGATCAGAAGCCAGAGGATCGGCCGGGACTTTTTCATGTCGTCTCGTGTCGGCTCGTATGCCCTCAGCTACGAATAATAGGGCCATCGTAGAGTTCCAACGCGATGTATAATACACGCTAAGTTCCAGTGTAAACAGCACTATCGGTTGAGAATCCTAAACAATTGGAAAGCTTTGCACCCTTCGGGCAGTGGTCTGGCGCGCCGATGTGCAGTGCTGAATTTTCCCGGCTTCGACCGATCGGCGTGCCAGTCTTGCGCAGCACCCAAGGCAGCACCCAAGGCAGCACCCAAGACGGTGTGCTCATGCCGAATGACGTCGCGCCAGCCGCGGTTCGGATCAGTCGCAAGAACGGTTCTAAGTCGCGTGCAGACCGTTTCGGTTGTCAGGCATATCGGCATCGTCCATATCGGCGCCGCCATGAATGGAGCGCAGGATGGACGAGCTGAACGGCAAGCTGATCGCATGCCAGATTCTGATCACGGGATTGATCGCGCGTGTCGCCAACGAGCAGCGCGATCCCTTGCGCTTCCTCACCGACTTTCGCGACGAGATCAAAGCCGTCGTGAACGGCGTCAACATCGCCGGCATGGACAGTACCGATCGCGTGCGCGCCGTTGCGCAGAAGACCGTCGACGAATTGTTCTCGCTGATGAAGCCGCCGAGCAGCGACTGAGAACGAAGCGCTATAGCTGCGTTGTCTTTAGAACGAGTCCAATCTCGTCTGGGAACGATTTCAAGCTGCAGTTTAGAATCGTTTTGATCTGGACCGATTCAAACATTCTCGCGAACGGCTCGCATTGACCCGCTATTTTGCGGCCGATACCAACAGCCCATCGTTCGTTCGAAGTGAATGAACGAACAAGAAGATGGGGCGTTTGGTAATGGGGCAGGTGGTCGCACCGAAGTCGTTGCGTTCGGTCGTAGCGTTCGATCCGATGGATGAGAGGTCCGCGGGCGTTTCCGGTAAAAAAGTTTCAGCGGTTGCGAGCTTGATAGCGGTGGCGTCGGTGTCGAGCGGCGCACAGGCGCAGCAGTCGAACCTGCCGCCGGTGACGGTCGATGCTCCGGTCGAGCGTCCGCGTCCGGCGGCCTCGAAGCCTTCGCCTGAGCAGGTCCGCGCCCGCAACGCGCTTCGCCGCGCCGCGCAGCGCCAGCAGGCGCAGCAGACGGCTCCCACTACGCCGTCCGGCGCTCCCGACGGCAATCCCTATGCCGATCCGGCGGCGCCCTACAAGGTCGACCACGTCCAGGCCTCGGGCAAGTTTCCCGAGAAGATGCTGAACACGCCGAAGACCATTACGGTGCTCAGCAAGGAAGTGCTCGAGGACAAGAACGCCACGACGCTGAAGGAGATCGGGCGCTCGACCGCGGGCGTGACGCTCGGCTCGGGCGAGGGCGGCAACGCGTTCGGCGACCGCTTCTTCATCCGCGGCTTCGATGCGCGCAACGACGTCTTCATCGACGGCATCCGCGATCCCGCCGTTTCCATCCGCGAGAACTTCTTCACCGAGCAGATCGAGATTCTGCGCGGACCGGCATCCTCCTATGCCGGCCGCGGCACCGCCGGCGGCGCCATCAACATCGTCACCAAGCAGGCCGGCGACGTCAACTTCAAGCGGATCGACAGCGAGTTTGGTACCGACATGACCAAACGCGTCACGCTCGACGTCAACCAGGTCATCGATCCGACCTTCTCGGTGCGCGCGGGCGGTCTGTTCCAGGACGCCAACGTCGCCGGACGCGACCACGTCACCGACAATCGCTGGGGCAGCTTCATCTCGACCAAGTACACCCCGACCAACGACATCAAGATCACGACGAACTACGTCCATACCGATCTCAGCGGCTATCCCGATTTCGGCGTGCCCTATTACAAGCAGGGCAACGTGCCGGTGACCTCGGCGGGCATTCCGCGTGGCAACTGGTACGGCTTCCTCAACCGCGACTTCCAGACCGCGCGGCAGGATTTCGGCACCGGCACGATCGAGTACAAGGTCAACGAGGCCATTACTCTGACCAGCAAGGTGCGCGGCGAGCACTCGCTGCTCAACTATATCGGCACGCTGCCGCAGAACCCGAACACGACCAGCCCCAACCCGCTGCTCTGGACCACGACGGCGAGCGCGCAGAGCCGGTACCAGAACGTCGACGTATGGGCCAACCAGAACGAGGCCACGTTCAAGCTCGACACCGGCGGGGTCAAGCACACGGCGGTGTTCGGCGTCGAGTATTCGAACGAGAACATCTCGATCGACCGCTATGCCGGTCTCGCATCCGAACTGTCCGGTTCCGCCTTCACCAGCACTGGCGCCGTGACGGGGGTCAATCTCTACGCCCCGCAATACACCAACATTCCCTTCGGTATACCGTCGCTGCTTGGAAATCCGACGCGCTACGGCGTCAACACCAGCAGCGTGTACGTCATGGACACCGCGAACTGGCAGGACACGGTCATCGTCAACGGCGGCATCCGCTATGACGGCTACAGCCAGAGCGCGTCGAACAATACGAACTATGTGAAGCAGAATGCCGATCTGGTGAACTACAACGTCGGTGTGGTCTACAAGCCGATGTCGATCGGCAGCGTGTATGGAGCCTACGCGACCTCGGCCAATCCGTTCGGTTCGGAGCTGGACGCGACCGGCACCGACTACGGCGGCGTTCCCCCCAACTCGACCATCCTGCTCGGGCCCGAGCGCAACAAGGCGATCGAGCTCGGCACCAAATGGGAGCTTGCGGATGGCCACTTGCTGGTGACCGGTGCGCTGTTCCAAACCACCAAGGACAACGCGCGCGAGACCGTCAACGGCCGGCTTACCTCGGGCGCTGCCTACAGAATCCAAGGCATCGACATCGAAGCGGAAGGCAAGATCACCGACCGCTGGAGCATCTTCGGCGGACTGGTGCTGATGCAGTCGAAGGTCACGCAGAGCGGCGTTGCTTCGAATATCGGGCTGCAACTCGCCAACGTTGCCCACCAGTCGTTCAGCATGCTCACCAAGTACAAGTTCGATGACGGTTGGGAGCTTGGCGGCCAGGCGGTGTATCGCTCCAAGGTCTATGGCGGCACGTTCGCGGCCAACACCAACGAGCTGCCGAGCTATTGGCGTTTCGATGCGTTCGTCGAGAAGAAGATCGACCAGAACTGGACCATGAAGTTCTACGCGCAGAACCTGACCAACAAGCTCTATTACGACTCGTTCTATCGCAGCAACGTGCCGTTCGTGGCGGTTGCGCCGGGACGGGCGTTCTACATCGTGACGACGGCGAAGTTCTGATCATGTTGACGTGCCTGCCAGGCGTTCTCAGCAAGGATGATGTGGCGGATTTCCGCCGCATCATGGATGCCAGCGAGTGGGAGGACGGCCGCGCCACCGCCGGCGCGCAGTCGGCGATGGTCAAGCGCAACGAGCAATTGCCTGCAGACAGCGAGGTCGCGCGCAAGCTCGGCAACCGCATCATCTCGGCGCTGACGTCGAACCCACGCTTCATCGCGGCGGCGATCCCGCTCCAGATCTTCCCGCCGCTGTTCAACCGCTATGCGGCCGATAGCGGCCACCATTTCGGCCTGCACGTCGACAATGCGATCCGCGGCGACCGTCTGACCGGCCTTCGCATCCGCACCGACCTGTCGGTCACGCTGTTCCTCGCCGAGCCGGAGGAGTACGACGGTGGCGAACTTGTGATCGAGGACACCTACGGCTCGCACGAAGTCAAGTTGCCTGCCGGGGACTGCGTGCTCTATCCCTCGACCAGCCTGCATCTGGTCACCCCCGTGACCAGGGGGACGCGGGTTGCATCTTTCTTCTGGCTTCAGAGCATGATACGGGACGATCAAGCCCGGAGCATGATCTTTGACCTCGACACCGCGATACAGGCGCTGGTGCAACGGCTCGGGCGTGACGATCCCGAAACGGTCAAATTGACGGGTATCTATCACAACCTCATTCGCTACTGGGCCGAAGTATGAAGAGCATGTCCTTCCAAGCAAGCCTTGCCGCAGCCTTGATGCTGGCGGCCGCCTGGCTCGCCCCCCCCGTTTCTGCCCAGACACAAAGCCCGCCGGCGGCCCCGGTCCAATCGACAGCCCAACCGTCCGCGGCCGGAACGGTTCCGTCGGCAACCGCCCCGGCGGCCCCGGCGCCTGCGGCCTCGACGGCTCCCGCCGTTGCGGGCGCGGCCCCCGTGGCCGTCAATCCCGCGAGTGCGAAGCCCGAGGCGGCGGCCATCGCGCCGGCCCTGAAGGAATTGTCGCCCTGGGTGATGTTCATGTCGGCGGACGTCATCGTGAAGGCGGTGATGATCGGGCTCGCCTTCGCCTCGCTGATGACCTGGACCGTCTTCATCGCCAAATCGATCGAGCTGTCGGTCGCCTCGACCAAGCTTCGGTCGGCCTTGAAGAAGATTGCGGAGGCGCGCTCCCTCGCCGAGGCGCAGATGGCGCTCGGCACCAAGGAGGGCATGCTGCCGTCGTTCCTGGCGGCGGCGCTGCGGGAGGCGCGGATGTCGGCCGGCCTGTCCAGCGATGCCGGCATCAAGGAGCGCGCGGCCTCGAGCTTTTCCGAGATCGTGCGCGCGGAACAGCGCCGCATCCGGATCGGCATGGGCGTGCTTGCGACCGTCGGCTCGACCTCGCCCTTCGTCGGCCTGTTCGGCACGGTCTGGGGCATCATGAACAGCTTCATCGGCATCTCGAAGTCGCAGACCACGAACCTCGCCGTGGTCGCGCCCGGCATCGCCGAAGCGCTGCTCGCCACCGCGATCGGCCTCGTCGCCGCCATTCCCGCCGTCATCATCTACAACCACTTTTCGCGCGTGACGAAGGGCTATCTCGAGCTGGTCAGCCGCGCCTCGGGCGCTGCAGGGCGGCTGCTCTCCCGCGATCTCGACCGCAGCCACGGCAGCGTGCATTCACGCGCGGCGGAGTAGACCATGGCCGTTTCACTCGCAGACAATGATGACGACGACGACTTCTCGGAAACGCATGACATCAACGTCACGCCGTTCATCGACGTCATCCTGGTGCTGCTGATCATCTTCATGGTCGCCGCGCCGCTCTCCACGGTCGACCTGCCGATCGATCTGCCGACGTCGAGCGCGACGCCGCAGAAGAAGCCGGACAAGCCGACTTATCTCAGCATCAAGCCCGATCTGACGCTCGCGATCGGAGAGAACCCGGTTCACCGGGCGGAGTTGATCGGCACTCTCGACGGAATGTCGGACATGGCCAAGGACAAGTATGTTTTCCTGCGCGCCGATCGCTCGGTGCCATATGGCGAGTTGATGGGCGTGATGGAGCTGCTGCGCTCAGGCGGCTATACGCGGGTGAAGCTGGTCGCGCTGGAGGCGCCTGCGGCAGGCGCCGCTCAGCCTTAAAGGCCAGCCATGTCGCACGAACTCAGACCATCCCGGAGGCTCTGGATCTTGGCGGCAGTGGCGGCGCTCGCGCTCCATCTGGGCGGTGCAGCGCTCGCGCTGGCCCATTTGCGCGCCGACGACGACGGCGACGGTCTCGGCGCGGCCGGAGCCGAGTTCGCGGTCGAGATGGCTTCGCCCAAGGTGCCCGATACCGATCTGCCGCCTGGGCCCGATAGCGAAGCGATGCAGGAGCAGCAGGCGCTTCCCGAGCAGAAGGCCGAGACCAAGGAGACGGAGCTTCCGAAGGACCAGTCGCAGGAGGTCGAGGATCCTGACCGCGTCGTGACCGAGAACAACACGAAGAAGCCGACGGAAGACGATCCGAAGATTCAGGCTGTCGAAACTCCCGCAGCCGAGGCATCGCCGAAGTCGGTTGCAACGGCGCGGCAGACGCTCGACGAAGACGCGCGCGAAGCCGAGAAAGCCCTGGCACCCGTGCTGGGGCTCGGCAAGGACATCCTGAAGATCACGGCCGACTGGAACCGCAAGATCAGCGCGCATCTTGCGGCTCACAAGGTCAATCCGGAAGGCAAGCAGCCCAATAACCAGAAGGTCAAGGTGAGCTTCGCGATCAACCGGAAGGGCAACGTGCTGTCGGTCGATGTTGCGGAGTCGTCGGGAGATGCAGCCTACGATGCTGCGGCGGTGTCGATTGTCCGCAAGTCCGATCCGATCCCGCAGCCGCCTGCCGGACTGACCGACGACCGGTTCGAACGGACCGTGGACATCATCTTCACCCCGCCGGACGCGAAGAAGAAAAAGTCGGCTCAGCGCCAGTAGAGCCGGATTCCGACATAGACCACGACCAGGCAGGCGAAGATCAGCGCCACCGGGAGCGGCCGTTTCTGGCCTCCGGCGAATGCCGTCGCCCCGAAGGAGGCGGCCTTCTTCGGCTTCCGCGCCGGGCGGCGGAAGGCGGTAACATTGTCCGCCGCCGGCTCGGCCTGGCGGGGCCGGACGTCGGGCGGCGTGCCAGCGCCGCCCATTTCGACGTAATAGGCCTTGTAGATCGCGCCGATGGTGGCCTCGGTGGCCTCGCTCTCACTCATCTGCGCCAGCAGGTTCTGGTAGCTCGCCAGGAATTCCTGGGCTTCCGTGGGCAATGCGGACGCCCCGTTGAGCTTGGCCATCATCTTCCAGGTGGCGAAATCGGCGCGGGCGCGGGTGTCTGCGCGTCGCGCGATCAGCATATCGGCAGCTTTGACCAAGTCGGCCTCTGGCCCTTCGGCGTGGGTTCGGATGTCAGGTTCAACTACGCGTTGCCCGTCAGGAAGAGAACAGCCTGAATCACATAACCGGTCAACGTTCGCAGTATTGCTGAAATAACATCAAGATTTAGACCGAACTGCGAGCCGGCGAGCGGCAGCAGGATCAAGAGCCCGATCAGGATCAACATACCGAACGGCTCGAGCCGGGCCAGCGGCAAGGCGAGGGCACGCGGCAGCAGCCCGACCGCAACGCGGCCGCCGTCGAGCGGCGGGATCGGCATCATGTTGAACACGGCCAGGATCGCGTTGAGGCGGATCGCATTCCAGATGTTATCGAGGATCCATCGCGCCGAGGTGGCTGGAGCCCAGGGCAGGGCGTGGAGCGCGAGCGCCGCGATCAGCGCCAGCAGGATGTTGGTCGCGGGGCCGGCCAGCGCCACCCAGACCATGTCGAGCCTGGGGTGGTTGAGCTTGCGGAAATTGACAGGGACCGGCTTGGCATAGCCGAACAGGAACGGCGAATGCGCAAACAGCAGCATCGCCGGCAGGATCAGGGTGCCGAACGGGTCGATATGCCTGATGGGGTTGAAGCTGACGCGGCCGAGCTGCGAGGCCGTGTTGTCCCCGAGCCGGTCCGCGACGAAGGCGTGCGCAGCCTCGTGGAAGGTGATGGCGAGCACCAGGGGGACGACCCAGACGGAGAGATCATAGATGGAAATGTTCACCAGCTCATCCGTTCCGGTTCGGGCCGCGCGCTTTGCAAAGCAGGCCGTATAGGGCCACAACTCTTTACGATCTACCGTTATATGGCGCTCAATTCCGAAATTGCCCGCTGCAAATGATCCGCCAGCAGTGCCGCTGGACGCGACAGGTTGCTCGCGCGGTGGAGGCGGATGTCCGCGGCCGGCAGCGGCGGCAGGCCGTCGCGCTCCGACAGGACGCGCAGGAGAGGGGGCAGGGTGCCGGCCTTCACGACCGTGATGGCGAGGCCCTGTGCCGCGATCGCTTCCACCGCCGCGATGCGCTGGCTGACGAAGGCGAGCCGCCATGGGCGGCCGGCGGCATCGAGGGCGTCGGCCGCCCATTGCCGGAACAGGCAGCCCGGCGGATAAAGCGCGACGGGCAGCATGTCGTGCGGCGCTCCGGCCGAGTATGACGCGGCTGCGGCCCAGACCGCCTGCTCGCGCCGCAGCAGCTCGCCATCGCCGTGTCCTTCCGGATGCATGGCGATGACGAGATCATAGGCCTCGCCGAGCCGGGCCGGCATCGGGGCAGTCAGCCCGGTCTCGATCTCGACCCGGATCTCCGGATGGCTCTTGGCGAATTGCGCCAGCAATGGCGGAACGACGATGGTGCCGTAATCGTCCATCACCCCGAGGCGGACCATGGCCTCGCGCTTGCGCGCGCGGAGCGCATCAACCGCTTCTGCATTGAGCTCGAGAAGCCGCTTCGCATAGACAAGCAGCTCCTGACCCGCCGCGCTCAGTGCCACGCCCGACCTCGTGCGGTGAAACAGCCTGACGTCCAGCCGCTCTTCGAGACGCCTGATCTGGACGCTCACCGCCGATTGGGTGCGGTTGAGTATCGCTGCCGCGCGCGTGAATGACCGATGCTCGGCAACAGCGAGGAAGGCCTTCAGAAGGTCGGGGTCAAGATCGGGCGAGGTCATGACGAAAACTTATCCTGGCATGACGGAAATTCCATTCCCCGTTTCGGCGTGCCTCCTATGCTGCCCGCAAAGTCGTTGGGAGGATTCGTGGGCGAGATCCTTGGTGTTTTTGCCGCCGTGTTGTCGAGCGCGCTGGGCGGGACCTCGATCGGTGCCACGCGCTATCTCGTGGGGAGCATCGATCCGCTCGCGATCGGCTCATTCCGGTTCGGCATCGGCTTTCTCCTGCTGCTGCCCCTGACGCTGCTGCGCGGCGATCGCTGGCCGGAGCGGGGGGACTGGGCCGCTGCCGTCGGACTCGGCATTCTGTTCTTCGCGCTGTTCCCGATCCTGTTCAACGCGTCGCTGATCTTCACGACCGCTGCGCGCGGTGCGCTCGCGTTGTCGACGCTGCCGCTGTTGTCGCTCGTGATCGGGGCCGCTCTCGGCGCCGAAGCCCTGACCTGGCGCAAGTCCATCGGCGTCATGACTGCGACGTTTGGCGTTGCGGTCGCGCTGCTCTCCGATCTCGCCACGGCGCCGTCAGGCGCCTGGCGCGGCGATCTCCTCATGATGGCGGCTGCGCTGTGCATGGCGCTCTACGGCATCTGGTCGAAGCCGCTGATCCGGCGCTCCAGTCCGATTGCCTTTACGACCATGAGCATGGCGGCGGGTGCGGTCTGCCTCATCCTGCTCTCGTATGTCCGCGGCAGCTTTGCGCCCGTCGCCGGCTTCGGCATGCCGCAGTGGCTGGGAGCCCTCTATCTGGGTGCCTTCGGCGCGGCGCTGACCTTCTATCTCTGGGCCTTCGCGCTGGAGCGGACAACGCCGACGCGCGTCGCGATCTCGGTGACGGTCAACCCGATCACGGCATCGCTGGTTGGCGCCTGGCTGCTGAACGAGCCGCTGCGCTGGAATCTGGCCGCTGGCATCATTGCGGTGTTTGCCGGGATCTGGATCGCGACGACGACGGGACGGCGTGTTGAAGCCGCCAGCGCCTCAGGCTGATCGCGACCTCACGTCGGGATAGTCGTCTGATATTGCGTCAGGCCATCGTCGAGTTTCACCCACGCCAGCTTTTCCGAGACCCAGATGTGCTCGGTCGGCGCGAAGGCGTTGCGGTCGTCGAAAGTGGCCAGCGCCACGCCCGCCAGCGTGCCGTTGCGACGCCAGGCGAACAGGCGTGTGCCGCACTGCTTGCAGAACACACGGTCGATGTTTGCGGACGACGCGTAGCGGGCGGTCTCGCCCTCGACTGTCAGCGCGCGCTGGTCGAACTGCGCGCGGGCGAAGTAGGGTGATCCCATCGCCTTCTGGCAGATGCGGCAATGGCAGATGCGGACGTTGAGCGGCTCGCCCTCCGCCTTGAACCGCACCGCGCCGCACAGGCATCCGCCTTCCCGGATCATGTTGTCCTCAATAGGTCGCGCGGCCGCCAGAAATGTCGAACACCGCGCCGGTGGAGAACGCACAATCTTCGGATGCGAGCCAGGCCACCATCGCGGCGAGCTCTTCCACCAGGACGAAGCGGCCCTTCGGGATCTTCGACAGCATGAAGTCGATATGCTGCTGCGTCATCTGATCGAAGATCGCGGTCTTTGCCGCCGCCGGCGTCACCGCGTTGACGAGGATGTCATGCGCGGCGAGCTCCTTGCCGAGCGACTTCGTCAGCGCGATCAGGCCGGCCTTGGAGGCCGAGTAGTGCGCCGCGTTCGGATTGCCTTCCTTGCCGGCGATCGAGGCGATGTTCACGATGCGCCCGTATTTCTGCTTGAGCATCGCGGGCACGATCGCCTTGCTCACGATGAAGGGGCCGTCGAGGTTGATGCGCAGAACCTTGCGCCATTCCTCGAGGTCGGTCTCCCAGACCGGCTTGTTGACGCCGGCAATGCCGGCATTGTTGACGAGGATGTCGATCTTGCCGAATGCTTTGAGCGTCGCATCGCGGGCCTGCTCGACGGCTGCGGTATCGGTGACGTCGACCTTGAAGACTTTCGTTTCGCCGCCGATCTCCTTTGCGGTCTTCTCGGCAAGCGCGGCGTCGAAATCCCAGATCGCGACCCTGGCGCCGGAGGCGACGAAGCGCTCGGCGATAGCGCGGCCAAAGCCCTGCGCACCGCCGGTGACGATGGCGACACGGCCGTTGAGGTCGATCTTGTTCATGCCGGGTGCCCCTGGCGTCAGAGCATGTAGCCGCCGTCGACGACGAGGTCGACGCCGGTGGTGAAGGCGCTCTCGTCGCTGCCGAGATAGACCGCCATGGATGCGATCTCCTCGGCGGTGCCGAGCCGGCCCATCTTCTGACGGGAGATGAACATCTCCTTGCCTTGCGGTCCCTGCGCGGCGGCGCGGTCGAGCATCGAAGGAGTCTCGACGGTGCCGGGGCAGATCGAGTTGCAGCGGATGCCCTTGGTGATGAAGTCGAGCGCGACCGCGCGTGACAGCAGCGACACCGCCGCCTTCGACGAGCTGTAGACATAGCGGTTCGCCGGCGGCCTCAAGGCGGCGCAGGACGAGATGTTGACGATGCTGCCGCCGCCGCCCGCAATCATGTCGGGCAGGAAGGCCTTGATGGTCCGGTGCATCGACTTGACGTTGAGGTCGAACGAGAAGTCGAAATCCTCTTCCGAGCACTCCAAGATGGTGCCGTGATGCACGAAGCCGGCCGCATTGAGCAGGATGTCGATCTTGCCGATCCTCTTGGCAAAGGCGTTGACGTCGGCGGTGTTGCGGACGTCGAGCTTTGCGACCTCGGCGATTCCTTCCTTGGTCAAGCCAGCGATGCCGGCCTCGTTGATGTCGGTGGCGATGACGGTTGCGCCTTCACGCGCGAATGCGATCGCGCAAGCGCGCCCGATGCCTGCTGCCGCAGCCGTGACGACGGCGCGCTTTCCCTTGAGGCGGTCTGCCATTTTGTTTTCTCCTCTGAATCTTCTGTCGTCATTCCGGGGCGCGCCTCTTGGCGCGAACCCGGAATCCATCGGGCCACAGCGTCGGCGGATCAATGGATTCCGGGCTCGCGACTTCGTCGCGCCCCGGAATGACAGTTGTCAGTGATTGTCCCGCGCCACGCCAAAGGTGCCGGCGACGTTCTGGTAGCGCGTGGCGAGCTCCATGCAGGCGCCGGTCGATTGCTGGCCGACGGTGTTGCGGTAGATCTCCTGCCACGGCGTCTGGTTCGGCGGATGCTTGAAGCCGCCATTGGCCTTGAGCTCGGCGTGGCGCTTCTTCAGCTCCTCGTCCGAGATCAGGATATTGGCGCTGCCCTTGTTGAGGTCGATGCGCACCTTGTCGCCGGTCTTCAGGATAGCAAGACCGCCATTGGCGGCGGCTTCCGGCGAGGCGTTGAGGATCGAGGGCGAGCCCGAGGTGCCGGACTGACGGCCGTCGCCGATGCAGGGCAGGGACAGGATGCCGCGCTTGATCAAGGCTGCCGGCGGCTGCATGTTCACGACCTCGGCGCCTCCGGGATAGCCGATCGGGCCGGTGCCGCGGATGAACAGCACGCAGCGCTCGTCGATGTCGAGCGCGGGATCGTCGATCCGTCCGTGATAATCCTCCGGGCCCTCGAACACGATGGCGCGCCCCTCGAAGGCGTTCGGATCCTTGGGGTTGCTGAGATAGCGGTCGCGGAATTCCTTGGAGATCACTGAGGTCTTCATGATCGCCGAATCGAACAGGTTGCCCTTCAGCACCAGGAAGCCGGCATCCTTCACCAGCGGCTTGTCGTAGGCCCAGATCACGTCGTTGTCGGGCTCCGGCGCATCCTTGCAGTTCTCGCCGATGCCGCGGCCGTTGACCGTGACGGCATCCTCATGGATGCGCTTGTGCTTCATCAGCTCGCGCACCACGGCGGGCACGCCGCCGGCGCGGTGGAATTCCTCGCCGAGATAGAAGCCGGCCGGCTGCATGTTGACCAAGAGCGGCACGTCGTGGCCGAATTTCTGCCAGTCTTCGATCGACAGCTCGACGCCGATGTGGCGGGCGAGGGCGTTGATGTGGATCGGCGCGTTGGTCGAGCCGCCGATCGCCGAATTGATCACGATGCAGTTCTCGAACGCCTTGCGGGTCAGGATGTCCGACGGCTTGAGGTCCTCCCAGACCATCTCGACGGCGCGCTTGCCGGTCTCGTAGGCGATCTGGCCGCGCTCGCGATAGGGGGCGGGAATCGCCGCACAGCCCGGCAGCGAGAAGCCGAGCGCTTCGGCAAGCCCGTTCATGGTCGAGGCCGTGCCCATGGTGTTGCAATGGCCGACCGAGGGCGCCGAGGAGGCCACGATCTCCATGAACTCCTCATAGTCGATCTCGCCTGCGGCGAGCCGCTCGCGCGACTTCCAGACGATGGTGCCGGAGCCGGTGCGCTCGCCGGCGTGCCAGCCATTCAGCATCGGGCCGCCCGACAGCACGATCGCGGGCAGGTTCACGGTGGCCGCCGCCATCATACAGGCCGGCGTGGTCTTGTCGCAGCCGGTGGTCAGCACCACGCCGTCGAGCGGATAGCCGTAGAGGATCTCGACCAGGCCGAGATAGGCGAGGTTGCGGTCGAGCGCGGCGGTCGGGCGCTTGCCGGTCTCCTGAATCGGGTGGGTGGGGAATTCCATCGCAATGCCACCGGCCTCGCGGATGCCTTCGCGGACGCGGTGGGCGAGCTCGATATGGTGGCGGTTGCAGGGGGAGAGGTCGTTGCCGGTCTGGGCGATGCCGATGATCGGCTTGCCGGATTGAAGCTCGGCGCGGGTGAGGCCGTAGTTCAAATAGCGCTCCATATAGAGCGCGGTCATGCCCGGATTGTGCGGATTGTTGAACCATTCCTGCGAGCGAAGGTGGCGGCGAGTACCGTTGCTGCCGGCGGCATGCCCATTGGTTGGTTTCTTTGTCATTGGTTTCTCCTGCAATGCAAACGCACTGGCGTCCGTCTCATGGTGTCGGCATGTGCGATGCCCCAACGGCGCGCGCGATGATCTGCCTTCCCGCTGGCGGGTCGTTTCCTCACGAGTCCGATACTAGTCGCGGCTACTTGGTAACGCTATCATTTTGTTCGCGGCCGCCGCGCCGGAAACGCCTGGCCTGCTGTCCGAACGTCGCGCCGACGAGCTTTGCCGCTCGATCACCTTGAAGCCGAGATCGAGCACGGGCTGCTCCGGGCGCCGGCCCTCGATCGCCTCGATCAGCATGGCGGCCGCCGTCTTGCCCATCTCGTAGCGGTTGGTGCGGACGCTGGTGAGGGTGGGGACGGCGGAGGCCATGAACTCGAGGTCGTTGAAGCCGACGATCGCGATCTGCCCGGGCACTGCGATCTCCCGGCGCCGGCATTCGAACAGCACGCCGAGCGCGAGGTCGTCATTGGCGCAGAACACCGCATCGATCTCGGGCTCCCGCGCCAGGAGATCGGTGAACAGCGCGCCGCCAAGCGTCACCGAGGTCGGTGTGGCCGTCGTGACGACGAGGCGCTGATCGAACAATGCGGCGTCCTTCATGGCCGAGACATATCCGTCCAGCCGCCGCTGCACCCTGGGATCCATGCGTGCGCCGACGAAGCCGATTCTACGGTGGCCTTGTTCGAACAGGTGCGCAACCGCTGCGCGGGCCGCATCATAGTGCGAAAAGCCGATCATCATGTCGACCGGATCGGGGCCGGTCTCCATGATCTGCACGATCGGGCATTCCGCGGCTTCGAGCATCGCGCGGGACTCCGCGGTCTGGTCGATGCCGGTGACGATCAGCCCGGCCGGCTTCTGCGCCAGAAACAGGCGCAGCAGCTTCTCTTCCTGGAGAATGCTGTAGCGCGTGTTGGACAACTGGATCGAGTAACGGCTGCCTTCGGACGCGTCATAGATGCCGCGCAGCACGTCCGAGAACACATTATTGGTGAGAGAGGGGATCAATACGCCGATGACTTCGGTGCGTTGCGAGGCGAGGGCGCGTGCGGCAAGGTTGGGCACATAGCCGAGCTCCTTGGCGGCGCTCTCGACCCGCGTCCGCTTGGCGACCGACAGGGCCTCCGGGTTGCGGAAGAAGCGGGACGCGGTAATCGGGCTGACGCCGGCGAGCTCGGCCACTTCGGCCAGCCGGATTTTGCCTGACTTGGTGCGTTTTCGACCCATTTGCTGCTCTTAACATAGTCGGTCCCGCAAACAAAGGAACGTTGACAGCGCTACCAGCAACGACTAACCAAAGACAAATTGCCAAAACCGCACAAACTACCGACAATGTCGCCCGCTAAGATCGGGCTTCGTTCGGTGAAGTCTGAAAAACAAGACGGTCGCGGCGCTAGGGGCGTCGTGGACTTTCGAGGAGGGAGCTAGATGTCGTCTGTGCAAATCCGCGACGTGCGGAAATCGTTCGGCAATTTTGAAGTCCTGCACGGCGTGACGATTCCGATCGAGGACGGCCAGTTCGTCGTCTTGGTTGGCCCCTCCGGCTGCGGCAAGTCGACGCTGCTGCGCATGCTCGCAGGCCTCGAGAACATCACCTCCGGCACGATCTCGATCGGCGACCGCGTCGTCAACAATGTCCAGCCCAAGGAGCGGGACATTGCGATGGTATTCCAGAACTACGCACTCTATCCGCACATGACGGTGGCCGACAACATGGGCTTCTCGCTGAAGTTGCGGAATGCCGGCTCCGACGAGATCAACAAGCGCGTCAAGCGCGCCGCCGAGATCCTTGCGCTGTCGCCGCTGCTCGACCGCTATCCGCGCCAGCTCTCCGGCGGCCAGCGCCAGCGCGTCGCCATGGGCCGCGCCATCGTGCGCGATCCGCAGGTCTTCCTGTTCGACGAGCCCCTGTCGAACCTGGACGCCAAGCTGCGCGTCGCCATGCGCACCGAGATCAAGGAGCTGCACCAGCGGCTGAAGACGACGACCGTCTACGTCACCCACGACCAGATCGAGGCCATGACCATGGCCGACAAGATCGTCGTCATGCATGACGGCATCGTCGAGCAGATGGGCACCCCGCTCGAGCTCTACGACAAGCCCGACAACCAGTTCGTCGCCGGCTTCATCGGCTCGCCCGCCATGAACTTCCTTAAGGGCCATGTGCGGGTCAACGGCGTTGCCACCTTCGAGGGGCCGAACGGCGTCAAGCTGCCGCTGAAGACCGCGCCGGTGGCCTCCGACGGCCGTCCCGCCGTCTATGGCGTGCGTCCGGAGCATTTCACCATTGCCGACGACGGTGCCGAGGCCGAGATCATCGTGGTCGAGCCGACCGGCTCGGAGACGCAGGTGTTCGCCAAGCTTGGCGGCGAGCAGGTCGTCGCGGTCTTCCGCGAGCGTCACCAGTTCAATCCGGGCGACAAGGTCCGGCTGAAGCCCGAACCGTCGCTGGTTCATCTGTTCGACGATGCGACGGGCAAGCGCATGAACGCCTAGCGCACCAGACGACAAAGCATAAGACGACAAAGCATAAGACAACAAAAAGCATCACAGGGAGGACGACATGCAAGACTTTACCCGCCGGTCTCTGCTTCAAGGCGGAACGGCACTGGCCGCGACCGGCATGCTGACCGGGCCGGCACTGTTCGACTTCGCCAAGGCCTGGGCGCAGAGCGCGCCCTGGAAGGCCGAGCCCGGCGCCAAGCTGACCGTGATGCGGTGGAAGCGCTTCGTGCCGGCGGAAGACGATGCGTTCAATGCCATGGTCGCAGCTTTCAAGTCCGCCACCGGCACCGAGATGAACGTATTCAGCGAGTCCTTCGAGGACGTGCAGCCGAAGGCATCCGTTGCAGCCAACACGGGCTCCGGCCTCGACGTCGCGTGGGGCCTGCACACGTTGCCGCAGCTGTTCCCGACCAAAGTCCTGAAAATGAATGACGTCGCCGACTATCTCGGCAAGAAATATGGCGGCTGGACGGACGCTGCAGCAAAGACCTGCAAGCTTGGCGAAGACTGGCTGGGCATCCCTGTCGCGACCAACGGCGGCTATATGACCTACCGGAAGTCGGCGACGGACAAAGCGGGCTTCAAGGAATTCCCGAAGGATTTTCCCGGCTTCCTCGAGATGTGCAAGGCGCTGAAGGCGAACAACACGCCGGCCGGCTTCCCGCTCGGACACGCCTCTGGCGACGCCAACGCCTGGCTGCACTGGATCCTCTGGGGCCACAACGCCTGGACCGTCGACAAGGACGATAAGGTCATCATCAATTCGCCTGAAACGCTGAAGGCGCTGGAATACACCAAGGCCTTGTCGGACACCTTCATCCCCGGCGTTGCCTCTTGGAACGACTCATCCAATAATAAGGCGTACCTGGCCGGTGAACTCTATTGCACCCTCAACGGCATTTCGATCTATGTTGCCGCCAAGACCGATCCTACCAAGAAGGAATTGGCGGAAGATACCTATCATGCGCTGCACCCGGTCGGACCGGTCGGCAAGCCGACCGAGCTGCAGCTTACGCTGCCGATCCTCGCCTTCAACTTCACCAAATATCCGAACGCGGCGAAGGCCTTCGTCGCCTTCATGCTGGAGAAGGAGAACTACGAGAAGTGGCTGGATGGCGCGCAAGGCTATCTGCAGCAGACCTTGAACGCCTATGAATCGGCGTCGGTCTGGACGGCCGATCCCAAGAACGCCGTGTTCTCGCAGGCCTCCAAGCGCACGCTGCCGGCGTCCGGCATCGGCACCGTCGGTGAGAAGGCGGCGACCGCGATCGCCGACTTCATCGTGGTCGACATGTTCGCCAATTACTGCACCGGTGCCAAGGACGCCAAGGGCGCCATCGCGGAAGCCGAGCGCCAGCTGAAGCGCATCTATCGCTGACAATCACGGGGCGGGCGGCCATCCGGCCGCCCGCTCGTCAACATTTCGATCAGGGATATCGGGCATGGCTGATGTCGCAATTCCCCGGGCCAAGCCTCAGATGAGCGAGGACAGCGCCTGGATCCAGCTCAAACACAATCGCAACTGGCTCGGCTTCTGGTTCATGGTGCCGGCCATGGCCTTCCTGATCTTCTTCCTGGCCTATCCGCTGGGGCTCGGCATCTGGCTGTCCTTCACCGACACCCGCATCGGCAGGGTCGGCCACTTCGTCGGCACCGAGAACTATGAGTGGCTGTGGGACGATTCCATCTTCTGGCTGTCGGTGTTCAACACGCTGCTCTACACCTTCGTCGCCAGCGCCCTCAAATTCGCGATCGGGCTCTATCTCGCGCTGCTCTTGAACGAGAACATGCCGTTCAAGGCGATGCTGCGCGCGATGGTGCTGATCCCCTTCATCGTGCCGACGGTGCTCTCGGCGCTGGCGTTCTGGTGGATCTTCGACTCGCAATTCTCCATCATCTCCTGGTCGTTGAAGCACCTCGGCCTGATCAACCAGAACATCAACTTCCTCGGCGACACGACCTGGGCACGCATTTGCGTGATCTTCGCCAATATCTGGCGTGGCGTGCCGTTCGTGGCGATCACGCTGCTGGCGGGCCTGCAGACGGTGTCGCCGTCGCTCTATGAAGCCGCAACGCTCGACGGCGCCACGCGCTGGCAGAATTTCCGCTACATCACCTATCCGCTGCTGACGCCGATCATCGCCGTCGTGATGACCTTCTCGGTGCTGTTCACCTTCACCGACTTCCAGCTGATCTGGGCGATGACGCGCGGTGGCCCGGTCAATGCCACCCACCTGATGGCGACCCTGTCCTACCAGCGCGCGATCATTGCCGGACAGCTGGGCGAAGGCGCCGCGATCTCCAGCGCCATGATTCCATTCCTGCTCGCTGCGATCATGGTGTCCTGGTTCGGATTGCAGCGCCGCAAGTGGCAGCAGGGAGAGAGCAATGACTGACCTGCCCACCAGATCCATCGATCTCAAGAATGTGCTGTCGGGCTCGGCGCCTACGGCCGATCACAGCGAGGGCATGAGCTATCTGCAGTCGGTGCCGCGCAGGATCGTGACGCTGTACCTGCCGCTCACGATCATCGTCGTGGTCCTGCTGTTTCCGTTCTACTGGATGGCGCTGACCTCGGTGAAGCCGGACGAGCAGCTGCTCGACCTCGACAGGTACAATCCGTTCTGGACCTGGAACCCGACCTTCAAGCACTTCTACAAGCTGCTGTTCGAGAGCTATTATCCGCACTGGCTCTGGAACACGATGTACGTGGCGATCTGCGCCACGGTGCTCTCGATCGTCGCATCGGTGTTCGCGGCCTATGCCATCGTGCGGCTGCGATACAAGGGCGCCAATCTCGTCGGGGGCCTGATCTTCCTCGCCTATCTGGTGCCGCCTTCGATCCTGTTCATTCCGCTCGCCACCGTCGTGTATCAGTACGGTCTGTTCGACTCTCCGCTGGCGTTGATCCTGACCTATCCGACGATCCTGATCCCGTTCTCGACCTGGCTGTTGATGGGCTATTTCAAGACCATCCCGTTCGAGCTCGAGGAATGCGCGCTGATCGACGGGGCGAGCCGCTGGCAGATCCTGATCAAGATCGTGGTGCCGCTCGCCATTCCCGGCCTGATCTCGGCCTTCATCTTCTGCTTCACGCTGTGCTGGAACGAGTTCATCTACGCCCTGACGTTCCTGCAGTCGACCAGCAACAAGACGGTGCCGGTGGCGATCGTCAACGAGTTCGTGGACGGTGACATCTACCGTTGGGGCTCGCTGATGGCGGGTGCTCTGGCCGGCTCGCTGCCGCTCGTGATCCTTTACGCCTTCTTCGTCGAGCATTATGTGTCGGCGATGACCGGCGCCGTGAAGGAATGATCGCGGGGCTTGCCGAGGGCGCGTCAGGAGCGGCGCGCTCCGGCCAATAAGAAGGAGTTGAGCTCTTGCACATTCTGGTTCTCGGCGCCGCCGGCATGGTCGGCCGCAAACTCTGTGAACGGCTGCTGCGCGACGGCCGGCTCGGCAAGAGCGACATCACCAAACTGACCATGCACGACGTGGTCGAGCCGAAGAAGCCGGAGAAGGCCGGTTTTCCGGTCGAGACCGTGTCGGGCGATTTCGCCGTGCCGGGCGCGGCCGAGAAGCTGATCGCCGGCCGCCCCGACGTGATCTTCCATCTCGCCGCGATCGTCTCCGGCGAGGCCGAGCTCGATTTCGACAAGGGCTATCGCATCAATCTCGACGGCACGCGGATGCTGCTCGATGCGATCAGGCTTGTTGGCGGCGGCTACAAGCCGCGCGTCGTGTTCACGTCCTCGATCGCGGTGTTCGGCGCGCCGTTCCCGGATGCGATCGGCGACGAGTTCTTCCACACGCCGCTGCTCAGCTACGGCGCCCAGAAGGCGATCGGCGAACTATTGCTCGCCGACTATTCGCGCCGCGGCTTCCTCGACGGCATCGGCATCCGCCTGCCCACCATCTGCATCCGGCCCGGCCTGCCCAACAAGGCGGCATCGGGCTTCTTCTCCAACATCCTGCGCGAGCCGCTCGCGGGCAAGGAAGCGATCCTCCCCGTGTCCGAGGATGTCCGCCACTGGCACGCCACGCCGCGCTCCGCGGTCGGCTTCCTGCTGCACGCAGGGACCATGGATCTCGCGACCGTCGGCCCGCGCCGCAATCTGACCATGCCGGGCCTGTCGGCCACGGTCGGCGAGCAGATTGCCGCCTTGAAGCGGGTTGCAGGTGAAAAGGTCGCCGCCCGCATCAAGCGGGAGCCGGATCCCTTCATCGTCGGCATCGTCGGCGGCTGGCCGCGCAATTTCGATGCCAAGCGGTCGCGCGAGCTCGGCTTCACCACCGCCGAGAAGACGTTCGACGATATCATCCGCATTCACATCGAAGACGAGCTCGGCGGCAATTTCGTCGCCTGACCTCTGACTGAGCGGGCCCGAGTGATGGCGAGCGTTGCTTGCATCGGCGAATGCATGGTCGAGCTCCGGCAGGCGCAAGGAGGCGCGTCTGCCGGGCAGGGGGGCGGGCTTTACTCACGCGGCTTCGGCGGCGATACCCTCAACACCGCCGTCTACCTGGCGCGGCTCGAGGTCAAGGTCGACTATCTCACCGCGCTCGGCGATGACGCCCTGAGCGATGAGATGATCGCGGCCTGGCATGCGGAGGGGGTCGGCACGCGACGTGTCGTGCGGCTGGCCGGCAAGCTGCCCGGCCTCTACATGATCCAGCTGGATGCCAAGGGCGAGCGCCAGTTCTTCCACTGGCGCGACAGCGCGGCGGCGCGCCAGCTGATGAGCCTGCCGGAGACGGACGAGCTGCTCAACTCGCTGATGAGCTATGACATCGTCTATTTCTCCGCCATCACGCTCTCGATCTACGACGCCCCCGGACGCGATCGCCTGTTCGCGGCGATCAGGCGCGCGCGCCTGCTCGGCACCCGCTTCGTGTTCGACACCAATTTCCGCGCGCGGGGATGGCCGGATCGCGACGTCGCGCGTGAGGTGTTTGCTGTGGCCTTCGCAGCCGCCGACATCGTGCTGACCTCGACCGAGGATCTGCTCGCGCTCTATCCCGGCGAGAGCCACGAGCAGCTGATGGCGCGCATCCCGACCCCGGAGCTGGTGTTCCGCCTCGCCGAGCCGGTGAGCCACTTGCGCTTTCCGGGGGGGACCCACGAGGTCCGCGCCGAGCCCATGACCAAGCCGGTGGTCGACACCACCGCCGCCGGCGACAGCTTCGCCGCCGCCTATATCGCCGCCCGCCTCGCCGGCGCCGAGCCGGTCGAGGCCGCCCAGGCCGGGCATCGCCTCGCCAGCATCGTGATCTGCTATCCCGGCGCCATCATTCCGGGCTATGCCATGCCGCCGAAGAAGCGGCACCGGCCGGCGGCCTCTCGCCAGGCCACCAAGTAAAAAGCGACCAAGTGAAATCGAGCCCCATGACCACCACTGCCCAACAGAATCACCTCGTCGCGCTGTTCAAGGCAGCGACCGTCATTCCCGTCCTCACCATCGAGCGCATCCAGGATGCCGTGCCGCTGGCGCGTGCGCTGGTCGCCGGCGGCGTCCGCACGCTGGAGGTGACCCTGCGCACCCCCGTTGCGATCGAGGCGGCGAGGGCGGTGATGGCCGAGGTCCCCGAGGCAGTCGTCGGCATCGGCACGATTCTCAATCCGGCCGACTTCACCCGTGTCGAGAAGCTCGGCGTTGCGTTCGGCATCAGCCCGGGCCTGACCCCCGATCTCCTCAAGGCCGCCACTGACAGCTCTTTGCCATTCGCGCCGGGCATTGCCACGGCCTCCGAGCTGATGATGGCGCTGTCCTACGGCTTCGACGTCGCAAAGTTCTTCCCGGCCGAGCAGGCCGGCGGCATCAAGGGCCTGCGGGCGCTCGGCGGCCCGTTCCCGAACGTGCGGTTCTGCCCGACCGGCGGGGTCGGGGAGGCCAATGCGGCGACCTGGCTGGCCGAACCCAACGTGGTTGCGGTCGGCGGGTCATGGCTGTGCCCGACAGCGGAGATCCGGGCCGGGAACTGGGCCGGCATAACTGCCATCTGCGAGCGCACCCTCAAGGCCTTGAAAGCCGCGTGAAGTCTTGCCGTCCCTGCGCTAAGACTTAACTCAGGTGAGAGACCTCCAGGGAGAAGAGACCATGACCGCCAGCATCGTCGGATGGGCGCATACGCCGTTCGGCAAGTTCGACACCGAAACCGTCGAAAGCCTCGTCACCCGCGTCGCCAATGAGGCGATGGCCGATGCCGGCATTTCGGCTGGCGACGTCGACGAGATCGTGCTCGGCCATTTCAATGCCGGCTTCTCGCCCCAGGACTTCACCGCCTCGCTGGTGCTCCAGGCCGACCCCAGGCTGCGCTTCAAGCCGGCCACCCGCGTCGAGAACGCCTGCGCCACCGGCTCTGCCGCGGTGCACCAGGGCCTGCGCGCGATTGCCGCAGGCGCCGCCAAGATCGTGCTGGTCGTGGGCGTCGAGCAGATGACGCGCACCCCGAGCGCCGAGGTCGGCAAGAACCTGCTCAAGGCGTCCTACCTGCCCGAGGACGGGGACACCGTCGGCGGCTTCGCCGGCGTGTTCGGCAAGATCGCCAGCTCCTATTTCCAGAAATACGGCGACCAGTCCGATGCGCTGGCGCTGATCGCGGCCAAGAACCACAAGAACGGCGTCGCCAATCCCTTCGCCCAGATGCGCAAGGACTTTGGCTTCGACTTCTGCCGTGCCGAGAGCGAGAAAAATCCTTACGTTGCCGGTCCCTTGAAGCGCACCGACTGCTCGCTGGTCTCCGACGGTGCCGCGGCGCTGGTGCTGGCCGATGCCGAGACCGCCAAGGGCATGACCAAGTCGATCGGCTTCCGCGCCACCGCGCATGCCCAGGACTTCCTGCCGATGAGCAAGCGCGACATCCTCCAGTTCGAGGGCTGCACGGTCGCCTGGCAGCGGGCGCTGGAGAAAGCCGGTGTCACCCTGTCCGATCTCTCCTTCGTCGAGACCCATGATTGCTTCACCGTCGCCGAGCTGATCGAGTACGAAGCGATGGGCCTGACGCCGAAGGGGCAGGGTGCCCGCGCCATCAAGGAAGGCTGGACGCTCAAGGACGGCAAGCTGCCGGTCAATCCGTCCGGCGGCCTCAAGGCCAAGGGTCATCCGATCGGCGCCACCGGCGTCTCCATGCATGTGATGACCGCGATGCAGCTCGCAGGGCAGGCGCCCGAAGGCATGCAGCTCGAGAATGCCAAGCTCGGCGGCATCTTCAACATGGGCGGTGCTGCCGTCGCCAATTACGTCTCCATCCTGGAGCCGTTGAAGTAGGTTTGCGTAGGGTGGGTTAGCTGGCGGCTGCGCGAAGCGCAGTCCGCGGCGTAACCCACCTCTTTTGTCTCTGCGGAGGCAGACAGTGGTGGGTTACGCCTTCGGCTAACCCACCTACGCATTAAGTTCTTTGCGTTAGATCATGGTGGGCCCGCGTGGCCCCCTTAATGCTCTGATTGATTTTGCGGGAAATGCATCATGAGCACTAACTACGAAGATTCACTCTCGATGGACGCGCTGAACGATCGCATCGCGATCCTCGAGGACAATATTCGCCAGCTCATCGAGCAGGCCGCTGCCGCCTCGGGCGAGCAGAACGAGTCGCGCATCGCCGACCGGATCAGCCAGCAGAACGAAGAGCTCGACCGGCTCCTGAAGATCCGGGAATCCCGTCAGAAGAAATAGCAGACGATATCGCCGCGCGGCGCATGCCGCCATACGCCGCCCGCCCTTGCGCGAGCGGCGGCACTGCCGTTAGCTGGACCGAAATCGCGGGCCATGCCTTGAGCCCCGCGCAATCGGGAGCGAACGATGGGGCCGCTGGAGGGCATCAAGGTCATCGACATGACGACCGTGCTGATGGGGCCTTATGCGACCCAGATGCTCGGCGATTACGGTGCTGACGTCATCAAGGTGGAGTCGCTGGATGGCGACGTCACCCGCCTGATCGGCCCGATGCGACACGCCGGCATGGGTCCGGTGTTCCTCAACACCAACCGCAGCAAGCGCTCGATCTGCCTCGATCTGAAGAAGCCTGCGGGGCGCGAAGCCGTGCTGCGGCTTTTGAAGGACGCCGACGTCCTGGTCTACAACGTCCGGCCGCAGGCAATGGCGCGGCTGCAGCTCGGCTATGACGTCGTCTCCGCCATCAACCCGCGCCTGGTCTATGCCGGCGTATTCGGCTTCGGCCAGGATGGTCCCTATGCTGCAAAACCCGCTTACGACGATCTGATCCAGGGCGCCACCGCGTTGCCGGCGCTGATGGCGCAGACCGGCGACGGCGTGCCGCGCTACGTGCCGAACGCGCTGGTCGATCGCATCGTCGGCCTCACCGCCGTCGGGGCGATCTGTGCCAGCCTCGTGCACCGTAACCGCACCGGCCGCGGCCAGCGCGTCGACATTCCGATGTTCGAGACCATGGCCGGCTTCGTGATGGGGGATCACATGGGCGGGCTCACCTTCGAGCCGCCGCTCGACAAGGGCGGCTATGCCCGCCACCTCTCGCGCGACCGCAGGCCGTACAAGACCTCGGACGGCTATCTCAGCGTCATCGTCTACAACGACAAGCAGTGGGAGAACTTCTTCAAGGCCACAGGGCGCGACGACCTGCGCGCCGACCCCAAATTCGCGACCTTCGCCGGACGCGCCGCCAATATCGACGTGGTCTACGCCGAGCTCGCGCGCATCTTCGAGACGCGTACCACGGCCGAATGGATCGAGCTACTCACCAAGGCCGACGTGCCTGTCATGCCGATGCACGATCTCGCCTCGATCCTGCACGACGAGCATCTGGAGGCGACCGGCTTCTTCCCGGTCGTCACCCATCCGACCGAGGGTCCGATCCGCAGCATGAAGGTGACGGCGACCTGGTCCGAGACCGAGGCCGAGCCGGTGCGGCTGGCGCCGCGGCTCAATGAGCACGGCGCCGAGATTTTGCGCGAGATCGGATATTCCGCCGACGAGATCTCAGCCATGGTGCGCGACGGCGTCACGCGGTCGGCGCCGGAGTAGGGAGAGCAATGATGACCACAACTCTCTCATCCGTCATTCCGGGGCGCGCCCATTTGGGCGCGAGCCCGGAATCCATTCATCCTCCACACATGCCGCTCGATGGATTCCGGGCTCGGCCCTTCGGGCCGCCCCGGAATGACAAGAGAGCACCATGAGCTTCATCACCGGCGTCGGCCTCACGCCTTTCGGCAGGCACGACGGCTCGTCCTCGCTCGACCTGATGAGCAAGGCCGCGCAAGCCGCGCTCGACGATGCCGGGCTGGCGCGCACCGAAATCGACGGCATCCTCTGCGGCTACTCCACCGTCTCCTCGCACATCATGCTCGCCACCGTCTTCGCCGAGCACTTTGGCATTCGCCCGTCTTATGCCCACGCCGTGCAGGTCGGCGGCGCCACTGGCCTTGCGATGACGATGCTCGCGCATCATCTCGTCGTATCAGGCGTCGTGCGCAACGTGCTCGTCGTTGCCGGCGAGAACCGGCTCACCGGGCAGAGCCGCGATGCCTCGATCCAGGCGCTGGCGCAGGTCGGCCACCCCGACTACGAGGTGCCGCTAGGTCCGACCATCCCCGCCTATTACGGCCTCGTCGCTAACAGATACATGCACGAATATGGCGTGACCGAAGAGGACCTCGCCGAGTTCGCGGTGCTGATGCGCAGCCACGCCTGCACCCATCCGGGCGCGCAATTCCACGATCCCATCACGGTCGCCGACGTCATGGCCTCCAAGCCGGTGGCGATGCCGCTCAAGCTGCTCGACTGCTGCCCGGTTTCCGACGGTGGCGCGGCGTTCGTCATCAGCCGCGAGCGGACCGGGGAAGCGGGGGTGCGCATCCGCGGCTGCGCGCAGGCGCACACCCATCAGCATGTCACCGCTGCGCCTGCCCTCAGAGAACTCGGCGCCGAAATCTCGATCGCGCGCGCCAGGGAAGCCACGGGCCTTGCGATATCAGACGTGCGTTATGCCGCGATCTACGACAGCTTTACGATTACGCTCGCGATGCTGCTGGAGGACCTCGGGCTCGCTGGCCGCGGCGAGGCGGCCGCCCGCGTCCGCGCCGGCCATTTCGGCCGTGACGGCGCGATGCCGCTCAACACCCATGGCGGCCTGCTCAGCTACGGCCATTGCGGCGTCGGCGGCGCCATGGCGCATCTGGTCGAGGCGCATTTGCAGATGACGGGGCGGGCGGCGAGCCGCCAGGTGCGCGATGCCTCGATTGCACTGCTGCACGGCGACGGCGGCGTGCTGTCGTCTCACGTGAGCATGTTCCTGGAGCGGGTCAGATGAGCGAGCGACTGGCGGACTGGACCAAGGGTGAAGAGGCCATCACCTACCAGACCTGTGCCGCATGCGGCCATGTGCAGTATTTTCACCGCGCCTTCTGCGCGGCCTGCGGTGCATCTGGCCCGCGCGAGCAGCGCGCCGGCGGCAAGGGCAGGGTGTATGCGACCTCGTTGGTCTGCCGCGCGGCAACTCCCGAGACGCGCGCGCACGTGCCCTACAACATCCTGCTGATCGATTGCGCCGAGGGATTTCGCATGATGGCGCATGGTGACAACGGACTCGCCATCGGCGATTCGGTTGTCGCGAGCTTCAAGCCGTTCGCCGGCAAGCTGGTGCCGTACTTCGCCAAAGAGAAATAGTGGGATCCGTCATTCGGGGGCGGTCCAAGGGACCGAGCCTGGAACGGGTATTCTGGGCTTGGCCTGTGCGAGGGCCACCCCGGAATGACGGAAACGCTAAAACTCGAACTAACGCCCGTAGAACAAGATGCTGGCGATGACGAGCATCGCCGTCACCGCCAGCATATGCGCGAGCGCTCCCGAGGCCGCCCCCTTGGTGGCTTCCTTCATGCCTTTTTCTCCCTAGACTTGGGCATGACTCATCGTTGCGCGCACTGCGCACCCGACGGCCAATTGTTTTTACTCGGAACACCCCTTGCGAGTATCCGCCGCGATTTGTCCCCACGCGGCGAATATCGACTGTGTCAGGGTCGATCAGCAATGCGGCGGCAATTTGACTCGATGATGTTGCTCCTGCGTTCACGCACGAATAGAGTCTTTGGGAACTTTCGCCGATGGCGACAAGAAGCATCAAAAGCTCAGGGAAAACTTCAGGAAAATCATGGCCCGCATTCAGTACAGCGACCCGTCCAAGGCATCCGACCGCACCTGCGAAATCCTCGAGAAGAACCGTCATGCCAACATCTTCCGGATGATGGCGCATTCGCCGAGTTACTTTGAGCAATACTGCCGTCTCGGCGGCGCGATCAGGCACAAGGGCGAGCTCGATCCCGTCGTGCGCGAGCTCGCGATCACCCGCACCGGAATCCTGTGCGAGGCTCCGTACGAGATCGTCGCGCACAAGCGGATCGGCAGGAATGTCGGCGTCACCGACGAGCAGAACGAGGCGCTCGAGAACTGGCAGGCCGCGCCTTGCTTCAATGAGGTGCAGCGCGCCGCGCTCGCCTTTACCGACGAGATCGTGAAGCTGAAGAAGCCGACGGACGCGACCTTCGAGGCGATCGCATCGAAGCTGACGCCGGCCGCATTGGTCGAATTGCAGCTCTCGGTCGGCTTCTACATCATGACGTCAAAGTTCCTGGAGACCTTCGAGATCGATCTTCAGCCCGTCACCGAAGTGGTGGGTTGAATCGACGCAAGCGGCGGGGAATGCCGATGACGATCGATGAATATGCGGTCTGGGCTGCGAGCATTGCGAAAGTCGATGAGCATCCGTCCAACGAGCGGCTCTCTTATCTCGGGCTGGGCCTTGCCGGTGAGGCGGGCGAAGTCGCCGAGCACATCAAGAAGCTCTTGCGCGACGATTGGCTCGACAAGGCGGGTCTCGTCGAAGAGCTCGGCGATGTCGTCTACTACTGGGCCTGCCTGTGCGCCGCCACCGGCCAGCAGCCATCCGCGCTGCTCGATGCCAGTGCCGCCAAGATCAAGCGACGTATCAGCGAAGCGGCGAGCCGGTAGGCTGAGCTCATGTCGCCGTCAGAATATCCACCTTGGCATTGGCGACGATCAGGCGGTCGGCCAGGAGCTGGGCGAGGTTGCGCATGATGCATTCGCTGGCGCGCGGGTGCTGCTTGCGGAAGCGCTCGAAATCCTTCAGCGGCACCACGAATGCGGCTGCCGCCATGTCGGCGAAGACGTCGGCGGAGCGGGTTTGCTCCAGCAGCGCCATCTCGCCGAACGCCATGCCGGCGGTGAGCGTCGCCAGCCGTATGCCGTCGGGCAAGGTGACGTGCACCGCGCCGCTGCGCAGGAAATACAGGGCATCGGCCGGATCGCCGCTTGCGAGAATCTTCGCGCCGGACTGATAGGTTCTGATCGTGCAGAGCGAGGCCAGATCGGTCAGCTCTTCCTCACTCAGCCCCGCAAGCAGCGGCTGCTCGGCAAGCTCGGTGGTCTCGTGAAAATCGATCGAGCCGCCATAGCGGTAGACAATCTGGTCTTCGGCCCATTCGATCGCCGTGTCGAGCAAATAGAAGTCGCGGACATTCTTCAGCTCGGCGGTCCATTCGCGCAACGTGTTCCATTCCTTGGAAGCACGCCTGACGCCTGACAACACGACGGTCACGTTCAGTGCCGCAAGCTCCTCGAACGCTTCGGCGACCAGCCGTGCGCCGGCGCGCGTGGTCGAGGTCACGCGGTGGAGATCGAAGATCACGAATTGCGGCCGCGGTCGTCCGGCAAGCCGGCGCGAGACGTAGTCGACCGCCGACAGCGACAGCGTGCCGACCAGCTCGATGATCCGCACCTCCTGCTCGTGCGCGGCGAGGATCTCGCGCTCCTGCGGGCGGCGCACGCGGCGCGACGGGCTCTTGCCGATGTCGTAGTCCGCGATGACGGCGTTGCGGGCGTCGTCGCTGCGGTTGAGCATGTGCAGATCGTAATGCGAGGACAGCGCTTCGCAGACCTTGATGCCGCGCACGCTGTTGCCGTGCTTGTCGAGGCGCGGCGAATAGCTTCCGAGGCCAAGGCGGGCGGGGAGCGCCGCCAGGATGCCGCCGCCGACGCCGCTCTTGGCGGGAATGCCGATTCGGTAGATCCATTCGCCGGCATAGTCGTACATGCCCGACGACGTCATCACCGACAGCGTGCGCGAGATCGCGTAAGCGCTCAACACCTGCTCGCCGGTGACAGGGTTGATGCCGCGATTGGCGAGCGTCGCCGCCATCACCGCGATGTCGCGCGCGGTGACCAGCACGGCGCATTGCCGGAAATAGACGTCGAGGACGCCGGCGACATTGTCCGAGATCACCGCGTTGGTCTTCAGGAGGTACGCGATCGCGCGGTTGCGGTCGCCGGTCTGGCTTTCGGACGCATAGACGGCCTCGTCGACCGCGAGGTCGCGGCCTGCGAAGCGGCTGAGGGCGAGCCGGATCTGCTCGAAGGCCTCCGCGCCCTTGCTGTCGTAGATCAGCCCGGTGCAGGCGATGGCGCCGGCATTGACCATCGGGTTGAACGGATGGTTCTCGGAATTGAGCCGGATCGAGTTGAAGGGATCGCCGGAGGGCTCGACGCCGATCGCACTCTCGACCCTGCCGGCGCCGAGCAGGTCCAGCGCCAGCGCGAACACGAAGGGCTTGGACATCGACTGGATGGTGAAGGGCACCCGGCTGTCACCGACCTCATAGACATGGCCGTCCAGGGTCGCCAGGCTGATGCCGAAATAGGCAGGGTCGGCCTTGCCGAGTTCGGGAATGTAGTCGGCGACGTGGCCTGAGGTCTCGGCGGAGAATTCGCTGAGGCAATTGTCCAGAAACCGCAGCAAGGGCGGTTTCGAGCGGGTCCAGGCGGAGGCGGCGGGTAGCGGCTTCATCGCCGCACTTGTGCAACGCAATTAAGGCACGCGCAACCCGTCCGGCATCGCAGGCTGGCGTCGGACCAGGAGAAACGCGATCAAGATCGTCGGCAGCAGGATGGCGAGGCCCAGCAAGGTCACTTGCATCTGCGACAGCGGCATGATGCCGCCGCCGGGGGTCGCCACCACGAAGCCGCCGATCACGAGCAGCACGCGAATGGGCCATTCCAGGCTGCCTGTGCCGCGCAGATCGCCGACGAAGGGCTGGTAGCCCTGGATGCCGCCACAGATGAACAGCGTGCCGAAGGCGGCGAGGCCCATCAGGCCGAGGCCGGCGAGATAGGGGCTCGGTCCCTGCAGCACCAGCGCCGGATTGAGCACGAAGAAGAACGGCAGGAAATAGATGATGCTGCCGACCCACATCGATTCCCAGCCGGTCTTCATTGCCGGCGAGCCGGCGATGCCTGCGGCCGCGAACGAGGCGATCGCGACCGGCGGCGTGATCGACGACAGCATGCCCCAATAGAAGATGAACATGTGCACCGCCATGCGGTTGAGCCCGAGCTTCTCCAGCGCGGGCGCGACCAGGATGGCGAGGAAGATGTAGCAGGCCGTCGTCGTCAGCCCGAGGCCGAGAATGAGGCTGGTGAGGGCGCACATGCCGAGCAGCAGGAAGGCGTTGTCGCCGGCAATATGCAGGAGGTCGTTGGCAAGGCTCGACACCACGCCGGTCATGGAGAAGGCCCCGATCAGGAGGCCGCAGCCGGCGAGGATGCCGACCAGCTCCACGAAGGTGCGCCCGTTCACTTCCAGGAACCTGCCGATCGTCGCCAGCGTCCAGCGCGTGTCCTTGGAGAAGAACTGGTTGAGCACCAAGAGCAGCGCAGTCGCATAGAACGGCGCGTGGCTCTCGCGCTTGAAGTAGAGCAGCATCACGATCAGGAGCGCGATGACGAAGACGTAGTACCAGCCGTCCTTGATCGTATCCATGATCCGCGGCAGCTCGGCGCGCGGAATGCCCTTCAGCTTGTGGCGGGCGGCATAGGCGTCGACCTGCATGAACAGGCCGACATAGTAGAGCACGGCCGGAATGATCGCGGCGACGGCGACGTCGGCGTAACTGACGTTGAGGAATTGCGCGATCACGAAGGCGGTCGCGCCCATCACCGGCGGCGCCAGCACCGCGCCGGTCGAGGCGCAGGCCTCGATCGCAGCGGCATAGGAGGCGCGGAAGCCGCTCCTCTTCATGACAGGGATGGTCATGGTGCCGGCGGTCAGCACGTTGGAGATGATCGAGCCCGACATCATGCCGAGCAGGCCGCTGGCAAAGATGCAGACCTTGGCCGCGCCACCGCGGAAGGTGCCGCACAGCGCGAAGGCGAGGTTGATGAAGAATTTTCCGGCCCCGGTCATCATCAGCGCGGTGCCGAACACCAGGAAGCCGATCACGGTATCGGCGAAGGCCTGGATGGGAATGCCGAGCAGGCTCTCGCCCGAGAGCACATGATAGGCGGTCGCCTGCTCGAGCGTCGATTGCGTGCCGCGGAACGGCCCGAGCCAGCCGGCCTCGGCAAACAGCGGATAGACGGTGAAGGGGAGCACGCTCAGCAGCAGGCTCCAGCCGCCGGTGCGGCGCAGCGCCTCCATCAGCATCACCCACATCACGAGGCCCGCGGCGATCACGCCGGTCGGTGCGCCGCCGAATTCCCAACCGGCCTCCGCCGCCTTGCGCACGTTCGACATCAGCATGAGGGATGCCGCGAAAGTCGCGAGGAAGAGGGCGAGGTCATACCAGGGAATCCGGTCGAGCGGCGCGCGTTCGGTGCCCGGAAAGATCAGGAAGGTGAACGGCAGCATCAACGCGATCAGGAGATAGAAATACTCGGTGTTGAGCTGGGTGTAGCCGATGAAAAAGCGGAGGGAGAATTGCTGATTGATGCAGAGCAGGATGGTCGCCGCGGTCGCTGCCACCAGCGCCCAGCGCCAGACGCCGCGAAGTGTGCGCACGCGCGTCACCTCCGCCTCCTGCATGTTGCCGGCGGCGCCATGCGGATCGTCGAACACGACCCGCTTGGCCTCGTCTTGCGGGGCGGTGGAGTTGGAAGCAGAAGACATGATTGATCCCGCGCGTGGGCTGGTGACGAACTAGGCGAATGGGCGTTGGTTGAGACGATCGGGCCGCGGGCTCCTCAACCTCTCCCGCTTGCGGGAGAGGGGGCGCAGCTCCCTCGTGGCAACGATCAACGCCATCACCAAGACTATTCCTCGAACCCATTCGGCATGCCGGCCTTGGCCAGCGCTGCGGCGCGCGCCTTCATCCAGCCGTCGAGGAAAGCCTTGTCATCCGCAGGCGGATTGGACTTGCCGTAATCGGTCCAGGCTGCGCCGAGCACCTCCTGGCGCTTGAACAGCTTGGTGTTGTGCGCCTCCTGCGCATCGCTCCATTGGCCGGCTTCCTTCAGCGCCTTCACGGCGCCGGGATGCACCGGCACCACCCAGTTCTTGGTCTGGCGATCGGCCGCGAGCCCGCCGGCGCCGGGCGCGGAATCCTTGTAGGCGTCGTAATTCACGATCATTGCCTTGGTGATCGCATAGACCTGGTCGGCCGGTTGCGAGGCGTAGGCGACGAAGATCGGATAGGGATAGTTGCCGAGCTCGACCGGTTTCTCCGGCGAGATGCCGGCGCCGCAGGTCGCAGCTTGCGGGAAGAAGAACGAGCCGACCTTCTGCATCCGCGCCCAGCCTTCCTTGTCTTTGGCCGGGAGCGGCGGCCAGATCAACCCGCGCGGCGAAGCCTCGGCCTCCTTGGCGGGACCGGTGATGGTGGTGCCGAAGGCGGCATCGACGTCATTGTTGATCAGCCCTTTCCACATCGCCCCATAGCTGGCGAACTCGACGGCCTTGACGTCCTTCTGCGTCAGCCCTGCGAAGGCGAGCACCGCGAGCGAGTTCTGGTTCAGCGCAGGCGAGCCGACCACGAAGCCAACGCGCTTGCCCTTGAGGTCCTTCAGCTCCTTCACGCCGGTGTCGGCGGCCACCGCAAGCGAGGCGCAATTGCAGTCGACGGTCGAGAGCAGGATCTGGAGCGGCTGTGGCCCCCATTCCTTCGAGCCGAACTCGAACACGCCTTCCTGCGCGAAGTAGGTGCCCGATCCCATCGCCGCCGAGGCCGCGCGCTTGGCGCGCAGCGGCGCGAGGCGGGCAACGTCGTTGCCTGCGGGGAGCACGCGCACGTCGGTGCCGTACTTGTCCTTCATCATCTTGCCGACGCCGACCGCGATGTTGAAGCCGGCCGTGCCGGTGTCATAGGCGGTGAAGGTCAACGTCGCCGGAAGCTTGATGTCTTCGGCGAACGAATAGCGTGTAGACGCAAAAGAAATGCCCGCCACCAAGGCAGGCGCGAGCACGAGCAGCCCACGAAGCATGTTTCCCTCCAATGATCCCCGCTTTGCCGCGA
This sequence comes from Bradyrhizobium sp. SZCCT0231, assembly GCF_018130245.1. Classification (GTDB taxonomy): domain Bacteria; phylum Pseudomonadota; class Alphaproteobacteria; order Rhizobiales; family Xanthobacteraceae; genus Bradyrhizobium; species Bradyrhizobium japonicum_F. The sequence goes on from NZ_JAFCKP010000001.1 coordinate 1,271,320, forward strand.
AGACTTTCATTCTTTGTTTGAAACAACGTTTTGTTTGAAACCGATCATGTCACCGCGATCAAGCGATGGCAACGCCGTACCGCGTATGCCGGAATGCGGCTGACAGATTGCCGCGGAAAACGTCGGATAAATCGCTCAACTCGTGACGATCGCGATCGGCTGTCCCTCGGCAACGACGTCGTCGAGCTTCACCAGAAGCGATGTGATCGTGCCGTTCGCCGGCGAGGGCACCGGGATCTCCATCTTCATCGCTTCGACCACCACAACGTCATCGCCATCTGCGACGGTTCCTCCAACTTGCACGGGAGTTGCGCAGATGCGTCCCGCGACCTCCGTGACGATCTTAATTTCTGGCATGCCATCGCCTTTTTGTTGTCGTCGCAAAATGCCTGAGGTAGCGTCGTCTGCAAGCGGAATTTAATTCCGCAGAGCGGAACATACGGTAGGGAACATGGGACGACGATCGGAGCGGTTGAGTAGGCAAGGTGCGCTCGCTGGCGATGCCGGTGAGGGTGATGTCATCCAGGTGGTCTCGCGCGCGTTCGACGTGTTGCGATGCTTCGAGGGCCACGAGGCGAGGCTCGGCAATCTCGAGATTTCGAACCGCTGCGGTCTGCCGCGCTCGACGGTATCGCGGCTCACGCACACGCTGACCCGCATGGGCCAGCTCGTGTATCTCCCGCGCGATCAGAAATATCGCATCGGCCCGAGCGCGGTGGCGATGAGCGCCTCGATGATGAAGGGTGCGCAGCTGCGGAGCATGATCCGGCAACGGCTCCAGGAAGTGGCCGAGCAACTGCCGGGCACCGTCGGCTTCGTCGTGCCCGATCGCTTCCATCTCGTCTATCTCCTGTTCGCGCGCTCGGCGAGCGCGCTCGGCCTGCACGAGGGCACCGGCAGCCGCATCTCGATGGCCTCGACCGCCGCAGGCGCGGCCTACACCGCGGCCCTGGCGCCGGAAGTCGGCGATGCCTTCGTCGCAGATATGGAGCGGGAAGCCCCGGAGGCTGCGAAAATCCTGAAGCCCCGCATCGAGGCCAACCGGCAATCGCTGCGCGGGCGCGGCTATGTCGTGGCCTGCGGCCTCTGGAGCCCGCACATCAACGGCCTCGCGGTGCCGATCTGGTCGCCGCAATACCAGACCTTCGTGGTCATCACGATCGGCCTTCTGTCGGCGATGTATGACGAGCAGCGTCTGCATGACGAAGTCGCTCCGCTGATGCTCGCGCTCGGTCGCTCGCTCGGCAGCCTGATGGAGGGCGCGGAAGGCGACGCTTTCAACAACCGTATCTCGCGTAAGCCGGTCGCAATGGCCGTGCGCAACAATAACAAGCCGATCAATTCGGAGGGAGTGAATGAACTGGAAGCCGGAACTCGACGAGCTCGCCCGGCGCGAATCCTTCGCGCGGGAGATGGGCGGCGTTGACAAGGTCAAGCGACAGCATGACCAGGGCCGGCTGACTGTTCGGGAGCGTATCGACAAGCTGATCGACAAAGGCAGCTTTCACGAGATCGGTGCCGTCTCCGGCATCGGGGAGTACGATTCCAGCGGCGAGCTGCAGAAATTGACGCCGGCGAACTGCGTGTTCGGCCGCGCGCGCGTCGACGGCCGCACCGTGGTCGTGGTCGGCGACGATTTCACCGTGCGCGGCGGCTCGGCCGATGCGTCGATCTCAGCCAAGCCGCTGATGGCGGAGGAGATGGCGCACGATTTCCGCCTGCCCATCGTCCGCATCGTCGAAGGCTCCGGCGGCGGCGGCTCGGTCAGGACCATCGAGACCAAGGGCGCGGCGAACCTGCCCGGGGGCATCGGCGGCACGCGCTGGTACCGCTTCACGATAGAAAATCTGTCGCGCGTGCCCGTGGTCGCGCTCGGCCTCGGCTCGGTTGCGGGCTTAGGCGCGGCGCGGCTTGCCGCCAGCCACTATTCGATCATGACCCGGAAGTCCGCGATGTTCGTCGCAGGGCCGCCGGTGGTGAAGGCGCTGGGGCAGGATCTTACCAAGGAGGAGCTCGGCGGCGCCGACATCCAGACCCGCGCCGGCGCAGTCGATCACGCCGTCGATACCGAGGAGGAGGCGTTCGCCTGCGCGCGGCGTTTCCTCTCCTACCTGCCGTCGTCGGTCTACGAGCTGCCGCCGACCTTGCCCTGCACCGACAACCCTGAACGCAGCGACGAGGCGCTGATGAATGCGGTGCCGCGCAACCGCAAGCAGGTCTACAAGATGCGGCCCATCATCGAGTCCGTCGTCGACAAGGGCTCGTTCTTCGAGGTCGCCAAGAATTTCGGCAAGCCGATCATTGTCGGCCTCGCGCGGCTCGAGGGCAGGGCCGTGCTGCTGCTCGCCAGCGACAGCTTCCACTATGGCGGCTCCTGGACGGCCGATGCCTGTCAGAAGGTGGTGCGCTGGGTCGACTTCGCCGAGACCTTCCATCTGCCGGTCGTCTATCTCATGGACTGCCCCGGCTTCATGATCGGCCTCGATGCCGAGAAGGCGGCGACCATCCGCCACGGCGTGCGCGTCATGGCTGCGGTGAACCAGACCACCGTGCCCTGGTGCACCGTGATCCTGCGCAACGCGTTTGGTGTCGCGGGTGTCGTGCATCAGCCCGCCGACCGCTTCTCGATTCGCTACGCCTGGCCGTCGGCCTATTGGGGCTCGCTCCCGCTCGAAGGCGGCATCGAGGCCGCCTACCGCGCCGACATCGACGCGGCGGAAGACAAGGCGGCGAAGCTGAAGGAGATCGAGCAGCGCCTCAACAAGCTCCGTTCGCCGTTCCGCTCGGCCGAAAAATTCTGGGTCGAGGAGATCATCGATCCCAGAAAGACGCGATCGCTCCTGTGCGAGTTCGCGCGCCTCGCCGAGCCGCTGCGCAAAGCGGGGCCGCCGGAGAACTTTTCGATCAGGCCGTAGCATCCTTGCGCCAAGCCATGACGCTCGTGCCCCGGACGCACCGCAGCGCTTCCCTGGCGATGCGAAGCATCGTCCAGTTCAGCGGTGCGCTGCAGAGCCGGGGCCCATGCAACAGCGTGCTCGCAGCTTCCTGGGTCCCGGCTCAGCGCCGCAACGCTTAGCGTTGCAGCGCGTCCGGGACACGAGACTTTCCGGTCCTGATGTCGGCGGAGAAGATCGCGGCCGCGATGATGCAGTGAGCGGCAGCGAGTTCTGACTATCCGGATAATACAGGTGAGGCTAATCGGCGTCGGTGCCCGTGACACTGCTGCCGCGCGCTCCGCCCTCATCCTGAGGAGCCCGCCCAAAGCGGGCGTCTCGAAGGATGGCCGGAGAAAAGCTCTCAAATGCGATAGCCGCATTGTCATCTGGTGCGAACCGGATATTGGCCAAGCAAGCGTCTCCGCAATGCTCCAAATGCGAACCGAACTTGATTGCATGCCGCAAGCTTGACGCGCTGAACGGGCATTCGTGCGCTGCGAGTTAATCACCGTGGGCGCTACGTGTAGGCTATGAGACGATTGCAGCCCGCGTCGCGCAGTGCAGCGATTTTCAGCCGCTCTTTAGGCCCATTTCAGCCAAACTGTTATTGGTTTCTCGTTGTCCGGGGCAGGGTCTCATTTGGAGTCCTGCAATGTTCAAGCGAGTATTTTCTGCGTGCCTCTTCGTTGTCCTGGGTTCTGCCGCTTCGGAAGCGCGGCCTTATCGCATTCATCAAGCTCCTGAATGCAATGTCACCATGCCCTGCGACTTCTCATATTCGCAGACGCGACGCGAGCGGACTTCCAGATCTTCACTGATTTCCAGGCCCTCACTGCAAGCCTACCGCTCGACGCAGCTGACGGTGACTGATGCCGGGGGCGCCGCCGCGCCGGCGGCCGTCTCCGGTGTCTCCGTCACTCGCATTGTCGGTGGCCGACCGGCCGGTTGCCCTTCATCCTTCTGCGGCTGCGGCGCGGCCCTGCGCGTGTTCGGCCGTATCGTGCCGGAATTGAATCTCGCGTCCAACTGGCTGCGCTTTCCGCGGACATCACCCGCACCAGGAATGGTTGCTGCGCGACGCGGCCATGTCTTCGTTCTGGAGCAGCACCTCGGCGGCGATATGTGGATGGCGTATGATGCCAATTCGGGCGGCCGCGCGACGCGCATTCATGCGCGCTCGCTGCGCGGCTATGCCGTGGTCAACCCGCGCGGCTGAGAAACGGTGAGATGCCCGGCTCCGTCGCAGCCGGAGCACCTTGGCGCGATTTACGGATCTAGTGCGCGCCGGGCGTTCATTTCCCGCGTGTATCGCTCTCCTCTGTTTTGTTTCACTTGTTGTAATGGCGACCGAACGGCCGACTTGCGACGTTAAACCCGCGTTGATGCCACCTGGATCCCGCAGTCTGCGCGGGGGCCCGTGGCGTCTTCCGTGGGACTGGACGTTGAGGACGATCGTCATGCATGGCAGAGCCGGATCATTGTCGCGAGCATTCAGGCGCGTGCTCCCATTGCTGATCGTTCTGGCTGCGGTGTTCTGTCTATCGCCTTCGGGCGTGGAGGCTGCCGACCGCCGTATCTCGAGACAGCAGGATGCGACCGGCCAGTCCGATGGGCAGTTCGTGTCGCTCGGGGTCGGCAAATCCTTCGTGATCGACCTTCCGCGCGATGTGAAGGACGTGCTGGTCGCGGACCCCAAGATCGCCAACGTCGTGCTGCGATCGGCGCAGCGCGCCTACGTCATCGGCGGGGCGGTCGGGCAGACCAGCGTGGTGTTCTTCGACGATGCCGGCCAGTCGATCAGGGCCTATGACATCGCCGTCAAGCGTGACCTGAACGGCGTTCGCGCCGCGTTGAAACAGGCGCTTCCCGCCGCCAACATCCAGATCGACGGCGTCGGCGACGGCGTCATCCTGACCGGTACCGCCGCGACGCCCGTGGAGGCCCAGCAGGCCAACGACATCGCCGCGCGCCTCACGGGCGGCGCCGACAAGGTCGTCAACTCGATCACGGTTCGGGGCCGTGACCAGGTGATGCTGAAGGTGACGGTCGCCGAGGTCTCCCGCCAGATCATCAAGCAGCTGGGCGTCGATCTCAGCACGAGTCTCAGCTCTGGCACCTCGGTGGTCAGCCTGACCAATGCGAACCCGTTCACGGCCTATGGCAAGAATCTCGTCGACGGCAACAATGTCTCCCTTTCGGCGGGTGGAACGACCGCGACGCTGAGGGCGATGGAGAATGCGGGGGTGGTGCGCACCCTGGCGGAGCCGACGCTGACGGCGATCTCGGGGGAGGCGGCGACCTTCATTTCCGGCGGCGAATTTCCGGTTCCCGCGGGTTATTCCTGCGATCCGACCACCCATGTGTGCACCACGCAGATCAGCTTCAAGAAGTTCGGAATGTCGCTCAGCTTCACGCCGGTCGTGCTCGCGGAGGGCCGCATCAGCCTGCATCTGATGACCGAGGTCTCGGACCTCTCGAACGAGAATGCGATCACCCTATCCCAGGCCGTGAGCGACACGACCACCAACTCCCTGACCGTGCCGTCGATCAAGACGCGCCGGGCCGAGAGCACGCTGGAGATTCCCTCCGGCGGCTCCATGGCGATCGCGGGCCTCATTCAGGACCAGACCAAGCGTGCCGTGAATGGCCTGCCCGGGCTCATGCAGGTACCGCTGCTGGGCGCGCTCTTCCGCAGCCAGGATTTCGTCAACAATCAGACCGAGCTCGTCGTTCTCGTGACGCCGTACCTGGTCCGCGCCGTGAGCCCGAGAGAGCTGTCCCGGCCGAATGACGGCTTTGTCGGCGCGAGCGACCCGCAGGCCAATTTGATCGGCAGCATCAACCGCATCTACGGCCGGACGGGGCCGACGGCAGATCGTCGCGGTGGCATTGGATTCATCACCGACTGACGCGCCGGCCGGCAACGTTCAGGCAATCTCCGCAATATCTGTAAACACCTTCGTCAACTTCCTGCGGCTGTCCGGGCCTCGGGCGCGCCCGATTTGTATCAGTCGATTGCTGAGTGGGTCGGGGTCACACTGTCGCCGCCGGCGACTGGTTGCTCGGTCCATCATGCAGCCTCCGATCTCCGGTTCACTCAGATGACGCTCCCATCACGAGCCACCAGTTATTTGCTGGTCGGTGTAGTCTCTCTCCTTTGCATCTCACAGCCACGCGCACAGACGCCTCCCGCAGGCGCATCGCCGCGCGTCGATCCGCTTCCCGACGGGCCGCTGATATGGGACTACGACCGCGACGGCACCTACACTTGCGATGAATGGAAGCGCTACATGGAGCAGCTGTTCCGGTTTGCCGACCAGAACCGGGACGGCTTTCTGAGCGCGTCGGAATTCCCTGCCATCCGCCGCGCCGAGCGGACATTCGCCCAGGCGGAGCTGGGATATTTCGACGACAATCGCGACGGCAAGGTGAGCCGGCCGGAGCTCGTGGACAAGCCGAGCCGCTTCATCGGCCGATATGACAGGAACGCGGACTGTAAAGCGACGGCGGCCGAGCTGAAGGCGGGCACATCGCCGCCGTCAGGCGGCGGTGGCCGGCCGGGTGGTCCGGGCGGGCCGGGTGGCCCCGGCGGCTTCGGCGCGAAGTTCTAGGTCACAGCCGCAGCACCTTGCCGGGATTCATGATGTTCTGCGGATCGAGTGCGCGCTTGATGGAGCGCATGATGTCGAGCTCGGTCTTCGACCGGTAGTGGCTGAGCTCGTCGAGCTTGTCGACGCCGATGCCGTGCTCCGCCGAGATCGAGCCGCCCATGGAGGTGATGAGATCGTTGACGGCCCGCGTGATGGCGCCCTTGTATTGGGCCAGCGTCTGCCGATCCATGCCTACCGGCCCCATGAACGAGAAATGCAGATTGCCGTCGCCGATGTGTCCGAGCGGGTAGGGCCTGATGCTCGGGAGAATGTCGAGCACGGCCTTGGTGCCCTTGTCGATGAACTCCGGTATCCGGGAGATCGCCACCGAGACGTCGTAGCTCAGCCCGGGTCCTTCGGCCCGCGAGGCCTCGGCGACCCCCTCCCGGATCCGCCACATGTTGCGCGACTGGCCGACCGTCTGAGCGATCGCGGCATCGAGCACCCGACCGGCCTCGAGCTGATCGGCGAGGAACTGCTCCAGCTTCTCGGATATTCCCTCGGTCCCGTCCCGGCGTGGCCGCGCCGACGACCATTCCAGCAGGAGATACCATGGCGTCTCCGCCTTGAGCGGATCCTGGGTGCCGGGAATATGGCGCAGCACCATGTCGATCGCGCTGCGGCTCATCAGCTCGCAGGAGCCGACATTGTCTTCGGAAGCGCTATGGGCTTCGGACAGGATTTGCAGGGCCGCGCGTGGATCCCGAATCGCCAGCCATGCGGTGCTGACGTCCTTCGGCGCCGGCCATAGCTTCAGCACGGCCTTGGTGATGATGCCCAGCGTGCCTTCGGCGCCCATGAACAGATGCTTGAGGTCGTAGCCGGTGTTGTCCTTCTTGAGCGCGCGCAATCCGTCCCAGACCTCGCCATTGGGCAACACGACCTCGAGCCCCAGCACGAGGTTGCGGGCATTGCCATAGCGCAACACCTGCACGCCGCCGGCGTTGGTCGAGAGGTTGCCGCCGATCATGCACGAGCCCTGGGCGCCGAGACTGAGCGGCAGGAACCTGTCGTGCCGGCTTGCGGTCTCCTGAAGCGTCTGCAAGACGCATCCGGCCTCGACCGTCATCGAATAGCCGACGGGATCGACGTCCAGCACGCGGTTCATGCGGCCGAGCGACAGCACGATGCCGGTGTGCGCAGGCCAGGGCGTCGCCCCGCCCATCAGGCCGGTGTTGCCACCCTGCGGCACGATCGCGATGCCGTGCTCATGGCAGAGCCGCACGACCTTCGAGACTTCCTCGGTGCTCCCGGGCCGAACGACGGCGCCGGCACCGCCAACCAGCAATCCCCGCCAATCCGTCACGAACGGCTGCTTGCCGTGCTCGTCCTCGATCAGACCCTTCTCGCCGACGATCGCGCGCAACGCATCGCGCATCTCGGCGGTCAAGGGAGCGGTCGGGATGATGGGATCGGAGGACAGGAAGGCAGCCGGCATTTGTTTCCCCTGGCGCATCTTGATGTGCACTGCGCACGTGACGTGCGTCAGGGTATTGTCCACGTTTGCGCCGTGGAGTCTAACGGCAATATGGTTCTTGGACCGGAAAGCCTGGCGAGCAGGGCGTTTTTTGCGTCGACAGCCGTTCAGGGGGCGTTTTCGGCGGTCTTGTTTGTGCCGCCCCCGCACCGGGCGCGCCTGACGCGCTCTTCGTCTGCCGGCGCACGTCGTGTACCCGCCGGGACCTTGTGCATGATTTCGTTAACCGTCAATCTCTGCGATCGCGTTTGAGCGGCGTTAATGATTCTTTCTCGATGCGACACATCTCACTTTGCTGCAGTCCATGTTTGTGGATTGCCCGTAAGTGTTGATTAAGAAGGCCATATCCATATTCCGGCCTGCGACGCGCGGGCGATCGGCAGCAGGGAATGCTGCGGCCTCCCCATCACGAGATTTCAGGAAAGTGTTCTTGCCGCAACGGCGGCATTCAGGATGAATGTCATGCTCCGCCGAGTAGCGCTCTGTTTCGCGAGAGATCGGAAGGCCAACGTCGCCATCATTTTCGCGCTGACGATGGTTCCCATCATCTTTCTCCTGGGCATGACGCTCGACTACACGCTGGCCTTGCGCAAGCGGGAGCAGTTGAACGCCGCCGCCGACGCGGCCGCGATTGCGGCCGTGCGGCCGGCGATGCTGACGCAGACCGACAGCACCGTCGTCAAGGCCACGGCGGCGGCCGTCTTTGCGGCGAAGGCCAATCTTCCCGGCCTCGCGACGGTGCCGACACCGACGGTCACCGTCACCGATTCCGGTCTCGCCCGGACCATCACGGTTTCCTACACCGCGCAGTCCATCAACAATTTCCCCGGCGTCCTGGGTAAGCAGACCTGGCAGGTGTCCGGTTCGGCGACGGCGAAGGCGTCCAGCGCGCCCAACATGAATTTCTATCTGCTGATGGACGACTCGCCATCCATGGGGATCGGCGCGACCGCGACCGACATCAGCAATCTCATCAAGTACACCGCTTCGGCGTACCAGTCGGCGACATCGTCACAGAACTGCGGTTTCGCCTGTCATGAAACCAATATCGCTCACGACGGCGGGACCAAGGATAACCTCGCGATCGCGCGAGAAAGAAACATCACCTTGCGGATCGATCTCGTGACGAGTGCCGTCAACCAGCTGCTCAATTCATGGTCGAAGTGCCCGCAGTCGGGGATTTCGGGCGGCGTCATGCAGTGCATGTCGGCGTTGAACAACACCACCTACAAGGCGGCGCTCTATACGTTCGACGTAGCCTTGAACACGTTGGCGACCTTGACGACGCCGACCACTGCCGGGACCAAGGTTTCCAACATCGCGCTGATGCCGGTCTACTACCAGAACTGCGTTTTTTCAGGCTGCTCCTCCAAGAGCGCGACCAATCCCCCGACCGACTACGGCACGGATATCGCCGGCGCGCTTAGTAGTCTCAACGACATCATGCCCAATCCCGGGCTTGGCAGCAACGCGGCGGGAGATACGCCGCAGGAAGTGGTCTTCCTCGTCACCGACGGCGTCGAAGACAAGATCTCCGCGACTTGCCCCAACGGGAGCTTTGCCTCCTACAAGCGATGCCAGCAGCCGCTCGACACGGCGATGTGCACGACCATCAAGAACCGGGGCATTAAGATTGCGGTGTTGTATACGGAATATTTGCAGCTCATCGCAGATCCCAATACCGGTATTCAGAAAACGGACAACTGGTACATGACCTGGATCGACAAATACGACCAGCCGACGTCCTCGACCGGCAAGATCGCGCAAAACCTCCAGGCGTGCGCCTCGCCCGGTTTCTATGCCCATGTTCAAACAGGCGGCGATATCTCCGCGGCGCTGACGGACCTCTTCATCAAGGTTGCGTCCAGCACGGCCAGCCTCGTGCAGTAGAGAAGAGCCGCCATGACTGGACCGGGTGTTGCAACGAAAAAGAGGCGCCGCGATCGCTGCGCTGCTTTCGCGCGGGATAGCAGGGGCGCCACGGCCGTCGAGTTCGCGCTGGTCGCCGCGCCGTTCCTCGCCCTCGTCATCGCACTGATCCAGACCTTTCTCGTTTTCTTCGCCCAGCAGACGCTCGAAACCATCGTGCGCCAGTCGGCGCGCCTCGTCATGACCGGACAGGTTCAGTCCGCGCAGATGACGCAGGCGGCCTTCAAGCAGAAGGTCTGTGATCAGATCGTGATCCTGTTCAATTGCAGCGGCCTGATGGTGGACGTGCAGGTGGCGACCGCGTGGACATCCGCGAACACGGGGATGCCCACCCTGACCTACGACGGCTCGGGCAACGTCAGCAATGTCTGGCAATACAATCCGGGCAATGCCGGCGACATCGTCGTTCTCCGCGTCATGTATGTCTGGCCGGTGGTCCTCGGGCCGCTCGGTTTCAATCTCTCGAACCTTTCCAACGGCAACCGGCTGATCATGTCGTCCGCCGCGTTCCAGAACGAGCCAGGAGCCACCTGATGATCTCCGCCCTGACGTCTCGCGCGCGGCAGCTGTTGACCGACGTCCGCGCCGTTGCAGCGACGGAGTTCGCCATCGTGGCCCCGTTCATGCTGGTGCTCTATATCGGCGGCGTCGAGCTCGGCACCGCGCTCTCCATGAACGTCAAGGTCAGTGCGACCGCGCACAGTGTCGCCGACATGATCACGCAGAACACGGCCGTCACCTCGACCCAGATGGACGGCATTCTCGCGGCTGCGACGGCCATCATGGCCCCATATCCCATCAAGAATGGCAGCAGCTCCCTGATGACGATCACGGTCTCGGAAGTCTCGACCGACAGCAATGGCAAGGCGACGGTTCAATGGAGCAAGTCGACGAGCTCGTCGGGCGCACGAACTGTCGGTCAGCAGATGACCTTGTCGTCCTTTACCGCGTCGGGCGGTACCAGCAACGCGAACATCTCCCTCATCCTGAGCGAGGTGTCCTATGACTACACGCCCAACCTCGGCTTCACCATCGCCGGCACCGTCAAGCTGACAGACAGCTACTACCTGTTCCCGCGCTGCTCGACCAACAGCCCGGCCACGTCGAGCTTTCCCTACTACGACGTGAAGTATCCGGCGACGGCGACCTGCACCTGCGTGCAGCATTTGCAGCAGAAGAGCTGCTAGCATCGCGACGCGGCGACGCCCTTCGTCGGGGAGGGGCCCAGCGGTATTCCTGATCGGGGACGATGGCATCGGGGCCCATCGATCATTGGGGCCGGATCTAGGCGTTCTTTTCCGGCGTGTATCGCCGCCCTCAATTTTGTTTCAGTTGTTTTGCGGGCGCCCGAACGCCTGGCCTGGGACGTTCAAGGCGCGTTGACCGCCATGCGGCGGGGGATATCGGCTTCATCACCGATTGATGCGTCATCCGTGCGTCGGTCCCGGCAATGTTCAGGCAATCTCAGCAACATCCATAAACATCATCGTCAACATCCCGCGGCTGTTCGGGCGTAGGACGCGCTCAGACTTTACGGATCAGGATTGACAAGATGCTATTGAAGTTCTCGGCGGCGCGCATGGGTATTGGCATGGCCTGCCTTGCGCTCGTCGGCGTCAGCCCGTTGCGCGCGGAGCCGGTGTTCGACAGTCTGGCCGGTACATGGATGGGCACCGGGACGATGAAGCCGTCCGACAGTCCGCGTGAGAAGGTGCGCTGCAAGGTGGCGTACAACGTCACGAGGCCCGGGCGGTCGTTGACGCTTGATCTGCGCTGCGCGAGCGATGCGTACAAGATGGTCCTGTCTGCGAACATCGAACAGAGCGGAACGGAGCTTTCCGGCAACTGGTTCGAGAGCGAATACCGGCAGGGCGGCAAGGTCTACGGCACGAACAAGGACGGGTTGATCGAGGCGCGAATTGAGGGAAACACCGTGGCTGCGCTGGTGACGATCCAGACCAGGAGCAATCACCAATCCTTTCTGATGGAGGCGCCGGGTTCCTGGATGTCGGAGGTCGCGATCGAATTGAACAAGGATGCGAAGTGAGCTCGAGCGTCATGCGCAACAATTTTCCATACGCAGTAATTATTCTCCGCTTGGTGGCAGGGCATCGCAACCGCCATCCTTCGCTTCAGGCCCTAGAACTCCCCAAGTTCTCGCGCCTGAGGACCGCCGCCTTGCACCTGGACGTTGACACTCCCCGAGCACCTGGCGGCGGTCCTCTCTAAGAGTTGCGAAGTGCGATGACAGTGCACCAGACGAGCAGCAACCACGTCGCACAATGATGGGGCCGGCTGAACAACCATGCCTCCTGACCCTCGCTCGCGAAATTCGGAATAGTCGCATTATGGCCCTGTTTTGCCCGACGAGTCAAACGGCGGTGCGAACGCACTGGACTAAGTCATTGATCCGCCAAGCCCCGGCTACTGTGCATGGGGTTGTTTTGGCGTTTTTTGTTTGAGCACCCAGCCGCACGGCCTCCCTTACGCCCACTCCGTCTCCCGGTGCACGTCGTGCACCACGAGGCCCATGCCTTCGTCCGGCATCTTGATCCAGTCGCGGCGCTTCAGGGTGCGCTTGGTGTCCTCATAACCGCTGGTCCAGTGCTCGCGCATCGAGGTGCCCGAGAACTCGTGGTCCTTGGCGTCGCCCTCATAGGCCTTCTGCTGGTAGATCAGATGCAGGATCGCGATCTCCGGCATGTTGCGCAGGCTCGCTTTCAGCTTGCGCTCCTCCTCGGAGAGCTGCTCGTCCGGCAGCTTCGCCAGCGCCTTGTAGAGCAGGACCTTGAGATTGTGGCTGCGGCGATAGACGTCGGTGTTGTGGCGCGTGCGCGAGGAATACATGATGTCCTTGTGGCGGGCCATGACGTCCTGGATCGAGCGCGGCAGCACGCCGCGTGCGCTGAACAGGTCGACCTGGAACACCAGCGAATTGAGCGCATCCTCCTGATCGAGCAGATGCTGGAGCGGCGTGTTGGAGACGATGCCGCCGTCCCAGAAATGATCGGTGCCGATCCGCACCATCGGCAGCGCCGGGGGCAGGGCGCCGGAAGCCATGACGTGCTCCGGTTCGATCTCGTCATGGGAATTGTCGAAATAGATGAAGTTGCCCGAGAGCACGTTGACCGCGCCGACCGCGAAGCGGACCTTCTTCTCGTTGATGAGATCGAAGTCGACGAGCTCGATCAGGCTCTCCTTGAGCGGCATCGTGTCGTAATAGCTGGTCGCGGTCCGCGCGCCGACCGGGCTGAGCCAGGGATTGACCTGGTGCGGGGTGAAGAAGCCGGGCTGCCCCAGCGCCGACGTCATCCACGCGCTGGTGAGATTGCGCCACTGGCGGAAGATGTCGCCATCGGGCGTGTAGTGCCAGATCTTGCGGTTGGTGATGCGCTCCCAGAAGATGCGCAGCGCCTCCAGCCGCTTCTCCGGCTTGTTGCCGGCGATGATGGCGGAGTTGATCGCGCCGATCGAGACGCCGCAGACCCAGTCCGGCTCGATGCCGGCCTCGTGCAGCGCCTGGTAGACGCCGGCCTGGTAGGCACCGAGCGCGCCACCGCCCTGCAGCACCAGCGCGACCCGGTCGCAGCGCTCGGGCCGCCAGCCACGCGCGGGCGGCTGATGTGTCGAATGCATCGGTTGCGACGTGCGGGCGTCCATGCTGCGTCTCCCTCGCGTATTCCCAAACGATTGCGTCCCGCGGTGACGGCGTGATGACAGAGTTGGTGCCGATGCATCGGCTGCATGCACGGTGGCTGCGGCGGGAATGGCCGCGGTCGCGCGCCTGACGGAAATCCTTCACATCGCAGTCAATGAGGCCGGCTAGCAATTTGCATCACCGCATGACGCTGCCGGGGCCATCAGAGACATCACACAGCAGGAGACAACCGATGCGCAGGGAAGACGTGCTGAGACTTCCGTCGATGCCGGCCGCCGGACCGAGCTATCCCGCCGGGCCCTATCGCTTCGTCAACCGCGAATTCCTCGTCATCACCTACGAGACCGATCCGGAGCTGATCCGCGCCGGCCTGCCCGAGCCGCTGGTGCCGATCGACCAGCCGATCGTGCATTACGAATGGATCAAGATGCCGGATTCCTCCGGCTTCGGCAGCTACACCGAGTCCGGCCTCGTCATCCCGGCGCGCCTGAGCGGTGAGGAGGTCAACTTCGTCTCGCAGATGTATCTGGACGACGACCCGCCGATCGCGGCTGGCCGCGAGATCTGGGGCTTTCCGAAGAAGTACGCCCATCCCAAGCTCGAGATCGTCAAGGACACGCTGACGGGCACGCTGGAATATGCCGGCCAGCTCGTCGCCATGGGCACGATGGGGTACAAGCACGAGAGCATGGCCGGCAACGGCGATCTCACCCGCGCCACGCTGTCGAAGACGCAGGTCAATCTGAAGATGATCCCCGGCGTCGATGGCCGCCTCGAAGTCTGCCAGCTCGTCGCGATCAACCTCGTCGACATCGTGCCGAAGGGCTCGTGGATGGGGCCCGGCCGCTTGCATCTGGTGCCGCATGTCAATGCGCCGGTCGCCGACTTCCCGGTCCGGCGCTGCCTCGGCGCGCATCATTACATCGCCGACCTGACGCTGCCGTTCGGTCGCGTCGTCCATGACTACATCAGGGAGGCCGAGGCCGCCGCGACCGGGCTGGCGGCGGAGTAGGGTCCATCATCAAACTGTAACACTGGCGTAATTGAGTACCTGCGTAGGTCCGGAAGATGCCGTCAGCCATCTTCCGGATACGGGCATCGGGTGACGGTTGGGGTTGGCCATGGCTGAGCCGGCAAAGCTAGTCAGCGCGATAACGAATGCCGAACCTGCCATTCCCGGTCTCGTCTGGGCGTTCCGCCTGCACGGCGACGGCAGCGCCGAGGCGCTGCCGATCGACCAGCCGATCGAGTTCAGCCATGACGGCCGGCTCTGGCTGCATTTCAACCTGACGGATGCGCGGGTGCGGCCGTGGATTGCGGCATCAACGCTGCCGCCGCTCGCGCGTGAGCTTTTGCTGTCGAACGACACGTTCCAGCAGCTCCACGTCATCGATCACTGCGTCTACGGCGTGTTCTCCGACCTCGTGCGCGAGATCGATAGCCCGACGGAAGAAGCCGCGTTCCTGCGCTTCGCCATGACCGAGCATCTCCTGGTCAGCGGCCGCCATCACGCCCTATGCTCGGCGGAGGCGACGCGCCGCGTGCTCGAAGGCGGCTACCGCGTCGACAATGTCGCCCATCTCCTGGAAAAGATCGTCGATGAGGTCGCCGACACGCTGGACAGGATGGCCGACACGCTCGGGCAGGAGATCGACGGCATCGAGGAGCGCATCCTCGCCGACGATACCAGGCCGGAGATGCGCCGCAATCTCGGCCGGCTGCGCCGCACCTGCGTCAGGTTGCATCGTCAGCTCACCGGCCTGCGCGTGCTGTTCCACCGCCTCGACCAGAAGAACACCGATCACCTCTCGCCGGCCTTGCGCATCCACGCCGGCAAGCTGGCGCAGCGGCTCGATGGCCTCGATCACGACATCGTCGAGCTGCGTGAACGCAGCCGGCTGCTCGAGGAGGAGCTGCGTTTCAAGAACGAGGAGGAGAGCAACCGCCACCTCCATACGCTCTCGATCGTGACCTCGCTGCTGCTGCCGCCGACGCTGGTCACCGGCATCTTCGGCATGAACACCAAGGGCCTGCCGCTCACCGAAGTCGAGACCGGATTCCTCTGGGCGGCGGTGCTGATGGCCTCCTCGGTTGCTGCGGCCTATCTCTTCATGCGGCGGGCAGGCATCTTCAAGTAGCGTAGCGATCGTGAGTTGGCGTGCCCAGAGATCTCCGTTGCGACGCGCGGCCGCGATCGCGCTGGCGTGCACGGCCGGGAGCACCAGCGGGTTTGCCGGCGCCAAGGATGAGAGCGCGGCCGCATGGCTGTTTCCAAAATGGTTCAACGAGTGGCATGACGGCCTCGCCGACAAGGGCCTGAATTTCGGTGCGATCTATATCGCGGACAATATCGCCAACGCCTCCGGCGGCGTGAAGCGCGGCACCATCCATTTCGGCCGGCTCGACCTCTCGGTCGATGCCGATCTCGACAAGCTGGTCGGCTGGACCGGCGGCCGCTTCTACGCCAATGCCCTCGTGATCTACGGCCGCGGGCTCTCCCGCAACTATGTGATGAACCTCGCCACTATCA
Organism: Bradyrhizobium sp. SZCCT0231; assembly: GCF_018130245.1. Lineage (GTDB taxonomy): Bacteria > Pseudomonadota > Alphaproteobacteria > Rhizobiales > Xanthobacteraceae > Bradyrhizobium > Bradyrhizobium japonicum_F. The sequence continues at coordinate 1,287,500 of NZ_JAFCKP010000001.1, forward strand.
GCGAGATCGAGGCGCTGCCCGACCAGCGGCTCTACAATGCCTATTTCGAGCAGAGCTTCTTCAATGATCGGCTGAACATCAGGGCCGGCCAGCAGGCCGCCGACGTCGAGTTCTTCGACGGCCAGACCGACGACCTCTTCGTCAACGGCACGTTCGGCTGGCCGGCGATCAAGGCGAGCAACCTCCCGGCCGGCGGCCCGGCGCCGCCGATCGCGGTGCCCGGCATTCGCATCAGGGCTGCGCTATCAGACAACATCACCGCCTATGGCGCGGTGTTCAACGGCGATCCGTCGGGGCCGGGCGATATCGATCCGCAATTGCGCGATCACCATGGCCTGGCCTTTCGCGTCAACGATCCGCGCTGGGTGATCGGACAGGTGCGCTTCAACTACGACATCGATGTCGGCGGCCGTCCGCTCGCCGGCAATTTCACGCCGGGCGCGTGGAAGCACTATGGCTCGTTCGACAGCCAGCGCTTCACGGCGGAGGGGCAATCGATTGCCGATCCCTCCGGGAGCGGGATTGCGGCCAAGCTTCGCGGCAATTACGGCATCTTTGCCGTGATCGAGCAGGTCCTCTATCGCCCGCCGGAGGTCAGGGGGAACAGCACGTCGGCCTCGCTCCCGGGCGTCACCGCCTTCGGCCGCATCGCCTACAGTCCGCCGGACCGCAACCTGATCGACCTTTATCTCGACGGCGGCATCGGCTTCGTCGGCTTCACGCCGGGCCGTCCGCTCGACCGCTTCGGGGTGGCGATGGCCTATATGCGGATATCGAACACCGCGCGCAATCTCGATCTCGACACGAATGTCTACACCGGTGTGCAGGGGCCGGTCCGCAGCAACGAAACCCTGCTCGAGATGATCTACGAGGCGCACATCAAGCCGGGCTGGCTGGTCGCGCCGTACGTCCAATACGTGTTCCGCCCCTCGGGCGGCATCCCGAATCCGAACGATCCGACCGGAGTTTCGCGGATCGGTGACGCCGCAGTGTTCGGCGTCACCACCACGATCAGGTACTAGGCCGAGGCCGCCGCCGGCTGTAGTTTTGGCTGCCGTGACAGCGCCAGCACGATCAGGGCCGCGAACACGCAGAGCGCGCCGGCGATGAAGAAGGCGGGCAGGTAGCTTTGGTAGACCGTCCGCGAGAACCCGGCGCCGAACGCCGCCGTGCCGGCGCCGAGCTGATGGCCGGCGAAGATCCAGCCGAACACCAGATTGGCGCGCTCGGGTCCGAACTTTTGCGCGGTGAGCCGCACTGTCGGCGGCACCGTGGCGATCCAGTCGAGACCATAGAACATTGCGAAGACCGAGAGGCCGTAGAACGAGAAATCGCTGAACGGCAGGAAGATCAGCGAGAGCCCGCGCAGGCCGTAGTACCAGAACAGGAGCCAGCGATTGTCGTAGCGGTCCGACAGCCAGCCCGACATGATCGTGCCGAAGAAGTCGAAGATGCCCATCGCGGCGAGCAGGCTTGCGGCCTGCACCTGCGGGATGCCGAAATCGAGGCACATCGGGATCAGGTGCACTTGCACGAGACCGTTGGTGGAGGCGCCGCAGACGAAGAAGGTCGCGAACAGGATCCAGAACGCGGTCGATTTCGAGGCGTCGCGCAGCGTGCCGAGCGCCACCGCCGTGATCGAGCCGTGACTCACCGGCGGTGCTGGCAGGGGTGTGGAGCCCTCATCGCCGAACGGCCGCAGGCCGACGTCGCTGGGGCGGTCGCGCATCGCGAGCAGCACGGCCAGTGCGGAAACGCCGAGCATGACGCAGACGAAGCCGAGCGCGAGCCGCCAGCCGTAGCGTTCGGTGAGGCTTGCCAGCAGTGGCAGGAACACGAGCTGGCCGGTGGCGACGCTCGCCGTCATGATGCCGATCACGAGGCCGCGCCGTGCCGCGAACCAGCGCGTGGCAATGGTCGCGCCCAGCACCAGCGCGGTCATGCCGGTGCCGATGCCGATCACCACGCCCCACAGGGCGATGAGCTGCCAGACCTCGGTCATGCCGAGCGAGAGCACGAGCGCCGAGACCACGATCAGCTGGGCGGCCAGCGTGACGTTGCGCAGGCCATAACGGTTGAGCAGGGCGGCCGCGAACGGCGCCATCAGCCCGAACAGGATGAAGCGGATCGACAGCGCGGAGGAAATCTCCGCCGTGCTCCAGCCGAACTCCTTCTGCAGGGGAACGATGAACACGCCGGGCGCGCCGACCGTGCCGGCGCTGATCAGCGCGGCGAGGAAGGTCACGCCGACCATCACCCAGCCGTAGTGGATGTTGCGGCGGGACAGTGCTGCCGCGAGCCAGTTCGAGATCATTGGGCCTCAGTGTTGTTGGCGAGCCCACGGGACCCGCGTCATCCTTGCTATCTGGCACAATTGAGGGAAGTCTGAAATGCCAGACTTCCCTCAATTTCGGACATTGGCGCTAATGCGCGAGGCGCTCCACCGCGATTGCGGTCGCTTCGCCGCCGCCGATGCAGAGCGCCGCGATGCCGCGCTTGAGGTTGTTGGCCTCCAATGCATGAAGCAGCGTCACGATCAGCCGCGCACCGGTCGCGCCGATGGGATGGCCGAGCGCGCAGGCGCCGCCGTTGATGTTGAGCTTGTCGCGGGGAATGCCGAGGTCGCGCTGCGCCGCCATCGCCACCACGGCGAAGGCCTCGTTGATCTCGAACAGGTCGACATCGCCCGCGCTCCAGCCGACCTTGTCCAGCAGCTTGCGGATCGCCGGGATCGGCGCCGTCGTGAACCATTGCGGCTCCTGGCTGTGGGTGGCGTGGCCCTTGATCTCGGCAAGAACAGGCAGACCGTTGCGGTCGGCCAGCGACCGCTTCGTCAGCACCAGCGCAGCGGCGCCGTCGGCATTGGCGGAGGAGGCCGCCGGCGTGATCGTGCCGTTGGCGCGGAATGCCGGCTTCAGCCCGGGGATCTTCGCGGGATCGACCTTCAGCGGATGCTCGTCGTTGGCGATGGTGCGGGGACCTGCCTTCTCGGTCAGCGTGATCGGCGCGATCTCGGCCTTGAACGCGCCGCCCTCGACCGCCTTGCGGGCGCGGCTCAGCGTCTCCATTGCGTAAGCGTCCTGGTCCTTGCGGGTGAACTGATAGGCCTCCGCGGTCGCCTCACCGAAATCGCCCATCGAGCGGCCGGTCTCATAGGCGTCTTCCAGGCCGTCCATCATCATGTGGTCGATGATGCGGTCGTGTCCGGCGCGATAGCCGCCGCGCGCCTTGGCGAGCAGATACGGCGCGTTGCTCATGCTCTCCATGCCGCCGGACACGACGATCTCGGCCGAGCCGGCGCGGATGATGTCGTGCGCCAGCATGGTCGCCTTCAGGCCGGAACCGCAGACCTTGTTCACCGTGGTCGCGCCGGTGGCATCGGGTAACCCGGCGCTACGTGCCGCTTGCCGCGCCGGCGCCTGGCCTTGTCCGGCCGGCAGCACGCAGCCCATGAAGACCTCGTCGACCTTCTCGGGGGCGAGCTTGGCGCGCTCGAGCGCCGCGCCGATCACGTGCGATCCAAGCTTGTGCGCGGGGAGTGGCGACAGCTCTCCCATGAAGCGGCCGAGCGGGGTGCGTGCGGCGGAGACGATGACGACGGGATCGGCGGCTTCGGCCATGGTATAACTCCCTGCGATGACGGGGGTAAGATTATGATCATCATATGATGCAGCGCAAAAAATGCAACCGCGCGAGGGATGAGAAAATGTCGTGGTTCGGATGAGATTTGCTCACTCCCTCGTCCGTGTCCCGGACGCGGCGCGACGTGCAACGTTGCGACGCAGAGCCGGGACCCGGATCGCGCCGGCCTCATCGCTGCATGGGCCCCGGCTCAGCAGCGCACCGCCAAGGGGGCGCTGCGCTGCGTCCGGGGCACGGAAACCTGCATCCTACCGCTTCCGATTCACAAACGCACCCATCAGCCGCGTCGGCTCGTCCGTCAGGAACGACTCGCCGAACACCTTGACGCTAAGGTTCACCGACTCCGTCAGCGGCAATTCCTCCCATTGCCGGAGCAGCGCCTTCTGCGAGCGCAGCGCTTCGGGGCCGCATGCGAGCAGTGCCGTCACGACGTGCTCGACCTCGGCATCCAACTCGCCGGGCGCGGCGACCTTGTCGACCAGGCCCCACGCCAGCGCCGTCGGGGCATCGATGTTCTCCGCCGTCATCACCAGCCAGCGCGCGCGGGCCCAGCCGATCAGGCGCGGCAACAGCGCGGCGTGAATCACCGAGGGGATGCCGACGCGCACCTCGGGCATGCCGAAATGGGCATCATGCGCGGCGATGCGGAAGTCGCAGGCTGCCGCCACTTCGAGCCCGCCGCCGAGGCACCACCCCGGCATGCGTGCGATGACCGGGGCAGGGAAGGCGCGGACGGCCTCGCAGAGATCGCGCAGGCGGCTGATGAAGGCCTCGGCGGATGTCTGGTCGAGCCCGGCCATCTCCTTGATGTCCGCCCCGCCGATCAGGCTCTTCTCGCTCTGGCCGCGCAGCACCGCGACGCGGATGCTGCGGTCGGATGCGAGCTGCTGGAGGCCTTCGCGCACGGCGTCGGTCACGGGCGAGCCGAGAATGTTGAGCGGGCCGGCGTTGCAGATGGCGACATGAACGACGCCGCGCGCATCGCGCGTCACGCCGCAATGGTGGTTGAGCATTTCCATCGTGGGATCTCGAAAGGCTTTCGTGGACGGGCAAGGTACGCTGGTCGGGATAACTTCCGGGCCGAAACGACCGGTTTGTCAAGCGGGGCAGGGAGGGCGGAGTTGTCAACGCGAAATCCGTGGCATAGTATGATGAATATCATGCAAAGAGGCGGCCATGGCCTGTAACGATCAACTCGACCTGTTTTCGCCGGCGCAGCGGCGTGAGCGCGTGGTGGACTGGCAAGTGCCTGCGCCGGTGGCGAGAGCGGCCATGGGGCTGTCAGGCATGGACGCCATGCTTGGCATTCGCGACGGTCGTCTGCCGCCGCCGCCCTTCGCAAAGCTGATCGGCTTCACCGTGGGCGTGGTCGAGCCGGGCCGGATCGTCATGGAACTGGAGCCGCGCGAGGATCTCGAGAACACCATCGGCCTTCTCCACGGCGCGACCGCAGCGGCGCTGCTCGATACGGCCATGGGATGTGCGATCTCGACCCGGCTCGAGGCCGGGCAGAGCTCGGTGACCCTCGATCTGAAGCTGACCTACTTGCGCCCGCTGTCGGTTCGCTCGGGACTGATCTCGGCCGAAGGCAAGATCATCAAGCTGGGGCGCCAGACCAGCTACACTGAAGGCTTCGTCCGCGACGGCAAAGGCGCGCTCGCGGTCCATGCAACTGCAACCTTTTCCATGGTCGGCAACAGCTAAACACGAATTAATGCACCGTTCGGGCTACTCTCGTGCTATGAGATGATCTTCGACATTCAATGAGATCCGCATGCGCTATTCCCGGGAACACAAGCAGGAAACCCACGACCGGATCGTCAAGAAGGCCTCCGTGCGACTGCGGGAAAAGGGCGCTCATGGCATCGGCGTCGCCGACCTCATGAAGGAGGCGGGCCTGACCCATGGCGGCTTCTACGCGCATTTCGATTCCCGCGAGGCGCTGGTGATCGAGGCCTTTGGCTATGCCATGGACCGCTCGATGGAGCACTGGCGCAGGATCACCGGTGAGGCTTCGCCCGAGAAGCGGCTGGCGCTGATCGCGGAGGCCTATCTCTCGACGCTGCACCGCGACAATCCGGGCCATGGCTGCTCGATTCCCGCCCTGGGCGCCGAGATCGCCCGCGAAAGCCCGAAGGCGCGCAAGGCCTTCGCCGGCAAGCTCGACGAGATGATCGAGACCCTGACCGACACCATCCCCAACCTGCCGCGCAAGACCGCCCGTAGGCAGGCGATCGCGACCCTCGCCACGATGGCCGGCACCATGCTGCTGGCGCGCATCGCCGGCTCGAGCGAGCTGTCCGACGAGGTGCTGAAGGCGGGCCGGGACAGCGTGCTCGATGGCGCGAAGCGTGAGCCGAAGGTGGCGGCCGCGAGGAAGGCGAAGCAGAATTAGGTCGGGCTGCTGTAGGGTGGGCAAAGGCGCGTCAGCGCCATGCCCACCATTTCTCAACGGTCGCGGTTGGTATGGTGGGCACGCGACGAGCCGCGCATTCGCGCGTCCCGTCGCTTTGCCCACCCTACGAGACCCACGCTACCGTCCCGCAAACAACGCCCGCTCGCGCTCCACGATCTCGCCGATGTAATCCGCCACGGCCCTGATCCGCGCAAGGTCCTTGCTGTCGGCGTGCATCAGCATCCAGAACGTCCGCGTGATCGAGATGTCGTCCGGCAGCACGGGCACGAGCTGCGGATAGTCGCTCGCCATGAAATGCGGCAGCACGGCGATGCCGAAGCCGGAGAGGGTGGCGTTGAGCTGGGCGATCAGATTGGCGCTGCGAAAGCGCGCGGAGATCCGCGGCGAGACCTGCGGCAGATAGTCGAGCTCCGGCGTGAACAAGAGCTCCTCGATGTAGCCGACGAAGCGGTGCTGCGTCAGGTCCTGCCGCGAGGTGATCTCAGGGAAGCGATCGAGATAGCCAGGTGCGGCATAGAGCCCAAGGCGGTAGTCGAGCAGCTTGCGGCCGACGATGCGGCCTTCCTTCGGCATGGTCAGGCTGATGGCGATATCGGCCTCGCGCTTGGAGAGGCTGAACAGCCGCGCGGTAGCCACAAGTTGCAGATCGAGATCGGGATAGCGGTCGGCGAACGGCGCCAGCCGTGGCGCCAGGAAGGCGGTGCCGAATCCGTCAGGCGCGCCGATCCGCACCGTCCCGGTCAGCCGCGCCACGGAGCCGCCGACCTGCTCCTGGTTGGCGACGATGGTGGATTCCATTGCTTCGGCGCTGTCGGCGACGCGCTGGCCGGCCTCGGTGAGCAGATAGCCGGTCTTGCGCCGGTCAAACAGCTTGGCAGAGAGGTGTTTTTCCAGCCGGTCGACGCGGCGGATCACCGTGGCATGGTCGACCCCGAGCTGTTTTGCCGCAGCCGACACCGAGCCGCCCCGCACGATGGCCAGCACGAAGCGAAAGTCGTCCCAGTCGATAGCGCCTTGATCCAGCATTTTCGCACATCTATGGTGCATTATCTCAGACTTGAATCCTATAAAATGCAGGTCAATAGGATTTGTCAAAGCGTTCAAGCTCGGCCTGAAGGAGATCATTCCATGCGTTCAATCGGACATTTCATCGGTGGCAAGGAGGTCAAGGGCACCTCGGGCCGCACCGCCGACGTCTTCGAGCCGATGACCGGTGACGTCCAGGCCAAGGTGGCGCTGGCGTCCAAGGCCGAGGTCCGCGCCGCCGTCGAGAACGCGCGCGCAGCACAGCCGGAATGGGCCGCGACCAATCCGCAGCGCCGCGCCCGCGTGATGATGAGATTCGTCGAGCTGGTGCAGCGCGACTACGACAAGCTCGCCGAGCTGCTCGCGCGCGAGCATGGCAAGACCGTGCCGGACGCCAAGGGCGACATCCAGCGCGGCCTCGAGGTCGCGGAATTCGCCTGCGGCATCCCGCATTTGATGAAGGGCGAGTACACCGAAGGCGCCGGTCCCGGCATCGACATCTATTCCATGCGCCAGCCGCTCGGCGTCGTTGCCGGCATCACGCCGTTCAACTTTCCGGCGATGATCCCGATGTGGAAGTTTGCCCCGGCGATCGCCTGCGGCAACGCCTTCATCCTCAAGCCGTCCGAGCGCGATCCCGGCGTGCCGATGCTGCTCGCTGAACTCATGATCGAGGCGGGCCTGCCGGCCGGCATCCTCAACGTCGTCAACGGCGACAAGGAAGCGGTCGACGCCATTCTCGACGATCCCGACATCAAGGCCATCGGCTTCGTCGGCTCGACCCCGATCGCGCAGTACATCTATGAGCGCGCTGCGCAGACCGGCAAGCGCTGCCAGTGTTTCGGCGGCGCCAAGAACCACGCCATCATCATGCCGGATGCCGACATGGACCAGGCCGTCGACGCGCTGATCGGCGCCGGCTACGGCTCGGCCGGCGAGCGCTGCATGGCCGTGTCGGTCGCGGTGCCCGTCGGCAAGTCCACCGCCGACCGCCTCATGGAAAAGCTGATCCCGCGCGTCGAGTCCTTGAAGATCGGCACCTCGATCGATCCGTCCGCCGATTATGGTCCGCTCGTCACGCGCGAGGCGGTCGAGAAGGTCAAGGGCTACATCGAAATCGGCATCAAGGAAGGCGCGACGCTCGCTGTCGACGGCCGCGGCTTCAAGATGCAGGGCTACGAGAAGGGCTTCTATCTCGGCGGTTCGCTGTTCGACAACGTCACCAAGGACATGCGGATCTACAAGGAAGAGATCTTCGGACCCGTGCTCTCGGTCGTGCGCGCGCACGACTACAAGGAAGCGCTGGCGCTGCCGTCGGAGCATGACTACGGCAACGGCGTTGCCATCTTCACCCGCGACGGCGATGCCGCGCGCGACTTCGCGGCCAAGGTCAATGTCGGCATGGTCGGCATCAACGTGCCGATCCCGGTGCCGATCGCCTATTACACCTTCGGCGGCTGGAAGAAGTCGGGTTTCGGCGATCTCAACCAGCACGGCCCGGATTCGGTCCGCTTCTACACCAAGACCAAGACGGTGACCTCGCGCTGGCCGTCCGGAGTCAAGGAAGGTGCGGAGTTCTCGATCCCGCTGATGAAGTAATCTCCTCAGCCGTCATTGCGAGGAGCCCTTGCGACGAAGCAATCCAGACTGTCTCTGCGGAGGGATGCTGGATTGCTTCGCTGCACTCGCAATGACGATGGAGTGAAAGGGTAGGCGGCAGCATGCAGTTCGCTCTGAACGAGGATCAGATCGCGGTTCGTGACATGGCGATGGCGTTTGCGGCGGAGAAGATCGCGCCGCATGCGCTGCGCTGGGACGAGGAGAAGCATTTCCCCGTCGACGTCATGCGCGAGGCCGCCACGCTCGGCATGGGCGGCATCTACATCCGCGACGATGTCGGCGGTTCCGCCATGACGCGGTTCGACGCGGCGCTGATTTTTGAAGCGCTGGCGACGGGCTGCCCGACCACCTCGGCCTTCATCTCCATCCACAACATGGCGAGCTGGATGATCGATGCCTTCGGCAGCGACACCCAGCGCCATCAGTGGCTGCCAAAGCTCTGCACCATGGAGCTGATCGCAAGCTACTGCCTGACCGAGCCCGGCGCCGGCTCGGACGCGGCAGCCTTGCGCACCCGCGCGGTGCGTGACGGCGACCATTACGTCCTCAACGGCCAGAAGCAGTTCATCTCCGGCGCCGGCGGCACCGACCTGCTGGTGGCGATGGTGCGAACCGGCGGCGATGGCCCCGGCGGCATCTCGACCCTCGTCATCGACGGCAAGACGCCGGGCGTCTCGTTCGGCGCCAACGAGCGCAAGATGGGCTGGAACGCGCAGCCGACCCGCGCGGTGATGTTCGAGAACGCCCGCGTACCGGTCGCCAACCGCCTGAGCGAGGAGGGCGTCGGCTTCAAGATCGCGATGGCGGGCCTCGACGGCGGCCGCCTCAACATCACGGCGTGTTCTCTTGGTGGTGCCCAAACTGCGCTCGACAAGGCGCGCGCCTACATGAAGGAGCGCAAAGCGTTTGGAAAGCGGCTCGACGAATTCCAGGCGCTGCAGTTCCGTCTCGCCGACATGGCGATCGAGCTGGAAGCCGCGCGCACCTTCCTGTGGCGTGCCGCGGCGGCGCTGGATCGCAAGGACCCCGACGCCACCATGCTGTGCGCAATGGCCAAGCGCTTCGGTACCGATGTCGGCTTCGAGGTCGCCAACCATGCGCTCCAGCTGCACGGCGGCTACGGCTACCTGAGCGAATATGGCATCGAGAAGATCGTGCGCGACCTGCGCGTGCACCAGATCCTCGAAGGCACCAATGAAATCATGCGGCTCATCGTGGCGCGCAAACTGATCGAGGGCGCGCGATGACGGCAGTGGAGGAGGGCGATCTGGTCGCCCGCGTCGAGGGCGCCGCCGGCATCATCAGGCTCAACCGCCCCAAGGCGATCAACGCCGTCACGCTGGAGATGTTTCGCGACATCGAGAAGGCGCTCGATCGTTTCGAGGCCGATGCCAACGTCGGCGTGATCCTGCTCGAAGGCGCCGGCGAGCGCGGCCTGTGCGCCGGCGGCGACATCCGCACGCTCTGGGAAAGCTCGAAGGTCAAGGGCGACCTCGGCAAGATCCTGTGGCGCGAGGAATACATCCTCAACGCCCGTATCAAGAAGTTTCCGAAGCCCTATGTCGCCTTCATGGACGGCATCGTGATGGGCGGCGGCGTCGGCTTGTCGGCTCATGCCAGCCACCGCGTCGTCACGGATCGCACGAAGCTGGCGATGCCGGAAGTCGGTCTCGGCTTCTTCCCCGATGTCGGCGGTACCTATCTGTTGTCGCATTCGCCGGGCGAAATCGGCACTTATTTCGGGCTGACCGGCCAGACCATGAACGGGCCGGACGCGATCCACGCGAAGTTTGCGGATTGGGTGGTGCCGGCTTCGAGGCTGCCGGAGCTGCGCGAGGCGCTGACGAAGGTGCGCCCGGGCGCGACCGCCGCCGAAATCGGAAAGCTCATCGACGGCTTTGCAACCGGCGAGACCGCGGGGCCGGTGGCGGCGAAGGAGCCGATCATCGACGCGCTGTTCGGCTTCGACCGCATGGAGGACATTTTTGCGGCGCTCAAGCGCGCCGGCTCGGAGTTCGCGCAGGCAACGCTGAAGACGCTCAACGAGAAATCGCCGCGCGGCATGGTCGTCACGCTAAAGCTGCTGCGCCTCGCGCGCACCGCGTCGAGCCTGGAAGAGTGTCTGGTGCGAGAATACCGCGCGGCGCTGGAGGTCTTCCGCAGCGACGATTTCCGCGAGGGTGTACGCGCCGCCGTGATCGACAAGGACCGTAATCCGACCTGGTCGCCGCCTGGAATCGAGGATGTGACGCCTGACATGCTTGCGCCGTATCTCGCCGAGATCGGCACTGATGAGCTGAAGTTCAATTAACAACGTCATTCAAGCGGAGGAAACGACAATGGCCACGATCGCATTCATCGGTCTCGGCAACATGGGCGGCCCGATGGCCGCCAACCTCGTCAAGGCCGGCCACAAGGTGGTTGCGTTCGATCTCGTCGAGGCCTCGCGCAATCAGGCCAAGGTTGACGGTGCCAGCATCGCCGATAGCGCCGCGGGCGCGGTGAAGGGCGCCGATGTCGTCGTGACCATGCTGCCGGCCGGCAAGCACGTGCTCGGCGTCTGGAACGAGGTCGTCCCTGTCATGACCAAGGGTGCGCTGATCATCGACAGCTCCACCATCGATGTCGAAAGCGCGCGGCAGGCGCATGCGCTGGCGGCCAAGCACGGCGTGCTCTCGGTCGATGCGCCGGTCTCCGGCGGTACCGGCGGCGCCAAGGGGGCGACGCTCACCTTCATGTGCGGCGGCGAAGAGAAGGCGTTCGCGGCGGCAAAGCCCGTGCTGGAGAACATGGGCAAGAAGATCGTGCATTGCGGCGGCGCCGGCGCAGGGCAGGCCGCCAAGATCTGCAACAACATGATCCTCGGCATTTCCATGATCGCAGTGAGCGAGGCCTTTGCGCTTGGCGAAAAGCTCGGGCTCTCGCACCAGGCGCTGTTCGACGTCGCCTCGACCTCCTCGGGCCAGTGCTGGTCGTTGACCACCTATTGCCCGGTTCCCGGCCCGGTGCCGACCTCGCCCGCCAACAACGACTACAAGCCGGGCTTCGCCTCCGCGCTGATGGTGAAGGACCTGACCCTGGCGCAGGACGCCGCCAAGGCCGCGGGCGCGGCGACGCCGCTCGGCAAGCATGCGCAGGAGATCTATCAGTCTTTCGACGCAGCCGGCCAGGGCGGGGTGGATTTTTCCGGAATTATCAAGCACGTTCGCAGCCTCGCTGGAAAATAGCGGGGCTTCGTAGCCCGGATGGAGCGAAGCGAAATCCGGGACAGCTGCTTCCATTGTGGTGCCCCCCGGATTGCGCTTCGCTCCATCCGGGCTACGCTCGAAGCTCATTTCGACGGGCCCGGATCATGACGACATTCCAGGACGCGCGCGCGTTCCTTCTGCAACACCGTACGGATTACGAGGCCGCGGTCAAAGGCTTCCGCTGGCCCGATCCGGCTCCGTTCAACTGGGCGCTCGACTGGTTCGACGCCGAGCTGGCGGCGAATGCGGACAGCAAGGACCGGCCCGCGCTCTGGATCGTCGATGCCGCGCAGGACAGGCAGACAAAGCTCTCCTTCGCGGCGCTGTCGAAGCGCTCCAACCAGGTCGCCAACTTCCTCCGCGCGCAGGGTTTGAGGCGCGGCGATCATCTCCTGCTGCTGCTCGGCAATGTAGTACCGCTGTGGGAGACGATGCTGGCGGCGATGAAGCTCGGCGTCGTCGTCATTCCCGCCACCACGCTGCTCACCGCCGACGAACTGCGTGACCGGCTCGATCGCGGCAAGGCGAGGGCGGTGATCGCGGCGCAGGATCAGGTCGCAAAGTTCGCGAGCCTCGGGGCCGAGAATGTCGTCCGCATCGTGGTCGGCGCGCCCTCCGATGGTTGGCTCACGTATGACGAGGCGGCAAAGGCTTCCGAAAGCTTCACGCCCGACGGTCCGACCAACGCCGACGATCCGATGCTGCTCTATTTCACTTCGGGCACCACGGCAAAACCAAAGCTCGTCCGGCACAGCCAGCGCAGCTATCCCGTCGGCCATCTCTCCACCATGTACTGGATCGGGCTGAAGCCCGGCGACATCCATCTCAACATCTCGTCGCCCGGCTGGGCCAAGCATGCCTGGAGCTGTTTCTTCGCGCCGTGGAATGCGGGCGCGACCGTGTTCGTGGTCAATCAGCCGCGCTTCGACGCCAAGGCGCTGCTCGCCACCATCGGCCGTTGCGGCGTTACCACGCTCTGCGCGCCGCCGACGGTGTGGCGGCTGTTCATCCAGGAGAACCTCGCCTCGTTCAAGGTGGCCTTGCGCGAGGTCTGCGGCGCCGGCGAGCCGCTCAATCCTGAGGTGATCGACCAGGTGCAGGCCGCCTGGGGCCTCACCATCCGCGACGGCTACGGCCAGACCGAAACCACCGCGCTGGCCGGCAACTCGCCGGGGCAGAAGATCAAGATCGGCTCGATGGGCCGGCCATTGCCGGGCTATCGCGTCCAGATCAGCGATGCTGACGGCCATCCGGCCAAGGAAGGCGAGGTGACGCTGGTGCTGGGCGCCGACCGCCCCGCCGGCCTGATGCAGGGCTATCAGGGCGACGACGGCAAGCTGTCCGGCGCCGAAGGCGTGCTCTATCGCAGCGGCGACGTCGTATTCGAGGACGGGGACGGCTATCTCACCTTCGTCGGCCGCTCCGACGACGTGTTCAAATCATCCGATTACCGCATCAGCCCGTTCGAGCTGGAGAGCGTGTTGCTCGAGCATGAGCTCGTCGCCGAGGCCGCGGTGGTGCCGAGCCCTGATCCCATCCGGCTCGCGATCCCCAAGGCCTTCGTGCTGCTGACCGCGGGTGCCGAGCGCACGCCGGAGACCGCGCTGTCGATCTTCAAGCACCTGCACACGCGCCTGGCGCCGTTCAAGCGCATCCGCCGCCTCGAAATCGTCACCGAGCTGCCGAAGACGATCTCTGGCAAAATCCGCCGCGTGCAGCTACGACGGCTCGAACGCGACGACGATCGCAACGATCCGCTGCGCGGCCGGGAATTCCGTGAGGAGGATTTTCCGGAGCTGCCGAAAACACGGAGTGAGACCTAAGTGAACCAAATCTGGAAGTCGCCGCCGATCACGTTGGAGGCCTATCAGGCCATGGTCGGTAAGGAGATCGGCGTGTCGTCCTGGCACCTGATCGACCAGCCCCGCATCGACACCTATGCCGACGTGACCGAGGATCACCAGTTCATCCATGTCGATCCCGAACGCGCCAAGGAAACCGCGTTCGGCACCACCATCGCGCACGGCTTCCTCACGATGTCGATGTTGTCGGTGATGTCCTATGAGGTGATGCCGGCGATTGCGGGCACCACGATGGGCGTCAATTACGGCTTCGACAAGCTGCGCTTCATCTCGCCCGTGCGATCGGGCAAGCGCGTCCGCGGCCGTTTCGTGCTGGCGGAAGCCAAGCTCCGCAAGCCGAATGAGCTGCAGTCTCGCACCAACGTCACGGTGGAGATCGAGGGCGAGGACAAGCCGGCGCTGGTCGCCGACTGGCTCGGGTTGATCTATTTCGCGTAGGCCCTAGGCGTCGTTGCCGGGCTTGACCCGGCAACCCATCGCTGCTCAAAAGCCTGTCGATTTGATGGATGGCCGGGTCAAGCCCGGCCATGACAAACTAGCATCTGGGAAACGTACTCATGGCAATCAGGTTCGACGGACGCGTCGCCATCGTCACCGGCGCGGGCAATGGTCTCGGACGCGCGCATGCGCTGGGGCTGGCGAGCCGCGGCGCGAAAGTCGTCGTCAATGATTTCGGCGGCGCGCGGGACGGCACCGGCGGTTCGCTGTCGCCGGCGGAAGCGGTGGTCGAGGAGATCCGCAAAGCCGGCGGCACTGCGATGGCCGACGGCGCCGACGTCTCCAACTTCGAGCAGGTCACTGCGATGGTCGAGCGCGCCACCAAGGAGTGGGGCAGCGTCGATCTCTTGTGCGCCAATGCCGGCATCCTGCGCGACAAGTCGTTCGGCAAGATGGAAGCGGCCGATTTCCAGAAGGTGCTCGACGTGCATCTCGTCGGCACCTTCTATTGCTGCAAGGCGGCCTGGGCCGGCATGCGCGACCGCAACTACGGCCGCATCGTGCTGACGACGTCGTCCTCGGGTCTCTACGGCAATTTCGGCCAGGCCAATTACGGCGCGGCGAAATCCGGCATGGTCGGCCTGATGAACGTGCTGGCCGAAGAAGGTCGCAAGAACGACATTCGCGTCAACATCATCTCGCCGACGGCGGCAACCCGCATGACCGAGGAGCTGTTGCCGCCGCAGGCGTTGCAGCTGATGAAGCCGAACGCGATCACCCCCGCGGTCGAGTACATGCTGAGCGAGGACGCGCCGACCCGCACCATCATGGGCGCCGGTGCCGGCTCCTTCGCCGTGATCAAGATTTTGGAGAGCGAGGGCATCAACCTGCCGGAGAGCGAGTGGACGCCCGATGCGGTCGCCGCGCATTTCGCCGAGATCAGCGACATGTCGAAGGCCAGGGCGCTGACGGGTGCGTTCGAGCAGACGCAGAAGTACGTGGCGCAGGCCGCGGCGCGGGCGGGAATCAAGCTCTGACCGACGTCGCCGTCATCGGTGCCGGTCCCGCCGGGCTGATGGCGGCGGAGGTGCTGGCGCAAGGCGGCGCCCGTGTCACCGTGTACGACGCCATGCCGTCTGCGGGGCGCAAATTCCTGATGGCCGGTCGCGGCGGGCTCAACCTCACTCACAGCGAGCCGCTGCCGGATTTCCTGACGCGGTATCGTGAGGCGATGCCGCATTTGCGCGCCGCGGTCGAGGCGTTTTCGCCCGATGCGCTACGCGACTGGAGTGCGGCACTTGGCCAATTGACGTTCGTCGGCAGCAGCGGGCGGGTGTTTCCAAAAACGTTCAAGGCCTCGCCATTGCTCCGCGCCTGGTTGCGGCGGCTGGATGCCGCCGGCGCACAATTCGCATTTCGGCATCGCTGGACCGGCTGGGACGGTGAGGGGCGGCTACAATTTCAGACACCCGATGGTGCGCGTGCCATCGCGGCCAAGGCAACGGTGCTCGCGCTCGGCGGCGCAAGCTGGCCACGCCTGGGCTCGGATGGGAGTTGGGTCGCTCTTCTCGCTGCAAAAGGCATTGCCGTCTCAAAACTCCGGCCGGCCAATTCCGGCTTTACGGTCGCATGGTCCGATGTCTTCCGCGACCGTTTCGAGGGCCAGCCGCTCAAGGGCGTGGCGCTGACGATCGGCGCGCACACGGTGCGCGGCGAAGCCATGATCACCCGCAGCGGCATTGAAGGCGGCGCGATCTATGCACTGTCGGCGGAGCTGCGCGAGGCGGTGCTGGATCTCGGGCAGGCGCGGCTGGGAATCGCATTGCGGCCCGACCTCGACGCCGCCGCGCTGACCAGGCGGCTGTCAGGCACGCGCGGCAAGCAGTCGCTGGCGAACTTCCTGCGCAAGGCCGCGCAATTGTCGCCGGTCGGCATCGGCCTGATGCAGGAGGCCGCCATCGCCTCCGGCCGGCCGCTGGCCGCGTTCTCGCCGGCAGAGCTTGCCCAGCTGATCAACGCCATTCCGGTTCACCTCACCGGCACAGCCCCGATCGATCGGGCGATCTCGACGGCGGGAGGAATCACGTTCGACGAGCTCGACGAGCACTTCATGCTGCGCAAATTGCGAGGTGTGTTCGCCGCCGGCGAGATGCTGGACTGGGAGGCGCCGACCGGCGGCTATCTCTTGCAGGCGTCGTTTGCGACGGGAGCAGCCGCGGGCAGGGGCGTGCTGGAGTGGCTGAAGCGTTCATAGAACGCCGCCGCCCTTCGAGGGCCGCTGAAGAAGCGGCCTCGAAGGATGCGCGGGCGCTCCGCCGCCTACCGCAGACATCGTAGGGTGGGCAAAGGCGCGAAGCGCCGTGCCCACCGTCCCTCCGCGCATGCCGAACTGATGGTGGGCACGCTTCGCTTTGCCCACCCTACGGCAGCGTGCCTACCGCAGCTTCCCCCGTGCCGCGACCGGCAGCGTGCCGATGATCTCCTCGCCGCGCACCATCACCACCTCGTCCATCATGTTGACGACGACGCAGACGTGGTTCGGCACGATGCGGACGACATCGCCGACATTCGGGCGCGTGTTGCTGCGGGACAGGTCGAGGAAGCCGTGCTCTTCTGCGAACTTCGCGATTTTGGCCTCGGGGTGCTCCAGGATCAGGCCGTGGCCGTCGAGCCCGCCGGTGTCCGTGGTCAGCGTCTTCGAGCCGGCATCGAGGATGCCGCGCTCGGGCGCGGCGCGGCTCACCACCGTCGAATAGATGTGCAGCGCGCAATCGTCCCAGGTGGCCGAGCCTGCGGCGACCTGCATGCGGTCGTTGTAGATGTAGGTGCCGAAGCGATGCTCGGTACCGCCCTTGAGCTTGCCGATATTGACGAGGTTCGGCGTGCCGCCGGTCGAGACGATCTTTGCATCGAGCCCATGCGCGCGCACGCCGGCCAGCGCCTCGTCGTAGAATTTCTGCGCATCGCCCCAGCCGGTCTCGGTCGGATACAGCATGAAGCCGGCGAACTCGAGTCCCTTGGACGCGGCGATCTCGCGCGCCAGCGCGATCGCCTCGGCCGGCGTCTCGACACCCGCGCGCTTTCGCCCCGTGTCGCATTCGACCACGACCGAGAGCGGGCGGCCTGACGCCGCAGCGGCCTTGGGCAGGCCCGCGACGACGGTCGAATTGTCGGCAGCCACCGTCATGTTCGCCTTCGCCTGCAGCGCGCCGAGGCGCGCCATCTTCTCCTCGCCAAGCAGATTATAGCTGATCAGGATGTCGTCGATGCCGGCATTGGCCATGATCTCGGCCTCGCCCAGCTTCTGGCAGGTGATGCCCTTGGCGCCGGCCGCGACCTGCATCTTGGCGATGGTCGGGTTCTTGTGCGTCTTGATGTGCGGCCGGTTGGCGATGCCGGCATCGTCGCAGGCCTTCTGGATCCGCGCGATGTTGCGCTCGACCCTGTCCATGTCGATGACGGCGCAGGGCGTGCCGTATTCGCGGGCGATTTTTGCGGCGAGGGGACTGGTCATGGGAGTCCTTGAGTTGGCGCGTATTCTGATCGCAAAACCGGTGCCCACTTTTGCGGAATACGCGCTAGGCCTGTTCTATTTCTTCGCGGAGCATTTCGAGTTCGAGCCAGCGCTCTTCGGCGGCGGAGAGTTCTTCATGTGCCTTGGCAATGGCGGCCGACGTGTCGTCGAATTTCTTGCGATCTTTCGCATAGAGATTGGGATCGTCGAGCACGCGCTGCAATTTTGCGATATCGGCGTGAAGCGTGTCCATCTTCTTCGGCAACGTTTCCAGCGCGTGCTTCTCGTTGAAGCTCAGCTTCCGTTTCGGTGCCGACGACGGAGCGGCGGCGCGCTCCTCTTTCTTCTCCGCCGGGGCTTGCGCCTTTACCGTCTCGCGCTTGAGATCCGCACCGCGCTGCGCCAGCATGTCGCTGTAGCCGCCGGCATATTCGATCCATTTGCCGTTGCCTTCGGGCGCGATCACGGAGGTGACGACGCGGTCGAGGAAGTCGCGGTCGTGGCTGATCAGGATGACGGTGCCCTCGTAGTCGCCGAGCATCTCCTCGAGCACGTCGAGCGTCTCGAGATCGAGATCGTTGGTCGGCTCGTCCAGCACCAGCAGGTTCGACGGCTTTGCCAGCGCGCGCGCCAGCATCAGCCGGCCGCGCTCGCCGCCGGACAGCACCTCCACCGGCGTGCCGCGCTGTTCCTGCGCGAACAGGAAGTCTTTCATGTAGCCGACGACGTGCTTCGGCTTGCCGCCGACCATGATCTGATCGCCGCGGCCGCCGGTCAGCGCTTCCGCCAGCGTCGATTTGGGATCGAGGCTTTCGCGGTGCTGGTCGAGCGTGGCCGTCTCCAGATTGGCCCCGAGCCGTATTGTGCCGGAATCAGGCTGCATGCCGCCGGTGAGCAGATTGACCAGTGTGGTCTTGCCGGCGCCGTTCGGCCCGATGATGCCGAGCCGGTCGCCGCGCTGGATGCGGGTCGAAAAGTTCTCGACGATCTTGCGCTCGCCATAGGCTTTCGTGATGTTCTTCGCCTCGATCACCAGCCTGCCGGACTGTTCCGCCTCGCTAGCTGCGAGATTGGCGCTGCCCGCGGTGCCGCGATAGTTGCGCCTCTGGGCGCGCAAGGCATGCAGATTGGCGAGCCGCTTGACGTTGCGCTTGCGGCGGCCGGATACGCCGTGGCGCAGCCAGTGCTCCTCGTCGACGATCTTGCGGTCGAGCTTGTGCTGGTCGCGCTCTTCTTCCGCGAGCACCTCGCCGCGCCATGTCTCGAACGAGGCGAAGCCGCGGTCGATCTGCTTGATCTTGCCGCGGTCGAGCCATGCCGTGGAGCGCGACAGATTGGTGAGGAAGCGGCGGTCGTGGCTGATCAAGACCAGCGCGCTACGGCGGCTGTCGAGCTCCTGTTCCAGCCACTCGATGGTGGAGAGGTCGAGATGGTTGGTCGGCTCGTCCAGCAGCAATATGTCGGGCGAGGGCGCCAGCACACAGGCGAGTGCGGCGCGGCGCGCTTCGCCGCCGGAGAGATCGTGCGGGTTCTCGTCGCCGCTGAGGCCAAGCTGCTCCAGCAGATAGCGCGCCTGGTGATGGTCGTCACCCGGCGCGAGCCCCGCCTCGACATAGGCGAGCGTGGTCTTGTGCTCGCCGAAGTCAGGCTCCTGCGGCAAATAGCGGACGGTCGCGCCGGGCTGCACGAAGCGCGTGCCGCCGTCGGGCTCGACGAGGCCGGCCGCGATCTTGAGCAGCGTCGACTTGCCGGAGCCATTGCGGCCGATCAGGCAGACGCGCTCGCCTGGCGCGACGTTGAGCTCGACGCCGCTTAGGAGCGGCGTGCCGCCAAAGGTCAGCCTGATGTCTTTCAGTTGGATCAGCGGCGGCGCCATGTCAGCTCTGACTGGTTACGGCCGCATCAGTGCGGCGGCGCTGGATCCGGCGCAGCGTCTGGTCGAGCGCCGAGAGGAAGGCGGAGCGGTCGCGCGGTGCGAACGAGCGCGGGCCGCCGGTGACTTCGCCGGCCGAGCGCAGATCCGTCATGAGGTTGCGCACCGCCAGCGTCATCCCGATCGACTCCTCGGTGAACGGCTTGCCGTTCGGCGCGATCACGTCCGCGCCGACCTTGACGCAGCGGCTGGCCAGCGGAATGTCCGAGGTCACGACGACGTCGCCGGGCCTGGCGCGCTCGGCGATCCAGTCGTCGGCGGCGTCCATGCCGGCGCCCGCGGCGATGCGCTCGATCAGCGGGTCCTGCGGCACGCGGATGAAATTGCCGGCAACCACGCTCACGGGCACACCGTGCCGGATGGCGACGCGATAGATCTCGTCCTTCACCGGACAGGCGTCGGCGTCGACATAGATGCGGGTGGGGGTGTCGGTCATTCCGCCGCGTGGTACCCCATTCGGGCCGCAAAGGCGAGGGGATTGACCGCTGTTCCCGGGGCCCTACGATCGCCCTCGAAACAACAAGAATATGGGGAAAGCCAAGCCATGCCGAACCGGCTCGAAACCTGGCGCGTCGAGGCCTACAACACCGCAAAACAGTCCGAAAACAAGATGCATGACGACAATGTGGCCCGCCGCTTCGGCTTTTCCGGCGGGCTGGTCCCCGGCGTCGATGTCTTCGCTTACATGATGCACGTGCCGATCGCGCGTTGGGGCCGCGATTTTCTGTCGCGCGGGCTGGTCGAGGCCCGCTTCATCAAGCCGGTTTATGACGGCGAGACCGCCGATGTCGATGCCACCGAGCACAACGGCCTGCTCACGATCGAGGTGTTCAGCCGCACCGAGCTTTGCGCCACGGGAACGGCGTTGCTGCCGGCGGAGGCACCGGTGGTATCGCTCAGTGATTATGTCGAAGTCTCCGCGGTCCCGGAGCGCAGGCCGGTCAGCCCCGCCACCTTCGAGACCGGCAAATGGCTCGGCACGGCGCCGCGCCGCTGGGCCGGGCAGGATGCGACCGACTATCTCGCCGACATCAGGGAGACCGACCCGATCTTCGCGCGCGAGGGCCTCGGCCATCCCGGCCTGATCCAGCGGGTGATGAACCGCGTCCTCGTCGACAACACGATTTTGGGGCCGTGGATCCACGTCGGCAGCCGTATGCAGCTGCTATCCGCCGCGCGCGCCGGCGACGAGATCACCGCGCGCGCAAAAGTCGCCGCGAACTACGAGAAGAAGGGCCACCGCTTCGTCGAGCTCGACGCGCTGGTCGTTGCCGACGGCACGACGCCGATTGCGCATTGCCAGCACACGGCGATCTACCAGCCGCGCGAGCAGGCGGCGGCGTAGCGGACACCTGGGAGAAGGCCACGCCCGTCACTCCAAAGACAGTGTCATTCCCCGCGAAGGCGGGGAATCCAGTACGCCGCGGCTTCTCGGTCAATCGCTGCCGCCTCGGAGTACTGGATCGCCCGGTCAAGCCGGGCGATGACAGTAGAGTTTGTGGCGACGACAGTGCCCCTTACGCCGCTTCCCCCTTCGCATCCTGGATCGCGCGCCACACGCGCTCCGGGGTCAGCGGCATGTCGATGTGCTTGATGCCGTAGTCGGAGAGCGCGTCGAGCACCGCGTTCACCACCGTCGACAGGCTGCCGGCGCAGCCGGCTTCGCCGCAGCCCTTGCTGCCGAGCGGGTTGGTGGTGGCGGGCACCGGATGATCGCCGATCGTCATGTTCGGGACGTCCTCCGCGCGCGGCAGCGCGTAGTCCATCAGCGAGCCCGTGATCGGCTGGCCGCTCTCGTCGTAGCGGATGTGCTCCATCAGCGCCTGGCCAATGCCCTGGACCACACCGCCATGGAGCTGGCCTGCGACCAGCATCGGGTTGATCACCGTGCCGAAATCGTTGACCGCGCTGTAGCGCACGATCTGCACCACGCCGGTCTCCGGATCGATCTCGACCTCGGCGACGTGGCAGCCGTTCGGGAACGCGGAGGCGACCGGATCGCTGGTGTGGTCGACATCGAGCGAGTCAGGCACGCCGTCCGGCACCTTGCCGTCATGCAGCTTCCTGGCGAGCTCCATGATGTCGATGCTGCGGTCGGTGCCGGCGATGGTGAAGCTGCCGTCGGCGAATTCGATGTCGGCCTCGGACGCTTCCAGCATGTGCGCGGCGGCGCGCTTGCCTTTCTCGATGACGAGCTTTGCGGCCCCCACAATGGCCTGGCCGCTCGCGGTGATCGAGCGCGAGCCGCCGGTGCCGTTGCCGGTGTGGACGATGTCGCTGTCGCCCTGCACGAGCTTTACGCTCTCGAAGGGGACGCCGAGCTGCTCGCACAGCACCTGCGCGAACGGGGTGGCGTGGCCCTGGCCGTAATCGAGCGTGCCGGTGATCAGCTGCACGGTGCCGTCGGGGTCGAACACGATCTTGCCGAGCTCGGGGCTCGGCGGCGCGGTGACCTCGAGGTAGGAGCCGACCGCAATGCCGCGCAGCTTGCCGGCCTTCCTGCTCTCCTTCTTGCGCTTGGCGAAATTCTCGTGGTCGGAGATTTCGAGCGCCTTGTTGAACACGGCCTGGAAGTCGCCGCTGTCATAGGTGACGCCGGAGGAGGCCGCGAACGGGATCTGGTTCGGCTTGATGAAGTTGCGCTTGCGCAGCGTCAGGCGGTCGATGCCCATCTCGTCGGCGGCGCGGTCGATCAGCCGCTCCATGTAGTAGTTCGCTTCCGGCCGGCCGGCGCCGCGATAGGCGCCCATCAGCGTGGTGTTGGTCAGCACCGTCTTGATGTCGACGCCCATCAGCGGCGTGCGGTAGACGCTGGAAAAATTCTTGCCGGTGTTGAGCGAGAGCGGACCCGGCGCGACGCCGGTGATGTAGGCGCCGAGATTGCCGTAACCCGAAAGCTTCGCTGCGAGGAAATGCCCCTCGGCATCGAGCGCCAGCTCGGCATGGATCTTCTGCGCGCGGCCATGGCTGTCGGAGAGAAAGCTGGTGGAGCGCTCGTCCAGCCACTTCACCGGCCGTCCTAGCGCCTTGGCCGCATACAAGATGCACATGTACTCGGGGTAGTTGATGTTCTTCATGCCGAAGGAGCCACCGACATTGGCGGTGAGGATGCGCACCTTCTCGTTCGGCACATTCAGGTTCTTGGCGAGGTTGGCGCGGTTGCCCGCAACGCCCTGTGTCGGCACCTGAAGCGTGTAGCGCTCGGTCTTCTTGTCGTAGGAGGCAAGCCCCACGCGCGGCTCCATCGAGACCACGGCGACGCGGGTGTTCTCGATGTCGATCCTGGTGACGTGGGTGGCGCTGGCAAAGGCCGCGTTGACCTTGTCCATGTCGCCATAGTGGTAGTCGAGCGCGACGTTATCAGGGATGTG
Organism: Bradyrhizobium sp. SZCCT0231; assembly: GCF_018130245.1. Classification (GTDB taxonomy): domain Bacteria; phylum Pseudomonadota; class Alphaproteobacteria; order Rhizobiales; family Xanthobacteraceae; genus Bradyrhizobium; species Bradyrhizobium japonicum_F. The sequence continues at coordinate 1,310,570 of NZ_JAFCKP010000001.1, forward strand.
GTCGTAAAGCTGCGGCGCGCCGGGCTTGGCGGCTTCCTCAGGATCGGTCACCGCCGGCAGCGGCTCGATGTCGAGCTCGACCGCTTCGGCCGCGTCGCGCGCCTGCGCCAGCGTCTCCGCCACCACGAAGGCGACGGGATCGCCGACGAAGCGGACCTTGTCGGTCGCGAGCGGCTGGCGGTTGGTCTGGAGCAGGGGCGAGCCGTCACGGCTCTTCAGCGGCAGGCCGCAGGTGAAGGGGCCGTAACCGGCGGCATCGAGATCCTTCCCGGTCCACCCCCCCAGCACGCCCGGCATCGCCTTGGCGGCATCAAGGCCGATGCCGCGGATGATTCCATGGGCATGGGTCGAGCGGACGACCACGGCATAGGCCTGGCCGGGCAGGTTGAAATCATCGGTGTAGCGGCCCTTGCCGCGCACCAGGGTGTCGTCCTCCTTGCGGCGGACCGGTTGCCCGACGCCATATTTTTGCAGTGCAATAGCGTTCTCGAGCGTGGACGATTTGGTGTGTTCTTGCATGGAATTGACCTGAAAAGCCGGCATTTGCGCATTTTCGCGGCAGCGGAGCACCGGACTCCCTCAGATAACCCACCACCCCCGTTCACGACAACGCACGATTGGACATGGTCCCATGTGATGCGTTGTTGCGCAGGCCTGCCGCGCTGCTAATGTTTCAGGCGAAAAAGCAATTCCAGACCGGCCCGACCGGCCGCGGAAAGACAGTTTGTATGAATGACCACACGCGGCTCCGCGAAGGCCATGTAAGCCAGCATGGGCCGCACGGTGAGCTGGAGGGGTCGATGGCGGCGGTGGCGTTGGCCACCGATCCGGCCGTCGGCGCGCAAGCGCCGGGAACCGGCGTCTATGCAGCGCTGGACCTCGGCACCAACAATTGCAGGCTGCTGATCGCCTGTCCGACCCACGACGGCTTTCGCGTGGTCGATTCCTTCTCGCGCATCATCCGCCTCGGCGAGGGGGTTTCGGCTACCGGCTCGATCAGCGAGGCCGCGATCGAGCGCGCCATCGCGGCGCTCAGCATTTGCCGCGACAAGATCAACTTACGGAAAGCGCGGCGGCTGCGGCTGATCGCGACCGAAGCCTGCCGCGCGGCCTCGAACGCGGAAGGGTTCCGCAGCCGCGTCGCGGCCGAGACCGGCATCGAGCTCGAGGTGATCGACCGCGAGACCGAGGCCTCGCTCGCCGTGCTCGGCTGCTCGCCGCTGGTCGACCCCAGGGGGCGCGGCGCCATCCTGTTCGACATCGGCGGCGGCTCGACCGAGCTGGTGCGGATCGAGCGCGACCCGGAAAACCCGGAGCCGCGCATCAAGGCCTGGATGTCGATCCCCTATGGTGTGGTCACGCTCGCCGAGCAGTTCGGCGGCCGCGACGTGACGGCTGAGATCTATGCCGCGATGGAGCAGGAGGTCGCGAGCCACGTCGCGCCGTTCGCGGAGGAGCACGGCCGCGATCTCACGGACATGCATCTGCTCGGCACATCGGGCACGGTGACGACGCTCGCCGGCATCCATCTCAACCTCGCGCGCTACGACCGCCGCCGCATCGACAGCATCTGGATGCACGATGCCGACATCACCGCGACCGTCAACAAGCTGCTCGGCATGAGTTACGAGGAGCGGGCGAACAACAGCTGCATCAGCGTCGAACGTGCCGACCTCGTGCTGGCGGGCTGCGCCATCCTCGATGCGATCCGCCGCGCCTTTCCGCTGCCGCGCCTGCGCGTCGCCGACCGGGGCCTGCGCGAAGGCATGCTGGTCGAGATGATGCGCGAGGACGGCGCGCTCAGGAGCTGGTGAGATGGCCAAGGACACCACCGGCCGCTTGCACGTCCAGGTCAAGACCGGCGGCAAGCGCAAATTGTCGTCGAAGTTGTGGCTGGAGCGGCAGCTCAACGATCCCTATGTCGCCAAGGCCAAGGCCGCGGGCTATCGTTCGCGCGCCGCGTTCAAGCTGCTGGAGATGGACGACAAGTTTCGCTTCCTGAAGCCGGGCATGGCCGTGGTCGATCTCGGCGCGGCGCCCGGCGGCTGGAGCCAGATCGCCGCCAAGCGCGTCGGCTCGACCGAAGGCAAGGGCAAGGTCGTCGCGATCGACCTTCTGGAAATGCCCGAGATTCCCGGCGTCGATTTCGCGCAGCTCGATTTCATGGACAACGACGCGCCCGGGAAGCTCACCGCGATGCTCGGCGGCGGCGCCGACGTCGTGATGTCCGATATGGCCGCCAACACGACAGGCCATCGCAAGACCGACCAGCTCCGCATCGTCGGCCTGGTCGAGACCGCCGCGGCGTTTGCCTGCGACGTGCTCAAGCCCGGCGGCACGTTCCTGGCAAAAACGTTCCAGAGCGGTGCCGACGCCGATCTGCTCGCCCAGCTCAAGCGCGACTTTGCAACGGTGCGCCACGTGAAGCCGGCGGCGAGCCGGCAGGATTCCTCCGAGCGCTACGTGCTGGCGACGGGGTTTCGCGGCGAGGCGAAGGCGTAGCTGCAAATTCCGTCATTGCGGGAGGTCTCGACGAGGCGAGCCCGGAATCCATTTCTCCACGCGTTCCGGCGGCGCGATGCTTTGCGTCGCCCCGGAATGACAGAGGTGGAAACTACCGCGGTCGCTGATCGCGTGTATCCCGGATACTCTCGCGAGCGCCCTTGACGCCAAGCAATTCGTCGATTGCGTCGACAAGCCTGTCCGCATGTTCGGTAGTGACGCAGAGCGGCGGACGGATCTTCAGCACATTGCCAAATTGCCCGGCGGCGCCGACGAGAATACCGCGGTCGCGTAGACCATTGATCAGCGTTTTTGCGAGCTCTCCGTCGCCGAACTCGACGCCAAGATAGAGACCGGCGCCACGCACTGCGATGATCGGCGCGTGTGCCTGGAGATGCTTTAGACGCGACATCAGATGTTTGCCCACGCGGGCCGCGTTGGCGATCAGCTCGTCCTGTTCGATCGCCTCCAGTACCGCCATCGCCGCAGCGGTTGCGAGCGGGCTGGCGGCGAAGGTGTTGAAATAGCCGAAATCGGCGCAGAACGCAGTCAGGATGTCAGGTCGTGTCACGACGCCGGCGATCGGATAGCCGTTACCCATCGGCTTGCCCATGGTGACGATGTCGGGCACCACGCCGTGGCGCCCAAAACCCCAGAGGCCTTCGCCGGTGCGGCCGAAGCCGGGCTGCACCTCATCGGCAATGAACAGACCGCCCGCAGCGCGAACGACATCAACCGCGGGCTTGAGGAAACCCGGCGGATCGGAGAAGACGCCGTCGGACGAGAAGATGGTATCGACCAGCAGGCCCGCGAACCGGATGCCATCCGCTTCCATCGCCGCGATCGCTGCGCCGACGGCGTCGGCAAAACCTTGCGCGACGTCGTCGCCGAAGAGGGCGGGATCCGGTGCCGGCACCATGCGCACATGCGGCGGCGGCGCGCCTTGCTTGTAGGAGGAGGGCGATACTTCGGTCACCGCAGCGGTGTTGCCGTGGTAAGCGGCGCGGGTCACGACAAAGCCATGGCCGCCGCTTGCTTTCCTGGCGAGCCGCAGTGCCAAATCGTTGCTCTCGCTACCGGTACAGGTGAGCACGAGATTGCTCAGCCCCGCCGGGAATGTAGCGAGCAGTTTTTCGGCATAGTCCTGCGCGATGTCGAACAGGTAGCGCGAGTGCGTGTTGAATTCGCCGATTTGGCGCCGCACCGCCTCGACGACTTTCGGATGACAATGCCCGACGGTCGGAACGTTGTTGTAGAAATCGAGATAGGTGCGCCCGTCGGAGGCGTAGAGATAGGAGCCCTCCGCGCGCACGATCTTGAGCGGGTGGTCGTAGAACAGGACCGATCCAGCGCCAAAATCGCGTCGGCGTCGCGCCACGAGCGCGGCAATGTCGGCTGTCAGCCCTGCGTCGTCGTTGGAGAAGGCGTTGAGCGAGAGTATCGGCTGTTCCTTGTCTCTCATGAACGGGCCTCCGCTCGGAAGGTAGAGCCGGGCTCCGCATCGCATGTCTCGAGAAACGCGCGTGCGAGCGCGACTGTCCCATGAGTATAGGCCTCGCCCATCTGCTGTGCCGTTGGCGTCTCCGCATGCGAGGCGATCCAGGCCGTGAGCAACATGCGGCGCAGCATGACGAAGACAGGCAGGATGGCGCATTCATCGTCCGGGAGCGGCGCGACGGTCCGGTAGCCCTCGACCCAGGCGGCCTGCAACGTCGGAACATAGGACTCGTGCTCGATGAAGCTGATGGCGGCAGCGAAATCGTAGAGGTACCAGCCGAAGCCGCAATCGTCGAAATCGATGACCGAAAGTATCCCGTCGTCGACCAGCAGGTTGGCGACGCGCATGTCTGCATGGATCAGGCCGAAGCGGTCCTTGTCGGTGCCGTAGGCGGCGAGCAGGTCGTGCAGGCGCAACGCGGCGCGTTCCAGCACCGCGCGCCCGGCCTCGTCGAGGCCGGGAGCAGCGCGCCAATCGCCCCACAGTTTCGCCTCGCCTAGCATGGCATCATAATCCCACACCTTGCGCACAAAACCGTCCGGCCTCTGCCAGCGTTTTGCATGACGATGCAGGCGCGCATTGATGGTGCCGAGTTCGCGGAACCAGCGTGTCAGGTCCTCGCCCTCGGCCGGTTCCTTGCCGCTCACGAGCTCGAAGGCGACAGCATGGCGAAGGATGCCGTCATCGTCGATGTCGGCGATAAGATCGCCGTCGCGCTGGGCTATGGCGGCAGGCGTCGGCACAACATGGTCACGCCTGAGTGCGGCGAGCCAGGCAAGCTCGGATTCGATTTCGGCGCGGGTGTGGTAGCCGGGCCGATGCACGCGGAACACGAGGTCGCGACCCGTCGTGGGCTCGTGCGCCCGGAACGTCGCATTCTCGGAAATCGTGAGCAGCCTGAGTTCGGTGTCATCCGACAGGCCCCAGCGCGGCAGCGCCGTCCGCAGTCCTTGCGCGAGTCTCGCCAGGAATGCATCGTCATACACAGGGGACATGTCAGAGCTCCATCAGCGGCTGGCGGTCGGCGGCCTGAACATCGGAGAGCAGGCGCGGCAGATGACGGTCGGGCCAGCGGGTCGCAAGATCGTAGGCATGCGCAATACCAAGCAGCTCGAGATCGCCGGCCGGCCGCCCGAGCATCTGCATGCCCATCGGCCGCCCGTCGGCGGCGAAGCCGACGGGGACGCCGATCGCGGGAACGCCGGCAAGGGTCGCGGGGACCACGACTTCCATCCAGCGGTGATAGGTGTCCATGGCGCGGCCGGCGATCTCGCGCGGCCAGGGCATCGTTCGGGCGAAAGGAAAGACCTGGGCGCTCGGCAGCGCCAGGACGTCGAAACGCTCGTGCAACGTCAGCACGTGGCGGTACCAATCGCTGCGGAGCTGCGACGCGACGAACACATCCGCGCCGGACAGGGCCAGCCCGCACTCGATCTCGAAGATGGCCTCAGGCTTCAACTGAGCGCGCATCTGCGGATCCGCGTAGAGCGGGCCGAGCTTGCCGGCGACGAGGAAGGAACGCAGCGTCTGCCAGGTCGACCACAAGGCGTCCGGCGAGAAGCCAAGTGCGATCGGCTCGACGATCGCGCCGAGTCCTTCAAGTTCGCGCAGAGCCCGTTCGCAGAGATCCAGGATGCCGGGTTCCATGGCCAGATGGCCGCCGAGATCGCCAAGCCAGGCAATGCGTTTGCCAGAGATCGCGGGGACAAGCGGGTCGGTACAGGCAGCAGCCGGCTCGCGTAGCGACAGCGGCGCGCGCGGGTCGGGCCCGGCCATCGTCGACAGCAGCAATGCCAGATCGGCGACGTTGCGCGCCATGGGCCCGTCATAGCCGAGCTGCTGGAAGAACAGGTCGCCGGAAGGGCCGTGGGGGACGCGCCCCATCGACGGCCTGAAGCCGAAGACATTGTTGTAGGCGGCGGGATTGCGCAGCGACCCCATCATGTCGCTGCCGTCGGCGACGGGCAGCAGGCGGAGTGCCAGCGCTGCTGCCGCGCCGCCGCTGCTGCCGCCGGCGGTGAGGGCAGGGTAGTAGGCATTGCCGGTCGCGCCGAACACCCGGTTGTAGGTCTGCGAGCCCAGGCCGAACTCCGACGTATTGGTCTTTCCGATCAAGATCGCGCCGGCCTCGCGCAGCCGTCGCACGAACAGGGAGTCCTCGCTCGGCCGATGCGAGGCGAATAGTGGCGAGCCCGATGTGGTGACGAAGCCGAAGGCGTCTGCGAGGTCTTTCGGGGCCTGCGGCAGGCCGTGCATCCATCCCATGGACCGGCCCTCGGCCAGCATTCTGTCGCGTGCATCCGCCTCGCCGAGCAGGGACTCCGCATCGCGCAGCGACACGATCGCGGTGACCTCGGGATTGATGCGCCCGATGCGCGCGAGTGTTGCTGCCATCACCTCGCGGCAGGAGATCTTGCGTTGATGGATCAGCAGCGATAGGGCGCGGGCATCGTGGTTGAGGAGATCCTCGGAGAAGCTGGACATGGTCATCTCGCGGAAGCGACGCGCGCCGGGCGCTTCTTCAGCATGTCGGCAACGTTCGACATCATCTTGTCGAGACACGCATCGAATATCTCACGCTGCTTCTGCGTAATCCCGGCCATCAATTCGGCTTCGAGCGTGCGACCGATCTGCTCGCATGTCCTGACCATCTTGAGCCCTGCCGGCGTCGCGGCCAGCCGGATGCGGCGGGCATCGGCAGCATCAGTGTCGCGCTTCAGGAGGCCGCGCCGGACCAGGCTGGTGATGGTCTTTGAGATCAGGGTCTTTTCGATGAACGCCAGCGAAGCGAGCCGGTTCTGGGAGAGTCCGGGCTCGAAAGCGGCGATGCGCAGGCAGCGGAGCTCGCGCAGGCTGACGCCGCAGGCCGTCTCATAGACCGGCGAGGCATCCGCCTTGGCCGCGCTGGAAATGACGTCGAGGCGAAACGTGACGTAGTCGATCGGAACGATCGCGGGAACGGAGGGCCGGGCGGACATTGATGCATATTTCAATAGTTGAATATTTCAACTATTAGCACGGAGCACCGCGTACCGGAAGTGCCGATTTCGCCCGACTGAATGGATTCGAATGATTGTCGCGGCTTTGCCGCGTATCGCCGCACCGGGATGCTGGCCGGCAGGTGGGCGGGGGCTTGCAAAAGCGCCGTGCCGGCCCGGTCACGGTTGTTCGGAGTGCCCCGACGAGGTGACTGAGACTTTATTTACCCCAGCCTCTGATCCCGCACGTCCTGCGTATCCTCGGTCGCCGCCTTCACCGCCGCTTTCTCCGCGCCCTTGCCGGCGCCCTTGCGGCTGGCGATCTCCACCGCCTTGCGGCCGGAGATCTCGTGGCCGGCATCTGCAGGCATTTGCCAGAAGAACCAACTCGAGGCGGCCGAGGTCAGCGCGACCACGATGAAGGCCGGTGCGAACACCGTGGCATTGAGCTCGCTGACATGGTGGAACCACATCGTCGTTTCCACGCAGGCCGCGCCGACGGCGACGCCGGCGGAGACCGCGAGCTGCTGGTTGACGCTGACGAGGGTGGTGGCGCGGCTCATCTGCGCGGTCTCGACGTCGGCATAGGCGACGGTGTTGATCGCGGTGAACTCCAGCGAGCGGAAGAAGCCGCCGACCACCAGGATGACCATGATGATGAGCAGCGGCGTCGTCACCGTGAACAGCGCGCAGACGCCGAGGAAGAACGCGCTGACGATCGCGTTCACCGTCATCAAATTGCGGAAGCCGAAGGTGCGGATGATCCGCGCCGCCAGCGTCTTCATGCCCATGGCCCCGAGCGAGGAGGCAAAGGTGACGAGACCGGAATGGAACGGTGACAGGCCGAAGCCGATCTGCATCAAGAGCGGCAGCAGGAACGGCAGCGCGCCGATGCCGAGGCGGAATAGGAAGCCGCCGAACACGGCCGCGCGCAGCGTCGACAGCTTCAGAAGCGAGAAATCCAGCACCGGCGACCCGGTGCGCCGTGCGTGGATGACGTAGAGCGTCATCGAGATCGCGCCGCCCGCGATCAACGCGGCAACCGTGCTCCACGGCAGCAGGTTGAGGCCGGCAACCGAGAGGCCGAAGGCGATGCCGGCGAGCCCCAGCCCAGCGAGCACCATGCCGTAGAGATCGAACGGCTCGCGTTCCTCGCTCTTGATCGGATCGATGAAGCGCAGCGCCATGAAGATGCCGAGCAGGCCGATCGGGATGTTGATCAGGAAGATCCAGTGCCAGGACGCGTAGGTGGTGATGAAGCCGCCGAGCGGCGGGCCGATCACCGGACCGATCAGGGCAGGGACCGTCACCCAGGCCATGGCGTTGACCAACGCGCTCTTGTCGACCGAGCGCAGCAGCACGAGGCGTCCGACCGGCGTCATCATCGCCCCGCCCATGCCTTGCAGGATGCGCGCGAATACGAAATCGGTGACCGAGGTCGAGAGCGCGCAGCCGACCGAGCCGACCATGAACACGCCGACGGCGATCGCGAACACCATGCGCGCGCCGAAGCGGTCGGCGGTCCAGCCGCTCGCCGGGATGAACACCGCAAGCGACAGCAGGTAAGATGTGATCGCCAGCTTCAGCGTCAGCGGGCTGGTTCCGATGTCAGCCGCGATCGCCGGCAGGGAGGTGGCGATCACCGTCGAGTCCATGTTCTCCATAAAGAGCGCAGTGGCCACGATCAGCGGAATGACGCGTTGCTTGTCGACCATGACGGATTGGCAATGAAATCGGAAGGAGGGGTGGAGTTGCGGCTTATCACCGCCGTCCGCCGCGGACCATTGCGGATCGACGCATGGCACCTAAATCCCGCGTAACAACGGTGTGACCCTCCCCGTCATTCCGGGGCGCGCCACTTGGCGCGAACCCGGAATCCATTGGGCTGCGGGGACCGCCGCGAAATGGATTCCGGGTTCGTGACTTCGTCGCGCCCCGGAATGACGGCGGAGGGGAGGGCGTACCGAGCCCATCCCCGCTGAAACTGCCCAAAAAAAGTCTGTGCATGGCTGGCCAGCCGCCCGAATTGCTTTGATTCGTCACGCGGCCGTGCTATCGACCCGCGTCAACCCCACCGATGGGCTCCGATTCTCAAGGCGATGCCGCAAGGTACGCCGAGGGCGGCGCTCATCCATAAGCATTTGCGGCAGGGCCGCAGGAAGGAGTTGGCATATGGCCACGGTGCAACTTCAAGGCATCCGCGAAGCCTTTACGTTCGACGACGTGCTGTTGAAGCCGGGCCTGTCGGACGTCATGCCGGGCGAGGTCGACATCCGTTCCCGCGTCACCCGCGCCATTCCGCTCAACATTCCGATCATGGCCTCCGCCATGGATACGGTCACCGAGGCGCGCATGGCGATTGCCATGGCGCAGGCCGGCGGCCTTGGCGTCATCCACCGCAATTTCGATCCCGAAGGGCAGGCTGCCCAGGTGCGGCAGGTCAAGCGCTACGAGTCCGGCATGGTGGTGAACCCGCTCACCATCAGCCCCGAGGCCACGCTCGACGACGCGCTCAAGCTGATGAGCGATCACGGCATTTCCGGCATCCCCGTCGTCACCGGTGCCGGCAAGAATACGCCCGGCAAGCTGGTCGGCATCCTCACCAACCGTGACGTGCGCTTTGCGACCAATCGCCAGCAGAAGATCTCCGAGCTGATGACGCACGAAAATCTCGTCACGGTCCGCGAGAATGTCAGCCAGGATGAGGCGCGGCGGATGCTGCACCAGCATCGCATCGAGAAGCTGCTCGTGGTCGACGAGCAGTATCGCTGCGTCGGTCTCATCACCGTGAAGGACATGGAGAAGGCGGTCGCCCATCCGCTCGCCTGCAAGGATGCGCAGGGGCGCCTGCGCGTCGCCGCCGCCACCACCGTCGGCGATAACGGCTTCGAGCGCACCGAGCGGCTGATCGATGCCGGCGTCGATCTCGTCGTCGTCGACACCGCGCACGGCCATTCCCGCCACGTGCTGCACGCGGTGAACCGCATCAAGCGTCTGTCCAACTCGGTGCAGGTCGTCGCCGGCAACGTCGCCACCACGGAAGGCGCGCAGGCGCTGATCGACGCAGGCGCGGATTGCATCAAGGTCGGCATCGGTCCGGGCTCGATCTGCACCACCCGCATCGTCGCCGGCGTCGGCGTTCCCCAGCTCACTGCGATCATGGATGCGGTGGAAGCGGCGAAGAAGGCCGACATCCCCGTCATCGCCGACGGCGGCATCAAATACTCCGGCGACCTCGCCAAGGCGCTCGCGGCCGGTGCCGACATCGCCATGGTCGGTTCGCTGCTCGCCGGCACCGACGAGACGCCCGGCGAAGTGTTTTTGTGGCAGGGCCGCTCCTACAAGGCCTATCGCGGCATGGGCTCGGTGGGCGCGATGGCGCGGGGATCTGCCGATCGCTACTTCCAGCAGGACATCAAGGACACGCTCAAGCTCGTGCCCGAAGGCATCGAGGGGCAGGTGCCCTACAAGGGTGCGGTCGGCCACGTCATGCACCAGCTCGCCGGCGGCCTGCGCGCCGCGATGGGCTATGTCGGCGCAAAGGACATGAAGGAGCTGCACGACAAGGCGCAGTTCGTCCGCATCACCGGCGCGGGCCTGCGCGAAAGCCACGTCCACGACGTGACGATCACGCGCGAGAGCCCGAATTATCCGGGCGGGGGTTAGTTCGTTCGCCCCATTCTCGGAGTCATCGCCCGCGAAGGCGGGCGATCCAGTACGCCGCGGCCTCTCGGTTCAATAACGATCGTCTCGGAGTACTGGATGCCCCGCCTCCGCGGGGCATGACAGTGAGTTTGTGGCGCGCGCGTGCCTCCAACTCGTCATTGCGAGCGAAGCGAAGCAATCCAGTCCTTTTGTGTTGACGCGGCTGGATTGCTTCGCTTCGCTCGCAATGACAGAAAAGTGGAGGAAGCCATGTCCCAAGCCAAACGCATCGTTCTTGCCGCGCGTCCCGTCGGCGAACCCAAGCCGTCTGATTTTCGCCTGGAGGAATTCGCGGTGCCGGCTCCCGGCGCAGGCGAAGTCCTGCTGCGCACGATCTGGCTGTCGCTCGATCCCTATATGCGAGGGCGGATGAGCGAGGGGCCGTCCTACGCAGCTCCGGTGCCGGTCGGCGGGGTGATGGAGGGCGAGGCGGTCAGCGAGGTCGCGGCCTCCAACAATCCCGACTTCGCGGTCGGCGACATCGTGCGCATCCGCTCGGGTTGGCAGACGCATGCGATCTCGAACGGCAAGGGCCTGATCAAGGTCGATCCCAAGCTCGGTCCGATTTCGACCTCGATCGGCGTGCTCGGCATGCCCGGCATGACCGCCTATACGGGCCTGCTCGACATCGGCAAGCCGCAACCGGGCGAGACCGTCGTCGTCGCCGGCGCCTCCGGCGCGGTCGGCTCGGCCGTGGGCCAGATCGCCAAGATCAAGGGCGCACGCGCGGTCGGCATTGCCGGCGGCAAGGACAAGTGCGACTACGTGGTGAAGGAGCTCGGCTTCGATGCCTGTATCGATCACCGCGATCCCGATCTCGCCGCCAAGCTCAAGGAGGCCTGCCCTGATGGCATCGACGTCTATTTCGAGAATGTCGGCGGTGCCGTGTTCGAGGCGGTGTTCCCGCTGCTCAATCCGTTCGCGCGCGTACCGGTCTGCGGCCTGATCGCCCACTACAACGACACCGAGGCCAAGCCGCCGAAATGGGCTGCCAGCCTGATGCGCGCGACGCTGACCAAGCGGCTGACCTTCCGCGGTTTCATCGTGTCCGACTTCGCCGCCCGCCATGGCGATTTCCTGCGCGACATGTCCGCCTGGGTCCGCGACGGTAAGGTCAAATACAAGGAGTTCGTCACCGAAGGCCTTGAAAGCGCCCCCGGCGCGTTCATGGGCCTGCTGAAGGGGGCCAATTTCGGCAAGCAGCTGGTCCGGGTTGGCCCCGACAAGGCCTGATTTGATCGCATCCGGCCGCCTCGGGGCGGTGGATGGTTAAGAAAGAGTCACTAATCGGTCACACCTGCCCGCAAAAGCCGCAGGTGTGACCGGCTGTTCATTGACGGCCCGACGAAGGCATTGAATCATCGCGCATATTTTGGGTGTTGCGATGTTAGAGATTGGTATTTTCTGCGTAATCCTCCTGGCCGCCGGCTATTGGGCAACCATGTTCGTCATGGGCCGTCGCGACGACGTCATCCATGGCAAGTTCGTTCACACTGAAGACGAGGGCGATTTTGCTCGCCCCCCAATGCCGGCACCACCGCCGCCGTTTCCGCAGCGTCCGGTCAGGGCCGCGCAAACTGCCGGGCAGCCGCCTGCCAGTGATCCCGCGGCCAAGCCGGTGAACAGCGAGGCGCTGCAATCCTTGCTCGCGATCCAGCAGGATCTCAAGAGCGTCGCCTGAGCAGCCAAGCGCGCTAATGCTCGCCGCCCATCTGGGCGAAGAGTTCCTCGATGTCGACGTCGACCTGGCCCGCCGCGCGGACGTGACGGACCTCGATACTGCCCGGCTGGAAACGGTATTCGACGAGCCCGACTTCCTTGATCGCGATCCGGTCCTGGTGCGAATCGTTGATGACGAAGCCGGCTGACGGCGCCCAGATGTGGCGGGTGTGGCGCCAAGTGAAGTCACGCCGCTGGTGCACGTGACCGCTGGCGATGAGACGCAGGTCGACTTTCCCGAACATCTCGATCAGCCGCGCCCGCGCCGGCTGCGGCACGTAGCGGATGGAAGTCTCCACCGTCTCGGGATCGTCGGGCAGGTTGAGAAACAGCGGCTTATGCAGGAACAGCGCGACCGGCCTGCCGTTCGTGCGCGCGATCTCTTGGGATAGCCAGTCGAACTGCTCGGCCTCGAAGGCGAGCCCCGAATTCATCACCAGCGAGTTGAGGCCGATGAAGCACCAGCCGGCGGCATCGAACGACCAATGGTCTTCGCCGATGATGTCGCAGAACTGCTGCCGGTGCGTCTCGCTGACCGGCGGCTTCGGCGCCGGCCCGATCGCGGTCGGATTGTCGCCGATGTCGTGATTGCCGGGGAGGTAGCGACAGGTGACGGGCAGAGCGTCGTGCAGGCCTTTCGCGAATTCAACATCGTCGCGGCTGGTCGGTCCGTCGAACGAGACGTCGCCAGTGTTGACGACGAGATCGGGCCTGTCGGCGTCGATGTGCTCGCTGATGCGATGAAAGTTGGCGATCAGGCCGGGAAAGCGCCGGCCGAGATGGGTGTCGGAAATCTGGGTCAGGCGAAATTCGGGCATGCGCTCATGCTACCCGTTGCCGCGCGTCGGAACGATGACGGCGCGGGCATGGATCGCAGCGAACAAAGTTTAAAGCACGCGGTAGCGGATCGTGTAGCCGTCCTGCGGGGCGACCGCGCCGGCGAGCGGGGTGGCGATGCGATCGGCGAGGTGCCAGGGGCCGAACTGGGCGGAGCGATGCGGCTCGGCCGGCAGGCGGAGGCGGAACTCGAAGATCCCCTTGCCGGACAGGTTCACGACCAGAACGCGATCGGCCGTGCGGTGGTTGAGCACCACTGCGCCGCGCAGCACCGCCCGTCCGTCCGAGAGGTCGCGCACGCCGTCGACCAGCGCCAGTGTCTGGTTGCGGTCGGTATGCAGCTCGATCTGGCTGTCGGTCACCGCCGTCAGCATCTCCCGGGGCATGCGGATCTCGAACTCGACGGCGGGCTTGGAGGGATTGAGGCCGAGATAGGCAAGCGCAGCGTGGCGCATGTCGTAGGCGGCAAAGGCGAACAGGGCGAGCGCGGCCAAGGCAGCGAGGCCATGCCGGGCGACGTCGCGCCAATTCACGTAGATCATCCGATAGCTCAGGCGGAAGTAGACCGTCATGGCCAGAGCGACCGCGAGCGCTGCCGCAATCCCTGACAGCGCCGACATCAGGATGCCGAGCTGGCCGTCGGCGGATTCGCTGAAGAGGCTGGACAAGGTATTCATGGCGCTAGCTCGCCTCGGGCCCAAGGGGGCCGAAAATCGCTTTAACAATCGGTGGTTGGTCGCAACAGCGGGAACGCCGGTTCAAGTCGTTCATTGTCAGCGCCAAAAGTCGCGGCTAATGACGGGCGGCGGCATTTCGCCTCCCGGGAAAGTTCCGATGTCCGTTCAAATGGTCTTGCTGCCGGTCTTCGTGCAGGTCGCTCTCACCTTCGCGCTGCTGATCGGCATGGTCCTGGTGCGGCGCAAGACCCTGGTCTCGGGCGAGACCAAGATCCGCGACATTGCGCTGGGCGAGCCGAACTGGCCGAAAGGCGCCACACAAATCGCCAATTGCTACCGCAACCAGTTCGAGCTGCCGGTGCTGTTCTATTTCCTGATCGCGCTGGCATTGCCCTTGCGCCGCGCCGATCTCTTCATCGTGCTGATGTCCTGGGTGTTCGTCGTGACACGCTTTGCCCATGCCGGCGTGTTCGTCTCCTCCAACGATCTCGGCCGCCGCTCCACGATCTGGCTCGCCGGCGTGCTGGTGCTGCTCGCGATGTGGATCTACTTCGCGCTGAAGCTTTTGCTGCTGATCTAGGCGCTTGCGCACCACTTGAAAGAATTCAAATGACCCCCGCTGCCCGGCTGTCCGCAGCCATCGAACTGATCGACACCATCGAGAAGGACCGCGTGCCCGCGGCCAAGGCGCTGAAGGAGTGGGGCACCGCGCACCGCTTCGCCGGCTCCGGCGACCGTGCCGCGATCGCCGGCCTCGTCTGGGACGTGCTGCGCCGCTACGCCTCGAGCGCCTGGCTGATGGATTCCGAGACCGCACGGGCACGCCTGATCGGCATGCTCCGCCTCGAGCGCAACATGGACACGGCCACCATGGCCGCGCTGTTCGACGGCAGCCGGTTTGCGCCGGCGCCGCTGACCGAGGCCGAGCAGGCCGCGCTTGCGGCGCGTTCCCTCGAGGGTGCACCCGCTGCGGTCGCCGGCGACTACCCCGAATGGCTCGATCCGCACCTCGCAAAAGTGTTCGGCCAGACCCGCGCTGCGGAAGCGGCCGCGATGGCCAGCCGGGCCCCGCTCGATCTGCGCGTCAACACGCTAAAATCCAATCGCGACAAGGTGCTGCGTGCACTTGCTCATCTTCATGCGAAACCGACGCCCTGGTCCGCAACCGGCCTGCGCATCGAGCTTTCGGCCGATGCGCGCAACCCCGGCATCCAGGCCGAAGAGGATTTCATCAAGGGCGCAATTGAAGTGCAGGATGAGGGATCCCAGCTTGCGGCCCAATTCACCGCGGCAAAACCCGGCGAGCAGGTGATCGATCTCTGCGCCGGCGCCGGCGGCAAGACGCTGGCGCTCGCCGCCTTGATGCAGGGCAAGGGCCGTCTGATCGCGACCGATCGCGACAAGCGTCAGCTCGCCCCGATCCATGAGCGGCTGTCGCGCGCCGGCGTCCACAATGCCGATATCCGGACGCCCAAGGGCGAGGCCGATCCGCTTCAAGACATCCGCGCCTCGGCCGACCTCGTCGTGATTGACGCTCCCTGCACGGGAACCGGCACCTGGCGCCGCAACCCCGATGCCAAATGGCGGATGCGGCCGGGCGCGCTGGAGATCCGCCTGCGCGACCAGGCCGAGGTGCTCGCGCGAGCGGTGCCGCTAGTGAAGCCAGGTGGCCGCATCGCCTACATCACCTGCTCGGTGCTGGCGGAGGAGAACGGCGAGCAGGTGAGGGCGCTCGTCGCGCGCCATCCCGAATTCGCGATCATCCCGCCCGAGCAGACCGCGAGCGTGCTCTGGGACAAGGCGGAAGCTTTTGGCGAGGCGGCCCTGCAGTCGGCGGAAGGCTGGCTGATGACGCCGCGGCGGACCGGGACGGACGGGTTTTTCGTGTCGGTGTTGAAGAAGGCGAGCTGATCGCGCCGCGCCGTCATTCCGGGGCGCGCGTCGCGCGAGCCCGGAATCCATCGCGCGGCGGTCTCTACAGCTCAATGGATTCCGGGTTCTCGCTTCCGCGAGCCCCGGAATGACAACTATCCCAAAACAAAAGCCCCGCAGACCGGATCCCGGTCGCGGGGCTTTCGAGTTCTAGCGTTCTGCCGGTACGTCCGTGGTCAGAACGCCCAGGCGCGGGCGATTAGCCGACGCGAAGATTGTCAGCCGAGGACTTGCCGCTGCGGCGGTCGGCGACGATGTCGAACGAGACCTTCTGGCCCTCGTTGAGGGTGGAGAGGCCGGCGCGCTCGACGGCGCTGATGTGCACGAACACGTCCTTCTGGCCGTCGTCCGGCTGGATGAAACCATAACCCTTTTGGGTGTTGAACCACTTCACGGTGCCCATAGCCATGGGAATTTCCTTTGTTAGAGAGGGTACGCACGCGGACCGGTACGCGTCGCTGCGCCCATGATCCTGTTCAGTCGATGTTTGGAGAAGTCATCTGAAGCGTGCGCGCCCGTCTGTAACGAAGCGAAGCGGCCCAGTCGTTCGGCCCAAGTATCGATGATCACAATATAGCGAGAATTTGGGGCTACTTCAAGGCACCACCCGTGGTTCGGGATGTCGCGCGTCTTTGCTATTTTGCGGTGCAAAGAAACCGCCGGGCGCATATCAGTCGACGATGAAGAGCGTCGCCCCGGTCGTCGTCGAGGACCGGTGCGCGGCGTCGCCGAAATCCGACACCTGGTAACTCATTCCCGCCGTGAGCTTGAACTTGCGCCCGTCGCGCAGCTCAGAGTCGAGCTCGCCCTTCAGCACGTAGAGCACGTGGCCCCGATCGCACCAATGATCGGCGAGATAGCCCGGCGAGTACTCCACCATCCGCACCCGGAGCTCGCCGATGTTGAGGGTGCGCCACTTGGCCTCACCGCTCTCGCCGGGATGCGTGGTTGCCTCGATCTGGCTCCAGTCGGTGACGGTAAAGGGGGAGGTTGGGAGCTTCATGGGGAGGGATCCTGCCTTGATGCGGTGCACCGCTTGTTAACCTATGCCGATCTCCGGGTCGTGCACTTTACCTGGGCGGGGAGGGCGTCAGCGCGCAGCCGGCCGCCTCTTGCATCCTGCTCGCATTGATGACCCAGACCAGCAGAGCGGCGGCGCTGACGCCGGAACCCAGCATGCAAACGCCGCTCCAGCCCGCAAGCGCGTACACCATGGTCGCCGCGATTCCGCCAGCTGCGCTGCCGATCGAGTAGAACACCATGTAGCCCCCGACCAGCCGGCTTGCGGCGTCGGGACGCGCGGCGACAATCAGGCTCTGGCTGGTCACATGCACGGCCTGCAGCCCGAGATCCAGCATGATCGCGCCCGCGACGACGAACCAGAGCGAGACATGCAGGCAGGCGAACGCGGCCCAGGCGGCGAGCATCAGCATCAGCGACAGTCCGGTGGTGCGTTGGGCCCATCCGAGGTCGGCGAGACGGCCGGCTTTGCGCGCGCCGAGGGCTCCGGCGAACCCTGCGACCCCGAGCAGTCCGATCGTTGTGTGCGACAGCGTGAAAGGCGGCGCCGAGAGCGGCAGCACGATCGACGTCCAGAACACGTTGAGATCGGCGAAGATCAGGAACGCAAACAAGGCGCGCTCGCGCAGGATCGGCTCCTCGACGAACGGCGCCGCCGTCGAGCGCAACAGCGACAGATACGAGGAGCCGGCCCTTGCCGCGTGCGCGCCGCGCGGCAGGACGCGCAACAGCAAGACGGCCATGGCGAGCATGAGGCCGGCCGAAACCAGGTAGACCGTGCGCCAGCCGCCGATATCGGCCAGCGCGCCCGAGGCGAAGCGCGCGAGCAGGATTCCCCCGACGACGCCGCTGGTAACCGTCCCGATGGCGCGGCCTCGGCCGTCCGGTGTTGCGAGCGTCGCTGCAAAGGCGACGAGGATTTGCACGACCACGGCAAGCACGCCGACCAGCGTCAGTCCCGCGAGCAGGACCGCTGCGTGCGATGCGGTGCCGACGGCCACAAGTCCGATCGCTGACAGTGCAGTCTGGCCGGCGATCAGGCGTCGGCGATCCCGGAGGTCGCCAAGCGGCACGATCAGGATCAGTCCGCACGCGTAGCCGATCTGCGTGAAGGTCACGACCGTGCCGATTGCAGCGGGAGCGATGCCGAGGTCCTCGGCCATCGCGTCGAGCAGTGGCTGGGCGAAGTAGATGTTGGCAACGCTGAGACCGCAAGCCAGCGCGAGCAGCAGCGCCATCGCGGAAGAGAGCCCGTGCCCGGCCGTCCCGGCACTATCCTTCGGGTTGCCTCTGGCGAAGTCATTGCTCGTCATCCGTCATCTCCGGCACGGTCCTGTTGTGGTCTCATAATAGGACCAGTTGCGCGCGGCGCTGTCTAGTCCTATTTTAGAACCAAGGTTGGAGTGGGAGCATGAAGCGGACAGGTTTTTCCGAGGCCGAATGCCCGGTGGCGCGTGCACTCGATGCAATCGGCGACTGGTGGTCGCTCCTGATCGTGCGCGATGCCTTCGACGGGCTGCGCCGGTTCGGCGACTTCCAGAAGAACCTCGGCATTGCCAAGGGCATGCTCAGCACGCGTCTGCGCAAGCTGGTAGAGCTCGACGTTCTCGAGCTGGTTCCGGCTTCCGACGGCAGCGCGTATCAGGAATACGCGCTGACGAGGCGGGGACGCGACTTGTTTCCCGTCATCGTCGGTTTGCGCCAATGGGGCGAGGCGCATCTCTACGCGCGCGGCGAGGCGCATTCCGACCTGGTGGACCAGGCAGGCCAGCCGGTCGGGCAGCTGGTACTGCCGTCGCGAACCGGCCGGCCGCTGACGTGGTCCGATACGAAGGTGCGAAAGGCGGGCGCACGCAAGCGCTGATGTCTCCGCGCAGACGGATCAATGGGGCAAATGGTTCGCCGAGCCCTGCACGATCAGCCCCGCCTCGTTCACCCGCAGATATTCGCAGATCTTCTTGCCCCGCTCGTTCTCGTAGAACACCACGACACTATCGGGGCTGACGAACAGATCGATCAGCGAGAAATGCAGCTCCGGCAGCAGCCCCAGCGCCTTGCCCCAATAGGCGCGCAACGCGGCCTTGCCGCGCACCGTTCCGCTGGGGTCGAACCCCAGCGCCGGAATGCGGTCCGAGGTCATCACGGCCGCCTCGTCGTAGAGCGCGAGCACGCGCTCGAGATCGCCAGTGTTCCAGGCCTCGACCCAGGTCCGGCCGAGCGCGGCAAGCGTTGATGGCTGATGGTGCTGTGACATGGCATTCTCCCTGATCGGCCCCGTTCTGAGGATGGGGCACAATAGGTCAATATTACTTACCTATATTCGTTTGTCCATGTCCAAAGAAGCATGTGGGCGCGCCACCACCGCGGTTGCGGCCCGGGCCGCGCCAGCGTATCTGCTGGCCATGACAGCAGCACAGAACGACCGCTCCGCGTCGACGCCCTCGGTGGCCTCGGCGCATGACAAGATTCTCATCGTCGACTTCGGCAGCCAGGTGACGCAGCTGATCGCGCGTCGCGTGCGCGAGGACGGCGTCTATTGCGAGATCGTCCCGTTCAACAAGGCTGAAGCCGCCTTCGAGGAGATGAAGCCGAAAGCGGTGATCCTGTCCGGCGGCCCGGAATCGGTGCACGAGGCCGGCTCGCCCCGCGCCCCGCAATTGATCTTCGATTCCGGCGTGCCGGTGATGGGCATCTGCTACGGCCAGATGACCATGGCGGCCCAGCTCGGGGGCGAGGTCGAGGGCGGCCATCACCGCGAATTCGGCCGTGCCGACGTCGAGGTCAAGGCGCCGAGCAAGCTGTTCGCGGACGTCTGGTCATCAGGCGGCAAGAACCAGGTCTGGATGAGCCATGGCGATCGCATCACCAGGATGCCGCCGGGCTTCTCCGTCGCCGGCACCTCGCCGAACGCGCCCTTCGCGATCATCCAGGACGAGACGCGCAAATATTACGGCCTGATGTTCCACCCCGAAGTGGTGCACACGCCCGACGGCGCGAAACTCATCCGCAACTTCGTCCGCAAGATCGCCGGCCTCACCGGCGACTGGACCATGCGCGCCTTCCGCGAGGAGGAGATCGCAAAGATCCGCGCGCAGGTCGGCAAGGGCAAGGTGATCTGCGGCCTCTCCGGCGGCGTCGATTCAGCCGTGGCGGCCGTGTTGATCCACGAGGCCATCGGCGACCAGCTCACCTGCGTCTTCGTCGATCACGGCCTGATGCGCCTCAACGAGGCCGAGCAGGTCGTCGACCTGTTCCGCCACCACTACAACATCCCGCTCGTGCACGTGGATGCTTCAAAACAGTTTTTGGGCGAGCTCGAAGGCGTCACCGATCCCGAAGCGAAGCGCAAGACCATCGGCCGCCTCTTCATCGAGGTGTTCGAGGCTGAGGCCAAGAAGATCGGCGGCGCCGACTTCCTGGCGCAGGGCACGCTCTACCCCGACGTGATCGAGAGCGTCTCCTTCACCGGCGGACCTTCCGTCACCATCAAGTCGCACCACAATGTCGGCGGCCTGCCCGAGCGCATGAACATGAAGCTCGTCGAGCCCTTGCGCGAGCTGTTCAAGGACGAGGTCCGCAAGCTCGGCCGCGAGCTCGGCCTGCCCGAAATCTTCGTCGGCCGCCACCCGTTCCCGGGCCCCGGCCTCGCCATCCGCTGCCCCGGCGACATCACCCGCGACAAGCTCGACATCCTGCGCAAAGCGGATGCCGTCTACATCGACCAGATCCGCAAGCACGGCCTCTACGACGAGATCTGGCAGGCCTTCGCCGTGCTGCTCCCGGTGAAGACCGTCGGCGTCATGGGCGACGGTCGCACCTATGACTATGTGGTCGGCCTTCGCGCCGTCACCTCCACCGACGGCATGACCGCCGACTTCTACCAGTTCGACATGAAGTTCCTGGGCGAGACCGCCACGCGCATCATCAATGAGGTGAAGGGCGTGAACCGGGTGGTGTATGACGTGACGAGCAAGCCGCCTGGGACGATTGAATGGGAGTGAGGGGGTGGCCTTCAGCATTGGTGGACCTATCGACTTGGACTTCGCCAGTTCCGGATGGGCACAGCCCGTCAACGCTTCTAATCATTAGTGCGCCATCGGAAGTTGAAATAGTGCAACCTCAGGAGATAGAGTTTCGGCTTTCCGCCGGATTCTTCTCGGAGATCTTATGGTTCAGACGTTCGCTGGCTTTATGAGTTACGTCCGCCTGGACGACCAACATGAGAACGGGAGGCTTAGCGAGCTCTGCGCCCGTCTCTCTGGCGAGGTGAGGATGCAACTCGGAGAGAAGTTTCCAATCTTTCAAGATCGGAACGATATCTCCTGGGGGCAACAATGGAAGGAGCGGATTGAAGACGCTCTGGACGCGACAACGTTCCTGATTCCAATTATCACCCCCGCCTTCTTCAAAAGTACGGCCTGTCGTGCGGAAGTCGAGCGCTTCTTCGAGCGGGAGGAGCACTTAGGTAGGGCAGACCTTATCCTACCAATATATTACGTGAGTTGTCCTATATTAAACAATGAAGGATCGCGTGAGACCGATGCCATCGCGCGAGCAATCAGCGCGCGTCAATATGCCGACTGGCGTGAGCTTCGTTTTGAGCCGTTCACGTCACCGTCGGTAGGCAAAACAGTAGCGACGTTAGCAGGCCAGATTGTCCGCGCACTAGAGCATGCTCCAGTTGAACGATCTCACGCTGATCAGGTCGTTCTCAGAGCGAGCGCCGATGAACAGCAGACGGGAGATGAGACGGGGCGTAATCGCGCCTCGGTGTCGATTGAGGAAGCACCCCGCTCTGGTGCGAGCAAGAAAGATCCTCCAACTTTGGTGGTTGATGCGCTGCATCGTGGCGATCATTCCAGTCTAGCTGGTGCTTTAGCCGCAGCGGAGTCAGGGTATCGGATTCTCGTGCGCCCGGGCCTGTATCGCGAAGCCGTTATCATCGACAAGGCTGTCGAGATCATAGGCGACGGGGAACCGGGTGAAGTCGTGATTGAGGCCGTTGGCGCGCATGTAATCAAGTTTCAAGCGAATATGGGTCGCGCGGTAAATCTTACTATTCGTCAAGCTGGCGAGGGTAAATGGTTCGGCGTTGATATTGGCCAGGGACGACTCGATCTGGACGACTGCGATATTACGAGTGCCAGCTTATCGGGTGTCGGGATCCATAACGGTGCAGATCCTCGCTTGCGTCGAAACCGCATTCACGATTGTAGGCAAAATGGCATTCTGATCTACGAAGGCGGCTTCGGTGCGTTGGAAGATAACGAGATATTCAACAACCAACTATCCGGTGTCGAGATAAAGGCTTCGAATCCGACCCTTCGCCGCAATCGAATTTATGGCAGTCGCCAAAATGGGGTTTTCACCCACGAGGGCGCGGTTGGCATCCTAGAAGATAACGAGATATTCGCGAATGGGTTGGCCGGTGTCAGTATCAAGTCTGGGGGAAATCCCACGCTTCGTCGCAATCGTATTCACGACGGCAAGCAAGCTGGTGTGTACGTTTATGCGAATGGATTGGGCATGCTGGAGGACAACGATATCTTTAGCAATGCGTTTGCTGGCGTCGAGATCAAGTCTGGCGGAAATCCGACGCTTCGCCAGAATCGCATCTACGAGGGGCAGCAGAGCGGAGCCTATGTCCACACGGATGGACTTGGTACCTTGGAGGACAACGAAATTGCCAACAATCGTAGTAACGGAGTTAGGGTAAAATCCGGTGGCAATCCTACTCTCCGCCGCAACCGCATTAGCCGCAGCGAGAGGAGTGGAATGTACATTTACGATAATGGCCGCGGCCTTTTTGAGAAGAATGAAATCTTTGAGAACGCGCGTGCGGGTGTTGAGGTTACATCGGGCGGCAATCCAACAGTGCGCCGAAATGTGATTGCAAACAATATGTATGAAGCGGTTTGGATCTATAATGATGGTCGAGGCCAAATCACTGATAATGATCTGAGATCCAACGAGAGAGGCGCTCTCGATATTGCCGAAGAGTGCAAGGCGGCTGTGGAAATTGAAGGAAACCAGGAGTAGTTATTATAGCCCGTAGGATGGGTAGAGCGCAGCGAAACCCATCGCGCTTGTAGACGGGACGTGATGGGTATTGGTGCGCTCCGCCCTTCCTGCAACTACATCAGGCTCATCCGCGCACCGGGTTGAAGACCTTGATGCCAGCAAAGTCCTTTTCGTTATCCGTCACCACGACACAGTCGTTCGTGCTGGCGACGGCGGCGATGATCATGTCGAGCGCGTTGCGTGGTTTGCCCGTCGCCTTGCCTTCGGCCATCAGTCGCGCCCAGACGAGTCCCGCCTTGTCGTCGAAGGATAGGATGCGGCCCGCAAAAAGCGCCTGCGGTCCTTCAGGCCCTGAGAACCAATTGTCGAGGATGTCGCGCTTCCTGCCACGCGGTTTCTCCAAAATGCCGCGGCGGATTTCTGCAACGGTCAAGGAGGCGATGAACAGGTCCTCGTCGCGCTGCATCGACATCCATGACAACAGAGAGTCCGATGGTCGCGGTTTGACGACATTGCTGATGATGTTCGTGTCGAGGAGATAGCGTGTCACAGGTCGACCTTGCGTCCCTTTTCGCGAGGCCGAGAAAGATCGAGATCGGCCCCTACGAGCGGAGAACGGCGCAATGCGGCGAGAATCCCGCCCGGCTGGGGCGGCTCGCCCGCGATCGACTTGCGCACGGCGGCGCGAAGCTCCGAAGCCTCGGGCGTATCCTCCGACAGGCGTTTGGCGAACGAACGAATGAGATCGCGATCGGCATCCCGGCCGAGCACTTCAAAACGAGCCAAGCCGCGCTTGCCGAGGCGCGATCGATAATTCTGGATGGCGCGCTTCTGTGAATTTCCCATGCCGTCCTCGGGTATTTCCAGTAATATAGCCGGAAACGAGGAATTCTACAACCGCCGCGCGCCGGCGCTGCCGTCCCGATCGGCGCGCAGCACCCCAGCACAAACGCGAGATGTTCCTTACGCTGTCGCATGATACGAGATCCGGATACTTGTTCCGGAGCCACTGTTCATGTCCGTCTCGACCGCCACTCAGCCCACCGCCACCGACCCCGAGACCCTCGGCTGGATGCGCGGCTTCCCGCCATCCCCCGATCGCACGATCACTTTCCAGGACGGCTCGTTCCGCAGCTTTCCCGAGTTGCGCTGGGCCTGGAGCAATATCCGCCAGCTGGTGCCGACGGTGAATGTCTGGCGCGGGGCGGGGCCGGCGTCGGCGTTGCCGCGCGAGGATCACGACATCGGCGCGGTGGCTTCCACCACGATGGACGGCCGACCCATGACCTTCGCAAAGATGCTGGAGGAGACCTACACCGACGGCATCGCCGTGCTGCATCGGGGCAAGCTGATCTATGAGCGCTATTTCGGCGCGCTAAAGCCGCACAAGCCGCATATCGGAATGTCCGTGACGAAGTCGTTCACCGGCGTGCTCGCGGGCATTCTGGTCGCCGAGGGCAGGATCGATCCGCAAGCCCTCGTGACGGACTACGTGCCGGAGCTGAGGACAAGCGCGTTTGGCGACGCGCGCGTGCACGAGGTCATGGATATGACCACGGGGCTCGCTTACACCGAGGTCTACACCGACAAGAATTCGGATGTCTGGGGCCTCAGGCGCGCCAACGGCATGGCGCCCATCCCGCCGGACTATGACGGCCCGACCACCATCTTCGATTTCCTGATCGCGCAGAAGAAGCAAGGCGAGCACGGCAGGGCCTTCGCCTACAAGACGGTCAACACCGACGTGCTCGCCTGGATCATCAGACGCGCCAGCGGCATGACGCTGTCCGATCTTCTGTCCGAGCGGATCTGGCAGCCGATGGGGGCGGAGGAGGACGCGCATTATCACGTCGACCGCATCGGCACCGAGAGCGGCGGCGGCGGCCTGTCGACCACGCTGCGCGATCTCGCTCGCTTCGGCGAGACCATGCGCAATCACGGCCGCTTCAACGGCCGCCAGATCGTGCCTTCAATAGTGGTCGAGGACATCGCGCGCGGCGGCGACCCCGAAAAATTCAAGCCGGCCGGCTACACTACGCTGCCGGGCGCCTCCTACCGCAATCAATGGTGGATCACGCACAACGCCCACGGCGCCTACATGGCGCGCGGCGTCTACGGGCAGGGCATCTATGTCGATCCCAAAGCCGAGATGGTGATCGCGCGCTACGCCTCGCACCCGATGGCGGGCAATGCCGCCAACGATCCCGTGACGCTGCCGGCCTACATGGCGCTGGCGAAGGCGCTGATGGCCGGGAGATGAGGCAATCGTAGGATGGGTAGAGCGCAGAGAAACCCATCATCGTTCCTCCAAGGAAATCGATGGGTTTCGCTGCGCTCTACCCATCCTACGGGGCTGGTGGCGGCCTGTCCGAAGAAACGGACGGGCCGCTGTCCACGAGTATCCAAAAATATAAGTATTGACTTATATTAGTGGTCATCGATATTCCTCCCTTGCACGAAACGACAGGGAGCAACGCAATGCAGATCGATGTCGCCAGGGTCCTGGGGCTTGTGACGCGCTCGGTGAGGAGCTTCGAGAAAGACGGAAAACCGGCGAGTGCGGTGACGCTGACGCGGCTCTACGACACCAGCGTCGACGATCTCTGGGACGCCGTGACCAGCAGGGAGCGTATCCCGCGCTGGTTTGCGCCCGTTGAGGGAGACCTCCAGCTCGGGGGAAGGTACCAGGTCAAGGGCAATGCGGGCGGCATCATCACGGCCTGTACGCCGCCGACCCATTTTGCGGCCACCTGGGAATTCGGCGGCGCCACGAGCTGGATCGACGTCAGGCTGACAGCCGAGCGAAGCCAGGCGCGTTTGACGCTTGAGCACACCGCGATCATCGAGGACCATTGGAATCAGTTCGGCCCGGGTGCGGTGGGTATCGGTTGGGACCTCGCGCTTGCAGGACTCGAGCGATATCTTGCGACCGGTGCATCGGTCGACCACGAGACGGCCGAGGCCTGGATGGTCTCGCCCGAGGGTAAGGAATTCATGACGACGAGCGGCGAGCATTGGCGTGCGGCGCATGTCGCGAGTGGGGTCGATCCTGCTGCGGCGAAAGAGCGCTCGGACCGGACCATCGCGTTCTATCGCGGCGAGATGCCGCCCGACATTGCACATCCGGGCACCGGCAGCTGATGCACGCCTTCGAAGTCCTCGCCGATCCCGTGCGCCGTCGCATCCTCGAGCTGCTTGGCCTCAAGGAGATGGCATCCGGCGAGGTCGTCGAAGCGATCGGAGCCGAGTTCGGCATCACCCAGGCGGCGGTCTCGCAGCACCTCAAGGTGCTGCGCGAGAACGGCTTTGCAAGCGTCCGCGCCGAGGCGCAAAGGCGGCTCTATTCGGTCGACGTTGCCGGGCTTCGCGCGGTCGATGCTTGGATCGGCCAGTTCAGGAATTTCTGGGAGCCGAAGCTGGACGCGCTGGCAACCGAGATCGCGCGCGGCAAACGGGAGCGTCGCAGCGCGCCGATCATCAAAAGGGGCGGGAAGCGCGCGTGAAGGCGCGGGGCGCGCGGAGTGGGAGCGACTTCGCCTGTGGCCATCCTTCGAGATGCCCGCCGTTGGCGGGCCCTCAGGATGAGGACCTGGTGTGCGGCACTCGTTTCAAAAGCGCCGATGCTGCTTAGCCTCATCCTGAGGAGGCCGCGAAGCGGTCGTCTCGAAGGACGAGGCGTGCGCTCAGGTCGCGCAAAGAGCCGTATGCGATAGCCCTGCAAGCGGGGGCGCATGCATTACGAATCCCGCGACATCTTCTGATACTTCTTCACCAGCCGCTCCCGCTTCAGCCGCGACAACCGCTGGATCCAGAACATCCCGTCGAGCTGATCGATCTCGTGTTGGTGGCAGACGGCGCGCAAGCCGTCCGATTCCTCGCTTTGCACATTGCCCTCGACGTCCCGGTAGCTGATCCGCACCCGCGCATGGCGCTGCACCTCGTCGTTGACCCCGGGCATCGAGACGCTGCCCTCGCGGTGCATGATCATCTCGGGCGAGGCCCACGTGATCTCCGGATTGACGTAGGTCCGCGCGCCGTCTTTGGCATCGAGCTCCAGCACCACGACGCGCAAGGGCACGCCGATATGCGGCGCGGTGATGCCGATACCGGGCGCGGCGCGCATGGTCTCCAGCAGGTCGTTCGCGAGGTCGCGCAAGGACTCGTCGAACGCGGTGACGGGGCGGGCCGGCAGCGCGAGCCGGCGGTCGGGATAGCGCACGATCGGGCGAATAGTCATGCAGGCTCCTACCACTCACTCACGGATCATTGAAGCCATCCCGCTTGACGACCTACCTATTGGAAGGTAGCTCATCGCCATGAGCACCGTTTCCTCGACCGCCGACGACATTCTTGCCTGCGCCCTCACGCTGATCGTCGCCGGCGGCTACAACGGCTTCAGTTACGCCGACATCGCCGATGTCGTCGGCATCCGCAAGCCGAGCATCCACCACCATTTCGCCAGCAAGGTCGACCTGGTCCGCACCCTCGTGGCGCGCTATCGCGAGGAGGCCCAGGCGGGACTGTCGGCGCTCGAACGCAATGTCGCTGACCCCGCCGAGCAGCTCAAAAGCTACATCGCGTATTGGGAGGCGTGCATCAAGGACGCGACGGCTCCCTTCTGCGTCTGCGCGCTCCTTGCCAGCGAGCTTCCGATCCTGCCCGAGGAGGTGGCGCTCGAAGTCCGCGCGCACTTCCGTCACCTGGCGTCCTGGCTGGCTTCGGTGATGGAGCGCGGCAAGCGGCAAGGGCGGCTCCACCTCGTCGGCACGGCGCGGGTCGAGGCGGAGGGATTCATGGCGACCGTTCACGGCGCGATGCTGTCGGCGCGCGCTTATGGCGATCCCAAAATGTTCGGGACCGTCACCCGGCCGTTGCTGGACCGGCTTTCCACCAGGCACTGACGAGGTCGACACACGCCGGGCAGGGCGGCGCTTCGGCGTCGTACGTAAACTACCAACTAGTAGGTAAGGAGCAGACAATGAGAAAACGCGAGATGGCTTTGGGCGCGGGCGACCAGGCGCAATGGCTGAAACATTACTATTTCATGCGTGCCGCGTTTTCCGTCGCCTGGGTCGTTGCGGCCTTCACGATCGCGCCGTCGTCTGCGTCGTGCTCGGAATCTTCGGGGCCTGGGCGATCCTGTCCGGATTGCTCCAGCTCGGCACGGCCGTGCGGCGCTGGAAGCGTTTCGGCGCGCAGTGGGCCATGGTGCTCAGCGGTGGCCAGTCGGCCCTGGCGGGCGGCTTCTTCATCTTCCAGGCCGCGATGCCTGCGGTGCCGTCGATTGCGAATGTCGCGGGCTATGCTGCGGTCGGCGCGCTCTACTTCCTGGTCTCGGCGGTCTGGCTCACGGTCGGCACATGGCGCCGCAGCGCGGCCCTGTGAGCCGCTATGTCACTTACGGATAAGGCGTGCCGTCCTTGTGCAGGAAGCGGCCGTCGGATGCCGGGCTCATCATGTCGATGTCGGAGCAGGTGATGAGGTCGGCTTGCGAGCGCGAGCCGACTTCAAGATAAACCGCCGTCACGCTCGACCTGTTGATCATGTGATGGCCGTTGCCGCTTGCCTTGGGGAAGGCTGCGCAATCGCCGGCGCGCAGCACGGTTTCGCCGCCATCCTCGATCAGCGTCACCTCGCCTTCGAGGATGTAGACGAACTCGTCCTCGTGCGAATGCCAGTGCCGCTGGCTCGACCACCCGCCCGGCGGCAGGCGCATCAGGTTGATCCCGAAATCCGAGAGGCCGCCGGCATCACCGAGCCGCTGCCGGATGCGCTCGGCGCAAGGCGCGTTGAAGGGCGCAGGGTAGCCGGACCCCTTGCGAAGCGGCACGGCAGCGAGGTCGATCTTCGGCATGATGACTTCCCTCAGGTCGATGGCACATCGTGGAGCACATCGCGGTGAGCGGCAAGTCCGAGAACGCAGGGCGGCGACTGTGGGGAACCGGCCGTTGCGGCTACAACGATCCGGGCCGAGCGGCTATGCTGGATGCTCAAAAGACCCCGGAATATCTGCACGTGCTCTCTGACGTTCTCAAGCGCAAGTCGATCTACAGTTACTTCAGCCGAACGGCGATGGAGAAGGCAGTCACCTATCAGGCTCAGGGCCGCGTCTCGAACCTGAAGGTCAGCGACGACCTGAAACACGTCAGCGCCGCGGTACGCGGCAGCGGCTCGAACGGGTATCGCGTCGATATCGCCTTGGTGTTCAGCGGTGACGCGCTCACGGATCTCGATGGCGATTGCACTTGTCCGATGACCTACAATTGCAAGCATGTCGCCGCAACCCTGCTCGAGGCGCTGAGCGGGAAGGAGTCCCCGGCGACGCACACGCACGCCGCCCCTAGCGGCCCGACAGCCCCTCCGGTCCTCTCTTCCGAACTCACCAGCTGGATCGACAGCGTCGGCCGCGCGGCGCGCGGTGACGGGGCTGGAGCGGATCAGAGCCAGTGCCTGCTCTATTGCTTCAAGCCATCCGACCACGCGATGCCGCGGCTGAACCTGTCCCTGCGGTCCGTCCGCGTGCTCAAGGGCGGCGGCTTCGCCGACAGTTATACCAGCCCCATCCTCCACGAGTTCAAGGCTGTGCGGGCGCCGAAGTACTTTCGCGACGTCGACATCGACATCGTGACTCAAGCGGCGGCCGGCACCCGCAATTATTTCGAGCAGGGACCTTATGCGGAGGAACTGCTGAAGCGTATGGTCGCCACCGGCCGGGCATTCTGGCTGGACCACAAGCGAACCCCGTTGAAATGGGCAGACGCGCGGGAGGGCCGGATCGAATGGCAGTCGGCGGGAAAGCTCGGTCTCACCCCTCATCTCGTTCTGGATGGAGCGGTCGCGCTCAATGCGGAGCCGCCGGTCTATATCGATGAGGCCGCCGGCCTGATCGGGGTGGCGCATTTGGGCCTGCCGCCCCGACTGGCCTTCCAATTTCTGTCGGCTCCGGCCATTCCGCGTGCGCAGGTGGAGGAAGTCTCGCGCCGCCTCAGCCAGAAGCTTCCCGAGCTTCATCATGGCCTCTTGCCGGCGCAGCCGACCGTTGCGGTGACGATCGAAGAGGACCCCCGGCCGGTGCTGCGGCTGCGGCGAGGTCACCTCGCCAGCTACTACTATCACGCGAGCGGCGGGGCCCAGGAGCGCGGGCAGGCGGCCGTCGCCAGCCTCGGATTCCACTATGGCGGATTCGATATCGATCCGACCCAGCGCGCGAGCCGGGTGGAGCTGTTTCAGGCGGGCAAGTTGTTTGCGATCACGCGGCGACAAGGCAAGGAAAAGCAGGCACGCAAGCGGCTGGCAGATGTCGGTCTTCGCGATGCGAGGGCAGTTCTGCCGACGCTCGATTTCCGTCATGCCGCGGACCTCACGCTGAGCGACCAGGCCGACTGGTTCGACTTTCTCGCGCAGCATGCCGGCCAGTTGCGGTCGGAAGGTTACGAGATCCTGGTCGACGACGATTTTCCGTACCGGCTCGCGGACTCCTCCGGCGACTTCGATGCCGTGCTGGAATCGAGCGGTATCGACTGGTTCGAGCTGGCGCTCGGCATCGACATCGATGGCGAGCGCCAAGACCTCGCCCCGCACATCGCCGCTCTGGTCTCGGCGCCCGACTTCACGCCAGACCGGTTGAGACAACTCGCAGACAAGGGCGAGCGGTTTTATCTGCCGCTGACTGACGGCCGCAAGCTGTCACTGGCTGCCGATCGCTTCCTTCCCTTGGTGCTGGCGCTGCATAGCCTGCACCTGAGCGGCAGTCTCGCAGGAGGTTCGAAGAAGATCAGGCTGTCGCAAATGGAGATCGTTCCCCTGCTGGGAGTGGAGAACGAGAGCTTCGTTTTTCGTGGGGCCGACAATCTTCGTCGCCTCGCCAACCTGCTTCAGCTGCGGGGACTGACCGCGCCCGACCTTCCGCCGACGTTCCGTGCGACGCTTCGACCCTATCAAGCCCAGGGCGTGGCCTGGCTCGACCTGCTCCGCGAGAGCGGATTGGGCGGAGTCCTGGCCGACGACATGGGTCTTGGCAAGACAATTCAGATCCTGGCGTTGATCGCGCTGGAAAAGCAGCGAGGGCGGCTCGCCAGTCCCGCGCTGGTCGTCGCGCCGACCAGCCTGATGACCAACTGGTCGGCCGAGGCCCAGAAATTTGCGCCGGATTTGAAGGTACTCGTGCTCCAGGGGCCCGACCGCAAGGAGAGGTTCGCGGCCATTGCCGAGCATGATCTCGTGCTGACGACATATCCTTTGATCTCGCGGGATCGGGAGGTGCTTCTGACGCGGGAATGGCACATCGCCGTGCTGGACGAAGCGCAGACCGTCAAGAATCCGGACGCCGCCACCACTCGCCGGTTGCGCGACGTCAAGGCGGCGCACCGCTTCTGCCTCACCGGCACGCCGATGGAAAATCATCTCGGCGAGCTGTGGTCGATCATGAGCTTCGCTAGTCCAGGCTATCTCGGGGACAAGGCGGCGTTCGCGCGCCAATGGCGCACGCCGATCGAGAAGCGCGGTGACAAGGTTCGTGCCGCAACGCTGGCGCAGCGGGTCAGACCCTTCCTGTTGCGTCGGACCAAGGCTGAAGTCGCCACGGAGCTGCCCGCCAAGAGCGAGATTTTGGAGACGATCGTGCTCGAAGGCCCGCAGCGCGACCTCTACGATTCGATCAGGCTGTCGATGTCGCGCAAGGTCCGCGAAGCCATTGCTGCCCGCGGTCTCGCCAAGAGCCACATCGTGGTTCTGGAAGCCCTGCTGAGAATGCGGCAGGCCTGTTGCGATCCGGCGCTGCTGAAGTTGCGGGACGGCGTCGAGCGGCCGTCGGCCAAGTTGGAACGTCTCCTCGAAATGGTCGAGGAACTCGTGAGCGAAGGGCGTAAGATCATTGTCTTTTCGCAGTTCACCTCCATGCTGGATCTGATCAGGAAGCGCTTCGAAGACGACGGCCTGCACTACAGCCTCCTCACAGGCGATACCAAGGACCGCAAGACGGCGATCGAAGCCTTTCAGAACGGAGCGGCGGAGGTGTTCCTGGTCAGTCTGAAGGCGGGTGGGGTGGGCCTCAATCTCACCGCCGCCGACACCGTGATCATCTTCGATCCCTGGTGGAATCCTGCCGTCGAGGAACAGGCCATCGATCGTGCCTACCGGATCGGGCAAGACAAGGCGGTGTTCGTCTACAGACTTGTCGCCACCGGCACGATCGAGGAGAAGATGGACGAGCTCAAGGCCCGCAAGCGGGCTCTGGCCGACAGCCTGTTCGAACGCGATGGACGGATCGCCTCGGCGCTCACCGAGGACGACGTCAAGGCCTTGTTCGAGGCTTGACCGAGCGCGGCGCCGCGGTGAGCGCGGGCCGGCGTTGGCCTCTGGGGCCTGATGCTCTCGAATAGGGGATCATGCCATAGTGCCGGTGTTTTGCCCGACAGGTCAAATCGCGCCCTGACACTGCAAATGACCGTCCTCGTAAGTCATTGATCCCGCTGGTGCCGGCTACTGTGCATGGGGTTGTTTTTTCATTTCTTGCTTCAGCTCACAAAAGCGTGCGGCAAAAATGACGTCCCTCTTGTCGGCCGGCGCAGTTCCCATTCGTCCTCCATTCAGACAGACCTGACGGGAGACCGAGATGACTTCCTCCAATTATCGCTGGGTGATCGTCGCCGCCGGCGGCTTGCTTGGCTGCGTCGCGATCGGTGGCATGTTTTCGCTGCCGGTGTTCCTGCAGCCGATCGCAAAGGACACCGGGTGGTCGGTGACCGGCATCTCCAGCGCGATGACGATCGGCTTTCTGGCGATGGCCTTCACCAGCATGGCCTGGGGCACGGCGACGGACAGGTTCGGGCCGCTGCCGGTGGTGCTGACGGGATCGACCGTGCTTGCGCTCAGCCTGCTCGCGGCGAGCCACGCCACCTCGCTGATCGTGTTCCAGGTCGTGTTCGGCCTCCTGGTCGGCGCGGCCTGTGCGGCGATCTTCGCGCCGATGATGGCGACCGTCACCGGCTGGTTCGACACGAATCGCGGCCTTGCGGTGTCGCTGGTCTCGGCCGGCATGGGCATGGCGCCGATGACGATGTCGCCGCTGGCGGCCTGGCTCGTCTCCGGCCACGACTGGCGCACCTCGATGCAGATCATCGCGCTCGTGGTCGGCGCCATCATGATCCCGGTCTCCTTCCTGGTGCGCCGTCCGCCGGCACTCGTGCAGGCAGCGGCCGCACCGGCGGGCGAGGGCGCTGGGCAGAGCGAGATGTCGATGGGTGAGGCGCTGCGCTCGCCGCAATTCCTCATTTTGCTTGCCACCAACTTCTTCTGCTGCGCGACGCATTCCGGCCCGATCATCCACACCGTCAGCTATGCGGTGAGCTGCGGCATCCCGCTGGTCGCGGCGGTGACGATCTACAGCATCGAGGGGTTTGCCGGCCTCGGCGGGCGCATCGCCTTCGGCCTGATGGGCGACCGCTTCGGCGCCAAGCGCGTGCTGGTCTCGGGCCTCCTGCTGCAGGCGTTCGGCGCGCTCGCCTATGTCTTCGCGCACCAGCTCACGACGTTCTATGCGGTCGGCGCGATCTTCGGCTTCATCTATGCCGGCACCATGCCGCTCTACGCCGTGCTCATCCGCGAGAACTTTCCGCTCAAGATGATGGGCACGGTGATCGGCGGCACGGCGATGGCCGGCAGCCTCGGCATGGCGACCGGCCCGCTCGCCGGCGGCCTGATCTACGACGCCTTCTCCAGCTACGCCTGGCTCTACATCGCCTCCTGGGCGATGGGCCTGGGTGCCTTCCTGATGGCGATGACGTTCCGCCCCTTCGCAAAGCCGCAAGGCGAGGTGGCGCCGGCGGCGGCGTGAAATCACCTCGTAGCCCGCATGAGCGTAGCGACATGCGGGATCGCGCGACGCCCGGGTGTCGCTTCGCACACCCGGGCTACGTCATCGGCCCCGCATCAGAGGCGCTTCTCGAAGAAGAGGTCCGGATAGGGATCATCGTTGAAGCGCGGGATCTCGCGCCAGCCCGTGCTGCGATAGAGCTGACCGGCTTCGGGCAGCGCGCTGTTGGTGTCGAGCCGCAACAGCGTGATGCCGAGCTCGCGCGCAGCGCTCTCGGCCGCATCCATCAGCCGCCGGCCGAGCCGCAACCCGCGTGCAGCGGGCGCGACCCACAGCCGCTTGATCTCGGCGTAGCCGTGATCGGTACCCTTCAAGCCGACGCAGCCGATCGGCAGCGTGTCCGACATCGCAACGAGGAATGCGCCGCGCGGGCGGCGCATGTCCTTGGCGTCGGGGTCGCGTGACAGCGAGACGTCAAAGCCTTGGCTGAAGCGGCGGCCGAGCTCGGCATAGTACTCGCCGAGGCAGTAGCGGGCTTCCTCGCCGCGCGGATCCATCTCGTCCAGCGAGATGCGCTCGCGCGTCAGTGCGGAGGCGATCAGGTCCATCGCCGCCAGCAGCGCCTCGCGTTGCGAAGGTTGAGCGAGGAGGCCTTCGGCCTGTGCGTTCGACAGCGCCTCGTAGGCCGCGAATTCGCGACGGCCCGCCCGCGTGAGCTTTGCCATGCGCCGGCGCGCATCGTCCTCGCGCGCGGCGGTCTCGATCAGCCCTTCGTCCTCGAGGCTGCGAAGCAGCCGGCTCATCAACCCGGAATCGAGACCGAGATAGTCGCGGATCTCCGCCACGTCCGAGCGCCCGTGTCCGATCGCATTGAGCACGCGCGCCGCCCCGAGCGGCCGGCCGCGCCCGAGGAACGAGCCGTCGAGTGCTCCGACAGCGGAAGTGACGGCGCGGTTGAAGCGGCGGACGCGGGCAACGGGGTCGAGCATGATGTCTGACTTTAGTCAGGTATCGCGGCTTGTCAATCGAGCGAGAGCTGATCGAGTTGCAGTTGCGCGCTTCATTGTGAGTTGTTCCCATGCCGCGAGCCGCTACCATGCGCTCACTCGGGGAGTTCGGGTCTACAGCAAGCGGAGGCGACATGAGCGGCCAGCAACGCAAAGCGAAGGGATCGGATCTGTTCGTCGCGGCACTGGAGAATGAAGGTGTCGACCGCATCTTCGGCATTCCCGGCGAAGAGAATCTCGATCTGGTCGAATCGCTGCGCGCCTCCAGGATCGAGCTGGTCCTGACCCGGCACGAGCAGGCCGCCGCCTTCATGGCCGCCACACATGGACGGCTGACGGGCAAGCCCGGGGTTTGCCTGTCGACGCTCGGCCCCGGTGCTCTCAACCTGTCGACCGGCGCCGCCTATGCGCATCTCGGTGCGATGCCGATGATTCTGATCACCGGCCAGAAGCCGATCATGAGCAGCCGGCAGGCCCGCTTTCAGATCGTGGACGTGGTCGCAACCATGAAGCCGCTGACGAAGCTGTCGCGGCAGATCGTCAGCGCCTCCAGCATCCCGACCGTGGTGCGCGATGCGTTCCGCGCGGCGATGGAGGAGCGTCCCGGGCCGGTGCATCTCGAACTGCCCGAGGACATCGCGGGTGACGAGGTGCCCGATGTCCCGGTGATCCCCGTCCATCCGATCGAAATCCCGGTTGCCCATCGCGCCGCGCTCGACCGCGCCGCCGAGATGATCGTGGCCGCAAGGCGCCCGCTGGTGATGATGGGGGCCGCGACCAGCCGGCCGCGGTCGACGCATGGCATCGCAAGCTTCGTGCGGCGGACCGGCATTCCGTTCTTCACCACGCAGATGGGCAAGGGGACCGTGCCCGGCGGCACCAATCTCTACATGGGCACTGCGGCGCTGTCGGAGCGCGACTACGTCCACGACGCGATCGACGCTGCCGACCTGATCGTCGCCATCGGCCACGATCCCGTCGAGAAGCCCCCCTTCATCATGGGCCCCTCGGGCCCGAAGGTCATTCACGTCAGCTACACGCCGGCGAGCGTCGAGCAGGTCTATTTCCCCGATGCCGAGGTCGTCGGGGACGTCGGCCCGAGCCTGGAGCTGCTGGCGGATCGGCTCGAAGGCAAGCTGCCGCAGGCCGCGGCGCTGCTCCCGCTCCGCGAGGAGATCCTGAAGCACATCGCCGATCGAGCCACCGAAGCGCGCTGGCCGCCGACGCCGCAGCGCATCGTGCACGACATCCGCCAGGTGATCCCGGAGAACGGCATCGTCGCGCTCGACAACGGCATGTACAAGATCTGGTTCGCGCGCAACTACCGCACCCGCGTCGCCAACACGCTCCTGCTCGACAACGCGCTGGCGACCATGGGCGCCGGCCTGCCGTCGGCGATGATGGCGGCCATGCTCTATCCCGACCGCCGCGTGCTTGCGGTTGCCGGCGACGGCGGCTTCATGATGAACAGCCAGGAGATGGAGACGGCGGTCCGCCTCAAGCTCAATCTGGTCGTGCTGGTGCTGGAGGACAACGCCTACGGCATGATCCGCTGGAAGCAGGCCGTCGATCACTTCGCTGACTACGGCATGACGTTTGGCAATCCGGATTTCGCGCTGTACGCCAAATCGTACGGGGCCAAGGGGCACCGTATCGCGAGCATCGACAGCTTTGGCCCGACGCTCGAGGCGGCTTTCAAGGAGGGCGGCGTGCACCTGGTCTCGATCCCGATCGACTATTCCGAGAATGTGCGGGTGCTGGTCGACGAGCTGCGCGCGCACGAGAAATCGAAGGCGTGAAAGCTATGATCTCGTGCCCCGGACGCAGTGCAGCGCCTCTTGGCGGTGCGCTGCAGAGCCGGGGCCCATGTATCAGCGAACGCCGTGGCTTCCTGGGTCCCGGCTCTGCGCAGCAACGCCACAAGCGCGTTTACGCGCGTCTTCGACACGCTATGGCGTTGCTGCGCGTCCGGGACACGGGAGGAACAACCACGCTTGTTTCGAACGTCACAATGCCCGACACTCCCAATCACTCAACCAACCACAGGACTATGAAATGACTCGCGTTCGTTGTGTCACCGAGATGGGCATGGGCGTCGACGTCCACGGCAGGGATGCCACCAAGGCGGCGAAGCGCGCGGTGTCGGATGCGATCAGGCATTCGAGCCTCGGCTTCTTCCGGATGATCGGCAAGACCGCGAACGACATGTTCGTCGATGTCACGATCGGAGTGCCCAACCCCGAGGCGGTGGACAAGGAAGCCGTCGCCAAGGAGCTGCCTTACGGCACCGTGACCGTCACCGCGGTCAAGGGCGGGCTCGAGATCCCCTCGGCCACGGAAGTCGCCAACGATCCCATCCTCATTGCCAATGCTGCCGTCATCGTCAGCTTCGACAAGGACTAGGCCGGTGTCCGACAGCGATGAGGCGCTGCTGGATCGCCCGATCTGGAGCGCGTTGACGACGAGCCAGAGGCACCTGGCGGAGGGTGGCACGCAAGCGCTGCGCTATCCCGTGGATATGACGCCCTTCGGCGACATGGTCGACATGTCCGCCGCAAGCTTTGCCGCGCTCGGCGATTTGCTGTCCGGCACTCAGGTCGCCGCGCTGTTCACGCCAGAGCCGGTCGAAGTCCCCAGCGGCTTCAAGGTGGTGCTCGCCGAGACCGGTGAGCAGATGATCGGCTCGCCCGCCGACAGCCCGCTTCGCGAGGCCGAGATCGTCACATTGGGGGCTGCCGACGTTCCCGCCATGATGGCGCTGACGGAGCTGACCAAGCCCGGTCCATTCGCGCTGCGTACCCATGAGCTCGGCACTTTCCTCGGCATCCGAGCCGGCGGCGCATTGGTCGCGATGACGGGGGAGCGGATGAAGCCGGGAAGGTTCGTCGAGATGACGGCCGTCTGCGTGCATCCGGACTATCGCGGGCGCGGCTATGCACAGGCGCTACTCGCGGCGGTCGCGCGTCGGATCGAAGCGCGCGGCGAAATTCCGTTCCTGCACGTGTTTTCGAACAATACGTCCGCGATTGCGCTGTACCAGCGGCAGGGAATGAAAATCCGTCGCCGCCTGTACGTCACCGCGCTCATGAAACAGGGATGAGCCGCGCGGTAGGCTTCATATCCCAGGAAATCGCGCTATATCGATCCCAACCAGAATTGGGGGAGACACATGGACGCCAGAACGACAGATTTTTCCGCCGCGCGGACGGCGATGCAGCGCTACGTCGATCAGGAGATCATTCCCGGTGCGTCCTGGGCGGTGCTGCGGGGGCGCGAGGTGGTCGACCAGCAATGCGTCGGCTTTGCCGACCGCGAGGCGAACACGACGCTGCGGCCCGATCACATCTTCCGCGCGTTTTCCAACACCAAGATCTTCGTCACCTGCGCGATCATGCTGCTGGTCGAGGAAGGCCGGATCGGGCTCGATGATGCGATCGAGAAATTCCTGCCGCAGCTCGGCCATCGCAAGGTGCTGAAGCAGGGGGCGACGAGCTTGGCGGATGTTGAGCCGGCAAGAGGGCAGATCGCGATCCGGCAGCTTCTGACCCACACATCCGGTCTCAGCTACGGCATCTTCGATCCCGGCACGGTGTTGTTCAAGGGATACAACGAGGCGCGTATCCTCAATCCGATGACGCCGCTCGCCGACATGATCGACCGGCTAGCCGAGCTGCCGCTGTCCTATCACCCTGGTAGGGGCTGGGAATATTCGGTGGCGACCGACGTGCTCGGGCGGATCGTCGAGGTTGTCTCCGGGCAGGCGCTCGATGCCTTCCTGAAATTGCGCATCTTCGATCCGCTCGGCATGACCGATACCGGCTTCCACGTTCCGGAGGCGCAGCAAGGCAGGCTGGTTGCGCTCTACAATGGCCCTGATGTGCTCGATCCCATGAAGCCTGGCCTCACCCGGGCCGACCATCTGCCTTATCCGCAAGCCTATTGGCGGCAATTGCCGCGCCTGTCGGGCGGTGGCGGTCTGGTCTCGACCTTACCCGATATGCTGGCGCTGGTCCGCGCGCTGCTGCCGGGCTCGGACACGCTGCTGAAGCCGGAGACGCTCCGGCAGATGATGACGAACCAGCTCCCCGCAGGCCAGACCATCCGCTTCGCCAATCTCGGGCCGATCCCCGGCAAGGGTTTTGGTCTCGGCGGCGCCGTGACCTTCGCGCCGACGCCGTTCGATCCGCCGAACTCCACCGGCGAATTCCAGTGGGGCGGGCTTGCCGGCACTCACTGGTGGATCTGCCCTGAGGCCAATACCGCAGGCGTCCTGATGGCCCAGCGCTACATGGGCTTCTGGAATCCGTTCTTCTTCGAGTTCAAGCGCCTGGCCTACCAGGCCGTCGGAGGCTGACCGCCAAGAAATTGCACGCGCCCGCGAATCCTTTTCGGCCGGCGCGCCCTCTTGATGGTCGAGGCATTCAGCCTCGGCTCATCTCGGAGGATGCGATGGCATTTTACAGGAAGAACATCGGCGGCCTGCACCAGGCGGTGCGAATCGCCCTGGGCGTGGCAGTGGCGGGCGCGGCATTGGTTTATCTGGCCGGCGCGACGGCATGGCTGGTCGCGCTCGGCGGCGCCGGCTTCGCACTGACGGGGCTCGTGGGCTATTGCCCGATGTGCGCGATGGCCGGGATCGGGCGAGGGGACGTGTCGTGAGCGCGGCTGCGATTTCGCCGAGCCTGTTCGAGGCCGCGCGGCTTGGCGATCCCCAAGCGATCGCGCGCCTGCTCGAGACGGCGCAGCCGGATATTCGCCGTTACGCGCGCGCGACCTGCCGCAGCTCGGCGGATGCCGAGGATGCGACGCAGGAAGCGCTGTGGATCCTGTTCCGCCATGTCGGCACGATCCGTTCGCTGCTGGCATTTTCGGCCTGGCTGTTCAGCGTGGTCCGCCGCGAATGCCTGCGGCTCGCGCGCCGGGCCGGCCTTGTGCCGGCTGTCGATGAGGGCGAGGCGGAAGCCGCACTGCTGTCGCGGCCCGAAGCCGATCTGCGGCTCGACGTGGCCGCGGCGTTCGAGGCGCTGCCGCCGCACTATCGGGATGTTGCGCTGATGCGCGACGTCAAGGAGATGACGATCGATGAGATTGCTGCCGCGCTCGGCGCGACCAGGCAGACAGTGAAGGCGCGGCTGCATCGCGCCCGCGCCTTGATGCGCGAATATCTGACGAGATGAGGGAAGCAGGCGAGAGGCTTGGCCTCCCGCCTGCAATTCGCGTCAGTCCTTCCACGGATCGAACTCGCCTTCGCCGGCCATGGCGACGGCGAACGGCCGCAGCGTGTGCAGCACCCGCACGGTGCCGGCGTGCTGGGCAAGCACGTCCGGCAGGCGGCGATAGGCCATCGGGCTCTCGTCGAGGTCGGCACCGATCAAGGTGACGCCGCGCTCGTTCAGCCAGCGGTCCATCTCCGCGCGCGAGAAGCGCCGCTTCGCCTCCCGTCGTCCGAACAGGCGGCCGGCGCCGTGCACGGTCGAGTAGAGCGAGGCCTTGGCTTCCGGACTGTCGACGCCCTCGAGAATGACGGCGTCGTCGCCCATCGAGCCGCCGACGAATCCCTTCTGGCCGGGAAACGCCGGTGTTGCGCCCTTGCGCACCACCCACAAGTCCTTGCCGTCGTGGGTCTCACGCCAGGCATAGTTGTGGTGGTTGTGCACGGTCTCGGTCACGCTGCCGCCGATGATCTGGCGGACGCGCTCGACGACCCACTCGCGGCCCGCATAGGCATAACGCCCGGCGAGCTGCATCGCCGCGATGTAGCGGCGGCCGAGCTCGGAATCCTCGTCGACCACGGCGGGCGGGACGTTCATGCCGTCCTTGCCGCCGGCGGCCTTGAGGTAGCGCGTCGCGGAGGTGTGCCCGAGACCCCGGCTTCCGAAATGGACGCCGATCCAGACAAAGCCTTCCTCGTCGCGCATGAGGTCGACATAGTGGTTGCCCGATCCGACCGTGCCGAGCTGCTTCATCGCCTTCTGACGGTAGTCCTCCATGTCGCTTTCGCGCCAGGCGTCGCCGTCGTCGAACAGTTCGTGCTCGGCCCGTTCCGCGTTGGCGCGGCCGACGCCGAACGAGATCACCTTGGCGACGTCGCGGATGATCGTGGGAGCGATCTCGGCAATGTCGTCGAAGCGGGTGTCGAGCTTTGCCGCCATGTTGCCGCAGCCGATGTCGAAGCCGACGCCGGAGATGCTGATCTGCTTCTCATAGGCGATGACCCCGCCGACCGGCTGGGCGTAACCGAGATGGCCGTCGGCGCAGATCACGCCTGATACGACGTTGCCGACCGCCATGCAGTTGCGCATCTGCGCGATCGTCGCGTCCTCGTGCGGGCCGAAGATCTTCAGCGGCGCATTCTGGAAGCGGGCGTCCTGCGTCCGGAACTCGGCGATCGAGCTCGCGGTCGCATTGGCTTCGCGGGCAAGATGCTCCTTGCGCGCGGCGTCCTTGTACAGGCACCAGGCCGGTTGGCCGCGTCCTTCGCCGACGCGCGAGTCGGGATCGACACCGGCGGCGAGGCAGAGCTCGCGGGCGCGTTCCATGTAGGGATCGGGTCGTCGCATGGTCTTGCTTCCTGCGTCACGTCCCGCGCGCATCATAGAACGTGCGCGCGGATTATTTCAGAGATTTCGCTGGTCCCGGGAGGGGTGTCCGGGGGCCGTTGTCGTTGCACATCAGTTCCACGCCGTATCCGACACCGCGATCCACGCGACCACGGCCTCAGCCGGCAGGCCCCGCGCATTTGGGCACGCGCCTCTCGATCGCGAGCCCCGGGATCCGGGTCTCCCGTTCCGGCCATCGCCGGGTTGTTCGATTGGGCCGCGCGGCGGGCAACAAAAAACCCTCCGGAGCGGCTGGCTCGGGAGGGTCCGTGAGAAGCGGACTGTCGATCTTGCGGTCAGGCAAGATCGCTCCCATGAGCCGGGCATGCGACATCGATTGGCCGTAGGCCGTTCGACAGTCGCGCAAATATTTCGTAGCGGTGCTTCATCGCTGGGTTCATGGTTTTCGCGAACGGAGGTGCTCGCGAGGCGGCGGGACGTACGCCTGCAACTTGCGGATGTCAAGCGAGGCGCGTGTGAAAATCGCAAAGGGGCGAATGACGTGCCAAACTATCTCGGCCTCGACGGATTTCGCTTCGGCTGGGTCGCAGCCTGGATCGACGACCGCGGCGATCACGGCTTCGATTATTCACCGGGCTTGATGCGCCTGCTCGCGATCCCCCACGCACGCGCGATGATCGACATGCCGATCGGATTGAAGGCGAGCGGCTATCGCGCGTGCGATCTGCGTGCGCGCGAACTCGTCGGCCCGGCCGTGTTTCTCGGCGCGCGCCGCGACCTCTGGACGTTTTCCGACATGGCCGCCGCCAATCGCCATTACTGGAAGCACGAGGGCAAGGGCAGGGGCGTATCCGCCCAGCTCTGGAACATCAGGGATAAGATCCGGGACGTCGATGCGATCATGACGCCGGCGCGGCAAACGATTGTCGGCGAAGCGCATCCGGAGTTGATCTTCTGGAATCTGGCAGGGAGAGCGCGTCTCGCGAGGAAGACATCGGCGCAGGGCCGCGAGCAGCGTATCGCGCTGCTGGCGCAGCGCGGCTTCACGCGCCTGCAGAAATGGCTGACGCAACGCCACGGCACGGGCATCGGCCGCGACGATCTCATCGATGCCTGCGCCTGCGCGGTCGCGGCACGTGACAGCACGCAGCGCGTCGGTGGCGAGGAGGTCGATCCGCGCGGCTTGCGGATGGAGATCAATTACTGAAACCGATCAACCCTCTCGATCGCCTTCACCTCCGAAATGCGCGCGACCGTTACGGCTCGGTTTTGCAGTCTCCTGCTGATCACAGGTCGATGGTTCATCGAGTATCGTCTGCAACATGAGACCAGGACGCCGATCGTGGCCGCCGCGATGTTGCAGCCATAGCCAGCCGTTTTGCGCGACATTCCGGGATGAGTGTTGACCTTGCGCCGTTCGCCGGTTCGCCTAGATTGGGCGGCATCTCGCGAATGCAGCTGGAGTGCCGATGTCTGATCTGTCCGCCTTTCCCATCACCAGGCGTTGGCCGGCAAAACATCCCGAACTGCTTCAGCTTTATTCGTTGCCCACGCCAAACGGCGTCAAGGTCTCGATCATGCTGGAAGAGATCGGATTGCCTTACGAAGTCCACCTCGTCGACTTCGGCAAAGACGACCAGAAGACGCGGGAATTTCTCTCGCTCAATCCGAACGGCAAGATCCCGGCGATCCTCGATCCCAACGGCCCCGGCGGCAGGCCGCTGCCGCTGTTCGAGTCCGGGGCGATCCTGCAATATCTCGCGGAGAAGACCGGCAAGCTGCTGCCGCAGGATGCCGCGCGGCGCTACCAGGCCATGCAGTGGCTGCATTTCCAGATGGGGGGCATCGGGCCGATGTTCGGCCAGGTCGGCTTCTTCCACAAGTTCGCCGGCAAGGATTTTGAGGACAAGCGGCCGCTGGAGCGTTACGTCAATGAGTCCAAGCGCCTGCTCGGCGTGATGGAGGCGCATCTATCCAGCCGGCAATGGTTGATGGATGACGACTACAGCATCGCCGACATCTCGATGCTGGGCTGGGTGCGCAATCTCATCGGCTTCTATGGCGCGGGCGATCT
This sequence comes from Bradyrhizobium sp. SZCCT0231, assembly GCF_018130245.1. GTDB lineage: Bacteria > Pseudomonadota > Alphaproteobacteria > Rhizobiales > Xanthobacteraceae > Bradyrhizobium > Bradyrhizobium japonicum_F. Next base: position 1,353,913 of record NZ_JAFCKP010000001.1, read on the forward strand.
CGTTGAGTTCAGCCGGTTCAAGGCGGTCGGCGGCTGGCTCGAACGCGGGCTGGCGCGTCCGGCGGTGCAACGCGGGCTGAACATTCCGATGCGGCCGTGATCCTAGAACAGCCGTCCGCCGTTCGGCACGGGCTTGCTCGGCTGCACCAACACGACCTTGCCGTTCGCATCGGGGAAGCCGAGCGTCAGCACCTCGGAGACGACTGGGCCGATCTGGCGCGGCGGGAAATTGACGACGGCCGCGACCTGTTGCCCCACGAGGGTTTCGAGCGGGTGGTTTTCAGTGATCTGGGCCGAGCTCTTGCGCACGCCGATGGCCGGACCGAAATCGATCCACAGCCGCCAGGCCGGCTTGCGCGCCTCCGGAAACGGCTTGGCGTCGACGATGGTGCCGACACGGACATCGACCGCCAGGAAGCTGTTGAAGTCGATGGTCGGTGAGGCGGATGCTGCGGGATCGTGGCTGACGTGCATGGGATGTCCGTTCGGGGAGTCGGCGTCGTCCGCAATATTGTCGCGCGAACCGGAGTTTCGTACAACGCCACGCACATCACGATACGCCATGCGCGAGGAACGTCTTGCCCAACATCATCTACGGCATCAAGAACTGCGACACCATGAAGAAGGCCCGCGCCTGGCTCGATGCCCATGGCGTGGCTTACGAGTTTCACGACTACAAGGCGGCGGGTGCGGAGAAGGACCGGCTCCAGCAGTGGAGCGACAAGGTCGGCTGGGAGACGCTGCTCAATCGCGCCGGCACGACCTTCAAGAAGCTGCCCGACTCCGACAAGGAGGGCCTCACCGAGAAGAAGGCGTTGGCATTGATGCTAGCGCAACCATCGATGATCAAGCGGCCGGTGCTGGAAATCGGCAGCAAGCTGCTGGTCGGCTTCAAGCCGGATATTTATGCCAAAGAGGTTGGCGGCAAAGCGCGCTGACCCGCTAGTTCAGCTCGATGATCTCGGTGGCGATGCCGGGACCCGGCTGGTCGGAGAGCTCGACCTCCTCGGCGGGCGCGATGCGGCCGGGGGCGCGATGAAACAGCTCGCGATCGATCACCGCGCGCATCTTTGGACGCGGCAGCGCGTCATTTCCGCGCATCAGATTCTTGATCTCGAAGCCGCCGTCCTCGCAGAACGTCTTGACCGAGGCGATGACGTGACAGACCTTGCCGTCGGTCTGGAAGGGCAGCAGCAGCCGTTCATAGGCGACGATGCGTCCGTAGATGTCCTCGACGTCGGCCACGCTGTAGACGGGCAGCCCGCGCGCCACGCATTCATGATAGATCGGCATCACGAATGGAGCGAGCCGCGGTCCGACATAGTCATCGAGCGGAACGCCCTTGCCGGTATGTCCATAGGCATGCGAGATTCGCGTGCCCTCGCTCTGGATGACGAGGCGCGGCGTCGGCGTCGAAAACTCCACCGTATAGTAGATGAGATCCGACAGCTCTTCCTCGAGCCGCGCAGGCTGATACTCCCAGATCGCCGGCGCGATCTGCCGGTGCGCATAAAGTCGCAGCCACGTGTTCAGGAGATCGCGTTGCCGGATCGACTTGACGACGGAGGGAGCGGCGCTCGCAAAATCCAAAGCAATATTCTCCGCACGTGAAGACGCGCGCATGATCCCGCTTGCGGGAAAATTTTCTATGAAGGCTGGCGCGCGGGACGAAAGACCGTTAACGACGACTTGATGGCCGGTGCCTTGCGAACCGGGAGGCCGGGCAGGCACGACATCGAATCCGACTAAGGGAGCATTCGTATCCCAGCCGGAGGCCTGATCTGCTCAGCTTTCCGCCTTGCCTAACCCCCGTCACCTCCGGCATATTCCGCGCCCGGAGGCGGCGTTCCGGATGGGCTCCAAGGCCTCCGGAATGCCGAAGCAACAAGGAAGCCACGCAGCGAGCGCGGGCAGGGGGAAATCTGTTTGGCCGATGAGTTCATTCTCGAAACGGAAGGCTTGACCAAGGAGTTCGCGGGCTTCTTCGCCGTCCGCGATGTTGCGCTCAAGGTTCGCCGTGGGAGCATTCATGCGTTGATCGGCCCGAACGGGGCCGGCAAGACGACCTGCTTCAATCTTCTGACCAAGTTCCTCAAACCGTCTGCCGGAAAGATCCTGTACAAGGGGCAGGACATCACGGCGATGGCGCCGGCGGATGTGGCCCGCATGGGTCTCGTGCGTTCGTTCCAGATCTCGGCGGTGTTTCCGCATCTCACCGCGCTGGAGAACGTCCGTGTCGCGCTTCAGCGCCAGCATGGCTCTTCGTTCGACTTCTGGCGCTCCAAATCCGTGCTCAACCGCTTCAACGATCGTGCGCGCGAGCTGCTGAACGATGTCGGCCTCAGCGAGTTTGCCAATACGCCCGCGGTCGAGATGCCCTACGGTCGCAAGCGTGCACTCGAGATCGCAACCACGCTCGCGCTCGACCCCGAGATGATGCTGCTCGACGAGCCGATGGCCGGCATGGGTCACGAGGACATCGACAAGATCGCAGCGCTGATCAAGCGCATCTCCGCGAAATATACCATCCTGATGGTCGAGCATAATTTGAGCGTCGTGGCCAACCTCTCCGACATCATCACCGTGCTGACGCGCGGGCAGGTGCTCGCGCAGGGCCATTACTCCGAGCTCACCAAGGACGAGCGCGTCAAGGAAGCCTATCTGGGAGCCGGTCATGCCTGACACTGCGATTGCCGAGGCTCCGGCCAGGGCTGCGACCGGCGGCAACATCCTTCAAGTCCGCAACCTCGAGGCCTGGTACGGCGAGTCCCACATCCTGCACGGGATCAACTTCGACGTGAATGCGGGCGAGGTCGTCACCCTGCTCGGGCGTAACGGCGCCGGCAAGACCACCACGCTGAAGTCGATCATGGGCATCATCGGCAAGCGTGCCGGCTCGGTGAAGTTCAACGACCAGGAGATCATCCGCGCGACCTCCGACAAGATCGCGCGCATGGGCATCGCGTTCTGCCCGGAAGAGCGGGGTATATTCTCCAGCCTCGATGTCCGCGAGAATCTGATGCTGCCGCCGGTGGTCCGCGAGGGCGGTTTGCCGCTCGATCAGATCTTCGATCTGTTCCCGAACCTGAAGGAGCGGCTGAACAGCCAGGGCACCAAGCTGTCGGGCGGCGAGCAGCAGATGCTCGCGATCGCGCGCATCCTGCGCACCGGCGCGAGCTTCCTGATGCTGGACGAGCCGACCGAGGGCCTTGCGCCGGTCATCATCCAGCAGATCGGTCATACCATTGCGCGGCTCAAGAAGGAGGGCTTTACGATCCTCCTGGTCGAGCAGAACTTCCGCTTCGCCTCCACCGTCGCCGACCGCTATTATGTGGTCGAGCACGGCAAGATCATTGACGGATTTTCCAATTCGGAGCTCGCCGCCAACATGGACAAGCTCCACACCTATCTCGGTGTCTGAGCGGCGCAGGCCGCCCGGTCGTTACGTACAATAACTGCTGAAGGAATATTGGAGCGGATCATGAAGCATAGCATTTCGGCCATGTTGCTTGGCACGGCGTTGGCCTTGGGCGCGGCGGGCGGCGCGGCCGCGCAGGACAAGAACGTCAAGATCGGCGTGCTAACGGACAATTCGGGACTGTATGCCGACCTCGGCGGTCCCGGCTCGACCGTGGCGGCGCAGATGGCGATCGAAGATTCCGGGCTCGCGGCCAAGGGCTGGAAGCTGGACCTGATCTCCGCGGACCACCAGAACAAGCCCGACATCGGCAGCACGATTGCGCGGCAGTGGATCGACGTCGAGAAGGTCGACATCTTCATGGACGTGCTGAACTCAGGCGTCGCGCTGGCGGTCAACAATATCGTCAAGGAGAAGAACTCGATCCTGATCGATACGGGCGCGGCGACCTCGGACCTCACCAACGCGCAGTGCTCGCCGAACACGATTCACTGGGTCTACGACACCTACATGCTGGCCAACAGCACCGGGCAGGCGCTGGTGAAGGCCGGCGGCGACACCTGGTACTTCCTGACCGCCGACTACGCCTTCGGCCATGCGCTTGAGCGCGACACCGCCGCGGTCGTGGTCAAGTCGGGCGGCAAGGTGATCGGCACCGTCAGGCACCCGCTCAACACCGCCGACTTCTCCTCCTTCCTGCTCCAGGCGCAGGCCTCGAAGGCCAAGATCGTGGGCATGGCGAATGCCGGCGGCGACACCACCAACACGATCAAGCAAGCGGCGGAGTTCGGCATCGTCTCGGGCGGCCAGAAGCTCGCGGGGCTCCTGCTGTTCATCACCGACGTCCATGCGCTCGGATTGAAGGTGGCCCAGGGACTGAACTTCACCGAGACCTTCTACTGGGACCTGAATGACGGCACTCGCGCCTTCTCCAAGCGCTTTTCCGAGCGCATGAAGAACAAGGCGATGCCTTCGATGGTGCAGGCCGGCGTCTATTCGGGCCTGCTCCACTATTTCAAGGCGCTCGAGGCGATGGGCGGCAACCCGCATGACGGGGCCAAGGTGGTCGCCAAGATGAAGGAGATGCCGACGGACGATCCGCTGTTCGGCAAGGGAACGATCCGCGTGGACGGTCGCAAGCTTCATCCCGCCTATCTGTTCGAGGTCAAGAAGCCCGAGGAATCCAAGGGGCCCTGGGACTATTACAAGCTGGTCGGCACGACGGCTGCGGATCAGGCGTTCCGGCCGCTGTCCGAGAGCGTCTGTCCGCTTGTGAAGAAGTAGTAACGGTGACGATGCGGGCCGGCGCGCAAACGGCGCCGGCTTGCTCTTGAGGAACGACGAAAAGGGACCGGGTGCGGGATCGATGCAGGCTCTCTACGCTCAGCTACTGGTGGGACTGATTAACGGCTCGTTCTACGCGCTGCTCAGTCTCGGGCTTGCCGTGATCTTCGGCATGCTCAACATCATCAATTTCGCCCATGGCGCGCTCTACATGATGGGCGCCTTCGTCGCCTATTTCCTGCTCAACCTCGGCGGCATCAATTACTGGTGGGCCTTGCTGCTGGCTCCCATCATCGTCGGTATCTTCGGCATGATCCTGGAACGGACCATGCTGCAGTGGCTGACGGGGCTCGACCATCTCTATGGTTTGCTGCTGACCTTCGGCATCGCGCTGATCGTGCAGGGCCTGTTCCAGAACTACTTCGGCTCCTCGGGCCTGCCTTACGCCATTCCGGATCAGCTCAGGGGCGGCATGAATCTCGGCTTCATGTTCCTGCCCGTCTATCGCGGCTGGGTCGTCGTGTTCTCGCTGGTGGTGTGTCTTGCCACCTGGTTCCTGATCGAGAAGACGCAGCTCGGCGCTTACCTGCGCGCCGCCACCGAAAATCCGACGCTGGTCCGTGCCTTCGGCATCAATGTGCCGCGCATGATCACGCTGACCTACGGCCTCGGTGTCGGCCTTGCGGCGCTCGCCGGCGTGCTCTCGGCGCCGATCAACCAGGTGCGGCCGCTGATGGGCGCGGACCTCATCATCGTCGTGTTCGCGGTGGTGGTGATCGGCGGCATGGGATCGATCATGGGCTCCATCATCACCGGCTTCGCGCTCGGCGTGATCGAGGGCCTGACCAAATATTTCTACCCCGAGGCCTCCAACACCGTCGTGTTCGTGCTGATGGTGCTGGTGCTGCTGGTGAAGCCGACGGGATTGACGGGAAGGGCGGCCTGAGATGACAACCCTGACGGACGATACGCTGCCTGCAACCCCGCGCGCGATGCGCGACGAGATGATCGTATTCGCAGTGATGGCGCTGCTGTTGGCGTCGGTCCCGTTCACGGGAGTCTATCCGTTCTTCGTGATGCAGGCGCTGTGCTTTGCGCTGCTCGCCTGCGCCTTCAATCTTCTGATCGGCTATGGCGGCCTGTTGTCGTTCGGCCATGCGATGTTCTTGGGGACAGCCGGCTATTGCAGCGCGCATGCGCTGAAGGTGTGGGGGCTGCCGCCGGAGCTCGGCATTCTCGTCGGCATCGCCGCGGCTTTCGTGCTCTCGATCGTCACCGGCTACATCTCGATCCGTCGCCAGGGCATCTATTTCTCGATGATCACGCTGGCGCTGTCGCAGCTCTTGTACTTCATCTATCTCCAGGCCCCGTTCACCCATGGTGAGGACGGCATCCAGGGCATCCCGCAGGGACACATGTTCGGCGTCCTCGACCTCTCCAAGCCGACGGTCCTGTATTACGTCGTGCTGGTCGGCTTCCTCGCCGGCTTCCTGCTGATCTTCCGCATCATCAACTCGCCGTTCGGTGAGGTGCTGAAGGCGATCCGCGAGAACGAGCCGCGGGCAATCTCGCTCGGTTACCGCACCGACCAGTACAAATTCCTGGCGTTCGTTCTGTCGGGGACGCTGGCCGGCTTTGCCGGCGCGCTGAAAGTGTTCGTGGCGCAGAACGCCTCGCTCACCGACGTGCACTGGTCGATGTCGGGCGAGGTCGTGCTGATGACGCTGGTCGGCGGTCTCGGCACCATTTTCGGCCCCGTGGTCGGCGCCTTCGTGATCATCGCCATGCAGCAATATCTGGCGAGCTTCGGCCAGTGGGTGACGGTGATCCAGGGCGCGATCTTCGTGATCTGCGTGCTCACCTTCCGCCGCGGCGTCATCGGCGAAATCGCGCATTACTTCCGGCGATCGCTCTAAGTAGCTGATTTGAAATCGGTTTACCGGTCGCTTGAAAGTGGTGGATGATCCGGCTCCGCGGGCGTGAGATGACACGCGCGCGGATCGAAAATGGTCTATGACAGTTTTGTGACGGCCCTGACGGGGCCTGGCCATTTCCAACCGGTAGCCTATCCCCATGATGCGATGGTTTCGTGCGTTCCTGCCCAAGGAAGAACGGTTCTTCGACCTGTTCGACCGGCATGCCCAGACGGTGATCCAGGGCGCGATCGCGCTCCAGGGCATGCTCAATGGGGGCGAGGAGACGCCGGTCTATTGCCAGCGCGTCAACCAGTTCGAGAACGATGCCGACAACATCACCCGTGAGGTGCTGACGGCGGTGCGCCGCACCTTCATCACCCCGTTCGACCGCGGCGACATCAAGAACCTGATTACCTCGCTGGACGATGCCATCGACCAGATGCAGCAGACGGCCAAGGCCGTGATGCTGTTCGAGGTTCGCAGCTTCGAACCTCCCATGCGCGAGATCGGCGGGCTCCTGATCGAATGCGCCAATCTGGTCGGCCGCGCACTGCCGTTGATGCAATCGATCGGCCCGAACGTCGCCATGCTGTCCGCCATCACCGAAGAGCTCGGCAAGCTGGAGGGCCGGGTCGACGATCTCCACGACATCGGCCTGAAGGAGCTGTTCCTCAAGCATCGCGAGGGCAATGCGATGGACTTCATCGTCGGCGTCGAGATCTACGACCACCTCGAGAAGGTGGCCGATCGCTTCGACGACGTCGCGAACGAGATCAACAGCATCGTCATTGAGCAAGTTTAGGGCAGGGCCGCGCCGTGGATGCTGCGTTGGGTCTTCCCGTCCTGGTCGGCTTGATCGCCGTCGCCCTGCTGTTCGATTTCCTGAACGGCCTGCACGACGCCGCCAATTCGATCGCGACCATCGTCTCGACCCGCGTGCTGCGGCCGCAATTCGCGGTGTTCTGGGCCGCCTTTTTCAATTTCATCGCCTTCCTGGTGTTCGGGCTGCATGTCGCCCAGACCATCGGCACCGGCATCATCGATCCCGCGGTCGTCGACGCCCAGGTGATCTTCGCAGCGCTCGTCGGCGCCATCGTCTGGAACCTCGTGACCTGGGCGCTCGGCATCCCGTCCTCGTCCTCGCACGCGCTGATCGGCGGGCTGGTCGGCGGCGGCATGGCCAAGGCGGGGATCTCGGCCGCGGTGTGGAGCGGACTGTCCAAGACGGTGCTGGCGATCGTGCTGTCGCCGCTGGTCGGCTTCCTGCTCGCAATGATGCTGGTGGCGATCGTGTCCTGGGCCTCGGTGCGCTCGACGCCATTCGCGGTCGATCGCGCCTTCCGCATCCTGCAATTCGCCTCCGCCTCGCTTTATTCGCTCGGCCATGGCGGCAACGACGCGCAGAAGACCATGGGCATCATCGCGGTGCTGCTCTATTCGCAAGGCCATCTCGGCAGCGACTTCTCGGTACCGTTCTGGGTCGTGCTGTCCTGCCAGGCGGCGATGGCGCTGGGCACGCTGATGGGCGGCTGGCGCATCGTCCGCACCATGGGCCTGCGCATCACGAAATTGACGCCGATGCAGGGCTTTTGCGCCGAGACGGGGGGCGCCGCGACCCTGTTCATGGCGACCTATCTCGGGGTTCCCGTCTCGACCACCCACACCATCACCGGTGCCATCGTCGGCGTCGGCGCCGCCCGCCGCGTCTCGGCAGTCCGCTGGAACGTCGCCAGCTCGATCGTCTATGCCTGGGTGATCACGATCCCGGCCTCGGCCATCGTCGCGGCGCTGACCTGGTGGGTGGTCCAGGTCGTCAGGTAACCAGCTTCAGCCCGGCAATCCCGGCGACGATCAGGGCGATGCTGGCAAGGCGGAAGGCCGTTGCCGGCTCGCCGAACAGGAAGATGCCGAGCGTCGCGGTGCCGACCGCGCCGATGCCGGTCCAGACCGCATAGGCGGTTCCGACGGGAAGTGATTTGAGCGCAAGCCCGAGCAGGATGACGCTGCCGGCCATGGCCGCCAGCGTGATCGCGGACGGAACAAGCCTGGTGAAGCCCTCGGTGTATTTCAAGCCGATCGCCCAGGTGATCTCGAGAAGACCGGCGACAAACAGGATGCTCCAGGCCACGACGACCCTCCATTCCAGGCAGGGTCGTCCCCGCGGCTAATGTGCTGATGGACGGGGAGGCCGTCCTCCCCAAGACTGATATATCCATACTGATATATCCATGGGCCGATATGGGGCTGGCCGAAGGGCTCCGCAATCGCCAAATGAGGCTTGATCAGGCCCGTTTTCCCTGCCACACGCTCCCGCCATGTCCGACATCGCCACCACCACAGCCGAATCGCCGGCCCGTTCCCCGCTTGCCGCTGAAGTGGCGCGGCGGCGGACCTTTGCGATCATCTCCCATCCTGACGCCGGCAAGACCACGCTGACCGAAAAGCTGCTGCTGTTCGGCGGCGCCATCAACCTTGCCGGCCAGGTCAAGGCCAAGGGTGAGCGGCGCAACACCCGCTCCGACTGGATGAAGATCGAGCGTGAGCGCGGCATCTCGGTCGTGACCTCGGTGATGACCTTCGAGTTCGAGGGCCTCGTGTTCAACCTGCTGGACACGCCGGGCCACGAGGACTTTTCGGAAGACACCTATCGCACGCTGACGGCGGTCGATTCCGCCGTGATGGTGATCGACGCCGCCAAGGGCATCGAGGCGCGCACCCGAAAACTGTTCGAGGTGTGCCGCCTGCGCGACATCCCGATCATCACCTTCATCAACAAGATGGACCGCGAGAGCCGCGACGTGTTCGAGCTGCTCGACGAGATCGAGAAGACGCTGGCGCTCGACACCACGCCGATGACCTGGCCGGTCGGCCGCGGCCGCGACTTCCTCGGCACCTACGACGTCGTCAATGGCGGCGTGCGCCTGCTCGAAGGCGGCGGCGCCAAGACCGGCGCGGCGCAGCAGATCGAGATCGAAGAGCTCGCCAAGCTCAACGCCAATCTCGACGTCTCTGCCGTGAAGGACGAGCTGGAGCTCGTCACCGAAGCGTCAAAGCCGTTCGAGCTCGAAGCGTTCCGCGAAGGCCATCTGACGCCGGTTTATTTCGGCAGCGCGCTGCGCAATTTCGGCGTCGGCGACCTCCTGGAAGGCCTCGGCAAGTTCGCACCCGAGCCGCGCGCGCAGGACAGCGACCAGCGCAAGGTCGAGGCCACCGATCCCCGCATGAGCGCCTTCGTGTTCAAGATCCAGGCCAACATGGATCCGAACCACCGCGACCGCATCGCCTTCGCGCGGCTGTGCTCCGGCAAGCTCAGCCGCGGCATGAAGGCCAAGCTGGTACGCACCGGCAAGAGCATGCCGCTGTCGAGCCCGCAGTTCTTCTTCGCGCAGGACCGGTCGGTCGCGGACGAAGCCTTTGCCGGCGACGTCGTCGGCATTCCCAACCACGGCACGCTGCGCATCGGCGATACGCTGACCGAGGGCGAGGATTTCAATTTCGTCGGCGTGCCGAGCTTTGCGCCGGAAATCGTCCGCCGCGTCCGTCTGACCGACGCGATGAAGGCGAAGAAGCTGAAGGAAGCTCTTCAGCAGATGTCGGAAGAGGGCGTGGTACAGGTATTCCGCCCGCGCGATGGCGCGCCGGCGCTGGTCGGTGTGGTCGGCGCGCTCCAGCTCGACGTGCTCAAGGCGCGGCTGGAGGCGGAATATTCGCTCCCGGTCGAGTTCGAGGTCAGCGAATTCCAGCTGGCGCGCTGGGTCTCCTCGGAGGACCGCAAGAAGCTCGACACCTTCATCGCCGCCAATACCTCCAGCATCGCGGACGATGTGGACGGCGATCCCGTGTATCTCGCCAGGAACGAGTTCTACCTCGGCTACACCAGGGAGCGCGCCGAGGGCATCGAGTTCACCAACGTCAAGGACGTCAAGAAGAAGGGGTAGGGGCGCTTGCTCCGCCCATCGCTGCGCGGGCCATGCACTCCGCTGCGCAAGCACACCCTCCGCTGTCATGCCCCGGCTTGACCGGGGCATCCAGGGCGCCCGGTCAAGCCGGGCGACGACAGTGTGCCTGAACGCGAGCACGTGAACGCCGCAGGCTTGACGTTGTTGGAGGCAATGCCACCTTCAACTCGTGTGACCCTGCGAGCTCGCATCATGTGGCGCGGCATTCTCGTTCTCGTCCTGCTGGCAATATCAACCGTCGCCGCCGACGCGCGGCTCCGGCAGATCAATCCGATCCCGTTCTCGCACGAGCCGTGCAGCGTGCTCGACGGCCGGCCCTGCACGCCGTCTTATTGCAGCCCGCTCGAGCCCGGTCCCTGTATTCCCGAGATCGATTACCCCTACGGCCAGAACCTCCAGCTCACGATCGAAAGCGTGCCGCCCGACGCCGACCGCGCCAAATACCGGAAGCCAGATCACGATCTTGACACGATCGGCGATCTCTTTGCCGAGCTGCGCAGCTGCTGGTCGCCGCCATCGAACAATGCGCGTGAGGGCATGCAGATGTCGGTGCGCTTCAGCCTCAACAAGGCGGGTGGCCTGATCGGCCCGCCGCGCCTCACATACGCGACCGCGGGCGTGCCGGCCGATACCCGTACGACCTATCTCAACGCCATCAACGCATCGCTGAACGCATGTCTGCCGCTGAAGTTCACCAGCGGCCTTGGCAGCGCGCTGGCGGGCAGGCCGATCGCGATCCGCTATGTCGACAATCGGCAATCCCCGAACTGAGCCAGTTATCGCGTTCAGCCCGAGCGGTTCAATCACCGTGAGAGGTATTCTCAGTTCAGTAATTTCCAGTTGCTTAGCTTGCGCACGATCGTGGCTTCAATGTCGTCGATCTGATCGAATTCCTCATAGGTGACCCCATGGAGATCCGATGGCAGCTTCAGTGGTTTCTTCAGCAGGATGGCCACCCGGTCGAACGCGCGGAATTTGGCGAAGAGCATCCCCATTTCGAAGATGACATTCTCGCGCGCGCGCGCCGTGAGTTCATCGTCGGTTTGTCCCAAACGCCCCACGTCGTCGGGAGTGGCAAGGATAAAGCCTGCCTTGCACGTTCGGATCAGTTCCTCCAGCGCCGACAGGATCATCGCTGCATTCTTGTCTTCCCGCAGCAGCACCTTCGGATTGACCCTGTTGTCGCGCAAGATCGACTCCAGTTTCTGCCGGCTCCTGTCGTCCCGTCCATGCACGATGAAGACGTTGCGGTCGAGCTGAAGCTCCGGATGCGGCGTATGCAAGGCCAGCGCTAGAATATCGGTGTAAGCCTCAAGAACGCGCTGATCCTCGGGTGAGAACGCCTTGTCCGGGATGTTATTGTGGAAGCAAGCCACTCCAAATGGGTTGCGGCCACGTCCTAATTTGATCGGGAAGCAGACCATGTTCTGGATCGGGCTATCGCCAAACAACTCGCCGCTTTGTGCATGCGGAAAGATGGTCGGTGTACCCGTGCGGAAGCAATTGCCCGCGATGGTTCCGAAGTAGCCTAGCTGGGTGGGAAACTTGGCCCGTGCACGAGAATCCAGTAATCTCTCGCGAAACAGGAAGTCGTCCTCGTTGAAGAGGACCAGCCTCTCCATTTTGGGATGGTCGATCAGGACCGATCCCGCATCGGCTGCCGGGCTGATCGCAATCGCCGTCTGCAGGAATTCCACGATGATCGCCTCCTGCGAGCGGCCGTGGGAGGCACGAAGAAAATCCAGTATTCTCGGGTCGAAACTGATTTTGTCGGCCATAATGAACCGTCCAATCCATCTGCCAATTTATCTGCAATGCCTGGATCATATTCCGCCGGATACCGAATTCAACAACAAGTTGTCTTTCTGGGTTTTGGCTCGTAGCCTTGACCTATCAACGCCAGACCGCCCCGGGGGCCGTGAGCCGATGGATGCCAGGATCAGCTATTTCCTATTTCTGCTCACACTCCATTCCTCGCTGCTGATCACCAGCACGATCGCGGGCTCGAAGCTGTTCGCGCTGCCTTTCGGCCTGGACGCCAGCGCGACCGTCTTCAGCTATCTGCTGACATTCATCATTCTCGACACGATCGCCGAATTGTTCGGCAGGGAGTATTCCAGGCGGGTGATCAATCTCGGCCTGCTCAGCATGGCCTTGTCCGCCGCCTATTTCGAGTTTGCCGCCTATCTTCCGGCAGCTTCGGGCTGGCAACACCAGCAGGATTTCGAAACGGTCGTCAGCTCTTCGGTTCGCATCTGGATCGGAGGCTGGATCGCCTACATGGTCAGTCAGCACTTCGATCTGTCGTTCTTCCTCCTGCTGCGCGAGACGGCGTTCGGCAGGAGGTCCGTGGTGTTGTCGGCCTGGCTCAGCCTGATGCTGGCCCAGCTGCTGGACACCGCGATATTCGTGTCGATCGCGTTCTACGGGACCGGCGTCGTCCTGCCGACGATCGTTGGTCAGTACCTGATCAAGCTGCTCTTCTCCACGGTTGCCGCGCCTCTGGTGAAGTTGAGCATCTCGATGGGACGGGACTGGATCGAAGCCCGCAGCGGAAAGCTGGCTGAGAAGGACTGATGCATTGCGCTTCGCAGGGTGAAGATGATACCTGATGGAGCACGGGTCTTACGCAAGGGGATGTCGTGGGTCTGCTGGTCATGGTCCTGGGGCTGGTGCTGTTCTTCGCGGCCCATACTTTCACGACGAAACGCGAGGCGCGCGCGCAGGCGATCGCGAAGCTGGGCGAGGGGACCTACAAGCTCCTCTACTCGGTGGTTTCGCTTGCGGGGCTGGCGCTGATCATCTGGGGCTTTGCCCACTATCGCAGCTCCGGCTGGATCGACGTCTGGTATCCGCCGAAGGCGATGAAGCACATCACGGTCGCGCTGATGCTGCCCGCGGTGATCCTGGTGGTCGCCTCGTATTTGCGCGGCCGCATCTACGCGACGTTGAAGCATCCGATGCTGGCCGGCATCAAGCTGTGGGCGGCGGCGCATCTCTTGGCCAATGGCGATCTCGGCTCCATCATCCTGTTCGGCTCGTTCCTGGGCTGGGCGATCTATGACCGGATTTCGCTTAAAGCTCGCACCGACGCCGGCGGCCCGCCGATTCCGGTCGGCGGCGTCACCAACGATCTGATCGCAGTCGCAGTCGGGGTCGTTGCCTATCTGGCGCTGGCCTTTGCGTTCCATCCGGTGGTGATCGGTGTTCCCGTCGTGGGCGTGTAGCGCATGATCCGGACCCGAAGGGCCGCGCCAGCGCAAAGTGTTGAGCGGTTTTCCGACAAGATCATGCGCCAAAGCTAAGGACAGCCGATCAGCGCAAGACAGCTCCGCCTGCGCATGCGCGAAAGCTGACAAAGCAACAAGCTCAGGGCATTCCGATGAACTGGTCGCAATCTCAGATTCCGCCGATGCGGCTCGAGGCGCGCTTTGGCGATCGGGTGGTGCCGGCGTTCTGCGACCGGCCGACGAGTCTCTGGGCGATGATCGCCAATGCCTGCGCCCGCAATCCCGACGGTGAAGCGCTGATCGCAGGCAAAATCCGCCTGAGCTGGCGGCAGGCCGTGGAGCAGGCCGCACGGATTGCAGCGGGATTTCGCAAGCTCGGCTTGCAGCGCGGCGACCGCGTCGCCATCCTGCTCGGCAACCGTATTGAATTTCCGCTGCTGCTGTTTGCCGCCGCGCATGAAGGGCTGGTGACGGTGCTGCTCAGCACGCGCCAGCAGAAGCCGGAAATCGCTTATGTGCTGACCGATTGCGGCGCCAAGATCCTGATCCACGAAGCCGGGCTCGCCGAGCGGCTGCCCGATGCGCAGGATGTGCCCGATGTGATCCACCGCATTGCCATCGACGATGATCGGGCTCTGTCGCGTTTCGCGGTGCTCGCCGACAACCCGCTGGCTTTGGCGCCGGTCGAGACCGGCGAGGAGGACACTGCGATGATCCTCTACACCTCGGGGACGACAGGCAAGCCGAAGGGCGCGATGCTGGCCCATTGCAACATCGTGCATTCCTCGATGGTCTTCGTGTCCTGCCTGCAATTGACGCAAACCGACCGCTCGATCGCGGCGGTGCCGCTCGGCCATGTCACCGGCGTCGTCGCCAACATCACGACGATGATCCGCTGCGGCGGTGCGCTGATCATCATGCCGGAGTTCAAGGCGGCCGATTACATCAAGCTCGCCGCGCGCGAGCGCGTCACCTACACCGTGATGGTGCCGGCGATGTACAATCTCTGCCTGCTGCAGCCGGATTTCGACCGCTACGATCTGTCGAGCTGGCGCATCGGCGGCTTTGGCGGCGCGCCGATGCCGGTTGCCACCATCGAGAAGCTCAAGGCGAAGATTCCGGGCCTGAAGCTGATGAACTGCTACGGCGCGACCGAGACGACGTCGCCCTCGACCATCATGCCGGGCGAGCTGACCGAGAGCCACATCGACAGCGTGGGCCTGCCGTGCCCCGGCGCGCGCATCGTCGCGATGGGGACGGACGGGCGCGAGCTGCCCCGGGGCGAGATCGGCGAGCTCTGGATCCAGAGCGCCTCCATCATCAAGGGTTACTGGAATAACCCCCAAGCCACGGCCGAAAGCTTCACCGGTGGGTTCTGGCACTCCGGCGACCTCGGCTCGGTCGACGCGGAGGGGTTTGTCCGCGTGTTCGACCGGCAAAAGGACATGATCAATCGTGGCGGCCTGAAGATCTATTCGGCCGAGGTCGAATCCGTGCTGGCCGGCCATCCCGCGGTGATCGAGAGCGCGATCGTCGCCAGGGCCTGCCCGGTGCTCGGTGAGCGCGTCCACGCCGTGGTAGTGGCGCGCACACCCGTTGCCGACGCCGACTTGCGCGCCTGGTGCGCCGAGCGGCTGTCCGACTACAAGGTCCCCGAGACCATGACGGTCACATCGGAGCCGCTGCCGCGCAATGCCAACGGCAAGGTGCTGAAACGGCAGCTGCGGGAGCGCCCGGGAACCTGAGCCGGGCAGGCGGTTCTCCGGGCCTTTGCCGGGTGGTTAACGCCTTGATCGGGCTCGCTTTGCCTTGCCACCGCCATATCGTTAGGGTACCTCGCCGCCACACGGGGGACGGGATTCCTGACGCGAACGCCTTGGCGCGCGCACGCGGATGGACATGGGATTGGCATAAGTGTCTGAATTATTTGACGAAGTCAACGAGGAAGTACGTCGCGAACAGCTCAAGAAGCTGTGGGACAAGTATTCGATCTACTTCATCGCCCTGATGGTGCTGATCGTCGCCGCCGTCGGTGGCTGGCGCGCCAACCAGTATTTCGAGGCCCAGAAGGCCGCCGAGGCCGGCGCAGTCTTCGAGAAGGCCGTCGAGCTGTCCGAGCAGGCCAAGCACGAGGACGCCGAGAGGGCCTTCACCGAGCTCGCCGCCAAGGCGCCGTCCGGCTATCGCACCCTGGCGCGGCTGCGTGCTGCGGCCGAGGCCGCGAGCCGCGACCCCAAGGCCGCCGCGAAGATGTATGACGACATTGCCGCCGATCGCAGCATCGGCGGCGAGTGGCATGATCTGGCGAAGATCCGTGCCGCCGGCCTGCTGCTCGACAGCGCCAGCTACGCCGACATGCAGCAGCGGCTGGAAGCCTCCGCGGCACCGAAATCGACCTTCCGCCACAGCGCTCGCGAGATGCTGGCGCTGTCGGCCTGGCGTAACAACGACATGACCGCAGCCCGCAAATGGCTCGACGCGATCGACGGTGACGGCGAAACGCCGCCCGGCCTGCGCTCGCGCGCCGAGGCGCTCCAGGCGCTGCTGCCGCCCGTCGCCAAGAGCTGACGACGGCCCTCTGACTTGAGACGAGACACAAGATGCGCCGCACGCCACGCTTGATCGCAGCCGCCGTCCTGATCGCCTTCACGGGCGTCCTGGGCGGCTGCTCCAGCTTCGATCCAAGCGACATGCTCGACTTCCTCGACACCAAGAAGAAGCTGCCGGGTGACCGCAAGCCGGTGTTCCCGGAGGGCGTGCCGGGCCTCGAGCAGGGCGTGCCGAAGGAGCTGTACAAGGGCGCTCAGCAGCAGCCCGATCCGAACGCGCCCGCCGTCGCGGCTCTGCCCGCGGAGCCTCCGCCCGAGCCGGCAAAGCCGGCGAAGGGAGCCAAGGCGACGAAGTCCAGGCAGCCCGCCGCCACGGCGGCCGCGCCGGCCGAAGCGCCCGCCGGAGAAGTCGACGGCGAGGCCCAGCCGGAGGCCGCGCCGGCAACGGCTGCGCCGCCGCCCAAGCACAAGATCGTCCGCAAGCGCACCACCGCGCCGCCGCCGGATCAGCCCGTCCAGCAGGCGCAACCAACCCAGGCCCCGCAGCAGCAGCAGTCGCAGAGCGCCTTCCCCGCACCGCTGCCGAGCGGCAGCTTCTCGCGCTGATATTCCTCATTGCATTGACAGGCGCAGCCCCGGCAGCGCACGAATGACCGATGTCCTTCACGATCGCCATCATCGGCCGGCCCAATGTCGGCAAATCGACGCTGTTCAACCGCCTGGTCGGACAGAAGCTCGCGCTCGTCGATGACCTGCCGGGCGTCACCCGCGACCGCCGCGAAGGCGAGGCCAGGCTCGGCGACCTCCAGTTCACCATCATCGATACCGCCGGCCTCGACGAGGGCGCCAGGGGCTCGCTGACCGCGCGCATGCAGGAGCAGACCGAGACCGCGATCGCGCAGGCCGACGCGCTGTTCTTCGTCGTCGACGCCCGTATTGGTCTCACGCCCACCGATCGCGCCTTCGCCGATTTCGCCCGCAAGGCCAACAAGCCGGTGCTGCTCATCGCCAACAAGAGCGAGGGCAAGCATGGCGATGCCGGCGCGATGGAAGCATTCGCGCTCGGCCTCGGCGATCCCATCCAGATCTCGGCCGAGCATGGCGAGGGCATGGGCGAGCTCTACGATGCGCTCGCCCAGCTGATGCCGGAGCCGGTCGACGAAGACGAGATCGAGGACGACGAGCCGCTCTCGGAGGAAGAGGCCGCGACGCGCCCGATCCGGGTCGCCATCGTTGGCCGGCCCAACGCCGGCAAGTCGACGCTGATCAACCACCTGCTCGGCGAGGAGCGGTTGCTGACCAGCCCGGAGGCCGGCACCACGCGCGATTCCATCGCGGTCGAGATCAACTGGAAGGGCCGCGATTTCCGCGTGTTCGACACCGCCGGCCTGCGCCGGCGCTCGCGCATCGAGGAGAAGCTGGAAAAGCTCTCGGTCGCCGATGCGCTGCGCGCGGTGCGCTTTGCCGAAGTCGTCGTGCTGATGATGGATTCGCAGAACCGCTTCGAGGAGCAGGATCTGCGCATCGCCGATCTGATCGAGCGCGAGGGAAGGGCGGTCGTCCTTGCCGTCAACAAATGGGACCTGATGGAGACCAAGGGCGGCGGCGCGATCTCGGGCCTGCGCCGCGATGCCGATCACTGGCTGCCGCAGGTCAAGGGCGTGCCCATCGTCGCCGTCTCGGGCCTGATGGGTGAGGGCATCGACCGCCTGATGCAGGCGATCCAGGACGCCTACGCGATCTGGAACAGGCGCGTGCCGACGGCCGCGCTCAATCGCTGGTTCGAGCAGGCGGTCCAGGCCAACCCGCCGCCGGCGGTATCCGGCCGCAGGCTGAAGCTGAACTACATCACGCAGAACAAGGCGCGCCCACCGAGCTTCGTGCTGTTCTGCTCGCGCGCGGATGCGGTGCCGCAGTCTTACTTGCGCTACCTCACCAATTCCATGCGCGAGACGTTCGAGCTGCCGGGCACGCCGGTGCGCATCGCCTTGCGCGAGAAGGCCAATCCCTTCGCGCACAAGCGTAAGCGGCCGTCGTGAGCGACGGCGCCGGCGAGGCGCTAGCGGCAAGTGCTGCGCCGCCCCGGCGCGGCGCGGTCGCCTTCATCTTCGTCACCATCCTGCTCGACATGATCGCGCTCGGCGTGATCATGCCGGTCCTGCCGAAGCTGATCGAGAGTTTCGTCGACAACGACACCGCGCATGCGGCGCGCATCTTCGGCCTGTTCGGCACCGCCTGGGCCTTGATGCAGTTCGTTTTCTCGCCCGTCCTCGGCGCGCTGTCCGACCGCTTCGGACGGCGGCCGGTGGTGCTGCTGTCGAATTTCGGGCTCGCGGCCGACTACGTGCTGATGGCGCTGGCGCCGTCGCTGGTCTGGCTGTTCATCGGCCGCGTGATCTCCGGCATCACCTCGGCCAGCATCTCGACCGCCTTTGCCTATATCGCCGACGTCACGCCGCCGGAGCGGCGCGCGGCGATCTTCGGCAGGATTGGTGCGGCCTTCGGTGCCGGCTTCATCCTAGGCCCGGCGCTCGGCGGCCTGCTCGGCGATATCGATCCGCGCCTGCCGTTCTGGGCCTCGGCGGCCCTGAGCTTGGCCAATGCGCTCTATGGGCTCTTCGTCCTGCCGGAGTCGCTCGCGCCCGACAAGCGCGCGCCGTTCCGCTGGAAGAGTGCCAATCCGATCGGGGCGCTGCACCTGTTGCGATCCAATGCGGTGCTCGCCGCATTGTCGGTCGTCAACTTCATCGCGCAGGTCGCGCATGTCGTGCTGCCTTCGACCTTCGTGCTCTATGCGACCTATCGCTACGGCTGGGATTCCAAGACCGTGGGCCTGACGCTGGCCATGGTCGGCATTTGCGCCATGGTGGTGCAGGGGCTTGCGATCGGGCCGATCGTGCGCGCGCTCGGCGAGCGGAACGCGTTGTTGATGGGCCTGTGCTGCGGCGCGCTCGGCTTCGTGGTGTTGGGCGCTGCGCCGACCGGACCGCTATCCTGGCTCGGCATTCCCATTCTGGCGCTGTGGGGCATCTCGGGCGCCGCCTCGCAATCGCTGATGACGCGGCTGGTCGCGCCCGATCAGCAGGGCCAGTTGCAGGGCGCGACCGCGAGCGTGCAGAGCGTCTCGCAGCTCGTCGGCCCGTTCCTGTTCACGCTGACGTTTTCCTATTTCATCGGCGCCGGCGCGCCGCTGCATCTGCCCGGCGCGCCGTTCCTGCTCGCCGCGGTGCTGATGGTGGTGTGCGTGGCAATCGCGGTGCGGTCGCTGGGGGCGACGAAGACGGTCTCGTAGGGTGGGCAAAGGCGCGCTCTTCGCGCGCCGTGCCCACCGCTGCTTCGTCAATTTGCGGAGAGAAGGTGGGCACGGCGCTTGGGCGCCTTTGCCCACCCTACGAAAGCGTTGGCTGGTTTACTTCTTCACCAGCGGGCAGTCGCTGTCCTTGAGCGGCTTGGCCGCATCTTCCGGCGCGATGGTGGCGACCAGCTTGTAATAATCCCACGGTCCCTTCGACTCTTCGGGCTTCTTCACCTCGAACAGATAGGCCGGGATGAGGCGGCGCCCGTCCTGGCGCAGCGGGCCCTTGCCGAACAGCGGATCGTCGGTCGGCAGCTCCTTCATCTTGGCGACGACCTTGGCGCCGTCATGCGGATTGCTGCCGAGCGCGTCCATCGCCTTCAGGTAATGCAGGATCTCGGCATAGAGGCCCGCGACCGTCATCGACGGCATCGCGCCCTTGGGCGAGACCTTCTGGAAGCGCTTCGACCATTCGCGGGTCTGGTCGTTGAGGTCCCAATAGAAGGACTCGGTGAAGGTCAGGCCCTGCGCGGTCTTCAAGCCGAGCGAGTGCACGTCGTTGATGAACAGCAGCAGCGCGGCGAGCTTCTGACCGCCGGAGACGATGCCGAACTCGGCGGCCTGCTTGATCGCGTTGGTGGTGTCGCCGCCCGCATTGGCAAGGCCGATCACCTTGGCCTTGGAGGACTGCGCCTGCAGCAGGAAGGACGAGAAATCGGACGTGTTCAGCGGATGCTTGACACCGCCGAGCACCTTGCCGCCGGTGGCGGTGACGACGTTGCTGGTGTCACGCTCCAACGCGTGGCCGAAGGCGTAGTCCGCAGTGAGGAAGAACCAGCTGTCACCGCCCGCCTTGGTCAGCGCCTTGCCGGTGCCGTTGGCGAGCATGTAGGTGTCGTAGGTGAAGGAGACGGTGTTGGGCGTGCAGGCCTTGCCGGTGAGGTCGGCGGTGGCCGCACCCGAATTGAGCAGCACCGCGTTCTTTTCCTTGACGAGGTTGCTCGCCGCGAGCGCAACGCCGGAGCTCGGCGTGTCGGCGATGGCGTCGACCTTGTCGGCGTCGATCCATTGCCGGGCGATGTTGACGCCGATATCGGGCTTGTTCTGGTGATCGCCGGAGAGGACCTCGATGGTCCAGCCCTTGGCCTTCAGGCCGGAATCCTCGACTGCCATTTTCACCGCCGCGACCGAGTTCGGACCGCCGATGTCGGCATAGAGACTCGACATGTCGTTGAGCACGCCGATCTTGACGGTCTTGTCCTGCGCGTAGGCGGATGTTGCAAAACCAAAGGCAGCGCAGGCCAGAAGGGCCGCGGAGCGGCGTGCGAACGTCGTCGTCATGAAAGTTTCCTCCATTGTCAAATATGCGGACGGCCCTCTTGCGGAGCCTCGTTCCGGTTGATGGCTCTAGCCTGTCCCACGGCCGGCGGCAATGCACCTAAAGCCGGGTGGCGCTGCGTCCTAGAGCATGATCCGGAAAAGTGTGAAGCGGCTTTCCGAAAAGATCATGCTCAAACAATAACCTAAAGCGCGATGACTATTCGTCGCAATCTCATCGCGCTTTAGCGTCATCCGACGGTTAACTATTGGGCAAGATGCGTTGAGACGCTATTTGAGCGCGTCGGATGTCAGCTTGAATTTCTGGATGCGCTTTCCGGTGTCGACCTCGGTGGTATAGGCATTACCCCCGGCGTCAATCGCGGCGAGGCAATCGAGTCAATCAGGCCGGCGCGCGGAAGCTCATCAAGGTGCGGGACTTGTAGTCGTAGAACTTGCCGGTCTCGGTCCAGTCGGGCGCGCACAGCGGCACGATGAATTCGGCGACCTGCTCGGGCGTGTCGAGCGTTGCAGGATCCTCGCCCGGCATCAGAGTGGCGCGCATGCGGGTGCGGACCGGGCCGGGATTGAACAGGTTGACGCGCAGTGGCGTGTTCGCGGTCTCCTGCGCCCAGGCGCGCGCCAGCGTTTCCAGCGCGGCCTTGGAGGCCGCATAGGGGCTGACATAGGCGGTGGCCTTGTTGGCGGCGCCCGAGGTGATGAACACGGCGCGCCCCGCATCGGACTGCTTCAGCAGCGGCTCCATGCAGCGGATCAGCTGGAAATTCGCGGAGACGTTGACGGCCATCACGTCGTTGAAGGTTTTCAGCTCGATATGGCCGATCGGTGAGGAAGGGCCGAGCACGCCGGCATTGCCGACCAGGATGTCGAGCTTGCCGTAGCGCTCGTGCAGGCCGGCGCCCAGCCGCGCGATGCCGTCGGAATCGGTGAGGTTGAGCGGCACCAAGGTGGCGCTGCCGCCGTCCTTGCGGATCTCGTCATCGAGCTCTTCCAGCCCGCCTTGCGTGCGCGCCACTGCAACGATGTGCGCGCCGGCCTTTGCCAGCGCGCGTGCCGTGGCGAATCCGATGCCGCGTGAGGCGCCGGTGACGAGAGCGATGCGGTTGGCGAGGGGTTTTGTCATCGTCGAATACTTCCGTCATGCCCGGGCTCGTCCCGGGCATCCACGTTCTTTGCGGCGGGTATTACAGACGTGGATGGCCGGGACAAGCCCGGCCATGACGAAAAGGGACTCTGATGAGCCCCCCCCGGGGACGATCCGCCGTCAGCTCGCCTCCGCCAGCAGCGACAATTGCCGCGGCTGCGGCTCGGTCTGGGTCTGGTCGGTGAGGTGGGTCGGATAGGCCCCGGTGAAGCAGTGGTCCGAGAATTTCGGATTGGCGGGGTCGCGGCCGGGCTCGCCCATGGCGCGGTACATGCCGTCGATCGACAGGAAGGCGAGCGAGTCGGCGCCGATGATCTCGCGCATCTCCTCCAGCGAATGCGTCGCTGCGAGAAGACCGCCGCGGTCGGGCAGGTCGATGCCGTAATAATCAGGGTAGAGGATCGGCGGCGAAGCGAGGCGGAAGTGGACTTCCTTGGCGCCCGCATCGCGCATCATGCGCACGATCTTCTTCGAGGTGGTGCCGCGCACCAGCGAGTCGTCGATGAGGATGATGCGCTTGCCTTCGATCGCGGCACGGTTGGCCGAGTGCTTCATGCGCACGCCGGATTCGCGGATCGCCTGCGTCGGCTGGATGAAGGTGCGGCCGACATAATGGTTGCGGATGATGCCGAGCTCGAACGGCACGCCGGAATGCTGGCTGTAGCCGACCGCGGCCGGCACGCCGGAATCCGGCACCGGCACCACGACGTCGATCGGCACGTGGCTCTCGCGCGCGAGCTGCGCACCGAAGGCCTTGCGCACCTCGTAGACCGAACGGCCGTGGACGATGGAATCCGGCCGCGAGAAGTAGATGTATTCGAAGATGCAGGGACGCGGCGCCATCGGCGGGAACGGCTTGTGGATGTCCTGGCCGTTCTCGTCGAACACGATGACCTCGCCGGGCTCGATGTCGCGCACGAAACGCGCGCCGATGATGTCGAGCGCGCAGGTTTCCGAGGTCAGGATCGGGCAGCCGTCGAGCTCGCCGAGCACCAGCGGGCGGATGCCGCGCGGATCGCGCGCGCCGACCAGCTTCTTGTTGGTCAGCGAGACCAGCGCATAGGCGCCCTCGATCTCGCGCAGCGCGTCGATATAGCGCTCGATGAAGCGGGCGCGCTTGGAGCGTGCGACCAGGTGCAGGATCACCTCGGTGTCGGTGGTCGACTGCATCATCGCGCCATGCCTCACGAGCTCGCGGCGCAGCGTCAGGCCGTTGGTGAGGTTGCCGTTATGCGCGACTGCGAGGCCGCCGGCATTGAGCTCGGCGAACAACGGCTGCACGTTGCGCAGGATGGTGGCGCCGGTGGTGGAATAGCGGACATGGCCGACCGCCACGCTGCCTGGCAGGCGGTCGATCACCTCGCGGCGGGAGAAGGTATCGCCGACGAGGCCGAGGCGGCGTTCGGAATGGAAGCGGTTGCCGTCGTAGGAGACGATGCCGGCGGCTTCCTGGCCGCGGTGCTGGAGGGCGTGAAGGCCGAGCGCGGTGATGGCCGCCGCATCAGGGTGACCGTAGATGCCGAAGACGCCGCATTCCTCGCGCAACGTATCGCCTTCCAGATCGTCCTGAAGCTCCAGCGCGGCCGGTCCCCCGCCGGCGTTTGGATCGAGATCAAGTTGGGCGTCCTGGTCAGGGTGTCGCATCTCGTCCGCGCCTCTCTTTTGGGGCTCTATCAACGCGCCGCAGGTTTCTCGATCAGCTTCTTCATGCCGTCACGAGCAGATTTACTGTATCCGTCGCCGCTGCCCGAAGGCTGCTGCTCGGATTCAGCTTGATCATCATCTGGTTTGTTTTTCTTGAATCTCTTCAAGATGGTGTTCTCGGGGTCGTCAGGCAAGAGGGCCATCAGCCAATCGCCGGTTCCCTGGAGCACGACGCGGGACTTGGCCCCCGTGACCCAGTCCGGGCGTTGCTTGTCCGGCACCAGCCAGGTGAAGAACAGGAAGGCGACCACGACGATCAAAAGCCCGCGAGCCAGCCCGAACAGGAAGCCGAGGGTGCGATCCAGCGCGCCGATCCGCGAATCCAGGATCATGTCGGAGATCCGGACCGTGATGACGGAGACCACGACCAGGGTGCCGACGAACACGCCGGCCACCACCACGACGCTCGCGACCGTGTCGTTGTTGAAATAGGTCTTGGCGGTCGGCAGCAGCTTCGAGAAGGAATACAGCGTCACGATCGCCGCCGCGCCCCAGGCCGCGATCGACAGGATTTCGCGCATGAAGCCGCGGACCATGGCGAGCAGGCCCGAGATCAGCATCACACCGAGCAGGATCAGGTCGAGGAGTGTAACTGGCATCGGCTGGTCTGGTCCGCTCGTACTGTCAAAGGCGCTCAGCGAATCGGTGTTTGGCCGCCGCCCTAAAAGAAGGGCAGACGGCGTTCCCGGCAAGGCCGCAACCACGCAATCCCATGCTGCTTTTGTGACGGCTGTATAGCGGCGAGGGCCTCCGGCGTCACCTCCGCCTAGCCCTCTCCACGGCGGAATCTTGCCGGTGTGGCATTTTTCTCTGCCGGCGGGCTCGATTCGCCCCGGCGGGAGCCGCGGGCGGCGATCTCGGCGACCAATGTCGTCAGGCTGTTCACCGCGTTGAGCGACAATCCGGCATCGCCGCCGGGCTCGCCCCGTGCCGATTCGGGCAGCACGGCGCGCTGAAAGCCCAGTTTTGCCGCTTCCTTCAGCCGGGCCGGGGTCTGCGCCACCGGGCGCACCACGCCTGAGAGCGAGATCTCGCCGAAATAGACGCCATCCGTCGGTAACTGCGCATTAACCAGGGAGGACACCAGCGCCGCGGCAACGGCGAGGTCGGCCGCGGGCTCGTGGATGCGCAGGCCGCCTGCGACGTTCAGGTAGACGTCGTGGCCGGACAGCTTGACCCCGCAATGGGCCTCCAGCACCGCCAGCACCATCGAGAGCCGGCTCGGATCCCAGCCGACCACGGCCCGGCGCGGGGTGCCGAGCGAGGTCGGGGCCACCAGCGCCTGCAATTCGACCAGAACGGGCCTTGTGCCTTCGATGCCCGCAAAGACTGCGGTGCCCGGCGTGCCGAGATCGCGCTCGGACAGGAACAGCTCGGAGGGGTTGGTGACCTCGCGCAGGCCAAGGCCCGTCATCTCGAACACGCCGATCTCGTCGGTCGGGCCGAAGCGGTTCTTCACGGCGCGCAGGATGCGGAATTGCTGCGAGCCTTCGCCTTCGAACGACATCACCGCGTCGACCATGTGCTCGACCACGCGGGGACCTGCGATCTGGCCGTCCTTGGTGACGTGGCCGACCAGGATGATGGCCGCGCCCGTCTTCTTGGCAAAGCGGATCAGCGCCTGGGCCGAGGCGCGCACCTGCGTCACCGTGCCGGGCGCCGATTCCACCGTGTCGGTCCACATGGTCTGGATCGAGTCGATCACGATCAGCCGGGGCACTGCGCCCTCCGACAGCGTCGAGACGATGTCCTCGACCGAGGTCTCGGCGGCGAGCTGCACCGGTGCGTCCGACAGGCCGAGCCGCTCGGCGCGCAGCCGCACCTGGGCGACCGCCTCTTCGCCGGAGATGTAGACGACGCGGTGGCCGGCGCGCGCCAGCAGGCTGGTCGCCTGCGTCAGCAGCGTCGACTTGCCGATACCGGGATCGCCGCCGACCAGCAGCACCGAGCCGCGGACGAAGCCGCCGCCGGTGACGCGGTCGAGCTCGGTCATCCCCGAGGACAGGCGCGGCGCATCCGGGCTCTTGCCGGAAAGACTCTCCAGCGCAAACGTCCGTCCCTTGCGCTTGGAGCGGATCGACACCGGCACGCTCCCGCTGGTGTCTTCTTCCGCGAGCGTATTCCACTCGCCGCAGGACTCGCACTTGCCCTGCCAGCGGTTATAGGCGGCGCCGCAGTTCTGGCAGACGAAGGAAAGCGTGGATTTGGCCATTGAGGACAGCGAGTCGCGGGTTTCAGATGTGCTGATAGCACGGAATGGCGCCCCTGACCGCCGGCGCTTCGATGATCTCAGTTCGGCACGGTAGATATACGTTTCATTAGCTCTGTGCCGCTGTGCCCGCGTGGATTTTGCCAAATCTTAGCGGACGCGGGTCCACCCTCGGAACCAATGGGGGACGGCGAAGAGAAATGACGAGATTCCTGCGAATATTGCTCGCTGCGGGCATGGCCTGCGGCGTTTTCGCGTCCGCCGGCCGTAGCCTTGCCAAGCCCCTCGATATCGTCTTCGTCAATCCCGGCAAGACCGGCGAGGTCTTTTGGGACATGGTCGCGCAGAGCATGCAGGCCGCCGGCCGCAAGCTCGACGCGCATGTCGAGGTGCTGACCAGCGAGCGCAATTACCGCACCATGCAGGAGCTCGGCTTCCGCGTGGTGGCACGTCCCGACAAGCCCGATTTCCTCATCCTGTCGAACGAGGAGTCCGCCGCCGTCCCGATCCTGGAGGCGGCCGAGGCTGCGGGCGTCAAGACCCTGCTGCTCTCGAACACGCTGATCGGCGAGGATGCGGCGCGTCTCGGGCCGCCGCGTCAAAAGCTCAAGACCTGGCTCGGCGACATCACGACCGATCTTCAGACCGCCGGCGCGCGGATGGCCAATGCGCTGATCGGGGTGGCGCGTGCCGAGAAATGGCAGAGCCCCGACGGCAAGATCCACATTCTCGGCATCGGCGGCGACGAGATCACGCCCGCTTCGATCGCCCGCAACGCCGGTCTCAAGCTGGCCATGGATGCCGCGCCAGACGTCGTGGTGGACCGGTTGCTGTTCGCCAATTGGACGCAGTCGGAGGCCGAGCGGGTCACCGCGAACTACCTGGGCTGGGCTTCTCGCAAGGGGATCCGGCCTGCCGGCATCTGGGCCGGAAACGATCCGATGGCGCTCGGCGCGCTGCGCGCGGCGATCGCTGCCGGCCTCGTGCCCGGTCGGGACATCCAGGTGGTGGGTCTGAACTGGTCCGAGGACGCGCTGCGCGAGATCAAGGCGGGTCGTCTGCTCCTGACCGACGGTGGGCATTTCCTGCTCGGCGGCTGGTCGATTGTTCTCCTGCGCGACTATGCCGATGGCTGCGATTTCGCAGCCGTTTCGCCCCGCGTCGAGGTCAAGACGTCGGCGATCACGCGCGACAATCTCGCTTCGGTCGGCGACCTCATCAGGGCGCGCGCGTTCGACCGGATCGACTTTACGCGGTTCCGGGCGAAGGCCGATCGCTGCGGACAATATGATTTCTCCCTCAATGCGCTCGTCTCGTCGCTGCCGCTTGCCGAAGGCGTCGCGGACTGATGCGCAAGGATGAAGCGATGACCGATCCGGATCGCAACCAGCAGGCAGCGCCACCGCGCTTGCGCTCGGTCGTCCACGCGATGATCTGGGCCACCGTGCCCGTTCTGCTCTTGGTGCAGCTGCTCGCCTCCGCCGGCGTCGAGGCATCGAGCTTCTGGTCGCAGGTCAGGCAGCTCGACGCCCGCATGGCCCGCGTCGCCGAGAGCCGGGCCGAGCTGATCGCCGAGCCGCTCTGGAAGATGCGCTACGACCAGGTCACGGGCGTGCTCAACGAGATCATGCACGACGAGACCATCGCGGCGGCGGCCGTCTACGACGATACCGGTGCCGCCATTGCCCGCGTGGTCGCGCGGCCCGAAGGCCAGTCGGTTGCGGAGGTCTCGCGCCCGATCCACTACAGCAACGGCAACATGGCCGTTCAGGCCGGCCGCATCGCCATCGCCTATTCCCGCTCGACGCTGTACGCGGATGCGGGCAGCCGCCTGGTGCTGCTGCTGGTCGTCGGCCTGCTCGCGACGTTTGCGACCCTGATCGCCATGCGCATCTCCGCCAACATCTTCATCGGCAGGCCGCTCGCGGCCATGATGTCGGCGATCCAGCGCAGTAAGCAGGACGGCCGCGCCTATCCGGCGGACGTCACGTCCTCGAACGAATTCGGTCAGCTCGCGCGCGCCTTCAACGCCATGCAGCACACGACGTCGGGCGCGCTGGACCGGCTCGGGCACATGGCGACGCACGATCCGCTCACCGGGCTGCCGAACCGGCGTTCCCTGACTGAGCGCCTGGCCGTGGCAAGCCGGGACGGGGGCTCGCCGGACACGCTGGTCGCGTTCTGCTTCATCGATCTCGACGACTTCAAGGGCATCAACGACACTTTCGGTCATGAGGCCGGCGACGCGTTCCTGGTTCAGATTTCGCAGCGTCTTCGTCGCGCGGTCGAAGCGGAGGACTGGGTTGCCCGGCTCGGCGGCGACGAGTTCGTCGTCATTCGTCCCGAGGTGAGCCACGAACAGGCCGCGCACGCATTCGCACAGCAGGTGCTCGACGTCATTTCCGAACCGATCCGGCTTCACGACAAGCAGGTGGTGCCGCGCGCCAGCATCGGCCTTGCCGTGCGCCACGCCGACGATCCGGAGCTGTCGCATCTGCCGACGCTCGCCGACATCGCGCTCTATCATGCCAAGAGCAAGGCGCCCGGCACGGTCGCCGTGCTGGACGAAGCGCTTCAGCGCGACTATCGCCGCCGCAGGGATCTCGAGCTCGCCATTCCCACCGGCTTTGCCGAGGGGCAGTTCGAGGTCTGGTACCAGAGCCAGGTCGATCTCGAAAGCCACGAGGTCATCGGCCTGGAAGCGCTGATCCGCTGGCGCCATCCCGACCATGGCGTGATCGGCCCCGGCGAATTCCTGCCGCTGATCGAGCGCAGCGGCAACAATGCGCGGCTCACCCGTTACGTGCTGACCGATGCCTGCTGGGCCTTGCAGCGGTTGGCCGCCGCCGGCAGGGCTGATATCAGGATCGCGATCAATCTGCCGCCGTCCGAACTTGCCGACCATTCGCTCGCCGCCGAGCTGCGCGCGACCTGTGCGCGCTTCGGTGTCGCGGCATCGATGCTCGAGCTCGAGATCACCGAGGGATCGCTGATCAACAACATCGCCAGCGCGTCCGAGACGTTGCATCGCCTGCGGCGCCTGGGGGCCACGATCGCGCTCGACGATTTCGGCACCGGCTACAGCTCGCTCGCGCATCTCAGGCGCTTCCCGCTCGACAAGGTCAAGATCGACAAGGCGTTCATCAACGAGATTCCCGATAGCGCCGAAGACAAGGCCATCGTCGGCGTCATCGCATCGCTCGCCGGCACGCTGGGGCTGACCCTGGTCGCAGAAGGCATCGAGCGCGCCGAGCAGGCCGAGGCCATGCGCGAGATGGGCGTGACGCTTGGGCAGGGGTTCCTCTACCACCGGCCGCAGCCGTTCGAGGCCGTGCTGCAATGGCTCGACGGGCAGGCGGCGGCGAGCCGCGTCGTCACCGACAGCCCTTCGATCACCCCGGAATTCACCGTCTGAGCCGCGGCCGTGTCACGGCTGCGCCGCGTTCCAGAGCATCGAGAGCCCGGCCGCGATCATGATCGCGTCCATCAAGAGGCGGAAAACATCAGGCCTCAGATGCAGCACGAAGCGTTTTGCGACGAAGGCGCCCGACATCAGCGAGGCCCCCGCGATCAGGCCCTTGATGAAGACGTCGCCGGTCAGCGCCCCGAAACGCTCGAAGGTCACTGATTTTGCGAAGTAGAGGCCGAGCGAGGAGGCCGCTTCGGTGGCGAGGAACGCGCCCTTGGACAGGCCATAGAACAGGAACAGCGGCACGCTGAGCGGTCCGGTCGAGACCACGATGCCGGTGAGATAGCCGATCACCGCGCCGCCGATGGCGAGATGCCAGAGATTGGCCTTGAGGTCATGCCGCGCCAGCCAGTGCCGCACCGGCACCATCGCAATCAGGAAGATGCCGATGGCAAGATCGACGGCATGCGAAGGCAGCGCCAGCAACGTCCGCGCGCCGAGCGCAGCCGCCGGAATGCCCGTGACCGAATAGGCCGCGCAGGCCCGCCAATCGACCTCACGCCACCAGGCCAGGATCCGCGAGAAGTTCGCCATCACGGAGGCGACCGCCATGATCGGCACGGCCTCTTTCGGCCCATAGGCATAGACCAGCACCGGCATCAGCATGATCGACGAGCCGGTGCCGACGATGCCGGAGATGGTGCCGGCGATGAGGCCGACGGTGAGGACGAACAGGAAGGCCAAGGCGGTCTCCACGAATCGGGAGATTTTAGCCGCGGGCAGGGGCCCCGGGAGTTCTTCGATGATGACATCCTGCCAGTGTTTTGCCCGACAAGTCAAACCGGATTTCGGAATATGCGTAAGTCATTGAGCGGGCAGGGGTCGGCTACTGTGCATGGGGTTGTTTTCCAATTTCTGTTTGGGCCGATCGAGGCAGGCTTGCCATTGCGGTGCGACGGTGTTCGAGGTGGGGTGCCTTCGAGCACGACGGCTGGACCGTTCACCGCAACACCACCCACGCCGGTGCGTGATCGCTTGCGCCGTCCTCGCCGCGGATCTTCTTGTCGACGCCGGCCTTGGCCAGACGCGGGGCAAGGGCCGGGCTGAGCAGGAGATGATCGAGCCGCAGGCCCGCATCGCGCAGCCAGCGGTTTCGCTTGTAGTCCCAGAACGTGTAGATGCGCTGGTCCGGGTGCAGCTCGCGCACCGCGTCGCACCAGCCTTGTTCGACCAGCGAGGCAAACGCCGCGCGGCTCTTCGGCTGGATCAGCGCATCCTTGTCCCACGAGCGCGTCGGGTAGATGTCAATTCCCGTCGGCGCGACGTTGTAGTCGCCGGCGAGCACCACGGGCAGGTCCTGCTTGATGAAGGTTTTCGCGTGGCGCCTCAGCCGCGCGAACCAGTCGAGCTTGTAGTCGAATTTCGGCCCCGGCTGCGGATTGCCGTTCGGCAGGTAGATGCTGGTGACGATGATGCCGCGCACGGCGGCCTCGATGTAGCGGGCTTCGAGATCGCCAGGCTTTCCCGGCAAGCGGTCGCGGGTGAGAATGGGTGCGGCGTTGCGGGCGAGAATGGCGACGCCGTTCCAGGTCTTTTGTCCACACCACACTGCGCCGTAGCCGGCCTTTTCGATGGCGGCCGCCGGAAATTCGCCATCACTTGCCTTCAACTCTTGAAGCGCGACGACATCGGGCTTCGCGACGCGCATCCATGCCAACAGATTGGGCAGGCGGCGATTGATGTTGTTGATGTTGAATGTCGCGATCTTCATGTAGAGCTAGCGGCTCCTGCCTTCCGTCACCGGAGATACAATGTCCAAGTTGAGCTTTGTTGCCATCGCACTCGTCGTCGCGTTCTCCGGAGGCGTATCGGCACAATCGTCCGATCCGCGCGGCGCGTGCAAGGCGGACTATGACAAATTCTGCGCCGGCATCGCGCCGGGAGGCGGCCGCGTCGTTGCCTGCCTCAACGGCAAGCGCGACGAGCTCAGCGCTGCCTGCAAGACGGCGATCGACAGCAGGAAGAAGTAGGTCTCATGTCCCGGACAAGCCGCAGCGCGAAAGCGATGCGGCGCAGAGCCGGGACCCAGCAGGCCGCGCAACGCGCTGCTGCAATGGGCCCCGGCTCTGCAGCGCACGACGCCGCGAAGCGCGGCGCACTGCGTCCGGGGCACGAGAGTTTCTATCGGGACTAGCTCGGCAGCGGCGGCGGGCTCGCCGGCTGCTCGACTCGTGGCGGCGAAGGAGGTTGTTCGGCGGCCGGCTTGACCAGCGGCTCCTCCACATTGCCACCCTTGTAGACGCGGGCATAGCGGTGGCCGAGGCTGGTCAGCACTTCATATCCGATCGTGCCGAAATGGTGCGCGAGCTCGTCGACGGTGATGCCCTCGCCGAGCAGCGTCACCATGTGGCCGCGCCGCGCCGCGTTCGGCGGCAGATCGGTGATGTCGATCGCGATCAGGTCCATCGAGATGCGGCCAGCGACGGGGCAGCGCTTGCCGGCCACGATGACCTCGGCGCCGCGGGTGCCGTCATTTGAGCTCGCGGCGCGGAAATAGCCGTCGGCATAGCCGACCGCGATGATCGCAAGCTTGGTCGGCCGCCGCGCGGTCCAGGTGCCGCCATAGCCGACGGTCTCGCCGCGCTCGATGGTGCGGATCTGCACGATGCGCGCCTTGAGGTCGACCACCTGCTGCATGGGATTGTCGGCCTCCGGCGTCGGGTTGACGCCGTAGAGCGCAGCTCCCGGCCGCACGAGGTCGAACTGGAAGGGCGCGCCGAGGAAGATGCCGGAGGAATTGGCGAGGGCCGCCGGCACGCCTGAGAATTCACTGGCAATGCTGCGGAAGGCCGCGAGCTGTCTTGCATTGACCGGGCTGTTGAGCTGCTCGGCCGAGACCAGATGGCTCATCACCAGCGTGATGCCGTGATCGCCAGCATTGATGCGGGGGATGATGGCCTGCGCATCCGATAACGTCAGGCCGAGCCGGTTCATGCCGGTGTCGATGTGAACAGCCGCGCCCCCGGTCCAACCGGTGCGGCGGCAGAACACGTCCCATTCGGCGAGCTCGTTGAGATCGCCGATCACGGGCCGGCAGTTGATCCTGGCGTAGTGCTCGCCGGTGTTCTGGAAATAGCCGCCGAGCACGTAGATCGTGGGCTCCGGAACGGCTGCGCGCACCCTGCGCGCTTCCTCGATGGTGGCGACGAAGAAGGTCTTGCAGCCGGCCTTGCTCAGTGCGCGCGCGACCTGCTCGGCGCCGCAGCCATAGGCGTCGGCCTTGATCACCGCCGAGCATTCGGCCGGCACCGCCGTCTTCTCGAGCTTGCGCCAGTTGGCGACGATCGCGTCGAGATCGACGGTGAGCACGCCGCCATAAGCAGCGAGCGCGGAAGCCTGATTGGCCTCCGCGGAGAGAGGACTGGATTGCGGGATCGTTTTCGGGGCGGACGCCATTGTCATGGCGTCGTTTTACGCAAGAGGCAGGTCTGGTTCAAGGAACTCAATAATCGTTGCCGCTGCGAGCCGGGAGCTGGCTGTCAGGGGCGAGGTCGCCAAACCGCGTGACCGAGGCTTCGAAGGCCAAGTCAACGGTGCCTGTCGGGCCGTGACGCTGCTTGCCGATGATGACCTCGGCCTTTCCGTGCGCAAGACTCATGTCAAGCTGCCACTTCTCGTGTTCAGGCGTGCCCGGGCGCGGCTCCTTCATGGCGAGGTAATATTCCTCGCGATACACGAACAGCACGACGTCGGCGTCCTGCTCGATCGAGCCGGATTCACGAAGGTCGGAGAGCTGCGGCCGCTTGTCGTCGCGGGATTCGACCTGTCGTGAAAGCTGCGACAGCGCGATCACGGGAACGTTGAGTTCCTTCGCCAGCGCCTTCAGGCTGGTCGTGATCTCCGTGATTTCCTGCACGCGGCTGTCGCTGGCGCGCTTGCCCGAGCCCGAGAGCAGCTGGATGTAGTCGATCACGAGCAGGTCGAGGCCCTTCTGTCGCTTCAGCCGGCGCGCGCGCGCCATCAGCTGCGCGATCGAGAGGCCGCCGGTCGCGTCGACATAGAAAGGCAGCGATTGCAGCTCGATCGAGACCTCCCGGATCTTCTCGAAATCGGCTTCCGAGATGCCGCCGCGGCGGATGTGGGAGGAGGGAACGCCGGTGCGCTCGGCCACGATACGCGTGGCGAGCTGGTCGGCCGACATTTCGCAGGAGAAGAAGCCGATGACGCCGCCATTGGCGGCCTTCGTGGTGCCGTCGGCCTGGAGTTCCGGAACATAGGCTTGCGCGACGTTGTAGGCGATGTTGGTCGCCAGCGACGTCTTGCCCATGCCGGGGCGTCCCGCGACGATGATGAGGTCGGAGTGCTGCAGGCCGCCCATCTTGGTGTCGAGGTCGCGCATGCCCGTCGAGATGCCGGACAGCTTGCCGTCGCGCTGGAACGCCTTTGCAGCGAGATCGACCGCGACCGCCAGCGCCTGCGAGAATTTCTGGAAGCCGCCGTCATAGCGGCCGGATTCGGCGAGTTCGTAGAGGCGGCGCTCGGCGTCCTCGATCTGCGCCCGCGGCGCGAAATCGACCGGGGCGTCATAGGCGACATTGACCATGTCCTCGCCGATGCCGATGAGGTCGCGACGCAGCGCTAGGTCATAGATGGTGCGGCCGTAGTCCTGGGCGTTGATGATGGTGGTCGCTTCGGCCGCGAGCCGCGCCAGATACTGCCCGATGGTCATGCCGCCGACATCGGTATCGGCGGGCAGGAACGTCTTCAGCGTCACGGGCGTGGCGATCTTGCCCATCCGGATCAGGCTGCCGGCGGTCTCGTAGATGGTCTGGTGCAGCGGCTCGAAATAATGCTTCGGCTCGAGGAAGTCGGAGACACGGTAGAACGCATCGTTGTTGACCAGGATCGCGCCCAGAAGGCTCTGTTCCGCTTCGATATTGTGCGGCGCGCTCCGGTAGGCGGGAGTGCCGGGCTCGGGTGCGAGTTTGAGGACGTTCGAATCAGTCAGGGCCATGGTCGGACGTGCTTAGCAATTTTGTTGGGCGGATGCGGGGCCGGGATAAAGCGCCGCCTCAGGCCAAAGCGGAAGCGAAAGCTGGCCGCTATCAACCGCTCAGTTAAAATGGTGGATGATTGGCAGGCGCGCCGCGCCCCGCGCTTGACGGATTTTCGCGGAACCGGTGCGCGCTGGAAGCGGCCGCGCCATGGAAAAATCCGGAAACCCATGAACCCCCTCGACTGGTGCGCAGACCTATCGAGAAGCGCGCGAAATTGACGCACGCTGGCCGGCTTCGGCTCGGCTTCAGACCAGCAGGAGGTAGACCAGCGCAACCAAGGCCGCCCCGACGCCGGTGGCGATCAAGGCGTAATCGGTGCGGAGGTCGTCCTGCACGTCGAATGAGGTTCGGGTCTCTTTGCTCATGGCGACGGTCTAAGCCAGGCCCGACCCGACTTATGTGAAGCAGATCACATCTCCCCGGATTCTTTCGGGGGTAATGCCGGAACAGGCAGGCGGGCGGGAGATTGTCCCATTTCCCGCCAACAGGGACACGAGGCGAGCGATGCGGCCAGAACGGCAGCACCAGAACTGGCGCAGCGAGGCGGGCAGCCGGCTTTGGCTGTCCGGGTTGATCGCGGCCATGAAGCACGCTGAGCGGCCTGACGTGCGTCGCCAGCCGGTCGCACCCGAGATCCTGCTGGAATTGCGGGCGCAACTGGCGTTACCGGCCTCTGTCCCGACCTTTCGGACTTCGACCCCGCGTCACTAAGATCTGGACCTATTCACCCGCCAGCTTGAGCCTGGGCTTGGTCGCCCCTTCGCGAGCCCGCAGCCGGGCTTCCTCCTGCGGGACGTAGTCGCGGATCATCGGCACCACGCCCTGGCGATGGGTGAGCTGGATCTGGAAGTTCATCATGGCCTGCTTGCGGAACGTCATCTCGCAGGCCGCCAGATAGAATTCCCACATCATGGCGAAGCGCTCGTCGTAGAGCTGCACGGCCTCCTCGCGCCGCGCCATGAAGCGCTCCCGCCAGGCCTTCAGCGTCTCGGCGTAGTGCAGGCGCAGAATCTCGATGTCGCAGACCAGGAGGCCGGCGCGCTCGATCGCCGGCAGCACCTCCGAGAGGGCGGGGATGTAGCCGCCGGGGAAGATGTATTTGGCGATCCAGGGATTGGTCGAATCCGGGCCCTGCGAACGGCCGATCGAATGCAGCAGCATGACGCCGTCCTCGCTCAGCAGTTCGGCGCAGCGCTGGAAATAGGCGTCGTAGAAGCGGGCGCCGACATGCTCGAACATGCCGACCGAGACGATACGGTCGAACTTACCGTCAATGTCGCGGTAATCCTCGAGCAGGAATCTGGCCGAGGCCGTCAGGCCCTTTTCGGCCGCGCGCGCATTGGCGACCTGCAGCTGCTCGGTCGACAGCGTGACGCCGGTGACATCGGCGCCCGCGACCTCGGCGAGATAGAGCCCGAGGCCGCCCCAGCCGGAGCCGATGTCGAGCACCCGCTGGCCGTCCTTGATGAGAAGCTTCGCCGCAATGTGCCGTTTCTTGGCAAGCTGAGCGTCGTCCAGCGGCATCTCGGGCGTTTCGAAATAGGCGCAGCTATATTGCTTGTCGGCATCGAGAAAGAGCGAATAGAGTCGGCCGTCGAGATCGTAGTGATGAGCGACGTTGTGGCGGGAGCGGGTGCGGGGATTGAACTGCTTCAGGTGCCGGGTCAGGTAGCGCAGGTGCCACCACGGCTTTGCCCATTGCGGCAACAGGTCGGGTTGATCGAGCAGGATCGCGAGGGCATCGGCTATGGTGCCGTGCTCGACCAGGAACTCGCCGTCCATATAGGCCTCGCCAAGCCCCAGCTCGGGATTGATGAGGATCTTCCGCTCCGCCTCCGCGGTGACGAAGCGCACCGCGACCGGCCCGCCGGAGCCGTCGCCGACGGTGAACTTCGATCCACTCGCGCTGGTCACCGTCATCGACCCGCGGCGGATGAATTGAGACAGGAATCTGCGCAACAAGCGGTCCATCGGCACTTCCTCTCGAGCGAACCCGAAAGATGCGACTAACCCGGCCTTCAGATCTGACGCCCAGGCGCCGCAGCGGTTCCTATGCGTTTGCATCCAAATCTAGCGAGCCGGTTCCGGCTGCGCTATTGCACTGTATTCAAAGCCGATATTCGAAAATCGCTTAATCACATCCTTGCGCATGGAGCCTGCTTCCATTCGCGGCCCAATCGGTTAAAAGGTGACCGCCGCCGCGCCGGATGCCGGCGGCATTCGCGTAAATTCAACGGAGATATTGGGAATGTCGAGCCGAGCGCTCAGCCTCGCGACGGTATTGCTTCTGATCGGCTTCGGTTCGGCCGATTCCGTTCTGGCGCAGGCGACGAACCTCGAGGCCGGCAAGACCCCGTCCCAGCTCTTCGCGCAGACCTGCAATGCCTGCCACAAGAGCCCGCGCGGACTTTTGAAATCCGTGGCGCCGGGCTCGCTGCCGGGGTTCCTGCGCCAGCACTATACCACGAGCTCGGACATGGCGGGCGTCCTCGCCTCCTACCTGGTCTCGAATGGTGCCACCGACACCCGCTATCAGGCCAAGGACGGCAAGAAGGACGGCGCCAAGCCTGAGGGCGAGGGCGCCATTCCGGCCGCCGAGGGCGCGCGCCAGAAGCGTGCTGCGCGGCCCGCCGAGGACGGCGCGAAGCCGGAGGGACAGGCCGCGCCCGAGGCACGCAAAGGCAAGCGGCGCGCTAAACCCGGGACTGAGGAAGCCCCGAAGGTCGATGCCGCCGCCCCGGCTACCGAGGAGAAGAAGAGCGAGCCGAAGCCTGACACCGCCAAGCCTGACACTGCCAAGCCTGACACCGCCAAGGCCGAGCCCGATAGCGGCAAGGCATCCGAGAAGCCCGTCGAGACCAGGCCTGATAGCGCGAAGGTCGAGCCGCGCGGCGGCGAGGCCCCGGCATTGCGACCCGACCCCGTCCCGCAGGTGACGCCGCCTGTACCTGCCGCCGCGAAGCCCGCCGAGCCGGCGGCGCCCAAGCCGGCGGAGGAGGCTGCTTCCAAGCCGGCCGCGTCTGCGGCCAGCTCCGAGCCGGCGGCCAAGCTGCGGCAGGAGCCGGCATCCCCCGCGGCCGCGGCTGCAGCCCCGCCCGCGGCACCAGCCGGGTCATCCGGGCCGCCGGCACCGCCGATCTCGCGCTAAGCCCGCCACGTTCTTTGGACCGACATGCGGAGGCCGCCTTCATCGCGGCCTCCGCGTCGTATTGACCAGGACTAGAGTAACACTCTAGAGTATCTCTCTAGGGGGCGTCGATGGCCACGAGTGTGCGAGACGATCTGTTGGCAGCCGGGCTGATGGTGTTCGACCGCGTCGGCTTCGAAGCCGCGACGGTGGCCGCGATCCGCACCCGGGCGCGCGCCTCCAATGGCAGCTTCTTTCACGTCTTCGGCTCGAAGAAGGAGCTCGCCGGTGCGCTGTTTCTGGAGGTCTTGCGCCACTATCACGCCGCGGTGCTGGCCGCGCTCGATCCCGTCCCCGACGCGGAGCAAGGCATCGATTGTCTGATCCGGGCGCATCTCGGCTGGGTCGTCACCAGCCGGCGCGAGGCGCGCTACCTCTTCGAGATCTCGCGCGGTGAATGGGGTGAGGACGTGCGCGCCGCCCAGCGCGCACAGAATGCGCGGCTTGCCGAAGGCATCGAGCGCTGGCGCGCGCCGCTGGTTGCAAGCGGCGAGCTCCTGCCGATGACGCCCGCGATGTTCGTCAGCCAGCTGATCGGTCCGGCGCAGATCTTCTGCCGCGCCTTCCTGTCGGGGCGTGATCGCGCCGATCCGCGGATTGAGGCCGACACGCTGATCGCCTGCGCCAACCGTGCGCTGAGGCCATGCGACCGCATCAACAAGCAATAAGGAGAGGACTGCATGCGAGCCGAAGCTGATCCGGAATTCGCGCCGATTGCCGAGCGCATCCACACCAATGTCGGCCGGCAGGGTTTTATGAACCTGGTCGGCGCCGAGCTGTCCGAATTGTCGCGCGGCACCTGCACCATCGCCGTGGAGCGCCGGCCGGAGCTCTTACAGCAGCACGGCTTCTTTCATGGCGGCGTGACTGCCTTTCTGGTCGACAATGCCACGACGATCGCAGCCGCCACCTCGCGCGGCCAGCCGGCGCTGACCGCGGAATACAAGCTCAATCTGTTGTCGCCCGCGGTCGGCGAGAAGCTGATCTGCCGTGCCAGGGTGATCAAGCCGGGCCGTCAGGTCTCCGTGGTCGCGGCCGATGTGTTCTGCATCAGCGATGGCGTCGAGAAGCATACGGCCACCGCGCTCGCCTCGATCGCGATGCTGAGCGAGGACGTCGCCGCCAAAACGAAAAGCCCGGCCGCCTGAGGCGACCGGGCTTCTGATTGTGTTCGTCATTCCGGGATGGCGCGCAAGCGCCAGACCCGGAACCTTGAGATTCCAGGTTCGGTCCTGCGGACCGCCCCGGAATGACGGCGTGTGGCTTACTTCTCTTCTGCAGCCGGGGCCGGTGCGACCTCGTCGTGCTGGGCTTCCGGATCGAAGAACTCGCCGGCGGCTGCGATCGCCTCGGCGGCCGCATCGCGATCCTCGTTGCGGGTCGAGATGTCCTCGCCGCGGTTGATGCGCTCGGCCTCGTCCTGGCTGCGGGCAACCGTGACGGTGATCTCGATCTCGACCTCGGGATGAACGGCAACGGTGATCGAGTGCTTGCCGATGGTCTTGATCGGCGCGTCCAGCTGGATCTGCGGACGGGCGAGCGAAACGCCGTCGGCTTCGAACGCGATCACGATGTCACGCACGTTGACCGAGCCGAACAGCTGGCCGGCTTCCGACGCCTGACGGATCACGATGATGTTCTTGCCTTCGATCTTCTCGGCGACCTTGGACGCCTCGGCCTTCGAGGCGAGGTTGCGCGCCTCGAGATCGGCCTTCATGCCGTCATACTTGGCCCGGTTGTCGGCGGTGGCGCGCAGCGCCTTGCCGCGCTTGAGCAGGAAATTGCGCGCGTAGCCGTCGCGAACCTTCACGACTTCGCCCATCTGGCCGAGCTTGTTGACGCGTTCCAGCAAAATGACTTCCATATTCGTTCTCCTTTTGAAGTGCTCTGTAGGTTTCAGTTTCGGGTGACTTAAGGGGTTGGCAGCGGTGGCGGCTGCCGGCTGCGCAGGAAGCGCTCGCGGAAGCCGAACACGGCATCCGCAAGGCCGAGGATCACCATCGCGATCACGGGCCATCCGAACACGACGACGACGGCGTAGGTCGAGCCGAGCCAGAACGTGCGGCTCTTCAGCGCGAGCGTGAGCGTATGCAGCACGGCGAAACCGGTCAGCGCATAGCCAATCATCAGTGCGGCGGTGGCGATTTGCGCGGCGATGGCGAGCAGCCCGCCGGTGAAGCAGAAGGCGAGGGCGATGCAGAGCGCCACCAGCGTCATCGGCGGCAGCTCGGCCGTCTTCAGATCCGGCCAGGGACGGCGCAGCCGACCCGACGTCGCGGTCACCTTGGCGCTGAGCCAGAGGTTGAGAGTCAGCGTCATCATCGCGATGATGGTGGCGGCGGCTGGCGCGATGCGCACCAGCGCGTCGACGAACTGAGCGGCTTCGCCCGAGGTCTGCGGGTCGGTGGCGCGGAGGAGGCGCATCAGGCCGCGCCGCAGCGTGCCGGTGATGGTTTCGGCGTCGGTGCCGAGCGTGAGCAGAGCGGCGATCGTGGTCAGCGTGGCGAAGCCTGCGATCCAGAGCAGGATGCGGCCGACCGGATACCACTCGAACTCGGGCTCGGCCGGCGGTTCGGCGGCGGTGGCATCCGGCGCGACAGCTCCGACCTGCCGGCCGAGCAGGACGAGATGGCCGAGCCACCAGGCCGGCAACGCGACGGTGACGGCAAAGGCGATGCAGTAGGGCAGGCCGAACAGGGCGCCGAGGCCGATCGCGGCGGCAATGCCGCCGAGGCTTGCGCAAAGCGGTCCCCAGCCGATCGCGGCGACCATCAGCGGCAGCGGTGCGAGATAGAACAGGACGAGCGAGATCAGCGCGCCCGAGATGATCGAGGCGAACATCAGGGCCGACGCGGCGCCGGCGATCAGGGCAATGAGCACAAATGCCATCATCAGCTGTCCCGCTCCCTTCGAGCGGTTAGAGGCGTCGTTTGCCCCAACCATCGGCGACCGGACGATCCGGAAGCCTTATGAGTTCAGATAGTGACGACCGGCGGCCCAGCGGCCGCCGATCGAACTGGTCGTATCAGCGAATAACGTAGGGCAACAGGCCCAGGAAGCGCGCGCGCTTGATGGCGCGGGCGAGCTCACGCTGCTTCTTCGCGGACACCGCGGTGATGCGGCTCGGCACGATCTTGCCGCGCTCGGAGACGTAACGCATCAGGAGCTTGGAGTCCTTGTAGTCGATCTTCGGAGCATTGGTGCCCGTGAACGGGCAGCTCTTGCGACGACGGAAAAACGGGCGACGTGCACCAGCTTCAGCCATTGGTCTTACTCCCCATCCGTGGTTTCAGCTTCATCGCGCGGACGGCGCGGACCGCGATCGCCGCGGAAACCGCCCTCGCGGTCGCCACGGAAGCCGCCTTCACGCTCGCCGCGGAAGCCACCGCCGCGGTCGTCACGCTCGCGGTCGCGGTCGGCCTTGCGCATCATCGCGGACGGGCCTTCCTCGAGCTCCTCGACGCGGACGCTGAGATAGCGGATCACGTCCTCGCTGATGCGCTCCT
Source organism: Bradyrhizobium sp. SZCCT0231 (assembly GCF_018130245.1). Classification (GTDB taxonomy): domain Bacteria; phylum Pseudomonadota; class Alphaproteobacteria; order Rhizobiales; family Xanthobacteraceae; genus Bradyrhizobium; species Bradyrhizobium japonicum_F. The sequence continues at coordinate 1,395,118 of NZ_JAFCKP010000001.1, forward strand.
GGCGCTCGATCTCGGCGATCGCCGCGGACGGCGCGTCGATGTTGAGCAGCACGAAGTGCGCCTTGCGGTTCTTGTTCATGCGGTAGGTGAGGGAGCGCACGCCCCAATTCTCGGTCTTGGTGATCTTGCCGCCGAGACCTTCGACGATACCGGTCATCTGTGCAGTCAGCTCTTCGACCTGCTGCGGGCTCGCGTCCTGACGCGCGAGAAAAACATGCTCGTAAAGAGGCATGGACGTCCTTTCCTCATGTTGGCGCATCGCCCGGCGTCAAACCCTTAAGAGACCTTCGGAAAGGACTCTGGGATCAAGCTCAGAAGGCGGAAACACGGGACGACGGGCCGACTGGCCCTGCCACACCAAAATCACGAATGATTTGCTGAGACCGTCCGTTCAGCTCCCGGCCGGGGTCTGCGGATGCGCGCCTTATACGGATTTTGACCGGCTTTGCAAGGTTGGACGGGCGTTTTCGGCTCGAACCCGGTCGTCCCAGCGGGGGCCAGACCCATCCTCCCATACCACATCCAGCTTGATCTATTTGTTTGTATGACATACAAATAAACCAACGAAGAGGATCCCATGGCGGAAACGTCGGCCGATGCGCCGCTCGAGGCGGGCGACCCCAAGCATGCGGCGCGCGCCACGCGCTCGGCCGGCCGCAAGATGCGGTCGCTGCTCCTGGATGCTGCGAGCCCGCTGTTTCGGGAGCGGGGTCTGTCTGGCACGGCGATCGCCGAGATCGCGGCCGCCGCGGACGCGTTCCCGAGCCAGATCACCTATTACTTCCGCACCAAGGAGGCGCTGTTCGTCGAATGCGCCTGCCGCGATCTCTTATACTTGGCGCGCGCCACCGAGCAGGCGGCGCTCAAGGCGCGCACGCCCCGGGAATACACCCACGCACTGGCCGAGACCGTGACGGCGAGCGATTCGGTCGCCTTCTTCGCCGAAGCGCTGACATTGACGCGGCGTCGCCAGGATCTCGCGCCGCTGGTCGAGCGCACCATCGAGCGCCTGCACAGCGAGGGTGCGCGCGCTTATGCGGGCCAGGTCGAGCGGCACGGCTGGCGCTCGCTGCGTGCGCCCGACGAAAGCTCGCGGCGCTTCTGGGCCGTCGCCATCGGCGTCATCCTCGAAGGCTACGCGATGGGCCGCTCGCCCGAGGAGCTCTGCGCCGAGATGCTGCGCGTGCTGGGCGAGCAGGCGAAATCCACTGAAGACACCGGGCGCTTGCGTCTCGTCGAGGCGCGCGAGGCATCAGGCAATTCGAATGGAGAGGGGTAGGCCATGACTGCGCTTCGCATGCGTGCCCGCGATTTCCTGACCAATGATCAATTGGCCGACGTGCGCCAGCGCGTGACGTGGAAGGGCGCTGCGCTGATCGCGCACGCCTGGGCGCTGATCATTGCAGCAATCGCCTTGGTCGCGTGGTGGCCCAATCCGATCACCTATATCTTCGCCGTCGCCATCGTCGGCTCGCGCCAGCTCGGGCTAGCGATCCTGATGCACGACGGTGCCCATGGCTGCCTGGCCGCCGACGAGAAAACCAATCTGGCGCTGAGCCAGTGGTTCTGCGCCTATCCACTGTTCGCGGAGACGCGCAGCTACCGGCGCTATCACCTGCAGCACCATGCGCGGACCCAGCAGGAGGACGATCCCGATCTCGTGCTGTCGGCGCCGTTTCCGATCACCAGGCTGAGTTACCGCCGCAAGTTCATTCGCGACATCACCGGGCAGACCGGCTACCAGCAGCGCAAGGCGCAGCTGCTCAACGCGCTCGGGCCAAAGGACTGGTCATGGCGGCAGCGCGCGGCGCATTTCTGGGAGAAGCTCGGTCCGCAATGTGTGGTCAATGTGATCATGTTTGTGGCGCTCGCCGCGGCCGGCGTGTGGTGGGCCTATCCGCTGCTCTGGCTGGTGCCGCTGCTGACCTGGATGATGGTCATCACCCGCATCCGCAACATCGCCGAGCACGCCGTCGTTCCCGATAGCAGCGACCCCTTGCGCAACACCCGCACCACGCATGCCAATTTTCTCGAGCGCCTGTTCATCGCGCCGTACTACGTGAACTATCACCTCGAGCATCATCTCTTGTTCTACGTGCCTTGCTACAATCTGCCGAAGGTGCATCGCCTGCTGAGCGCCAGCCGGTACGCCGGCCGCATGGAAGTCCAGCCGAATTACGCGGCGGTGCTGCGGCTGGCGACGGCAAAGCCGAACCGCGAGGACCGGCCGGGGCAACTTGTCAACAGTGCGCGCCGTGCGCGGGCCGGGGCGGACGTCGATGCCAACCAGACGGCCGGCGGGTTCTGAGGGGCGCATTCCCCGTTGAATGCTGGTCCAAGTTCCCGTCTCGGCTTGACAGTACGGCCCCGGACGGTGTCTACGGCCCCCTCTGGAGCATGATCCGGAACCATGGCCCGAGGCCGTGCGTAATCGGCTGCCGGTTCTTGAGAGGGATCATGCCTGACAAGCAGGGAGCGCCGATGACGGCTGCATTCACATTTCCGGGGCAGGGGTCCCAGGCGGTCGGCATGGGCAAGGCCCTGGCTGACGCCTTTCCGGTGGCGCGCGCCGTGTTCGACGAGGTCGATGCCGCGCTTTCCGAGAAGCTGACGGCCATCATCTGGGAAGGTCCGGCCGAAACCCTTCAGCTCACCGAGAACGCCCAGCCGGCGCTGATGGCGGTGTCTATCGCCACCCTGCGCGTGCTCGAGGCTGAGGCTGGTTTTTCCGTGGGACGAGACGCGGCCTTCGTTGCCGGCCACTCGCTCGGTGAATATTCGGCGCTGGCCGCGGCCGGCAGCCTGACGGTTTCGGATACCGCCCGCCTGCTTCGCACGCGCGGTCTCGCAATGCAAAAGGCCGTCCCGGTCGGCGCCGGCGCGATGGCTGCGCTGCTCGGTCTCGACTATGAGGCCGCCATGGAGGTCGCGGGCGAGGCGGCGCAGGGCCAGGTCTGCCAGGCCGCCAACGACAATGGCGGCGGGCAGGTGGTCGTCTCAGGCGACAAGGCCGCGGTCGATCGCGCCGTCGAGATTGCCAAGGCCAAGGGCGCCAAGCGCGCGATGCTGCTGCCGGTGTCCGCGCCGTTCCATTGCAAGCTGATGCAGCCGGCTGCGGATGCCATGGCGGAGGCGCTCGCGAAGGTCACGATCAAGGCGCCGGCGGCGCCGCTGGTGTCGAACGTGCTGGCGAGCGCCATCACCGATCCCGACGAGATTCGCCGCCGCCTGGTCGAGCAGGTCACCGGCACGGTGCGCTGGCGCGAGTCGGTGGCTTATATGGCCGGGCAGGGCGTCACCCGCTTCTTCGAGATCGGCGCCGGCAAGGTGCTGACGGGTCTGGTCAAGCGCATTGCCGACGGTGCCGTCGGCGTCGCGGTCGGCGGTCCGAACGATATTGCCGCCGCCAAGGATGCATTGGCCACTGCGAAGCAGGCCTAAAGGAGTCATCAATGTTCGATCTGACTGGCCGAAAGGCGCTCGTCACCGGCGCGACCGGAGGCATCGGCGGCGCGATCGCGCAGGCGCTGCACGCGCAGGGCGCCACCGTCGCGATATCGGGGACGCGGAAGGAGGTGCTGGACGAGCTTGCCGGCAAGCTCGGCGAGCGCGCCCATGTGCTGCCCTGCAATCTCTCCAAGGCCGACGAGGTCGAGGCGCTGGTGCCCGCCGCGGAAGCCGCGATGGGCCAGGTCGACATCCTCGTCGCCAATGCCGGCATCACGCGCGACAATCTCTTCGTGCAGCTCCGTGACGAGGACTGGGACGAGGTCATCAACGTCAATCTGACCGCGACCTTCCGCCTGGCGCGCGCCGCGACCAAGCTGATGATGCGCAAGCGCTTCGGCCGCATCATCGCCATCACCTCGGTGGTCGGTGTCACCGGCAATCCGGGGCAGGGCAATTATACTGCGTCGAAGGCAGGCCTGATCGGCATGATCAAGACGCTCGGCGCCGAATACGCCAAGCGTGGCGTCACCGCGAACTGCATCGCGCCCGGCTTCATCAAGACGCCGATGACGGATGCGCTCAACGACAAGCAGCGTGAAACGATTCTAACCAAGGTTCCGGCCGCCCGCCTGGGGACGCCCGAGGACATCGCAGCGGCCGCCGTCTACCTGAGTTCGAACGAAGCATCCTACGTCACCGGGCAGACCATCCACGTCAACGGCGGCATGGCCATGATCTGACGCCTCCTGCCGCACTGCCGTCAAGGCGGCGCGGCATGCGGCAAACGGCCGTTTCCGGAGCGAAATGAGGCTTGTAGTCAAGGCAATTGAAGTATGATAACCGGACCTTCAACGGATGGGCAAAGAACGCCATTGCAGGTTTTTGAAACCCTGTATATTGGCGATGCGGAGCCTTTGGCCGTCGTTCGCCGGGCCTGCATCGGTTAGGATGGGCCAAATCAAGTTCGTAAGCGAAGGCAGTCAAACGACCACGACGGCTCGTATCGTCCCGGGGGGTCGGGTCTACAGGGAACAACACGAGGTTAAGCAATGAGTGACATTGGCGAGCGGGTTAAGAAGATCGTGGTCGAACACCTTGGTGTTGAACCCGAGAAGGTTGTCGACAACGCGAGCTTCATCGACGACCTCGGCGCCGACAGTCTGGACACCGTCGAGCTGGTGATGGCGTTCGAAGAGGAATTCGGTTGCGAGATTCCGGACGACGCTGCGGAAACGATTCTCACCGTCGGCGACGCCACGAAGTTTCTCGAGAAGAACGCGAAGAGCTAAGCTCTTCATTTTCGCGGGGACAACATTGAAACCGGACGGGCCGCTTCGCAGCGGTCAGCCGGTTTCTTGTTATTGGCCGTGAATCTTTCGATGCGGAGTTTTCGGATATGAGGCGGGTTGTCGTCACGGGTCTCGGCATGGTCACGCCACTCGGCTGTGGCGTCGAGCCGACCTGGAAACGCATCCTCAACGGCGAGAGCGGTGCGCGCAGGATCGAGAGCTTCGATGTCTCCGATCTTCAGACCAAATACGCCTGCACGGTCGTGCGCGGCGACGGGTCGAACGACAGCTTCAATCCCGACAAGTGGATGGAGCCGAAGGACCAGCGCAAGGTCGACGACTTCATCATCTTCGGCATGGCCGCGGCCGGCCAGGCGCTCGACGACGCCAACTGGCATCCCGAGACTGAAGAGGACAAGTGTGCGACCGGCACCATGATCGGGTCGGGCATCGGCGGCCTCACCGGCATCGCCGACACCGCGATCCTCCTGAAGGAGCGCGGGCCGCGCCGGGTGTCGCCGTTCTTCATTCCGGGCCGCCTGATCAATCTCGCCTCCGGCTACGTCTCGATCGCGCACGGGCTGAAGGGTCCGAACCATGCGGTGGTCACGGCCTGCTCGACCGGCGCGCATGCGGTCGGCGATGCCGCCCGCCTGATCGCGCTCGGCGATGCCGACGTGATGGTCGCAGGCGGCGCCGAGTCGCCGATCAGCCGTATCGGCATTGCCGGATTCAACGCCGCGCGTGCGCTCTCGACCGGTTTCAACGACACGCCCGAGAAGGCCTCGCGTCCCTATGACAAGGACCGCGACGGCTTCGTGATGGGAGAGGGCGCCGGCGTCCTCGTGCTGGAAGAACTCGATCACGCCAGGCGCCGCGGTGCCAGGATCTACGCCGAGGTGATCGGCTATGGCCTCTCCGGCGACGCCTACCACATCACCTCGCCGTCGCCCGACGGCAATGGCGGTTTCCGCAGCATGTCGGCGGCGCTGAAGCGCGCCGGCCTGACGCCGTCCGATCTCGACTACATCAACGCGCACGGCACCTCGACGCCGCTCGGCGACGAGATCGAGCTCGGTGCGGTCGAGCGTCTGCTCGGCAATGCCGCCTCCAAGGTTGCGATGTCCTCGACCAAATCGTCGACCGGCCATCTCCTCGGCGCGGCCGGTGCGATCGAAGCGATCTTCGCCATTCTCGCGATTCGCGATAATGTCGTGCCGCCGACGATCAATCTCGACAATCCGTCGGTCGAGACTGCGATCGATCTCGTGCCGCACAAGGCAAAGAAGCGTGAGGTCAACGTCGCATTGTCGAACTCTTTTGGTTTTGGCGGTACCAATGCGTCGGTGATCGTCCGGCGTTTGGCCAGTTAGTTTGCGTTTGAGACGAATCCACCGTTTTGCCGTAATCGGCGATAGTCATGGACGTGGGCGCGTGCATTTTGGCAGGGCAAGCGATTGCCGGGCCGTGATTGAACCGGCAGGATTCAGGTTGTTTCGATGAGTGAAAGGCCGCCCATTTCACCCCGGAGTCCGCGGGCCGCGCTCGAGCCCGAGCAGCTCCCGCCGCCGCCCAAGCGGTCGGACCGCGCCCGCAGTCCCATCGTGATCGTCGGCAACGCCATCATCACCCTTCTGCTGATCGCCATGCTCGGCGCCGGCGGCGTCTACTATTACGGCCGGCAGGTGCTCGAGGCGCCCGGACCGCTGAAGGACGACAAGATCGTCAACATCCCGCAGCGTGCGGGCAAGCGCGACATCGCCGAGACGCTGAACCGGGAGGGCGTGACCGACGTCAATCCCTGGGTGTTCATCGCCAGCGTCGCCGCGTTGAAGGCGAGTTCGGACCTCAAGCCGGGTGAATATTCCTTCCAGAAGAACGCCTCGCTGCGCGACGTCATCGCCACCATCGTCGAGGGCAAGGTGGTGCAGCATGCCGTCACGATTCCGGAAGGCCTGACCTCCGAGCAGATCGTGGCGCGGCTGTCCGACAACGACATCTTCACCGGCAGCGTGCGCGAGCTGCCGCGCGAAGGCACGCTGTTGCCGGAGACCTACAAATTCCCACGCGGCACCACGCGCGAGCAGGTGATCCAGCGCATGCAGCAGGCGCACAAGCGCGTGCTGGCCGAGATCTGGGAACGCCGCAGCCAGGACATTCCGGTCAGGACGCCGGAGCAGCTGGTCACGCTGGCGTCCATCATCGAGAAGGAAACCGGTAAGCCCGATGAGCGCAGCCGCGTCGCCGCGGTGTTCGTCAACCGCCTGAAGCAGAGGATCAAGCTGCAGTCCGATCCCACGATCATCTACGGGCTCGTCGGCGGCAAGGGCACGCTGGGCCGGCCGATCAAGCGCAGCGAGATCACGCAGCCCTCGCCGTACAACACCTATGTGATCGAGGGCCTGCCGCCGGGCCCGATCTCCAATCCGGGCCGCGCCTCGCTCGAGGCCGCCGCCAACCCGGCCCGCACCCGCGACCTCTATTTCGTCGCGGACGGCACCGGCGGGCACGCCTTCACCGAGACCTACGACGCGCACCAGAAGAACGTCGCGAAACTCCGCGCGATGGAGAAGCAGATCCAGAACGACACGGTCGAGCCGGCCGAGGACGCGCAGCCGCCGGCCGCCGCCGCGCCCGGACCTGCCGACACACCGACTGCGACCACGCCGGCGCGGCCCAATCAGCAGAAGAAGCCGCCGGCGGCGCGCCCGGCTGGTCCAGCCAATCCCGCGCCGGCCCGGCAGGGCGCGGTGCAGTCCTCGCCACCGGTGGTCCAGCGCTAGGCGTCGCGGACCTTGCCTGCGGACATTGCGGATTCCACTTTCCGGCAAAATAGTCTTAAGATTCGCGTGGCTTGATGCCTCGCGAATCCTTTTGTTCCTGGAGAATCTGACCTGATGGCGCTGTCGTCCATGACCGGCTTTGCCCGAAGCCACGGCGCGAGCGGGCCGTACACGTTCGAATGGGAATTGAAATCGGTCAACGCCAAGGGCTTTGACCTCAGGGTGCGGCTGCCGCAGGGGTTTGACGAGCTCGAGGCTCATGCCAAGAAGCGCGCCGGCGAGCTGCTCTCGCGCGGCACCGTCTACGCCAATCTCAATGTCAAGCGCACCAATGCCGCCGCCACGGTGCGCGTCAACGAGGACGTGCTCAACGCCGTGCTGAAGGCCGCCGCGCTGATTTCCGGCAAGGTCGACGCGGTGGCGCCGAGCATCGACGGCCTGCTTGCCATCAAGGGCGTCGTCGAGATCGCCGAGCCCGAGGGCGACGAGGAGGAGGACAAGGCGGCGCGGGCCGCTGCGGCCGAGGCCTTCGACAAGGCGCTCAACGAACTCGTCGCGATGCGCAAGCGCGAGGGCACTTCGCTCGGGCAGATCCTGACCCAGCGCGTCGATGAGATCGAGCAGCTGGCGAAGAAGGCGGAAGGCTCGCCCGGCCGCAAGCCGGAGGCGATCAAGGCCAGGCTCTCTGAGCAGATCGCAACCCTGCTCGACACCTCCGATCGTTTCGATTCCGACCGCCTGATGCAGGAGGCGATCCTGATCGCGACCAAGGCCGACATCCGCGAGGAGCTCGACCGCATCGCCTCGCATATCGCGCAGGCGCGCGAGCTGATCGGCAAGGGCGGCCCGATCGGGCGCAAGCTCGACTTCCTGGCGCAGGAGTTTCACCGCGAGGTCAACACCTGCTGCTCGAAGTCGAACGACATCGAGCTGACCAACACGGGGCTGGCCATGAAGAACGTGGTCGAGCAGTTCCGCGAGCAGGTCCAGAATCTGGAGTGATCGATGACGACGGGCGGTCACGGAGCTGACGGTGTCGAGCGGCGCGGATTGATGTTCGTGCTGTCTTCGCCCTCGGGTGCGGGCAAGACGACGCTGTCGCGGATGTTGCTGGAGCGGGAGCCCGGCCTGAAGATGTCGGTGTCGGCGACCACGCGTGCGATGCGGCCGGGAGAGGTCGAGGGGCGCGACTATTTCTTCGTGAGCAAAGGCAGATTCGAGACGATGGTGGAGCAGGGCGAACTGCTCGAATGGGCCACCGTGTTTGACAATCTCTACGGGACGCCGCGTGCTCCGGTGGAGGCGGCATTGTCGGCCGGGCAGGACGTGCTGTTCGACATCGATTGGCAGGGCACACAGCAACTGCACCAGAAGGCGAGCGTCGACGTGGTTCGCGTCTTCATCCTGCCGCCTTCGGCGGCGGACCTCGAGAAGCGCCTGCACTCGCGCGCGCAGGACTCCGACGAGGTCATCCGCAAGCGGATGAGCCGCGCCAGCCACGAGATGAGCCACTGGGCCGAGTACGACTACATCGTGATCAACCACGATGTAGGCCAGGCCTTCGCCGAGGTGCAGTCGATCCTGAAGGCCGAACGCCTCAAGCGCGAGCGGCGGATTGGCCTCGTAGGCTTCGTGCGAAGTTTGCAAGGTCAGCTTCAAGGTTAGGCCGCGACAGGCGCGGCCCTTCCTTCGCCAGCTGCTCCAGCATCGACGTGATGACGTCGACGTCGACGGCATCGGCATCGGCGTCACGGCCTGCCGGCGCGTCATCGCGATCCTTGCCGATCTCGCTGGCGGCGAGCTGTGGCGCAGCGGCGACGGGCTCGAATTTCTTCTCGACCATCTTGATCTCGACCTTGTCGCTTCTGGTCTCGACCGGTTCTGCGGCCGGGGCGGCGGCACGCCGCCTGCGCGCGTCGATCAGCTCGATCTCGCGGCCGATCGCGGCAAGTTTCGTCACGTGTCTTGTCGGTTGCGGACGCGCCGCGTCGAAGTCGATGGGGTGCAGCGGCGGCCGGGCGTCGGCCGGCTTTGAAGCGAGCCAGGGCGCACGGCTTCCGTCCTGGTTCTGTGCCTGCCAATCGTCCCAATGTCCGTGACGGTCGGCGGACTCAAGTCGGACGCGCGCGCCGGCGAAGCGGTAGATGAGGCTGGCGAGGAGACCGGCGAGCGCCAGCGCGCCGCCGATCACGAGCACCAGCATCTGGAGCGAGCCGGTCGGCTTGTCGGTCGTGCTGTTGTCTGCCGCAGCGGGCGCCACGGGCGCCGGGGATTTTGACGGCTTTGCGCTCGGCTGTGCGGCTGCCGCGACAACGGCCGGTGCCGGCGGCGGCGCGGGTGGAGCGGACGCTGCGGAGACATCGGGCCAGGGCGCGGCGCCAGCGGGTTGCTGCGCGTTGCCGTCAGTGGGCTGGTCCGCGGATTGTTGTAGCGGTGTCGCGGCGGCGGCTTGCGCCGGAGCGTTCGGCGTCTTGAGGGCGGCGCCGCTCCGCGGCGTCAGATATTCGGCGCGCGCGTCCTGCACCGGGTGCTGCTGCGGGGGCGGCGCATCTGCGGTCGGTGTATCGCTCGCGGCCTGCGCGGTCTTCGCGCTGTCCTTGTCGCCGGCGGCGCGCAGATACCAGCATTTCCGCTTGGTCGTGCGATCGAGGCGATAGTACCAGTGCTGGCCCTGCGGCGCGGCGTCCTTCGGCGCTGCCAGGCAGTCGGGGGCTGCGTTGGCCGTGCTCGATGCGGTTGGCGCATTCTGCGACACCGCGGCCAATGGCGCGCCCGCAATGATGCTGGCGACGAGGGTCGAAATGAACTTTGCGGCGCGGTTGCCCATCCTGGTCTCCCGGTTACGCATGACGCAACTCTTAACCACCCCTTTGTCATCAAAGACTTGGGTGGCAATGAGCCGCAAATCCGGAGAGGATGTGGCTTGAATCGGGCCTGCGGCGCGTTCGTTCCGCCGCGATGTCGGGCTTTTTCCGCCTTACTGCTTGGCCGAGGTCCAGGTTCCGCCGCAGCCGTCGGAGCGACGCCAGGTCCCGGACCCGCTGCGGCCGGAGAGGCGGCCCGCGCCGGTGAAGGTCACGCCCTGGCCTTGTCCGCGCGTAGAGACCGAGCCGCTCGGGCTGACGGTTCCGCTGACGCCTTCGCCGATGACGCGGCCGGAGGTGACGACCACCGCACCGGTGGTCGAGCCGCCGCAGCCGATGCTGGTGACCATCCAGGCGCCGTCGAAGCTTCCGCCACCGCTTCGCCGTGACGACGAGCGCGATTCCTCGACGGGCTTGCTCCGGCGTGCGGACGGAGCCGGTTCGGCCGAGCGGTCCGAACGCGAGCCCGACAGCGACTTCTCGTCATTGCCGATCGAGCCGCCGGCGCTGCCGGATTGCGCGAAGGCGGGCGACGAGGCGAGGTTGAGGAGGAAGGCGAGGGCGGTCGCACGGGTGACGGCGTTGGGCATGAGGAAAAATCCGAATGAAAAGGTATCAGCGGCCGGAGCCGTCGGCGCAGACGGATCCGATAATGCGGCAAGCTTTGCCAGCCTTGCCGCATTCGTCAAGCGCGGCGTCCCTGGCGCGCTGCACGCTGTCGCGCTGCACCAGCGACCAGGACTTGTCGGAGATGGCGAAGGCGCCGCAGCTTCGGCCGTAGAACGAGAGCTCGATCGGACATTTGGTGCCGGCGCAATTGCCGCGCGCATCCGCCACCGCCGCGCGCCGCGAGGCGTGATTCCACGACATGCCCCATTTGCTGCCGTCGGGCCCGTAGACGATCGAGCCCCACGGCTTCAGATCCTCCATCTTGCGCATTCGCAGCAGCAGGCCTTCGGTCGCTTCGCCCGTCGGCGCCATGGCAATGCGCTGCTGGAGCTTCGTGATGGCGCGCGTCAGGCCATCGGGCGTGTCAGGATCGAAATTGAGCTCGTAGAGCCGCTCGCTGAGTTCGCTGAGCAGCGCGGCATCGCGCAAGGGGACGCGGTCGGGGTCGGCGCGCAGGCGCTCGGCGGGCAGGGGATCGGGCTGCACGGCCGCGACCTGCGGCGGCGCGGTTTGCGTCGGCGGCACGAAATAGAACGTGCCGTCGATCGGCGAGGACGAGACCCAGGGCTGCTGCGCGCCTGCGGTGGCGCGCTTCACGGCAAGGCCGACCTGGTTGAAGGTCTGAAACACGTCGAGGCCGGCGACCCGGATCGTGGTGGCGAGCGCCTTGGTATAGGGGCTGTGGCCGTCGCTGCCATCTTGCGCGACGTTGCCGGGCTGGGTCGCGTAGGAGATCAGCGTGCCCTCGGGCGCACGCATCTGTGCCAGGCCGCCGTCGGAGGCGCGCAGGCCGCGTGAGCCAAACGGGTTGTTGCGACAGGCATCGAGGATCACGAGGTTGAGCCGCGTGCCGGAGCCCTGCATCTGGCGCAGCACGAGATTGACGTCGGTCATCTGGAAATCGACATCGGCCTCGCGCGTCGGATTGGCGCCGACAGGCACGAGATAGTTGGAGCCCGAGACCTGCACGCCGTGGCCGGCATAATAGAACAGCGCAACGTCGGCGCCCTGCACCTGCCGGCCAAAGCTCTGCACCGCGATGTCCATCGCGCTCTTGTCGAGATCGAGCTGTGCGCGGCCGCCGACCAGCGTGAAGCCGAGCGAGCCGAGCGTCTCCGCCATCAGGCTCGCGTCCTTCGACGGGTTGTCCAGCGGCGTGATGTTCTTGTAGGCGGAGTTGCCGACCACGAGCGCGATGCGCTTCTCGGCCGATGCCGGTTGTGCGGCGGCGAGCGTGGCGGCGACCAGTGCTGCCAGCTTCACGACGCGATTGAAAATTCTCGCGCGCATTAAAAATCCCCAAAGCAATGGCGCCAGTCTACCAGCCCGGCCTGCCGGCGAAAAGCGGCGCGAGAGAGGGTGGCCTAACTCCCCCTCGTGTCCCGGACGCGCTGCAGCGTTCTTACGCTGCTGCGGAGAGCCGGGACCCAGCGCGCTGGAATCCGTTTGCGGCATGGGCCCCGGCTCTGCAGCGCACCGCCGCCAAGGGGCGCTGCGCTGCGTCCGGGGCACGAGAGCTGACGCTCTCGCCCCGCCGTCATTGCGAATTCGTAGGATGGGTTGAGCCCTTGCGAAACCCATCTCGTCAGGACGAAGACGACTTCGTCCTGACATGTGTACAAATCAATCCCGTCAAGCATCGCCTCGTCACGCGGGTGTGCGACTGGGCATCGTCGCGTTTCATCGCCACGCGAGACTTGGAAGTCACCCGATGGATTGGGCGGGCGATTATTCCGTGGACACCCATGAAAATGGCGAAAGACGATAGGGGAGGTGATGGGTTTCGCAAGGACTCGACCCATCCTACGGGACATGGGTGTGAATCCCCATCACCCCACGAGCCGCGAGCTTACCAGCGGTAACGCAGCGTGCCGGTGCCCGTGTAGGTCTGTGCGCGGTCGGCGAACGCGCCGTCGAATTTGGCCGAGAGCGTGATGCCGCGCGCGAGGTGCAGATCGGCCCCGGTGGAGACGAGCGCGGTGTCTTTCGCGGGCGCTGCGCCGTTGACGACGAAGCTCGCGCCCGGCAGCGTCTGGAACACTGCCGACAGTGCGGGATTGCTGACCCAGTCATGCGCGAAGGCGAGACGGCCGCGCAGCGTCAACGCGGTGCCGGGCGCAACCAGCATGGCGCGGTCGAAGCGGGCGCCGAGTTCGCCGCGCGTGTCGGTCGCGCTGCGGGCGTTGTAGGCAAGACCAAAACCGCCGCCGGTGAGATCGGTCTCGCTATAGGCCGGCGTGCGGAAGCTCTGCGCCTGCAGCGCTGCGTAAGGCGTGATGGCGACGAGCGGCGTCGCGATGCGATAGCCGCCTTCGATGCGCCCGCCATAACTCTGCGCATTGAAGCTGGCGGCGAGATGGTCGCCGAAGGCGGCGAAGCGGTCGGTCGACATCCAGTGATTGGCCGCCACCAGCGAAGCCGCGACATAGGCCGGCCCGGAGCGCACGGCCGCATAGACGCCGCCCTGGAAGGCGTCGCTCTTGCCGCCGCCGAGGCCTTGCGCGAGATCCCAGCGGGTGCCGCCACCGGCGAGCGCAAAGCCGACGGTCGCGTCGCGAGTCAGGTGATAGTCGAGCCCCGCAGCGCCGCCCGCGGTTCGGGCGGCGAGATCGTTGCTGCCGATAACTGCATCGCCGCCGGTCTTGCTGGTGCCGCCGAAGCCGCTGCCCCACACGCTCCAGCGCGGCTCGAACGCGGGCTGAGCTTTGTCGAGCGGCGTCTTCGTCGCCTTGGCATAGGCGAGGGCGATGTCGTCGGGCAAGGCTGCGCGCTCCGGTGCGAAGCCGAACGCCTGATCTCCGGCGCCGCTCGCGGCGTCGCGCCCGCCGACAGACGGGTCGAGCATCAATTCCATGAACTGGCCCATGAACTGGAAGGCGCCCTGCTGCGCGCCGGTCGCGGGTTCGCCGGACAGCTGCGACAGCGCGGTGCGAAGATTGCTGCCGGTGAGGCCGAAGATTGCGGCGAAATTCGCCGGCAGTGCGCCACCATTGTTGAAGGCGTTGTTGAGCGTATCGGCGACGTTCTGCTGGTTCACGTTCAGCCCGGTGCCGGCGCCGAGCGCGGCCGAGAGATCGAGCAGCACGTCGGTCGGCGTGTAGCTCAGGCTGGCGACGAAATTCGTCGCGCTGGCGCTTGCGAAGGTAGTGCCGCCGAAACCGCCGGCCGCGTGCAGGATGGTGGACTGTTTTGCGATCGTGCCGCCCGAAGCCACCGTCACCTGCACGTCGGCGCCGGTGAGCGTCGCCGTGCCCGTGACATTGGCGTGCGTGGCCGACACCGAGCCGACCTGCACGAGATAGAGCGCCCCTGACTGCATGGCGAGGCTGCCGGAAATGGTCAGCGCCGAGCCGGCCACGCTAGAGCCTGGCCTGAGCATGCCGCCGCTGTTCACGGTCACCGATCCGACCGTGCCGGTGCCTGACAGCGTGCCGCCACTGTTCACCGTCGGGCTCGACACGATCGAGCCGTTCACCGCAAGCGTGCCGCCGTTGATTGTGGTCGCGCCGGTGTAGGTGCTGGCGGCGGTGAAGATGGTCGTGCCGGCCTCGACAATGACGGAGCCATTGGCGACGCTGCTTTGAATGACCGGCGCAAAGACGTAGTTCGAGGAGGTGTGATTGAACACGATGCTGCTGCCGATGCCGCTCCTGAACCTGACGATCGCTGTGTTCAGCGTGCCAGGCGCAACAGCGGTCTGGCCGGACGCGGCACCGATATTCAGCGTTCCCTTGGACAGGGGCCAATAGCCAACCGTCACGTTGGAAGCCGAGACGACGGCGCCATTGGCGATCGTCAGCACGCCGGTGCCGTCTTGGCCGACATCGAGATTGAGGGAGTTGGCCCAGGACGATCCGGTGCCGGTGACCGTTACTGTGCCGGTCGTGAAGAAATCGGCGCCGATAAGCCCGATCAAGCTGCTCACCGCGCCACCGCCCGAGATCGTCAGCGTGCCGGTGCCGGTCTGGCCGACATAGAGGATGCTGGAATTGGTCCAGGACGAACCGGCGCCGCTAATCGTCACGGTGCCGGTCGCGCCGGCATTGGCGCCGATAGCTCCGACCGCGTTGCTCACCACGCCGCCGCTCGCGATCGTCAGTGTGCCGGTGCCGTCCTGGCCGACGGTCAGGTCGCCTGCATTGCTCCAGGATGAGCCGGCACCGGTGACGGTCACGGTGCCGGTCGCGCCGGCATTGGTGCCGATCACCGCGGTCGAATTGCTGACCGTGCCGCCATTGGCGATCGTCAGCGTGCCGGTGCCGGATTCGCCGACCGCAACCGTGCCGGCATTGGTCCATGATGAGCCTGTGCCGGTGACGGTCACCGTGCCGGTCGCGCCGGAGTTGGCGCCGATATACCCGTTGGCACCGTTGCTCACAGTGCCCCCGTTGCTGACCATCAGCGTGCCGATGCCGGTCTGGCCGACAAAAAGATTGCCGGCATCGGTCCAGGACGAGCCGGCGCCGTCGACGGTCACCGTGCCGGTGGCGCCGGCATTGGCGCCGATATACCCGTCGGCGCCATTGCTCGCGGTGCCGCCGTTCCGGACCGTCAGCGTCCCCGTGCCGGAATTGCCGACCCAGAGCGCGATGTTGTTGGTCCAGGACGAGCCCGCGCCATCGACCGTCACGGTGCCGCTCGAACCGGCAACGCGGCCGACACGCCCGGACTGGTTGCTCACCGCGCCGCCGCTCTGGATCGTCAGCGTGCCGGCGCCGGAATAGCCGACGGAGAGGTCGGCGGAGTTGCTCCAGGACGAGCCCGCGCCGTCAACCGTGACCGTGCCGGTCGAGCCGAGATTGAGGCCGAGAGCACCGCCCGCATTGGACAGCGTTCCCCCGTTCTGGATGGTCAGGGCTCCGGTCGCAGAAACGCCGACGATGGCGCTCTGCGCCTGCGCATTGCCGGACGAGATGATGGCGGCATTGGGCGAGGTGGTGTCGATGAACGCGTTGGTGGCGTTGGTCGGGACGCCGCTGGGTGTCCAGTTGCCGGCGGTGAACCAGTCCGGTGTCGCGCCGTTCCAGCTCTGCGCCTGCACTTGTGTCGTTGCCGTCCATGTCAATGTCGCGAGGGACAGTGCAAGCGCGGCCAATGATGTGATGCTGATTCGACCGCGTTTCGCGCTTCGGCTCAGAGCCCTCGCTCCCTGCGACATTCCCAGTGCCCCTCTTGGCCGGGCACCGAGCGTCGCAAACGACATCTCACCAGCCTTCCGCGGACGCGAGCAATTCGGGCAGCTCGCGTCAGCCCGGTTGCGTCCCCCCTCAGTAATGGAACCACCATCACTGCGGGCTGGAACTTGTCAATGCTTCTCACCGGTAGCCGCCGGGAAATTTGGCTGACCAGGTCATGGAGACGTGGCGCGATCTTGCCGTATCGCCTGGCGCGAGACGCTACGCGATGCCGCGACCTTTCGCGAGGCCATCACCAACGACAGCGCCCGGCGTCGATATCGTCACCCGAAGCGCGCTTCGCAGTCATGCGCGGATGGGTTGTTCGCCGCATGCGCGCGGTAAGCGTCGATCGCTCTGTTGGCGAGCATCAACTGCCGGCGTTCGCCGGCTCGAATCTGGGCTTCGATGGCGTCGAGCAGGAAATTCGCGCTCTCGTCAGGCTGGCCGACGAGCTCGCCGCTCCTCTCCAGGCAGCTCCAGGCGATGAAGAATGCGCTTTCAACGGTGCATCGGATCGACATACGCTGCCAACGCGGCGCGGCCGCAGGCGTTCCGTGCGGCGGGCGAGACTTGCGTCGGGCCCGCCGCTGGCGTGGATCAGTTCTTCAGCACGATGCGGCCGACGACCTTGCCGGCGCGAAGCTCGTCGATCCATTTCTGCACGTCGCCCATCGGCTCCTCGCGCATCGGCGTCGGCTTGATCTTGCCGGTGCGTGCGAGCGCCATCAGCTCGTGGGCCTCGGCCAGCGTGCCGACCATGAAACCTTCGATGGTCATGCGCTTGTAGACCCATTGCACCATCGGCAGCGTGAACTGGCCGCCCATCAGGCCGGACACCACGATCTTGCCGCCGCGCGCGGCGACCGCGACCGCGAACGCCATCGACTTCTCGTTGCCGGCGAAATCGACGATCTCGTCGAAGCCGCCTTCGGTCTCCTTGAGGATGCGCTTGATGACATCAGGCTCGGCCGGATCGTAGGCGACGGCGGCGCCATTCTTGAGCGCGGTCTCGCGCGCGGCCGGTGAAAGGTCGGCGACCGTGATCGGCTGCTTGAACATCGCCTGCGCGAACGACAGGCCCATCATGCCGACGCCGCCGAGGCCGATCAGCAAGAGGTTGCGCTGGCGCGGACGGTCGACCAGGCGCTTGAGCGCGCCATAGGCGGTGACGCCGGAGCACATCAAGGTCGCGGCCTGGTTGACGGGAAGGGGATCGTAGTCGAGCAGGTATTTCGCGTCGGGCACCAGCACGTGGCTGGCGAAGCCGCCGTCGATGGAGACGCCGAGGAAGCGCTGCTTGATGCAGAGGTTCTCGTCGCCATTGGCGCAGTCGCGGCACTGGCCGCAGCCGATCCACGGAAACACGGCCTTCTTGGCGCCGACGAGGCCGGTTTCTACATCGGGGCCGACTTCGTCGACGACGCCCGCGATCTCGTGGCCGAGCGTGAAGGGCAGCGTCATGCCGCGCGTGGTGTCGAGCTTCTTGCCGCCGCCGAGATCGGCATAGCCGTCCTGGATGTGCAGGTCGGAATGGCAGAGGCCGCAGCGCTCGATGCGCACCAGCACTTCGCGTCCTTGCGGCTTCGGCGTGTCGACGATGGTCTCGCACAACGGCGCGTCGAACTTGACCAGGGACTGCCTGCGCATCAGCGCCATATTCTTTCCTCCGAAATTATCGCTCTGCTTCGTTTCGTATATTGGCCAATTCGCAGGCCATGGCAACAAAGCCGGAAATCGGAATGGTCTCCGCGCGCCGCGTCGCATCGACGCCGGCGGCCGCGGCAAGTCGCGCGGGATCGACGCCCAGCGACTTCAGGCTTTGCCGCAGCATCTTGCGGCGCTGGCCGAACGCGGCGGCCGCGACCTGCTCGAGCAGCCTGCGATCGCAGGGGAGCGGCTCTGCGCGCGGCTTGAGGCGCACGACGGAGGAGGTGACCTTCGGCGGCGGCACGAAGGCGGACGGCGCAATGTCGAACAGGATCTTGGTCTCGCAGCGCCAGTTGGCGAGCACGCCGAGCCGGCCATAGGCCTCCTCGTCCTCGCGCGCGACGATGCGCTCGCCGACCTCGCGCTGGAACATCAGGACCATCATCTCGTACCAGGGCGGCCAGGGCTCGATGGTGAGCCAGTTGATGAGAAGCTGGGTCGCGATGTTGTAGGGCAGGTTGGCGACGATCTTTGCGCGTTCGCCCGCGAGCAGCGGGCGCGGGTCGAAGGTCATGGCATCGCCATGCACGATCTCCAGCCTGTCAGGATAGCGCGCGGAAATATCTTGCAAGGCCGGGATCGCCCGCTCGTCGTGCTCGATGGCGATGACGCGGCGGGCGCCGAGCGCGAGCAGCGCCCGCGTCAGCCCGCCCGGGCCGGGGCCGATCTCGACGATGGTGGAGTCCTCGAGCGGCGCGGCCGCGCGCGCGATGCGCGCGGTGAGATTGAGATCGAGCAGGAAATTCTGGCCGAGCGATTTCCTGGCCGACAGCGCATGCTGGCGAATGACCTCGCGCAGCGGCGGGAGGTCGTCGATCGCGCTCATCAGCTTGTTGCAGCCGCCATGCGGCTTGCAAGCTGCAGCGCCGCGATCAGGCTCGCCGGATTGGCCTTACCCGTCCCGGCGATGTCGAAGGCGGTACCGTGATCGGGCGAGGTGCGGATGAAGGGCAGGCCGAGCGTGACGTTGACGGCGTCGTCGAAGGCGACCGTCTTGATCGGGATCAGCGCCTGGTCGTGATACATGCAGACCGCGCAGTCATAGGTCTGTCGCGCGGCCTCGTGGAACATGGTGTCGGCGGGCAGCGGGCCCCTGGCCTCGATGCCGTCATTGCGCAGCACTTTCAGCGCCGGGGCGATGATTGTCTGCTCCTCGTGGCCGAGCGATCCATCCTCGCCGGCATGCGGATTGAGGCCGGAGATCGCGATGCGCGGCTTTGCGATGCCGAAGCGGGACTTCAGTTCGGCGGCGACGATGCGGACGGTCGAGACGATCAGCTCGCTGGTGAGCTCTCCCAGCGCATCGCGCATCGAGACGTGAATGGTCACGGGCACCACGGCGAGCTGTGGCGACCACAGCATCATCACCGGCTGCGGCACGCGGCCGTTCTCCGCGGCAAGCTCGGCGAGGAATTCGGTGTGGCCGGGATGGCGGAAGCCGGCGCGGTAGAGCACGCTCTTGGCGATCGGGTTGGTGACGACGGCGCCGGCGCGGCCTGTGCGCACGTCGATGACCGCCTGACGGATCGAGGCGAGCGCGGCCGGCGCGCTGGATGCGTCGGGCTTGCCGGGCTCGGCGCTCGCGCGCTCGCCGGTCGCGACCACGGGCAGGGCATCGGTGAAGGCGGACGCGGCCTCACCGGGGCTGACCGCGGCGATCCCGATGTCGGCGCCGAGCGCCTTGGCGCGGCGCGCGATCAGCGCCTCGTCGCCGAGCAGGTAGAAGGCGGGCAGGTTCAGCTCGCGGCGCCTGAGCCAGGCTGCGATCGTGAT
Source organism: Bradyrhizobium sp. SZCCT0231 (assembly GCF_018130245.1). Taxonomy (GTDB): domain Bacteria; phylum Pseudomonadota; class Alphaproteobacteria; order Rhizobiales; family Xanthobacteraceae; genus Bradyrhizobium; species Bradyrhizobium japonicum_F. Next base: position 1,414,830 of record NZ_JAFCKP010000001.1, read on the forward strand.
GTCGGGGCCGATGCCGGCGGGCTCTCCCAGGGTCAGGGCGAGGGGTTTTGCCGGGCGCGCTGCGGAAGGCTTGGCCATCAGCGGTTGCGATATTCGATCATCGCCGCCTTGCGGAGCTCGTCGAGATAGGCCTTCTGCGTCTTCTCGTACTTCTCCTGATACATCTTCTCGCGAACCTCGCGCTTCTTCGGCGTGTCGATCATGGTCGGCTTGCGCGAGCACAGCACCACCATCTCGATGCCCGCCTTGGTCACCTCGGGCGCCGTCAGGTGGCCGATCGGCGTGTCGTCGAGCACCTTGCGCAGCGGCTCGGGCAGTTCCGCGGTGGTCTTGGTGACGCTGTCGCGGATGGTGGCGTTCGGCGTCGAGCGGAACAGCGAGTTGGCTTCCTCGCAGCTTCCGACGCGCGAGCGATAGGTCTCGGCTTCCTTCTTCCGTGTCTCCACGAACGCCGCGGACGAGCCGCGCGGCACGATCAGCACGATCGGCTGCATCTTGTATTCGGTGCCCTCGATCTGGAGCTTGTCGCCGGTCTGGGCCTGCACGGCCTGCGCGACGTCGCGCTCGCCGACCAGCAGCTTCTCCTTGAAGCGGCCGCGCACGAGGCTGGTCCAGACCATCTCGGCCTTCATGCGGCCCTTCAGCGTCTCGGGGCGGACGCCCTTGGATTCGAGCGACTTGGTGAGCTGATCCGGCGTGATGCGCATGCGCTGCGCCATGCCTTCATAGGACTGGTTGACGTCGGAGATGCCGGGATCGACGCCGTACTTCTTGCCTTCCTTGAGCTTCACCTTGTCGTCGATCAGCTCGTTGATGACCTCCTGCCGGCTCGGGGTCTTCTGCGTCGTCAGCTGGTCGAGCTTGGAGCGCTGCTCGATGTCGAAATCGGTGATCGGATCGCCATTGACCATGACGGCGATGTTCTGCGCGCGCGACGGCGAGGGCAGCGCGGTCAGCATCAGCCCGGCACCGATGGCGAGAAGGAGGCGGAAGACAGGCAATGGGGTCGTCATGATGTCGCTCGCATGTCAACCGCGTCGTGATGGGGCAAGCGCGGCCGGCACTTCAAACCGTTCACTGGAGGCCGGAGGAACCGCTGGTCGTCGACGAGGTCGCCAGCGTGCGCAGGCCGATTTGGAACATGAACGCGTGGCTCAGCGTGGGCGGTGCGGTGCCCGCGGAATAGCTATACGAAGTTACATAGTTCGCCGCCAGCACGAAGCAATCGTCGACATAGCCGGCACCGAGCACATACTGGTTGATCTTGTTGGCCTCGAGGTCCCAGCGCGCCGAGCCCGAGACCACCCAGTTGGTCGCGATCTTGATCGAGCCCGAGGTCAGGATGCCCTCGCGGCGCGTCAGATAGCCGAGCTCCGGCTGGGCTGCGTAATTGCCGTACAGCACGGCGACCGACCAGCGATTGAAGTTGGCGCGGCCTTCGGCCTCGAAGCGCTGCACGTTCCAGGTCTGCTCGTCCATGCGGGAGCGGACGCTGAACGTGTAGGTGCTGTTGGGCGAGTAGCTGGCGCCCGCGACGTAATCGGAGCGCGGCTTGTCCAGACCGGAATCCAGGCCGGTATTGATGGTGTCCTGGACCGCGAAGGAGTTCAGGCCGAACAGTTGGTAGGATTGGCCGAACAGCACCTTGACGGCGCCGCCCCTGTCGAACTGCGTCGTGGACTGCACGCCGACATTGGCGCGGCCGCCGCCCTCGACGCGGTCGTAGCCGGAGAACTTGTCCACGCTGAACAGGTTCGAGGCGTCGAACACCAGGCTCTGGGCGTCCTCGTTCGGCAGCTTGCCGGCATAGGTCTCGTTCGGGCGGATGATGATCTGCGCGATCGGCTCGACGGTGGTCGAGCCCCAGGGCTGGATGTTGATGAACGGATAGCGGTACTCCAGGCCTACGGTCGGCATCAGGCGGAACGCCTGGGTGTCGCCGACGGGCAGGTAGTTCGACACGCCGGGCTGGTTGGAGACCGAGGAGTTGATCGCGTCGGCGCGCAGGCTCGCGAACGGCGTCCAGATCTGGCCGAACGGATCGGTGAAGGATTTGCGCCACTGCGCTTCCGCCGTGAGGCGCGTGTAAGTGCCCGGGAAGCCGCGCAGCAGGCACTGCGACGGCATACGCGCCAGCGGATCGGCCGACGCCGTGGTGCACAGGCCGTTGGTGTTGGCGACTGTCGTGATCGGATCGAACACCGCATCGTCACGCGACAGGTTCACGAAATTGGTCTTGTAGCTGAACTCGCCGCCGAACACGGGATAGTTGAGCACGTTGGAGTAGTCGATCACCGGATAGACGATCGGCACCTGGCTCTGGTTGCCCGAATAGCTCAGCCAGTACATCGTGCGCGCATCGAAGAAGCTGCGGTTGCCGACGCCGGTCAGATAGAGCTGCGACAGCGCTTCCGTCGGCAGCAACAGGAACGAGCCGAGCGGATCACGGTACTGATAGAGCCGGTAGTCCGAGAAGAAATAGTAGTCGGACATCAGGACGCCGTCCCAGCCCCAGACCCATTTGTCGTTCAGCGCGAACTGACCCTTGGTGTCGACGGCGCCGCGGAACTGGCGGTCGCCGGGCTGTCCGGCAAATGCTCCGGGATCGAGCTGGTCGATGCCATAAGCACGGATCTGGTAGGCGCCGTCGATCAGGCGCTGGCGGAATTCGCCCTGCAGCATGACCCCTTGCCGCGTCATGAAGCGGGGGGTGATGGTTGCGTCCATGTCGGGCGCGATCGCCCAATAATAGGGAACTTCGGCGCCGAAGCCCGTGTTCGTCGTGCCCGGGAAGTAGCCAGGCATCAGGAAGCCGGACTTGCGCTTCACGGTCGGGTCGGGGGTCGAGAAATAGGGCATGTAGGCGAGCGGCACGCCGAAGAATTCGAGCTGCGCCGTCTCGAAATACAGCATCTTCTCCTGCTGGTCGTGGATGATGCGTGCACCCTTGACCTGCCACAGCGGCGGCTTCTTCGGATCGTCCTTACACGGCGCGCAGGCGGTGTAGACGCCGTTCTCGAACACCGTGTAGTTGCCGCTGGAGCGGTCGGCGCGGCTCGCGGCCATGCGGGTCTGGTCGGCGGTGTCCACGCGCAGCGAATCGACGAAACCGTCGCGGTAATCGTCGGAGAGATCCATGATCTCGGCATAGGTGATCTTGCCGTCGGCATCCGTCATGCGGATGTTGCCTTCGGCATGCAGCCGCTTGGTCTTCTGGTCGTAGATGACCCGGTCGGCCTCGACGCTGGTGCCGTTGTAGAACAGCTGGACGTTACCGACCGCGGAGACGCGCGAATTGTTGTAGTCGTAGTCGACCTCGGTCGCCTGAACCAGCATCTGGTTGTCGTTGGCGGCCTTCGGCGGCTTCGGACGCGGCGGCAGCGGATTATAGGTGTACTGGGCGGAGGCGGGCGCGACTGCGGCAACGTCGATCAGCCCGCCGAGCGAGGCGGCAGCGGCGACAGCGAGCAGAATCCTGCGGACGGACCAGCCGCACCCGTTCGCGCGCACCAACGTGCGCCGCGTCAAACGAGACACGAGCCCTCGTTGGACGGCAGTCACTAACCGTCCTCCTGATAGAGCAAGGCCAAAAAGCCGGTGAGGCCGCCCACTACAACGGGCAACCACGCCGCAGCGATCGGATGCATCAACTCAGCCTTGCTCAAATCCTCAGTTACTTTCGACAGAACGTAGAGCAGAAAGCCTGCGCCCACGCCACTCAAAACCATCTTTTGCACGCCGCCCATCCGGAAGAAGCGCAACGACACGGAGGCCGCGAGCATCACCATGGCTGCGAGCAAAAACGGCTGTGCCAGAAGCTTCTGATACTGGAGTCGGTATCCGGCTGTCGCGAAGCCCGAGCTTTCGGAAGAGCGGATGTAGCTCGGTAGTTGCCAAAAGGACACAGTCTCGGGTGTGGAAAAGCTGTTGCGGACCTGCGCCTCGGTCAGCGTGGTCGGAATCTCCAGGCTGGCCTGGTCGATCGGCGGTGCGTCCAGCGAGAAGCGGCGGACGCCCTTAAACAGCCAGCGGCCGGCCTCGAGCGTCGCCTCGCGCGCCTCGACCCGCTCCTTGAAGTGCTGGTCCGGGTCGAACCGGAACAGTGTCAGTCCCGTGAGCCGGATGCCCTGCTGCTCGCTCCGCGCCGCATTGATGATGGTCTGGCCGTCGCTGGTGAGCTGATTGAGCCAGAAGCCGGAGGCGTCCTGGATGCCGCCGCCGGGCGCCGAGCCGAACAGCTCGGCTTCCATGCGCTTGGACAGCTCGCGCAAATTGGCGGACATCGGATTGTAGGCGACGGTGGCGATCACCCCGATCAGCAGCGCGCTGCCGAGCGCCGGCGAGATGAACTGCCAGGCGGAGATGCCGGCAGCGCGCGCCACCACGAGCTCGAGCCGGCGGGAGAGGGCGAGATAGCAGGTCATCGCCCCGATCAGCATGCAGAACGGCGTCAGCTTCTCCAAGAGCTGCGGCACCCGGAACAGCGAGGTCTCGGCCACCATGATCGCGGAAGCGGATGCGAGCCCCGAGGTCTTGCGCACCATCTCGATGTAGTCGACCAGCACCAGCAGCAGGAATATGCCGCCGAAGACGCCGAGCGCCGCGACCACGAAGCGGCCGGCGAAATAGCGCCCGAGCGTATTGGTGAGCATGCTCATGCGGTGGCCGGACGTCCGAACAGCCGCGCGATCCGTGCGTTCGACCTGTTGATGGCCTCCATCAGGCCAGGAGGCGGCTCGACCACGACGCCACCGATGATCATCCACAGCCCGATGCCGATGGCGCCCACGACCATCGCATATTGGACCAGCACCGCGCCCGGCGATTTCACCGCCATCACCGAGCAGGCGAAGCCGGCCATGCGCAGGCCGAACACCGCAATGATCGAGGAGGCGATCGAGAAGTTGCGGCTCTGGCGGGTGGTGCGGGGCGCACCCAGGAAGGCGAAGGTCAGCACGGCAAAGGCAAAGGGATAGACCGGTGCCAACAGGCTATCATGCAGGGCTGAGCGGAATTGGCCGGGAATCTGCTTATAGACGGGATCGTCCTCGGCCGGCGAGAACAGCTCCCAGAGATAGCGCTCGCGGATGCCGAGGGTGACGTCGCGGCCCTGGCCCGAGAACTTCGACATGTCGAAGCCGTAGCGGCCGAACGCCACCAGCGCGGGATCGCGCTTGCCCGCCTCGAAGCGCTGGAGATTGCCGGTCTCCAGCACCAGGAACGAGCCGGTCTCGTTCTTCACGACCTCGCCGTGCTCGGCGACGATCGAGACGCGCTCGTTCGGATCGCGGCGGTCGTCGATGAAGATGCCGGCGAGGATGCCGCCGGGCAGGCGCTCGCGGATCCGGATCGTCAGGTTCCTGTCGAGCTGGGCGAAGCGGCCGGGCTGCAGGATGTTGGTCAGCACGTCGGCGGTGATCTCGGCGTCCCACTGCTTGATGCGCCGCATGCCGTCGGGAGCGAGATAGGCCGCGATGAAGGCGACCAGCAGCGCCACCACGCAGGTGGCGTAGAAGAACGGATAGAACAGCCGGAACGGCGAGAAGCCGGCGGCATTCATCACGATGATCTCGGAATCGGTCGCGAGCTTGTTCAGCGTGTGCGAGATCGCGATCATCAGCGCGATCGGCGAGATGATCAGGACCAGGGCCGGGATCACGAGGCTGGTGATGCCGAGGAAGGTGAGGATGGTCTGACCCTGGCTCGTCATCAGGTCGATGCCGCGCAACGCCTGCGTAATCCAGATCACGCCGGTGAGGCTGACCAGGACCAGCGCAAACGACGCCAGCGTCGTGCGGAAGATATACCTATCGATCGACCCCATGCGCTACCGCACGTACCCACCAAGTCCCCAATGTCGGCCAGAATTCCGGCGGTCCAACCAATCCCCCGTCAGGGGATCCCCAAGGTCGGCCAACAGCTCTTCCAGCGGTTCATTCTCTCACTACCATCCCTTTGATCCGTCAACAAAATGGCTGCCCCATGGCACCCTCAATATATGGTTAATATTTCGGTCGTTGTGGCCTCGCGGCCACGGCGGCGCTTGGCATCGGGCCGGCCGCTGGCCCATAGTGGGGGAAGCCTCAGTGAATCGCCGTTCAGCTCCGGTTCGTAGCTGGAACTTCCGAACGACGAAAAACCCCATGTTTTGGAGGAGTTATCCATGTCCGATGCCATCAAGGTCGGCTTTGTCCCGTTGTCTGCCGCCTCCCGTGGCATCCTGGTCGTGTTCTGCGACGATGGCCTGAAGCTCGGTCCGGCGACGGCCAAGGCGCTGGGCGGCGCTGTCGACATCGTGAAGCGCGCGGCGGCCGCCGCCGCCTTCAAAGGCAAAAGCGGGGCCGCGCTGGACATTCTGGCGCCGGAAAGCGTGAAGGCGACCCGGCTGATCGTGATCGGCGCCGGCAAGGCGACCGGCCTGAAGGCGAACGATTTCCTCAAATTCGGCGGGGTGGCCGCGAGCAAGCTGCCCGCCGGCACCAGCGCCATGACCGTCATGGCGGAGCTGCCCGGTGGCGCCATGACGAGCGAGCAGGCGGTTGCGCTCGCCTCCGGCCTTCGCTTACGCACCTACAAGTTCGACCGCTACAAGACCAAGAAGAAGGATGGCGAGGAGAACGGCTTGCGCGCCGACGTCTCGCTTGCGGTCGGCGATGCTGGTGCTGCGAAGAAGGCGTTTGCCTCGGCCGGCCACGTCATCGACGGCGTGGTCATTGCGCGCGACCTCGTCAACGAGCCGCCGAACGTGCTCTTCCCCGAGGAATTCGCGCGTCGCGCCGGTCAGCTCCGCAAGCTCGGGGTCAAGGTCGAGGTGCTCGACGTCAGGGCGATGCAGAAGCTCGGCATGGGCGCGCTGCTCGGCGTCGGTCAGGGCTCGGCGCGGCCGAGCCGCACCGTGATCATGCGCTGGGACGGGGCTAAGAAGGGCGAGGCACCGGTCGCCTTCGTCGGCAAGGGCGTCTGTTTCGACACCGGCGGCATCTCGATCAAGCCGGCCGGCAGCATGGAGGACATGAAGGGCGACATGGGAGGTGCGGCCTGCGTCGTCGGCCTGATGCATGCGCTCGCCGCGCGCAAGGCGAAGGTCAACGCGGTCGGCGCCATCGGCCTCGTCGAGAACATGCCCGACGGCAACGCGCAGCGGCCGGGCGACATCGTCACCTCGATGTCCGGCCAGACCATCGAGATCATCAATACCGACGCGGAGGGCCGCCTCGTGCTGGCCGATGTGCTCTGGTACGTCGCCAAGAAGGTGAAGCCGAAATTCATGGTGGATCTGGCGACGCTGACCGGCGCGATCATGGTGGCGCTCGGCACCGAGCATGCCGGCATGTTCTCCAACAACGACGAGCTTGCCGACCGGCTGCTCACGGCCGGCGTCGAGAGCGGGGAGAAGGTCTGGCGGATGCCGCTCGGCCCCGAATACGACAAGCTGATCGATTCCCAGTTTGCCGACATGAAGAACACCGGCGGCCGCCATGGCGGCTCGATCACCGCAGCGCAATTCCTGCAGCGCTTCGTCGACGGCACGCCCTGGGCGCATCTCGACATCGCCGGCACCGCGATGGGCGCGCCGAAGACCGACATCAACCAGAGCTGGGGAAGCGGCTACGGCGTCCGCCTGCTCGACCGCCTGGTCTCCGACCATTACGAGCGCAAATGATCCGACATGACTGAAGTGCTGTTCTACCATCTGCAAAACATGACGGTAGAGAACGTGTTGCCGCCGCTTCTCGAGAAATCGCTCGAGCGCGGCTGGCGCGTCGTGGTGCAGTCGACCTCGGAGGAGCGCGCCGATGCGCTCGACGCGCATTTGTGGACCTATCGCGACGATTCCTTCCTGCCGCACGCGACATGGCGGGTGAACGATGCCGCCGATCAGCCGATCGTGCTGGCTATCGAGGAGGGCAATCCCAACGGTGCCAATGTCCGCTTCCTGGTCGACAGCGCCGCGCTGCCGGAGGACGCACAGGGCTATGAGCGCATGGTGCTGCTGTTCAACGGCGACGATCCCGATGCGCTTGCGCTCGCCCGCACGGCCTGGACGGATTGCAAGGCGAAGGGATTTGATGTCACCTATTGGCAGGCCGATGAGCGTGGCCGGTGGCAGAAGCGCAATTAGCCGTTCATCGCAGTTAATGATAATTTGCACTTTTCGGGCGATGCTGGCTTTGGCCACCTTCGTGCCGCAAAGGGATGTTGGGACAATCGCTTAGGGCTGGTCCTTCACGCGGGGAATTAGTTTATCGTGCGACATCAAAAGCTTCCCGGCTCGCTCATGATTGCGTTGGCCGCCGTAGCACCGCTGCTCGCGGGCTGCTCGGGGACCGATCTGCTGTCGAAGGACGCAGAATGGTTCAACACGCCCAGCCGGCTGTTCATCAAGAACATCTCGATCGAATCCCCGCCGCTGACCCCCGACAAGCCGGTGCGCGCCGAGGATCTCGTCAGCGCCGACGGCGCCTGTCCCGGCATGGCGCCGCCTCCCGGGCCGGCTGACGCCAATGCCTCGACGACGGCGCCCGCTCCGACGGGCGGCACGGTCGCGCTCGGCCATACCGAATGCGATGTGGTGCGCGGCATCGGCGCGCCCTCGAACGTCAATCTCTCCAATGACGCCATCGGCCGCCGCGTCGCCGTCGTCACCTGGACGACCGGTCCGCGCGCCGGCATCTACACCTTCACGTCCGGACGTCTGTCCTCGATCGAAGGCAATCCGGACCCGCAGCCGATGCCGAGGACGGCGAAGCCGAAGAAGAAGCACGCGTAGGCGGGGATCGCTGCGCCGCAGATCCCGGACATGTGCGGGGCGGACCCGATCAAAAGCCGGGTTGGCGGCACGCTCAGAGGATCGGCTTGGTGTTGAAGCGATCAGGCTGGCGAACGCGGAAACGGCCCTTCATCTTGAAGCCGTCGCGCATATTGAGACCGAGCAGAACGATGTTCGTTACTCCGGCGACCAGTTCGAGAGTCTGCACCGCGTAGAACGTGGTGTCGAACTCCGCGGCCTTCGCCTTGGAGGCAAGAAACAACGCGGCGGGAATCAGAACCAGGATGCCGTTGCCGGCGATGAGCGGCATACGTTTGATCTTCGCACCGATCAGGCCGGCGCGCCGCTCCTTTGCCAGGAAGAATCCTGAACCTCCCGTCGCCGCAAGCATCGGAATAAGCAACAGGAAACCCCACGGTATAGCGGTCTTCACCATGGCTATGGTCTCGTGCGACGCAAATAGCTCGGTGAGAGCCGTGGAAAGCCAGAAGGTCGCAATGGTCGTCAGTGCGACCGCTCCCGCGACTGAGTGGATGATCTTGGTCATCGGGTCTGCCGTTTTCGAAGCGAGCTACGCGACGCAAATGCCGGGCACCGCGACTTTCTCGAACAGGTGCGGCGAGGCGACGGCGGATGAGGGATAGGCCGAGATCTTCGACCTGAATTCAGGATGCGTGAATGCAGCCCGGAAGTGGGCCGTCGATTCCCAAACCGCATAGTTCAGATACGCGGGGCTTTCGCCAATTGCTCGGTGAAGCTGGGTGGAGATGAAGCCCGGCTGCTGCTTCATGAAGGCGGCATCGTCTTGCCAGATCTTGAGAAAGCTTTGTTCGTCGGCCTTGTCGAGCGTGAACAGGTTCACCAGCACCACAGGGCTGGTCTCGATGCCGAGCTGACGTTCGATGGGAAAGTCAGGGTCCAGTGGGCGTAGGTGCGCCATGACGAACTCCGTCGAGATGGTTTTATGATGTCAATATGGTACTATCGGCAATCTAGTAATTTGACATCATGATGTCAATAATTGTTTATGGTGACGGATGCGGAAATCCCAACGAACGCCGGCCGGCGATGCTCTGACCGATCTGATGCTTGACTTGTTCCGGCTGAACAGCCTGCTCTTGACCGCAGGGGACCGCTTGGTGGCCCGGCTCGGGCTCACCAGCGCCCGCTGGCAGATTCTCGGCGCCATCGTGCACGCGGAGCGGCCCCAGCCGGTGGCCTGGCTTGCACGCGATCTGGGGGGCAATCGCCAAAACGTGCAGCGGATCGTCAATGACCTCCATGCAGAAGGCCTCGTTGCTTTCGAGGCCAACCCGCATCACCGCCGAGCGCAGCTTGTTATCCTGACCGACAAGGGGCGGCGCGCTTTCGATGCCGCCATGGCTTTGCAGATGCCGTGGGTCAACAGGCTTTCGGAAGGGCTTGCGGTCAAGGATCTGCAAACGGTTCATCGCATCGTCGCGGCCCTGCGGATGAAGCTCGAAAGCGAAACCGAGGCGCAGACGTAGCGCTTGGGCGAGTGGCAAGGTCACACCGAATGCGATGTGGTCGGCATCGGTGCGCCATCGACCGCTGCAATGTTCCCGATGAAGTCGCTTTCGTGATGGCCGCGCGGCCCGGAATGCGCTTTGATGGTGGGAACAACAATCTGGAGGAAACTATGCGGTTCTTGATTGCCCTCGTATCGGCTCTGCTCTTGCCGTTTGGCGCGGCGTTCGCCCAGGACTATCCGTCGAGAACCATCACCATGCTGGTGCCGTTCGCCGCCGGCGGGCCGACCGATACCATCGCGCGCCTGACGGCGGCCGGCATGGCGAAATCCCTGGGACAGCAGGTCATCGTCGAGAACGCGACCGGCGCCGGCGGCACCATCGGCACGACCCGCGCCGCGCGCGCCCAGCCGGACGGGTACACGCTGCTGATCCATCATGTCGGCATCTCGACCGCCGCGACGCTCTACCGCAATCTCAGCTATGACACCAAGACGGCCTTTGCGCCGATCGGGCTCGTGACCAACGCGCCGATGACCATCATCGCGCGTCCGGATTTCCCGGCTGCCACGCTCAAGGAACTGGTCGCCTACGCCCAGCAGCAGGGCGACAAGCTGACTTACGCCAATGCGGGGCTCGGCGCCGCCTCACATCTATGCGGCATGCTGTTCATGACGGCGATCCAGAAGCAGCTGACCACGGTGCCCTACAAGGGCAACGGTCCCATCATGAACGATCTGCTCGGCAAGCAGATCGATCTCACCTGCGATCAGGCCACCAACACCACCGGGCCGATCACGGCCAAGCAGGTCAAGGCCTACGCGATCACCACCAAGGAGCGGCTGAAGAGCCTGCCCGATCTGCCGACGGCCGACGAGGCCGGCCTCAAGGGTTTCGAGCTCGGCGTCTGGCACGGCATCTATGCGCCCAAGGGCACACCGCCGGCGGTCGTTCAGAAGCTGACGGCGGCGCTGCAGACCGCGCTCAAGGATCCCGCGCTGATTGCCCGGTTCAACGACATCAACACCGAGCCGGTCCCGCAGGACAAGGCGACGCCCGAGGCGCTGGGCACGATGCTGACGAGTGAGATCGACCGCTGGGCACCGATCATCAAGGCGGCCGGGCAATACGCGGACTGAGTCGTCCCGGCCTCATTGCCATGCGAAGGGATGCCGATTGAGCGGGCAAAGAGCAGCTCGCTCAATGGCTAATCCATGGGTATTATAATGCCGGTACTGTGCATGGGGTTGTTTTGCGCGTTTTGATGGGGGCCTTGCGGTTGCGGCGCTACCCCGCCGCCTCATCGAACTGCGTGCTCGCCTCCAGCCATTGCTCCTCCGCGCGCACCAGCGCGTCGGCGGCATTGGCGCGCGCTTTCGACAATTGCGCGGCCTGCTTGGGATCGCGCGCAAAAATGTCGGGCAGGGCGAGCGCGGTGTCGATCTTGGCGATGATCTCGCTGACGCGGGCGATCTCGGCTTCGGCTTCCGCGATGCGCTTCTTCAGCGAGCCGCGATTGTCCGCTCTTGGACGTTGCGGCTTCTCGCTCGGCACATTGCGCTCGCGCGGGGCTTCCGCGTTGCGCGCGGACAGCACCAGGCGGCGGTACTCGTCGAGATCGCCGTCGTAATTGGTCACGGTGCGGTCGGCGACGATCCAGAGCCGCTCGGCGCAAGCCTCGATCAGGTAACGGTCGTGCGAGACCATGATCACGGCGCCGGGAAACTCGTTGATCGCTTCCGCAAGGGCGGCGCGGCTGTCGATGTCGAGATGGTTGGTGGGCTCGTCCAGGATGATCATGTTGGGGCCGAAGAAAGTCGCTAGCCCCAGCAGCAGCCGCGCCTTCTCGCCGCCGGACAATTTGCCGGCCTTGGTGTCGGCGGCCTTGCCGGAGAAGCCGATCGCGCCGGCGCGCGCCCGCACCCTGGCTTCGGGCGCGTCGCCCATCAGCTTGCGGACGTGGTCGTAGGCGGAGGCGTCCTCGTTGAGCTCGTCGAGCTGGTGCTGCGCGAAATAGGCGATCGACAGCTTGTCGGCGCGCGTCACCTTGCCCGAGAACGGCGCAAGACGTCCCGCGAGCAGTTTCACCAGTGTCGATTTGCCGTTGCCGTTGGCGCCTAGCAACGCGATGCGGTCGTCATTGTCGATGCGCAGGGTGACGCGGCTCAGCACGGGGCTGGCCGGATCGTAGCCGACCGAGGCGTTGTCGACGGCGATGATCGGCGGCGACAGGATCTTCTCCGGCGCGGGAAAGCTGATCTCGCGCACGTCCTCGGTGACCAGCGCCGTGATCGGCTTCAACCGCTCCAGCATCTTCACGCGAGACTGCGCCTGGCGCGCCTTGGAGGCCTTGGCCTTGAAGCGGTCGACGAAGGCCTGCAGGCGCGCACGTTCGGCCTCCTGGCGCTTGAGCTGCTTGGCATCGAGCAATTCGCGCGCGGCGCGCTGCTCCTCGAACGAGGAGTAGGTGCCCTTGTAGAGCGTAAGCTTGCCGCGCTCCAGATGCAGGATCTGGTCGACCGAGCTTTCCAGGAGGTCGCGGTCGTGGCTGATCACGATCACCGTGCGCGGATAATGCGCGAGGTGATCCTCCAGCCACAGCGTGCCTTCGAGGTCGAGATAGTTGGTGGGCTCGTCGAGCAGCAGAAGGTCGGGGGCCGCGAACAGCGTCGCGGCGAGCGCGACGCGCATGCGCCAGCCGCCGGAGAACTCGGCGCAGGGGCGGAGCTGATCGGCGGCGGAAAAGCCGAGGCCGGAGAGGATCGCGGCGGCACGGCTCGGCGCCGAATGTGCGTCGATGTCGACCAGCCGGGTCTGGATCTCGGCGATCCGGTGCGGATCGGTCGCGTGCTCGGCCTCAGTGAGCAGCGCGTCGCGTTCGAGGTCGGCCTTGAGCACGACCGAGATCAGGCTTTCGGGGCCGTTCGGCGCTTCCTGCGCCAGGCTGCCGATGCGCCAGCGCGGCGGCAGGGTCACCGAACCGTGCTCGGCCGCGAGCTCGCCGCGGATCACCTTGAACAGGGTCGACTTGCCGGTGCCGTTGCGCCCGACCAGGCCGACGCGTGATCCCGGCGTGATCTGCACGGAACTCTGGTCGATCAACAGGCGTCCGGCGAGGCGGATGGAGAGGTCGGTGATGGAGAGCATGCGGCCTTGTCACCGCAAGGCGCGCCGAACGCAACCCGTTTTTCCGTCAGATTATTGTTTGAGCATGATCTCCGCGCAAACGCGTTCTGCGTTTGTCGCGCCGGAAAACCGCTTCGCACTTTGCGCTGGCGCGGCCCTTCGGGTCCGGATCATGCTCAATGCGGTTCGTGCTCGCGCTGCCTCAATTCATTGAGGAGCTGCTCGAGATATGCCGGGAGGCGAGGTTCGGGCCGGAGGCTCTGCTGGAGCCGCTCGCCTATGGCGTCGCAAATCGAGCGGCTGGTGCGCCGGTCAATCTGTTCGCTGTCATCGGCAAAAGGCCCAGCCATCGCAAAGTTCCGTGTTTTCAAAGCAAGCACACGGTACCAAGTCATTGCCGACCAAATGGTTTCGCTGACCGTGGGGAATGCGGGGCATTCTCGTAAGAATTGTATGAACCAAGCCTTATCCGCTCAAGGCAAAGCCCCGGCGAGGGGAGCGCCGGGGCTTCTCTTGGAAGGTACCTGGGGGGCGTAGGTACCCTCATGAAGGTGCTGACGGGCTCAGTAGCAGCGGTTGATCAGCCGCCAGCGGGGTCCCCAGGGGGTCGGGACCAGCCGGCGCACATAGCAGCCGCCATAACCGTAGGAGACGGGGGCATAGAAGCGCGGGCCACCCCAGCCGTAGCCGTGGCGCCAGCCGCCGCCGTGCCAGCCCGGGCCGCCGCCATGCCAATGGGCGGATGCAGAGGTCGGCGCCAGCGCGGCACCCAGCGCGACCGCAGCGACAGCGGCAAGCGAAAGTTTCCTCAACATGGTGAACTCCTCAAAACTGCCGGCGCGGGGTGATCCGCGTCGATGGAAAGGCCGCCGAAACGGTCCGCCTGATGATCAGGCTTCGGTTTCGATGGACCCGAGCTTATGCCGGCGAAGCTGAACCGAACCCTGACGGCGGTTTCAGATTGGGTTCATCTGGGTGAAATTGTTGTCATCCAAGCTGAAACCGGCGGCCCGTCCCTGCGGCGAAGCGCCTGTGCGGCCGTTTCGGCGGTCGCTTGCCGTCCGGCAAAGGCGCCGATATAAGCCCCGCAACTCCGAACCACCGCTTTCTTCCCCAAGGACAAGATTATGGCCATCGAACGCACTTTCTCGATCATCAAGCCCGACGCGACCGAGCGTAACCTGACCGGCGCGGTCAATGCCGTGATCGAGAAGGCGGGCCTGCGCATCGTCGCGCAGAAGCGCATCCGCATGACCAGGGAGCAGGCCGAGACCTTCTATGCCGTCCACCAGGCGCGCCCGTTCTTCGGCGAGCTCGTGGAGTTCATGACCTCCGGTCCGGTCGTGGTTCAGGTTCTCGAAGGCGAGGGCGCGATCGCCAAGTACCGCGAGGTGATGGGCGCGACCGATCCGGCCAAGGCCGCCGATGGCACGGTGCGCAAGCTCTACGCCAAGTCGATCGGCGAGAATTCGGTGCACGGTTCGGATGCGCCGGAGACCGCCGCGATCGAGATCGCGCAGTTCTTCTCGGGCAACGAGATCGTCGGCTGATCAATCAGCCGACAGGTTAGGGACGACGAGCGAAAGGACTCATTGTGGACTGGCTCTGGCTGATCTTCGATCCCGCTACGATCGGGGCATTCTTCACCCAGTTTCGCAACGAGATGGCCGAACCGACCTTCTGGATTGCGGTCGGCAAGATCATCTGGATCAACATCCTGCTCTCCGGCGACAACGCGCTGGTGATTGCGCTCGCCTGCCGCGGTCTCTCGCCGCGCCACCGGCTCTGGGGCATGATCTTCGGCGCCGGCGCTGCAGTGATGCTGCGAATCATCTTCACCGGCATCGTCGCCACCCTGATGGGGCTGCCGTACCTCAAGCTCATCGGCGGTCTGGCGCTGATCGTGATCGCGGCCAAGCTGCTGGTGCCGGAAAACGATGAGGAGGACGACGTCGAATCAGCCTCGCATCTGTGGCACGCCATCCAGATCGTCGTGGTCGCCGACATCGTCATGAGTCTCGACAACGTCATTGCGGTCGCCGCCGCGGCCAATGGCAGCGTGCCGCTCCTGATCCTCGGCCTCGCCATCAGCGTGCCGCTGATCGTCGCCGGCGCCGCGCTGATCATGGCGCTGCTCGCAAAGCTGCCGGTCCTGGTCTGGGCTGGCGCTGCGCTGCTCGGCTGGGTCGCGGGCGAGGTGATCGCGACCGACCCGGGCGTCGCGCCGAAGCTGCACACGCTGCTCGACGGCCCGCTGGGCACCTCGCTGGACAGCATGCTCGGCGCGCTGCGCATCCCGCCGCAGTTCGGACATGGCGGGGCAGGCGGCGAATATCTCTGTGCCGTGCTCGGTGTCGTGGTCGTGCTGGTGGTCGGCTACATCTGGCGCCGACGCAGCCTGACCCAGGCAGCGCTCGAATCCTCCGAGCGCCACGCCAAGGCCTCCGCGGAGTGACGCTGCGGCTCTGATCGGCGCGGCCTTCCTCTCCAGCGATGAGAGGCGACCACATCACCGAGACGCGTGCCGCGTCGGCAGGACGCGAGCGATCACCGGCCACAGGTTCGGCGCAGGCGCCCGAATCTCTCCATCATTGCGTTCGTATGACCGGCGTGCATCGCGCTTCGCGGGAGCTCGCGTCGTGCGCGCGGACGTTGCGTGGAGAGTCGTCCTGCGCAACCCTCACGCGATTTAGATCTTGTCTTATTATAAACTACTGAAATTCAAGGGTACTTTCGTTGACTCGATGAAGGTTCCCACGGCACCTCGCCCCGACGTTCATGTTCATGAAATCGGAAGGTGCGATGTCGTCGAAAGTGCTTTGTCGTCCTGTTGCTGTTGTTGCCGCTCGCATCAAGACGCTTCTGACGTGCGCCAGCCCGAGAGCCTTCGCGGTTTCCGTGGTCTCCATTGCCTTGTGCAGCGACGGCGTCCTGCACGGCACCAGCGCGCAGAGCGCCGCGCCCGAGGCGGCGGGGGGAAGCACGTTGCCGGCGGTGACCGTCACCGCAGACGCGCCGAAGCCGCGCGTGCGTCCACGGGCCAATCCAGCCAGGAGTGCGGGCCGCGGCGCGCCTGCGAATGATCGGGCCAAGCTGCAGGCGGAAGCGACTCCGACGGTTGCGAGGCCCGGCGCACTGCCGCCGACCTACGCAGGCGGGCAGGTCGCCCGTGGAGGCCAGGTCGGCCTGCTCGGCAACAAGGATTTCATGGATACGCCGTTCAATATCACGAGCTACACGGCGAAGAAGATCGAAGATCAACAGGCGGTCACCGTCGCCGATGTCGTCACCAACGATCCCTCGGTCCGCCTGGGGAGCCAACCCGGCGGCATTTTCGATTCTTTCTTCATCCGCGGTTTTCCGATCGGGGAGGGCAATGTCGGAGAAATCGCCTTCAACGGCGTCTACGGCGTTGCACCGAACTACCGCGTGTTCACCTACTACGTCGAACGCATCGAGATCATCAAGGGCCCGACGGCGCTGCTCTACGGCATGGCGCCGAACAGCAGTGTCGGCGGCACCATCAACATCGTGCCGAAGCGTGCCGGGGACATCGATCTCACGCGGGTCACGACCGACTACGCGTCAAACACCCAGCTCGGCACGCATCTCGACGTGAGCCGGCGGTTCGGTGAAAATCGCGAATTCGGCATTCGCGTCAATGGCAGCTATCACAATGGCGATACGCCGCTGGATAACCAGACCCGGGAGGCGCATGTCGGCTCCGCGGCGTTCGACTATCGCGGCGAGAAGTTCAGAGCCTCGCTCGACTTCATCGATCAGGAAGAGAAGTTCGACGCGCCGACGAGGCCGTTCCTGGTCGCAACGGGCGTAGCCGTCCCGACCGCGCCGGTCGGGCGGCGCAACGTCACGCAGGCCTGGGAATGGGCCAAGGTCCACGACAACTCGCTGCTGGCGCGCGCCGAATATGATGTAACGGAGTCCGTGACGGTGTTTGCCGACGCCGGCGGCGGTAGGACCCAGGTCGATCGTCTGTTCGGCACGCCGACGATCCTGAACGGGGCCGGCAACACCACATCGACGCCGGGGCACTTCAAGTTCGACATCGACAGGAACGTGGCCGACGCCGGTGTGCGGGCCCGGATCGAGACCGGCGCGATCAGTCATGCCGTGAGCTTCCAGGGGAGCTACTACGCGGATGAGATCTCGCGGGGCTCGGTGAACGGCACGGCGGTGTCGTCCAACATCTATGCGCCGATCGCTCGTCCCCAGCAGCTCGTTCCGGCTCCCGCGACCGTGCCGAAGCTGTCGGACACCGAGCTGACCGGCCTTGCGCTGGCCGACACCATGTCGGTTTTCCAGGAGCGCCTTCAACTCACCCTCGGCGTCAGGCAACAGGGCGTCAAGTCGAACAACTACAACACCACCACGGGAGCCGTGACCTCCGCCTACGACCAGACGGCGTACACGCCGATGGTCGGCGTGGTCGTCAAGCCCTGGAGCCACGTTTCGCTCTACGCCAACTACATCGAAGGGCTCAGCAAGGGCGACGTTGCTCCGACGACGGCGAGCAATCAAGGAGAGGTCCTGGCGCCCTATTTCAGCAAGCAGAAGGAAGCCGGCGTCAAGGTCGATCTCGGCACGCTCGCAACGACGGTCAGCCTGTTCGAGATCACCAAGCCGTCGGGACAGACGGGTGCCGGCAATGTGTTCCGGGCCGACGCCGAGCAGCGCAATCGCGGCGTGGAGTTCACCGTGTTCGGAGAAGTGCAGCCGGGCATTCGCGTTCTTGGCGGCGTGACGTTGATCGATGCGGAGCTGACGAAGACGAGCACGTTGACCGAGCTCGGCAAGACGCCGATCGGAGTGCCGGAGGTGCAGGCCAATCTGTCCGCCGAATGGGACACCCCGTTCGCTCCCGGGCTGACGCTGGTCGCAAACACCATCTATACCGGGCAGCAATATCTAAATCGGGCAAACACGCAGGTCGTTCCCGCCTGGACCAGGCTCGATCTCGGCGCGCGTTACACCACGCGCATCAACAACCGGCCGGTCACGCTCCGGGCCCTGGTCCAGAACGTGTTCGACACCAATTACTGGGCTGGCGTCGCGGGCTTCTCCGCACTGGCGCAAGGCTCGCCGCGAACTGTGCTGTTGTCGATGTCGACGGATTTTTGAGGTGCTTCACTCGATGGTGCCGAATTCCGTCACCGGCGTGCTCCAATAGACGAGCTTGGTTCCGGCAAATGAGATCCGCAGCCGGTCGAGCAAGCTGTCGGCATCGCTCCTCGCCAGGATCATCTGCACCGCCGTCTGATCGGCGTGCCCCTTGACGCGCTCGGCGGCCGTCTGCAATCGAACTTCGGCGCCGTGACCGGCTCCGTGCGATGCGGTGAATCCCGAAACGAGGTCGGTCTGTTCGGCGAGATAGTCGAACACCTCCTCGCGGAGCTGACGCGGCACGATCAGCGTGAGACAGACCGGCTGATCGGTCATTTCGCCTCCTTCGACGTTCCGCCATAGCGGCGATACAGGATCGGCAGGAGAATCAGAGTGAGCAGGGTGGAGGACAACAGTCCTCCGATCACGACGACCGCAAGCGGTCGCTGCACTTCGGACCCTGGCCCGGACGCGAACAGCAGCGGGATCAAGCCCAGCGCCGTGATGCTCGCGGTCATCAGCACGGGCCGAAGCCTGCGCATGGCACCCTCGACGACGATACGATCCTCGCTCAGGCCATGGGTGCGGAGCTGATTGAAGTAGGACACCAGAACGACGCCGTTGAGGACGGCGATGCCGAGCAGCGCGATGAATCCGACCGAGGCGGGCACCGACAGATACTCACCCGTCAGGACCAGTGCGAAAACGCCCCCGATCAGGGCAAAGGGAATGTTGACCAGCACCAGCAAAGCCTGCCGGATGGCGCCGAACGTGGTGAAGAGCAGCAGGAAGATGAGACCGATCGCGACCGGGACCACGATGGACAGGCGTGCGGCGGCGCGTTGCTGGTTCTCGAACTGGCCGCCCCACGTCAGCCGGTAGCCGTTCGGGAGCGGAAGTTCGGTCGCAACCTTCTGGCGGGCTGCTTCGACGAAACCGACCATGTCGCGGCCGCGGACGTTGGCGCGAACGACGCTCATGCGCGCACCATCTTCGCGGTCGATCTTCACCGGCCCATCCACGCGCTGGATTCGCGCGACCTGCGACAGCGCGACATGCTGTCCGGAAGCGAGCGTCAGCGGCAGGCTTGCCAGCAGCGTCGGCGCCTCCCGGGTCGTCTCGCTACCGCGGACGAGAATCGGTGTGCGGCGTCCTTCCTCCAGCGCGGTCCCGATCGTTCGACCCTCGATCTGGGTACGGAGCGAGTTTACGATGGAATCTACGGTCAGACCGAGGCGGCCGGCCTCCATGCGATTGACCGCAACCGTATAATATTGAGCGCCTTCGTTCAGCGTGGTGTAGACGTCCTCGGCTCCGTCGATGCCGGACAGGATGGCCGACAGCTTGGCCGCGGCTTCGTTCAGCCTGGCGATGTCGGGGCCGAAGATCTTGACTGCGACGTCGCCACGCACGCCGCTGATCATCTCCTGCACGCGCATGTCGATGGGTTGGGTGAAGCCGAGCGAGATGCCCGGAAAGCCGGTCAGGACCTCGCGCAGCTTCTGCAGCAGGGCTTCCCGATTGTCGGTCTGCCGCTCGGCGGCCGGCTTGAGCACGAGGAACGTGTCGGTCTGGTTGGGCCCCATGGGATCGAGGCCAAGCTCGTCCGACCCGGTCCGCGCGACGATGCCGGCAATATCAGGCACAGCCAGAAGTGCCTTCTGAAGCCTCGCATTCATCGCAAGCGACTCGTCGAGATTGACGGAAGGCAATGTCTCCACGCTGACGATGACGTCGCCTTCATCCATCGTCGGCATGAAGGTCTTGCCGAGCTTGGTATAGGCGAATCCCGCAGCGAGCAGGCCGATCAGCGCCGCAGCCATCACCTTGCGCTCGTTCTTCAGGGCCCAGTCCAACGCAGGCGCGTAGATCCGTTGCGCCGCACGGACCAGCATGGGATCGCGATGCGACCCGGACTTGAGCACATAGGAGGTCATGACCGGGATCACGGTGAGCGCCAGCAGCAGTGAACCGGTGAGCGCGAAGATGATGGCGAGCGCGACCGGGATGAACAGCTTCCCCTCCAATCCCTGCAGCGTCAGCAGGGGTATGAACACGATGATGATGATGAGGACGCCCGAGGCTACCGGTTCCAGGACTTCGCAAACCGAACGGTACACCAGGTGGATCAGCGGAGCCGCTTTGCCCGGTTCGTGCTTGCCGAGGTTGCCGACGATGTTCTCGACCACGACGACCAGCGCGTCGATCAACATGCCGATCGCGATCGCAAGTCCGCCGAGGCTCATCAGGTTGGCCGACATCCCGGCCATGCGCATGACGATCAATGCGATGACGATGGCCAGCGGCAGGGTGAGTGCGATCACCAGCGAGGCCCGCCAATTGCCGAGGAAAAGCAACAGGAGAACGATGACGAGGGCGGTGGCCTCGCCGAGCGCTCGCACCACGGTGCCGACCGCGCGGTTGACCAGGCGGCTGCGGTCGTAAAACACGTTGATGGAGACGCTCTTCGGCAGCGAGGGCTGCAGCTCGGCGAGCCGGGCGCGCACGTCGCGGACGAGCTGACCGGCGTTGGCGCCGCGCAAGCCGAGGACGAGCCCCTCGACCGTCTCGCCGCTGCCGTCCGACGTGACTGCGCCATAGCGGGTCAGCGTCCCGACTTTGACGCTCGCCACGTCGTTGACCAGGATCGGCACGCCCTCGCGGGTGTCGACGACGATGGCCTTGATGTCTTCGACCGATCGGATGCTGCCCTCGATCCGGACCAGGGCGCTGTCCTCGCCCTGGTTCACCCGTCCGGCGCCGTCATTGCGGCTGTTGGTTTCGATGGCCCGGCGAAACACGTCGTAGGAAATGCCGCGCGCGGCGAGCGCATCGTTACGCGGCACGATCTCGAAGGCGCGGACGTAACCGCCGAGCGCATTGACGTCCGCAACGCCGGCGACCGTCCGCAGCGCGGGACGGATCACCCAATCCAGCAGAGTCCGGCGCTCGGCGAGCGAAAGCTCGGGGCTGTCGATCGTGAACATGAACATCTCGCCCAGGGGGCTCGTGATCGGCGCAAGACCTCCGCTGACCCCGTCGGGGAAATCACGCGCGATGTTCGATAGCCGCTCCGATACCTGGTTGCGCGCCCAGTAGATGTCAGTGCCGTCCTCGAAATCGACGGTGATGTCGGCCAGTGAATATTTCGTGGTCGAACGAAGGACCTTCTTGTGCGGCAATCCGAGCAGTTCGAGCTCGACGGGGACCGTGATGCGCTGCTCGACCTCCTCGGGCGTCAGGCCCGGCGCCTTCATGATGATCTTGACCTGAACCGGTGAGACGTCGGGAAACGCGTCGATCGGCAGGCCGGACAGGAGGATGGCGCCGGCGCCGACCAGCAGCAACACACTCAGCAGGACGAACAGTCGCTGCGAAAGCGCGAACGCGACCAGGCGCCGGAGCATCTATTGTCCCAGTCCCGAGAGAATGCCGCGAAGCGCCGAGATGCCGCCGATCGCGATCTCGTCCTGGTCCGTGATGGGACCGGACACCACGACATGGTCCTGGTCTTCCGCAACCAGCTTGACCGGGACCAGCCGGAAGCCGCCGGCTGTGGCGGCGAATACCGAGGTCTGTTCGCCCCGCCGCACCAGCCCGCTGTAGGGAATCTCCCACGCGCTTTCGCCGGCGGAGAGAAAGCCGATGCGGGCAGCGGCTGTCTGACCGGGATGCAGCTCTCCGTCGTTGGGGATTTCCGCGCGAACCAAGATGGTCTGGGTGGCAGGGTCGATGGTCTCGGAGACCAGAACGACCTTGCCGGGCGTGGGATAGCCCTCGATCTCGACCTTCGCGCCGGTGTGGATTGCTCGGATACTGGCCGCAGGAACCGCGATTTCCGCCCATAGCGGTGAGAGTCGCGCCAGCTTGACGAGCGGCGTGGATTGGTCGAGCCGCTGCCCTGGCGATACCGTGACCTCGACGACGGATGCGGTTTGCGGCGCATTGACGGTGAGCGTTGTGCTGATCGCCGCCTCCTGGGCCAGCCGAGAAATGGCATCGTCGGACATTCCGCTCAGATGCAGCATCTGACGCCGCTCGGCGACCACGAGAGCGGCCTGGCGCGCTTCGGCCTGGCTGGCCTCCAGCACCCGCTGCGGCACGGCCTTGCCCTCAAACAGATCGACGTTCCGCTTCAACTGCTGGCTGGCGAGATGCTCCTGGGCGATCGCGTGCAGGTAGTCGCGCTGCTGGGAGACGAAACTTGGACTCTCCAGGGTGACCAGCGGCTGGCCGGCCGAGGCGCGATCACCGCGCCCGACGAGGAGAGTGGCGACCATGCCGGCCACCGGCGCGCTGACGACCCACATTTGCGGTGTGGGGATCACGATCTGGACGGGATATGGCAGCGTCAGATCGGTCCGGATCGCGACCGGGTGGGCCACGCGCACGCCGAGATTCCGCGCCTGCGCATCGCTCAGCTTCAATTCATCCTGTGCATTCGGCGCCGAAGGCCACAAGCTCAGTGCAAGCGCAAACAGAATACGGGCCGTCACGTTCCGAGCGGGGCTCAGAAGGAAAATCCCATGATGCAATGGCATGGCGGAAGTCGTCCGAAGGCGCCGCATTCGACACCTCGCTTACGCCGGCGCGGCGCCGATGGGTTGATGTGCATCAAGCGCGCCTCGTCTGCGGAGCATATTTTTGCATCAAATACGCCGGAGATAGCTGCAGGTCGAGCCAGGCTTCGGTTGGATTGGCTCACTCGCGGGAGCGCGATGCCAACGCTGTTCTGAAATAAGCAGGAGCAAGGTCGTGAAATTGAGCAAACTCATACGCGCGCTGCTCAGCGGTGTCATTGGCTCGCTCGCTCTCGTGCAGCCAGCGCTTTGCCATAGCGGAACGGCGCAGGATCCCTGGAGTCCGGCGCACATTGACATGCTTCCGGCCGAAATTCGCGCAGATGTGCAGAAATGGAACGCCGCATGCGGAGGCTCCATTGCGGCCGCCCAACATTTTGCGCTTTATCTGACCGTGCCGGGCGCGGAGTTCGTGGCTCTTCACTTCGACGATTTTCAATGCCGCAGCCGAGCCGTTCATTGCAATTCCGCGGGCTGTCTCCACGAGGTGTATGTCGCGACGGCTGGGCGATACCGCCGGGTGCTCTCCGTGCGCGCCCATGACATCCGCCTATCGTCGGCCAACAATCAGGCCTTCGTCGAGCTCCTCGACGGCAAAGGAAACAGTCGGACGCTGCGCTGGAATGGCAGCCGATTCGTTGCGAAGTAGATGCCGGTGCAGATGCCTGTCGTTTGCACCTGTCTCGTCGCGCTCTAGCGCCGCACGATCGATCCCGAGCGGCCGATCAGGCGGGCGAGCTGACGGAAGCGGCTGCCGACGCGGTCGGCGACGAGATCGCCGAGGCGGTGCTCGAACACCAGCATCAATTTGCGGCTCTGGCTGCGGAAATGCGTGGCGGGCAAGACGCCCGGACGCGCCGCCGAGATCAGATGCGCGACGCGGAACGCAGCGCCCAAGAGGCGCGCGCGTTCGAGCTGGGCCGGCGTCAGCAGGCCCTGCATGGTGGCCGGCGGCTGGTTCTCCTCGCTGAGGCCGGCGTAGCGATAGAACACGGACAGGCCGACGAAGGCGCGTTCGGTGTGGGTGATCGCGCCGAAATTGCCGTTGACGACGAGGCTCAGCGTCTGCTCACCGCGATGGTCGGGATGCACGCGCCAACCGATGTCGGACAGCAGGCACGCGGTGTGACGCAGGCGGCGGTCCTCTTCGGTCTCGCGCAGCTTCACGACGCGCACCAGGCGGTCGGTCCAGGCGATCAGCTCGCGGGCGTGTTTGGCCGAGCGTGACAGCAACTGGTTCAGCTCCTCGGCCGCGCAGAGCAGTCCATCCTTGTTGCGCTCGGTCTCCGGCAGCTTCTCGTGCAGCAGGCCCTCGCGCACGCCGAAGGTGGAGAACACGATGTTCTTGGGTTTTGCAACGCGGATGATGTGCTCGAGCACCAGCGCTGCATAGGTGAGGAGAGGGCGGCGCGCGTCGGCGACGATCTCGATGTCGGCGAGCATGTTGGCGGCAGCGAGGCGCCGGAGACGGCGCGAGAAGTCGAGCGCTTCAGCCGCCGAAATCGAATAGCCGTGCATCACCTGGAGCTGATAGCCACTCTGGATGATGTGAATGCGCGCGAGCGCGCGCCAGGTACCGCCGACGGCATAAAAGGTGCGGCCGCGGCCTGCGGTGAGCTGCGGCAGCTCGTCGAGCTCCTCGCGCACGATGCGATCGGCGCGCTTGAGCGATTTGTGCGCGAGGTCCTGGAGCGCGAGGCCGCCGAGCGGCAGCGTCACGCCGCTGCGTACGGCGTTCTTGCGCACGTCGATCAGCTCGAGCGAGCCGCCGCCGAGGTCACCGACGATGCCGTCGGGAAGGTGGATGCCGGAGATCACGCCGAGTGCCGACAGCCGCGCCTCGCGCGGGCCCGACAGGATCTCGATGTTGACGGCGCAGATGCGCTCGGCCTTGGCGATGAAGTCTGGGCCGTTGGAGGCGTCGCGGCAGGCCGCGGTCGCGATCGCGAACACGCGCCCGACCTGCATCACACGGCACAATGCGCGGAAGCGCTTGAGCGAGGTCAGCGCCTTGTCGACGGCGTCGGGCGCGAGCAGACCCGTGCTCTGCACCTCGCGCCCGAGGCCGCACAGCGTCTTCTCGTTGAAGATCGGGATGAGGCTCCGCGACAGTCCCTCGTAGACGACGAGACGGACCGAGTTGGAGCCGATGTCGATAACCGCGACGCTCGAGCCGCGCTTGCGCGGCCGCTTCACGTCGCAAATCCCCGATCAGGATTGATGGCGTTCGTTCCGGCGCGTGAGACGACGCGGCGAGGATTCCTTGAGCGACTTTCCACGGCCAGACAGACTCGGATTTGTCATGAAGTAGTTGTGGACGTTGAAAGGCTCCTCGCCCTTCGCGGTCTTCATACGCGTTGAAGACCCATCCGGCAACAACTGCCAGCTCTGCTCATTATCCTTCAGGTTCGCGACCATGATTTGTTCGAGAACCTGCTGATGCACCGTCGGATTTTGCAGCGGACACAGCACCTCGACGCGGCGGTCGAGGTTGCGCGGCATCATGTCGGCGGAGGAGATATACACAGCCGCTTTCGCGCCGGGCAGGCCCTGGCCCATGCCGAAGCAGTAGATTCGGCCGTGTTCCAGGAAGCGCCCGATGATCGACTTGACCCTGATATTTTCCGACAGGCCGGGGATGCCGGGCCTGAGGCAACAGATTCCGCGCACCACGAGCTCGACCTGGACGCCGGCCTGGGAGGCCTCGTAGAGCGCGTCGATGATGTCGGGGTCGACCAGCGCGTTCATCTTCATCCAGACCGCGCCGGGCCGGCCGTGCCGTGCATGCGCGGTCTCGCCTTGAATGTGCTCGATGATGCGTTGGCGCAAGGTCAGTGGCGACACCGCCATCTTTTCCAGATCGCTCGGCGCGGCATAGCCGGTGATGAAATTGAACACGCGTGCGGCATCGCGGCCGATGGTCGGATCGGAGGTGAAGTAGGAGAGATCGGTGTAGATGCGCGCGGTGACCGGGTGATAGTTGCCGGTGCCGGTATGGACGTAAGTCGTGAGGCTGCCGCCCTCGCGGCGCACCACCATCGAGAGTTTGGCGTGCGTCTTCAATTCGAGGAAGCCGTAGACGACCTGCACGCCGGCACGTTCGAGATCGCGCGCCCAGCGGATGTTGGCTTCTTCGTCGAACCGCGCCTTCAGCTCGATCAAGGCCGTGACGGATTTGCCAGCTTCGGCCGCTTCGGCCAGCGCACGCACGATCGGTGAGTTGTTGGAGGTGCGGTAGAGCGTCTGCTTGATCGCGACGACATCGGGGTCGCGCGTGGCCTGCTGCAGGAACTGCACGACGACGTCGAAGGATTCATAGGGATGGTGGACGATCAGGTCCTTCTGCCGGATCGCGGCAAAGATGTCGCCGCCATGCTCGCGCACGCGCTCGGGGTGGCGCGGCACGTAAGGGGTGAATTCGAGGTCGGGCCGGTCGAGGCGGGTGAGCTGAGAGAGCTCGTTCATCGCGAGCACGCCGTCGACCAGGAAGACCTCGTCGTCGGCGGCCGACAGCGCATGCTGCACGAAGCTGCGCAACTCTTCCGGCATCTTGGCGTCGATCTCGAGCCGGATCACCGATCCGCGGCGGCGGCGCTTCAGCGCGGTCTCGAACAGGCGGACGAGGTCTTCCGCCTCTTCCTCGATTTCGAGCTCGGAATCGCGGATGATCCGGAAGGCGCCCTGGCCGTGCAGGTTGTAGCCGGGGAACAGGCGGTTGATGAACAGGGCGGTGGCCTGTTCCAGCGAGATCAGGCGCACCGTGCCTTCGGTCGGCAGGCGGATGAAGCGGTCGATCTTGCCGGGCATACGGATCAACGCGTTCATCTGCTTGCCGTCGGCGGCGCGCGTGAGCTGCAGCGCGATGGTGAAGCCGAGGCTCGGGATGAACGGGAAGGGGTGGGCGGGGTCGATCGCGAGCGGCGTCAGCAGCGGGAAGACATTGTTGAGGAAGTAGTCCTCGACCCAGGTCCGTTCCGCCTTGGTGACGTCCTTGCCGTCCACCAGCACGATGCCGACATCGGCCAGCGTGCCGCGCAGGTCGCGCCAGATCGCCTGCTGGTCGGAAGCGAGCTGGGAGACGGTGCGGTTGATCAATGCGAGCTGCTCCGACGGCGTCAGACCGTCGGGGCTGCGCTCCGCGATGCCCTCGCGCACCTGGGCCTTGATGCCGGCCACGCGGACCATGAAGAACTCGTCGAGGTTATTCGCCGAAATCGACAGGAATCGCACCCGCTCCAGCACGGGGTGGCTGGGATTGACCGATTCCTCCAGGACGCGGCGGTTGAAATGCAGCCAGGACAGCTCGCGGTTGATGAACCGCTCGGGGCTGGATGCGATCGCCGGCAGGCCCTCGGTTTCCGGGGCTTTCTCTTTGGTTTCAACAGCTTGCGCAGAGTCCATCAGAAGTCGGTCCATCCTGTCTCGCCTCACTTTGCGACTTATGCGCAAAACCCGGGGGAGCATGTGTTACAGCGATGACGTTTCGATGACATTGATGTTCCGCCGCTCCGCCGCGTCAAGCGGGCGTCGGGCAGCTTTGGGAGCCCGCAGGCCGATCAGGCGTCCCGGAGCAGCTCGGCGGCCAGCGCCCGGGTGACGGGCCGGCCGAGCCGCAAGGCTTCGCTGTCGAGCAGCTCCACGGCGCGTCGGGCGGCGGCCGAGGACCGTTCCAGGCGGGTGGCGAGGTAGCCGACCACGCTCTCGTCCACGGTGAGCTGGCGGTCGGCGCAGAATTTGACGATCAGGCCGCGGAAGAGCTGGTCGTCAGGGGGCAGCAGGGTGACCACCGGAACGGCACGCAGGCGTGAGCGCAGGTCGCGAAGCTCGATCTCCAGCGCGGCCGGCGCCTCGCGCCCCGTGAAGAGGACATAGGCGCCGTCCTCGCGGGCGAGGTTCATCAGGTGAAACAGGGCGCGCTCGTCGAAATCCTTTGCCTTGAGATCCTCGACCACCAGCGCGCCGGTGGCGAGCGCGCCGGGAACGCCCGCAGCGGTCAGTGCATTGGCGGAGGTCGAGCGGGCGCCTGATACCTCGGCCCAGATCGCGGCGAGATGGCTCTTGCCGCTGCCTTCCGGGCCGGCCAGCCACATGATCCGGTTCGGCCATTCCGGCCAGCTGTCGATCAGGCCGAGACCGGCCGCATTGGCGGGGCCTTCGAGGAAGTTGTCCCGGCTGAGGCTCTCCGCATGCGGAAGTGCAAACGCCAATTGTCGGGGATGAACGCGGCCTGCCACGCTTGCTTTGCTCCATGCCGGCGCGCCGGCCCGTTTGAAGAGGTTCGACTTGATCGTGCGGGACTTGATCGTGCCGGACTTGATCGTGCGGGACATGGCCTTTTGCAGGGCCGCATCCCCACCTCATTTGGCCTCGATCGTGCTCATGTGCCGCAGCCACTCGACGAGATAGAGCGACACGGAGGAGAGCGTGAAGACCGTGACGAGACCCATCAGGATGATATCATAAGGCGCGGGCTTGAAGCCGAAGGCAAGCGCCGCCAGCACCAGCGCCGCGAACGCCACCTGTGCCACGGTGTTGAGCTTGGACACCTTCGACGGCTTCATCTCGACCGGCCGGTCGAACAGCCAGGATACGATCACGGCGGCGACGATCATGATGTCGCGCGAGACCACCAGGATCACGATCCAGCGCGGGATCGCGCCCCAGATGCCGAGCGCCATGTAGATCGAGACCAGCAGCGCCTTGTCGGCGAGCGGATCGAGCAGGGCGCCGAGCTCGCTCGTCATGTTGAAGCGCTTGGCCAAAAAGCCGTCCACGGCATCGCTGATGCCGGCGATCAGGAAGACGGCAAACGCCACCTCCATTTGGCTCGACACGATGGCCCAGACGATGATCGGGACCAGCATGATGCGGCCCAGGGTAATGATATTCGGAATACTCACGCAGCGCTTCCCGGCACCGGTTCTGACCTCAAATCCGGCCCGTTGCAGGCTGAACCGGTTGATATGTCTACATAGTATAGGCAGGAGCGCCATGCGAGCCATTGCGCGTCCCCGGAATTCGACGTAACCAGCCGCAAACCCACTGGAAATCGGGCATGACCGACCGCAAAAACGGCCTCACCTACGCCGATTCAGGCGTCGATATCGACGCGGGCAACCGCCTGGTCGACCTGATCAAGCCGATGGTGCGCGCCACCGCGCGGCCGGGCGCCGATGCCGAAATCGGCGGCTTCGGCGGCCTGTTCGACCTCAAGGCGGCCGGTTTCGAGGACCCTGTCCTGGTTGCCGCCACCGACGGCGTCGGAACCAAGGTGAAGATCGCGATCGAGACCGGCCTGCACGGCGGGATCGGCATCGACCTCGTCGCCATGAGTGTCAACGACCTCGTGGTGCAGGGCGCCGAGCCACTGTTTTTCCTGGATTATTTCGCCTGCGGCAAGCTCGACCCCGACGCCACCGCCGCGATCGTCGCCGGCGTTGCGGAGGGCTGCCGCGAATCCGGCTGCGCCCTGATCGGCGGCGAGACCGCTGAGATGCCTGGTCTCTACAGGGACGGCGACTATGATCTCGGCGGCTTTGCCGTCGGCGCCGCCGAGCGCGGTACATTGTTGCCGCGCAAGGATATCGCCGCGGGCGACGCCGTGATTGGCCTCGCCTCGTCGGGCGTGCACTCCAACGGCTTCTCGCTGGTGCGCAAGATCGTGGAACAATCCGGCCTCGGCTTCGCGGCGCCGGCGCCGTTTGCCCCGGTGATGACGCTGGGCGGCGCGCTGCTGACGCCGACGAAGCTCTACGTCAAATCCTGCCTGCGCGCGATCCGCGAGACCGGCGCGGTGAAGGGGCTCGCCCACATCACCGGCGGCGGTTTCACCGACAACATCCCGCGCGTCCTGCCCAAGCATCTCGGCGTCGGCATCGACCTCGCCCGCCTGCCGGTGCTGCCGGTGTTCAAATGGCTGGCGGCGCAGGCCGGCATCGCCGAGCTCGAGATGCTGCGCACCTTCAACTGCGGCATCGGCATGATCGCAATCGTCGAGCCTGACAAGGTCGACAAGGTGATCGAGGTGTTCACCGACGCCGGCGAGATCGTGGCGCAGCTCGGCACCGTGATCCCGGCCGAGGGCGAGCACCGCGTCGTCTATGACGGCCACCTCGATCTGGCGCTGTGATGAAGCGCCGCGTCGCCATCCTGATCTCCGGTCGCGGCTCCAACATGGCCGCGCTGATCAAGGCTGCCAGCGCGCCGGATTTCCCGGCGGAGATATCGCTCGTCATCTCGAACAAGGCCGATGCGCTCGGGCTCGAACGGGCCGAAGCGAGCGGCGTCAACACGCTGGTGATCGAGAGCAAGCCGTTCGGCAAGGACCGCGCCGGCTTCGAGAAGGTGCTGCAGGCAGCGCTCGACCGGCATGGCATCGAGCTGATCTGCCTCGGCGGCTTCATGCGCCTGTTCACGGCCGAGTTCACCAAGGCCTGGTACGGGCGGATGCTCAACATCCATCCCTCGCTGCTGCCGTCGTTCCCCGGCCTCGACCCGCACGGCCAGGCCCTGCGCGCCGGCGTCAAGCTGTCCGGTGCCACGGTGCATTTCGTCATCCCCGAGACCGATGCCGGCCCGATCGTGATGCAGGGCGCGGTGCCCGTCGGCGATCACGACACGGCGGACACGTTGTCCGAGCGCATCCTCGAAGTCGAGCACCGCATCTATCCCGAAGCGCTGCGGCTGCTCGCGACCGGCAAGGTCCGCATCGAGGGTGACGTCTGCAGGACGACGGGAAGCGCAGCGTCGGAAAATTTTCTGGTTGCGCCGGTGGTGGGCTGAGCCACCCCAGACTTACTCGATGTAACCTGCTGCCTCGCCATCGCGGACATATCCGTAGACGCGGAAACCCGCGGTCGTTTGCTCTCCAGCAAACCGGATGCGGCGTAGGATTGTGCGGAAGAACTCGCGCTGATGCGCCGTCTCGGTAGCCAATTCAGCCCATTCCATCCAATCCCATCCGCCGCTGGTCCAGTGATAGACCCATTCGCTATCCCACTGGCTCACGCTTCCGGTTTCCAGGTTCTTGCAGCGAAATCGAGGTCGACAGGGCGGGGCAGGATCGAGCACGGCCTCCCGCAGTTCGCGCCACTTGGTGTTATTGGCAACAGAGAAATATTCCGACCGCTGAATCATCTATCGCTCACGACGAGGCAAACGGATCGAGCAGAGCTACTCCGGTCGATTCAAGATCGGCGATGTTGCGCGTCACCAGTGTCAGGCCGTGGACCTTGGCTGTGGCGGCGAGCAGACTATCAACGAGCGGCAGCGGATTAGGAATTCCAAGAAGGGCCCAAGTCTCGGCAACGGTCTCATCGATGGGAAGAACCCGATCAGCGAGTCGGGTCCTCATTTGCGAAAACCATCGGTCGAGAGACTTCGCCTGGAGCGGATCACTTCGCCTTTTCAATTCGATGCCTCGGCGAATTTCGGCCAGAACCAACACGCTGGTTCCGATATGTTCGGCCGGCGTCTGATTAACCCAACGAACGACATTTGGGTCGGCGCGCTCGCGCTTGCGTATTTCGGAAATGACGTTGGTGTCGAGGAGAAATCTCACAAATCGACCTCGCGCCAGCCATCACGCCGCGGCTGATCAAACACACCGTCGAAGGCTTCATCGGGAAGCTCGGATCCGAAGACGTCGAAGGCTGTCTTGACGTCGGGATTGAGGAGGGCGTTGGCGAGCGTTGATCGGAGTACCGCTGCTCGCTCCGGTTCGTCGCGCAGGGTTTCGGCCAATGCACGGATAAGGCTCGCGTCGTTCTTAGCGGCCTGGACTTCAACGCGCACCAAACCACGCGCCGCAGCACGGCGACGATGGGTACGGGTGGCCTTTCGCTGAGATTTGGTTGCCACGGTTCATCTCGATACAAATTTCCGGTAATATAACCGGAAATTGCCATCGAGGCAATCGCAAGATCGTCGCCCCAAACAAAATCCCCCGGCAGAGCCGGGGGCAACGTCATGATCTCTCGCGTTCAGTTGAGAGACATCAGGAGACCTTGAGGTTCTCCGCGGATGATTTGCCGCGGTTCTCCACGAGGTCGAATTCAACCACCTGGTTCTCGTTGAGGGTGGAGAGTCCGGCACGCTCGACGGCGGAGATGTGGACGAACACGTCCTTGTCGCTGCCGTTCGGCTTGATGAACCCATAGCCCTTGGTCGGGTTGAACCATTTGACGGTGCCCTTTTGCGGCATCGCTCGTCTCCTCCACTAGATATAAAAAAGACGCGGCCGCTTTTCGCGTGCCACGCCACAAACGGGCTTCCGGAAGTCTGTTCGAGTCTTGAGGGTCAATGTCGCGAAACGCACAGCACAGCGGCCAATTCCGATTGTGACCGATATTGCAGCATGAAAATCGCGCGCTAGCAAGCTGCGCGCGGATTTCAAGGCCGGACCAGGTGTCTTCAAGCGCAATTTGCGACCTGTGGCAGCGGAACCACAATCGGTGCAATAGCCTCGGCCGTCATGCGCCAACCGGTTGACCCCTCGTGGCAGTTCGGCCCAAATCGCCGCAAGCGCCGCAGACCGTGTTGCATTTTTGCGCGCCGCCACCTTGCTTCGGGATTCATCGTCATGCGCTGCGCCGCGCAGCTCTCCGGGATACGGCAGACGATCGGGCTGGACCGCGTCCGCCGGATCGCGGCTGCGCTTGCCATGGCGTTTGCGCTGGTCGTGATGATGGCGGCAGCGACGCCCAGCTTCGCGCAAAGCCCGACGCCCACGCCCACGCCGACCCCGACGCCTACGCCGTCACCGACCCCGATCCCGTCGCCGACCTCGACGAATTACGATCAGTCAGCCGGCAGCAGCACACTCAATCTCGGCTCGGGCTTCCTGGAGCGGCTCGGCAACCAGGCATCCGGCGGCGTCAACCGGGCGTTCCGCACCAATCCCGGCGGCGGCGGCGCGCCGGCGAGCACGGAAGATCCGCGCTACCGCACCTGGTTCGAGGGCTATGGCCTCTCGGTCCGGACAGATGCGCAAGGAGACTTTGTCGGCGACAAGCGCAAGACCTTTGGCGGCGTCGCCGGTTTCGGCGCGCGGCTCGCGCCCGGCGTCAACGTCGGATTCTCCGTGGACCAGAGCCACACCGACATCGACGTGCCGCTGGCGCTGCAGTCCGCAACGCTCGATCTCACCCAGCTCGGCTTCAGCGGCTCGGTCGACAAGGGCCCCTGGACCTGGGCCTTTGCCGTGGTGCACGGCTTCGGCAAGGTCCGTTCCAGCCGCGACACCGGCCTTGGCCTTGCGACCGCGGGCTACCGCGCCGCCGTCGACGGCGCGCTGACCGAGATCAGCTATTACTGGACCAAGGACCAGATGCGCATCGTGCCCAAGGGCGCGCTGGAATATGTGCGCGCCACCAGCGCCGCGTTCCAGGAGTCCGGCGGGCTCGACCCGCTCAACGTCGGCTCGACGGCGCTCTCGCGCGCGCGCATCATGGTCGGGGCCGAGATCGGCCGCTACTTCATCATCGAGCAGAAGATTCTGGACCTGTCAGCCTACGGCAAGTTCGTCGACAATTTCCACCAGGACCTGGGGTCCATCCAGGTCAGCCTGGGCGCCCAGAACATCATTGTCCCCGGCATCGGCGAGAGCCGTTACGGCATGGATGCCGGTGGCTCGGCTTCGCTCAGCCTGACCAACGTGGCACGGCTTTACGTCAATTACGACGGCAAGTTCCGCAACGAGCTCACCTCGCACCAGGGCACGGTCGGCTTCGAATACAAATGGTGAGCTGACGCTCGCTTGCGGCCATAGCTCCACGCTCGGTCGTCGTCCCGGACAAGCGTAGCTCTCGACAACGCGTAGCGTTGTCTAGAGCGAAGCGCCGATCCGGGACCCATAGCCACAGGCCGTCGTTTGGCGAAGACTTGTGGTTATCAGCTCGCCGCTACAACTGCTCCCTGGGGCTATGGGTCCCGGATCTGCGCGCGCTTGAGGCGCGCTTGTCCGGGATGACAGCGGAGTTAGGTCGGCGTCGTCGCCACATAGCCCGTCAAGCCAAAGCCCTCGCGCGCCGCCGTCATCATCGGCACCAGCGCGTTCGGATGGATGAACTCGTCGCGGAAGCAGGGATAGGTCCTGGCATCGAAGATCTTCTTCAGCCAGTCGACCACGATCTTGTGTCGCTCGGAGGTGCGGAACTCCTTGTGATAGGTGAGCCAGAGATCGGCGTGGTGGCTGACGCCGAGATCGACGGCAACGAGCGGCGCACCGAGCGCGATCGACACCGTCGGCAGGAAGCCGATGCCGGCGCCGCGCTCCACCGCATAGAGCACTCCGACCGAGGAGTTGGTCTTGATCCCGACGATACCTTCCAGCGATTGCAATCCGAGCACGCGGGCATAGGCGCCGTCGTCGACCTGCGGCGCGCTCTGCTTGATGATGCGGTGGTTATTCAATTCGGCGACCGTTGCCGGTACGCCGTAGAGGCTTTCGTACTCCTTGGACACGAAGGGATAGATATGGAGGCGGCCGAGCTTGGCGACGATCAGGTCGGGATTGGTCGGCGGCTCGAGCTGGATCGCGATATCGGATTCGAGCCGCGCGACGTCGGCCTGCTCCATCGCGCAGCGAAGGTCGACGGTGATCTTGCGGTAGGTCTTCTGGAAATCGATCAGTCGCGGCAGGATCCAGAAATTGCCGGGGCCTTCCGTCACCGCGACGCGCACGGTGCCTGAGGTGTCGTTCGACGATCGCGAGGCGCGGCGGAAGACGTTGAAGGCATGACGCTCCATATGCGTGACGTCGGCAATCATCGCGGTGCCTTCATCGCTGAGCGTGAGCCCGCTCTGGTCGCGCAGGAACAGCTTGCACCCGATGCTCTCTTCGAGC
The DNA here is from genome assembly GCF_018130245.1 of Bradyrhizobium sp. SZCCT0231. Lineage (GTDB taxonomy): Bacteria > Pseudomonadota > Alphaproteobacteria > Rhizobiales > Xanthobacteraceae > Bradyrhizobium > Bradyrhizobium japonicum_F. The sequence continues at coordinate 1,449,762 of NZ_JAFCKP010000001.1, forward strand.
CGGTCGATGCGGCGCATCAGGGTGGTGGAGGTGAGCCCGAGCTCCTCGGCGGCATTACGAAAACTTTTATATTTTGCGCACGCTAAAAACAGCTTCAAATCATCCCAGGACGCGCCCAGGGCTTCTTCACGGTGCTGCATGATCGCAGCACCCCGGTGCAATAACTGCTGCATACTCCTGATCCCCAACCGCTAAGCTCATCGTCATAGCGGGGCATGAAAGCCTCGAACGATAGAGGCGTGATATGAGTATGGAAAGGGGCTCGTTTGCCGCAAGGCATGATTTCGATGCCTTGCCGCTGAGCCCGGATGTCGACGTCCGCTGTGCGCAATTTTCCGAAATTGCGGCGCTTTCGGAGATGGCGCACCGGCTGGTGCCGGGCGTGGAGATCGGCGCAGCGGGCCTTGCAAGATACTTCACTCTCGATCCTCAGAGTATTCTGACGTTCAGCCGGAAAGGCAAGCTCGTCGGCGGCATGGCCTTCCTGTTCCTCAATGACCGCGGCCACGATGCGCTGCTGCTCGACGAGATCTGCCTCACCGCGCCCGAGATGCGTTATCTCGCATCGGCGAACGAAGACGTCGCCGCCATCTACATCTGGGCGATCGCGGCGACGGGCCGCGGCATCGCCGGTCTCGGCAAGGCCGCGGCTCATTTGCGGCAGATAAGGTTTCGCGGCGCGGATTGCTATGCGCAACCGTCAACGGTGGCCGGACGCGACATCATGAAGGCGACAGGCTTTGCACCCGTCCCGAGCTTCCAGCCCGACCTTTGGTGCTACGAGCGCCCCTGGCATCGGCAGCCGATGCGCATGCCAGGCGCGATCATCCAAGCAAGGAGTTTTGCAGATGCACGGCACTAGGATTCCTCTCGCCAAGCCCGACTCCCGCGCCATCACCATCCGCCTCGCGCGCGATCCCAGCGATCTCATGCTGGTGACCGCCATCCGCTCGGCGGTCTATCTTGCCGAGCAGGATTGTCCGTTCGAGGAGGAGTTCGACGGCAACGACATGGTCGCGGCGCATTTCATCGGCTTCGTCGGCAACGAGCCTGCGGGCTGTCTGCGGGTGCGCTTCTTCGGCGATTTCGCCAAGGTGGAGCGGCTTGCGGTGCGTCACCAATATCGGCGCTCGCGCGTCTCCTTCAAGCTGGTGCAGGCCAGTGTCGATTATGTGAAGCGCAAGGGTTTTCGCAAGATCTACGGCCAGGCGCAGGATCGGCTGGTCGATTTCTGGGCCCATTTCGGCGCCAAGCCGCTCGGTCACAACCGCAAGATCACCTTCTCCGATTTCTCCTACACGGAGATGCTGCTGGAGATCGAGCCGGGCCCGGACGCCATCACGCTGGACAGCGATCCCTATGTCATCATCCGTCCGGAGGGCGATTGGGACCGGCCTGGCGTGCTCGATGCCTCGGCGGGGCGGGCGGTGACCTCACCGCTGCGGGACCTCGCACTCGCCGACCGCTGAAACGGGTGCAGCTGCGCGCAACAAAATGCTGGCTTCCATCCACGATGATCCGCCGATCCTGGTCTGTGCGGATCTTCAGGTCGAGTACCTGACCCCCGGCCGCCGCCACGTCATCCTCGACGGCGATGCGGCGACGGCGCGCTGCCTGGAACTCCTGACGCTGTGGCGCGGCAATCTGTGGCCGGTGATGCATCTGAAGCGCATCGCGCAGGCGGCCTGGTTCAATCCGGCATCCAGGCTGACCGATTGGATCGCGGAGACCAAGCCGCGGCCGGGAGAGATGACGTTCGAGCACCCGCTGCCGTCCGCCTACAGCTCGTCGCGGTTTGTGGACTATATGTCCAGTATCCGCACCACGCGCTGCATTCTGATCGGCTTTTCCCTGGACGAGACCATCCTGGCCACCGCCGTCGATGGGTTTCACCGCAGCCATCGCTACCAGGTGGTCACTGATGCCGTCGCGTGCCGGCAGCCGGGCACCGACGATGCCGCCGCCTACAGGCATGCGGTAGTGAATGTCATCGGGAATTTTGCTACAATTCAATCTAGCGCCGAACTGATCAGGACCAGCGGCGCCGTTGCGGTGTAGACGGCCGCGACTGGTGGATGGGGTGACAATTGTCGCGGGGAGACGAGCTCAGGGAGCTGGCGAGCGATCTGTCGCGTGCCGCCGAGAAGGCGCGCAGGCTTGGGCTGCCCACGACAGTTTATTTGCTCTCGATGGCGCTGGTGGAGGTGAGGGAGGCCGTTGCCGCCACCGACGATGGCGACGACGATGGCGCAGCGTGAGGACTGCCCCACTGCGGTCCTGTCATGTGCGGCTTTGTGCAATGCTGCTGAGCGCTTGCTGCCGACACATTGACGTTGCAAGTTCTGCGTTGTCGCAATAGCCAAGTATCTTGAGCCAAGCCAAGTATCTCGATCATCGAGTGATGACGCCGGCGGCGCCGGTGCCGTGACGCTTTCAAGGATCTCCGCAAATGTCCATGCTGCCGAATTCGCAAGAGGCCCGGGATGTGGCCTATCAGCTCCATCCCTACACCAACGCGCGCACGCATCAGCAGGCAGGTCCCCTTGTGATCGAGCGCGGCGAGGGGCCTTATGTCTTCGACGCGGCGGGCAAGCGCTATTTCGAAGCGATGGCCGGCCTGTGGAGCGTCGGGCTCGGCTTCAACGAGAAACGGCTGGTCGAGGCGGCGCACAAGCAGATGCAGGCGTTGCCGTTCTACCACACGTTCTCCGCCAAATCGCATGGGCCCTCGATCGACCTCGCCGAGAAACTGGTCGCGCTCGCGCCTGTCACGATGAGCAAGGTGTTCTTCACCAATTCCGGCTCGGAAGCGAACGACACGGTGTTGAAGCTGATCGCCTATCGCTCCAACGCGCTCGGTCAGCCCCAGCGCAAGAAGGTGATCAGCCGCCTGCGCGCCTATCACGGCGTCACCATCGCGTCGGCTAGCCTCACCGGGCTGCCAAACAACCATCGCTCGTTCGACCTGCCGCTGCCGAACATTCTGCACACGGGCTCGCCGCACTTCTACAAGGACGGTGCCCCCGGCGAGAGCGAGGAAGCCTTCGCGAGCCGCCGCGCCGAGGAGCTCGACGCCCTGATCCAGAAGGAAGGGCCGGATACGATCGCGGCCTTCTTCGGTGAGCCGGTGATGGGGGCGGGCGGCGTCGTCGTTCCGCCGGCGACCTATTGGGACAAGATCCAGAAGGTCCTGAAGAAGTACGACATCCTGCTGGTCGCCGACGAGGTGATCTGCGGCTTCGGCCGCACCGGCAAGATGTTCGGCTGCGACACCTATGGCATCAAGCCCGACGCGATGGTGGTCTCCAAGCAGATCACATCGAGCTATTTCCCGCTGTCGGCGGTCATCCTGAACGATCGCATGTTCGAGCCGATCGCCGACGAGAGCAACAAGATCGGCGTGCTCGGCCACGGTTTCACCGCGGGCGGCCATCCCGTCGGCGCGGCGATCGCGCTCGAGAACCTCAAGATCATCGAGGAGCGCGGCCTGGTCGCACATGCCGCCGAGCTCGGCGCCTACATGCAGGGCCGCTTACGTGAGCTCGCGAGCCACCCGCTGGTCGGTGAGGTCCGCGGCGTCGGCATGATCGCAGCCCTCGAGCTCGTGCTCGACAAGGGGCGCAAGACCGCAGCGGCAACGCCCGGCGCTATCGGCGGCATCGCCAGCCGCATGCTCCAGGAGCGCGGCGTGATCTCGCGCAACATGCTCGACGCCATCGCCATCTGCCCGCCGCTGATCACGACCAAGGCCCAGATCGACGAACTGGTGGACGCGATCTCAGGCGTGCTGAACGACATGAAGGGCGAAGTGGCGAAGCTGACGCCGGCGTAGTTGCGCGGCTTATCTCTATCGCCGTCACCCCCCGCGCAACGGCAGAGCCGTTGTCGCTCGGGGTGGCCGCTTCTTCAGCGGCCCTCGAAGGGCGACGGCCCGGCTGCGGCAGCGGGGCGCTCATCCTTCGAGGCTCCCCGTGCAGGGCCTTGCGCTGCACGCCTCGCACCTCCAGCGACAACGGCTTCGCCGTTGCGCGGGGATGACGATCTGGCAATTGGGTCGCGTTGGCAGCTGGCGGCTAAGCCCTACGCCCGCTGCACCCCGATCACGCGGCCCTTCTCGATGGCCAGCGCCAGCTCGCCGCGCTTGAGCTTCAGCGCGGCGTCGCCGAACAGCTCGCGGCGCCAGCCACGCAAGGCGGGCACGTCGGCCGCATCGTCCGCGGCGATCTCTTCGAGGTCGTCGACGGTCGCGATCACCTTGCTTGCGACCGCGTGGCGCTCGGCGGTCATCCGGAGCAGCACCTTGAGCAGCTCGACGATGGCCGCGCCGTTGGAGTTGTTGCGCGGTTTCTCCAGCTTCGGCAGCGTCGAAAAATCCCGCGCCAGCCCGCGCTCGACCGCGGCGACGATGTCTGCGCCCCATTTGGATTTCTCGAACCCCTTCGGCACCGAGCGCAGATGGGCGAGCTTTTCCAGCGAGTTCGGCGCATGCGTTGCGATATCGCTGATGGCTTCGTCCCGCAGCACGCGACCGCGCGGCACGTCGCGGCTCTGCGCCTCCTGCTCGCGCCAGGCCGCGACCTCCATCAGCACCGCGAGGTCCTTGGGTTTGCGCACCCGCGTCTTCAGCCGCTCCCAGGCGCGCTCGGGGTGGAAATCATAGGTGCGGGGCGAGGTCAGGACTTCCATTTCGATGGAGACCCATTCGCTGCGGCGGCGCTTCTTCAGGTCGGCGTCGAGCGCCGCGAACACGTCGCGCAAATGGGTGACGTCGGAGACCGCGTAGTGCATCTGCTCCTTGGTCAGCGGGCGGCGCGACCAGTCGGTAAAGCGGTGGGTCTTGTCCGGGCGGTGGCCGGTGACCTTCTCGACCAGCGCGTCGTAGGCGATGCTGTCGCCGTAGCCGAGCACCATCGCGGCAACCTGGGTGTCGAACACCGGATGCGGGATGATGCCAGCCTGGTGCCAGATGATCTCGATGTCCTGGCGGGCGGCGTGAAACACCTTCAGCACGCCCTCGTTGCCCATCAGCTCGAAGAACGGTTTGAGATCGATGCCCTCGGCCAGGGCGTCGATGACCACGGCTTCCTCGGCGCTGGCCATCTGCACCACGCATAGCAGCGGGTAATAGGTGGTTTCGCGCAGAAACTCGGTATCGACTGTTATGACGGGGTGCTTGGCCAGCCGGCTGCAGGCAGCCGCGAGGTCAGCGGTGGTGGTAATCAAATCCATGAACGGCCCATGACACTTGACATCAGCCGTTCTGCCGAAAGTGCTGTGATGTCAAGGGGCTCTAAGCGAATTCGAGCCTTGCATCGGGCCGGAATCGTCTCTTTCCGACCAAATTCCTATTCGTAACGGATCCGGTGCGAGGATTTGCGGGCGCAGGGCAGCGCCACCACGACCACGCACATGGCGACCAAGGCCAGTCCCAGGAACTCGAAAACCAACAGATCCACGGCGAAATCTCCGAAAACATTGATAGATTTGTCGGGGGTGCGTTGAGGGTCTGTTAATTCTCGTGGTTACCGGCCGTGTCGGCCGCCGGATGGTGGACGGGGAGTTAATGCGGCAAGGTCACCGTCACGTCATCAGCTTCGGCAGGGCCGCCGCCAGGGTGTCCACGGCGGTGCGGACCTTTGGCGGCAGCCGGGGCGAACGGGGCCACAGCGCGTGGCAGTCGTAGAGAAATTCAGGCTGGCCGGCGAAGAGGTTGACCAGCGCACCGGTGTTGAGGCGTTCGCGAACCAGCCAGTAGGGCAGCCAGGCGAGACCCATGCCTTGCGCGGCGGCATCGGCGATCGCCTCGAGGTCGTCGAGCCTCAGCCTGCCCAAGGGCATGATTGCGCGCGGAAGCTCCCCTTGCTGCGGAAACAGCCACGGCCTGACGCGCCCTGAGCGACGATAGATGATCGCCTGATGCGCGGAGAGGTCGTCGAGCGATCTCGGCTTGCCGTTAATGCGCAAATACGAGCGCGCGCCGCATACCACCATGCGCTGGCTCGCGATGCGCCGCGCGATCAGACCGGACTGGTCGTCGAGACCGCCGGTCCGGATCGCGAGATCATAGCCGGCTTCGATGATGTCAGCGATCGGATCGCCGAAGGAGAGGTCGAGCTCGAGATGCGGATATTTCCTCGCGAGTTTCATCAGCAACGGAGCGATGCAGTGCCGTCCCAGCAGGGCCGGCATGGTCACGCGCAACCTGCCGCGCGGCTCGGAGAACTCGTCGGGCACGACGGCGTCGGCGGCTTCCGCCTCGGCGAGTACCGTGCGGCAGCGCTCGTAATAGGCCTGGCCTGCCTCGGTCAGGCTCTGGCGCCGCGTGGTGCGGTTGAGCAGGCGGACCCCGAGGCGGTCTTCAAGGAAACGCACGTGCTTGCCGACCATTGGCCCCGACATCTCCAGGGCGTCGGCCGCGGCTGCGAACGAGCCGAGATCGACTGCCTTGACGAACACGGCCATGCTGGTCAGGCGGTCCATGATTGAAAACTCCTGGTTTCGACTGTTCGCTTGTGTGCGCGATTTATCCGCTTCCGCGGCGCCGGCATAGCTCCATTCAGTTCGACTGTTTTGGAGTGTATCCATGGCCCGCGCCGTTCGCTTTCATCAACATGGCGGCCCCGAAGTGCTGCGGATCGAGACTGTCGACGTTCCGCCGCCGACAACGGGCGAGGTGCAGATCCGGGTCAGGGCACTCGGTCTCAACCGTGCCGAGGCCCTGTTGCGAAGGGGGAGCTATATCGAGAGCGCGACATTTCCGTCCGGGCTGGGTCTGGAGGCGGCAGGCGTCGTCGAAGCGGTTGGGAATGATGTGACCAGCTTTGTGCGAGGCGATATCGTGAGCATCGCCCCGCCGCTGTCGATGGTGCGATGGCCGGCCTATGCCGAGCTTGCGACGTTTCCGGCCGAACTCATCGTGAAGCATCCGCCGGAGCTCGGCTTTGAGGCAGCCGCAGCAGTGTGGATGCAGTATCTGACGGCTTATGGCGCGCTGGTTGACATCGCCGGCCTTGGACGAGGCGACGTCGTCGCCATCACGGCGGCCTCAAGCAGCGTCGGGCTCGCGGCGATCCAGATCGCGAACCGGATCGGCGCTGTCCCGGTCGCCCTGACGCGGACCTCGATCAAGCGGCGGGCCCTGCTCGATGCCGGAGCCGCCCACGTTGTTGCCTCGGACGAGGAGCTTGTCGGAGCGCGACTGTTGGAGATCGCCGGTTCGAAGGGCGTCCGCTTGGTATTTGACGCCGTCGGCGGTCCCGCATTCGAGCCACTGACCGCGGCGATGTCGCCGGGCGGGATCCTGATCGAGTATGGCGGCCTGAGCCCCGAGCCGACGCCATTCCCGCTCTTCAACGTACTTGGCAAGAGCCTGACGCTGCGCGGCTACCTCGTGCACGAGATCATCCGCGATCCCGCGCGTCTTGCGAAGGCGAAGGCGTTCATTCTCGACGGGTTGTCGGATGGCACATTGAAGCCGATCATCGCCAGGACGTTCCGCTTCGAGGACATCGTCGAGGCGCATCGCTTTCTGGAGTCCAACGTGCAGTTCGGCAAGATCGTGGTGACGATCTGAGGAGCCGTAGAGTGATAGCCGAAGGCGTAACCCACCAACGCCTGCTTCAGTTTCGTAGGGTGGGCAAAGCGAAGCGTGCCCACCATCGCTCAACAGAGTTGAGACGGAGAAGGTGGGCACGGCGCTGTGCGCCTTTGCCCACCCTACGAGATTCGCGTACTTGGCTCGAAGCCGCAAAGCCCCCTTACGGCAGCTTTAGCGACGTCTCCGCATTGTACGGCTTCAGCGTCTCGTCGGCGGCCTTCTGGGCTGCGGCGAGGGCTTCCTTCGGCTGCTTCTTGCCGTTGAGGACCAGCATCACCTCGTCCTCGAGGTTCTTGCGGACCGGGACGGTCTTGTAGGTCGCAAACCACGGCTTTGCGACGTCGAGCTGCTCGACGGCGGTCTTGGCGTCCGGGTTCTTGTTCAGGAAGTCGACCATCTCGGGCGTCTTGTAGGCGGCCATGTTGGGCGCGAAATAGCCGGTGGCGCGGCTCCACCAGCCGCTCTTCTCGGGCGAGGTCATCCACTTGATCAGCGTCCAGGCGGCCTTCTGCTTGTCGGCCTCGAGCCCTGCCGGCATGATCAGCGAGGCGCCGCCGATCGGCACGGCGTTGCGGACGTTGCGCGGGATGAAGGCGACCTTGTAGGCGAACTTGGCGTTGTCGCGCACATAGGTGAGCGAGCCCGTCGACAGCATCATCATCGCGGCGTTGCCTGATATGAACGAGGTGCTGACGGCCGGGCCGGGCGTGGCGCCGGGCGTGTGGACCTTGTGCTTGTAGATGAGGTCGTTCCACCAGGTGAGCGCGCCCAGCATCGAAGGCGTGTCGTAATAGACCTCGCCGCCGAACTCCTCGTTGTAGTAGCGCCCGCCATTGCTCATGGTGAGCGTTTCCATCATCCAGCCGCAATAGTCGTAGGCACAGGGGATCGCGATGCCCCATTGGGTGACCTTGTCGCCGTCGCGCTTGGTGAGCTTCTTGGCCCAGTCGGTGAGCTCGGCCCAGGTCTGCGGCGGCTTGCTCGGATCGAGGCCGGCTTCCTTGGCCTTGTCGGCGTTGATGTAGAGCAGCGGCGTCGAATTGTGGAACGGCACGCCGTAGACCGAGCGGCTGATCACGGCATTGCCCTGCAGCGCCGGGAAGAACTGGCCGAGGAACTGCTCCTTGGTGGAGCCGTCGGCCTTGATCAGCGCATCGAGATTGGTGAGCTCGTTCTCGATCTGCATGTCGAGCAGGAAGTTCGCCGACATGATCACGGCGGCCGGCGGCTTGCCGGCCTTGATCGCGGCGCGCGTCTTGATCAGCGTGTCGTCGTAGGAGCCGGTGTAGACCGCGGTCGCCTTGACGCCGGAATGGGTCTCGTTGAACTCCTTGATCAAGGCGCCCATGTCGCGGGCGAGCTTGCCGTCGACGGGGACGGGGAAGAACAGGTCGACCTCGGTCGGCCCTTCGCCGGCGAGAGCCGGGAAGGCGAGGGCGCCTGCCATAGTGCCAGCCATGGCGAGGCCGAGCATGAGCCTGCGGGAGAACAGCATCGGAAAATCTCCTATTTGATGCCTGAGGTGACGAAAGAGCTGATGAAGCGTTTCTGGAAGATCAGGAAGACGACGAGCAGCGGCGCGATCACCATCAGCGTGCCCGCGGCGATGGTGCCCCAGGCCTGCGTGCCTTCGGCAGTCTTGGTGAAGACGGAGAGGCCGACAGTGAGCGGCCGCTTGTCCGGCGAGTTGATTACCATCAGCGGCCACAGGAAGTCGTTCCAGTGGCTGGTCACGGAAATGATGGCGAAGGCCGAGAAGCTCGGCATCGACAGCGGCACGTAGATGTGGCGGATGCGCTGGAAGAGGCTGGCGCCGTCGATCAGGGCTGCGTCTTCCAGCTCGGTCGGGATCGCCTCGAACGCCTGGCGCATCAGGAAGGTACCGAAGGCCGAGGCGAAGAACGGCATCATCACGCCGGCGAGCGTGTCGTAGAGGCCGAGCTGCGCCACCAGCGACAGGTTCGGCACGATCAGCAGCACCGGCACCAGCATCAGCTGCATCAGGAACAAATAGAAGATCAGCGTCTTGCCGGCGAAGTCCAGGCGCGCGAAGGCAAAGCCTGCCAGCGTGATCGTGACGAACTGCACCAAGAGGATGCCGGCGCAGATGATCGTGGTGTTGATCGTGTAGCGCGGGAAATCACCGATCTCCCAGGCGTCCCTGACATTGTCGAGCGTGGGTTTGAGGCTCGGCATCAGCTCGGCCATGGCGTTGATGCCGTCGGAGGCCGGGCGCAGCGTCGCGACGACCATCCACAGGAACGGGATCAGCCAGACGATCGCGAGCAGCACGGTCAGCGCAAAGCCGAGCTTGGGCGTGATCTCGCCCCTTGTGGCGAGCGGTGCGTCTTTCCACAGCGCATCGATCAGCTTCATGGCCCGCCCTCGCGGTTCGCCATGGTGCGGAAGGAGAGCGCGGTGAGGCCCATCAGCGCGGCGAGCGTCAGCAGCGTCGCGGCCGAGGCTTTGCCGATGTCGTAATGCTCCACCGCCTGCTGGTAGATGTAGAACAGCACGAGGTTGGTCGAATTGGACGGCCCGCCCTGGGTCATGACGAAGACGTGGTCGACCTGCGTCACCGCGTTGAGGATTGCGATGACGGTGACGAACAGGAAGGTGGGCTTGAGCTCCGGCAGGATGATGTGGCGCAGGCGCTGATACGGGCCGGCGCCGTCGAGATGCGCGGCCTCCATCACGTCCTCGGGCACGGCCTGGAGACCGGCGAGGAAGAACAGCATGTAGTAGCCGGCGTTCTTCCAGATCGTGATGATCATGATCGCGTAGAGCGCGATGTCGGGGTCGCCGAGCCAGTTCGGCAACACCGGGAGCAGGCGGCCGATGTAATAGTCGAGCAGGCCGACATTGGGCAGGAAGATGAACAGGAACAGCGCGGAGGCCGCGACCATCGGGATCAGCACCGGCAGGAACAGCGCGGCGCGAAGCGCGCTGTTCACGGCGTGGGTGCGTGACAGCGCCAGCGCGAACAACAGCGCAAGGCCGATGCTCGGCACCGCCGTGCCGACGGCGTAGATCAAATTGTTGATGACGGCGCCGGTGAAGGCGGGGTCGGCCAGCACCGCGCTGATGTTGTCGAGGCCGACGAAACGCACCGGTGCCTTCGGTGTGGCACGCTGATAGAGCGCATCGACGAGCACGCGCCCCATCGCGCCATAGGTGAACAGCGCGAGGAAGACCAGCGACGGCAACAGCAGCAGATAGGCCGGCAGCGAGGCTTTGAAACGGACGATAAGGCGTTTCAGGACATCCGGCCGCGCCGCCGCGGAGGTCGCGACCGGGAGAGCCGCGGGTTCGGCGAGACTCATCTCATCGCGCCGGGAAAATTGAGCGCATAGTCGCGGCCGTTCATTCCCGCGGGCGGTTCGAAGGGGAAGCGCAGACTTTGGTCGAGGAAATCGTGGCTGTGCACCACGAGATTGTCCTCGTCGATCAGCACGACGCCATAGGCCGGCGGCTCGTGGCTGGCGAGGTGCTCGGTGGCGGCAGCGTCGAGCTCGAACCAGACCTGGTGGTTGGTGCCGCGCAGCGTCGAGAACGGGATCTTGCCGTAGCTGCCGAAGATCGGCCGGTGCACATGGCCGAAGAACAAATGGCGGATGCGCGCGCGATAGGGCGCAATCACTTCCGCGAATTCGGCGCTCTGCTTCAGCCCGATCTCGTCCATGGCGTGGACGCCGACCGGGAAGGGCGGATGGTGCATGAACACGACGAATTGCTGGTCGGCCGGCGCGGCAGCCAGCGTGCTCGCCAGCCAGCCGAGGCGCCTTTCGCACATCTCACCGGCGTGGCTGGTCTCGTCCAGCGTGTCCAGGAAGACGAACAGGCCGTGCTCGGTGGTGCGCGTGCCCTGCACGAAGCCGTTGGCATCGCGCGGCGCGGCTTTCAGCGCGTCGAGGCAGGTGACGCGGCGGTCGTGATTGCCGACCATGGCGATGTACGGAATCTTCAGCGCCGCCATCGCCTCGGCAAAATTGGCGTAGGATTCAGCCTCGCCCCAATGGGTGAGGTCGCCGGTCACGACTGCAAACGCAGCATCGGACTGGTGCTTGTTGATGTCGGCGATCGCCGCATCCAGCCGGGCGCGCGGATCGAGGCCATAGAGCTTCAGTCCCGGGTTCGCGAGATGCGTGTCGGTGAGATGGATGAATTTGAAGGGCATGGCGCGCTGTGTCGGGACCGTTGGAGGATGGACGTCTCCGGCAAGACGACCCTGACAGGCGGTTAGAGCGCGTATGTTTCAGTTTGATGACAGCGGTTCCAGTGGCGTGCTGAAGATGTGGACACGCCTCCGAGGGCAGATGCGACGGGGACGGCGCCTCACGATTGCGCTGCAGTGGAGGGGCTACCTTGCCGTGAAGATGCGGTCATGGTTTGCTGGGTCCAAGCCTCATTGCATCACGAGTTTCCCGAATGCCGCCGCGTGTCTTCCGCAAGCTGGGATTGCTTGCTGTCTCCGTCCTGCTTGCCGTGCTGAGCACCGTCCCGCGTGCGACCGCCGCCGAGTTCAACTTCGCCCGCTACAAGGAGACCGATCTCGATGAATTCCTGGCGCGGCGGCGGCCCGCAAGCGGCCTCGACGTCGTTCCCATGCTTCCGCTGAAGCTCGACGTCACGCTCGCCTCTTACGGTAAGCCTTGCGAGGTTTTTGCGCTCAAGCAATCCATGCTCATGGGCGGCATATCCAAACAAGATATTGATGCTTTGCAGGTCTCGAGTTGTATCCGCGTGCGGTCGGCCAAGGGGCGGGAGCTCGATGTCTACATTCAGGATGTCGTCAGCGGCTTTCTCCCGAATGAAGTGCCCATCGGGAGCAAGCTGTCGCTCTATGCGATCCACGTCTACACCACGCCGCAAGAGTCGGGACTGCTGGTCAACGAATTCCTGACCCCGCGCAGCTTTCCGCGCGCCGACAAGCCGGCGGACAGGGCGATGACGTCCTGCGGATGCTGGACCCAGGACGAGCATCCCGGCGTCGATTTCGCCGCCGACAAGCCGGGCGCCCCGGTGGCGGCGATGGCGGACGGCGTCGTCGTCAAGATCGAGACCAGCGAGCAGGCGCCGGCCGATTTGCCCGGGATCGGCGGCTGCGGCCGCTATGTCGTGCTCAAGCATACCTATCCCAATGGCGGCATCGTCTACACCCGCTACGTCCAGCTCGGCCGCATCATTGGGCCGAAGGGCGAGCCGCTCGCGGTGGGCGCGACCGTCAAGGCGAAGGATACGATCGGCGAGATCGGCCCAAACAAGGTGCTGCATTTCGAGCTTCGCCCCGTCGCGCCCGGCAACACGACGACGGACAAGGTGTGGGCCGAGCGCTACGGCAAGATGCCGGACATGGAGTGGTCACGCTACGAGACCGTCGATCCCGAGAAGTTCGACGTGGCATCGTTCGGCGGCGTGAGGAAGGCGACGAAGTAGGGGGGCTAACGATTGACCGTGCGCAAGCGCTCGATCTCGGCGATCAGTCTTGGAATATCCTGTCGCGCGTGGGCGATGAATTCTTGGTCGGCGAGTGTCGCGCCGGTGAGGTAGATGTCTTCGCCTTCGGTTTGTATAAAGTCTGGACCGCTGATTTTATCGCGCTTCTCGATGAAGGATTTCCACGGACCGGCGGTAGCCTGTTCGCATCGCGCTTTGATCGCCTCGATCTCGTCGTTGGTGAGCGGACCATTCATTTCAGCCGCTCTGCGTTGCCGGCTTGATCTCGCTTCGCGAAATAGTCGGCCCAATGTCGGATCCAATCGAGCGCACGGGCTTTGTCGATCGGGGCGATCCAGTCAACATCCGCGCGGGACAGCTGGAAAGCTTCCAGTACTTCGTCGACAAACGGTTCGACATCGATCTCCGCGATATCCCGCGCATCAACCTCAACCACAGGGCCCTTTGAACCCAGGTGCTCGACTGCATGCGCGTGCTCGGTCAGAAGAAGGGCCCGCCCGGATTCCAGCCTTACGAACATCGAGGCGGCCCGACCGAGGCCGTCGTCGTCGTAGTGGATCAACGTAAAGCCGAAGCGTTCGGCGAGGTCCGCGATCCGAATTGCGAGGGTGCAGAGCTGCATTTCGGGGCCGCCGAACCGAAAGTCGTCTGGGAGTTGCGTGATCACGACGGCCCCTTTGAAGCTTTTCGCTACGTCCCGCAGAACGTCTGCAGCACCCGCTGGTCGGGCAGCGGTGGATCGGCGTAGGCGGCGTAGTCCGGCTGGTCCTCGAACGGTTTTGCCAGCACCTTCACCAGCTCCTCGAACGGCGCGTAATTGTCGTCGTTGACGGCGGCCTGGATCACGGCCTCGACGCGGTGGTTGCGCGGGATGAAGATCGGATTGACGGCGTGCATGGCGGCCCGCCGCTCGGCCGCGCCTTGCTGCTCCAGCGCGATGCGCGCGCGCCAGCGCTTGGCCCACTCGTCGAACGCTGCGGGCTCCATGAACTGGGCGCGCACGTCGGCAGCGTCATCGGCCGCAGCGTCGCCCAGCTTGCGGAAGGTGAGGGTGAAGTCGGCCTGGTTCTTGGCCATGGCGTCGAGCAGGTCCTGGATCAGCGCCTCGTCGCCGTCGCGCTCCGTGAACAGGCCGACCTTCTTGCGCAGGCCGGCCTGATAGGCGGCGCTGAACGTGTCGGAGAAGGCGCCGAGAATGTCCTGGGCTTCCGCGACCGCCTTCTCCTGCTCGTCCGAGAACAGCGGCAGCAGGCATTCGGCAAGGCGCGTCAGATTCCACAAGCCGATGCGCGGCTGGTTGGCATAGGCATAGCGGCCCATCTCGTCGATTGACGAAAACACCTGCGCGGGATTGTAGGCGTCCATGAAAGCACACGGGCCGTAATCGATGGTCTCGCCCGAGATGGAGCTGTTGTCGGTGTTCATCACGCCGTGGATGAAGCCGACCAGCAGCCAGCGCGCGATGAGCTCGGCCTGGCGTGCGACGACGGCGGCGAGCAGGGCGTGATAGGGCCGCTCCGCATAGAGCAGCTCCGGATAGTGGCGCGCGATGACGTGGTCGGCGAGCCGGCGGATCGCCTCGGTGTCGCGGCGGACGGCGAAGAACTGGAAGGTGCCGACGCGGATGTGGCTCGAGGCGATGCGGGTCAGCACCGCGCCCGGCAGGGCGGTCTCGCGGATGACATGCTCGCCGGTGACGACCGCAGCGAGCGAGCGCGTGGTCGGGATGCCCAGCGCATACATGGCTTCGCTGACGATGTATTCGCGCAAGACCGGCCCCAGCGCGGCGCGGCCGTCGCCGCGGCGGGAGAACGGGGTGGGGCCAGATCCCTTGAGCTGGATGTCGCGGCGGACGCCGTCTTTGTCGATGACCTCGCCGAGCAGGATGGCGCGGCCGTCGCCGAGCTGGGGAACAAACTGCCCGAACTGGTGGCCGGCATAGGCCATGGCGATGGGATCTGCCCCCGCGGGAACCGTCTTGCCGGCCAGGATCTCGGCGCCCTCCGGGGTCTCCAGGAGGTCCGGATCGAGCCCGAGCTGGATCGCCAGCGGCCGGTTCAGCTTGATCAGCCGGGGCGCGGCCACTGGTGTGGGCGCGACGCGGGCAAAGAAGCTGTCCGGCAGCGCCGAATAGGAGTTCTGGAAGGGGAAATGCACCGTCATGGCCTCAAGATAGGGCTGGAACGGCCATCGGCAAAGGCTCCCGCCCTGATAAGCCAAAAATGGGCGCTTCCAGCCTAAAACAGGCCGTTCCCTTGGTTGCCGCCTCGGGTTGCTGCTTTGGGCCTCGTCGGGTAAACCCTGCCGCAACTTCGGACCGGCCGTGATAGGCCGTCCGATTCGCTTCCTCCGACATTGATTTTGGGACGACCATGCATCGCTACCGGTCACATACATGCGGCGCGCTCCGCGAGAGCAACATCGGCGAGACCATCCGCCTCTCGGGCTGGGTCCATCGCGTTCGCGACCATGGCGGCGTGCTGTTCATCGACCTGCGC
Organism: Bradyrhizobium sp. SZCCT0231; assembly: GCF_018130245.1. GTDB lineage: Bacteria > Pseudomonadota > Alphaproteobacteria > Rhizobiales > Xanthobacteraceae > Bradyrhizobium > Bradyrhizobium japonicum_F. The sequence goes on from NZ_JAFCKP010000001.1 coordinate 1,465,314, forward strand.
GACCATTACGGCCTGACCCAGTGCGTGGTCGACCCGGACTCGCCGGCGTTCTCGCTGGCCGAAAAGCTGCGCTCGGAATTCGTGGTCAAGATGGATGGCAAGGTCCGCCGCCGCCCCGAGGGCACCGACAATGACGATTTGCCGACCGGCAAGGTCGAGATCTATGTCAGCGAGATCGAGGTGCTGGGCCCGGCCGGCGACCTGCCGCTGCCTGTGTTCGGCGACCAGGAATATCCCGAGGACATCAGGCTCAAATATCGCTTCCTGGACCTGCGGCGCGAAAAACTGCACCAGAACATCATGACGCGCGTCGAGATCATCAAGTCGATGCGCCGGCGCATGGAGGGGCAGGGCTTCTTCGAGTTCAATACCCCGATCCTGACCGCGTCCTCGCCGGAAGGCGCGCGCGACTTCCTGGTGCCCTCGCGCATTCATCCCGGCAAGTTCTACGCGCTGCCGCAGGCGCCGCAGCAATACAAGCAGCTGCTGATGATGTCGGGCTTCGACCGCTACTTCCAGATCGCGCCCTGCTTCCGCGACGAGGACCCGCGCGCCGACCGTCTGCCCGGCGAGTTCTACCAGCTCGACGTCGAGATGAGTTTTGTCACGCAGGAAGACGTCTTTGCGGCCATGGAGCCGGTGATCACGGGCGTCTTTGAAGAATTCGCCAAGGGCAAGCCGGTGAGCAAGAACTGGCGCCGGATTCCGTTCGCGGAGGCGCTGCGCAAATACGGCAGCGACAAGCCTGATTTGCGCAACCCCATCGAGATGCAGGACGTCTCCGAGCACTTCCGCGGCTCCGGCTTCAAGGTGTTCGCGCGCATGCTCGAGGATCCCAAGAACCAGGTCTGGGCGATCCCGGCGACCGGTGGCGGCAGCCGCGCGTTCTGCGACCGCATGAACTCGTGGGCGCAGGGCGAGGGCCAGCCCGGCCTCGGCTACATCATGTGGCGCGAGGGCGGCGAGGGCGCAGGTCCCCTCGCGAACAACATCGGGCCTGAGCGCACTGCGGCGATCCGCGCGCAGCTCGGCGTCAAGGAAGGCGATGCCGCCTTCTTCGTCGCCGGCGATCCCGACAAGTTCTGGAAGTTCTCAGGTCTCGCCCGCAACAAGGTCGGCGAGGAGCTGAACCTCACCGACAAGGAGCGGTTTGAGCTCGCCTGGATCGTCGATTTCCCGATGTACGAGTACAACGAGGACGACAAGAAGGTCGACTTCTCGCACAACCCGTTCTCGATGCCGCAAGGCGGCCTGGAGGCGCTGAAGGGCCAGGATCCGCTGACCATCAAGGCGTTCCAGTACGACATCACCTGCAACGGCTACGAGATCGCCTCGGGCGGCATCCGCAACCATGTGCCGGAAGCCATGGTGAAGGCGTTCGAGATCGCAGGTTACGGCGAGCAGGAAGTGGTCGAGCGCTTCGGCGGCATGTACCGCGCCTTCCAGTACGGCGCCCCGCCGCATGGCGGCATGGCGGCCGGCGTCGATCGCATCGTGATGCTGCTCTGCGGCACCACGAACCTGCGCGAGATATCGCTGTTCCCGATGAACCAGCAGGCCATGGACCTCCTGATGGGCGCCCCGTCGGAAGCCACCACAAAACAGCTCCGCGAGCTGCATGTGCGGGTGAACCTGCCGCAGAAGTGAGTTTGGCGGTTTCTAGTCTCGTGCCCCGGACGCAGCGCAGCACGCGAGTGATGCGCTGCCGAGCCGGGGCCCATGTCGCGGCGAACAACGGCTTTCTGGGTTCCGGCTCTGCGCAGCAGCGTTACACGCTGCAGCGCGTCCGGGACACGAGACCGTCTCTTCCCTACAGCCCCGTCGATGCCTCGATCCGGAACTGCGCCAGCGCGCTCTCCGGGTCGGTTTGCAGAAGCTGGATCAATTGCATCAGTGGGGCCTTGGCGCGCGGCGTGACCTTGATGACGAGCGTCTGGCCCGGCGTCTCGACGAAGCTTGCGATCGCATCCACGGCCGTGCCCGCCTCGGGATTTGCGGCAGCGACTTCCGCGCGCTGCGCCCTCACGCTGTCGACGAGCGTCTGGCGCGCCGCGTCGCGGCTGACGTTTCGTCCCCGTGCATTCTGCGCCACCGCGGAATCGACGAAGCCTTTGTCGCGCACTGAGAGCTCGATGGTGCCAGCCTCAATTCGAGCGGACTGACTCATGAGCTGTGCTGGATCAGCGGAAAACACCTCGCGCGGCACGTTGCCGAGCGCGACGCGCAATTGCGCTCGCGCGATCCCTCCGACATCGAGGGTCGCTGGCTCCAGAACCAGGCTGTTGGACTGCTCGGTCCACCCCGCGCCGAGGTCGAGGTCGATCGCGAGGTTGTCGATCCCGGCGGCGATCAATGGAAGCTGCCTCGGATCGGATGGATCGATCGGCGTGACCAGTTTCGCGACGACGCGTGCCTTGCTCGGGATCGAGCCGATCAGCTGTCCCCAGTCCACGCTCAGCGTGTCGATCGTGACCAGCTTCTTCGTGGTCTTGTAGGGCGCCACCACGCCCTTGACCTCGGCGCCATCGAGCACGCTGAATAGGCCAAGCATTCGATCGAGCGAGGGTGGTTGACCGGGATTTGCGAGGCTCGCCGTCCAGCGCAGCAGGTTCGCCATCCTGAACGACCTGAGCGCAAAGCGCTCCACCTTGATCTGCCCCCGAGGCGTCGGCGCATCGAGGCCTTCCAGCGCGAATTCGTTCTGATCGTACTTGACGGCATTGAGCCGTGCCGTTCCTTGCGGCGTCTCGACCGTTTGTTTGCCGATTTCGGCCTTGCCAATCCGAAACCCGTCGAACAAGTCGGCCACCTTCTCGATCATATCGCGCGACTGCGCCGGCGTCGGGATCGAGCCGTCAGCCGGCATTAACGTCATGATTTCGGCCAGGCGGAATTTCGAAGGCCGGATCGCGATGTCGTCGATGGCGACATTGTCGATTTGTACACGAACGCCCGGCGCCATCGTCACCGCGTACGAATTGGCCGAGATGCGTCGATAGACCCTGTGGAAACCGTCGTCGCTCGACCCTTGCGGATCGAGCGCGGCCGTCACGGCGCTTGCGTCGAAATCGTAGGCGGCCAGACCGGACAGCTCGCCGGTCATTTTCGCGGGCTTGCCCGGCTGTGTCATGTCGAGCGTATAGGTGATGCGGTCCGTCTTCGCCGTTTCGATCTTGCCGCGATTGATGTTCTGGACCGCAAGTCCGGAATAGACGAAATCTCCGCTGCCGGCATTGCCGGGGCCCGCATCGACGGTCACCGCGACGGTCGGCACCACGATCGAGGACGCCGAGACAGTTGCGTATTGCGCGAGCATAAAGCGGTACATGTCGATGATCGAGCCGGACAGCGTAGCGCTGGCTGCACGGGTGGGACCGGAAAAGTCGCGAGCGGCGATCTGCGGGATCTTGTAGTTCGCTTTCAGCTTCGCTCGCTCGGTGTACGTGAAGGCGACCTCGACCCCTGAAACCTCAATGCTGTCGGCCGAGAAATGGGCTTCATCTGCCTGCCGTACACCGACGGCCGTGACCTTTGCGATCTTGACGTTGGCTAGCTCCGGCTGGGCAGGCTCGACATTGATGTTCTCGATCGTCAGCGTCCGGGTCGCGAACTCGAATCCGACCTTGCCATGGCTCGCCTTGCCGCCTTGCTTTCGGATCTGCTCGAAAGCCGCCTCGACCTCGGCGGTAGCGCGATGCTGGACGTAGAGATTGAAGCCAAACCATCCGCCCGCGCCGAGCACGGCTGCCACGATCAGGCCGATCAGGATTCGCTTCATTCCCCAGCTCCAGTTGCTCGTTTTGCGCCGCGCAACCTGCCATATTCGCGAAACGCCGCGCGGTCCAGGGAAAGCTATGGTTTTCAAATGTTTGACCGCGCGCCCTGTTGATGGGGACGCAATCGGATGTTGCCACCGAGGCACCCGGCGTGCTTCATCCCGTTTCCATGACCCGGAAATACCGTTCCGCTTGGGCGGCAGCTCCGGACGATGCATTTTGAGGCCGGTAACGCGAGGCGAGACACCGCATGTCGTCCTATTCTGATGATCTCCACCAGGCGGCGCTGGCCTACCATCGTCTGCCGCGCCCCGGAAAGCTCGAGATCCAGGCAAGCAAGCCGCTTGCCAACCAGCGCGACCTCGCGCTGGCCTATTCTCCGGGCGTTGCCGCGGCTTGCACCGAGATCGCCAAGAACCCGGCCGAGGCGGCCACGCTCACCACGCGCGCCAATCTGGTCGCGGTGGTCTCCAACGGCACCGCGGTGCTCGGCCTCGGCAATATCGGCCCGCTGGCCTCCAAGCCGGTGATGGAAGGCAAGGCGGTCCTGTTCAAGAAATTCGCCGGTATCGACGTGTTCGACATCGAGATCGCCGCCGACACCATCGATCGCGTGGTCGAGACGGTGGCGGCACTCGAGCCGACCTTCGGCGGCATCAATCTGGAAGACATCCGCGGACCGGAATGCTTCGAGATCGAGACGCGCTTGAAGGAGCGCATGAAGATCCCGGTCTTCCATGACGACCAGCACGGCACCGCCATCATCGTTGCCGCCGCCATCAGCAATGGCCTCAGGCTCAACGGCAAGAAGCTGTCCGACGTCAAGATCGTGGCCTCGGGGGCAGGGGCCGCTGCGCTCGCAACGCTGAACTTGCTCGTCTCGATGGGCGCGCAGCGCAAGAACATCTGGGTCTGCGACATCGACGGTCTCGTGCATGAGGGGCGCAACACCTCGATGGACCGCTGGAAGGCGGTCTATGCGCAGAAGACCGACAAGCGCACGCTTGCCGACGTCATCGGCGGCGCCGATATCTTCATCGGGCTCTCGGCACCCGGCGTGCTCAAGCCGGATATGGCCAAGGCGATGGGCGACAAGCCCCTGATCATGGCGCTCGCCAATCCCGTGCCGGAGATCATGCCGGAAGAGGCGCGAAAGGCGCGCCCCGATGCCATGATCTGCACCGGCCGCTCCGACTATCCGAACCAGGTCAACAACGTCCTCTGCTTTCCCTTCATCTTCCGCGGCGCCCTCGACGTCGGTGCCACCGCGATCAACGAGGAGATGAAGCACGCCGCGGTCGAGGCCATCGCGCAGCTCGCGCGCGAGGCGCCGTCGGATGCGGTCTCCCAGGGCAGCCTCGACACCGGCGAGGCGGGCGGCTTCGGCCCGGGCTCGCTGATCCCGAGTCCGTTTGATCCTCGGCTTATCTTACGCATTGCGCCGGCAGTGGCGAAGGCGGCGATGGAGTCCGGTGTCGCGACGCGCCCCATTACCAATTTCGACGAGTATCGCGCGCTGCTCGAGCGCTTCGCCTTCCGCTCCGGCCTCGTCATGAAGCCGATGTTCGTCAAGGCCAAGACCCAGCCGGTCCGCGTGATCTATGCCGAAGGCGAGGACGAGCGCGTGCTGCGCGCGACGCAGGTCGTGCTGGAGGAGAAGCTGGCGCGGCCGATCCTGGTCGGCCGTCCCTCCGTGGTCGAGGCACGCATCAAGCGCTGCGGTCTGTCGATCCGGGCCGGCAAGGATTTCGACCTGGTCAATCCCGAGGACGATCCGCGCTACCGCTCCTACGTGCAGTCCTATGTCGAGGTCGCCGGCCGCCGCGGCGTGACGCCGGACGCCGCGCGCACGGTGGTACGCACCAACAACACGGTGATCGCGGCGCTTGCGGTGACGCGCGGCGAAGCGGACGCCATGCTCTGCGGCGTCGAGGGCCGCTACATGAGTCATCTGCGCCATGTCCGCGAGATCGTCGGCTTCTCGCCGGGGATCAGCGACTACGCGGCGCTGGCGCTGCTGATTACCAGCAAGGGCGCCTTCTTCATCGCCGACACCCAAGTTCGGCCCAACCCGAGCGCGGAGGAGCTTGCCGAGATCGCTTCGCTCGCCGCCGTCCACGTGCAGCGCTTCAACATCAAGCCGAAGATCGCCTTCGTCTCGCACTCGGATTTCGGCAGCTACGATACCGAGTCCTCGCGCAAGATGCGGCGGGCGACGCAGCTGCTCAAGGAGAAGCATCCGGAGATCGAGGCGGACGGCGAGATGCAGGGCGATACGGCACTTTCGGCTGCTGCGCGAAAGTTGGTGCTGCCGCACTCCAAGCTCGAGGGCGAGGCCAACATCATGATCATGCCGAGCCTGGATACCGCCAACGTCGCCTATCAGATGATCAAGTCGCTGGCGGACGCGCTGCCCGTCGGCCCGATTCTGGTCGGCCCGGCGCGTCCCGCGCACATCCTCACCCCGTCGGTGACGGCGCGCGGCATCCTCAACATGACGGCCGTGGCCGTCGTCGAAGCGCAGGAGCGCGCCTCGCGGCAGCAGCCGACGTTGTTTACGTAAGGGGTCGGGCTCTTCGCCTCTCCCGCTTGCGGGAGAGGCCGACGCGCTCGCAGAGCGCGGCGGGTGAGGGCTCTTGCCACCCAGGGACAGCCTCCGCATTTCTCGACAATCCCGCCGCGGAGACACCCCCACCCCGCAAGCGGGAGAGGGAGCCCAGTCCCGACGCCGAAGCATCATTCACACCAAGAGTGGGGCGAGGGAGCAGACCTCCCGCGCATCCGCACTTCAATCTTTTCAAAACAGTTTTCGCCATTTCCCCGTTTGTAAACCGTCGCACGACTCTTCATAATTGTCCGGTCCTCGCGTCAAGACGCCGAATTCTAAAAGCCTGAGCCAAGAGGCCGATCATGCCAGCGTTCGTGACTTTCGGGCGAATCCTGTTCGCCGTGCTGTTCATCTACACGGGCGCGACCAAGCTCTTTGCCATCCAGGCGACCGCCGACTTCATCGCCACCAGGGTCGTGGTGCCTGACGTCATCGCGCCCTACGCCAAGCAGGTCGAGACGGCGGCGGCCATGACCACGCCGCAGCTCTTGGCGATCGCGGTCGGCGGGCTCGAGATCATCGCAGGGCTGATGATTGCGCTGAATTTCGGCGCGCGCTTCTTCGCGATGCTGCTGATCATCTACGTCGCCGTCGCGACCGTCCTGTTCTACGATTTCTGGAACATGGCGGCTCCCGACAACGCCAAGATGCTGGTCGACGCGCTCAAGAACCTGTCGATCATCGGCGCGCTCTGCATGATCATCGGCTATGGCCGCACCACGCGCCCGGCCGAGGCGGCCTACGGCGACGTGTAGCGGTCAATCCGCTCTCGGGGGCGCGATCTCGCGCATCCAGCGGGAAATCGTCGCGCTGCTCACTCCATCGCTGCCGCGCCGCAGGCCGAGCAATGCGGCCTCGCGCGCGGCGCGGGGCGTGATGCCATAGGCTGCCTTGAACGAGCGCGTGAAATGCGCGTCGGTCCCGAGCCGCCAGCGCCGCGCGACCTCGCTGATCCGCGGACCACGCGCGCCCGAATTGGCGAGATCGAAGAAGGCGCGGTGCAGCCGGCGGCTGCGGATGTAGTCGGCGATGCCGCCGACCGGCGCGAACAGCCGGTACAGCGAGGCCCGCGACAGGCCGAAACGGGCCGCGATCGAATTGGCCGACAGATCCTCGCTGGCAAGGCCAGCCTCGATATATTGACGAATCCGCATCAGGGACGGACTCGCAGCGACGGTATGGTCGGCATCAGCGTCGCCACGTTCGATTTCGTTGCGCAGGCAGGCGGCCAGCAGCGAGACCGTGCCCTCGACCACCGATTGGCATTCGTCGAGCGTCATGCGCGGCGCAAATTCGAAGAGCGCGGTGAGATGCCCCGCCAGCAGTCGTGCGATCACGCTGCTGCCCGGCAGGACGAGGCCGTGTAGGTCGTCGACCCGCAAGAGGTGGGTGCCGAACATCGGGCGCGGCACGACCAGCGTGACATTCTCGAAAGCCGTCGCCTTGGTCTCCAGCGTCTGGGCGAGGTCGAACAGGCAGATGTCGCCGGCGCGCACCCGCATCGGCCGGGTGCCCGCGACGCCGTCATAGCCACCCTTCAGATAGAGCTGGAGGATGATGTGGTCGACGCCGCTGCGCGCGATGGTTTCGGCCGTCCGGCGGAAACGCTGGCCGCTGGCACGGCTCAGCCCGATCAGCACCGGCCCCATGGCGTAGGAGCTGATGTCGGCGCGAAACGGGCCCGGTTCGCCTGCGGCGAGCTCGTCGACCTCGAACAGCGTGGCGACAGCCTCCCGCCAGGCGGCGACGTTCGCATCCGTCTCCATCTGATCGGCGGTGAAGCCGAATGCCGGTAGCAAGGACGATATCGGGGCGACATCGTCATTCAATCCGGAAGCGTCCGTCGGACCTGTCGTCGTGCAGTCGTCGCTCATTCTGGCCGTGGTCAGTCTTGCTCTTTTGTCTCAGTCTATTGATGCGGTGTGTCTCGGTCGTCGGCTCGTATTGACGCCGCGCCTCGGACGTTGGCTATAGCGCCACGACCGCCGTCGGGGCTGATTATCGGGTCTCGGCAAATATGCTAGCCGGCTTTGCGCCGGCCGGCGGCGGGACTAATTTTAGCACGCCAGACCAGTAAGATGCGGAACGGTATGGTATTGCCGGTACTTTGCATGGGGTTGTTTTTCTAGTTTTGAGTTGAAGCCGGCGTGAGCGCCGCCGGCACTGCCGGCAGGCTACCCCCGCCGCCACGGGGTCACGGTCACCTCATGCGCCGCGTCGAGGAGGTACGGCGCGCCCGGCTTCATCCCGTGCGAAGCCAGCACCTCGTGAGGCCTCTGCTGGGGCACGCCGACGAAGCAGCCTTCGCCGCCGGGCAGCCGCACCTGCGGAGCCTCCGACAGCCAGAACGTGTCGTAGCGGTCCATGAACAGGTCGAACACGACCGGGCCGCCGATGATGGCGACCATGCCGGAGGCGACGTCCGCGAAGGCGCAGGCCGCCTCGAAGCTCGCATGCGCCGGATTCCACAGCGTCGCGTTCGGCATCTCCGGATCGACGGTGAGGTCCTTGATCTTGCGGGTCAGGATCAGCCGCTTGCGCTTGGGCGAATTCGGTTGCTGCTCGTGCGAGTGCCGGCCATGCACGATCAGCGCGGCGCGATCGAGCGCCTGCTCGAAGAACAGCTTGTCGGCTTCGAACTTCAGGCTGTCGGGCATGACGTGACCGGCGTCGGCCAGCATGCCGTCCGCTGACACGATGACGTAGCCTTCGATGCGGAAAGACAATGGCCTTCTATTCGGAAACGGTCGTCACCACGGAATTGACCGGGCGCTGGCTCACCGTCGGCAGCTTTGCGTCCTTGAGCAGCTCCTGGTCGTATTCCGGCAGCGACGAGGCCGGGAATTTGGCGCGCATCGCCACCACCTTGTAGCCGCCGGCCTTCAGCCGCTTGAGCAACTCGGGCAGGGCCTCCGCAGTGTGCTTCTGGAAGTCGTGCATCAGGATGATGCCCTTGCCCTTGGTGTCGAGCTTCTTCATCACGGTCTCGACCACCTTCTCGGGTTTGGAGGCCTTGAAGTCGAACGAGTCGATGTCGCAGGAGAAGATCCCGACATTGCGGTTGCCGAGATAGGTGACCATCTCCGGCGGATGCTGGAGTGCCGGGAAGCGGAAGAACGGCGCGGGCGAGATGCCGCCGAGCGCCCACTTCACCGCAGAAAGGCCCTTCTCGATCTCTTCCTTGCGTTGCGCTTCGTTAAGCTTCTTGTTGTTCAGGTTGGCGTGCGACCAAGTGTGGCTGCCCACAGTGTGGCCGGCGGCGTAGACCTGCTTGAGGATCTCCGGCTCATAGGTCGCGTGCTTGCCGATCGAGAAGAAGATGCCTGTGGTGCATTCATCGGCGAGCGCCTTCAGCACCGCGGGCGTGTTCTTCGGCCAGGGGCCGTCGTCGAAGGTCAGCACCACCTCGTGGTCGCGCAGGAAGTCGAGCTCCTTGAAATGCTCGAAGCCGAAGCCGGGACCGCCCGTGGTGTCGATCTCGACGGTGCGGGCGACGCCGAGGGCGCCCGGCGTGTTGCAGGCCGCGCGTGCCGGCTGCGGCGCCTGCTTGGGCGGGGGAGGATTGACGAAACCCGCTGGAGCCGCAGCCGCTGCTGCAGGCGCCGGAGCCGCAGCGGGCGTTGCAGCCGCTGGCGTTGCCGCCGGTGCGGCTTGCGCCGCGGCTGCGGGCTTCGCGGCCGGTGTCTGCGACCATGCTGCGCCGGTCATCGCAACCGACATCGCGCTTGCCAAAATCAGTCCTGCCGCCACACGCATGGTGTTGTCCTCGAGATTGATCCCGTTGTTCCGCCGCGGCTTTTCGCCTGCGGCAAGAACCGTCCTGCCCCAAACGATCCTAGCCTAGATGGTAGGCCCTCGCCATTGCAACGGCTGTTTGACGCCCCGCCACAATTGTGCCCAGCCGGATGGGGGCGCCTCGAGTCAACTATCGGCCAGCGCCTTGGCAATGGCCGTTTTGATCCGCGTGTCGGCCGGTTCGATTGCGGAGGGAAAGACCGCGGCGATATAGCCGTCGCGGCCGATCAGGTATTTGTGGAAGTTCCAGCGCGGAACTTCCTTCGGTCGGGCCTCGGCGGCCCATTTGTAGAAGGGGTGCGCTCTTGCTCCGACCACGACGGCCTTGGCCGCAACCGGGAAGGTAACACCATATTGGTGATGCGCGGTCTGCGTGATCTCGCTGGTACCGCCGGGCTCCTGGCCACCGAAATCGTTGGAGGGCACGCCGATCACGGTCAGCCCGCGCTCGCGAAACTCGCTCCAGATCTCCTGCAAGCCGGCATATTGCGGCGTGTAGCCACAGAGCGAGGCGGTGTTCACCACCAGCAGCGGTTTGCCGGTGAACGCGGCGAGGCGGATGTCGTCGCCGGACAAAGCGGGGAAGGAGAAGGCGTAGGCCGAGATCCGGCTCATCCCGCCATCAGCAAGGGCGCGCGCTACGGGCGCGAGTGCACTTGCAAGAGTGACGCTCAGCACGGTCCTGCGATTCATCATGACGGCGTCCCCGAAATGATCCGAGGGCAGATTACTCCGCCACAGTCACCTCACGCGTCAACACCGCGTTATCGAGCGCTGCGTGCGAGCTAGTACAGGCGGACGATGAAGTCGGTGCCTTCGCCGGTCTCGCCCTGGTTGATGCCCTGGTCGGAGACGATGATCGAGCCGCCTGACGTCAGCATCTCGTTGATCTTCGCCATGGTCTCAGTGGGGACCGAGATGCGGTCGAGGGCTTCAGCCGGGCTGTCCGGCGCGACCACCGGTTTTGCGGCGACGGGGATCACGGCGGCGCCGCGCTGGCGGCGCGATACGCGGCCGTCGTCCTCGCGTGCCGCGGAACGGGCGGAGACGGGCAGCGACACCACCGACCAACGCAGCGCATTGGCATCGGCCTTGTCGACTTCGGCGGTGAAGACATGCGTGCCGAGCGGTCGCTCGCCCGCGGCGATCGTGATGGGCACCTCGAACAGCGGCGCAAAATTCTGCCGCACATAGAGCTTGGAATCCTTGCGGCTGATGAAGACGGCAATCTGGCCGGCGCGCTTGGGCGCTTCAGGCTTTGCCGCCAGCGCAGGATCGGCAACGCGGTTCTCGTCCTTCTTCGCATCGGGCGAGGCGGCGAGCGCCGGTGCCGTGGCCTGTGCAATGGGCGTCTTCGCAGAGTCCACCGCCTCCGTCTTGGCCGGCTCGGCCTTCACAGCCTCGACCTTGTCGGCAGGCTTGTCGTCGTTCGCCGGCTTGGTCGCGCCTTCCGACTGGGGCTTGGCCGTATCAGATGCCTCGGCCGTCTTGGCCTTGTCGGCCGCTGCTGCGGCTTCCTCGCGCGCGGGCGCATTGCCGGTGGTCACATCCGACATCACGGCGTGGCCGACGGAGGTGCGCAGATCGAGCACGCTGTCGGCGCTGGCCGTCTTCGTCTCGACCGGCTTGGTTGCGGCGGCGCCCTTGTCGGCCTTGTCGGCGACATTGGTCTGCGGCGCGAGGCTCGCCGCGGGCTGCGGCGGCACGCGCATGGAGGCGAGCAGGGGGTGGGAGAAGCTTTGCGGCGACATCTGGCCGGGCGCCACGATCACGCGCGCGCCCATCCTGGTCCAGTTCCACATCTTCATCGCGAACGCCATCGGCATGCGGATGCAGCCATGCGAGGCGGGATAGCCCGGCAGCACGCCGGCATGCATCGCGACGCCGGACCAGGTGATCCGCTGCATGTACGGCATCGGCGCGCCGCTATAGATGTTGGAGTGGTGGAATTTGTGCTTCTGAATGACGCTGAACACACCCATCGGCGTCGAGTGGCCCTTCATGCCCGTCGACACCGGGGATTCCGCGAAGACGCCGGTGCTGTCGTAGACCGTCGCTTTCTGCCGGTCGATCGAGACGACGATGACGAGCGGTCCTTGCGGCTTGGTGCCGGCTTCCTTCTCGACGACGCTTTCTTTCTTGCTTGCGGCGCCACGCATTTGCGGTTTCTGGCGCGGTATTTCGGGAAGCCGATTCTGCCGGGCGTAATAGGACCCGTCGGAATAGTCCGTCCAATAATAAAACGCTGCGTCGGCCTGGCCGGTCGTGCCGATCGCGCCCGCCGCCGTCAAAATGGCGACCTGCCATAGCCGCGCCGGCTTGGCGGAAGAACCCGACCCGTTCACGCTGCTCATCCTCGAATCCATAATCCAAATCAAACGTTAGTCTCACAAAGGGGATACGCGTTCACCAGCAGGGCGGTTCTGCCGTCAGTTACTTTTGTTCGACACGTAGCAAAAAAGCCTCACGGAGCGGTAAACGGCGGCCGCGCTTGACGGTGCGTCGCCTTCCCGATCGTCGCTTGCGTTCCTACATTGCGGGGACTTGCTACCGGAGAACTTCATGTCATCTCGTTTCCCTGGTCTTTCCAGCATCCGCTTGAAAGGCCTTGCTTTATTCCTCCTGGCTCTGGCCGCACCAATGGCGTCGGCATCTGCGGCCGATGAGCCCGATCTGATCTTCCGCCGCTCCACCGTGTTCAAATGGATGAGCCCGAACGACAAGCTCGCGACCTATGGTCTCGACGATCCTGAAGTCGAGGGCGTCGCCTGTCATTTCACGGTGCCGGAGAAGGGGGGCTTCAAGGGCTGGCTCGGTCTTGCCGAGGAGGTCTCGGACATTTCGCTGGCCTGTCGCCAGGTCGGCCCGATCAAGTTCAAGCACAAGATGGAGCAGGGCGACGACATGTTCCGCCAGCGCCGGTCGCTGTTCTTCAAGAAGATGCAGATCGTGCGCGGCTGCGACGCCAAGCGCAACGTGCTGGTCTACATGGTCTATTCGGACAAGCTGATCGAAGGCTCGCCCAAGAACTCGACCTCGACCGTGCCGATCATGCCGTGGGGGCCGGCGGACGCAAACGTCCAGAAGTGCGGCGAGTTCTTCACGGAGTGACGCGCTTGCGTTCGCTCAGCGACGATCGCGCGGCTTCGCGAGATGAGAGCCGGTCAGCCGCACGAACATCTGCGGCGCGGCCTCGAAGCCGCGGCTCGATTGCAGCGCCATTTCGCCGGCGCTGCCGCGAACGGGTGGTTGATCTCCGCGGTCCGTCCGTGGTTCCGCATCGCGCCGCGTTGCGCGATTTCCCGCCATCATGGTGGCCATCCCTGACGTGAATGCGCCCGATGATCCGGGCGTCTCGGTTTCGATGGCTTGGGTCGCTGCCGAACCACCCCCGGTTCGATCGGACCCAGCCCTCGTTTGCCGTCCTCTTCAGCAGAAAAACGTAAAATGCATGTGAAGCGCGCGCGGCGGCCGCGTGACGGCACCGGTGCCAGGCGCGTGTCCACGCTGGTTCCGGAACTTGGCAGGCCACTTTGGCCTGCAGCGAAACCTGTCTGAAATGACTGGCATTTTCCGAGAATTGTTTCGTCCTGTTGAATGGGACGAAACAATTCTCACGAAGACGAAACCATTTTCAGCTTTTCGCGCATCACGCGCGAAACGGCCCATGGTTATCAGCGTCACAACGACGACGGCGCACCGCCGGCCACCGAATTGGGACACAAGTTCATGCGCGCGCTCAGCCTCATCCTTGCTTTCGGTTTCGTGCTCGCCGGCTCCTCGTTGGCGGGTTCGCCCGACGGCAATCTCCCCGGGGTCGGCACCTTCCAGTACAGCGGCTCGCCCGTCACGGTCCCGGCAGCGCAGCCGATCATGGTCGCCGCCCGCTTTTGATCGCAAAGAAAACAGCCGGCAAAGCCCATCATGTTGCTTCGTCTCTGCGCCGCAGCGTTCGTGTCCCTTCTGGCGATCGGTTCCGTTCAGGCGCAAGCGCGCGCACCCTCCAGGCTACCCGATCCCCGGAGCGAATTCGTGCGCCAGTGCGCGCCGCGCATGCTCGGGCGCTGGGAGCATCCGGAGGAGGTCTGCGGCTGTCTGCACGATCACGCCGCCGCGGCCGTCGAGGACCGCGATCTGCGCGAAGCACTGCTGCGCGGCATCAGCGAGACCGGCGTGCCCACCATCGAGACCGATTGGGTGCCGGCCTCCAAGCAGAGCGAGATCGGCCCGACCTTCACCAAGATCGCCAAACCGACGCTGCAGTGCATGTTCGATCCGGCGAAGTAGCTTCTCAGATCATCATCTCGATTTCGGCCCGTGCCGCGGCACGCAGGAGCTCGTGCGCGAGACTCCTTTGTCGGTCATCTTCGCGCCGCGGACTTCCTTGACCTGGCCGGCGGGGCAGGTTCCGTCATCCACGAGCACGCGCTGGCCGAGCTTCAGATCGACGATGTCCTGCTCGCGTCCGATGGTGCCTGCGCGTGCCGTCGAGGCAAGCGCGATGGAGATCAGCAGCAAGAGGCAGGTCGTGTGGCGAAGCAGCATGATGTGAGGTCCCGGCATCGATGCCGCAATCTAGGGAGCGGCGGGCGATTCTGATAGTAAAGCTTCGTCACGCCCGGCGGGTCGATCTTCCCCTTGCGCCCAACGCCGCGCGCGATTCCCTCGCGAGACGTTCGGCGGAGGCCACGAGCTGTGGAACCGGGTGCCCCGAAAATCCCAGCACGAAGCCGGGCAGAGGACGCCCGCGCGAATAGGTGTCGGCCAATAGCCAGCCTTCTGCGCCGGCCGCGTGCTTGGCATGCGCTGCCACCGACAGATCGACCGAAGGATCGAACCGGGCGACAAGATGCAGGCCTTGCGAGGGCACCGGCACCGAAAGCGCGCCATCCGATGCGACTTCCAGCGTTTCGGCGAGCACGTCGCGTGCCTCGCGATAGAGTTTTCGCACGCGCTTCAGGTTCGCGGCGAAGGCACCGGAATTGAGCATGTCGGCCACCGCGCCTTCCATCAGCGTGCCGGGAAAGCGATCGAGCGCCGCGCGCGCAGCCGTCACGTCCGCGATCAGGCGTTCGGGCAGGGCGCAATAACCGATGCGCAGGCCCGGAAACAGCGTCTTGGCAAACGTGCCCAGGTAGATCACGCGCTGGAGGCGATCGATGCCGGCGAGCGACATCAGCGGTGCGCCGTCATAGCGGAATTCGCTATCGTAATCGTCCTCGAGCACGAATGCGCCGACTTGCCTCGCCCAGTCCAGAAGCTCGAGCCGCCGCGGCATCGACATCTGCACGCCAAGCGGGAACTGGTGCGACGGTGTGACGTAGGCCGCGCGCGCGGACGGCGCCGCGATGCGGCCTTTGGCGACACGCATCCCGTACTCGTCGACGGGAATTGGCACGGCGCGATAGCCGCAATGGGCGACGGTTTTTCGCGCGGCGGGATAGCCTGGATCCTCGCACCAGACCTGGTCGTTGGATTTCAGGATCGCGCTCAACACGATGCGCAGCGCGTGCAGCGTGCCCGACGTCAGCATGATCTGATCGGGGTCGCAACGCAGACCCCGCGCCGACAACAGATGGTCGGCGATCGCCACACGCAGCTCGCGGCTGCCGCGAGGGTCGCCATAATGCAGGTGCTCGGACCCGAATGCGCGCATGCGGCGGCCGACGAAAGCGCGAAAACGCTGCACGGCGCGTTCGTCGATATGAGTGCAGCCGAGAGCGAATGCGCCTTGCCTGGGCGTTTCGACGACCACCTTCGGCTTGTTCGGCTCGGCGGCCCCCCTCGCGGGGATACGTGTCGCGACGAACGTTCCGGACCCGACGGTTGCGTCGGCAAAGCCGTCGGCGATCAGGCGTTCATAGGCGGCGACGACGGCATTGCGCCGGAAGCCGGTCTGCCTGGCCAGCGTCCGCGATGGCGGCAGCGGCTCGCCCGGCTTGACGAGCCCGGACACGATCATCTCGCACAGCGCCTGGTACAGCCGGTGCGCCGCGGAAGCGCCTGGAGTGATGTGCGCCCCGGTAAGATCGAGCGGCAGCTCGGGCTTTGACGGAAAAGGAGGCTTGGCGGGCGCCGGAGAATTGGTCGGAATTTTTTGCATGGAATTGGCACTATCGCAGACCAAATCCACGGCTACAACTGGCCTGGAATTGTTCCAATCCGAGCAGGAGCGGCCGTGAGCCAGACCGAGACCTCAAATTCCTACCCGACATCGGCGCGCAACCAGGTGAAGCGCCGGCACGACCGCGGCTTCTATGATCACGAGACGGTTCATCGCATCCTGGATTCCTCGATGCTGTGCCACGTCTCCTACGCGATCGATGGCCAGCCCTATTGCACGCCGACCTTCTTCTGGCGGGAGGGCACCAAGCTCTACTGGCACGGATCGAGCGCCAGCCGCATGTTGCGCAACCAGACCAAGGGCGAGCGTGTCTGCCTGACGGTCGCCCATCTCGACAGCCTCGTGCTGGCGCGCTGCGGCTTCAACCACTCCGCCGACTACCGCGCGGTGATGGCATTCGGTACGGCCTATCTCGTCACCGACCCTGACGAGAAGGAGCGGGCAGTGATCGCGATGGTCGACCGCTTCTTTCCGGATCGCACCGCTGGCCTGCGACAGAGCACGACGCAGGAGATCAAGGCAACGTCCTTCATCGCGATGGAGATCGAGGAAGCCTCGGCCAAGATCCGCGCCAAGGGCGTCGCCGACGACGACGAGGACTACGCGTTGCCGATCTATGCGGAGCGCATTCCAGTCCGCACCGTGCTCGGCGCCCCGGAGCCGTGCCCGCGCCTGCTCGACGGCGTGACCCGGCCTGCGACGCTGAATGGCTATTCGGCGGGCCGGCTGCTCGAAGATGCATTGCGGGATGCTTATTTTGTGGAGTACCCGAACGGCTGAAATCGGCTAGTTTGCGCACTCCTTGGGACCATTGGAATGCCTGGAGTTGCCCGAATGAATGCCGAAACGCAGCAGAGGATTCTTGACGCCGTCGATGCCGGCTTCGAAGCTCAGCTTGCAACCACAAGCGATTTCGTCGCGATCCCTTCGACCCGCGGGGCCGAAGGGCCGTGCCAGGACATGATCGGCGACCTCCTGCGTGAACGCGGCTACGAGGTCGACGACTGGCACATCGATGTCGACGATTTGAAGGATCTGCGCGGCTTCGGCCCGATCGAGCACGACTTTTCGAAGGCGCGGTCCGTGGTGGGCACCTACCGTCCGCAGACCAATGGCGGTAAGTCGCTGATCCTGCAGGGGCACTGCGACGTGGTGCCGGCGGGCCCGCTGGAATTGTGGGATACGCCGCCGTTCTCACCCGTCATCAAGAACGGGAAGATGTTTGGCCGCGGTGCCTGCGACATGAAGTCGGGCACGATCGGCGCGCTCTACGCACTCGATGCGATCAAGGCCGCGGGCTTCAGGCCGACGGCACGGATCCATTTCCAATCGGTGATCGAGGAGGAGAGCACCGGCGTCGGCGCACTCTCGACGCTTCAGCGCGGCTACCGTGCCGATGCCTGCTTCATTCCCGAGCCGACCGGCGGCAAAATGGTGCGCTCACAGGTCGGCGTGATCTGGTTTCGTCTGCGCGTAAAGGGGCACCCGACCCATGTTGCCTTTGCAGGCTCCGGCGCGAACGCGATCATGGCGGCGTATCATTTGATCCAGGCGCTGCAAAAGCTCGAGATCGAATGGAACGAGCGGGCCAAGGCCGACCGTCACTTCAAGACGCTCGACCATCCCGTCAACTTCAACGCCGGCGTCATCAAGGGCGGCGACTGGGCCTCGAGCGTGCCGGCCTGGTGCGACGTCGACTGCCGGATTGCGGTGTTGCCGGGCTGGTCGATCGCCGATCACCAGAAGGAGATCATGGCTTGCGTCGCCGCCGCTTCGCGCAACCACCGTTTCCTCGCCAACAATCCGCCACAGGTCGAATGGTCCGGCTTCCTGTCGGAAGGCTATGAACTGACCGATGCGGCGGAGCCTGAGGCTGCGTTCGGCAAGGCCTTCAACAAGGTCTATGGCGGCATGCCAGAGGATCTCGTCTTCACCGCGCTGACCGATACGCGCTTCTACGGCCTCAACCACGGCATTCCGAGCCTGTGCTTTGGTGCCAGCGGAGGCGAGATGCATGGCTTCAACGAGTTCGTCGACCTGGAGTCACTGAAGAAGACGACCAAGGCGATGGCGCTGTTCATCGCGGAATGGTGCGGGGTCGAGAAGGCGTAGCGATCGAGATATCGTAGGGTGGGCAAAGGCGCTCTTGCGCCGTGCCCACCGTCGTTCCTCACCCGAATGAAGTGGTGGGCACGCTTCGCTTTGCCCACCCTAAGACACCTCGGCTCGTAGCGGTCGCTGCCCAATCCACCGGCTCTCCAAATGCTTTAAGCTTAAAAGAAAGACTAGGATGCCGGCCGTGCCGGTGGCAGACTGGTGTCCGGTTCGCTGGACGAGTCCTCGGGAGCAACGATGCGCGATTGGGATGACGCTTATGCCAATTCGGCCCATATCCCGGGCTCGGACAAGATGCCGGCGCTGTGGGCGGAGCGAGCGGCGGCCTACCGCGCCGGGCTGACGGAGCTTCGCCCCGACATCGCCTATGGCGCCGGCGAGCGCCAGAAGCTCGACCTGATCCTGCCCGGCGGCGACAGCAAGGGCCTCGTCGTGTTCGTCCATGGCGGCTACTGGATGCGCTTCGACAAATCGACCTGGACCGATCTCGCCGAAGGCGCGCGCCATCATGGCTGGACGGTGGCGCTGCCGAGCTACACGCTGACGCCGGCCGCACGCGTCTCCGATATCACCGCAGAAATCGCCGCCGCTGTCACCAAAGCGGCTGCGCTCGTCTCGGGGCCGATCCGGCTCGCTGGCCATTCCGCCGGCGGCCATCTCGTCACGCGCATGCTGTGCGACGACAGCCGGCTCGAGTCCGCCGTCTACAACCGCATCGCCGGCACGCTCTCGATCAGCGGCCTGCACGATCTGCGTCCACTCCTGAAGACCAGGATGAACGAGACGCTGCGCATGACGATGGAGGAGGCGATGCTGGAAAGCGCGGCGCTGCACTTGCCGCGCGGGCATTCGCCTGTGACCGCCTGGGTCGGCGGCAGCGAGCGGCCCGAATTCATCCGCCAGTCCGATCTGATGGCCAATATCTGGACCGGCTTCGACGTGCCGACGCACCTCGTCATCGATCCCGGTCTCAACCATTTTACCGTGATCGACGGGCTGAAGGACCCGTCCTCGCCGATCACCGCCCGCCTGATCGGCCTCGACTGAGCAAAGCCGGGGAAGATCGATCGAAAGGATCCGTCATGACGTCCCGCGATTACGATCCTGCAAGCGAAGGCGCCGAGACCGATTTCGCCCGGCGCATGTCCTATGGCGACTACCTTGCGCTGGATGCGATTCTTGGCGCGCAGCATCCGCTGTCGGAAGCGCATGACGAGATGCTGTTCATCATCCAGCATCAAACCACCGAGCTGTGGATGCGGCTCGCTATCCACGAGCTCAGCGCCGCGCGCCGTGCGATCTCACGGGATCAGGTGCAGTCCGCGATGAAGATGCTGGCGCGGATGTCGCGCATCTTCGAGCAGCTCAACAACGCCTGGGACGTGCTGCGGACCATGACCCCCAGCGAATATACCCGTTTCCGCTCGCAGCTCGGGCAATCCTCGGGCTTCCAGTCGCGCCAATACCGGCTGATCGAATTTCTGCTCGGCAACCGCAACCACGCCATGCTGAAGCCGCATGCGCACGATGCGGAGACGACGAAGCTGCTCGAGGCCGAGCTCGCGACGCCAAGCCTCTATGACGAGGTGCTGCGGCTCGCCGACCGCAACGGGCTCAAGATGCCTGCGGCGGTGCTGGCGCGCGATGTTCGCGAAACCCATAGCTTCAATGAAGGCGTGCTGCAGGCCTGGCGTATCGTCTACGAGGCGCCGGAGACGCACTGGATGCTCTACGAACTGGCCGAGAAGCTGGTCGATTTCGAGGACTATTTCCGCCGCTGGCGCTTCAACCACGTGACGACGGTCGAGCGCGTCATCGGCTTCAAGCGCGGCACCGGCGGCACCGGCGGCGTCAGCTATCTCAAGCGCATGCTGGAGGTCGAGCTGTTTCCCGAACTCTGGCGCGTGCGTACGATTCTGTAGGGATGTCCATGACCAGGCTTCGCGTCTATGACGACACCAAGGCGCTGTTCCATGTGCCTGACGGCGTGATCTATCTCGATGGCAACTCGCTTGGTGCGCTGCCGCTGGGCGTTGCCGAGCGCGTCAATCGCGTGATCACCGACGAGTGGGGCAACGAGCTGATCCGCGCCTGGAACACCGCAGGCTGGTATGTCCAGCCGCGCCATGTCGGCGATCGCATCGCGCGGTTGATCGGTGCTGCAGCCGGCTCGGTGATGGTCGGAGACACGCTGTCCCTGAAGGTCTATCAGGCACTCGCCGCCGCGCTCGACATGACCCCGTCCCGCAAGATCGTGCTGTCGGACACCGGCAACTTCCCGACCGACCTCTACATGGCCGAAGGCCTGATTGCGACGCTCGGGCGCGGCCATCAATTGCGCCTGGTGGCGCCGGAGGAGATCGAGGCCGCGTTATCCGAGGAGATTGCGGTGCTCTACATCACCGAGGTGGATTACCGCACCGGCCGCCGCCACGACATGGCGGGACTGACGGCGAAAGCGCATGCGCTCGGCATCGTCACGGTCTGGGATCTCGCCCATTCCGCCGGTGCGCTGCCGGTTGATCTCTCCGGCTGCGGCGCCGATTTCGCCGCCGGCTGCACCTACAAATATCTCAACGCGGGCCCGGGCGCGCCGGCCTTCCTCTATGTTGCCCCGCGCCACGCCGACAGCGTGCGTGCCGCCCTGTCCGGCTGGATGGGCCACGCAAAGCCGTTTGCGTTCGAGCTCGCCTATGCGGCGGCCGGCGGCGTCGAGCGCATGCGCGTCGGCACCCCGCCGGTGCTGGCCATGGCGGCGCTGGAGGCCTCGCTCGACATCTGGGACAGCGTCGATATCAAGGAGGTTCGTGCGCGCTCGCTGGCGCTCGGCGATCTCCTGATTGCGGAGGTCGAACGCCGTTGCCCGTCCTTGAAGCTGGTGACGCCGCGCGCGCAAGAGCAGCGTGGATCGCAAGTCTCCTTCGCCTTCGACGGCGGCTACGCCGCCATGCAGGCCCTGATCGCGCGCGGCGTCATCGGCGATTTCCGCGCGCCCGACATCATGCGGTTCGGGATTACGCCGCTGTATATCGGCGAGGGCGAGGTGATGAAGGCGGCCGGGATCATAGAGGAGGTGATTTCAGGCGAAGTGTGGCGGCGGCCGGAATATCAGGTCGTGAATGCGGTAACGTGAGCAAAATCGCGTGCCCCGGACGCAGCGCAGCGCTTCTCAGCGGTGCGCTGCAGAGCCGGGGTCCACGCGGCACCGAAATCCGTCGAGAGATGGGTCCCGGCTCTGCGCAGCAACGCCATCAGCGCGTCTACGCGCGTCTTCGACGCGCTATGGCGTCGCAGCGCGTCCGGGACACGAGAGCTGCGGTCAGCTCATTCGCGCTCAACCCCACAACGCCGCAACGATCGCATCGAGCCCATCCGTCAGCGCCGCCGGCCCGGGCTGGAGAATGATCGGCGACTTGATCTCGACGATGCGGTCGTCGCGCACGGCGGGGATATTGCTCCAGCCATCGCGCTGGCGGATGCGGGCAGGCACGACTTTCTTGCCGCACCAGGAGGCAAGGATCACATCGGGCGCGGCCTCGCGCACTGCCTCCGCCGAGACGATGCGCTCCTTCGCCGCCTGCCGATGTCGCAGCTCGGCAAACGCATCCGCACCGCCGGCTATCTCGATCAATTCGGAAACCCAGCCGATGCCGGAGATCAATGGATCGTCCCACTCCTCGAAATAGACTTTTGGTCGGGGCGAGGGGCGGGGCGTCGCTGCGATCGCCGCGAGGCGCCGCTCGAAACTTTGCGCAAGGTCTTCCGCGCGCCCGGCGGCGTCAACCAGTGCACCCAGCGTGCGGATCATCGCCAGGATCCCGGCGACGTCGCGCTGGTTGAATACATGGACATCGATGCCGGCGCGGACGAGGTCGGCGACGATGCCGGCTTGGAGATCAGAGAAGGCCAGTACGAGGTCCGGTTCCAATGCCAGAATCTTCGGGATGTCCGCTGAGACGAAGGCTGACACCCGCGGCTTTTCGCGCCGCACCTGCGGCGGGCGGACGGCGTAGCCGGACACGCCGACGATGCGGTCCTGCTCGCCGAGCAGATAGAGCGTCTCGACCGTTTCCTCGGTCAGGCAGACGATGCGGCGGGGCGGGAAGTGGCGCATGGCGAGACCATATGCGCTCATGCAGCGGACAATGTCACGGTGGCCATTACCTCGGACGTCATTGCTTTGCCGTGCGAAGCCATTCACGTTGAGACAACAATGAATTGGGAGGGCTTTTGATGACGCCGCTCGAGAAACTTAAAGCGATGAAGATGCCGTTCGCCGAGCTCAAAGGCGTCGAGTTCGTCGAAGCCGGGAAGGATCGCGTGGTGGCGCGGATGACGGTCCGGCCCGATCTCTGCACGCTTCACCACACCATCCATGGCGGGGCGGTGATGGCGCTGGCCGATTCCGTCGGCGCAGCGGCGACCGTGATCAACTTGCCCGAGGACGCCAAGGGCACGACCACGCTGGAGAGCAAGACCAACTTCATCGGCGGCGCCAAGGAGGGGACCACTGTCATCGCCACGGCCACTCCGGTCCATCGTGGCCGGCGGACCCAGATCTGGACCACCCGGCTGGAAACCGAGGATGGCAAGCTGGTCGCCGTGGTGACCCAGACGCAGCTGGTCCTGTAAGACCACGAGATATTGATTTTATTAACCAATTGGTCGCTTCCGCTGCCTCTAACTTGGGCAGGTCTCCGTCTTGAAAATCATGGTGCGATGCACAATATAGGGGTCCTAGGGATTCGAACGCCTCCTCGAGGGACACCAAGAGGAGTTCTGACGTGGTACTTGAAGAGACCGTCCGCACTGCCCCGGGCTATGTGCGGACCCTGATCCAGCAGGAAGAATTGCCGCTTCTGCGCGATCACCTGCTGAGGCTCGATGCCGCAAGCCGGCACGACCGTTTCAACGGCTTTCTCGACGACAGCTTCATCGAGCGCTACGCCGCCCGCTGCGCCGAGGACGGCACCGTGATCGTTGCCTATATCGTCGATGGCATGGTCCGCGGTGCGGCCGAACTGCATCCGCCGGAAGGCGATTCCTTGCCTGAAGTCGCCTTCAGTGTGGAAGCGTCCGCGCGCCGCCAGGGTGTCGGCACAGTGCTGTTCCGCCGCCTGATCGCGGAGGCGCGCTGGAAAGGCTACAAGCAGCTGCGCATCACGACGGGTGCCGAGAATCACGCGATGCGGGCGCTCGCCCGGAAGTTCGGGGCGCATCTGGCTTTCCGCCACGGCGAATCGACCGGGACGATCGACCTCGCCAAGACGCCTGAGGCCGAGCTCGCCGATCTCGCGGCCTCGCCCTTCACGGCCGGGCGCGCTCTTCTCAGCTTCAACAGCACTTGCTGGAAGCTGATCTCAAGCATGTACGGCAATCGCGCCGCGTAGCCCAAATCGCGCACGGGAATCAAAAAGCGGACCGGCAAAACCGGTCCGCTTTCGTATTCTGGGTGGCGAAATGAACGCTCAGGTGCCGGTGCGTTTGTCGTTGCCGAAACGGCGGACGATGCGGCGTTCGACCACGACGGAGCGCTGCGCGCCTTGTTCGCCGGCGATCACCCGCGTGGCCGTGATGCGGCTGTTGCTGCGGGCCTGCTTCTTCACCTCGGCCTGCACGATCTCGAGCGGCATTCCCATCAGGGCTGCGGCGATCTCGGCCTGCTGCGCCTGATCGTCGGTGATGCCGACAGCGGCGAAGATCGCCTCGTCCAGGGTGGGCGGATCGTGGCGCACGCGCCGCGTGCCATATTTGGTATTCCAGTCTGCGCTCATAACGGCCTCGTTTTGATGCCGGGATACCTAGTGCCGCGAATGTTGCATTGCAATATGTAATTGGTGTGGCAGCTCAGCTATGCACCGGTCGGGTGTCATGGCGGTGACGCAGCACCGGCGCCGACCACCGCCCGCTGCTGAGGCCAGCGTTTCAGGGCAGCGTGTCCGGCTTCGGTGAGCCGGTAGATTCCCCGCTCGGCGCGCTCGAACCAGCCATACACATTGTTAAGCAAGATCTTGCCGGCATCGGGACAGCGCACACGCAGCTCGCGTACGGGCCGCGGACCTGTCGCGAGCTCTGATGCGCAGGCCAGCGCCTGCTGCCGATAGGCCGTCATGATCGGTGCGCGGGTACTGCCGCCAAGCACCGGATCGCCCTGGCGCCGCTGATGCTCGGCGACGAGGCGCGAGCGCACCTTCGGCTCGCGGCGGGGCGCCGTGGTTGGCGGCTTCACCAGAACCTCGACCTGGCCGCGATCGGTCACCCCGAGCATGCCGAAGCCGAGGCGGCGGCAGAGATTGCGATAGCGCGCATCGCTCTCGCGTCCCTTGCCGCGCGCCGACATCTTCGCCGCGATCCAGACCTCGTCGCCGGCCGGTGCGCGATCGACCGCCTGCAGGATCAGCTCGAGATTGAAGGCGAGCTTGAGCTCGCCGATCACCACGACCGGCGGATCGCCGGCGCTGAGGCCGACGAGATCGCAGCCGCCGATCTCGCCCTTGACCGTGAAGCCGAGCTCTTCGAGGAAGCGTTTGACGGGCAGGTAAAGCGCGGTTTCCAAGGGAGTTCCGATCGGAGAATCAGTCGCGGCTAGTCTAGTGCCTTCTCGGCTCCGATTGAATCAAGCCGATGTTCGGACCATCGATCAATGCGTAATCATACTCGTCCACCTACCGGGATCAGCGCGCCGGTGACGCCGCTGGCGGCATCGCTGGCGAGGAACAGGATCACCTCTGCGAGCTCCTGTGGCGTCACCCATTTGGAAAAGTCCGCTTTCGGCATGTCGGCGCGGTTGGCCTGGGTGTCGATGATCGAGGGCAGCACGGCGTTGACCGTGACCTTACCCTTCCACTCGCTGGCGAGCGCTTCGGTCAGGCGATGCACGCCGGCTTTCGAGGCGGCATAGGGGCCCATGCCGCTGCCGGCCTGGAGCGCGCCCATCGCGCCGATATTGATGATGCGGCCAGCCTTGGATGCGACGAGGTGCGGCAGCGCCGCGCGCGAGGTGTTGAGCGCGGTGAGGACATTCAGCGCATGCATGCGCTGCCAGGTCTTGATGTCGCCGTCGCCAATGGTCTCGAATGCGAAGCCGCCGGCGATGTTGATCAGCGCGTCGAGCCGGCCGAAGTGCTTGGCCGCCGTCTCAACGGCCGTCTTCGCCTGCGCCGCGTCGGACAGGTCGACGCCGCCGATCTCGATGCTCTCAGGCCTTGCCGAGCTCCGCGAAGGCGCGTGATCGATGCCGGCAACGCGCGCGCCGCGCGCCTGTGCGGTCTCCGCAACCACCTTGCCAAGCGCGCCGAATGCGCCGGTCACGATCAGGACCTTGTCTTGCATCATCGTTCTCCCGGCGCGGTGGCCTATGATTGCAGATAGCGCGCCTTCAACGCGGTCCGCTCGGCCGTGCCGAGCTTGAGCCCATCGCGCAGATAGGTTTCGAGATCGCCATATTCGCTGCCGACCGCTTCGAACGCGGCCGCGAGGTACGAGGTCTCGACGCTGCCGATCGCGTCGAGAACATCGGCCGGAAGATCGGAGGCGTTTGACGCGTCGCGCTTGTAGTGCCGGTTGGTCAAGAGGTAGTCCTCGGCAATGACATCGTCGGGCACGCCCAGCGCATGCAGGATCAGCGCGCTGGCAAAGCCGGTGCGGTCCTTGCCGGCGGTGCAGTGGATCACGAGCGGCGCGCGGTCTTCGAGCAGATGGCCGAACAGCGCGCGAAAGCTATGCGTGTTGTGGCGAACATAGTTGCGATAGGACTCGCGCATGAGCTCCAGCGCCACCGGCGCGGTCAGCGTGCCCCGGGCGAGTTCGGCGCGCAGCGCGGCGACGACGGTTGGCTCGATCGGCAGCGAGTGCACCGTGATCTCGTTCACGACGCAGACGCCGGCCGCGCGCTCCTCCAGCCCACGGAAATCGAACGCGCTTCTGACGCCCAGCGCGCGGACGATCTCGACATCGGCCGCGGTGAGCTGGCCGAGATGATTGGAGCGGAAGATGTGCCGCCAGCGCGTGGTGCGGCCATCGGTGGTCGGATAGCCGCCGAGATCGCGAAAATTGCTGGCGCCTTGCAGGGCGAGATGGCGAACATGGGAGTCTTTTAGGGAAGAGTCTTGCATGGGATCGGCTTGGGTTATGGTTCCACTGGATGCGCTGCGGCATCCTTCAGGCCATTACAGGGGGCGATCATGAGCCGACACAAGGCCATTGTTTTGGCGGTCGCCATGCTGGCGGGCGGAATTGGCTACGCGCGGCAGGCGGATGCGCAGACGTTCAAGACCTACCGCTGCGCCGATGGTACCCAGTTCATCGTGGGATTTTATGACTACGACAAGCGCGCTTTCCTCCAGATCGACGGCGAGCCCGTCACACTCGCCAAGCGGCTGTCGGTCTCGGGCGCACGCTATTCGGGGGCGGGGATCACGCTCGTCATCGGCAAGACTGGAGCGACCACGGTCAAGCACCTGAAGCGGCCGGTCACGGCCTGCGCGGTGATCGAGAAGCCCGGGCTCTAGCCGGAAGTTCACCAGGAATCAAAAAGGGCCGAAACACCGTTGTTTCGACCCTTTTCAAACTGCTGCCGGCCACTTGCGAGAGCCCGGCGCTATCAAACCAGCAACTGTCATCAGCGTTCCCATTTGGGCTTGGCTTCGTCGACCGCATCCTGATGATACCAGCTGTCGCTGCAGATCGAGACGTTCGAGGGCAGCGAGGCGTGATCGGCGGGAAGGCGGGTCTCGCCATAACGGCGTCCCCCGAGAGCCGCACGGCCGCCGACGGGGAATTGGTAGATCTTCGCAGATCCGTGACTCAGACCATTGTTCATCATTGCGATTTCTCCTTGGTCGAAGCGCCTTGGCCTCCATGGTGCGCCCGACTCGTTCGATTGTGGTTACTGGAATCCCCATATCGGCCGCGCTTCCCGGATTGGAAAGTGCTGAAAAGGAAATCAGTTTCCGCCCAATTTGTGGGCAGATAGCCTTCTGCATCCTCCAAGGCACGCTGCCGCTGACCAACGCTTGAGCCATTCCGAAGGTTGCCGGGGAGGGGTGGGAGAGTTTGCGAAAATTGCCGGACGTTGATGCGCGTTTAGTCGGCAACCTCCGGGGCGGTGTCCGCTGCTTCAGATTCGGGCGTTTTCCGCGGGATTTTTGCAGTGCAGCTTTACGTGGAGGTGCGCGGCTATGACGCACGGTGACGTGGGTGGCTCGTCCGCGGCGAGGACGAGCCGGCCGCGGTGGAAAACCGCCCGTACTGCGGCCTTTTGGCACGTTAAATGCTTGGGAAGCGCCGGCCGATGATGGCCGGGTACAAAACGTGCGGGGGCCTCCCGGGCCCCCAACCTTTCGCATCATCTACAGAGAGGCTCAATGACCAAGTACAAGCTCGAGTACATCTGGCTCGACGGATACACGCCGACTCCGAATTTGCGCGGCAAAACTCAGATCAAGGAATTCGCGTCGTTCCCGACGCTCGAGCAGCTTCCGCTCTGGGGCTTCGATGGCTCCTCCACCCAGCAGGCCGAAGGCCACAGCTCCGATTGCGTGCTGAAGCCGGTCGCGGTGTTTCCGGACGGTGCGCGCACCAACGGCGTGCTCGTGATGTGCGAAGTCATGATGCCCGATGGCAAGACCCCGCATCCGTCCAACAAGCGCGCCACCATCCTCGACGACGCCGGCGCCTGGTTCGGCTTCGAGCAGGAATACTTCTTCTACAAGGACGGCCGTCCGCTCGGCTTCCCGACCGCCGGCTATCCGGCGCCGCAGGGCCCGTACTACACCGGCGTCGGCTTCTCGAACGTCGGCGACGTCGCCCGCAAGATCGTCGAAGAGCATCTCGACCTCTGCTTGGCTGCCGGCATCAACCATGAAGGCATCAACGCGGAAGTCGCGAAGGGCCAGTGGGAATTCCAGATCTTCGGCAAGGGCTCCAAGAAGGCCGCTGACGAAATGTGGATGGCCCGCTACCTGATGCTGCGCCTGACCGAGAAGTACGGCATCGACATCGAATTCCACTGCAAGCCGCTCGGCGACACCGACTGGAACGGCTCCGGCATGCACGCCAACTTCTCGACCGAGTACATGCGCACGGTCGGCGGCAAGGAGTACTTCGAGGCGCTGATGGCCGCCTTCGACAAGAACCTGATGGACCACATCGCCGTCTACGGCCCGGACAACGACAAGCGTCTGACCGGCAAGCACGAGACCGCGCCGTGGAACAAGTTCAGCTATGGCGTTGCCGACCGCGGCGCCTCGATCCGCGTTCCGCATTCCTTCGTCAACAACGGCTACAAGGGCTATCTGGAAGACCGCCGTCCGAACTCGCAGGGCGACCCCTACCAGATCGCTTCGCAGATCCTGAAGACGATCTCATCCGTGCCGACCGACAAGAAGGCCGCGGCCTAAGATCCTCCCGGCCCGGGCTGGGGGGCTGGCCCGGGTTGGTGCTCAATCCGCCGGAGCGAAGGCTCCGGCGGATTTTTGCATTTGGATGACGGCCGCTGCTGTGCCTGCCGACTGCGGCGCCGCGAAACTTGTCCATTGCCGCCCTCAAGCTGATGCACCGCGCCTGATTGCGCCAGGACCTGCTCATGGAAAACGTTCGCATGCTCTCGACGCTCGGCCTGATGGGCGCGATGCGCAGCCTGTCCTCCGCCTTCGAGGCGACCTGCGGCATCCATGTCGATGCCGACTTCGCGCCGACCCTGGCGCTGCTCAAGCGGTTGCGCGAGGGCGAGGCCGCCGATCTCGTCATCCTCACCCGCGAGGGGCTCGACGAGATGATCGGCGAAGGCCGCGTGGTTGCCGCGAGCGCAGCTGATCTGGCGCGCTCCTTCGTCGGCATCGCCGTGCGGGCAGGGCAGGTGCATCCCGACATCGGCAGTGAAGCCGCGCTGCGCAGGACGCTGCTCGCAGCGCGGTCCGTCGCCTATTCGCGGCTCGGTGCGAGCGGCGTGTACTTCGCCCAGCTGATCGTGCGGATGGGCATCGCGGCCGAGATCAATGCCAAGGCCGCCATCGTCGAGCAGGGATTTACCGCGGAGCGGCTCGTGACCGGCGAGGCAGACCTTGCCGTGCAGCAGGTCAGCGAGCTCAAGCAGGTCGGCGGCATCGAGGTGGTCGGTCCGATCCCGCACGAGTTGCAGACACCGGCCGTGTTCTCGGCCGGCCGCGTGGCGAACGCGAAACATGCCGACGCCGCGGATCGGCTGCTGCGCCATCTGGCATCGCCCGAGGTCACCCCCGTCCTGCGCCAGTCGGGACTTGAGCCTTGAATTTGCCGAGGCGGAGACGCAACGTGACGACCATGCGGACTTACCTCCTTGCCATGCTCTTCGCGCTCGCCGTGCCCCTGACGGCGCAGGCGCAATCGGCCGATCTCGTCCTGTGCGACCGGGTCGCCGCCGATCCCAGCGATCCCGACAAGCCGGCCGACGTGAAGGGCGTCGCGGAGATCGCGTCCTCCGACATCGCGACCGCCATCAAGTTCTGCAAACAGGCCGCGCCATCCTCGCGGCGCGCGATGTTCGCGCTCGGCCGTGCATATGCAGCGAACCGGCAGACGGCGGAGGCGATCGCCGCCTGGCGCAAGGCTGCCGACAAGGGATCGAGTGCGGCGATGGTCGATCTCGGTGTGACCTACGCCACAGGCTCGGGCGTCGCCAAGGACGAGGCGCAAGCGCGAAAGCTGTTCGAGAAGGCGGCGCAGGCCGGCAACCCCCGTGGCGTCAGCAATCTCGCAGCGCTCGGCGGCGCGGGTGGCGCGGCGCCGGCCGATCCCGCGCAGGCGCGCGCGCTGCTCGGCAAGGCTGCCGAGACCAATGCGGAGGCGCAGTACCAGCTCGGCCTGATGCTGTCTGAAGGCGATGGCGGCGCAAAGGATGACGTCGCGGCGCGCGCACTGTTCGAGAAGGCGGCGGCACAGAACCATCCCGGCGCGCTGGAGCGGATGGGCGCCTTCGCGCAGGAAGGCCGCGGCGGGCCGAAGGACAAGGACGCCGCAAAGGCCTATTACGAGCGCGCCGCCGCGCTCGGCGATGAGGATGCCAAGAAGGCGCTGGAACGCATTCGCTGCCCCTATGCGATCAAGGACAAGCAGGGCAAGCTGGTCACCACGCTGTGCTTCTGAACGCCATCGCGATTGCGCGGCGCTTCACGAACAGAGCCACGATTTGACGGAACCTGGCTCGCGCATGCGCCGTTGACGTCCCGGCAAAACGGAGCGCGATCATGATCCGCAAACTGGCATCGGGCCAATACCGCCTCTATTCACGCAAGGTGAATCCGAAGACCGGCAAGCGCCGTAACCTCGGGACCTTCAGGAGCCGTGCGGCCGCCGAGAAGCACGAGCGCGAGGTGCAGTATTTCAAGCGTCACTGACGGCTGATGAAGGCGCTCCCGGCACGGCAAGCAATAAACTCGAAAAACGACCCCATGCACAGTAGCCAAGTCACTGAAATCACTTCGATTGCGGATTTTACGAAATCAATTTGACCCGTCGGGCAAAACAGGGGTATGATGACATCATGGCGGCGAACGTCCCGTGAGCGGTCCTGCGCGGAAAAGCCGGTGGCCTCGGTGCGGTGACGATGCTAGGTAGCCGGCAATTGTTTTTCGATTTTGCGGGTTCAGGGCGTTGCTGGACGGGCTCTACAAGGTTGAATACGGCGTCAACGATGCGTTCGGCTGCAGCATCATGTGCCTGCATGACGGCAGGATGCTTGGCGGCAATTCGGGCTTCGCGCATCTCGGCACCTATGTCGAGCGCGACGGCGAGATCATCGCCCAGGTCATCACCGAGCGGCACAACCTCGATCCCAGCTACAAGCCGATGATGGGCGCCGACGTCGCCTCGATCGGGGCGCGCGGCCGGCTCTACGGCAACCAGATCCGTCTCGAGGGCGGCGCGGACACCATGCCGGGCGCCAGGTTCTGGGCCCATCTCACCCGCCTCGACGACGAGGGGTTGCCGCCGAACGGGACGGTCGGACCGGGCGGCATCGCCAACGGGCTCTATGGGATGAAGCTGAGCGCGCTCGACGGCGTCGATGCCGGCCTGTCCGGCGTGATGCTGCTGATCGACGGGCGCATCCTCGGAGGCGATGCGTTCTTTTATTATCTCGGCGCCTATTCCTCGGCAGACGGCCGCTGGAAGGGCGAGATGCTGAACCAGGAGCACACGCCGGCGAAAGGGGAGAACCCCGTGTTTGGCGGCCTCGAGGTCGGCATCGGCTTCTCCGGGACCTGCACGGAAGACAGCGGCGAGCTCGAAGGCATCGCGCTCGCCGGCAAGCGCAGCCTGCGGCTGGCAGCCTCGCTCAAGCTGATGCGAAGGGCTTAAGAGTCAACTCGCGAGAGACGGTCGTCATATCCGCTGGGCGGACAACCGCGCCACGACGAACTCGATGGTGGCGCGAACCCGCCGAGGCATCGCGCCAGCCCCTCGCTTGGGCCAGACGATCTGGAGCGGGATGGGCGGCGGCTCTTGACCGACAAGGATCTGCTCGACGATCCCCTGATCGATGAGCCTGCGGACCTGCCAAAGCGGGGCGATCCCGATGCCAAAGCCGGACGCGACGGCCGCGTTGCGTGCCGCGGCACTTTCCGACCGAAAGCGACCATGGACTTCGATACGCTGCCTGTCGCCGTTGAATACCCATCTGTCATCATCACCGGCTCGCAACACGCATTCGTGACGGGATAGTTCTTCTGGATGCTCGGGCCGACCATGGGCCGCGAGATAGGCTGGCGCAGCGAACACGGCCCAGCTCAGTCCACCGAGACGGCGAATCCGCAAGTTCGAGTCCGGCAGATTGCCGATGCGAACCGCAAAATCGAGCTTCTCGGCGACGAGATCGACACGCTCATCGGACAGGACGAGTTCGAGGTCGATCTCCGGATTCCGCGTCAGGAATTGGCTCAGCACGGGAGTCACATATTCGGGGCCGAACAGGCTCGACGTACCGACGCGGATGGTGCCGGCAAGGCGCCGGTTGCTGGCGAGCAGGTCTTCACGCGCAGCATCGATGGTTGTGAGCGCAAGGCGGATCCGATCGGCAAATTCGAGGCCCGCCTGTGTTGGATGCAGGCGCCGCGTCGTGCGCGATACGAGCTCTACGCCAAGATCGTCTTCGAGCCGCGCAAGCGAACGGCTCACCGATTGCAGCGATCTGCCAAGACGCGTTGCCGCGGACGTCAGGCTTCTCTCGTCGAGGATAGCCAGAAACACCGCGTAGTCTGCAAGCGAGGTCAATGTTATTCTTCCGATAAGTGAGATAATATATCCATATTGGCGGTCATTATCATCATAGGTGTGATGTGTTGTGAATGGGCTCCCAATCACCTGGAGCTTCTTATGACGAAACCGGCTTCCTGCGCAGCAAACGTCGCTCTGGCGGCCCTGACGCCTCTCTATGGCGCCCCGATCACGCTCGACGAGGCGACGCTCGTGGCCGATGCGGCGCGTGCCGAAGCGCAACGTCATGGCTGGCCCATGGTCATCGCCATTACCGACAGCGGCGGCCATCTCGTCCTGCTGTACCGTCTCGATCAGGCGCAGCATGGCAGCGTGCTCGTCGCGCAGCAGAAGGCGAAGACGGCCGTCGATTTCAGGCGGCCGACCGGGGCGTTCGAATCCGCCCTGGCGGACGGCGGCCTTCATTGGCGATTGCTGGGCATGACCAACCTGACGCCTCTGGAGGGCGGCCTTCCAATCCTGCGCGACGGCACGGTGGTCGGAGCGATCGGCGTCTCGGGCATGCAGTCAACCCAGGATGCGCAGGCCGCCGCGGCAGGTATTGCCGCTTTCGGAGCGTGATGGCTCCGACGCGGGATCGCGGCGCGGAACAATGGCTCCGCGCGGCTTTGGCGTTGAGCCGATTTGCTCCGGGTGCTATTTTTCGGCGCCATCATTCCCGGTAGGACTGGTGGGGCGGACGGGCTATCAGGCTTACGGACTGCCGCCCGCCATTTGGAAGTTGGAATACTTTGGCCACAGGCCCCGCCTCCGGACTTATTTCAAAGTCGGCCGCGGAAATGTTCATTGGACTCATTTCCCTCCGTTCTTCCCATTGACTCGGAGGCGGGCTTTTCTGTCCAACGTTTTAGAAAAGCCATTTGCCATGTTTACTTTCAGAAGCCGAGCCCGGTGCGCGGCACGCAATGACCATTCAAGGCGAGTTTGCTCCTACGTTTTGGCTTGCGCACTCTGGGCGGTCTGCGTCATTCCCTTTGCGAGCGCCGCGTCCGCTCAATGCGCAGCCCGCCATGTGTTGCAGAACCACCTGAAGCTCAAGCCGCGCTCGGACCCAGCGTCGCAACAGCCTATCAAGTCCGGGCGCGACGTTGCGACATGGAAGACGATCACAATAGGTACCTTCGCTGACTCTCTTGCGTTGCGCAACGAGCTCGTTAGCAAGGGTTGCAATGTC
Source organism: Bradyrhizobium sp. SZCCT0231 (assembly GCF_018130245.1). Lineage (GTDB taxonomy): Bacteria > Pseudomonadota > Alphaproteobacteria > Rhizobiales > Xanthobacteraceae > Bradyrhizobium > Bradyrhizobium japonicum_F. The sequence continues at coordinate 1,499,156 of NZ_JAFCKP010000001.1, forward strand.
GGTGGTCAGGCCGCTGAAATCCTTGCTCGGCCGACGTTCATCGTTAGCTCTCGGAAGACAAATGTGGAGCTTGTCGATCTATCGCCTGCGCAGCTTGGGTTCGCGTCCGATACCGTGAGTCTGGCTAGAGTTTACGCACGCGCCCAGCAGTTCGGCCTTGAACTTGCTGTGGCCGAAGTCGGTCCGCAATTGCGCATCCAATATTTCGACCAGCCTGTCGGCGAATTCCTCATCATAGCAATGGCCCCGATCAAGACATGGAGCGGCGAGCCGATTATTCTGAATGTCGCAAATGGCGGCGCCGGATTGATACTCATCGGCCAGGATGGTCGATCCGAAGCGGAGATACCCCTGACATCTCGTTTCATTTTCGCCCGATCCTATCAACCGGCAGCTAGCACCGAGGTCATCGGATCAGTAGCAGGAGCATTTCTGCCGCCGTGAACGGACTGTCGTGCGTTTGCGTTGAATGTCAGCTCATGTGACCCTAAGCGGGCCTCGAATCTGAAGGATCTTCGTTATGTTACATCGTGCGCACCGCAATTTCTGAGATTTCATCCGTTTGCGGGAAGTCTCGTACTCGATGCATCTTTTGTGCGGGGCAGCAGCAGGAGGTGAGACCATGGCGACCAATGCTTTGTCGGACCTTACGCGGCTGACTAACGGTTATCAGATTTCGCAGGCCATTCACGTGGCGGCCCGCCTTGGCATAGCCGACCACCTTAGTCGCGGGCCCCTAAGCAGCAACGAACTTGCTCAGCTCAGCGGATCGCATCCGAGGACACTTTATCGGCTCTTGCGGGCGCTGGCTTCTGTCGGTGTTTTCCATGAGGCCGAGAACAAAACGTTCTCGCTCACCCCGATGGGCGAGTGTCTTCGTTCCGACTCGCCGACTCCACTCGACGGCTGGGCCGCATATGTCGGCCGACCTTATGCCTGGCAGGCCTGGGGCCATCTTGAACACAGCGTCCGCACCGGCGAGAGTGCCTTTCGGCATCTCAATGGTCAGAGCGTATGGGAGTATCGCAGCACCCGTCCAGATGAGAACGCGATCTTCAACCGAGCCATGACGGCCAATTCTCGCGGCGCGATCGAAGCTATTATCGCCGCCTACGATTTTAGCAGCTTTCGTCACGTCGCGGATATCGGGGGTGGTGAAGGCCAACTGCTGGCGGGAATTCTCGCCGTAAACAAGGGCCTGCGCGGAACGCTGTTCGATCAGCCTCACGTGGTTGCCAAGGCGGCCGAAGTTCTGAACCAACATGGTGTCGCCGACAGATGCGAAATCGTCGGAGGCAGTTTCTTTGAAACCATCCCGGAGGGGGCTGACGCCTATGTGATGCGGGCGATTATCCACGATTGGGACGATAAGGAAGCGATTTCTATCCTGAAGACCTGCCGCCGCGCTATGACGGCTGAAGCCAGATTACTCCTCATTGAACGTGTGGTGGAGCCCCCGAACGAGGGGCCGATCTCGAAATTCAGCGACCTAAATATGCTCGTCATGCTCGGGGCGCTTGAACGGAGCTACGACGAGTATTCCGCGCTATGTCGAACGGCCGGATTTGAGATGCGCGGCACAGCTCGCGCAGGCTCGCACTACCAGGTCATCGAGGCAGTTCCCCACTGAGACTGAACCAGTGCGGGTCCTTTCTTCGCGGCCGCAGGGGTCTGCATCAGATGCGCTTTCACAACCTGAGGTCTGATTATGGCCCACCTCGACAAATTCCGACCGACGCACCGATGTCAGCCGTGAGGTGTGAACCGGACGCCACCTTGACCACCAGCAGTTGGCCGGCGCGTGAGCCTTCCTCAGGCAAGGTGATAAGGCAGTACCTATGCCATTCCGCTCGCCCCGGCCCTTCGTCTCGGATCGACGATTTCGCAACGGGAAGTGCCGACCTTCTGATTCTCATCGATCGCATCCTGCTTGCATGGGTTTGGGCGCGGTGGCGCTTTCGTTCCAGCGGCTGCCTTGAGGGTATTCTGGCCGGGTGACATATATCGACAGCAGAGCGGCGGTCGACCTGAAGCTTTGCTGACATTCAAGGGAGGTGGCGATGCGGATGCTCCGTTGGCTGATGCTGGGCAGTGCGGCGATCCTGATGGTTGGCGCGGCTACAGCTCAAACTTTCGATCCCAGGCGCCCCGTCTGCCTTCAGAAATGGGAGTGGGGTGGCAGCACGTATTTCGAGTGCGCCTATACATCGTGGGATCAGTGCCGGGCCGCGGCGATCGGACTTGCAGCGATGTGCCTGGAGAATCCCTATTGGCCGCGTGACGAACGCGCGCACGTCCGGCGGAAAATTGTGATCCGCGAACGACAGATCTGAAGACTTCAAAAAAGCTGAAGTCAAAGTTGCAGACATTTGATCCAAATCAAATGTCCATTTGAGTGGAAGCAAAGGCTCTCGTCGGGTGCCGATCCCCGAGCGGCATCGCCTCGCCAGTGCACGGCACCCCTTGCAAGTCATGGAGGAATGTCATGCTTCGATTCCTTCTCTTTGCTCTGGCCGCTCTGGTCTTCGTCACGATCAGCCTTGTTCCCGACGATGCATACGCGCGCCGTGGCGGCGGTGGGTTTCATGGTGGCGGCATGCGCGCTGGAGCGGTCCATGGCGGCGCGCGGGTTGCGCATGTACGAGGCGGCGGATACCGCGTTGCAGGAGGCCGGTATGGCGTCGCTGGGCGTGGTTACGGATATCGACCGGTACAAGGCCGTCCTGTGGCGCGCGCGGCAGTGGCTCGTGGAGTGTACCGCGGGGCATATAGGGGCGCGGCCTATGGTCTAGGCGCGGCGGCGGTAGGAGCCGCGGCAGCCGGGGCCTATGGCGCCTACGGCGCGTACAGCAATTGCACGTACGACACCTACGGCAATTGGGTGTGCCCCGGCCAGTACCCGTACTATCGGTATTGAGACGAGCGCGGGGGACGACGGCAGGCCTGCCGCCGTCCCGCTACCGCTCGGCGGCCAGCTCCAGAGCAAGCGCCGCGAGATCTCATTGCGACTGTCATCTTCCGATCGGCCCTTGGCGCTGCAAGCCGATCCGCTCTGCACCGATGTCCGCGGCGATCTGCCTGTCTGAAACTTGTCTCGAGCCAAACGACCCAAGCTCTTCTTCTCACGCAAGCTTGGGACAACACACCACCCATCGGCATCACGCATCATCGAGCGAGCGACATGAGAGTTCCGGCAGCAGGTTTCCTCGCAGGAATGCTTTTGCTGGCTGGCGCAGGTCCGGGCCATTCCGCGGTACGCATTGCGGGTGATCGCGGCGGATCGATCGCCTACTACGTGAAAATGTACGAAAAAATGCGTGCTTCGCGTCAGTCGGTCGTCATTGACGGGCTTTGCGCCTCCGCCTGCACGATTGTGCTGGCAACCATCGCTCCGGACAATATTTGCGTGACCTCGAGAGCGAGATTGGCCTTTCATGCCGCGTGGGACTTCGGCAGGAACGGACGCACCTTCACGGATCGGGGCGCAACTTTGATGCTGTATTCGATGTACCCCGCGCCAGTGCAGCGGCGGCTTGACAGTCGCGGAGGTCTAACGTCCCGAACCATTTTCCTCGAAGGCAAGCAACTGCATGGCATGTATCGCGGGTGCGACCCGGATGCTCCCGCGGTCAGCAGGCCGGCTGCCCCGTGAGCCCGAAGAGAGTTATGTCCGGCTTCGGGCAATCTCAATGAACGCGCCGACCATTGATTTGGATCAACTGGCTCATCACTGCACGCGCGACACGATGCTGAGACGGGGCGCGAGGGATTCCTGAGGCATCGTATCAAGAAACAGGTGATGGCGTTTGACACCAACGTGGTATGTCACCTTTGAGGTGCAGCGGCGAGGCATCCTGCCGAGACAGCGGAGTCCGCGCGAGACGCGAACTTTTACGACGGAGCACGACGCCAAGGTGTTCGCGCGCGCAAAGCTCGATGAAGGCCTGTCCGTCTTTGCCGGCACGATCAATCCGCATCTTCCACGGCGGCTCATTCCATCGGCATGCATTCAGGCCTGGCTTGCCGGTGAGCGGGACAGCACCTCGCCCCCGCAAGTATCGAGCGACGAGTAAGCACGGTAGCGTGCATAGTGATAACGCTCGAGTGTTGCCATTTTGGTACGGGCCGATGATCCCTTCGCGCATAGGCTTTCATGTGTTCGCAGAGCTTATGCACGCCAGCCTGCATAGGAGGCTGAGCTTTTTTGAACAGACGAGAGCTGAGCAAGGGGACAATTCAATGAAAAAACTTTTGATGGCTGCGGTCGGTTTCGCGGCACTGAACATGGCGGCACTGACTATGGCGGCTCCTGCCAAGGCGGCCGACATGGCCGCCAAGGCGCCGCCGCCGGCACCCGTGGTGGCGGTCTACAACTGGAGCGGATTCTACATCGGAGCCAACGGAGGCTGGGGGCAAAGCCATGGTTGCGTCGACTTCGTAACGCCCGCTGGGACGCTGGCAGGTGGCTGCGCCGATCGCTCCGGAGGTCTGGTTGGCGGACAGATTGGCTACCGCTGGCAAATCAATCAGTTTGTGCTCGGCTTGGAAGCGCAGGGCGACTGGGCTGATATCAAGAACACGCGCGTCAGCCTGATCGATCCGTTGATCTCGACGACCGGCAAGATCGATGGCATTGGGCTGTTCACTGCGCAACTCGGTTGGGCATGGAACGCTTCGCTGCTCTACGTGAAGGGCGGCGCCGCCGTGACCCACAATCGCTTCGATATATTCAATAACGTCACGGGGGTCGGACTGGCTTCGGCAAGTCATACGCGCTGGGGCGGTGCCCTGGGTGTCGGCTGGGAATATGGTTTTGCGCCGAACTGGTCGGTCGGTGTCGAGTACGACCATCTCTGGATGGGACGTGACAACTTTGGATACGCAGGTGTGGTCACACCCGGCGGGGTCGTCCTCACCGGCAGCGGGGTTAGCCAGGACGTGGACATGGTCACAGTTCGGCTGAACTATCGCTTCGGCGGTTTCGGTGCTCCGGTCGCGGCGCGCTACTGATCTGGAATCTTCCCAGTGAACTCAGGCCCCGGCGTCAACCGGGGCCTTTTTATTGCGCCGATCTGCCGAGGTCCGTCGGGCAGCCGCTTGTCGCTTCACACCGTACCCGCCTCGACCTGGTGAACTGACGGAATCGGCGCCCGGCGAGGGTGGAATCACTGTCCCGCCGGGCTTCCCCTCGAGGCCCGCATGCCCTATGACGCTGCAACGCAAAAATCCCCCAAAAAGACCTCATGATCCGCCTCGACAACGTCAGCAAGCAAGCCGGCCACCAGATCCTGTTCATCGAAGCCTCCGCGGCCCTCAACAAGGGCGAGAAGATCGGTCTCGTCGGCCCGAACGGCGCCGGCAAGACCACATTGTTCCGGATGATCGCCGGCGAGGAACTGCCCGACGAGGGGCAGGTCTCGACCGATCGCGGCATCACCATCGGCTATTTCAACCAGGACGTCGGCGAGATGTCTGGCCGCAGCGCCGTGGCCGAGGTGATGGATGGCGCCGGTCCCGTCAGCGAGGTCGCGGCCGAATTGCGCGAGCTCGAGGCGGATATGGCCGATCCTGACAAGGCCGATCAGATGGACGAGATCATCGCGCGCTATGGCGAGGTGCAGCACCGGTTCGAGGAGCTGGACGGCTATGCACTCGATGGTCGCGCGCGCGAAGCGCTCTCCGGCCTCGGCTTCAGCCAGGAGATGATGGACGGCGACGTCGGAAAGCTCTCCGGCGGCTGGAAGATGCGCGTGGCGCTGGCGCGCATTCTCTTGATGCGTCCCGACGTCATGCTGCTCGACGAGCCGAGCAACCATCTCGATCTCGAAAGCCTGATCTGGCTGGAAAAATTTTTGCACGACTACGAAGGCACGCTGCTGATGACCTCGCATGACCGCGAGTTCATCAACCGCGTGATCGCCAAGGTGATCGAGATCGATTCCGGCTCGCTCACCACCTACACCGGTAATTACGAATTCTACGAGCAGCAGCGGGCGCAGAACGAGAAGCAGCAGCAGGCGCAGTTCGAGCGCCAGCAGGCGATGCTGGCGAAGGAGATCAAGTTCATCGAGCGCTTCAAGGCGCGCGCCTCTCACGCAGCCCAGGTGCAGAGCCGGGTGAAGAAGCTCGACAAGATCGAGCGGGTCGAGCCGCCGCGCCGCCGCCAGAGCGTCGCGTTCGATTTTCTGCCGGCACCGCGTTCGGGCGAGGACGTCGTGGTGCTCAAGAAGGTGCACAAGGGGTACGGCTCAAAGCGCATCTATGACGGGCTGGACTTCATGATCCGCCGCCGCGAGCGCTGGTGCGTGATGGGCGTCAACGGCGCCGGCAAGTCGACGCTGCTCAAGCTGGTTGCCGGTGCGAGCGAACCCGACGAGGGCACGGTGGCGCTCGGGGGCAGCGTCAAGATGGGCTATTTCGCCCAGCACGCGATGGATCTGCTCGACGGCGAGCGCACCGTGTTCCAGTCGCTGGAGGATCAGTTTCCGACCGCGGGGCAGGGTAGCTTGCGCGCGCTCGCCGGCTGCTTCGGATTTTCCGGCGACGATGTCGAGAAGCGTTGCCGGGTGCTGTCGGGCGGCGAGAAGGCGCGCCTCGTCATGGCCAAGATGCTGTTCGATCCACCGAACTTTCTGGTGCTGGACGAGCCGACCAACCATCTTGACCTCGCCACCAAGGAGATGCTGATTACCGCGCTGTCGGATTTCGAGGGCACCATGCTGTTCGTCTCGCATGACCGGCATTTTCTCAGCGTCCTGTCGAACCGCGTGCTGGAGCTGACGCCGGAGGGCATCCACCAGTACGGCGGCGGCTACACGGAATATGTCGCGCGCACCGGGCAGGAGGCGCCGGGGTTGCGGTCGTAGTGGTGGATCAAGCCGCTGGGCGCTGCGTTCGACTATCGGTTCAAGCGGGAGTGAAGTGTCTCCGCATCGTCATGGCCGGGCTTGTCCCGGCCATCCACGAACTTTCAAGGGTCATGAAGAACGTGGATGCCCGGGACAAGCCCGGGCATGACGGAGTTCGTGGAGCGATTGTTCGCTAACGCTGCCGCGAATGCACTGCGCCTTACGCGCTGACTTCGCACTTCTTCATAAAACTGTTCTTGGCGGCGCCGGCGAGCGGCTTGCCGTCGGCGCTGACGGCCTTGGGTGCGCAGGCATCCGCCTTGCACTTCTTCAGGAACGAGGTCTTGGCAGCGCCGGCGAGCGGCTTGCCGTCCTTGCCGACGGCCTTGCTCTCGCAGGTTTCTTGCGCGAAGGCCGAGCCGGCTGCAAAGGTGGCGACGATCGCTGCGAGGAAAATCCGCTTCATCATAGGTGTCTCCCTAGACCAGAAATGGCGGGGCGGATTGGAGCCGGGAATCATGGCGCAATCAAGCAAGATCGACGCCTGTGGTCCGTCCGCTTGCCGATTCTTCGCGCGCGATCGGCAAATGTCTTGTTGCACCGCTCGCTGACCCGGCCGGACAATCCTGCTAGCCTCGGTTCGGTCGAGATGAAGGGAGTATGGTGATGGACGCCGCGATCCCGAAGGGCGAACAATCCGCCGATCGGCATTCTCACTTGGTTCAGCCGCAAAACATGGACTGGCAGAAGACGCGCTTTCCAGGGTGCGAGGCCAAGACGCTGCTGTTCGATCGGAGCAGCGGTCTGATGACCGCCCTGATGCGCTTTGCGCCGGGCTCGGTGCTGCCCGATCACGAGCATGTCGGCATCGAGCAGAGCTACGTCATCGAAGGCGCGCTCGTCGACAAGGAGGGGCCGGCCAAGGGCATTGCCTGCAAGGCCGGCGAATTCATCTGGCGCGAGGCGGGCAGCCGGCACGCGGCCTGGTGTCCGGACGGGGCCTTGATCCTGGCGATCTTCCAGGTGCCGAACAAGTTCTTTGAAGCCGGTGGCCGCGTGGTCGACGCCTCGGGTCAGGATTGGGACGAAACCTGGGGGCACACCGACGCGCAACGGGCCCGTCGCAGCTAGGGGCTATACACCCCGTGCGAGCAACGTCTTGAAGTCGGCCCGCGCGCGCTGCGCTTCGGCGCGCGCGACGTCCGAGGCGTCGCCCATGCCGAAATAGCCGTGGATCAGGCCGGGGCCCTCATGGTGCTTGACCCGGACGCCGGCCGCCTCCAGCGCGCGCGCATAGGCGGCGCCTTCGTCGCGCAAGGGATCGAACCAGGCGGTGGTCACGATCGCCGGCGCAACGCCCGCCAGTGAGGCGGCCCGCAGCGGCGAGACGCGCCAGTCGCTCGCGTGAGCGGGATCGGCGAGATAGTGGCCGCAGAACCATTCCATCGTCGCGCGCGTGAGGAAGTAGCCGTCGGCATTTTCGGCGCGCGAGGGATAGCGCGCGTTCTCGCGCGCATCGGCGTAGGCGCCGAGCACGTCGGTCACGGGATAGACCAGCAATTGTGCGGCGAGCTCGATGCCGGCATCGCGGCAGGCGATCGCGGTGGTCGCCGCGAGATTGCCGCCGGCGCTGTCGCCGGCGACGCCGAGGCGCTTCGCATCGCCGCCAAATTCTGCGACGCGGTCGAGGACGTCACGTACCGCGCTGAAGGCGTCCTCGAAGGCACCGGGAAAGCGTGTCTCGGGCGGGCGGCGATAGTCGACGGAGACGACGACAGCGCCGGTCTCGATCGCGAGGTTGCGCGCCTGCCGGTCGTGGGTTTCGAGGTCGCCCGCAACCCAGCCGCCGCCATGAAAGAACACCACGGTCGGTGCCGGCGTGGTGCCGGCCCGGTAGACCCGCGCGGGAAGCGGGACGGCGCCGCCTGTCACCTTGATATCCTGCACGCTGCCGACAGGCGGGGGCGGGATGGCGGCGCGCGAGGCAGCCAGTGCGCGCAAGGAATCGCGGGCGCTCTGTGGCGTCATGACCGCGGGATCGCGCATCGGCATGAGCGGAATGATCTGGGCGATGACGGGATCGAGCGGTGCGGCCATGGGGCTTCCTCACAGGGTTCTTGGTCTTGCTTGGCCGTTAGCATAGGTTTTGCGCGCCGCATCGGCAACGGCGTCGTGCCGTGATGCAGGCGGATGAACGGGTAGGGAGGTTCAAGAGGTGGAATTCGAAACGCTGGTCCAGTCGCGCCGCAGCGTGCGCGGCTTCAGGAACGAGCCGGTGCCGCGCGCGGTGATCGAGGCGATCATCGAGAACGCCAAGCGCGCGCCGTCGTCGATGAACACCCAGCCCTGGCATGTCCACGTGCTCACAGGCCATCCGCTGGAAGAGGTGCGCCGCCGCAACATGGAGGAGATGGCCGGCGGCGCCAAGGTCAAGCGCGACATCGTCAGCCACGGCGAGTATCAGGGCGTGCATCGCACGCGGCAGGTCGACATCGCCAAGAAGTTGTTCGGCGCGATGGGAATCGCGCGCGACGACAAGCCGATGCGGCAGGACTGGGTGCTGCGCGGCTTCCGCCAGTTCGATGCGCCGGTCTCGCTGGTCCTGACCTATGACCGCGTGCTCGATCCGGGCGCGGTCTGCCATTTCGATCTCGGCGCGCTCTGCTACGGCATCGTGCTCGCGGCGTGGGACCGCGGTCTCGGCTCGGTCATCAACGGGCAGGGCATCATGCGCTCCGACATCGTGCGCGAGGTCGCCAGGATTCCGGAGGACGAGGTCATCATGACCTGCGTCGCGATGGGCTATCCCGACGACGGCTTTGCCGCGAACGCGGTTCGCTCGGAGCGCGAGCACAACGACGAGTTCGTGCGCTACGTGGGTTTTGCCGATTAGCACGACGAAGAGGAGATTTTTCTCTGGCGGAAATTTTTGGTGCGGTGTCGCGTGCGGCCTCTTGCAATCTCGAAGTTGCGGGAGGAACAATATGCGGACTGAGAGGTTTGTTGCTGGCGCGAGGGAATTGACATGCGGCGGCTGGCTAGCCTGTTTCGGCGGTTCTTCGGTCCGCGACTGCGGCACAAGATCGATGACGATCCAAGTCTTCCTTTCACCCCTGAAGAGTTCGGCCGGCTGATTCGCAGCGGCCGGCACGAGGACATGAAGCTGCTGGCCGAGGGGCTGGCCTGCCGGTCGATCCCGCGCCGCGCCAGCCATCGTGCGACGCATTAGGCCGCGTTCGAGACCGGTCTGCCGCGCTCACCGCGTGAGCGCGACCTGCTTGAACGAGTGGACCAGCGCCTTTTCCAGCTTCCCATTCATCCCGCACAGAACGTCGTAGGCCTCCGCGCGCGGCATGGTGGGCTTGTAGTGCCGATGCTCGATCAGCGCTGCGAAAATGTCGGAGATGGTTAGAATCCGTACGATGTCGCCAATGCTCTCGCCGCAGAGCGCATCGGGATAGCCGCTTCCGTCGAGGTACTCGTGATGATGGCGAACGGCATCGAGTATCTCCCGCGAGATCCCGTCATGGTCCTTGAGAAACTCGTAGCCGGCGGTCGGATGCGTCTCGATCTGCGCGCGTTCCGCGGCATCGAGGCGGCCCGGCTTGTCGAGGATGGCGAGCGGAATCCGTGCCTTGCCGATGTCGTGGAACATGGCAGCCGAGTACAAACGTTCCAGGTCGGCCCTGCCGACGCCGAGGCTCAGTCCGAAGTCGATGGTAATGCCGGTCACGAGCAGGCAATGCTGATAGGTTCCTTCGTGATGGCGCCGCACCGTCATGAGCCACTCCGTCAGGCCATGCTGGGTGATGCGATCGGCGATCTGGCGACCGGCTTCCTTAGTGCCGTTGACGTCAAGCGGCTGGCACAGGGTCACAGCCGTGAACATCGATGCGACAGCGGTCGCCGCCGCCTCGACGGCGCTGTCCGGTTGCAGTGTGTCGCCTGACGCCGCGGACACGCCGTCGGCCGGATCGGTCAGTGCCGCCAGCAGTCTGGTCCGGCCGACCGTGCTGGGAAGGACCAGCGTCGCCCCGAGCGCGTAGGCTTGCGAAATGCAGACGTGGGAGGTGTGCTCGAGCAGGAAGATGCGCTTCCTGGCCTTCGCCAGCTTGCCGGCCCGCTTCTTGATGGCGGCGATATTGTCGACGTCGCGCAGCTCCGCGCGGATGACGATGGCGGCCGGCGTCTGCGACAGCTTGGAATCGGCGTCGAGCCGCTCGCCCGCAACGGTGAATTTTTCCTCGAGGATCGAGCAGACGCCTGAGAGCTTGTCGGACGTGTCGGCCAGCACATGCAGGAAGGGACGAGCTGTCCCTGCCTCTCGGATGCCCCCGTCACCAATGACGTGGCCGGATCTGGTTCGAACGTGCTGCACGGCCTGACTCAAAACGGTGGGTGGAATGTTCGAATCTACTTGCTCTGGACCGGGTTCTGCGCAGGCACTGGTGCGTCTGCAGGTTTCTTCTTGCCGCCAGTGGTAATGAAATGGATGCCAGCCGTGGTGCCGTCGATCCAGACCAGTTCGCAGCGCCGGTAGGCGAGGCCGGTCGACGACAGCAGCATGAAGAACTCCTTGGCCCGGAGCACGTCGAGCGTGCCCTCGACCTGGACCTTGGCGCCGCTTTGCGACACGTCCAGCAGGACGCAGCTGCGTCGCCAGGTGCCGTCCGAACCCATGAGATTGATCGGCTGCCTGTGATCCATTTTCACGCGAAAGGCTTTGCGACCGCTGAATTTCATCGGCTAACCCCCATCCTTACGCCGCGATTTCCCCGGCTGCTCTCCTTGGCGCTTGCGGCAATTTCCCCCCAACGCACCGTCCACTGGCTGGTCGACAGAAGCAGCGCCTCGAAAATGTGCTGCGCGCGTTCGCGATCGGCGAAGGAAAGCCTTGTGCCGCACCGGTTGCTCAGGATGGCAAACGTGGTCTGCCAGTTCAGCCGCGAGGCACGGCAGGCCATGACCAGACCCTCGCAATCGTCGTCGGTCATGACATGCTCGACGATCTCGATGGGAGCCCCCGAAAGCACCGATAGCGCCGTAACGAGGTTGGCGGTCTCGCCGCGGATGGCGAAGCGGTTCACCGTGGAATCGTTGAGCTTGCCGACGCGGTTGAGCGCGACGATCTCCGGCCGTGCGCGTGCATAGGCGGCCGAGCAGGGCAGCTCGGGGGCGATTGGCGCGGCCGTTGCGGCTTGAAGCGAGACGGTGGCCTTCCCCATGCCGGATTTCGGAGCTGTCGAGGCCGACAGCAATTCCCGCATGATTGCTTCGGGCGTGTCCGGCCTGAGCGTCAGCGCCTTGGTGAGTTCATCGTCCGTCAGGCACCTCTCAACCAGCGCAACGTAAGCGGCATCGGAGAATCGTGCCTCTGTGTTGCCGATCAGCGCAATACAGACGCTGCGGGCGCCGCCCTTGATCAGCGTCTCGATCACCAGCGGATCGATAGGCGCGCGGGCGGCGATCGCACATTGCTGCCGTTCGCCGGTCGCGGCCGCGATCGACTTGAGATCGGCCGCGGACAGCGACTGCGATCCGAGCAAGACGGGGCACGCCACCTCCGGATCGTGGTGCGAGGCGAGGCGTCGCACGGTCTTCGGCGGAGCCACCTCGAGCTCCGCGATTGTCATGCTGAGATCAATCAGCGCGCTCGCCTCAACCCGCTCCGTCAGTCGCAGCAGAACGCCGTCGGCCACATTGGCGAGCAGTTCCTGAGGCCGGTCGCGGCTGCTGGTGAGCAGCTGCAAAATCCCGGAGAGGATGCGAGTGCAGCGGTCCAGCGGACACGTTGCGACTGCATCTTCCAACTCGACCAGAATATCAGCAGGCGAATTTGCCATCATGGCAGGAGCCTGAATTGAAAAGATTTGACTGTACAACGTCCGTTATTGCGCCTTGAATCCGTTAATTTTTAATTTTGAGAATTAAATGCCGGGGTATTAATGCACCGCCAAATTTCAGGAAAATGCTATCGAAATTTGGCGGGACATGACGTCCCGGCCTGTCTTTTAAATTGAACCCATCTTCAATTGACCGGGACAAGCTTGATCGTTGCGGTGCAACGGAAAAATCGAAGGGGGGAAGCGGCACGCGGTCGGACGCACGTCAAACACGACGCTGCGCTTTCTTTATTGCCATGAACAGCATTGATGATGTGCCGAGGGCGGCACTCGAGACGTTTCGCTTTTCAGACGTCGACGAATTTCGAAACGCCATACGCGGGCTGAATTTCGAATTCACGCCTTTCGTACGGAAGATTTCGGCTGAGCAGACAATCCTGTCGTTACCCGGCTGCGACGTGAATTTCACGCACGCCTTTCCGCGGTTGGTTGACGCACAGCTCGTCGGGAATTGCACGGCGATCGGCTTCACGATGGACGATCTTAACGTGCCCATTCGCTTCAACGGCTCGCAACGTGCGCGACCGGTCGTGGTCATCGGCAGCGGCGGCGCGGCCTACACCACCATTGAGGAGGTGCAGAGGCAAATCGCCTCAGTGGTTTTCAGGCCGGAGGTGAGGGATCGTGGCTGGCCGCATACGCTCTCGAGCTTCAAGATTTTTGAAATCTCCGCGGCCGGCTTGCACCGGCTGCGCAGCGTGGTTCGCGAGGTGCTGGCCGAGGCGTCCGGCGCGGTCGAGGCACCGGAGCTCTTGTTGAAGAGCGCGGCGATGAAGGAGTCTCTGCTCGGAGCCGTCGACGAGGCCTTCGAAAGCGTCGTTTCGGCCCGCTGGACCCTGGGCCCCAACGACGGACGGAATTTCAGGATGTTCCAGGATATCCACGCGCTGCTCTCTGACGACCTGTCGCAGCCGATTTACAGCGACGAGATCGCGCACAGGCTCGGCCTGTCCGTTCGCACCATGCACGACGTCGTCCGCCGCTATCGCGGCATGAGCCTGCACCGCTACTTGCGTCTGCGCCGGCTGTGGCTGGTGCGCCGGCGGCTTCTTGCCGGGGCCGATAGCGTCAAGGCGGTCGCGCTGGCGTTTGGCTTCTGGCATCTCAGCGATTTCTCCAGAAGCTACCGCGACCAGTTCGGCGAGATGCCGTCGCAAACGCTGGCCCGCGGTCGCGGACGATAGTGCGACAAATCGAGTAGGGCCTGACGCCGGTTTCGTGCTACCGTTCGGCCATGAGCAATCGCATTCTCGTCCTCTACGGTTCCTACCGTTCCGACCGCATGGGCATCCGCCTTGCGAATTTCGTCATCAATCGGCTGCGGGGCCGCGGCGAGGAGGTCGAATTCATCGACGCCAAGGCGATCGGCCTGCCGATGCTGGACCGCATGTACAAGGAATATCCCAAGGGTGCGGCGCCCGAGGCGTTGGAGAAGCTGGCCGGTCAGATCCGCGGCGCCGACGGCTTCGTCTTCGTCACCGGCGAGTACAATTGGGGCATCCAGCCCGGCCTGAAGAATCTCACCGACCATTTCCTCGAAGAGTGGTTCTGGCGTCCGGCCGCGATCGTGAGCTATTCGGCCGGCCGGCTGTCCGGCGCGCGCGCCGCGACGGCCTGGCACGGCACGCTGTCGGAGATGGGCATGGTGGTGGTGTCGAGCACCATCGGTGTCGGTCCGATCGCGCAGACATTGTCGGCCGACGGCGAGCCGATCGGCGAGGGCGGCAAGGCCCTGGAGCGCTCGTTCCCGCGCTTTGCCGACGATTTGCTGTGGTGGATCGAGGCGGCGAAAGCACAGCGGGCGCGCAAGGCGCCGCCGTATTGACGTCGCGTTGCGCGACGTTCTGTAGCCTGGATGGGGCCAACGGGTCGGCGCGAAGCGCCGCCCGATGACAGGCTCCGCGAAATCCAGGAAATCGCACGTCAACGGCACCGTCCCGGATTACGCTTGCGCTCCATCCGGGCTACGAAGCTACGAATCCGCGTTCCTAGGCAGCCCTGACCTCGCCGAGGAAGCGGTCGAACTGTCCGGCGAGATCGCGCGATTGCGTCGAGAGCTGCTCGGCAGCGCCCAGCACCTCTCTCGCGGCGGCTCCGGTGTCGTCGGCGGCGCGCTGCACGCCGGAGATGTTGCTGTTGACTTCCTGGGTGCCGCGGGCGGCCTCCTGGACGCTCCGGGCGATCTCCTTGGTGGCCGAGCCCTGCTCCTCGATCGCCGCGGCGATCGCTGTGCCGATCTGGTCGATCTCGGCGATGACGTCGGCGACGTTGCGGATCGCGGCCACGGTCTCGTCGCTCGCGGTCTGGATCGCCGTGATTTGCTCGGAGATCTCGGTGGTGGCCTTGGCGGTCTGGCCGGCCAGCGACTTCACTTCGGAGGCGACCACGGCAAAGCCGCGGCCGGCATCGCCGGCACGGGCGGCCTCGATGGTCGCGTTCAGCGCGAGCAGGTTGGTCTGCTCGGCGATGCTCTGGATCAGCGTGACGACGTCGCCGATCTTCTGCGCGCCCTCGGCGAGGGCACGGGCGGTGTCGCCGGTGCGGCGGGCGTTGTCGACGGCGCGGGCCGCGATCTCGGTGGATTGTGCGACCTGACGGCCGATCTCGGAGATCGAGGAGGTCAGCTCCTCGGTGGCGCTGGCGACGGTCTGCACGTTGGTCGAGGTCTGTTCGGAGGCGGCGGCGACCACGGCGGCCTGGCTGTTGGTCTGCGCCGCCGTCGAGGTCATCGACTGCGCGGTGCTTTCCATGGTCGCGGAGGCCCGGGACAGGCCGCCGACCAGCTCGGTGACCTTGGCCTCGAAGGCGCGGGTGAGATCGTCGAGCGCCTGTGCGCGGCGCATCTTGCCGTCGTTCTCGGCCTGCTTCTCGGCGGCGAGCCGGTCGGCCCGGATCATGTTGTCCTTGAACACCTGAACCGCAGCGGCCATCGCCCCGATCTCGTCGGAACGCTCGGCACCGGGAATTCCTTCCGCGACCTCGCCATCGGCGAGCCGTGACATCCGCGTCGTCAGGGTCACGATCGGCGCGCAGACGCGGCGACGAACCATCACGACGAGGCCGACGCTCGCGATCAGCACGCCGAGAAGGCCGGCGAGTGCGATCGTGAAGCTGGTGCGTGCGGCCGAGGAAGCCCCGGCGAGGATATGCTCGGCATTGTCGTAGAAAGCGTCGCGGACCTCGATGATGGTGCCGAGGCCGCGCTGCGTGGCGGCGTAATAAGTGTCCATGTCGTGCTCGTACTTGCCGGTGACGGCACCGTCCTTCACCAGCTTGAGCTCGCGGCCGAACTCCTCGACATAGAGCGAATTGAACTTCTCCAGCGCCGCGGCGACGTTGGCCGGCGTCGCCGGATTGCCACGCAATTCCAGCAGCGCCATCACGAGCTGATCGTTGCGGCCCTGCGAGCGGCCGATGTCGGCCTTCTCGGTGTCGGTCGCCGGTTTCTTGCCGCCGACGAGATTCTTGTGCAGGCTGGAGTTGAAGCCGCCGACGTCGCGCAATGTCATGGCGGTGTTGGCGTAGTTGGCCTGCCGGTACGCGTCGCCGTTCAGGATCGCCATGCGGCGGACCTGCTCGTTGAGCAGCGCGGTCACGCCGCCGTTGAGCATGGCATTGTCGGCGACGATCTTCTTGGCGGCGTCCTTGCGCGCCTCCGCCGGCCCTGCCAGCGCCTTGTCGATCGCCTCGCGCAGCGCGGTGAACTTCGCATTGATGCCGTCGATGTTGCTGCCGATGGTGCTGCCGTCGTCGAACGGGCCGGGCAGCTCCTTGCGCAGCGCGTTCATCTTGTCGCGGGCGCCGTCGGTCTTTTTGCGCAGCTTGTCCTGCTCGGCCAGCAGCGCGGGATCGATGGTCGCAGGCCCGTAGAGGATGTTGGTGGAAAAGCCGCGTTCGGGATTGAGATAGCGTGGGATGTCGCTGACGGCGCGGACGATCGCGAGCCGGCCTTGCGCCTCGGAGATGCGCTCCATCGTCTGGTACTTCGTCACGGCGACGTAAACCGCGAGGCCGCCGCCCACGGTCGACAGCGAGACGATGGCGGTAGTCAGGAGCGTACCGATTTTCATGGTCAGTCCGGCAATTGGCGCGGGAGGAGAATTATTTTGCCCGAAGGATAGGCAGCTGGTGTTAATCCGAAGTTTACGTTGCGGGTCGCCATGCCCCGCCCGTATGCGTCCGTTTGTCCGGACGCTGGCGTTACGCTGGTCGGTCGAGCTTCGAGAGGATCTCCAGCGTGGCGCCGTCGCGCTCGCCTGCGAAATATCGGGCAATCGCCTGGTCGAAGACGGGCTCGCCGGACACCGCGCTGAACAGCGTCATCGACGAGCGGAATTTCGCGTCGTCCGGCGCGCCGAGGATCGCGTTGATGGTCCGGCCCTCGACCGCGAGCACGAGCCTCGTGCATTCGATCAGGCGCACCCCGAGGACGGGGTGGGCAAGATAGGCCTCGGCCTCTGCGCGGGACCCGATGGCGTAGCGCTGCGACATGGCGCTGAAGCCGAGGCCTGCGACCTGCGGGAAGATGAACCACATCCAGTGAGTCTGCTTCCGGCCCCGGGCCAGCTCGCCCTGGACGTCCCGATAGACCGGGTCCTGGGCCCGGACAAAGCGGTTGAGATCGAAAGGATCGGTCATTGGATACCTTAGGGGGCTTGCCGGCCGCGATTATGCCTAACTTTTGGCTCCCAATGTGGTAGCTGGTATAGAGTCTCCGGGTGGGGGTTGGGTACCCCCGGGGGTCGATTTGGGGATCTGATGGTTTCCGACGCAGCACATGCCGAGAGGCTGTTGTCGCGCCGCCGTGTTGGGCGCGCCGAGACGATCATGCTGTCTCTGGCAGCGGTCGCGCTCGCGCTTGGCGCTGCCGCGTGGGTCGCGGATATGGGCGGCTCGGCTCCGCTGGTCTCGGCTGCCTTGCCGCCGGCGAGTGCCCCTTCATTCGAGGACCGGTTCGCGTCGGCCTCCGGCAGCCCGCCGGCCCGCGAGCTCGGC
This sequence comes from Bradyrhizobium sp. SZCCT0231, assembly GCF_018130245.1. Taxonomy (GTDB): domain Bacteria; phylum Pseudomonadota; class Alphaproteobacteria; order Rhizobiales; family Xanthobacteraceae; genus Bradyrhizobium; species Bradyrhizobium japonicum_F. The sequence continues at coordinate 1,516,902 of NZ_JAFCKP010000001.1, forward strand.
CTGCGGGCGCTGGAGCGCTCCGCCGTGAATGCGGTCCAGCTCAAGCTGCGGGACGCCAAGGCGATGCTCGCCCAGAGGCTTCAGGGCGACGACTGGCGCTCGATCCTGACCGAGGACGACCGGTCCGCGGTCGAGGAGGCGAGGCCCTCGCAACAGCACGCCGATCTCATTCCGATGCCGCGCTCGCGTCCGGTCCAGGCGGACTTCTCCGCCCAGATCGCCTCCAGCCAAGCCTATGCGGAGACCAGCCCCAGGGTCGATAACCGCAACTTCTTCGAGAAATTCACGGACAAGATCAAGCTGGCCTCGCTGACGCCCGGCGACGGCCTGTTCGCCAAGGCGCCGGATCTTGCCGCCCTCGGCTACGATTCGCGGACCGCGGTCTATGACATCTCGGCCAAGGCGGTGTACTTGCCGAGCGGCGTGGCGCTGGAAGCTCATTCCGGCATGGGCGCGCTGATGGACGACCCCGAGCATGTCGACCAGCGCATGGTCGGCGCGACCCCGCCGGCGACCTACGACCTCAAGCCGCGCGAAAAGCTGTTCCATGGTGTCCGGGCACTGCGCATGACGCCGACCGAGGGCACCAGTGCGCTCGGCCGCGTCGGCCTGCTCACGCACAACTACATGCTCGGGCCGCGCGGCGATTCCAACGGCTGCGTCTCGATCAAGGACTATGATCGCTTCCTCAAGGCCTACGACAATGGCGAGTTCAACCGCCTGGTCGTGGTGCCGAACCTGCGCGGGGCGGCGACCGCTTCGCAGCGCGCCAGCACCGATTCCTGATATTCGCCTGCGACGGCGGAGGTGCTGCCGTTTCCCCTTCGTTAAGCCGTCCTCCTCCAGAAGCAGCCCATGAGTGATCCATCAAGTTCCGAAACTCCGCTGCGCACGACGTTCAAGATCAAGTTGAACGGTGACACGTTGGCGATCGCGACCGTCGGTCAGGCCTATCAATTCCTCACCAACTTCAAGTCGGTCGAGTGGATGGAGTTTCGCTCCCTGCACGAGGACGCCATCGCGGCTCTGGAAGGCGCCGCTGGTAACGCCATTCTGGCGGTGCAGGCGACCAACGCCGTGCGCGCGCTGTTCGTCAGCGCGAAATTGCTTTGAAGTGAGTGCTTTGTAGCCTGGATGGAGCGAAAGCGTAATCCAGGGGCGCGTGCGTCGGCGGCACCGTCCCGGATTACGCTTGCGCTCCATCCGGGCTACAGACGTTCCGCGCATCTTGAACTCCGCTTTAGGAACGGGCAAACGGTCCGCGAAGACCGTAGCCGCAAGGCCATGTGTTTGAAACTTACTTCTAGGGAGATTGCCCATTATGAAACGCCGTACATTCCTTCGGGGTGGCGCAGTCGCCGGCGCCGCGACACTGGTTGCCGCACCTGCGATCGCGCAGAGCGCGCCCGAGATCAAATGGCGCCTGACCTCGAGCTTTCCGAAGTCGCTCGACACCATCTACGGCACGGCGCAGACCTTTGCGAAATACGTCGCTGAGGCCACCGACAACAAATTCCAGATCCAGACCTTTGCGGCCGGCGAAATCGTTCCCGGTCTTCAGGCGCTCGATGCCGTCAGCACCGCCTCGGTGGAGATGGCGCAGACGCCGCTCTATTTCTACATCGGCAAGGAGCCGGCGCTGGCCTATGCCACCGGTGCACCGTTCGGCATGAACCATCGCCATCAGGAATCCTGGTGGCATTTCGGCGGCGGCGCTGATCTCACCAACGAGGCGCTCAAGCCGTTCAAGGCGCATGCCATCCTCTGCGGCAATTCCGGCACCCAGATGGGCGGCTGGTTCCGCAAGGAGATCAAGACCGTCGACGACCTCAAGGGTCTCAAATTCCGCATCGCAGGCATGGGCGGCCACGTGCTGGCAAGGCTCGGCGTCGTTCCGCAGCAGATCGCGGGAGGTGACGTCTATCCGGCCCTCGAGAAGGGCACGATCGATGCTGCCGAGTTCGTCGGTCCCTATGACGATGAGAAGCTCGGTTTCCAGAAGGTCGCCAAGTACTACTACTTCCCTGGCTGGTGGGAAGGCGGCGCCATGCTGCACATGATCGTCAATGACGAGAAATGGGCTTCGCTGCCGAAGCAATATCAGGCGATCGTCAACCAGGCGGGCTCGGCGGCCGGCGCCTGGATGCTCGAAAAATACGACAGCGTGAATCCGGCGGCGCTCAAGCGCTTGATCGCCAACGGCGCGGAGCTGAAGGCGTTCCCGCAACCGGTGCTGGAGGCCTGCTACAACGCGACCCAGGAGCATCTGAACGAGCTCGCCGCCAAGAGCGACCTGTTCAAGCGGACCAAGGACAGCCACGACGCGTATATGAAGGAGCTGTTGTTCTACACGCAGATCGCGGAGAATTTTTACGATAACTATCTGCTCAGCAAGATGCGCAAGGGCTGAGCGAAGTCTTGCACTCTCGTGCCCCGGACGCAGCGCAGCGTCTCTTCGACGGTGCGCTGCTGAGCCGGGGCCCATCGATCGGCATACCGTGTTGCCCTGGGTCCCGGCTCTGCGCTGCAACGCTCGTGCGTTGCAGCTTGTCCGGGACACGCAGGCGGGGCCCTCCCACGTAACCCCACGGAGACATTAACCAGCCGTTAACCAAATCCGCCGCATCGTTAACCATTCAATAACAGGGAACGAGTCGGCCGCGATGGAGGCTGCAGCAAAAGTCCAACGTCAAATGGTGCGCCTGCGCGGGCGCTCCTATGTGGCTTTCGTGTTCACGCCGACGGTTCCTGTCCAGGACTGGCTGCATGAGATCGACGCCACCATCGCGCGGTCGCCGGGCTTCTTCGCCGGGCGGCCCGTGGTGATCGATCTGTCCTCGGTCGACCTCAGCCAGGCCGGTATCGGCCATTTGCTCACCAGCCTTCACGACCGCAACATTCGCGTGCTCGGCATCGAGGGCGTGGAGGAGGGCCGGCTGACACCCATGATGCCGCCCCTGCTGTCGGGCGGGCGCAGCTGCGTGATCGAGCCGAGCGCGCCGAAGAAGGCCGAAGTGAAGACCGAGACCAAGCCGACGTCGCTGCTGCTCGAAAACCCCGTGCGGTCGGGCCAGACCGTGATCTTCCCGGAAGGCGACGTCACCATTCTCGGCTCGGTCGGCTCCGGCGCCGAGGTCGTCGCCGGCGGCTCGATCCACGTCTACGGCGCGCTGCGCGGCCGCGCCATGGCGGGCGTGAACGGGCACACCAGCGCGCGCATCTATTGCCAGAAGATCGAAGCCGAACTGCTTGCAATCGATGGGTTTTATCAGACCGCCGACGACATCGACGAGGCCCTGCGCGGCAAGCCGGCGCAGGCCTTCCTGCAGGGGAATACCATGCGAATTACAGCACTGAACTGACCAGCAAAGGAGACATTTCAGATGAGTAAGGTACTGGTCGTGACATCAGGCAAGGGCGGGGTCGGCAAGACCACGACGACCGCCGCGCTGGGAGCTGCCTTGGCGCAGCGCGGCGACAAGGTGGTCGTCGTCGATTTCGACGTCGGCTTGCGCAACCTCGACCTCGTGATGGGCGCCGAACGCCGCGTCGTGTTCGACCTCATCAACGTGGTGCAGGGCGTCGCCAAGCTGCCGCAGGCCCTGATCCGCGACAAGCGGCTGGAGAACCTCTGGCTGCTGCCGGCCTCGCAAACCCGAGACAAGGACGCGCTGACGGAAGAGGGCGTCGGCAAGGTCATCGCCGAGTTGCGCAGCCGTTTCGACTGGGTGATCTGCGACAGCCCGGCCGGCATCGAGCGCGGCGCCTCCATGGCGATGCGCTTTGCGGATGAGGCCGTGATCGTCACCAATCCGGAAGTCTCCTCGGTGCGCGATTCCGACCGCATCATCGGCATGCTCGATTCCAAGACCGTGCGGGCCGAGAAGGGCGAGCGCGTCGAGAAGCACATCCTCATCACCCGCTACGATCCCTCGCGCGCCGCGCGCGGCGAGATGCTGACCATCGACGACATTCTCGAGATACTGGCCACGCCCTTGCTCGGCATCATTCCCGAGAGCCAGGACGTGTTGAAGGCCTCCAACGTCGGCACGCCGGTGACTCTGTCGAACGCGGATGGCGCGCCGGCGCGGGCCTATATGGACGCGGCCAAGCGCCTCTGCGGCGAGAACGTGACAATGCATGTTCCCGCCGAGCGCAGAGGTCTGATGGATCGTCTGCTGCGACGGAGGGCTGCATGAGCATGGGTCTGCTTCGACTTCTCCGCGGCAAGAAGGCCTCGGCACCCGTCGCGCGCGAACGGCTGCAGATCCTGCTTGCCCATGAACGCGGAATGCGCGGCCAGCCCGATCTGCTCGGTGTGCTGCGTGAGGAAATTCTCGCCGTCGTGTCCAAGCACGTGATGCTGGACCCGACCAAGGTCATCGTCCGGCTCGAGCGCGGCGACGAGGTCTCGACCCTGGAGGTCGATATCGAGGTGCCGAACGACTTCGAGCGCAAGAAGGTGGCGGTCGCGTAGGGGACGCGGCCGACGACCCGCAGTTTTGGGGTGGGTGAGAAGGCGGTCCGCCGGGCGTGGCGGGCCGCCTTTGTCATGTGTGCTGGAATGGACGGAACGGGGCCCGGGACTCGGTCGTTCTAGGAAATGCGCGGGGCGATCGAGCGAACCCCCGTGGTTTGGTCAAACGGGAGAGCGCCCATGATGTCCGAAATCCAGGTCCATACCGTTGCCCGGCAGATGCTCGAACAGCACGGTTTCGCTGCGATTGCGAAGGTCGCGGAGCAGGCCCAGGCCTGCGAGGGCCGCGGCGAGGCCGATGAGGCCAGGGAGTGGCGTCACATCGAGGCCGCCATGAAAATCATTCGCGGTCCGCACCAGAGCTGACCGCGGGAACCACAGCGCTCCCAGCGTTCCGTTCCCTGTGCAGGGGCGCGGTGTTGCGTCTGCGGCTGCCCGTGTTCGCCGGTTTCCTTGCAGGGAAGCTGCTCCCACGTTCCGTCCGGCGCCTGCTGATAGGCACTGCAGGACGATGACGAGGTCGACTTCTCCTCGCCTTTCTGGGCGTCGGTATTCTTTGCCAGGGCCGGGGCAGCCGTCACGGTGCTCGCCGCGAGCGCAGCGGCAAAGACGAAATGGGCAATCCGCATGGGGGTCTCCTGTTCGAAGAGGCCCGCATGCTGGCGAAGAATGTGACGTTTATTGGCCGGAGCGGAGTTTCCCGGCGGCGTGCTTAACGCCGCCAGATGTCGCTAACCGCCCTTGCTGCGGATCAGGCCGGCGAGGTTGGTCTTTTGCGCCTCGCACCAGCCGGGCATGCCGAGACGGCGCTGGTCCATGTCGGTCGCCTGGGTCGCGACCGCGACCTCGGCCATCAAATCATCGTCCTGTTTCTCGCCCATCTTGCCGCCGGTGTGCATCCAGGCGATCGCCTTGCGCACCTTCTCGGTGGTGCCGTCGGGCAGGTGCATCTGCTGCGCCTTTTGCACGAGGTCCTGATAGACGAGATCGGTGCCCGGACATTCCACCTTGGCGGCGAAGGCCTGCAAGACCATCGTCACATAGGTCGCCCGCGGCGGCGCGTCACCTGCCTGAGCCGGCGCAGCCAGCAGCAACAGGCCCGTCATCAGAAAGCCGGTGCGCATCCTTGGAACCTCCTCCGTTTTTCGGGAGGCTAGCGTCCGGTGCGCCGCTCGGCAATGGGGCCGGAGCGCAATTGTCGTCCGTCCGGGCGGTGGGCTAACCTGGCGCTCCCCAGCCTCGGAGCGCAACATGAGCCTGTTCACCGCGCCGTTCGATCCCGCAAGCGACACCGCGCTCGTCACCGGCGCGGGCAACGGCATTGGCCGCGCGATCGCGCTCGGCTTGGTCGGCGAGGGCGTCCGCACCATGTTCGCGGATGTGAACGCGGAGCGGGTGCGCGCCGCGATCAGCGCGAGCGAGAGGCCCGATCTGGCCGTGCCCTGGGTCGGCGATCTCGCCAGGCTCGAGGCCTGCGATGAGCTGCTGACGGCCGCACATGCCGCGCTGGGCGAGGTCACGCATTTCGTCCACAGCGCCTCGCCGCCGCGGCGGGAGGCCGATCACGCGCTCGCGGTCGATCGCAGGACATGGCAGGAAATGCACGCCGTCAATCTCGATGCCGGCTTTCACCTGGCGCGCGAGCTCGCAAGACGGCTGATCGCGGCGAAGCGGCCGGGCTCGTTCTTGTTTCTCACCTCGCTGCATGCGGGCACCCCGCGCAACCTGCCGCATTATTCGACCGCGAAGGCGGGGCTGGGCATGCTGGTGAAGGAGCTGGCCAAGACGTTTGGCCGTCATGATATCCGCGTCAACGCGCTGGTGCCCGGCGCGATCGCAGCCGGTGGCTTCGTCGCGGATCCCGCGCTGGCGCAGCACATTCCGCTCGGGCGTCTCGGCGAGGCCAACGACCTCGTGCCGATGGCGCTCACGGTGCTGTCGAGCAAGCTCTCCGCCTACGTCACCGGCGCAGCCTTCGTCGTCGACGGCGGATTGTCGTTGACGAACTGGTTCGAGCCGCCGGCGCTGGATTAGCCTAAAGCGCGATGAGATTTGGATGAATCGTCATCGCGCTTTAGGTCTTTGTTTGAGCATGATCTTTTCGGAAAACCGCTTCGCACTTTTCCGGATCATGCTCTAGAGTGTTGCTGTGATTGATGCTGTCAAGCTTGTCCTGTTCGACATGGACAACGTCCTCTGTCGGTACGACAGGAGCAAGCGAGTGGCATATCTCGCGGAGCTCGCAGGGGCGACGAGCGAGTTCGTCTACAAGGCGATCTGGGAATCCGGATTCGAGCTGCTCGGCGATTCCGGCGCGCTCGAGGCTGCGGACTATCTGCGGGGCTTCGGCGAGCGCATCGGCTATCCGCTGTCGCTCGACGAGTGGGTCGAGGCGCGGCGCCGTTCCATGCAGGCCGATCGCGCCATGCTGGAGATTGCCGACAGCTTGCGTCAAACCGTCAACATTGCCGTCCTGACCAACAACACCACTCTGGTCGCGGACCACATCGACACGCTGCTGCCGGACCTGCGTCCGCTGTTCGGCTCCCGAATCTACACCTCGGCCCGGTTCAAGTCGGCAAAGCCGGACCCGCGCTGCTATCGCCTCTGCGTGTCGGAGCTCAACGTAAGGCCGGAGACCGTCCTGTTCGTCGACGATCTCGCGGCCAACGTCGCGGGCGCGCGAGAGGCGGGCCTGTTCGCGCATCACCACACGTCGGTGGAGGCCTTCAGGCAGGCCCTCTCGGAGCGCGGCCTGCTTCACGGATGAATTATGTGTGGGTGGGCAAAGGCGCGCAAGCGCCGTGCCCACCATAAGTCCCTCGTCTGAAAACGGTGGGCACGCTTCGCTTTGCCCACCCTACGAGAGCTCGGGATGAGGAGAACTCGCTAATCATCCACATCGTCCTGCGTGCGCCCGAACAGGTGCACGATGCCCGGTGTTGCGATCGTCACGAACACGAAGCGTGACAGGTGATGGGCGCCGACGAAGATCGGGTCGATGTGCAGCGTCAAGGCCAGCGCCAGCATCGCATCCATCGCACCCGGCGCGAAGGCGACGACGACGTCGGAGAATTTCACCTGCGTGGTCAGTGCCACGATGCCGACGAAGATGGCGGAGACGGCGATGGCCACGGCAAACGAGCCCAGTGCCGCGCGGAGGTGTCCGGCGAGCGTCTTGATCCGCATCCGCGCGAAACGGCTGCCGATCAGCGCGCCGATACCGACCAGCGCCACGCCACGCCCCCAGTCCGGCAGGCCGCCCTCGACCCATCCGGCACCATGCAGCACGCTGGAGGCGATCATCGCGCCGAACATCCAGCTGGCCGGAAACTTGATCAGCCGCAACACGAGCGCTGCGGCCAGCGAGGCCGCGGCCAGCTCGAGCAGGTCGAGCGGCGAGGCGATGGTCGTCGTCAGCGACGGCGCAGCCGTGGGCGCGACCCCTGCAATCGCCAGCACCATCGGCAGCGCAGCAGTAAGAATGATGACCCGCATGGTCTGCACCACCGCAATGCCCGGCAGGTCGGCGCCGCGCTCGACCGCCAGGATCGTGATCTGCGACAGCGCGCCGGGGCTGCCGGCCAGGAAAGCCGAGGTGCGGTCCCAGCCATGGATGCGCTGGAGGTAATAGCTCGAGCCGAATGTCGAGCAGAAGGTGGCGAGCGCAAGCAGCCCGATGGTGAGGGGATAGGCGCCGACCTGCTGAAGCAGATGGCGCGAGACGACCGAGCCCAGCGAGATGCCGAGCAGCACCAGCACGGTCTGGGTCAGGATCGGCGGCAGCGTCAGCTGGCGGCCGGCGATCGCGGCGATCCCGACCGCGATCATCGAACCCGAGATCAGCCCGCCGGGAAGACCGGCGAGCAGAAACGCGAGGCCGCCGGCGGTGCCGATGACGAGCGTCTCCACCGTGCTCAAGATCTTGGCACGGCTCGGCCATTCGAACGGCAGGGAGGCGGTGATTTGCTTCACACCACCTTATCGCAAATCGGCTGGAGGCGCACAATTGCAGGCTCGTCATGCCCCAATGCGCGACGCCTCTCGCGGATGCTCGCAGGGGATCGTGACGGACTTATTTCTTGTCGGCGGCCGGGGCGGCAGGAGCGGCAGGCGCGGCGGTGCCGGCCCTCGCTTCCTTCTTGCACTCACGGCGAAATTTCTTGCGCTCCTTGCCCTTCAATCCCTTGGCGTCCGCCTGCTTGGAGCATTCGAGCGACTCGGCCGAGCGTTCCTTCGGCGCCTTCTTGTCGGCGGTGGCAGCAGTATCGGTCTTCGTATCGGTCTTGGCGGCCGGCGCGGCGGTCTGCGCGAAGGCGGTGCCGGTGACGAGCAGGGAGGCGAGAGCGACGGCGGCGAGGCGGGACGTTAAGGTCATGTGGTGCACTCTGCTTGCGAGAATTGCGAAGGGCTGAAACGTCGGCTCGCGTTGCTGAACGCGACATGAATGAGTTGAGCCGGCGGGATCACTATATTTTGCCGGCGCAACTCATCGCATCCTTGTCGGAAGCGGCCGGCACGCTAGGATAGCAATCCTCGTTTCGCTTCCGTCGGGGAAGACCAAGGAGGAGACCCAGGGATGACCATTCAGACGAAACTGTTGTGTGCGATTGCAGCGTCCGGTGTTGCGGCATTGCTGACGAGCGCGCCGGCGCAGGCACTGACCGCGCAGGAGTGCAGCGCGAAATACCAGGCCGCCAAGAAGGACGGCTCGCTCGGGACCATGAAGTGGAATGACTTCCGCAAGGCCCAGTGCGGCGCCGATGCGACGCCTGCCGCTGCGCCCACCGCGGCTGCGCCCGCCGCTCCTGCGGAGCCGAAGCAGGCGAAGAAGGAGGAGGCACCGGCCGCCGCGCCGGCTCTGCCGGCGGGACCCGCGGTCTATCCGAACGCGGTCGATCCGAAATATGCCAAGGAGACTCCAGGGAAGGCGCGCCTGCACACCTGCGTCGACCAGTACAACGCCAACAAGACCACCAACGGCAATGGCGGCTTGAAGTGGATTCAGAAGGGCGGCGGCTATTACAGCGAATGCACCAAGAAGCTGAAGGGCGCCGCCTGAGCTTCGAATTGACACGATGGCCGGAGCAACGCTCCGGCCATTTCGCCTGAATTTTTCGAGCATGATCTTTTCGGAGAACCACTGCACACTTTGCGCTTACGCGGCCCTTCGGGTCCGGATCATGCTCAGTCGAGCAGCTTCTCGGCCGATTTCGCCACGAGCTGCGACCGCTTGCGCGGACCGCTCTCGCCGAACAACAGGCTCTGGCCGAAGATGAAGCAGTAGAACAGAAAAGCCTGCGCGTCGGCTTCCTCGGCCGCAAGACCGGTCGCGCGATAGAGTTCGCCGACGTGCTTGAGCCGTGCCGCGTCGACGCTCGCCACCGCCGCCGCGGCGTTCTCGTCCGAGCGGGCCCATTGCCGGATCGCGAGCTCGATCGCCATCCCTTCCGGATTGAGCCGCTCGGAATAAAGCTGGATCACCGCCCTCAGCCGCTCGCGGGGCGTTTGCCCGTCGAGACTTGTCTGCTGCGCGATCGCGGCGATGCGGCCCTTGCGCCATGCTTCCAGCATGCCATCGAGCAGCGCGGCGCGGTCGGCGAAGCGCCGGTAGAAGCCGCCTTTGGTGACCCCGAGATTCTTGGCGAGCACCTCGACCCGCACGCCCTCCACCCCGGCGCGGGCGAGCTCGGCAAATCCAGCCTCGACCCAGACATCGCCCTTGCCGTCACTCATGAAGGAAGCCTCACTCGGTCTTGATACGGTGCCGTATTGCTAACGCGACACGGGTTTGATACGCTACCGTATCAAGGCTCAAAGACGAAAAAGCCGGAGGGAGTGCGATGGAACAGGAGGCGACCTATCGCGGCACGGTCTATCCGTGGCAATGCGACCATGTCGGGCACATGAACATCATGTGGTATGTCGGCAAGTTCGACGAGGCCAACTGGAACCTGTTCGCCCGCCTCGGCCTGACGCCGAGCTACTTGCGCAGCTCCGGCCGCGGCATGGCCGCCGTGCAGCAGAACATTGCCTACAAGCGCGAGCTGCTCGCCGGCGACATCGTCGAGATCCGCAGTCATCTGCTCGAGATCAGCGACAAGTCGATCCGCTTCCGGCACGACATGACGAATGCCGAAACCGGCGAACTCGCAGCGACGTGCGAGATCACCGGCGTGCACATGGATCGCCAATTGCGGAAGTCCGTACCGTTTGCCGATGTCATCCGCGAAGCGGCCTCGAGGCATCTTGCCGAACCAGCCGAGGCCTGAGCCATGACCGCCTTCGAGTCGAAAAACCCGGGCTATCGCGCGGCTTCCATCGCCATGTTCGATGGCCAGCCGGCAATGCGCACGCTCGGCATCGTGATCGTCCGTCTCGCACCGGGCGAGGTCGAGCTGGCGATGCTGCATGCGCCGGCCCTCACACAGCAGAACGGTTTCATTCATGCCGGCATCATCACGGCCGGGCTCGACAATGCCTGCGGCGTTGCGGCCTTCAGCTTGATGCCGCCGGAGGCCGATATCCTCACCGTCGAATTCAAGACCACGCTGCTCGCGCCCGCCCGCGGCGAGCGGTTCGTCTTCAAGGCCGAGGTGGTCAAGCCCGGCCGCACACTCACCTTCTGCGAGGCAAAGGCCTACGCCGAGCATGACGGCAAGGCAACGCTGATCGCCACGATGACCGGGACACTGATGGCGATGCTGCCACGCCTTGCGACTTCGCATGAACCGCGCGCGTCCCGCGCATAGCGGCGATTGACAAGCGTGCCAGCGCATCCCTTGATGCGATGGTCATGCTTGCAAGTCTCGGTCTCATCCTGCTCTGCCAGTTGATCGGCGAAGCCGTCGTGCGCGGCCTCGGCCTGCCGTTGCCGGGACCAGTGCTGGGCCTCCTGCTGCTCTTGATCCTGCTGATGACGCGCGACCGCTTTACGCTGCTCGCGCGCGGGCCGCTGCGCAATGACGGTGTCGAGACGGCGAGCAAGGGCCTGCTGGCCCATCTCTCACTATTATTCGTGCCGGCCGGCGTCGGCGTCGTGCAGAAGCTCGATCTGCTCGCCTCTCACGGCATCGCGATCACCCTTGTGCTCGCGCTGTCCGTGGTCGTCACGCTGCTCGCGACCGTGCTGACCTTCCGCCTCGTCAGCCGCCTGTTGAAGCAACAAGACGCGCGATGAAGGACAATCCGTTCTCGCTCTGGGTCTATCTTTCGCAATCGCCACTGCTGTGGCTGACCGTAACGCTGCTGGTCTATGCAACCACGGACGCGGTCTCGCTGGCGACGCGGCGCCATCCGCTGGTCAATCCCGTGCTGCATGCGATGTGGATCATCGGCGCGTTCCTGCTCCTGACCGGCACCTCCTACACGACCTATTTCGCCGGCGCGCAGTTCGTGCACTTCCTGCTCGGGCCTGCGACGGTCGCGCTCGCCGTGCCGCTCTATGAGAATCGCAAGCGCGTGGTCGCCTCGATCGTGCCGATGCTGGTGGCGCTGATCGCAGGCTCGGTCACGGCGGTGGTGTCTGTGGTGCTGCTGGCCGAGCTCGCCGGACTGCCGCGCGATGTCGTGCTGTCGCTGGCGCCGAAATCGGTCACCGCCGGCGTCGCCATGGGCATCGCCGAATCGCTGCACGCCGATCCATCGCTGGCGGCCGTCGCGGTGATCCTCACCGGCATCATGGGCGCAATCATCGTGACGCCGCTGATGAACCGCACCGGCATCACCGATTACCGGGCCCGCGGCTTTGCCGCCGGCCTTGCCGCGCATGGCATCGGCACCGCCCGCGCGTTCCAGGTCGACGAGATCGCCGGCGTCTTCTCCGGCATCGCCATGAGCCTGAACGCTCTGGTGACCTCGTTCCTGGTGCCGCTGGCGGTCACGCTGCTGGTGCGATGACATCGCCGCCGCGACGCTCTATATGAGTTGTAACAATTGCCGGTCTCGATCCGTATCGATGGAGATGGGACCGAAACGGGACGAGATATGGCTGGATTCAGGAATAAGGGCCTTGTGCCGACGCGACGCGTGGCGCTGACGCTGATCGGGGCGGGTGCTCTCGCGGTGGGTGGGATCGCCTCGGCGCGCGCGGCGACCGGCGATGACGAGGTGCTGACCGAAGCCAAGGTGCTGCGCGATCCCGACACGCCCGTCGCAGGCAATCCCGACGGCAATATCACCATCGTCGAATGGTCCGACTACAATTGCCCCTATTGCCGCAAGCTCGAGCCGGAGCTGCGCCAGGTCGTCCAGGATGATGGCAAGGTGCGGCTGGTGATGAAGGACTGGCCGATCCTTGGGCCGGTTTCGGTCACGGCGGCGCGGACCGCGCTCGCGGCCAGATTCCAGGACAAGTACCACCAGGCTCATGACGCCATGATGGGCGTCAGCTCGCGCCTGACCGAGCCGCGCATCAACGAGCTGCTCGCGGCTGCCGGGGTCGACATGGACCGCTTGAAGCGCGATCTCACCGGCCACGCCAAGGACATCGACGCCGTCCTCAAGCGCAACAACGAGCAGGCTGAAGCCTTCGGCTTCCAAGGCACCCCGTCCTTCATCGTCGGCAAATACCGCGTGCCCGGCGTGCTCAGCATGGCTGAGTTCGAGCAGGTCATCGCCGACGCCCGCAAGGCCAAGATGAACTGACGCGCGTATCGTTGATTGTGGTCAGCACAAAGGCGCCGCCGCGGTGTTCGCGACGGCACCTTGTTCATGATCGGCTCGTTACTTCGACGAGATCCGTACCCAGTCCTTGTGCGCCCGATCGCGCAGCGCATCCCAATCGGCCTTCGCGACATCCCAGTTCACAATGGTGCGATTGGTGGTCGCGACCTCGCCATTGGCGACGGACGACGTCTGCATGGAGTCATAGACATAGACGCCGCCCGCAAGCAGCAACGCGCCCAGGATCATTCCGAAAAAAGTTCTCATCGCGAGCCTCCGGTGTCGCGCCGATAACGTCGGCACGGCACGATGGTTCCGCGGCCATGCGGCGCATCTAAGGAGAGGTTGTTCATTTGCCATTCAGCCATTGCAGCAGCTCCGCGTTGATCTCGCGCGGATAGGTGTGGCTGAGGTCGTCGATCTCGCGATAGGTGACGTCGGCGCCGGCGGCGGACAGCGCCGCCTGCGTCTGCCGCGCGGTCTGCACCGGAAACATCCAGTCGAGCTTGCCGTGAGTGATGAAGATCGGCAGGCCTTGCAGGCGCGTTGCGTCCGCCATTTCCGCCATCAGCGGATGGAAGGTCGCCGCGACCGGCGCGAGGTGGGTGAAGGGCGAGGCGCGGTCGAGTCCGGTGACGTAGCAGAAGGTGCCACCGTCGCTCATGCCGGTCAGAAGCATGCGCGAGGCATCGACGCTCCAGCGGCTGCGCACCGTATCGAGGATGCGCATGAGGTTCGGCGTGTCGGTGTCATCGCCCATCAGCGCCCAGGTCGGACCGGTCGCGGTCGGCGCCACCAGGATTGCGCCGAGACTGCGGGCATCGCGTAGCCAGCTCCACAGGAAGCCGCGGCCGTTGCCGCTGCCGCCATGCAGCGCCACCACCAGCGGCATGGCGCGCACGGGCGTGTAATATTCGGGGACATAGACCGAGAAGCCGCCGCGGCTGCCGGGCTCGTTGTGGTCGTGGAAGATGCCGGTGTGCTCGCCTGCGCCCGTTTCCAGTCGTGATAGCAGATCGCGATTCTGGCGATTGGCGGCGTTGAGAAAGAAGCTGCTCACGGGCGGAAACTGGGCCGCCAGCGGGTAGAGCGCCTCCTGCGCGCGCGGGACATGGCGCAGGGCCCGGAAGACGGCGACGAGATCGCCGTTGCCGCGTTCGACCTCACGGATGCCGGCAAAGGCGGCTAGCGTCTCGTTGCAGGCGCGATCGAGCCGCTCGCGGAGGCCGGCGAACTGCTCCGGCCACCCTCCAATCGCGGTGTCTGCGGCCTGCAGCGCCTCGTCCGGTGCGCCGATTGCGTTCATCACGGAGGCGAAGGCCGGCGGGTGCAAATACCGCTGGAAGTAGCCGAGCGCTTCCAGCGCGTTGAGCAGCGGCGGCAGCACGGCCACGATGTCGTCCACCACGGCCTCGGTCATCGCCCGCGTCCTCAAGCCTTGGGATCAGTCCTTGGGATCAATGCAGCTTCGGCGCCTTCAGGAGCTTGAAGCGATCGGTCGACGTCACCGTGACGTCGAAGGTGACGCCTTCGTGATGCACCGTGAGCGGCACGTCGACGCCGGCGGCGCCGAGCGCCCACATCTTCTTGTAGAAGGCGGTTTGGCTCGTGACCTTGTCGCCGTCCACGGCGAGGATGACATCGCCGGTCTTGAGCTCGGCGCGGGCGGCCGGGCCGTTGGCGGAGATCCCGATCACCACCACGCGGTTGTCGATCTCGGTCGAGTAGAGCCCGAGCCAGGGCCGTGCCGGCTTGTTGACGCGGCCGAATTTGCGCAAGTCCTCCAGGATCGGCTTCAAGAGGTCGATCGGCACGATCATATTGACGTGCTCGGCCTTGCCGTCCCGTTCGCGCTCGAGCTGGAGCGAGCCGATGCCGATCAACTCGCCGCGTTCGTTGAGCAGCGCCGTGCCGCCCCAGTTCGGATGTGCGGGACAGGTGAAAATGGCCTCATCCAGCAGATACTCCCAGTAGCCGGCGAATTCCTGCTTGGCCACGATCTGGCTCGCGACCGAGCGCGTGCGCCCGCCGGCGCCGCCGACCACGACGCGGTCGCCGATCCGGGTTGCCGCCGACACGCCGAGCGGCAGTGGCGCGATGTCGAGCCGGCCGAGCGCCTGCACCAGTCCGAACCCGGTCTCGGAATCGAAGCCGAGCGCATGACCCTCCACCACGCGTCCGTCGGCGCGGTGCAGCCAGACCGACTCTGCCTCGGTGATGAGATAACCTATCGTGAGCACCAGGCCGTCGTCGATCACGACGCCGTTGCCGGCGCGTTCGGTGCCCAGCGTCTCGGCGCTGAAGGCGTCCGGCGGGATGATGGCGTGCAGGCCGACGACGGAGCCAAGCGCGCGGTCGAGATCGAAACCGTAGTCGCTCGCCCGCGGCTGGTTCGCCGGCGGCACTCTCCATTCGGTCAGAGTGCTCATGGAGTTCTCCTGGCTGAGAGCATCACTCCGGCGGCTGGCGGAACGACGCGCGAAGCACGCATAATTTAGGCCGGAGCAGGCCGTCTTGAAAGCCTCGTTCCCAACTATTCGTCAGAACGCCGCGTGAAATCTTTGAAAGGCACGGAAACACCTCTTGCACGGGGCGTCGTGCGATCCGGCACCGGCTGCATGGCTGCCGTCCGGCGGGATGCTAGGCGCCGCACAGCGAAGCTGCTAACCATTGCCGCTTCGTTTGACCAAGGGATCACGGATCGAAGCATGGACAACCGCAGCGACATTTGGCGTGGCATCGACACGATCAAGGCACGTTTCATCGACCTCAGCGACAGGGTCTGGGGCATGCCCGAGGTCTGCTACACCGAGGCGCGGTCTGCCGCCGAACATCTCGCCGAGCTGCGTCATCAGGAATTCCGCATCACCGAGAACGTCGCCGGCATCCCGACCGCGGTGATGGGCGAGTGGGGCGAGGGCGGTCCGGTCATCGCTTTCATGGGTGAGTACGACGCGCTCCCGGGCCTTAGCCAGGAGGCGGGCGTCGCCGAGCATCGCCCGATCGAGACCGGCGGCCATGGCCATGGCTGCGGTCACAATCTGCTCGGTTCCTCCGCGCTGCTTGCCGCGACTGCGGTGAAGGACTGGCTGGCCGAGAACAAGGTGCCCGGCCGCGTGCGCTATTACGGCTGCCCTGCGGAAGAAGGCGGCGCGGCCAAGGCCTTCATGGTGCGCTCCGGTGCGTTCGAGGACGCTGACATCGCCATCACCTGGCATCCGCACAGTTTCTGGGAAGTGGCGGTGACGCCGTCGCTCGCGAATACGCGCGCCGACTTCATCTTTACCGGCCGCACCTCCCATGCGGCGGCCTCGCCGCATCTGGGCCGTTCCGCGCTCGACGCGGTGGAACTGATGAATGTCGGTGTGAACTACATGCGCGAGCACATGCCGAGCGATGCGCGCGTGCACTACGCCTTGCTCGACACCGGCGGCATCGCGCCCAACGTGGTGCAGGCCCATGCGCGCGTGCGCTATTCGATCCGCGCCCGCGACCTTCCCGGCATGAACGAGCTGGTCGAGCGCGTGTCCAAGATCGCGCAGGGCGCCGCGTTGATGACCGAGACCAAGGTCGAGATGAAGATCATCTCCGCTGTCTCCAACATTCTGCCGAACGCGCCGCTGGAACAGGCGCTGCACCAGGTGATGGAAGAGCTCGGGCCGCCGCATTTCGACGATGCGGATAAGGGCTTTGCAAGCCAGATCCGTGCGACCCTGAGCGACAAGGACATCGCGTCGGTCTATTACGCGATCGGCATGGAGCCGACCGATCGGCCGCTGGCCGACTTCCTGGTGCCGCTCGATGCCAAGCGCAACCCGCTTGTAGGCTCGACCGACGTCGGCGACGTCAGCTGGGTGGTGCCGACCGTGCAGGTGCACGCACCCACGGTTGCGATCGGCACGCCCTTCCACACCTGGCAGGTGGTGGCGCAGGGCAAGAGCCCGCATGCCCATAAGGCCATGGTGCAGGCGGCCAAGGCAATGGCCGGTCTCGGCATCAAGGCGCTGACGGAACCGGAGCTGATCAGGGCTGCCAAGGCGGACCTTCAAAGGCGGACCGCCAAGACGCCTTACGTCTGTCCGCTGCCGGATCACGTCGCGCCGCCGCTCGACATGTCCGTGGCGTAGAGTTTCGCCTCGATACTTCGTCTGATGCAGCGAACAAATTTTCCGCAGTGCAGCGCGCAATCCAGCACGTTTTGATGCTGGATTGCCGAACGGATGGGCTGCGGAACGCAATTTTGCTCAACGGACAGCCAGAAGACCGTTTGCATACACACGGTCCCAGTTGACGTGCACCCCATTCGGTGTGCCATCTACCGCCAGCCAATTGGGCGGCCAGCTCTTCACGGTCGTCCTCATCACTATGGGAACCAGACGGGGGACAACCATGCTGGATAAAGAACTGCGTTCGATGATCGGCCAGGTGAAGGACGGGCGGATGGATCGCCGCGCCTTCATCCAGCGCATGGCTGCCGTTGGCCTGACCGCACCTTTGGCCAACCAGATCCTCGCGCTCGGCGGTGTCGCCATGGCTCAGAGCCCCGCGGTCTACAAGCCGACCAAGCGCGGGGGCGGCGGCCCTCTCAAGTTGCTGTGGTGGCAGGGGCCGACGCTGCTCAATCCGCATTTCGCCACCGGCACCAAGGACCAGGACGGATCGCGGCTTTTCTACGAACCGCTCGCGAGCTGGGACGCCGACGGCAATCTCAACCCGATCCTCGCTGCAGAGATTCCCTCGGTTGCAAACGGCGGTCTCGCCGCCGATGCCAAATCGGTGGTCTGGAAAATCAAGCCGGGAGTCAAATGGCACGATGGCAAACCGCTGACTGCCGACGACTTCGTGTTCACCTGGCAATACTCCAGCGATCCCGCCACGGCTGCCGTCAGCATCAGCACCTATGGTGAGATCACGGTCGAGAAGGTCAGCGATCTTTCGATTCGCATCCTGTTCAAGACCCCGACGCCGTTCTGGGCCAACGCGTTCGTCGGCGCTTATGGATGCGTTCTCCCCAAGCATCTGTTTGCCGACTACAAGGGCTCGAAGTCCCGCGAGGCGCCGAACAATCTGGCCCCGGTGGGCACCGGTCCCTACAAGTTCGTCGAGTTCAAGCCGGGCGATGTGGTCCGCGGCGAGCTCAATCCCGACTATCACATGCCCAACCGTCCGCATTTCGACACCATCGAGATGAAGGGCGGCGGCGATGCCGTCTCGGCGGCGCGCGCGGTGATCCAGACCGGCGAATTCGATTTCGCCTGGAACATGCAGGTCGAAGACGACGTGCTGCTGCGTCTGGAGAAGGGCGGCAAGGGCAAGACCGTCTATGCCACCGGCGGTGACATCGAGTTCATCGCCATCAACTTCACCGATCCGAACACTGAGATCGATGGCGAACGGTCCTCGATGAAGACCAAGCACCCGATCCTGTCGGATCCGAACGTGCGCAAGGCGCTTGCCCTGCTCGTCGACCGCGAGTCCGTCAAGAAGGCGATCTATGGTCGCGCCGGCCGCACCACCGCCAATTACCTCAACGGACCCGAAAAATTCGTCTCGAAGAACACGTCGTGGGAGTTCAACGTCGAGAAGGCGTCGAAGATGCTCGACGACGCCGGGTGGAAGGTCGGAGCGGACGGCATCCGCGAGAAAGACGGCAAGAAATTCAAACTTCTGTACCAGACCTCGACGAACGGTCCGCGCCAGAAGACCCAGGCCATCGTCAAGCAGGCCTGCCAGAAGGCCGGCATCGATGTGGAGCTGAAATCGGTTGTCGCCTCGGTGTTCTTCTCATCGGACGTTGCCAACCCAGACACCTACCCCAAGTTCTATGCTGACATCGAGGAATTCCAGATCCCGATGACGCAGCCGGATCCGGCCCTGCACATGCGCCGCTACATCTCCGCCAACGTGGCTACCAAGGAGAACAAGTGGCAGGGGCAGAATTTCCCGCGCTACGTCAACAAGGACTATGATGCCGCCATTGCTGCGGCCGAGACCGAGACTGATCCGGTCAAGCGCGCCGCGCTCTACATCAAATGCAACGACCTGTTGTGGCAGGACACCGTGTTCATTCCGGTGATGCATCGCCTCAAGGTCGAGGCCGCCGCCAACAACTTGCGGCCAGCGCTGAGCGGCTGGGCTAACGAGACCGACAACATCCAGGACTGGTACCGGGAGGCATGAGCGCAGGCTAAACGGGATTCTTCCCCATGAGTCAGTATGTCCTGCGTCGCCTCCTGATTGCCGTTCCGAGCTTGCTGGCGATTTCGCTGGTGCTGTTCGTCGTGCTTGCGCTCGCCCCCGGCGATCCGTTCTCCGAACTGGCGACCAACCCGAACGTGCCGCCCGAAGTGCAAGCTGCACTTCGGGCCAAGTTCGGCCTCGACGATCCGATCCACCTTCGTTACCTGCACTGGCTCAACGCCATGCTGCACGGGGACTGGGGCTTCTCCTTCGTCAGCCGGATGAACGTCGACACGCTGATCCTGCAGCGCCTGCCGGCGACGCTCTACGTGATCGGCTCGGCGCAGATCCTGGCGCTGCTGATCGCGATTCCGGTCGGGGTCTATGCCGCGACGAAGCCCTATTCGCTGTTCGACCAGATCGCCAACACGCTCGCCTTCGTCGGCTTCTCGCTGCCGACCTTCTTCACCGGCATCCTGTTCATCCTGATCTTCTCGGTCACGCTCGACTGGCTGCCCTTCGTCTATACCACCGACATCAAGGCCACCGGCATCCGTTGGGCGCTGGAGATGATCCGTCAGGCCATCATGCCGGTGGCGGTGCTCGGCCTGTTCCAGGCGGCGTCGATGACGCGCTTCGTGCGCTCGGCGATGCTCGACGTCATCAGGCTCGACTACGTCACCACGGCGCGGGCCAAGGGGCTCGGCCAGGCTACGGTGATCGTCAAGCACGTGATGCGCAACGCCATGATCCCCGTCGTGACGCTCATCGCGTTGCAGATGCCCGCGGTGTTCGGCGGCGCCATCGTGACCGAGCAGATTTTCCGCATCCCCGGCATCGGCTCGCTGCTGATCTCCTCCATCCTTTCCAACGACACGCCGGTGGTGATGGCCGTCACCTTCGTCTTCGCGTGCCTCGTCGTGCTGTTCAATCTCATCGCGGACGTCCTTTATGGCTGGCTTGACCCTCGCATCTCCCTCCGCTGAGCGGGGCGTCTACTCGCCCTGGCGCGAGACGTGGCGGCGCTACAGCCGCCACCGGCTCGCCGTGCTCAGCGCGTTCCTGCTCCTCATCCTGGTGCTGGCGGTGGTGGTCGGCCCCTTCATCTGGCGCATCAAGATCAACGAGATCGACATCGTCGCAGGCATGCAGGGCCCGTCGTTCGCGCATCCCTTCGGCACCGACGATCTCGGCCAGGACATCCTCGCGCGCATGATCTATGGCGGGCGGATCTCGCTCGCGGTCGGGCTCGCCGCGATGCTGGTGTCGGTTTTCATCGGCACCCTGATCGGCGCGCTCGCCGGCATGTCGCGCGGCGCGCTCGGACACGGCCTGATGTGGCTCACCGACCTGTTCCTGTCGCTGCCGCAGCTGCCGCTGCTCCTGCTGCTGATCTATCTCTTTCGCGACGGGCTGAAGCAGGTGTTCGGCCCCGAGGGCGGCATCTTCATCCTGATCGTGCTCGTGATCGGGGGCCTGCGCTGGATGCCGGTGGCGCGGCTCGTGCGGGCGCAGTTCCTGTCGATCCGCGAAAAGGAGTTCGTCGAGGCGGCCCGCGCGCTCGGCGCCAGTCCGGTGCGGCAGGTGGTGCGGCACATCCTGCCCAATGCGGTCGGCCCGGTGATCATCGCCGGCACCATCGACGTAGCGGCCGCGATCATCGCGGAATCGACGCTGTCCTTCCTTGGCCTCGGCTTCCCGCCCGACACCCCGACCTGGGGCCGGCTGCTCTATGATGCCAAGGACTTTCTCGACATCGGCCCGCACTGGGCGCTGTTTCCGGGCGGCGCGATCTTCATCGCGGTGGTCGCCATCAACTTCATCGGCGACGGTCTGCGTGACGCGCTCGATGCGCGACGGGTGATCTGATGGCGCCGCTGCTCGAGATCAAGGGCCTGAAAACCCACTTCTCCACCGACGACGGCATCCTCCAGGCCGTCGACGGCGTCGATATTTCCATCAACAAGGGCGAGACGCTCTGCGTCGTCGGCGAGTCCGGCTGCGGCAAGACCGTGACCGCGATGTCGATCCTGAAGCTGATCGCGATGCCGCCGGGCCGCATCGCGGCCGGCCAGATCATCTTCGAGGGGCGCGATCTCGTGCCGCTGACCAGCAATCAGCTCGACGAAATCAGGGCCAAGGAGATCGGCTTCATCTTCCAGGAGCCGATGACGTCGCTCAATCCGGTGCTCACCATCGGCGAGCAGATCGCCGAGAGCCTGCGCCGGCATGAAGCGGTGACGAGAAAGCAGGCCCTGGAACGCACCATCGAGATGCTCAAGCTGGTGCAGATCCCCAACGCCGAAGGCCGCGTGCACAATTATCCGCACCAGTTCTCCGGCGGCATGCGCCAGCGCGTCATGATCGCGATGGCGCTCGCCTGCAAGCCGAAGCTGATCATCGCCGACGAGCCGACCACCGCGCTCGACGTCACCATCCAGGCGCAGATCCTCGACCTCTTGCAGGACATGAAGGAACGCTTCGGCATGGCGGTGATGCTGATCACCCATGCCATGGGCGTGGTCGCCGAGACCGCGCAGCGCGTCGTCGTGATGTATGCCGGCAAGGTGGTGGAGGAGGCGCCCGTCGACGAGCTCTTCGGCAACCCCCGCCATCCCTATACGCAAGGCCTGATCCGCTCGATCCCGCGCATCGACCTCGACAGCGAGCATAAGACGCGGCTCGAGGCGATCGGCGGTTCGGTGCCGATCCTGATCAATCCGCCGGTCGGCTGCCGCTTCGCGCCGCGCTGCAAGTTCGCCATGAACGTCTGCACCGAGAAGGAGCCGCTGCTGCGCGAGGTCTCGCCCGGCCATCGCATGGCTTGTCACTTGGGAGATACCAGTCTGGGAGGCGCGGCATGAGCGAACCCTTGCTGCGCGTCAGCGGCCTGAAGAAACATTTCCCCGTGCTCGGCGGCCTGCTGTCGCGCCAGGTCGGCACCGTCTACGCGGTCGACGGCGTGTCGTTCTCGGTCAATCGCGGCGAGACGCTCGGCCTCGTCGGCGAATCCGGCTGCGGCAAGTCCACCACGGGCCGCTGCGTGCTGCGCCTGATCGAACCGACCGACGGCGAGGTCACCTTCGACGGCCAGGATGTGCGCCAGCTCGGCGGCAACGATCTGCGCGCGATGCGGCGGAACATGCAGCTGGTGTTCCAGGATCCGTTCGCCTCGCTCAATCCGCGCATGACGGTCGGCGCCATCCTCGGCGAGGCCTTCACCATCCACAATCTCGCGAGCTCCGCCAAGGAGCGCGAGGAGCGCGTCGCGGGTCTCCTGGTCAAGGTCGGGCTCAAGGCCGAGCACATGCGGCGCTATCCGCACGAATTCTCCGGCGGCCAGCGCCAGCGCATCGTGATCGCGCGGGCGCTCGCGGTCGAGCCGAAGCTGATCGTCTGCGACGAGCCGGTCTCAGCGCTCGACGTGTCGATCCAGGCCCAGGTCATCAACCTCCTGGAAGACCTCCAGGCCGAGCTGAACCTGACCTATCTCTTCGTTGCGCACGACCTCTCGGTGGTCGAGCACATCTCCGACCGCGTCGCGGTGATGTATCTCGGTCGCATCGTCGAGCTCGCCAAGGCGAGCGACCTCTACCGCAACCCGCAGCATCCCTACACCAGGGCGCTGCTGTCGGCGGTGCCGGTGCCCGATCCCAAGCTCAAGCGCGAGCGCATCCGCCTCAAGGGCGACGTGCCGAGCCCGATGAAGCCGCCGTCGGGCTGTCACTTCCACACCCGCTGCCCGATCGCCCAGCCGCGCTGCGCGGAAAGCGCGCCCGTGCTGAAGGAAGGGGCGGGCGGCCACTTCGTGGCGTGCCATCTGGCGTAGTATGATGAATGGCGTAGTATGATGAACCCGTAGGACCTCCTACCCTTGGTCAAGGGGAATAGGCGTCCTTGACCAAGGGTAGGAGGTCCTACGAGAGCTATGCGCGCTTTGCCGTCCGCGCGAATCCCCATGCGGCGATCGCGGCCATCAGCAGCGAGATCAGCACGTTGTAGCCGGCGAGCGACAGGCCGAGGAACCGCCACTGTACCTCGTCGCAGCGCACCACCTTCACGGTGTCGAGCTTCGACAGCAGATCAGCGGCGCTGCCGAGATTGACGAGGGGACCGGAGCAATCGGTCGGCCCTTTCCAAAAACCCCATTCGACGCCGGAATGGTAGGCGCCGAGGCCGGCATTGGCGAGCGTCGCCAGCACCAGGATCGCGAGCCCCGCCAGCAGCAGCGGCCGCGGCGCGCCGCTTCGAGCCGCAATCGCCGTAAGCGCACCGAGCGGAATCGCGAGGTAGTAGGCGTAGCGCTGCTCAAGGCACAACGGACAGGGCAGGATCTCCAGCACGAGCTGGAAGAACCAGGCGCCGGCGATCGTGACGATGGCGATCAGCGTGACGAGAACCGAGGCGGCCAGCGCGGGGCTCTTGGCGCCCGGCTTGAACGCAGGTATGGCGGCACTCTGGGTGGTCACGGCAGCCTCTTTCGCATGTCTGGCGCTCCAAGCCTCTAGCCCCGGCTCATGCGGCTGTCGAGAACGGCCGGGATCACTTTGGCGCGGGTTGACCCCGCTTTGTCCATGGCTATAGTCCGCCGGCTTCGCGACGCTCCCTCAAGGGCCGACCGAGGGCCCCTGTGGCGGAACTGGTAGACGCGCTCGACTCAAAATCGAGTTCCGCAAGGAGTGCTGGTTCGATTCCGGCCAGGGGCACCAGCCTTCGCTGCTTTGCAGCTACGGCTGGGCAAGCCAAGCGCAATTCCATCCATGCGAAGCGGCGAAGGCTGTCCCGCCTAAGCCTTGGCGAAGGCGGACTGGCTCAACGTCACGCGGCCTAGCCATCCCCGCATCCCCCCTGTATAAACCGGTAGCTTCTTCCGTAATTCGAAGGAGCTCACATGAACGACCTGCATACGTGGCTTTCGCAGCAGCACCACGGCTTGCGGACCTTCCAGACCTTTCAGCAAAAGCTCGAGACGCTCGGCCGGCACGATCCCGCCCAGCGCGGCCTGTGCCGCCTGCTCAGCGGTGTCGTCGGCAGCTATGTCGAGGCCTTCGACGAAGCCCCGCTGCCGGTCGAGGTCGCCGATGGTGCCTATCGTCGCCTGCTGACACTGGTCGAAAGCCTCGATCTGCACGGGGACGCCGCTCGCCGCCTCGCCGACATCAACCGCGTGGCGACCTGCGACTTGTGGCGATAATTGATGAGCGGGCACAACTCAATTTTCAAGCAACTGCAAGACGCGCCTGTACAGGCTCGCGGCGCATAACGCCCGAGTCTTGTGCTTCTCTTGACGCCCCTTCGTTGGAAAGGGCGCAGGGAAGGCCGGGCGCCGGCTGGCACCCGCGGTCCGCTGTGCGCAAATTGCGCGAAGACAGATGCACAGCGGCATACAGGGCAGCCCGGACATCCCGGCCTTTCCCTGCGCAGTGGTTTGACGGCTTATGGCGCGCTCTCCCCGGGGAGCGATGCACTATTGCCCCCGTCGCCTTGCGGATGACTGGTGCGCGTGCCCGGTCGGGCCGCCTCACCACCGCAATTCTTGACGCACAGACCCCGGGCGTCAGGACGACACGCTTTTGCCGTACGCGGAACGCACCGGTCGTGTGCACGCTGCTCAACCGCTCACGGGCCAAACCCGCCCTGCAATTGCTGGCGCGCCGATGCACTCCACGTCCACCGCCACCCGGCCCGCGTATCGTGACGATCGCGAAACGCCCCTTATCCTTGGGCCGGGATGCCGGAAAGATACGATATTTCCGAATTTCGGTCAATACGAATTCTCGAGTCACGAAGCGGCGAGCGTTCGGACAGACCTCGTTCCGGCTGAGAATCATCTTTTGCAGCCCGATAGCTTCATTCTTGCCCCCGCGTGTCTCCGCATCGTCATTGCGAGCGCAGCGAAGCAATCCAGGAATGCATCCGCGGAGATAGTCTGGATTGCTTCGTCGCAAGAGCTCCTCGCAATGACGAGGAGGAGAGATTACGCGTCCGACTGCCGTGTCGGCGCGGAGACCCCCAGGAGCGAAGTGGTACCTGCTGCTCGAGCGTCGAACTATCGACAGGGATTAGATACCGTACCGCCGCGAGGCATTCGACTTCTCACGGCCGCTCCCTATATCCTCTCGCAAACGATGGATGCAGCGGACAGCTTTGATGGCCAGAAGACGCACGACGGAAGCGGACGCCGACGACCTTCCCCGCTATTTCGTCTGGGTCCGGGGGCTCGAAGGGCCCGAGCCGCAGAAATGGGCGGCGATGGATTTCGGCGTCGGCGATTGGAAGCGGCCGCTGGTGCTGGCGTATCTGGAGCTGCCGGAAGGCGAACGGCACCTGCCGCTGTCGACCCTGGCTCGGCGCTATCCGCCACCGCGGGTGGACGTTCTGTAGGTCGAGCTGGGCACAGCGATGCCCCTCCGCGTTCCTATTCACTGAAATCGAAGATGGCAGACCAAGACAGATGTCTTCGCGACATGCCGTAGGCCCGACCGCGGCGTATCGGCACGTTCCCGCTTGCTACCTCAGCGGGATTGTGTACAGATTACATCTTATTTCATGACGCAACCATTGATTGAATGCGGGGAGTGCAGCCCGACGCGGGGCCCGAAGCGCTTTCCCGCGAAATTGCCGGAGAAGCCCATGTCACCTCATGATGGCGCGCGGACTAATGATACTGCCGAACCGGAACACCCACACCGCGAACACCCACATCGCGATATGAATACCGGCGGGACGGCCGACGCCGCCCCGGCAAAACGCAAGCTGGTGCTGTTCGCCGACGGCACGGGCAATGCGTTCACAACCCAGGAATCCAGCGTCTGGCGTCTCTACGAGGCGCTCGACCACACCCAGCCGGACCAGATCTCCCACTACATCAAGGGCGTGGGCACTGCCGGCTGGGCGCCGCTCGCCGCGCTCGACGGCGCCACCGGTTTCGGCGTGCCCTCCAACGTCCGCAAGCTCTACCGCTTCCTGTGCTGGAATTGGCGTCCCGGCGACGAGATCTACATATTCGGCTTCAGCCGCGGCGCCTTCACCGCGCGCACGCTGGCGTCCATGATCGCGAGCCAGGGCCTCGTGCCCGCGGAGATCGACGGCATTCCCGTGCCGCATGAGGAGATGGAGCGCAACGCGATGGCCGCGTGGCGGGAATACCGTCGCGACACCGTGCCATTGAAAAAGAGCCTGCCGACGATCTGGATCGCCCGCCTGTTCCGCGATCTCCTGCTTCATCTCTATCATTCGATCTGCGGGCACCGCTCCTATGCCGACGTCCGCGCGGCGATGAACGGTCGCAAGGACATCGACATCGAATTCCTCGGACTGTTCGACACGGTCGAGGCCTTCGGCGTCCCGATCGAGGAGCTGCGCGTCGCGATCGACTGGGCGATCTGGCCAATCTCGTTCCGCAATCACCGGCCCTCGCGCAAGGTGAAGCACATCCGTCATGCGCTGGCGCTGGACGACGAGCGCACCACCTTCCATCCGCTGCGGATCGACCAGAGCCATCTGGCGGCCGGCCAGACCGTCGAGGAGGTGTGGTTCGCCGGCGTCCACTCCGACGTCGGCGGCGGCTATCCGGAATCCACGCTGTCGTTCGTGCCGCTGGTCTGGATGGCCAACCGGCTCGAAGGCAAGCTCCGATTCCAGGACGGCGAGATCGAGCACTTCAAGGAATATCAATCGGCGATCGGACCGAAGCACGACTCGCGCAGCGGCGCCGCCGTGCTCTACCGCTATGGGCCGCGCCCGGTTCTCGCCGGCGAGGTCAATGGCGGACTGCCGGTCGTTCACTTCGCCGTCATCGAACGCATGCTGTTCGGCTGCGACGCCTATGCGCCGATCATGCTTCCGGCGGACTCACTGGTGCTGATGCCTGATGGCCGCAAGCTGAATCTGATGGCGGACGCCACGCGCGAAGACATGAAGCGGGCCTATCTCGCGAAGGCCGAGGGTCCACGGCGCAAGACGGAGGCCGAAGCCTTCGCGCTGATGAACATGCCCAGCCCAGAAATGGCGAGGCTCACGCGCGACACCGTATGGTGGCGGCGCGTCGCCTATTTCTCGCTGCTGTTCATGGTCGGCGTGATCGCCGTCTGGCCGTGGGCGGCGCGCAGTCTGATCGGGGTGTCGAAGGACAATGGCCTGCAAGGCACCCTCCTTCTGCGCATCATCGCCACCATCGATTGGCTCGTCGGCGGCGTCTTGGGGCCGCTCGCCAATCTGATCAGGAACGTGCTGCCATCCTATGCCGCACCGTGGCTGAACATCACGCTGTACTACCCGTTCGCCACCTCGCTCGTCCTGATCCTCACCTATCTGATCTGGCGCAGGAACACGGTGCTGCGCGACACCATCCAGGAACGCGCGCGGCTGGCCTGGAGCGAGCCGCGCCGCATCGCAAGCCGGCAGCATGTCGACGGTCCGGGCCTGCTGCTGGGCTTTGCCCGATGGATGCGATTGAATGCCGGGCCGGCCCGCTGGCTCTTCGCCCGGCTCGTGCTGCCCGGGATTTTCCTGTTCATCATTTTTTACTCTGCGCTGCTCATTGCATCGACCAGCGTCTTCACGGCCCGCACCGCGACCGGAAATGTTTGCGCGACGTCCGGGCAGGACTCCGGAATGCCGGTGTCCGACGAGCCGACCGATGCGCGCGGCCGGTTTGCGACGAAGGAATTCTGCTGGTGGAGCGGCCTTGCAGTCGAGAAGGGGCGCAAATATCGCGTCTGGGTCCAGATCGAAGAACCCTGGTTCGACCGCACCATCGTGAGCGGGACGAACGGCTTCAAGACCTATTTCGGGAGTCATTACCTCGCCTTGCCGACTCTCCGTCTGTTCGGCGCCGACTGGTTCCAGCCTGTCGTTCGCGTCGGCACGAAGGGAATGAGCGACATCCCGCTCGAGGCCGTCAACGTCATGCCAGCCGACGAATTGCCAAGACGCATGCATCCGACCATTCCAGCTGAGGACGATGGCGACAAGAGCAAGGGCCGGTATCCCATCCGGCTCGACGATACCGAGGAATACAAGGCGCTTCCGAACGACAATCCGCTCAAGCTCGCGGTGGGCAAGCTCGGGGATTTCGAGCCGGTGCCGAAAGACCCTGCGGCGCGCACGATCTGGGAGGGGCAGTATCTGTCGGGACGGCTGGTCGCGGAATTCGTTGCGCCCGACGCCGGCGATCTGTTCTTCTACGTCAATGATGCCGTCCAGATCTATCCGACCCTGCTGCCGGCCTGGTTGCGCCCGGCGAAGCTCGACGCGATCCAGGGGCCATACGATCAATTCTACAAGAACAATGCCGGTACCGCGCGCATCGTCGTGCAGCGACTGCCAAGCCCGCACACGCCAACCGATAAACCGGCCCTGGCGAAGCAGTAGGCGCCCACCCGGGCGCCGTTTCATCGCGCCCCCATGATTATGGGTGTCGCGCCCTCCTCGCTGCGGCTAAGCTTGGCCTCGCGCCGCGGGGGACACGCGGGTCGCGGGACGATGATCATGACCGAACAGGGCGAGACGGGTGAAGCCATCACCATCCTCCTCGTCGAGGATGACGCGCCGACCTGCTGGCGGCTCCAGGATGCGCTGGTCAAGGCCGGTTACGAGGTGCGCAGCGCCGGTACGCTCAGCGAGGCGCGGCAGGCCCTGAGCGTCGGTGCGCCGCGCGTGCTGCTGACCGACCTGCGGCTGCCGGACGGCCACGGCGTCGAGCTGATCCGCGAGACCCGGCAGCGCTTTCCCGAGACCGAGATCATGGTGATCTCCGCGCTCGGCGACGAGGAGAGCGTGATTTCCGCGATCACGGTCGGCGCCACCGGCTACCTGCTCAAGGATGCCTTCCCCACCGACATCGCCACCACCGTGCGCGACCTGGTCGCCGGACATTCGCCGATCTCGGCCTCGATCGCCCGCTTCATCGTGCGCAGAACGCAAGGTGCCGCACAGAATTCGGCGGAGCCGCCGCCCGGCCCCGCGCTCAACACGGCCAAGCTGACCCCGCGCGAGATCGACATCCTCTGGGGCATCGCAAAAGGCTTCAGCTATGCCGAGATCGCGAGCCATCTCGGCCTCTCCAAGCAGACCGTGCCCGGCCATATCAAGAACATCTATCGCAAGCTCGAGGTGCACACGCGCAGCGAAGCGGTGTTCGAGGCGGTGCAGCAGGGCCTGATCAAGCTGTGAGCGAGATCGCGGCCAAGGCATCTGCGAAGGCGGCTCTCAAACCCGCGCGGCGCCGGCTGCTGGCTTCGCGCCTCGTGCCCTATCTGCTGCTCCAGGCCCTGATCGCGATCGTCACGATCCTGGGGATTCAGCTGCTGCAGCCGAGCGATCCCGAAGACTACGCGGTGAGCGATTTCTCGGCGCGGGAGGACGGCCTGACGCGCCCCGTGACGCTGCCGCATTTCACGCCGTCGCGCTATTCGCTGGCCGACCCACCGTTCTATACCGGCGCCTTCACGTTCCGGAGCGGCGATGCGGCCTCGGGCTGGTCGGTGTTCCTGCCGCGCTTCAGCAACGCGGTGGAGGTCGCCGTCAACGGCGTCGTCGTGCTCGACTCCCGACGCGACGCCAACGCCAACCGGCCCGACCGCAACACGCCGCAGATCGCAGCCATCCCCGCTTCGCTGCTGCACGAGGGCGGAAACGAGATCACGGTGCGGCTGTTCGTATGGGGACCGCTCAAGGGCTTTCTCGACACCGTCTATGTCGGACCGGATATCGCCTTGCGCCCGGCCTATGAGACACGCACGCTGCTGTTCGTCACGCTGCCGGTGGTGTTCTCCGCCTGGCAGGCGATCCTGGCCGTCATCCTCGCGATCATGTGGCTGATGCGGCGCCACGAACCGGTCTATGGCGTGCTGGCCGCGGCGATGGTGCTCGGTGTGGTGCAGGCGTTCGCGCCGCCGCCGGTGCCGCCGGCCGCGGTATCCCGGCTCGCCGCGGTGCTGCTCGCGTCCGCACCGATCGAGAGCGCGCTGATCGTCGTGTTCGGCGTGCTGTTCTTCGGCTGGCGCTGGCCGCGCTACGGCACGCTGCTGTTCGTGCCTGGCGTCCTCGTGTTCGTGGTCGGGCTGATCGGAGGCCCGCCGCTGCCGCGCATCCTGTTCCTGGTGCTCGGCATTCCCACCGTCGGGCTCTGCCTGTTCCTGATGGCCTGCGTCACCGCAACCGCGGTGGTGCGACGGCAGGACGCGGCGAGCTTCACGATCGGCTGCGCGGTGACCATCGTGCTGGTCTGCTGGGTCCAGGACATGCTCACGGTGCTCGAGATCGCGAGCAACGATCGCATCTTCGTCTCGCGCCTGTCCTATTCGGCGATGCTGGTCGCGATCGGCGCCGGGCTGACCTGGCGCTTTGCCCGCGCGTTGAACCAGGTCGACAGCTTTGCCGGCCAGCTGGTGACGCGGGTGCGCGAAGCCGAGGAGCGGCTGAAGGCGAGCTTTGCCCGCGAGGAGGAGCGCGCCCGCGCCGCGGCGCTCGCCAACGAGCGCACGCGCCTGATGCGAGACCTGCATGACGGCCTCGGCGGCCAGCTCGTGAGCATCGTCGCGCTGTCCGAGCGCGGCAGTGCGGGCGCGACCATCACGGACGCCGCCCGCGCGGCGCTGAAGGATCTGCGCCTCGTCATCGATTCCATGGACGACATCGGCGGCGACCTGATGCTCGCACTCGGCTCCTGGCGCGAGCGCGCCACGGCCCAATTGCGGCCGCACGACATCGCGCTCGACTGGCGCGTGGCGACGCCGCAGGGCCTGCCGCTGCATCCCGAGCTCAGGCCATGGCACGTCATCCAGATCGTGCGCATCCTCGACGAGGCCGTGACCAACGCGGTCAAGCACGCACAAGCCCGGCACGTTGCGGTCACCATCGAGACGCATGACGGCGGCCTGGGGCCTTACGGCGTGATCAGCGTCACCGACGACGGAAGCGGCTTTGCGCTGGCCGGCAATTGCGAGGCCGCGGGTGCAGGCCAGACCGCGCGCGGCCTGCGCAACATGAGAAGCCGCGCCGCGCGCTGCGGCGCAGTGCTCGATCTGAGCTCGGACGCCTCAGGCACGCGCGTGCGGCTGCAATTGCCGCAGCGTTTTCCCGACAGCGACATGGCCGCGGGCTGAAAGGCCCCCTCCCCGAACGTGTGGGGCGCACGGAGAGAGGGGACGGGCCGGATAATTTACCTGCGGAGGACGGGGGGTGTTCGTCCGCAGGCTCCGTTGGCCCGAAGCGATGCAATCAATTCAATCGAAAGGAAATATCAGCGCACGCCGACACGATTGACCGGGCCGCCGCGATTCATCGGCGTGCCGGCGCGCACGCCGACGCCGGGCGCGCCGACACCGGGGGTCGCGACGGCAGCCCGCGCGACCGGCGCTCCCACCACTACGGCGCCAGTCGGCCGCACCACGCAACCCTTCGGCACCCCGACGGTCTTGCAATAGACCACCGCCTGCGCCGGGCTTGTGCCCAGCGACACCATCGCCGCGCCCGCCAGGGCCATGATCGTCAGCCCGGCGCTCAGCGCTCCAGCTCTCATCGACATCTTGCTCTCCTGCTTCCCGTTCGGCGTCCCGGTGCAACCACCGGGTCTCGCAGCCGAGGTGCAGCCTGAATGACAAAAGTCGGCGCGCGGATACATGCCATGAAGATGGGGGTCCCCCGGACGGGAGGGCTGGCCGGTGCCATGAACATGGCATGGACCCGCGCCTGGGCTTCGCGAGATGGTCCGGCCGCGTGATCCCGGTCGGGACCAACGACGTTTCCAAAGAGGTGCTTTATGAAGATTTCGGTTCTTGCCGCGCTGCTGCTCACTGCTGCCGCCCTGCCCGCTGCTGCACAGTCCGGTCCATCGGTCCAGGAGCAAATGGCCTGCCGCGGCGACGCCAGCAAATTCTGCGCCGAACATATCGGCAAGCCGCCGCAGATGAATGCCTGCCTGCGCGAGAACAAGTCGAAGCTCTCGGATTCCTGCCGCAAGGTCGTTGAATCGCGCGGAGGCTAGTCGTTCATCCTTCTCCCTGGGGAGAAGACAGCGAGGGCGGCGTTCTGCCGCCCTCTCGAGAGAAGGCCGAAGCGGAGCTTCGGCCTTGGCTTGTGGATGGGCTACCCCACGGGCGCCTTACCGGATTCGCAGTGAGGATCGCCTCACCCTCCGCCGCTACTCCTGCATCATCTCGCCGCTGCCGCCGAACTCGGCCGGAAAATCCTTCAGCTTGGGCAGGCCGTCGCGCATCGGCAGCACGGTCTCGGCATAGTTGACGTGGACACCGGGCGTGAACGCGAGTGTGGGGATGGTGGCGGTGAAGACGTCGACCAGACCGAGCGGCGGATGGTTGGTCATGAGATGGCCGCCGCACTTCCTGCAATATTTGCGCTGGCTGAGCGGCGTCTTGGCGAAGGTCTCGACATTCTGAGCGCCTTCGGTGATGCGCACGGCCTCTAGCTTCCACAGGCTGAAGGCGTTGACCGGTCCGCCCGACCAGGAGCGGCAGGAGCGGCAATGGCAATAGCCCATCGCCTCCGGCGCGCCCGTGACCTCGACCGTGACCGCGCCACAGAAGCAATTTCCGATATGTTTCACTTGGACGTCTCCGTTTTATGAAGGATCGTTATCGCGCGTCGGGGGCCCGCGCGTCCTCCTTTCGGTGGACGTGCGGGACGAGGCCGAGACTATACCGACCGGCGCCAGGGAATAAGCATCGACACGCGTTGTTTGTACTGCCGGTACTCGTCGCCGAAGAGATCGACGAGATCGCTCTCCTCCAGCGCGATGCCGACGAAGATGTAGAGCGTGGTCACGGCCGCGAACAGCAGATGCCCCGCAGTCATGGCCGGCGCCGCCCAGAACGCGATGATGAAACCGAGATAGATCGGATGACGGACGAACTTGTAGAGCAGCGGCGTCTTGAAGCGCGGCGGCTCCATGTCCTTGCCGACGAGATGATTGGTGACCTGATGCAGGCCGAACAGTTCGAAATGGTTGATGATGAAGGTCGAGGTGAAGACCAGCACCCAGCCCGCGAAGGACAGCGTGACCACCGTCACGGCAAGATCGGGGTTCTCGACCTCCCATATGACCGCGGGCAGCGGACGCCACTGCCAGAACAGGAGGAGCAATGACAGGCTCGCGAACAACACGTAGGTCGAGCGCTCGACCGGCTTGGGGACGAACTGCGTCCACCACGCCTTGAATTGTTGGCGCGCCATCACGCTGTGTTGAACCGCGAACAGCGACATCAGCAGCAGATTGACGATGACCGCGCGAACGACGGGCGCTTCGGCCCCGGTATCGATGGTCTTGGGCACCATCACCCCCATGACGAAGCCGATGGCGTAGAGAATGGTGACGAAAAACACGAGATATGCCGCAATTCCGTACAGAAAGGCGATGAACTTGAAAATACGAGAGCCCGCAACCTCCGGGCCGATGGAATGAACTTGGTGATCAATTTGGGTCATGGAACGCTCCGTTGTGCCGAGGCATCGACACGGTTTGGTCTTCGCACCATGCCGGAACGGACGCCCTGAGACTTTCGCGGAGGGTTGATTTTCGCCTGAGACGACTTTGATTTTTGCTTGAGACGACGGAAACGTGCGATTTTTCTTTGAAAACAACGTGCTCGACGGCGACCTTCGGGAGCTCACTTGCGACGGGGCGGCCGTTCCGTTGCAGCCGCAAGTGTTCGATCTCTTGCTTTATCTGGTCGCGCAACGGGCGCGTGTGGTCAGCAAGGATGACCTGATCAGCAAGGTCTGGAGCGACCGCATCGTCTCGGATTCCGCCCTGAACAGCCGGATCAACGCCGTGCGCAAGGCGCTGGGCGACGACGGCGCGACCCAGCGCCTGATCAAGACCATTCCCCGCAAGGGCTTTCGTTTCGTCGGCGAGGTCCGGGAAGAAGTGGCAGCATCCCCCGCTCCGGCGGAAGCCAGGGCCACTCTCCTGCGCGCGGCGGACCGTCCGGCGATCGCGGTGCTCGCCTTCGAGAACATGAGCGGCGATCCCGCGCAGGACTATTTCGGCGACGGGATCAGCGAGGACATCCTCACCGCGCTGTCGAAGCAGCGCTGGTTCATGGTGATCGCCCGCAACTCGTCCTTCACCTACAAGGGACGCGCGGTCCACATCAGGCAGATCGCCGAAGAGCTCGGCGTCCGCTACATCGTCGAAGGCAGCGTGCGCAAGGCGGACAACCGGGTGCGCATCACCGCGCAGCTCAACGACGCCGTGTCGGGCAGCCATCTCTGGGCCGAGCGCTACGATCGCGAACTCGTCGACGTCTTCGCCGTGCAGGACGAGATCACCAACGCGATCGCCGCGGCGATCGAGCCGCAGATCCACGCGGCGGAGAATTTTCGCGCCCACCGCAAGCCGCCTGCAAGCTTGGACGCCTGGGACCTCTTGATGCGCGCGCTGTCGCACTATTGGCGCGTGACCCGGAAGGATCACGAGGCCGCGAAGGCGCTGCTCGAGCGCGCGATCGGTATCGATCCGAATTACGGTCAGGCGCTGTCGGTGCTGGCCGTGAACGACATGTTCGGCGTGCATCTCGGCTGGACCGAGCTGGCGGCGGTTGCGCCGGCCGCGGAAGCCGCCGCGCTCAAAGCGGTGCGCTGCGACCATGAGGATGCCTGGGCCCATGCCGCGCTCGGCAGCGTCTGCTTCTCGACACGCAGGCTTGCGGATGCGCTGTCCGAGTTCGAGCAGGCGCTCGCGCTCAATCCGAACTTCTCGCTGGTGCAGGGCTATTACGCGCTGGCGCTGTCCTATGCGGGACGCTCCAACGACTCGTTCGAGGCTGCGCAAAAGGCGATCCGGCTGTCGCCGCGCGATCCGTCACTGGCGATCTATCACGGTATTGCCGCCTATGCGCGCTTCACCGAGCGGCACTATGGCGAGGCCATCGCGCTCGCGCGCGAGGCGATCCGCCACCGGGGCGACCTCACCGGCGCCTACCGCGTTCTCGCCGTCTCCGCCGGCATGACCGGCGACGGCGCGCTTGCCGAGTTGGCACTCGGCGAGCTCCGCCGCACCCAACCGGGCATCTCGCTGCAGTGGATCGCGACGCAACTGCCGTGGGCCAATGACGGAGATCGCGAGCACTATCTGGAGGGATTTCGCCGGGCGGGATTGCGGTAAGGCGCTACGTTCTCTTCCGGCGCAAATGGACGATGACGTCGAGCCGCGCGATCTCGTGGCCGGGAAGCGCCTCGGGCACCTTGATGAAGGCGAGGCCCTCGGCAACGTCCACCAGCACGTCCTCGCCTTCGAGATAGAAGTGCGGATGCACGGATGTGTCGGTGTCGAAGAACGACTTGAGGCCGTCGGCCGCGATCCGGCGCAGCAGGCCGGCCTCGGTGAACTGGTTCAGCGTGTTATAGACCGTCGCGAGCGACAGGTACGCGTTCGCAGCCATCGCCTCTTCATAGAGGCTCTCGGCGGTGACGTGACGATGGCCGCCCAGGAACAGCAATTGGCCGAGCGCCAGGCGCTGGCGCGTCGGGCGCAGGCCGGCATTGCTCAGTAATTGCAGGCAGTGCCGCGCGCCCTGATCTACCTCCGGCGCCACGACATCGGGTCCGCTGTCGTTGCATGCAGGGATATTCACGGCCTGAATGTCCATCGATCGTCCCACGGCTAAAGAACCAGGACGCGCGCAACACGACATCCCGCCAGTTGCTATTCGATCGCAGAAGCGGCTGCCTGGCTTTGATCCGGATCAAATTTGGCGCCGACTGCCTCCACGCCGTCATTGCGAGGAGCCGTTGCGACGAAGCAATCCAGAATCTCCCCGCGAGACGGATTCTGGATTGCTTCGCGGAGCCTGTCATCGGGCCGCGCTCCGCGCGGACCCCACCCCACTATTTCGCTTTCACCTGGATCGGCTTCGGGGTCGGCACGGCCGCCCATTCCTTGTCGGCGCGCGGGCCATTGAGATCGCCGGTCAGGCCGACGAGCTGGCCGGGCAGCACGTCGAGGGTCTGCTGCCAGGTCTGGGTCTGGCACAGGAATTTGATGAGGCAGCCTTTCAGCTTCAAGCGATCGGCGGATTCGCGCCAAAGCGACACCGAATAGAACTTGCCGTCCTCGGCATTGTAGATGTCGCCGGCAAACCGTCCCTCGGGCGTTGCCTGCAGTCCCATGATGAGCTGGTGACCGAGCAGCGTGCGGGCGCGCTTGTCGGCATCAGGATTTTCCTTGTCGCGATAGGGCTGGCCGCGCTTGTCGGCCGGCTCCTTCATCCAGACGATGAAGCCGCAGATGCGGTCGCGCGCCGGGCCGCAGCGCTCGAGCCGGATGCGAGCGCGGCCGTCCTCGACGAGCCATGTGCCGCTAGGGTCGGTCGGGGCGGCCGCGCCGGCGCGCCCACCGATGATCATCATCGCGACGGTGATCGCGACGCGCAGCACGAAGCGAAGGAGAAGGTTCATCTGCATGCCTTTCGTTGAGCGGGGGCCGCGTCAGTTCAGTTGCGCCATCAGCGCGTCGGCGCCCTTGTCGAGGCCTGCGGTGGCAGCCGCGAGCGCGCCGACGCTGGCCTTGATGTCGTAGGCGCCGGGGTATTGCTTGGTGACGTAGGCGCTGATCAGGCGTGAGGTCGAAGCGTCGAAGATCTCGACGCCGTAGATGACCGAGCCGGTCAGCATGCCCTCGCCGTCGCGTGCCGCCTGCACGCCGTTGTAGACCGCGCCGGCCATGTCGAAGCGGGAGAGCGTGCCGAGCACCGGCGTGTTGGTGACGGCGCCGGTCAGCGTCAGCCGGATGCGCAGCGTGTTCGGCCCGCGCTCGCGCACCAGAGCGAAGCGGCCGCGCAGCCGCTCGGCGAAACAATTCTGCATGTAGGCGGCGAGCGTCGCCTTGTCCTTGTCGGACATGTCGCCGAACTGATGATCCCTCCCGCGATAGACCACGACGGGATCGAGGATCACTTTATTATATGAGCATTATATGAGCGCCAATCGACCGGCGTGGAATAGCGGTAGGGCACGCGGCCGGAGGTGTCCGACTTGTCGGGGGCCATGTAGGCCGAGGACGCCATCTCCGAATAGGGCACGGGCGCGACCGTGGCACAGCCGGCCGATGCGACGCAAAGCACCAGCGTTCCCAGACCGCGCAGGGCGATCGAGCGATCCATTCCAGACTCCTCTTGCGGCTTCTTTGGAAGGCCAACCTTTGAAATTGCAATGACGACCGCAGCCGCGCTTGGGACCAGACACGGCTGCGGCGCTCACCATTGCCGGCCCAAGGCATCGTCCGGGGCCTTTTCGGATCCCTCGGGCCGTCTCAGTGTTTCCATTTATAAAACCGACCAGTTGGTTTGTAAAGTCGCAAAACGGCGACCTGACACATTTGGCCGCAGGCGCGGTTTTGGGCAGCGTCCGGTTGGAATTCGTTAACGATGAATCAGGCGCGCTTGCGCGGGGTTGCAGCCTTTGCCGCCGATGCCGCTCCGGATTTTGCGGCGCGCTTCGTGGCCGGCTGTTCGAGGCCGGTCCACTGCCCGTCGTCGAGCAGGCGCGCGAACAGCCGCTGGTGCTCGTCCTTGCTGAGCGGTGACATGCCGAACAACGAGCTCAGCAGCAGTCCGAGCGCGCCGGCCCAGCGCAACATCGCGAGATCCGGGTCGGCGGCTTCTTCCCTGATCGCCGCCATCCTCTTCATCTCGAGTTCGCGCGGCAGCGCCATCAGGCTGGGATTTTCGACCATGGCCGCAACCAGGGCCAGCGCGGCGGAATTCGGCGTAGTCGCCGCTTCCCTGATCGTGGCAAGCTGGGTCGCCAGATTGGGATTGGCCGAGGTCGCGCGCACCTTCGCCATATAATGAGTCGAGAACTCCTCGAAATGCGCCATCTGTCGCTCGAGCAATGCCTTGAGCACCGCCTCCTTGGTGCGGAACTGGTGCATCACCCCGCCCTTGCTGAGGCCGCTCTCGCGCGCGATCGCATCGAGCGTCAGCCGGCCCGGCCCGTCGCGCGCGATGATGGCGATGGCCGCTTCGAGCGCAGCGTTGCGGGACCGTTCGGAGCGCGTGGCGTTGTCCATGGCGGACTTGTCTCCGTGACAGGAGGATGAATCAAGTGAAAACAGGACGCGCTGTACATTTTTTGTGCGAACACTGTCGAGACTTTCATCTTGCGGCGCCGAACGAGACTGTGTGAGCCTCGATATCGGATGGGGACTGGGATGGGCCGGCCGTCGCTTTGCGCGCGAGGACGTCGCGAAGCGTTTACGGCTGGTCTCGCTTGAGAAAGATACGACATGCCAAAACGAGTGTTGCTTGGTCTTCTCCTCGCTTGCGGCCTCACGGCCCCGGTGCTGGCGCAAGAGCCGAAAACGGGGGGTGTGATCAATGCCGTGATCCAGCCCGAGCCGCCCGGCCTGATGCTTGCGCTGGTCCAGAACGGTCCGACCCAGATGGTGTCGGGCAACATCTTCGAAGGACTGCTGCGCTACAGCCCCAAGCTCGAGCCGCTGCCGGAGCTTGCCGAAAGCTGGAGCGTCAGCGAGGACGCCAAGACCTACACCTTCAAGCTCAGGAAGGGCGTGACCTGGCATGACGGCAAGCCCTTCACCGCCGCCGACGTCCTGTTCTCGATCGAGATGCTGAAGCAGACCCATGCGCGTGCCCGCACCAACCTGGCGCAGGTCGACAAGGTCGAGGCGCCGGACGATTACACCGTGGTGTTCACGCTGAAGCAGCCGTTCGGCCCGTTCCTCGGCATCTTCGAGGTCGGCTCGATGCCGATGGTGCCGAAGCATCTCTATGGAGGCACCGACTGGAAGACCAATCCCTACAACAACGCGCCTGTCGGCACCGGCCCCTTCATGTTCAAGGAGTGGCAGAAGGGCTCGTTCATCCGCCTGGTCAAGAACCCGAACTACTACGAGAAGGGCAAGCCCTATCTCGACGAGATCTACTGGCAGATCATCCCCGACGCGGCCGCGCGCTCGGTGGCGTATGAGACCGGCAAGGTCGACGTGCTGCCCGGCGGCTCGGTCGAGAATTTCGACGTGCCGCGGCTGTCCAAGCTGAAGGACACCTGCGTCACCGGCGCCGGCTGGGAGTTCTTCTCGCCGCTGGCCTGGCTGTGGTTGAACAACCGCCAGGGTCCGCTCGCCGACAAGCGGGTGCGGCAGGCGATCATGTATGCGATCGACCGCGACTTCGCCAAGGACGTGATCTGGAACGGGCTCGGCAAGGTCGCCACCGGCCCGTCGGCCTCGACCATCAAGTACTACACCGACGACGTGAAGAAGTATCCCTACGATCCGGCCAAGGCCAAGGCGCTGCTGAAGGAAGCCGGCTACAAGGGCGAGAAGATCCGCCTGCTGCCGCTCGCCTATGGCGAGACCTGGCAGCGCTGGGGTGAAGCCGTGAAGCAGAACCTTCAGGACGTCGGCATGACCATCGAGACGATCGCCACCGACGTTGCCGGCGGCAACCAGAAGATCGGCGACTGGGACTACGACATCGCCTTCACCTATCTCTACCAGTACGGCGATCCCGCGCTCGGGGTGGGGCGCAACTACATCTCCAGCAACATCGCCAAGGGCCAGATGTTCAACAACGTCGAGGGCTATTCCAACCCGGAGATCGACAAGCTGTTCGCCGACGGCGCCATCGCCACCCCCGATTCCAAGCGCAAGGAGATCTACGACAAGGCGCAGAAGATCCTGGTCGAGGACGTGCCGGTGGCCTGGATGCTGGAGCTGCAATTCCCGACCATCACGCGCTGCAAGGTCAAGAACCTGATCACCACGGGGATCGGGGTCAATGACGGCTTCAAGGATGCATGGCTCGACAAGTGAGCCCTTCCTTCTTCACCTCTCCCCGCCTGCGGGGAGAGGTCGAATGTGCGCATAGCGCACATTCGGGTGAGGGGGAGTCTCCCCGAGTCCAACTGCTGATACGCTCGCGGAGAGGCCCCTCACCCCAACCCCCTCCCCGCAAGAGCGGGGCGAGGGAGCGCACTGCCCTCGTGGCTCCAGGTCACTTCACCAACATGACTTTCTAAGATGCTCTCTTTCGTCGCTCAGCGTGTCCTGAAGGGCGTGATCGTCCTGCTCGCGATCGTCGTCCTCAATTTCTTCCTGATCCGGCTGGCGCCAGGCGACCCCGCGGTCGTGATGGCGGGCGAAGCCGGCGCCAGCGATCAGGTCTTCGTCAAGCAGCTCCGGGAGAAGTTCGGCCTCGACAAGCCGCTGCCCGAGCAGCTCTTCATCTACGTCAAGGGCGTCGTCAGCCTCGACCTCGGCTTCTCCTTCCGCCAGCAGGCACCGGTCGCGAAGCTGATCGGCGAGCGGCTGCCGGCGACGCTGCTGCTGACGCTGACCGCCTTCGCGATCTCGCTGATGCTCGGCATCCTGTTCGGCACCTTCGCCGCGCGCTTTGCCGGAACCTTTCTCGACACCGGCATCACCGTGTTCGCACTGATCTTCTACGCCATGCCGATCTTCTGGGTGGCGTTGATGGGCATTCTGCTATTCTCGGTCACCTTCGACTGGCTGCCGAGCTTCGGTTACGAGACGGTCGGCGCCAACCTTACCGGCCTTGCCCATGCGGTCGACGTCGCAAAACACCTGATCATGCCGGCGATGACGCTCGGCCTGTTCTTCATGGCGACCTACACCCGCATGACGCGCGCCTCGATGCTGGAGGTGAAACGGCTGGACTTCGTCAAGACGGCGCGTGCGAAAGGTCTCTCGGATGCCGTGATCCAGCGCCGCCACGTGCTCCGCAACGCGCTGCTTCCCGTCGTGACGCTCGCCGGCGTGCATTCCGGCACGCTGATCGGCGGCGCCGTCATCACCGAGACCGTGTTCGCCTGGCCCGGCATCGGGCGCCTGATGTACGACGCCCTGCTGCAGCGCGACTACAACCTGCTGCTCGGCGTCTTCGTGATCTGCTCCGCCATGGTGCTGATCTTCAACCTCATCACCGACCTCGTCTATCGCCTGGTCGACCCGCGCATCGAATTCGCCTCATGAAACAGTTCTGGAAATCGATGCTGAAGAGCCCGAGCGGCGTCATCGGCCTCATCATCCTCCTGCTAGCAATCTCCGTCGCGGTGTTCGGACCGATGCTGTTCCCGAACTCGCCCTGGCGCATGGTGCAGCGGCCGTTCCTGCCGCCGTTCACGGTCTCGACCGTGCCGCTCGGAACGGACGCGCTCGGCCGCGACGTGTTCGCCGGCATGATCTTCGGCGCCCGCGTCTCGCTGCTGGTCGGCCTCGTCTCCACGCTGGTCGCGCTGGTCGTCGGCGTGCCGATCGGCGCCATGGCCGGTTATTTCGGCGGCAAGGTCGACGACGCCTTGATGCGCTTCACCGAGTTCTTCCAGACCATTCCGAGCTTCGCGCTCGCCATCGTGCTGGTCGCGATCCTGCAGCCCTCGATCTATTCGATCGTCGCCTCGATCGCGGTGGTGAGCTGGCCGCCGGTCGCCCGCCTCGTCCGCGGCGAGGTGCTGTCGCTGCGCACGCGCGAATATGTCCAGGCCGCCGTGGTCACCGGCCAGAGCAACAGCTGGATCATCCTGCGCGAGATCCTGCCGAACGCGTTGTCGCCGGTGATCGTGCTGGCCTCGCTGATGGTGGCGACCGCGATCCTCCTGGAATCTTCGCTGTCGTTCCTCGGCCTCGGCGATCCCAATTTGATCTCCTGGGGCTACATGGTCGGCGCCGGCCGCACCGTGATCCGGCAGGCCTGGTGGATCACGGTGTTTCCCGGCATCGCCATCCTGATCTCGGTGCTCGGGCTGAACCTGATCGGCGAAGGCCTCAACGATGCGCTCAATCCGCGCCTGTCGCGGGAGGGTCGCTGACGATGACCGCCCCACCCGCCGTCTCCATCAAGAACCTCAGGATCGCGCTGCCCAAGGGCGCCGAGCGTCCGTTCGCCGTCGACGGCGTCTCGCTCGATCTGCGGCCCGGCAAGATCGTCTGCGTGGTCGGCGAGTCCGGCTCCGGCAAGTCGATGTGCGCGCATGCGCTGATGGGCCTGCTGCCGGACACCGTGTCGGTCGCCTCCGGCGAGATCCAGTTCGAAGGCCGCGACCTGCTCAAGCTCGACGACGACGGCTGGCGCGACCTGCGCGGCCGCCGGCTGGCGATGATCTTCCAGGAGCCGATGACCGCGCTCAATCCGTTGATGCGGATCGGCGACCAGATGGCGGAGATGTTCGAGGCACACGGCCTGCTCACGCCGAAGGAGCGGCGCGCCAAGGCGTTGGCATTGGCACGCGAGGTCGGCCTGCCCGACCCCGAGCGCATCGTGCGCGCCTATCCGCACCAGCTCTCCGGCGGCCAGCGCCAGCGCGCCATGATCGCGATGGCGCTCGCGCTCGAACCGGCCGTGCTGGTCGCGGACGAGCCGACCACCGCGCTCGACGTCACCACGCAGGCGCAGATCCTGAAGCTGATCCGCAACCTCCAGCAGAGCCGCAACATGGCGGTGATGTTCATCACGCACGATTTCGGCGTGGTCGCCGACATCGCCGACCAGGTCGTGGTGCTCAGGCACGGCAAGGTCGTCGAGGAAGGTCCCGCCACGGCCGTCTTCAACGAGCCGCAGCACGACTACACCAAGGCATTGCTTGCCGCCGTGCCCTCGATGGATCCGCCGCCGCGGAAGCCCCTCGACGACCGGGCCAGGGCCGTCGAGGTGATCGGGCTCGACAAGACCTACGTCACATCAGGCGGCTGGTTCCGCGAGGATCGCCGTGTCGATGCGGCGCGCGCGGTCAACTTCAACATCCTCAAGGGCGAGACGCTCGGTCTGGTCGGCGAATCCGGCTCCGGCAAATCGTCGGTCGCGCGCCTGGTGATGCGGCTGATCGAAGCCGACCGCGGCACGGTGCGGATCGGCGAGACCGACCTGACCTCGCTTTCAGGCAAGGCGCTGCGCGCCGAGCGCCATCGCATCCAGATGATCTTCCAGGACCCGTTCGCCTCGCTCAATCCGCGGCGCAAGGTCGGTCACATCATCGCCGACGGGCCGATCGCAGCCGGGACCGCTCCGAAGGTGGCGTTCGATCGCGCCCGCGATCTCCTCAAGATGGTCGGCCTGGATGCCGGCGCACTCGAGCGCTATCCGCACGAGTTCTCCGGCGGCCAGCGCCAGCGCATCGGCATTGCCCGCGCGCTCGCGCTCGAACCCGAGATCATCGTCGCGGATGAGGCCGTCTCCGCGCTCGACGTCTCGGTGCAGGCGCAGGTGTTGAAGCTGCTCGAAGACCTCAAGGCGCGCCTCGGACTGTCGATGCTGTTCATCACCCACGACTTACGCGTCGCCGCCCAGATCTGCGACCGCATCGCGGTGATGCAACGCGGCGCCATCGTCGAGCTGAAGCCGACCGCGCAGCTGTTCGCCGCGCCCGAGCATGCCTATACGCGCGAATTGCTCGCGGCGGTGCCGGGGCGGAAAGAGCAAGCGCCGGCGGCCTGAGAGGCTGGTCGGGCGGATTCGCCGGATTGCGAGATAGTTCCAAAAACTTGCACGCTGCAAGAGACGAAACATATGCGATCCAGCGGCATTTGCTTCGTGAGACTTTCCTTGCTGACGAACGTAGGGACAGCTTGCTCGGCCGCCGAAGCTGCGCAACTGACATGAAGGGTTGGACGGTCTTGCAACCCAGCGCGTGAGAAACACCGGGACGTTGAGATTGCGCGGCGCGGTCACGCGCTTTTTATCCGGTCGTGATCGCCGCGCCGCTTCAAAGTCCAGGGCGGCACCATAGATGACAATTGAATGATTAACGTCATCTCATGACGACTCAACTCGCTGAGATTCGGAGCCACCATGGGCGAAGTTATTCGATTTGTCTCAAAGTCCGAGCGCGAGCGAACGCGCCTCATCCAGGAGGCGCGCGCCATCTACGACAGCATCTTCCCGCCGGCAGATCCGGCCGGCGAGGGGCAGGACCAACGCACGATCGGTCGCACGTTCATCGGCCGCGACGGGGGTAACGTATCGTGATCAAAATCATCGCCGTGCTTTGCAGCCTCGCCTCTCCCTCCAATTGTCACGAGCAGATCGTCACCACGTCGGACTTTGCGCAAGTCTCGGTGCAGTCCTGCCTGATGGGCGCGCCGCAACTCGCCGAATGGATGAACCAGCATCCGGCCGAGCGACTGGCTGCATGGCGCTGCGTGATCGGTCAACAGACCGGCCGCGGAATCTAAGCCCGGACATCTCGCTTCGGCGGAGTAAGCCGTTCTCGTGCCCCGGGACGCAGCGCAGCGCTTCCCCGGCGATGCGAAGCATCGTCTGGTGCAGCGGCGCGCTGCAGAGCCGGGGCCCATCGCAGCGCCGAGTCCTGCAGCGCCGGGTCCTGCAGCCCCTGGGTCCCGGCTCGCGCTTCG
This sequence comes from Bradyrhizobium sp. SZCCT0231, assembly GCF_018130245.1. Classification (GTDB taxonomy): domain Bacteria; phylum Pseudomonadota; class Alphaproteobacteria; order Rhizobiales; family Xanthobacteraceae; genus Bradyrhizobium; species Bradyrhizobium japonicum_F. The sequence continues at coordinate 1,561,577 of NZ_JAFCKP010000001.1, forward strand.
CGCGTCCGGGACACGCCACTAAGCCTGCACCTCGCTGAACGTTGGGCAGTGACGGCACTCCATCCCCGGAGTAACCTCTTGTTGCGGTCATTGGCAGCAAGGGGGAAGCCGGATGGAGGTCGCCAGCCTCGTTCTTCCCGTATTCGCGATCATCGTCACCGGCTGGCTCGCGGGCGAGCTTGGCTATCTCTCCCGTTCGCTTGCCGATGCCCTGGTCCACTTTGCCTACAACGTGGCGATGCCGGCGCTGCTGATCGTCACGATCGCCCAGGAGCCGGCGCGCAATCTGTTGGAATGGCGCTTTTTGCTCGCATTCGGCGGCGGCTCACTCATCTGCTTCGCCCTGGTGTTCCTGCCGGTCCGCACGGGTGGCAAACACGATCTCGCCAGCAGCACCATCCATGGGATGGCAGCCGCGATGACCAATACCGGGTTCGTCGCGCTGCCGATCCTGCATGCGATCTACGGTCAGCCCGCCGTGCTGCCCGCAGCTGTAGCGACGGTGTTCGTGGCCGCGGTGATGTTTCCGATCACGGTGATCCTGCTGGAAAAGCGCGATTCCCGCGGTCCGTCCGCGCTCTCTACGGGACTGGCAAAGCAAATCCTGCTCAATCCCATGGTGCTTTCGACGTTCATTGGCCTCGCATGGGCGATAACGGGATTGCCGATTCCGGCGCCGGTCGCGGCCTATCTCAACATGATCGCCGCCGCGCTCACGCCCTGCGCGCTGTTTGCCATCGGGCTTGGTCTATCTGTCGAGGGCCTGCGATCCAACCTGAAGGCGGCGTTTGCACTCGCGGCGGTGAAACTGGTGGTCATGCCGCTGATCGTCTACGGGCTCTGCGTCATCACGGGCCTCGACCCTCTCTACACGGCTGCGGCCGTCGTCTGCGCGGCCGTACCGACGGCGAAAACCGTGTATGTCCTCGCGCACGAGCACAAGGTCGAGGAGAAGCTGGTCGCGGCCACGGTCTCGATCACGACGATGCTGTCGGTCGCGACATTGCTGATCGCGCTCTATCTGCTCTCCGGATCGGCGAGCGGCACGCGTTGATCCGCCAGCGGCGTCCACCTCGCCGAAGCGCTCTCTATCTCGTGGTGTTGCTCCAGGTGGGGACCGCGTTGGTCACGCCGACCGAGGGCCAATTGTACGAGCCGATCGACGGCGCGGTGACGGTGCCGACCGTCTGTCCGGATGACCCGTAGGGCCCCCTTGGCTGCACGGCCGACACGCCGACACCGCTATAGGTCGGCGCCGCCACACCGGTGCTGTAATGCCGGCTCGACCGGACCTTTTTCGCTTCAGCCGCGAAAGGCGTGGCGAGAAGTCCGGTGGCGACGAGCGCGGCAATGGCGAGTCTGATGGTTTTCATGGCTGATCCTTTCGCCCGGTGCGCGCCCCGATATGCCAACTGTTCATTCATCGGAAAATTTCCATGGGGTCTCCGTTCATAACTCCGTGCGCGGACGAAAGTGCCGGAGCGCGGCGCGCCCCGCCTTCGGATGGACCCGAATCAGCGCTAGTGCATTGCGTTCAGTGACTTCCCTGGACGCAAGCAGCATGACCGGCGCCGAACTGAAGCAGCTTCGCAACGACCTCTCCGATACCCTCGAGCGCAAGCTCAGCGCGGCCGACATGGCCAAGCTTTGCCGATTGCCGGAGAGAGGCGGCGCCGACACCATCCGGCGCTGGGAGGTCAGCGGCCCGACGCCGGAGGCGACCAAGATACTGCGCGTGCTCGCGATGGCGAGCGAGCGCTATCCCATCCTGGAGAAGTTCGACATCTTCGATCGTCATGACGTGCGCGAGGAAGACCGGCCCGCGAAGCGCGCGGCCTTTCGCGCGCAGATGCGCGACGAGGTGCTGCGACGTCTTGGTTAACAAGAAGCGCGCGCAAGTTACCTGCGATGCGCGAAGTTAAGCCTTCCTTCACCACTTCTTAAGCCGCCATTAAGCACGAAAATCATTTACCCCCCAACAAGTTAGGTTGGCCGTCGCTGTGCCACGCATGTGACAGCATTTTCGTCAAAAGCGAGCTATCTGCAAAACCAACGACGGCGCGCAAAGCGCGCCTGCCGGGGACCTTACGTGTTGGAGTTCAAGACGATGAAGAAGATTCTGTTTGCGACCGTTGCGCTGCTCGTAGTGGGCGCTGCTGCACCGGCCGTCGGTGCCGATCTCGGTAACCGCAACTATTACAAGGCGCCCGCGCCGGCTTACGCCGCGCCGATCTACAACTGGACCGGCTTCTACATCGGTGCCCATCTCGGCGGCGCATTCTCCAGCGACAACAATTTCAACGGCCTCTCCACCGGCAACAACGGCAACGGCCGCTTCCTCGGCGGCGTGCAGGTCGGCGCGGACTGGCAGCTCAACCCGAACTTCGTGGTCGGCGTCGAGGGCCAGTATTCCTGGCTCTCCGGCAGCGTCGGCGCGGTGTTCCCGGGCGGCGTCGCCTATACCAACGACCAGCGCGGCCTCGGCTCGATCACCGGCCGCGTCGGCTATACCTGGGGTCCCGGCCTGCTTTATGTGAAGGGCGGCTACGCCTATTCGGACAACAACGAGAAGGTGACTGTCGGCGGCGTGCCGACCGGCTTCATCATCGATGGCGATCACCGCAACGGCTACACCGTCGGCGCCGGCCTGGAATACATGTTCGCCCCGAACTGGTCGGCCAAGGCCGAGTATCAGTATTACAATTTCGGCGACGCGCACTTCACCGCAGGCCCGCTGGCCGGCACCGGCAACTTCACCACGGACGACCATACCTTCAAGGCGGGCGTCAACTACCGCTTCAACTGGGCAAGCCCGGCTGTGGCGAGCTACTGATCGGTTATCAAAACCTTATCACGCACAAGGGCCGGCCTCGTTGCCGGCCCTTCTTTTTTCGCCCTGCGGAACATGCGCAACCAAATGCGCAAATTGCGATCTTTTTAACCGGTGCTGCCGATACTGCCGCCACAAACAGAAGAACATTGGGGGAATTTCGATGGCGATCCGTCTGGGCCTTCGCAGCTTTCTTGGCCGCTTCCTTGGCCGTTTCCGTCCTCGTTTCAAAATGCCGAAATGGGGCGTGCGCGGCAGCCTGTTCGCGGCCTTCGCGGTGATCGCGGGCATGGGTCTCGTGATCGCAGCCGGCGCCGGCCTGGCGCTGCAGAATCTCGGCGGACGCATGACCGAACTCAGCGGACGGGACATTCCGCGCCTCTCCGCCAGCCTGCAATTGTCGGCACTGAGCGCGAGCCTTGCGGCGCAGGGACCGGCCCTGCTTGCGGCGCAAAGCGAGGACGCCCTCAATGAACGCACCAAGAAGCTCAGGGAATTGCAGGAGCAGACGCAGCAGAAGCTCAACGAGATCATCGAGCTGGGCGGCGACAAGAGCGTCGTCTCCGGGCTCAGCGACACGATGAAGAGCATCAACGAGGCGGCTCAGAGCCTGGCGAAGGCCGCCCGCGAACGGCTCGACATCGCCGCCCTCCATGAGAAGCAATATGATGCGCTTCGCAACGCGCAGGGCGCGTTCGTCGGTGCAGCGAGCCCGGCGATGCTGGACGCGCAGACCCGGGTCAACGCCATTCTCGGCTCAGCCGACCTGTCCGCCACGGATGCGACCGACGCCGCGCAGACCGTCGGTCAGCTCGGCAACGTCGTCGCCAGCGGCAATCTCGCCGCCGCCAACATGAGCGCGGCGCTTTCGGCGAGCACCAGCGACAAGCTCGACGACATCCAGAAGGAGTTCAAGACCGCACAGGGGCGCCTGCGCTCGAACCTCGATCTGCTGCCGGACAACGAGGGCAACAAGATGCTGCGCCAGACGGCGGAAAAGCTGCTCGCGCTCGGCACCGGCAAGACCGGCGTGTTCAATCTGCGCGAGAAGGAGCTCGACTCCATCGACTATGGCCAGACCATCCTGGACGAGACCCGCAAGCTCAATGTCGGCCTCGGCATCAGCGTGCAGCAGCTCGTCGACGGCGTGCAGAAGGAGACCAACGCCTCGACCTTCCAGGCACGGCAGGAGATTTCGCTCGCGACGTCAGTCATGCTGGCGCTGGGCGCATTGATGCTGGTCGGCTCGGCGCTGTTCGTCTGGCTCTATGTCGGCCGCAACATCCTGCGCCGGATCGGCGCCTTGCATCAGTCGATGCAGCTGCTGGCGAACGGCGACCTCGAAACCGAGATCTACCGCTCGAAGACCCACAACGACGAAATCTCGGTGATGGCGAACACGCTGCAAGTGTTCCGGGAAAGCATGATCGAGACCCGCGCGCTGACGAACGAGCAGGACAAGGACCGTATCGCCAAGGCCGAGCGTGCCGCGCGCATGGAAGCGAAGATCGCCGAATTCGAGAGCACGGTGCGCTCCGCGCTCGACAATCTGGCGCAGTCGGCCAATTCGATGCAATCGACCGCGCAGAGCATGTCGAACACTGCCGACCAGTCCAACGCACTGGTGAACGCGGTCGCCTCCGCCGCGGAGGAAACGTCGGTCAACGTACAGACCGTGTCGGCCGGCACCGAGCAGCTGTCCTCCTCGATCCAGGAGATCAGCCGCCAGGTCGTGACCTCCGCCGAGATCGCCAAGAAGGCCGTCGACGAAGCGGGATCGACCGACGCCACCGTGCAGAGCCTCGCCGACAGCGCGAGCCGCATCAGCGTCGTCGTCGACCTGATCCAGACCATCGCCTCGCAGACCAATCTGCTCGCGCTCAACGCCACCATCGAGGCGGCGCGCGCAGGCGAGGCCGGCCGCGGCTTCGCGGTGGTCGCCTCCGAGGTGAAGAGCCTGGCAAGCCAGACCGCCAAGGCGACGGAAGAGATCCGCACCCAGATTGCCGGCATGCAGGAGATCACGACCTCCGCGGTCGGAGCCATCCAGGGCATCGGCCGGATCATCGGCGAGATCGACGACGTCACCACGACGATCGCAGCCGCGGTCGAGGAGCAGGGCGCCGCCACGCGCGAAATCGCCCGCAACATCCAGCATGCGGCCGGCGGCACCAGCGAAGTCTCCAGCAACATCGTCGGCGTCTCCACCGCGTCCGCCGAAGCCGGCGCTGCGGCCACCGAAGTGCTGAGCGCCTCGGACGCGCTGCGGCGCGAGGCCGATATGCTGCGCGGGGAGATCGACGCGTTCCTCAACGACATGCGGGCGGCGTAAATCGCCGTCCCGTAGCCCGGATGGAGCGAAAGCGTAATCCGGGGATCGTGCCAGAAGCACGGAGGCCCCGGATTGTGCTGCGCTCCATCCGGGCTACGGAAAAACGCGCCGGTATGACCGCCATGCGGTTGCCGCCTAGCATCCTTTTTCGGCTGGCGCCCCGCGCGCGCTGGGTTTAAGCGGGTAGCATGAGCTCAAAAACCGACACCGCACAGTCCTCGGCCGAGGCCCTGCGCTACCCCTGGGAACAGCACCCCGGCCCCGAACAGGTCGTGGAGGTGCGGCCCGGCGTGTTGTGGGCGCGGTTGAAGCTGCCGTTCCGCCTCAACCACGTGAACATCTACCTGCTCGCCGACGGCGACGGCTATGCGATGATCGATGCCGGATTCGGCAACGAAGAGACGATCGAGGCCTGGACGAAGTTGTTCGATGGACCGCTGCAGGGCGTCAACATCACGCGCCTGATCGTCACCCACTCCCACCCCGACCATGTCGGTCTCGCCGGGTGGATCGTCGAGCGTTTCAACTGCCCGCTGGTGATGTCGCAGGTCGAATATCTGCAATCGGTCTATCACCAGAACCGCGGCACCGAGGAGCGGCGCGAGGCGCAGCGTCTGTTCTTCCGCCGCCATGGCATGGACGAGTCGCTCACTGAAAAGCTGCTCGGCCGCGGCCAGGACTATCTCAAGCGCGTCTCGGTGCTGCCGCCGTCGTACCGCCGCATCTCGCATGGCGACGACGTCGTGATCGGCACGCGCCGCTTCAAGGTGATCACCGGCGGCGGCCACGCGCTCGATCAGGTGATGCTGTATTGCGCCGACGACAAGCTGTTCCTCTCCGCCGACCAGGTGCTGAGCAAGATCTCGCCGAATGTCAGCGTCTGGGCAGTCGAGCCCGACCAGAACTCGCTCGGCGAATACCTGGCCTCGCTCGCCAGCCTCACCACGACGCTTCCCTATGACGTGCTGGTGCTGCCCGGCCACGGCGTGCCGTTCTACGGATTGAAGACCCGCATCAAGCAGCTCGCCGACCACCACGAAGAGCGCTGCCGCCTGATTGCGGAAGCCTGCCGCGAGATGCCGCAAACCTCGCGCGCCTTGGTGCCCGTCGTGTTCAACAAGCACGTGCTGGACGAGCACCAGATGGGCTTTGCCGCCGGCGAGCTGGTCGCCCACGTCAACTACATGATCGTCGAGGGCCGGCTGACGGCCGAGATGCAAGACGGCGTGCTGCAGTTTCGGACGACGTGATTTTTTCGCCTCTCCCCGCTTGCGGGGCGAGGGAGCAGACCACCGCCGACTCCAACACCTCACTTCATATTCGCGATCGCGTGCAGTGCCGCGACGTAGCCGAACGGTCCCAGCCCGCAGATCACGCCGGTCGCCACGAACGAGATCTTCGAGTGGCGATGATATTCGTCGCGGGCGTGGATGTTGGAGATGTGCACCTCCAGCACAGGACCCTCGAATGTCTTGATCGCGTCCATGATCGAGACCGAGGTGAAGGAGAGACCGGCCGGGTTGATGACGATGGCATCGGCGTCCTGCCGCGCCGACTGGATCAGATCGACGAGCACGCCCTCATGGTTGGACTGGTGGAAGGCGAGTTTGAGGCCGAGCTTGGCGGCGGCGTCCTCGCAGCTCGCGTTGACCTCTGCGAGCGTCGTGGTGCCGTAGATGTGCGGCTCTCGGATGCCGAGCATGTTGAGATTGGGACCGTTGAGGATCATCACGCGCTTCATCAGGGCTTCCTTTCGCATGGGCTGTCCGACCGAACGCTGCCCAGCCGGGCAAGGCTATGGCGTCGGCGCGACCAGTTCCGCCATCATGGATGGAGGCGCGCCATGGACAAAATGTCCACGGCTGCCCCCGCCGTCCCGGCACCCCCGGTCCCGACCGGCAGGTCCGTGTTAGGCGCTTGATCCAAATCAACAATCGCCGCCGGACCGGCGGTTATCAATTGGCACGCTCGCCTTGCCTCTAATGTGTGCTGGCGCATAGACATTGGAGCTGGAAAAGCTCTAAAAATGAGCGGCCGTCATGGCCGGGCTCCGTTGCAGGTTTGCCGATGGATTATAGTCAGTTCTTCGATTCCGCGCTCGATCGTCTCCACACTGAGCGGCGCTATCGCGTGTTCGCCGACCTCGAACGCACGGCCGGCCGGTTCCCGCACGCGGTCTGGCACTCGCCCAAGGGCAAGCGCGACGTCGTGATCTGGTGCTCGAACGATTATCTCGGCATGGGCCAGCACCCGAAGGTGGTCGGCGCCATGGTCGAGACCGCCACCCGCGTCGGCACCGGCGCCGGCGGCACCCGCAACATCGCCGGCACGCACCATCCGCTGGTCCAGCTCGAAGCTGAGCTCGCCGATCTCCATGGCAAGGAAGCCGCGCTGCTGTTCACCTCGGGCTATGTCTCGAACCAGACCGGCATCCCGACCATCGCAAAGCTCATTCCGAACTGCCTGATCCTGTCGGACGAGCTCAACCACAATTCGATGATCGAGGGCATCCGCCAGTCCGGCTGCGAACGGGTCGTGTTCCGCCACAACGATCTTGCGCACCTCGAAGAGCTGTTGAAAGCGGCCGGCCCGAACCGGCCGAAGCTGATCGTCTGCGAGAGCCTCTATTCCATGGATGGCGATGTCGCGCCGCTCGCCAAGATCTGCGATCTCGCCGAGAAGTACGGCGCGATGACCTATGTCGACGAAGTCCACGCCGTCGGCATGTACGGCCCGCGCGGCGGCGGCATCGCCGAGCGTGACGGCGTCATGCATCGCATCGACATTCTCGAGGGCACGCTGGCAAAGGCGTTCGGCTGTCTCGGCGGCTACATCGCTGCCAACGGCCAGATCATCGACGCCGTGCGCTCCTATGCGCCGGGCTTCATCTTCACCACCGCGCTGCCGCCGGCGGTCTGCTCGGCCGCGACCGCCGCGATCAGGCACCTGAAGACGTCGAGCTGGGAGCGCGAGCGCCACCAGGACCGCGCCGCCCGCGTCAAGGCGATCCTCAATGCCGCCGGCCTGCCGGTGATGTCGAGCGACACCCATATCGTGCCGCTGTTCGTCGGCGATCCCGAGAAGTGCAAGCAGGCCTCCGATCTCCTGCTCGAAGAGCACGGGATCTACATCCAGCCGATCAACTATCCGACCGTCGCCAAGGGCTCCGAGCGCCTGCGCATCACGCCCTCGCCCTATCACGACGACGGCCTGATCGATCAGCTCGCCGAGGCGCTGCTGCAAGTGTGGGACCGCCTCGGCCTGCCGCTCAAGCAGAAGTCGCTGGCGGCGGAGTAGGTTGTTCTTCCACCCTCCCCCTCCAGGGGCCCCGCAAGGGGAGGGTAAGCGTTCGCTCGCACCTTAACGACGCCCCCGGTTCCCGCCCCCCGCCGGGCATTTCGCTGTCGCTTGCGCCCGCTCAACGCGCTAGGTTTACAGCGAAAATGAGATCGGGCGCTGGCAGCGCCCAGGGAGAAGTGCGCTCACCATGCTGCACGACTGGGGCGTGATCGCCGCCGCTTTCGGTTATATCGGCTTCCTGTTCCTGGTGGCGAGCCATGGCGACCGCCGCTCGCCGGCCGGGCGCGGCCGCGCCTCCGGGCTGATCTACCCGCTGTCGCTGGCGATCTACTGCACCTCATGGACCTTCTTCGGCTCGGTCGGCTTCGCCACCCGCACCTCGACCGACTTCCTCGCGATCTATGTCGGGCCGATCCTGATGATCGGGCTCGGCGCCGGCGTGCTCCGGCGCGTGATCCAGCTCGCCAAGGCCCACAACATCACCTCGATCGCCGATTTCATCGGCGCGCGCTACGGCAAGAGCCAGGCGGTGGCGGCGACCGTCGCTCTGATCGCGATCATCGGCTCGGTGCCCTACATCGCGCTCCAGCTCAAGGCGGTGGCCTCCTCGCTCGGAACGATCCTGAGCGAAGGTCAGGCCTTTTCCCACATCCCAATCCTCGGCGACATGGCGCTGATGGTGACGCTGGCGATGGCGGCCTTCGCGGTGCTGTTCGGCACGCGGCAGACCGACGCCACCGAGCACCAGCACGGCCTGATGCTGGCGGTCGCGACCGAATCCATCGTCAAGCTGGTCGCCTTTCTCGCCGCCGGCATCTTCGTCACCTTCTGGATGTTCTCGCCGCATGAACTGATCGAGCGCGCGATGAGGACGCCGGAGGCGGTGCGCGCCATCAACTATTCCCCGTCGATCGGCAACTTCCTGACCATGACGCTGCTGTCGTTGTGCGCGATCATGCTGCTACCGCGCCAGTTTCACGTCAGCGTGGTGGAGAATTCCAGCGATGCCGAGGTCGGCCGCGCGCGCTGGCTGTTCCCGCTCTACCTCGTCGCCATCAATCTTTTCGTGATCCCGATCGCGCTCGCCGGCCTCGTGACCTTCCCATTCGGCGCCGCCGATCCCGACATGTACGTGCTGTCCCTGCCGATGGAGGGCGACGCCGACCTGCTCAGCGTCGCCATCTTCGTCGGCGGACTGTCGGCGGCGACTGCGATGGTGATCGTCGAATGCGTCGCGCTCTCCATCATGGTCTCGAACGACCTCGTGGTGCCCCTGGTGCTGCAACGTCGGCCGGAGGGGCGCGCCGGCGGTGCCGATTTCAGCAACTTCCTGCTGCGCTCGCGGCGGCTCGCGATCTTCGCCATCATGGTGATGGCCTATTTCTACTATCGCGCGCTCGGCAGTACCCAGCTCGCGGCCATCGGCCTGCTCTCCTTTGCGGCCATCGCCCAGCTTGCCCCGAGCTTCTTCGGCGGGCTGCTCTGGCGGCGTGCGACCGCACGCGGCGCCATCGGCGGCATGCTGGTGGGCTTTGCGGTGTGGCTCTACACGCTGTTCATCCCGAGCTTCATGGATTCCTCGACGTCGGGCATCCTGCTGCTCCAGCACGGCCCGTTCGGCATCGAGGCGCTGCGGCCGCAGGCGCTGTTCGGCGCCGACCTGCCGCCCCTGATGCACGGCGTCATCTGGTCGCTGTCGCTCAACATCCTGACCTATGTGCTGCTGTCGCTGGCGCGCCGGCCGTCTTCCATCGAGCTGTTGCAGGCCGATCTGTTCGTGCCCAATACGCTCGCCCCGATCTCCCCGAGCTTCCGCCGCTGGCGCACCACCGTCACCGTGCAGGACATCCAGACCACGGTGGCGCAATATCTCGGACCCGACCGCGCGCGGCATTCCTTCGAGGCCTTCGCGGCGCGGCGAAACGTGCGGCTGGAGCCCGGAGCACCTGCCGATTTCGAGCTGTTGCAACACGCCGAGCACCTGATTGCCTCCTCGATCGGCGCGGCCTCGTCTCGCCTCGTGATGTCGCTGCTGCTGCGCAAGCGGACGGTCTCCGCCAAAGCCGCACTGAAGCTGCTCGACGACTCGCACGCAGCGCTGCATTTCAACCGCGAGATCCTCCAGACTGCGCTCAACCATGTACGCCAGGGCATCGCCGTGTTCGATGCCGATCTGCAACTGATCTGCTCCAACCGGCAGTTCGGTGACCTCCTCAATGTGCCACTGCATCTCATCCAGTTCGGCACGCCATTGCGCGAAATCCTGGAATTCATCGGCCTGGGCGATCCGAACGATCCGCTCGAGCGCGAGGCTCTGCTGGAGCTGCGCCTTGCCGCCTACACCACCGACAGCGAGCCCTATCTCGAACGCCTGCCGGAACGCCACATGGTGATCGAGGTGCTCACCAACCGCATGCCCGGCGGCGGCTTCGTCATCACCTTCACCGATGTCACGCCCACCTTCGAAGCCGCGGAAGCGCTGGAGCGCGCCAATGCGACGCTGGAAAAGCGCGTGCGCGACCGCACCGAGGAACTGACGCGGCTGAACTCCGAACTGGCTCTGGCCAAGAGCGCGGCGGAAGATGCCAGCATCTCCAAGACGCGTTTCCTCGCCGCTGCCAGCCACGACATCCTCCAGCCGCTGAACGCGGCGCGACTCTATGTCACCAGCCTCGTCGAGCGCCAGCACAATGGCGAAGAGACGCGGCTGGTCGAGAACATCGACGAATCGCTGCAGGCGATCGAGGAAATCCTCGGCGCGCTGCTCGACATCTCCAGGCTCGACGCCGGCGCGATGACGACCTCCATCTCGAGCTTCAAGATGGCCGATCTGATGCGTTCGCTGGAGATCGAGTTCGCGCCAATCGCGCGCGCCAAGGGCCTGGAGCTCGCCTTCGTGCCCTGCTCGCTCCCGGTCAAGTCGGACCGCCTGCTGCTGCGCCGGCTGCTCCAGAACCTGATCTCGAACGCGATCAAGTACACTCCGCGCGGCCGCGTGCTGGTCGGCTGTCGCCGCCGCGGCGCCTCGCTCAAGATCTGCGTCTATGACACCGGGGTCGGCATCCCCGCGGTCAAGCGCGGCGAGATCTTCAAGGAATTCCATCGCCTGGAGCAGGGTGCGCGGATCGCGCGCGGTCTGGGGCTGGGATTGTCCATCGTCGAGCGACTGGCGCGCGTGCTCAACCACGGCATCGCCATCGAGGCCAATGCCGGCGGCGGCTCGGTATTCTCCGTGATGGTGCCGACGGCGAAGGCGATCACCCACACCGCGGCCGTGACCAGCGCAACGCCGCTGGCGCGCACGCCGATCTCGGGTGCGCTGATCGTCTGTATCGAGAACGATGCGGCGATCCTCGACGGCATGCGCACGCTTTTGAAGGCCTGGGATGCCGAGGTGATCGCGGTCGCCGACCCCGAGGGGGCGATCGCCGCAATCGAAACAGCCGGACGGCGCGTCACCGGCCTCTTGGTCGACTATCACCTCGATCGCGGCAACGGCATCGCCGCCATCCGCGAGATCCGCCGCCGCTTCGGCGATGCCATCCCTGCGATCCTGATCACCGCCGATCGCAGCCCCGCCGTGCAGATCGCCGCGCGGGACGATGAGATCACGGTGCTCAACAAGCCGGTGAAGCCGGCTTCGCTCCGCGCCCTGCTGGGCCAGTGGCGCACGCAGCAGATGGTGGCGGCTGAGTGAACTGGACACGGGGCTAGACGCGGGCCGCGGCTTGGTAGGTCTCGTTTCGATCAACAGACGCGCCCTCGCCTTCTCGCGGCGCGTTTCGCCCGAGTTTTGCGCTTCGCGTCACGCCCTCTTGGAAGAAAGGGCGCAGGGAAGGCCGGGTGCTGACATCGCACCCGCGGTCCGCTGCGCGAAATGCACACGCAGGAAGAACCGCACAGCAGCATACAGGTGGAGCCGAACACACGGCCTTCCCTGCGCGATGGTCGGACGGCTTATGCCGTGCTCTCCCGGGAGCCGAACTTTCCTTTTGGCCTCCCTCGCCTCACGGAATTCGCCGACATTGCGCCGGTTGGCGCCATGCCGCCTCCGCAAGACTTGACCGTAGCAACGACGGCCAGGACCACACGGTTTTGCCGTTACGCAACGGCGCCGTTCGTACAACGCGGCTTGCGAAACGCTCACGGGGCTCGGCTCAATCCATCACCCCGCCCTGCATCTCACGTCCGCGACGGCGCCATACGTCCACCGCAGCCCGATCCGCGGCTCGTGACGACGTACGACCGCCCCTTTTCGCCGGATCAGGATGAGCGATACATACGAAAAATCCGAATTTCTATAAAGCGGAATATCTTTGTGGAGGCGGATTGACCCATCCGTTGCTGTTTTGCCCCGCGGGCAACGCAACAGCTTGGGGGCGCTGGGTCGCGTTGCTGCGAAGGAACGCGCACTCGATGTCCGCACATCCTCCAACACCGGCGCAAAATCGGACCATCATCGGACGTCCGGGTTGGGCCACAAGGAGACATCAGATAAGAGAAACACGCTATTCGCCCTCGCCATAGGCGTATATATCGAATTCCATGCTCGCTCCGAGCGCGGCGATGCGCGTGATCTGCTCCACCGAGATAGAAAAACCCTTGTTCCATCCCGTCATGTGTAGCCCGAATCGGAACTGAATGTCGTGCCGCGCCCGCAGGTTGCGCCACACCGCTGGATCTGTCGGCAGCTGCTTGAGCAGCCGATCAATGATTGTCTGCGCCGGCTCAACATAGCGACCGCGCGCCGTTAGGAGCCATGCCCCCGATCGCGCTGGCGGACTTCTTGGCTTGAGGTGTTCACCACAACGGTGGGCATGGGTGGGCTCAATGCCAAGAGCGCGACTAACCTCCTTAGGCTCTAGTTCGTCGCTGTAGAGAGCGAGGGTGACGTTTACCTCGTCGACGTCGCCGCCCACCTGGGTGAGGACTTGGTCTGTCTTGACAAGGCGGAACGGCAATCTTCTGTCGTTCCGGGTCTCGATCTTCCAATCTAACCTCCGCCGTCCGCAAACGCTCCTCGCCCTCGGATTGAATAGTCTCACTTTATCAATCGAACAGATCGCAAAATGAGACAATTTTATTAATCGGTACGAGGTCAGGATGGGGTCAAAGGCTGCCCTCGGCGTGACCACGATGGCTTTCCGCTCAGCGCTCGGAAGCAGACCCTGCGCGGCCGAGAGCGGAAGTCAGCCACGGGCCATTAACGGAAGAGTAGCGCTCCAGCTGTTTGAAAGGCGTTTTGGTCTAAAAGCGGGTATGCTGCCGTTTGCAAGGCAGGCCCCTTCCTGCGAGATGGTTCTATGGACGCGAAATCGGCTGCACGATTGAAACAGCACGTAGAGCGGGCCATCGAGGAATTATCCCTAGCGCTCATGCTCGCCAAAGAAGCCTCTCCAGCAGATGAGTTTCTGAAATTGAGGAGATCGGTTGGCGATATCATCGCTCGGATGGACACCATGCTTCACGACGAAATTAACAAAGATCATCCAGGTGTGGATGGCATGAAAGACTGACCGCTAAAGTCGGCTGTGGGTCAGAAGAGCACTAAACGAGCACCTCTAAGCGTCAGCTTCGGGCCAGAAACGGAAATCACATTCTTCGCCCAATCGTCCACGGCGGTGCGTTGCACTAATCTCGCGGCTTCTTGAAAATGAAGTCTAATGTTGACGAAGGGTCTTGCTTGCTCTTCCAGTCATCCCTCCGTGACGCCGAAGAATGGGTGAACTGGAAGCAGGGCGTTCCGAAGCTCAACCCTTATGCCGTTGAATAGGCCAAGAGGGGCGACTTCCGGTTTGGGTCAAAACCGGCGCGCTCTGAACGAGCCGAATGATTCCGCTTCGCCCTCAAGACCGGACATCCGCGATTTAGCGAGCAAACGCCCCTACCCCGTCGTCGTGCCCTGCTTCCACTGGCCGCCGGCGATCTTGGCGGCGGCAATCACCGCCTGGGTGCGGCTCTCGACCCCGAGCTTTTGCAGGATCGCCGAGACATGCGCCTTGATGGTGGCTTCGGAGACGCCGAGCTCGTAGGCGATCTGCTTGTTGAGGAGGCCTTCCGACAGCATCATCAGGACCCGGACTTGCTGCGGCGTCAGCGTCACCAGGCGGTCGCGCAGGCGCGTCATGTCGAGGTCCGCCTCGGCCGACAGGTCGGTGTCGGCGGGAACCCAGACGTCGCCTTCCATCACCTTGAGGATGGCGTCACGCAAGGTCTCGACCCCGAACCGCTTGGGGATGAAGCCGGACGCACCGAAATCGAGCGAGCGGCGGATCGTGGCGCTATCGTCGCTGGCCGAGACGATGACCACCGGGACCGCCGGGTATTGCGCGCGCAGGTAAATCAGGCCGGAAAAGCCGGAGATCCCGGGCATCGAGAGGTCGAGCAGGATCAGGTCGACGTCCGAGGCCTGCTCCAACAGCGCGGTCAGCTCCTCGAACGACCCCGCCTCGTCGATCCTGGCTGCGGTCAGAACGCCGGCCACCGCCTGCCGCAGCGCGTCGCGGAACAGCGGATGGTCATCGGCGATGACGAGGTGGGTGTTTGCATTGGCTGTCGCAGTCATCTGTTCCGCACGACGAGAGATCGGGACATATATCAACTCGTTGCTGATCAAGCAGCAATTAGCAATTGTTCACTGACTGGGCCCGTCTTGCAAGGCAACCTTCCGGCCGTAGTCGCAAGGCAGTTAATCACAGGCGTGAACCGGCTGATGCTGCAGCGCAAAAACCGACGGATCTCCTCAATCCCTGAACAGAAGGTCTCGGGTCAAGTCATCGATCATGGTGACCGCTTCAAGCGCTGCCCTCAATCGCTCGCGGTCGGGCGCCGACAATCGCTTGACCAA
Organism: Bradyrhizobium sp. SZCCT0231; assembly: GCF_018130245.1. GTDB lineage: Bacteria > Pseudomonadota > Alphaproteobacteria > Rhizobiales > Xanthobacteraceae > Bradyrhizobium > Bradyrhizobium japonicum_F. Next base: position 1,576,886 of record NZ_JAFCKP010000001.1, read on the forward strand.
GACCGCATTGGAGGGCGGCGTTCCCTGCGCCACATCCGCGATCTGTTGCGCCACGATCAACTCCAGAAAGACGCCATGGGCCTCGTCGAGCGCATCGAGATCGGTCTCGCCGCGGCCAACCACGGCCTTCACACCAGCGAGTCGTTGCGACGTCGACCGGCCCATCACAAATGGCGGCGACTCCGCGACCGTCGCATCGTCGATGCCGTGAATGCGCGTCGTCTCGGTGGGGATCGGTTGATCGGCCGGCCGCAGCAATTGAACAAACGAAGCGCGATCGACCAGCTTGCCGGCCGACAGACGCACGCCGGCAAGCTCGACCACCCGGGCCTTGCGTGGATCGAGCCCGGTCGTTTCGGCATCGATGTCAACGGCATCGAGCGACAAAAGCGGGGCGGCACCACTTGTCGTATCCATTGTCCTTCCCTCCGATGGCCGGACCGCGATGCCGGCCGGCAAACCGGGCATTGGGGGGCCGACCGATCCTACGTCAGCAGCGCGCGGGTCACTGCAGCCGCATCGATGCGATCGACCAATTCGTCATGGATGTTGCACAGGCTGACACGCAGGTAGTTGCGCGTCGTCTCGTAATCCCGTCCGCGCAGCTTTTCGTGGATCGGCATCATCGCGAAATAGGCCTCCGCCAACGGCTCCGGGATGTCCATTACCCGTTTTGGCGCATGGCCGCCGACAAGGTCGAGCCGGTGCTCCAGTTCGCGCCGGGCCTCCAGCCAGGCCACCTCGCCAATCGACGTCGGCACTGGATAACGGTCGAAAACGGAGAGGACGAGGACGATCATCTGGTTGAGAACCGCCCGGCGCTGCATGCCGGCATGGGGGCGCAACACCCCATCGATCATCTCGCCGACCATCGCAAGCCCAAGCGGATAGGCCTGCCAGCGCGCATGTTCGACGGCCCCTGCAAACCCCTCCTCGGCAAACAGGACCTTGGCGTAATGACCGGAGCGGGCACGCGAGTACTCGTAGATTCCCTTTTGTACGATGAACGCCGACTGTGCATCGATGAAGTCGGCAAGCGCCTCCCGGCTGCGAATCGGCGGACGGGGGCGAAACAATTTCTCGAATAATCTCATTGCCGTCTTATCCTGCCGAACCGACCGGGAATACTTTCGCTCCTCAGCACGCGCCTGCAAAGCTCAATGTTTCCAATGCAGCAGCGCTGTTAGCAGTCGCAACAAACTCCACCCGCCAAAAGTATAATTCGGTCCTGACCATTTGCGGTGTTAGCCTCAATCACTTCGAACCGGCACAAGACCGGCGGAGCCGCGGTGCGGGGGGCGCCGCACTGATGGGATTGCAGTCCCCTCAACCATTCGATCCCGGGGCATTTGCTGGCCGGCGTTCTGAGGGAGGAATTGCAACCCATGACCGACTCGACAAACCTGAAAGAGAGAGAAGTAGCACACTGGGCGAAGACCTCGCGCCTGATGTTCACGCATCTCGGCATCTGGTTCTTCTTCGGCTTCATCATCCACATGTTCGTGGCGCCGCTCAACAAGATCACCATCCCGATCCTTGGTTTTCCTCTCGGCTTCTACATGGCAGCGCAGGGATCGCTCATCGTGTTCGTGGTCATGCTGTTCGTATTTGCGAAACAGCAGGACAGGATCGACCGCGAATTCGATTTCGCTGAGGACGATTAAGGGGGAAGAGATCATGTCCACACAAGCCGCGACCAACACCTCGGACTTCATCAAGAATCTGGGCAAGATGTACGGCACCTACACGGGTGGGTTCATCGGCTTCATCTTGTTTCTTGCGATTCTCGAGCAGATCGGCGTTCCCAACAAGATCCTCGGCTACCTGTTCGTGTTCTTTACGCTCGCGGTCTACGCCATTATTGGCATCATGACGCGAACCGCGCAGGTCTCGGAATATTACGTCGCCGGCCGGCGCGTCCCCGCTTTCTACAACGGTATGGCAACCGGCGCCGACTGGATGTCGGCGGCGTCCTTCGTCGGCATGGCCGGCACCCTGTTCCTGCTTGGCTACGACGGCCTCGCCTGGGTGCTCGGATGGACCGGCGGGTTTGTGCTGGTGTCGATCCTGATCGGACCGTATCTGCGCAAGTTCGGTGCCTATACGGTGCCCGACTTCCTGTCGTTCCGCTACGGCGGCAATTTCGCCCGCTTCCTCGGCGTGATCGTGCTGGTTGCCTGCTCCTTCACCTATGTGACGGCGCAGATCTACGGCACCGGCCTTATCGCATCGCGATTCCTCGGCATGCAGTTCGAGCTCGCGGTGTTCGCCGGTCTTGTCGGCATCTTGCTTTGCGCAATGCTCGGCGGCATGCGCGCGGTGACATGGACGCAGATCGCGCAATACATCGTGCTGATCATCGCCTACCTGACCCCGATCGTGATTCTATCCACCAAGAACTACGGAATTCCGATCCCGCAACTCACTTACGGGCAGGCGATCGCGGACATCACGGCGCGAGAGCAGGGGATGCTGGCGTCGGGTCTGGCGACAGCCGCGGCGCTTAAGCCGCATATCCAGCCCTTCATCAACTATAGCCCGCTCAACTTCTTCGCGATCATCATGTGCATGATGGTCGGCACGGCTTCGCTGCCGCATATCCTGATGCGCTATTTCACCACCCCATCGGTGCGTGAGGCGCGCCAGTCTGTGGCATGGTCGCTGTTGTTCATCTTCCTGCTGTACTTCTCGGCGCCGGCCTATGCGGCTTTTTCAAAGCTGGAGGTCTATACCAACATCATCGGCAGGGACCTGGCGGCCATTCGCCCATGGCTGTTCAACTGGGGTGAACTCGGGCTGATCCAGATCTGCGGCAAGAACGCAGCCAGCATCGATGCCGTCGTCGCGGCCTGCAAGGCGATCGCCGGACATCCTGGCGTCGTGCGGCTGCAAGACTTCGTGATCAACACGGACGTGATCGTGCTTTCCACGCCGGAAATCGCGGGCCTGCCGTATGTGATCTCGGGTCTCGTGGCGGCCGGCGGTCTCGCAGCAGCCTTGTCCACCGCTGACGGGCTGCTGCTCGCCATCGCGAACGCGTTGTCGCACGACATCTACTACAAGATGATCGACCCCAACGCGCCCACCATTCGCCGCCTCACCGTGGCGCGCGTCCTTCTGGTGGGCGTCGCGTTGGTCGCGGCTGCGACGGCCGCTACCAAGCCGGCAGACATCCTGGCCATGGTCGGCTGGGCGTTCTCGCTTGCAATGGCGGGCAACTTCCCGGCCCTCGTGATGGGTGTCTGGTGGAAACGCACGACGGCGACGGGTGCGATCTGCGGCATCATTGCCGGCTTCGGACTGTGCCTGTTCTATCTCGTGACAACGCGGTATTTCCCGGGCGCGGGCGTGAAGTATTTCGGCATGACGTCGCTGACCAGCCCGCTGACGGGAGCGCCGCTGGTCGATATTGCCAAGGCGATGGCGCTGCCCAACGCCATGGAAAGCTTCCCGACGCTCGCGCACCCGCTGGCCAACAAGGTCGGCTGGTTCGACCTGACCAACATCGCCTGCGGATTGTTGGGAGCGCCGCTCGGCTTCGCCGTCATCTACATTGTCAGTCTCATGGGCAGGGCACCGTCGGCGGAAATGCAAGCCTTTGTCGACGACATCCGGAAGCCGCGAGGCAGGACGGTGCTCGAAGAAAAGACCACCTGAGGCTTCGCAATACCTGATGACGTAGGACGGGGCCCTTTGCGGCCCCGTCCTTGTTTGCGGCCGCAATGTCCGCCTTGCCGGAACGCATCGGCCTTGCCATTGTTGTGCGCCTGCCTCTTCGGATTGCCTGCAAGGAGAAACGCGCTTGGATTTGGCGACTTCGCTTGCCGCATACTGGTACTTCCACCTGCCCAACTTTGTTCTGGCCGCGCTGATGTACACATTGCTGGGCCGGGTCCTGCTTGGTCTGTTCGTCGACGCGGACTCGCCCAACTACATCTGGCGATTCTTCTGCCGGATCACCGATCCCGTCATCGTGCTTTTCGCGGTAGTGACGCCGAAGGTAACGCCACCGGTGGTGCTTTGGCTGTTCGGTTTCGTCTGGCTGTTCTGGCTGCGCGTCGCGCTTCACTACACATTGCTCCTGTTCAATCTCGCTCCCCGGCTGGGCGGAGCGGCATCATGAGCCGCAATTTCTACTTCATCGGAATTGCATTTTTCGGAATGATCAACGGCATATTCAACCAGCTCGCCCTGATCTTCGCGCTCGTGTACGTCCAGATGCTCGCGGGCCCATTGCTGTTCGGAAGCCTGTCGCTGACGCTGATGTTCGCATCGCTGATGGTTTCGACCGCCACCGTCATTCTTGGCGGCATTCCCGCCGCCATCTATGAGCGCGTCACCGGCGCTCCGGAGTCGAGCACGGTCACACTCTGGATATGGCTTGCAGGCACCGCAATTCTGGCGCTCCCGGCTGTCGGGAACTTTCTCAGGGTCGGACTGTAGCGGCCGATGCAGAGTTGAGGACAGGCCGCGCCGGCGCTACGCTGGGCCGGTCTCTCGATCTGATGGGGCGGATCATACTCGATCGACGGAGTGGCCATGGAAGAGGTTCGCCGTCTCGCCTATGAGATTGTGTTGCGTGCATGCGGGTTCGCCTCGCTGGCCATCTTCTGCGTCATGATCGGCCTGTCCTTCCTCCCGCGCGCCGCGTTTCAGGCGGGAGGTTTCCTGAGCATGACAATGACGCTCGTGCTCGCTTTCAAGGCGCGCGAAGCTCGGACCAAGGATCACCGCCGGACGGAGATGTGGCTTTATCTTCCCAAGGAGCGCCGTCCGCCTCAAGCTCATGCGCAGCAAACGATCTCTGCGGTCATGCGGGAAACCTATCTCCTGTTCGCGGGCTGGACCGCGATCATCTCCATCGCGATGTGGACGGTCGCTTTGGTCTTCTCCTTCATTGGACTTTAGTCTCCAGCCGCCCGTCGCATGTGCAAGAAGACAATCTCGACGCTGATGCAAGAGACTGCAGAAGACCTGCCTGGTGTTTGCGCACCGGATTGCGCTGGTGCCCAGGTGATCTGACCGTCTGATCTGACCGTCGCGCTGGGTTTTTCAGCATGTGGACTTTAGTCTGAGCCTGCAGATCGGCGACGGTATTTCACTCCCGCAGCCCGTCGCTTTTTTGACAGGATAGCTCCGCAATTTCCGATTCCTGACAATTTTTTAGGCGCACTCGCCGCTTGCGTCTCATCCAGAAGTCGGTTCGCGTCGAAAGTACTATTGGGCCGGACGCGGCAAGCATGTAAGTGGTCCCCTCGACGAATTGCGCGCCTGCATGGCGGCAGATCAGTTTTGAATCCAAAAAAGCAAGCGGGAGCGAATCGGAATGACGACAATAACTGCATCATCGGTATCACCTGCCAGCGCCGGCATGACGAAGGACGAACGCTTCGTCATTCTCGCCTCGTCGCTCGGTACCGTCTTCGAGTGGTACGACTTCTATCTCTACGGATCGCTGGCCTCGATCATCGGCGCGCAGTTCTTCTCGGCCTATCCGCCGGCAACCCGCGACATCTTCGCGCTGCTTGCCTTTGCCGCCGGCTTCCTGGTCCGCCCCTTCGGCGCCATCGTGTTCGGCCGCATCGGCGACATCGTCGGCCGCAAATACACCTTCCTCGTCACCATCCTGATCATGGGTCTTTCGACCTTCATCGTCGGCCTGCTGCCCAGCGCGGCGACGATCGGCATCGCAGCTCCGATCATCCTGATCGCGCTGCGACTCGCCCAGGGCCTTGCGCTCGGCGGCGAGTATGGCGGAGCGGCGACCTATGTCGCGGAGCACGCGCCGCACGGCAAGCGCGGCTACTATACCTCCTTCATCCAGACCACGGCGACGCTCGGCCTGTTCCTGTCGCTGCTGGTGATCCTGTTCACCCGCACCGCGACCGGCGAAGCCGACTTCGCCGCCTGGGGCTGGCGCATTCCGTTCCTGGTGTCGGTGCTGCTGCTCGGCGTCTCGGTCTGGATCCGGCTTCGCCTCAATGAATCGCCGATCTTCCAGAAGATGAAGGAAGAAGGGAAAGGCTCGAAGGCGCCGCTGACGGAGGCCTTCGGCAACTGGCAGAACGGCAAGCTCGTGCTGCTCGCCCTGCTCGGCGGCGTGATGGGCCAGGGCGTGGTCTGGTACACCGGCCAGTTCTACGCGCTGTTCTTCCTGCAATCGATCCTGAAGGTCGACGGCTACACCGCCAACCTGCTGATCGCCTGGTCGCTGCTGCTCGGCACCGGCTTCTTCATCGTGTTCGGCATGCTGTCCGACAGGATCGGCCGCAAGCCGATCATCCTCGGCGGCTGCCTGATCGCGGCGCTGACCTTCTTCCCGATCTTCAAGATGATCACCTCCAATGCCAACCCGGCGCTGGAAAAGGCCATCGAGCAGGTCAAGGTTGAGGTGGTGGCCGATCCCGCGGGCTGCGGCGACCTGTTCAACCCGGTCGGCACCCGCGTCTTCAGCGCGCCCTGCGATACTGCGCGCGCCTTCCTGTCGCAGTCGTCCGTCAAGTACTCGACGAGCTACGGCGCCGCCGGGTCAGGCGTGAAGGTCGTGGTCAACGGCAAGGACGTGTCCTACACGAACGCCAAGGACAGCAACCCGGCGGTTCTCGCCGCGGTGCAGGCGGCTGGCTATCCGAAGGCGGGTGACGCCGGCATCGTGAAGATGGCGCATCCGTTCGACATCTTCCGCCCGCAGGTGGCGGCGATCATCGGCCTGCTGTTCGTCCTCGTGGTTTACGTCACCATGGTGTACGGCCCGATCGCGGCGATGCTGGTCGAACTGTTCCCGACCCGCATCCGCTACACCTCGATGTCGCTGCCTTATCACATCGGCAACGGCTGGTTCGGCGGCCTCCTGCCCGCCACCGCCTTCGCCATCGTGGCCTCGACCGGCGACATCTATGCCGGCCTCTGGTACCCGATCATCTTCGCGGCGATCACCGTCGTGATCGGCTTCCTGTTCCTGCCGGAGACCAAGGAGGTCGACATCAAGGCGACCTGATCCTAAAGCGCGATGCGATTTGGATGAATCGTCATCGCGCTTCAGGTTGTTGTTTACGCATGATCTTTCCGGAAAACCGCTTCGCACTTTTCCGGATCATGCTTTAGCAGCGATCGACGACACGAACCGGCCGCGGTCTCCGCGGCCGGTTTTGTTTTGAGCGCTTACTGATTGCTGCCGATGAACTGCAGCACGATCTCGCGGCTGTGCGGGCGACTGCGATGCTCGATCAGATAGATCGCCTGCCAGGTGCCGAGCGCAAGCTTGCCGTTCAGGACCGGGACCTGGAGCGAGGTCCCCGTCACCATCGTCTTGATGTGTGCCGGCATGTCGTCGGGTCCCTCGGTGTCATGGGTCCACCCGGCGTTCTCCGGTGCGACCCGTGACAGTGCGGTGGTGAGATCGACCAGCACGGAGGGATCGGCGTTCTCCTGAATCGTCAGCGAGGCCGAGGTGTGGCGGATGAACAGCGTCAGCGCGCCCTCGCGCGCGTGCGCCTCGGCGATGAATTTTGCTGCCTCGCTGGTCAGGTCGGTGAAACCGCGACCGGGGGTCTGCACCGTGAGCAGCGACGATGCGATCGTGGTGGCCTGAACCGAGGATGGCGCTGAACGCGTGACGGATTTGCCTGATGCCATCAAAAATCCCTCAACTCCGGACGCTATCGTAGTGGGCAAAGGCGCAAAGCGCCGTGCCCACGTCTTCTTGTCATCGTGGAAACATGGTGGGCACGGCGCAAGAGCGCCTTTGCCCACCCTACAAGAGCTCAATGCCTTGACCGCGCGAAGGGACCGTCAAATCTTCCCTGACACGTCCTTCTGCACGCGGTTGGCCATGTCGATCAGCCGCCGCCAAGCCTTCTCCAGGAACGACATCACGCGATCGACGTCCTGGTCGCTCGGCAGCGGGATCTCGATCTTGCGTTCGCCCTCGGCGACCTTCGGCTCGGCTTTCTTCAGCTGGTCGGATTTCGGCAGCGCCTCGTCGATCTTGCCCGACACCGTCGGCCCCGCCGCGAGCTGCCCCTTCAGCCTCTCGACCTCGGCCTGGAGCCTGCCGATCTCGGCGTCGAGTGCGGTCCGCTCGTCAGGCACCGCGTAGCAGGCCCAGCCGGCGCCGTTCTTGGTGCAGGTCGATACCGTGCCGGTGCGAGTGTCGAGCCGCAGCACGCCCTCGGGGATGGGTGTCATGCTGTAGCGACCATTTTCGCCGTCGGGCGCCGATTGCGCAGCCACGAGGCCGCCGCCGACGATCACCACCGCGGCAGCCGCCGCTAGCCATGATGTTGTGGATGACATCGCTGGTCTCATCGCTGTCTCCGCCAGGGCGCTGCTGCGGCTTCCAGGCAATTCTACACCCCCATCGGGCAATCCGCCGCCAAAAACCCGCCCCTGAAATAAACGAACGCGATGGCTTCTTTGATCCCGGCAGTGTGGCGAAAGGACAGCTGTATCCGCCGATCGTGAGTAGACCTGCTGCGGTGCGGCGTCACGCTGTGTGCAGCGCTGCCGCGTGCGCCAATATCATAATATAAATCAAATACTTGACTGAAAGCGACGCAATCGTGACTTGGCTTGACTTGATTATGGGCCATCAGTATGGTCCGCGCGGCTTTTGAGGGTGGCGGGCGTAATTTCCATTTGGCCGCAGCGTTTCGGGTCTTTGTCGCATGGCACAGAGCACGGGACACGGTGAGAATGGAGATCGCGATAGATCGTCCGAGGAAGCTGCGCTTTCCGAACGGCTCGGAAATCTCGATCAGCGGTTGTCCGAATTTCGCGACCGCCGGATCAAGACCGAGCAACCCGCAGGTGACGGTGAGGACAGAGCGGCCAGAGCCTCGGCGATGGCGCTTGGTTTTCGGTTATCCTCCGAGTTGGTCGCCGGTGTCGCTGTCGGAGCGGGGATTGGCTGGGGGTTCGACCGCTTGCTGTCGACGTCGCCCTTCGGATTTATCGTGTTCCTGCTGCTGGGCTTCGTGGCCGGCGTGGTGAATGTGGTGAGATCGGCGGGCGCGGGTCAAAACAGGCGCGGTGGCTCGTAAGTCGGTCCGCACAGGAGAGGAATGATCGTGCCGGCCTTGCCGGTACGGGCCGGCCCGGCCGGCAGACCGAGACCAGCCGGCATCGCCCGGCAGACCAAGAGATGCCGCGCTGATGAAAATCGACCCGATCCACCAGTTCAACATCGAGCCTCTCTTCACCCTGGGCCATATCGGCAATCACACGATCGCCTTCACCAATTCGTCGCTCTACATGCTGGTGGCGGTGGCGATCATCTCGATCCTGATGCTGGCCAGCGGCACGCGGCTGGTTCCCGGACGCCTGCAGTCGGTCGCCGAGATCTCCTACGAATTCGTGGCCAGCACCATCCGTTCGACGGCCGGCGCGGAAGGCATGAAGTTCTTCCCGCTGATCTTCTCGCTGTTCATGTTCATCTGCGTCTCGAACCTGGTCGGCATCATCCCCTACACCTTCACGGTGTCGAGCCACCTGATCGTCACCGCAGGGCTGGCGCTGCTGGTCTTCTTCACCGTGCTGATCTACGGCGTCGCCAAGAACGGCCTGAAATTCTTCTCGATTTTCGTTCCTCACGGCGTCCCCGGCTACGTCCTGCCGCTGGTCATGTTCATCGAGGTCCTGTCATTCTTCCTGCGGCCGGTCTCGCACAGCATTCGTCTGTTCGCCAACATGCTGGCCGGCCACATCGCGCTGAAGGTGTTCGCAGGCTTCGTCGCCATGCTCGGCTTCTCGCTCGGCACCATCGGCTGGGTTGGCGGCGTGCTGCCGCTGGCGCTCACGGTCGCGCTGTACGCCCTCGAGATTCTGGTCGCGTTCCTGCAAGCCTATGTGTTTGCGATCCTGACCTGCATCTACCTCAACGACGCCATTCATCCGGGACACTGAGCGGTCCGGGGAATTTCCACCCACAACCCCATCTTTCTTCCAAGGAGTCTAAAATGGATCCGGCAGCAGCAAAACTTATCGGCGCGGGCATCGCGTGCATCGGCATGGGCGGTGCGGGCGTCGGCGTGGGCGTGATCTTCGGCAACTACCTCGCCGCAGCCGTACGCAACCCCTCGGCCGCTCAGGGCCAGTTCGGCAACCTGATCTTCGGCTTCGCCGTGACCGAAGCGCTCGGCATCTTCTCGCTGCTGATTGCGCTGCTTCTGCTGTTCGTTTTCTGAGAACGACTTCTTTTCGCGCCGCTTCATCCGAAGCGGCGCGTGACAGCAACGGGAGTACTCCATGGCTGAGAGTCATGGCGGCGCAAAAGGTCCGGCGGCGGGCGCTCACACCGAGGCTGACGGTGGTCACCACGGTGGCGGCTTTCCGCCGTTCGAGAGCAGCACCTTTGCTTCGCAGCTGGTGTCGCTCGCGATCTTCTTCGTCGTGCTTTATGTGATCGTGTCCAAGCTCGCTCTGCCGAAGGTCGGCGGTGCGATCGAAGCGCGCCAGAACAAGATCGAGGGTGACCTCACTGAGGCGCAGGCGCTGAAGGACCAGTCCGAGGCCGCGCTGAAGGCCTATGAAAGCGAGCTCGCTTCGGCGCGCACGCGTGCACAGGCGATCGGCAACGAATCCCGCGACAAGGCGAATGCGCAGGCGGACGCCGAACGCAAGGCGCTGGAAGGGCAGTTGGCGGCCAAGCTCGCTGAGGCGGAGAAGACCATCGCCTCGACCCGCACGACCGCCATGAGCAACGTCCGCGGCATCGCGGCCGATGCCGCAGGCCAGATCGTGCAGCAGCTCACCGGCGTCATACCGGATGCCGCGTCGGTCAATGCCGCCGTTGACGCGTCCTTGAAGGGTTAGTCGAGATGTTTTTCGATCCTGAAACCTGGGTCGCCGTCGCCTTCGTGATCCTGATGGTCGTGTTCGGCTATCTCGGGGTCTTCAAGTCGGCGATCACCGCGCTGGATCATCGCGCCGCCCGCATCAAGGCCGAGCTCGACGACGCCGCGCGCCTCAAGCTGGAGGCGGCCAAGGTGCTCGCCGACTACAAGGCGCGCAGTGCCACGGCCGAGCGCGAGGCTGCCGACATCATCGCCAACGCCAAGGCCGAAGCCGAGCGCATCGCTGCCGACGCCAAGGCGAAGATGGAGGACTTCGTCGCCCGCCGCACCAAGACCGCGGAGAGCAAGATCGCGCTCGCCGAGGCCCAGGCACTGGCCGATGTCCGCGCCGCCGCCGCGGAAGCCGCCGTCCAGGCCGCCTCGACGATCCTGTCGCAGTCGGTCAAGGGCCAGGTCGCCGACGACCTGCTCGCCAAGGGCATCAACGAGGTTCGGCAGAAGCTGAACTGAGACTTCGGCCCGCACCAATCAAAAAGCCGGCGCGATCAGCGCCGGCTTTTTTGTTTGTCGGGTAACAGCATCCACAATCGCGGTGTCATCACCCGCCTTGTGCGCACTTGCGCACTGGGGCGGGTGATCCAGTACGCCGCGGGCGTCTCGGTTCAAGCAGCGCGGCCTCTGGAATACTGGATTGCCCGCCTTCGCGGGCAATGACAGCTGAGATTGCCGCAAGACCTCACCCTACTTCTTCTTCCGCCCCTTCGGCTCGGGCGAGAGCGCCTGCGGATCGAAGCCGACGTAGAAGATGTAGGAATCGGCGACCGCGGCTGAGGGCACGGGATAGGCCAGATCCTCGGCAATGAAAGTGAAGGGCACACTGCCGCCATCCGACATCGCCACCGTCGTCCGGTAGGCCTTCGAGGCGATGACCTTTTCGCCGACGCCGCCCTGCACCACCGCAATACGCAAGGGCACCTCGACGGTCGCAGGCGCGCCGGCGGGACCTGCGATGACGCGGCCCTGGATGCCGATCCGGGCGGTGATATCGCCGCCGCTCCGGGCGCATTCGCGCGCCATCTTGGTGATCGTTGCCTGGAAGCGGATGTCGCTACCGACGGCCGGCTTGCCGGTCGCACCGACCGCATAGGTGGAGGCGCCGGAGCGCACGGTGACCTGCGGGCAATCGATGTCGTCTTCGGCTGGCTGGCCGGTTGCGGGCGCCGGATTGGGCTGGGCCGGCTCGTCCGGCTTGCCGCCGAACAGGCTCTTGAAGCGGTCGCTCAAGGACTGAGCCGCCGCCGGCGAGACGGACGCGAGCGCAACTGACAACGCCAACGCGACCGCCGTCCCACGCCGCAACGTCGTCCGCGATGACCGAAGCTCCTTCACCATCGACACCCATACTCCATCACAACATCCGGACCGATCCGCCGGCCGGCCCGCGCCGTTATATCGCCAAAATCGGCGAACCCAAGGCAGGTTAATAAGGCAAGCCAATAAGGCAGGCCAATAACGCAAGCGAATAGGACAGCAAACAAGGCGGGACCATCGAGACCTTGGCCGCACGAGGATGGCTGCTCAGCCGCGGAAATCCTCGTGCAGCAGGCCGAACAGCAGGTGATCCTGCCAGATCCCATTGATGCAGAGATAACGGCGAGCCAGGCCCTCGCGGGAGAAGCCGCACTTCTCCAGCACCCGGATCGACGGCGCATTGGTCGGGATGCAGGCGGCCTCGACCCGGTGCAGGTTGAGCTCGCCGAACAGCGTCGGCAGCAGCACCCGCAGCGCTGCCGTCATGTAGCCGCGATGGGCATGAGGCTGGCCGACCCAGTAGCCGATGGTGCCGGCCTGCACGATGCCACGCCGGACATTGGCCAGCGTGATGCCGCCGACCAGGGCGCCGTCGAGCTCTCGGAAGATCAGGAAGGGATAGGAACGGTCCGCGGCAATGTCCTCGGAATAGCGGCGCAGGCGGCGGCGGAAGCCGGACCGGGTGAGATCGTCAGACGGCCAGATCGGCTCCCAAGGCGTGAGATAGTCGCGGCTGGTTTCGCGCAAATGAGCCCATTGCAGGAAGTCCGACATTTGCGGCGCGCGCAGCAACAGCCCGTTGCCGCGCGGCGCGAGGGCGGCGGGTCCACTTGATGGCAGGCGAAAGAGGGCCATGGTGATGCTTTCCGGGGCGACCTCGCTGTAGCGCGGCTCCTAATGCAACCGCGCCTTGGCGCGCGCCCGGGTCAATCCTTCCGCAAAAGATACCGCCGTGTCCAGACCCCTGCCACTGCCCAGTGCGACAACGGCGGGCCGGCTCCGCGACAGCAGGGCACGCGCCGCGTCCCGCGTCGATTCGACGCTCACGGCGTCGATCCGGGCCACCAGTTCCTGCGCCGTCTGCGGCCGCCCATAGGCGAGCACATGCCGGGCGAGCTGCTCGGCACGGGAGGAGCAGCTCTCCATTGCCATCAGGAGACCCGCCTTCATCTGCGCCTTGGCCCGGGCGATCTCGGCCTCGGTCAGAGTCTCCACCGAATCATTCATGATGTCGACCACGACCTCCATCATCTCCGGCGCGTCGGCCGGATCGGTGCCGGTGTAGAGGCCGAAGAAGCCGGTATCGGTGTAGGGCGCGTGGAAGGTATAGATGGAATAGCAGAGGCCGCGCTTTTCGCGCACCTCCTGGAACAGGCGCGACGACATTCCGCCGCCGAGGATGTTGGTGAAGACCTGGAGCGAGAACAGCGACGCGTCGGTCTGCGGCACGCCTTCCAGCGCCAGCGTCAGATGCGCCTGCTCGAGCTCGCGATGCACCACCTTGGCGCCGCCCTTACCGAACTGAGCGGTCTGCGGCTTCGGCCCCGGCGTCCCCTCGAAACTGGCAAAGCGTCTCTCGACCTCGGCGACGACCTGCTTGTGATCAACCGCGCCGGCCGCCGCCACCACCATGTCGGGCCCGCGATAATGCGTCGAGAGGTAGCCACGCAGCATGTCCCGGTTGAAGGCGCGCAGCGTCTTCGCCGTGCCGAGCAGCGAGCGGCCCATCGGCTGGTCGGGGTAGCAAAGCTCGTTCAGATGCTCGAACACGACGTCGTCGGGCGTATCCTGCGCGGCACCGATCTCCTGCACGATGACGCTCTTCTCGCGCTCCAGCTCGTCGGGCTCGAAGGCGGGATTGGCGAGGATGTCGGCGAGCACATCGAGCGCGAGCGGCACGTCGGCCCTCAGCACCCGCGCGTAATAGGACGTGGTCTCGGTCGAGGTGCCGGCATTGAGGTCGCCGCCGACCGCCTCGATCTCCTCGACGATCTCGCGCGAAGAGCGCTTCGTCGTGCCCTTGAACGCCATGTGCTCGAGCAGATGCGAGATGCCGTGCTCGTTGGGCTTTTCGTCGCGTCCGCCGACGCCGGCCCAGACGCCGAGCGCCGCAGTTTCGAGATGAGGCATCTCGTCGGTGACGACGGTCAGGCCGGAGGCAAGCTTGGACATCTCGACGCTCATCCGGCAACTCCCTGCTTTGCGGCGCGGCTGACCGACAGCACGAACCGCTCGACCTCGGCCTGCTCGTTCTTCATCACCCTCATGTGTTCGGATTTGGTCATCAAGCCGTCGAGCCAAGCCGGCAGTTGCGGCCGCTGGCCGCAGGCCGCCTCGACAGCGTCGGGGAATTTGGCCGGATGGGCGGTGGAGAGCACGATGCTCGGCACCCTCGTGTCGGTGGTGTCGCGGTCCGCGACGGCGAGCGCCACGGCCGTATGAGGATCGACCAGTTCGCCTGCTTCGCGCCAGGCGGCGCGGATCGCAGCCGCAGTCTCGGTCTCGTCGGCGCGCCCGGCATCGAACTCCTCGCGGATCGCGGCGAGCGTCGCATCGGGCAGCACGAAACGTCCGGACTGCTTCAGCGACTCCATCAGACGGCGCACGCCTGCTGCGTCGCGCCGGCTTGCCTCGAACAGCAGTCGCTCGAAATTCGAGGAGATCTGGATGTCCATCGACGGCGACGCCGTCGCGTGCACCTCGCGCACCTCGTAAATTCCAGTCTTCAGCGTGCGCGCCAGGATGTCGTTGACGTTGGCTGCGATGCGCAGGGTGCGCACCGGCAGCCCCATGCGCTTGGCGACATAGCCGGCGAAGATGTCGCCGAAATTGCCTGTCGGCACGACGAAATCGACCGCGCGCGCCGGCGCACCGACGGCGACGGCGGAGGTGAAATAGTAGACCACCTGGGCGACGATGCGCGCCCAGTTGATGGAATTGACGCCGGACAGCGAGGTCGCATCGCGGAAGCGATGGTTGTTGAACATCCCCTTCACGAGCGCCTGGCAATCATCGAACGTGCCCTCGATGGCGAGCGCGTGCACATTGGCCGCTCCCGTCGTCGTCATCATCCGTTGCTGCACCTCGGAGATGCGGCCGTGCGGAAACAGCACGATGAGGTCCACATTCTCGAGTCCGGCAAAGGCTTCGACCGCGGCGCCGCCGGTATCGCCCGATGTCGCGACCACGATGGTGGTGCGCTGGCCGCGCTTTTCGAGCACGTGGTCCATCAGCCGCGAGATCAGCTGCATCGCCACGTCCTTGAAGGCGAGCGTCGGACCGTGGAACAGCTCGAGCACGAACTGATGCGGCGACATCTGGCGCAGCGGCACCACCGCGGGATGGCGGAAGGTGGCATAGGCCTCGTTCGCCATGCGGCCGAGCTCGGCGTCCGAGATCTCGCCGCCGGCGAAGGGACGAATCACATCGACCGCGACCTCCCAATAGGGCCGGCCGAAGAAGCCGGCGATCGCCTCGGTCGGGAGCTGCGGCCACGTCGCCGGCACATACAGGCCACCGTCACGGGCAAGCCCGGTCAGCATCACGTCACAGAAGCCGAGTTCGGGGGCCTCGCCCCGGGTCGAGATATAACGAGTCAAACTGCCCTCCAAAGGCGGGGCAAGTCGAAACTCACCCCTTAAGCCTTTGATTTTACGAAATTACTTGTTAACAGCCAGAGGCTTTGAGCCACCATAGAGTGTTTTGCGGCATCGGGAAACCGCTTCCGGCTCACCCCTCGCCCAATGAAAAAGGGCTGCGGCATTGCCGCAGCCCTTCTCTTGGAAGGTCTGTCGTTGTGTGCAGACCGGTTTGCCTCGTCGGGGTCGCGGACCCGTCAAAACTGTTCCGGCAAGCTTTCGTCGCCTGTCACGAAATCGTCAAGGGACAAAACCGCGAGTGCCGAAAAATGTTCCTGTTCTTCCCGATCCACTTCCGGCCCCCTCCTCTTGCAAGGCGGCCAAGCGCTGCCGCCAAATGCCGCTTTTTCCCGAAATATCGGCCGCTGCAGGAACGAAGGCAGCCTCGGCCCATTGTGCCCGCGGACGGCTGTCAGCCCGTTGCCCATGCATTGCCCGGCCAACGGCGGCGTCGATCCGTCGACCGAACCGCTGCATCCTGGAGCAGCCGGTTCGGTCGCTGGCGGAGGGTCAATTCATCCCGATTTCCACTGCGATCCGGATCAGGTCGGAGTGGTTCTTGGCGCCCAGCTTCTGCTTGAGCAGGGATGTGGTGTTGGCGACCGTCTTGTAGGAGATGCCGAGCGCCTCGGCGACCTCGACGATCTTGTCGCCGCGTCCAAGCAGGCGGAGAATTTCGAGCTCCCGCGGCGTCATCTGCGAGGCCGGATTGGCCTTGATCGCCGCGCCGGAAAACGTCACGGCCTCCGCAAGCTGCGGCGAGATGAAATTGTCGCCCGCGACCACCTTGCGCACCGCTTTCAGCAGGATCCTGGGATCATCGCCCTTGGAGACATAGCCCTGCGCCCCAAGCTCGACGGCCCGCACCACGAAGGCCGGATCTTCGTTCATGCTGAACATGATGATCTTGGCGCCGGGATCGTCCTTGCGGATGCGTCGCATCAGCTCGAAGCCGGAGACGTCGGGCAGGCTGATGTCGATCACGGTGACGTCGGGCCGCTTGCTGACATAAGCGCGATGTCCGGATTTGGCATCGGTCGCTTCGTCAATGCGAATTGAGTGGTCGGAAGCGAACAGGGTGCGGCAACCCGACAGCACCACGGGATGGTCGTCGACGATCAGGACCCTGGTCGCCAGCTTGGCGGTATCTTGCATCGCGCACCCTCTTGTTCTTCGACTCATAGACCGGCGGGAACAAATGGAAAGAGAAAATCCCGCCGATGCGCGTTAGAATTGACCTAATGTGGCAACGACTTTCGTTCAGGACGCAACTGTTTCTTCCGCTCGGCGCCAGCTTTCTCGCGGCGCTGATCCTGGGTGGCGTGCTGCTCCAGATGTTCGCGACCGGCCAATTGGCGGAGGAGAACGAGCCGCGACGGCGTTCGACAGAGGCCATCGCCGCCGCGCTCAACAACACCCTGAGCGCATCGGTCAATCCACGGCAGACGCTCGACGCCTTTGTCCGTTCTTTGGACAGCTCCTCGGACATCCAATTCCGTGCCGTGGAAGCAGGTCCCACGCCGTCGACGAAGGACGACCTGCGCAAGCCGCATGGCGTGCCGCAATGGTTCATCGACCTTCTCGCCATCCCCGACATCGAGGCGGCATCCCCGGTGATGATCGACGGCAGGCGTATCGGCGACATCGTATTCCTGCCGGACATGTCGGCCGATCTGTTCGAGAAATGGATCGGCTTTCTCGCGCTGACCAGCCTGGTTGCCGTGCTGATGGTTCTTACCGGCACGATCGCCTATGTCCTGGCCGGATCTGTCCTGCGCCCCCTGCAAGATCTCGGCGAAGGTCTCACGCGAATACGACGGGGCGACTACACTAGGCCGATTCCGGTCGGGGGTCCGCCGGAAATTCGGCAAGGCTGCGAGGAGGCGAATGCGCTGGTCGCGACGCTGGCGCAATTGAGCCAGGACAATCGCGATCTGATGCACCGCCTGGTGTCGCTCCAGGACGACGAGCGGCGCGATCTCGCCCGCGAACTGCACGACGAGCTCGGACCGCTGCTGTTCAGCATCCGCGCCGGCACGATCGCGCTGGTCGAGGCCTCTCAGCCGGTGGGAAATCTCGGCAATTCGGCACAGGATCTGCTGCGATCGGTCGAGGCACTCCAGCAGACCAGCCGCCGGATTCTCGACCGGCTGCGGCCGCTTTATATCGAGGAACTGGGCCTTTGGACCAGCGTGCAGACCCTGCTCCGGAACTTTCGCAAGCAGGCACCGCATATCGTCCTGACAGACACGATCGATGCCGATCTGAACGTGATCGACGGGCCGTTGGCTCAGACCGTGTATCGGGTGATCCAGGAGGCACTGACCAACGTGCTCCGCCATGCCAAGGCCAGCACCGCCCACGTGCAGGCGACCGTCGCCGGCGAGACGCTCATCGTCGAGATCTCCGACGATGGCGGCGGTTTTCCTGCGGGCAACATCTTCGGCCGGGGCCTGACCGGCATGCAGGAGCGCGTGCGTGCACTCAGCGGATCGCTGTCCCTGTTGCGCGTGGATGAACGAACCTACGTGCGCTGCCGCCTTCCGGCACGGACGACGCGGGACGCGCCAGCATCAGGCTAGCACGCGCAGCCATCATGCGCGTTCTGTCGCGCCGGTTCGCACAGCGTGCTGTGGATCTTGCCATCCAGGCCGAAGCGGAACGAGGCCTGAATGCGCAGTGCGCCGGCGACGGAATATTCGAGATCGATGCCGTGGGGCGCGGGATGGATCTCCTCCAGACCGAAACCTGCCGACGAGAAGGCGCTGAGCCGCGGCTGCCAATAGGCCTCGATCTCGCTCCGGCCGCGGTAGCGCCGCGTGCCGTTACACGTGCATTCGAGCTGCGCATCGTCCGCATAGAGTTCGAGCAGTGTCGCGAGGTCGCCCTTCCGGCAGGCGTCCACCCAATCAACGATAATTCCCATCTGGTCGAAATCGCTCACGCCGCAATCCTGTCTGCCGCCGACAACACCGACGGCTTAGGACCACACTCGTGAATCTGCGCTGAATAATATACCCCGGACAATACCGGATTCCATCGAACTATCTGCATGAGTTCAGCTCTGCCGCCGGCCTCTTGCCCACACGGCGAAGGCGATCAGCACAGCGCCTGCAAGCGTGAACCAGGTAACAGCATATTGCAGGTGGTCGTCCTTCAGATTCACCGCGAGCGGGCCCGGACGCGGAATGCCGTTCGCGGGCGCGGGCTGCTCGAGGTCGATATAGAACGGCGCAACCGCGTCCCAGCCGAGCGCGCTTGCGATTCTCAGATGATCGCGCACGAACCAGAGCCGCTTGTCGCGATTCTCCGCCGGCGTCAGCCAGCCTGGCGCCTCGGGAAAGCGCAGATAGCCGGTGAACGCCACCGGTTGGCCCGTGACGAGCTTCTTCACCGCGCGATCCTCGACACCGCGGTCCTGCATCGTGTTCTCGACGAAGCCCGCATCGATCACGACCGTCTCGCCGCCGGGAAGCCGGGCCGGCAGGAATGCCCAGGTGCCCGGGCCGGAGGCGTCCTTGCGCACCGCGGAGCCGGAGGAATAGACCATCGCATCGGGCAGGGCTGCATAGGTCGCGGTGAAGCTGACGCGGCGGAATTCATCGCGGACAGGATTCAGCGCGGCCCATTGCGCGGACGGCGGCAGCGCCGTCGGCGGCGCCGCAAGCCGTTCGGTGAGTGCCGCAATGAGCTCGTGCTTGGCTGTCCGGCGCTGCAACTGCCAGACACCGAGCGCGACGAACGCAGCCGTCAGGAACAGCGTGAACAGCGCGAAGCCGGCCACGCGGGCCTTGCGCGCAGGCTCGTTCATTTCGAGCGATCGACCAACCGGCCCGGCGCCGCCTTGTGGTGGAACTGCAGCGCGATCAGCAGCGATTTCATCGCCCGCAGCGGCAACAGCGTGGTGGCGAGAATCAGCGGCAGCCAGAGCACGGCATGAAGCCAGTATGGCGGCTGGTATTTGACTTCGACGATGAGTGCGCACGCAACAACGATGCCGCCGGCCAGCATGATGATGAAGATCGCCGGACCGTCGCCGGTATCGATGAAGGCGTAGTCGAGGCCGCAACGGTCGCAAGCGGGCGCGAGCGTCAGGAAGCCCGCATAGAGCTTGCCCTGGCCGCAGCGCGGGCATTTGCAGGCAAGCCCGCGCATCGCGCTTTGCAGGACGGTGGTTTCGGGCTGGGGATTGCTGGCGGTGTCGTTCATGATGGCGGACCCTATCACAGTTTCCGCCGAACTTCCGGCGGCCGGAAAGCGAAAGGGCGGCCCTGCGGCCGCCCTTTCTGATCGGCTCGATACGGCTCAGTGTGCGGCGTGGGCCATGGTCTCGGCGCCACGTCCCCAGACGTAGATGCAGAGGAACAGGAACAGCCAGACCACGTCGACGAAGTGCCAGTACCAGGCGGCGAATTCGAAGCCGAGATGCTGCTTCGGCGTAAAATGGCCGGCATAGGCGCGGACCAGGCAGACCAGCAGGAAGATCGTGCCGACCAGCACGTGGAAGCCGTGAAAGCCGGTCGCCATGAAGAAGGTCGCGCCGTAGACGTTGCCGGCAAAGGAGAACGCCGCGTGGCTGTACTCATAGGCCTGCACGCAGGTGAAGAGCGCGCCGAGCACGACGGTGAGGATCAGGCCGTATTTCAGGCCCTGGCGATCGTTCTCGAGCAGCGCATGGTGCGCCCAGGTCACGGTGGTGCCTGACGTCAGCAGGATCAGTGTGTTCAGCAGCGGCAGATGCCAGGGATCGAAAGTCTCGATGCCCTTCGGCGGCCAGGTGCCGGGGACCGCGCAGGCACCGGGCTGGGTGCCGAGGCCGCAGCCGAACACCGCATCGCGGGTGGCGTGGACGGCGTCGGCCGGAAACAGCGCCGCGTTGAAATAAGCCCAGAACCAGGCGACGAAGAACATCACCTCGGAGGCGATGAACAGGATCATGCCGTAGCGGTGATGCAGCTGCACGACGCGGGTATGGTCGCCCTTGTACTGAGCTTCCTTGATCACGTCGCCCCACCAGCTCGCCATGGTGTAGAGCACGCCCACGGTGCCGACGCCGAACACGATCGGCGCCGCGGAGAACATGTGGTGCATCCAGGCGATCGCGCCGACCGCCATGATGAAAGCCGAAAGCGAGCCGACGGCCGGCCAGGGAGAGGGATCGACCAGGTGATAGTCGTGATGCTTGGTGTGCGCCGTGGCCATTTCCGTCTCTCTCCTCAATCCCGTGCCTATCAGGCACTTATCCCCTTGTTTCCAACCGCCTGAGCGTCAGCCCGGCGGTCAAAGATTTCCCTTGCGCTTGTCGTCCTCGCTGGCGGCGAGCGGCTTCACCACCGGATCGCGCACCGGATAGAACGTGTAGGACAGCGTGATCGTGTTCAGCCCGTCGTTCTCGCGGTCCTCGGCGATCGAGGGATCGACGTAGAACACGACCGGCATCTCGCGCTTCTCGCCGGGCGCCATGGTCTGCTCGGTGAAGCAGAAGCAGTTGATCTTCTGGAAGTAGGAGCCGACCGTCAGCGGCGCGACGTTGTAGGCGGCCTGGCCCGCAGTGGTTCGCGCGGCCTGATTGGTCACGGTGTAGAAGACAGTCACGACCTGGCCGATATTGACCTCGATCTCGCTCTGCTCCGGCTCGAACTTCCAGGGCAGCCCGGGCGCGACGTTGGAATCGAAGCGCACCGAGATCTTCCGCGCGATCGGGCCAGTGGCCGGCGCCGAGGTTGCAACCTGCGTCGTGCCGTTGAAGCCGGTGGCGCGGCAGAACCAGTTGTAGAACGGCACCGCCGCGTAGGAGGCCCCGACCATCAGCGCGACCACGCCGCCGCAGATGGAAGCAACCACCACATCCCGACCCAGCCCGCGGCCCTTGCCCGGCTTGGCGCTGACGTCCCGCGATATGGTCGGCTCGTGATCCATGTTTCCTACATCGGCCGCACGAGTACTGCCGGCCCCTTGACCATGGTGACGGCGAAGAACAGCACCACGAGGACGCCGAGCGCCAAGGCGATGGCAATGGAGCGCTGACGACGGCTCTTCCGTTGCGCCTCGGTGAGGACGATTCCATCTGGCTCGCGTTTGTCGGCCATCGCTGCGATCATGCGCCCCCTGCCATCGGAGCAAGCGCCCGATACACGACCTCGGCCAGCAGGGTCGCGAACAGCGCGAACAGATACAGGATCGAGAAGGCAAACAGCTTGCGGGTTGCGCGCAGCGACTGGCTGCGTTCGCGGCGCATATAGACGTTGATCGCGAGCACCAGCATGCCGGCGCCGAGGATCAGCGAGACGATGCCGTAGACCGCGTCGAAATAGCCGAGCGCCCAGGGCGCAGCGGCAACCGCGATCAGCACGATGGTGTAAAGCAGGATCTGCAGCCGCGTCGCGTCGGGACCGGCGACGTTGGGCAGCATCGGAATGCCGGCACGCGCGTAGTCGTCGGAGCGGAACAGCGCCAGCGCCCAGAAATGCGGCGGGGTCCAGAAGAAGATGATGGCAAACAGCAGCAGCGGCTCGACATCGACCGTGCCCGTCACCGAGGCCCAGGCCACCACCGGCGGTAGCGCGCCGGCCGCGCCGCCGATCACGATGTTCTGCGCGGTCCAGCGCTTCAGCCACATCGTGTAGATCACGACGTAGAAGAAGATGGTGAAGGCGAGCAGTGCGCCCGCGACCCAGTTGACGAGGATGCCGAGCGTCATCACCGAGAAGAAGGCGAGCGTCATGCCGAACGCCATGGCTTCAGGGCTCGTGATGCGGCCGCGCGGGATCGGCCGGTTCGCCGTGCGCGACATCTTGGCGTCGATGTCGCCTTCGAGCGCCATGTTGAGTGCCCCGGAGGCGCCGGCGCCGACCGCAATGCAGAGCAGCGAGGTGATGGCCAGCACGGGGTGGAAATGCCCGGGCGCCATCGCCATCCCGACCAGCGCGGTGAAGATCACCAGCGACATCACCCGCGGCTTGAGCAACGCGATGTAGTCGGCCACCTCCGCTTCGGAGATGCGGGGATTGATGTCGGCAGCGTGGTGGTCGAGGACGGACACTTAATTCAACTCGCTTCGTTATAGAGCCGCGGCGCCCGTCACGGGCGCCGCGGGAGATCGATCACTGTACGCGGGGCAGCACTTCGAACTGGTGGAAGGGCGGCGGCGAGGACAGCGTCCATTCCAGCGTGGTCGCACCCGCACCCCACGGATTGGCGCCCGCCGGCACCTTCTTCATGAAGGCGTCGATCACGCAGTAGAGGAAGATCAGGACGCCGAAGCCGGAGATGTAGGAGCCGAGCGAGGAGACCAGGTTCCAGCCCGCGAACGCGTCGGGATAGTCGACGTAACGGCGCGGCATGCCGGACAGGCCGAGGAAGTGCTGCGGGAAGAACACCAGGTTGACGCCGATGAAGGTGACCCAGAAGTGCGCCTTCGCCAACGTCTCATTGTACATGTAGCCCGACATCTTCGGGAACCAGTAGTACCAGCCCGCGAAGATCGCGAACACCGCACCGAGCGACAGCACGTAATGGAAGTGCGCGACGACGTAGTAGGTCTCCTGGAGCACGCGATCGACACCCGCGTTCGCCAGCACGACGCCGGTGACGCCGCCGATCGTGAACAGGAAGATGAAGCCCACCGCCCAGATCATCGGGGCGCGGAATTCGATCGAGCCGCCCCACATCGTGGCGACCCAGGAGAAGATCTTCACGCCGGTCGGAACGGCGATGACCATCGTGGCCGCGACGAAGTAGGCCTGCGTCGCCGAGGACATGCCGACCGTGTACATGTGGTGCGCCCACACGACGAAGCCGATGCCGCCGATCGCGACCATGGCGTAGGCCATGCCGAGATAGCCGAACACGGGCTTGCGCGAGAAGGTCGAGACGATCTGGCTGATCATGCCGAAGCCGGGCAGGATCAGGATGTACACCTCGGGGTGACCGAAGAACCAGAACAGATGCTGGAACAGCACGGGGTCGCCGCCGCCGTCGGGCGCGAAGAACGTCGTGCCGAAATTGCGGTCGGTGAGCAGCATGGTGATCGCACCGGCGAGCACCGGCAGCGACAACAGCAGCAGGAACACCGTCACCAGGATCGACCACACGAACAGCGGCATCTTGTGCAGGGTCATGCCCGGCGCGCGCATGTTGAAGATGGTGGTGATGAAGTTGATGGCGCCGAGGATCGACGAGGCGCCCGCCAGGTGCAGCGACAGGATCGCGAAATCGACGGCCGGGCCCGGATGGCCGGAGCTCGACAGCGGCACGTACATGGTCCAGCCGGCACCGACGCCGTTGGCGCCCGGCTCGCCCTCGACGAAGGTCGACATCAAGAGCAGCGCGAAGGACGCCGGCAGCAGCCAGAACGAGATGTTGTTCATGCGCGGGAACGCCATGTCGGGCGCGCCGATCATCAGCGGCACGAACCAGTTGCCGAAGCCGCCGATCATCGCGGGCATGACCATGAAGAAGATCATGATCAGGCCGTGCGAGGTCACGAAGACGTTGTAGGTGTGGGTCTCGTGGAAGACCTGCACGCCCGGGTACATCAGCTCGGCCCGGATCGCGATCGACATCGCGGCACCGATGATGCCGGCGATGACCGCGAAGACCAGGTACATCGTGCCGATGTCCTTGTGGTTGGTCGAATAGACGTAGCGCCGCCATCCGGTCGGATGGGCATGCTCGTCATGATGCGCGTGATCGCCGTGTGCCGCTGCGCTCGTTGCCATTTTCAAATCCTGCCTTGCGTCCCATTCGGACCTTTGGAGGTCCCGCCCTTTTATCGCTTTCAGTCCCTCAAGCCGTCACCCGACGCTTACTGCGTCGGGCCGGCCGCGGAGGCGTAGGTGCTGGTGCCGCCGCTCGCATATTTCTTCTTCGCCGCCTCGACCCAGGAGGCGAACTCCTGGTCGCTCACGACACGCACGGCGATCGGCATGAAAGCGTGATCCTTGCCGCACAGTTCCGAGCACTGACCGTAGTACATGCCGGTCTTGGTGGCCTTGAACCAGGTCTCGTTCAGACGGCCCGGAATGGCGTCGATCTTGATGCCGAAAGCCGGCACCGCGAAGGCGTGGATGACGTCGGCGCCGGTGGTCTGGACGCGAATCACCTTGTTGACCGGCACCACCATCTCGTTGTCGACGCCGAGCAGGCGAGGCTGCTTGTCCTGCGCCATCAGCGAGTCGAACTCGAACTTGCCGTTATCCGGATAGGCATAGGACCAGTACCACTGCTTGCCGGTCGCCTTGATGGTCAGATCCGCCTTCGGCACGTCGAGCTCCAGGAACAGAAGCCGGAACGACGGCACCGAGACGCCGACCAGGATCAGCACCGGAACGAGCGTCCAGGCCACCTCGATCAGCGTGTTGTGGGTGGTCCGCGACGGCACCGGATTGGCCTTCGCGTTGAACTTGATGACCACGATCACAAGCAGCGCCAGGACGAACAGCGTGATCAGGGTGATCAGCACGAACAGGAAATTGTGGAACCAGACGATATTGTCCATCACCGGGGAACCGGACTGCTGGAGCGTCCACTCCCACGGCGCCGGCTGCCCGAGCTCGGCGAATGCCGCACCACCCGTCGCCAGCGTGACGCCAGCCGCCACCAAGGCGATGGTGGCCAATCCCAGCAATTGCCGGCCCACCCGACCCATCGACATCCTCATGCCGTTCGCGCTCCCCTTACGAAATCACCCCAAGTGCGCTCCCCTGTTTCCGGGAAACGCTTATTCGATCCGCCAGTCCGACAAACCGCCACGCAAGAATACCTCTAAGAGGAATTGGGGCCAGATCGCTAGAACGCGAAATCAAGCCTCTCAAACCATAATTCTTGATCTATCGCAATGCAGTCTTGAGCCTGGTCTGCCAGCGATCACCGGCAAGATATTTCCCAGTAACATCAGACAAAAATACCGTTTCCCGGGATGCTGCGGCTTGACAGCGGAATTGCCCGCGGTAGGCACTGGCAGACAGCCGCGCAGGAGCCTGATTCGTGCGGGCAATGGCGGTGTGGGCGGCGCGGAATTTGCTTGGGAATCGCCTTCAAGGCGCCGTCATTTCCGTATCAGTCCGCCAGATCAGTCCGCCAAGCGCGAGCGACCCAGGCGAGCAGAGGGACCGACCCGATGGAGCTTTCGAGATCGATGGCAAGGCCGGCGAACGGCCTCCCGGCGCTGGCCGCCCTCGTGGCTGCGATCGTCCTGCTGGCGCTTCCGGGCCTCGCCCATGCGCAGGGCGCGGTACGGTCCGTCCATGGCGACTGGCAGATCCGCTGCGACACTCCGCCGGGCGCCCAGACCGAGCAATGCGCCCTGATCCAGAGCGTGGTGGCCGAAGACCGCTCCAATGCCGGCCTGACCGTGATCGTGCTCAAGACCGCCGACCAGAAGAGCCGCCTGATGCGCGTGGTCGCCCCGCTCGGGGTCCTGTTGCCCTCGGGCCTCGGCCTCAAGCTCGACAACCAGGACGTCGGCCGCGCCGGCTTCGTCCGCTGCCTCCCCAACGGCTGCGTCGCCGAGGTCGTCCTCGAAGACAAGCTGCTCGGCCAGCTCCGCAGCGCCAAGACCGCGACCTTCATCATCTTCGAGACCCCCGAAGAAGGCATCGGCTTCCCGCTCAGCCTGAACGGGCTCGGCGAGGGCTATGACAAGCTGCCGTAGGGGTTTTTCGAACACCACGCTACGCTGCCAATCCCGTCATCCTGAGGCGCGAAGCCTGCGATGCGAAGCATCGCGAGCTGAGCCTCGAAGGATGAACGGCCGAGCTGCCAGCCGGGCCGTCGTCCTTCGAGGCTCGCCTTGCTTTGCAAGGCGAGCGCCTCAGGATGACGGTGATGGACCAAAGCTTTCGATCTGCACTTCGGATATGACAATGATTTCAATCATGTTGTTTCCGTAATGTGACGCCCCGCCTCTCGCGGAACCGGTCCGAAACCATTATCTTGCCCCACATCTTCCGCTAATGGACGGACGCATGACAAACCCTGCCACAACCTCCCTGCTCGACCGCGCCAATCTCGACCGCGACCAGGTTCGCCACGAGGTCGCGCGCGGACTTTCCGGTGCCGACGATGGCGAGCTGTTCCTGGAGTACAGCCAGACCGAAGCGCTGATGTTCGACAATGGGCGGCTGAAGCAGGCGACCTATGACACCTCGCAGGGCTTCGGCCTGCGCGCCGTCAAGGACGACGCGGTCGGTTATGCGCATTCCTCCGACGTCTCGCTGCCGGCGCTGATTCGCGCCGCCGACGCCGTCGCCGCCGTGCGGGGCGGTTACTCCGGCAGCTTCGCCGCGCCGCCCCCACACACCAATGTGCGGCTCTATGGCGACGACAATCCGCTGGATGCCCCGGGCTTCGAGACAAAAGTAAAACTGCTCGCCGAGATCGACGCTTACCTGCGCGACAAGGATCCGCGGGTGCGGCAGGTCAGCGTCAGCCTGGGCGCGACCTGGCAGGTGGTTGAAATCCTGCGGCCCGACGGCGAGAGCTATCGCGACATCCGCCCGCTGGTGCGCGTCAACATTTCCGTCGTCGCCGGCCAGGGCGACCGCCAGGAGAGCGGCAGCAAGGGCTATGGCGGCCGTGCCGGCTATGCCGAATTCATCGAGAGCAGGAGCTGGCGCGAGGCCGCCGACGGCGCCCTGCGCGAGGCGCTCGTCAACCTGGAATCGATTCCCGCCCCCGCCGGCGAGATGGACGTCGTGCTCGGCGCCGGCTGGCCCGGCGTGATGTTGCATGAAGCGGTCGGCCATGGCCTCGAGGGCGACTTCAACCGCAAGAAGACGTCCGCATTTGCGGGCCTGATGGGCCAGCAGGTCGCGGCCAAGGGCGTCACCGTGGTCGATGACGGCACCATGGCCTCGCGCCGTGGCTCGCTCTCGATCGACGACGAGGGCACGCCGACCAATCGCACCGTGCTGATCGAGGACGGCATCCTCGTCGGCTACATGCAGGACCGCCAGAACGCACGGCTGATGAACATGAAGCCGACCGGCAACGGCCGCCGCCAGGGTTATGCCCATGTGCCGATGCCGCGCATGACCAACACCTACATGCTCGCGGGCGACCGCGATCCGGCCGAGATCCTCGCCTCGGTGAAGAACGGCGTGTTCGCCGCGAATTTCGGCGGCGGCCAGGTCGACATCACCTCGGGCAAATACGTGTTCCAGTGCACCGAGGCCTACAAGATCGAGAACGGCAAGCTGGGTGCGCCGCTGAAGGGCGCCATGCTGATCGGCAACGGGCCGACCGACCTGCATCGCATCCGCATGATCGGCAACGACCTTGCGCTCGATACCGGCATCGGAACCTGCGGCAAGAACGGTCAGGGCGTGCCTGTCGGCGTCGGCCAGCCGTCGCTGCTGATGGAGCGTATCACGGTGGGTGGAACGGGCGCATGAGCGTTGAGAAGGCAACTGTCACCCCGAAGCGGAAAAGCAGCGGCTGGGGTGGGCAACTCGTGCAGCTCGCCGGCATCGTCGCCGCGGTCTTCATCGCCAAGGGCGCGCTCGCCGAGCCGTTCTACGTGCCGTCGGGCTCGATGGAGCCGACGCTGCTGATCGGGGATGCGCTGCTCGCCTCGAAATTCCCCTATGGCTACGGCACCTCGTCGCTGCCGATTCAGATCAGCCTGCCCGAGAGCGGCCGCGTCTTCGCGGAGACGCCGAAGCTCGGCGACGTCGTCGTGTTCCGCTGGCCCGGCGATCGCTCGCAGGCCTGGGTCAAGCGCGTCGTGGGTCTGCCCGGCGACCGCATCCAGATGCGGCAGGGCCAGCTCTTCATCAACGACCGCCCCGCCGAGCTGAAGCCCGATGGCATCGGCGCCGCCGAGGACGACCATGGCGGCAGCGAGCCCGCCTACCGCTATGTCGAGACGCTGCCGAACGGCGTCTCGCATCTGATCTTCAAGATGCGCGACAGCGGTCCGCTCGACAACACGCCCGAGGTGACGGTGCCATCAGGCCATCTCTTCGTGCTCGGCGACAACCGCGACAATTCCGCCGACAGCCGCGTGCCGCTGCGCTCCGGCGGCGTCGGCCTGTTGCCGATCGACAATCTGATCGGCCGTGCGGATGCGGTGCTCGGCTCCTGGGATCTCGGCATGCGCGGCCAGCCGGTGTGGACCTGGCTGTCCGGGTTCAGGCTCGCGCGGTTCTTCACCGCCGTGCATTGACGGAATCGTAGATCGTAGGGTGGGCAAAGCGGAAGCGTGCCCACCACGTCTGTCGCAACGTGGAGAGATGGTGGGCACGACGCGCGAAGAGCGCGCCTTTGCCCACCCTCATATGGGGATTTGCGAGTCAAGGCCTTTCGGTTGGCTTGAGTGAGTTTGGCGCGGTGCGAGGG
>NZ_JAFCKP010000010.1 GCF_018130245.1 Bradyrhizobium sp. SZCCT0231
CCAAGCCATAAAACGCGGTGCCAACCTCATGATCCGCCACCCTCACGACCGAAGTGATGTGTGAATCCAGTAGCCCTGGAGGGGGAGGGTCGATCGCGCGTAGCGCGAGCGGGGTGGGGTGATCTCTCCAATCGGGCAGTGCCCGTGTGGAGAGATCACCCCACCCCGCCACGCATTCCGCTTCGCTGCATGCGTAGCGACCCTCCCCCTCCAGGGGAGGGTGGCACCGGCCGTGCCGCGGTCTGCACCTCACGCCCCGTAGGTCGAGCCCTTCGGCAGCGGGAACACCGGGTCCTGCGTGCGGATATTCGTCGGCCACACCACCGAGATGTGCTCGCCGGCGTTCTGCATCACCACCGGCGTCGAGCGTTCGTTCTGGCCGGAGAGCGGCGTGCCCGGCGGGAAGAATTTCACGCCATAGCCCTGGATGGTGCCGCCGGCGGGGATGTCGACGTCGAGCGCCGCCTTGCGAATGGCCTCGGGCTCGAAGCTGCCGTATTTCTCCTTGGCGACCGGCAGCACGTTGTTGAGCAGCACCAGGTCTGGTTGAAGCCCATCGAGCAGTGCGGCGGCACGTCGGTGGCGCCGGTCTTGGCCTGGTAACGCGAGACCATGGTCTTGATCAGATCGCCCATTCCGGGCGCGAGCTTGGCGGGATCGAGCAGCTGCGCCGGCACCGGGTCGATGTTGCAGAAATTGTCGATATCGGCGCCGAAAGTCGCGCGCAGCTTGTCGAGCTGGCTGTAGCCGGCCCCGGCCCCGAACAGCATCTTGAAGCGCAGGCCGCTCTCGCGCGCCTGGCGCAGGAACAAGGTGATGTCAGGGTTGTAACCGACATGCGAGATCACGTCGGCCTTGGCGCGCTTGATCTTCGTGACGAGCACCGAGAGATCGGGCGCGGAAGCCGAGTAACCCTCGCGCAACACCACCTGGATGCCGGCCTGCTTGGCGTAGGCGTCGTCGGCCGAGGCAACGCCGACGCCATAGGGGCCGTCCTCGTGGATCAACGCGACTTTGACCTCCTTCGGGTCCATGCCGAGCTTGGCTTTCGCATGCTCGGTGATGAAGCTTGCAAAGGCCTGCCCGTATTGGTCCGAATGGATCTGCGCGCGAAACACGTATTGCAGGTTCTTGTCCTTGAACACGGCGGTCGAGACCGCCGTCGTGATCCAGAGGATCTTCTTCTGCTGCTCGACCTTGGCTGCGAGTGGCACCGCATGCGAGCTCGCATAGACACCGTTGAGGATGTCGATCTTCTCCTGGCTGATCAGGCGTTCGGCCTCGTTGATCGCAACGTCGGGCTTGCTCTGGGAATCCGCGGCGACTGGAACGATCTTGGTCTTGCCGCCGATACCGCCTTTCTCGTTGACGAGATCGATCGCGATCTGCGCGCCGATCGACGAGGCGACCGAGCCGCCGGCGGCGAACGGGCCGGTGAGGTCGTAGATCAGGCCGATGCGCAATGTCTCGGCTTGTGCCTGAGCCCTGGTCCAATCGAGGCTGAGTGCGGCGGCGGCAGCCGCCGATGTCTTCAGCAGCTGCCTGCGTGAAGTCGGCATCCTATCCTCCCTCAAAACCGTCTTATGATTGGTTGTATTTTTTTGCGAAGTATGGGGAGCGGGACGGCGGAAAGTCAACATGGCGAAAGTCGGGATCTTCCGCGCCGGCGATTGACGCCGGCGCTCTTGCTCAGGGATTGCGTGGCTCAGCCCGGCCCTGCGCCTTGCGTTGCCGTGTACACCGCGTAGAGCGACTGGCTCGCCGCCATGAACAGGCGGTTGCGCTTGGGGCCGCCGAAGCAGACGTTGCCGCACACTTCCGGCAGGCGGATGCGGCCGAGCAGCTTGCCCTCCGGCGACCACACCGTCACGCCGCTGTAGCCGACCGCGCGGCCGGCATTGCTGGAGGCCCAGAGATTGCCGTTGACGTCGCAGCGCAGGCCATCCGGTCCGCACTTCACGCCGTCGATCACGCAGTCGCTGAACTTCTTGAGGTTGGTGAGCTTGTTGTCGCTGCCGACATCGAACACGAAGATCTCACCCTTGCCGCCGGGGCCGGTGTCGCCCGGCCCTTTGCCGGTGGAGGCGATGTAGAGCTTCTTGTAGTCGGGCGAGAAGCACAGCCCGTTCGGGTCGGGCACCTGGTCCTCGGTGACGACGAGGTCGAGGCGGCCCGAGGGATCGATGCGATAGCAGTTGGTCGGCAGCTCGCGCTTGCCCGGCACGAAGCCGGCCGGCTGCCCGATCCGCGGATTGAGCTTCCCGCCGGCATTGCTCGGGCCGCCCGCACCGTCGGGCTCGCCCTCGTAGAGCTGGCCGCCATAGGGCGGATCGGTGAACCAGTAGCTGCCGTCAGGATGCGCGGCGACGTCGTTCGGCGAGTTCAGCCGCTTGCCCTGATAGGAGTCCGCCAGCACGGTGGCGGTGCCGTCATGCTCGTAGCGCGTCACCCGCCGCGTCAGGTGTTCGCAGGAGAGCTGGCGGCCCTGGAAGTCGAATGAGTTGCCGTTGCTGTTGTTGGAGGGGCTGCGGAATACGCTGACGCGGCCGTCGTCCTCGCTCCAGCGCATCTGCCGGTTGTTTGGAATGTCGCTCCAGAGCAGATAGCGGCCCTGCGCACTCCATGCCGGGCCTTCGGCCCACAGCAATCCGGTGTATAGCCGCGTGATCGCGGTGTTGGGCTGCGCGAGATCGTTGAAGGACGGATCGACGGCGATGATGTCGGGGTCCCAGAAGTAGGTGGTCGGCGCACCACGCGGGCTGAAATCGCGCGGCGGGGTGGTGATCGTCGTTGGCGGTGCGGCGGGTCCGGTCTGGGCCAGCGCGGAGCCGGCTCCGGCTATGGTGGCGGCACTGATTGCAAGTCCCTGGACAAGTGTTCGTCGTGAAAGCGCAGCATCCCGGTCACGCTGCTCTTTGTCACGAGCCTCTTGGCGTGTCATCGCGTCCTCCCGATCATGGTCGCTGGCCGGTTGATCCGGCCGAGCAGGCGCGAAGGTTAGTCCGGTCCGCTGTCGGTTGCGAGGGGCGGAATCGAAACCGCTGCGCGATCGCGGGTCGCAATTTCGTCACCTTCGAATGCGTTTGGAATGGAAGGGCGCTAACGGGGATAGGACCGGAGCTCATTGTGCAAATTGTCGTCCTGATCATCCTGCTCGCGATCGCATTTGCGGCCGGCTATTTCACGCGGGACTACGTCTCCCGGAAAAGGCGGGCGGAGGCACGCCGCTGGCGCGAATATGCCCAGCCGGATTGGCTCTCTGCCAACGCGCCGGCCAACACCAACGAGATCGCGAAGGCCGGCACTGCTGCGCCCGCGGCCACCGGCGAGCTCGGCCAGATGCTGAACCGTTGGGAGAGCAGGGCGCGCGCCCGCCGCGCGGGGTAGGGCGATGACGGCTTGGAGAGAGCGGGCGCCAACTCCGCTCTGGTGCTCCGGACGCAGCGCAGCGCGCCTGCGATGCGAAGCATCGTCGGGGTGGTGCGCTGCAGAGCCGGGGGCCATGTCGCCGCATGCCGTGCCGCGCCTGGGTCCCGGCTCAGCGCCGCAACGCGAGACGCGTTGCAGCGCGTCCGGGACACGCGCGAAAGGGATGTAGGGCCCCAACCAGGTCAGCCTTCCTGACCATCTTTTAGCGTTGCAGTTGCAGCCGTTTCTCGTCTAGAAACTGAGCGCACTGAGCCCCTTGGCAACCAACCGTCAACGGTTTTGGCCGAGGATTTGTGGCTCAAAAGGGTCTGGCAATGCTGATTCGCGGCCAAATCGAGGGGATTTCGAGGGAGGTGGCTCTGGCCGCCGCCACGATCCCGGCCGCGTCGCTGCCCACCCTCCTTATTGGCGGTCTTCTTCTTACTCGCCCCTGAGGGCCGGCTGGGCGCCATGCGCCTGGGCGCTCAGGGGTTGGTCGAGATCAACGGACACCTCAAGCGCCAAGGGACTAAAACGCTCTGAACGGCGCAAACGCTCAAAAGGAAATTTAGGAATGGCCACCCCGAACAAGTCCGAGAAGGACCGCGTCATCATTTTCGACACCACGCTGCGCGATGGCGAGCAGTGCCCCGGCGCCACCATGACCTTCGAGGAAAAGCTCGAGGTCGCCGAGCTGCTGGACGACATGGGCGTCGACGTCATCGAGGCGGGCTTCCCGATCACCTCCGAGGGCGACTTCCAGGCGGTCAGCGAGATCGCCCGCCGCTCCAAGAATGCAGTGATCGCCGGCCTGTCGCGCGCCCATCCCGCCGACATCGACCGCTGCGCCGAGGCGGTGAAGTTTGCAAAACGCGGCCGCGTCCACACCGTGATCGCGACCTCGCCGCTGCATATGCGGGTGAAGCTGAACAAGACCCCGGAGCAGGTGATCGAGACGTCGGTCGCCATGGTCGCGCGCGCCCGCAACCAGATCGACGACGTCGAATGGTCGGCCGAGGACGGCACCCGCAGCGAGATGGACTTCTTGTGCCGCATCGTCGAGGCCGTCATCAAGTCCGGCGCCACCACGGTGAACATCCCCGATACCGTCGGCTACACGGTGCCGGAGGAATACACCCACTTCATGAAGACGCTGATCGAGCGCGTACCGAATTCGGACAAGGCCGTGTTCTCCGTGCATTGCCATAACGACCTCGGCATGGCGGTCGCGAACTCGCTGGCCGGCATCGTCGGCGGCGCGCGTCAGGTCGAGTGCACCATCAACGGCATCGGCGAGCGCGCCGGCAACGCCGCGCTCGAAGAGATCGTGATGGCGATCAACGTC
Source organism: Bradyrhizobium sp. SZCCT0231 (assembly GCF_018130245.1). Taxonomy (GTDB): domain Bacteria; phylum Pseudomonadota; class Alphaproteobacteria; order Rhizobiales; family Xanthobacteraceae; genus Bradyrhizobium; species Bradyrhizobium japonicum_F. Next base: position 4,754 of record NZ_JAFCKP010000010.1, read on the forward strand.
CGCAACGACAAATTCCCCTATTGGAACAAGATCGACACCACCCAGCTGACCCGCGCCTCGAAGCTGGTGTCGGCCGCGACCTCGTTTCCCGTCCAGTACAACAAGGCGATCGTCGGCCGGAACGCCTTCGCGCATGAGAGCGGCATCCACCAGGACGGCGTGCTGAAGGACGCTTCCACCTACGAGATCATGCGTCCCGAGATGGTCGGCCTGAAGCAGTCCTCGCTGGTGCTCGGCAAGCATTCCGGCCGCCATGCCTTCGTGCACAAGCTGGAGGAGATGGGCTACAAGCTCGGCCCGAACCAGCTGGAAGATGCGTTCACGCGGATGAAGGCGCTCGCCGACCGCAAGAAGGACATCTACGACGAGGACATCGAGGCGCTGGTCGACGAGGAGATGGCGGCCTCGCACGACCGCATCAAGCTGACCTCGCTGACCGTGATCGCCGGCACCCATGGCCCGCAGCGCGCCACCATGAAGCTCGACGTCGACGGCCAGATCAAGATCGAGGAAGCCGAGGGCAATGGTCCGGTGGACGCCGTGTTCAACTGCATCAAGCGCCTGGTGCCGCACGAGGCCAAGCTGGAGCTGTATCAGGTCCACGCCGTCACCGAAGGCACCGACGCGCAGGCGGAAGTGTCGGTGCGGCTGTCGCAGGACGGCCGTTCGATGACGGCGCGCGCGGCGGACCCGGATACGCTGGTGGCCTCGGCCAAGGCCTATCTCGGCGCGCTCAACAAGATCGTCATGAAGCGCCAGCGCGACACGGTGACGACCGCGGCGGCGAGCTGACGAACGCAGTTCGTCATTCCGGGTTCGGCTCTTCGAGCCGCCCCGGAATGGCAGACTGAGAGATGGCAGCCCTGCTAACGGCCAATAGCAGCGCAGCCCGACGGCCTGTATTGATTTGGCTGGCATGAGGATTGGCCGCTCGGCCTGCTGGGTGGCCCAAATAATACCAGGGAGAGAATATGCGCACCTTAACGATCGCCGCGTCCATCGCGGCACTGGCACTCGGGCTTGCCGGGCCGGCATCGGCCCAATCACCGATCATCATCAAATTCAGTCACGTCGTCGCCACCGACACGCCGAAGGGCAAGGGGGCGGAGAAATTCAAGGAGCTCGCCGAGAAATACACCGGCGGCAAGGTCAAGGTCGAGGTCTACCCGAACTCGACGCTCTACAAGGACAAGGAAGAGCTCGAGGCGCTCCAGCTCGGCAGCGTGCAGATGCTGGCACCGTCCAACTCCAAGTTCGGGCCGCTCGGCATCCGCGAGTTCGAGGTGTTCGATCTGCCCTACATCCTGCCCGACCTGAAGACGCTGCGGAAGGTGACGGAAGGGCCGCTCGGTGCGCGGCTGCTCAAGCTTTTGGACTCCAAGGGTATCACCGGCCTTGCCTATTGGGACAACGGCTTCAAGCAGATGAGCGCAAACAAGAAGCTGATCACGCCCGCCGACTACCAAGGCGTCAAGTTCCGCATCCAGTCCTCGCGCGTGCTGCAGGCCCAGTTCAAGACGCTCGGCTCGCTGCCGCAGGTGATGGCTTTCGGCGAGGTCTACCAGGCACTGCAGACCGGCGTGGTCGACGGCCAGGAGAACACCTGGTCGAACATCTATACCCAGAAGATGCACGAGGTGCAGAAGTACTTCACCGAGACCAATCACGGCTACATCGGCTACGTCGTGATCGTGAACAAGAAGTTCTGGGACGACCTGCCGGCCGACATCCGTGGCCAGTTGTCGAAGGCGATGAAGGAATCGACCGACTTCAGCAACGCGCAGTCGCAAAAGGAAAACGACGACGCGCTGGCCGAGATCAAGAAGAGCGGCAAGAGCGAGATCATCAAGCTCACGGCCGAGCAGGACGAGGCGATGCGCAAGGCGATGGAGCCGGTCTACAAGGATGCCGCAGGCCGCGTCGGCCAGGCGCTGATCGACGAGTTCCTGAAGGAAGCCAAGAGCACGACGAACTGACTTGAACAGACGATCAACGAGGGGCTTCCGCGCATCGCACGGAAGCCCTTTTTGTTGCAAATCATTTCAGTTTGCATCTGAACGGGCATTCACGGCAGTTACATCTCCGTAACAACGTGCTCCCTGTCCAAGTTGTAAGTTGCGCGTCAGCCCCCTCGCGCTCATCCTCACGGCATCCTTCCAGAGGAGGTCCGGATGAAGAAGTTCACCATCGCCGCCATCGCCGTGCTCAGCATCGCCGGCTCGGGCGCGGTCTATGCCCAATATCATCGCCCGTGGATGGAGCACGTCCGCCACATCCGCATGAACCCCGAGGACCGCGCCGCCTTCGTCGACGCGCGGATTGCCGCCGTCCATGCCGGCTTGAGGCTCAACGCCGATCAGGAGAAGCTGTGGCCGCCGGTCGAGGCTGCCGTGCGGGAATTCGCCAAGCTGCGCATCGACCGTGCCAATGCGCGGATGAATGCCGGGCCAGGAGACGCTTCGAGGGATGCCGACAAGCCGGAGGATCCGGTCGCCCGTCTGCGCCAGCGCGCCGAGGACATGGGTGCGACTTCCGCGGCCCTGAAGAAGATCGCCGATGCCGCCGACCCGCTCTACAAGACCCTGGACGAGGGCCAGAAACGGCGCCTCGCTGTGCTGACCCGGCACCGCGGCCCGTTCGGCGGCGGCGAGGACGGTCCGCGCCACCACCACTTCATGGAGCGCATGGACCGCATGATGGAGCGCGGCATGGACCACTTCCACCATGACCGCTTCGACCGTGACGGCGGCGAGGGCCGGGACCGCGAGGGCCGGCTCTGAGCGGGGCCGCTTTCTGCGACCGTTAGCCTTGGCGAAGCCGCTGGAATCCGGCGGCTTTTCGCATTTCCGGTCCCGTGGACGAAGCCTTGGAAAACTTGCGTCCGATCGCTTGCCAGACCCGGATCGCTTTGCTAAACGACCGGCCTCGCAAGGCTTTGACCGCCTTTCGGGCGCATAGCTCAGTTGGTAGAGCAGCTGACTCTTAATCAGCGGGTCCCAGGTTCGAGCCCTGGTGCGCCCACCATTGGAAAACTCTTATTTTCCAAGACCTTCGCGGAGGAGCGCCGAGAACAAAATTGGTCTCGTGCGACGTTTTTTGCTCCTCCGCTACCACGGGCCACGATTCTCCGCGCCAAACTACGATTTTCTGCGAATTTGTCCTCCTGACGGTAGCGGTCGGAGCTCGCTGGCACGATTGAATGGCCTGTAAAGCGGCGGTGAGGATCTGGTTGCCTCTGAGAGCATCATCGGCACCTCACGTGGCACCATGGCGCTCGAGATCGCCGATCACGGCTACGTCATGGAGACCGGTCGTATCGTACTGGGGGCAGGGCCGAGCAGCTGCCCTCCAATTCCGGCATTGGCGGGTTCTACCTGGGTCTCAACCGAGGTGGGCTCGCGCGAATCCTATCGCGACGTGAAGCGCCACAAGCGGCGCAAGCATTGCTGTCCTGACTGGTGCAGCGGATTTGATATTCGCGCCCCATCCGGCTGCGAGTTCGCGACGCGCAGCATTCGCAGACGTGCCTGCCAAAGCGGGATGCGAATGTCAGAACCGGACCATTGGCAGGGCGCTAAACGCTGAAATGCAGCACCGAGGTCCATATGATCCATATAAGATGGAAGCCCGATCGTGCAGCGAGGACGTGTTTCCACGGAGCAAGCCCCCTTGAGTACGCAAACCGAGATATTCCGGCGCCTGGTGCGCGATCATATGCGACCGCCGCCCGTACGTGTTGCACCGGGCGCGACGGTAGGCGAGGTCGTGAGCTTGATGACAACGACACCCGCATCCTGTGCCATCGTCATCGACGGTGCGGGCCGGCCCAAGGGCATCGTGACGGAGCAGGACGTCGTACGTCGGATCGCATGGCGAACGGAGTCCGATCAACTCGTCGAATCGGTGATGACTTCGCCAGTCGTCGCGGCGGGGCGCGACGACTACCTTTTCCAGGCGGTCGGCCTGATGCGCCGTAACAAGCTTCGGCATGTCCCCGTCGTGGACGGGAGCGGAGCGATGATCGGCATGCTCGCCTTGGACGAAGCGCTCGCCTCATTGTCGAGCGAGAGTATGTCGCTCATCGAGCAGCTCACGCACGAGGAGAGTGTCGAGGGCCTGCACCTCATAAGGAAGGCGCAGGCCCAGCTTGCCAGCGCACTGTTGGACAACAACATTTCGGCGCCGGAGGTGCAGTCGCTGCTCACGGAAATCAACAACGATATCCACCGGCGTGTCTTGAGGCTGGTCGAACGGGCGATGCGCGACGACGGCTGGGGGGAGCCTCCTGCGCGGTTCGCTCTCATTATCATGGGGTCGGGCGGGCGCGGCGAAAACTTTCTGGCGCCCGACCAGGACAATGGTTTCATCCTCGCTGACGACGTCGGCGGCCAGGGCAAGCGTGCGGACGCATATTTTCTGGAGCTTGCCGAACGCATGACGCGGATGCTTGACGCGGTCGGCTTTCGCCTCTGCGTCGGCGATGTCATGGCCACCAATCCCGTCTGGCGCAAGCGCCTGTCGGATTGGCGCCGGCAGATCGACAACTGGATCAGGCGGCGCGAGTCCGAGATGCTGTTGAACTGCGATATCTTCTTCGATTTCCGTCATGCGTTCGGCGATCCTGCGCTCTCAAGCGAGCTCCGCACCCACGTCACCGCAGTAACGTCGGAGTGCCCTCAGTTCCTCCAACACCTGTTCGCCATCGAAGCCGAGCACAAGGTGGCACTCGGCTGGTTCGGACGCTTGCGCAAGGAGTACCATGGGGAGGATCAGCAGGGTGTGGTGGACCTGAAGCTTCGTGGAACGCTTCCGCTCGTGGAAGGTACGCGGCTGCTTGCGCTTAAAGCCGGCATTCCGGCCACGTCGACTCTCACCCGGCTTGACTGCCTCAGGGAGAAGGGAGCCATCAGCGCTGGAGACCATGAGGATCTTGCCGACGCGTTCAGGCATATGACCCGTCTCTTGCTGCGCCAGCAGCTGAAGGACTTCAAGGCCGGGCGCAGGATCACCAACTATGTCCCTGTGGCTGATCTCTCCCAACGCGAAAACAAACATCTCGTGGCGTCTTTCCGCGCCATCGAAAACCTGCGTGAAACACTCAATATGGAATTCGCGGGACGCTCGCTTTAGCTGGCGGGCAACTCGCCACGTTGCGGTCAAGTGACTTCGCGAGCGGCCGTGGCCAGGTGGGAGAGCTCAGCCGAAGGGATGCGGACGAAAAAAGTCGCGCCCTTGCCGAGTTCGCTCTCGACCCAGATGGTGCCCCCGAAGCGCTCAAGTATGTGCACGCTGATAGGCAGGCCGAGGCCGGTACCCTGCGGCTTGCCGATCAATGTGTCGCCCGCCTGGCGGAATCGCTCGAAAATCTTCTTGTGATCCTCCCTGGCGATGCCGACACCATTGTCATGCACGCTGACCAGGACGGACCCCGCTTCTGCTCGTGCCATAATAGTAATCAAACCATGGTCCTTGTCGCAGAACTTGACCGCATTCGAAATCAGATTGACGAGCACTTGCGTGATCCGATCGGCGTCAACGAGAATCCTCGGCAGATCCTCGGCAACGCGGCACTCAAGCTTGATGCGGGGGTTCTTGGCGAAGAGGCCGGCCGTTGCGGCGAGCGCGTTGTCGATCACCTTCCTTGGCTCGATCCTGGCCAGTTGCCAATCCGTCTGGCCTGCCTGCATCTTGGCGAGATCGAGGATGTCGTTGACAAGCCTAGTCAGCCGCTCGGTTTCCTGAACGATAGTACCGAGGAACATCTTGCGCTGCTCGACGGGAATGTCCGGATTGTCGTGCACGATCTCGCTGAAGGAGCGGATCGAGGTGAGCGGTGTCCTGAACTCATGGCTGATTGTCGAGACAAAGTCGTCCTTCATCTTGTCGAGCTCCTTGAGCCGCTCGTTAGCGGCCCTGAGCTCGGCCGTCGCGGCCTCGAGCTGCCGCGACTTCTCCTCCAGCTGACGGCTGTAGACAACGAGTTGAGAAGCCTCGTCGAGGATCTGCATGACCTCGTCGATGTCATGCATCTCCTCCCTCAACACTGAAGCGATCATGATCCGCGCGGAGGCCGCGCCAATGGCGCCGGCGAGTTGCCGCTCCGCGTAATGCACGATGTCCGCGTCCGCCGCATGCGCATCGTCGAGCCGGCGCCCTCGGTCGCGCTCGAAGCGCTGGAGGGCTTGGTCCGTCAGGGTCTCACCGATAAAGCGATTCGAGAGGCGACGGAGGTCGCCAATAGTGGCCGTGCCGCGCCAAATGCGCGCGCCCTCGGATGGCTGCTTGAAGATGTCCACGAACTGCACGGCCTGGCTGCGCTCGATCATGGTCTGCGTCGTCATAAGCGATACGGCAGCATAAAGTCCGACATTGATCACCATGGTCCAGAACAGGGCGTGCGCGATGTGATCGAGGCCGGAAAGCCCGAGCAACGCATAGGGACTGAACAGTGCAAGCCCCCACGGGCCGTCCTGAACGAAGCTCTCCGATATCCACCCCGATCGTGCGAACGAAGGCAGCAGCAGGGTGTAGATCCACACCAGGAACCCGGCGCTCATTCCAGCCATAGCGCCGAGGCGGGTCGCTCCCTTCCACAGGATTCCGCCGAGAATAGCGGGCGCGAACTGTGCGGCGGCGACGAACGACATGAGCCCGATGGATACGAGCGCGTAGGACTCGCCGATCAACCGGACATACGCGTAGCCGAGCAGGATCACGAAGATGATGGCGCTGCGGCGGATGGCGAGCATGAGGCCAGACAGATCCTTGCGCTCCGAGAGATGCAGTCGGCCGAAGCGCAACAGCAGGGGCATGACGAGATCGTTCGACACCATGGTGGCCAGGGCAATGGTTTCGACAATGATCATGCCCGTTGCCGCGGAGAGGCCACCGATGAATGCGAACAACGCGATGGTCCAAAAGTGCTCGGCCATCGGCACGGTCAACACGAAGGTGTCGGCATCGACCGTATTTCCGGGAAAGTGGAGGAGCCCGCCAAAAGCGATCGGCAAGACGAAAATGTTGATGAGCAACATGTAGACCGGGAACAGCCAGATGGCCTTCTTGATGTGGCGCTCATCGACATTCTCGACCACCAGCACCTGAAACTGGCGCGGCAGCAAGACAATGGCTGCCATCGAGACCAGCGTCAGCGAAATCCAGCTCGTGTACCCGCCGGCTGCCTCGAGCGTAAAGAGACGCGCGAGGGCTGGATCGGTGGCCGCGCGCGAGAACACTTCGCCGAAGCCGCCATAGATGCCGAAGGTGACGAATAGCCCAACCGCCAGGAAAGCGAACAGCTTGACCACCGACTCGAAGGCAATCGCCGCCACCATGCCTTCATGACGCTCGCTGGCGTCGATGTGCCGCGTGCCAAACAGGATGGCAAATGCGGCCATGATCACCGCGACGTAAAGCGCTGTGTCCTGCAGGACCGGAGTCGAGCCAAGCTTGGCCGGCATCACGATGTCCGGGTAGTGCTGGAGCACGGCGAAGCTCGTCGAGATCGCCTTTAGCTGCAGCGAGATGTAGGGCATGATGCCGACGACGGCGATGATGGTCACCAGCCCGCCCAGGAAGGAACTCTTGCCATAGCGCGAGGCAACGAAGTCGGCAATCGAGGTAATGCGATTGACCTTGCTGATGCGGATGATCTTGCGGATCAGAAACCAGCCAAGGATGAAGGTCAGCGTCGGGCCAAGATAGATGGGCAGGAAACTGACGCCCGAGGACGCGGCCCGTCCGACGCTACCGTAGAAGGTCCAGGCTGTGGCATACACGGCGATGGATAGCGCAAAGATGTAGGGGCTCGCGATAATGCTCCTACGCTGATCCGCGCGGCGGTCACCATAGTAGGCGATGGCGAACAGGATCGAGAGGTAGAGGAAGGAGACCGTGATTATGACGTAGCCGCCCAGCATGGCTCAGGCTCGCGGTGCGCGGCTGGTACCCTGGTCGGGATCCGCGCCAGGCTCGCTTTCGACAATCTCCTCGTCGGGGTCCGGCCGCTCGACGATCAACGCCGTGAGGGCGATCAGCGACGCCCAGGAGAAAAATAAATAGAGGTAAAGCGACGGTACCCCGCCCACTAAAGTGGCCTTGTCGAAGGCGCCGATCAGCGGCGGTGTGAGCAGAAGCAAACCGAACAGGAACAAGCCGATCAAGCGCTCGCCGGTCAATCCTCGCCTTGGCATAGTATCACCTCGATGTGCGCTTCGCTGCGTCCCTGCCGCGACAGCGTGGGATCATATAAGTTGCGCCTGCTGACGGCGATGCTCCATCATCCGGCTGGAAATCCTGGCAGCCTGACCGAGCGTCTCGATCCCGCGGGCTCTCAACAGATCCAGGAGCTTTACGAAGATCGCGGCGGTAGTCATGGCGTCGCCGATTGCGGTGTGCCTGCGAATGACCTCGACACCCAGTCGTTCAGCGGTGGCAGTCAGCGAAAAATCGGACACATCCGGCTGCAGATACACGGACAGAAGCAGAGCATCGAGCACTGGGTTATCAAATTTGACGCCTGCCTGCTCGGCCCCGTTCTCGAGGAATTTCATGTCGAAGGCGGCGTTGTAGGCGACGAGCACGGAGTCGCCGATGAAGGACTTGAATTGCGGCAAGACGACTTGTGCTGGGGGCTTGTCGCGCACCATGTCGGTGGTGATGCCGTGAATTCGCGTCGTGCTGGCGGGGATATCACGATTCGGATTGACCAGTCGCTCGAACGTCTCGCCCGTCAGAATGCGGCCATTGACCACACGAACCGCTCCGATCGAGATGAGCTCATCTCCCTCGTCGGGCCTTACGCCGGTGGTCTCGGTGTCGAATACGACCAGGTCGAGCTTGCGCAATGGCGTGTCCCTGATTGCCTCAGTCGGAAGAGAAAACAGGTCGAAGTCGTATAGCTCCGGCATCGGCACAACGCGGTCCGGGCGTTTCCGGGCGGGCGGCTCTTCGGTCTTCCTCAGCGGCAATCTGAGGCACGCGCCCCCCTCCGGCAGCACCTGGCTCCATAGCTCGCTGCCATGCTGCTCCACGATCTCGCGGACTGTGCGGTTGCCGATCGTACCCCTCAGCGGCTCGGCCAGCCACGCTTCGATGATCGCCGAGGCGAGCGGCGCGCCGTCCCAAACCACCTCGACGTAGACGTATTTGTCTTGCACGACGGCACCGATATCGAAGGCGGCTTTCGCTGTGTGCCTGGCAACGGCGCGGATGAGATGCTCGAGCGCCAGCACCAGCGAGTGGCTGTCGGCATGAATCCAGACTGGCACGCCCACGGGCGTGACCTGGATGCCGTCGGCGTCTGCCAAATGCCTGCGGACGGCGTGGAACAGATCCAGCGAGTAAATGTCGGCCAACGGCCACTGATCCGTCGCAAGGCGTTCGTAACGCTGCGCAACGTCGGTAAAGCTGCGATTGAGCGCTTCGACCTCCTTGCCAACGACGTCTTGAAAGACGCGGCGCGCGCTCGCTTCGAGTTCCCCCGCCAGCATCTCGGTCGCGGCGCGCAAGCTTGCAAGCGGCCGTCGCCATTCCATGGCGACCTCACGCAAGAGCGCATCGCGCTGGGCCACGTTTTCGAGTTCGGCGCCGACATCGGCAAAGGTCAACACGTAGCCTGAGGCGCGGCCCGAAGCTTCGCGCACCAGGCTGAGCCTCGCCTGCAGCAAAGTCGCAAGATCGACCGACGCACAGACGAAGCGGCGCGTCGTGGAATCGAGCGTCGATTCTTCGGTGGACCGGGCTTCATCGCCGGCCGCGTCCTCTGACCGTTGCAGGAGCAGCTCAAGCGTCAATAGCACGGGCTCTCGCGTCAGGACGCCAAACAATGAGCGGGCAAGCCCAAGCGTATCGCTCGCGTTGAGTATCCGGGCGGCGGCTTGGTTGTAGAGGAGTATCCGGTGCTCGAGATTGCAAACGATCACCCCTTCGGAGAGATCGAGCAGGATGGCCTCAAGCCGGCTCTTCTGTTCCTCTGCACGCCGCGTGGCAGCATCCACGGCCTCCTGGGTCTTGCCACGCGCGGCTTGGAGCGCGCCGAGTACTTTGTCGACCGCCGTTGGGAGCCCATTGAGCAAGTGGCCGCGATCGACCGCGAGCGGTCGATCGACGCGTATCTGTGACTGCATCAGCAGTTCCCGCTTCAGAGCGGCCAGGGGCTTGAGGAGCTTGACATGCAGCAGAGCCCAAGCCAGCCCAACCAAAGCGGCGACGACGGCAAATGCGATGGACATGTAAGCACCGACCGCTCCGCCACCTTGCACCGCCTGCCACAGCGCAACGCCGGACACAGCGAAGGCGGCAAGCGCCAATGCTGCGAGGAGGATTGGTATCGCAACGGCAGCCTGCATCGCACGCCCTTGTTGCCCGGTTACTTGGCCGGCCCGATCCAAGCGGTGACCCGCTCAACGACCTCGCGCGTCGAGAACGGTTTGGTGATGTAGTCGTCGGCGCCCAGCGCCAAGCCCTTTTCGCGTTCGATGTCGCGGCCCTTGGCCGTCAGCAGGATGACACGCACCGGTCGCCACTCTGGATTGGCCCGGATGGCCTCGCACACATCGAAACCGTTGCGCTTCGGCATCATGACATCGAGGAGCACGAGATCCGGCCGCGCCTTGCCTATCTCCGCGAGCGCCTCCTCGCCGTCGCGGGCGAGGCGAACTTCGTAGCCGGCCTTCTTCATCAGGAATTCGAGGGACAGCAGGATGTTGGCCTCGTCATCGACCACGAGCACGCTTTGCGGCATTGCATCCTCCAGGGGTCGCCTTGCTCGATCGCGCGACAGCACGGCAAGCGAGAAGTGCGCTCCACCCAACTCTGCGCCACCTAGCGCAGCAGGTACATGGCCACGATCGCCACGGCGGCCCCGATCGCGGCCCATACGAACTTGGCAACGACGCTTTCGATGGGATTCCACTCGAAATAGCGCTCTTTGTTCTCCTGCCAGATGTCCTTTTTCATCGGTTCCTCCGTTCTTGCTCTCGCCCCCCAAATCTCAGCCCCGCCGCCCCGATGACACAGCGACCCGGCGATTCGCGAAGCAAGTCCGACCGCTGGTGTCCAAGGCCGCACGAGGCTACTTTACATGTTCCGCCCGTGATTGTCCTTGTCCACCCCTTGTCCGCACGTGAGGGGCTGGCCCGAATGCTGCGGTGCCGTGCGGGCACCCGCATGTGTTCGACCTTCGCCGGATCGGGCAAATTGCACGTTGCAGGAACGCTCGTCTCGCTGGTTGCTGCACCGCGAGAATGTCGGCCAGCGTCGCCGCCCGAAGCGATCCGCGCCGGCGACGCGCAACTCGCCGCAAGCGTCTTCAGAGCCACGTCCTGGTACAAGACGAGCGCTTCTCGGACATGGTGCTCGGGCTTGCGGGCAACGGCCGATCTCCTCGCCTGGAAACAAGGGCCGGACGGCAAGATGGAACCGGCGCGGTAGTGCCCGTGGTTGATCCGCGCAAGGCCGGATTGCTCGCCGACACTTCAACATGCGTGGATCGTGTACGAACGACGGCTTTGGGCCGGACTATCAAGACGTTGCGTTGCGAGTTATGCTGCTCTTCGGTACGAGAATAGCGCTACTAGAATAGTCCATTTCGCGATGTAGCAGAGCGATAGTCAATAGGCCGGTTCGCGATGGGATCGGCACACGGAGATGGTAGAGGCCGATGCCTGAGCGGATGCACAGTCCCGACAGCGATATCGATGCCACAAGAGCGAGCGCTCGTCTGCCCGGCCTCGACATCGACATCGTTCGCCGGCAATCGCCGACCGGTGATTGGGAGCAGATGTCAATCAACCTGCGGGCTACGCCGTCCTTCGAAGCGCTCGGGTCCCCGTTCGAGGCAGCTGACCCTTTCACATTTTGGGTGCAGGCCACACGATTGATGTGGATGCCGTGGCTGGTCACGGCGCAGACGATGCTGCTGCCGGCAGGCTGGCCGTATGCGCTGCCGAGCGCCATCCACCCAGAGCAAGAGGCGCCGACGGCTAGCGGTTCGCGAGCCAAAGGATCAGAGAAAGGATCGCGCTGATCAGTAGCGATGTTGCGAGCGGGATATAAACGCGGAAGTTGTCGCGCTCGATGACAATGTCGCCGGGCAAGCGGCCCAAGCCGATCTTGATGATCATTGGCCATAGCAGTCCAAGCGCAACGAGCGACAAGCCGAAGATGATGAGCAGACGCGAGATCGACATTGCGCCGAGCCTACGATCACAGTGGGCGAGCCGATTGAGGGAGAGCAAGCGGGATTTGGCGTGCTGCTGTGACCGCGGTCCGTCGCATGGCTCGGATGGGCCAGTATAGCGATTTCGAGCGAAGTGGACACATGCACTTGACAAGCTGATACCATGATTGCGCTGTTTACGGATTTTGGGTTGCACGGCCCGTATACCGGTCAGATGAAGGCGGTGCTGCACCAGATGGCGCCGGGCATACCCATTGTCGACCTCTTCGCCGATGCGCCGATCGGCAATCCCAAGGCATCGGCGTATCTGGTGGCGGCCTACGCTGCATGGTTTCCGGTGCGAACCGTCTTTCTCTGCGTTGTCGATCCCGGCGTCGGCGGGACGCGGCCATCCATTTTTCTCGAGGCCGATGGCCGCTGGTATGTCGGTCCCGGCAACGGCTTGTTTGAGCTGATCCAGCGCAGAGCCCGAGAGACACGCATCTGGGACATCGATTGGAGGCCGAAGCATCTCTCGGCCAGTTTTCACGGGCGCGACCTGTTCGCCCCGGTGGCGGCCATGCTGGCGCGCGGTGATCCGCCCCCCGGCCAGCCACGGCACGATGGTGCAGATCGCCGGGCAGACTGGCCGGATGACCTTTGCGAGATTGTCTACGTCGATCACTACGGCAATGCGATGACCGGGGTGAGGGCGGCGATGCTGCCGCCCGGCGCAAGGCTGACCGCGGCAGGTCGGGTTCTGGACCGCGCGAGGACCTTCAGTGATCTGCCGCCAGGCACGGCGTTCTGGTATGAGAACTCCAACGGGCTTGCCGAACTTGCCGTCAATCAGGGGCGGGTAGACCGCGATCTCGGTCTTGCCATCGGCAGTCCGGTCGAAATCGTCGCATGAACAAAGGTCTGCCGCTTTGACCCGAAGGCAACATTCGACCAAGCATCGTCCCCCGGATCGACTGAAGCCGCGGGAGCGCCGCAACAAGCCGCAGGCTGGTGCTAACAGGCGGCTTGCGGAGCAGACCCGCAAGATCTTGCGCAAGCACTACATGAGCAGATACCGGGTGCGGTGAAATCGCGAAGACTGAACCTTGAGGCAGTCTCCGATGGTCGCCGGGAGTATTTCCGCATGTGGCTTGACTGTGCGTGTGTCGCGAAGGTGGAAGTGCTCCGCGACCTGCCAACGAGCGCAGACCGTGATGAACGGAAGATCTTGAAGATCGCAGATGGCTGCACGATAATCCGCCTGCTGGACGCCATATCGCTCCGAAGTTCGTGCGAGGATGCCGGAGGCATCTTGTAGCCGCTTTGATTGCCGCAACCGATCTGCTCGGCCACGCCTCACGTCCCGGCTCATGCGCCTGCGACCTGTCCAGATGCAAGGTCTCATTGTGATATTGCAGCTTGAGAGCCGCCGCAGCGTCCGCGGCCCCCGCGCCGCCCAAGGACCTCTCGCCGCACGAAGTTTTTGCTCGCTTCAGCGCCGACGAGTGGGACTCGTTGCGGGACCGCTATCACGACGGCTCGTAGACAGGCGCTGCCAAGGCCGGATCAGCCTTGCCTGGGCGCGTCGCCGCGCACTGCGCGGCTCAGAGACGTAACACCTATTTTACTGCGATCGCAGCCTGGGATCGAGCTCGTCGCGCAGCGCATCGCCGAACAGGCTGAAGCCGAACACCGCAAGACTGATGGCGATACCCGGGAAGACAGCGATCCAGGGGGCGCTCTCGGCGTATTCCTCGGCGCCGCCCTGAAGCATCAGCCCCCATGCCGGCGTCGGCTCCTGCACGCCGAGACCGAGATAGGAAAGCGATGCTTCAAGCAGGATGGCCTGGCCGACGAAGGCGGTGATCATGATGAGAAACGGCGCCATGACGTTCGGCACCATGTGCCGGAGAATGATGCGGCTGTGGCTGAAGCCGTTGGCACGGGCGGCGTCGATATAGGGGAGCTCGCGGATCGCCAGCGCACTCGAACGCACGACGCGGGCGCAGCGCGGGATGAACGGGATGGTGATGGCGATGATCACGTTCTGCGCCCCCGTCCCGAAGATTGCGATCACGGCCAGCGCCATGATAATCAGCGGAAACGCCATGAAGACGTCGAGGATGCGCTGGAAGATCAAATCGATCTTGCCGCCGAAATAGGCGCTCGCGACGCCGAGGACGAGACCGAAGGTGGCGCCGACGAACGACGACGCAAACCCGACCAGCAAGGCCGTGCGCGACCCATAGACGACGCGCGAGAACACGTCGCGTCCGTATTGATCCGTGCCGAGCCAGTTCTCGAGGCTCGGCGGCTCGTGCATGCGATCGAAGGCGTTGACGACCGGGTTGTACGGGGCGATGAAATCCGCAAACACCGCAACCACGACCATGACGATGATGACGACGGCGCCCGCGGCGCCCAACGGGTTGCGGCGTGCGAACCGGCCAATGGCCGCTAGCCTGCTCCGCGGCTTGCGCTCATCCGTCAGTTCGACCTTGGTGTCGAGGTCGGTCGCGACAGTCATGCAGAACCTCTGATTCCAGCGATCATTTGTACCGGATCCGCGGATCGAGCCACGCGTAGATGATGTCCACTACGAAATTGGTGAGGACGAATATCGTCGCCACCAACATGACCAGCGCCTGGGTCATCGTGTAGTCGTGGTTGGTCACGGACGAGACAAACAGCTTGCCGAGCCCGTTGAGGTTGAACACCTGCTCGGTGACGACCAAGCCGCCCATCAGGAACGCGAACTCGATGCCGATGATCGTGACCACCGGCAACAATGCGTTCTTGAGTGCATGCCGCCGGATGATGAGCTGCTGGCTGAGCCCCTTGGCGCGCGCCGTGCGGACGTAGTCCTCGCGCAGTACTTCGAGCAGCGCCGAGCGCGTCATACGTGTCGCAACGGCGGAATAGCGATAGCCGGTCGCAAGCGCCGGGAAGATGGTCATGCTCAAGTTGTAAAGCGGGTCGATCCAGATCGGCACATACTTGATCGGCGGCATCCACGGGCTTCCGAAGACCGCCTTGGTGGTGATCAGCAGGCCGAGGATGATCAGTACGCCGAGCCAGAACGAAGGCATCGCGATCCCGGCGATGCTGAAAGCGCGCACGCCGTAGTCGATCCAGGTGTTCTGTTTGACTGCCGAGATCGTGCCGAGCGGAATGGCCAGCATGATGGCGGTGAGCGTGGCCATGATCGCGATCTGCAATGAGAGCTGGAAGCGGAGTGCTATCTCTTCCGTGATCGGGCGCCCGGTCCACATCGACTTGCCGAAGTCGAATCGGACGAAGTCCCAAATGAAGGTCAGGAACTGCACGGGGTAGGACCGATCAAGGCCGAGCTCGCTGCGGCAGGCTGCGATCGCCTTGGGGGCGACGTATCCGGCACCGCCCGTCATGCGCAGCACACAGACGTCGCCCGGCACCAAACGCAGCAGGAGAAAGACGAGCAGCGCGGCGCCGAGCAGCGTCGGGATCATCAACAGCAGTCGCTTGAGAATGTATTGGTACATGCTCCCTGCACCGCCACTCTTGCCCCCGCTCGCGGCCGTTTCCCGTTCACTGCCTTGCCATGGCACAGACGTGGAAACAGCCGCGAGTCGCCAGCCCCTCGGTCGGTTACTTGTCGAGCCACACGTTGGCGAGGTCCTGATTGAGGTAGTGGCTCGGACTGATCTTCCAGCCCTTTACGTAGGACCGGTGTGGCACGATACGATTCCACCACAGCGTGACGAATGAATGCGCCTGCTCATCGAGCACACGCTTCTCGAACTGCCGCATCAGCTCGCGCTGCTCGGCCTCGTCGGGCGTGCGGTTCATCGTGTCGAAGATCTTGTCGAGGTCGCGATCGACGTATGCGCCGTAGCTCTCGTTGCCGATGTCCTCCGACAGGAACTTGCCGATGTCGAGCAGTGGGTTGACGACCGACTGGCAGTTGAAGTCCACCGTCACGTCGAACTCAGCCGACCTGAGCCGCGCATAGAACGGGCCGGTCGGCTCCATCTTCTGCTCGACCGTCACCCCGATCTGCCGCCACTGGTCGATGAGCCACGTGCCCACGATCGTATAGGGCTGGTCGACGGCGCGATTCCACAACACAAATTTCAGTTCGGGGACGCCGGCTTCCTGCAACAGCCGCTTGGCCTCGGCACGCGACTTGTTGATGTCCGGCCAGTAGCCGGGAAGCTGCTCAAGCTCCGCCTTCGTCGCCGCCAGCGGGTGACCCGGGAACGCGACACCGCCGACCGCCTTGACGATGGCGATGCGCGAAAGGCTCTTCGATCCGCCCCAGCGATCGACCGCCAGCGTGAGCGCGCGGCGAACGCGGACATCGTCGAACGGCTTTTTCTTATGGTTGGGGGTGAACAGGAGCACGCAATTCCAGTCGCTCTCCTGCACCGTGATATCCTTGCCGAGCGCGTTGACGAGGTCCTCGGTGCTCTTCGGCGGGAAGCCGCGGAATTGGATTGCGGCCCGGTCGCCGCGGATCGCTTGCACCTGCACCGCCTGCTTGTTGGAGAAGATCGCTTCGAAGCCGTCGAGATAGGGCTGGCCGGCGACATGGAAGTCCTTGTTGCGCTCGCCGCGCACATAGGCGCCTGCCTCTCTTGTCACGAACTTGAATGGCCCCGACCCCATGACGTTGGTCTCGTACCAGCGGAAGTCCTTTTCGAGCTTTGCCTTCGAGTAGATGAAGTTATACGGCGTCGCGAGCGCCGGGATGAAGGCGCCCGATGGATATTTGAGCTTGAACACGACGGTGTGGTCGTCCGCCGCGCTGACGCTCTCGACCATGACGAAATAGGCGAGGCGCGCGCTGGTCGTGCCCTCCGGCGGGAAGATGATCTTTCTGAACGACGCGACGATGTCGTGCGCCGTCAATGGCGTTCCATCGTGGAATTTCACGCCCTGCTTGATCTTGAACGTGTAGGTCTTGCCCTCGTCGGTCGGGGTCGGCATTTCCGTGCACAGGTCGCAGACGAAGTCCGTCGGTGAGGACGGATTATCCGGGTTGGCCTTGATGAGCAGACTGTAGAACGGCGCAAAGGGATGGATCAGCGCGAACGTCGTCTCGCGGTGGCCGTCCCAGCTCGGCGGCTCGTCCGGCACGACAAAGTTCAGAATCCCTCCCTGCTTCGGTGCAGCCTGGGCTGGAACCCCGGAGAAGCCGAGGGCAACTGCCGCGCCGACCGCCACGATTGACACGGCTCTGAGATATTTTGAAGGGTTCATAGTCTTTCCTCCCTCTGGAACACATTCCTCCTGTTCTTCAAGCGCCGGGTCTTCTGCCCAGGCCGATCGCCCCTTCTTGCGAGGGCTTTCAGATCACGGAACAAGCCACCCAGTGGCCTGGCCGCAGTTCTCTGAACTCCGGGACGTTCTTCGCACAGCTATCGATCGCAAGCGGGCAGCGCGGATGAAACACGCATCCCTTCGGCGGATTCATCGGGCTCGGCACCTCGCCCTTTACGATTCGGCGGCCGCGCATCCGCTCCAGGTCCGGGTCCGGCACCGGCACGGCCGCGAGAAGCGCCTGAGTATAGGGATGCAGAGGATTGCCGTACAACTCGTCGCAATCCGCCAGTTCGACGATCTTGCCGAGATACATGACGGCGATGCGATGACAGAGGTGGCGAACGATGCTGAGATCGTGCGCGATGAACAGATAGGTCAGTCCGAACTGGTCCCGCAGATCCTCCAGCAGATTGACGATCTGTGCCTGAATCGACACGTCCAAAGCCGAGATCGCCTCGTCGCAGATGATGAATTCCGGGCGCACCGAAAGGGCGCGTGCGATGCCGACGCGCTGACGCTGGCCGCCGCTCATCTCGTGGGGGTAGCGGTCGGCAAACCTGGGATCCAGGCCGCACAGGCGGAGCAATTCCGTGACGCGCGCATCACGCGCTGCCTTGGTCGGTTCGGTCCGGTGCACCTTCATCGGCTCGGAAATGATCTGCCCGATCTTCATGCGCGGATTGAGGGAGCTGTAAGGATCCTGAAAGATGACCTGAATCTTCTGCCGCAGGGCCCGCATCGATTTCTGATCGAGGTCGACCAGGTTCTTGCCGTCGAACAGGATCTCGCCTCCGGTCGGATGCTCGAGCCGCAGGATACACCGGCCCGTGGTGGTCTTGCCGCAACCCGACTCGCCGACCAATCCGAGCGTCTCACCTTTGCGGATGGTGAAGCTGATGCCGTCGACAGCCTTCACGTGCGCGATCTCTCTGGAGAAGAGAGCGCCCTCGGTCACCGGAAAGTGCATCGTCAGGTTGCGGACCGTGACCAGTTCCGGCGCCAGGTCGATGCGCCATTTGGATTGCCGCCCGTGCTCGAGCGCAACGTCTTCCGCGACGGTCGATGCCTGTACCGCCGCCTGGACGCTCTGCCATACCGCGCCGGTTGACTCCATGGGGGTCATGACGGCCTCGTCAGCGATCCGGCAACTTTGGCTGCCTCCCAACATGCTGCGAGATGATGGCCGCCGTCGATCCGCTCCAACGGAGGCGACTCGCTTGCGCAGCGCGCCACGGCAAAGCTGCAGCGCGGGTAGAACGAGCAGCCTGCGCCGAGGCGCGAAAGGTCGGGCGGCTGTCCTTCCACCGGATCAAGCCGGCCCCGGCGCGGCCGATCCATGCGCGGCACCGAACGCAGCAGCGCCAGCGTGTATGGATGGTGGGGATGATGAAAGATGTCGTGTGCAGTTCCGCTCTCGATGATCCTGCCCGCGTACATGACATTGACCCGGTCAGCGTAGCGCGCGACGATACCGAGATTGTGGGTGATGATGATCAGCGCCACGTCCAGACGCTGCGTCAGATCCTTCATCAGCTCGAGAATCTGTGCCTGAACCGTCACGTCGAGCGCAGTTGTCGGTTCGTCGGCGATGATGAGCTTGGGCTCGCAGCACAAGGCCATGGCGATCATCACGCGTTGGCGCATGCCGCCGCTGAAGTGGTGCGGGTATTGCCTCAGTCGACGCTCCGGATCCGATATTCCCACCATGCCCAACAACTCGATCGCGCGCGCGATCGCCTGATCGTGGGTCATGTCGAGGTGCTGCTCCATGGTCTCGGTGAGCTGCCGGCCGATCGTCAGGACCGGATTGAGTGAGGTCATCGGCTCCTGAAACACCATGGCAATGTCCTTGCCTCGGATCTTGCGGATTTCCTCGTCGCTCAGCTTGAGCAGGTCCCTGTTCTGGAAGCGAATACTGCCACCGATGATTCGGCCGGGAGGATCGGCCACAAGTCGCAGGATCGAGAGCGCGCTGACGGACTTGCCGCATCCGGATTCGCCCACGACTGCGATCGTCTCGCCTTGATCGACGTGGACGCTGATACCGTCGACGGCCTTGACCACACCTGCCGCCGAGAAGAAGTAGGTTTGCAAACTATCTATCTCGAGAAGCCTGGACACCTCGCGCCTCTCGTCATCCGTCGATGCACAGATGGCCTTTCGGCCGTTTGGCCTGACCGCTTCTATTTAGATTTGCGTCTTGATTCTTCGAATCTCCCGGCTGCAAGTCAAATCTAATCGTGTGGCCCTACGACAATTTAGACTAAGGTCTTGGCTGCATTTGCTCGGCTGGTGGATCACTGGTGTCGCGAGTTCGCGACCGGGCATTGTTTGCACTTGCGAACGATCGGCCCAATCGGGAGCACGTTCGCGACGGTACGGAGCAGGCATCCCGCCGGACAGAGAGCTACCCAACCCCTTTCACGGCATCCAGTCAGCGTTAGGTCAGGCTCCCTTACCTGGACGTAGTTGCCTTGGCTGGTCCAGGTCCAGCGATGCTGCTCCACATGATCTGTCGCCGAGAATGCGATGTGTGGACGTCGATCTCGATGTGGTCCACCACGGATTGAATGTTGGCCTCCAGAACGGGATCTCCCACCGGGTATGATTTCCCGCATGGTCCGGCCAAAATCGGCAACCTCGACAGGGCTCTTCGAGGGCGGGGCCACATCGTAGACCATAGACGTGTCTTGCGGCGCCGGAGCAGGTGCGTCTGCTGTCGGCTGTTGCTTGTCAGCAACCGGCGAAAGGAGCATCCTCGAAACGTAATTATTTGAGCAAGTCCGGAATTATCGGTTGGCACTGCCTGAAGGCCCGTCCCGTTCGAAGGACGCGCCGGAATGAAAATGACCCCGCAACCAAGGGGGGCTTGAGCGGCAAGTCCGCTCATGTACCGATAGGGAGGACATCCATGGAAAGCCAGAAGCCTCATCGTCGGCTATCGCGCCGCGATGCGATCAAGACGGCGACTGCCGCGGGCATCGCCGCAAGTATCGGCCCGTTCTTCCATGTCACGCCTGCTCGGGCCGCCAAGACACTGAAAATCCTGCAATGGAGCCACTTCGTCCCAGGCTACGACCGATGGTTCAACAACACCTACACCAAGGAATGGGGCAAGAAGAACGACACCGAGGTGATCGTCGACAACATCAATCTTGCTCTCCTCGAGTCGCGCGCCGCAGCAGAGGTGTCGGCCCAGAAAGGCCACGACCTCTTCATGTTCCTGATGCCGCCTTCGGTGTTCGAGGATCAGGTTGTACCCATGAACGAGGTCTATGCCGAATGCGAAAAGGTGAACGGCAAGGCGATCGATCTCGGTATCAAGAGCTCCTACAACCCGAAGACCAAGAGATACTTTGCCTTCTCCGACAGCTACGTGCCGGACCCGGTGAACTACCGCACCGATCTCTGGGGTGACATTGGCATGAAGCCGGACACCTGGGACGACATCCGTGTCGGCGGGAAGAAGATCAAGGACAAGACCCGTATTCCGGTCGGCATCGGTCTCTCGGCCGAGATCGACACCGGCGTGGCCATGCGCGCGATCATGTATTCGTTCGGCGCGCATGAGCAGGACGAGGCCGGCAACCTCACCGTCAATTCCAAGAACACGCTGGAGGCGCTGCGCTTCGTTAAGGGACTCTTTGAGGACTGCATGACGCCGGAAGTTCTGGCTTGGGATGCCTCCTCCAACAACCGGCAGATGCTCGCCGGCCGCTCCTCGCTGGTGCTGAACGCCATCTCGGTGACGCGCACCGGAGAGAATCAGAAGATGGCGATTCACGAGAAGATCGCTGTTGCCAAGGCCGCCAAGGGTCCTGTGCGCCGCATGGGCCTCGAGCATGTGATGGACTGCTACGTGATCTGGAAGTTCGCGGAGAATATCCCGGGCGCGCAGAAATTCCTGGTCGACTACATTGCCAACTTCAAGGAAGCCTTCCTGGCCAGCGAGTTCTACAACTTCCCGTGCTTCCCTCAGACCGTGCCAGACCTCAAGCAGCTCATCTCCAACGACAAGAAGGCGGTGCCGCCGGACAAGTACGCGGTGCTGGAAGACGTGCTCGATTGGGCGACAAACATTGGCTATCCCGGCTACTCCACTGCGCCCATTTCCGACACGTACCAGACCTGGCTGCTCAACACCGCCTTCGCCGAGGCGGCGACCGGCGCGGAGACGCCCGAAGACGCCTTGAAGAAGCTCGATACCAAGATGAAGGCGATCTGGGCGAAGTGGAAAGAGCGCGGGATGATCTGATCGCGCGCGCATTGTGAACGGCGGGGCCCGGCGGCGCCTCGGCCCCGTTTGACGCCGACGCGAGAGAGCCGAGAGGCATTCATGGCGACGGTCGAAGCACGGCACATATCGAAGCATTTTGACGAGGTGCGCGCGGTCGACGGCATCGACCTCCTCGCGCGCGAAGGCGAATTCCTCGTCCTGCTCGGCCCCTCCGGCTGCGGCAAGACCACGTTGATGCGGCTCATCGCCGGACTCGAACAGCCGACTGCGGGCGACATCGTCATCGACGGCCGCGTCGTCACCGACCTGCCGCCGCGCGCGCGCAATGTCGCGATGGTGTTCCAGAGCTACGCGCTGTATCCGCATCTCACGGTCGCGAAGAACATCTCGTTTCCGCTGCGCGCGGTCGGCATGCAAAGGGACGCGATCCGCAAGAAGGTGGAATGGGCCGCGCGCATGTTCGGGATCGAGCGTTTCCTCGATCGCAAGCCGCGCCAGCTCTCCGGCGGCGAACGTCAGCGCGTGGCGCTCGCACGCGCGGTAGTGCGTGAACCAGTGGTGTTCCTGCTCGACGAGCCTCTGTCCAATCTCGACGCCAAGTTGCGGAATTCCGCCCGCGACGAGCTCAAGCAGTTCCAGCGAGACCTCGCCACCACCACCATTTACGTCACCCATGATCAGGCCGAAGCCATGGGGCTTGGCGATCGCATTGCAGTGCTGAACCAGGGCAAGGTGATCCAGATCGGAACGCCGCAGGAGATTTACGGCAAGCCGATGGACACCTTCGTCGCCACTTTCATCGGCTCGCCGCCGATGAATCTGGTGGAGGAGGGCGCCTCCTATTTCGGCTTTCGGCCGGAGGCGTTTCTGCCGCGCGAGGTGGGTAATTCGGACGACAGTGTCGGCTTTCCCTTCCGTGTCACCCGCGTCGAATATCTGGGCGCCGATCGGCTGGTCTACGGCGTGCTCGAAGGCCGTACGGCCGAGGCGCATGTGATCTCGAAGATGCCGAACAACATCCGCGCCGAAATCGTCGCAGGCGAGCGCTACGATTTCGTGGTGCGCAGGCGCGAGATCCATCGCTTCGACCGGAATAGCGGCCGGCACATCGACGGGAGCGGGCGATGACGACGGCAACCGCTAACGCCGTCACCGCGAAAGCGGGCTGGCGCACGCGGCTTGCCGACAACGAGCGCCTGTTGTGGCCGCTGATGCTCGCGCCAGCGATCCTCTACATCGTATTGCTGGTCGGCTTTCCGTTTCTTCTCTCGCTGTTCTACAGCGTCTCCGATGTCACTGTCGGCAGCCGAAGCATGAACTTCGTGGGCCTGGAGAACTTCCACCGCGTGGTGGCATCCAACACGTTCTGGATCGCGCTCAAGAACACCCTCATCTTCACGATCGTCTCACAATTCTTCGTGCTTGTTTTCGCCAATATCCTTGCAATGGCGCTATCGGCCGATTTCCGCGGCAAGTGGCTGGTGCGCCTGCTTATCCTGTTGCCTTGGGTCGCTCCGATTTCGCTTGGTGCAATCGGCTGGCTATGGATCTACGATTCGATCTATTCGGTGATCAACTGGACTGGGCAGGCCTTGCGCATTCTCGGACCGAACGATTGGCCGATCTGGCTTGGCCAGCCCAATCTCGCCATGGCCTCGATCATCGTTGTGCAGATCTGGCGCATCGTGCCGCTCGCCACCGTGATCCTGCTTGCAGGGCTCACCTCGATTCCCCAGGACATCCATGACGCCGCCGCTGTCGACGGCGCCGGCTTCTGGCGCCGCACCTTGCAGATCACATTCCCGCTGCTGCTGCCGATCACGCTCGTCGCCGTGCTGTTCGGGATCGTCTTCACCTTCACCGACATGATCGTGGTGTTCTTGCTCACCCGCGGCGGGCCCTATGACCAGACTCAGGTGCTTGCGACCTGGGCCTTCTTCACAGGCATTCAGGGTGGCGATCTTGCGGGAGGTGCGGCGGTGTCGCTGTTCCTGTTCCCGGTGTTGGTGGCGGTGGCGATCGTGTTCCTGTTGCTTGCGCGGCGCTCGGAGGTGACGTGATGACGCGCCGCTCGTTCAAGCTGGTGCGCATCGCCAGGGCCGGCGGCCATGCCAGCATCCTTGTCTTCTTCATCACGTTCCTCGCATTTCCGTTCTATTGGATGCTGATGACGACGTTCAAGACCACGATCGATCTGCACGACGTCAGCAAGAACCCGTTCCTGTTCAACGAGCCGCCGACGCTCGAGCATCTCGTCGTGCTGTTTCAGGACACCCAGTATCTGCAATGGCTGATCAATACGGGCGTGGTGGGGATCGCGGTCGTCCTCATTACGCTTGTACTGGCGGTGCCGGCGGGCTACGCGCTCGCGCGAATGGCCGGCCCTTGGGCGCAGACGCTCGGCATTGCAATCTTTCTAACCTATCTCGTGCCGCCGACCATCCTGTTCATTCCGTTCGCGCGCATCATCGCGACGCTTGGCCTGCAGGATTCGCTGTGGTCCTTGGTGCTCGTCTATCCGAGCTTCACGGTGCCGTTCTGCACCTGGCTGCTTATGGGATTCTTCAAGGCGATCCCGCGTGATCTTGAGGATGCGGCGATGATCGACGGGCTTTCGCGGTTCGGCGCGTTCGTCAAGGTGGTGATGCCGATCTCGCTCGCCGGGGTGCTGACGGCGGTTATCTTCGCTTTCACGCTGGTGACGCAAGAATTCGTCTACGGCGTCACATTCATCACCTCGGCATCGAGCTACACCGTCAGCGTCGGCGTGCCGACCTTCCTGGTGCGCGGCGACGTCTATTTCTGGGGCTCGATGATGGGTGCCTGCCTGATCGCAAGCGTTCCCATCGCGGTCATCTACGATCTCTTCGTCGACCGCTTCGTGGCCGGCTTTACGGTGGGGGCGGTGAAATAGGGCGGCGGCGCATGTCGGGCGCGAGCATGTCGGATCAGGAACAGGTGAAGGATGCCGGCGCGCAGCTCATCGGAAAGGTCTGCCGTGAGTTCGTGGTGCTATGCCGACGCCTCGAGCTGTTCAGCGAAGCGAGCGTTGCGATCGACGGCAGCAAGTTCAAGGCCGTCAACGTGAGATCGGAACTTCACCCAGGCCAAGATGCGGCGGAGGCTGGCGCAGATTGAAAGCGGACATCTGCATGTGTCGTGAGGCGGTCTGCTTTCGAGCGTGGAGCGGATGTGCCTTCCTGAGCCGGGAATGTCGACCGGTGGCGCCTGCTTACGCACGTTTGCTTGATCCGTGGCAGAATTGACGCTGATACCCATGATTTGTGACCATGGAGGGGCAGCGAGGCGCGTCAGGCATGGTGGTCGTATTCGCTCAGTGCGATCCTGACCTCGCGGGCAAAATCGATCAGCGAGGCGGTAAACGCACCAAGCGAGATCAGAAAGAAGACCGCAACGCCATACTCATGCGGAAGCTGAAGGAACGCAGTCACAAAGGCCACGATGATGAGCAGCGTCACGGCGATACTCGCTACCACGGCCCAAAAGACCGCGCGGTTCATCATGGCGGCGCGCCGCATCAGACGTGGCAGGTCGGCCTTGAGTCGCACCCGCGCCGAATCGTGCTCCGGGATTCCGTTCAGGAACGCAGTCCGGTCGACGATCCGATTCAGGCGGTTGATGAGCAATGCAATGAACGCAGCAAGTGCGCCGAGAAGAAACGCCGGGGCCGCCGCCTGTGAAATGACATGCGCCAGCTGACTTATGGACGGCGTATCGGGAATCATCGAGGTTCCGGCCGAGTGAAACGTGCACAGGAGTTTGGCCGTCGTCATACTCTTATTGAAACGACGCGCGCATCACTTGCGAAAAGAGAACCCGCAAAATACCGGCGACCGGGTTAAATGACTATGCAAGTTCGGCAGCGAAGCATCGATGGTCAAATATTGAACTGTCATAACCGGCGAGTGGTCATTCCAAGCGCCTGAATCTGCATAGGGGCGGTCTAGCGGATGCCAGGAGCGTATTGCTCCTGACTCACGGCGTGGTCTTGATCATGACCTCGTCGGCTGCGAGAGCCGACAGTCTGGGCGATCTCCGGAATACGACGATCGGTGTCATCGGCGGAGCGATCAACCAGCCGGCAGTCGAGGCGTTAAAGCAGGTGTATCAATTCGACCGCGCCGGGGTCAGATTTCAGGATGTTGCCGCCAATGACGCCGCAGCGGCGCTCGCGTCGGGAAAAGTTCATGCGTTGCTTGCGATTATTCCCCTGACAGAAAAATACCTCGCCAAGGTCAGGCAATTCTTTCGGCAGGAGCGCAAAAAAGGGCCGGCACCAAAGCTGATCGAAATCGAGTCGGCCGGCGCGGTCGCCAACGTCGCGCAGTACTACGAGAGCTATGACATCCCGAAAGGCACCTTGCAGGGGGCGCCGCCGATCCCTTCGGACGACCTGACGTCGCTGCGTTTGTCGTACTTTCTCGTCGCCAACAAGTCGGTCAATGCCGACGCGATCACCGACCTGACGCAGTCGCTGGTCGATGCGAAGCGGGATCTGCTGTCGCAGTTTCCGGTACTCGCCCAGGCCGCTGCGCCAAGCACGGATGCGAATGCGCTGATCCCGATCCATCCGGGCGCTGCGACTTACTACAACGGCAATCAGCAGAGTTTCTTCGATAAATACGATGACAAGCTCTATTACGCTTCGCTGCTGCTGGGCTCGCTGATCTCCGTTCTCGTGGCAGCCTGGCGTTTCGCCCGATCCGGCACCGGATCCGAGAGCAAGCTGGAGCCGCTTTACGAACTCGGCAACGAGATCAGGAATGCGACGAGCGAAGCGGAACTGGAGGCCATCGAGAAACGGATCGACAGCATCCTGAAGAGCGAGCTCGCCAGGAACGCGAGCGAGAGCGCCGAAATGGCTGCGCTTGGCCTCGCGTCCCACAGGCTGCAGTATCTGATGAGCCACCGCCGAACGTTGGTCCGATCGACAGCGGTCTCCCGACAGTACCCTGTCGTTTTACTTCACGATTCGATGCTTGGTCGGCGTTACGGTGCTGGTCGGCGCCATCGGCGATACCGCGAACGTTATCCAGGCATTCCAGCCGGACGGCCGGTTCTGCGCCTCGAACTCGCCATAGGCTTTCAGGTTGAGGTATCCCTGCATGTCGCCGACGGGAAACAGGAAGCCGGCCTGAGGGCCGATGCCGAGCACGCGCGACCGAAAACCTCCCAGGATCGGATTTTGGCCGAAATCATCACTGATCTGCTGGTAGCCATACCCGACAAGACCGACGAAGAACTGCTTGGAGAGGAATTGCGACATTCCCCAGTCGACATGGAAGTCGATCCCGTTCTGGTAATTGGTGTCGTAATTCTTGAAATTATACGTCAATCCTGCAACGGCCGAAAATTCCAGGCCCGCCGCCGGGTTGAAATAGGTGTAGCCGCCCCCTCCATCGATGGCGGCATGGCCGATGCCGAGATTGGCAAGGCGGGTCGAGCTGTAGGCGCCAACGGGAATGTCGCCGGTCAGATAGGTCATGAAATTGTGCACGCCGGCATTCCACTTCAGCGTGGCCTGCGGATATAGGTCACCCACCGATGTGATGGAATCCTGGATGAAGCCGGTCCGGTTCACCACCAGCGGGCCGAGTGTTGCCGTCAGCGTGCCGTCGAGGCTGGCGCTCGAACGCCCGAACAGGCCGGTCACGCCGATGGCCAGTTGTCCGCCAAGCACCGGCGTTGCAAAAGTATAGGTAGGATTGAGCAGAATGAGATCGGCCTGCGCGTTCAAATTCAGGTTCAGATTGACGTTGACGTTGGCCGGGATCCTGCCGATCTGAATCTCTCTCGCCGCCGCTGTCGCGCCGGATGCCCCGACAGTGGTGTGATAATAGACGACAGCCATCGACCAGCCGGGCACCTGTGGCGTCGCGGCGAGACTGCTGAACCGTCCGGGCAGCCAGTAGGAAACGCCGCTTTCGTCGGCGTGCGCCACGCCGGGCATCGATGCGAGCGCCGCGATCGCAAAGACCTTGGCTCCGTGCTGAAGACGGAGGATGCTTCTTGTTTGCCAACTATTGCGCGTCATTTGCGTGTCCCTGTCGACGGCGGCGTGCATAAGCGCAGCCATTGGACGTCTCATCTCGGGCCAACGCTATGCAAATTCGGCCGGGTTCTGAATTTCGTCCTCATCTGTCGCAGCAAGGTCACGCTAGAGTTGTAGCGGTTTGCAATTTCGCTGAAGGCAGCTCCCGGCCGCCGGCATGGGCCTGACCTGTGGCACCCCGCTGCAGAGTTTTCGAAGGACTTTCGCCAAACACCCTGCGGTATTCGACCGAGAATCGGCCCAATTCCACAAAGCCGAAAAGGGTGGCGATCTCGGTTACCGTTGCAAGATTGCCGTCGGCGGACAGAAGCGCGAGCCTTGCCTGCGACAGCCGCTGCATGCGGAGATGGCGGCAGGGGGGAGCGCCGTGCACGGTATGAAATGCCTTGCGCAGCGTGCGCTCGCTGACGGCGAGGGCGTTGCAGAGAGCCGAAATGTGCAGCGGCGAGTCGGGTTCTGCGAGAGCGATCGCCTCGGCCCGGCCGACGAGATCGCGCGAGCTTCTGCTGGTTGATTGGCAGGAAACGTCTGAAAGGCTTTCTGACCAATAACGGATAGTCATCTAATGCCCCCGATTCTGCGATCGCGGTGAAAGCGCTGGACTTGAGGGCAACACAGCATCATGCCGCGGTGGCGCGCTACTGTACCTGGGGGCAAACGGTCCCTAGCCAAGCGGCCCTAGGCACTCACCTGGCGATGGTTATGAAGCGCTCGTGACGTCAGGGGAGGGCTCAGGCGTCAGCATGCCGGCGCGCTCCGCCACAGAGACTGCCTCCGCAAACGAGCCAACCTGAAGCTTTTGCATGATCATCTGACGATGGTATTTGATGGTTCGCTCGGAGGTACCCAGCGAATGGGCAATCTGTTTGTTCATCTTGCCGCGGACCATCAGCGCAAACACCTCGCTCTCGCGGGGAGTTAGTTTCGCAATCAGCGCCTTTAACGCATCGAGCCGGCCCTGATTCCGCTGAACCTCTCTGAAGCGCGACAGCGCGCGCTCGACCGCTTCCAGCAGCGTCTGCTTGGGGATCGGCTTGGAGAGAAAGTCCTCTGCGCCGGCCTTGATGGCGCGAACGCTCGTGGGAATGTCGCCGTGACCGGTCATGAAGATGATCGGCCAGTGATGCGACAGTTTCGCCAGCTCCTGCTGAAGCTCCAGGCCACCGAATGCGGGCATCTGCACGTCGAGGAGAAGGCAGCCCGGCTCGGCGTCGGTGATGGCTTGCAAAAAGCTCGCTGCCGAATCGTACTCGGCAACGGCATAGCCTGAAGCTTTCAACACCCGGGAAATCGCGCTGCGAAACGATGCGTCATCGTCCACGATATGAACTATGGGCGCGCCCGCCATTCCCAATCTCTCACCCTCGTGGTGGCCCACCGGCCAAGTCCCGAACAGTCTCCGGAAACGATTTGCCGCGGGCGCGCCAAATCCCGACCAAGCACGCAGTAAGCAAGGAGAAACCGGCAACGCGAGAATAGGCTGGTGGCCCCGGGCGGTCAACGCGGAGCGTGCATGTATGCAATATGCAAGTCTGTGCCTGACTAACGGAATGTGCAGTTTGTGCCAACCGAGCGGGGCTGGTTACAAGTAGGCCGTGTAGGAGCTGACCCATACCAGAATTGATGCCAACAGGCCGATGACGCCAGCATTCGCGGCAAATACCGTGGCGTTTCCCGAGATTCCCAGGCGCAGCGAGTCGCGGCTCATTTCGTCGGGCAAGGATATTTCCGCTGGGAAGGCGGTCGTGCCGCCAAGCGCCGTGGTGCGGGCAAGCGTCCCGGAGACGGCGATCTGGCCCTGGCCGATCCCCTTTGGAATGGCCATGATCTTCGCGTGATAGATTCGTCCGGGCACGTTGTCGAATACGATGTCGACGGGTGCGCCAACCTTGATGGTCTGAAAGCCATTCTGCGCGAATATCCCGACAATTGTGATCTCCTTCTCGACGATAAACGACATCGTCGAACGGACCTGCGTCGCGCGGTCACCAACCGCGAGCGCGACGATGGTGACATATCCGTCGGCAGGCGCTCGAACGCTGGTTTGCGATAGCTCCCAGGTGGCGTGATCGAGCTGTGCCTGGATTTGGGCGACCGATGTGTTGATACCGCCGATCTCCGAGTCCAGCGCCAGTTTGGCGCTTTGCTGGGTTGCCTTGGCAGCATTGAGCTGAGCTGTCACAGTCTCGTATTGAACTTGGGTGTCCTGTTCCTTGAACTCGGTGTTGGCCCCGCTTGCATATAGCCTATGGATGTCGTCGAGGCGCTTTGCATTGTATTTTTGCTGCGCTTCGAGACCGGCGACGTTCGCGGTGGCCTGCTCGTAATTGGACTTCAGCACCTGCGTCTGCTGCTGCGCCGCGGCCAATGATGCCCGCAACTGTGAGACCTTGTACTGGAAAGGAGCCGGATCAATCTGAAACAACACGTCACCGATCTTCACAGGCAGGTTCGGCTTGACCGGAATAGCCACGATTTCCCCGGAAACGTTCGGAGCTATCTCGACGACCCTGCCGGTGACGGTGACCTTGCCCGAGGGCGTGAGATAATTGAACAACGCCATGAAGGTTGCGAGAATGAGCACGCCGGTCAGTATCGAAATCGTCCCCGACGGCCAGCTCCATCGGACCAGTTTGAACTTCGAAAACACCGCCCACATCGCGAATACATAAAGGCACAGGATAATAATCACGGCGGGCCCCTGTCGTTTCGCGGCCAACCGCTCATTTGCCGGAGTTGCGCCGCGACGCGCTATGCGAAATCGGCCGCGGCGAGAAACTCCATAATCACCTCCGCAAGTTCTCTGCGCTGCTGGTTTTTGCATAGCCGATCTCGCGCGGCCTCCTCATAGTCGTGGACGAGCGTGACAATCCAAAAAGTGGTCACCCAGGTCGCAACAGGAGAGACAGACATGAAGCGTGCAAGGCTGGCACAAATTGCGGGATTGCTCGTGGTTTCGGCGTTGATTGAGCCAGGTGCGGCCTTCGGACAGACGGCTCCAGCGCCACACAACATGAAAACAATCGGTGCGGCGTCGGGACAGGCCAAGCCCGAGATCGTGCCGTCGCTGTTCGTGCTCAACTCGCGCGGTGCGACGTTGCAGGGGGATACGCTGACTCTGATCGGCGTGACGCCGAGCTCGATCATCTTCGCCGATCGCCCGGTGCGTTCTGCCGGACACCAGCCGACCGCCGACGTGATTGCGGAATGGGGATCGGGCGACGACAGCTTTGCCAAGAATCCACCGAATGCAACCGTGTCGGTGCTCGGCAAGGACGGCTCGGTCAAGGACGCCGTCGTGGTGCTGAAGAACCCGAAGCTCGAGGGCGACAAGCTCACCTTCAACGTCCAGACCCTCGAAGGCGATCTGGCAGGTGCCGACGGCGCCGCCGCGCTTTTCATCGATATCATCGGCCGGCCGTTCACGCCGCTGTCGTTTGCCGGCGTCGCCCGCCGCACGGCATTCAGGGGCGCGATGTATGCCGGTGCGGTCGGAGCGGCCGCGTACGGAACTGCCTACTACCACCCCTATGCTTACGCCTATCCCCGTCCGGCCTGCGGTTATTACCCGTATCCGCCCTGCTACTGACGTCGGCCGATCGGCAGATGGTCATGCGCCATCCGCCGCTTCAGATTCCAGAAAATTTCCGGAACCTAAAAGGACCCAGTCATGACAACGACCCGACGTTCATTCACGGTCTCTGCATTTGCTGGCAGCCTCGTTCTCTCCAGCCTCGCACTCACCTTGCCCGCTGCGGCCCAGGTGTCGCCGACGGAAGCGCAACAGATCGCGACGGATGTCTATGTCTACGGCTATTCGCTCATTACGACGGAAGTCACCCGCGTTCAGATGAGCAATGTGCCGAAGGTTGAAGGACTGAAGGGGCCGCCCGGGCAGTTCATCAACGTGCCGCGCTACCCGCCGGCCGGCTATCGCGGTGTCTCGGCACCCAATGCCGACACGCTCTACTCGCTCGCCTGGCTCGACTTGACTGAACCGCAGGTCTTCAGCCACCCCGACATGGGTGACCGCTTCTATCTGTTCGAGGTCGTCGATCTCTGGATGTCGGATTCCGAATCCTCGCCAGTGAAAGTCACCTGACGTACACGCTTGACGGAGTTCATTACGAAACTCAGTTGAAAGGAACCCTCCGATGAACATCACTCGACGCAACCTCACCCTCGGCGGCATCAGCCTGTTGGCCGGAGCGTCTGCGAGTACCATCAGCCGTGCCGAATTCGGCTCATTCCTCGGGATCGGCGAGGGCATCGAAGACTTCATTCTCGCCACCGACGCCTACATCTTTGGATACCCACTGGTGACGATGGAGATGACGCGGCGCGTCATCACCAACGTCGCGTCACCGGTCGGGACACGCGGACCGATGGGCCAGATCATCAAGCTGCGGCAATATCCCGATGCATCGTTTCGCGACGTTACTGCGCCGAACGCCGACACGCTTTACACGACGTCGTTTTTCGACGTCGGCAAGGAGCCGTGGGTCCTCAGCACTCCCGATATGAAGGGTCGCTATTTCCTGTTGCCCATGCTGGATGGCTGGACCACCGTATTCCAGGTGCCGGGCAAGCGCACCACAGGTACTGGCGCGCAGACCTATGCAATCACCGGCCCAGGCTGGAAGGGCACGCTGCCGCCCGGGGTCAAGGAATACAAGTCGCCCACGGCCATCGTATGGTTGCTCGGGCGCATCTACTGCACCGGCACGCCGGAAGATTACGCTGAGGTACACAAGCTGCAGGACGAATTCAGGCTGGTGCCGCTGAGCTCGTATGGCAAACCCTATACGCCGCCGCCGGCGACGGTCGATCCATCGATCGATATGAAGACGGCGGTGCGCGAGCAGGTCAACCGGATGGATGCAGTGGCGTACTTCACGCTGCTATGCAAGCTGATGAAGGACAACCCGCCGTCGGCGGCGGATGCGCCGCAGCTGGCGAAATTCGCCAGGCTCGGTATCGTTCCGGGTCAGGACTTCGATGCGAGCAAGCTCAAGGCGGATTTCGTCAAGCGGGTGCCCGAAATCGCCGTCGACCGGATCATGCTCCAGTTCAAGGTCAACAAGGCGGTCACGGACGAGCAGGGCTGGACGTTCACGACCAAGACCGGCATCTACGGGACCGACTATTTGATGCGCGCCCTCATCACCGCGATCGGGCTTGGGGCCAACCGGCCGCAGGATGCTGTCTATCCGACTTCACAGAAGGATGCCGAGGGCCGCAAGTACAACGGTGCCAACAAGTACGTGATGCGATTTCCCAAGGGGCAGCTGCCCCCGACGGAGGGATTCTGGTCGCTCACGATGTATGATTCCGGCTATTTCTTCATCAACAATCCGCTCAACCGCTATTCGATCAGCGCGCGCGAGAAGCTGAAGTCGAATCCGGATGGCTCGATCGATCTCTACATCCAGAACGAATCGCCAGGCAAGGACAAGGAGTCCAACTGGCTCCCTGCGCCGGCCGGTGATTTCATCCTGATGATGCGGCTGTACTGGCCGAGCGAGAAGAACCCGTCGATCATCAATGGTTCCTGGAAGATTCCGCCAGCGAAGAAGGTGTCCTGATCAACCGCGCTGGCGTTTCGTGTGCGTCGCCGATGCTTGCTACGCCAGCGCTCGTTCAAAGTAGTCGGGGGAGATGGCAATGCTCAGGCTCGTCGCCGCTGTGATGATACTTTGTGGGATAGGGATCCTGCCTAGTCGCGCTCAGGTCGATCTCAACACCTATGCTGATGCCAATGGCTTTATCGACGTGCAAAAGCTGACTTGCGGTCAACTTGCAGGGACATGGCAGGAGGACGCAGACCGGCTGACCGCTTGGTATAGTGGCTGGTATAACGGACTTGCCCGCAAGCATTACATGGACATTCGCAAGAGCAAGGAGGCCGAACATGAGGTAATATTGCATTGCAAAGCCAATCCAGGGCACCTTGTCATCGAAGCGATCTCAGTAGTGTTCAAGGACATGCGGGCAAGGCTGGGAATTGAGATGAAGCCATGAGGTAGGATTCCTAACTGCATACCAAGCGGAGCTTCTGGTCGAAACAATCTGATGGCCGCCAACGCCGCCCGGGTCTATTTCTGTCCGGCTCACTTGAATGGGCTATTGCGTGCGCACCATTGTTGTCATCGAGGACAATCCGAGCCTGTTGCAGGGGTTGAGCCGGCTCTTGTCGGCGCACGGCTTTCCCGTACGGACCTTTGGGTCGGCGGAAGCGTTTCTCGAGGACAAGTCCGGCTGCGACGCCGATTGCCTGTTGCTCCTCGACATTCACCTCAGCGGAATTTCCGGTATTGATTTGCAGCGCCGCCTGACTTCGTCCGGCACTGACCTGCCGGTCATCTTCATGACCGCGATCGACAATGAAACAACCCGTCAGGAAGCGTTCGATGCGGGATGCATTGCTTATCTCAGAAAGCCATTTCTGTCCAAATTGTTGATCGATGCAATCAATCAGGCTCCCTGAAGCCCGCAGAGTACTATGGTTAATTCCACCCCGAGGCACGGCTAAATCGCCGCCATGCGAGGCTTTGCGAATAATTCGTCTCGCGGAGTTCAAGTTGTTCGAGTAGGCTTCAAGCGGCACACCGGCGCATTTGTCAGACGTTCTACTGGAATCGTTCACAATTGAATTTGGCAAGCGGTGCAGCATGATAACCCGATTGGTCTTCGGCTTCACCGTGCTGTTGCTGACGATGGCTAACGAAGCCATGTCGGAGCCAAGGCGGGTGCTGTTTCTGCATTCCTACGGGCGCGAGCTCGGGCCCTGGAACGATGTTGCAAGGTCGGTCCACGACGAACTGATACGCCAGTATCCGGGCCCGATCGATTTCTTTGAGAGTTCTCTTGCGACGGCACGGGATCCGGACAGCGACAGCGTTCCCTTCGTCGAATATCTGAGCACGCTGTTCACCAACCGCAAGCTCGATTTGGTCATTACCAACGGCGCTCCCGCGGCCGATTTCATTCGCAAGTATCGCCAGCAGCTCTTTCCCGAGATTCCCGCGTTGTTCACCGGCCTTCAGCATCGGCGTGCGCCGCCCGACCGGCCATCTGCCAGCTACGCGGTCGTCGCGTTCAACAACGACTTTCCACTCATCCTGGAGCAAATGTTGCGCGTTCTTCCGGAAACCGACCGGGTCGTGTTTATTCTCGGCAGTTCGCCGCTCGAAAGATATTGGGTCGACCAGTTGCGGACCGAACTCAAGCCGTTCCAGGAGCGAGTAACCTTCGAATGGCTCAACGACCTTTCCTTCGAAGAGATGTTGAAGCGGTGTTCGGCGCTCCCGGCGCGGTCCGCTATCCTGTTCGGATTGATGTCTGTGGACGCCGCAGGTGTCGGGCATGAAGAACGCAAGGCGTTTGACAGACTTCACGCTGTCGCCAACGCACCGATATTCAGCTATGTCGACGCCTATTTTGGTGCCGGCCTGGTTGGTGGTCCGCTCACTCAGGTCAATGAGATCGGCCGGCAGGCCGCGGGCGTCGCGGTGCGCATTTTCAATGGAGAGACGCCGGGCGAAATCAATTCACCCCCGATCGAGCCTGCTGCGCCACGTTACGACTGGCGCGAGTTGCAGCGCTGGAAGATCAGCGAGAGAGCTCTGCCGGAGGGAAGTGAGGTTTACTTTCGTATTCCGGGCATGTGGGAGCAATACCGCTCGCAGCTAACCGCCGGAATCGCGGCGCTGGTGCTGCAGGCCGGGATCATCTCCTTGCTGCTGATTGAGCGTCGGCGTCGGCAATTTGCGCAGACCGACGCAAGCGATCGCCGCCGCGAGGTTGTCCGCCTCAATCGGGTGACGACCGCAAATGTACTGTCGACGTCCCTTGCCCATGAACTCAATCAGCCGCTCGGGGCGATCCTGAGTAACACGGAAGCCGCGCAGATGTTGCTCAAGGCCAATCCGCCCGACCTCGCTCAGGTCGACGCAATCCTCTCCGACATTGTCCGGGACGAACAGCGCGTGAGCGAAATCATTCTCGGCTTGCGAAATCTGTTGAACAACCGGACCGAAGGCGATTTGCGGCCGCGCGATCTGAACGACACGGTTCGCGACGTGGTCAAGATCGTAACTCCTGAAATCACGAGGCGTGCGATGGTCCTACGCACTGTGTTGGCGGACGAAGTGTTGCCCGTGAGATGCGATCCGATTCACCTGCAGCAGGTGATTCTGAACCTCGTTATGAACGGCATTGATGCCATGGAGGGGGCACAGCCTCCTCATAACCTGACGATCCGAACCCAGCGCCTTGGCGATACCGATGTGGAAGTAAGGATCACGGACACCGGAAAGGGTATTTCCGCAGGCAAGCTAACATCCATCTTCGATGCGTTCGTTACGACCAAGCCGCAGGGGACCGGCCTCGGCCTTCCGATCGCCAAGACGATTCTTGAAAGCTATGGGGGCGATATCACCGCAGAGAACCGGATGCGCGGTGCCGTGTTCACTTTCAGGCTGCCGTTGAGTGGGATCGGCCCGACATCAGAGCTGATGTGAACTGCAGATCGGGTTGTGGCGCCCTGCACGGCGTGACATCGATTCATTACCGCTTTGGGCCTTGGCGGACGTATTGGCGGCGCAGGCGGAGGGGCGGATTGTAGCCCCTAGCCGACATCCGCGCAGCAACAGTCGATGTCCGCTGCCGGAGGTAATGCGAGCCGCCAGCGGCTGAGGCAGTAATTGATCGCTTTGGTCGTGTCGTGTTCCTGGAGAGCTTGGTACGCTGCTCGCGCAACCTACGCATATCGGTGTGGCCGCAATCCACACCCGCACGCCCAACGCAATGGGGATCACCGTAGGCGTCCATCTGCCAGCGCCGCCACGGCGGCCTTCAGCGTCGCCGCGTCGACCATGCCTGTGATCTGCATCCGAGCCCCGGCAGCAAACTCGATCTCGATCAGCCGCCGAGCGGCATGTGCGGGCCGGTTAGAGCGAAACGGTCTCGTAAAGATCGTCCCGATTGCCGCCTTGCTCATCGTCCGGGCCACCCAATCATGGCGCAAATGATGTGATGCTGCTGCCCACCTCAGAAGAGCGCTCGACGCAGAAGGGGGCGACATTCTGAGCAAGGCGCGCCACTGTGTGACTCCGATTACTTCGGACGCTTTGGTACCCGTTCGAAGTCGGCGATGTTTTTCCCGGGAGCTGGCAAAGGAGCCCCGGGTTGCACGAGCCGAATTACGATTCACCGGATCAGCTGATAGAAATTGGTGCGAGGAATGTTCATGCGCACGATACGCAGCCTGCTCGGCCGAATGGAGAATTCCGAACGGAGCGGTGGAGTATAGCCAGCGTGTCACACGCGGATCGTTGATTAGAACGAGTTGAAACTGGAAGGATTCAAAATCGTGCGACGAGATTGGTCGACGGGTTTTGTCGTGCAACCTTAGATAACTTCTAGTTCCCAATCCCTTTTCGGAGCACCCGCGTATGTTAGGAAGCACGGGGGACGTGCTTGCGAGTGGGAATTGGGGTGTTGGAATGACTCGTGAACTCTCGGCCAGGAAGATCGTGCGGACGCTATCGCTGGGAGCAGTGAGTTATCTCGCGCTGTCTCTGGAATCGTCGGGTGAATTTCGGCAGGCGCTTGCGCAAACGAATCTGCCGCCCGTGACCGTGGATGCTCCCAAGCCGAGAGTTCGTCAGCCGGTCCAGAGATCGCAGTCGACGCGCTCTTCCCGAGGACAGCGATCTGTCGCTGCGGCGGCTCCGCGCCAGGCTGCACCCGTTCCCTATGTGGTGCCCTCGACCGGGACGGTCGGCACGGTGCCGCCCGCTTACGCAGGCGGCCAGGTCGCAACCGGCGGAAGCCTCGGTCTGCTCGGCAATCGCGGCGTGATGAACACGCCGTTCAACCAGACCAGCTATACGGCGGAGCTGATACAGAACCAACAAGCGCGCACGATCCGTGACGTTCTCGCCAACGATCCCTCGGTCAGGGTCGTTCAAGCGGCCGGTGGTGGTGCGGATAGTCTCTTCATTCGTGGCTTCTACTATGACAGTGGCGACTACGGACTGAACGGGCTCTATGGAATCGCTCCATATTATTCTTCGGGCGCAAATTTCGTGGAGCGCGTTGAAGTGCTGAAGGGCCCGAGCGCATTGCTCAATGGGATGACGGCCGGCGGTACCGGCGTTTCGAGCGGAGGTGCGGTCGGCGGAAGCGTCAATCTGATTACCAAGCATGCGCCCGACTTCGATATTACCCAGCTCACGGCAACTTACGCTTCAAGATCGCAGTTTGGCGGGAACGTCGATGTGAGTCGCCGCTACGGGGAACACAAGGAGTGGGGTGTTCGGCTGAACAGCACGTACTCGAACGGCAATACCCCTTGGAACCGACAGACTGACGAATTTGGAAACGCGGTTCTGGGCCTCGATTACCGCGGAGAACGCGTACGCGCGGCGGTCGATATCGGGTACCAGGCTGACAACCTGAATCCGCCGTTGCGCTTCTTCAATGTCCCGGCCACGACGACGGTTATTCCTTCGCCACCAAAAGCCGGACTGAATTTCCAGGTTCCGTGGGCCTATTATGCGCCGACCGACTTTTTTACCACTGCCCGAGGCGAGGTGGATGTC
The DNA here is from genome assembly GCF_018130245.1 of Bradyrhizobium sp. SZCCT0231. Lineage (GTDB taxonomy): Bacteria > Pseudomonadota > Alphaproteobacteria > Rhizobiales > Xanthobacteraceae > Bradyrhizobium > Bradyrhizobium japonicum_F. The sequence goes on from NZ_JAFCKP010000010.1 coordinate 43,135, forward strand.
ACCGACTGGATGACCGCCTATGGAGCGTTCGGTTATCACGATAGCAATATCAACTACGCCTATCCCTCGCCGAACATCTCCAATGTCGCGCCCGGCGCATTGATATCTCCACCCGGCGTCTCCCAGTTGGGAGGCTTGTGGTCGCGGCCGTTTGCCGGCAAGGAAACGTTCGAGACGCTCGCAGGTGAGGCTGGTATCCGAGCAACGTTTGACACTGGTCCCGTAAACCATGCGCTGAACGTCAACTACTCGATCAACGACCGGACCTACAATCAGAGGGTTTTGACGCGGTCGAACAATGCTCTCGCGGATCTGATTTTCTGGAACCTGTACACAGAACCGACCAACATAGCGAAACCCAATTTCTCGACAGTATCTGCCAATCAGAAGACGGGCGTGACCCTTTCGAGCGTCGGCGCCTCCGACACCATGTCGATTCTGAACAATCGCGTTCAAGTCACGCTTGGCGTTCGTCGTCAGACCGCGGGCTCGGAAGTAACGAACTTCCTCACGCCAGCCTCGAGCCGACCACAGCAGGACGCGTCGGTCTGGAGCCCGGCATACGCAGTTCTCGTCAAGCCCGTCGAGAACGTCGCGCTCTACGCAAACTACATCGAAGGTCTCCAGACGCCCGTCGTCGTTTCCGGCAACTACAGCAACGTCGGAACCGTATTTCCGCCAGCGCAGACGAAACAGGCTGAAGCAGGTATGAAGATCGATGCAGGGCGTTTCACGACGACGCTGAGCGTATTCGACATAAGCCAGCCGAGCATTATCTCAGTGGCGTCGGGCGTCTCAGCGTCTCAGCAACTCAACGGCAGACAGAGAAATCGCGGTGTCGAACTCAACGTGTTCGGCGAGATCACGCCCGACATCCGTGTTCTCGGCGGCGTCGCTCTGATCGACGGGGTACAGGAGAGAACTCAAGGGGGGCTCACCGACGGAAGGACGGCAATTGGCGTGCCCGTCGTCAACGTCAATATGGGCGCGGAATGGGATACGCCGTTTGTTCGCGGTCTCACGTTCACGAGCAAGGTCATCTATACCGGCTCGCAGTACGTCAACGCCACGAATACGCTGACGTTACCGGAATGGACCCGTGTTGATATCGGGGCGCGATATACATTCACGTCGCCCTGGAACGGAAAGCCGATCGTCGTGCGCGCAAATATCGAAAACGTCGGCAACAAGGCGTACTGGGCTTCGGCCTATAGCGGGGTCATCACGCTCGGTGCGCCTCGGACCTATCTGCTTTCTACCACCTTCAATTTCTAGATCGCTTTCATGGACGAACGGAGTTGATGCCGCCGCGGTTGATCCGCGGCGGCATTGTTTTGTCATGGGCTATTCAATGCAGCTGATGACAGTGCAATGAAATTTGGCGCCCCATCATGCCGCGTCGGAAAAGTTCCTCCCTGCGCAGTTAGAATTGCAGCAATCTTCGACGTCCACCGAAATCCCAATATTTTTCCGCGTGTTGGCGCGCAAGCGCGGAGGTTGCATTGTGTCTCCGCGTCGCCAGTTTTGAGGTCTTAAAAAGAGTCGCGTCGATATTGCTTTGACCCTCGTCGGCTTCTGACCTAGTCAAACGTCTCTGCTTTCGCTTTCCGAAAAGGGGATCGCGCCATGATGGTGTTCGACAGAGACGACGTCACCTTCACCGTCGTCGTCAATCACGAAGAGCAATATTCCATCTGGCCGATGTTCAAGGAAATTCCGAGCGGCTGGAAAGCGGTGGGCAAGACCGGCAGCAAGAAGGAATGTCTCGACCACATCGAACAGGTGTGGACCGACATGCGCCCGCTCAGCTTGCGCAAATTCATGGACGATGCGGCGTCTCAGCAGTCGGCGTAATCGGCGGAGCATGGTCTTTCGATGCGGCTTCTTTGTCTGCCCTACTCCGGCGGCAGTGCCATGTTCTATGCGCGGTGGCGCAGGCTGCTGCCGTCGTGGATCGACGTTCGGCCGGTGGAATGGCCCGGGCGCGGTGCGCGCATGGACGAGCCGCTGGCGACCGATCCGTGCGTGCTGGCGGCGCAGCTCGCTGGCGAGCTCGCCGCGCAGCTCGACGGGCCCTACGCGTTGTTCGGGCACAGCCTCGGCGCCGTGATCGCATTCGAGCTCGCACATGGCCTGCTCGATCGCGGAGTGCCTGCGCCGGCCATTCTCTTCGCCTCGGGTGCGGAAGCGCCGGCGGTACGGGACGGCAACAAGTGGCGCCAGCCCTTGAGCGACGAAGCGCTGATGCAGGAGCTGCGCAATCTCCAGGGCACGCCCGACGAGGCGCTGTCGAATGCCAAGCTGATGCGATCCGCGCTGCCGGTGCTGCGCGCAGACTTTCTGATGTGCGGGGCCTATGTCTACCGGCCGCGGCGTCCATTGCCGTGCTCTGTACACGTTTTTGGCGGAGCGGACGACGAGACCAGCCGCGAAGCACTCGAGGCTTGGCGGCAGGAGACCTCGGCGTCATTCACGCTCGATATTCTGCCCGGGCATCACTTCTTCATTCACACAGAGCAGGCCGAGCTGATCGACCGGATCGGCGCGGCGCTGGCCCGGCAATCGGGGCGATCGATCGGTTTGCATCGGAGCGAGGATCATGAGCGCGTTCTCCGTCCAGCCACTCATTGAGGGCAAGACTCTTCCCATGCTGCTTAGGGCAGGTGAGGCCGGTCAGGCGCTCGGCGAAGCGCTTCCCATGCTGCGCGCGACGATCGATCGGTACCTGACCGACAGCGGCGGCATCGTGTTTCGCGATTTCTCGCTCGATGGTCCCGATGCGTTTCGAGCCTTCGCGGCCGATTTCGGTCACCCGCTGCTGACCTACGAGTTCGGATCGACGCCGCGCTCGCAGGTGACCTCGGGGGTCTACACATCCACGGAGTATCCGCCGCACCAGCATATCCCGCTGCACAACGAGCAGGCCTATACCCGCGATTGGCCGATGAAGATCTGGTTCTACTGCATGCAGCCGGCGCTGGAAGGCGGCGAGACGCCGATCGCCGACAGCCGCGCAATCTATCGCGACATGCCGCCGGCCATTCGCGAGCGGTTCGCCGAGAAGGGCGTGATGTATGTGCGTAACTACGGCAACGGGCTCGACGTCGACTGGAAGCAGGTGTTCGGCACCGACTCCAGATCGGAGGTGGAGGCCTACTGCGCTCGCCACGACATCGAATGCGAGTGGAAGGAAGATGGCGAGCTCCGCACGCGCCAGGTCTGCCAGGGTACGGCGCAGCACCCGGTCACCGGTGACTGGGTCTGGTTCAACCAAGCGCATTTGTTCCACGTCTCCAATCTCGAGCCGGAGGTGCGCGAGAGTCTGCTCGACGTAGTCGACGACGAAGCCGATCTGCCGCGCAACGTCTTCTATGGCGACGGTTCGACGATCGAGGATGAGACGCTGTCAACGGTCCGGACCGTTCTGGAGAGGCACAAGATCAGCTTTCCCTGGCAGGCCGGCGACGTCGTGATGCTCGACAACATGCTCACCGCGCACGCGCGCGCCCCGTTCAAGGGGCCGCGCAAGGTGATCGTCGCCATGGCGGAAGCTCATCGGCAGGGGTGATCGGCGGCACGTCTCATTCGGGCGGTGGGGATTTCCGGCGCGCGGCCGGACAGGAATTCGAGAACATGGACAGATCCAACCTCGTCGAACGCTTGCGAGAGCACGCTGCCTTGCGACCTGAGAAGGTGGCTTTGCGGTTCCTCGAAGGCGACGACGTCGCCGACGAGCTGACGTTCGCCGCGCTCGACGCTCGGATCAGGGCACTTGCGGCGTGGTTGCAGCAGATGGGCGGGGCAGGCGAGCGGGCTGTGATCCTGCTTCCGAGCGGGATCAACTATGCCGTAGCATTCTATGCCTGCCTGTATTCGGGCGTAATCGCCGTGCCGGCGTATCCGCCGGAGGGCGGCCCCGAGCGCTATGCAGGACGACTCAACGGTATCCTGCGGGATGCCGCGCCTCGCTTCATCCTGGTGGAGACGGGGCTGCGCGGTCTCATCGAGGCGGCATTGCCCGAGCTCGCCGACGTGCAGATCGTTGCGGTGGACACGATTTCGCCCGATCTCGCGGCGGACTGGCGCGAGACGAGGCCTGCGGCCGATGGGATCGCGTTCCTCCAATACACGTCCGGATCGACCTCGCAGCCGAAGGGCGTTTGCGTCTCTCATGGCAATCTGGCGGCCAACGAGCGCGCGATTGAAGAGGCCGGCGGTGGAAATCCGGACGACGTCTTTGTCAGCTGGCTACCACTCTATCACGACATGGGACTGATCGGCGGGCTCCTGAATCCGTTGTTCACAGGCTTTACCGGCGTCCTGATGTCGCCGCGGAATTTCCTTGAGCGGCCGCGACGTTGGCTCGAGGCCATCGACCGCTACGGCGGCACGATGAGCGGGGGTCCCGACTTCGCGTACTTGCTATGCGCCGACCGAATTTCGGATGAGACCATCAGTCGGCTGAATTTAAGCCGGTGGAAGTTCGCATTCTCGGGCTCGGAGTTTGTCCGCCGGACGACCCTCGAGAAGTTCGGCAATCGGTTTGCGCGGGCCGGGTTCGATCGGCGGGCGTTGACGGCTTGCTATGGCCTTGCGGAGGCGACGCTGCTGGTAACGGCCGGCGATATCACCGCCGAGACCGTCAGCTATACGCTCGACACCGTGGAACTCGCCGCCGGCCGCATCGCGAGCGCCAGCGAAGGCACGGACCTCGTGGCATGTGGTCGAACTGATGCTGGTCACGCCGTGCGCATCATGCGTATCGACGGCTCCGTCGAGGCCGAGGCGAATGAGGTGGGCGAGATCTGGGCCGCGGGTCCCAGCGTCGCCCTTGGATACTGGAACAATGTCGAGGCCACGCATCAGGCCTTCGTCGAGCGAGATGGCGCGCGTTGGCTGCGGACCGGCGACATCGGCTTCCTTCGCGACGGTGCGCTCGTGGTGGCCGGTCGTCTCAAGGACCTGCTGATCGTTCGCGGGCAGAACGTCTATCCGACGGACGTGGAGCAGGCGGTCGAAGCCGAGGTCGAATCCGTCCGCAGCGGACGGGTTGCCGCTTTTCCCGTCGAGGTGGACGGGCGTGAAGCCATCGGAGTGGCGGCGGAGTTCAGCCGCGCCGTGCTCAAGCGCAGCGACCCGGAAGCGCTCGCACATGCGATCGGCGAAGCCGTGCTCCGGCAGGCGCAGGAATATCCGGCCGTGATCGTTCTGCTGAACCCGCAAGCGATGCCGCTGACCACGAGCGGCAAGCTGCAGCGGTCGGCCTGCGCGGCGCGCCTCGCCGACAACACGCTCGATAGCTTCATGGTGTTCGAGAGGGGCCGTCGCCGGGGTGGCGCATCCTTGACAGTGCCGACGACCGATACCGAGCGTGCCGTCGCCTCGATCTGGTGCGATGCACTTGGCGTCGCGGCGGTGCATCGCGAGGACGATTTCTTCGTGCTGGGCGGAAACTCGATCGCGGCTGGCCAGGTCGCCGCGGCGATCCGCGACCGCTTGAACGTGGAAGTGGAGCTGCGCACCTTCTTCGACGCGCCGACGCTTGCGGCCTTCGCTAGCCGGATCGATGTCCTGGCGGGCACCGGTGCTGGCCGGGCGCTCCCGCCGATCCCATGGGCCGCCGCGGCCGATCGTGCGATGCTGTCGCACGCGCAGGAGCGGCTCTGGTTCCTCTGGAACATGGACCCGGCCGGGACAGCCTATACCGTTGCAAGCACAATCCGTCTGAAGGGCCGGCTCGATCATGCCGTGCTGTCGCGTGCGCTCGGCGAGGTCGTCCGTCGTCACGAGATATTGCGCACCACGTTCATCGCCAGGGACGGCCGCGGAACGCAGCTCATCCACGATGTCATGAGCATCGGCATCCGGCACGAGGATCTCCGTTCCTATTCCGTGCGGGAACGCTCCGAGCGCGCGGAGACACTCAAGCGGTCCGAGCTCGGCGAGCCGTTCGATCTCGTGAAGGGGCCGCTGTTGCGGGCGGTGATGCTGCAGCTGGCGGACGATGCCTACGAATTGCTGTTGCTTGCCCATCACGTCATTGTCGATGGTTGGTCGCTTGATGTGTTGCTCGAAGAGCTGGCCGCTCTCTATCGAGCCGGTACCGGTCAGGGCGCAGGCGTGCCGCCGGTTCCGGCGATTCAATATGCTGATTTCGCGGCCTGGCAGCGAAACTGGCTCGCGGGAGGCGAGGGCGATCGGCAGCTCGCCTATTGGCGCGCCAAGCTCGGCGATGTTCATCCGGTGCTGGCGCTGCCGCATGATCGGCCGCGCCCGACGATCCAGAGCCATGCCGGGGACACGGTCGGTCTCGCGATCGACGGCGCGCTCGCCGCCCGGCTCCGGGAGATCGCCGGCAAGCAGCGCGTCAGCGTCTTCATGCTGCTGCTCGGCGCATATTGCGCGCTGCTCCATCGCTACACCGGGCAGAGCGATCTGCGCGTTGGCGTGCCGGTCGCAGGGCGTCGGCACACGCAGCTCGAGCGCTTGATCGGATGTTTCGTCAATACGTTGGTGCTGCGGACCGAGATTGTCGGCGAAGCGAGCTTCCAGAGCCTGCTGCATCAGGTCAAGGAATCGGTGGTCGAAGCGCTGTCGCACCAGGATCTTCCTTTCGAGACGCTGGTCGACGGCCTCAGGCCCGAGCGCAGCGGTGGCCACAATCCTCTGTTCCAGGCGAAGTTCAACTACATGACGGCGCCGGGCGGATTTGCCGGCGAAGGGCTCACCGCGGAAATCGACATCATCGATCTCGCAGGTTCGCATTTCGATCTCGCGCTCGACGTCATCGATGGCGCCATCGGCATGAAAGTGACGTTCAACTATGCCACCGATCTGTTCGATCGTCCGACCATCGCCCGGCTGGCGGAGCAATTCGGTTCGATATTGCGCCAGGTTGCCGACGATACCGAGCGACAGATATCGGACTTTGTCATCGACGATGGGCGCCGGCAGACGGTGCCCAAGCAGGCCGCGGTGTTCGGCTTCACCGATGTGGTCAACCTTCACCTTGCGGCGACCGCAGATCGTCAGACCGCCATGGCCATCCGATGCGGCCGGGAGCAATTGACCTTTGCGGATCTCGAGCACCGGTCAAACCGTATCGCGCATGTCCTCATCGCAAAGGGCGTGGCTCGCGAGACGCCGGTCGCGCTGTGGATCGAGCGCTCTCCGGCCTTCGTGGTCGCCATGCTCGGTGTGCTCAAGGCCGGCGGCGCTTACGTCCCGCTGGATCCGAAATGGCCGCAGGAGCGCATCCGCCGCATCCTGACAGACGGCGGCATCGACATCGTGCTGGCGGCGGGTGAGCAGTTCGCCGACGCGCGCGGGCTCGGTTGTCTGCTGCTCGATGCGGAGGCGGAAGCCGCGCGCGAGGAAGTGTCGAGCCGACCGGTCGGCACGACGATTCACCGGGAGCAGACCGCTTACGTCATCTATACGTCGGGATCGACCGGCGCGCCGAAGGGAGTTAGCGTCTCGCACGGCGCCTTGGCCAATTATGTGCAGGCTCTGCTGCAACGCCTGGAGCCACATCAGTCAGCGAACATGGCGATGGTTTCGACGGTAGCGGCTGATCTCGGTCACACCGTCCTGTTCGGCGCGCTGGCGTCCGGCGGGACGCTGCATCTATTGTCTCCGGAGGCCGTGTTCGACGCGGATGCGTTCGCACAAGCCATGCGCGAGGGCGAGGTCGACGTTCTCAAGATCGTGCCGAGCCATCTGCGAGGACTGCTTCAGGCCTCGCGGTCAGCCGATCTTCTACCTCGCGCCGCACTCGTCCTGGGGGGAGAGGCTTGCGATGAGGCACTGTTGGACGAAGTCGGGCGCTTGCGGCCGGAATGTCGGATTCTCAATCACTACGGGCCCACGGAAACCACCGTCGGCGCGGTGACGCATGAGTGCGCGGCCGACCGCGAGAACGGCCCGGTCCCGATCGGGCTACCTCTTGCCAATCTGCGCGCTCACGTCCTGGATGACGCGCTGAACGAGGTGCCGATCGGCGTTACCGGCGAGCTCTATATCGGCGGTGCCGGGCTGGCGCGTGGCTATCGCGGCGCGGCGGGCCTGACTGCGGAACGCTTCGTGCCGGATCCGTTCGGGGCAGCAGGCGAGCGCCTCTACCGAACCGGGGATCGTGTCCGCTGCGATGGAGCGGGCCGGCTGATATTCCTGGGTCGTACCGATGATCAGATCAAGTTGCGCGGCTATCGCATCGAGCTCGGCGAGATCGGGCGCGTCATCAAGGCGCTGCCGGGGATCGACGACGCGGTGGTGGTCGCGCGCGCGATCGGAGCGAGTGCCGAACGCCAGGAGCTGGTTGCCTATTGTGTGCCTGAGAGCGGCGCTGGTCTGCAGGCGGATGCAATCAAGGAACAGCTGGCTGCTATCGTCCCGGAACACATGGTGCCGTCACAGATCGTCATCTTGGCGCGACTGCCACTGACGCCCAACGGAAAGGTCGATCGTCGCGCGTTGCCTGAGCCGGCGCAAGGTGAGGCGCTTGCCGGCTATACCGCTCCTGCGGGAGATATTGAAGCTGCGATCGCGGCGGTCTGGTGCGAGGTGCTTGGTCGCGAGCGCGTCGGCCGCAACGACAATTTCTTCGAGCTCGGCGGCGATTCGATTCTGAGCTTGCAGATCATCGCCCGCCTGCGCAAGCGCGGCATCCGGCTGACCCCGAAGCAGATCTTCAGCCAGCAGACGGTCGCCGGACTGGCGACGGTCGCCGTCTTGTCGACGGGGACAACCGCGAAGAAGGAGAAACCAGAGGCGAAGCCGTCGACCGGCCGCATTGCCGAGCCTGGTATGCGTCACCTGGTGCCGATCCAGGCGCGCTTCTTCGCCGAGGACATCGCCAACCGGGATCACTGGAACCAGGCGGTTCTGCTGCTGCCCCACATGCAGGTCGACTGGGAGACGCTGCGGCGCGCGCTCGCTGCCATCGTGGAGCATCACGATGCGTTGCGCCTGCGGTTCAAGCAAGTGGATGGCGCTTGGCGAGCGGAGCAGGGGCCAGCGCCGGCACCATCGGAATTGTTGTGGATTCATGCGGACGTCGCTGGCGTGACGGAGATCGCCGGGCTGGCGCGCGCCGCGCAGGAGAGCCTTCGGCTGTCTTCCGGACCGCTGCTGCGCGCGGTCGGCATGGACCTTGTGGATGGCGGTCAACGGCTGCTGCTTGCGATCCATCATCTCGTCGTCGACGGCGTGTCCTGGCGCATCCTGCTGGAAGATCTGGCCTCGGCCTATGACCAGCTGCAACGTAGCAGTCCCGTCACGTTGCCGCCGAAGAGCGATTCATATGCCTCGTGGAGCGAGCGGCTTCATGCCTATGCGGCGACCGCGGAGATCGCGGCGGAATTGCCTTACTGGCGCGATTGCGGGGCCGGCATGCGCCTGCCATGTGACGATGACCATGGCGACATCGATCGCGTCGGTGACGGCGACGAGGTGTCATTGGAGTTCGATGTCGACCTGACCTCGCGGCTGCTCGGACAGGCGCCCGCCGCCTATCGGACCCAGGTCAACGACCTGTTGCTGGCCGGTCTCGTGCGCGCGGTGTCGCGCTGGAGCCAGCACGACGAGGTCACGGTGGAGCTCGAAGGTCACGGCCGCGAGGATATTTTCCCGGACGCGGATGTATCCCGTACCGTCGGCTGGTTCACAACGGCATTCCCGGTCCGGCTGAAGGATGCGGCGGCCGACGAGGCTTCACTGATCAAGGCGGTCAAGGAGAGGCTTCGCGCGATTCCGAAGCGCGGACTCGGCTATGGCGTGCTGCGCCATCTCGGCTCCGAGCCGCAGCGCCATGCTCTCGCGCAACTGGCGGAGCCGCAGATCGTCTTCAACTATCTGGGCCGGTTCGACGCGAGCGTCGGCGCCACACAGCGCTTCACTTTCGCACCGGAGAGCGCAGGTCCCTCGCGCAACGCCGGGGCGCCCATGCGCGGATGGCTGAACATCACTGGCCTCGTGCGTGAGGGCCGGCTAGAATTGTCTTTCGGCTACGGACGCAAGCGCTACCGGCGCGCCACGGTCGAGCGACTGGCGGCACATTACGAGGATGCGCTGCGCGAACTGGTCGCGCATTGCTGCAACGGGGCGTTTGGCCTCACACCGTCCGATGTCGCATTGTCCGGGCTCGGTCAGGCCGATCTCGATCGGCTCGGGACGACCATGGATCTTCGCGGCATCGAAGACATCTATCCGCTCTCGCCGATGCAGCAGGGCATGCTGTTCCATGCGCTGCGTGACGGTGCCAACGACGCCTATGTGAACCAGGTCGGGCTCGAGCTGTTCGGCGTCGATGCCGGAAAACTGAAAGCCGCGTGGCAGGCGGTCAGCGACCGGCACGCCGCCTTGCGGACAGGGTTCGTCTGGCAGAATCTGTCCGGCGCAGCGCAGCAGGTGGTCCATCGCCACGTCACGGTGCCGTTCGTCGAAGAGGATTGGAGCGACGGCTCGCATACGGATTTGGAAGCTGCGTTGGCCGAGATATCCCAGCGCGACCGCGACAAAGGTTTTGACGTTTCGCAGCCGCCACTTCAGCGCATCCGCCTGATACGTCTCGACGACGACCGTCACTGGCTGATCTGGACCCATCATCACATCTTTGTCGACGGCTGGAGCTCGGCTCGGCTGGTTGCGGAAGTTTTGCAGCACGTGAGCGCTGACCCGTTGCCGGCCGTGCAGGGCAGCTATCGTGACTACATTGCATGGCTGCAGGGCCGCGATCGCGAAAGCGCCGAGAGGTTCTGGCGCGAGGCGCTGGCAGGGCTCGAAACGCCGTCATCGCTCGCGAACGCGCTGGCGACCAGAAAGACTTCCGGCGCCGAGGGCCACAACAGTGCCCGGCTTGCGGTAGACGCAGCGCTGACCGAGCGGCTGAAGGCCTTCGCGAAGCACGAGCGGGTGACGCTCAATACGCTCATACAGGGGGCGTGGGCACAATTGCTGCGCAGACATTCAGGGCAGTCCGCGGTTTGCTTCGGCGTGACCATATCGGGTCGTCCGGCCGAATTGCCCGGCGCGGAGGAGATGGTGGGCCTCTTCATCAACACGCTTCCCATCGTCGATGCGCCGAACCCGCAGGCAATCGTCGGCGATTGGCTGCGCGAGTTGCAGGAACAGAACCTGGCTCTGCGCGAGCACGGCTGGACGCCGCTCTACGAAATTCAGCGCCTCGCCGGTCATGCCGGGCAGCCGCTGTTCGACAACATCCTGGTGTTCGAAAACTATCCGATCGACGACGGATTGCTGCGGGGCGGGGAAGGCGGCCCGCGGCTGGGGCGTGTGGCGCATGTGACGCCGACGAACTACGCGCTGGCGGTTGCGGTGTTCGCCGCAAGCGACCGGCTGAACATCGAGTTCAATTACGACCCGGGCCGGCTCGACGAGGCGGCCATCCTGCGTCTTCGCGACACTCTTCGCGCCCTGCTGGAACGGATCGTAGCGAATGCCGAGTGCGTGCTCGGTGATCTCGGATCGGCGGCGGATCAAGACGCGCGACGAATTCTCGAATGGAGCGGCGCAGCGCAGCTGCCGGCGGCCTGCTCCTGCGCCGACGTCGTGACGCATATCGAAGCGCAGGCCGCGCAGGCGCCTTCCGCCGTTGCCATCGTATGGGGCGACCAGCGCATCTGCTATGGCGAGTTGAACACGCGTGCCAACGCGCTCGCACGGCGCCTTCGCCTCTGGAATCTCGGCTCCGATCGGCTGGTCGGCCTTGCCTTGACCCGAAGCCCGGACATGATCATCGCGCTGCTCGCGGTTCTGAAGGCCGGCGGCGCCTACCTGCCGCTCGATCCGGATTATCCGGCCGACCGGCTTGCCTACATGCTGCGCGACAGCGGCGCGGTATTGGTTCTGACGCAAGGCGTGCTGCTCGAGCTGCTCGCGCCGATGCTGCGCGAAGCGGGAGTCGAGGCGCGCTGCATCGACGAGCCATCGCCGCCCGCCGGCGACGACGGCGCGAACCTCAACGTCGAAATCCATCCGGACAGCCTGGCCTATGTCATCTACACGTCGGGATCGACCGGAATGCCGAAGGGCGTGGCTGTTGCGCGCGGGCCGCTTGCCATGCATTGCGAAGCGATCGGCCGGCTGTACCGCATGACCTCGCGCGACCGCGAGTTCCAGACGGCGTCGATCAATTTCGATATCGCCCACGAGCGATGGCTGGTGCCGCTGATGACAGGGGGCTCGCTGGTCCTGCCCTCGAAGCCCGGCCTCCTGATCGACGATCTCGTCAGTGAGATCGTGCGCAATTCGGTGACCTCGATTTTCCTTCCGCCGGCCTATGCGGATCAACTGAGCGCGGCGTTGTGGCAGGGCGGGCGCAGGCTGGCGATCAGGGCCTGTATCGTCGGCGGCGAGGCCTGGTCCGATACCGGGATCAAGGCATTTCGCAGGGCTGCCGATGTCGATCTTCTGGTCAACGCCTACGGCCCGACCGAGACGGTGATCGCGCCGACCGCGTGGATCGTCGACGACGCCGTGCTGACACCTCACCAGCCCGCACCAATCGGACGGCCCGTCGGTGCGAGGTCCGCGCACATCCTCGATTCCGACCTCAACATCGTTCCCGTTGGCGTCACCGGCGAGCTGTTCATCGGTGGTGTCGGCCAGGCCCGCGGCTATCTGAACTGGGGTGCACTGACCGCGGAGCGGTTCGTTCCCGACCCGTTCAGCGACAGCGGCGCGCGCCTCTATCGCACCGGCGATCTCGCGCGCTGGCGCGACGACGGCGTAATCGAATATGTGGGCCGTGCAGACCAGCAGGTGAAGATCCGCGGCTTCCGCATCGAGGTCGGAGAGATCGAGGCGCGCCTGCTCGAGCAGCGCGGCGTGCGCGCGGCGGCCGTGGTGGTCGGCCAGGGCAGGACCGGGCGCCAATTGTTCGCCTATGCGAGCGGTGAGCCGTCGCTCGACGGCCGCGCCTTGCGTGACGCACTATCCGCCATTCTGCCTGATTACATGGTGCCATCAACAGTGACGGTGCTGGAGCGACTGCCGCTCACCCCCAATGGGAAGATCGATCGGCGGGCGCTGCCGGCGCCGGGCGAGCATGCGCTGACGCGCCGCTCCTATGAGGCACCCGAGGATGAGATCGAGCTTGCGTTGGCCGGGATCTGGGCGGAGCTGCTCGATGTCGACCAGGTCGGACGCTACGATCACTTCTTCGAGCTCGGCGGACATTCCTTGCTAGCCGTGCGGGTGCTCAGCCGGGTGTCGCAGGAGATCGGCGTGTCGATCGCGGTCTCTGATCTGTTCGCTCATCCCGATCTGGCGTCATTTGCACGCATCGTGTCGATCAGGTTGATCGAGCAGGAATTCGACGCCGAAGAGCTCCAGGAACTGGTCGGGGCGGAGCAGTGAGCATGGCTGACACGGCAAAGCCGAGTTTGCGAGATCTGGATCCCGCGCAGATGAGAAAGCTCATCGCGCTGGCCAGGGATCGCGGCCGGAATGCCGACAGGAGCGGCGCTACCGCGATTGCCGTGGTGGCGCGCGACGGGTCACTGGAGATGTCCTTTGCGCAGCAACGGCTTTGGCTGCTGGCGCAACTCGACGGTGCCAATTCGAGGTATCACATTCGTGGAGCACTGCGGCTTTCGGGCGAACTCGATGTCGAAGCGTTGCGTCGGAGCATCGACCGCTTGTTTGCGCGCCACGAAGCGCTGCGCAGTGTCTTTCGTATGGTTGACGAACAGCCGCGCGTGGTGCTGCTGCCCGCGGATGAACGCGTGCCGCTGCTCGAACAGGATCTGCGCGGCCGGGACGATCGCGAGCAGGAGCTCGCGCGCCTCTGCCGCGAGGAGGCCGCTACACCGTTCGATCTCGCCACAGGACCATTGATCCGCGGCCGGCTGATCCGGACGGCGGAGAGGGAATATCTCTTCCTGCTCACGCAGCATCACATCGTCTCCGACGGCTGGTCGATCGGCGTGCTCACGCGTGAGCTGGGTGCTCTCTACCAGGCTTTCGCCGCCGGCAAGGACGATTCCCTGCCGCCATTGGCAATCCAGTATCCGGACTATGCCGCCTGGCAGCGCCAATGGCTCTCTGGAGAGCGATTGCAGCGGCAGGTCGACTATTGGCGACAGGCGCTGGCGGATGCCCCTGCCGTGCTCGAATTGCCGACGGACCGGCCGCGTGCGCCGGTCAGGTCGCTCGCCGGCGCGTCCTTGCCGATCAAAATCGATGCGGAGCTCGCATCCGGCATCCGGCGACTGAGCCAGTCGCATCGCGCCAGCGTTTTCATGACGGTGCTGGCGGCCTGGGCGGCGGTATTGTCGAGACTCTCCGGGCAGACGGATATCGTGATCGGAACGCCGACGGCCAACCGAAACAGGCCCGAGATCGAGGGCCTGATCGGATTCTTCGTCAACATGCTGGCTGTCCGCGTCGATCTCTCGGCCGAGCCCAGCGTCGCCGAACTGCTTCGCCGCGTGCGCGCGGCGGCGCTCGCGGCGCAGGATCATCAGGATCTGCCGTTCGAGCGGGTCGTCGAGATCATGCAACCGTTGCGAGGACAGGAGCATACGCCGCTCTTTCAAGTCGTGTTCGCCTGGCAGAGCAACGAGGCTGGGACCCTCGAGCTGCCCGGCCTCAAGGCTGAGGCCGCCGATATCCCGCTCCAGCAGGTCAGGTTCGATCTAGAGCTTGGTCTCGGCGAGATGGACGGACGTATCGTCGGGTCCCTGAACTATGCGACGGCGCTGTTCGACGAGGCGACGATCAGGCGCCACCGGGACTATCTGCTGTCCTTGCTACGGGCCATGGTTGCTGACCCGGAGCAGGTGGTCGATCGGATCGGCATTGTTGGTGCGGAGGAGCGCAGGCGCGTTCTCGACACGTGGAACGAGACCACCACACCGTTTCCGTCCGAAAGCTGCATTCACGAATTGTTTGCGGAGCAGGTGAGAAAGGCGCCTGACGCCATCGCGCTGGTGTTTGAGGATGTTCGTCTGAGCTATGGCGAACTCGATGCCAAAGCGAGCCGGCTTGCGCGGCGCTTGACGACCTTGGGTTTGGTGCCGGACCAGCCCGTCGCAATCTGCCTGCCGCGCGGTCTCGCCATGGTGGTGAGCCTGCTGGCGGTGCTGAAGGCGGGCGGTGCCTATCTGCCGCTTGACCCCGCCTATCCGGCGGAGCGGCTGCGTCAGATTGTCGACGATGCCAAGCCGAAGGTGCTGATCGCCGACGGGGCGGGAAGCGCGATATTCCCGCGTGTGACCTGCGAGATCGTCGATCCCGACGCGGACGCATCGGTCGTTGTAGGGCAGGCGACGTCGGATCCGACCGACTGCGTCAAAGGACTGACCTCGCGGAGCCTCGCTTACATCATCTACACGTCCGGCTCGACGGGCCGGCCGAAGGGGGTGATGGTCGAGCATCGTGGCCTGGTGAATCTGGCGTTGGCGCAGCGGGCGCTGTTCGAGGTCTCGTCGCACAGTCGCGTCGTGCAGTTTGCCTCGTTCAGCTTCGATGCCAGCATTTGGGAAATCGTCATGGCGCTGTGCTCGGGCGCCGCGCTGTTTCTGGCCGGCTCGCGAGAGCATCAGGACACCTCGGAATTGCTCGGCTATCTCGCGGACAACGCGATCACGCATGCGACCTTGCCGCCGGCGATGCTGCACGGGCGTACCGATCTCGACCGGCTGGCCTCGCTGCGGGTCCTCGTCCTTGCCGGTGAATTGCCCAAGGCCGAGCTGATCAAGGGAGTGCCTGCCGGCGTTGCCGTCTTCAACGGTTACGGGCCGACGGAGGCAACAGTCTGCGCCACGAGCTGGGTGCGGCCACCGGACTTTGAGGGCGATGCTGCCCCGATCGGTCGCCCGCTGCCGAATGTGCGGATCTACCTGCTGGATCGATTTGGTGCGCCCGTTCCGCTCGGCGCGGTCGGTGAAATCTACATTGGCGGAGTCGGGGTTGCGCGCGGCTATCTCAATCGCGCCGACCTGACGGCGGAACGCTTCGTGCGTGATCCCTTCCATGGCGATGCTGCCGCGCGCATGTACCGCACCGGCGATCTCGGGCGCTATCTGCCGGACGGCAATATCGCGTTTCTCGGCCGCAATGACCACCAGGTCAAGATCCGCGGTTTCCGCATCGAGCTCGGCGAGATCGAGTTTCGGATCAACGAGCATGCCGACGTGACCGATTCAGTCGTGCTGATGCACCGGGATCACGGTGGCGACACGCGGCTGGTCGCCTATGTGGCCGCGCGTCGCGGCGACGGCGCGGGGGGCGACGCCGGTGAGTTTGCCGGCGCGATGCGCGATCACCTGCGTGCGTGCTTGCCGGACTACATGGTGCCGTCAGCCTTCGTGCGCCTCGATGCGCTGCCGCTCACCCCGAACGGCAAGGTCGACCGCAAGGCGCTGCCGGAGCCGGAGGACGATGCGTATGCGCGAGGCCGCTTCGAGCCGCCGCAAGGCGATGTCGAGCAGATCGTCGCGAAGGTCTGGGCCGAGCTTTTGGGCGTCGACCAGATTGGGCGTAGCGACCACTTCTTTGAGCTCGGCGGCCACTCGCTGCTCGCGGTCCGCATGCTGGAGCGGTTGCAGCGGTATGCACTGAGAACGGACGCGCGTACGTTGTTCGCAAAGCCGGTGTTGGCGGACTTTGCTGCCAGCCTCGATGGCGGTAGTGAAGTCGACGTTCCGGTCAACGGGATCGCCCGGCAGACGACGGCGATCACGCCCGAATTGTTGCCGCTGATCGCGTTGACGCAGTCAGACATCGACAGCATCGTGGCCGGAGTTCCCGGCGGCGTCGCCAACATCCAGGACATCTACGGCCTGTCGCCGCTTCAGGATGGTATCCTGTTTCACCACCTGCTGTCGAAGGAGGGCGATCCATATCTGCTGGTCGGCCGGATGGCATTTGCCAGTCGCGACCTGCTCGATCGCTATCTCGACGCGGTCCGGCAGGTGGTCGATCGCCACGACATTCTGCGAACGTCCATCGTGTGGAACGGCCTGTCCACGCCGGCACAGGTGGTTTGGCGGCAGGCGCCCCTGGTTGTCAGCGAGGTCGTGCTGGACGGCGACGGCCCCGCGGATGAGCAGCTCGCGCGACGATTCGATCCGCGTTGCCATCGGATCGATCTCGGTCAACCGCCGCTGCTGCAATTTGCAGTTGCCGCCGATCCCAAGGGAGAGCGCTGGCTGCTCCTTGTCCTGCTGCATCACCTGATCGGCGACCACTCCACGCTGGAGGTGATGAACGACGAGGTCGGGAAGATCTTGTCCGGGCTGGGGCAGGAGTTGCCGCCGCCATATCCGTTCCGGAAACTGGTGGCGCAGTCGCGCGCATCGGCGGCGACCGCGGATCATGAACGCTTCTTCCGCGCCATGCTCGCCGACATCGACGAGCCGACCACGCCGTTTGGGCTGGACCGGGTGCACGGGGACGGCGGCGGCATTGTGGAAGCCCGGCGGACCCTGCCCGAAGGCTTGAACGCAAGGCTTCGTGCGCAGGCGCGGCGGCTGGGCGTCAGCCTCGCCAGCCTTTGCCATCTCGCCTGGGGGCAGGTGGTGGCGCGAACCAGCGGGCGCGAGCGCGTCGTGTTCGGGACCGTCCTGTTCGGTCGCATGCAGGCCGGCGCTGGCGGCGATCGCACCATGGGCCTGTTCATCAACACCTTGCCGCTGCGGTTCGATCTCGACGACACCGCGGTCGAGGACAGTGTTCGCGATGCGCATAGGCGGCTGACCGAACTGATGGCGCACGAGCACGCCTCGCTGGCGCTTGCGCAGCGATGCAGCGGTGTCGCGGCGCCGGCGCCTCTGTTCAGCGCGATCCTGAACTATCGACACAATGCAATGCCAGCCGATCTGGCCTCCGATAGGGACGGCTCCGGCATCGAATGGCTTGGTGGCGAAGAACGCACCAATTATCCGCTGATGCTGGCCGTCGAGGATTATGGTCAGGCGCTTGGCCTGACCGCTCAGATCGTCCGTCCGCTCTCGGCCGATCACATCTGCGCCTTGATGCAGCAGGCGCTCGATCAATTGGCCGAGATGCTGGAACACGCGCCGCGCGTGCCGGTCCGGCAGCTCGACATTCTGCCGCCCGAGGAGCGCCAGCTCTTGCTCGAGGCGTGGAATCGGACGCAGGCGCATTATCTGCAGGACCAGTCGTTCGTCGCGCAGTTCGAGGCGCAGGTCCGGAAGTCGCCCGAAGCGATCGCGCTGGTGTTCGGCGAGACGGAGCTGAGTTACGCGGCACTGAACGCGCGTGCCAACCGGCTGGCGCGGCGATTGCGGGATCGCGGCGTCGGGACCGAAATCGTGGTCGGGCTGGCGCTCGAGCGGGGCGTCGGGATGCTGGTCGCACTGCTGGCCGTGCTGAAGGCCGGCGGGGCCTATCTGCCGCTCGATCCGGATTACCCGCCGGAGCGGCTGGCGCACATGCTGCGCGACAGCGGCGCAGCGCTGGTGCTGACGCAGACGGCGCTGCGCGATCAGTTCTCCGCCGCGCTGGAGGAGACCGGGGCCGAGGTTTGGCTGCTCGACGGAGAGGACGGCGAGGGCGGCGATGCCGGCAATCTCGACGTCGCCGTTCACGGCGAGAGCCTCGCCTATGTGATCTACACCTCGGGCTCGACCGGCCTGCCCAAGGGCGTGATGGTCCGCCACGATGCCGTGACGAACTTTCGGGCGACCATGGCGGAGCAGCCCGGCATGACGGCCGCCGACCGCGTGCTCGGGCTGACCTCGCTGTCCTTCGACATCGCGGTGCTGGAACTGTGGCTGCCGCTGACGATCGGCGCCCGCGTGGTGCTGGCGGATCGCGCGGCCGCGCACGATCCTCTCAGGCTCAAGGCGATCGTGGAGCGGCACGGCGTGTCCCTGATCCAGGCGACGCCATCGACCTGGCGGATGCTGCTCGATCACGAAGGTCCTTCGCTGCCGGCAAGCTGCCGGGTGCTGTGCGGCGGCGAGGCGCTGCCGCCGGATCTGGCGCGGCGGCTGGTGGCGCAGGCCGGCGAAGTCTGGAACCTGTACGGCCCGACCGAGACCACGGTGTGGTCGGCCCGCCATCGGCTCGATGCGATGGACGATCGTCCGCTGCTGGGCGGCCCGATCGGCAACACCACGCTGCACATTCTCGGTCGTGACCTCAACCTCGCGCCGGTTGGCGTCGCCGGCGAGCTCTATATCGGCGGGAGCGGGCTGGCGCGCGGCTATTGGCGGCGCGGCGCGCTGACCGCGGAGCGCTTCATCCCGGATCCGTTCGGTCCGCCGGGCGCGCGGCTCTATCGCACCGGCGACGTGGCGCGGTGGCGCTCGGACGGCGTGCTCGACTATGTCGGCCGAGCCGACCACCAGGTGAAGATTCGCGGCTTCCGCATCGAGCTCGGCGAGATCGAGGCGCGGCTGCTGGCACAGGATGGCGTCCGCACGGCCGTGGTGGTGGCGCACGAAGCCGGCGCCGGCCGCCAGCTGGTCGGCTATGTCAGCGGCGAAGCGTTGGATGGGGTTGTGCTGAGGGTGGCCTTGTCGTCGGTGCTGCCGGACTACATGGTCCCGGCGCGGATCGTGGTGCTGGAGCGTCTGCCGCTGACGCCGAACGGCAAGGTCGACCGCAAGGCGCTGCCGGCGCCGGATCAGCTCACGGCCTCCGCCGAGCATGTCGCGCCGCGCACGCCGGCGGAAGCCGCGTTGGCCGCGATCTGGGCCGATCTGCTGCGCCAGCCCAACATCGGCGTCACCGACAATTTCTTCGAGCTCGGCGGCGATTCGATCATCTCGCTGCAGATGGTGAGCCGCGCGCGGCGCCAAGGCGTGCTCATCGAGCCACGTGACGTGTTCCGGCATCAGACCATCGAGGCGCTGGCCGCGTCGTCCCGCGATATCGACTCCGGCAAGGGCGGTCCGGCATCGGAGCGCGGCTCGCTGGCGGGGCTCTCCAGTGAGCAGCTCGAACGGCTTGGTCTGGACTGGAGCCGCATCGAGGACGTCTATCCGCTCTCGCCGATGCAGCAGGGCATGCTGTTTCACAGCCTGCGCGATGCCGGCAGCGGCGTCTATGTCAACCAGGTCAGCGTCGAGATCCGGGGCCTCGATCCGGAACGCCTCGGAAGAGCGTGGCGCGAGGTGAGCGCGCGTCATCAGATAATGCGGACCGGCTTCCTGTGGCGCGAGCTCTCAGGCTCTCCGCTGCAAGTCGTCTATCGCGACGCCGTCGTGCCGTTCGCGCAGGACGACTGGCGCGGGCAGACGACCGACGACGAACGGATTGCGGTGGCCCTTGCCGATGAGCGCACCGCCGAGTTCGATCTCCAGGCGCCGCCGCTCCAGCGGGTGCGGCTGTTGCGCCTCCAGGACGACTTCTGTCGGCTGATCTGGACCTATCATCACATCCTCATGGACGGCTGGAGCTCGGCGAGGTTCGTCGGAGAGGTCCTGGAGTGCTACTACGGTGGCACGCTTGCTGCGAACGCGACGCGCTACCGCGACTACATCGCCTGGCTGATGGCACAGGACGCCAGGGCCGCCGAGGCCTTCTGGCGCGAGCAACTCGGGAGATTCGACCAGCCGACGCAGCTGGCCGATGCCTTCGGCGCGCACCGCCATCAGGCGTCCGGCCACGAACGCTGCTACACGCGTCTCGGTGAGACGGCGACCGCGGAGCTGAAGGCGTTCGCGCGCCGCGAACGGATCACGCTGAACACCATCGTCCAGGGCGTGTGGGCGCTGCTGCTGCAGCGCTATACGGGCCAGAACACCGTGACGTTCGGCGTGACGGTGGCCGGTCGTCCGGCCGGCCTCGATGGATCGCAGCAGATGCTCGGGCTCTTCATCAACACGCTGCCCGTGATCGAAACGCTCTCGCCCGCCAGCACCATCGGAGAATGGCTCCGCGCGCTGCAGGACCGGAATTCGGCGATGCGGGACTACGAGCACACGCCGCTCTATGACATCCAGGGCTGGGCCGGCCGCGCCGGCCAGACCATGTTCGACAGCATCATCGTGTTCGAGAACTATCCGATCGAACGCAGCATGCACCGCGGCGCAGGCGCGTTGCAGTTCAGCGGACTGAAGAATGTCGACGTGACGAACTATCCGATGGACCTGTCGGTGCTCGTCGAAGACACGCTTCAGGTCGAATACACCTATATGCCGAGCCATTTCACGGCAGCGCAGGCGGCGCAGATCAAGGTGCAGTTCGAGCATTTGCTGACGGCGCTGACGCGGGACGCCACGGCCCTGCTTGGCAGCATCGATCCTGTCACGGAGCTCGACGCTGCACTCGCAGATCGCTGCAATCGTAATGCCACGCCGAGCGTTCCGCTGCCGCCGGTGCACGAAGCGATCGCCAGCCACGCGCGGCGTCATCCGGAGCGGACGGCGCTGACCATCGGCAGCACGGTGCTCTCGTTCGGAGACCTCGAGCGCAGGGCCAACCGTCTGGCGCATCACCTGATCTCCCGTGGGCTCAAACCCGAGCAGCGCGTCGGCGTGGTGGTCGGGCGAACCGCAGTCACGATGATCGCGCTACTGGCCGTGCTCAAAGCGGGCGGAGCCTACGTTCCACTCGATCCCGAGTTGCCGTCGGAACGCCGCGCATTCGTCATGCGCGATGCCGCAATCGCGTTTCTATTGACCGGACGGCTCGAGATCGATGGCAGCCCGGATGGTGTCGAAACAATCTCGCTGTCCACGTTCGATTTCGACGAGGGAGCCGACCATCCGCCGCAACCTGAACTGCATCCGGAAAACCTCGCCTATCTGATCTACACCTCGGGCTCGACGGGGGTGCCGAAGGGCGTGGCCGTCGCCCACGGACCGCTGGCGATGCACTGTCACGTCACGGGCAGCCTCTACGAGATCGACGAAAGCTCCTGCGAGCTGCATTTCCTGTCGCTGGCCTTCGACGGCGCCCATGAGCGCTGGCTCACGGTTCTGTCGCATGGCGCGCGGCTGTTGATGCGTGACGCCGAGTTGTGGACGCCGGAGCAGACGGTCGAGAACCTGCACGCTCATGGCGTCAGCCATATCGGATTGCCGCCGGCCTACCTCCAGCAGGTCGCCGAATGTGTCGAGCAGAATGGCAATCCGCCGCCGGTCAAGCTCTACTCCTTCGGTGGCGAGGCGATGCCGAAGGCAGGCTTCGACAAGGTCAGGCGCGTTCTCAAGCCCCGCATTCTGATCAATGGTTATGGCCCGACCGAGACCGTCGTCACACCGCTGGTCTGGAAGGTCGATGGCGCGTCCGAATGCGACACACCCTATGCGCCCATTGGCGTGCCGGTCGGAGACCGCCGCGCCTACATTCTCGATGCCGCGCTCGACATCATTCCTGCCGGCGTCGCCGGCGAGCTCTATCTCGGAGGCTTTGGGCTGGCGCGGGGCTATCACGGCAAGGCCGGCATGACCGCAGAGCGCTTCGTGCCTGACCCGTTCTCGTCTGTGCCGGGAGCGCGGCTCTACCGCACTGGCGATCTGGCGCGGTGGCGCGAGGATGGCACCGTCGAATATCTCGGCCGCAGCGACGACCAGGTCAAGGTCAACGGCTTCCGCATCGAACTCGGGGAGATCCAGACCTCGCTGCTCCGTCACGAGGCGGTCGCGCAGGCGGCGGTGGTGGCAATGCCGAGCGCAGCCGGAAATCAGCTCATCGCCTATGTTGCACCGAAGGCGGCAGCTGACGCCGCGCCGGTCTCGGCCGAGGCGCTGGTCGAGCGTCTGACCGGCTTCCTGAAGCGGATCCTGCCGGCCTATATGGTGCCGGCTCGAATCGTGATGCTGGAGCGGTTGCCGACATTGTCGAGCGGCAAGATCGACCGGCGTGCATTGCCGGCGCCCGATGCGTCGATGCGGAGCTTCGTCGCGCCGCAAGGGTCGGCAGAGATCGCGTTGGCGCGTCTGTGGTCCGACATCCTGAAAGTGCCGCAGGTCGGCGTCACCGACAATTTCTTCGAGCTCGGCGGCAATTCGATCCTGTGCCTGAGGGTCGTGGCGCGGGTCCGCCAGGACAAGACATTCGGGATCGAGATCAAGCTGCGCGATCTGCTCCAGAAGCCGACGATCCGCGCCTTGCTCGCCGGCAGCGCGACCACTGCGTCTGCCGTCGCGCCATCGGCGCTGTTGCCGCTGAATGCCGCGGTTCGCGGCGTGAACCCGGTGTTTTGCGTGCATGGCGGCTTCGGCACGGTCTTCGACTACGGGCCGCTGGCGCGCCGCCTCGAAGGGCGCCGGCAGGTGATCGGCCTGCAATCGAGAATGCTGGTCGATCCGGCGTGGACCGACGCCTCCCTCGAGGCCATGGCCGTGGACTATGCGGCCGAGATCAGGCGGATGCAGCCGCGCGGTCCCTACAGCCTGGTCGGTTGGTCGCTGGGAGGGTTTTTGGTCAGTCTCGTCGCGGCTGAGCTCGAACGCGCCGGTGAGCGCGTCGATCGTCTCGTCATGGTCGACAGCTTCGTGCCGCGGCAGCCTGACGGATCGGGCCGGCAGGAGGCGATCGCCTACTGGGCCGATGATCTCGCCGGATTGCTGTCGGCCGTTCTTCCTAGCGCTACGGCCTCTCGCATCAAGGCGCAGGTCGACGCAGCGAAACGCGCGGACCTGCCCGAGACGCCGCAGAGCATCCGCGATCTGGTCGCCTCCGTTGTGGAGCAGGGCAGGAGCGTGAGTGCGGACGACGCCTCGCTCGGCGCGGACGATCTGTCCGCCGCCTTCGCAGTCGGACGGCATCTCAACAGGCTGGCGCAGCATACCGCGCTGCCGCGGGGCCTGGAAGCTGCGCCGCTCTGCTGGTGGACGTCGGTTCGTCTGGCGCAGCGCGATCGGCTGGAGACGCAGTTGCCGAAAGCGGTCGATCGCGGCCTCGTCGGCGACAACCATTTCAGGATCCTGAAGGATGCCGGCCTGCTCAATGAGATCTGCGGTCTGCTCATGCCGGAAGCGGCGTCGATGATCGCGCAGGATACGGTTCCGGAACCGGCGGAGTGAACCTTTGAGTCTTGATCCAGACATCGCAGCATTGCTCGAGATGGTGCAGGCCGGCACCGAAAGCGGCGCACGCATTCCGTTTCCGCAATTAACTGCCGCGCAAGCGCGGGCCGATTTCGATGCGTCCTCGCCGCTGCTCGACGTCGATCCGCCGGCGCTTGCCTACGAGCGACGTCTCGCGCTGCCGACGCGGGATGGCGCGATGATCGAGGCGCGGCTCTATGCGAGCGTGGCGCCCAGCGATCGCAATTCTCTTCCGGTTCTTCTCTACATGCACGGCGGCGGCTTCGTCGTCGGCAGCCTCGACTCGCACCAGCCGTTGTGCCGCGGTCTTGCCGAGGATTGTGGTGCGGCCGTGCTGTCGGTCGGCTACAGGCTCGCACCGGAGCACAAGTTTCCGACGGCCTTCGAGGACGCGGTCGATGCGCTGGCCTGGATCGGCCGCGAGGGCCGCGCGATTGGGCTCGATCCGTGCCGCGTTGCCGTCGGCGGCGACAGCGCCGGCGGGACGCTCGCCGCCGCTCTCGCGATCGAAGCGAGGACGAACGCGAGCCTTCCGCAGCCTGTGCTTCAGGTTCTCGCCTATCCAGGCCTCAGCTCGCGGCAGACCTCCGCGTCCTATGAACGATACGGTACCGGTCATCTCCTGGAGCACAGCACTGTCGATTGGTTCTTCCGGCAATATCTCCGTAACGAGTCAGATCGTGACGATTGGCGCTTTGCACCGCTTGTCGCGGATGATTTGTCGGGCTTGACTCCCGCCATCATCGTCCTAGCCGAGTTCGATCCCCTGGTGGATGAGGGGCGCGATTATGCGGCACGGTTAGTGGCCGCCGGCGTTCCCGTCGATCTGCAGGTCTATCCCGGCATGATCCATGAATTTCTGCGCATGGGGAATGTCGTGACCGATGCCCTGCAGGCGAGGGCAGCGATCGGGCAGGCGCTGGCCAGGGCCTTTCTTGCCGCTGGCGAAAAGGCGGCCTGATATGGAAATGCGGCGTGAACGAGGGTATGTCATGACCATCATTGTCCCGCGGCCTCTCTGCAAGGGCCTCCCGAACCGAATCCCATGAGCGCGTTCGTCCCAGACCACAGGCTATCCCGCCGCGCGCTCCTCGGCGCGGCGATCGGCGGCACGGCGCTTGCGGGTACATGGCCGATGGCATTTGCCCAAACCGGTGGATCGCGATCTGGGCCCCGCGTCGCCGCGCTCGGCTGGGCCTGCGCTCAGACGATATTGGCGCTCGGCGTCGTGCCGTTGGTGATTCCGGAGATCGAGCGCTATGGCCGGCTCGTCGTCGAGCCGGCTGTCCCATCCGGCGTGCAGGAGATCGGTCTGCGGTCGGAGCCAAATCTCGAGCTGCTACAGAGCTTCGCGCCCGATATCATCGTCATCGATCCCAGCATCGCGGCCGCCGTACCTCGGCTCAAGCTGATCGCGCCGGTCGAAATGTTCACGATCTTCAGACCCGGCCGGCATCCTCTCGACACGGCACGCCGCTCGACGATGGAGCTTGCCAAGCGCCTCGGGGTGCAGTCGGCGTGCGAAGCCTATTTCGCCCGCTTCGATGTCGCCATGGCCGGCTACCGTGAGCGGCTCCGCGACCGCGGCGGCAAGCCGCTTTATCTCGTCAGCGAGATCGCGCGCAACCGCGCGCTCGTGTTCGGTCCGAACAGCCTCTATCAGGAGGTGCTCGATCAGTGCGGATTGAGGAATGCCTGGACCGGACAGAGCGGCCCATGGGGCTATACCAGTGTTGGGCTCGAAGTGCTCGCTGCGGTTCCGGACGCGCGGCTGGTGCTGATGACCTCGCGGGTCGCCGACGTCGAGGCCTTGCTGAAGGCAAGCCCGGTGCTCCGGACCCTGCCGTCGCTTCGATCGCACCGGCTGACGATTCTGGACAATCAGTTCTTCTATGGCGGCGTGCCGGCGGCCGAACGTTTCGCCCGCCTTCTCGCCGAACGTCTGCCGCGGGAAAGCCATGAGCAAGGTTGAGGCGCTGCCGGCCCGGTCCGGCTTCGACATGCACCCGGCGGTGCTGATCGGGTTGCTGGTGGCGGCCGCGGCTGCGCTCACCTGGCGCAATCTGTCCGGATATCTCCCCGCCAGCGCATGGTTGCCGGTGTTGTGGCAGCCGGAGGTCACTGATCCGCAGCAGATGCTGGTGCATTACACCGTGTTTCCGCGCATTGCGGTGGCGCTGCTGGCCGGCGCCGCCCTCGGCCTTGCCGGCACTGTGTCTCAGCAGGTGTTGCGCAATCCGCTTGCGGAGCCGAGCACCATTGGCGTCTTGAACGGCGCCTATCTCGCGCTGGCCGTGACGACCCTGTGGGCGCCGTCGCTGCTGGCCTTCGGCCGCGAGTGGATTGCGCTGTTCGGCGGCTTCGCCGCGTTCCTTTGCGTGTTCGGGCTGACATGGAAGCGCGCGTTATCGCCCGTCGTCCTGGTGCTCGCCGGATTGATCGTCAGCTACTACTGCGCGGTGACAACTCAGGCGTTGGTGCTGCTGAACCACGAATATCTGATTGGTCTGTTCATCTGGGGCGCCGGCTTTCTCAATCAGCAGGACTGGAGCAACGTCACCTTCCTGGCGCCGCGGCTGCTGATTTCGATCGTCCTGATCGCGGCGATGGTTCGTCCGCTGACCTTGCTCGGGTTCGACGACGAGACCGCGCGCAATTTGGGCCTCGGATTGACGAGGGCCCGGGTCTTCGCGCTCGTCATCGCGATCGCGCTCAGCGCGTCGGTCGTCAGCGTGGTCGGCGTCATGGGATTTGTCGGTTTGTCCGCGCCGGCGATCGTCATGCTCTCGGGTGCGCGCCGCTTCCGCGACCGGCTGATCTGGGCACCTCTTTGCGGCGCTCTGCTGCTGTGGCTGACGGACCAGCTCGTGTTGTTGGTCCCGCCCGGTTATCGCGAAATGCCGGCCGGCGCAGTGACAGCCCTGATCGGTGCGCCGATGTTGCTGCTGTTGCTCCCACGGCTGCGGGCTGCCATGCCGATGGTAAACCTCACACCATCCGTTCCGCCACGTCTCGATCACCCCTGGCGCGTGATCCTGTTCGCTCTCGTCTTGCTGCTCCTCGCCGTCTGGATTGCACTCGCCCTCGGCGTCGGCTCCGACGGCTGGCGCTGGAGCGGTCTGTCCGGGCTGCAGGAATTCTGGCCGTGGCGCTGGCCGCGCGTGGTGTCGGCGCTGGCAGCAGGCGCCACGCTGGCGGTCGCCGGCACGCTGTTGCAACGGATGACCGGAAATCCGATGGCTGCGCCGGAGGTCATGGGCATCAGCTATGGCGCCGCGATGGGCGTGATCGTTCTGCTTTACCTCTTTCCTGCTCACACGCGGCTGGCACAGATTGCGGCGGCCGGAATTGGCGCCTTTATCGTGCTGGCGCTGGTGCTGCTGTTCAGCCGGCGGTCCGAGTTCAGTCCGGAGCGCGTGCTGCTGGCCGGCGTCGCCATGAGCGCGGCATTCGGTGCGATCATCGCGATGGCGCTGGCGACCGGTGATCCCCGCATCGGCACGCTGCTGTCGCTGCTGACAGGGTCGCTCTATCAGATCGGTCCGACCGAGGCCGCAATCCTCGCCGCCGCGGCGCTCGTTCTGCTGATCATGGTGCCGATGCTGTCCCGTTGGCTCGATATCCTGCCGCTGGGACCTGCGACCTCGCGTTCGATCGGCATCTCACTGGCGCGGAGCCGCGTCATCATCATGCTGCTGACGGCGTTGCTGACGGCCACGGCCACGCTGATGGTTGGTCTTCTGAGCCTGGTCGGCTTCATCGCGCCGCATATGGCACGGATGATGGGGGCGCATCGCGCGCTGCATCAGGCGGCGCTGGCCGCCTTGATCGGGGCGATCCTGATGGTCACGGCGGATTGGGCCGGACGTATGGTGATCTTTCCGTTCCAGATGCCCGCCGGCATCTTCGCCATGATGCTTGCCGGGCCTTATCTCATCTGGCTGTTGCGGCCGCAGCGCGGCTGACGTCGCTCACCGCGCGAAG
Source organism: Bradyrhizobium sp. SZCCT0231 (assembly GCF_018130245.1). Lineage (GTDB taxonomy): Bacteria > Pseudomonadota > Alphaproteobacteria > Rhizobiales > Xanthobacteraceae > Bradyrhizobium > Bradyrhizobium japonicum_F. The sequence continues at coordinate 71,112 of NZ_JAFCKP010000010.1, forward strand.
CTGATGAGATGACCGTGATCCGGCGACGGCATCACGCCCATGGGGATGCCGTAGATGATTTCGAGCTCGACAGGCGTCATGATCTTGTCCGGCGTGCCGCGGGCGATCAGCTTCCCGGAATGCAGCGCGATGATCTCGTCGCAGAAACGGGCGGCCATGTTGACGTCGTGGAGCACGACGACTACGCCGAGGTTGCGCTCGCGGGCAAGCTGCTTGACCAGCGAGAGCACCTCGATCTGATGAGCGATGTCCAGCGCCGAGGTCGGCTCGTCGAGCAGCAGGCACTCGGCATCTTGCGCAACCAGCATGGCGATCCAGACCCGTTGGCGCTCGCCGCCGGACAACGTATCGACTAGGCGGTCCGCGAACGGCTCGATATGGGTCAACGCCATGGCGTTTGCGACCTTATCGCGGTCGATGTCGCCGAACCGTCCGAGCGCACCGTGCCAGGGATAGCGGCCGAGTGCGACCAACTCCTTGACCAGCATGCCGGCGGCGGGTGGTGTCTGCTGCGGCAGGTAGGCGACCTTGCGGGCATAGTCGCGATCGCTCCACGCCCGTAGCGCGCGGCCCTCGAAACGAATCGTTCCCGACGAGCTTGGCTGCTGGCGCGACAATAATTTCAGCAAGGTCGATTTGCCGGAGCCGTTATGCCCGATCAGCCCGACGACGCTGCGCGCGGGAAGGGACAAGGTTAGCGGCTCGAGTAGCGCGCGTCCCGCCACCGTGAAGCCGACCTGGTCGAGCTCGAACAAGGAGGCGGGCACGTCGGGCGAGGCCTGCGTGATGCTGGTTGGCAAGGCGAGCGTCCCTTCGCCCGTCTGCGCGTGTTGGAACGTCATGGTTGCCGCAGGCTCCAATAGGCGACGGCCAGATGCTGATCGCGGGAGAGCTTTCGCTCGTCGCGCAAATGGTTTCGCAGGGCCTTCAGCGCCTGCGCCTCACACGCGACCCAGGCGAAGACCTCCCGATGGTCGGGCCATCGCATCGCCTTGACGGCATCGACCAGGAGCTGCGTCGTCCCGGCCGGACGGCCCGCGCGATGCAGCCAGCGGATCGCCACACCGCTCGGCGCGACCAGCGGAACCTCCTCGCACCGATCGGCAACCTCGATGAAGGCCTCGCCCGTTGCCGTCGCCGGTAGCGTCTCGAGAATTCGTGCGATGGCGGGCAGGGCGGTTTCGTCGCCCGCCAGCAGCAACCAGCGTGCCGGACGAATGCCGCGGCCGAGCGGGCCGGCCATGCCGCAGATGGCGCCGGCCTTCGCGTTCACTGCGAATGCCGAACCCGGTCCGGCGTGATCATGGACCACGAAATCGATATCGATTTCGCGGGTCTGCAGGTCGATGCGGCGGATCGTGTAATAGCGGGTGACGGGTCTGCGGTCGGGCTCCGGCCACAGGATACGTCCGTCCGAGGCGGGCCACGGCCATTCGGGTTGGGCGATGCCTTCGGGTGGGAAGTACAGCCGCACGTGCAGGTCGTCGTCGTTCACGAAACGGGCGATATCGTCGCCGGTGAAGGTCAGCCGCCGCATGTGCGGCGTCAGGGTGATCGCGGCCTTCAGCCGCACCTCGCGGAAGTTGGCCAGCATGCCGCCGTCGGATTCATGACCGGACCAAACGATGGTCGGGGCCATGTCGCCCGCGAACTCGATCACATGCGAGGCGACGACCGAGCGCAGCATTTCCAGATTGCCCTTGTCGTTGGCCTCGACGCGGATCTTGAGCGCTTCGGCCTCGACGGCGAGGGAACTGGTGCCGAACGGCAGTTTCGCCACCATGAGACCGTCCCGGTCCTCGAAGGCGATGTCATGCTCGGCCAGATGATCGATCATCCGCGCGGCGAGGCCGGCGGCGTCGGGAAGCGCGATGCGGGTTTCGGAGATCAGCAAGTCCAAAGTCATTCTCCACCGGCCCTGTCCGATGCCGGCGCTGCAAGCGCTTCGATGTCCGGATGTCGCGGCCTGGCACGGCTCTGGATCATAAATCCTGCTCGCTCGCCGGCTGCGATGCAAAAGCGATACTACCCGCATCATATTAGAGGCATTGCCGATCCCAAATTAGAATCCATCGAAAGAGCAGCGAAAATAAGCGCTGGAGTTGCGGCGCCGCCATCATGTATTCGCATCACTTCGGCACGGCTTGTCCGTCCATATAGGTTCGCTTCAGGTCTCCTCCAGCGCGGCTCTCATCATGAACTCACGAAGCGGCCTGACGACGCAGATCCTGCAGCTCCTGCGGCCTTACTGGCCGCTCGTGCTCGGCGGCAGCGTTCTGGGAGTGGTCGGCGGCGCCAGCGTCGCGGCGTTGCTCGCGGTCGTGAATCACGGGCTTTATGCCACGCAGGCCGACGTGGTAACGCTGTTTTTCGCCTTCGCTGGCCTGTGCCTTCTGATCCTGATCGGTTCCATTGGCGCTGACATCAGCGCCAATTATGTCGGACAGCGGATCATCGCCGAGCTTCGCAAGTCGCTCGCCGCCAAAATCCTGGCCGCGCCGATCGATCAGCTCGAAATCTACCGGACGCATCGCCTGATCCCGGTTCTCACGCAGGACGTCGACACGATCAGCGATTTCGCATTCTTCTTTTCGTCCTTTTTCGTGTCACTCGTGATCGCGCTCGGCTGCATGGTTTACCTGGCGGTGCTGTCTTGGCCACTCTTCCTGATCACGGGAGCCGTCATCGTGCTGGGATCGCTGGCGCATGGATATGCGAGGACGCGCGGCGTTCGCGGCTTCAGCGCCGCGCGAGAGTCCGAAGACCAGCTGCACAAGCAGTATCGCGCGATCGCCGAAGGTGCCAAGGAGCTGCGCCTCAATCGCGTGCGCCGTCGGCGCGTCTATGTCGAGCAGCTCCAGCAGACCGTCGACCGGATCAGCTCGGTGCAGATCAGATCGATCAATCTGTTCGTGACGGCGCGGGCGTTCGGCACGATGCTGTTCTTTGTCGTGATCGGCGTGGCGCTGACCTTGCGTCCGTTCCTGTGGCCCGACAGCCCTGCCGCGGTGTCCAGTGGCTTTGTACTGGTGTTGCTCTATATGCGCGGCCCCATCGACCAGGTCATCGGTATCCTGCCGGCGCTTGGCCGCGCCCAGGTCGCGATGCGCCGCATTGCGGAACTCTCGGAGCAGTTCTCGAGCCCCGAGCACGAACTGCTGACCAGTGCGCCCGCTGCACCCGGCAAGACCGCCATCGAATCCATCGAGCTCCGCGGCGTAACCTATGCATTTCGCGCCGTGCCGGGCAGCGATCCCTTTGTCCTCGGGCCGGTTGATCTGCTCGTTCGGCACGGCGACATCGTCTTCATCGTGGGGCAGAACGGCAGCGGAAAGACGACCCTGATCAAGTTGTTGCTGGGCCTTTATGCTCCGCATGGCGGCGCCGTCCTGCGCGACGGTTCGCCGGTCCTGACGGAGACACGCGACGATTACCGCCAGCTCTTCACGACCATCTTCTCCGACTATTATCTGTTTGAGGATCTCATTCGTGGAGAAGGCGTGGTTCCTGATGTCGCGGAGCGCTACCTCCAGCGGTTGGAGGTTGCGCACAAGGTCTCCGTCGAGAACGGCGTGTTCACGACGACGGACCTGTCGACTGGACAGCGCAAGCGATTGGCCCTGATGAATGCATGGCTCGAGGAAAGACCCGTTCTCGTGTTCGACGAATGGGCCGCGGATCAGGATCCGGCGTTCCGGCACATCTTCTATACGGAGCTGCTGCCCGATCTGAAGCGTCTCGGAAAGACCATCATCGTGATTTCACACGATGATCGCTATTTCGGGATTGCGGATCATCTGGTGCGGCTGCGCGACGGCAAGATCGTCGCAAGCGAGGCAAAGGCCAGCAACGTCGCTGGGGCTTCCGCAGTTCCGACCGATGCACCGCTTTAGACACATTGTAGCGAGCCGCTGGTGCTATTTGTCGCACGCAAACGACAGCGTGCGATCCCGTTTTGCGACAGGCCGTCAGATTTGTAGAGAATCTAATCTGCGTGTGCGCGCATTCCTTGTCAGCCTGTAGGCGAGTGATCTACACCACGCGTCAGCGATGATCGAGATGCGAGGGCCGGATGAACAAGGCTTCGGATTCCGGGACCGGACCTCGTGCGTTTCCGGTCGGCCCATATTCCGCTCTGACCGTTTACCAGGAGGGCGATTGCCTCCGGGTCGTTGCCGACGACGTGACGGCATTGGAACTGCGTGTTCGGGAGCGGGGCGATTACCTCCAGGTCCTGAACGTATCGGGCGACCGTGAGCTTGCGACACGTGCCGTATCGGCGTCGGCCGAGGCGTTGCTTGGCTGGCGGCCGAGGACTGATCGGCTCGTTCTGGATTTCGCGGGTGAAGCATCGCTTGCACGGCAGCTGATGGAGGGTGGCCTCGCCACCATGTCCGAGGGCCAACTGGTGCTGCTGCCCGAACTGGTCATGCAGCGGCCCGACAATTGGCTGGTGAACCCCGGGCGACCGCCATGGCCGCAACTCCACGTCATGACGGACGGCAAGCGCCATCCGCGGCGCGCCGCAAAACCGGCGGGCAAGGTGTATGGCCGGTTCATTCCCTGGCTGTCGGAAGTCATCTCGTTTCGCGTGGCCGATCTCGAGAATGATCTCCATTTGTTGCACCGCTGGATGAACGACCCTCGCGTCGATGCATTCTGGAACGAGGCGGGCGGTCTCGACAAGCATCGGCGATATCTGGCCGGCATCCTGGCCGATCCTCATATGCTGCCGTTGATAGGCTGCTTCGGCGAGGAGCCGTTCGGCTATTTCGAGCTCTATTGGGCCAAGGAAAATCGCATCGCGCCGTTCTACGACGCCGACGACTATGACCGGGGATGGCACGTGGTCGTGGGCGAGGACGCTTTTCGCGGCGGTCGTTACGTCAGCGCGTGGCTGCCCTCGCTGATGCACTACATGTTCCTCGACGATTGCCGTACGCAGCGGATCGTTGGGGAGCCGGCGGCGGCGCACTCCCAGCAGATTCGCAATCTCGATCGCTCGGGGTTTGCGAAGATCAAGAATTTCGACTTTCCCCATAAGCGCGCGACCCTGGTCATGCTGTTGCGCGAGCGCTTCTTCGGCGATCGGCTCTGGCTTCCGGCAGCCGCCGGCCCGGCGGTCCCATCCTAGAGCGCGAGCGGAGCGCAGCTTCATGTCTCATCAACTTGCGATCGAGCACGACGTCATCGGCGTCGGATTCGGGCCCTCCAACCTCGCGCTTGCCATCGCATTGGACGAATGCGCGAAGCGATCGCGCCTGAAATGCGCGCCGTTGTTCGTTGAGAAGCAGCCGCACTTCACCTGGCACGGCGGCATGCTGCTTCCGGGCAGCGACATGCAGATATCGTTTCTCAAGGATCTGGTCTCCTTGCGCGATCCGACCAGTCCATTCACCTTCGTGAACTATCTGCACAAGCGCGGCCGCTTGCTGGACTTCATCAACTGCCGGACGTTCCATCCGAGCCGTGTCGAGTTCAATGATTACCTCCAGTGGGTGGCGAGCCATTTCCAGTCGCAGGCCGCTTACGGTGAAACCATCGTCGCGATCGAGCCGGTGGCCGCCGGGCAGACGGTGACGTCGTTGCGGGTGCATTCACGATCGCTCGCCGGCGGAGAGACTGTGCGCCTCGCACGAAATCTCGTTGTCGCGGTGGGAGGCCAGCCTTATGTCCCTCAGGTGTTTGCCAAGGCGGCTGATGATCGCAGGCTGCTGCATTCCAGCCGCTATCTCGACCTCATCGAGCAAATCGTCCCGCGCGGTCGGGCCGTGCGCGTGGCCGTCATCGGCGGCGGACAGAGCGCGACCGAGGTGACGGTCGATCTCCACGGCAGATGTTCAGAGGCGCACATCGATCTGATCTTTCGCGGCCATGCCCTGAAGCCATCCGACAGCAGCCCCTTCGTCAACGAGATCTTCAATCCGGACTATACCGACTTTGTCTACGCGCAGCCTAGCGAGCGGCGGGACGCGATCGTCCGCAACTTCCGGAATACGAACTATGCCGTGGTCGATTCCGACCTGCTGGACCAATTGTACCGGCTGCTCTACCAGCAGCGTGTCGGCGGCGACGAAAGGATCGTGTTGCGTCCGCGCAGCGAGATTACGAATGTGGACGCGGGACCGGACGGTATCGAAATCGGCCTGATCGACAAGTTCGGAAGCGGACACCGCCAGTCTGCCTACGATGCCGTCGTCTTGGCGACCGGATACGACAGGGAAGCGCCGCACGCGTTTCTCGAACCGATCCGCCGCTACATTCGCGATGCCGCACTGGATCGCAATTACAGGCTCGTCACCAGCCCAGCCTTCCGACCGCAAATTCATCTCCAGGGATATTCGGAAGCCTCGCATGGCTTGAGCGACACGCTGCTTTCGGTCCTTGCCACGCGCTCGCAGGAGATCGCTGAGTCCCTGCTTTCGACCATTTCGCGCCGGGAGCTCATCGCCTAGGCTCGGCTCTTCCAATCAAAGGGCAAGAAGCAAAAGAGTTGCCGCGAGCACATCTCCGGAAATTGACACATGAGCGCGTCGGTCGTTACCAACCGTCCAAACATTCCAGCGACCGTTTGGATGCTGGGCTTCGTCAGCCTACTGATGGACGTGTCCTCCGAGATGATCCAGACTTTGCTGCCCCTCTACCTTGCGGGCGGTCTTGGTGCCTCGGCTTTGGCAATCGGATTCATCGAGGGGCTGTCCGTGGCGATCGCCACCGCGACCAAGTTCGTTTCTGGCGCACTCGCCGACTGGACCCGGCACAGCAAGCCGCTTGCTGTTCTCGGGTACGGACTCGGTGCTCTATCGCGTCTGATTTTTCCTCTGGCGGCGACCGTCGATCAGATCGTACTCGCGAAGGCCATGGACCGGGTGGGGAAGGGGATCCGCGGCACGCCGCGCGATGCGATTGTCGCTGCGGTGACGCCGCCCGAGATCAGGGGAGCAAGCTTCGGGCTCCGGAAGTCGCTCGACACGGTGGGCGGCTTTCTGGGACCATTGGTCGCGGTGCTGGTGATGATCGTCACGGCTGGAGACATCGTGGCGGTGTTCTGGTTGGCGGCTATTCCGGCAGCGCTTGCCATGGTGGTGCTCATCCTCGGCGTTCGGGAGCCGGCCGGCAATCGCGCCACGAAACGCTCCGACTTCCAGTTGTCGCAGGCCTTCCGCCTTAACCCGGCTGTCTGGAGAGTCATCGGTTTAGCCGCGATCATCATGCTCGCGCGGTTCAGCGAGGCGTTTGTGCTGCTGAAGGCGCTGGAGGCGGGCTTCTCGCCGACATGGGTGCCGCTCTCGATGGTGATCATGCATGCAATCTATGGGCTTTCGGCGTATCCGGTCGGAAGGCTCTCTGACCGTATCGGGAGCAATGGACTTCTGCTCTGGAGTCTCGCCTTCCTGATTGCCGCGCATGTTACTCTCTCGTCCGCCGCGACGGTCTGGATCTACGTCCTCGGTACGGTTCTTTGGGGCCTGCATATGGGCTTTTCGCAGGGGCTTTTGGGTACGATGATTGCGACAGCCTCGCCGGATGCGCTGAAAGGCAGTGCCTTTGGCACGTTCAATCTGGTGACGGGCATTGTAGTGCTGATTGGCAACACCGCCGCGGGCTGGGCCTGGCAGCATCTCGGCTCAAAGATGCCGTTTCTGATTGGAGCAGGACTGTCTCTTCTGGCTATGCTGTTGCTCGCTCTTGGGATGCGCTGGAGAAGCAGAACCTGATGTTTGGGTTGGCCTGCGAGCGATGTGCCGTGCTTTGGGATTTCAGTTCGCCGAGGCGATCACGTGCCATTGCGCCGCGGATCCTAGTGCGGCTGGCACGGAGAGCACGGCAGCAGACGGGCCTGCATCGACGATCAATGTATTCGGCGGAATCGTGAAACCGACCCCGGCTGCCTTGAGGACGGCCTCCTTGATCGTCCAGTAGCGAAGAAAGAGGTGGGACTGCAGAGCAACGGCAGTTTTCGCCAGCACCCGACGCTCTTCTGACGCCAGGGCGATTTCACTCATCTCGTCTATATCGGCAATTGGCCGCAAGGGCTCGATATCCACCCCGATCGGCATGTACGCCGCTGCGACGGCGACCGCGCCTCTCGCGTGGCTCAGGCTGAAGTCGAGGCCTGGCGGTGCGTCAATGAGCACGGGTTTGCCTAACGCGGATCGTTCAAATTGCAACGCGTCGACCGGCCGCCCCGTGATGGCTCCCAGCAGGAGTCGCGCGCCAGCATGTGCAGCAAGATAGCTCAGTCGATCTTCCACATGGAGAAAACGCACAAGACGATTGGATTCTTCGGCGTCGAGCAGCATTGCGGCTTGTTCGACATTGAGTGTCTGATCGTCGTGGAATGTGTTGCTCCGAGCGTTAGGCGTTGCGCCGACCCACAGGAGAACTTCTTCCGGATCGCGGAATTCGGTTGCCTCGCGACTGCACCGACCGGGCAGGTGTCGCACGCGCAACCGATAATGCGGGGCCTTGCACTTGACGGCGATCGACCAAGCAAGGGTCCTGCTCACCAGTTCAAACGATCGCGAGCTCGCAAAGAATCCGTATCCGGGCATTTTCTGCACCGTTTCTGCTCATTCATGATCAACGGTGGAGTCAATCTGGACTGTGTGTCAACGTCGGTTTGCAGATCACCCGACCTAGAACCTGTCTAATGTATATCAACCAAAGCGTGTATTTTTACGACAAGACTGTGCGGCTCTGATAGAGCTGTTCTTAGAACAGTTTTGACATGTTGGCAGGTTCGAGGTGAAGCGGACCGTGAGGAAAGACGTCGCTCTCAAGCAAAGCGTCGGCCATTTGCCGGAGCGCATTGCAACCATATTGGTTCGGAGTTCACATGCGGCGCTCGTTAGCAGAGAGCCATCGACGCGGATGGACTATCTCCTCGAAATAGCGTCGCTACACACCAAGGCCGAACTACTTGGGCAGCCGGGCCTGGGACGTTCGGGTGTGCGCCGGATTGAGAAGTGGGTGGCCCTTCACGGCCGCCGCATTCGCGACGTGGATGAGAGTCTCGATAGCGTGATTTGCCATTTCGCGTTCCACCGCTCTTCAGTCCGGAAGGGCGCCCGTCGTTCCATTCCGTCGTCGGCGGTTCCGCCTCAGCGCCGGGAAAGGGTCTTGCGTGAAACGGCTCTGTAACGCCAGTGCATCCAAATCGACGGCTGCAATAGCCTTCCTTCGGAGTAGGTAATTGAGCGATTGTCTTGTCGGTGAGAGAAATTCGATGGGTATCCTCAGCCACGGACTGGAATCGCGAGGGCGCCGACGTCCTGTGCGTCGTGTGCCGAACCGACTCCGCAGCACCCCCTGGTGAAGCGATCTCGACCATTGCTGTCGAGGGACCGGTCAAGGGCCTTGTGTTCGAGCGCGCCATCGACACGATCGGCCATCGCAGGCATCTCGTGCCGCAGTTCGGCTTGCAGAATGTCGTGGCACCGCACCACAATCTGCTGGGCCAGGAAGGGGCGGGGCTCGCCCTGACAGCGGCCGCCTTCACGGGGACCGCGGCGCTCGTCGGCATCTTCGGCGTGGCGTTGATGCGCGCGGCCTTCGAGTTCGCGCTGCATTTTGCCCGGACCGAAAAACGCGGCGGCGTTCACCCGATCATCGAGCATCAGGCGGTCGGATACGCCCTGGCCGATGCCAAGACCACGATCGAAGCCGCACGCTTGCGCCTGATACTTTGCAGTCTGGCTGCATAGGCGGCATGTTCTCGTCGCCCATGGCGACGCATCCGACGGTCGGCGCGATCAAACCCAACTCATTTCGCGCGGGATTCGACCCGTTGGCTGTGGCCCGTCCCGATCTATTCGCTATGCGGGATTCAGATGTGGCGGACCTCCACGCAGGCTTCGGAGACCCCGAAAGTTGGCGGGCGGTATTGCAAATATTTGATATATCATGTATCGGAGTTCGCGAGTATTTGCACGAGATCTGCGGGACGCATGACGAAGCCCATCTTTGGAGTGGTGGCGGACGATCTGACGGGCGGCATGGAAACGGCCGCGATGCTGGTCGCTGCCGGGATCGAATGCGGATTTGTCACCGACCCCGATCTCGTCGGCAGCTGCGGCGATGTGCCGGCAATCGTGATCGCGCAGAAGACGCGGGTGATCCCCGCAAGCGAAGCCGTCAGCATGACGGCGAAGGCGGCACGGGCGCTGCTTGCGCGGGGCGCGAGGCAAATCTTCTTCAAATATTGTGCGACGTTCGATTCCACCGACCGGGGGAATATCGGCCCGGTCTCCGACCTGCTGATGCAGCTGACCGGCGCCGAATACACCGCCTTTTGCCCGGCTTCTCCTGCCCTTCGAAGGACCGTCTATAACGGTCATCTGTTTCTCGGCACCGAGCTGATCTCGGACTCGCCGAAACGCAATGATCCGCTGACACCGATGACTGATCCCGATCTGGTCCGGGTACTGCAGCGTCAAACGCGGGCCAGGGTCGGCCTTCTGGCGCATTCGCAGATCAATGCAGGCGCGGACTCGGCCGGTCGCGCGATCGCGGAAGCGGCGGCTCGGGGGATCCGCTACTTCATTGCGGACACGATCTACGATCGGGATCTCGATACGCTTGCCACGCTCACCTGCGATTGGAAGCTGATGACGGGCAATGCGACGATCGTACAGCACTATCCGGAAATCTGGAGGGCGCGGGGGCTCATCCCCACGGCCAGCAGACCACCCGGCTTGCGCGCGGTTGGCGGCGGCGGCGTCGTTCTCGCCGGGAGTTGCGCCGAGCGGACGTTGGAGCAAGTCGCTGAATTCGAGAAGATTCATCCAGTGCTTCGCATCAATCTCCTGCATGCTGAAGATGTGGCGGCGACGGTCGGCGACGCGCTCGATTGGGCGCGGCCGCGGCTGCGGAATGGTCCCGTCGGCTTCGCCACTTCGGACGCGCCCGAGGCCGTCAAGATGGCTCAGGAGCGATATGGCCGTGAAGGCGCGGCGCAACTCGCCGAAACCATTCTTGGTCGGCTCGCCGTCTCTCTTCGCAGCATCGGCGTGCGGCGCTTCGTCGTGGCCGGTGGCGAGACGTCCGGTGCGATCGTCGAGAACCTCGGCATTCGAGGTTTGCGGGTCGGTCCCTATGGCGGACCCGGCATCGGCACTGCGGTGACCGAAGACGAGGATCCGGTGGCCATTTGTCTGAAGTCCGGCAAGCTGGGCCCTGTCGACCTGTTCGCGACGACGCTCGAAGCAATGTTGAATCCGGAGGGAGTCAATTGAACGAACGCGAACTTAGGCAATCCATGCTGGAGACCGTAGCGCGCCTGGAAGCCAAGGGCTTCAACCACGGCAGCAGCGGAAATGTCAGCGCTCGCATCGGAGAAGACATTCTCATCACGCCGACCGGCGGCAATAGCGGCAACACGACCATCGACGGTCTCGTCCATTTGAAGCGCGACGGAACAGTGGTTCGAGGCGGCTTGCCCTCCAGCGAATGGCACATGCATCTGGCGATCCTCAACGCCTATCCGCATGTGAACGCGGTGGTGCACACCCATGCCGACTGCTGCGTCGCGCTGTCCTGCCTGGCAAAGCCAATTCCAGCATTCCACTACATGGTCGCCAGTTTTGGTGGAAACGATGTGCCTTGTGCACCCTACGCCACATTCGGCACCAGGGCTCTCGCCGATGGCGCCGTCGCGGCGCTGAAACAGCGCAAGGCCTGCCTGCTCGCGAACCACGGGATGATTGCCGTCGGCAAAGGGCTGCAGGCGGCCTTCGACCTCACCGTGAGGCTCGAAATCCTAGCCCGGCAGTATCTGCTCGCCTGTCAGGCCGGCGCACCCGCGATCCTTGCCGACGACGAAATGGCGCGGGTGGTCGAGCGCTATGGCAGTTACGGCCGCGCTGCCCTGCCGGCCTGAGAAGGACAGCTCCATGGAGATCACCGGGAAGACCAAGATCATGTTTGTGCTCGCCGACCCGGTCGATCATGTGCGGGCGAGTGCGGTCATGAATGCCTATTTCGGATCGATCGGCGACGATCTGGCGGTGTCGCCGATCCATGTCCTGCCCGGCGATCTCGGCCGGGTCGTCGCAAGCATCAGGCTCATGCGCAACGTCTTCGGCTTCGGCGTCACGATCCCGCACAAGACGTGCGTGATCGAGCATCTGGATGAGATTACGCCGACGGCGCGGCTGATTGGCGCGGTCAATTTCGTGAAGCGGACGGCGGAAGGGCGCCTCGTTGGCGACAATCTGGATGCGAGGGGATTTATCGCCAGCCTCGCGCAGCATGACGTTGCGGTGCGCGATCGGAAGGTGCTCCAGGTCGGTGCTGGTGGCGCGGGACGCGCCACTGCATTCGGCCTGGCGGAGGCCGGCGCACGCGAACTCACGATCATGAACCGGGATAACGAGAAAGCCCGCGCGCTTGCGGCTGCCGTGGCGGCGCATTATCCCGCCACGAAGGTCAGCGCCGGCCGCGCGGAGGCGCGCGCATTCGATCTCATCGTCAACACGACCTCGCTCGGCATGAAACCGGATGATCCGTTTCCGCTGGACATCGAAGGTGTCGGTCCCGGCGCCACCGTCAGCGACATTGTCGTCAATCCTGCAGTGACCCGGCTTCTTGCAAGGGCGGCTGCGCAGGGCGCAAAGGTCGTCGGCGGAAAGCCTATGCTTGATGCGCAGATGGCCCTTGTTGCCCGGTTCATCGCGCGATAGCCTGATATATCAAATATTATATCGAAGTCGGTGGTGGCGGCTTTGGATCGGGTGCAAGGGCCGCCCGCATCGAAGGCAGACGGAAGGGAAGCGAGGCTCCGTGAATATTGCATCGGCCAGGCAATCGGCGTCGGGCGCATCGATCCGCATCAGTCGCTTGGAGAAGCGCTTCGGTGCCGTCTCCGCCGTCGATGGCGTCGATATCGATATTGCTGCCGGTGAGTTTATCGCCCTGCTCGGACCAAGCGGCTCCGGAAAGACAACGATCCTGATGAGTGTTGCAGGATTCGAATTCCCGACCAGCGGCACCATTCACGTCGATTCCGAAGACCTGACCTATGTTCCCTCGAACAGGCGCAACCTCGGAATGGTGTTCCAGAACTATACGCTGTTCCCGCACATGTCGATTCTCGACAATGTCGCCTTTCCCTTGAAGATGCGCGGTCTCCGGACGGCTGAACGTCACGCGCGCGCCGAAGCCGCGCTCGCGACCGTGCGTCTGGCGGGCTATGGCCACCGTCGTCCGAATGAGCTTTCCGGCGGTCAGCAGCAGCGTGTGGCGCTCGCGCGTGCGATCGTCTATCAGCCGCGCGTCCTCCTGATGGACGAGCCGCTGAGTGCGCTCGACAAGAATCTGCGCGAAGACATGCAGCTCGAGATCAAGCGATTGCATGCCGAGCTTGGCATCACCGTCATCTTCGTCACCCACGATCAGAGCGAGGCGTTGACCATGGCCGATCGGATCGCCGTCCTGAGGGATGGCAAGATCCAGCAGATCGGGCCGGCGCGCCAGCTTTATGAAAGGCCCGCGAATCTCTTTACTGCCGGCTTCATCGGCGAGATGAATTTCGTCGACGTTCGGGACGAAAGCGTCGGCGACGACGTCGCGGTGGCGTTGCCATGGGGTGAAACATGGCGCCTGCCAGCCACAGCAGCGGTCGAGCCCCCTGCAGCCGGCGAGACAGCGGTGCTGGCCGTGAGGCCCGAGCGGCTGCAACTCGGCGCCAGCTCCCCCGGGCATGTCATCACTGTGACTCTGAGCGACATTGTCTATGCCGGGGCAGCCCTGCTCCTGATCGGACGTCTGCCTGACGGCACCGAGATGCGCGCGCGCATCCCCGGCGCCTCGCAGCTCAGCTCCTTGGCCCCGGGCGACGTCGCGTCCTTCACCATTCCGGCGGACGCGATGCTGCTCTACCGAGGGAAGCGACGATGATGAAGACGGGGCGGTCGCAGTTCTGGCATTCCGACGGCCGCCGGCTGAGCGGCCTGTCGACACTGCTGCTGCTCCTGCCATTCTTCGCCATCATCGCCTTCGTCTTCGTCTATCCGATCCTGCAGCTCCTGGTGATCAGCGTCCTCGAGCCGCATCCGAGCTTGGACAACTACGCGCGCGTCGTCGAAAATCCGGTTCACACACGCGTCCTGATGCGAACGCTCTGGATCGCCACGCTGGTGACGGCCCTGTCGGTGGTCCTCGGCTTCCCGGTGGCCTATTACATGAGCCGGGCCAAGGGGACAGTCGCCGCCCTTGTCGCAGTCTGCGTCATCCTGCCGCTCTGGTCGAGCGTCCTGGTCCGCACCGCGGCCTGGTCCTTCCTGTTCCAGCGCAACGGCCTGATCAATTCGGCGTTGATGGCTCTCGGTCTGACTTCAGAGCCGTTCAAGCTGCTCTATACCCAGAGCGCCGTGGTCATCGCCATGACCCACGTGCTTCTGCCATTCATGATCCTGCCGATCTATGGCGCATTGCGCAGCATTCCGAACGACTATGGACGAGCGGCCGCCGTGCTCGGCGCAACGCGCCTGCGGACCTTTCTGGAGGTGATCCTCCCCCTGAGCCTGCCGGGCGTCGTTTCCGGTTCGCTGCTCGTATTCCTCACGGCGCTCGGCTTTTTCATTACGCCCGCGTTGCTCGGCTCGCCGCAGGAGATGATGATCTCGACGCTCGTCTCGAAGCAGATCCGTGAGGTCCTCGATTGGCCCTTTGCTGCGGCGCTGGTCGGGGTGCTGACCGTATTCGTCACGTTGCTGGCGATCATCTTCAGCAAGACGCTTCGCTTCGACCGGCTGATGGGGAATGCCTCGTGAAACCGCCGACCGACCGATCGCTTGCGCTGGGGGCCTATGTCTATGCCGTGCTGGCCTTCATCATCGTGCCGTTGGTCATCGTCATTCCAATGTCGTTCAGCCAGAACGATTATCTGGCATTTCCGCCGTCCGGCTTCACGCTGAAATGGTACTCCGAATATTTTGACAGCAGGCAATGGCGCGCCGCCACCTGGCTCAGCGTACAGGTGGCCTTGCTGACCGCTCTTTTCGCGTCGGTCATCGGCACGGCCGCGACCTATGCAATGATCCGCGGCCGCAGCCGACTCGTAACCGCTTTCCAGATCCTTTTGATCGGGCCGATCATTGTGCCGCATATCGCGCTCGCCGTCGGCCTCTATCTGTTCTTTCAGACGATCGGTCTCTCCGGCACCATTCCGGGCTTCGTGCTGGCGCATACGGTGCTCACCTTGCCGTTCGTCGTTTTCACGATGGCCGCCGCCTTGGGAAAGGTCGATCCCAATCTGGAGGCGGCGGCCATGAGCTGCGGTGCGACGCGCTTCCAAGCCTTTCGCCTGGTCACGCTGCCGCTCGTTCTGCCGAGTCTCGCCAGCAGTGCGCTGTTCGCCTTCATCATCTCCTTCGACGAGCCGGTGGTGTCGTTCTTTCTGTCCGGTGTGCGCCAGAAGACGCTGCCGCGCCGAATGTTCGAGGACATCGAGCAGAACCTGACGCCGGTGATTCCCGCGATCGCGACACTGCTGATCGTCTTGTCCATTTTGATTCTGCTGGGGGCCCATGTCCTCAGATCCCGCAGCGTCACCCGGTAGCGAGCCAGTGAGAAGCCAGAGAGGAGATCGTCGATGCTGAAAACAGGTTGGATGGGGAACTCGGCAGCTGTCGTGCTTGCTTCGGTTCTTTGTGGAGCGCTGCCGGCTGCCGCTGAAAAACTGGAAGACCAATTGGTGATTGCAACGACCGGTGGCCTGATGGGCAACACCCTCGCGAAATATTTCTACGATCCCTTCAACAAGGCCAAGAATGTCGAAATCGTCCCGGTCGCGATCGAGGTCCCCGATCAGTGGGCGCGCGCCAAGGCGATGCAGCGAACCGGCAAGGTGGAGTTCGACATCGTCACGGCAACCGGTCCCGACCTCGTCGGGCGCACCGACATGCTCCAGAAGATCGACTGTGCGAAACTGCCCAGCGTCCAGAAGTTCGGTGTCTCCGACGCCTGTCAGCCCTACGGCGTCGCCCGGACGACCGGCGGCATGCTGATCACCTACAATACCGAAACGTTCAAGAACAAGGCGCCCAAGACATGGGCGGATTTTTGGGACGTCAAGCAGTTTCCCGGGCCGCGGGGGCTGCCCGACACCGGCGACAGCGATTGGTGGGTGCCGGTAGCCGCGCTCCTCGCCGACGGCGTCAAGCCGGAGCAGCTTTTCCCGCTGGACATCAATCGCGCCTACAAGAAGCTGGACGAGATCCGTCCCAATGTCGCGGTGTGGTGGAAGACCGGCGACCAGGTGCAGCAGATCATGCGCAGCCGCGAGGTCGTCATGGCCATGAGCTACTCAGGCCGCGCACTCGCCGTGGTGAAGGAGGGCGTACCGGTTGCCATGTCCTGGGACCAAGCGATTCGCGACACCGGTTACATGGCTGTCCTCAAGGGCGCACCTGATCTCAATGCCGCCATGGCCTATCTCGATTTCTTCTATGCGAGCTCCGACGCGCATGTGCCGTTCATGCGCGCCGTCAACTATGCGACGGCCAGCAAGTCGGCCATCGAGTTGTTGAAGCCGGAGGAGCGCAATCTCTACGCGACCTCGCCGGAGAACTACGAAAAGCTGGTCAAGCCCGATTTCGCCTGGATCGGCGAACATCGTAACGAGCTGCGTGAGCGGTGGATGGCCTGGCTGACCCGCTAAGCCGCATTAGCTTCTCCCGCCATTTCGCGCTTGTAAGAGAGGACCGACCATGGATCACACCAGTGACCCCGGCGCGCTGCGCTACGTGATCGATCCCGGAAGGCTCGATCTCGTGGAGGAGTTCCGCGCAAGTCCGCTCGGCGTGCATAGTCCGGAACTGCGCAAGCTGCTGGCGCGGATGCGATGGGGCAAGCCGGAAGGGCGATTGGTCCTGATCGTGCTTGAGCCCGGCAAGGCCTGGCGGCTGTCGCGCATCCCCAAGCGTCGGGGCGATCCCATGCCTTTCGTCGATGATCGCGTCTTCACATCTCTTGTTGAAGCGGAGTGGCATGTCTTCAAGCTGCGCTGGCAAGAGATGACGGGAACGACGCTGCCTGCGGAGGTTTCCGGTGATCTATAAGACCAACGAGTATCTCGGCTATCCGGATCGCATCAGCGTCCCGGCAGGCGAGGCCGTCAGATTCCAGCTCAGCAGCACGCGGCCGAGCGTGAAGGTCGAGGTGCTCAGGCTGCGCTGCGGCGATGTCGATACCAACGGCCCGGGCTTCAAATATGAGGTGATGACGAGCCCCATTGACGGTGAGCATGCCTGCCTCGATCAACCGATCCGCCCGGGATCCAACGCCGTCATTGACCACGACGGTGCACTGGTCCCGACCGGCGGGCACTGGTGTTTCGGAGCCTACGTATATCCGACGCGGATCGCGGATAATGCCAGGGCCGTGATGGGAAATTGGTGCGAGCGCTCGGCGCGTGGCTATGCGCTCGAGCTCGACGACGAGGGAAATCTGGTGCTGGTGCTGGGCCAGGCGAGCAAGACGCCAGCCCGCTTTGCCCTCGACGTCAAGCTGCGCCCGCGCGTCTGGGCGTTCGTATCGTGTGCGCTTGACCTTGCGCGGGGATCGGCCTCGTTGTCGCTGATCGTTCCGGCAGACGGCGTTCGGCCGGCCGCTGCCCATTCGAAATCGTTCGCCCTGCCGCAAGCGCCTGCGCTCGATTCCGGCCTGCCGTTCCTGATCGCGGCCCATCATGCGAATGGTGATCGCCAATATACCTCGCACTTCGACGGCAAGATCGAAGCTCCGCGCGTCTTTTCGTGTCCGTTGGACGCAGAGGCGCTGCGGGTATTCGACGGCCGGCTGCGAACGGGAGCAAGCGATGCAGGGCTTGTCGCCTTCTGGGATTTCTCGGATGGAATCTCGTCGCTGTCGATCAAGGACGTTTCGCCGAACAGCCTGCATGGCAGCCTCCGCCAGTTGCCCCGCAGGGGCGTGACCGGCTTTCATTGGTCTGGATCCGTCCACGACTGGCGGCTGTCGCCGGAGGAATATGCGGCGATTCATTTCCACAGCGACGACATCTACGATTGCGGGTGGCAGACAACTTGCACGCTCGATGTGCCGGCCCACTGGCGATCAGGCGTCTACGCGCTCCGGCTGACCTCGGGAGGCGACAATCCAGACAGGGACTGCGAAAGCTACGTCACTTTTTTCGTGACGCCCGGCAAGGCGTCCCGGCGGGCGGATCTGGTCGTGGTCGCTTCAGTTGCGACATATCTGGCTTATGCCAACAGCGCGTTGCGTCTCTATCAGGTTCACTTCGAAACGCTGATGGAGCACGTTCTGTGGTTGCCGCAAGATGACGTCTTCATGCAGGAGAACCCGGAGATCGGCCAGTCGACCTATGATTGCCATGTCGACGGCTCGGGGCGAGCGTACAGCTCCTGGCTGCGGCCCGTCCTCAACATGCGTCCGCGCGGCTACTGGTTCAATTTGATCAACGACACCCATATCCTCGACTGGCTCGAGGAGAAGGGGATCGCCTACGATCTGATCACCGATGTCGAGCTTGATCGGGAAGGAGCGCGGGCGCTTGCCCCTTACCGGGTCCTGATGACGCCGACCCATCCCGAGTATTATAGCTTCAGCATGATGAACGCGATCATGGCGTATCAGAACGCCGGCGGGCGGCACATCTCGATGGGAGGCAATGCATTCTACTGGCGCTGCGGCTTTCACCCGGCCGCGCCCGCCGCGCTGGAGGTTCGCCGCGGCATGGCAGGAACGCGCACCTGGGAATCGGAGCCGGGCGAAGTGCATCTTGCCGGCACCGGCGAGCCGGGCTCGCTGTGGCGGCATTCGGGCTTTGCGCCGCAGAAGCTGGTCGGCGTCGGGTTCTCGGCCATGATCAACGATACCTGCGGCTACTATCTGCGCACCGCCGAAAGCGAGGATGCGCGCGTCGCGTTTATCTTCGAGGGCACAGGCCGTCACGAAAAATTCGGTGATTTTGGATTTCGCTACAACGGTGCCGTCGGCAGCGAGATCGACCGGTACGATCTCGAGCTCGGAACGCCGCCGCATGCGCTGCGGATCGCGACGTCCGAAGGATTGGGCGCGGGCGCGCTGCCCACGCCGGAGGAGTTCCGCACCGTGGTCGACGGACTCGACGGCACACAGAATGCGCTGGTGCGCGCCGACATGGTGTTCTTCGAGGCGGCCCATGGCGGCGCCGTCTTTGCGACGGGATCGATCACCTACGGCATGTCGTTGGGTCACAACAACTACGACAACAACATCAGCACCATCACGTTGAACGTCGTGAATCGGTTTCTCGACCCAAGGCCGTTCGTCATGCCTGCCAAGACCTAGACTGCGGCCTCGATCTCCGCCCAACATGCAAAATCGCCATCTCGTCGCCAGAGATGGCTTCTCGAACCAGGGAGGCTGTCATGTCGGACATGCCTGAGTTTCAACCCCCGGAATTGGGGTCCGTCAACGTCGCTCCCCGCAAGGCGCGCCCGATGCATGCGGACGAGCACTGGGCCAGCCAGCCCTGGTATGAGGTTCCGCGCGGCGATCCCGCAATCGCGGAGGTCTACACCTATACCGACGCGATGTCTTACGACCCGGGAGACGAAGTTGTCTTTCGCTCCTCCGCGACCGCAAAGGCCTGGCGGTTGCAGATCTATCGCGACGGTCTCGAGCCCGAGATGGTGCATGAGGTCGATGCGCTTGATGGCGTGTTCGCGGCTACGCCGTCCGATGCCTATCGCAATGGCTGCAACTGGCCCGTCGCTCATCGCTGGACGTTGCCGCCGGATCTGCGCTCAGGCTTTTTTCGCGTGGTCTCGTCGTGCGAGCGAGCGAATGGGGCCCGCTTCATCCAGCATCATTTCTTCGTCGTGCGGCCGACGGAGAAAACGCGGCGCGCGAAGATACTGATGATCCTGCCGACGGGCACCTGGACCGCCTACAATGATTTTGGCGGTGCCAATCATTATTTCGGCGTCGAAGGTCCGAACCGCGACGAGCCGTCACCGGTATTGTCGCTGCAGCGGCCATGGACGCGCGGCGTGGTCTGGCTGCCGTCCGGCGCACCGCGCATCTGCGCCGATCCCGCGCCCGAGATGGGCGACGCGCCCCGCTATCAGATGAAGGAGTGGGCGTTCTCCAACGGCTTTGGCCAGTATTACGCGGCAGCGGGCTGGGCCCAGTTCGATCGGCATTTCGTGCTCTGGGCGCAGAAGGAAGGCTACGCCCTCGACATGATCACCCAGACTGATCTCCACTACCGGCCCGAGCTGCTCGACGCCTACCCTTGCGTCACCATCATCGGCCATGACGAGTACTGGACATGGGAGATGCGCGAGGCAATCGAGCGCTATGTGGAGGGCGGCGGGCGGCTCGCGCGCTTCGGCGCGAACTTCCTGTGGCAGATCCGGCTCGAGGAGGAGGGCAGGCGCCAAGTCTGCTACAAGTTCAAGGCCATCCACAAGGACCCCTTCGTCGGCACGGACCGCGCGCGTCTGATGACATCAGCCTGGGAAGATCGCAATGTCCGTTGGCCCGGCGCCTCGACGGTCGGCGTGAACGGTGCGCACGGCCTCTACGCGTCCTGGGGCGGATTCGCGCCGAACGGCCAACGAGGCTTTACCGTCTATCGCCCCGAGCATTGGGCATTTGCCGGCACAGGACTGCACTATGCCGATATCTTCGGCGACAAGCAGCACATCTTTGCCTACGAGGTCGACGGGCTGGACTACACGTTCCGTAACGGGCTTCCTTTTCCAGTCCCGGCCGAGGGGCAGCCCGAGACCATCCAGATTCTGGCGATGGCGCCGGCCGTCCTGGCCGAAGACGAGCCGCAGGGTGAGGGCTTCCGCTACTATGTCCGCAGCAGCGACCACGAAGGCCTGGTGGAGTGCATCACCGGCGAGGTCACGCCCGAGGGGCTGGCCCGCTACAAATACGGCTCCGGCATGATGGTGCACATGACCCGCGGCAAGGGCGAGGTGCTGACAGCCGCGACCTGCGAATGGGTGATGGGGTTGAAGCGCGGCGATCCGTTCACGCAGCGGATCACCCGCAACATCCTCGATCGCTTCACTGCGCCCCGTTCCGCGTGAGCAACCTTCAGCGACGCCTGGATTTCGCGCGTGCTGCCTTGGCAGGTGGTGCAGCGCGCGTCTGCGTCGCTTCAATCTCGACGTCTTCGTCGATGGCCGTCTCGGGAGTCATGAAGCGCGTACCGCCATGCTTTTCCAGCAACCGGACGAGATTCTGGCCGCCCTCCATCATGTCCGCCTGGATCGACTCGCGAACCTTGTCCGGCCGGCGCTGCCGCAGATTCTTGAGAACGGACAGGTGCTGGTGTTCGTTTGGATAGGTCGGGGGGGCGTGCGGGTAATGGAAATTCAACAAGGGTCCGTTGCGCATCCAGATATCGTCGAGGATGGCGAGCACTTCGGGAAGACCCGATCCATCATAGAGACCGCGGTGGAATTGCCAGTTGGCGCGAACCGCGTCGGACCATCTGTGCTCCTTCTCCGCGCTGATCAGTTCGCGGTGAGTGGCCTCCATCCTGTCGATATCGGCTTCGGAGATGCGCGTGGTTGCGTGCTCGGCGGCAAGTCCTTCGAGAAACAACCTGACAGTCCTCAGCTCGATATACTGCTTCGCCGTCATGTGGGCGACCATGATCGAGCGTCCCGCCTGCATCTCAAGCGCGCGGCCGCGCACGAGCTGCATCAGGGCTTCGCGAATCGGCGTCTCCGACACGTTCATGGTCGCGGCAAGGTCGCGAATCTTGAAGCGATGGCCCGGCCAGAACCGGCCTTCCATCAGCGCCTGGCGCAGATTGTTGTAGACCAGGCTTGTCAGGCTGTCGCGCGCGACCGGGCCTACGCCGCCGTCGCCATGTCTCTGTTCAACGTCAACCATTCTCGGTCCCCGAAAGGTCTGGGCTGTTTCGGCCATCCGCGCCGATACGGGTTCGAATCCATTTCATATATAATATAGGATGTCGTTGCTGCGCACTGACCGTCTGCGCTTCCTCTGCGACAGAACCTTCAAGGTTCGCCGCCTCCCGAAAGCCCAAATTCGTCAGCTCAGAATCGGACCGCGGCCTCACGAGGTCTACGGCCCGGGGCAGCAACAATTCCCTTGTAACCGAGAGTAGAATATATGATATATCAAAATTAGAGGAGAAGAGAGGGTATGCCGGAATTGATCAGGACAAGGGATGCTGCCCTGCGGGCGCGGGCCGAGAAGGTCGTGCCAGGCGGGATGTGGGGACATCTCCACGCGGCCAAGTTGCCGGAGACGTATCCGCAGTTCTTCAGCCGCGGCGAGGGCGGCGTGCTCTGGGACGCTGATGGTCACCGCTACGTGGACTTCATGTGCAGCTGGGGTCCCAACCTGCTCGGCCATCACCATCCCGAGGTGGAGGAAGCCGCCGAGCGTCAGCGGCGCGACGGCGACTGCCTCAATGGTCCGGCCGAAGTCATGGTCGAGTTGGCCGAGCTTGTCGTTGATATGGTGGGACATGCCGATTGGACGCAGTTTCAGAAGAACGGCACCGATGCGACGACGACGTGCGTCACGATCGCAAGGGCTGCAACGGGTCGACGCAAGATCCTCGTCGCCAAGGGCGCCTATCATGGTGCCGTGCCGTGGTGCTCACCGTCGCTTCTCGGTGTGACCGCGGAGGATCGCGCTCATCTCGGATATTTCACGTTCAATGATGTCGAGAGCCTTGAGGCGGCGGCAAAGGCGGCGGGCGATGATCTTGCCGGGATTCTGATTTCGGCATTCCGCCACGATCTCGGGTTCGACCAGGAACTTCCAACCGTAGAGTTCGCCCGTGCGGCGCGTCGCATCTGTGACAGCAAGGGGGCTGCACTGCTCATCGACGAAGTTCGCGCCGGCTTCCGCCTCAATGTCGCGGGTAGCTGGGAAGGGCTTGGTGTTCGGCCCGACTTGTCGGCCTGGAGCAAGGCGATCGCCAATGGTCATGCCCTGGCGGCTGTGACCGGAGCCGATTGGCTGCGCCGTGCTGCGTCTCAGGTCTTTGTCACGGGGTCATTCTGGGCCGGCGCCGTCGCCATGGCTGCTGCCGTCGCGACGTTGAAGATCGTGCGCAGGGACGATATTCCGGCCCGCCTTGCGCAGCTCGGCCAAACGCTGCGTGATGGCCTGGAGACGCGTTCCCGTCAGTTCGGTCTTTCAATCCGTCAATCGGGACCTGTGCAAATGCCGACCCTTTTGTTCGAGGGGGACCCCGACTATCGGAAAGGTTCGGCGTTCTGCCGCGCGATGCTTGCAAGGGGCGTCTACTTCCATCCCAAGCACAACATGTTCCTCTGCGCCGCCCATACCGAGGCCGACATCGCCGTGGCTCTCGAGGCAGCGGAGCACGGCTTTGCAACAGTGGCGGCACTTTGATGTCACGCGGTGCAAAGACCATGATGGTGCGACGAATGCCCATGTTCGGTCGGATAAGCCCAGTGGTGCGACCAGTAAGTGATTGATTGCTCTTTACCCGTCGCTATCTCTTGATCGGCGGGTCCCAGGTTCGAGCCCTGGTGCGCCCACCATTGGAAAGTTCTTATTTTCCAAGACCTTGCTCTTATCTTCCAGGACCTTTCGCGGAGGAGCGCCGAGAACCACAATTGGTCTCGTGCGACGTTCCTCATGGTCGGAGCAGCACGGCCACTCGTGCCATTCGTCGATGTGTGGCGAGTAGCGGGGGCCCCCGTCCCGTGCTGGCGAGAACCTCGAGAAGATCTCCGGATGCTTTCTTCTGAGCGCGCCGGGCAAGTGATCTCCGATAGCTCGCTCTAAGGCGTTCGTGAAGAACTCGGCCGCCTTGACCGCACCGGCGGACAAGCTGCGTGGCGCTGGACCGCACTTCGCTCAGATCGCGCACCGCGCCGCCGAGACCGGGCCCCGCTCGTTTGCGGTCGGCAAGCTGGCGTGCATGTGAATTAAATAAAGGCGCAGCATTAATGGAGGCTGGAGCGGAGAAATCGCGCGGCCTGCTGCGCAATTTGAATATCCGTATTATCACGGTAAATCTCGATCGATTTATGGTTAATGCAGGTAGGCTGTTGTAATGCTACGGATTTTATCGATTTTCCATCAAATTTAAATCTCCGTGGGCCGGCAATTTAAAATCGGCCACATATTAAATATTGACTAGGGATAATATTTAATAAAGAGTTTATGAGGTGGCGGGCGGTTATCGTCCGCAGCCGCCAAGGGTGTCTGAAGCTTCGTCTCGAAAGAAAGGTTTTCCCCTATGTTGCAATATTACATCAAGACCACCGACGCCTTGAAGCGCCTGCGTGCCGACCAGGATGGCGTGGTGTCGTTCGAGTACATCATCGTCGCGGTTTGCATCATCGGCGCAGTGTCGGCCGTGTTCGGCATTGGAGCTGGCGGTGCGATCGGAACGGCGCTGACAGGCGGGGTCACCGCGATCACCACCGCTTTTACTGCGGCGGTTTGATACGGCCGTTCGACGCCAGAGGGGGGCATCGGAATGTGTCCCCCTCTCGAACCTTCTCTCTCCATTTTTGGTGTGCCTTCCACCTCCTCGAGGCATGCATGAGCTGGCTTTCTTACATCGCCTCGATACTGGAAATCCCGTTGCTGCTGTATGTCGCAACGCTCGACGTCGCGACCCGCATGATCCGAAATGACGTCTGTCTCTTGCTGGCGCTGCTCGGGATCGCCGGTCAGCTTGCCAGCCCGATGCAGCTTGCCGAATCCCTCATCGCCGCGACGATCCTGTTCTTGCTGTTGTTCGCGCTTTACCAGCGTGGTGGGATTGGCGGGGGTGACGTCAAGTTGCTGGTAGCCTTGGCCATTGGTCTGCCGCCGACGGGCTTGATCCAGTTGTTGGCGGTGACCTCGCTGGCGGGGGGCGTTCTTGCCCTGGTGCATCTGGTGATGCGCGTCCTGCCACATCCGAGATTGGCGCCAGTCGGATCGTCGCTCGCACGCCGCGTCTACGCGATCGAGCGTTGGCGCCACATGCGACACGCGCCCCTCCCTTACGGCGTGGCCATAGCGTGCGGTGGCATCTGGACCATCTTGAGCAGAGGATTTTGACATGTCATCCGCGTTGCGCCTCTCAATCATCCTGGTGCTCTTGCTCGCAACCACCGCATTCGGGCTGATCGCCTACAACATGAACCTGCCGAAACAGGTTCCGGTAACGGTTACGGAGCAAGGACCGGCACCTCCTTCGACTGTCAGGTATTTCGTCGCGGCACGTCCGCTGGCGAAAGGTACATTGGCCCGCGAGGAAGATTTCACGGTGCGCTCGGTGTCGCCTGAACGCCTCCCTGCCGGGGCGATCCTGGAAACACCCGACTCGAAGGCCGGACTTCCCGGCTCACTGGTTCGCAAGTTCGTCGACGCTGGCAGTCCGATCACCTTGCAGGACGTATTGCGACCTCGAGATCGGGGTTTCCTGGCCAGCGTCCTGGCACCGGATAGCCGTGCAATCAGCATCAAGGTGGACGAGGAGTCTGGCGTGTCGGGGCTGATCAGGCCGGGTGATCACGTTGATGTCTTGTTGACCCAGGTGTTCGAGAAGGCAGATCCCGCGCGCCGGGCCCTGAGCGAGACCGTTCTAGCCAACGTTCGAGTCATCGCGATTGACCAGGAAATCATGCAGGGCGGCCGAACCGTAAACTCGGTGGCCGGCTCGGTGGCCGGCAAGCAAGCGCAGACTGTGTCGTTGGAGCTTGCCCCGGACCAGGTCAAGAAGATCACGGTCGCAAGGCAGCTCGGAACGCTTTCCCTGGCGGTACGGGCCGCAGTCGAGCAGTGGGATACGGCGGACACTGGCGCCATGTCCAGCTGCGACGTGTCGCCGGAAATCGCCCGCCAGAATGCGATTGCCGGCCGGACTGCAGCGGTCGTCGTTCATTCCGGCGGTCAGATAAAGCAGTACTCGGTCAGGAGACAGGATTCCGCCGACGGCGACGTTCTGATCAATTGCGACGGGTCGGAAGTGTCCCGCCGCGGGGCGACGATGGTGGTTCAGGCAGGCAAGTTGCTGGAGAAACGTTGATGAGTGTCAACATAGCGGCCGTCAGTTCGCCTGAAGAAGCGACGTCTGTCGTCGCGCGCAATCGAATCGTCTGCTTCGTCAATGACGAGCTGAGTGCTGCGGCTCTGCGCAAGGGCCTCGAAGGCAGCAACATTTCGATCAAGCGTGGCACGATCCGCAATGCCATACGGATGCTCGAAACGGACACCGAACTATTCGCGCTGGTGACGGACATCAGCGGAATCGATGATCCGTTTGCCGAACTGGAGCGGCTGGCCGGCGTCTGCCCGCCCGATGTCCGGGTGGCTCTGATCGGTGAAAGCAGGGAGATCACCTTCTACCGCGCGCTTATGGAGCTCGGCTTGACCGAGTACCTGCCGCGGCCGATCACGCGGGACATGGTGCTGGACCAGCTGCGCCCAAAGCTGCTTGGCGATCGTGCGCCGGGGCCGACCGACCGAGGCGGGCATGTGATCTCGATCTGTGGCGCGCAGGGCGGTGCCGGCGCAACGAGCATCGCCATCAATCTCGCGCTGCAACTGGCCGAGACCACCAAGGCCAAGGTCGCGCTGCTCGACCTTCATCTTCAAGGCGGCGAAACAGCCGTGATGCTGGGTGTTCAGCCCGGACCAGGCCTGCGCATCGCCCTGGAGAACCCGATGCGGGCGGACACGTTGTTCCTCGAGCGCGCCGCAATTGCGGTCAACGAGCGAGTTAGCCTGATTTCCGCCGATGAGGATCTGGATGCTCAGCTCGACATCACCGAGGCGGGCGTGCGGCACGTCCTTGGTCTGCTCCGCCAACGATTCAACTACATCATTGTCGATGTCCCGGTCCCGTTTCCGTCATCCATCCATCCGGTGATCTCTCTTTCTCGGCACGTGGTGGTGCTGCTGGAGGCCGAGGTGACCGGACTTCGCAATGCTCATGCACTGCGGACCGCCGTCACCAACATTGCCGGCAGGGATCGGGTCTTCACCTTGCTAAACCGTGCCAATCGCCCCGGCGGCCTTCCCAGGGCCGCGGTGGTCAAGGCGCTGGGGACAGAGCCAGACATGGTTGTACCCGATCTTGGGAAGGGCATGACCCAGGCGGTCAATCTCGGAATTCCCGCGCTGAAGCACGTATCAGGACTGCGACGCCATCTCGCGCCGATCGTACGGGAGATCACGGGGCTCGGCGTCGAGCGGAAGGGACGGCTGAGGAGGCTGCTCGGGCTATGAGAAAGTTTGGTAGGCGCGACGAGGAAACGTCGGTTCGCTTGCCTGCGTTGACGCCAGGCTTGGCTGCATCGACGCCAAGCGTGCCTGCATCAACGTCAAGGCGCGACGAACCTTCGATTGACCGGCCAGTGATGCCAGCCTCACTGCGCGAACGCGTCATCGAGCAGATTGAGCCATCGGTGGCCGCAACTGTTTCGCGTGACGTCCTTCGGCGGCAGATCGAGGAAATCATCCATGGAATCGCCAATGAGGAGCGGCTCGAGCTGTCGGGTCGCGAGCAGTTTCAACTGGCGGATGAGATTGCCGACGACATGACCGGCTACGGGCCGCTGCGTCCGCTTCTGCTCGATCAATCGATCAACGATATCATGATCAACGGGCCGAGCAGCGTTTACGTCGAACGAGCCGGCAAGCTGGAGCGGATCGCGGTGCGCTTCCGCGACAATGATCACATCGCATCGGTGGCCCAGAAAATTGCCGCGCAAGTCGGGCGGCGCATCGATGAATCCAGTCCGATGGTGGATTGCCGCTTGCCCGATGGCAGCCGCGTCAACATCATCTTCCCGCCGCTGGCGATCCATAGCCCCTGCATCTCGATTCGAAAATTCCCGAGCCGCCGTTTGGATATCGCCGCAATGGTCGAAAACGGCTCAATGACCGCAGCCGTCGGACAATTGCTGGAGATCGCCGCCCGGTGTCGGCTCAATGTTCTGGTCTCCGGCGGCACCGGGTCCGGCAAGACGACGCTGCTCAACGCCATGAGCCAGTTCATCGATCACAGCGAACGCGTCGTCACCATCGAGGATGCGGCAGAGTTGCAGCTTCAGCAGCCGCACGTGATCAGCCTGGAGACCCGGCCTCCCAGCCTTGAAGGCACGGGGCAGGTGACGCAGCGCGATCTCTTGTGGAATGCGCTGCGCATGCGTCCTGACCGGATCGTCGTGGGCGAGGTGCGCGGCGCCGAAGCGTTTGACATGCTGCAGGCGATGAACACCGGCCATGATGGTTCGATCTCCACGGTCCATGCCAATAGTGCCCGCGATGCCCTGACCCGCATCGAGAACATGGTTCAGATGGGGCAGGTGAATCTGCCGTCGCGAGCCATTCGAGCTCAGATCGTCGCTGCGCTGGATCTCATCGTGCAAGTCGAACGCATGCGCGATGGGCAACGTCGCATTGTCCAGATCAGCGAGGTCATGGGGCTGGAATCGGATGTGATCACCACCAATGACATCGCAACCTTCGAATACCAGGAGGAGGACGAGCATGGGCGGATCTCGGGCACCTACCGGACCACCTTGGCAGTCCCGAAATTCAAGAGCCGTCTCGTCTATTTCGGGCTCGATCGCGCCTGGGCCGAGGCCATGAGGCAAATATGATACCTGAGTCCGTGATCGTCGCTGTTCTGGTGCTTGCGATGTGCGCAGCCGTCGGCTCCCTGTGGCTCGACGGCCGGGAGCGACGCATGCACCGCCGGCTTGCGGTGGCTCTACCGGCGTCCCATCCGGCCAGCCTGCCATCCATTCGCCGGGCGGAGACCGGATCCCGGTATCTGCTTCTCCACCGTTTGGCCAATTACAGGCCCGAGATGGTTCACACCTGGCATCCGGCGTATGTGCTGCTCGCGGCCGCCGTCACGGTGGCAGCGATCTTTTATGCCAATCACCTGCTGGGATTTTCCATTTTCTACGTGTCTGCCGCGGCGGTAATTGCCGCCATCGTGGTCGTGCGAGGTCTGTTTGGATGGCAGCAACGTCGCTTCGCCAGTCAACTCTTCCGACAACTGCCTGACGCCATTCAGCTGGTGACGAGTACGGTTCGATCGGGTCTGCCTGTGCACGAGGCATTTCGCACCATCGCGCGCGAGATGCCGCAACCAACGTCTGGGCAGTTTGCAATCGTCTGCAGCGAAGTGAACCTGGGAAGGCCTCCGGAGGAAGCCGTCGAAGCCGTCTATCGGCGATCGCAAGTGGCAGAGTATGCGATGTTTGCGGTGACACTTGCAGTCCAGTTGAAGTCCGGCGGCAGCTTGGCCGAGACCTTGCAGACGCTGGGCGACACAGTGAGCCAGCGTGTCGCGCTCGCTGCTCGCGCCAAGGCGCTGGCGGGAGAAGTGATCTTTTCCTCGCGAGCACTCACGATCTCGCCCCTGATTGCCGGTGCGTTGCTATACGCGGCCAATCCGCAGAATGTCGATCTGTTGTTCACTGATCCGACTGGAAACAAGCTTCTGGCTTACGCGATAGTCTCGGTGCTCATCGGGCATCTGGTGATAAGTTGGATGGTCAGACGGGAAACGGAACTATGACTTTCGGTCTCGGTCTGATGGCCCTCGCAGTCGCAGCTGGGACTGCGGCCTTCATGTTGATCATCCGCGAACTGCACGTCCGTGCATTGGACACGCGGGTGTCGAACGCCGTGATGGGTATCCCTTACCGGTCGGCCCCCTTCAAAGACCTGACCGGTTGGTTTTCATGGCTGGGCATGCGGTATCGGCGCTTCTACGCCGAGGAGAATCTGGAGGAGCTGCGAACGATCCTCCACTCATCCGGTTTCAATCATCATAGGACCTTGCCGATCTGGATCGGCATCAAGGTCGTCAGCATGTTCGCGCTGCCGGTCATTGCGCTGCTTCTGGCGCAACTTTCGGGAAGGGGACCTGCCGACGTGCTGGTCTTCACGCTGATGGGTGTGGTGATCGGAATCTTGGGTCCGCGATTGGCTCTGTCGGTGATGAAGCGGCGCTTCGATGCTGCCATCCGGCTAGGCACGCCGGATATGATCGATCTGCTGATCGTATGCAGCGAGGCGGGAATGGGCCTGGAAAGCGGGCTGGGGCGTGTCGCCGAAGAAATGAAGTCGACCAATCCTGCCATGGCCTGGGTGCTGCACCGTCTTCTTGACGATCTCCGGATACTGCCAAGCCGCGTCGAAGCGTTCGAGAATTTGGCGTCCACTTCGGATGGTCTTCGCCGGTTCGGCACGATGATCAGCCAGAGCCTGCAATACGGAACGCCGTTGGGCCAGGCGCTACGCAGTATCGCGCTCGACCTGCGGCGGGAGCGTATTACCAAGCTGGAAGAAAGAGCGCACAAGTTGGGTGCCAAGCTGACCATCCCGATGGTGCTGTTCCTGCTTCCAGCCATGTTCGTCATCATGGGGGGGAGTCCAATTCTGCACCTCGTGCGTTCGTTCGCCAGCTTCGGAAAGTAGCCATGAGCACAATTGCCCTCTCGAAGAGCGGATCTTACGACCGGATCATGCGGCTGCTCGGCAGCATGTGGTTCTTGTTGCTGGCACTTTGCGTCGCCGTCAGAATTGGGGCGTCGCTGACCGATCCATGGCCCTCGCTCTTGTCGGGTTTTTGCCTCGGCATCTTCTACATGCTCCTGGCGCTGTTGATCATGACGCGCTCGCCGGCAAAGGCGCATGCAGACGGCCTGCTTCCAAGAATAACTGCCTTCGTCGGCAGCTATCTGCCATGGACGATCAGCTTCCTCGGCAAGACCGACGACACGCTGCCGAACCTGGCATCGACGGCCTGCGTGCTGGTCGGCACGATCATGATGCTCGTCACCATCCGACATCTGGGTCGGTCGTTCAGCCTGGTGCCGCAGGCGCGCTCGGTGGTCCAGACCGGTCCGTATCGATGGATCAAGCACCCGCTCTATGTCGCAGAAGAGATCGTGGTGCTGGGCGTCGTGCTGCAATACCTGACACCGGTTACGGTGATCGTACTGGTCCTGCATATGGGCATTCAGGTCTGCCGAATCCTTTACGAAGAAGACCTGCTTCGGCGCAATTGCCCTGAGTATTCGAGTTACGAAGCATCCCGTTGGCGAGTGATTCCTTACGTTTGGTGAGCGGCTATGCGTGGCCGGATTGTGGTGGACATGGTTCAAATCGCTGCGGCCCGGGCGCCGCGATCGCACGCGGTTTGCCCCGGTCGAGGCAGGCGCGAGTATCGTAGAGGGTCCTTCATCGCCGACCAGCGCGGCGCCGTCGCGTTCGAGACGGTCATCGTCTACATCTTCCTGGTGGCGAGCCTGCTGATGCCGCTCGCCGACGTCGCCGCCGCGGGCTTCCGGTTCATCTCCGCGTGGACGGCCTTGCGGTCTTTCGGGCAATACATTCAATACAATAATCCGCCCGACCCGGCGAACCCGGGGACCTGGGCGTCAGCGCTACAGACAACGGTCGCCGGGCATAGCATCGGTAATATCCAGGTCATGTGCGGAAGCACTGCTTGCAACTCCGGCAACCTTGGTTCGACTCCCAAGTACTTTACATTTTCGACAACTGTCACCTTGGCCCCGATTGTGTTGACGTCGGTGCTGTGTCCCAACAGTTGCACATACACACTGGCTTACTCAGAACGCTTCCAGTAGGTGTTTTCATGCATAGTCTGCTCCGTTCCAAACGAGGCTCGGCCGCATTCGCAACAGTCATCGCGCTGGTGCCGCTCATCGGCGTGGTCGCACTCGGGGCCGAGGCCGGATCGTGGTACGTCACCAGGCAGCACGCGCAGAATGCCGCCGATGCAGCGGCCTACTCGGGCGCCTTGCGACTTGCATGCGCGAATGCTGGTGTGCTCTGCGATACATCAGTGGATTATCGCGCCAAGCAATTCGCGGCACAGAACGGGTTCTGCAACTCCGGCGACACGGCCTATCCGGGCACCAACTGTGCGACCAGCCTTCCAACGGGAATCTCGCGGGCCGTGCAGATCGATATCGGCAGCTACAGTGCGGGTTCATTCACAACGCCGCCCGCAGGAGGCGGCGGTAACGCCGTTCGCGCCCTCGTCAGTCAGCAACAGCCGGCCTACTTGGCAGCAGTGCTGGGTTTGACGACCGTCAACATCCCCGCCCAAGCCATCGCTCTGGTCGAACTGCCGAGCAAGGTGTGCGCCTTGGCGCTTGGACCTGATCCGAACGGCGGCGGAGGGGCGCTTAAAATTGCCGGTAACGTCAGCAACAACGGCACGGGTTGCCCGATAATGTCGGATGCCAGTGTTCAGTTTGCCAGCACTGCCTCTTTCACCGGATCGGGATGGGCCGTCCTTGGTGTAACCGGCTGTAGTCCAACGAGCACCTGCACCAATCCGGGCGTTACGCACAACTACTTCATGCCGTACGCCAACAATCCGCTTAGCAAATTGGACAGCCAATCGTTCAACAGCTTGACCTCGAGCGGGAGGCCAAACGATTTGGCATGCACTGGTACGCTGGCGCCCAATACCCCGCCGAGCAGCACTAACCTGTACCGCAACCTAACGTGCACGACCGGGGACGTGGTAGATTTTAGTCCGGGCACGTACTTCTTCTACAATGGGACAATAAAGTTCAATGGCGGAACCATCACCTGCAGTGCCTGCACACCCTGGCCGCCTACTGGCACAGGTCTAGGCGTCACCCTCGTATTACTCGGAGATTCGAGCATTTCCATCTCTGGCGGCGCCAGCGTTGAGCTGTCCGCTCCGTACACCAACTCCTTCTCTTCCGATCTGAACGGCGTCCTGATTGATGATCAGGCACCGAGCAGGAGCAGTAATCAAGTCAACATCACCGGCGGTACGGTAAAGCTGGGCGGTGCGATGTATTTCCCGCACGTCGACGTTACGTGGAACGGAGCGACACAAAATACCAATACGACCTGTTCACAAGTGATCGCCAAAACACTCACCATGGGCGGTGGCGGCTTCCTGAGCACGGATGGATGTAATCCGGCCGCCGTCCCTTACACCCAAGTTGTCCGCTTGGTGCAGTGATGAGAAAGCTCGATCAGCGGGGCATCGCATCGTTCGAGTTCATCCTCGTCTTCGTGTCCCTCTTCATGTT
Organism: Bradyrhizobium sp. SZCCT0231; assembly: GCF_018130245.1. GTDB lineage: Bacteria > Pseudomonadota > Alphaproteobacteria > Rhizobiales > Xanthobacteraceae > Bradyrhizobium > Bradyrhizobium japonicum_F. The sequence continues at coordinate 104,183 of NZ_JAFCKP010000010.1, forward strand.
GATTTTCGCCATCTTCGATCTCGGACGCTATGCGATCACCATGCAGTCCTTGCGGACGCTCGCGAGCGCCGGCGCCCGGGCGGCCATGATCAACTGCTACACACCCGCCGTAACGGGTCTCGTACCCAACGCATCGCCGTCAAGCTGCACGGGCGATCCCATGTCCACAACCGCAAAGCAGAACGCGGCGCCGTTCCTGTATTTCGGCGGTCTGACGCCGACGCTGAGCGTGGCATCCAGCGGCAGCAATTTGACCGTGACCGCTTCTCAAGCAGGCTTCACCATGCTGATGCCGATATGGGGTACGACCCTCAATGCGCCGAGCGCGTCAACGCAAATTCCCTTCTAGCGCACTCCCGAGCATCAGCCGATGAACACCCGACCGGCCCCTGACGATGGCGATCACGATGATGGTGGATGCGAAGCCAAGACATGCCATCACGCCAAGTTCCACACGCCAAGTTCCACCGTGCGGGCATCATCGGCGCAGGTCAAAAATATGGCAATATACCTTACGCATCTTGGTCGACATCGCCTTGGGTTGGCGCGTGTCGAACTGGACAGACGCTTGGGAATCGAACTGCGCCAGAGCAAGCTGCGCCTGGCCAAGTTCCTTTTGAAGACTGCAAGCCGACGCCGTTCGATCGTGAGCGGTTGTGCTGCAGCATAGTTCTGAACAGAGTTGCAGAGAGAAATGATGCTCGCCCGCAACATTGGAAAGTTTTCTTTGCTGTTTGCGGCAGGGCGGTAGGCGTCTCGTCTTGCAAGGAGGCAGCATCAAGGACGATGATCTTGGAAACGCAAAGTAACGGAATTGTAGTGGGACAACTTGTAAGCTCTGCGACGTGGTGCGCAGAGGGAACTGTTGGGGATATCGAGCACGTAGATTTGCGGGGGTGCCGCAGATCGCAGCGGGGGAACTCGAATGGGTGGCGGTCGCATTTCGGGCAAGAAGGCAGGGCGGCTTCTCGCCTTCAGCGTGATGGGTCTGGGCGCGGCGCTCGCCTCCTTTGCGTCTGCTGACCGCGCGACGGCTGCAGACCGGCGGGGTTCCTCCGGCGGCGTCTTCGTCAGCGAAATGAGCGACGTCCAGCGGGTCAAGGTGGTCGTCAACAAGTCACGCACCTTCAAGGTCGATACGGCTTTCGCGACTATCGTGGCCGGCTCGCCTGACATTGTGGACGTGAAGTCGCTCAGCGATCACCTGATCTACGTCCAGGGCAAGCAGACCGGCACCACCAACGTCATCCTGTTTGACTCGTCGATGAAGCAGATCGGGATCCTCGACGTCGAGGTCGTGATCGATACGGGCAATTTGCAGCAGAACATCCGGTCCAGCACCGGCGGGCACGGTATCCGCGTGTCGGCTTCCGAGGGCCAGGTGGTGCTTAGCGGAACTGCGGCCGACGCGGTGACTGCCGAGCGCGCCATGGCGATCGCCACCAGCACGGTCGCGAAAGGCGGAGTCGTCGTCAACGCGATGAGTGTCGCTGCGCCGCAGCAGGTGATGCTGGAGGTGCGGTTTCTCGAGGTCACCCGGGACGCCGGCCGCGACCTCGGCGTGAACCTGTACGCGGCGAACGCCAATGGAACCAATGTCGGGAACACGGGGCGTGGTGGTGCAACTGCCGCAACGGGCCGACGTCCGATCGGCGGTATTAATACGGTCCAAAACCCCGTTGGTAATACCGGCGGCACGCCTGTTGGTGCTTCGCCTACCGGCAGTCTTCCGATACTCGGAACGGCGGGGACGCTCTTGGGGACCGCGGGCGGCATAGCTCCGGCTCCGTTCGGGAGCTTGTTGACCAGCATCATCCGAACGAGCAATGGGGGCTCGGTCGACTTATTGATCTCGGCGCTGGAAACCAAAGGATTGGCCCGCAGATTAGCGGAGCCGAACTTGACCACGCTTTCCGGCGATGCGGCTCGCTTCCTGGCCGGCGGTGAATTTCCGGTGCCGATACCAAACACGACGACGAACGGATTTCCCACCGTTACGATCGACTACAAGAAGTTCGGTGTCGAACTGGCCTTTGTCCCCACCGTCCTCTCGCGGGGCGTGATCAACCTTCGGGTGGAGCCATCGGTCAGCGAGCTTGATTTCGCCAATGCGGTGACGATTCAGGGGACGACGGTTCCAGCATTGACCCGCCGCGACGCGCGCACGACGGTCGAGCTGCGCGACGGCCAAAGCTTTGCAATCGCCGGCCTGCTGCAAACCCGCAACCGTCAGGACGTTTCGCAATTGCCCTGGATCGGCTCGGTGCCCGTGCTGGGAGCCTTGTTCAGCAGCAAGTCGTACCAGCAGGAGGAAACCGATCTCGTCATCATCGTGACGCCGCGCCTGGTTGCGCCGGCCGCGCCCGGTCAGCAACTGGCGTCTCCGCTCGATTCCCGCCTTCCAGCCAACGACGTCGATTTCTTCCTCAATGGCCAGATGGAAGTCCGCAAGCGTTACAATGACTACGTCAACTCCGGAGGCGACGTTAAAGGACCCTATGGTCACATCATCGCTCCCGAGGTCACTGCGACCATTCCGGCACCGGCCGCTGCGAACCAGCCGGCCGTGAAAACGCTCAACTGAGAAGGAAGCGGGAGATGACCATGAGGTATCTGGCTCTGTTCGCACCGCTTCTGCTCGGGGGATGTTACGGGGTCGCCGGTCATGACGAGGTGGACCGGTACTTCCAGCGTTCCGACACCATCACGATGAGTGCCGGCAATGCCAAGGAGGTCAATGCCGTCACCCATACAATCCATCCATGGCCGCGAAACGTCGGTGATCGCAGGATCGCGTACGACGCCCGGCGCGTGGGCGCCGCCGTGACACGCTATGGCAACACGAAACAGCCGGTGGATCAGCTTCCCGACATTGGCGATGCGACGAAACAAATGGGCGTGCGGACTGCCCCAACCCAGAACGTCAACATAGAAGGATTGGGGGCGGGATCGACTGCTGGAGTATCAGTGCCGGTTGGTGGCGCGGCGAATAGGTAACTGGTTTTGGTAAGTAAAGTTAGCGGTGATGTTTTTACGAACGGTGCAGTGAGTCTGCTGGGCCGCGCGGGGGACTAGGGTTCATGCGGCGTCTCATTCTAATGCTGACCTGTTGCTGGTTGGGGACTGGCCTTGCGGCGTGCGACTACACGGTGAGGGAGGCCGCAATCGTGGCCCCCGTGGATCCGCCGGGCGGAGACCCCGTACAGGAACCGACCGACGTCAAATATTACCCCTCTGACGAGCCTGTGCGCTTGGGGCTGGAGCATTTCAACCGCGGCAGTTACGGAATCGCTAATCGCTATTTCAGGGATGCTGTCGAGAAATCGCCGAAGGACGTGACGGCCTGGATTGGACTCGCGGCGAGCTATGATCGGATACGTCGCTTTGATCTCGCCGATCAAGCCTATGCCCAGGCGATCCGGCTGGGCGGCGAAACCGTGCAGGTCCTGAATGACCAGGGATATTCGTACATGCTGCGCGGCAATCTGAATGCGGCGCGGCGAAAGTTTGAGAAGGCCTATTCGCTCGATCCAGGCAACCCGGTTATCGCCAATAACCTTGAACTTCTCAACGGCAGCCGGCGCTTCATTGAAAGGCCGCCAAACAATCAGCCGTAAGAAGAACCGACCACGGATCGGTCGAAGGCCGTTCGAGATCGGAGCGCCGTAGCCGACAGTTTAGGGCATCGAGGGCCTGCACCGCGCCAGCAGTTGAGCCTAGTTCGGTCCCAGCACAGCGTCCGCCCGACGGCTGTCCCGCTTGACGATGATGATCGCACCGTTGCGGATTGCAAATCTGGCCCCGATCAATCTGGGCACCTTCTCTGTGAGAGGAGAAGGAAGGGGGATGGTTGGGCCAACGATGGGATCACCCACGTTCGTGGGCGCAACTGCCGGACCCGCGGACTGAGCTGGCTTGATGTAGTCTCGTATGAGCCGAATCTCGTCGGCCGAGAGATTTAGCGCAGCTTCTTGCGCCAGATTGTCACCGGACTTGGTGTCTCCGGACTTGGTGTCTCCGGATTTGGCCCGCTCGGTGCTCGCTTTCTCGAGCTGCCTGGCCCTCTCGGCCTGATCGATGCGCGTCAACCGTTCCTTCAGCGATAGCACCTCACGTTGCAGGTAAGCGATCTCCGATGTCATGGACTTGAACTGCATCACGACGGCAGCGGCTCCGGCGCAGATGGCAAGCAGCATGAGGCTCAGGAGCGCGATGACGGCGCCGATCGCATTTCGGCTTCGATGCTGCATCTTCCTGTCCGGAAGCTCGTGTTCCAGGTGCTTGCGCCACAATGTACCGAGACGCCGGAAGGCGGCCGCGATGTCCGGAAATACGTTGCCTTTCCCTGAGCGGATCTCCGGCCGAACTTCAGCAGCAGATCCGAGCTGCTCTATTTCCTCTAAGCTCGCACGTCCTCGCGGGCGCATGGCGAGCAGAGCAAGAATTGAAAAATTGGACTTCACTGAGCTATCGCGGGTCCCTGGCGGCAGCTGCGTCGAATCTCCATGCTGCCGAAAACGAACTAGCCTCGAGACCGGCGATTAGCGGCTAGCCCGCAGCCCAAGTCAAGCGGCTCCCCTCACATGGGCTTGGGATCTCGTGCGTGCCGCCGTCACGCGAAATGGCACTATGATCCTCTCCGATTCCAGGAAGCCGGGGCGATGACCAGTCACGACCGATTAGAGGAGACAGCTTCGCGCGTCCAGGCGGAGGAGGTCGCCGCCAACGATGCGCCGGCTTCAAGCCGGCAAAAGTTGACATCTTGATTCCTGTTCGGGCCGTAGTCTCCCGGTTTTGCACAAATCGACCTGGTGTGGTGAAACCCAGATAAACTTCTCTTGGTTGCGAAGAGGAGTCTGCGATCGCGACGAACCCGATTTCGGCCAGCAGCAATGCTGCCGGATTGCCCAGTGCCTCACACGCAGACTTCATGACAACGCTGGGCGGGCCGCGGCGGTGGCCCACCTTCGCTGAGGCAGGTGCAGCGACCAAAGCCCAGTGGAGATCCCGTCGTGGTCCGCTTGCATGTCGAACGCTTCATTCGTAGCCGAATCGTCCGACGATCCCTGGCGCTCGGCATCATCGCTCTGAGCGGATGGGCCCTGTTGCCGTATGTGACCTACAGAATCGCGCCCTCCGCCTTTGTCAACGCCGAGCTGATGCGAGTGACTGCGCCGATCGCGGGTCAGCTCGCGCCTGACCTTCCACGCAAAGGCGAATATTTCCGGCGCACCCGGGTCGTTTCGCTGGTCGAGGCGCGCTCGCCGGATCGCCGGCACCTCATGGACCTCGATCAGCAGCTTGCCGTATCCACCAAACGCGCAGAGCTCGCACGTCGTCAACTCGAGGAAATCGCCGAACTCGATGGCAAGCTCCGCGAGCGCAGCGAGGACTATCGTTTGGGGGCGATGGCACGCCTGCGCCACGAGATCGGAGAAACGGAGGCTGAAAGAGGCGGCTGTCTCGCCGAGGCGCGGCAGCGGAACGACGTCGCCGGCCGGATGGAGAGGCTCGTCAAGCTCGGCATCAGTTCACAGATCCGTTCTGCCGAAGCCCAGGCGTCTCAGGAGGCAACCGCAACGCGGTGCCAGATGGCCGATGAGCGCCTGCAGCGCTTCAAGACCGAGTTGGCGGCGGCCGAGAAGGGCATCTATCTTCGTGGCGATGCCAATGATGTGCCCTATTCTCAGCAGCAGCGCGAGCGGCTTGTTCTCCGTCGCCAGGAGCTCGAGACGGACCTGTTGCAGAACAGCTCACGTTCCGCACAGCTGACTGCGGAGATCGCCGAGGAGCGCGCTCGACTCGATCGCCTTGATCACTACGATCTATCGTTGCCTGCGGCCCATGTGGTCTGGTCGGTCGCGGCCAGCCCGGGCTCGATGGTCACGGAAGGGCAATCGGTCTTTGATTTTGCAGATTGCGAACGCCGGTTCATCGTTGTTGAACTGCCCGAGCGCGATTTCGAGAAGATCAAGCCCGGAGATGCGGCGACTGTCCGCCTGATCGGCAGTCGGGAGTGGAAGACCGGCCAGATCCGGCAAGTTCGCGGCTCGGCGGCGTATGCCGATGATCGACTGCTCGCGGCTCGGGTGCCGCGGCCTGATCCGGGCAATATCACTGTCGAGATCTCGTTGCCGCCCAACGAGACGATGGCCGACCACAACGGCTCCTGCGATATCGGACGGTTAGCCGAAGTGCGCTTCGAGCGCAGCGCCGACGGCCTGCTTCGATTGGTCCGCTCGAAACTGAAATGGCTGACGGCTCGGCTGGACCTCGACCAGTCATCCCTGTGAGCGAGAAATTCCGTGCAGGTCGTGACTCTGTCCCTCTCTCAGCTGTTCGCGCCGATGCTGGGCGTCTTTGCAGCGATGTACCTGTTGGCGCCGACCTTTGCAGTCGCGCGCCTTTGGGCGCGTGTCGCGATTTTCATCGTGGTTTGGCTTGTCGTTGCCCGCTATCTGGAATGGCGTGTCTTCACCACGGTGCTGCCGGCAAGCGGGACCTGGTATCAGGTCGGCTGGATCTGGTTCTGTCTCTTCGTTGAGCTCCTGACCTTCACGGATCAGTTCATTCTCTATCTGACCTTCCTTCGCAGGACCGATCGCCGCAGCGAGGCAGATCAGCACGAACGTCGGCTTCGCGGCCTGCCGGATCATGAGCTGCCCTCGGTCGACGTCTTCATTCCAACCTATGACGAGTCGTTCGAGGTGCTGGAAAAGACGATCACGGGGGCACTATGCCTGGACTATCCGAATTTCCAGGTCTGGGTCCTGGATGATGGACGCAGGCCCTGGCTCAAGGAGCTCTGCGAACACAAGGGGGCGGGCTATCTCACCCGTTCCGACAATTTGAACGCGAAAGCAGGCAATATCAACCATGCGCTGACGATGACGCATGGCGAGTTCTTCGCGATCTTCGATGCGGACTTCGTGCCGCAGCGCAATTTCCTGATGCGCACGATGGGCTTCTTCGCTGATCCAAAGATCGGAATCGTTCAGATCCCGCACGCCTTCTACAATGAGGACCCGATGCAGGCGAATCTCGGCCTGCACCGAGGACTGCCGGACGAACAACGGTTCTTCTTCGATTCCATCATGCCCGCGCGCGACGGTTGGGATGGTGCCTTTTGTTGTGGATCCAACTCCGTCACACGTCGTGCAGCACTCCGCGCGATAGGCGATTCCTTGCCGACCCAGTCCATTACGGAAGACATCCTGCTGACGCTCGTCCTGCTGCGCAAGGGATACGTCACCCGTTATCTCTGCGAACCGCTGGCAATCGGATTGGCGCCGGAAAGCCTTGGCGCCTTCTTCGTGCAACGGCAACGCTGGGCGCGTGGCGCGATCCAGACCCTGTATCTCGCCGCCGGCCCGCTCGGCCCCGGACTGAGCGTGATGCATCGGCTCCTCTTCTTTCCGACGCATTGGCTCTCATTGGGCTTGCGGGCGCTCATGGTCGTGCTGGTTCCAATCGTGTTCATGTGGACCGGCCTCGCGCCTGTCGTCGACGTCACCCCAGAATCGGTCTTCTACTACCTGTTCCCCGCGATCGTGGCGCTCAACGGCGGTATCTCCTGGTTCGCGCCACACGCGCATTTTCCACTCGCTGCTCAGGTGTCGGCGACCATCCAGAGCTTCAAGATTCTGCCGACGGTGCTCGGGACTCTCGTCAAGCCGAAGGGACATGCCTTCAGGGTGACGCCCAAGGGAGCCGCCGCGCGGCGCGCAACCTATGCCGCGGAGATATTCTGGCCGTCTGCAGCCCTGATGGCGCTAACGGTTGTCGGTCTCGTTCTGAACACCATCCCGGAGTGGCGGGTCATCGATCATCCCGCCGCTTTACCGATGGTCGCCTTCTGGTCGGTGGTGAACATCGTCGTGCTCTTCTTCGTCTGCATGACCTCGCTGCAGGCGCGGATGAGACGTTCAGAGGAGCGCTTCGATGTCGACGAATCGGTCTTGATCCATGGTGAGGCCGGTGAGCTGCTTTCCGGGCGCATGAGCAACATCTCCCTTTCCGGCGCGGGCGTCCTGCTCGACCCCGGCATCGACTGTCCTCGCAGTGGAGAGCCGCTTCGCGTACACATCATGCAGGTGGGCTGGATCGACGCGATGGTCGTGCAACAAAGAGGTCAGTTCGTCGGGATGCAGTTCAAATTGCCGCAGTCGCTTGAACGAGACCTGTTGATCCGCAAGCTCTTCACCGTCGCCCGCCTGCGGGAAAACTGCGCTATCGCGTGGTCGGTGAACAGGACGATGCTCAAGAGCATCTGGTCAATGGCCGCGCCGCTGCCTCAAATTGAGACAAGTGGCGCCAAGCCCGCAGCACCTTCACCGGCTGAGCGTCTACCGGCCGAGAGCCTGGTCATCCGGCCTCAACGGCGGATCGCCGATCTGGCACATCTCGCCGGGGCTCGAAGCCTGCATCCGACAAGTTTTACCAGAACCCGGCCTTAGCCGTCGGCGGCGATGCGATGCGCCGCCTTCCACGTTCTGCCACAAACTTCAAACGACAATGGGCGAGCCCGTGATAGCCCGAGTCGTCTTCGGGTTTCAGGCTTGAGGGAACATCTCTTGTCCGATCACCGCAGCGATTTTCGCCAAGGGCATCTGACGTTCTGGGCATCCCTGTTGTGGCAGTCGCCTGCGTTGCGATTGTCGCAGTCAGCGGTTGGCGGGAGTGGTCTTCGCGACAGGCGACACCAGCGGCAGAAGATCGCCGCAGCCCTGGTCGCGAAGGAGGCGGATTTTCGCCTCCTCGCAGAGCAGTCGGGCGATATGGTGATGCGCATCGCGATCGATAGACAGATCCTGTATGCGTCGCCATCCAGCGCTCGGGTTCTCGGCTGGGCTCCGAACGCGTTGGTGAACACGTCAATTCTCGCCGGGATCAATCCCGCGGACCTGGCACGGTCGAGCAAACGATCTCGGCGCTGATGAACGGCGAAGCCGAAGAGGCGAGAATTGCCTATCGCAGCCGTCCTCGCGAAAAAAAGTGAGGTCTGGATCGAAACTGCGCTGCGCGTCACCAGGAATTCGCAGAGTTGAGACATCGACGGCTTGGTAGCGATCTCGCGCGGCATGACCGAGCATAAGGATCTGGAGGATAAGCTGTCGGCTCTCGCGATTTCGGATGGCCCTGACGGCACTGGCAAATCGCAGGCACTTCGGCTGGCGGCGGAATGGGATCGGACCAGGCGCGACGGAGCGCCTTTATCGCTGTTGCTGATCGACGTCGATCATTTCAAGAGCTTCGTACGGGCATCAGGCCGGCGACGCGTGTCTTCGCTCGATCGCCGGGGTCCTGACCGAGCACGCCAGACGCCCGGCAGACCTGAATGGCAGACTGGCTACACCCGCATGCGATACCGCTTTGTTCGGGGCCTTCGCGCGCGCGATGCCGACGCCGATCGCCGTCTTTCTCCCGAGCGCCGTACTTCCGCCCTTCGAACTTTCTCTCGGAGCCGCTGCAATTGGGCGAGCAGGCTAACGAGCTCGATCGCCGTGTGACGCAGAACAGCCAGGCTGCAAACCCCACTACTCACTACAACACCCCCAACGGCCCTTGCCGAATCCGTGACGGGAAGCCCGAATTTGTGATGACGTCCCAATAACGTCTAGGCGAAGGCTCCCCGGGCCGTCCGTTCGGTTTACGACGATACGCGGAAATATTTTCGAGCATTATTCCGATGCGTTGCAACAAGATGCGTGAACCGGAAAACGGGAAATTTGGGCGCACTCTCTGAAGGGGGACTCGTCATTTGCATCAGCACGAGGGAGCCGCACGAAGGGCCTCCGCCGTCCGGACGATTGGCTCTTCGACCCAGGCCTCGCGGGCGAACCAGTTGTGATTGGCCTGACAGATCGGACAACGAGTATTGCCGAAGAACACGATGCTCCGCAGGAAAGTCTCACGATCGGATTTGATGCCGGTAGGAATCGCGCGACCGGTTTGCGGACACTTGACCATGATCATGCCCATACGAGCCTCCCTGAAACATGTATTTGTCGAGTGAAAAGGGCCGGTCGGCTGGAGCGCGCTCTCGTCGGTGCGGGTGACTTGGGGGGCATCGCACCTGGGGTCGTTGTTCGAGCAAAGGGCAGCTTGCTCGTGACGACGCTTCTCCAACCGACCGGATTCCTGCTTGGCGGATTCTTGGGATACTGCCGGCTTTCGCGCGGCAACGCTGAATGATGTCCGACCTCAACCGAAAGCTTCTGGGAGGCCCCTAACAATTGTCGTGTCGAAATCCATGCGACTTCGTGCGGAATGTGCCCCCTGCAACGAAACCATTATTTCCCTCTCGACGGACAGATCAGCCAACCGGATCACTGGTGTCACTCCCCTCGGTGCAGTTCGTCAACTATTCTCTGTTTACATTTAATGTGCAAACTAAAATTTGCCTTGTCGGTCTGATTTGCGACTCTCGGCCGATTTATTTTTTTGCGCGGCGCGATGCATTGCCGAAAAATATCAGTCCTTCCTCGTAGGCTTAAGCAGCCTCGTTCTCGACGCCGGCTCGGCGCGTGCTTCGGTTTTTCCGTGGTATTGAATGGTCGCGCGAGGTTCAAATGTGAAACAAATTTTGATAATAAGCTAAATATGTAAATCTCGTTGTTAATTGCTGCCAATCACGTAAGCTAAACTCGTCCGGGTTTCTTCGGCTGGAGGAGACGATGTGGGAATTAATTCATAGCAAGTACAACTTCACCTCCGAGACACTGCAGTTGGCCCAGATGCGCGCGGAATTGGTAAGCATTGGCGAGAAGGAGCGCATCCTGAGAGAACGGAGTGCCGATCGCGAAGCTTATCGGTACCTATTGGATGCTCATCGGTTGATCATGAGAGCGAGCCTTCTTGGAGAGCAGGTGTTGAATATTTCTCCGCAGGAAGGGGGCAAGGACGGTCAGCTCGCGGCATGACCGGCCGGATTGTCATTTCGAAAGGACCCCGACCGGGTGGCCTGTGTTCGGCTGAACGGGAATCGCAACGCCGCGGGCTGGGCTAGATTGAATGTTGCTGGCGGCGGCCGTCCGCTTGTCGGGTGCCGCGACAACAGCGCATCCCGGACGCCGTCGCCGCCTCGCCGGTACAGGGCGAGGCAGATTTGTTCACATTGGTGGAAGCCGTGCTGGAAGGATCGTCGGCAGAGATGGTGTTGAGACCGGCTCCCGATGCAGTGTTCGCGCTGCTGGACGGTCGATCAATGCTGTTCAGCGAAGCTGGGCAGAAGATCTTTGAAGTCGACCGAGTAGGGGCATTCATTTGGTGCAAGTTGGCGCAAGGCGCCTCTCTGGAGGACATTTATCGGGAGCTTGGGGCGCTAGGCATTGACGAGCACGCGGCACGCCAGTTCACGCGACAGGTCGTAAATGTCTGGATCGATCGAGCGTTGCTCGAGGTCGATTGGCGAATGCCGACCGATTGCGCCTTCTCAGCCAATCTAGGTCGGCACAGAATAAGCGTCCGGGCCGCAAATCGGGACCTCTTGAGACGGCTGCTTTCGCCATTTTGTGTTTCGGACCAGGGCACCGGCGGCGACGGCGACATCGCGATCGAGGCAATGATGCTGGACGAGCAAGTGTTCTTGCGTGGAGAGGATTCCAGCATCTCCAGATGTGAAGTCGAAGCACTGGCCCCTACGATCAAAGCTCACGTCACCGATCGGCTTATTCGGAGCAATCGTTGGGTCTTCTCCCTTCATGCCGCTTCTCTCGTGAAAGACGGCATGGGCCTGCTGTTATGCGGCCAGCCGGGGGCTGGAAAGTCCACCCTCACGCTGCAACTGGTCGACGCCGGACTTCGGTACGCCGGCGATGACGTTGCGCTGGTTGGCGCTGACGGAACGATCTGCGGAATCCCGTTTGCTCTCACCCTCAAGGAGGGATCGTGGGACTTGCTGTCGCGACTACATGGCGACCGGTACGACGCGACGCATTGCCGCTCCGACGGCGTTCGGGTGCGGTACGTACCCATTCCGGATGCGCAGAACCAATGCGTTTCCGCAAGCTGGATCATCTTCTTGAACCGGGTCGCGAGCGGTCCGGCCGAACTAACCGCGGTAGATCCGTTGGATTCGATGAAGCGGCTCATCGAGAACGCATTTGCTGCTGACGGAAGACTGTCGCAGGCCGGCTTTTTCGCTTTGAAGCGGATTGTCGCGGGCGTGCGATCGCTTCAACTCACTTACGGCGAGGCTGTGGAGGCTCGGCGCTTGCTTATGGAATTGTGCAATGGCAAGGCATAGCAGCGCGCTCACGAGCCTCTGCAATTGCTTGCGAGGCATGCCGCCCGTCGATGTAGAATGGACATCCGTAATCGGGCTCGCAAATCAGACCCTGACGACGCCGGCGCTCATCGACTTTGTCGACAAATTTGCGTCGACGCTGCCGGACGACGTCTGCACATATATTCGTCATATCCACCGCCGAAACGTGCTGCGCAACAATCGCCTCGTCGCTCAACTGGAGGAGGCCGTCGTCGCGATGAACGGCCTGGGAATTACGCCGATCATGCTCAAGGGCGCATCGACGCTGGCGACCGCGCCCGAGGAGCGGCGAGGCGTTCGGCTGATGTCCGATCTGGACATTATGGTCATGCCAGACGAAGCCAGCATGGCAGTCGCCGCTCTATGTGCAATTGGCTACGATATCGACTATCAGACCCCGCCCGAAAGCCAGAGATGGCACGTCGAGTTGAATCGGTCGCACGATGTCGGGACCATCGACCTGCAGCAGGCACCTCCAGGCCCTGCGTACCTCTACCAGAGCTTCGGGCATGCGCTGAACCATTGCGTCCCAGCGGCGCTGGGACGGGGACACGTGTACATCCCGACGCCGACCTACCGAGCGCTCATGCTGATCATCCATGATCAATTTCAAGACTATGGTTATTGGCTCGGCGACCTCGACCTGCGGCACCTCGTTGAATTGCGCGATCTGAACAATTCCGCCGAGGGCCTTGATTGGGGAGAGCTTACCTCTCTCGTCTCGGGTGAATTGATGAAGAACGCTGTTGAAACCCAGCTGTTCGCTCTTGCTGAGCTGCTTGGCGTCGAGATTCCGCGCGCGTTGCACTCCCGACTGATTCCGCGCCTGCAGTTCATGCGACAGTTGATGCAAGCCCGCTTTCCGGCCACGCGCGTGCCCTTCCTCGCAATGATGGCGTTGGACCTCGGAAACTACCGGAAGGCGGCAGGTGGCGCCCCGCAAGCCGCTGTGCGTTCGCGTGGATTGTGGTCCTTGCCGAGGGTGGGCACCCTGCAGTTTCTGTTGAAGGCGGCCGTCGCGGTGCGGGCCGGGAAGGTCTGAACCACGAGTGCCTTCGGTGGGGCCGGCAGATCCCCGAGGCGGATGCCTTCAATCGGCTGCGTGCGGAGCGAACTGGTAGCTGCCGATCCGTCGAGCCAGCGATCTCGCGCATGCCGGCATTTGCAGCGGCGGGGCCATCAATGCTCGTGGCCACCAGCATTCCGGGTGGACGCTTCGCTGTTCTCGCGAATCCTGAACTCCTCCAGCGTGTGCCCTGATTGGAGCGCGGCGACCAGCCAGCGCGGCTGTTTGCCACGCCCGGACCACGTCTCTGTCGGTTTGAGGGGGTTGAAGTATTTCGGCACGACCTTTGGGTATTTGCGGCGGGGGGGCTGGCCTGGGCCCGTCACTGTCGCCCCGCCCTCCGCCCCGCCGAATTGATCCGGTTGATTGAGTTGTGCCAGGCGCTTCTCCAGCTCCCGCTTTTCGGCTGTGATCTTTTCGGCAAGAATCTTTGTCAGCTCCTCATGGAGGAGCCATAGTTCTTCAAAATCCATGGCTTCGAGATCCTGCCTGCGCATCGCATTCTCGTCACCGTTCGACCGACGCCCTGCCTCCCTGTCATCTCTCACGCCGAATATCGTTTTCGAGTGGCGAACAACAGATAGGGACCAAGGCTGGTCTTTTCAAATTGACGCGATAATAAATAAATAATATATTAATTAATATATATTGCGAGGATTATTTTTATCGATTTACTGGTGGTGAGGAAGCCTTGCTGCAGGCTCGAAGAGAAACGTTGGATATTATCGATTGCCCACTGGTGCGTCTTCAGGCGGCGATCAGTCGATTTATCGTTCCCTCAGCCGCATTGACCGACATCCAGGCTTTGAAGCTGCAAATCCAGCTGCGACGGCTCGCCCTGAGAGACATCGCAGTCATAAGCTCGCGGCTGCAGCGGGCCGACGGCCGCATTTCAGGAGGATTGCCAACGAAGAAAGGCGGCCTTGCGCGCCGGTCGTATTCGCCGAGGGTGCGGCGTCGCAGATGGATCTCGCGCCCCGCTTAAATTGCCATGTTTCGCTTGAGTCGACGCGCTGGTGCACGTAGGGCGCGTGTTGTTGCTCTGGCTGCTATTAAATTGAGCGGATAATACTTTTTTCAGTCTTGATTGGAACCGGCGACGCAGTTATGTGGAGCACGAACTTGCTGTTCGGTTCCACGTATTTTTTTGGGGGTAGACCCGCTCAGGATATTGATTGCTCGGCCGGGACAATATTAAATGGGCGCAACCACAGGATGCTAGCATGTCGACCAAGAAGCTCGAACTAGACGCGATGTCCCTCGATGATCTATGGGCGCTTCATGAGGAAATTAGCGGCATTTTGTCGGATCGGATCAAGGCTGAAAAACAGGAACTGGAGAAGCGCCTGGCGGTTCTCGGCGGCGGGATGGCTGTGTTGGCCGAAACAGGCGGGCCAAGCGTCTCTTCGACCGGCAAACCGAGGCGCAAATATCCGCGCGTACTGCCGAAATATCGTAACCCGCAGACTTCCGAGACCTGGTCGGGACGTGGCAAGCGGCCGCGTTGGTTGGTCGCTGCCATGAAGTCTGGCCGGAGAATTGAGGAGTTTCGTATTGGCGAAGCAAGTCCGAAGCTTCGTCAGCGGGCGTGACTAAATCGGTGGCTGGCAGGAGTGTAAGGGCCAATAAGAGGCGCTACTCGCATAATCTGTGCTCTAGTAGGCATTGCGCCCTCGCAAAACCTCTGCCGGAGTTCGCAGCAGGATTGCGAGATCCAGCCCGAGACTCCAGTTGTCGATGTACCAGAGATCGTACTCCACACGTCTCTCAACCATGGTCGCTGTAGGCGTTGGTCCACGACAGCCATGGATTTGAGCCCATCCGGTCAATCCGGGTCTCACTCGGCGCCGGAAGGCGTACTTCCGGACGACCTTTTCGAACTCTCCGTCGTGGGCCACGGCATGGGGGCGTGGGCCGACCAGTGACATGCTGCCGTCGAGGACGTTCAACAACTGCGGCAGCTCGTCGAAGCTCGTTCGTCGCAGCCATCTGCCGACCCTGGTGATGCGAGGGTCAAGATGCGTTGCCTGAACGACGACAGGTCCATTCTCAAGCACATGCATCGTCCGAAACTTTCGGATGGAAAATATTCGGCCATTGAACCCGCATCTTTGTTGCTTGAAGAGGATCGGACCGGGAGAATCCAGTCTGATCGCGACCGCAGCTATCGCGAGCAATGGTGCAAAGACTGTCAAAGCAAGTCCCGCACCGACAATATCAACCATTCGCTTGCTTGCGCGCTCGATTGCGGTGAGGGGGCCGGGCTGGATCTCTACACAAGCGGCACTTCCCAAGCTCCTCGTCGGATGTCGAAGCAGTTCGGACGCAGCACCAACCGGGACGAAGACGATAGGGAATGGCAGCACCCTCAGGTCGGAGATAAAGGCACGAAGGTCGGCCCATCGTTCCGGATTGGCCTCCAGCACGATTTTGTCGACCTCGGAATTGCGAACATGTTCGATGACGCGGGAGCTGAGCCGCTTTCTGGAACCAGGGTCTGAGCCCATCGCAGGCAAACCGAAGCGGCCCTTAACGCGATAGCCGAGGACCGCGAGAGTCTCCGACAGGCCAGCATGAGCCGAGGGCGACTGATCGGTGATCAGGACGAGATTCGTCCGAGCGAACCTCCTGCCACTGAAGCATTTTATCAGCAGTACCCTGGCAACGCACCGTTGCGCGATCAAAGATGCCAGGCCGAGTGCCGCAAACAGGACGCCGACACCTCGGAAGAACTTTGGATTGTCATCGAGCATCCCCACAGCGGCGGCCAGGACATGCAACAAAATCCACGTGAGGCAAATGGCGCGAACTTGGCTTCGGAGTACGAGGAGTTCGGTTGGCCGATACAGTCCCCTGCCTTTCAGAATGTAGACAAAAGATACTGATGCTGCTGCCGCGTAGGCGCATGCCTGGGCGAGGCCGGCTGGTGCCGGGCTGCCGTGTGAAAGAAGCGCGGAAAGGAAGCCGGCGAATAGAATGGTCGCGATATCGGCGCAGATCGCCACAAATTCGACAGAGTCGTACCGGACGAGCCATTTGCCTTCGTCAGCAATGGACGATTGTGGGTTGACGAGAGTTGGATCGCTCCCGTGGTCGCCGATATGCCGAGTGATAAAATTCATGGCTAATCAACAGAACGCACGCGGTTAATAATTAATATACTATAAATTTAAATACATTAATCAACTTGATTTCGTTGCGAGCTCGATAAATTTAATCTGAACCGTTGAAGTGGCTGCAATATCAATCAGGATCGATCTGGGCGCGATCGCCCAGAGGCAGACTGCTGAAAAGCGGCTATGGGGCTCGCGAGCGCAACTTCTGAACGTAACCTGGGTCGAGCTCCGCAATCGAGCTCTCGGCAAAGGCTCTGCCGTCTGCTGATGCCGACTGGTATGCGGCGGCGATGGCTGGCCGGAGTGCGATCCGGCTGGTAATGGCAACTTTAAGGTCGCGCCGGATAAGATCTCGAAGCTCAGGCTCCTTGACCGCGGCATCTGTGCCGAGAGCGACGGAAAGTCGTAGTGGAATAAGATCCAGTGCGTTTGGCGCAGTATAGTAGGACATCTTAAGTAGGCTTGTCGTGTCATAGGTCGCCGCGTGCTGCTTTGACAGCGCTGCGAGCATGAGCCAAACGTCGCCTCGAAGGGGTGAGTATTCCAGCACCGCGGAAAAAGTATTCAAGTCCGCGGATCGCCCGGTGTTCCGCGGGTCGGTAGCCTTGTCGGACTTCGGGCCCAGAGTTGCAGTGAATCCTGAGATAGTCGCGGCATTATCGCGCGTGGATTGGAGCGCTGAGGTCCAGGCTTCGTACGAGCCGGAAACGGATGTAGCTGAGAGGCGATCACCCAAAGGCCAGCTTTGCGAGACTATCCAAGCTGTTTGCGCAGCTAACAGCAATCCTATCATTGTCAGAGCACCGCGGGTCAGAGCCCATGGGGACGCGAAGATGATTGAAGGAGTTCGTCGCGCCGCCGTGGTTCGGCCGCCGGCTTCCTGCGTAAGCGGCCGCAGCTCGATGGACTCCGCGTCGCGGGCCGTACTGGACAGGCTTTGCGCAAAAGCAAGACCGTAGACCGCCGCCACCAACAGTGATGCCCCTAAATCGAAAAGGCCGTTCTCGGCAAAGGCCAGCATTGTCAACGATACGGAAGCGCCTGCGCCGACGGCTGGATATAGGTAAGCGTGATTGCGAGACAAGGCGCGCCCGAACAAGATGCAGGCGCTGATGGCAGTGACTATCAACAGGCCGCAGAGGAACGGACGTCCCATTTCGACCGCGACTGCCGCGGCAACGGTCGGCCGTTCGCGCATTGCGATCATGCCAACGTCCCCATAGATCGGCAGAAGCGCAGCAAACGTGCCGGCGCCGGTGCCGATCGGGTGAGTGTCCTGTAGCATCCGCTCAGTCGCCGCGCGGGTTTGCGTCGACAAGGCAATCGTCAGGTCAGCATTCCGATTAATCGGAACGAAAGTGAAGCTGGCGACGAACAGCATGGCGGCGGTCGCGAGAACACCAGCTCTGCCCCACAGGCCAAAGAACCATTTGCGAATAGCGACCGCCGTGAGGCTGGTTGTCACTCCGAGCAGAACGGCAATCAGCGCGGTCGAACCGCTACAAAGCGCGATTGCCGCAATAGAGACGATCAGTGACAGAATTGCGCAGCCAAGAATGGCGAGCGGTCCTATCGGCGAGCGAGGGGACCGTCCATGCCGCCGCAGCTGGTCGACCGCACGGATAGCCATTGCAGTGGAGAGAAGGACACCAAGAGCCGCCGCGGTCGAGCCAGTCCAAACTTGTTCGTGGAGCCATGAGCCACTCAGATTGTTGATTCTCCATATCGAAAATATGCAGCTGACGGCGGTGATCGATACAAGGATATGGAGGACCTGCGCCGCCCTCTGCTTGTCCAGGGTAACGACGGCGGTGACGAGGGCCACGGCGAGAACAAGGTTGTAATGTGATAGCGCCAGTATCGTCTCGCGTATATCAACCGAGAACCTCTGTGCGAGGGGTTGGTCTAGGGCTGCCGACGCTGTCGCCCAGATCTGATTTCCGAGGCCGCGGAGCGGGATCGGAATCGGAATCAGCTGCAAGGCGATCCAAAGCACGGGTGCGGCGAGAGCCAGAATGAAGAGGGGCCGCAGAAGCTTCGCGAAGGAGGCGAGGGTTGACGACGTGGAGAAGAGGCCGACGGCCAATATGGCGGCCGCAAGAACGCCCGATAGCACCCCTGGACCCAGTAGGTTCTCGACCACAGCAAAAGCCGCAGTAACGGCCGCAGGCACCGCGAGCATTGTAGACTGGACAACCATTTTACACCATCTCTGACTCTGGCCTGCTCAAAACGGAGAGCATGTTGCAAAAGGCGCTGACTCCATCGCTGGGCTGACGTATGTCAGAGGGTCATCCTAAGAGTCCGACAAGCCATATCTGACGTAGTGGCTGTCATCGTAGTAATCACTCCGGTGAGCGTCGTACCGTGCCATTGCCCTTATATTGGTCTTGTTGAGTACTACGCCGATCAAGGAATCGGAGATGGTCGGTGCAGTATGCAGGGCATGCTGAACCACATCGATTTTCGTCCGCCCCCATTCGACGACGAGAACGTAGCAGTCGACCAACGGCGCAGTGACGCGCACATCCACCAGAGGCGAGAGTGGCGGGAAATCCACTATGACGTAGTCATAGGTCTGCCGCAAACGATCGAATAACTTGCTTATGTTCTCGGCGGAAAGGATCTCGCTCGTATGAAGGAGGGGGCCACGCCGGACGACTGGCAAGAATGCGAGATTGGTTCTGGGGTCATGCCACAGCGCTTCTTCGAGCGAACGCTTTCCGTTCGCAACTTCTAGTAAGCCGAAATTTGCGTTCGGAGCCATAGCAGTAGAAAGTGAGGGATTTCTAAGGTCGCAATCGACTACAATAGCTCGCTTGCCGCTATGTGCGATGAGGTGAGCTAGAGAGGCTGCAATCGTTGTCTTGCCCTCATTTGGCAGAGCCGACGTGAGTCCGATCACCTGGTTCGACGCCTTTGCGGGGGTGTGGTCTATGGCAAGCTTGATCGAACGGATAGCTTCCGTGAAGCGGGAGAGGGGCATTCCGATGACGGCTCGGTGGAGCGTCGGTAGATTTGACATCGTGCGTGATCGCAGATCCTCATCCGATTGCTGCGATCGGACCGTTGACTTCTGCGCCTTCGGCGGCGACAGCAAGGGGACCAGCGACAAGCACGGTAGCTCCAGTGCGGCCTCCACCTGCGAGGACGTACGGAAAACTCTATCCAAAACATCTCTCAGAAGAGCCAAGCCGATCCCGAATGCGAGTCCGGCGGCCAGGCCGAAGCCGAGCACCAAGTTTGCCTTCGGCTTGCTCTTGCGCTCTGGCGGTGAGGCGGGAAAGACTACCCGTGCTTCCGAAATCGGATATGTCTCCTGCTGGGTCGCCCCCATGGAGTGCTGCAGAAACGCCTCATGCATGGCGCGCAGACTTTTCGCTCGGCTCTCCAACTCCCGTATGGTCAGTTCTGCTGAGTTCGTCAGGCGCGATTGCGAGACGGCTCGAGCAAGTTGCTTCTCGAGTTCCTGCTGCCGCTGCTGAGCAGCTTCCAATTCGTTTTTGCTGGTTTCGGCGAGCCTCTTAACTTCTTCGAGGATGGATGTGCGAATGTCGCGTATCCGAGTCCGCAGGTTGACAACCGCCAAATGGTCGCGGCCGAACCGGGCTGACCAATCGGCTTCGCGACGTGACAACTCGAGATATTGCTGGCGAAGCGCATTGATGATCGAGCTCTGGAGGACATCGGCACTCGCCGCGTCAGGAGCGCTGATGGTGGAGGAGCCGGCTGCATTGGCGCGTAGGACCGCGTCGTAGCGGTTGAACTTGACCTGTGCATCGGAGGTCTGGGTTCGGGCAGCTACCAATCGGGCGTTGAGATCGTTGACGGGCTGTTCGTCAATCGATTTTCCGCCAGTCGAGACGATATTGTTCTGAGACTTGTATGCGCTCACGGCGCGTTCGGCCGTCAGTGCTTGCTCATTGAGATTATGGAGACGTTCCTGCAACCAACTGGCTGCCGTTCGCGTGGCTTCGAATTTCGCATTCATCTGGTCGTTAATGAACGCGTTAGCCACGGCATTGGCGATCTCCGCTGCGCGTTCCGCGTTGCTCGAACTGTAGCTGACCTCGATGATCTTGCTGTATCCGATCCTGTACGCGGAGAGCCTATCCAGCAACGCGGCGATCGCGCCTTCGTTAGGCGTATCGGCCTTCGAAACGTGCTCCGGCTGCTGACCGCGGTTTCGAATGCGATGCAGTAGCGAGCTGAAGGACCACCGTGAACCAGTAAGGTCCGGATCGTTGGCGAGATCCAGCTGCGTCATGGCTGCTGCTGCAATGCCCCGCGACCTTATGATCTGCAGTTGCGTTTCGATTTGGGCCGCGTCGACAACGGGCTCTGGAAGGAGTGACTGTTGCTGAACGAACTGAGCTCGAGGATTCGACAGCAGGATTTGTACTTGAGCTGTGTAGGTGGGGGGAGCGAACCGCAGGTAGAGCATCGCGGCTGCGAATACGAGAGCCGCGGTGACGATGATCATAAGATATCGACGCCTTGCAAAGATGACGGCGAACTTGACGAGATCGCCGATTCCCCCGCCGCTGATCTGGTTCGACTGGGCTGGGCCGCCCAGAGGCAAGCGTGTTCTGTCGGTCTGTAGAAGATTGCTCTGAAGCATGGGGTACCTGTCTGGGTCGGGAGCACGTCGGTTTGGTCGCCCGCATGCGAGCGTTTGGTATATTATTCGTTAAATGAATATAACTCAGAAAAATATGATTGCCAAATTAAATGTTATTCGGATATTAATTGGATGGCGGGCGCGAAAAGGGCCTCTTGGGCCAATTTTGCGCGGTTTCGCTGTTGCGAACCCGACGATAATCGGCGGGGGGAATTAAATGAGATTTGAAGTCTGGTGGTTAATGTGTAACCCGGCGGGACTGATCGTGAAGGTAAGAAGTGTGTCGGGTCTCCCCGATCATTCAACGACAGTCGAACGACTTGAATGGGCCGATGCTGGTCGGCTCAAGGCCTCGAATCCCTCCCGCGCTGCAGACGCGTGGCATGTACGAGCGCGCATCATGACGGCTCGAATGACAACGGCGAGAGCAGTTTCGACGAGAGCAATGTCGATCGGTGCTTTGAAGACCTCGTTGCGCCTTCTGGCGGGACTGAGCACCACGTACCGGAGGACGTTTTCATGCTGGAAGTGCGGTGTTTAGAGATCCCAGATGTTAAGATCATCCAAACGGATCGAGTATCCGACGCGCGGGGTTATTTCTGTGAGACGTTTCAGCGATCTGCCTTCGCAGAGAAGGGGATTCACGTCGATTTCGTCCAGGACAATCAATCCAGCTCAGACAAGATTGGGACGGTCCGGGGCTTGCATTTCCAGCGACCGCCGTTCGCCCAGGCCAAGCTCATACGGGTGCTAAGCGGCGCTATTCTGGATGTCGTGGTCGATCTTCGGCGTTCCTCGGCGACCTTCGGAAAGCACATAGCGGTCAAGCTGGATAGCAAGACGGGTGAGCAATTGCTTGTCCCGAAAGGCTTTGCGCATGGTTTCTGCACCCTGCAACCTGAAACCGTCGTGTTCTACAAGGTCGACCAGGTCTACGCTCCAAGCCATGACGGAGGGCTCTATTGGGCCGATCCGGCACTGGCGATCGAGTGGCCGGTGACAACAGTCGAGGCCCAAGTATCGCCAAAAGACAGGTCCCTGCCCAGGCTGGACCAGCTTACGGCCATTTTCGAGTGATGGAGAGCGGTCAGATGCGCGTTCTGGTGACCGGGGGAGCGGGATTTATAGGCTCTGCAGTGTGCCGTAGCTTGGTGCTGCAGAAGGGCGCCGCAGTGATCAATGTCGACAAGCTGACCTATGCGGCCAACCCAGCCTCGTTGGCGTCTATCGAGGAGCTAAAGTCATACTTGTTCGAGCAGCAGGATATCTGCGACCGCGAGGCCATGGACTTCGTGTTCAGCAGCTACCAGCCTGACGCGATCATTCACCTCGCAGCTGAGAGTCACGTCGACCGCTCGATCACCGGCTCGGCCGCTTTCATTGCCACGAACATCGTGGGCACCTACACGCTATTGGAAGCAGCCAGAAAATACTATGAGGGCCTCTCGGTGCCACGACGAAAGCGGTTTCGCTTCGTTCACGTCTCGACGGACGAGGTCTACGGCTCACTCGGACTTGCCGACTACTTCCGGGAGGAAACGCCTTACCAGCCGAGCTCACCCTATTCAGCGAGCAAGGCAGCCTCGGATCATCTCGCTCTTGCATGGTTCAAGACCTACGGCCTGCCGGTCATTGTGTCGAATTGCTCGAACAACTACGGCCCGTTTCAATTTCCAGAGAAACTTATCCCTTTGATGATTCTTAATGCGATCGAGCGTAAGCCGCTGCCGGTGTACGGCGACGGCCGAAACGTACGCGACTGGCTACATGTTGAAGATCATGCGGCAGGTTTGATCACGCTTCTGTCGGGAGGCAAGCCCGGCGAGAAGTACAATTTCGGCGGCGATAGCGAACGCTCCAACCTCGACGTGGTCACCCAGATCTGCGACGTCGTCGACAGACTGTATCCAGGTCCGGCAACGAGACGATCGATGATTGCCTTTGTGCCGGATCGTCCGGGACACGATGTCCGCTACGCGATCGACGCATCGAAAGCTCGCCGTGAGCTCGGCTGGCGACCCACAAGGACGTTCGAGCAGGGGCTGACCGAAACAGTCGCATGGTATCTCAAGAGCCGCGCGTGGTGGGAGCGGGCCCGCAGCCGGGTTTATGACGGCTCGCGTCTAGGGCTCTTGGCTACACAACATTGAGGCTGCAAATGACGGAAAGGCCCATTTTGATTGCTGGTCGCAACGGTCAGTTGGCAAAGTGTCTTCATGACCTCGCGGTGCTGCACAGCATGCCCGTTGTCTCCCTTGGACGCAGCGAATGCAATCTGGAGGTTCATGGGGAGCTCCGTCGGGCGATCGAGCCATTCGCACCGTCCATGATCATCAACGCTGCCGCTTACACGGCGGTGGACCTAGCAGAATCGGAAGTAGCAAGAGCATTCAGCATTAATCGCGACGCGGCGGCCGCGTTGGCCAATGTCGCGTGGCAAATGAATATACCGTTCATCCACATCTCGACCGACTATGTCTTTGACGGCACAAAGCTGGATGCTTACGAGGAAAGCGATGCTCCCGCGCCGATGAATGTGTACGGCGCATCGAAGCTCGCTGGCGAAGCTGCCGTTCTGGCGGCTCACCCGCTCGCAACGGTAATTCGCACTTCATGGCTATATAGTCCCCATGGCAACAACTTTGTTCGGACGATGCTGCGGCTCTGTGAATCGCATCCCGTCGTCAGAGTCGTTCAGGATCAATGCGGAAATCCAACCTCCGCGCTCGACCTTGCGTCGGCGATCCTTCAGCTCTCGGGGCGGCTGCTAACCCACGATCGTAGAGCCATGGCCGGCATCTTTCATCTTGCCGGACAGGGTGAGACGACTTGGCATGGGTTTGCCCAAGCGATTTTCGACTTGCTTGCTCATCGCGGAATCCGAGTGCCGCAGCTCGAGGCGATTACGAGCGAACAGTACCAGACGGCCGCGCGACGGCCGCGGAATTCGCGCCTCGATTCATCCAAGGCCGAACGCATCTTGGGCATTCGACTGCCGTTATGGCGTTGCTCTCTCGAAACTTGTCTCGACCAAATTGCGGAAGGTAGAACCGATGCTGAAAGGAATTGTGCTGGCTGGGGGCAGCGGAACTCGACTGTATCCAATCACGAGAGCGGTCAGCAAGCAGCTACTGCCCATCTATGACAAGCCGATGATCTACTATCCCTTGTCAACGCTGATGCTGGCAGGCGTGCGTGAGATTCTTATCATAACCACGCCATCAGATCGGTGTCAGTTCGAGCGCTTGCTGGGGGACGGCAATCAATGGGGAGTCAGGCTCAGTTACGCGGAGCAGCCCCGACCCGCCGGTCTGGCGGATGCGTTCATTGTTGGCGCCGACTTCATCGGGAGCGATCGCGTTGCGATGGTGCTTGGAGACAACATCTTCTTTGGCGACGGCCTTAGCGAAATGCTCGCAAGGGCTGCCGAGCGTGAGGAAGGTGCAACTGTCTTCGCCTATCATGTACGAGATCCGGAGCGGTATGGCGTGGTTACGTTCGATGAGGGCGATCGCCCGCTGCGAATCGAGGAGAAGCCGAAGCAGCCGAGCTCGAACTGGGCGATCACGGGTCTCTATTTCTTCGACAATAACGTCGTGCGGTACGCACGGCGCATCGAGCCGTCGTCGCGCGGAGAACTCGAGATCACCGATCTGCAGATGCGGTATCTTTCGGCCAAGGCGCTCCATGTTGAGCGGATGGGACGGGGGTTCGCTTGGCTAGATACCGGAACAGTGGAGTCGCTGATCGATGCGGCTATGTTCGTGCAGACGCTCGAAAAGCGCCAGGGAATGAAGGTTGCTTGTCTTGAGGAAATTGCGTTGAGGCAGGGCTTCATCGAGCGCGACCGGATCGAAGAGTTGGCGCGACCGTTGGAGAAGAGTGGCTACGGTCAGTATTTGCGCGAGATCGGGTCTCTCCTGACTTGAGGCTCGGGTTGAATCATCCGCAGACATTGAAATGAGTCAACTCATGGTTCTTCGATGAACAGCAGCCCGATCAAGAGTGGGACTTTGACGCCCGAGTTCTCGCAAAATTCCCCGCTGGTGCGCTATGCGCTCAGAGGATTGGAGCGGTGTTGGCTACCTGAACACGGCTGCTGGTCGCACATCTACCATCTGGACGGGCGCGCTTCGCCCAACGAGTCGCTGCGGCGCAGCGATGTGTTCTACACGCTTAACGTTCTGCTCGGAATGTCGAGGATAAAGGAGGTTCCTAGCAGCATCAATCTATCGGAAACATTCTATCAGAATGCGGTCCAGCTCACGGTCCTTTCCGTACCAAAGTATGCACTCGGCATGGCGCTTTGGGTTTCCGCAGAACTCAGCCTCGAGTTGCCCGAGCAGGTTAGGCGTGAAGTGAAGGCGCTCTTGAGCGACCAGGCGGGCTGGAAGACGTTTCGGGCCCAGGATTTGGGTATGCTGTTGACGGGCGTGGTGGCTCAGGCCCGGGCCGGCGGCAAGGAGTGGGTGCCTTTCGCCGCTCCGCTGTATCGCTTTCTCCAGGAGCGGTTTTACACCGGATCAGGGCTGTTCTTCGACGCAGCATCGGGATTTCGGCGGCGCTTCGCTTCGTTCGCGACGCAGATCTATCTCTCAATTGCGTGCTATCACTACGGTGAATTCGCAGGCGAGTCATCCGCACTCGCCATGGCAGGAGCCTGCGTACGCAAGTTGATTGCGCTTCAGGGCCCCGACGGCGAGTGGCCCTGGTTCTTCGACGCGGCTGGTGGGCGCGTGCTTGATTTCTATGAAGTCTACTCGGTGCACCAGTATGGCATGGCTCCGGCGTTGCTCGAATGGGCAGAGCGCTATCGGATTCGGGGAGCGCGAGATGCCTTAATCAAGGGATTTAATTGGGTGCTGGGCCAGAACCAGCTTCGCCGCTCGATGCTGGTGCCTGATCTCGGGCTGACCATCCGATCTCAGGTTCGAAAGCAGGAGCTGACAACGAGGGCGCCCAGGATGCTGCGCGCAATCAAGAACGCCTACTCCGGACACGAGTCCGGGCTAATTGAAAATGCCGGTGTCGGACTTCGGCTGGAATGCCGTAGCTACGAACTGGGTTGGATATTGTGGTCGTTCGGTCAGCGAGGTGACTTGCTGGAACTGACCCACGCCTCGGCCTTTGGAAGGGTACTCATACCGGCCTGACGCCGTGGGCACGAATGCTTGTGCTAACGGTTCCAGGCGACGGCTCGCCGATTGCGCAACAGCGACAGCATTGTTATGACCCGATGCATTCTTACGGCACACATGACTGCGATAGCTTTGGTGCGGGCTCCGATACCGTAGAGCCGGTCACTCGTTAAGATCGTGATGATGCCCGGAGCGGGCGAGGCCAGGACAAGTAGGGCCTGTGCAATCCAGCGTAATCTCCACGCCGGCTTACCGTCGGCCATGTTGCGGTAGTGCAGAAGTTGTCGGTCCCACTTGACATAGAGCTCCTGGAGAGAGTTCCTGGCCGGGTGGAAGACGATCATTTCCGGGATATATTGAAATCGAAGCCCGGCACGCCGCGCACGTTGTCCCCACTCCATATCCTCCGCCACGTCGATCCCCGCGAACGGACCGACGCAATGGAAATCCCGGCGAAGCATCGCCATGTTGCCAGTGCCACAATAGCCATCGCGCTCGATATAGAGCTTGAATCGATAAGCGAAGACGCTCTCGTAGGCCGCGATGGCATCCAGGTGTGGCTGCGTGCCTCGCCAGATGCGGACGTCCCCTCCGAGCACTGTTCGAGGCGGCAACGAATGCAGTGAGCGCCACAGGCTGCTCAGCCAATCCGGATGTGCCCTGCAATCGGCATCAATGAAGGCAAGCACCTCGCCGCTCGCAGCAGCAACTCCGGTGTTGCGCGCCGGGCCAGGCCCGGGCCGCGCCTCGCACAACAGTCGTACGCCCGGATATTGAGCGAGGACGTCGGTTGGCAAAGTTGCGGAGCCGTTGTCAACGACAATGATCTCGAACGAATCCCGGGGAATGCTCTGCGCCTCGAGACTGGCCAGGCATGCCTTCAGCGCGCCTAGCTGATTCAAATGGGGAACAATCACCGAAATCGTCGGGTATTTAATAGTCATTTAATTTTCTCCACCGCCGGCGGCTACGATTTGGCTGCCGACGAGCGTTGCTGGCCTCGTATTTAAGGGCACAATATAATATCAATATAACTTGCAAATAAAATCGCTGCCATTATTATCTCGATATTATTTAAGTTCAATTGGAAAGCGGTCTTTCGCTCAAAGCGAATCTTGGCCGGCGGAGGAACCCATGCGTGCCAACTTTCTGGGGTGCCCCATCGATATCTTGACTATGGCAGAGACTGTCGACCTTGCGCGTAAGGCCATGCGAGACCGTCAGCGTCTGCAGCATGTTGCCCTCAACGTAGCGAAGTTCGTCAACATGCGCTCCGATCCGGTGCTTGCCGCCGATGTCGCCAACAGCGACATTGTCGGAATCGACGGCATGGGAATCCTTTGGGGGGCGCGGGCGCTTGGTCTACCGGCAACGTCGCGAGTCACCGGCGTAGATCTACTCAGCGAGTTGCTGAAAGTGTGCGCGCAAGAGGGCCTCCGACCGTATTTTCTGGGAGCCTCACCCGCCGTCGTGCAACAGGCGGCGCAGCGTGTTCGGGACGAGCACCCTTCGCTTGTCTTTGCTGGGTTGAGGCACGGGTATTTTTCCAGCGATCAGGAGAACGAGGTCGTTCGCGATATTCGGTCCAGTGGCGCTGATTGCCTGTTCATCGGCATGCCCACGCCGCGGAAGGAACGTTTTCTTGCGGCCCGCCGCGACGAGCTCGGCGTACCGTTCATCATGGGCGTGGGCGGCGGGTTCGACGTCCTCGCGGGCTCAGTTCTGCGAGCTCCCGCTCGCATGCAGCAACTCGGCCTCGAATGGCTGTACCGCATCTATCAGGAGCCCAGGCGGATGTGGTGGCGGTATGCCAGGACGAACACGCTGTTTGCGGGAATCTTGACGCAAGCCTTCATGTGGCAGGCACTTAGACGTGCGCCTGGCATGTACAGTGTGCTGCCCCCCGGGGCAGGTCGGATCGGAGGGTGAGGCGTGCGAAAGCATTTTCTCATTCTGTTAGGAACCAGGCCGGAAGCGATCAAGCTGTTTCCGGTCATCAACCGGCTCAAGGCAGAAAAGAACAAGGACGTCGCCCTCACGGTCTGCGCGACAGCGCAGCACAGGGAATTGCTCGACCAGGTTCTCAAGGTGGCCAAGGTGGTCCCGGATGTCGATCTCGACGTCATGACAGTGAATCAGACGCTCGATAGTCTAACCGGCCGGCTATTGGCGCAGATCGGAGAAGTGCTGGAGAGGGTGAAGCCCACCAGAGTGATCGTCCAGGGCGACACTGCGACTGCCATGGCAGGTGCGCTGGCGTCATACTATCACCGCGTTCCGGTCTCACATGTCGAGGCGGGACTGCGAAGCGGAGATATTTTCGCACCCTGGCCCGAGGAGGTGAACCGCAAGATTGTCGGCTCGATCGCCGATCAGCATTTCGCGCCGACCGAGCGTGCTGCGAGAGCGCTGCGGGCGGAGAACGTCTCCAAAGATCGCATTCATGTTACTGGAAATACGGTCGTTGATGCGCTGATCCTCGCGAAAGCCATGGTGGAGGCCGATCCGCAGCTCTCGTCCCGCTGGGACGGAATCAAGAAGCGCCACGGCAACCGCCGCATTATCCTAGTCACTTGCCATCGCCGCGAGAATTTCGGCGGGGGAGTTTTCAACGTCGTCAATGCGCTGGAGACAATCCTGAGCAGGGAGGACGTTGCCGTCGTACTTCCGGTTCACCCGAACCCGAACGTTCGCGACGTGTTCGCGAGCCGGCTCGCCGATCATCCGCGTGTCGCACTCATTTCTCCCCAGGAGTACACCGATTTCGTCAGCCTTCTGTCGCTATCGTATTTGGTGCTGACCGACTCAGGAGGCGTGCAAGAAGAGGCGCCGACGTTCGGAAAGCCTGTCCTAGTGATGCGCGAGACGACGGAACGTCCGGAGGGCGTCGAGGCCGGCACTGCACGACTGGTCGGCGCGAACTACGACAGGATCGTCCACGAAACATTCCGTCTTCTTGACGACGATGAGACTTACTCGGCTATGGCTCGCTCCCATAATCCCTTCGGTGACGGGCGGGCGAGCGAGCGGATCGTGAAGGTGCTTCTCGATGCCTGAATTCCAGAAAGTGGCTGTCATCGGACTTGGCTACATCGGTTTGCCGACAGCCGCGCTGATAGCCAGCCGCGGCCTCCAGGTGGTCGGGGTGGACACGAAGGAATATGTGGTCAGGACGGTTGGCTCGGGAGCCATTCACATTTCAGAGCCAGACCTCGATGGTCTCGTTTCCAAAGTGGTGTCGAGCGGGGCGTTGACGACATCAAGCGAACCGCAAGCCGCCGACGTCTTCATCATTGCGGTACCCACACCGATTGACGAAAACAATCGGCCGGATCTGTCGAACGTGAATGCCGCGGTCGAGACGATACTGGATCTGCTGCAACCCGGTAATCTCGTCATTCTCGAATCGACATCGCCGATCGGAACCACTGAAGGAATCGCCAAGCGGATTACCGAACACAGGCCCGACCTAAAAGTCGGTATCAACGGTCATGAGGACGGGGCCGTCTACGTCGCGTATTGCCCGGAGCGCGTATTGCCCGGGCGGATCTTGAGTGAACTCATCAACAATGACCGATGCATCGGGGGAGTGACCCCTGCCTGCACTCGGCGGGCTCAGCGCTTCTACAAGATGTTCGTTCGGGGTGCTTGCGTTGCAACCACCGCGCGCGCAGCCGAGTTGGTCAAGCTCACCGAGAATGCGTTCCGGGACACGAACATTGCATTTGCCAATGAGCTCTCATTGATCTGCGACAGGTTCGACATCAATGTCTGGGAGGTCATCGATATTGCCAACCGTCATCCGCGCGTGACCGTGTTGCGGCCGGGGCCAGGTGTAGGTGGTCATTGCATCGCCGTGGATCCGTGGTTCATCATCGACTCGGCGCCGGACCTCGCGCGTCTCATGCGGGCGAGCCGCGAGGTCAACATTGCCAAGACGGAAAGCATTATTGAGCGAGCCGAGGCGCTGATCGACGATCATCCATATGCAAACGTGGCTTGCTGCGGGCTGACATTCAAGGCAAATGTCGACGATTTGCGCGAAAGCCCGGCGATGGAAATCGCAGTGCACCTCGCGAAGAAGTACGGGGAGCGCATCAAGTTTGTCGAACCGAATCTGCGGCGGTTACCGCCCGAACTTGCCGACTACCGGCTCGGCTTCTTGAGCATCGACCAAGCATTGCGCACGTGTGAGATCGCTCTTCTCCTGGTCGACCACGACGAATTCAAGATGGTTCCGTTAGCCGAACGCCGTCATCTCGACGTCATCGACACTCGGGGCATATGGCAAGATATGCCTGCGCGGACCTGAAGCTGCCGAACTCTCCAGAGGCGAGACTACCGATTTGATACCTTTCTTGGACTTGAAAGCACAAGCTCAGTCACTCGGATCGCAAATCGACGTTGCGATCGCGCGTGCCATTCGCGACGAGCGGTCTACATGGAGGCCTGAAGCGGGCGCTTTCGAGGAACGCTTTGCGGATTACTGCAACGTCGCGAACTGCTGCGCCGTTAACAGTGGCATATCGGCGCTCCGTCTCGCCTTGCTGGCCGCTGGAGTGGGGCCGGACGATGAGGTGATCACGGTCTCGATGAACTTCGTCGCGGCGACGTCCGCCATTGTCGGGTGCGGTGCAACACCTGTCTTTGTGGACGTCGATCCAGTCACCTGGACGATGAACCCTGCCTTAATCGAGGCTGCGATTACGAGCAAAACGAGGGCGATCCTACCGGCCCATCTGCACGGACTCATGGCGGACATGGATCCAATCATGTCGATTGCCCGCCGCCATGGTATCTTTGTAATCGAGGATGCTGCGCAGGCGCATGGTGCAGTGTATAAGAGCAGGCGTGCCGGCTCGATCGGAGATTTCGGCTGCTTCAGCTTCTATCCCGACAAGAATCTCGGAGCCCATGGCGAGGCCGGAGCAGTTGTTACCGATCAGCCGGAACTTGCGCGACGGGTGTCCTTGCTCCTCGATCGGACGCAGGAGGACGAGCGCAATCATGTTTTCGCAAGATACGATGGCCGAATAGACGAAGTTCAGGCGGCAGTACTGAACGTGAAGATGGAGCACATCGAAGCCTGGACCGAGGCACGTCGATCGATCGCCGCGCAGTATGATCAGGAACTGTCCAATCTGGCACTCGCGCGCCCGCGGCCCCCCAGCCACAGCCGGCATGTCTATCATATCTACGCCCTTAGGCTTTGGCATCGCGATCAGGCTCTTGCCATGCTGGGTCGCGCGGGGATCGGCGTTGGCATTCATTACCCCGTTCCGGTCCATTTACAGCGGAGCTACGTAGAACTTGGATATCGCATCGGCGATCTGCCTGTAAGTGAGAGGCTTGCGCGTGAATTTCTATCGCTTCCCATTTATCCCGAACTATTGCCGGAGCGATCCGGCATTGTTGCCTCCGAAGTGAGAAGGATCGCGACACGAGAGGCGCGAATATTCCGAAGCAACTGGGCATTTCAGGACAAAATGCCTCGATATGGCCGATTAGCCTAGAACCAGGAGAGCGGTCAGGATGGATCTCAAGGGCAAACGCGTTCTCGTTACCGGAGGTGCCGGATTCATCGGTTCGCATATCGTAGATTTGTTGTGCGACGAAGGCTGCGTCGAGATCGTCGCGCTCGATAATATGACGACCGGCCGACCGGAGAATCTTAGGAAGTCGCTTAATCGAGGACCCGTGCGATTGGTCCGCGGCGATTTGCGCGACACCAAGTTGGTGGAAGCTCTTGTAAAGGGGGCCAACATCATCTTTCACCACGCTGCACCATGCAGCGCCCATTGCATGGCCGAACCGCGTCTTGCCATGGAGGTCATGGTGAACGGTACCTTCGACCTGCTTGAACTTTGCGTGAAGTATGACGTCGAGAAGTTCATCGCTGCGTCTTCCGCTTCGGTGTACGGCGCGGCGGAGGAATTTCCGACGACAGAGCATCAGAACCCATATGGAAACCGTACGGTCTATGGAACAGCGAAGGTCTGCAATGAAGGCCTGCTCCGCGCCTATAACGATATGCATGGCCTCGACTATATCGCTTTGAGATATTTTGACGTGTATGGCAGCCGAATGGACGTGCACGGTCGATACGCCGAGATGTTGATCCGCTGGATGGCGGAAGTGGAGGCTGGAACGCCGCCGGTGATAGTTGGGCACGACCAGCAGACCTTGGACTTAGTGCATGTCCGTGACGCAGCGCGCGCAACCATCCTTGCTGCGAGGGCAAAGGTCAGCGACGAGGTGTTCAACGTGGGGAGCGGTATCGAGACAAGCCTGGTGCAGCTCGCTTCGGCTTTGGCTTCCGTTATGGGCCATGACGGCGTGCTCCCGCAAATCGCGCCCGAGCACTCGTTCAATCCTGTACCGCGCCGAGTGGCGTCGACAGGCAAAACGGAACGCCTACTGGGCTTCCAAGCCACAGTGCCGCTCGAACTCGGACTGACGGAGTTTGTGAAGTGGTGGCGCTCCGAACGAGGACTTGCGACCGCGCGGCAACGGCAGGCTCTGGCTTCATGAGTCCCCTTGCTGTGCCACGACGTCCCGTGAAGAAGCCGCTTGTGCAGCCGTTCTGGCACTGCACTTTGCGCGCTCGAGGCGGTCTTCCCGATAGAAGGCCGGCACTTGACAGGACGCTGGACGAAACACGGAGCAGGGCAACGTTTCGTTCATGAAATTGAGTGCGATGGAGAATGGCAATGCGAGTTCTTGTAACAGGTCATCTTGGCTACATCGGCACGGTCTTGACGCCAATGCTGGTGGGCGCCGGTCACGAGGTGACTGGAATGGACAGCGATATCTACTCCCGGTGTACGTACGCTGCTGGCGGTAGCATTCTCGAGGTCCCGACGATTTGGAGGGACGTCAGAGACGCAGAGGTTGCGGATCTCGCTGGCTTCGACGCTGTGCTGCATCTAGCGGCGCTCTCCAACGATCCGCTCGGCAATCTGAGGCCTGATCTGACCGACGAGATCAATCATCGCGCAAGCGTTCGCATGGCCGAGATTGCGAAACATGCCGGCGTACGTCGTTTCGTGTTCGCCTCGTCCTGCAGCAACTATGGAAAAGCCGGCGAGGAAATGATCGATGAGACTGCAGCGCTCAATCCGGTGACGGCGTACGGAGAATCCAAGGTTGCCTCCGAACGTGATATTTCGGCGTTGGCCGGCGACGGGTTTTGCCCGGTGTATCTGAGGCCAGCGACAGCGTACGGAGTCTCACCGCGGCTGCGCTTCGACATTGTCCTGAATAACCTTGTTGCATGGGCGTTTACCACAGGACGAATTCACCTCAAATCGGACGGCTCGCCCTGGCGGCCGATCGTCCACATCGAGGATATTTCTCGAGCTTTCATCGCCGCATTGGAGGCGCCCGCCGAATCCGTTTTCAATGAGGCATTCAATGTCGGTCAGACTGCTCACAACTATCGAATTCGGGATCTAGCCGAGATCGTCGCGAGTGTGGTGCCGAATTCTGCCGTGGAGTTTGCCGAAGATGCGAGTCCAGATGAGCGATCCTACCGAGTGAGCTTCGAAAAGATTCGCTGCAAGTTGCCAGGGTTCCAGCCACGCTGGGACGCTCGAATGGGCGCCGAACAGCTCTACAGGGTCTATCGTTCGTCAAAGTTGACTTTGGAGGAATTCGAAGGGCCGCGATATCAACGCATCGGCCATATTCGGAAGCTGATGGCGAAGAAAATTCTCAGTAGCGACTTGCGCCGCACGGGACTGCAGCTTGCAGCGATGTCATGAATGGTCAGCTCACCGTAGGCGAAAACCGGTGAGCGGGAAGCCAGCGCGGGTATACTGCCGTCGCGCCCCGCGGTTCCGCTAGGGCGGGCCCGCGCTCGCTACCTGGATTCGGGCGTTGCTTCGGCCAGCACGACGCGTTGGCGATCGTCATGTAGAGGGCGTCATTCGCCGAATTTGCCGACAAATGTCGCGGGTAAGGCATTGCAAGGTCGCGTCCTCTTGAAAATCACCAAATGTCGGAATCTCTCGAGTAGTGGCCGGCTGAGCTTCACTAGGACTATAAGCCGAGCAGCAATCGCGCCTTGGGATTTGTCGCGATAGTCGTCACCATATTTTGAGCAGAAGCGAAAGATTTAGCTTTGTTAATGACCAGACGTCAAAATCCCGATAAATGGAAATAACATTCTCCGGACCAATGTTAGCGACAAGTGCCATCCAGTTCGATTTAACGGAAGTATGGAAAGGGTGTCGCGCTGAATTCTGGTTCAAGAGTCTTGCCGGCACCGTTCAGCCCGGAGCGCTGCCGCTCGCAACTAGCTACTTCGTGATGGGAATTCTCAGCCGATTGACCTACCCGTATGTGCAAGATCATAATTGGCTCGTTCCTGCCGCGGCTCTGGCGATCATCCTTTTTCCATTGCGCAGTGAACTGCGACCGTTCCTGATCTGGTTGTTTGTATTTTTTGGTCTTCCGCAGAAGTGCCATGAACGGCCGGGTCCTGCTGGCAATATATACACTTGCGCGCTCATGAATCCCGTGACGCAATATTTTGGTTCGCGCTCCTATTCCATCTTTCTCTGTCACTATCCGGTCATTTCAGCAATCGTTTGGCTCGTCTTCCGCTACTCCGGGACTGCTCCTGAGATGTTGCTGCTTTCATGCCTGAGCATACCCGCCACGATAACCGTTTCAGAACTCACGTATCGATACATTGAACTGCCGGGGATCAAGATGGGAAGACGCGCAGCGGCTTGGATGCAGCCGCCGATCGCGTCGGGTGTGGCTTCTGAATGAACATTCACGCGAAGATCCGGTCGCTCAGGACAACGCATAACGCGAGCGGGCAGACTCCTCGCGACGCTGACTCAAGCCTGCTTCACATGGCTCGGTAGCCGTCATCCGGCCCTTCACGCGGTGAGAGCGAACGAGGCATCCCGGGTGATCCGGTGCTCAAGCCAAGTGTCTCCGTTGAAGTGCTTATACTGTTCCGCACGCAGCTTGTCGGCCAAGCGCCCCGGCGGCAAATCAACATCCGCATAGGTCAGGACTGCATCCTTTTTGACTGCGTGCCGCAACTTGCAACCTTCCACGAGACCTTCAGGAAGGTATTGCATTTGGCTCATTTCCTCGGAGTTCACAGCCTCACCATAGGTCATGTACATCCCATATTCATCGAGGACCTCGCCCGCCTCCAAATCACGCTTGGCGACAGCACAGACCTCGACAACCGGACCGGCGATGGGTGGGGCGACCAAATCTTTGAAAAGAAACGCACGGGCTATCGAGTTCGGCACTTCGAAATGAACGAGGTGATATGGGGTGAAGAACGAGTACAAGGGGCCCTCACCCATTTTGTACAAGCTCAAATACTTCTGTTGCTTTGGATCGGTGTGCTCGGCCAGCACATAGACCTTAGTCAGCGGCGTGCCGACGAGATAGTCGATGATTCCGCCCAGGGCGCGGACCTCGTCTATGTCGTAGAGTGTGCCGATCTTCAAGACGTCGCCGCGATATTCCAGCCCGCGCGACATGCCGCGTGATCTGACCTTGAAGCCAGTAGCATTGGCCACGATCGTTTGCTCGAAGCTGATCTTGGATCCGTCGGCGAAGCTGGTGACCATGGCTGGGTTCTGTCCCCATTGCTCGGCAAATCCCTTCTGCGTGGTGGGGTTGCGATACGGATCTTGAAGTCCCTTGATGTTGCCGACAACGCGTGGGATCAGGCCTAGCCCCTTTACCCATCGAACCAGGTTCATTTGCACTCCCGGTTCGTCGCCATCGCATGCGGACAGGGTGCCGCCGTACTTCTTTGCATAGACCTGCAAGATCGGTCCGATCGTAGCGTCAATCTCGGCGTTCATGAGGACGGCGGTTTTCTGGTGTTTGAAGGCTTCCAGCGCGACTTGGGCGCCGAGCTCCACCGATCCGGTCACGTCGACGATCACGTCGACCAGGTCCGATCTGGCGAGTAGGAGCGCGTCCTCAGTGACCGCTGGAACGCCAGCGGCAATGGCTCTGTCCAGCTGCCCTTGGCTGTCCACGTCAACGACGTCGGTCTGGCCGGAATAGCCGAACACGTCACGCCCGCGCTGGGGCTTTCGGCTATAGATGGCAACGACCTGCATTCCGGGAACACTGTTGTTTATTTGATTGGTAAGCCCCTGAGCCATGAAGCCCGCGCCGAGAAGGCCGACGCGAATTGGCTTTCCCGCCGCATGCCGGGCGTTTAGGGCGTGGTCGACGAGTATCATCGTAGAGTCTTTCAGCTGGAAGGGGTCGGTAAGGGCTGCGGGCAACGTGCTTTGGGTGTCAACTTTCGGCGCCGGCGAGTTCCATTCGCCCTTTCAGTTCGGATTCGACCTCGCTGAGTAAGCGAAATTTCTGATCCTTATCCGAGATCACGGAAACGGGAAGCGGCCACGTCAGTCCGAGCCGAGGATCGTTATACATCAGCCCGCTCTCCGCCTCGGGGGTATAGAACTCTCCCACCTGGTAACTGGTCTCGGTGTTGTCGACGAGAGTCTGATAACCGTGAGCAAAGCGTTCCGGCACGTAGAGCGCCCGCTGGTTGCTCTCGTTCAGTTCGACAGCGACATGCTGCAGGTAGGTCGGGCTTTCGGGGCGCAGGTCGACGATAATGTCAAGGATGGCGCCACGCGTGCAACGAACCAGTTTCGTCTCCGACGCCGGGGGAAATTGAAAGTGCATGCCGCGCAGGGTTCCCCGCCGGATATTTGACGCGATATTCGCCTGCACGATGACAGGATTGAGGCCGAGGGTCCTGAATTCCCTCTGGCAAAAGGCTCGCGCAAAAAAGCCGCGCGGATCCGCGCGGCGTTCAATATCGATAATGTAAGCTCCTTTAAGCTTGGTTTCGATTATAATCACTCCGCTTCCTCCATAATTGCCCGGCCTGCGTTCAAGCGCATCGAAATGTCAACGATAATAATGCTTAAGAGTGGAATTTCAAAATTGTTTTCAAAAAAATATTGATTAATATAGCTCGCTATATAAAATGCCGATATTCAATTGTCGAGAGTTATGTATTTAAATCGAGACTTGCAGGATCCGCTTTTGGCGACCTGTAGCGACCGAAATGGTCGGCAGGAACATGGGAAGCGCTGGCCATGAAAGTTGTGCTGTTCTGTGGGGGGCTCGGGACCCGCATCCGAGAATATTCTGAAAGCATTCCGAAGCCCATGGTACCCGTCGGCCAATACCCGATGCTGTGGCATATTATGCAATACTATAGTCAGTATGGTCATCGCGATTTCATACTGTGCCTGGGCTACAAGGCCAATGTGATCAAGGAGTACTTCCTCAACTCGGATCGCTGGGCTCACAGCGATTGCGTTGTTTCCAACTTCGGTAGGAAGGTTGAGGTAATAGGCGAGCAGCCGCCGGATTGGCAGGTCGCGCTTGTTGACACCGGCATTTGGCGAAACATCGGTCAGCGCTTGATGGCGGTGCGTTCCCTCGTTGAGAACGAGGATGTCTTTCTCGCAAACTACAGTGATGGTCTGACTGACGCGCCGTTGCCTGAAATAGTCCAGCGGTTCAAGAAGAGCGGAATGGTCGGATGTTTTGTCGCCGTGCATCCTCCGTTCAATTTTCACCTGGCTGAATTCAATGGCGGAGACACAGTCAAGCGTTTCCGCTCCAGTCAGCAGTCCGAGATCTGGATCAATGGGGGCTACTTCATCTTCCGGAAGGAGATCTTCGACTACATCCGTGAGGGTGAGGAGCTTGTGCTCGAACCATTTAATCGCCTGATCGAGGCCGGAAAGCTCATGGCCTACAAGTACGAGGGTTTCTGGCGAGCGATGGATACGCTGCGGGACCGGCAGGTTCTTGAGGAGATGATTGAGCGGGGCGAAATGCCCTGGAAGGTTCTTCCGGAAGCACGCACGCAGGCGGCTTCATGAAGGCGTTTCAACTTGCCGCGCCCGGAGAGCGTCTCTCGATCCTTTGTCTTGGTGCGCACTCGGATGACATCGAGATAGGTGCTGGTGCGACGATTCTGAATTTGATGGCGCGTGGCGTTCGGCTTGACGTGCATTGGTGTGTACTTAGCGCGCCAGGCGAACGTGAGAGTGAGGCGAGGGCGTCTGCGGCTGAATTCGTGTCCGATGCAGCTCGTTCTCAAATTGAAGCAATGTCCTTTCGAGACGGCTTCTTTCCAGAGCAGGGTGACGAGATCAAGAAGTGGTTCGAGGCGTTGAAGCGACGCGTCGAGCCGGATCTGATCCTTACGCACCGCGGAGACGACGCCCATCAGGATCATCGTCAGGTGTCGCGTTTAACCTGGAATACATTCAGAGATCATTCCATTCTCGAGTACGAGATTCCCAAATGGGATGGAGACATC
This sequence comes from Bradyrhizobium sp. SZCCT0231, assembly GCF_018130245.1. GTDB lineage: Bacteria > Pseudomonadota > Alphaproteobacteria > Rhizobiales > Xanthobacteraceae > Bradyrhizobium > Bradyrhizobium japonicum_F. The sequence continues at coordinate 142,744 of NZ_JAFCKP010000010.1, forward strand.
GGTCGACCGAATATGTATGCGCCCGTTTCAGCGGGAGCATTGCAACGAAAAATCGACCTGCTGATGTCGCACTTTGGCAGCCAGCGTTCCAAACAATGGTTCGATCCGGAGGTCTTCCGCGGCTTGGCGCGGCTGCGGGGCATGGAATGCCGGGCGCCGGATAAGTACGCTGAAGCATTTGTAGCGAACAAGCTTGCACTGTCGTGACAAGGCGTTGGTGAAGCGTCCAAGAGCGAGCCGATGCCGAACTCTGTTCTACGGGTATTGGAATGGACAATCTCAAGGGGATGATAATTCGCGGCGGCGTGGTCCGACTTGGCGGCCAGGCGGCGAATTTCGCTCTTCGACTTAGTGTCATGGCCGCCCTCGCGCGCTTGCTTGATCCGCAGGATTTCGGATTGGTTGCGATGACAACCGCCGTCACCGGGATTCTCCAACTCTTCACAACGGCAGGATTGTCCTCGGCCACAGTCCAGCAAGACACAGTCACCAACGAGCAGATGTCGACATTATTCTGGGTCAATCTAGGGCTCGGAATGGTGCTTGCCCTCCTCTGCGCGGCAACCGCGCCTGCTCTCGTGAAATTCTACCATGAGCCTCGTCTGTTCTGGCTGACTGTCGTGGCGGGGTTGGGATTTTTTCTGAGCGCCGTAGCGGTGCAACATTCAGCGCTGCTTCAGCGTCAACTGCGGTACACAACGTTGACAGTCATTGAAGTGCTCTCACAAGTGGCGAGCTTTGCGGCCGGAGTAGCTATGGCCGTTGGCGGCTTGGGATACTGGGCCATCCTAGGGATGACACTGATTTCGACCGTGGTCTACACCGTGTGCGTATGGGTGGCCACGGGGTGGATCCCCGGCCCACCGCGCCGGACGGCCGGAGTCCGCGGCATGTTGAGCTTTGGCGGGATAGTGACCCTGAATTCTCTTGTGGTGTACGTTGCCTATAACTTCGAGAAGTTGCTCCTTGGCCGATACTGGGGAGCCGATGCTCTTGGGATCTATGAACGGGGATATCGGCTGGTCAATCTGCCGACGGCAGAGCTTAACGCCGCGATTGGAGGCGTTGCGTTTTCGGGATTGTCGCGAATTCAGAACGATCTGCCTCGACTGAAGAGCTACTTCCTGAAGGGTTATACGGTCGTCCTGTCGTTGACGTTACCCATCACGGTCTTCTGCGCGGTGTTCGTGGATGACATCGTCGAGGTCGTGCTTGGGCCGAAGTGGAGAGATACGGAAATCATCTTTCGCCTGTTGACACCGACGATCTTGGTATTCGGCATTATCAATCCCCTTGCTTGGTTGTTGTATTCGGCGGGCCTACAAGTGCGAAGTCTGAAGATTGCATTAGTGATCGCTCCGCTGGTCATTGCGTCCTACCTCATCGGATTGCCCTACGGTCCGACGGGGGTCGCGTTCGCCTATTCCGCCGCGATGGTATTGTGGCTCATCCCACACATTTTCTGGTGCTTGCACGGAACTTTGATTTCTCCGCGAGATCTACTTTTCGCAGCAGGCCGGCCATTGATCGCAGGTGTGGCGGCGGCGGCAGTAGCTCTTGTAGTCCAACTCTATCTTGGTGGTTTGGAGTCGCATTTCTTGAGGCTCCTTCTTGGAGGCGGCATTATCGCCGCAATCTATCTCTGGATACTGCTGTTTCTAATGGGACAGAAGACAGTCTACTTCGATCTGTTCAAGGAACTACAGGGCGCACTTTCCATGAGAGCTCATGAAAAACGAACGGGCTAGGTTCGGAGAGTGGACGACGGCCACCGCATTTGGAGGGTAAGATGACTAAGCTGAGAGCGGGCGACTGGGTAGAGGTGCGGACCAAGGAGGAGATCCTCAGCACGCTCGACAGCAATGGCCGCTTCGACGGGCTGCCGTTCATGCCGCAAATGTTCAAGTATTGTGGTAAGCGGTTCAAGGTCTACAAGCGCTCCCACAAGACTTGCGACACCGTCACAAACACGGGTGGCAGATGGCTGCCGAATGGAATCCATCTTGAACTCCGATGCGACGGTGAGGCGTATGGTGGCTGCCAAGCTGCATGCCTCATTTTCTGGAAGGAGGCCTGGCTCAGGCCCATCAACGAAAGCGCAAACGCCGTGGTTAGTTCACCAGATCATCGGAGCGAATGCGTCGGACAATCCGCTGATAAAGGCCAATGTACAGAGGAAGACGTCCTTCGGGGGACGCGCATCGGCGATAGCGCCGCGGATGCAGAAATCCGCTACTCTTGCCAGGCAACCGAATTGCCCCGCTTTACGACGTTGGCGCGATGGTGGGACGCCAGGCAATACGTGGAGGATTACACCTCGAGGAACGCCAGCTTGGGGAGGATCGCATGCGGGTTCGTATACCTGGCCTACTGGCATCTTGCACTGGCCAAGAGGGCACGACTGGGTCACGTTTCCCGCCTAGCTTACGATTTTTTCCAGGAGTTGCGAGGCGGTATTCCGTTTCCGAGGTGGAAGGGAAAGATACCTCATCGGCATGAGACGCCCACTGTCACCTTAAACCTCCAGCCTGGTGAATTGGTGAGAGTGAAGACCTACAAGGAAATTCTTGCGACCGTCGATGCCGAAAACATAAATAGAGGCATGGCCTTTGATGCAGAGCTGGTTCCATATTGCGGCGGTCTCTACAGGGTCAAGACACGGATGACGAGATTCATCGATGAGAAGACCGGAAGGATGAGGTCACTCAAGACGCCGGCGGTGATCTTGGAGGACGTTTGGTGTAGATCTCGATACAGCAATTGTAAAATGTTCTGCCCGAGGAGCATCTATTCGTGGTGGCGTGAAGTGTGGCTTGAAAGGGTTACTGACACAACGCACGAGCAGGGACTCGCGGCTGATGGTCGTTTAAAAGAGAGATCGCGATTAGAGCTAGTTGATGGGCCCCACGCGGTCTCGGATGCCGGAAAAATAGGGGCGATGGAACATTGATCCGTCGTCGCCAATCGCGACCCGTGGAATGACACAGGTTTTCGAGTTCGCCATGCGAGCTTCAAGCGAGATCGAGAATTCAGCCCGTCCTGTCAGTCTGCAGCGGCCGGGAATTGAAGATGCCATAGCGGGACCGGATTCCGTCTCACGCTGGTCCGACCCTCTAGTGACCATTGCCATTCCTACGTTCAATCGAGCTGCGTGGTTGCAGGACTGTATTCGCCTGGCGCTGAGTCAGTCGTATCCACGTTTTGAAGTGCTCGTGTCGGACAATGCGTCGACCGATGAAACTGCCCTGGTTCTGAGCCAATTCAAGGACGAAAGACTACGCTTCGTGCGCCAGCCGAAGAACATAGGTGCGACCCCAAATTGGAATGCTTGCGTGGCACAGGCGAGGGGGGACTATATCGTATTTGTTCCAGACGACGACAGAATAGCGCCCTGGCTATTGGAGCGATGCATTTCCCTGATCCGAAGAGAGCCCGAAGTGCCGATCGTGATGGCATTGGGTGAGGCCCGGATCGTCGCGTCGGGGCGCATCTTGCCACCACAGGCTAGTCGAAATCTGAGAACTGGAATCTGGGACGGCGTGGATGTCCTCGATGAATATCTGCAACGGCGCATCATGGTGCAGGGTTGCACCACGATAATTCGTACCGAGAGACTTCGGGCCTGGGGAGGATTCCCGGCAGGATGGCCGTTCGCGAGTGATCTTGCAAGGCATCTCCCCCTACTGTTGGAGGGCAAGGCAGGCTTCATCAATGAAAGCTGTGGCTCCTATTCCATTCACGACGCCACGCAGACATCTCGTCTTGCGCTCGAGAGCCACCTAGAGGATCTCAAGAAACTGGTTGATCTTATAACAGTCACCGCCGAGCACAGAATCGGGAATGAACGAAGGCGCCATCAGTTGCAATTGCGAGCCAGACATTTCCTGGCCCGGGAGACCATCGGGATCATTACCTCGTATCGCAAGCGGGGCGCTCGGTTTCGCGAACTACTTCCAGTGCTGAGGCAATGGGGGCGCCACCTGGTAGCCTTGCGGGCACAAGACACGTTCGCCGCCACGGGACTGATCTGCTGGCTGGTTCTTCCTGCACCGGTTATTAGCGGGCTTCGCCGCTTCAAGAGGAAGTTCACTTTGAAAGCGTAACCAGCGATGCGCGAAGTCACGGACGTGACGGTTTCGGCTTCGGGCTGGTGGAGTCCTGGACGACCCGCCCGGTTACCATGTTTACGTTGTTTGTGAAAACGGTCTTTGAGTAGCGGTCGTTCGGCCCGGCTGCCGGATAGTTGAAGCCGAAGGCTCTTGTCACATCAAAATAGTTGTCGTGCGTGGAGAAGATGCCGGACAGATTGGCGGCGTTGGTCCCCGGACCGGATACGGACATCCAGTAGGTGACGCTGCCGATCAGGGTATTGCAGCCAAATTCGCCCGAATTTGTGTTATCGGCAATGAACCCTTGAGTACTGCCGCCATTCTGGACCGCGGTGTTGTAAAGGATCCGGGTGGCTTCCACGGTCGGTCCGTAAACCTGCAGATAGTCGCCGTGGGTCCCTGGGCCGCGCATTCCAGCCTGTTCCAGCACATTGTAGCGAATGATGATATTGCCGCCGTCTCGGCCATGGCGGCCAATGAGGTCGGAGTTGGAATTCTTCAGCCACGAATATTCGATCGTGAGGCCGGGCCCTTCCATCTCGATCAGGAATTCTGCACGTCCGCCCCCGCTCAGGCCGTCAATGATGCAATTGACGATGCGCAGATTGGAGGAGGACGGTGTACCGCTGATGACGCTATTCTGCGGGCCGCCTGGATTCAGACCATCGAATTTCGAGTTGATAAGGCTGGTGTTCGCTGCGGTAGTCACAACCGACCAGCCGCCGAAATCATAACCGTCGAGCGTAACGTTGTCGCCTGTCACCGTGATGCTCTTCTGAGCCACGTCGAGCGATACGCCAGCCATCGAGATCGTTGCCGGATCCTTGATAGGAGTATTCGTCGAATAGCCAACGCAATAGTCCACACCCGCTACGCTCCACTGCGGACGGAATCTGTACTTGGTCAGGAGAGATGGATACTGAATTGTACAAGTGGGCGCGTATGAGGAGCCGTCGTCGAGGGCGGATTTGTCGATTGCGGCGCGCTCCGGCGGGCGCATATCTCCAGACGGAACGTTCTGCGCCTGGCTAGCGACTATCGACCAAGGCAGCGCGAACGCGAGAAGAGGTTTAATATAGCGGGCTGTCATGTTGGAAGCGGGGGCCTTGCCCGGCGCGGTTCGTTACCTGGACGCATAGAATCCCCGCGTTGCGTGCCCGACGGTGAGGTCACGATCGGCGTTAGCCATCCTTTGGCGGTCGAGTAGGGGGCTCTCGGCTGCTGCGACGGATTCCTCCTTCAGCGATGCGCGGATGCCGATCCATATTCCCCAGAGTATCCAGCTGTTGTTCCAATAATGGACTGTCAATCCCACGAACATGAACATTGCGAGGCCCAATGTGAATGCCGTACGCATATTGCTCATGCAAGCATCGTAGTTGTGCGGAATGCTGACGGTCCGCCTGGACGGAAAGAATGCTGCAATATTCGCTAGCAGAATGAATATGACCAAGGGGATACCAAACCGGAGCGCCAAGGTCAGCCAAACGCTGTCGACTGAGGCATTGCCAAAGAAATCATCGGGGGAGGCGTACGAGCCAAATCCGTACCCCACATAAGGAGAGAGGTCGATATAGTAACTGGCGCTTTCCCAAGTCGCGACGCGGAAATATCCGGTAGCTGGGTCGAGCGTCAGATTTGCAACGATCCAAGAGATTGGCTTATTGGCGGCCAGAAATACGATTCCAAGGAACATGAAGAGGCTTGCCACCAAAGCGTGCCATCTCCAGCGGTACCCCAGCAGCATCTGATCGTAACAATAGACGGATAGCACAATCCCGAACGCTATCAGCGGTGCCGAAGACATTGATAGGACACATCCAAAAAGGCAAAGGCCGCAATACAAAGTTCGACCAAGGAAGCTGCGTTCGGAGTATAGAAAGATGGCGCCGGCAACGGCGCAGAACGAGCCGAATAGGATCGCGTGAGGAAATGTTGAGGTCGCTCGCAGCAAGCCGTAACGATATTCATAGCCCGTGCTCTGCAAGCCCATAAGGGCCGCGACGACATTGTGCCGGGTGAGATGCTCCAGGAACGCAACAGCAACGATCGCTGCGGTAACAGGCTTCAGGACTCGGACAAAAGTCTCCAATCCCTGGTGCCCAAAAAAGTAAGCGCGAGCTACGACGTAGCCGCCGGAAAATTCGAGGACCAGAGCGGCCGCGGAAGACCACCCTTCATCCGTCTGCAGTACCGCCACAAACATCCAAGCTGACGCGGCGCATACGAAGAAATCTGATGCGCATAGCCGTCGCCCTGTTTGAAACAGCTCGGCCAGGGCAGGAACCAGCAGCAAGGAGATTACAATCCGCGCCGGAATGAACTTGGCACCCCCCACGTACATCGTCATGTACGAGGGCATGGCGCACCCGAGCAATAGCAGCCATGCCACCCATCCATTTGAACCTGTCGCGGTTCTCCTTTCAAGCGTACCGGCCTGGAGTGGCGGTCCACTCTCCGCCAAGCCGGATCCATTGAGGCCGTAGAACGACATGAGCCCTTCTCGATCTGAAAACATTAACTGAGATCAGAATAAACGATATATTATTTAATGTCGGCCGCCAAATAATATGTTGATAATAAATCTTGCAGCAGTATATTTAATTTGGTTGGCCATGCGGCCAAAGGTGGGAAATGACCTGCTCGATAGAGGTTTATTGCGTCGCCAACGAGCAAGCGACACTTGCTCGAAATCTGAAACGATCTCCAGAACTCGCGGATAGCCGTATTAAGGTTTCCGTTATCTGGGGGGCCACGGCTGCATCAGCGGCATATCACCAGGCACTCGCGGCGGCCAGGTCGGATATCGTCGTGTTCGCCCATCAGGACGTCTATTTTCCCGAGGGCTGGTTTATGGCATTGCGGGCAGCTTGCGAGGGATTGAATTCGATTGACCCGTCCTGGGCTGTCGCCGGTATCTGCGGCATGACGCCCGACGGAGAATTCGTTGCGCATTTGTGGGATTCCGGCCTGGGCACCGTATGCGGCGGGCGATTTGACCGACCTCGCCCTGCTGCGAGTCTCGATGAGGTCGTTTTGATTGTGCGCCGCGCCGCGGGCACCCTGTTCGATCCGAGCCTGCCCTCCTTCCACCTGTACGGAACGGACATCGTGCTGGAGGCAAAGAGGGCCGGCATGAAATCCTATGTGATCGACCTGCCGATTATCCACAACAGCAAGGCAACTCTTCGTCTCGACCACTCCTACCTGACTGCCTACCGCTTCATGATTCGGAAGTGGAGGGCGCAACTTCCCTGGCCGACGGTGATCGTTCAGTTGACCCGGAATCCCCTGCCGCTGCTGCTTCGTCGTCTCCGGCTGAGGTACAGGGCCATACTGAGCGCGCCCACGCAAAACCCCAAGTTCGAGTGTCCTGAAGCGAAGGCGAGGGAGCTCGGATTTGCACAAGCAAGTGAGGATGCCATTTGGCCGATTGCCTGACTGGTGCCGTGCAGAAGCAGGACAATGCTGCTGGTAGGCAGCCTTCGATGACGATTGTGGTCTGCATCGAGTCAGGGATGCTGGAGCCCCTTACGCTGCGCATGGTGGAGAGCCTTCGGCGCTTCGGCGGCCGCTTTGCAAACCTGGAAGTTATTGCCGTCACGCCTCGGTTTACTCCGGCTCTCACGCGAGAGACGCATCGCCGAATGGAGGAGCTTGGGATCAAGCATGTACGCGTCTTTCCCGATAATCCGTATGTCTGGCACCATTATATGAATAAGGCGGAGGCGATTGCTGCCGTCGAGAGCAGAGTCACGACAGAGGCGATTGCGTGGATCGACAGTGATATCCTGTTCCTGCGTGAGCCCAACGGTCTTGAACTTCCCCCCGGGGTAGATTTCCTCGCGAGCGCTCCGGATGCCGGGGTGATCGGGTCGAGGGGGGTAACCGATACAAATGACCCGTTCTGGGAACGGTCCGCTGCACTCATCGGAAGAGTTGCTGACGACCTTCCATGGCTCCAGACGGGCGATGGACACCGGATTAGGTTCTACTGGAATGCGGGGCTCTACGTGTACCGGCGCAGCACGCGGTTCGGTAGAGAATTTCTCGCCGATTTCAAGACGTTTCTTGATCGGCAGGTGGCCAGAACACACTCGCAAGTGCACTTCATGGATCAAGTCGTGCTGGGTTTGACGGTGATCCGGCTTGGGCTGGCTTGGCGAGCGCTCCCGGATTCAAGCAACTTCCCCCTGTGTAGCTATCTGCCGAGAAACTATGACGGGGCAAAGATAACGGGAGTAAGTGTACTTCACTTTCACGACTCCATGGAGCCGAAGCTCTGGAACAAGCTTCTCGAGACGCTCGTACCCGGACATCCGCAAATCCGTGAATGGCTCGAGCCTCAGGGTCCGGTTGCCGTGCCATCTTCGATTCCATCCTCGCTTGTGCGTGAAGGTCTCCGAATGGTTCGAGGCGCACGTAGACGCGTCTACTATGCTCGGTCCGGCTTTATCAAAGCTTGGAGTCCGGCACGATGATGTCAACCGAATGCACAGATTTGTAGATTGAGAATTGTCATGGGCCGCGATACGACGTGACCTCGCAGGAGGCGCCACGTCATGGTCCAGCGTTCAGAGGGAGAGAGTTGTGGGCATCGATCTGACGGGCCTCCGTGCGCTCAGCTTCGCAAGCCGAGTCTATGGATTCGAATTTCGGAACACGGTCACTCTCGGAAGACACGAGATTCATTTCTGGAAGCAGGAATTTAATGCGGTTCAGAAGAATTCAAACTTCGCGTACGATCAGTCGATTGCAGTAGGGCTCTACTGCGAGCCGCTCCTTCGCAAGCTTGGTGCCGAGAACATCGTCTCGATTGACGCCTCAGCTTTCGAAGGTGCATCGCTTATACATGATTTCAATCTTCCGATACCGAACGATATGCACGAAAAGTTCGATACGTTCCTCGACTTCGGGTCGATCGAACACATCTTTGATGTCGCTCAGGTGGTCGACAACATAGTGAACCTGGTCAAGCCTGGCGGACGCGTCCTTATAGCGACAAATGCAAACGGCTTTCCCGCGCACGGCCTTTACCAGTACTCGCCCGAGTTCTTCTACAGTCTTTTCAGCAAACGAAATGGCTTCGAGGATACCGCTGTCTTTCTGATCAAGCCATCCCGCCCGAAGAGGTGGCATCTGATCAAGCCGCCCGTGGCGCTCAACCGCAGGAACCAGATCCCCTTTGAGGAGCAGACGGTGCTGGTGGTATTCTCGAGAAAGGTCCGCGGCGTTCCCGACTTAAGCGTACAACAGTCAGACTACGATGCGACGTGGACGAGCTTCGCTACCGGAAGCTGGGCCGCCTGGGATAGACAGAATATTCCGAGGTGGAAGAGCATGCTTCATGAGGTCATGAGTCCTTTCGTTTTTCGCAGCCTCTCATACCACTTCAAATCGTCTCTGGTTCGGCGCAAATACCGGGCCGATCATATTGTCATTGATCCGGATTCCGTGGACCCGAGCGACTTTGCGAGAATGATAGCGGACGCGGCATTGCCGAAGCCGCCCTCAAGGAGCGAACTGAAGCAGGCTGAAGGGGCAACGCAACTGCATTGACCGGCTGGGCAGGCCAACGCGTTACGCACTGGGTCACCAGCCGGAGTTCTCCGAGCGAAGGTTTGGCCGCTCTTGATGGACACGGCAACTGGAAGGGTTTGGAAGATGCGGAGCCTCGAACATGCGGTTGAAAGCCCCCGCGCTGCTCTGCTGAGCGATCTGAAGAAGCAACGCGCCTTGGCGCCCGAAGCAAACATGAGTCGCTACTTTCATCATGTACGTCACGAGATACGACCGTTGCTGCCGAAGACCGCAACCAACATCCTCGAGATTGGGGCCGCCTCCGGGCAGACGTTGAGCTGGATCAAGACGATCTACCCAAACGCCGTGACGACCGGCGTCGAGATAAATGACGCGGTCGCCGCGGAGCTGAGCCGCAATGCGGATGTTGCGATCATCGGCGGCATAGATGAATGTCTGCCTCAGCTTAAGAAATATGATCTCATATTGCTGCTCGACGTCCTGGAGCATCTTGTCGATTCGGCAACTGTTTTGCAGAAGGTACGAGGACTGCTCGAGCCGGGTGGTCATGTCGTGGTGTCCGTACCAAATGTCGCGCATCTCAGTGTTGCGATTCCACTTCTGTTCAAGCGCCAGTTTGACTATCAGGAGGCGGGTATTCTGGACCGCACCCATCTCAGGTTCTTTGTCGAGAATTCGGCGGTCGGGCTCATGAACGCCGCGGGTTTGAAGGTCTCCAAGGGGCTGATTTCCGGAATGCAGGGTTACAAGGCAAAGACGCTCCATCGTCTTTCTTTCGGCCTGTTGAAGCATCATCTGGCGAAGCAGTACATCATGCTTGGAGAGGCTATCGATAGCGAGGAACCTCAGAAGTCGGTTAGCTGGAAGATTGCCGAATGAGGCCGCTCGCCGAGCCCGACCGCGGACTATTGCATTCGATGCGCCGGGCCGCACGAAGGAGTGGAGCGGCACTTGATCGTCAATGTGGCAACCTCTTTCTGCTTCAGGTGTGGAGTTGTGACCGCTGCACAAAACATGTTTTCCAAGGATAGTGTCGAGCACTATGAACTTGAAGGCAGTAGCCCGCTATTTTTATGCCAACGTTCCCGGCGTTGCGGCGACGAGGTTTGCCGTCAAAGACAGTGTCGCGCCGTATCTTTTCAAGCGGGAGTTTCTCGGTGTCAGACTGCTCAAGATCGGAAGCGGCTTGATTGTGGACGTGGGCGCAAACCGGGGCCAAAGCACGGCGGCGTTCAAGAAGCTCGCGCCGAGTTCCCACATCGTGGCCGTCGAGCCCGAGCCGAGGTCGGCGAAGCGTCTTGCATTTCGTCATCGTCGAGATGACGCCGTGACCGTTCTCGATTGCGCGCTTGGCTGCAGTTCCGGAGTCATTGATTTCTTTCTTCCAAGATACGGCCGATGGGAGTGCGACGGAATGGCTGCGACTTCCTACGAGGAGGCGACGGAATGGTTAAAGAATCCGGGAAGGATGTACCGTTTTGACGCAAAGAAGCTAACGGTTCGGGAGCATCGGGTTACGTGCAAAGCTCTCGATTCTCTCGATCTGGCTCCGGCTCTCATCAAGCTTCATGCCCAGGGAGCGGAGCTGGATATCCTCAAGGGGGCGCTAGGAACGTTACAGCAGCAGAGACCTGCATTGATGTGTGCGTTTGCTTCGCCGGCGGTTACTGAATTCCTGTCTGACCTCGGCTATCGCCCCTACGTCTACGATCGGGGATGCTTTAGGTCGGGAACTGCACCGCTATCCGTAACCTTCACTTGGTACCTGACAGAGGCACACGTGAAGGCATCCAATCGAGCTAGGCGCAGGATGTCTGCGTTTTGGAAAACTGTGCGCCGGCGATGGTACCCGATCTAGACGGTCAGACTACAGAGGTTGCATTGAGTTTCTCGACGGGCGTTTTGATGCCATTGCCACTTACAGGCAAAGGAGTGGGCTACACCTGCGGCTCCCTCGCAGAGGCTATGGTCGATCAGAATTTCGACGTGACGATCGTCACTCCGCGGAGCCGATGGCCTCTGCCCCTGGTGGAAGTGATCGAGGCCTTGCCCGCTTGGAAGCGGTACGTCCCATATGGCTGGGTGAAGAACAGCGCCAGCCGAAGCATGGAGGCCGCGTTCCTCTCATATCTGGATCGCTGTCGGTCGCGCAGGTTGGCTGCCTATCTCTGGCCCAGCGCAAGCATGGAGTTGCTCCAGGAATTGAAACGGCGTGACGTCACGGTGTTTCGAGAGCAGTTCAATTGTCATACCAGGACCGCCAAGACAATTCTTGACGGAGCATATGGCCGGATTGGTGTGGCGCCTATGCATGGGATCACGGACGCAGTAGTTGATTGCGAGACCAGAGATCTTGAGGCCGTGGACTACATATTCTGCCCGAATCAACCGGTGGAAAGTTCGTTGCTTGAGAACGGTGTGTCGAAAAGCAAATGCTTAGAAACAGCATACGGGTGGGACCCAGTGCGCCTTTCGGGAAAGAATCGGCTTCTTCCCTCGAACCATGGTTTGACTGCGGTCTTCGTCGGGATCATTGGCGTGCGAAAGGGAGCCCATTTGATCCTCGATTATTGGGCGAGGAGCCGGGTGACTGGCAAGCTGGTTCTCGCTGGAAGAATGGAGCCGGTCATCAAGGAGAGATACTGCGACTTGCTCGCACGGGATGACGTGACGGTGCTTGACTATGTCGAGGATGTCGGGTCGCTTTATCGATCGGCGGATATCTTCGTTTTCCCATCTTTGGAGGAGGGCGGACCTCAAGTCACCTACGAGGCGTGCGCTTGCGGTCTACCGGTCATAACGACCGACATGGGCGCGGGACGGATCGTCCGAAATGAACGTGAGGGTCTTGTTCTGGATCCGTATGATGCAGTTGGTTGGATTGCGGCTATTCGTCGGCTGGCTGAGGATACTGAACTTCGACAACGGATGTCGGTTGCTGCGCTTGAACATGCGCAGCGCTTTACGTGGACCGCGGTCGCTAGCAGGCGCCGCGAGCAAATGATAGGGTGCCTAGGCTATGGCAACTGATCGCGCCAAACTTGCGGTGCTCATCGTCTCGTACTGCAATCCGGATGACGTTGATCGCTGTCTGAAGTCGTTGGTTCATTCTGATTGGAAGGATTTCGAGGTCTTCGTCTGTGAGAACGGTGGGAAGGAAGCGTTCGAGCGGCTGATGGCGGTAGTTGCCGGTCCAGAGCGAACGCTCCGGCAGCTGCACGGCGGCTCGGATCTTCTGGATCAAGCGGGAGGAAGACTAGCCGCCGTCGAAAAATGTCGATTTCCGAGCAGGACAAATATCGTTCGGCTTGGACTTGCGGTGGATAATCTGGGCTATGGCGGTGGTGTCAACGCCTGGCTCGAGCAATTCCTTGACAGCCCGGGCTGGGATGCGGTGCTCGTTCTCAATCCCGACACCGAAGTGGACAGTCATTGCTTGTCTGAACTAATGGCGAAGGCTGCCGCAGGATTCGGTATGGTTGGTGCGACCTTGGTGTTCGATCACGTGCCGGATAAAATCATCAACTACGGTCTTCACTGGTCTTCCATGACGGGCCGGGTCGTAGCAGTTGGTCGGAACGCTCCGGCGGGGAGTGCTCCGTCGCACGAGCAGATGTCTGAGATTGACGCGATCAGCGGTGCTTGCGTTCTGGTTACGCGCGACTTCGTTGAAGAGGTCGGTCTGATGACTGAAGACTACTTCCTCTACATGGAGGATCTGGACTGGGGGCGTCGCCGTGGCAAGCATCGGATCGGCTTTGCAGAAAGAGCGATCGTACGGCACATCGGGGGAACGGCTATCGGCTCTGCCGTAGATCCGAGGAAACGCTCCTACTTGTCGGTGTATCTGTCTGCCCGCAATAGCATTGTCTACGCTCGCCGGGAGGCAGGATGGCGATGGGGTCTCCATTTTGCTTTCGGCTTGTTGTACGCGACCAGGTACGTCGCCATCGGGGCTCCAACCGCCGCGAAGATCACGGTCAGGGGACTGATAGACGGAGTGCTGGGAAAGACCGGAAAGCCGGACGCTTCCCTGCGATTGCACATGTTCGGCTAGGTGCTCCTGTGTACCAGCGTCTTCTGGAGCGTCGGCCAGCGTACCTCTGGGAATCCCGACCGAACTAGGGAACGCGCGCGGCAGCGGCTGAAGAGGTCGTTCATGCTTAATCGTCTCGCAGATCGCTTCCAGCCGGGCCATGAAGGATGAGAGAAGGCCAGCGCCGCTAGCCTCCTTGAGGCCGCGGTCGTATTGGCCCGAGGATGCCGATCAGCAGACTCGATATGACTGCGAACAAGCTGTCGGAGCTCCACGCTAGTGCGGTCAGCCCAACAGCCGCACAAGAGCTTTTCCGAGTTTCTGTAAACTAACGAACAACATGGACGCGTCACTCAAGAAAATGAACAGAAGTGCATGGACAACATACATGCGATCCTGAAATCGGATCAGCATGCGCTCGAACAGCGCTCGCGGGTAAGGAATTGCGTAGAAGAGCAAGACGCATGCCGGTCCTAAGACCAGGGAGCCGGCCACGTCACTCGGATAGTGCCATCCGAAGATGACCCGCGGCAATGCTATAATGACGGCGACCCAGAGAAAGCAAAGTAGTCCGGCCAATCGATTTTCTATGAGGATCAGTGTGGCCAGTGCAAAGAATAGTGTCGAGGTGTCGCTGGGGAACGAGTTTCTGCGGTCCCAATCCAAACTCCATCGCGGATCGGCTACATTCAAAGGAAGCGCTGGGTCCAGAAGCGGACGATCGTGGGTGGCAAAATGAAATTGTATCCAAACGGAGAGAACGGTCGCGAGGCAAACCGCAATAAGTCCTGTGAGCATCCGGCTGCGCCGTTCTCGGTCATCGCCGGCGAACCACAACGCGAGTATTGAGAAGAATATCGGAAGTCCCCTGAACAAGGAATTGTTGGCAAGTTCCCATACGTATAGCGAGTCAGTTGCAGCGAACGAGTTGAGTCTGAGAAGGAGGTCCTGATCCCATGCGCCGCTTACCGTTCCGCTGAACCTTGCCGCAAGAAGCGGCAATCCGAAGGTTGCAGCGGCGAGAGCAATTACTGGCGCGGACAATGTGCTTTTCGACAGCCTATCCCAGGGGAACGCGCGCCCTCCGTGGGCACGATCGAGATCACAGATGACCTCGTCTGGTTCTTCCCGAACTGCCGTTTCATGCGTATGAACTCCATCGCTTCCAAGGCTATATTAATTCGCTAGCCAAATGAATGGGGAGATATTATTCAAACGACCTGGAGCGGTACCACTGAACCTGCTATCCACCCGGCTATCCCTGCTCGCTCCGTTAACCAGTCTCGCCCGACAACGGCAGTCCCCAAGCTTTTCAGGGTACAGCACGACGAACTGCTGCCGCTGGCGCAGGGCGCATTCCGGCGAGGTAAAGACGTCGGCGGAGAAGTGGTTAACGACCCACCCCTGAAAACGAGGGAGATACGGCACTCGCTCTTTAGTGGTATCGTTCGGACGTGACCGCCAAGACAGCCCCAATGCAGGCATCGGCCCCGGCTAGCTAGGCTAATCGAAAGGGGGCCGACGCCGGCCGGAACGGTCTGACGCGCTTCACCGAAGATGACCGCATCGCGATCGAGAACAACGCGGTCGAGCGTTTGATCTGTCCGACGGCGCTTTGGAAAAATGCGCTGTTCGCAGGCTCCGACCAAGGCGCCGAGCACCGGGCCATCATCGCCTCCGTGGTTGAGACCTGTACGCTGAACGACGTCGATCCGCTTGCCTGCTGGCTGACACTCACTGGAATCGTCAACGGCCAAGCAGCGACATCGATGAACTGCTTCCGTGGGCCTCTCGTCGCCAACACATCAAAGTTGTGGCCTGAAAAACGACGCATGAGACGCATCGAGACTGAGTGGTGTTGTTGCGAATAAAGGTGCGTGCCGCGCGTCACGTGTGATGAAGTTCAGATCTGCTTTGCCACAATATTTATTACAGCGTTGATTAAACCATGGTATGCAAATGAAAATATTAACTAGTGGATTCTGTGCATCGCCGTAAGTGTCGGGCCGCAAATGCGCAACGGCAACTATTCCACAGAAATCAATCGCGTCGGGCGATAATATTCCTTGTTTTGAATCGCAAACGATTCACAATCCAGTCGTCTAGGCATTTCCACAATTTGATTTGTATCCGAGTGAGTGTGGCAGGTGCGAGCCAAACATGACCCCGGCATAGCCTAGTTGTGGTCCCAAAAAAGCCCGCGGCACCCAGCCAATGGTCGCCTCGGCGATCATCGCGTGATGGTTTGTCCAATAAATCAAAATGAATGGCATGTTGCTCGGGGAAGGCCCTTCGGGGTCGAGCACATGCGGATGACATCAAATCAGGAGAACAGGTAATGGCAGTTAACGACGGTTCTGCGAACGCGCCAGTTGGATCAGCGCAGCTTTCGAGCTTACTGGACACCTATGGTGCGAACCGGCCGGCATGGAATGTCGCGGGGGTGGATTATCACGTCGGCGTGCCGACGGGGCTGACGCTCAAGGATCCTGCAACGATCTCGATGGCAGGCGTGTCCGTTGACGCGGCTCAGAAGAGCATCACGGTGACGGGCAGCGACGTCACACTCGACGGTTATGATTTCGGCGGCTGGGCTGTCGTAACCACGGCAGCGAACACCACCCTGACCAACTCGAACTTCAATGGTCTCAATCCGTCGGGTCCGCAGGATGCCGTTATTACAGGGACGTCGACGTCCTCAAATCTGCATATCGCCAACTGTACCATCGATGGCCTGAGTGGCGGTGGGCATGCCGAATTCCTCGTCGAAATGGAAGGGCCCGGCCTCACGATCGAATATTCATGGCTGAAGAATTCCAACTCCGACCTGATCGGCCGCCATGGTCAAGACGGTGGCGACATCACCATTCAATATAACCTGCTGCAGCAGGCCGGCATGGGCGGCTCAGGCACCCATGGCGACTATCTCCAAGTCTATGGCCCGACCATCGATTCGACCCACATTCTTTACAACACGGCGGTCCAGGATGGCGGTACGACCCAGGGCTTCATTGCAGACAACACCAAGTCGGGCGAGATTGCCGGCAACACCCTGATCGGCAGCGTCAGCTATTGGATGTCCGTCTCGGGTCCGGGGACGGATGCCGCAAATCTGAGCGGGACATTTTCGACGCACGACAACTATTTTGATGTGACCAAAGCCTTCGGCTTCAATTATCCGGCCGCCGGGCCGGACGACTCCTATTCCCAGACCTCCTTCGTCCACAATGTGAACATGGTAACCGGCGAGGTCGAGCAGGATGCCAATGCGCCTGCTTACACCGGGCCCACCTACACGGCGCCAAGCTCACCTGCTCCGAGCGCCCCCGCGGCGCCGGTTGTCGCCTCTTTTTCGACCGACAGCGGCGTCGCCGGTGACGGCGTGACGAACGACAACACCCTCGAGCTCAAAGGCACTGCTGCGGCCAACAGCACGGTGACCTTCTATGATGGTTCAACCAAGATCGGTACGACCACTGCGAGCTCAACGGGCAGCTGGGACTACATCACCCAGGTCCTGAGTGACGCAAAGCACACGCTGACGGCGACTGCGACCAACTCGTCGGGCCAGACCAGCGTGGCGTCGGCTGCAGTGGCTGTCACCGTCGACACCAAGGCACCAGCTGCACCGACGATCGCGAAGGATACCGTGAACAGCAGCAATCAGGCTGTCGTGTCAGGTACCGCCGAAGCGAGCAGCGCGATCAAGGTGTATGACGGCACGACGCAGGTCGGTACTACGACGACCGATTCGAGCGGAGCGTGGAGTCTGACGACCTCCGCTCTGTCGGCAGGCTCGCACGTGCTGACGGCGAAGGCCACGGACGCTGCGGGCAACGTGAGTGTCGCGTCAGCCGGCGTGGATCCGGTCATCGGTTCTGGAACGTCAGGCTCGACCGGCTCGGGCACGTCGGGCACGGGCACCACAGCGCCGGCCGCGCCGAAAATCGCCTCTTTTTCGACGGACAGCGGTGTCGCCGGTGATCACATCACCAACGACAAGACGCTGACCCTGGCGGGGACCGCGGCTGCCAACAGCACGGTCAAAGTGTTCGACGGCGCGACCCAGCTCGGCACCGCCACAGCGGACGCCAATGGAGCCTGGCACTACACGACTGTCGCGTTGCCCGATGGCAAGCATAGTCTCACTGCGACGGACACGGTCTCTGGCGTCACCAGCAAGGCATCGACCGTGCTGGATCTCACGGTGGATTCCGCTGCCCCCGATGCTCCGGTTCTGCTCAGCGATGTGACCAGTCATCATCGTGCGACCGTGACCGGAACGGCCGAGGCGGGCAGCACCATCAAGGTCTACGAGGGGACGACGCTGCTTGGCACGGCGGCAACAGGCGCCGATGGGCATTTCAGCGTGACGACTTCTGGCCTCAAAACCGGATCTCACTGGTTCGTCGCCTCGGCCACCGACGCAGCCGGCAACACCAGCACCTTGTCGCAGCCGATCGATCCGCCGATTGGCTCGCACGGCGGCAACGGCACTTCGACGGTGGAAGTCACCAATGTGCGCCCACACTGGGATCACACCGCGACGATCAAGGGCACTGCCGATCCAAACAGCCAGATCAAGCTGTTTGACGGCACGACGTCGGTCGGTTCGGTCACGGCGGGCGACAACGGCAAGTGGAGCTTCCACACCTCCGATCTGTCGGGCAAGACCCACGCCTTTACCGCGGAGCAGGTCGATACGACTGGCCACGTGGTCGCGACCAGTTCGGGCGAGGCGATCATCGGCACGGGCGGCAGCAATACGCTGACCGGCACCACGGGCAATGACATCATGGTCGGCAAAAGGGGGGCGGATACCTTCGAGTTTGCGTCGAACTTCGGTCACGACGTCATCAAGGACTTCGCTGCCCGCGGACCTGCGCACGACACGATCGAGTTCAGCAAGAGCGTGTTCGATAGTTTTGCGAGCGTTCTCTCCCATGCGGCCCAGTCAGGCCACGACGTCGTCATCGCGACGGGGAGCGACACGCTCACGTTAAAGAACACGCAGCTCGACAAGCTGAACAGCCATGACTTCCATTTCGCGTAGTCACGTGTTCAGCGACAAGGTGTAGCCACCAATCTGCGGTGCAGATCATGGAAGGCGGGGGATGGTCCCCCGCCTTCTTTTGTTCTGGCTGCCTCTATTGTGATCTACGCGTGAGCGACTTCGCGGCGTTTGCGGTATACAGCGCCCCGGATAGGATCGATACGCGCGACTTTAGCCGGTGATGCTTCGCGCGATGGTCATTCCCGGACCGGTCGCGACAAGCAACCGAGCGCCTCGTGTCGCTACACTTTCTTCGCTCCGATCAGACAGCCTTGCTCGGCTCCCATCGCATTAGGAAATACCGCGAGCACGTAGAAATAAATAAAATTAAACCGTGAAGCGGACGGTCTCGTGCTCGGATGAGCCGCCGGGCGTTTAAGTAAACGATTTCTGTGGGCTGAGGCCGTGCCGCAATGGAAGCGTGTTGAGTCTCGCTGTCTGGCATGACATCAGAGAAATGCGTGAATATTTAATCGAAAGAAAATCACGCGATTACTGCAGTGCCGTGAGTTGACCGCTGGTTAAAAAACCTCAGCCCGGCCCCCATCTGGTCCCAAAAAAGCCCATGGCGACCGGCACGTGAGACCGAGCATTAACCATGAGGTGGTGGATACAGATCGCCACGACATCGCGCTCTGCAAACGACTTCGTAGTGGAGTACGTGTCGAAGAAGCTGGGAGAGCAGATTAAATGGCGGGATGGTCATCATGTCACGCTGCTGCCGACAGGCGACACGCTCAAGTTGGTCAGGCTCGGTGCGTAAAATCGACCTGACTTCTACTTCGCGTAAACAGTAGCTCGACGACAGGGAAATCAAACTCGGGACCTGCCTTGGTGATCTTCTTGGGGATCGTCACATAAGGCGCGTTTTCAAGGGCGGGAATCATGACAAACTTTGAACGGTGGGGCGTAATCCCCTTGCCAGCAGGCCGTTATCGGATCCAACTTTCGCATTTGACGAGATTTGGGGCCGCCGCACGACAGTGGCTGGAAGATGCCGAACTGCGGACGCAAGGGCCGATCGCCTGGGCAAAGCACCTCGTCGAAGTCTTGCGGCGACGACTGTTCTCCGGTCTGCCGCGGCGGACCAGCGACTATGATGAGTCGCAGTCGGAGCTGTCGGCTTTCCTGCGGTCTTGCCGCCGGATCTTCTGGGCTCTCGCGGCCTTCAGCGGGATGAGCAATCTCCTCATGCTCACTGGCTCGTTCTTCATGCTGCAAGTCTACGATCGGGTGCTGCCCGGGCGCAGCATACCGACGCTGATCGCCCTGATGGTTCTTGCGACGGTGCTTTACCTGTTTCAGGGCGGGCTGGATCTCGTCAGGAACAGGATCAGCGCCCGGATTGGTCGGTATTTCGATGAAAGGCTCGGTGTTCGCATATTCGATGCGCTTGTTCGCCTTCCCTTGAAGACCAGGGCCGATGGAGACGGCTTGCAGCCGGTACGGGACCTTGATCAGGTCCGCAGCTTTCTGTCGAGCGGAGGGCCGACGGCGCTGTTCGATCTGCCCTGGATGCCGATCTATCTCGGCGTCTGTTTCCTCTTTCACTTCTGGATCGGCGTCACTGCGCTGGCCGGCGCGCTGGTGCTGGTCGGCATCACGATGCTTACGGAAACACGCACCCGAGGGCCGGCAAAGGCGTCCTCGCGTCTCGCAGTCTCGCGAACGGCACTCGCACTCGAGGGGCGGCGAAATGCCGAGGTTCTGCAAGCCATGGGCATGCGGCAACAGGCGGCCTTACGTTGGCGGGATGTGAACGCGAAGTATCTCGCGGCCCATGAGCGGGCCAGCGACGTCGCAAACGGCCTCGGGGGCGCCTCCAAGATCTTTCGAGCGATCCTGCAATCGCTGGTTCTTGCCGTTGGCGCAGTCCTCGTCATCAACCAGGAATCGACGGCAGGCATCATCATTGCGGGATCAATCCTCACCGCGCGGGCACTGGCACCCGTCGAAATGGCCATTGCGAACTGGAAAGGATTCGTCGCCGCGCGGCAATCGGGGCAACGGCTCGATCGTTTGCTGAAGCTTCTGCCCAGCGAGGAGGAGCGGCTGGCATTGCCTCCTCCTACCGAGACTCTCACCGTCGAGCATCTCTATATCGGTGCGCCAAACTCGGAGAGGCCCACCATCAGCGAAGTGTCGTTCCAACTGCGGAGCGGGCAGGCGGTTGGAATCATAGGTCCGAGCGGATGCGGGAAGTCGACGCTGGCACGTGCGCTGGTGGGGGTATGGCCGTGCATGCGAGGCCGGATCCGGCTCGACAACGCCGCGCTCGATCACTGGTCTTCGGACGCCCTGGGCAAGCACATCGGTTATCTGCCCCAGGACGTCGAATTGTTCGACGGAAGCATTGCAATGAACATCGCACGGTTCGATCCGCAGGCGACAGCCGCCGTTGTTCTGGAGGCCGCGCATGCCGCGGGCGCGCACGATCTCATCCTTTCGCTTCCGGATGGCTACAGCACGAAGATCGGCGAGGGAGGACTGGCGCTGTCCGCCGGGCAGCGGCAGCGCATCGGTCTCGCACGTGCCTTTTACGGAAAACCATTCCTGGTCGTGCTCGATGAGCCCTCTTCCAATCTCGACGCGGAGGGCGAGGAGGCGCTGACCGAGGCGATCCTGAACGTGCGCCGCCGCGGTGGGATTGTCGTCGTCGTCGCGCATCGTCCGAAGGCGCTTGAAGGTGTGGACCATGTCGTGTGCCTCGGGGAAGGCAGGGTTCAGTCCTTCGGCAAGAGAGAGGAGGTTCTCAGGAAAGTGTTGCGAAATCCGGTACCGCTCAAGGTCGTCGCGGAAGCTCAAGGAGGAGGCCGATGAACGGTCAGGTAGCGCCGGCGCTGCAATCCATCCAGCGTTACATGATCGTCGGAATGATCATGTTCGCTCTGGTGACCTTTGGGGTCGGCGGCTGGGCGACAACGACCCAACTGTCGGGCGCGGTGATCGCCCAAGGCGTGGTCGTGGTGGATTCGAGCGTAAAGAAGGTCCAGCACGCCACCGGCGGGATCGTGGGAGAGTTGCGCGTGCGCCAGGGCGACCGGGTCAATGCAGGCGACGTTTTGATCCGCCTCGACGAGACTCAGACGCTCGCAAATGCGACCATTGTCACCAACAGCATCGATGAGCTGCTCGCGCGGCAGGCTCGTCTCGAGGCCGAGCGCGATGGTGCCGAGGAGCTTAAGTTTCCCAAGCTGCTGCTCGACCGGGCCAAGGAGAGCAACTCCGAGGCGAGCCGTGCGATCACTGCGGAGCGGAAGCTGTTCGACCTTCGCCGTCAGGCAAGGAGCGGCCAAAAAGCCCAGTTGCAGGAGAAGAGCGCGCAGCTGGAGAACGAGATCAAGGGTTATATGGGGCAGACCGAGGCCAAGCAGAAGGAAGTCGAATTCATCCGCCAGGAGCTGGAAGGCGTGCGCAGCCTCTGGCAGAAGAATCTGGTGCCGATCACGCGGCTCAATTCGCTCGAGCGCGACTCCGCCCGCATCGAAGGGGAGCGCAGCCAGCTCGCGGGAATGATTGCTCAGTCGAAGGGCAAGATCTCCGAAATCGGACTCCAGATCATTCAGATCGACCAGGATCTGCGGACGGAGGTCGGCAAGGACCTGATCGAAACGCGCTCGAAGCTCTCCGAGCTGGGCGAGCGCAAAACCGCAGCGGTCGATCAATTGAATCGGGTCGATATCAGGGCACCGCAATCTGGCCGCGTCCACGAGCTCAGCGTCCACACGGTTGGGGGGGTAATCTCTCCCGGCGAGCAAATCATGCTGATCGTACCTGACGCGGATTCGCTTGCAATCGAGGTCAAGATCGCTCCGCGCGATATCGACCAGGTCTATGTGGGGCAGACCGCGACAATGCGCTTCGCAGCGTTCAACCAGAAGACCACCCCCGAAATCGATGGGGAGGTCAGCATGGTTTCGGCAGACATTACGCAGGATCAGCGTGCCGGCACGAGTTACTACACGGGGCGCGTCCTGCTGAAGCCCGAAGAGCTGGCGAAACTTGGATCGGCCAAGCTGCTGCCCGGCATGCCGGTGGAGGTCTTCATCAAGACAGCCGGTCGGACCGCGCTGTCCTACCTGCTTAAGCCGCTGCACGATCAGGCGGAGCGTGCATTCAAGGAGCGCTGAGTCTTCGTCTTCGCGCAGACTAGCAGCGCTCGACTTCACGCGATCGGGGCCGACGCCTATCGGGTTGAATCCGACCGCTGCTGTCCGTTCCTGCTCGCAAGCCGTACGCCAAGAGCAGGATTACGCGACTGTCGCGCTGTACAGAGGCCGATCAAGTCGCGCTTAGTCCGGTTTGCGTCGACGGCGCTTGATTATCCAATAGGCCGCATATGCAACTGCGGCGAAGGATAGTCCCGCCCCTGCGACCGGCCCGGGTGCGCCCTGTGCTGTCCCCGTCCCCTGACCGACGTAGGTGTAGCTTTGGTCAGGAGGAAAGAACAGAGTAGCCGTGAAGTAGACGCCGGCCGGCACCGCTGCGGCCATCGTGAGGAAGATTGCAAGGACCCACCCGGGCAAGGTCATATTTCTTCTCCCATTGCTTCCGCAGTCAAAAAATAAATAATTTAAGGCAGAATAATCATCAAAATTAAATGCCGTCAATATAAAATCGTGGGTGGACGCTGATGGATAATACGCGCGCGACGATTTGACGCCGGTGCATCAGAGCTCCGATGTCCGCACACGAAGATTTAGATCCGGGAGCCCGTTGTGAATCACGCGGGACGATCTTGAAGTTCGGTCCATGGGAGCCGTTCTGCATTGCAGCCCAAGCTCTCCGCCACGTCGATGACAGGGGCGATGTGCCGAACGAATCCAAGTTCGCGAAGAAATCTCGACCACAGATAATGAAACACCGTCCAGGCTATCGGTTGTTGCGTGTAAACGTCGCCCCGAAACACGACGAACGAGCGATCGGTTCCTGTTGCCAGATGTCGAACGAGATTTCGGTTCGATCCGTCGGGAGTAAGCTTTGCGACCTGCAACTGACATGACGCTCTGGTGGCTCGGATGATGAGAGTGCCAGTCGTAATTTCATTGGTCGCCACGACGCTGAAGTGATTTCGTTCGAGGAATCCAACAAGCTCCTCCGCTAGCTGGTCTGGATTTTCAAATGGTATCGCAATCTTCCATCCAATGGCCAGCAATAGCACGGCCGCGATAGCCCACTTAAATCGGGCGGAGGAGCTCACGCCTCACCCCCAGTACGCAGAAGCCGACCGTCAGGCCCAAAATGGCTGTGTTCGCGACCGCGCCTCCCCACCAACTGTGGAACATGGCGTAGTGCCATTGGCTCAAACCCATAAAGCTTATACGAGTGACATTCACCGTCACGACGGAGAAGCAAGCCATCAAACACCAGAATGGATCGTAAGCAGTTTTCTTGTGGCGGACTAACTGGTTCACCGTCACCCAGCAGAGAAACGCAAGCGATACGTTTGCGAGCGAGGAACAGCCTGGCAGAATGACCAGAACGCCGGAAGCGTCGGCAAATTCGACGACGTCTCCGGTTCGAGGGGTACCCAATATCCAACCAACGAGTGCGGCGTCGATCCGCAAAATTGGCTCAGCAAAGAAATGAAAGAACAACCGGCTCCAAAGCATGGGCACGGTAACGGCCAGAAGGATAAGAGCGCCGCGCCGCAATGATGAGGCATCGGACGTGTTGATGATATAGAGACTGAGCGCGGTTACTGCCAGCCAGCTGGCGGGACCTACCGGTAGAATGGCGAGCAGCACAAAGGCCGCTCCCAAGACGAGTTCTGAAGAACGAATCCCAATCGTTCGGTCCTGAAGAACGAGGGAAACTCCGGCGACACACGATATCCAAACGATTACACTGATCTCAAACGTGCCGAGAAGCGCATCTAGCCATCCAAGCCCGTGGACCGATTGAATGACACGGGATGCCAGCCCACTGGCGCATCCCAGGGCAAATAATCCTGCGAAAAATACACCACGAGGCAGGTCCTTCACCAGCGGCGAAGCGGAACTACCAACAATCGGTTCATCCGAAGCAGTCATAATGTAGCGCCTCGTGTCGCTTCAATTTAGCCGTGAGGGCTCCAACCGGAGCGCCATTGAGAGCCCTCTGAGGTCTCTCCAAGAGCCTTACGCAAGCCGCCGTCCTGCTCGATCCGGCACTTCGGTGCGTCGGTTCGACCAACCAGCCGTCAAACGACCGTGGCATGGCGCGGGGGCGTTGGCCATTCAGGGCATCGCTGCACACGAGGTTGCGCGCAACGGCGTTGCCGCATAAGCCTTGGGGACGCGGCATCCCGACTACCCCACTGCCTTGAAGGTCGCGACCTGCATCACCCATGCCGCAGAGCCCTGGAGAGATGCTGTCGCACTGTAGCTGCCCGTCGCGGTTACGAACCGGTCCTGGGCAATATCAAGGTCAGGCGTTGTAATGACACGCGTGGTAAAGCCGCTGCCGGCCGCAGTGAACCCACCCGTCGTCGTTCCGGCACCGAAGATGAGCTCATGCGCGGTGGAGGTTGTAACGGCCCCGGTGCTGGCTGAACTGGAGGTGCCCGACGCCGAGGTGCCGATATCAAAGGGATTGATGAGAGCGAGACCGCTGTACTCCAGAGCGCGAATGTCCACGTATTGAGTTGCAGTGTTGAAGGTCACTGTCACAGTGTTCGCGCTAGCGGCGGCTTGCTTGATATTCGGGGCGTAGTAGATGGCCTGGCTGATACCGCTGCCTCGCGCTGTCGGGACGGCGAGCTGATAGACATTGCCGGCCGAGTCCGTGACGGACGTAATATTCGATGTCGTGTTATTCCATCCGATCACCAGGATGTTCGTATTCCCTGTCGTCTGCGCGTTCGTGTAGGCGACCGATACCTGGGTCTGGTCGGTTTGCGGGGTGGCGGAATTCACCTGGACGAATGCTAACGGTGCCGGCGTCGTGACGGCATTATAAGTCGCAGTATAGGTCGCGCCGCCGACGGGGACTGTGATGATGTGATCTTGAGTGCCGCCATCCGACCACGAGGCGAAGTTGTAGGTCGTGGTTCCGACGGTCGCGTTGCGCGCTTCGATCTCATGATTGAAGCCGATCAACGTGTCGTAGGTGAACGGCGTCGTGCGCGCGATGCCGTCCAGATACAGTGTCAATCCGGCAGGCGCCGTGTTGAAATTGAGATTGACCTTATCGGGGAAGATCGTGACGGATTGGCTGGATTGCAGCCCGCTGGAATCGGTCGCGGTCAGCGTGATTCGATATCGGGTGAACCCGCTAAAGTCGTGCCCGGAGGTCGGGATCGTGAACGTGCCGCTGGTCACGCCGGTGATAGGAATACCCGGATGAACATGACCTTCGTGGAGGAAGTCGATATTCCAGGTATAGGCACTTGCGGGGAGTGTACCGTCTTCGGCATCGGTCGCGGTGCCGCTGAATGTGATCACGTCGCCCGCCCTGAAGGTCGCGCCATTGGTTGGCGCAAGGAGGCTGACAACGGGACTATTGCCGACGCTGATCGCGATCGGGGTCGATAGTGTGGAATTGACTCCGTCGGAGACCGTCAGCCGGGCCTGATACGGGCCGGAGACCGTGTATGTGTGCGACGGGTTGGCCGCGGTCGAAGTCGCGCCGTCACCGAAGTTCCACGAATAGGTGAGAGGCTTTCCTTCCGGATCAGATGAACCGCTACTGGAGAAGTTGACGGTGAGCGGGCTGGGTCCTGTCGTTGGTGATGCCGAAGCCGTCGCTACCGGGGGCAGATCCGATTGAATGAATTCGATGCGGCGGATTTTGCTTACGCCGAATGTGCCGCTGATATCGGAATAGCCGAGGTCGACATAGTAAAGCGCGCCATCGGGGCCTTCGGTCAAGTAGACAATGTCGCCGTAGGGGCCATCTACCGAGCCGTCGGCTGGCTCGAAGTTGAAGACGCCGGTCACGTTTCCGTTGGCGTCGAACGTCATGCGCTTGATCCAGTTCTGAGTGTAGTCCGCGAAGAAGAAGCTACCCTGATAGCTGCTTGGGAATTGCGTGCCGTGATAGACAAACCCGGCGACGATTGCGGCGTCGCGTCCATTGTGCGGATAGTAGTAAGCCGGTGCAGTGTAGGCGGGATTCCCGTTCGGAGTTTCCACGTTCGGCCAGCCGTAATTGGCGCCCTTCGCTCCGATGTCGATTTCCTCGATTGCAGTTGTATAGACGTTTCCGCCAACATCGCCAATGATAAGCCGCCCAGTGGGCGCGTCGTAGTAGGCGCGGAAGGGATTGCGCAGACCAAGCGCCCATACTGCATCGTAGTTCGGTCCGTTGCCATCGTAGAACGGATTGTCGGTGGGAACGGTGCCGTCCATGTTGTATCGCAGGATCTTGCCGCGCGGCTTCGTGAGATCCTGCGATTCGCCAGCCTGGAAATGCTCCCCGGTCGTGAGCAGGATCTTGCCGTCGTTGCTGAAGTTAATTGCCCCGCCGTGGTGCTCGGCATTGGCAATTTCAGTGTCCTGATAGATGACGAACTCGCTACCGGGCACGGTACCCGTCAGCGTTGCATTCGCCGTGAAGCGCGAGAAGCGATCCACGTTCGGTGTGCCCAGCGTATAGAAGATGTAATAGTAGTGATTGGTGTTGAAGTTTGGGTCGAGCGCTATGTCATAAATGCCTTGCTGCACTCCTGCCGAGCCGATGTTGGTGAGTTGCAGGAAAGGCGTGGGATCGGGCGTGGTATAGGGCGGGGGCAATATCTTGATTGTGCCCGCAAGTTCCACCACCAGCATGCGGCCGTCGGGAAGGAATTTGATCGCGGTCGGCAGATTGAATCCCGTCGCCAGGATTTCGTTCCGGAAGAAACTGCTGTTCGCGACGTTGACGGTTATCGGTGCTGACAATGTCGCGTGGCCATCTATGTCGGTCGCCTTCGCGGTGATAGTGTGCGCGCCATTACTGGCCGTACGCGTGTCCCACGCAAGCGCGTAAGGGTCGTTTGTATCGGGGGAGCCGGTTGCCACATTGTCGATATAGAACTGCACATTGGCGATGCCGGTATCGTCGGTTGCATCTGCAGTCACATTGACGATGCCGCTAACTTGCGCCCCATTGATTGGGGAAGCTATCAAGACCTGAGGTGCTCCGGCCGTCGGGTTGCCGACGGGCGTCGTCATGTCCGATTGCACTTGGGCCAACGTCAGCGCGCGGTTGTAGATGCGCAGGTCGTCGAGCGCTCCCTTGTAGAATTGCGCGGTCGAGGCATCCGTTCCGATGCGCATGGGATTGCCGCGCGCCGTGATAGTTGCTGACAGCACCTGCGTGTTGACGAGGGTTCCGTTGACGTAGGTCTTGACTTGCGCACCATCAAAAGTGATGGCGAGGTGGGACCACTGGTTGAATGGCAAAGTGGTCCCTCCGGCGGCGACGAGCGCGCCGCTGGGCGTACCAATATATAAATCGGTCTGATTGCCGCCGCGCAGTTCGAGTCCATACTGGTAGTAGGGCGACGACATTGTCGTGTTCCAGAACTTGCCGATGACGACAGAATCGCCGCTCGCGAGCGATTGGGGATTGATCCACATCGACAGTGTGAGGGCATTACCGGAGATGTTGGTCGAGGCAGAGTTTGGAATGGAAATGTAGTCGTTGACTCCGTCAAAGCTCGCGGCCCGGCCATTCCTGCCGGTTACCCAAGCAACGCCGTTGTTGAGCGTCGCTAGGTTTGACTGCCCTGAGGAATCGCCCGCAGTCGTTCCCGATCCTTCATCGAAGGAATAGGCAGCGACCAAACCCGGTGTTTGAGTGTTCGACACCGTGATGCTGACGGGCAGCGAATCGCCGGTGTTTCCGGAGGTATCCCGTGCGCGGGCCGTGATCGTGTGGACGCCATTCGCGACCGTCGTGGTGTCCCAGCTGACGCTGTAGGGTGATGTAGTGTCTTCGCCCCCGCCGACCGCGACATTGTCCACCAGGAAGGTCACGCCGGCCACCCCGGCATTATCGGACGCATTGGCACTGATCGTGATCGTACCCGAAACGGTCGCAGATCCCGTCGGTCCTGTGATCGTGGCCGTGGGCAGCGTCGTATCGGGCGTCAGCGTGGTGGCGCTGGCCGGTGTGGACTGTCCGGAGAGGTTCGCCGCCGCGTCCCGCGCCCGCACGGTATAAGTGTAGGATGTGCCTGGCGACAGACCGGTATCGCTGAACGTGGTCGTCGTCGGGGTGCCAACTTGCGCACCATTGCGGAAGACCTGATAGCCGGTGACCGCAACGTTGTCGGTCGAGGCATTCCACGAAAGATTGATCTGCGTTGTCGAAGCCGCGGTCGCCACCAGGCCTGTGGGAGTGGATGGCGGCGTGGTGTCCTGGGTGGCAGTCGTGGTGAATGTGGCGTTTGAGCCGATCCTTTCGTTCCCGGCAGCGTCGATCGAACGGACGCGGTAATTGTAGGTAGTGTTGGGAGCAAGGCCGGTTAGCGCAACGCTGTGTGCCGTCATCAGGGTCGCATCGAGCGTCGTCGACGATCCGTAACTGGTCGTCAGCCCATACTCGACCCGCGAAGTCGCGGGCTCGTTGGTGGTCCACGTGACTTGTGCCGAGTTCGCGGTCAGGTTCGTTGCTTTCTGCCCGGAGATCGTAGGTGCGGTTGTGTCGAGCACGATGGTATCTGTCGCCGCCGCGGACCAGTTGCCCGCGGCGTCCATGAACTGGACATAGACCGTCTTGGTGCCTGTTGCGTTCGACAACGTCCAAGCCTTGGTCGGGGCGAAGGCTTCCGCCGTCGAATACGAACTCCCGCTGTTGGAGAAGCGCATCTGCTTGACGGAAGTCACTGCATCGGTCGCAGTGAGCGTCAGCGTGACCGAGGTGCTGTTGGTTGCCGCGGCGCCGCCGTTGATCGTCACCGTACCGGTCGGCGCTTGATTGTCGACCGTAATGTTGACCGGCGTCGAAGTGGTCATGTTGTTGGCAGCATCGCGTGCCTGCGCGGTCAGCGCATGCGGGCCGTTCGATGCCGTGGTCGTGGTCCATGAGACACCGTATGGCGAGGTGGTATCCTCGGTGGCGATCAGGGTGTTGCCATCGAGCAGAAACTTGACTCCGGCAACGCCGATGTTGTCCGACGCGCTCGCTGCGAGACTCACGGTGCCGGATACGATCGAGGCCGGCGGCGCGAGGGACACGGTCGGGGCAATCGTGTCTGCCGTTCCGGCGAGGGGGGTCGCCATATCGGTTTGGATCTGATCGGGGGTGAGCGCATGATTGGCGATGCGCACGTCGTCGATAAGGCCAGGAAACTCGAATCCTGTACGGCCCGGCCGACTGCCGATATTCACGTTGGCCGTCGAATTCTGCTGGGAACTCGTGACTGTGCCGGTCAACTGTCCGTTGTCGAGGACGCCATTGAGATAGACGTTCAAAGTCTGGCCTGCGGCGTCATAGACGCCGGCGACGTGATACCAGGTGTTGGGTTGCAGCGCCGTCGCGCCATAGCGGAACATCTGTCCGCCAGAGCTGTTGGTGAGCTTGAACCCGATCGTGCGAGGTCCGGTGTCCGCGGTGATGTCAAGCTGGTATCCGGATTCGCCCCAGGTGC
Organism: Bradyrhizobium sp. SZCCT0231; assembly: GCF_018130245.1. Classification (GTDB taxonomy): domain Bacteria; phylum Pseudomonadota; class Alphaproteobacteria; order Rhizobiales; family Xanthobacteraceae; genus Bradyrhizobium; species Bradyrhizobium japonicum_F. The sequence goes on from NZ_JAFCKP010000010.1 coordinate 173,040, forward strand.
GCTTGGACACAACGGGCGCATCGTCAGCGGGGAACGAACGCACGTAAACCCACGCACTGAGAGTCATGCTGCCAGTCAGTTGCAGCGCAGTCGGATCCCCAAGATCGACGAAGTCGTTCACGCCGTCGAGTGCGACCGCATTGCCGTATTTTCCGGCTGTGAAGGTCGCACCGTTCGTGAGCGTGCCGACGATGCCGTGACCGGACGCATCTGCCGTTGTGGTGCCCGAGACCTCGTTGAAGGCGTAGCCTGCCGTGATGCCAAGAGGATCCGCGGCGAGCAGCATGCGCGGCTCGAGCACCTCGAGGATCAGCGGCGAATGGCTAGCATCGCGTTTGCCCTCGCCAATCGTCTCGCGATCGCTCCTCGCACTGCCCTGAACGATCCGTCGCGCCAGATGACCGAAAAAGCCCCAGGAACCCGACATCGTTGTCTCCGAATGCCACAACCGGAATCGCGCTGGGTAAATAGTCGTTATTTAATGTCAAATTAAATAGTATCATAATGCACCGGTCTAGCTATAGATTTATGAGATGTTTTACAAAAAATAACAATATTTGCGTGTGCTTCGGGAGAATGCGGAGCATCATTCAGTCCCGGCGAAGCTGAGAATTCTGTTGAAGCGAAGATCTTCGGCGAGGGCGGTCCGTCTGGCTCGCCCGTGAAGGCGCTCGGCCGCGTGTTGGCCATAGCTGCGCAATGCGCGTCCCAATGCTCCTTGAATTGGCTGCGTTCGTTTCGATCGTTTGCCTAGCAACCGAAGAAGCTTTGGGTTCACAAAACGTCTGAAAAGCTCATCATCGAGCGCGACGATCGTTTCGTAGCTACCGGGATCACCCTGGCGGCCGGCGCGCCCAAAGAGTTGGCGGTCGATGCGGCGGGACTCGTGATATTCGGTCAGGATGACATGCAAGCCGCCTCGGCTCCGGACCGCAGGATGTAGTTGGATGTCGGTGCCGCGGCCGGCCATGTTGGTAGCGACGGTAATGCGGCCCGGTTGACCCGCGCCCGCAATGATCTCGGCCTCTGCGTGGTCCTGTCGCGCGTTAAGAACCACGGCTTCGAGCCCCGATCTGCCAAGCAACTGCGAAATGTGCTCAGAGGCTTCAACCGAGCGGGTCCCGACGAGCACGGCACGACCTTTGCGAACGGTGTCGTGAACTGAATCGACCACGGCGTCCCATTTGAGGCTGGCCGTCGGAAACAAACGTGTGCCGGCATTCGTTCGGCGCAATGGCCGGTTTGTTGGGATGCGTACAACGCGGAGGCCATAGACGCCGTATAGTTCCCCCGCCGGCTCGATCGCCGTCCCGGACATGCCGCAAAGATGCATGTAGCGTCGAAAGAAGCGTTGATAGGTTATTTGCGCAAGGGTCGTGTGTCGCTCCGTGATAGTGCAATGCTCCTTGGCTTCGATGAGCTGGTGAATGCCGCCTTCCCACGAGCGGTCCGGCATGATGCGCCCGGTATACTCGTCGACGATCTGCACCTTGCCATCAACGACGATATACTGGACATCGCGTCGGTAAAGATGAAGGGCGGCCAGCGCATGCTGCGCGAGTTCTTCGCGCGCGCGCCGGATCGCCCATAGCCCTGATAGTCCTGCAGCGAGCTGAGCGATCCGGCTCTCGCCGCGGGTGGTTAGCCGCACCGACTTCTCGTTTGCGCGCACATGAAAGTCGTCGCCGGGCACTAGGCGTCGAGCGAGATCCAGTGCGGTCTCGTACAGGCCCCCGGCATTCTCGGCTCCTTCTTGCGTTCCGGAGAGGATCAATGGCACGCGGGCCTCATCGATCAGGACGCTGTCGGCCTCGTCTACGATCGCAAAATGCAGACCGCGCAAAAGCGGTGATTGATGCTGGCTAGCAAGTCTGCTGTTGAATATTGTGTCGAGAGAAAGCCGAGAACGGGCGCGGCGGGGGCCGAGCGCGAGCCGATCGCGGAGATAGTCGAACACAAGCTCCTTGTTGGTACAATAGGTGACGTCACTTGCGTAAGCACTTTGCCGCTCCTGCCGCGACTGCCCGTGCTCGACGAGCCCGACCGTGAGATCGAGCGCCTTGTAGATAGGTGCGAGCTGTTCAGCGTCGCGGCGCGCAAGATAATCGTTGACCGTGATGATATGAACCGGATGTCCCATGAGTGCGGCGGTGATCGCCGGCAGCAGCGCCGTCAAAGTCTTGCCTTCGCCGGTTTCCATTTCGGCGACCGCGCCTCCCATCATGGCGGCGCCGCCGAGCAATTGTACCGGAAAGAGACGCATCCCGACGTGACGACGCGCCGCCTCGCGCGCAAGCGCAAACGAACGCGCCATTTGATGCGAGTAGGGGTGAGTCGACAGCAATGATGCGCGCAGCTCCTCCGCGGTTTCGCGCAAACGCCGGTCCGTCAGGACAGCGAACGGCGGTTCCAGATCGCCGACCAACCGGACAAAGCGGCTGAGGCGATCACGCGCGAGGGCCGGCTGCAGGAACGGCAAGACCCGGCCCCAAGCGTCGAGCAGGGCAGCATCGAGGCCAATCTCTCGGCGAGCGGGTTGCTCCGCATAGGGTGCGTCCACCGCCACCGAGGTCGAGCCGACGAAGTTTCGTTTGCGCTTGAGCATACGGATGCCCTCAGACCTGCAGCTGAGACAGCAGTAATTGTCGTAGACGGCGCCAGATCTGCTGGCCCGGCGGCTCCCAATTGAAGTTGAAGCGGACGTAGGCACGACCGCCGAACGCGGTGGCTGCCGGTGCATTTTCGGGCAGTATGAGATCGATTTGGAAGACGCGTTGCAGCGTCTTTACGCCTTCGGGATCACTGGGATCGACGGTGAAGGCGCCGCCGCCGGCGCCCCCCAAAGCCCTGCTGGGGAGGACGTCACGGCCTGCCGGTATTTCGCGAATGACCTCAACGGGCAACGTCTCATCAGGGCGCTCTGCGAGTTTAACTTCGGCACTTCGCAGCCGATGGCGAACGAGGTCGATGTCGTCCTGACGGATGGTTGCGCGCACGATGCGTGAACCGGGAGCAAGTACGTAGCCGATCTGTTGCCCTTCGCGCAGGAAGCGTCCAGGCAGATCTTGTGGTTTCATAACGGCAAAGGTGCCCTCGCTGCGGCTGTGCACGATGAGGCGCGCGGCGCGATCGGTTGCGCTCGCGAGCTCGGCGCGTACCTGTCCCAATTCCGTCGTGGTGATCTCCGCGCTCGCGCGGTCGGTAAAGCGCTCGATCTCAAGCCTCACTTCGAGTTCGACGATGCGTGCGCGGAGAATTGCGAGTTCACTCTTTAGTGTTGATTCTTCGCTTTCGACCAGCGCTTCTCCGGCCGTGACATTCATGCCAGGATGGACCAGAAGCGCGCGCGCGAAGCCGTCGGTTCTCGCGCGCACGATTGCATTCTCCGGCAACCAGACGACGCCTTCCGTCGTGGTGTAAGAAGGGACCGGAATTAGGAAGAGCATCAACCCGGTGGCCAGGATCATGCCGAAGGTCGCCGTCACGACGCGGGCACGATTGCGATGAAGGGTCGGGCTCGCGAGCACGAACCACAGGGCCTTGCCGATCGGCAGCGCAACGCCTGTCAGCAGACTCCAGACCGCAATCGAGACGCCGAGGGCGAGATATTGCGAGGCGACGAACACGGCGATCGCGAGCATCACGACCTGGCGGTAAATGAAAGCAGTCGGTGCGTATAGAAGGAGCCAGATTCGTTCGCCAGTCGTGGCTACGAAATCCTTCGATCCATCCGCGCGAAACGCGTAACGATTGACCAAGTAGCCCCAATACCGGGTAGCGCGCTGCGCCAGGTTCGGGATTTCCAGCAGATCCGCGAGAATGTAGTAGCCGTCATATCGCAGGAGCGGATTGCCGTTGTATACCAGGGTCGAGACACCGGCCACGGCCAGTGCGTCGAATGCGAGCGCGCGGACAAGTCCAGCCTCTACGGTAAGCCATACGTAAAGCGCGAGCGCAGCGAAGAATACTTCGACAATCATTCCGGCCGCGCCGACAAGAGCGCGCCGCCACTTGCTGCGGAATGCCGATGCGGCAGAGGCGTCGACATAGGGCAACGGGGCGAACACCAGGATCATGACTCCGAATTCGGGTACTGTTCCCCCGAACGCCGTGACTGCAAATCCGTGTCCAAGTTCATGCAAGGCCTTGAGCAGGAGATACACCAGCGCGAGCGACAGAAGGTTATCGGTGGCTAGGATTCGGTCAGAGGCGTCGGCGGTTAGTTCCTGCCAGTGTTGTGCCGCGAACAGGGGCGCCGGCAACACGACCAGTAGCCACAGCACGGCACCCGGAAAACTGAATAACCATTCTGCAAGCGGCCGAGTACGCTCGAAAAACCTGACCGGATGCCAGAGCGGAATCCGCAAGGCCAGCGGGTAGAGCACGTTGCCGAGCCACCGGGATCGTTTGGCTTTCCCCGCACGCGCGACCAGCGCGCTTGCATCCGGAGTCACTTCGGTTTGTAACAGGTCGAAAGCGCTGAGTTCGGCCAACAATTGGATGGCGTCGCTCTGGCTCGGCGCCTCCTCTGCAAGAGCGGATCCGACCTCGTGCCAGATCTGGTCAACCGTTCGCAGGCCGTCCATCGCGGCCACGATCATGTAGCCGGCGGGCGACAAGCGATGCATCCGGCCGGTCGCGTGATCCTGCACGACGTACCAAATGCAGCCCCGATACCGATGTCGGTAGACCGAGGTGTGGTCGCGAAGCTTCGGCCTGCGTTGCGCGACGCGATACCAGGACGAGCTTAGAAACGGGGCTGCGGTCATATCGCCCCTCTCACGGCAGGTACTTCCACGCGGCAAGACGCAGCCAATCGATCACTGGATGCAGCCAGATCCACGCAAGCGAGCGTCGTCCGGAATTGATCTTTGCAACGCCTTCCATCCCGGGACGCAATGCAAGGCCCGCTTCCGAGAGGCGGGCCTCAATCCGAAAAGCATTGCGTCCTTCTTCGGCGAGCGTAACCGGCGTGATCTTGCTCAGGGTCATCGGCACCGGTTCGCCGGGCCTGCCTGCGAGTGCGACGGTGCCGGTTTGGCCGACCGCCACGAAGCGAACGTCGCGTTCGTCGACCTGAACGATCAAGCGATAGGAATCGAGTGGCGCCACCTCGAACAGCGTCTTTCCCTTCTCGACGGGAGAACCGAGCATCTGGCTCAGGTCGCCGGAGACGACGACACCGTCGAATTGAGCGAGAATCCGGGTGCGTGCGAGCTTTTCTTCCGCGAGTGCCAGCTGCGCCTCCGCCTGCCGGATCTGCGGTTCCAGCACCACGATGCCGTTGCGATTGTGCTTGGCGAGCGCCTCGCGCTCGCGTTGAAGCAGCTTGTCGAGTTCGGCTCGCCACTTCAGCCGATCGAGAGCGAGATCCCGGTCGTCAAGCTGGGCGAGAAGGTCGCCCTGCCGCACCGTGTCGCCAGCCCGTGCCGGGGCCGCTCGAACAAATCCGTCGAACGGAGCCACAGCTGCGCGCTGCACTTCCGCCTCAAGCACCGATTTCGCGGTGACGCGGTGCTCGCCTTTCGCAAAGACCAAGGTTAGCGCGAGCACCGTGATGCTGCCGACGCAGAGCTTGAGGATCGGCCGCCGCGTGCCGAACAGTGCCGCGCATCCGTCGCCGATACCGTCAACCACACGTCCGCCCAAGAGCCGGTTCGCCCGCAGCTGCAAAGCGATCTGAGGTCCCAGCAGCGCTGCTATCCCCTCTACCAACTTCAGCATGTCGGCCGTAAAGGGTTCGGCGCGGTGACGTTCGAAGGTGAGAGCGCCAGTGGGTTCTCCATGGGGGCCGACCAGTATAGCTGACATCGTCGACGAACCGGATGCCTTTGCTTCCTCCGCCAGTGCCCGATGAGCGATGGCCACGACGCGTCCCATCGTCGGCAATGGCGGATAAGCGACGCATCCGCGCTGCTCGATCGCCTCTTCCATTGCGTTCTCGATCGCATTGGCGAGGCGGCTCTCGCGTTTGAAGCTGGCCGAGAACGAAACCGCACGCAGGTAGATTGTGCCATTCCGACCGACAATACCCAGCGATACGCGCTCGCACCGCAGCCGGGTTGCCAATTCGTTGACCACCGCGATTGCCATACCGCTCAGCCGCGGCTGCGCGTTTACTGTGACCAGCAGGTCGAGGCACGATGCGGCTCGCGTCACGTCAGACGAGAGATCCTTAGTATGCCTAGCCCAAGGCAACGCCTCGAGCCAGCCCGCCCCCCAGCGCAATTGCTCAGCGACGATGGCTGGGCTGACCAGAGGCTTGGCGGCCGTCGTCGTCAATGCGATGGCCACAGCCGCAATCGGCTCGTTCGTAGTGCCCAGCGGCAGGGCGACTATCAGGGCCACAGGTTGCGCGGGTCTGGAATCAGGACCGACGCGACCGGGAGCAACGACCAAGCGGCGCTCCGCGTAGGCGGTTTCGGCCAGGCGCATGAGATCGCTGGCATCCACATCCCGAGGCGGCCACGTTACCGATAGCAACGGAACAGTTGAATCAGCCCGCCGCAGGAGCAACAGACCCGCCGACACGCCGGCAATACGGCTGCATTGCAGCGCCAACCAGGCCGAAACAAATGTCGCTTCGTTTCCCGCGTTCAGCAATCCTTGCCAGTGCGGCGACGTCGTCGTATCCGCGGGCACTCGCCGCAATTGTGGAGCGGAACCCCCGCTTGCCGTAGAGTCGGGCTCAGACATGTGCTGTCCAAAAGAGCGCCGACCAGTGGCCTTGGTGGTGCTGTCGGAGGGTGGCCGTCATCTTGTGCCAATCCATTGGCCATATTATTCTTCGAGTTATGTCATTTTAAGATAATTAAATCCACATAATATTATGTACAATAGGGCGGAAGCGGAATTCGATGGGAACTCGCATGATGCGTCCAATTGAGGGAATTGTCCGCAGAGCTCAGCGGATGAACTACATCGCGTGGTGCTTTTGCCTACCGGTCGGGATCTTGCTTGCAGGCTCCGGTGCAAGGGCAGTGACCCCAGAAACCTCGGCGGGGGAGCGAGAGTTCAATTGCGTGATCGAGCCGCAACAAACCGTCAAGCTGGCGAGCCCGGCAATCGGCATGATCGCGCGCCTCGATGTTGATCGCGGCGATATCGTTCGGCAGGGCCAGATCATTGGCAAGATCGAAGATGGAGTCGAGGCCGCAACTCTGGCGCTCGCGCAGGCCCGCGCAACCAATGATTCCCCCGTGAAGTCGGCCGAAGCCCGCGCGCAGTTCCTGCGTCAAAAACATGAGCGTTTAAAAGAGCTTCATACAAGGTCTGTCAGCCCACTCGCTTCACTCCAGGAAGCCGAAGCGGAGGTGCGGGTTGCCGAGCAGCAGCTCAAGGAGGCGCAACTCAACAAGGAGCTTGCTCGCTTGGAAGTCGCGCACGCCGAAGCGGTTCTGAATCAACGCGCGCTGCGTAGCCCGATCGACGGCGTGGTGGTCGAGCGGCTTCTTGTTCCGGGCGAATATCGAAATGACCAGAGCCCAGTCCTCACCCTCGCACAGATTGATCCGCTGAGGGTCGAAGTGTTCGTGCCCACCGCGTATTTTGGTCAAATCCGTGCCGACAGCAGAGCCGAGGTGCGACCGGAGCTGCCCATCGGGGGCGTCTATATTGCCTCTGTCACCGTTGTCGACCGCGTACTCGACGCTGCCAGCGGAACGTTCGGGGTGCGTCTGTCCTTGCCGAACCCGCATTTGGCGCTGCCTGGGGGAATTCGCTGCAGAGTCGCATTCGTTGGGGAGTGACAGTCCGGCTCTAACGGCTGCTGACAGGCCATCATGCCAAAAAAATAGAGTGCGGGATCATCGCGAGAGCCTGGAGCGGTTGGTTCAGGCAATGCCGATGCGGTTCGCTGATTCTCAGACAGAAATGCCTCTGTGTTGATTGTTCTATTTATTCATTTGGATCGATGGCACCGCTCATCGATGTGGGATTTAGTATGACGCGGAGCTCTATCGGAGACATCGAGCTTCTCGACGACCTCGAATGCGAGGATCTACTAACCGCGGCCTCATTGCGCCTCTCTGTTGCTAGAAAGTTGGCCTATCAGTGCAGCCATTGGGCTTGGCAAACCGCTCGCATGATCGTCGCCTGAACTATCAGCCGACGAAGTTGGGGGCCAGCCGCGGCTCGTTCGGCTGCCCGATAGCAGTGAGACGTTCGCGACACGAACGTTACCGCGATGAGAGATGGCAGAGCGGCGAAATAGCAGCAGCGCTCCCGGAGACAGGCATGCGCATGAACCTGCTTGCCCATTTGTAGGCCGAGCTCTCGCTTGAATTTACATATTAAATACGATTTATATTGAATTTATATGAAAATATAATATTAATACCGTCAAGGATAATTAATCGCACGCTTCTGGCCATGACCTGGCTCGACTGGATCCGAACCTCAAGGGATCGGCGGATGTATCGACTCGCCCGATCCACCTCAATTATTGCGCTCGCCATGATGGCCGGAGGCACTCAATCGACGGGCGCAGGACGCTTGCGGACGCCCACGACTTCTCAAGCAGCGCTGGAGCGCATCGAACTCGGACGGCCCACGCTTCCGCCGTTGACTTACACGATGTTCTGCCTGCGCTATGAGGCCGAATGCCGCTCGCGGCGAGGCTTCCGGGGTGGTCCGGTCAGGCTGAACGACGATCGGTGGACGGATCTTTTGGAGGTCAATCGTGCGGTCAACCTGGCCATTGTGCCCATGCCCAACGACCTCGGCTTGGCCGGCGAGGCATGGAGCATCAATCCCGATCGCGGGGACTGCAACGACTACGCTGTAAGCAAACGTCACGAACTCCTTCGGCGTGGCTGGCCGGCGCGGGCTTTGCTACTGAGCGAGGTCATCGTCAGTTCCGGAGAGCATCATTTGGTGCTGCTCGTCCGCACTCTGAGCGGCGATCTGGTGCTCGACAATCTCGCTCCAGAGATCAAGCTCTGGTCGCGCGTTCCCTATCGTTGGCTTCGCGTACAAATGCCGAGCAGTCATCAGCTTTGGTCGACAATCGACGGCAAAGGTGCATAATCCTAATTCGGCGAGCGAAATGCGAATCACCATCTCCTCGTCTTCCCAGTAAGCTGTTGCGAAAGGCGCGGAGGCGAAGCTTGATCGGCAGCAGATTAATGGAACTATCGAAGACCAGGCCATTGTGTCAGGGCTGGTCTACGTGGGTCCGAATAGTCACGTCAAATCGGGAGCCGTTCTAAACGGCCCTCTAATAGTTGGCCCGGACTGCGTCGTTCAATCTGGAGCGAGAATTTTGGGCAGATCATTCATTGGGACAGGATCGCAGCTTCGAGCCGGATCATTCGTTTGTAACAGCATACTCATGAACCGCTGTATCATTTCCGAGAACTCCGTTGTGCAGAACTGCATTCTCGGGTCTGATGTGTTGGTTGGAGCAGGGTGCCTCGTGGGAGATGCAGCAGCTCAAGCGCCAGATCTGGCGGCTTTCGTCGGCGACCAATTGGGTCTTGGGGCTATAATCTGCCCGGGCTCGATTGTGGCTTCATCTGACGAGGTCGCGGCGGGATCAGTCGTTGGCGGCTCCTAAGACACCCATTTTCTATGTTTAAAGAGTCAGATGCGCTACAAATGAAGAAGCTTTCGCTCGTCGACAGACTTGAGGTCCTTGCTGAGAAGGGCGTGGATCTTGTTGATCCCCGCCAAATATTCATCGACGATGAAGTTCAACTGGATCGCATCTTTCCGGGATCTGTACTTTTCCCGGGGACCCGTTTGCTCGGGTCTGGAACCGTTGTTGCTCCTGGCGCAAAGCTGGGGACAGAGGGACCAGCAACCGTTGTAAACTCGATCATTGGAGAAGGTGCGGAAATCGGCAGCGGGTTCGTCACCGATTCGGTGCTTCTTTCCAAGGCTAGAATAGGATCGAATGGGCACATTCGCGGGGGCACTCTTCTAGAAGAGGAAGCTTCGACTGCTCATGCTGTCGGCCTTAAGCACACGATCCTGACGAGCTTCGTAACTCTGGGGTCGCTCATTAATTGTTGCGACTGCTTTATCTCGGGGGGGCGCTCAAGGTCCAATCACACGGAAATCGGGAGCGGGTTCATCCATTTCAATTTCACCCCATGGGGAGAAGCCGGTGACAAAGCAACTCCCTCGTTGATTGGAGACGTTCCTCAAGGGGTTTTTCTCAGGCAGGAGCGAATCTTTATAGGTGGCAACAGTGGGATGGTCGGCCCTAACCGCATAGGCTACGGTACATTCACTGTTGCCGGGCAGGTCATACGTTCGGATGTTGGAGCCAGACGAATTCATGCCGAAACGCTGCGCGGTATCGACGGTCCTTGGACCTTCGAAGCAAGACGACTCTCTGGTTCAAGAGTCGAACGAAACCTAGAATACGTCGGCCAATTAGCGGCCCTTCGTTGTTGGTATGTTGCGGTACGAAAAGCACGCTTAACTGCCGAGCAGAGACAGTCTCATTTAGGGATGACAATGGATGCAGCGATTCATCTCATTGATAGTGGTATGGCGGAGCGGTGGTTCAGGCTTGCTCAATTTCTTGGAGTCAGTACTCTGCCCGCCATGCAGCTCCCCTCCGTTGCATGCCCTTTGGCAATAGAGCCAAGCTCCATGAGTCATGTGGAATGGCTACGGACGCTTTCCGACGATGCGGTGGGTGCCGGTACAGATTGGCTGCAAACCATCGTGCAAGAGTTTGTTGGAAATAACCAAATCAGGACTTAGAATGGGTGAACGCCCATTTTGGGGTTTTCAAGCTATTTTACCCCTCCGACCGTGAAGCTGTTGCTCTCCTGACGTCAGCCGCGATAGCCGGTTCAGGCGGTCACATTGTGGGTGGCAACAATGGCTTCGGCAACAACGGCGGTGATGGCAGTCCTAACGGGAAAGAGGATCTCGATCGGTAAGGTCGGCGGTCAGCGCGGGTATTTAGGCCGCCGCAGCGGGGGCCGGGGCTCAGCCGGTCCGGCGGCGCCTTTGGGCGGACGAGCGATCGATCAGCAGATCGTTCAGCTTCTTACCGGCTCGAAGCTGAGCTTTCAGCCATCGGGGCTGCTTACCGCGACCGGACCAGGTTTCGGACGGATTCTTCGGGTTCTGATATTTCGGCAGCACTGGGGGGTAGGGGCGTCGAGGACGTTCCTCGTTCTGGGTCGGAGCGGCCGTCCCCTCAATCTTGCGAAGCCGCTCTTCGAGCTTGGCTTTTTCCGCGGTCATCCTGCGACTGAGAACAGTCGTGACCTCATCGTAGAGCCGCCACAGCTCGGCTGTGGTCATGGATGCCCAGTCCTCATTCTCCATGGAAGCCGTCCCCAACTACCCCCGAACCCAAACAGGAGGGGGGATTATCAGGTCAAACCGGGGTCCGGCAAGCACGATCCACTCGCCGCGGCTGCGCCAGTGTGCAACGTGGTGGTCGGAGTTACCGGCTGGGCCTGTGCCTCCGGACGAGCGGTCGCATCCCAAGCGCCCTCCGCCCGCGGGATCGTCGCCTGGGCGCAAGCAATCGCTGCTCGGCCTTCAACACGCGACTACGCAAGTTCTGCAATTCAGTGAATTGAACGATGAGAGCCTGATGAGTTTGACGCAAAACAGCCGAAGAATACATTTTGACCACCTACTCATTGCCAACGATGCCCCCGTGACCGCTCATTGAAGTTGCTGAATTGACGAAAATACAGCTCCAACTTGGGTGACCGGTTTTCATCGGTGCTACACGGGCCGCGATCAGACGCAGCCATTTACGCTTGATTACCCAGCTTCGCTTTGATGAATAGTATTACTTTTCCCCCCTTCAGAGGCGAGGCTCTTTGAATGGCCTCGCGTTTGCCGAAACTTCGTCGAATGTTAGATTTGAATCGTGAATGTCCCAATATATCGTTCGTAATAATGACGCCAACGAAGTTAATTGGATGTTGACCATAACAACAAGGCCGCCAATCGGTGCGCCGATGACATTCTATGAGAGAATCTGTAAATCGTATCTATCAGTCGTTGTTCTTTCGTCTGGGAATTTTGCGGCGTTGGTGCACCGCATTCTTACGGTGCTGCGCCTATCTGCCGCTCAAGTTACGGTGGCGCAGCCATCGACTTTGCCGGGCCGTCCAAGACTTGAGACGGTGCGACGTTAGGGCCGGGTGGACTGGGTAACCTCGCGCGTTTGAAAAGAAAAATTTGGATTAAGCGGCTGCACGGGGGGTTATTAGCAACAGGCAGGGAAGCATGCGCCGCATCAGAATTGTCATCGCGGATCGACACCCGATCGTCTTGCAAGGAATCAGGAGCGTTCTTGCGCCGCAGCGCGATTTTACGATCGTTGCGTCCTGCAGCGATGGTGCAAGCTGCACTGAGGCAATCCGATTTCTTGCGCCGGACGTCGCGCTTGTCGATGCTGCACTGCCCGATGTCCGTCGGCAGCAGATCCTCGCTCTTGCAAACGCTGCAGGCCCAGGTCCCGCGGTGATCTTCTTCGCCGGTATCGCGGCCGACTGTGAGCTGCAAAGGCTGGCCTTGGACGGCGCCTGCATCGTCCTCTCGAAGGATTCGGATGCCGAGATGCTGGTCGCAACCCTGCGGAAGGCCGCCCAGGGCCAAGCTGCGGCTTCGCTGAGCACCGGGCAGGTCGACGAGGAACCCCGCGCCGACGAGAAGTCCCTGACACAACTGACGGACCGGGAGCGGCAGATCATGCGGCTCGTGTCGGAGGGGCTATCGAACAAGGAGATTGGACGTCGGTTGAACCTTGCCGACGGTACGATCAAGGTACACCTTCATCATATCTTCCAGAAGCTGGATATCAGCAATCGTACGGTTCTCGCGGCATTGGCGATTTCGCGAAACGAGCTGCATGCCGCGCCACGTGAGCTGGATCCCCCTGATCTGTTGCCTCAGGATCCGGCGAGCGTGAAATGACGAGGGCCTCTGGTTTCTTCCGGAGCGTGCGCGAGGGCTGGCTGTCGCGGCGCCAGATGCTCAGCCATGTCGCGGCAGGCGCCTTCGGCCTCGGCTAACGTTTGAAAGGGCGAGCCGCCAATCTTGATTGCGGCTTGGTTTTTGTCGAGCGGACGCCAGCTCGCCAAGTAGCCGGAGCGTCCGTGAAAGCCCGGACCTCGGGGGCTTCCGAAACTGATCACGAACGAGAAGCCCTCGCTGGTCGCGCTCCAGATCTCCATGTCCCGAACGGACCGATGGAATTGCAGTGGCATCGCAATGATCCATTATAGCCGAGCCTGCGCTCGATCCTGTTAAGTTAAATAGAAATTAACCATATTAAATGGCGAGCGCAACCCCGAAATCGCGCGCGAGCGGCGGGGATGCGCCAGAAGTGGAGGGCCGAGCACGGAAATTGCCGACGATCTGCCGGCGACGCACGTTCAGCAACGCCGGTCAGATAAAGAAAATTCTTGGTTGAAAGTCCATTTAATATATAATACTGTAAATAAAATTTTAAATCGAGGAGAGCGCATCGTGACCCGGGACGGCAACGAAGATGACGACCGGCGGGCGTTTTTGAAAACCTGCGGAAGATTTGCGGCCGTGACACCCCCCATGATGACCCTGCTTCTATCCACTTCCCTGACCTCAAGAGCCATCGCAAGTTCGGGCGGCCGGCTTGGAGTGACGCAGAACGACCGGGGTCAGTCGTTCTTCGATGGTGACCGGTCGTCCGCGGCAGGGCCGGGGAGATCCAGCGGCGGGTCATCAGGGGGTGGGGGTGGGGGAGCATCTGGCGGTCGCTCGGCTGGACCGTCTCGCGCCGGAGGGACATCCGGCGGTGGCGGCGGATCCGGTGGTAGCGGCGGGTCCGCGGGTGGCGGAGGCAGCGCCAAAGGGCCTTTCGCAACCGGCGGCGGCTCTGGAATTCCAAGCGCAGATGGTGGGGTCGATTGCGCAGAAGAGGATGAGGAAAAGCGCAAGGCCGAGTGCCCCGGAGCAAACACTCGGATCTCGAGCGCAACCGAATCCGGCAGATAGGAGCCTTCTCAGCTCATGCGTGAGCCGGTGGGCCGCCGTACGACTTGGCAGGAGGCGTGTCATGAATACCCGCGTTCGAGCGGAGAATCCTTGTGCTCTGCTTCGAGAACGTCTCGAAGCGCTGGTCGCCCAGCTTGCGGAACTTGAGCAGCTCAGAGAGCGGGTAGGTCGAGAGGAGAATTGTCAGCGCAAGCTGCGCAAGGCGGGCGGTCCCCATGGCCGAGCTCGGACCGCGAGCGGTCGTTCCAGCTTCACACCGGCAAAGCTCATGCCCGCGCTGGTTGCTCGCAATAAGTCGGGCTGTTGTAGCGAGCATCCGAAGGCGAATGGATGACGGGATCGCGAAAGCGAACCGGCTCTACGAGCCTGTCCCGGCTATTCGGCTCCCAGGCGAGCGGGAGGCGCTCCGCGCCGGAGCCCATGAACGAGCCCGACCGCGCCGTGCGAGACGATCCGATCGATTCTGCGGCTCATGACCTTGTAACACTCGCATGCGACGGCTTCGAGCCGCGGCCGATCAATCTCGAGCTGGCCGCGCCGATTGGATTTCAGCGCTCTTGAGGCCCGCATCGTGCTCACGACGTGTGTGACGGTGGTGCGGCGGACGCCCAGCAATTCCGACAATGTTTCCTGGGTCAGCGGCAGGAGATCGCTGCCATTTGCCCGATCGTGAATGTGGAGCAGCCAGCGCGCGAGGCGGGCTTCGACGGAATGTAGTGCATTGCAGGCGGCCACGTGCTGAAGTTGCATCAACAACGATCTCGTGAAGACCTGCACCATGGATGTGATTGCGGGGCTGCGATGTTGCGCTGCCAGGAAATGCGCGGGCGAGATCTGCAGCGCGGCCCCTGAGATGCGAACGACCGCCGTCGTGGGCGAGCGGGATGCGCCGAGCGCCGACGTCAGACCCACAGCCCCCTCGTGGCCGAGTATCGCCGTGGCAACTGTCTGCCCGTTCGGCAGCTCCATGATAGTGGCGATCGCGCCGCTGAGGGGGAAGAGAAGATGTTCGATCCGATCGCCCGATCGGACGAGCACGGAATCGCGTTCGATCACGACTTTCCGCAGATGAGGGGCAAGCAAAGCAAAATCTGCCGGCGGTAACGCTGCTAACAACCGATTACCAATCCTGGTCGCGTGGTCCATCATGGGATTGGCCCCCCGACGGATGCCCGGCGCTCGAACGCATGCCGGTGTCGAGCTGTTCTGCAGACTCCCAGCTCAACAACATGCCAACTGGCTATCACAGATATGGTTCCCATGATGAACGATGAGCGTGCCGAGGCCCGACAAGCCGGCATGCGCGAGAACCAGAAGGGTGCGTTGAACTCTGATCGGGGTGAAGTGCGAAAGGCGCCGGTGTTTGCGCCTCGACAAAGAGGTTGTAACCGCGGCTGCTTACCTTTTTTCGAGCGCTGGCGCGCGATTGCGTGCGGGCGATGGGAAGCAAGCCGGTGATCGGAACCAACCTCTGTAAATGGACCGTCAGCTACTTCGCGCTCGCAGTCGTGTGGCTGCTGCTCGCGGAGATCTTGATGGCTACCGGATTCGGCTTTCCGCATGACGACATCGGCGGACCGGACACGCTCGTCATCGTCCATATGGTTTGCGTCGGCTGGTTGAGCACGGTCGTATGCGGCGCGCTGATCCAGTTCGTGCCGGTGCTGGTCGCAAGGCCGCTCTATGCGGAGCGCTGGACGCTGCCGGCTCTGGCGCTGCTGACGCTTGGGCTGACAGCCTTGCTCGCAGGCTTTCTGGCTCTCGGCGGCCATTTCAACGGGCCGCTCTGGCTGCTTCCGGCCGGCGCCGGCCTGCTGATTGCCGGTT
The DNA here is from genome assembly GCF_018130245.1 of Bradyrhizobium sp. SZCCT0231. Taxonomy (GTDB): domain Bacteria; phylum Pseudomonadota; class Alphaproteobacteria; order Rhizobiales; family Xanthobacteraceae; genus Bradyrhizobium; species Bradyrhizobium japonicum_F. The sequence goes on from NZ_JAFCKP010000010.1 coordinate 188,832, forward strand.
TCGCATTGGTCGTTGCCAATCTCGGCATGACGCTCTGGTCGGCGCGGCCGCTGCCGGCGCCCGCGCGGTTCGTCGCAGTCGGGCTTGCCTGCATCTGTGTCACGGCGGCCTTCGGTGGCATGTTCGCGCTGGTGCTGTCCGGGACGGACCTCGGGGCGCAATGGCCGGACCTGTTGGTATCGGGCGTTCCGATCCACGCGATAGCGGGGCTCGGCGGATGGCTGACCTTCACGGCCATGGGCGTCAGCTATCGCCTGCTTGCGATGTTCATGCTCGCGCCCGATGGCGATGCGAAGCTGGGCCGGCTTGCCTGGCGCGCCGGAGCCGCCGCGCTGGCGGTCGGCGTCGTCGGTGGCGTGCTTACACTTTGGCGCGCGACCGGACTGAACCTGGTGCTTCTGGTTGCAGGAGCTGCGGCCCTCCTCTCGCTGGTCGCTTATGGCCGCGACGTGCTCGGCCTGTACAGGACCCGCAAGCGCCGCGCGCTCGAGCTCAACACGCGCATGAGCCTCCTTTCGCTGGGGAGCCTCGCCGCGTTCCCGATCCTCGGCGCCGCGTCTGTTGCGACCGGTTCTTTACAGTCGCATGCCGGAGCGCTCGCCTTTCTCGTCGCGTTCGGCTGGCTCACTGGCCTCGTGCTGGCTAATCTCTACAAGATCGTCCCGTTCCTGACCTGGCTCGAGACCTACGGTCCGGTGATGGGCAGAGCGCCGACGCCGCGCATACAGGATCTCGTCGCCGAACGCCGTGCGTCGAAATGGTTCGTCCTGTTCTTTGCCGGGACTTGGGTCGCGACGTTGATGCTGTTGCTCGACGCCGCGCTCGGCTTCCGCATTGCCATCGCGGTCGTGACGCTTGCGACGCTCGGCCTCGTCGAGGAGCTCGTCAGGGCCAGGCGGCTTGCGGATGTGGCGGAGCCGCTGCGCTTGCCGGCGGGAGCAGCCGTGCCCCGTCTTCTGGTCTTGCGCAACTGAAAGGAGACTGCAATGACCGAATTCATCGACGTCGACGTCCGGCCCATCTTGCGTGCAGGCGGCGAGCCGTTCTCGATCATCATGGCCGCGCTCGAGCGGCTGGGGCCAGGGGAAGGCCTGCGGCTCCTTGCCCCCTTCAAGCCGGTTCCTCTGTTTGACGTCATGGCGAGCAAGGGCTTTGCGCATCACGAGGCCGAGCTCGAAGGCGGCGAATGGGAGATCCGGTTCATGCCGGACGATGGCTCGTTCGCAGCGGCCGAGCCCGCGCCCGCTGCGATGAGCGACGATTGGCCAGAGCCCGCCGTTCATCTCGACAACCGCGACCTTGATCCGCCGGAGCCGATGGTTCGGATTCTGGCGTCGGTGGAGCGGCTTGCGCCCGGGCAGACGCTCTCCGCCTTGCTCAGTCGTGAACCGGTCTTCCTGTTTCGGGAGCTGACCAAGCGCGGCCATCAGTGGCGCGGCGGCTTCACACCGCAAAGGGACGCCTATCAATTGACGGTGAGGGTGCTCGCATGACGGCCGAAGACGATGATCTCGTGGCCCGGATAAAGCAGGCGCTGAAGGTCGTGATCGATCCGGAGCTCGGACACAACATCGTCGACCTGGGCTTTATCTATGATGTGTCGGTCGATGACGGCGTTGCGCACATTACCATGACAGCGACGACGCGAGGTTGTCCCGCCGCGTCCTTTCTCAAGGAGGGCGTCGCCAGCAGCGCGTGTCTCGTTCCGGGTGTGGAAGCGGTCGACGTCACCATGACGTTCGAGCCGCCTTGGCATCCCTCGATGATCTCGCCGGGCGTCAAGGCCTCGCTCGGCTTTGCCGAGCTGAATTGATCCGGCGAGGCGGCCTTGATCGAAGCCGCTCCGTATCTAAGCGCCTTGGGAGCCCGGGCCGGACCAGATCTTCGCCGGTGCGCGAAGGTTCGTCAGGTCGAGCAGGTTGATCGCCCGTGCGGCGATCTGGTCGATCGCCTCATGCAGCGACTGCGGTCTCAGATAGAAGGCCGGCATCGGCGGGGCAATGATCGCGCCGATCTCGGTCGCCTGCAGCATCGCGCGCAAATGGCCGAGATGCAGCGGGCTCTCGCGGACCAGCAACACCAGCCGGCGTCGTTCCTTGAGCTGCACGTCGGCGCTGCGCGTCAGAAGGTTGTCGAGCTGCCCCCAGGCGATGGCCGAGAGCGTACGGATCGAGCACGGCGCCACGATCATGCCCGCGATCGGATACGAGCCGCTGGCGATCGAGGCGCCGACATTCGTATGAGGATGGTGGCGGAAGGCGATCGCGCGCAGCCGCGCCAGCGCCTCGCGACCCACTTCTTCGTTCAGCGTACGCTCGGCCGCTGGCGAAACCACGAGGTGCACCGCGTAGTGCGGATTGTCCGCCAGCAGTTCGACGATGCGAACGCCGATCGCAGCGCCCGAGGCGCCGCTGATGCCGACGATGATGCCTTGCCGCCCGCTCATGAGGAGACCGGAGCGCGTGCCGGCACGCCGGAGAGGCCGAGACTCGACCATATCGCATCGACACGCGCGACCACGGCAGGATCCATGGCCAGGGGAACGCCCCAGTCCCGATCCGTCTCCGGTGGAATCTTCGTGGTGGCGTCGATGCCGAGCTTGCCGCCGAGCCCCGATTTCGGCGAGGCGAAGTCGAGATAGTCGATCGGCGTGTCGGTGAGCGTCACGAGATCGCGCGAGGAATCGCTGCGCGTGGACACCGCCCACATCACGGCGCGCCAATCGCGAATGTCGATGTCGTCGTCGACCACGATCAGGAGCTTTGTGTAGGTGAACTGCGGCAGCATCGACCACAGGCCCAGCATCAGCCGCCGCGCCTGGCCGGGATAGCGCTTCCTGATCGCCGCAACCGCGATGCGGTAGGAGCAGGCCTCCGGCGGCAGCCAGCAATCCGTCACCTCGGGGAATTGCTGACGGATGAGCGGCACGAACAGGCGGTTGAGCGCCTCGCCGATCCGTGATGGTTCGTCCGGCGGCCGGCCCGTGAAGGTCGAGAGATAGATGGGCTGGCTTCGGCTGGTGATCGCCGTCACGCGCATCACGGGGAACGCCTCGACGGAATTGTAATACCCGGTGTGATCGCCATACGGTCCCTCCGGCGCGGTTTCGGTCGCGGACACGAAGCCTTCGATGACAATTTCGGCCTCGGCCGGTATCGCGAGCGGGACGGTGAGGCATGGTGCGAGGTCGGGCCGTTCGCCGCGCAGGATTCCGGCGAAGCGCAGCTCGGACAGCGTCTCGGGCAGCGGCATCACTGCGGCGAGGATCGTGGCGGGATCGGCTCCGACGACGATCGCGACCGGCATGTCGCGTCCGATCGCCTTCCATTGCTGGTGATGGCGGGCGCCGCCGCGATGGGCGAGCCAGCGGATGATGAGGCGGTCGCGACCGAGCACCTGCATGCGGTAGACGCCGACATTTTCATCCTGGCCGGCCGTCGCCGAGTCGGGCGGCACGGTGATCACGAGCGGCCAGGTGATCAGCGGCGCCGGCTCGCCGGGCCAGCAGATCTGTATCGGCAGTCTTGCGAGATCGATGTCGGGCCCCATCGTGACACAGTCCTGAACCGGGGCCGCCGCGCGCGTACGCGGGCGCGTCGCCAGCGCGGCGCGCGCGAGCGGGAGCTTGCCGAAGGCATCCCTGATGCCGTTCGGCGGTCGCGGCGCGCGCAACTCGGCCATCAGCGCGCCAAGCTCCTCGAGACGATCGGGCGCGATGCCCATTCCCCATGCGATCCGCTCGACTGTCCCAAACAGATTGGTGAGGAGCGGCATATCCGACGGATGACCATCGGCCTTGACGGGCTGCTCGAACAATAGTGCCGGTCCGTGTCCCCCAAGCACACGCCGGTGGATCTCCGTGATCTCGTGGACAACGGAGACTTTCTCGCGAATGCGTCGCAACTGCCCCCGGCTTTCGATGAAGTGCAGGAAGTCGGACAGGCCGCGAAAGCGGGGCACATCACGTTGCAACGGAACCAGCTCCTCAAAAAAGCAGAGCTAGCCGGGCTGATTTCGGTGTTCATTGTTCCGGCTCAAATACAGCTGCGTGCAATCCGTCCAGATGTGGAGCCATGAATGATCCGTCCGCCGCATCGCCCGGCTCGTTGCCGACGATTCCGCCGCTCCTCGCGTTTGTCATGCGTCCGCTGCCGCTGCTGCCGTTGGAGCTCGTCCTCACCGTCATCCTGCAGCGAATCCATCGGCGCAATCCGGCCATGTTCGACAGGCTCGGCGACCACGCTCGCGCGCGGTTCGGTATCCAGCCAATCGATCTGCCGTTTGCTTTCGTGGTCGAGGCCAGGCCACCGCGGCTGTCCGTCGTGCGCGACTTGCCGCGGGGGCTGGATGCCCAGATCTCGGCCTCGCTCGCCAATCTCCTGGCGCTGCTCGAGGGTCGGGTCGATGGCGATGCCTTGATGTTCTCGCGCGAGCTTGTCGTCGAAGGCGATGTCGAGGCGGTGCTCGCCCTGCGCAATGCGATCGACGACGCCCAGCTCGATCTTGCCACTGAACTGTCCTCGCTGTTTGGCCCGCTGGGCGCGCCGGCGAGACGCGCCTTCGAGGCCGCCCGCGGCCGCGTGATCGGTTCACCGGGGCAAGGCGAGCAATTGAGATGATGGAATTGATCTGTCCTGCCGGGACACCGGCGGCGTTGAAGAGCGCGATTGATGCCGGCGCCGACGCGATCTATTGCGGCTTCAACGATGAAACCAATGCGCGCAACTTTCCGGGGCTGAATTTCAGCCGCGACGAGCTGCGCAAGGGAATCGCGCTGGCGCATGCCCGCGGCGCGAAGATCCTGGTGGCCATCAATACCTTCCCGCGCGCCTCCGCCGTCGAGATCTGGCAGCGTGCGGTGGACGATGCGGTGAGCGCCGGAGCCGATGCGCTGATCCTCGCCGACATCGGACTGATGGATTACGCGGCGAGGCGTCATCCGAACCAGCGCCTGCACGTCTCGGTTCAGGCCGCGGCCGCGAATCCGGATGCCATCGCTTTCTATGCCGAGACATTCGGGGCGCGGCGCGTCGTGCTGCCGCGTGTCCTGAGCGTGCCGGAGATCGCCGAGATCACCCGGGAGTCGGCCTGCGAGACCGAGGTCTTCGTGTTCGGCGGTCTCTGCGTGATGGCCGAGGGGCGCTGCTCACTGTCGTCCTATGCGACCGGCAAGTCGCCGAACATGCAGGGCGTCTGTTCGCCGCCGAGCCATGTCGCCTACGAACAGACCGCGGAGGGCACGACGTCGAGGTTGGGCGGCTTCACCATCAACCGGTTCGGGACGAGTGAGCCTGCGGGCTATCCGACGCTGTGCAAGGGGCGATTCTCGACCGCACAGGGCGCTGGCTACATCTTCGAGGATCCCGTCAGCCTGGATGCGACGACCCTGCTCAAGGGCCTGCGAGATGCCGGGGTGACCGCGCTCAAGATCGAGGGCCGCCAACGCGGCCGCGCCTATGTCGAAAGCGTGGTGCGCCATTTCCGTCATGCGCTCGCGGCGCTCGAGAGCGGAAGCGAGGCCGATATTGCGAGCCTGAAGCCGTTCACCGAAGGGCAGGCCTCCACGCTCGGCGCCTATCGCAAGACCTGGCGCTAGTTTTTCGGAAATGTGAGGTCCAGCGATGCAACTCAGCCTCGGCCCGGTTCTGTACAATTGGGCGCCGGAACGCTGGCGCGATTTTTACTTCCGTATCGCTGACGAAGCGCCGGTCGACGTCGTATCCGTCGGCGAGATCGTCTGCTCGAAGCGCTCGCCGTTTTGCGCGCCCCACCTGCCGGCCGTGGTCGAACGGCTGCAAAAAGCAGGCAAGCAGGTCCTGCTGGGTTCGCTGATCCTGGTCTCGTTGCGGCGCGAGCGCCGTCAGACCGAAGAGCTTGCGGCGGCCGAGGGCGTCTTGGTCGAGGTGAATGATCTGACCTGCCTCAGGGCGCTCGCAGGCCGGCCGCACGCCATCGGGCCCTTCGTCAACATCTACAACGAGGCGAGCGCGGCCTTCCACGCCGCGCGCGGGGGGCGGCGCATCTGCCTGCCGCCGGAGCTGCCGCTGGCCTCGGTGGCGACGATTGCGAGAGCTGTTCCTGATGTCACGATCGAGCTGTTTGCGTTCGGCAGGGTGCCGCTGGCCATCTCCGCCCGCTGCTATCATGCGCGCCTTCACAAGCTCGCCAAGGACAATTGCCGCTTCGTCTGTGAGAAGGACCCGGACGGTCTCCTTCTGAACACATTGGAGCAGCAGGATTTCCTGACCGTCAACGGCGTGCAGACCCTGTCTCATACCTGCGCCAATTTGCTGGGCGATGCCGGCATCTTGCGCGAGAGCAACGTCGGCTCGCTGCGCCTGTCGCCGCAGGATTGCGACATGGTCGCAGTCATCAGGACCTTTCGCGATGTATTGGACGGTCGGGACGACGTCGATGGCGGCAACCGCCGCCTTGCTGCGGCCTATCCGGGTGTGCCGTTCTCGAACGGGTTCCTGTGGGCGGAGCCGGGGCACGTCTATCGCCGTACCCGACCAGGGGCTGCGTGAGGCTCAGCGTCGCAAGCTCGCGACGGCCTATGTCATGCTGGCCGATCCGCTCTCGAGCTACACTTCGGCAACGCTTCCCGTCCCCGGTGGTAAGCCGTTCATGTGATCGGATGTTCCCGTCAGCGACGGAGATGAGAATCGCCGCAAGGATCGCGGCGCCGCGATGACAGTGGAACGCCGTGCGGCCGCCGCTGTTCCATTCCCGTGCAGATCAGGAGAGCCGAATGAGCGATGCAGTGGATCGTCTTGCGGGCCTACTCGGACGTGCGGCGATGGAGGTATGGGGCGACATGCCTCGCGACATTCAGGAAGCGCTGTTCGAGACCGCCATGAAGGGACGTGCGACGGAGCGTGAGGAGCTCGCGCGGTTGCTGCACGAGTGGCATCCGCGCACGCTGCATCCGGCCCGACCGGGATGACGCAGCCGGCGGGAACGATCGCGCGAGCTTCTGATTGGTGAATCGTCTGCCGCGCTGCCAGACGGCCCAATGAGACTGCAGCAGGCGCATCGCCCAACCGTGATCAAATCTGTGGGCCCACCGACGTGACTGAGATGAATATCGGAAAATGGTACGACCCGATCTCGGAGCGGTGGATCGTGCCTCGCGAAACACCCAGCATCGCTGCGTGTGATCGGTCAAGCAGGGAGAACGTGCCGGAGACTCACAAGAGAGAAGAGGTGCAGCGGATCTGGGAGCTGCTGGTCGATTGCTGCGCACGCGGATGATGCAGGTGCAGGTCCTTGCCATCAAGTCCTTGCCATCAGGTCCTTGCCGTGACGCTTGGTGTCCAGCGCCCCTGAGGTTTTGCGCGGGGCAGGCAAGCGTTTCCGTCAACGCTGATCTCGACGACGTCCGGAGCGGATCGGTATATTAACACCCCGATTGCAGGCCGGAGCGGAACAAGGATCAGATGATGGACGACACGATTGGCTTTCCCGACCCCGGTCTCGACCTCTCGGACGGCTTCAAGCCGCACACCTCGCATTGGGGCGTGTTCTCCGCCCGTCAGGGCGCGGCCGGGCTCGAGGTCAGGGCCTATGCGGGCGACCCCGATCCGAACGGCATCATCGACAATTTTCCCGGCGCACTCCGCCACCAGGCCCGCATCGCCCAGCCGGCGGTTCGCCGCGGCTGGCTCGAGCGTGGGCCGGGCCCCGACGATCGCCGCGGCCGCGACGAGTTCGTCTCCGTCAGCTGGGAGAAGGCGCTCGACCTCCTCGGCGACGAGCTGTGCCGCATCCGCGACACGCGCGGGCCGGGCGCCGTGTTCGGCGGCTCCTATGGCTGGTCGAGTGCCGGCCGCTTCCATCACGCCCAAAGCCAGGTGCATCGCTTCCTCAACATCGCGATGGGCGGCTATGTGCGCTCGGTCAACAGCTATTCCTCGGGTGCGTCCTCGGTGCTGCTGCCGCAGATCCTGGCGGGCTACGAGGATATCACCAAGCGCAACGTCACCTGGGAGCAGATCGCTGATAACACCGAGATCGTGCTGGCATTCGGCGGCATGGCGCTGAAGAACTCCATGGTGGCAGGCGGCTCGATCAGCAAGCATGTCGAGCGCCGCGCCATGGCGGTGGCGCGCCGGCGTGGCTGCGAGTTCGTCCTGGTCAGCCCGCTGCGCGACGATCTGCCGGTCGAGGCCGGCGCCGAATGGATGAGTTGCGTGCCCGGCACCGACACTGCCTTGATGCTCGGCATTGTCCATACGCTGGTCAGCGAGAACCTGCACAACCAGGCCTTCCTCGATCGCTACACCGAGGGCTGGCCGGTCTTCCTGCGCTATCTCAACGGCGAGAGCGACGGGCAAGCCAAGCACGCAGAATGGGCCGCCGCGATCTGCGGCGTCGCGGCGGATACGATCCGTAAGCTGGCGCGGCGCCTCGCTGGAAAGCGCGCGCTCATCACGGTCTCCCATTCGCTGCAGCGTGCCGAGCATGGCGAGCAGCCGGTGTGGATGGGCATGGTGCTGGCGGCAGCCCTCGGCCAGATCGGTCTTCCCGGCGGCGGCTACGCCTATTCGCTCGGGGCGATCGGCTATTACGGCCGCCGCGTCAACGACGTGCCGGGGCCGACGCTGGGGCAGGGCCGCAACGGTGTTGCCGATTTCATTCCGGTAGCGCGCATTGCCGACATGCTGCTCAATCCCGGCAGCACGTATCGCTATAATGGCGAGACGCGCACCTATCCGGACATTCGTCTGGTCTACTGGGCCGGCGGCAATCCCTTCCATCACCACCAGGACATCAACCGCCTGCGCAAGGCGTTCGCGCAAGTCGACACATTCGTCGTGCACGAGCTCGCCTGGACCGCCACCGCCCGCCACGCCGACATCGTGCTGCCCTCGACGATGACGCTGGAGCGCGAGGACATCGGCTATTCCAGCAACGATCCTCTCATGGTAGCCATGCACCGGATCGCCGAGCCGTTTGGGCTGGCGCGCGACGACTACGAGATCTTTGCCGATCTCGCCGAGCGTCTCGGGGCGCGCGAACCCTTCACCGAGGGACGCACGTCGCGGCAGTGGCTAAAACATCTCTACGAGCCGACCCGCGCCTCGCTCGCCAAGCGCGGCCTGGAGGCGCCGAGCTTCGACGAATTCTGGGCACGCGGCAGCCTGGTCGTGCCGCAGCAGCCCGATGACGGCGGCCGGCTGCGCCGCTTCCGCGAGGATCCGGTCAATCACGCCCTGCCGACCCCGAGCGGACGCATCGAGATTTATTCGGCGAAGATCGCGGCTCATGGCGATGCGGATTGTCCCGGCCATCCAGTCTGGCTCGACAAGACCGATATGCCCAAGCCCGGGGCGCCGTGCTTCCTCGTCGCCAACCAGCCGGTGACGCGCCTGCACAGCCAGCTCGATTTCGGCGGACATTCGCTGGCCGCAAAGCATCGCGGCCGCGAGGTCGCGCGCATGAACCCGGTTGATGCGGACGCGCGTGGCATCAGGGACGGCGACATCATTCGCCTGTTCAACGCGCGCGGCGCGTGCCTGGCCGCGGTCTACGTCACCGACGGCATTGCGCCCGGCGTGGTCCAGCTTCCGACCGGCGCCTGGTACGATCCGATGGACCCCGAGGACGAGGCGCCGCTCTGCGTTCACGGCAATCCGAACGTGCTCACCCGCGACGTCGGCACCTCATCCCTGGCGCAGGGCTGCACCGGCCAGTTGACGACCGTCGAGGTGGAGAAGTTCACCGGCAATCTGCCGCCGATCCGCGCGTTCGATCCGGCGTAGCGGCGTCAGTATTGCGCTTTCGTGCCCCGGACGCAGCGCAGCGTCTCTTCGACGATGCGCTGCAGAGCCGGGGCCCATCTCACTGCAACCTACCGTGGAGCGTTCTGGGTCTCTGCGCCGCAACGCTCGCGCGTTGCAGCTCGTCCGGGACACGAGGACTTGCAGCGGCGAGATCGGGAGCAGCAAACAAGTTGAAGCACACGCCTTGGGATCCCTGTCGTCCGTCGCTCGCCTGATCAGCTACGCGGCTGCGCTGGCGATCCAATCCCGGTCCGGAAGCGCACGCCGCCTCGGCCGCGCTTCGGTCTCGAGCTGTCCGCCCGCGTTGGCGAGGCGCCAGCGCGCCGGAGATTGACCGCTGATGCGCTTGAAGACGGTCGAAAAATGCGCCTGCGTGCTGAAGCCCACCGCGAGCGCGATATCCGCCAATGGCCGCTCGGTGGTCGCGAGCAGCGCTTTCGCATGCTCGACCCGCTGCGTGAGGAGGTATTCGCGGGGACGGTAACCAGTCGCGGCGCGGAATTGTGCCGCAAAGTGCATTCTGGACAGGCCGGCGACATTGGCGAGCTCCGACAGGCTGATGCAGCGTTCGAAATGATCGGCGATGTACTGCTCGACGCGCCGCAGCCGCCATTTCGGCAAGGCATTGACCTTGACGCGCGGCAGCTCGATCCGGGTGAGATGCATCGCCAGGGTCTGACCGATGCAGCGCGTGAACTGCCGGTCCGCGGCGTCGCCATGTTCGATCAGCGCCTTGGCGAGCTCCGCAGCGAGCGGATCGCGCAATAGCACGAGGTCATTCAGTCCGTCGGCATGTGCCGGAAGATGATCCGTGGAGATGTGGACGTGCAGGAAGGCACACGGCGACTGGAATTGTGCGCCGAGAGGCTGCGACGGCGCGGTGACATACAGCGACCCCGCCGGCATGGTGCCTTCGAAGATGATCCGGCCGTTCCGCGTCAGCTTCGCGCGCGTGGTCTTCAGGGCAATGCCGACGAAATAGCGATCTTCCGGCGTCGTCGTCTCGTGCGATGAGGTGCTCCGCGGGTCGTCCCATCGCGAGATCGTGATGCCCTCACTCGCCGGCTCTGGCGTGCGATCGATCCGACGCCATTGGCTCTCCCGGGGAATTGCCTGTGTTGCGCGAATCGCGTGATCCCGCGAGGCAACCGGAAAGTCAATCCAGGCATGGGCCGCGTGCAAGTTGCTCGACATGGTTCGTCCTCTCCGGGCTTCGCTGCCGTTTGCAACGATCGGCAAACGCGCAAACCCAATGCTCTTCATGCTGAGAGGATAGACGTGAGCTGGCCAGGACGCCCGTTAGTGGTGATTAGGATGTGTTAGATTTTGTGCGTGTGCATCAGGTGTGACAGCTCGTCGCAGAATTGCTCACGAGTGCAATCTGCACCCGGGGCCGTCTGTTGGCTCGTTATGTATTGTTAGGCATTGAGAGGCAGAGTGGCTGCCGCTTTCGCGGGCCCTCGTCCCTACTCGAACACGGCGTCGAAGATTTCGACATCCATCAGCACGGGCTTGGCGATCACGGTTCCGTCAGGCTGCAGCGTCTGCGCTCGCCGAAGCGTCGGCACGACGATGCCGCCGAAACTGTCATGAGCCCACGAATAGTGTGCGACCTTGATCCCGAAGAGATCGTGGTCCGTCCGCCGTTGCAGGGCGTTCTCGTCGAAATAGAAGATCTGTTCAGGCGCGAGCGTGATGAGGTGCGAGGGGAATTGCGCCCGCAGCCGCCGCCACGTTTCGGCACCCTCGCGCCAGGGCAACAGCTCCTCCACCACGACATCGGGATGGGCGAGCAGAAAAGGGTTGGTCAGACAATTCCAGATTGCGACGCCGCAGAAGAAGACAAGATGCAGTTCGTCCGCAAGCGTTGGGACCTCCGCCTCGGGAAACGCAAGGCTCGGGTTGGGCCAGCTCCGCAGGACTTCGCCATCCAGGCTCTCGATCGTGATCGCGTCGGGTTGAAAGGAGCCGGAGTGTTCGCCTCCGGTGATGCCGGTGAACCGGAGCGACTGTGTGCGGGTCGAGCCTTCCGCCGTCACGTCCTTGAATTCGCGGGCATGTCCGGCGCTGGAGAACAGCGATCCGCCGACGGACAGGTGGAGCGTAAACCGGCTCAAGCTGTTCCAGCGGGCCAAGCCGCCACTGGCATCGATTACGTCGTCAAGAAGCGCCATGTCCCGCCATGTCCACCGTGAAGTGTCGCCACCATGGCGGGGTGTATGCGGCTTGGCGTGTTAGAAGTTGTTAGGAGTTGCGAGCGGGATTATTGGCGGTATCCCGTTGAACATGCTGTCAATTCAGGGTGCCCAGCAGCTCCCTTGCGGCGACCAGATCGCGCGTCTCTAGCCCCTCTTGGTAGCGCGCGACGAGCGGAGCGAGCAGCTCGCGTGCGTCGCCGGCTTTTCCGGCCTGGCGCCAGATGCGGCCGAGGCTGATCGCGCCGCGGAGCTCCCAGCCGACCGCGTATTGTCGCTGCGACAGGTCGAGCGATTTGCGCAAGCAGCTCTCGGCCTCCGCAGCCTTGCCTGACCGGGCGAGGATGTCGCCCTTGACCCTGAGCATCTCCGGCATGTCGAAGGACTCCCCATGATCGGGAATCTCGGCGATCGCCTCGTTGATCGTCTGCAACGCCTCGTCGGGCTGATTCTGGGAAGCGAGACCCTCCGCCAGCGCCGTCGCAAACACGGTCGTCATGATCCGGTGCCGTGTCGCGTACAGCGTGGCCTGGCTGCGGCGAAGGTGCTCGATGCCTCCGGCCACGTCACCGCGGCGCAGCAGCAGCTCGCCCTTCTGGCCGATGCCGACGGCGTGATAGGGGCCGAGGAAGTGCCGCGCCGAATGATCGATCAGCCGCTCGATCAGAAGTTCGGCGTTGTCCCAGTCGCCGACCCAGAGGAACACGTAAATCGTCCAGATCAGGGAGATGCCGAGGGTGAGCGGCTGTTCGAGCAGCTCAGCCTCGCGAACCGTGTATTTCGCCGCCTCGATCGCCCGCTCGGGCCGGCCGGTGAGCCAGAGCCCGCGCGCCAGCGCCACCAGCGCGACGATGCGGTCGTCATAGCCGAGATGGCCGATGTTCAGCCGTTGCGAGCCGGGATTGTGCACCATCGCGCTCTCGCAGAACCGAACCGCCTTGTCCTGGTTGCCGATCAGATGATGCGCTATGCCAAGCATCCATTCGACGTTCAGCGTGGCGGCGGGGTCGTTCAGCTTTCGCGCCACGCTCTCGCCCTGTTCGCCGATTCCGAGGGCGCCGTGAAAATCTCCGACCCTGGTCAGATAGACGTGCAATCCGCGCAGCAGCCAGAGCTGCCAGTGCAGGTCCTCGAGCTCTCGGGCCAGCTGGAGACTGCGCGTGAACGCCGACCGGACCGCTTCGGTATTGCCCTGCGTGAACATCACGGAGACGCCGAGCGCGGCCTGCAAGGTCATCTCCTTCCGGCTGTCCACGGCGCTCGTATCGCGTGACGCCAGCGCCTGCTGGGTCCAGCGGTAGCATTCCGTCAGCAAGGTCAGTTCGAGGAAGAACTGGGCCGCCGAGGCCGCCAGATCCACGCCGAGCGTCCGATCGCCGCGGTCCGAAAAGCTGAAGGTCAGCGCGGCCCTGACATTCGGCAAATGGTCGGCATAGGGAAGGAAGCCGCCCGCACTTTGCATGCCCGTGGATTTGAGGGCAATGTCGTGCAGGAAGTCGCGGAAATATTCGGCGTGGGCGTGCGCGACGCGGTCCGCTTCCCCGTTCTCGATGAGCTTGTCCGCAACGAAGGCGCGGGTGGTATCGAGCAGGCGATAGCGCAGCCGCCGCTCCGCCGGCGAGGTCGCGATCAGGGATTTGGAGAGCAGGTTCGAGATCGCCTCGACCGCTTCGGGCTCGCCGATGCCCTGGCAGGACGCGACGGCCAGCGCGGCCTCCAGCGTGAACGGCCCGACGAACACCGACAATCCGCGCAGCGTCGCGCTTTCGGCCGGCGGCAGCAGGTCGTAGCTCCAGGCCAGCGCCGCGCTCAAGGTCTGGTGCCGCGGAATCGCGGTGCGCCGTCCCCGCCACAGCAGCGAGAAGCGGCTGTCCAGCAGCGAGGCGGTCCCGGCAATGCCATAGGCGTTGACACGTCCGGCCGCGAGCTCGATCGCAAGCGCAATGCCATCCAGTCGCCGGCAGATTTCGGCGACGAGCGGGGCATCCTCCTCGCGGAGTTCGAATTCGCTCAAGCTCTCGGCAATGCGTTCCACGAAGAGCTGGCTTGCGGGATAGGCAAGGATGTCGGCGATGCCGAGCCCCTCGCGCTGCGGCGGGCAATCCAGCGGAAACAGCCGATGGACGCGTTCACCTTCGGCGCGGAAGGATTCGCGGCTGGTGGCCAAGATATGCAGTTGCGGCGCCTCGCGGACGAGGCGCTCGGCCGCAGGCGCGAGTTCGTCGAGCACGTGCTCGCAACTGTCGAACACCAGCAGCATCCGCCGGCTGCGCAGGACCGTCAGCAGGCCCGGAATCGGGTCCTCGGAATTGACGGTGAGGCCCAGCACGGCGGCAATCGTTCCGGGGACGAGCCGGGTATCCGTCAGCGCGCCGAAATCGACGAAACACACCTGGCCGTCGAAGGCCGCGAGCTCGCCCTGTGCGACGGCGAGTGCGACCGACGTCTTGCCGATCCCGCCGGGGCCGACGATCGTGACGAAGCGATGCTCGGCAAGTTCAGTGGAAATCCTCTCGACCGCATCGTCCCTGCCGATCATCTTCGCGGGCGGCGACGGCAGCGAGTGTGGCGAAGCGGCGGACGGGCCGGCCCGGCCCTCCGATGCTGCAGGCCGGAGCAGCGGAGCCGCGAAACAATAGCCGCGCCCCGGGACGTTGACGACGTAGCGGGAGCCTTCGCCGGCATCGCCCAAAGCCTTGCGCAGCGTCGTGATGTGGAAGCGCAGGCTGCCTTCGTCGACGTTCACGTCGGCCCAGATGCGCTTGATCAGCTCCCGCTTGTCAACGACCTCGCCGGCGCGCTCGGCGAGAAAGATGAGGATGTCGAGCGCACGGCCGCCGAGGTGAAGCGGCGCGCCGTCCTTTTCGAGCAGCCGCGATTTCGCGAACAAGCGGAACGGCCCGAAGGCAATGACCGCATCCTGCTCGTTAGTGTCCGGCACGGGCCAATGATTCCAGTGAATGAGCTGAAGTCTGCAGTTTGATCTACCAGATCGAGACGTTCAGTAAACTGGCCGAAAGTGGCGAAATCGCGTGGCGATCGCCGAGCGCGCCGGGACGTCCGCCGCAAAAATTTTGCTTAAACGCGAGCGGTTTACGGCGCGGCCGCGACAATTCGTCAGCGTGCCTGACCGTCGAGGCACCGGTCGTCCGCCGCCAGATTGCAGGTCACCGATCATAACAGAATCTTGCAACGTCTAACGGGCCAAACGCGCGCGCCGCATCCAGTATAGCCTTCGAGTTCAATCCTATTCCAACGGGGAGGCTATGATGTCCGGTATCGGCGCTCGGTCGAACGACCATGTCGTTCGACCTCAGTTCGTTGCCAGTCTCGATGATCAGTCGCGTGATTGGGAGCTCGTGCTGCGGGAGTCCCACCACCGCATGAAGAACACCCTGACGCTGCTGGGTGCGACAGTCCGCCGCGACTTCACGCGCGCGGCCACGAGGGACGTGTCGCTGGCGGTGGACCGGCTCGAGCGGCGCATCGTCGCCTTCGGCCGGCTCTATCAGCTCCTGTCCGACGACGACGATCCATCGGCCGTCGCTGTGGGGCCCTTCTTCGAGAGTCTGTGCGGGGCCCTCTCCGCAGCGGTGCTGGAGCCGGCAGGCATCCGCTGCGAGGCCGCGATCGAGAGCGGCAGGCTGCCGGCTGCGCAATGTCATCGGCTCGCCCTGATGCTGACCGAGCTGGTCACGAACGCGGCAAAGCACGCCTTCCCGAACAAGAGCGGTGCGCTGATCCGCATCGAATTTGCGAGCCGCGATGACACCTGGCTCTGCACGGTCGCGGACAACGGCATTGGTGCGACCGGTCCGCTTCAGGGCACCGGCAGCCGTATCCTCGAAGGGCTCGCACGCAGCATCCACGCGCGGTTGCGGGGCGAGGCGGGGCAGGGCGGCACGCGCGTGACCATCGTGATGCCGGCCGTCGCATGAAGGACAGCCTCAATTCACACCACGGGAGTTCGACATGACCACCATCGAAATCGATCGCGAAACCGGGACCAGGCCCTCATCGCGCAGCGTCGATATGAAGCTCGAGGTCGTCGTCATTCCGGTGTCCGACGTCGACCGTGCCAAGGCGTTCTACGCGCGCCTTGATTGGCGACTGGACGCCGATTTTTCGTCAGGCGACGACTGGCGCGTGATCCAGTTCACGCCGCCCGGCTCGGCCTGCTCGGTGATTTTCGGCAGGAACGTGACGGCCGCAGCGCCCGGCTCAGTGCGAGGCCTGTACCTGATCGTCCCCGATCTGGAGGCAGCCCGGCAGGACCTGCTCGACCGCGGCGTCGCGGTCAGCGCGCCATTCCACGGTGCCGGCGACCTTCATGCCGGGCCCGACGAGCCGTATCTGTTCGGCAGCGCTCGGGTCGGCGGTATCGACCCGAAGCGCGGCAGCTACAGCTCATTCGCCTCGTTCAGCGATCCCGACGGCAACGGCTGGCTGTTCCAGGAGGTCACGACACGGTTGCCCGGTCGCGTCGCAGGCGATGCCACGACATTCGGGTCGACGACCGATCTGGCGGCGGCGCTGCGCCGTGCCTCAGTGGCGCATGGTGAGCACGAGAAGCGTACTGGCGGTCACGACGAGAACTGGGCGGACTGGTACGCCGACTACATCGTGCGCGATCAGGCCGGTCAGCAGCTGCCATCCTGAAGCAACGGCATTCTCATTCGACAAGGAAGCCATCGCCGAGACCAAGCACTCGTCGACCTCGAGAACCGGCTCGGCTTCCATGTTGGTCAACTCGGTAGCTAACGGAACCGCTGCGGCGCTCGATCGGTTGGGAGGGCAGGCGGTCACGCCGATGTCGCCATCCACCGGTACGGAGCGCCGGTGCTTGAAACCAAACAAGGAGAACTGAGATGATCCGCAAGGCAACGGCAGTCTGGAAGGGCACCGGTCGCGACGGGACCGGTCATCTCTCGAGCGAATCCGGCGTGCTCAAGCAGACGCCCTATTCTTTCAAGACCCGCTTCGAGAACGAAAAGGGGACCAATCCCGAGGAGTTGATTGCGGCGGCGCACGCCGGCTGCTTCACCATGGCGCTGGCCTTCGGCCTTCAGATGGCAGGATTCACGCCGGATGAGCTCTCGACGGAGGCAGCCGTCACGCTCGAGCCCGAAGGCAAGGGTTTCAAGATCAGCAAGTCCGCGCTGACCCTGCGGGCGAAGGTGCCGAATCTCGATGAAGCCGGCTTCACGAAGATCGCTGGCGAGGCCGAGAAGAACTGCCCGGTGTCGAAGGTGCTCAACGCCGCGATCACGCTCGACGCCAAGCTGGTTTAGAGGCGAGCGTTTGCTTTGGGTCCATCCGGTCCTGGGAACCGGGTAGACTCGCGTCCAATGCGTGGCTTTCGGCCGGGCGGCCGAACGCCTATATGATGCGACGGATGCAGAATGGACAACGCGATCAATTGGGAGCGGACAGATGACGACGGAACGCGCAGTTTTGGCCGGAGGCTGCTTCTGGGGCATGCAGGATCTGATCCGCAAGCAGCCGGGCGTGATCTCCACCCGTGTCGGCTACACCGGCGGGCACGTGAAGAACGCCACCTACCGCAATCATGAAGGCCATGCCGAAGCGATCGAGATCATGTTCGATCCCGCCAAGACCAGCTTCCGCACCATGCTGGAGTTCTTCTTCCAGATCCATGATCCCACCACGCTCAATCGCCAAGGCAATGATCGGGGCACCAGCTACCGATCGGCGATCTTCTACACGAGCGAGGAGCAGAAGCGGATCGCCGAAGACACCATTGCCGACGTCGAAGCGTCCGGCCTGTGGCCCGGCAAGGTGGTGACCGAGGTCGCGCCCGCAGCCGAGTTTTGGGAAGCCGAGCCGGAGCATCAGGATTATCTCGAACGTTATCCTGACGGCTACACCTGCCACTTCATCCGGCCCAACTGGAAGCTGCCGCGGCGCGCGGCTGCGGTGGGAGGTTAGCGCGCATCAGTGCGCGGTCAGTTCCGGAGTTGCGCCGTCAACTCGCGCGCGGTGCGCATGTCGGCGATCTCGGCGCCCTCCGTGAACGATCCCAGGACATTCCTCAGAACGGCCAGAGCGGCCGCGTTCTGGCCAGCCCCCATCTTGAGTCGCGCGAGGCTGATCGCGCAGCGCAACTCCCAGAAGCGCGCGCCCTGGTGGCCGGCAATCTCCATGGCCTCGCGAAAGCGTGCCTCGGCGTCCTCTGAATGCCGCGCGCTCCTGAGCATCAATTCTGCCTTGATGCGGATCAGCTCCGGCAGATACCAGAGCTCCTGCCGGTCGTTGCAACGGGTCAGGACGTCGTCGATCACGTCGAGGCCTCGGTCGATCTGGTCGGCCTCCAGAAAACCCGCTGCCAGCTCGCCGAGCAGGGGAAGAAAGCGCGGCAGGAAGCGCGCATCGCCGGCGCGATTGAGCTCTTCGCGCAGCAGCGGCAGGCCGATCGCGACGTCGCCGCGCTTGGCGACGACTGCCGCATTGAAGGCCCTTGCCCACAGGCCCCACAGCCGGATCGCGTGCCGCTCGGTGTGCTCGAGCAGCTCGCTGCCGTGGCGTTCCGCGGCGTCGAGATCGCCGGCCCAGAAAGCGATCGGGCAGGCGGCCTGTCCCAGCACGCTGCAGAAGGTCAGGGCGTGGCCATTGGCCCGGCCTTCCTCGATGTTTCTTGCCGCCAGCGCCTGGGCCTGGTCGGCGAGACCCTGCAGCCACAGGATGCGCGCCCGGAAATATTGCGTCGAGATCCTGAGATCGAGCGGGAAGATCTTCGGCTTCTCCGCCAGCACGTGCAGCGAAGCATTGACCCGGTCGATGCGCTGCCGCGCGTCGTTCTGGTCGCCGAGATAGTGCAGTGCGACAGCCATCAGCCGGTCGCCCAGCATGAGGTCGGTCTTGTCAGGGGAGTTCGCGGCCGCGCTCGCAAAGCGATCGGCGAGCGCACGGGCCTTGCCGAACTGCCCGTTGTTGAACTGGTCGATGCACAGGCCCCACAGTGCGCGCAGGCGGAAATCCTTGTCGTCGAGCTTGTCCGCCAGCGCGAGAGTCGTCTCCAGGATCGGGCGCGCCTCGCGCGCGCGGCCCTCGCCATACATCAGCGACCAGCCGAGTGCCGACAGCAGCTGCATGCGGATGCGATCGTCGCCCCCGGTGTCTCCGAGCGCTGCAAGCGCCGTTCTGGTACGTTCGCGGCATTCGGCGAACAGCGAAAGGCGTACCCACAGCGTGACCGCGGCCGCCGTCAGCGCGACACCGAGCCTTGCGTCGCCGTCGGGCGCGAAGGCCCAATCCAGCGCCGCGCGCACATTGTCGAGCTCCCCCGCATAGATGCTCAGCCATTCGGGCAGCGGTGTCGATGTATCGGCCTCCGCGTGCTCGAAGAAATCTCGAAAATGCTCGGCATGGCGCCGCGCGAACTGCCTGAGTTCACCGAGCTCGTTCAGCTTCCCGAGCGCGTAGGTGCGCGTAGTGTCGAGCAGGCGATAGCGCAGCGCCCGCGAACCGGATGGCGAGATCAGCGATTTGGTGACCAGGCTGTCGATCGCCTCCAACGTCTCCGAGATGCTGAGGCCCTCGCCGGATGCGACCGCGGCGGCGGCCTCCGGCGCGAATGGTCCGGCAAACACCGACAGTCGCCGCAAGGTGGCGCTTTCCGCCGGAGGCAGCAGGTCGTAGCTCCAGTCCAGGGCCGCAGCGAGCGTCTGGTGCCGCGGCACGGCCGTGCGCCGCCCCCGCCATTGCAGCGAAAAGCGGCTGTCGAGCAGGGAGGCCGTGCCGGCGATGCCGTACGCATTGACACGGCCCGCCGCGAGTTCGATCGCCAGCGCAATGCCGTCGAGGCGCCGGCAGATGTTCGCGACCAGCGGCGCTTCCTCGGCGCTGAGCTGGAACGGACCCGAGCCCTGCGCGATGCGCTCGACGAAGAGCTGAGCCGCAGGGTAGGCGAGGACCCCGGCGACATCGAGGCTCTCCCGCTCCGGCGGACAATCCAGCGGGAACAGCCGGAAGATCCGCTCGCCTTCGCTGCGGAACGACTCGCGGCTGGTTGCGAGAACGCGAAGCTGCGGCGCTTCGCGAACGATGCGCTCGACGAATGGAGCCAGCGTGTCCAGCACATGCTCGCAACTGTCGAAGATCAGCAGGGTCGGTCCGGTCCTCAGGAATGTCAGAATGGCCGGCGTCGGGTCCTCCGCGCTGACGTTCAGTCCGAGGACCGAGGCGATGGTGGTCGTGACATGGCCGGCGTCCCGAAGCGGACCGAAATCGACGAAGAAGACGCGTCCGCCGAAATCCGCCGAGCGGCGATGCCCGACCGTGACGGCGACGGCCGTCTTGCCGATGCCGCCTGGGCCGACCACCGTCATGAAGCGATGCAGCGTCAATCCGGTTGAAATCTTCTCGATCACCTCCTCTCGTCCGATCATCTTTGCAAGCTGAGCAGGCAGGGAGCGAGGGGTGACGATTTCGGATGGTGAGGCTTGGGCGACCGGCGGAGCCGCTTGAGCGAACGGCGCGACAAAGCAATAGCCGCGGCCGGGCACATTGAGGACATAACGGGCCGACTTGCCGGTATCGCCGAGCACCTTGCGCAGCGCTGCGACGTGGAAGCGCAGACTGCCCTCGTCGACATTCACGTCGGCCCAGATACGCTTGACCAGCTCCCTCTTGTCGATGACTTCACCGGGGCGCTCGGCAAGCAAGATCAGAATATCGAGCGCGCGGCCGCCGATATGAAGCGGCGCCCCCTCCTTCTCCAGGAGCCGGGACTTTGGAAACAGCCGAAATGGCCCAAATGAAATGTGCAAGTCGTGATTACTTTGAGCTGGCACGTGCCATTGCCCCCTCGACGGGAGTCAAAAGGTACTTGGTGGTGGTCTAGCAGAACGACGCGTCCAGTAAACTGGCCGAAAGCCGCATGGCAGACAGACTGGCGCAGATGGCTTGGGCTCGCTTCGGCTTGCCAAAATAGTGCCTGTGAAAGAAGGGTTTAGGTTGGCATGCCAGGACGACGGCCTCCACCCGCGCCCCGCGTGGGACCATTGCGGCTCCTGGCCGTTCCGTCCGCAAATTCGGCGCAAGGCCGCACACACATCGACGTGCGACATCTGGCGCTGCTCCGCCGTGACGATCCTCGCCGACAGTGTGACGAGACCCATCAATGCGGCCAGCAGCCAAAACGCCATCGGCAATCCGCCAAGACTTGCGACGAAGCCCACGCCGGCAGGGCCGATCAGGACCCCTGCGTAGCCCGCAGTCGTGATCGCCGCGACCGCAAGCCCGGTGGGCATCACCGTTTGCCGCGCCGCCCGCCGAAATAACACCGGCACGAGATTTGAGGCGCCGAGCCCGATCAGCAGGAATCCGCCGAGGGCGATCGCTGCAACGGGCGCTGTGAGCAGCACCACAAAACCCGCGATCGCTATGAGGCTGCCCCAGAGCAATGTCGTGCGGTCCCCGATACGTGCAACGACCGCGTCGCCGCCGAGCCGGCCCATGGTCATCGCGATCGAGAACACGATGTAGCCGGCTCCGCCTTGCGCCTCGGTGACGAGCCCCGCGCCGATCACGAGCAGCGCGCCCCAATCGAGCATCGCGCCTTCGACCAGGAAGGTGATGGCGCCGAGCAGTGCAAGCAGCAGCACCGATCCGTGCGGCAGCACGAACAGTGGACCCTCCTGCACCTGCACCGAGCGAAGCAGGCGCGGCCAGGTCACGAGCATCGCGATCAGCATCAGCACGGAGCAGATCAGCGTGCAGGCGAGCGCGCCGAGTTGCAGCGAGAGCAGCGCCGTCATCAGCGCGGATCCGGCGAAGCCGCCGATGCTGAACAGGGCGTGGAAGCCGGACATCAGCGGGCGTCCCGCGGCGCGCTCCACCTCCACGGCGTGGATGTTCATGGCGACGTCAATCGAGCCGAGCGCGGCGCCGAACGCAAGGAGCGCCAGCGCCAGCGATAGGGGCGAGCTTGCGATCGCGAGCAGCGGCAGGACCAGCGTGAGACCGAGCCCGCCTGCGACGATGATCGGCCTGCTGCCGTAGCGCGCGCTGAGAACGCCGGTCAGCAGCATCGCGACGACCGAGCCGATGCCGAGGCTGAGCAGGAGCAGGCCGAGGACTCCGTCGTCGACGGCGAGCCGCGCCTTCGCGAACGGCACCAGCGGCGCCCAGCACGCGATGCCAAAGCCCGCAACGAGGAAGGCAAGCCGGGTCGCAAGGCGGGTCGCCGGCCGGTCGGCAGAAGACATGAGAACTCCGGGAAAACAGGGGCGGGTACGGCCGATGAGTCCTCCGATTGCCGCGACTTTATGTCGGCAGTGCGTTCATATTGTCGCAGATCGCAACTCGTCGCGATTGCAGTGGACTCCCGTGGCCCGGATGGAGCGCCAGCGTAGTCCGGGGCCGCTCGCCCGGCATCTTGCACTTTCCCGGATTACGCTCGCACTCCATCCGGGCTACGGGACCGGGGTGTGTCGCCCGGCTGTCAACCCACCCGCGGAAAAATATTCCGCTTTACCGAAATTCGGAAATGGCGTATGTATCGCCTATCCCGGCTCATTCTTGAGGGGCGATCGTGCTGAT
>NZ_JAFCKP010000011.1 GCF_018130245.1 Bradyrhizobium sp. SZCCT0231
GCGCTTGGGCGGCACCTGCGCGAGCCTCCCCGAAAACGTCGGTATCAATCCATGCCTGCGCTACCTTAACGCCTATGCGGTCTTCCCTGCGCCCTCTTTCTTTGGGGCGATGGAATGAAGCAAATCTCGGGCGGAATGCGCCGCGAGGCTGCGAAGGTGCGTCTGCGACTGCGATGCGAGTTGGGGGACGCCGCCGTTGCCGCTTGCTCCGTCATCGCGAGGAGCGCTTGCGACGAAGCAATCCAGACTGTTTCCGCGGAGGGATTCTGGATTGCTTCCGCCTTCGCCAAGGCTTCGGCGGACAAGTCGCTGCGCTCGCAATGACGATGGGGAAGCAGGCGCGTGCCACACTCTCACTGTCATCGCCCGGCTTGACCGGGCGCCCAGTATTCCAGAGGCGGCTGTGATGGAGCCGAGAGGCTGCGGCGTACTGGATTCCCCGCCTTCGCGGGGAATGACACCAATGCTTTGAGCGACAGCGGAGTGCTATCGCGAGTGAGCCCGAGCCTACACTTCCCGTCGGCTCAAGAACGCCAGCCGCTCGAACAGATGCACGTCCTGCTCGTTCTTCAGCAGCGCGCCGTGCAGCGGCGGGATCAGTTTGCGCGGGTCGCGCTCGCGCAATTGCTCGACGCTCATGTCCTCGTTGAGCAGCAGCTTGAGCCAATCGAGCAGCTCCGAGGTCGACGGCTTCTTCTTCAGGCCCGGCACCTCGCGCACCTCGAAGAAGATGCGCAGCGCCTCTTCCACCAGGCGCTTCTTGATGCCGGGGAAGTGGACGTCGACGATGCGGCCCATCGTGTCGGCGTCGGGGAACTTGATGTAGTGGAAGAAGCAGCGGCGCAGGAACGCGTCCGGCAGCTCCTTCTCGTTGTTGGAGGTGATCATCATGATCGGGCGCTGCTTGGCCTTGATCGTCTCGCCGGTCTCGTAGACATGGAATTCCATGCGGTCGAGCTCGAGCAGCAGGTCGTTGGGGAATTCGATGTCGGCCTTGTCGATCTCGTCGATCAGGAGCACCGGGCGCTGCTCGGCGGTGAAGGCCTCCCACAGCTTGCCGCGCTTGATGTAGTTCTTGATGTCGGACACGCGCGCGTCGCCGAGCTGGCTGTCGCGCAGGCGCGACACTGCGTCGTATTCGTAGAGGCCCTGCTGCGCCTTGGTGGTCGACTTGATGTGCCAGGTCAAAAGCGGCGCATTCAGCGCCTTGGCCACTTCCTCCGCCAGCACCGTCTTGCCGGTGCCGGGCTCGCCCTTCACCAGGAGCGGGCGCTCGAGCACGATCGAGGCATTGACGGCGACCTTGAGGTCGTCGGTCGCAACATAGTCCTTGGTGCCGGTAAATTTCATTGCGCGTCCTTGTTGGTCGTCGTCGCAAGGCTGTTGCCCAATATCATGGCCTCGGTCACGACAAGCGAACGGCCGCTCGCGGCGGCCGTTCCTGGTTCGGTCAGGCTTTCAGACCCGTTTTATCAGCGAAAGGATGACCAGCACAATCACCGCGCCGATGGTGGCGTCGACGATGGCACCTAACGTGCCGGTGGCAAGCCCGATGTGCAGCTGTGGCAGAACCCAGCTCGCCACCAGCGCGCCGATGATGCCGACGACGATGTTGCCGACCAGCCCAAATCCCGCCCCGTGGACAATCTTGCCCGCGAGCCAGCCTGCGATCGCGCCGATGATGAGCGCTGCGAGAATTCCCATTGCAAACGTCCCCGAAACAACCCCTTGAGGCGGTCAATTCTAGAGCAAAAAGCCTCCCGGTCCAGCACAGAGCGATCGTCTCCGCCCCTTGACGTTCGCCACCCGACGGGCAATCTGTCACCCATGTTCCTGCAATTCTTCACTTCTCTGCGCGACGCGCAGGTCCCCGTGACGCTGCGCGAATACCTCACGCTGATGGAGGCGCTCGACGCTGACCTTGCGGACTACACGGTCGAGAATTTCTACTATCTGTCGCGCGCCTCGCTGGTGAAGGACGAGCGCAATCTCGACAAGTTCGACCGCGTCTTCGGCACGGTGTTCAAGGGGCTGGAAAACCTGCTCGACGCCATGGAGAAGGCCGAGATCCCCGAGGAGTGGCTGAAGAAGCTCGCCGAAAAGTACCTGACGGAAGAGGAGAAGAAGCAGATCGAGGCCATGGGCTGGGACAAGCTCATGGAGACCTTGAAGAAGCGCCTCGAGGAGCAGAAGGGCCGTCACCAGGGCGGCTCGAAGTGGATCGGCACGGCGGGCACCTCGCCGTTCGGCGCCCACGGCTACAATCCCGAGGGCGTCCGCATCGGCCAGGAGAAGAACCGCAACAACCGCGCCGTGAAGGTGTGGGACAAGCGCGAGTTCAAGGACTTGGACGGCAATGTCGAGCTCGGCATCCGCAACATCAAGGTGGCGCTGCGGCGCCTGCGCAAGTTCGCGCGCACCGGCGCGCCCGACGAGCTCGATCTCGACACCACCATCCGCGAGACCGCCAATCATGGCTATCTCGACGTCCACATGCGCCCCGAACGGCGCAACGCGGTGAAGCTGCTGGTGTTCTTCGACATCGGCGGCTCCATGGACGCGCATATCGAGCAGGTCGAGGAGCTGTTCTCGGCGGCGAAGAGCGAGTTCAAGCACATGGAGTATTTCTACTTCCACAACTGCCTCTATGAAGGCGTGTGGAAGCAGAACAAGCGCCGCTTCACCGACCGCACGCCGACCTGGGACGTGCTGCACAAATACCCGCACGACTACAAGGTCGTGTTCGTTGGCGATGCCTCGATGTCGCCTTACGAGATCATGGTGCCGGGCGGCTCGGTCGAGCACGTCAACGAGGAGCCCGGCTCGGTCTGGCTCGACCGCATCATCCGCACCTATCCGCATGCGGTGTGGCTGAACCCGGTGCAGCAGAAGCACTGGGACTATTCGGAATCGACCACCATCATCAAACGCATTTTTGCGAACCGGATGTATCCGATCACGATCGAGGGGCTGGAAGGTGCGATGAAGGAATTGACGCACTGATGTCTCCCGTCGTCATTCCGGGGCGCGACGCAGTCGCGAACTTTGATGCGCAATTGCGCATCAGAGAATCCATCGGGCCGCAGCGCATGTAGAGGAATGGATTCCGGGTTCGCGCTGCGCGCGCCCCGGAATGACAACAAGAGGGAGAACCATATGCCCCAGACCATCACCCGCGGCATCAAGGCGCTGATCGACGAGGCCAATGCCGAGATCGAGACGCTCTCGGCCAAGGATGCGATCGAGATCTCAAAGAACGGCGACGTCGTCATCGTCGACATCCGCGATCCCCGCGAGATCGAGCGCGACGGCCGCATCCCCGGCGCCTTCGCCTGCACCCGCGGCATGCTCGAATTCTGGATTGATCCGCAGAGTCCCTATGCCAAGCCGATCTTCCAGGAGGACAAGAAGTTCGTGTTCCACTGCGCCGGCGGCCTGCGCTCCGCGCTTGCCGCCAAGACCGCACAGGACATGGGCCTCAAGCCCGTCGCCCACATCGCCGGCGGCTACGCCGCCTGGCGCGACGCCGGCGGCCCGACGGAGCAATGGGAGCCGAAGAAGAAGGGGTAGATTGGACGCACACAACCAGCCACAACGTCATGCCCGGGCTTGTCCCGGGCATCCACGTCTTAGCCGCAACGAAGAACGTGGATGGCCGGGACAAGCCCGGCCATGACGACTGAGACAATTGCCGGAGCATGCCCATGACCACCGCCACCGACCCCCTCGTCTCCACCGACTGGCTCGCCGCCCACATGGGCGACGCCAACGTCAAGATCCTCGACGCCAGCTTCAAGCTGCCGGGCGTGCTGCCGCTGCCGAAGGACGACTACCTCGCTGCGCACCTTCCGGGCGCCGTGTTCTTCGACGTCGACGCGGTGTCGGATCATTCCAACCCGCTGCCGCACATGTTTCCGAGCGCCGAGCAGTTCGGCCGTGACGTCGGCAATCTCGGCATCGGAAATAGCGATACCGTCGTGCTCTACGATGCCGGCGGCTGGGTCGCAGCACCCCGCGCGTGGTGGATGTTCCTGTCCTACGGCCACGGCAATGTGCGCATCCTCAATGGCGGGCTGAAGAAGTGGCGCGCCGAAGGACGGCCGGTCGAGAGCGGCGAGGTCAAGCCGAAGCCGGCGACCTTCAAGGCGAGCTACGACGCAAACCGCGTGCGCAGCATGCAGCAGCTGATCGCCAACGTCGAAAGCCGCAAGGAGCAGGTGATCGACGCGCGCGCCGCCGACCGCTTCGAGGGCCGCGCGCCCGAGCCGCGGCCGGGCATCCGCTCCGGCCACGTCCCGGGCGCCCGCAACGTGCCCTACAATCTGCTGTTCGATGCGGCGACCGGTGAGATGAAGCCACTCGACGAGCTCCGCGCCGCCTTCACGAACGCCGGTGTCAAGTTGGATGCACCAATCGTGACGAGCTGCGGCTCGGGCGTGTCGGCGGGCGTGCTGACGCTCGCGCTGTATCGCCTCGGCATCACCGACACCGCGCTCTATGACGGCTCCTGGTCGGAATGGGGCCAGGCCGGCGGCCCGCCGATCGCGACCGGGCCGGCGTGAGATCGCAGCCACGATGACGGTGCGCCCCCTCGCCCCGCAAGCGGGGAGAGGCGAAGAAGGGGCATCAACGCGTGCGCGTGGTCGTCGTCGCGAAAGTCTGCGGCTGGCCGAACGGATCGAGCTGCTGCTGCAATTGCTGAGGCGGCAGCGGACGCCGCACCACGCGGTGACTTTTCTTGGCCTTCGCCTTGCGCTTGGTCGCCTTGCTGTCCGATGCGCTACTGTCCGACTTGTTGCTCTCGGCCTTGGCCTTCGCCGGCGCATCCTTCACGGTCGTCGTCGCCGGCTCGTTCAGCGCGGCGAGCCTCGCGGAGGCGACATCAAGTGCCGAGGCGGCGAGGGCGGCACTGGGGTCAACAGGCGCCGGCTCGCTGGCGGTTGCGGCAGGCTTGGCCTCGGGGATCGCGGCGGTGGTGTCGGCCGGGGTAAGCGTGTCGGTGGAGGCCGGCACTGCGGCCTCCATCGTTGCTTCGGGCTTGGCCGGTTCGACAGCCGGCACGTCTGCCAGGGGCGCGGCGACCTGCGGCTGAACGTCGGTGTCGGTCGCCAGCGCGGCAACCTGTTCGGGCTCGCTCGCCGGCAGTCCAATGGTCGGCACCTGGTCGCGCAGCGATGGCGTGGTCTCGGCGGGCAGCTCCGGTTCGGCCCGCAACACCGCGAGCACCGGCTGGGCCGGCTCGGGCACTTGCACAAACACCTGCTCCTGCGGGCCGTTCCGCCAGGAGGGGGTGCTGACATACTGCTGATGGGTCGCCCGTAGCAGCGCCGCGGCCCCTAGGCCGAACACCAGGATGGAGGTTGACAGCAGGATCGCGGCAAACAGGAAGCGAAAGCCGGGAAGCATCGAGCGATTGCGAATTTCCGCCCCGGCGGCGAGGTGGCCAGGGCCCAAGAGCCATCTGAACGCGGTGACGGTACTGCTTGCCGCGCTCGCCACGCGGGACCGGAGTTCAAAAGGGTGGCGAATCAGGCTGATTCGACCATATCGCAAGGCTTCCGCATCGTTCCGTTAAAATCGCGGCCGAACATCGCGGCAATTCATGGCGCGATACGATTTCAGCCCCGTGATGCAACGGGGCAACGATCGTCTTGCGGATCACAAATCAGGAAATCCGGCGCAAATCGGCCTGATATGTCTTGAATGTGCCGCTATCTTCCGTCATCTGGCCGTTAACGGTCCGATCGGGCTTGGGGACTATACAAGAGCGATGATGATCAAACACTTTCTGACGATATGCGCTGCCGCAACAGTCGCTGCGGCGGGAACCTCGCTCGCTCAGGCTCAGAGCTATCCGGTCCAGCAGGCGCCGAGCTATGGCGCCCCGGCCGAATATCGGCCCGGTGACCGCACGCCGAATTTCGACGCGCTGGACGAAGACGACGACGCGATGCCGCAGGCCTCGCTGCCGCCGCCCGGTCCGGTCGATGATCCGCGTTACGGCCGCCCCGCCGGCCCGCCGGTCTACTCCGCCGCTCCGCCGCAGGGTCCGGTGATGTCGCCGGACGATCCCCGTTATGGCCGTCCGGCTGGCGCTCCGGTCTATTCGGCGGCGCCGCCCCAGGGCCCCGTGATGTCGCCCGATGATCCCCGCTACGGCCGGCCCGCCGGTCCGCCGCCGGTGATCTACGCCAATCGCCCGGGCCAGCAGGCGCCCGCCAATGATGGCCTGCGTCCGCCCGAGGCTGTGGGCGGTCCCGCCGCGACCGGGGCGGTCCAGGCCGCGCAGCCGCCCGTTGGCGCCGATGGCCGGCCGATGACGTTGGCCTCGCTGCCGCCCGAGGAGCAGCCCGATGCTGCGCCGGTGCAGCTGCCGCCGAACCTGCGCCGTCAGGAGGTCGCATTCCAGACCAAGGAGCCGGCCGGCACGCTCGTGGTCGATACCCCCAACACCTACCTCTATTACGTGCTCGGAGGCGGCCGTGCGATCCGCTACGGCGTCCGCGTCGGCCGCGATGGCTTCACCTGGACCGGCGTGCAGAAGATCACCCGCAAGGCCGAGTGGCCGGATTGGCATCCGCCGACCGAGATGATCGAGCGTCAGCCTTACCTGCCGCGCTTCATGGCGGGCGGCCCGGGCAATCCGCTCGGCGCCCGCGCGATGTATCTCGGCTCGACCGTCTACCGCATCCACGGCACCAATCAGCCTTCGACGATCGGCAAGTTCGTCTCCTCCGGCTGCATCGGCATGCTGAACGAGGACGTCTCGGACCTGTTCGATCGCGTCAAGGTCGGCACCCGCGTGGTGGTGATGCCGGGCGGCCCGCCGCCGGGAACGGCGACTGCCTCCGCTGCGCCGACGCCGAGCGCTGCCGGGCCGGCTCCGATGTCCGCCCAGGCTGGCCCCGTTCCGGGTACGCAGCCGACCGTGGTGCCCCCGCTGCCCGCGCCGGTCACCGTGCGCTGACGCTGCGAGAGAATTTCGAATTGCGATGGGCGTGCCTTGGCACGCCCATCGTCGTTTGAGGCCAGTGTCGTTTCAGGCCAGCCTGCGCGGCAACTCGCCGCCTTTGGTGAAGGCGTCGATCGCCTCGACCATCTGGCCGTAGTGGATGCGCAACCCGTCCGCGGTCGCGTAGCCGAGATGCGGCGTCAGCACGAGATTGTCGAGCTTGCGGAAGGGATGGTCGACCGGCAGCGGCTCGATCGAGAAAACGTCGAGCCCGGCGCCCGCGATCTTGCGCTGCTGCAAGGCCTCCAGCAGCGCCTGCTCGTCCACGATCGGCCCGCGCGCGGTGTTGACGAGAAAGGCGGTCGGCTTCATCCGCGCAAGGTCGGCAGCTCCGACCAGCCCGCGCGAGCGATCGCTCAGCACCACATGGATGGTGACGATGTCGGCCTTCGCGAACAGCTCCTCCTTCGTGGCGTAACCGACGCCGGCCGCGGCGCACTTCTCCGGCGTCAGGTTCGGACTCCAGGCGATCACGTTCATGCCGAACGCTTTCGCGATCCCCGCCATCTTGCTGCCGAGCTTGCCGAGCCCGACGATGCCGAGCGTCATGCCTTCGATCTCGATGCCGGCAAAGCTCTGCCAGGGCTCGCCCGCATGCATGCGCGCATTCTCGCGGCCGATGCCGCGGGTCAGCTCCAGAATCAGGCCCATGGTGAGCGGCGCCGTCGGGTCGCGCGAATATTGCGTGCCGCCGACGGCCACATTGCGCGCCTTCGCAGCCTCCATATCGATGGAAGCGTTGCGCATGCCTGAGGTCAGCAGCAGCTTCAGCTTGGGCAGCTTATCGAACAGGCTCTTGGGGAAGGCGGTGCGCTCGCGCATCGCGCAGATGACGTCCAAATCCGCCAGTGCGCTCGCCGCCGCCTGCTCGGAGGCGAAGGGATGGCTGAACACGGTGACGTCAACACGGTCCGACAGCTTCGGCCAGTCCGCGACGTCGAGGGCGAGGTTGAAATAGTCGTCGAGAATTGCACAGCGCAGCCGGCTCATCGGCGTTCATCCATGGCGAGAGGTGGCGGCGCAAGTGGGCGCCATCGTCGGAACCGGGCCATGGTTGCGCGCAATCGCGCCAGCGCGCAAGCAGCCTGCGTCTTCAAAAGTCCGATAGGAAAGTGGGCTCAGACGTCGCGGGGCTTGAGACGGAACGGCGCATCCATGCCGTGCTTGGCGCGCCAGGCGGGACCGGGTCCACGCATGTAGTGCAGCTCGGGCCGGTAGGGATTGAAGGCGGTGGCGAAGAAGCGCTTCCAGAAACCTCTGACCTCCGAGACGAACCCGGAGACGTGGCCGGCGACTGCCGGAACAGGAAGAGTGTTGGTCTCGATCAGAGCCATGGTCGGCCTCGCTGTGCTCCCCGTTCGTTCTGAGCGGGTGGCGCTGTTTCCGCGCGAAATCGAGCTTTGGCCTGCTTTATTAAAAAATGGTTTCAATTGTCCGGATCGGTGGCCGGATGGTGTCCGTCCCGTATTCATCCGTGGTGAACGGAGGGAAAACGTTGCCCTTTGGGGGCGGGATCGTTACATCGGCGGCAAGCAAATTCCCTCAAATCGAAGGTTTCACGGGACCGATGGCGCGCCAGTTCATCTATTTCATGCAGGGCCTGACCAAGAGCTACCCGACCCGGAAGGTGCTCGATAACATCCATCTGAGCTTCTACCCGGACGCCAAGATCGGCGTGCTCGGCGTCAACGGCTCGGGTAAGTCGACGCTGCTCAAGATCATGGCCGGCCTCGACAAGGAATATACCGGCGAAGCCTGGGTCGCCGAGGGCGCCCGCGTCGGCTATCTCGAGCAGGAGCCGCAGCTGGACCCTGCGCTTTCCGTGCGCGAGAATGTCATGCGGGGCGTCGCCAAGCAGAAGGCGATCCTCGACCGCTACAATGAACTCGCGGTCAACTATTCGGACGAGACCGCCGACGAGATGACCAAGCTGCAGGACGAGATCGAGGCCCAGGGCCTGTGGGATCTCGACAGCAAGGTCGACCAGGCCATGGACGCGCTGCGCTGTCCGCCCGACGATGCCGACGTGACGAAGCTCTCCGGCGGTGAACGTCGCCGCGTTGCGCTGTGCCGCCTGCTGCTCGACCAGCCCGAGCTGCTGCTGCTGGACGAGCCCACCAACCATCTCGACGCCGAATCCGTGTCGTGGCTGGAAGGCCACCTTCGCAACTATCCCGGTGCGATTCTGATCGTCACCCACGACCGCTACTTCCTCGACAACGTCACGGGCTGGATCCTCGAGCTCGATCGCGGCCGCGGAATCCCGTACGAGGGCAACTACTCGTCCTGGCTGGTGCAGAAGCAGAAGCGTCTGGAGCAGGAAGGACGCGAGGACGCAGCGCACCAGAAAACGCTCGCTCGCGAGCAGGAATGGGTCGCTTCCTCGCCCAAGGCCCGCCAGGCCAAGTCGAAGGCGCGCTACCAGCGCTATGAGGAACTGCTCAAGAAGGCGAGCGAGAAGCAGACCCAGACCGCGCAGATCATCATCCCGGTTGCCGAGCGGCTCGGCGCCAATGTGGTCGATTTCGACGGCCTCAGCAAAGGCTTTGGCGATCGCCTGCTGATCGACAACCTCACTTTCAAGCTGCCGCCCGGCGGTATCGTCGGCGTGATCGGCCCCAACGGCGCCGGCAAGACCACGCTGTTCAGGATGATCACCGGCCAGGAGAAGCCGGACTCCGGCACGATCACGGTCGGCGAGACCGTGCATCTCGGTTACGTCGATCAGTCGCGCGACGCGCTCGACGGCAAGAAGACCGTGTGGGAGGAGATCTCCGGCGGCAACGAGCTGATCCTGCTCGGCAAGAAGGAAGTCAATTCACGCGGCTATTGCTCGTCGTTCAACTTCAAGGGCGCCGACCAGCAGAAGAAGGTCGGCGCGCTCTCCGGCGGTGAACGCAACCGCGTGCATCTTGCCAAGATGCTGAAGTCCGGCGCCAACGTGCTGCTGCTCGACGAACCCACCAACGACCTCGACGTCGACACGCTGCGCGCGCTCGAAGAGGCGCTGGAGGACTTTGCCGGCTGCGCCGTCATCATCAGCCACGACCGCTGGTTCCTCGACCGCATCGCGACACATATCCTGTCCTTCGAAGACGACAGCCACGTCGAATGGTTCGAGGGCAACTTCCAGGATTACGAGAAGGACAAGATGCGCCGGCTCGGCCAGGACAGCATCATTCCGCACCGCGTGAAGTACAAGAAGCTGACGCGGTGATGGCGGCATGATGCGGCGGGCGCTCATCGCTGCGGTGATCGTCGTCACCTGCGGCTGGTCGTCCGCCCGCGCCGCCGACGCCGCCTTCACGCAGTTCATCGCCTCGCTGTGGCCGGAAGCGCAGGCAGAAGGCGTCTCGCGCGCGACATTCGACGAGCAGACGCGCGGGCTCGAGCCTGACTACAAGCTGCCGGACCTGATCCTGCCGGGACGGCCGGCGACCGGTGCGCCGTCGCAGGCCGAGTTCGTGCAGGTGCCGGCCGACTACGTCAAGGAAGCCTCGATCGCGCGCCTTGCCGGCGAGGGCCAGCGGCTGCTGCAGAAATATCGTCCGGCTCTTGGCTCAATCGAGAAAAGCTCGGGCGTGCCTGCCACCGTCATGCTCGCGATTTGGGGCCGTGAGACCGACTATGGCCGCTACACGCTGCCTTACGATCTCGTCCGCGTGCTGGCGACACAGGCCTATGTCGGCCGGCGCAAGGATCAGTATCGCAACGAGTTCATCCTCGCGCTGAAGATCCTCGGCGAAGGCGTGGTGACGCGGAAGGACATGCGCTCGTCCTGGGCCGGCGCCACCGGGCTGACGCAGTTTCTGCCCTCGGAATATTACAAGCACGGCGTCGACTTCGATGGCGACGGCCGCATCGATATCTGGCACTCGGTGCCGGATGCGCTCGCCTCCGCCGCACAGCAGCTCGTCAACAAAGGCTGGCAGAGCGGGGTGCGCTGGGCTTACGAGGTGCAGGCGCCAGCGAAGGTCGATTGCACCACCGGCGTGCCCGAGGTGACGAAGCCGATCGGCCAATGGCTGCGCGACGGGTTTGTGCCGGTGCGGGGCCAAAAACTCAGCGCCGCCGAGCAGGCGCAGCCGGCCTCGCTGCTTCAGCCCGAAGGCATCTATGGCCCGTCGTTCCTGACGACGAAGAACTACTTCGTCATCAAGGAGTACAATTTCTCCGACCTCTACGTGCTGTTCGTCGGCCATCTCAGCGACCGCATGACGAGCCCGCTGCCGTTTGCAACGCCCTGGTCGGCTTCGAAGCAATTGCGCACGAAGGATGTCGAGACCATGCAGCGCGGGCTCACCCGCGTCGGGCTCTACAAGGACAAGATCGACGGCAAGGCCGGCATGCAGACGCGTGCCGCGCTCGGCGCCTACCAGAAGTCGGCGGGACTCAGGGTCGATTGCTGGCCGAGTGAAGAGGTGCTGCGTTCGATCCTGGCGGCGCGATAGCGTATGCAAAGAAAAAGCCCGGCCGATGGTCTCGGCCGGGCTCTTGATCGCGGCGCGCATGCGCCAAGGCGATCAGATCAGTAGCAGACGCGAACCGGGCGGCTGACCCAGCCGTAGCCGTCCCAATAGCGCTCACGGCGCCAGTAGCAGGGCGCGGGCGGCGGGGGCTCGGCAACGTAAACGGGGCCGCCATAGGCGGGACGGCTCGACGCGATGGCGCCGCCGACGATGGCGCCGCCGATCAGGCCGGCTGCGATGCCGGCGCCGACGCCGTCATGCGCCTTCGCGGACGGAGCGGCAGTCACCAGCGAACCGGCGACCGTCGCAACCGTGAGGGCGGCAACTAAAGTCTTGTTCATGCTCTTGGCTCTCCTGGGAGATGGGTTCCTCCTGTTAGAGGCGCCCGGGTTTCAAAGGTTCACGCACACTCTGATGGAATTGGCCTTGCAGCTAGGAAGCGCGCAAATGGTCAACCCACGGTAAACGCACACGGAGCTGTGACGAGAAAAAGCGGTCTTTTTCAGGCCCTGAGATGAACGGCACATCCGCAGTGAACCGGCTTGGAGTGCCTCAGCCGCAGACTCGGACGCGGCGAACGCGCCAGGCATAGCCGTCCCAGAAGCGCTGCTTCTGCCAGACGCAACCGCCGTAATAGTCGTCGGCAACATAGCCGGGACCGGGGGCGTAGTAGCGCGGCGGGTAGTAGCCCGGCTCATAGTAGCCATAGCCGGGTCCGTAATAATACGGAGAAGCCAGCGCGCCGCCGACAATGGCGCCGCCGATGATCCCGGCCGCCACGCCGGCTGCGACGCCGCGCTGGGCATGGGCCGGTGTTCCGGCCGCCAGGGCCAGGGTGGCGACGGCAGCGACCGCCAGGAGCGACTTCTTCATTGGCTTGACCTTTCAGACGAACACGCGGGAACCCTTTGGGGCGCAAGGTTCCATACTTCGCTTGAATGATCAATGAACGGCGCCTTTGCCGGAGACGACCAATTGACATGGGCCCCAGCCTCACCGGGAGACGATGATGGGCAACGCGATGGTCAATGCATTGATTGCTGCCGGAATCGTTTCCGCGATCGGCTACGGCTGGATCGCACACCTCCAGAACCGGGCACGGCGCTCCCGCGCAGCGGCCGGCAGCGGCGGAGGGAGTAGCGGCGGCGACAGCTACTCCGGAACGAGCGACGGCTTCTCGCTGGGAAGCTGGTTTTCCGGCGGCAGTTCGGGGAGCTCGACCGACGGCGGCAGCTGTTCGAGCGGCGATAGCGGCAGCAGCGGCGGCGACTGCGGAGGCGGGGGCGACGGTGGAGGAGGTGGTGGTGGCGACTAGAGCCCCGCAAATCTTGATCCAGCGCAACAGCTTATTTTAGAGCCGTTCTAGGCTTTGATCGGGCCAGTTTGGAATAGCTTCAAATACCGGTTTTTCCTTTTGCATCCGACCGGCCCGTTAAATATCGATGATGGCGCATCACCGAAGGGCCTGCCGCTTCCATGATCGTTTGTTCCTGTAACGTGCTGAGCGATGACGACATCCGCGCCGCGGTCGCCGAGTCCGACGATGCCGTGCGCCACGCCAAGCAGGTCTATGGATGTCTTGGCTGTAGTGCCGAATGCGGTCGCTGTGCCCGGACCATCAAGACCATCATCGACGAAGCGCTCGGCCCCTGCGCCCAGTCCTGCTGCGCCGGCTGCCCCCACGGCCACACCGTGGTGGCCAATGACGAGACGGCCGGATCCGCGCTTTTCGCCCTCGCGGCCTGCTAAAAACTTCCGCAACGTCGGCTGAGCTTTTCCCCGGCTGCGTCCGCGTGGCTGATTGCCCTTGTCCGCAAACTCATTTAGAAGCATTCTAAATTCGGCTAGGGCCGATTTGGACTGCAAGAGCTGGAGTGAACCATGCAGGGCGACCCAAAGGTCATCGACTATCTCAACAAGGCGCTGCGTCACGAGCTGACTGCGATCAATCAGTACTGGCTGCACTACCGCTTCCTCGACAATTGGGGCCTCCTCGACATGGCCAAGGTCTGGCGCAAGGAGTCCATCGAGGAGATGGAGCACGCCGACAAGCTCACCGCGCGCATCCTGTTCTTCGACGGCTTCCCGAACATGCAGGTGCTCGATCCCCTGCGCATCGGCCAGAACGTCAAGGAGATCATCGAGTGCGATCTCGCTGCCGAGATGAGCGCGCGGGCGCTGTACCAGGAAGCGGCGACCTACTGCCACGGCGTCAAGGACTACGTCACGCGCGACCTGTTCGAGAAGCTGATGAGCGACGAGGAGCACCACATCGACTTCCTCGAAACCCAGCTTGACCTGATCGGCCGCATCGGCCTCGAGCTCTACACCCAGAAGCATGTCGGCGGGCTCGAGGGCGAGGGGCATTAAGCTCCGGGGGCAGCCGCACACCCGGTGTCGTCCCTGCGCAAGCAGGGACTCATACCGCGGAATCTATCGATCGTCGCCAGTAGCAGTACCGACGACGAGTCTTCGCCAAACGATGTCCTGTGACTATCGCGACGAGCGCAAGCGCTCGCGCGGAGATCCCGGATCTGCGCTTCGCTGGTCCGGGACGACACCTGTGATTGCGGAACGACCTACAACTGCGTCTTGTAGATTTCTTCCACGGTCTCCTGGCTCGCCGGTTCCCCTAAGCCGGTCTGCTCGTGAATGACCGTGACGATGCTCGGCATCACCGAGCGCTGCATCTTGTCCGCCGACCACAGCTTCGAGCGCATCAGCGCCTTGCCGCAGTGGAAATAGACTTCGCTGACGGCGACGCTCAGCACCGCGCGCGGCGGCTTGCCGAATTCGACCATCGAGGCGAGCAGATCCGGATCGGCCGACAGCGTGCCGCGTCCGCCGACGCGCAGCGTCTCGTCGATCCCCGGCACGAAGAACAACAGATGCACGAAACCCGAGCCTTCGACGACGTTGCGAAAACTGTCGATGCGGTTGTTGCCGGAGCGGTCCGGCATCAGCAACTGGTTGGGACCGGCGACGCGGACGAAGCCGATGCCGCCGCCGCGCGGCGAAGCATCGACGCTGCCGTCCGCGCCCGAGGTTGCGAGCACGCAGAACGGCGACATCTCGATGAACTTCTTCGCATGCGCATCGATCGCGGGCCGTGCCTTCGCGATCACGCGCGGGCTCGGCCTGGCATAGATGGTGGCGAGGTCTTCGGCGCTAAGATCGGTCAACGGCATGCCTCCGCTTCAGTTTGGGCCAAAGCTATCCGATCAGGCGTGTCCAGCCAACGAAATCCATCGTGTTTTATTGTTTGAGCATGATCTCCGCGCAAACGCGTTCCGCGTTTGTCGCGAGGGAAAACCGCTGCACACTTTCCCGGATCATGCTCTAGACCGCATCCGCCGGCACGAAGCAGCTGATGATGACGGCACCGCGGTGGTGAACGTACCACACCACGGCCTGGCCAACCGGATTGCCGCGATCGCGGATGATGGCGCGCTCAGGCACCTCCATCCATTGTCCCTCGATCGGCACCCAATAGGTGCCGCCGCGCACGTCGTAGTCGGTGCGATGGCCATCGGAGATGTCGCAGCAGGGCACGCCATTCGGCGCGATCACGCTCTTGAACCAGGCGCGGATGTCGGGCGGGACGTGATCATATTGCCCGTTGTCGAATGCGAATGCGGCGCTCGTCAGCGCCGTCGTCGCAGCCAGCCAAACGCACAGTGCCATCCTGTGCATGCGGTCCTCCTCGTCGCGCCTTGCCATTCGCGCATGATTCGTCCGCGCGTCGATTCGACTATTGAGACGATTAAGCCCGAGCTGTCAGTGCATTGCATGCTCAAATAATATGCGGCGGCGGAGCGCCGCATATGATGCATTGCGATATGAGCGCGTTCCTGGGGTGCGGGGATGGATGTAGGATTTCGGCGCCGCTGATCGTCCTTGAGGGAAACTTCCGGAGACCCCTGCATGTGCCGCAACATCAAGACGCTGTTCAACTTCGAGCCGCCGGCGACGGAGGATGAGATTCACGCCAGCGCGCTGCAGTTCGTGCGAAAGCTGTCGGGTTTCAACAAGCCGTCGCAGGTCAACGAGGCGGCGTTCGAGCGTGCGGTGGCCGAGGTCTCCGAGGCCGCACGAAAACTCCTGACGTCGCTGCATACGCATGCCCCGGCGCGCGACCGTGACGTTGAGGCGGAAAAGGCGAAAGAGCGCTCGCGGCTCCGCTTCGGTTCGTGAGCTCGAACAACGCGCTCCGTGATCTGGCTCACGGTATCTGCTGCCTCAGCTTGCGATGGTGGTGGCCGGGGTTTCGATCGCCCGGAGCACGACCATGAGCCGCCCCCTTCTTCCTTTGAAAGCAGGTGCCATCGTCTTCACGCTGCTATGGACCGCGTGGATGATGTGGTGGAGCGGCTCGTTCTCGAGCGCGAACGTGATCGTCCTCGCGCTGTGCGGAGCGGCGGTCGGCTATCTCTGGTATCGCGCCATGCGCTGGCAGTTCGAGCGCATGGGCATGTTGTCGCGGCGCGAGGATCGGCCGAAATAGGCTGGTCTGCTAGTCCTTGTGGTCGTGCTTCTTCTTTTTCTTTTTCTTCTTGTGATCGTCGCCGTCATCGCTCTCGTCATCGACGATTGCCGCGCCGGACTCCTGGACTGCGGCCTCGAGCGCTTCGCGCTCGGCGGCTTCGCGCTCGCGCTGGCGGCGGCGTTCGTCCCAGGCGTCGAAGAGCTGGTCGAGCCACGGCAGCACTTGCTCGATCGAAGGCAATTGGCCGGGCGGACCCGGCTCGCCGCGCGGGCCTTGCGGTCCCGCGGACCCCTGCGGTCCGGCAGGCCCCGGCGCGCCGGCGGCGCCGCGCGGGCCGGCTTCGCCCTGCTTGCCTTGCGGACCGGGCTTGCCGGGCGGGCCGGCCTTTCCGATCGGTCCCGGCTTGCCCTGCGGCCCCGGCTTGCCGCGCGCCCCGTCGGGACCGCGCCGGCCCGGATGACCCTGCGGCCCCGGCCGTCCCGGCTCGCCTTGCCGCCCGCGCGGACCCTGAGGTCCCTGCCGTCGTCCCTGATCGTCTGCCACGCCACTGCTCCCTTCACCCGAAGCAAGCTACTTAGCGGCGTTTGACGACAGCAGCAATTCTGCCCGCGCATCGTGCCGAGCTTGATCAACATCAATCGGTCGGGCCAGCGGCCGTGTCATCGATCGCGCACGGCCACACCCCATGCGAGGAGCGACCGATGCGCGCAGCGTGGAAGGTCTTTTGCCTGTTCGCTGTCATTCTCGCGGCCTCGCTCGGCCTCGATCACCTGCTGGTGCCTGACATCGTCCCGGTCGCGTTCGCCGAGGAGCCGCAACCGTCATGGGCTGTCATGACGGCCTTCTTGCTCCGTGCGGTCGAACTGATCGCCGGCTCGGTCGCGATGATCGCGCTTGCGGTCATCGTCGGTGGACTGATCCAGCGGCGCGTCCTCACGCGCTAGTCTTGATAGGCAGGCACGTCGATACCGGAGGCGGCATAGAGCCTGATCTTGTTGCGCAGCGTGCGCACCGACAGGCCGAGAACACGCGAGGCGCGCGTGCGGTTGCCGTCGCAGCGCGCCAGCGTCTGGAGTACGAGCTCACGCTCGACCTCGTCGACGGTGGCGCCGATCAGAAGCGGAACGATCTGGTTTGGAGCAAAGAATTGTGCGTCCGGCTCGGACGCAGCGACATGAACAGTGGTCATCAACACCTCCCGACCAACGCCCGCTTCCATCGTTGGAAGCGGATCGAGAACCAACGACCCCCAAGCCGTAGATCCACGGTGGCCCGGTTTGGTTAATGAAGGGTTAACCGGGGGCGATCGCACCAATTGACCTCAGGAATGCCGCGAAGCCGCCGCGATTGGCACGACATGCATCGTGATGCGGACCTATCTCGTGCGATCGAGCAGGTGTCATGCCCGCGCAGGCGGACGATGACACCGCGTGCGATGAAAGAGCGCCGCGCCTCACACCGTGCGATACCCGCCATCCACCATCACGATCGTTCCGGTGACATAGGCCGACATGTCAGATGCGAGGAAGATCGCAGGTCCGACGATATCCTCGGGCTTGCCGGTGCGGGCCAGCGGAGTGTGATCGACGAAGGCCTGCACCAGCGCCGGATTGGTCGCGCGCACATTGGCGTTGATGTTGGTTTCGATGAAGCCGGGGCCGATCGCGTTGACGCGCACGCCTTCCTTGCCGAGCTCGACCGCGAGCGCCTTGGTGAAGCCGAGCACGCCGTGTTTCGAGGTGGTGTAGGCCGCCGAGCTCGGCGTGCGCAGATGCACGAAGGACTGGATCGAGCCGATATTGACGATGCGGCCTTTGCTCGCGCGCAAGGGGGCGAGGAACGCCTGCGTCATGTTGAAGACGCCGTTGAGGTTGAGCGAGATGATGTCGTTCCAGTCCTTCGCCACCGTCTCGGTCTCGGCGGTGAAGGCATTGCGGCGGGTGATGCCGGCATTGTTGACGAGGATCGAGACCTGTCCGACCTTGTCTGCAACCTGCTTCGCCAGGGCAAAGCAATCCTCGCGGCGGGTCACGTCGAGCGCAAAGCTCTCGGCCTTGCCGCCCGCTTTCCGGATCTCCTGCGCGGCCTCCGCCACCGTCTCGGCGTTGACGTCGAGCAGCACGACCTGCGCGCCCTCGCGCGCATAACCGGCGGCGATCGCCCGCCCGATGCCGGAGCCGGCGCCCGTGACGACGGCGATGTGGTTTGCGAGCAATGCCATGACATATTCCTCCCGATTTCGTTTCGAAGTTTCACGAAAAGCTAACTCGAAATTAAGGGGTCGGAAACGGCGGCCTTGGCATACTGATCTTCATTGCTAAACGTTGCGCGCATGATGGAACGGCTCGACTCCTGGAAACTCGCTCTGGAACGCCTGCGGTCGGCGCCCGATTGGGCCGAGGCGGGCCGGCTCTTGGCGGAGATCGCGCGGATGAGCAGCGACGTCACGCTGCGCCATGCCGCCGAGCAGGCGCTTCCGGTGCTGCGCCAGGCCGTGGACAATGACGATCACGGCGTGACGCTGGCGGCCCAGCGCCGTCTCGGCGTGGTGCTCGAGGTCGTGCACGATCTCTCCGCCCCGCGCTTCGGCCGCCGCAACGCCCTGCCGAAGCAGCTGTCCAGCGAGGACCGCGCCCGCAAGGTGCTCGGCCTGCCGCTCGCGGTGCAGCTCACCTGCGAGGACATCAACCAGGCCTATCGCCGTGCCGCCAAGGGCATGCATCCCGACCAGGGCGGCAGCGCGGAAGCCTTCATCGACCTCGCCGCCGCGCGCGACATCCTGATCCATCCCGGCGCGCACAAGGACGCGTGAGGGCGTCCCAGCCCTCGTTCACGCAACACAAAAACAACCGGGCGAGGACGCTGGCGTCCTTGCCCGGCTCTTCGTCCGCCGATCGAATTGTTACCAGCTGCAGTGGCCGTTCTTCAGCGCGGCATCCTTCACCACGAGCGCGTCGAGGAAGGTCGGCACGGTCGCGCTGGCGCGGTGATAGCCGGCCGGCCACGGCGCGGTCGGTATGCTCTCGTCCCAGATCTGGCAGAAGCCGGTGTCCTGCCAGCGGATCAGGTGATAGCTGGCTTCGGCAGGGCTCGCGGCGACGAACGCGGTGACGGCAAGGCCGGCGGCAGCGCACAGCACGGAAAGACGACGCATGATCAGCTCCTCAAAATGAATGATGTGATGCGCCTCCCGACAATGACGGGAGGGGGTGGTGCGGGACGCTTTGGGGGATGCGCCCCGGACAAGATGTGAGTAGCTGCTTGCGCCGATCAGGTTCAAACAAGGCGGGCACGAAAAGACGAGGGCGGATCGCTCGCGCGACCCGCCCTTCAGACGCGACCTCTCGCCTAAGGCGCGATGAGACTAGGATGAATCGTCATCGCGCCTTAGGTTATTGTTCGAGCATGATCTCCGCGCAAACGCGTTCCGCGTTTGTCGCGAGGGAAAACCGCTACACACTTTTCCGGATCATGCTCTAGAGCTCAGAGCGTGCAGCGGCGGTCGGCGCGCATCTTGATCTGGACGTCCGATGCCTCCTGGAAGGTCGGGAGCGGCTTGCTGACGACCTTGTAGGTCGACACCCCCCACTGGAACGGCTTGTACTGCAGGTCCTCGTTCCAGACCTGGCAGATGCCGGTGTTGTCCCAGCGGATCACGTAATAGCCGGCCTTCGCGGATGCGGGCACGGCGAACACGGAACTAGCGATGCCGGCAACGGCACAGAGCGCGAGAACGCGACGCATGAAGTATCTCCTTATGGGGGAAGCAGGATCTGAAAATTCGTGCGGTAAAAGCGGGTCCTTTGCAAGCCGGGGAGCCGCCGTTCACGGACATGTCAGCTGCTCCCCACGCATTTGGTTCGGCCGCGTGCCCGGCAAGCCACACGCAGCGAACCGTTCACTTGGCCAGCGACGCGACCGCCTCGATCTCGATCAGCATCTTCGGGTCGGGCAGCGCGTGCACCACACACGTGGTGCGCGCCGGGTAGGGCGGCGGGCCGAAGGCGCCGGCATAGAGCGCGTTCATGGCGGCGACATCAGAGGCGCGGGTCAAGAGCACGTTGACCTTGACGAGATCGTGCATGCCGGCGCCGGCCTCGCCCAGCACGCGCTTGATGTTGACGACGACGTTGGCGAACTGCGCATCGAAGCCGTCGGGCAGCGCGCCATTGGCATCGAAGCCGGGAATGCCGGAGATGAACAGGAGGTCGCCGACGCGCGTCGCAAAGGACAGCGGCGGCGCCTTGACGTGCGGCGGGGGCGCGAAATGCTGGATCGGCATGGGATCACCTCGGGTGCGGTCGCGGACGCATGAGCGTAGCGGCAGGCGAGGGCCGCGCAAAACCAAAAGTGCGAAAACAACCCCATGCACAGTAGCGATCGTGCGGAGATCATTGGGCCTTCTCGAATTCGGGAAGAGCGAAATATCCGCTTGCTCCGTCGGGCAAAACAGGGGCAGAATGGCATTCTGGAAGTTGGTCCGTGCTGTGGCCCCAAGCTCCGCTGTCATGCCACGGCTCGACCGGGGCATCCAGTACGCCGCGGCTTCTCGGCTCAATCACAACCGTCTCGGCGTACTGGATCGCCCGGTTAAACCGGGCGATGACAGTTGAATGTGCTGGTACACCTCACGCATCACGCCCACCCCATCATGTTGCCGCCGCGATCGATCGGATAAATTCGCAGCGTCTGATTCGATTCCACCCTTGAAAAATAGCCCCCGGAGACACCCATGAAGATCGCATCCACCTTCCGTGCCGCGTGCGTCGCCATTGCCGCCCTGGCCGGCCTCTCGACGGCGGCGCAGGCCGACAGCGGCTTCGTGACGCTGACGATCTACAAGGCGGGCTGGATCATCGGCGGCTCGGGCGGCTCGGGCGTGCTGAACTTCCGCGGCCGCACTTACGGGCTCTCCACCGGCGGCCTCGACTACGGCCTCGTGTTCGGCGGCTCCAAGACCGTGCTGCGCGGCCGCGTCTCCAACATCAACCGGCCTTCCGATGTCGCCGGCGTCTACGGCGCCGCCGGCGCGGGCCTCGCCGTCGGTGCCGGCGCCCGCGCCATCGTGCTGACCAACCAGAAGGGCGCGGTGCTGGAGCTGACCGGCACGCAGGTCGGATTGATGGCGAATGCGGATCTCAGCGGGCTTGCGATCACGATGCGGTAGAAGACGATGCCGTAGGGTGGGCAAAGGCGCGCAAGCGCCGTGCCCACCATCTCTCGGCGGTTGCCGGCGGCCATCCTTCGAGACGGCTGC
This sequence comes from Bradyrhizobium sp. SZCCT0231, assembly GCF_018130245.1. Taxonomy (GTDB): domain Bacteria; phylum Pseudomonadota; class Alphaproteobacteria; order Rhizobiales; family Xanthobacteraceae; genus Bradyrhizobium; species Bradyrhizobium japonicum_F. The sequence goes on from NZ_JAFCKP010000011.1 coordinate 21,225, forward strand.
TTCGCAGCCTCCTCAGGATGAGGTCTGTGGCCGCGGTGACGGCGCTGGTGGGCACGCTTTCGCTTTGCCCACCCTACGAGACTGCGGACTTCGCGCTCACCATCGCATGCATCCGCTCGCAATGCGCGACGAGGTTGGCGTGCGCATCGACGAAGGCCTTCAATGGGGTCGGGATCGGAAAGAAATAAATGTTGGCGATGAAGCCGTAGATGCCGGCGTCACAGCTCGTCGGCGCTGCGCCATGCACGAAGCCTTGCGCCGGCACGATTTCCGCCAGCACCTGCAAGTCGGCGAGCCCCCGTGCATAGGCCTGCTCGGGCGTGTAGCGGCCGATGCCCTGATAGTGATAGCGCTGCGCGTTGTAGGCCTTGGCCTTCTCGAACCCTTGCGCGTCGATCTGTGGGTGCTGCGCGATGAAGGCGTCGCGGAATGCCGGATAGAAGCGCTCGTCCTTCCAGCGCGAATACGACATCACCCAGTAGAGGTCGTCCAGCATGCGCGTGACGAGATGGTCGGTGCGGCGCTGCTCCGGTGACAGGCCGGCATCGATCGTGAGGCGATATTTCGCGATCGCATGCGCGATGATGGTCTCGCTGTCGCCGATGGTCTCGCCGTCGTCGACGATGTAAGGCAGCTGCCCGCGCGGCGCAGCGGAAGCGTCGAAGACGTGCTCGTGCACGAACGGCACGCCGGCGAGCTTGAGGAAGGCGTAGACCTTGAGGCCGTAGCCGTTGTTGTCGGCGGCGCCGAACAGTTTTGGGTAAGAGTAGAGGGTCAGCATGGGCGGGCTCCTCTGTTGGTGGAGCCTAGAGTGCCGGGGCACCGTCGCGGACGCAATGGTAGCCTCGTAGGTCCGCATGAGCGAAAGCGACATGCGGGAGCAGTCTCCCCGGATATCGCTTGGGCTCCGGGGTGGTCGGCGTTGCGTCCAGAGGACGAACGACCGGGCGGGGGGCCGACAGGCTATCGCGTTTTCCGCGCTACACTTGCGCCGGGCAAAAAAAACCGGCCGACCTTGTCGGAACGCCCCTCCCGCCCGCGTCCTTGAAGTACCCGCGCGCCGCCCGGGCCGAAAGGAGCCCCATTCATGACGTCCATCACGCCGTTTCTCTGGTTCGATAACAACGTCCCGGCGGCCGTCGCCTTCTACAAATCGGTGTTTCCCAATGCCAAGGTCGAAACCGTCAGCGACTTCATGGCGGTGTTCGAGCTCGAAGGCCAGCGCTTCCACGCGCTCAATGGCGGGCCGCAATACCGCTTCAACGAGGCGGTGTCGTTCTTCATCAGCGTCGAGACGCAAGGCGAGGTCGACTATTTCTGGAAAGCGCTGACCGCCGACGGGGGCGAGGAATCGCGGTGCGGCTGGCTCAAGGACAAGTTCGGCCTGTCCTGGCAGGTGATCCCGACGGCGCTTGGCCGCTATCTCGGCGACCCCGACCGCACCAGGGCGAACCGCGTGATGCAGGCGATGATGGGGATGCGGAAGATCGTGATCGCGGAGCTGGACAAGGCGTATGCGGGCTGAGGCGACGGCGCCGTAGAGTGGGCAAAGGCGCTCTTCGCGCCGTGCCCACGCATTGCCGGGACTGACGGAGAAGTCGTGGGCACGGCGCTGACGCGCCTTTGCCCACGCTACGAGGCTGTGCATCCGAGCAAGACCGCGCGCCAAACCCACAGTGTCGTCCCGGCCTAGCGCGCAATTGCGCACGCATATGCGGTCGCTCAACACGAGACGGCGCAAGGCGTAACCCACCTTACGGACCTGCTCCGCCGCGTTTGGCGAACTTGGCCTCGCTCGCGCAATCCGATGCGTCGCAGCGACAATTGCCTGCCGCCCGGTTCGCGAGATAACGGCCTTGACGGTGGATCGGAATCCGAACATTCTGATCGCGTTTAAGTAGTGGAATAATTTTGTCTCTCCCCGTCGGTCAGTGCAGGGATTTGACGTGAACAAGATTTTTGTCGCCTTCTCGTTTCGAGATCGCAACGAGCAACTGGTCAGGGATATTGACCGGATCATCCGTAGCCACGGTCTTGTGTCTGTCAGCGGAGAAATTCTTGGCGGGCAAGATCTGACCCCGGAAGTCCAGGACCGCATCCGACAATGCGACGCCTTGGTCGCGTTGATGACGCGAGAGATGCAGGTGCAGGCGGAGGGGCAAAGCTATTGGCTGCCGACCGAATGGGTGTCCGGCGAATATGTATCTGCACGGGCCAGGAATCAGTTAGCCATTGCAATCATCGAAGACGGGGTCCGATTGAAGGGGCCGTATGCGCAGAATGAGCATATCAGACTCGATCGAGCTGCGCCCTCAGAAGCACTTCTTCGTCTCTCCGAAACGATTGGTTACTGGAGGGCGGAAGCGGGGCGGGCTCTCGAGATCAGGCTTGTGCCGAAGGAGGCGGCCGTCTTTGCAGCCAGCGGCAATGCACGGTGCCAGTACAGGCTGGTCGCTCCGAACGCAGTGGCACCGAGTCCCTGGCTCGATGGGCGGGCGGCGCGAAAGCCGGGCGGCGTGTTTCTTGTCGTGCCGGGCGTCAAGCCGGATCACTCCATTGAGGTGCAGCTTCTCGAGGGAGCCAATCCAAAGTGGTGTTCGCTCGAGTCTCCGCAGTGGGTTCACGTTGAGCTGGCGAGCGTGTGATGACAACCCTCAAGATTGCCCAGCTTTCCGAACAAATCGAACCCTCATACTGGGGGTGGTCGGTCTGGCTCGAAGGATCCCCAGAGGAGATTGCCGCCGTCGAGGAGGTGGTCTGGAAACTTCACCCGACGTTTTCGTCGCCCGAGGTGCGCGTGACGGATCGCACGAGTAACTTTCGCCTGGTCAGAAGTGGCTGGGGTGAATTTCGGATTCAGGCAGACGTCCGCATGAACAACGGGCAGAACCTCGCGCTGAGTCACTGGCTGCGTCTCGGCCCGTCGGCGCCGACAAAGGAGGAGATGGCTGCGGCCGGGACCGGCGACGTCGCGCCGCTTGGGATCGAGCCCGGCGAACGCCCGCCGTTGGTTTTCCTTTCTTACACCAGTTCGGACGCCCGGCTGGCTGGCGCGGTCGCAAAGGAATTGAAGCGCAATCATGTCGACGTCGCCGTCGACGTCGACATTCCCTCAGGTGTCAATTTCCGGGACTGGATTTCGGAAAAGATCCCGCTGTGCGATGCGACCGTGTTCCTGCTTCCAAACGCCGATTCCGCAGCGCTGTCAAACAGCTTCACGGGCTATGAATTGCGGCTGGCGCAGAAATCGGACAGGCCAATCATTCCGATCCTGCGATCGGGGGCGGATGTGCCGGATCAGCTGAAAAACTTCAAAGCCATCACTGTCGAAGGAGGGCCATCGGCCGAGATCGACGTCCAGGCCATCGCCCGCTCCATCACCAATATCGTTCGTTGAACGAAGATCTCGTAGGGTGGTTAGCCCCGGGCTGCGCGAAGCGCAGTCCCTTGGCGTAACCCACCTCTTGAGCGTCCGCGGCGGCAGAAGCGGTGGGTTGCGCCGCGCGGCCGGCGCTTTGCGCCGCCGCGCGTCTAACCCACCCTACGCAGCGATCCACGCCGCAAGCTCGCGCCACGGCTCCAGCGTCCAATGCCCCGACGCAGCCCCGGACGGCGAGGGCAGCACGAATGTCTCCGGCCAGCTTTCATCACGCGCCTGCCGCCCCAGCGCAATCGCAGCTGACGGCCTGCCGTAAAACAAGCTCGCCGCCTTCTTGCTCGTGAACGCAATCGTCCGCGGCCGGTACTTGTCCATCTTCGCCCGGAAGCCCGGCACGTCGATCGTCTCCGCCGCGATCTGGTGATCCATCCCGGCGCCCGTCTTGCAGAGATCGGTGAAGCCGATCCCGAGCTCGATCAGCGATGCGAACTCGCCCGGCTGATAGCGTCGCGGCGTGATGCCGGCCTCATGGATCGCACGCCAGAACCGGTTGCCGGGATGGGCGTAGTAGTGCCCGAGCTCGGCCGAACGCGTCGAGGCGGCGGTGCCGACGAAGACGAGGCGGAGGTTGGGACGGAGCTGGTCGGGGAGGCGGTGCGTTGCATCCAAGTGAATCGTCCGTGGCTACGCTTACTCGTCCGTCTTGCGGGCTTCGCGGCCGTGCCATATTCGCGTGATCAGGATGTCTTGCGCTTCCGCCAAGACGGCATACCGCACGATGTAGCCGGACGCGCCAAAGCGAACCACGATCTGGCGAAGCTCGGCATCTTCGGTCCGCATGCCCAGATTGGGAAACTCCTCCAACCGTTCGATCGCCCGCCAGATCGACGCGAGCGCGCGTTGCGCGGCAGCCGGGCTGTGCTGATCGAGAAACAGGCGCAATCGCTCGACGTCCTCGACGGCGTCGGGCGAAAGCAGGATCATCCGATCCTGCGCGCCACCGGTCGCGGCAGCTCCTCCGCCGACCCCCAGCTCGCAACCCAGTCCTTCACCTCGTTGAGCGGCACGGCGGCGCCGCTCTTGCGGAAATCATCCAGCCGCTGGCGATCCTCGGCAATGTCGGGGCCTCCGATATCGACCACGGAATCGAGCAGCGCCACGGCCTCCGCGAGCACGGCGGCGACATCCTGCCCGCGCTCGTCGGCCATCTCGCGCAAACGCGCATCGGTTTCGGCGTCGATATCCAGCGTGCGACGAATGATGTTCATGCCATCAGGATAGGCGCGCAGCGTGAGTTTGTCGAGGCGCCCGTCTTGGCGAGTCGGTAGAGCCAATTTCGAACCCGAGCAGGAGGTCTCGTAGGGTTAGCCCCGGGCTGCGCGAAGCGCAGTCCCTTGGCGTAACCCACCTCGTTCATCTCCGCGGCAGCGGAAGTGGTGGGTTACGCCCTGCGGACAGCGCTTCGCGCATCCGCAAGGCTAACCCACCCTACGAGTTGCCTAGGCTTGCTGCACCATCGTCGATGTAGCGATTCCTCTTAGTTTCAGAAATGACCCTCTATTGAACCGTGGATTCGTCGTTAGGCCAAAATTTGGGTTCGCCTTTAGCCATCGCTTCCGAGCCTTCGCGCGCTTCTCGTTGTCGCGGATGGCATAGATCGTGGTTAGCTCAAAGACAGTCTTCTTTGCGCTAAGTTCGGCCTCAATCACAGCACCTGCCCGATGCGTTTGCGTGTTCGCAAGGCCCATCGCAGTGTAATTCGACAGCGGTACAGGAGTTAAATTCCCCCATCGATCTGAACAAAGCAGGTGTGTCTCCCAGTACATATTGTCGAGATGCCACCACAACCGAATATATTCGTTTAGCTTTGCTGTGTTGATCCGATTGGTATCCTCAACCTCTATGCAGACAACGGACATTGCTTCTTCGTCGATAAACCAGAGGTCAGGGATCATCCCGCCACGCCAGGGTTCACCCTCGCGAAGGAAATCATTCCATGTGAGATTCTCTTCCGCAGAATGCCAGTCGTCCCACTCCCACTCCCATTGGAGGCGTTGGATCGCCCTTCTAAATCCCTTCGTATGAGCCGTTGGAAAATCTCGGCCCAAGAGAAAAATTGTCCGTTCATGAATTGTGTCTTGTTCCCGCATCGCCGATTCCCGAGCTTGTTAGGCGTGAAACGCATCGATGCGAACGTCCCGAATGTAGTTCGGAATAGCGGCGATACCATCCGGTACAGTCAACGTTCCCGGTCGCCCATCCGCTCGCTCTCCCGCAGGATGTCTAAGTTGACCGCAGGCTGCGTAAGCATTTCTATCTTCGAAGCGGACATAACCGTGCCTGTCGAAGAGAACTCCAGGAAAGTCTTGGAGTTGGTCGTACCAACATCCATCCTTGTGATATACCGCGTGAGCCGCGCCAAGCCCCAGCTCCCGATTCAATTTACGCCCTGTAACCTTGGTCATCTGATTTCTCCCGCTGACCTCGACTCGAGACGAATGTTGTTATCTAGAACAAATGGCGAACTCGGTCAAAAGAAAAGAGGCTGAACGATAGTTCAGCCTCTTCGGGAGAAGTTATTCACGGTGTTAACAAGTCACAACACCCGATTGCTCTCCTTCACCTTCTCCGCATCCAGATAAACGCTGCTCCCCATCTCCTTGAACTTCGCGCTCATCCTGGCCATGCCGTCCTCGGCTGTGCCCTGCATCGACATCCCCACCGAGTTCGGATCGTTCAGCGTCGCCGCGTAGTCCCGCACGTCCTGCGTGATCTTCATCGAGCAGAATTTTGGGCCGCACATCGAGCAGAAATGGGCGACCTTGTGGGCTTCCTTCGGCAGGGTCTCGTCGTGGAAGTTCTTCGCAGTATCGGGATCGAGGCCGAGGTTGAACTGGTCGGTCCAGCGGAATTCGAACCGCGCGCGGGAGAGGGCGTCGTCGCGCAGCTGGGCTGCGGGGTGGCCCTTGGCGAGATCGGCGGCGTGGGCGGCGATCTTGTAGGTGATGACGCCGGTCTTGACGTCGTTGCGGTCGGGCAGGCCGAGATGCTCCTTCGGCGTGACGTAGCAGAGCATGGCGCAGCCGAACCAGCCGATCATGGCTGCTCCAATGCCTGAGGTGATGTGGTCGTAGCCCGGCGCGATGTCGGTGGTCAGCGGTCCAAGCGTGTAGAACGGCGCCTCGCCACATTCCTTGAGCTGCTTGTCCATGTTGATCTTGATCTTGTGCATCGGCACATGGCCGGGGCCTTCGATCATGACCTGGCAGCCCTTGTCCCACGCAATCTTCGTCAATTCGCCGAGCGTCTCCAGCTCCGCAAACTGCGCGCGGTCGTTGGCGTCCGCGATCGAGCCCGGGCGCAGGCCGTCGCCGAGCGAGAACGAGACGTCATACTTGCGCATGAGGTCGCAGATCTCGTCGAAATGCGTGTAGAGGAAGCTTTCCTTGTGATGCGCCAGGCACCACTTCGCCATGATCGAGCCGCCGCGGCTGACGATGCCGGTGACGCGGTTGGCGGTGAGGTGGATGTATTGCAGGCGCACGCCGGCGTGGATGGTGAAATAGTCGACGCCCTGCTCGCATTGCTCGATCAGCGTGTCCTTGTAAAGCTCCCAGGTCAGCGCCACCGGATCGCCGTTGCACTTCTCCAGCGCCTGGTAGATCGGCACGGTGCCGATCGGCACCGGCGAGTTGCGCAAGATCCATTCGCGCGTGGTGTGGATGTTGCGGCCCGTCGAGAGGTCCATCACGGTATCGGCACCCCAGCGGATCGCCCACACCATCTTCTCGACCTCTTCCTCGACCGACGAGGTCACCGCCGAGTTGCCGATATTGGCGTTGATCTTGGTCAGGAAGTTGCGGCCGATGATCATCGGCTCGAGCTCGCTGTGGTTGATGTTGGAGGGGATGATGGCGCGGCCGCGCGCGATCTCGTCGCGCACGAACTCCGGCGTGATGAAGGCGGGCACCGAGGCGCCGAAGCTTTCGCCGTCGGAAAGCGCAGCCTCCGCACGCTCGAGCTGTTGCTTCCGACCGAGGTTCTCGCGCGCGGCGACGTAGATCATCTCCTTGGTGACGATGCCGGCGCGGGCGAATTCGAGCTGCGTGATCTTGTGGCCGTCGAGGCCGCGCAGCGGCTTGTGATAGGCCGAGAAGGCGCGCGCGGCCTTGTCGGTGGAGACGCTGCCATTGTCCTCCGGCTTGATCTGCCGGCCCTCATATTCCTCGACGCCGCCGCGCTCCAGCACCCATTGCTTGCGGTTGCGGGCAAGGCCGGCGTTGACGTCGATGGCGACGGACGGATCGGTGTAGGGGCCCGAGGTGTCGTAGACCGGCAGGTTCGGCTCGCCGGCGCCTTCGGAGAGGATGATCTCGCGCAAGGGCACGCGCAGGTCGGGCGCGGCGTCCGGTGTCGCGAAGATCTTGCGCGAGGAGGGAAGGGGGCCGGTGGTGACGGCGGGGACGGTCTTATCGGGGTTGGAGCGGATGTTCATGGGATCCTCCTTAATTCGTTGGTTTCGCTGCGCGAGCGTCGATTACGGCTGTCATCCCCGCGAAAGCGGGGATCCAGTATTCCGAGGCGATGCGGCTGGAGCCGTGAAGCCGCGGCGTACTGGATCGCCCGGTCAAGCCGGGCGATGACAGTTGAGTGTGGGGTGAGAGCGGGACCTGCATCACGCCGCCTCCTTGGATTGGCCGAGCCACTGCCGCACGCGGGCATCGGGGTCGGCGTTCTGGGTGACGTCGGAAACCACGGCAATCGAATCCGCGCCGGCCGCAAAAATCTCCGCGGCGTGCTCGAACTTGATGCCGCCGATCGCGACCAGCGGGATGGTGCCGATGCGCTGCTTCCATTCGGTGATCTTTGCAATGCCCTGCGGCTCGAAGCGCATCGACTTCAAAGTGGTGAAGAAGATCGGGCCGAGCGCGACGTAGTCGGGTTTGGCCGCGAGCGCGGTCGCAAGCTCGTCGTCGTCATGGGTGGAGATGCCGAGCAGAAGGCCGGCCTCGCGGATCGCCTTGAGATCGGCTTCTGCCAGATCCTCCTGGCCGAGATGCAGATATTTTGCACCTGCGACGACCGCCGCGCGCCAATAGTCGTTCACCACGAGCTTGGCCTGCGTACCCTCAGTGATCGCCAGCGCGTCGGTGACGATCTGCAGCGCGTCGGCGTCGTTGAGCTCTTTCGCGCGCAGCTGGATGGTGCCGACGCCGAGCTTGGTCAGGCGTTCGACCCATTGGAGGCTGTCGACGACGGGATAAAAGCGATCAGGATACGGCATGCCAGAACGGGGTCCCAACAACAGGGGTGGAGGGGGAGGCGAAGTCGCGGGCGTTCATCAGCCCGGCCTCGTAAGCGGTGCGCCCGGCTTCGATACCGAGGCGGAAGGCGTTGGCCATCGCGACGGGATCGGCGGCCTTGGCAATGGCCGTATTGAGCAGCACGGCGTCATAGCCGAGCTCGAGCGCCTGCGCGGCGTGCGAGGGCGCCCCGATGCCGGCGTCGACCACCAGCGTGATGTCGGGCAGCCGCTCGCGCAACAGCTTCAGCGCATCGCGGTTGGTGATGCCTTTCGCGCTGCCGATCGGCGCGGCCCACGGCATCACCACCTTGCAGCCGGCGTCGACCAGGCGGTTGGCGACCGAGAGGTCCTCGGTGCAATAGGGGAACACCTCAAAGCCGTCCTTGATCAGGATGGCGGCGGCTTCGACCAGGCCGACGACGTCGGGCTGCAGCGTGTCGTTGTCGGCGATGACTTCGAGCTTGATCCAGCTCGTGCCGAACAATTCGCGTGCGAGCTTTGCCGTCGTCACCGCCTCGCGCACGGTGCGGCAGCCGGCGGTGTTCGGCAGCACGGTGACGTCGAGCTCGCGGATCAGGTTCCAGAACGCATCGCCAGTCTTGCCGCCGGCGGATTCGCGCCGCAGCGACACCGTGACGATGTTGGAGCCGGAGGCGCGGATCGCCGCTTGCATGATCGCCGGCGAGGGATAGAGCGCGCTGCCGATCAGCAGGCGGGAGGCGAAGGTCTTGCCGTAGAAGGTCACCATGTCGGTGTTTCCTCGATTGACGGTGTCATCCCCGCCTAGTGCGCAATTGCGCACGGGGGGGCGGGGATCCAGTACGCCGCGGCAGTGCGGCTGGAACCGTGAAGCTGCGGCGTACTGGATCGCCCGGTCCCGGCTTCGCCAAGGCTTCGCCGAGGCTTCGCTGTGCTGGCGCGCCGAAGCTTTAGCGTAGGCGGCAAGCCGGGCGATGACAGCGGAGTGTGGGGCGTGCGCCAGCGCGACAAATGGACAGCCATCACCTCACCCTCCCTGCCGCGGCGTGATGATCTCGATCTCGTCGCCGGCCTTCAGCGCGGTCTCGGCCCAGCGGCTTTTCGGCACGACGTCGTAATTGAGCGCGATGGCGAAATGGGTGCCTTCATAGTCGAGCTCGGTGAGCAGCGCGTCGACGCTGGCCGCGCTCACCTCGCGCTGCTCGCCGTTGACGATCAGAAGCACTGCATCACCTCGTTGTCGATCTGGCCGCGCTGGACATAGGCAAGGGTCAGCTCGGCGAGAACAGGCGCGATCAGGAAGCCGTGGCGGTAGAGGCCGTTGACGCTGATCCTGCCACCGCGAATGCCGATGCGCGGCAGATTGTCGGGATAGGCGGGACGAAGCCCCGAGCCGAATTCGACGATGCGGGCCTCGCCGAAGGCCGGATGCACCGTATAGGCCGCGCCCAAGAGCTCCAACGCCGAGCGCACGCTGACGCCGGTGTCCTCCGCCTCGATCGAGGTCGCGCCCAGCATGAACAGGCCGTTCTCGCGCGGGATCACGTAGAGCGGCCAGCGCGGATGGATCAGCCGCACCGGGCGCGCCAGCTGCACCTCGCAGGTTTCGATCAGGATCATCTCGCCCTTGACGCCGCGAAGCTCAGGTTGCTCCTCGCGGGCACCGAGACCCCGGCAGTCGATCACGATGCCCTCGGGATTCAGGTTTGCGAGATCGTTTGCGGTGACGTCGCTGCAAAACCTGATGGTGCCGCCGGCGGCGCGGATGCGCTCGTGCAGCTGCGGCAGCACGCGGCGCGGCTCGACATGGCCCTCGGCCGGGAAGAATAGCGCGTCGCGGAAGCGGCCCTCCAGCGAGGGCTCGAGCTCGGCGAGGCCTGAGGCATCGAGCCGGCGGTGATCCTCGGTCATGCGCGCAAAGCGTTCGAAATCGTTGCGCTCGCGCGGATGGGCGACGACGAGCGAGCCGTTGAAAGGCGTGTCGGGCAGCTCGCGCCGCCAAATGTCGAGCGAGCGCAGCCCCAGGCGGCTGATGATGGGTTCTGCGACCTCGGCCTCGCAATAGGGCGCGAGCATGCCGCCGGCCCAATGGCTGGTGGCATCCGTCATCGCCTCGTCACCGCGCTCGTGCAAGGTCACGGCGTGACCGGCCTGTGCGAACAGCAGGGCCTGCCATGCGCCCGCAATGCCTGCGCCGATGATGGAAACCGGTGAATCCGGTCGCTTGGTGGTCTGCAACATCCCTGTCCCTTCGCCGGCATGACCCGGATCAGGTTCAAAGGGTCACCGCGGTCCTGGGCCGAATTGCCCATTTAGCGGTATCTCAGCTCCTCCTCGGAGCACCCCTCGGAACGGGTCTAATGTATGCCAGCGGGGCGGGGTGGTCAACGCGTGTTGCCGGGAACCCGAGCGTGCCCCGGACGCGATGCAGCGCGCCCCTGGCGATGCGAAGCATCGTCCAGTGCGGCGTGATGCTTCGCAGAGCCGGGGCCCATGTTTGCGGAGGGCTGGGTCCCGGCTCTGCGACGCAACGCCATCAGCGCGTTTACGCGCGTCTTCGACGCGCTATGGCGTTGCGTCTTGTCCGGGACACGAAAACTACTTCAGGGCCTGTGCGCGCGCATTGCGCACGTGCTGGGCGAGCTTCTTACGCGACGTGCCGAACATCGGCTGCGGGTTGCCGTTCGGCTCCAGCCATCTCTCGCCAGCATTGGCGACCTGCATGGCCTCCTGGCGCTGGCGCTTTGCAGCGTAGTAATAGCCGCCCGCGAAATAACGCACAGCTCGGGCGTGGTCGCCATTGGCGGCGCGATAGGCGCCGGCGAGGTACTTGACCGCACAAGTGAGGTTGGTGTTGGGATCGCGCAGGCCGGCGGCGTCGCCGGTGTAGCCGACCCCGCGGGCGGTCGCGAGCTTGATCTGCATCAGCCCGATGGTGCCGCCACGGCCGACGAGGTGCGGCTGATAGCGGCTTTCGCGCATGATGACGCGATGCACCAGCGCCTCCGGCACGCCGTTGGCGCGGGCATGGGCTGCGACCATCTCGGCGTATTCGGCTTCGCCCGCGAATGCGGCCTGCGTCATCATCAGCCCTGCCGCAGCGAGCACGGCAATACGTAAAATTTTCATTGAATATTCCTCGGCAGAACGGACTGCACCCTCGCGCGTTAGGCCGTGGGAACACGGCGATGATGTGGCGAAATGTCACCAGCGGCGATTTTCGCCGGGCCGTCGCTTTTACGACTTAAACATGGGTCAAGTTTGTAGCTGGTGGAGCGCCTTACGCGACAGCGGGTCTGTCGGTTCGCGCATTCGCCCAAAATCGCTGATCAAAACCAGCACTCGGGAGGACGTCCATGACCCCAGCAGACATCGACGACATTCCCAAGCAGAACCCTTGTGCACAATGTGGCACACCGATCCCGTTCCCAGACTGGATCGAGCCGGGCGAAGGCCGCGTTTCCTATCTCTGGAAGTGCCAGGCCTGCGGCTACCGCTTCGAGGCGGTCGCGATCTTCGATAAGCACGCGATCGAGCATCCGCCGCTCGCCGCCTGAATTGCTGGCCTAAGGGCGCATGATCTCTTCGGAAAACCGCTACACACTTTTCCGGATCATGCGCTAAGCCGCCAGCCGCGGCGCCTGCGAGACCGGCAATTGCATCCGCACGATCAAGCCATGCGGCGTGCGGTCGTGCAGCGACAGCTCGCCGCCATGGGCGAGTGCGATCGCGTGCGCGATCGAGAGGCCGAGCCCGAAGCCGGTGGACTCGTCCATGGTGCGCGCGTCGTCGCCGCGCACGAACGGCTCCAGCATCTCCTGCTTGCGCGCATCCGAAATGCCGGGGCCGTCGTCCTCGACGTCGATGACGAGCGTGGTGTCCGAGACCTCGAGGCGGATCGTCACCTCGGCGCCGAAGCGCACCGCGTTCTCGACCAGGTTGGTGACGCCGCGATGCAGATCGTCGGGCCGCGCGACGGCGGTCGCGGACACCGGCCCGTCATAATGCACGACATGGCCCATGTCGCCGAACTGGTCGGCGACGAGCTGGAGCGTGCTGGCGATGTCGACCAGCGTCACCGCCTCGATCTTGCGGTCGTTGCGCAAGAGCGACAGCACCGATTCCAGCATCGCGCGCATCTGGTCGAGATCGATCAGCATGCGCTTGCGGTTGCCCTCGTCCTCGATGAACTCGGCGCGCAGGCGCAGCCGCGTGATCGGCGTGCGCAGATCGTGGCTGATCGCGGCCAGCATCCGCGTGCGATCCGACATCAGCCGCGCGATCCGCTCGTGCATGCGGTTGAGCGCGCGCGCCACCGAGCGGATCTCTTCCGGGCCGCGCTCGGGCAACGGCTCGGCGGTGCCGTCGAGGCTGAAGTTCTCGGCGGCCTTGGCGAAGGACGACAGCGGCCTCGTCAGCGCACGCGCCGCCCACAGGCCAAGCACGGTGACGCAGATGAAGGCGCTCATCAGCGCGGTCAGCCAGGGCCCGCCCCAGAACCACGGCCGCGGGGCGCCTTCGACATGGCCGGCGATCACGGTCCCGTCGGGCAATTGCACGCCGACGCGGCGCGTATTCCCGTCCGAGGCAAGCTGCACGGCCTTGAAGCCCCGGCCGAGATGACGGCGCATCCCGTAAAGGTGCGGACCGTCGCTCTTCTCGACGATCGCAGTGCCGGGCGCCAGCATCTCGATGCCGAGGCCGGGGAAGGCGCGCGCAAGATCGGTGACGAGGCGCGGCCGCTCGCCGGGCTCGGCCGCGCCGAGCAGCAGGGCGGCATCGGTCAATTGACGGGCGCCGTCCGGTGGCCCATCCGGGCGGTCCGGCCGGCTGATCAGGAAAGCGGCGGTGACGACGAGATGGAGCGCGACGGTCGACGCCAGCACCAGCGCGGCAATCTGCCCACTGATCCCCTTGAGGTGGAGGAACCCGAACGGCTTCATCGTCGGCATCCCCTTCAGCTGCTCAGGGGCCGCGCAACCGCTTCAGTGCTTGCTGCTTCCGTTCTCGGCGTGAACAAATAGCCGCCGGAGCGCACCGTCTTGATGAGGGTGGGATCGGCCGGATTGGGCTCGATCTTGCGGCGGATGCGGCTGACCAGCACGTCGATGGAGCGCTCGAACGAGCCGGTGTTGCGGCCCTGCGTGAGGTCGAGCAGGCTGTCGCGCGACAGCACGCGGCCGGGCCGCTCGCAGAACGTCCTGAGCAGATCGAACTCGGCGCTGGTCACCGCGACGCGCGCGCCTTCGGGATTGCGCAATTCGCGCAGGCGCAGATCGATGCGCCAGCCTTCGAAGGCGAGTGCGGAGGCGCCCGCGATCGTGCTCGCCGCCTGCGCCGCGGCCTGGCGGCGCAGCACCGCGTTGATGCGGGCGAGCAGCTCGCGCGGATTGAACGGCTTCGGCAGATAGTCGTCCGCGCCCATCTCGAGGCCGACGATACGATCGACGTCCTCGCCGCGCGCGGTCAGCATGATGATCGGCGTCTGCGATTCGGCGCGCACCTTGCGGCACAGGCTGAGGCCGTCCTCGCCAGGCAGCATGACATCGAGAATGATGAGGTCGACGCGGTGATCGGCCATGGCGCGAGACATCTCGCGGCCGTCGCTCACGGCGGTGACGTTGCAGGCATTGTTGCGCAGGTACTTCGCAATCAACGTCCGGGTTTCGCGGTCGTCCTCGACGACCAGGATGTTGGGATTGGGAATGGCCATGCGGTTTGTTTGTCCGAGATTCAGGCCAAATGGCGAAGATTTTTGTTTCAGAGTGTTTCCAGAAGCCCCGTCGCAATACCGGGACATGACAGGCGGCGGAGCGGCAAGATCCCATTAAGGCCGTTAACCTTACCGTGGCGCCGTTCGCCACGAAACCCCGCAAGAACCCACGGAGCCATCATGACCTCGATTTCGGCGGCCTCCGCCGGCAGCTATCAATCGCCGCTCCAGCGGCTTCAGCTGGAATTGCAATCGCAAGTGTCCGCAGGCACGGTCTCGTCGTCGGACCAGTCCGCGCTCTCGACGGCGCTGACGGATATCGACACGGCGCTCCAGCAAAGCCGGTCGAGCGACCAGTCGAGTGGCACGCGTCCCTCCAAGGACGAGATGCAGTCGAAGATCGACGACCTCATCTCGAACGAGGTGTCGAACGGGACGCTGACCTCCGACCAGGCCGAGGAGCTGAAAAGCGTGTTTCAGTCCGCCTTCGCGGGTGGACCGGGTGGCGCAGGCGGCCCGCCGCCCGGTCCGCCGCCGGACGACGACTCTTCGGATTCGACGACGACGGACTCGACGAGCAGCAGCTCGACGGACCAGACCACGGCCGAGATCCTCCAGCAGTTCCTGCAGGCGCTGCAACAGTCGCAATCGTCGGCGTCGTCCTACGGCGCCAGCGGCAGTTCATCAGGCAGCTCGAATTTCTCCGCGCTTCTGATCGACTACAAGAGCTGACCTCGCGCGACGCGGGTCGGCGCGGTCCTCGCCGCGGTCGTGCTTCACCCCAGGGCGTATGATCGTCGGCGGGGAACCGTGCATCGCAAAATGTTCCTGAGTGACGCAGGAACAAGCCTTGTGGATGCTCCGCTCGCGCATTGCGCGACGAAATTGCGGCGCGCACGGAACTGCGCGTGATCAGCGCTGTTTTCTCCGCACAAGGTTTTCGTAAGGAGAGGACAACATGATGAAATCGATCGTTGCCGGCCTTGCCGGCACAGCACTGCTTGCGACCGCAGCGTTCGCGCAAGCGCCGACCGCCACCACCGACAAGGCGCCGACCGCGGCCACCGCCACGACGACGAGCGCGTCCGACCAGTGGCGCGCGTCGAAAATGTCGGGCGTGAAGGTCTATAACGAGGCCAACGAGAACATCGGCTCGATCAACGACCTCTTGATGGACAAGAGCGGCGCCATCAAGATCGCCGTGATCGGCGTCGGCGGCTTCCTCGGCATGGGCGAGCATCAGGTTGCGGTGCCCTACGAGAAGCTGAAGTTCGTCAACGAGCCCGTCGCCTACAGCGGCACAGCGGCCACCAGCCCGCCCGGTCGGCCGGCCACGACCACGACGACCGGCGCAGCGACCGGAACCGACAAGACCGCGGCGACGCCGCCCGCGCCGAAATGGTATCCGGACCACGCCGTGTTCAACGCGAGCAAGGACGAGCTGAAGAACATGCCCGCGTTCAAGTACGCGGAGTAATGCGGCTCGCGTAACTGCCCAAACGAAGCGCGCCCGGTTTTCACTGGGCGCGCCGTCGTGTCCTTCTTCTTTCGCCTCGCGAACAAGAGAGGAGAAGGAAGAAGAACGCCGCCGGTCACGCGCCGCCCGCCTTGAGCCGTTCGTTGCGCCGGCGCAAGGCTTCCAGGGTGGCGAGGAGGATGACCGAGACCGTCGTCAAAATCACCGCCGCTGCCGTGATGGTCGGGCTGATGTTCTCGCGGATGCCGCTGAACATCTCGCGCGGCAGGGTGCGCTGCTCGGGACCTGCCATGAACAGCACGATCACCACCTCGTCGAAACTGGTCGCGAAGGCGAACAGCGCGCCTGACGCGAGGCCGGGCAGGATCAGCGGCAGGATCACGCGGCGGAATGCGTAGAATGGCGAGGCGCCGAGCGAGGCGGCGGCGCGTGCCAGATTGGTGTCGAAGCTCTGCAGCGTCGCGCCGACCGTGATCACCACGAAGGGCGTCGCCAGCGCGGTGTGGGCCAGGATCAGGCCGAGATAGCTGCCGGTCAGTCCGATCGGCGCGAAGAAGAAATACAGGCCCACCGCAGTGATGACACCGGGCACGACGACCGGCGAGAGCACGAAAGCCAGCACGAGCGGTTTGAACCGGCTCTTCCACTGTGCCAGCCCCAGCGCGGCCAGCGTGCCAAGCACCATCGACAAAATGGTCGAGGCGACGCCGATGATCATGCTGTTCTTCAGCGAATTCATCCAGCGCGGCGAATTGATGAAGTCGTCGTACCAGCGCAAGGAGAGGCCCGGCAGGGGATAGGTCAGGTACGAGCTAGAACTGAAGGACAGCGGCATGATCGCAAGGATTGGCGCGATCAGGAAGATGAACACCAGTGTGGAGATGGCGATGGTCGCGGTCCACGCGATGCGCTGGCTGGGCGTGCGCAAGGAGGAATTGTCGCTCAATTCTTCATCCCTCCCGTGACCTGCCGGCCCTGCACCAGCTTGCCGTAGACGAGAGCGAGCAGAAGCGTGGCCAGCAGCAGCACCGCACCCAGCGCCGAAGCAAGGCCCCAATTGGCGGTCTCGGTCGTGTAGAGCGCGATGAAGTAGCTGATCATCTGGTCGGCGGCGCCGCCGACCAGTGCCGGTGTGATGTAATAGCCGAGCGCCAGGATGAAGACGAGCAGGCTTCCGGCGCCGATGCCGGGCAGGGTCTGCGGCAGGTAGATGCGCAGGAAGGCGGCGAGGGGCGGCGCACCGAGCGAGGCGGCGGCACGCATGTAGGCAGGCGAGATTGCCTTCATGCTGCTGTAGAGCGGCAGGATCATGAACGGCAGCAGAACGTGGGTCATGGCCACGCAGACACCGAAGCGATTGTAGATCAGGCGGAGCGGCTCGTCGATGATGCCAAGCCAGTGCAGGCTGTCGTTCACGACGCCCTTGCTCTGCAGCAGGACGATCCAGGCGCAAGTGCGGACCAGAAGCGACGTCCAGAACGGCAGCAGCACGAAGATCATCAGCAGGTTCGACCGGGCCGGCGGCAGCGTCGCCAAGAGGTAAGCGACCGGGAAGCCGAGGATCAGGCAGAGTGCCGTGACACTGATGCTGATGAGGAAGGTGCGGGCGAAAATGTCGCGGTAGATGGCCTGATCCGGCGGGGCCGCGACGATCGTGCCGTCCGCGTTCCTGACAAGGTCGAGCGCCGCCAGCAGGTAGAAACCGGTCACCGGGCCGCTAGCGTCCTTGATCGTCGTCCAGGTCGTGCGTTCGCGCCAGGCCGGATTGATCTTGCCCAGCGTCTCCCTGGCCGTCCCTCGTTCCGGCACCGCCTTCAGATTGCGGGCTGTGCTGGTCAGGATCGTGCGAAAACCGTTGAGTGCGTAGTTGAGCCGCTTGGCTGCAATCGCAATGGTGCCGGCGGCGCGCGCCGCCAGGATGTCGCTTGCCAGCGCCGCATAGGCGTTTTCATCCGGCAGGTCCGTGCCGTCCCAGCTGGCGAGAGCAGCGACTGTTTGCGGCAGGACCTGGCGCACCTCCCTGTCCTCGACCGAGCGCCACAGCATGCCGGCAATGGGGCCAGCGAAAGTGAAGAGCAGGAAGACGAGAAGCGGCAGGACCAGCACCAATGCCTTGACCTGGCGTGTCCGCTCCGCACGCCTCAATCGGCGTTTGAGCGGCACCTCGGTCGACGCATTGGCGCCGGTCAAGAGCGCGTTCACCATTGGTTGCTATTTCGCGGCCCATTTGTTGAAGCGCTCGGTCAGGCGGTCGATGTTCTCGAGCCAGAAGCCGACGTTGATCTCGACCGCGTTCTTGATGTTGTCAGGCGCTGTCGGAAGGTCCTTCAGAACGGCGGGCGCGAGCCGGCCGGCGGCGTCCTTGTTCGAAGTGCCATAGGCGATGTTCTCCGACAGTTTCGACTGGTTCTCCGCCTTGCCGACGAAGTCCAGGAACTTGTAGGCCGCGTCCTTGTTCGGGCTGCCCTTCAGGATGACCCAGCTGTCGAGGGTGAAGAGCGCGCCGTCCCACACCATGCCGAAGTTCTTCTTTTCGTTCTTGTTCGCGGTGTCGATGCGGCCATTGTAGACCGAGGTCATCGCCACCTCGCCGGAGGCGAGCAATTGCGGCGGCTGCGCGCCGGCCTTCCACCAGACGATGTCGCCCTTGATGGTGTCGAGCTTCTTGAAGGCGCGCTCGACGCCTTCGTCGGTCGCCAGCACCTTGTAGACGTCCTTCGGTGCGACGCCGTCGGCCATGAGGGCGATCTCCAGCGTGGTCTTCGGGCCCTGACGCAGGGCGCGCTTGCCCGGAATCTTCTTGGTGTCGAAGAAGTCGGCCCAGCCTTTCGGGGCCTCCTTCAGCTTGTCCTTGTCGTAGCCGAGCACGAAATCGTAGAGGATGGCGCCGACGCCGCAAGGATTGACCGACGGCGGGATATAGGCGGCCTCGCCGCCGATCTTGGAATAGTCCAGCTTCTCGAACAGGCCTTCCTCGCAGCCGACCGCGAGCTCGTCGCTCTCGACCTGGACGACGTCCCAGGTGGAGGCACCTCCCTGCACCTTGGCGCGCAACACGCCGACGCCGCCGTCCCAGGATTCGTCGTTCATCGCAGCGCCGGACGCTTTCTTGAACGGCTCGAAGTAAACCTTCTTCTGCGCATCCTGATACGCGCCGCCCCATGATACGACGGTGAGGTCACGCGCCTCTGCGACCGTGGCCAGCGCGGCGCTGGCGCTGAACGCCGCGGCGAAACCAAGAGCAATCTTGCGCTTCAGCATGGTCTTCGTTCCTTCTTCATGTGAGTTGCGTCGACATTGATTGTTTCAGCTCCGCTGCCGGTAGATCAGACGGGATCGAGGGCGAGGCAGTCCTCGGGGCGGAAGGTGATGAATACGGTTTCGCCAGGTCTTAGGCTGCCATGTTTCAGGCTCTCATGCGCTCCCGATTGAAGCTTGACCATGAATTCGCCGTTGCCGGCGACATCGAGCACGGCCAGCGCGTGGTCGCCGAGATAGATGGTGTTCTGCACTTTTGCCGGCAGCCGGTTCGGTCCTTCGCTGGCGCTGCCATCCGGAACAATCGCGACACGCTCCGGCCGCACCGACAGGGAGGTCGATGCGCCCGCGCCTGACACGTTGACCGCCCGTGCGGTCACGGTGCCGCCGCCGGCCAGCGCGACGCGGCAATAGTCCCTTTCGACGGTTTCCACGGTGCCGGCGAGCACATTGTTCTCGCCGATGAAGTGGGCGACGAAGCTGTTCACCGGATGCTCATACAGCGCGTCGGGCCGGTCGATCTGCTGCACGATGCCGTCGTTGAACACGGCGATGCGGTCCGACATGGTGAGCGCTTCACTCTGATCGTGAGTGACGTAGACGATCGTGATGCCCATCGCCTCGTGCAGTTGCTTGATCTCCAGCTGCATCTGCTCCCGCAGACGCTTGTCCAGCGCGCCCAAGGGCTCGTCCATCAGCACGAGCTGCGGATTGAAGACCAGCGCGCGGGCCAGCGCCACGCGCTGCTGCTGACCGCCGGACAATTGTCCGGGCCGCCGGTGCGCAAGAGTTTCCATCTTGATCATGCGCAGCGCCGCCCTCACGCGCTCCTGCGTTTCCGCCTTGCTCGACTTGCGAACCGATAGCGGGAAGGCGATGTTTTCCGCGATCGTCAGGTGCGGAAACAGCGCGTAGTTCTGGAACACCATGCCGATGTCGCGCTTGTGCGGCGGCACGTTCTTGATCGGGCGGTCCGCGAGATAGATCTCGCCAAGGGTCGGCACCTCGAAACCGGCCAGCATCATCAGCGTCGTCGTCTTGCCCGAGCCCGACGGGCCGAGCAGGGTGATGAACTCGCCCTTCCTGATGTCGAGATCGAGGTTCTTCACCACGAGATGCTCGCCATCATAGGTCTTCTGAATGCCGGAAAAACGCACCAGCGCCGGCGCGGCTGTGACCATGCCGGCTTCCATGTTGTCCTCGCGTTGTCCCCTACAATGCCGTGCGAGATTAGCATCCTGCGGCGAGAATGCCAGCGGCGCAAGCGACGAAGAGGCGTGCGGGCCCCGGCGAGTGGTCGGTCAGTGGGGGCGCGCTACATCCCCGAGAGCTTGCTCACATATACATTCAGCGAGCCGCCGGCTTCGGCAACCACGCGCAGGGTCTTGGAATCGAAGGCGATGTCGGCGAGCGTCAGGCTGTCGATCTTGGCCTCGACCTTGAGGCCGTCCTCGCTCTTCTGGTAGTCGGCGATTGCGGCCGCGATCTTCTCGCGGGCGTTGGCGGCGATCGGCTTCAGGTCGATCGTTGCCTTCTGCAGCAGCGCCTGCTGCATCTGCGGCACGACCGCGCGCGCCGCCGCTCCCAAGAGGCCGAAGGCCGCTTCGGACTCGACCGCGAGCTGGATGTCGGCGAGCCGCAGCGTCTGCCGCGCCTGGTCGAGCATCGGCCGGCCCCAGATGTGCACAGTCGCCTCGGCGCCGAGCCCGAACCAGCTCTTCTTCTCCTTGGCGCGCACCAAAAGCGAGATCAGCAGCCGGTCACCCGAGGGGATCACGTTGGCGCTCTTGACGGTGACGTCGACCGGGCCGGAGCCGTCCTCGGGATAGGTGCGGCCGACCATCTGCGCTGCGATCAGCTTGTTGATCTCGGTGAAGGGCACGTCGATCGGCACGCCGATGTTCACGCCGGTGCCGGTCGGCGGCACGATCGAGATCTTGTCGGGGAACGGACAGTCCGGCTTGGTCGGCGCCGAGGTCACGCGTGTCTCGGCCTCGAGGCCGAGCAGCAGCGTCACGGCCTGCGCATCGACGCGCGGCTGCGCCGCGATCGCGCGCACCGGCTTCATCTCGAGCCAGAGCGGCGGCAGCGCGGCCGAGGAACCCGAACCTTGCAGCGGGATCGAGCGGCAGGCCTTGACCCATTGCGCTTTCGCGTTCTCCCGCAGCGATGGATCGTTGCGGATGCGCTCGGAGACGGCGTTGATCTGCTCGCCGACGGTCTTGTCGATCAGCGGCTTCACCTGCGCCGGCACGTTGACCTTCGCGCCGGCGACGTTGAGGTTGGTGTCGCCGAGATTGACCTGGGCGCCGAGATTGGGCTCCAGATGCCAGGCGGCGGCAAGCTTCGGGCGCGAGGTGACGACCACGTTGCCCCTGATCTCGGCGCTGGCGTTCAGGTTCTTGATGTTGACCGCGCCGATCCGTTTTGCCGCGTCGCCACCGAGCACGCCGCCGAGCGCGTCGCCAAGCGCGCCTGTGGCTTTCGACGACAGCGAGCCGGTCACGTTCAGCTTGCCGCTGAGCGGCGTCGAGATCGTCAGCACGTCCTTGTCGCCGCTGGCTGCCATCGGCCCGCGCACGGCGGACCAGCCGATATCGGCGTTCTCCAGGATCTGCGAGATCGGGTTGTCGGCCTTGCCGGCGAAATTGCGCGGCGCGGCCTTCTCGGCCTGCTCGCGGATCGCCGACAGCGCGATGGCGACCGGTGCGACCACGATCGAGCTCTTCGAGGCCGGCGGCAGCGGTGGCAGTTGCGCGACGACCGGCGTCGCCGAATTCGTCGCGCGCGGCGACAGCAGGTCCATCGCCTTCAGGCTGATGAAGAACGACGCCGCGAGCACTGCGACGCCGATCAGGATGGTCTTCAAATTCCACGTAAGTCCCATCAATCCCCCAAGCCGCCCCAGCGGGGATTCTACAGGGCGGGCGAGGAGGGCGCTAGAGCGCACCGGTGGGGTGGAATTGGGGCGAACAGGTTAACGGCCGCGAATGCGCCGCCGCCGCGCATTCAAATCATCACGACGCGGCTAGCTGCGCCGAGGTCGGCGGACTGCTCTCACATTGCCGCTACCACCGCCGCCGCAGAAGAAGCTATCGCCGCCGTCGGACTCCAAGCCTGACACGATCGTCCCGGCGGGCATGTCGAGTTGCTCGATCACGTTGCCGGTTTCGGGGTCGATCCGCCGCAAATCGCTCTCCTCGCCCTCCCAGGTGCCATGCCAGAGCTCGCCGTCGACCCAGGTCACCCCGGTCACGAAACGCTTGCTCTCGATGGTGCGCAGAACTCTTCCCGTTTCGGGATCGACCTGATGGATCTTGCGCTCGCGATATTGCCCGA
The DNA here is from genome assembly GCF_018130245.1 of Bradyrhizobium sp. SZCCT0231. Classification (GTDB taxonomy): domain Bacteria; phylum Pseudomonadota; class Alphaproteobacteria; order Rhizobiales; family Xanthobacteraceae; genus Bradyrhizobium; species Bradyrhizobium japonicum_F. Next base: position 43,675 of record NZ_JAFCKP010000011.1, read on the forward strand.
CCCAGAGCGAGCCCTCGGCCCAGGCAAGGCCGGAATCGCCGCCGCCGCCGGGCGCCGGAATGGTGCCGAGCACCTTGCCCGAGGCCGCATCGATTTTCTGGATGCGATCCTCGGCGATCTGGAACAGGTGCCTTCCGTCGAACGCCGTTCCCGCATGCGCGGCGACGTCGATGGAGCGCGCGATCCTGCCGTCGGCCGGATCGACGGCGTTCAACTTGTCGCCGGATGCGAACCAGACATGCTTGCCGTCATAGGTGACGCCGTGCACGGCCTCGACGCCTGGAAAGGGCCCATACTCCGTGACGATCTCGGCGGCTGAACGTTTCATGTGCTCGATCCTTGATGCTTGCGCGCATCCTACGTCTTCAGGAGCGGCGTGGGGAGTAACAAGCCTGTCGGGAAACCCGGAACGGGCGGCGTCATCCAGCGGCACGCCCGTCCGTGTCCGAAGGACTGCACCTTGCCCGATCGCGCCAGCTCTTCGAGGGCGCGCTGCACGGTGCGCGGGCTGATCGCAAGCGCAAGTGCGAGCGCCGAGCTCGACCATGGCTCGCCGTCGGCGAGAAAGGCGAGGACAGCGGCGTGCTTCTCCTCGACGGGCCGTGCCAGCACGAGGACGTCGCGCGTCTTCCGCGGCGCCAGCACGAAGCCCTGCTTCGTCGCGCTGATGTCGGCGAGAGGCTCGAGCATGGTGCGGAGCCGTCCGATCTCGACGCGCAAGCGCGCGCGGTGCGATTCGTCGGCGTGCCTCGCTTGAAACGCGCCCGATATCAGCGTCTCTCGCAGGACATCCGCGGGCCATGCCTGCGCCAGCAGACGCGCGAGCGCGAACAGCACGGGGCGCGTTCCGAGCGACACCGCGACACCTTGCCTGCGCACCACATGATGGAAGGTGTCCACGACGAGCGCTGTCGAGGTCGCCAGTCGTTCGACCTCTCCGAGCAACAACGGATGTTCGCTGCCGCGCGCGATCAGGCGCGCTGCCGGCGTGTCGAGGATCAGTTTCGCGCTGTCGACCTCGGCCGCGAGCGCCGGGATTTTCGCAAGGCGCGCCGCGTGAGCCGCGCGGCTGAGGGCCGTGCGCGCATCCGTCGTTCTGAGCCGCCTGATGGCGATGCCGGCGACCACGAGCTCGCGGACGACTTGGGAGGCGGGCGGGAGCGGCGTGGGACGGACTTCAGCCAGCGTGCGCTCTGCCTCGTCAAGCCGCCCGACCAGAAGCAGGCGGCGCGCCTCGATGTGACCGGCATGGGCGGCATTGGCGAGATCGCCGTGCTTTTCGAGCGTCGCGCGTGCCGCCGCGAGCGTCTTCACCGGCCAGTTCAAATCGCGCGAGACCAGCGCAATCTCGGCTTCGGCGACGATGCACCTTGCGCGTGCCACCGCCTCGCGCGGACCGAAGGCGCGCGCGGCAGTGCGCAGCAGCGACTTGGCTTTGGCGAGATCGCCGAGCTGCGCCATCGCGATGCCGCGCAGTGCCAGCGACGGCGCATCATTGCGCAGCGCAACGCGGTTCAAGGCACCGAGCGGATCACCGGCTTCGAGCGCGCGCGCGGCGGCGGTGATCAGCGACTCCATGTCAATCCCGCCACACTTGTTACTCCCACCGCGCAGCCGCTTGGTGCCAGAAGTCGTTGGCAGGACGTCAAGCAAGAGCTTCGGAGAGTCATGATGACATCAGCAGAAAAAGCAGGAACCAACGGACACACCGCCATGCAGACCCCGCCGGTGGTGTCGCCGCAGGACTGGGAGGCCGCCCGCCAGCAACTGCTCGTGAAGGAAAAGGCGCATACCCGTGCCCGCGACGCCCTGGCCGCCGAGCGCCGGCGCATGCCATGGATGGAGGTTGCCAAAACCTATGCGTTCGAGGGGCCCGGCGGCAAGGTCAGTTTGGCTGATCTGTTCCAGGGCCGGCGGCAGCTGATCGTCTATCGCGCCTTCTTCGAACCGGGCGTGTTCGGCTGGCCCGATCAGGCCTGCCGGGGCTGCTCCATGGTCGCCGATCAGGTCGCCCATGTCTCGCACTTGAACGCCCGCGATACCACGCTGGTGTTCGCCTCGCGCGCGCCGCAGGCCGACATCGTCAGGCTGAAGCAGCGGATGGGCTGGACCATGCCCTGGGTCACCATCACCGACAGCTTCGATGCCGATTTCGGCGTGGACGAGTGGCACGGGACGAATGTGTTCTACCGCGACGGGACGCGCATCTTCCGCACCTATTTCGTCAAGAGCCGAGGCGACGAGCAGATGGGCGGCACCTGGAACTATCTCGACATCACCCCGCTCGGCCGCCAGGAGGTGTGGGAGGACTCGCCCAAGGGCTATCCGCAGACGCCGACCTACAAATGGTGGAATTGGCACGACAGCTACACCGAAGGCGCGGCACCCGACAAGAAATGGGTGGAGGTCTCGGACGCCGGCGAGAAGGCGTTTCGCGAGGAGGCCGCGGGAGGTCGTGACTAATCCCGTCAGCGCAACTGCGCCTGCCAGCGGCGATGGCGTGATGGCCGCACGCCATCTCGCCAGATGGCTGGCTCTGGCGGCCACGCCGACCTTCGCGGTCATGGCCGTGCTGACTGCCGGGCTCGGCGGTGGGCCGGCGGACATGCTGTGCGCCGCCGGGCAGGGATCTCTGCTCGGCGGGATGGTGCCGATGTATCTCTTGATGAGCGCGTTTCATGCATCGGCGTGGCTGAGGCTGATCGCAGAGTGGCGGGGCGGGATCAGCCGCTAAGCGGACGTGCCGCAACCGCATAGCGAAAACAGCGCGTCGCGATCTACTGTCCGCCCGTCGCTTGCAGATACGCAAGCACCTTCGCCGCCTCATCCGCGGACACGCCGCCATAAGGCTGCATCTTGTGGCCGGACACGACCTCGTCCGGCTTGACCATGAAGCGGGTGAGCTTGTCCTGGTCCCAGACGAAGCCGGCTTCTTTCATCGACGACGAATAATTGTAGTCCGGCAGCGAGCCGGCCTTGCGTCCGACGATCTTGTTGAGGTTGGGACCGAGGCGATTGTCGCCTTCCTTCACGGAGTGGCAGGTGCGGCAGGAATTGTTGAAGGCCTGCTGGCCGGTATCGTCACCCGCGGGTTGTTGCGCGAGCGTGAAGGGCGCGGACAGCAGCAGCGTCAGTGCCCCGGCGCCGATCGCGTGCACCCACGCTCTTGACGAAGGTTGCAGGCGTGGTTGCATTTGCGCCTCCATCGGGGATCGCGCCGCAACAGGCGCGTCGGGATGTCGAGGGCAAACAAAGACGGCCCCGGCGGGTTCCGGGGCCGCTTGCGTCACAATGTCCGGTCGCTCAGCGCGTTGCCGTGCCGAGCTCGGCCCTGCGCTCGGTCATCGGCAGCACGACCACCTTGGTGCCGACGTTGACGCGGGAATAGAGGTCGGTGACGTCCTCGTTGGTCATGCGGATGCAGCCCGAGGAGACGCGCTTGCCGATGGTCTCGGGGGCGTTGGTGCCGTGGATGCGGTAGATGGTGCCGCCGAGATACATCGCACGGGCGCCGAGCGGATTGCCGGGGCCGCCGGCCATGTGGCGCGGCAGATAGGGCTGGCGGGCGATCATCTCCGGCGGCGGAGTCCAGGCCGGCCATTCGGCCTTGCGGCTCACCGACTGGATGCCGGACCAGGTGAAGCCGTCGCGGCCGACGCCGATGCCGTAGCGCAGCGCCTGGCCATTGCCGAGCACGTAATAGAGATAGGTGTTGGGCGTATCGATGATGATGGTGCCCGGCGCCTCGCGCGTTGCATAGGAAACGGTCTGGCGGCGGAAGCGGGCCGGCAGCTCGACCGTGTCCTGATCCTCGGACGGCGCGGCCTGGTAAGGCGTTGCCTGGTAGGGCTGATAAGGCTGGATCGGCTGCGGCGCGGCCATCGGCGGCAGCGGCTGGAAGAAGGGGAAGAGCTGCATCGGCGCGGCGTTGGCTGCACCTGCGAACGCAATTGCGGAGACCGCGACTGCGCCGAATGCAACGGCGCGCGAAAACGTCTTGAACGTGTCCAGATTGAACATGTGATCGCCCCTGTTTGCTCGGTGTTTCTGCTCACCGCGGCACCGTTTCGGTGCTCCGTTGCCTTAAGTCCTAACGGCAAAACGTTTCGGGACATTTGCGCGGAAAACCGAAAACGGTTTCGTGGCGGCAAGGATTGTTTCATGACAGTTTCGTGGCTCCGCGGGCCCGTTAACGAACAAAACAGCACGCCGACACTTCTGTGACGTCACACGCCTGAAATATCCTTCGTTGATGGTCGATGCCTGAGAATCATCAAACTCTCGGGATTTCCCCATGCGAGTATTAATCGCGACCGACGCCTGGCATCCGCAGGTCAACGGTGTGGTCCGGACGCTGACTTCGCTGGCGAATGCGGCCAAGGCCCTCGATGTCGAGATCGACTTCCTCACCCCCGACGGCTTTCCGTCCTGGCCGCTGCCGACCTATCCCGGCCTGCGCGTTGCGCTGCCTACGGGTAAGGAGATCGCGCGGCGGATCGAGAGGGCGGCGCCGGACGCGCTGCACATCGCGACCGAGGGCCCGATCGGCTGGGCCGCGCGGGCCTATTGCCGCCGCAACCGGCTCGCTTTCACCACCTCCTATACGACGCGGTTTCCGGAATACGTCTCGGTGCGGACCGGCATCCCGGCCGCAATCGGATACGCGGTGCTGCGCCATTTCCACGATGCCGCCGCCATGACCATGGTGGCGACGCCCTCGCTGCGGCAGGAGCTGTCCGAGCGCGGCTTCAAGCGGCTCGGCTTCTGGACGCGCGGCGTCGACACCGAGCTGTTCCATCCCGACGCTCCGGCCACGCTCGACCTGCCGCGCCCGATCTTCATGACCATGGGACGCGTGGCGGTGGAGAAGAATCTCGAAGCGTTCCTCTCGCTCGACCTGCCCGGCACCAAGGTCGTCGTCGGCGACGGCCCGCAGAAGGCGGCGCTCGAAAAGAAATATCCGGACGCAGTGTTCCTCGGCGAGAAGAAGGGAGCGGATCTCACCGCCCATCTCGCCGCCGCCGACGTGTTCGTGTTTCCGAGCCTGACCGACACCTTCGGCGTGGTGCAGCTCGAGGCGCTCGCCTGCGGCACGCCGGTTGCGGCCTTTCCGGTCACGGGTCCGAAGGACGTCATCGCCGATCACCCGATCGGCGCGATCGACCACGATCTGCGCACCGCCTGCCTGCGCGCGCTCACCATGTCGCGCGAGACCTGCCGCAATTTCGCGCTGGAGCGCTCCTGGGAGAACAGCGCGCGCCAGTTCGTCGGCAATCTCACCTCACTTCAGCCCAGCCGCGCCTTGCGTGCCTCGCCTCGGATGGCGCGGCGGCCGGTGCGCAGCTGATCGTCAATTCGAACCACAGCGAGAACCTCATCGATGGCTAAGATCATGAACCTTGACGGCACGCAGCAGCTCGATCTCACCCGTGGCACGGTCGAGCAGGCCTATGACCGCTGGGCGCCCGTCTACGACCTCGTGTTCGGCGGCGTGTTCGCCAAGGGGCGGCAGGCCGCGATCGCGGCCACCAACAAGATCGGCGGCCGCGTGCTCGAGGTCGGCGTCGGTACCGGCATCTCGCTGCCGCTCTATGCCCCCAACGTTCGCATCTTCGGCACCGACATTTCGGAAGCGATGCTGGACAAGGCGCGCCGCCGGGTGAAGGAGCAGAAGCTGAAGAACGTCGAGGGCCTCGCGGTGATGGACGCCGAGAAGCTCGAATTCCCTGACAATTCCTTCGACGTCGTGATGGCGCAATATGTCGTGACGGCCGTGCCGAACCCGGAGAAGGCGCTCGACGAATTCGCCCGCGTGCTGCGCCCGGGCGGCGAGCTGATCATCCTGACCCGCGTCAGCGCCGATGCCGGCATGCGCCGCTTCATCGAGCAGAAGCTCCAGCCGGTGGTGCGTCCGCTCGGCTTCCGCACCGCCGAATTCGCCTGGTCGCGCTATGCCAAGTGGCTCTCCGGCGCGAACGGCATCGAGCTCGCCGAGCGCCGCCTGATCCCGCCGCTGGGGCACTTCTCGCTGGTCCGCTTCCGCAAGGTCGACGTCGCCAAGGCAGCCTGATCTGAAGCTCACGCGTCGCGTGCGTCATCGCGCCGCTGCACATCGTCACATGACAAAATGATGATGTCACACGGCCTACATCGAATCCCTGTAATTCCGGACCCGAAAGCATTTTGGGGGAGAGCATGATCAAGAATTATCTCGAGCAGCTGCGGATCCAGCGCTGGGACGACCATCGCTACTATCACCACAGCCGCATCAATCAGAGCCTGCACTTCGTCAGTGCCCTGAGCTTCCTCTTCGCCTATGTCTGGCTGTTCATCGATCCCGTCGTCTCGGCGCTGGTCGGCTGGCTGGTGTCGATGACCTCGCGCCAGGCCGGTCACTTCTTCTTCGAGCCGCACACTTACGACCACATCAACCAGGCGACGCACGAGTACAAGGAAGAGATCAAGGTCGGCTACAATTTGCAGCGCAAGGTGGTGCTGATGGCGATCTGGGCGTTCTCGCCCCTGGTGCTGGTCGTCGATCCCACGCTGTTCGGCCTGTTCACGCCCTGGCAAAGCGCGACCGACTTCATGCGTCAGGTCGCCAAGATCTGGCTCGTGGTCGGCGGCGGCGGGCTGCTGTTCCGCACGGTGCACCTGTTCTTCATCCGCGACGTCGAGACCGGCCTCGTCTGGATGACCAAGATCCTGACCGACCCCTTCCACGACCTGATGCTCTATCGCAATGCCCCGCTGGCGCTGATGCGCGGCGAGCTGATGGATCCCGGCCTGCACCTCAACCCCGAGCACACGCTGGGCTTCATCGACGAGCCCATGCTCGAAGAGCAGCACGCCTGAGCGCGCGCCGCACACAACACACTCCGATGTCTGATGGTTACGTCATGCCCGGCCTCGCGCCGGGCATCCACGTCTGGGGGGCGCTTTCTTCGCCTCTCCCCGCGTGCGGTCGGACAATCGCATATGGTGCAAACAATGCAGCGGCACCGGGAGTGGGCTCCCTCTCCCGCTTGCGGGGGAGGGCTGGGGTGGGGGTGTCTCCGCGTCGGGATTGTCGGGGATTACTGAGGATGTCCCCGTGCGGTGAGAACCCTCACCCGCCGCGCGCGGGACGATGCTTTCGCATCGCCCGGGGCGCGTCGGCCTCTCCCGCAAGCGGGAGAGGCGGAGCAAGCCCGCGCAGTGTGGCCTCAGCGTCCAAAGCGCTTGGCCAGCATCTCTTTCAAAATCTGCCGCTTGATATTCTTGTTGGTGAGCACGCCATCGTGCCACCAGAAGCCGTCGGCCTTCATCTTCTCGGCGGCGCGGACGAAGCGCTCGGCGACCTCGGTGAAATCGGCGTCGGTGTAGTTCAGGCTGAATATCAGCCGGCCGGTGCCGACCCAGCTCAGCGCCAGCCCTTCGGCGCGCAGGTAATACTGCAGCATCCAATTGTAACGGGATGGCGTGGTGTATTTCACCGTCCAGATCGAGGAGTAGTTGGCGAACCGCACCGGCAGGTCGGCGCTCTCCATCATCTCGTTGAGCTTCTTCACGCGCCCGTTCCAGGTCTCCTCCAGCCCGTCATAGACGGCGCGGAAGTTGGGGCTGGCGAGCCGGCTCAGGAACTCGTCCATTGCCGTCATGACGTAGGGGTGCGAGTTGAAGGTGCCGCGGGCGAAGCAGATGTCGGCGGGACGGTCGTCGCGGAAGCGGCGCATCAGCTCGCGTTTGCCGCAGACCACGCCGACCGGCAGGCCGCCGGCGAGGCTCTTGCCGTAGGTCACCATGTCGGCCTTGACGCCAAAGTACTCCTGGGCGCCGCCGGCGGCGAGACGGAAGCCGACGAAGACCTCGTCGAAGATCAGGACGATACCGCGCTCAGTGCAGACCTCGCGCAATTTCTTGAGCCACTCGGTGTAGGCCGCGCGATCGAAATTGCCGCCGCGGGAGGAATCGACCAGCGAGGAATCGCCGGGCGCGTTGGCGTTGGGATGCAGCCCTTGCAGCGGATTGACCAGCACGCAGGCGATGTCCTTGCGCGTCTTCAGCACATGCAGCGTCTTCTCCGACATCTCGGCGAGGGTGTAGGTCTCATGCGCGGGGATGGGATTGCCGACGCCGGGCTGCACGTCGCCCCACCAGCCGTGATAGGCGCCGGCGAAACGAACGAGATGGGTGCGCTTGGTGTGGTAGCGCGCGAGCCGCACCGCCTGCATCACGGCTTCGGTGCCGGACATGTGGAACGAGACCTCGTCGAGGCCCGAGATATGGCAGAGCCGCTGCACGTTCTCGAGGATGACGGGATGGTAGGGGCCGAGCACGGGACCCAGCGCATGCGCGCGTTTCTCGGCGCCCTCGATGCACTCCTTGTAGAAGTCGTTGCCGAAGATGTTGACGCCGTAGGATCCCGTGAGGTCATACGAGGTGTTGCCGTCGACATCGGTGACCGTGACGCCGCTGGACGATTCCATGAAGGTCGAGGTGCCCAGATGCTCGCGCACCAGGCGCGAGAACTGGAACGGCACGCGGTAGCTCTCGGTGAAATTCAGGTCGGAGATCGTCTCCGCCGCTTCCTTCGTCATCGCGCGGCCCCTGGGGTAGCGCTCGGCGTAGAGCTCGGCGAGGCGGAAGAAGGCCTCCTTGCGCTGGGCCACGATGTTCGCCGGCGCGCCGTCGCAGCCGAAATACTTGTCGCCCTCGAACTCGTAGAACGGGAGCAGCCGTGCTACCCGGCGCGACATCTTGGAGTGCCCGGCGAGCGACCGGTGCTTGGCACGGGAGAGTTCGACCCGCGCCTTGAGCTTCGGGAGGACGGCGGCAGCAGACGCTGCGGCGGCCACGGACATCGAGAGAATCGGGAGTGTCGTTTCCATGACAACAAGCGCTAATACTGCGAGCTGACAGATTCATGACAGTCAAAGCCCTCATCGCCTCTTTCACCCAGCAGGAAGATCTCAACTTTCTGTTGACCAACCGCATCCCCCGCGCGGCCCTGACCCGCTTCATGGGCTGGTTCTCCAAGATCGAGAATCCGTTGGTGCGGGACTTCTCGATCGCGCTGTGGAAGCTGTTCTCCGACCTCGACCTGTCAGAGGCGCGCAAGACCCACTTCAAGAGCCTGCACGACTGCTTCACCCGGGAGCTGAAGCCGGGGCTGCGGCGGTTTGATCCCGACCCATCCATTGTCGCAAGCCCCTCCGACGGCATCGTCGGCGCCCATGGGAAGATCGCCGACACCGAGCTGTTCCAGGTCAAGGGCGCGCCCTATTCGCTGCTGGACTTGCTTGGTGACTCAGCGCTGGTCGAGCAGCACCGCAACGGCTCCTTCGTCACGCTGCGGCTGACCTCGAGCATGTATCACCGCTTCCACGCGCCCTATGATGCCCATATCGAACGCGTGACGCTGATCCATGGCGACGTCTGGAACGTCAACCCGATCGCGCTCAAGCGCGTCGAGCGGCTATTCTGCAAGAACGAGCGTGCGGTGATCCGGACGCACCTCTCGACCGGCGAAGCGGTGACGCTGGTGCCCGTTGCCGCGATCCTGGTCGCGAGCATCCGCCTGCACTTCCTCGACATGGTGCTGAACGCGCAGACCCGCGGCCCGGTGAATTTTCCCTGCGACGTCAAGGTGAGCAAGGGCGAGGAGCTCGGCTGGTTCGAGCACGGCTCGACCATCATCGTCCTCGCGCCCGGCGATTTTACCTTCTGCGACGGTATCGCCGAGGGCACGCGCATTCGCGCCGGTCAAGCGCTGCTCGGAAGAAAGTAGCCTTCAATCCGCCGTCACCGCTGTCTATATCGCGTTTCTGGGACGACGATACTGGATGTGAGCGATGGCACGGGCGCCGGTGATGGCGGGGGGTGGTATTGTGCTGCGGCGTGGCCCTGCGCCACTGATCGCGGTCGTGCGCCAGCGCAAGCGCAACGAATGGGTCCTGCCCAAGGGCAAGCTCGACGACGGCGAGACGCCGAAGGAAGCCGCACACCGCGAGGTGCTGGAGGAGACCGGCCACGACGTCGCCGTGCACGAATTTCTGGGCACGCTCGTCTATCAGTCCGGCGGGCGCTCCAAGGTCGTGCATTTCTGGCGGATGGAGGCTAACGGCGGGCCGGTCCGCAAGCTGATGAACGACATCAAGGCGGTCGACTGGCTGACGCTGGACGATGCCATCGGGCGCCTCTCGCGCGAATATGAGCGCGCATTCCTGACGCAGATCGGCCCGATTGCGCTCGCGGCGGCGGGGCTTGTGCCATCGCCGGCGCCTGAGCCGACGCTGGCGGCGGACGATATCGATGCCGCCTTGCAGACGTTGACGCCGGCCGAAGCCGCGTCCGTCGAGGAACTGCAGCATGGCCTGCTGCAAAAGGTGAAGGCCTGGCTGCGCGGCGAGGCGTGAGTTGTTGTCGCGCCCCGCTTGCGGGGAGAGGTCGGATTGCATCGCAGATGCAATCCGGGTGAGGGGAACTCTCCGCGAGTCTCACTGACACTATTTCTACGGAGGCAGCCCCTCACCCCAACCCTCTCAGCGCGAGCGAAGCTCGTCGCGGCCCCGCAAGCGCGGGGCGAGGGAGCGCACCGAGCGCACTCACGCACACCGGCCTTTACCGCCGCGCCTTCTGCTTCGGAGCGGCCGCCGGTCTGCGCGGCGCTGCGGGACGTTGTGCGGCGGGCAGGCGCTGCTGGAATCCGCCTTGGCGCTGGATGCCGCCTGGCTGTTGGACTGCGGGTGGCTGTGCTGGCTGGCCAGGCTGCAATCCCGTGCGCGGCGTGTGTGGTTGTGTCTGCGGTACGCCACCGGGCTGCTTGCCTTGCCCGATGCGGGGCGCACCTGGCGGCCGACCCGCGCCTTGTTGCTGGCCTTGGCGTCGCGGCACCTGTTGCTGTTCGCCCTGTCGCTGCTGGCCCTGACCCGCGCGCTGGCCACCCGGCTGCACCGCGCCGCCTTGCCGCTGCGGCGGCTGCTGCGCGCCTCGCCGGCCCGGCGGCGTTGTCGGCCGCAATTGTTGCTGCTGCGGCGGTTGCGCCGGCCGCGGAATGCGGCTGAGCGCGCCCGGATTGGCGCGACGGAAGTCGCGCTGCTCGATGACGATCTGCCGGCCCGCGGTCTGCGCCAGATGCACCTGGCTGACGAAGCCGCGGTCGCGCGCAATTTGCTGCGCGGGAATCGTGATCGGCACGGCAGCAAAACGCATGACGCCGGCCGTGGCTGCGCCCGGGCGGATCGCAAAGCCGCTCGCGGCTTGCGTCAGCGCGCCGAGCCGCGCGCCGCTAGAGCGGTCGTTGACCTCGATGTGGCCGACCCGACCGTCGGCGTCGGGATAGAGCTTGATGTTGACGTTGCTCGCCCTGTTCGCCGCCGCGCCCTCGGGCACGTCGATAACGCCGGTGGTGCCGCGGATGCCGAGCGTCGCGGTCGGCGTCGCGATCTTCATGTCGCCGGTCTTGGCGACGGCAGCCGCCACGAAGGCAACCGTACCCCTGCCGACGTCGAAGATCGCCGAATTCTGCTTGCCGCCGTCCTCATAGACGTAATTGTCGATGGTGATCCTGGCTCTGGCGGAGAGGTTGAACGTGGTGGCGTCGTTGAAGGTGATGCCGAGCGAGGAGTTCGACGAGGTCTGCACCACGTCGTTGAGATAGATGTCGTCGCGCACGCGCAGCGGATAGGAGTTCCTGTCGCGGATCACGGTTGCGATCCCCGTCACCGTCGCGACATTGCCGATCGGCTCGACCGCGGCGGGTTGTGTTTCTGCGGACGGTGCCGGCGAGGCCGACGGCGTCGGGGAGGGGGCGGGCGTGGGCTGCGCTTGCGGCTGCGCCTGCGCGACTTCGATCGCATCGGATGCGATCGCAACGCTCGCGCCGGCCAGCGGCAGGGCCAGCAGCACAAGCGCAAACGCGAAGCGGCGCCAAGCCACCAATGAAGTCACGAGGAGGTCCCGGTGAAAGAACGCGAGGGCGAGATCGGTCGATTTCAGCCGGACGCAGCTGAATGGTGGATGAACGTCTGTCACATGTGCTGCGGGATGCCAGCGAATGGGCTCGGATATCTCCACACCGTCATGGCCGGCTTGTCCCGGCCATCCACGTCTTGCCTTGCGGCACCAAGAACGTGGATGCCCGGGCCTTCGCCTCGCCGAAGCGGCTTCGGCCGCGCAGGCGGGACAAGCCCGGGCATGACGAAGATAGTACATGTGTTGGGGATGACGCGCTCCGCGCGTCAGCTCACGCGCTTCCAGGTCTGACCGCCGCAGAACATGCCGCCGAAGGCGCAGCCCTGCACGCGCATCGCATTCGGGCCCTTCATCGAGATCGTGGAATCGTAGTTGCGGCCGGAGTTGGGATCGCGAATGCGGCCGCTCCACTTCGAGCCCTCGGGCTTCATGTTGATCAGGATGCGCTCGTTGGTCTTCTCGGCGTAACCGCAGAGATTGGCGCCACACTGTTCGACGCGAACGTTGCCCTTGTTCGCTTCGGTCGCCCACACGCCGATCGGCGTGTTGGCAGCCGCCACGGGTGCGGCGGCGACCGGAGCCGGCGCGGGAGCCGCAGCGACGGGAGCAGGCGCGGCAACGGGCGCAGGCTGCGTATTGTCGACGCCGACGGACGGAGCGGCGGCAACAGTCGCGGCCGGGGCGGCGGGCGTGCCAACGGCTGGCGCGGCCGGCGCAACCGCCTGCACCGGCGCTTGCGGCACCGGCTGCTGCTGCACCGGAGCCGGCGCGGGCTGGGTGGTCGTGGCCGGAGCCGGCGTGGTGTCGACGTCATCGTCCTTGGAGCCGCCAAGGCCCTTGAGGTTGATGTCGTTCAGCTTGATCGGCTTGTCCGACAGGCCGGGCGCGACGATGGTCACGCAATTGAGCGAGGCGCAGTTGCGCGGCGTCTCGATGCGGATGTGCTGGCCCTCGATCTGGAACGAGATCGAATTGCCGGCATGTGCGGCGGCAGTCGAAGCGAGGAAGAGGGCGGTGGCGGCGATGGAGAGCTTGTTCATGACAACCTCCGAAAATTGCGTGGTCCGATTTGAACTGGTGTCGCTGGTGGATGAAGCGTGGTTCGACCCTACGCGGTGGTGGTCCGGCGTTCTGTGATGGACGTCTCACAACGACCGCGCGCGGCCTGGGTGAGGCAGCGCACATTCAGCCGCTCCTGCTCTGCGTAAAGTCGTCGCGACACTGAGGGAAACGCCGATGCCGCGGCCTGCAACTTTGCTTGGCACATTGATCGCACTGATGGCGATCGCGTCCACAGCGCAGGCCGGCTCCTACACCTTCTCGATCGGCGGCCACCGGTTCCATGTCGCGGCGCCGCGCAATTGCCGATCCGCTTCCTGTGTCACGGTGTCCTCCAATCGCAGCCTCCGGCCGACGGAAGCGACTGTGGTCGCGCCGCCACCGGCGCCTCCCGTCCTTGCCGCGACGACGTCGCAGCCCGTCGTGCCGCCGCCGGCGCCAAGATTGGAGACGTCAAGATTGGAGACGTCAGGATTGGAGACGCTGAGCCCCGGTCGGCCGCGGGTTGATCTGGAGCGTATCGATCAGCCGAAGACCGCCGCGCTCGATCCGCCGCGCATCGAGCCGCCGGTCGTCGCCCCGAGAGCCGAGATCAATCAGACCGCAACGGTTGCACAGACCAGCGACGACGAGAGTTATACGCCGCTCGGCGAGTGGGAGAGCGCCGGCGCCAGGGGTACGGTCCGCATCGAGCGCTGCGGACCTGCACTGTGCGGCTACGCGCTCACTGAAGCGTCGGGCAGGGGCGAGAGCGTGCTCGTCAACATGAAGCCGAAAAAGCACGATGCCTGGACCGGCAGCATCTACAGCCGCTCCAGCGGCAACACCTATTACGCGACGATGACGTTGAAGAGCTCCGGCAAGCTGCACGTGCAAGCCTGTGCGCTCGGCCGCTTCTGGTGCTCCGGCAACGACTGGACGCGTGTCGAGGCACCGCGCGAGAAGGTGATCACCTCATCGCGGCAGTGGGGCGCAAGGTCGTAGCGGCGGGCGTTCTGCCACCCTCCCCTGGAGGGGGAGGGTCGATCGCGCGCAGCGCGAGCGGGGTGGGGTGATCTCTCCACGCGAGCAGTGTTCGAGGTGGAGAGACCGTCACCCCACCCCGTCTCACATTCCGCTGCGCTTCATATGAGCCGACCTCCCCCTCCAGGGGAGGGTAAGCGGCCGTGGTCGACCGACGTCCCTAGATCATGCCGAGCACGATGGCGCCGACGAAGGCCATGGCGAGGTAGGCGGTGATAACGCTCAGTCTCCCGGCGAACGTCATGAGGTCGCTCCCTCCGTGCGCGCTGCTTGGCGCGCAGCCCTTATGGTTAACAGAAAGTCTCTTTTCGAAAAAGTCAGGCTCGCTGTCGCTCGTCATCGGCAGCAACCGGTGCCGCCGCGCCCGGTATGGTTAAAGAACACTGAAATCAACACGTTGAAGAGTCTTTAAGTAAATTCACCGAACGTGCGTGCATGACGCGCGGAGTTCGTTTGTATCTCGTCGGCTCCATCGTCCTTGTTTCGCTAGCGGGTTGCGGTCGCGGCTTCTTTCAGGCCGAACGTGAGCCATGGCGGGCCGAGGCGGAAGCGGCGTGCCTGAAATCGGGCGCGGTGAAGGAAAGTGCGGACATCGTCCGCATCGACCCGATTTCCGGGCCTGGCAGCTGCGGCGCCGAGTTTCCGCTCAAGGTCGCCGCCATCGGCGAAGCCTCCAGCAGCTACGGTTTCGCCGACGAGGCGCTGCGTCCGCCCGCCAGCATCGGTAACCAGCCGCGCTGGCCGGTGCAGCCGCAGCCGAATTACCCGCAGAGCCAGAATTATCCGGCATCGTCCTATCCGCAACGCTCGAACTATCCCGACAGCACGGTGCGTCAGCCCGCCGGCTACGGCGCCTCAACCGGCCCGATGTCACTGAATGCGCCCGGCGTCGCGCCGCAGGAGGACGAGATCGACCTACCGCCCGAGGGCACCGATGCCGCGGGCGCGGCGCGCTACATGAATGCACCGAGCTATCCGGCACGGCCAGCGCCTTACTCGCAGGCGCCTGCGCAGCCGCCGCCGCGTCTTGGCCCGGCACAGGGCAATCCCGTCACGGCCGTCGGTCCCGTCGCGATCAAGCCGACCGCGACGCTCGCCTGTCCGATCGTGTCGGAGCTCGACCGCTGGCTCGCCGACACGGTGCAGCCTTCGGCGATGCGCTGGTTCGGCGTCCGCGTCGCCGAGATCAAGCAGATCTCCGCCTATTCCTGCCGCGGCATGAACGGCAATCCGCACGCCCACA
The DNA here is from genome assembly GCF_018130245.1 of Bradyrhizobium sp. SZCCT0231. Lineage (GTDB taxonomy): Bacteria > Pseudomonadota > Alphaproteobacteria > Rhizobiales > Xanthobacteraceae > Bradyrhizobium > Bradyrhizobium japonicum_F. The sequence continues at coordinate 58,955 of NZ_JAFCKP010000011.1, forward strand.
TCTCCGAGCACGCCTTCGGCAATGCGCTCGACATTTCCGCCTTCGTGCTCGCCGACGGCCGCCGCGTCACGATCAAGGACGGCTGGCGCGGCGTGCCGGAAGAGCAGGGATTCCTGCGCGATGTGCAGTCGGGTGCGTGCGCGCATTTCACCACCGTGCTCGCGCCGGGCTCGAACGTCTACCACTACGATCACATCCACGTCGATCTGATGCGTCGCGCCAGCCGCCGCCTGATCTGCCAGCCCGCCGCCGCCTCCGGCGAAGAAATTGCCGCCCGCGCGCAATCGCGCAGACCCTATGCGAGTGCGCGCGAACCGTCGGTGACCGGTTCGCTCGGTGCGCGCAAGAGCACGATGCACAAGCGCGAGGAAGACGAATACGCCGACGATTAGGCGCGCTTCGCCGGCTTCGACGGTGCCAGCCCCATGCAGCACTGCACCTCACCCGGGACGTTGTAGGTGCGCATGATGTGGCGGCTGTCGCGCAGGCCGGACGCCTCACGTTGCACCACGAACATCCATAGCGCTTGGCCGGCTTCCAGCACCAGCTTGCGCCTGGCCGGTTGCATTGAGGCCGGCAACTCGGTCGCTGCGTGGGCAGCGTCGAATTCGCGCAGGCGCGAGAGGCACTGTTCGAGTGCGCGACCCATCCGTCCAAGCGCCGAGGCCTGTTCCTGGACGATCTCGTAGTGGAGGATGTCGACCGGCGGGCGAAGATCACGAGACATGGCCGCAATATAGTGCTGCCCGCCCCGCAGGCGCAACGCGCTGCTACTTCGCCTTATACGCCGCCAGGAACATTCGCGTTGCGCTGTCGACCACCGCGGTCATGCGCTGTTCCGACGGCGCGGGTGCGGCCTGGAACACGAAGGGCAGGAAGAGCGAGGCTTTGCTGAGCTCCATGAATTGCGAGGCGGCAAGATCGCAATCGTCGATCGCGAGATCGCCCGAGGCGACACGAGCCTTGAGATAGTCGGAGAGGCGGTTGATGCTCTTGTCCAGCACGCGCGCATAGTAACGGCGGCCGACATCCGGCATGCGTTCGGCGATCGCCATCACGGTGCGGATCGCCGATCCGCCACCGGGGCGGCAGAGCAGATGGATGTAGGCGAGGCCGAACTCCTTCAGCGTGGTCTCGGCATCGCGGTCGGGATCGAAATTGAACACGACCTGGCCGTGCTGGAGCGCCTCCTGTTCGAGGATGGCTTCGAACAGCGCGAATTTGTCGGCGAAGTAGACGTAGAGCGTGCCCTTGGAGACCTGCGCGGCGCGCGCGATCTCGCCCATGCTGGCGCCGTCGAAACCAAGATCCATGAACACCTTGCGGGCACCGTCGAGGATCTGGCGGCGCTTGGAGCTGTCCTCCTCCTGGACGACGTGCAGATGTTCGTTGGCAGCTACAACCATTGGTTTAGTGTCTCGGAAGGTTTTTGGACCGGATCAGGGCCATGAAACCCGAATAAAGGATTCGAGGCAGTACAGTCTTGGCCGAAGACATTATTGTATATTGACCGAACCGTTCGGTCAATGATATCTGGGATCGGCGAGAGGAAACCGGCCGCGCAGCGGCCGCACTCGATCGCGCTTATTGGGAGGCCGTTTATGGCCGTATCGAGAGACCAGGCGGCTCGCGTCCTTCGCCAGGAAGCGGTGGAGGACCAGGCGGGCGATGCTGCTGCGTCCGAGACATCGGCACCCCCTGCCGAGCAGTTGCGCGCTCATGTCGCCGAGGAAACGAAGCGTCCGACCCGCGAGGCGCCAGAGCAGCCCGTGATCGACAAGCCGGCTGCACCCGCGCCCGCCGCCGCTGCGCCCAAGTCCGGCAAGCGCAAATTCGTCCTGATGGGCGTCGGCCTCGTTCTCGCACTCGCTGCTGCGGGCTATGCCGGCTACTACACGCTGGTCGGCCGCTTCTACATCTCGACCGACGATGCCTATGTCCGCGCCAACAACACCATGCTCGGCGCGCGCGTTGCCGGCCACATCTCCTCGATCCTTGCCGGCGACAACACGCCGGTGCGTGCCGGCGACATCGTCCTCCGCATCGACGACGGCGACTACAGAATCGCGGTCGAAGCCGCCGCGACCAAGATCGCGACCCAGCAGGCCACCATCGATCGCATCGGCCGCCAGGTCGCCGCGCTCGACAGCCAGGTCGCGCAGGCCAAGGCGCAGCACGTCTCCGCGGAAGCGGGCCTCAAGCGCGCCGACCTCGACTATGAGCGCCAGCAGGCGCTGAGCAGCAAGGGCTTTGCCTCGCGCGCCACCTTCGAGAGCTCGGAAGCCGGACGCGATCAAGGCGCTGCCGCGGTCAAGGCCGCGCAGGCCGCCTATGACGTCGCCGTCAGCAATGTCGATGTCGCCAGGGCGCAGCAGGCCGAAGCGCAGGCTCAGCTCGCCGAGCTCAAGACCACGCTCGCCAAGGCCGAGCGCGACCTCGGCTTCACCGCGGTCCGTGCGCCGGTCAACGGCACGTTCTCCAATCGCCTGGTCAACACCGGCGACTTCGTCGCGGTCGGCCAGCGCCTCGGCAACATCGTGCCGCTGGACGACGTCTATATCGATGCCAACTTCAAGGAGACGCAGCTCAAGCGCATCCGCCCCGGCCAGCCGGTGACGATCAAGGTCGACGCCTACGGCATGCGCAAGTTCTCCGGCGTGGTCGACAGCATCGCGGCGGGCGCGGGCTCGGTGTTCACGCTGCTGCCGCCGGACAACGCCACCGGCAATTTCACCAAGATCGTGCAGCGCGTGCCGGTCCGCATCCGCGTGCCCAAATCGGTGGCGAAGCAGAACCTGCTCCGCGCCGGCATGTCGGTCTACGCGACCGTCGACACCAACAAGGGCGCCGCCGACGCCGACAGCGAGGTCGATCTCGACGATCCCACCGCGATTCATCCGCAGTAGGATTGATCACTCATGAGTCGCGACACCCCAGCTCCGACTGCAGCTGCGCTCCCTCTCCCGCAAGCGGGAGAGGTAAGAAGAGCCCGCCGCTCCAGCCCGAGCTGACACCATGGCCAACGCCACCACCGCTTCACCTGCCATGATGGCGGCCCCCGCTTCGGAGCGCATCGCGCCGAAGCGGCTGTTTGCGTTCATCATCATGGTGTTCGGGATGTTCATGTCGATCCTGGACATCCAGATCGTCTCGGCCTCCTTGAGCGAAATCCAGGCCGGGCTGTCGGCGAGCTCCAGCGAGGTCTCCTGGGTTCAGACCGCCTATCTGATCGCCGAGGTGATCGCGATCCCGCTGTCGGGATTCCTGTCGCGCGCCTTCGGCACGCGGCTGTTGTTCGCGATCTCCGCGGCGGGCTTCACCTTCGCGAGCCTGCTCTGCGGCTTCGCCACGACGATCGAGGAGATGATCCTCTGGCGCGCGCTGCAGGGCTTTCTCGGCGCCGGCATGATTCCGACCGTGTTCGCCTCGGCCTATACCGTCTTCCCGCGCACGAAATTCCACATCGTCGGTCCCATCATCGGGCTTGTTGCGACCTTGGCTCCCACGATCGGGCCGACGGTCGGCGGCTACATCACCGACCTGATGTCGTGGAACTGGCTGTTTTTCATCAACGTCGTGCCCGGCATCGGCATCACCGTGGGCGTGCTGGCGCTGGTCGATTTCGACGAGCCGCATTTCGAACTGCTCGACCGCTTCGACTGGTGGGGCCTGTTGTTCATGGCCAGCTTTCTCGGCACGCTGGAATACGTGCTGGAAGAGGGCCCGCAATATCAATGGATGCAGGACACCTCGGTGGCGATCTGCGCCTGGATCTGCGCGATCTCGGCGATCGCCTTCTTCTGGCGCGTGTTCACGGCGGTCGAGCCGATCGTCAATTTGCGCACCTTCTCCGATCGTAATTTCGCCGTCGGTTGCACGCTGCAATTCTGCATCGGCATCGGCCTCTACGGCCTGACCTACATCTATCCGCGCTATCTCGCCGAAGTGCGTGGCTACAGTGCGCTGATGATCGGCGAGACCATGTTCGTCTCCGGCATCACCATGTTCCTGGTCGCACCGCTGGTCGGCCGGCTCATGGCCAAGCTCGACATGCGCTACATGATCGCGTTCGGCCTCATCGTGTTCGCGATCGGCTCCTACCAGATGACCTGGATCACCCGCGATTACGATTTCTACGAGCTGCTGGTGCCGCAGATCCTGCGCGGGATCGGCATGATGTTCGCGATGGTGCCGACCAACAACATCGCGCTCGGCACGCTGGCGCCAGACCGGGTGAAGAATGCGAGCGGCCTGTTCAACCTGATGCGCAATCTCGGCGGCGCGGTCGGCCTTGCCGTCATCAATACCGTGCTCAACGACCGCACCGACCTGCACATCACCCGCCTGCAGGAGCGCGTGACCTGGGGCAACGCGACCGCGACCGAAACCCTGACCATGTTCATGCAGAAGTTCCAGGGGCTCGGCGATTCCGCGCTGATGGCGATGAAGCAGCTCAGCCAGATCGTGCACCGCCAGGCCGTGGTGATGAGTTTTGGCGACACGTTCCTCATGCTGACGGTGTTCTATCTCGGTCTCAGCCTGCTAGTCGCGCTGCTGAACAAGCCGGCTTCGCCGTTCGGCGCCAGCGGCGACGCGCACTGAACCAGCCATGTACTCGGTGTCATCGCCCGGCTTGACCGGGCGATCCAGTACGCCGAGACAGCGCGGCTAGAACCGAGAAGCCGCGGCGTACTGGATGCCCCGCCTTCGCGGGGCATGACAGCGGAGATTGAGGCGGCGATGGCGGGCCAAGGCCCGCGCACCGAATTGCAACACTCGTGCGTGATCTCGCGCGAGCCCCGTTGCAATTCACGAGCGACACATCTATAAAGCGCACCTCATTCAATCGAACCGGGGAGATTTGCATGATTTCGTCGCATTCGCAGATCGTACGCCCGCGCTCGATGATCTCCTGGTTCGGTATGTACGCGGCCTGTTAGAGGCCACTTCCGCCAGCTTCGATTGGGCCAAGGTTTCGACCAGGCGTCCCGATCGCTTCGCTTCCCAAGTCAAAATCAGTCTCAAAATCAGTCTTACGTGACGCCGGCGCGGCCTTCGGCCGACTTGCGTCCACCGATGGAGCCGGCCCGCGCGAAGCGGCCGGATGATGCCATGACCGCACTGTCAAAAAAGCCCGCCGCGATTCGCGTGGTGCTGCCCTTCGTGTTCCGGCACTGGCTGAAGCAGCCGGCGCGTACGCTGGTCGTCGCCGGCGGCCTCTTGGGCGCGACCGTCGCCGACCTGTTCATGCCGGTTTTCTCCGGACAATTGATTGATGCGTTGACGCGCGGCTCATCCGACCCCGATGCGCGCCACGCGGCGCTGGTCGCGCTCGGCGCCATCGTGGCGCTCGGTGCAGCCTCGGTGGTGCTCAGGCTAGTCGGCCTCCAGGCGATCGTGCCGTTCACGCTGAGGACCATGACGGAGGTGGCGCAGGACGCGTTCATGCGCGTGCAGCGTTTCTCGACCGACTGGCACGCCAACTCCTTCGCCGGCTCCACCGTGCGCAAGATCACGCGCGGCATGTGGGCGCTCGACCTGCTCAACGACACCATCCTGATGGCATTGGCGCCGTCCTTGCTGGTCCTGATGGGTTCTGTGGTCCTCATCGGCCTGCACTGGGCGTCGCTCGGCGCGGTGATCGCGGTGGGAGCGCTCTTTTACGTCGCCATCACCGTGCTGTTCTCGACCCGCTACATCGCGCCGGCGGCGCGCGTCTCCAATGCCTGGGACACCAAGGTCGGCGGCACGCTGGCGGACGCGCTGACATGCAATGCGGTGGTGAAATCCTTCGGCGCGGAGGCGCGGGAGGATGCGCGGCTCGCCCGCGTCGTCAACCGCTGGCGCGTGCGCGTGCGGCGGACCTGGTTCCGCTACAACTACACGGCCATGGCGCAGCTCGCGCTGCTGCTGGCCTTGCGCGCCTCGGTGATAGGCGGTTCGGTGCTGCTGTGGATCTCGGGCCATGCCTCGCCCGGCGACGTCACCTATGTGCTGACGAGTTATTACGTCATCCACGCCTATTTGCGCGACGTGGGTATGCACATCAACAACCTGCAGCGCGCCGTGAACGACATGGACGAACTGGTGGCGATCCATGACGAGCCGATCGGCATTGCCGATGCGGCCGGCGCGCGGCCGATTGCGATCGAGGGCGGCGAGATCGTGTTCGACGACGTCACGTTCCATTATGGCGGCCATCGCGCGCCGCTGTATGACGGCTTGTCGGTCAAGATCCGTGCCGGCGAGCGGGTCGGCCTCGTCGGCCGCTCCGGCTCCGGCAAGACCACTTTCGTCAAGCTGGTGCAGCGGCTCTACGACGTCACCGGCGGCCGCGTGCTGATCGACGGGCAGGACATCGCGCTCGCTACGCAGCAATCGCTGCGCAGTCAGATCGCGATCGTGCAGCAGGAGCCGATCCTGTTTCACCGCACTCTCGCCGAGAACATCGCCTATGGCCGGCCCGGCGCCAGCCTCGAGGCGATCGAGCAGGCGGCGCGTCTCGCCAATGCGCACGACTTCATCCTGCGCCTGCCTAAGGGCTACGGCACGCTGGTGGGTGAGCGCGGCGTCAAGCTGTCGGGCGGCGAGCGGCAGCGCGTGGCGCTGGCGCGCGCGTTCCTGGCGGACGCGCCGGTGCTGATCCTGGACGAGGCGACCTCGAGCCTCGATTCGGAATCGGAGGCGCTGATCCAAGAGGCGATGGAGCGGCTGATGAAAGGTCGCACGTCGATCGTGATCGCGCACCGGCTGTCGACCGTGAAGAGCCTCGACCGAATCCTGGTGTTCGACCGCGGCGAGATCGTCGAGCAGGGCACCCACGCCGTGCTCGCGCGCAAGCCGGACGGCATCTATCGCGGCCTGTTCGAGCGCCAGGTGGTGGAGCTCGGGCAGATCGCGGCAGCGGAATGAGGCGCGCGGCAGCGGGGCGAACGTCCCGCTGTCACGTGGCCAGAGGATGGAATGAGATGAAAGACCTGACACACGGCTCCATCGTGAGACACATCCTGGCCATGGCTCCTCCAATCATGGTCGGCATGGTCACGATCATGATTTGCCAGCTGGTCGACCTGTACTTCGTGTCGGGCCTGGGCGATGCGGCCGTGGCGGGCGTCGCCGCGGCCGGCAATGCCGGCTTCCTCATCAACGGGCTGATGCAGGTGCTCGGCGTCGGCACGGTGACGCTGATCGCGCATGCCGTCGGACGCAAGGATCGGCCGGATGCCAACCTGATCTTCAACCAGGCGATCGCATTGTCGGTGCTGTTCGGCCTGTTGACCCTGGTCGCGGGAGCGGCGCTGTCGCGCCTCTATATGCGTTCGATTGCTGCGGATCAGGCCACGATCGAGGCGGGAACCACTTACCTGTTGTGGTTCATGCCGGCGCTCGCGCTGGAATTCGTCATGCAGGTGATCGCATCCGCGCTGCGCGCGACCGGCATCGTGCGCCCTGCCATGCTGGTGCGGGTCCTCGCGGTCGTGATCAATATCGCGCTGGCGCCGGTGCTGATCTCGGGCTGGGGCACGGGCTACGCGCTCGGCGTTGCCGGCGCGGGGCTGGCGAGCTCGATTGCGGTCGCCGCCGGCGTGCTGATGCTGCTGGCCTATTTCCGCAAGGTCGAGCGCTATGTCGCCTTCAACGCGGCGCAGTGGCGTCCGCAGCCGCGCCATCTGAAGCGCATCCTCGACGTCGGCCTGCCGGCCAGCGGCGAGTTCGCGATGATGTTCATCTTCATGGCGGTGGTCTATTACGTGCTGCGCGATTTCGGCGCGGCGGCGCAGGCCGGCTTCGGCATCGGGCAGCGCGTGCTCGGCCTGATCAACATGCCTGCGCTTGCGGTCGGGCTGGCGGCCGGGCCGATCGCCGGCCAGAACGTCGGCGCTGCCAACGCTGGGCGCGTGCGGGAAACTTTCGTCAAGGCCGCTTTGATCGTCACGATCGTGATGGCCGGCTTCATGATCCTTGCGCAGGTGAAGCCCGAGCTGCTGCTTGCCGGATTCTCGAACGACCGGGAGACGATGGCGATCGCCTTCCTGTTCTTGCGGATCATCTCGCTCAACATGGTGGCGCAGGGGCTGATCTTCACGTGCTCGAGCATGTTCCAGGCCCTCGGCAACACCAAGCCGGTGCTGCTGAGCTCGGCGACGCGCGTGTTCACCTACTCCCTGCCGGCGATCTGGCTGTCGACGCGGCCGGGCTTTCGCATGGAGTACGTCTGGTACCTCTCGGTCGCGACGACCACGTTGCAGGCGGGCTTGAGCCTGTGGCTGCTGCGCCGCGAGTTCAGGAAGCGCTTCGCGCCGTTGCCGCAGGACGAGGCCGCGGAGCCAGTGGAAGCTGAGCCGGTCGCGCCTCCCGCCCGTGCGCCCGCGTAGCGACAGTGACGTCCCCACGGCTCCCGCCAGTTTGCGGCGCCGTGGGGCTAATGCGCGCCAATGCTGTTCCAGACGAGGGTGAGGCCCGACAGGAACAAGAAGCCGAGCACGATATCGCCAAAGTGCTTGTCGTTCAGCGCGTGATAGACGCGCGCGCCGGCCCATGCGCCGATCAGCGTGCCCGGAAACGCGACCATTGCGAGCCAGACCACTTTCAGTTCGACCAGGCCCGACGCCGTCTGCAACACCAGCGCGGTGGCGAGCACCGTGAAGTTAAAGAGCTGGAAGATGCCGCGCCGCTCATGCTTATTCCAGCCGCGGATGTTGGCCCACAGGATCGGCAGCGGCCCCGAGAGTCCGGCGAGGCCGCCAAGAATGCCGCCGGCAAAGCCGATGGCGCCGTCGGCGATCCGGCCGCCGAATTTGAAGGCGAGCGGCCGCTTGTTCAGATAGAGCGCCGTGGAAAAAATCAGGATCAGCACGCCGACGCTCAGCTTGAACACCTTTGGATCCGCCGAGGCGACCATCATGGTTCCGAGCGGCACGCCGATCAGTCCGCCGATCAGGAACGGCCAGACCAGCGAGAGATCGAAACTCTTCCACATCGAGGGCAGCGTCGAGGTCTGCGCGATCACCGAGCAGATCAGCACCAGGGGGACCGCGAGCGAGGGCGGCAGAACGTAGAGCCAGATCCCGAGCGCCATCAGCGCCGTGCCGAACCCGGCCAGTCCCGAGACGAAGCCGCCGGCCAGCGCGCCGAACAGCAGCAGCGCGTAAGTGGACGCTTCCACCTGTCATTTCCTGTCGTTAGCGGCGAACGGTCGATCGCCATCCGGCGCATAGCACAGATGCGGCCGGGAAGGTCAATTTCAAAACCGCACGCAAGCGTGATCCCCAGGGGGCGGGCGTCCGCCGAACAGGCGCCTACATGAGGCGTGTAAAGCAATTTGGGGGACACGTTGCAAGCGAGCCCCGTCCCTGATGAGATGATGGAGCATGATCATGATCCGCACGAAGATCGTCGTCGCGGTCGCGCTGCTATCGGCGGCGGCCTTGATGCCGACAATGGCGCAGGCGCAGTTTTCCGAGCCTGCGGCCTATCAGGCCGCGCATCCGGACCGGGATGTGCTGAACGGCGGCCAGCTCACGCCCGCAGGGCGCGCAGCCCGTGGCGAGGCAGTAGCGCCGAGCGAGGCCTATGCGGCCTATCCTGCAACCGTTGCACCGGTCGTCCGGCCACGCCACCGTCGTCATCATCAATGAGAGACTTATTGTTTGAGCATGATCTTGTCGGAAAACCGCTACGCACTTTGCGCTAACGCGGCCCTTCGGGTCCGGATCATGCTCTAGACGATCTGCCTGGTGTCGGCGGGCTTGTGCAGCGCGCCGACCAGGATGCGCAGCGCCTCGGTCAGTTCCGGCCTGTTCCGTGCCGCCCCGAGCGAGACGCGCGCCGCGTGCGGCGGTGTCCCGTCGACTGCAAAGGCATCGCCGGCCACGATCGCGAGTCCATTCCGCAGCAGATGCGCCGCGACGTCGGGGCGTCCCTCCGGCAGCCGCAGCCATAGATGATGCGCCGCGGGCCTCGCCATGAATTGAAAGCCTTTCAATGCGCGCTGCGCGAGCTGCTGGCGCCCGACCGCTTCGTTGCGGATGGCGGTGATGATGCGATCGGCAATGCCGGTCTCGATCCAGTGCGTCACCAGCGCGACCATCAGTGGTGCCGGCATTTGTACGGTGGCTTGCAAGGAGGTGCGCATGTCCCGCTGCGCGCTGCTGTCGGGCGTCACCAAGTAGGCGACGCGCAGCGCCGGTGCGATGCATTTTGACAGTGTGGTCGCAAGATAAGTCCGCTCCGGAATGAGGTTCGCGATCGGCGAAGCCGCGCGGTCGAGCAGGCCGTAGGCGTCGTCCTCGATCAGGATCGTGTCGGCATCGCCAATGATCTTTGCGATCGCGCTGCGCCGCTCGGCGGAAAGCGTCGCGGTGGTCGGATTGTGCAGCGTAGGAATGAGATAGACGGCCTTGGGCCGGTGCGTGCGGCAGGCCTTTGCCAGCGCATCGGGCAGGATGCCGCTGGCATCCATGGCGACGCCGACGAGCTTGACGCCGAGCCGTGCCGCGGCGGCCTTGATGCCGGGGAAGGTGAGGGCTTCCGTCAACACGATGTCGCCGGGCCGCGCAAGGTGTGCGAGCAGGTTGAACAGGATCGTCTGCGTGCCGGGAAAGATCACGAGCCTGTCGACGTGCGTGTGCGGAACGCGTGCGCGCATCCAGCGCGCCGCGACCTCGCGCTCATGCGCGCTGCCGCCGGGCGGCTGATAGTTCAGGAACGCCGTCAGGCCCGATTGCGCGCGCAGGGCTTCCATTCCGGCGACGATGCGCTCGTCGAGCTGCGCTTCCAGCGGATGCGGCGGCACGTTCATCGAGAGGTCGATCGCGACCGGATGCGGCAGGTCGACGGCGCGGCGCGCGCTGGTCTCCGACACGAACGAGCCCTGTCCGACCCGGGCTTCCAAGATGCCGCGGCGCCTCGCTTCGGTGTAGGCGCGCGTCACCGTGGTGAGGTCGATGCCGAGCGCTTTTGCAAGCGCCCGCTGCGTCGGCAATTGCTGACCGCGCACCAGCCTCCCTGCGGCAATGTCGGCCTCCATGGCCTCGACGATGCGCTGGTAGCGGGGGCCCGAGAGCTCCGAGATTGTAGGAGTCCAATCCATGCAATTTAGGTCCATATCCTTTGAATGTATGGATGCAAGATATTATTGTATGGATCGTCGAAAAGGAAGAGGTGTGGTCATGGCGACGGTCTCTCTGGCAAAGGCGATGTGGCGCGGTTTCAGCGGCAAGTGTCCGAATTGCGGGGAAGGGCACATGTTCGGCCGTCTCCTGAAAGTGGCTGACGCGTGCGACCATTGCGGCGAGGAGCTGTTCCACCAGCGCGCAGACGACTTTCCCGCCTATCTCGTGATGGTCGTGGTCGGCCATCTCGTGGTGCCGGCGATCCTCGCGGTCGAGACCGCCTATGCGCCGCCGGAGTGGCTGCAACTCGCGATGTGGCTGCCGGTGACGCTGTTCGCCTCCCTCGCGCTGCTGCAACCGACCAAGGGCGCCATCGTCGGGCTGCAATGGCAGCTCGGCATGCACGGCTTCGAGGTGAGCAAGCTGCGGCGCGAGGCCGGCGCGCTTGCACCGGTGCCGGTGAAGAGCACGCGCGCCGCCTGAATCGAGGGCGCTGATGGCGGTGTTGCGAGAGATCGTGGCGTAACTCTTGCCGTCATTCCGGGCTCTCGCAGCGAGAGCCCGGAATCCATTCATCCACCAACACTGCGGGCCGATGGATTCCGGGCTCGTGCTGCGCACGCCCCGGAATGACACACCATTTGAATGGCGACGCGCTCGGCCTAAATGGTGAGGGGCTCAGCGCATCCACGCCGAGCCCCTCGTTGCAAGACATCAGCCGGCCTGTAAGCCGGGTTCTGTAGGGCACCGTCCGCTTGCGCGAACGATACGTGACGGCCATTCCTCTGGGACCGTGTTTGCACATGGTCTCGAGCAACCTACCCGGACGGCGGGCCTGACATCGCCCCGCGGCGTTATCGCTTTCACGAACAGCCCGCTACGCCGTCCCTATTCGGTTTTGCTCCCGGTGGGGTTTGCCATGCCGGCTCCGTTGCCGGAACCGCGGTGCGCTCTTACCGCACCTTTTCACCCTTACCTCGCCGAAGCCCCGAAGGGCGAAGGCGGGCGGTTCGTTCTCTGTGGCACTTTCCCTGGGGTCACCCCCGCCGGACGTTATCCGGCACCGCATGTCAAGGGAGCCCGGACTTTCCTCCCCGGCGGCCTTTCGGCACCTGCCGGAGCGGCCGTCCGGCCGACTGACGGCTTACGCATGGGCATTTGTGACGGTTTCGTCAAGCCGATATCGCGACGCACGCTCCGCCCGAAATAATTTATCCTGAAGATGTCGTTTGGTGCGTGTCCCGTTCGACTGGATGTCGGCGAGCGAGCCGAACAACAGGAGTGAAGCAATGCAATATCTGCTGATGATCTACCAGAACGAGGTCGAGTACGCGAAGAACGACGCGGCGACCAGCCAGAAGATGCTGGCCGAATACCAGGCCTTCACGCAATCCATCATCCAGAGCGGCAACTTCAAGGCCGGCGACCGCCTGCAGCCGACCACCACCGCAACGACCGTGCGTGTGCGCGAGGGCAAGACGCTGACGACCGATGGTCCGTTCGCGGAAACACGCGAGCAGCTCGGCGGTTACTACCTGGTCGAGGCGAAGGATCTCAACGAGGCCATCGGGATCGCGGCGCGGATTCCCAGCGCACGGATCGGCTCGATCGAGGTGCGTCCGATCTGGGTGTATGAGAAGTGACGGCTCTCACCTTCGCCATTCCGGGATGCGCCGCAAGGCGCAGGCCCGGAATGACGAGAGGGGAGTGATCGCGTGGCATGACCTCTGGCGAGATCGACAAAATCTTCCGTGACGAGGCGGGGCGGGCGCTGGCCACGCTGATCCGTCTCGTCGGCGATTTCGATCTCGCCGAGGACGCGCTCCAGGATGCTTTTGCCGTCGCGCTGGAGCGCTGGCCGGCATGTGAGGTCCCCGACAGTCCACGCGCCTGGCTGGTCAATGTCGCCAAGCACAAGGCGATCGACCGCATCCGCCGCCAGGCTGTCTTCCGCGGCAAGCAGCAGGTGCTGGTGCATGAGCTCGAACTGAACGCGCTGGGCCCCGACGAGCCGCCGGCAACGCTCGACGACGACATGCTGCGGCTGATCTTCACCTGCTGCCATCCCGCGTTCGCGCCCGAGGTGCAGGTCGCGCTGACGCTGCGCACCGTCTGTGGACTGTCGACGGCGCAGGTCGCACGCGCCTTCCTCGTCGGCGAGGAGGCGATGGCGCAGCGGCTCGTCCGCGCCAAGCAGAAGATCCGGCTTGCCGGCATCCCCTATGAGGTGCCCGAGCGCGAGGCGCTGGCGCCGCGGCTCGATGGCGTGCTCGCCGTGATCTATCTCGTCTTCACCGAGGGCTACGTCGCGACCGATGGTACGGACCTGATGCGGCCTGATCTTGCAGCCGAGGCCATCCGGCTTGGCCGGCTGCTGGACCGGCTGATGCCCGATCGTGCCGGCATCAAGGGCCTGCTGGCGTTGATGCTGCTGCACGACGCGCGCCGCGCCGGGCGCGAGACACCGGCCGGCGACATCGTGCTGCTCGAAGAGCAGGACCGCTCGCTGTGGGATCGCGCGCAGATCGACGAGGGCCTGCGTCTGGTGGAGGACGCGCTGCGCGTGCCGGGCCGGCCGCAGCCCTATGCGGTGCAGGCCGCGATCGCGGCGCTGCATGCGCGCGCGCCGAGCTTCGAGGAGACCGATTGGCCGCAGATTGCGGGGCTCTACCAGGTGCTGTTGCGTATCAGCCCTTCGCCGGTGATCGAGCTCAATCACGCCGCGGCGGTATCGATGGTCGATGGGCCGGCACGAGCGCTCGATCTCGTCGATGCGATCACCGCGCGCGGCGGGCTTCGCGGCTATGAGCTGTTGCCCGCCGTGCGCGCGGATTTGTTGCGGCGGCTCGGCAGGACGGAGGAGGCGCGCGAGGCCTATCGTGCGGCGACGGAAGCGACGCAGCTCGAGCCGTTGCGGCGGCTCTATGCGCGACGAGTGAGGGAGATGGGGTAGGGCTCTCGTGCCCCGGACGCAGCGCAGCGCGTCCGGCGATGCGAAGCATCGTCCGGTGCGGTGCGCTGCAGAGCCGGGGCCCATCCCGCAGCGGGTCGTATCGCCGAATGGGTCCCGGCTCGCGCTTCGCGCGTCCGGGACACGAGACTGAACTGCGCGGCTACGCCCTCATTTCGACGCCACCGTCGTCCCTTCCGCCGGCAAGCTCGCCAGCAGCGCCTGCAATGTCGACAGCGTCGAATGATCCGCGACACCATCGAGCCGTGCCGGACGGAAATGGCGCTGGAAGGCGGTGACGACCTCCATCGTCGCAGCGTCGTATTTGCCGTTCAGGGGCACGCCATAGCCGTACCTTGCGAGCGCCTGCTGCATGCTCAGCACCGCGTCGCTGATGGTGCCGAGCATCAGGGTCTCGCCTCGAACGATCGGCGCGGGCGTCACCCAGTGACCGACGCCGGAATTGGCCAGCGAATGCCATGGAAATTTTTCGCCGGGATCCTTCTTGCGCGCGGGCGCGACGTCGGAATGGCCGAGCACCCGGTGCGCAGGTACCTTGCGGCGGAGCACGATGCCGCGGCACAGCGCGATCACGGCGGCGATCTGGCGCAGCGGAAACTCGGGATAGCCCCAGTCATGGCCGCGATTGATGATCTCGATGCCGATCGAGCAGGAGTTGATGTCGTCCTCGCCGGCCCAGGAGGAGACGCCCGCATGCCAGGCACGCTTGGCCTCGGGCACGCATTGCACGATGCGGCCGTCCTCCAGCACGACATAATGCGCCGAGACTTCGGTGCCGGCCGTGCAGAGGCGCGCCAGCGCGCCCTCGACATCGGGCATGCCGGTGTAGTGCAGCACGATCATGTCCGGCTGCCGTCCCTTGCTGCGCTCGCCATGATTGGGCGAGGGGATGATGTCCGAGACGATCGAGGAATCGGGCTCGAACGTCCGCAGGCTCGCCACGGTCTTGGGAACCGGGAGAACACGGTGACGCTTCGAATCAGATCCAGACGGCGTGGACGAACCGGAGGGCATGAGCAGCTCGAACGGACGGAGATGGGGCAAGCCCTTCTCTTTACTATTCCTTTACCCTCCACCGCGCGCAATCGCGCGGCGCGGTTAATGGATGCATTTTGGTGATGTGTGTGGATGAAGCATCACCCCCTCGTCACCTTTTCCACTTGTCATGAGCCGAGCAACGCTTTCTTAACGCTAAGGGCCGTTACTGAGGGATGAAGAGCCGACCCGCGTCCGGAGGCGGCCAAAGCGTATTTTGGCTCGAAATCCCATGGCTGCCCGACAAATTCCACTGGGAACACTGGGTTTGTGGCCCGGGACGACCAGGCTCGGTAACCATGCAGGACAGAGGCTTTGTCGTGGAACCGCCGCGACGCGCAATGATTCGAGGCGTTATGGGCTTGTTCGACCGCGATCTCGCTTGGACGTCAGGCTGGGCGGTCGGCAGGCGTCGCGCATGAGCTCGGCTCCGCATATCCCCGTTCTTGGCCGTGAGGCCATCGCGCATCTGGCCCCGCGGGAGGGCGGCGTCTACGTCGACGCCACTTTTGGTGCCGGCGGCTATAGCCGCGCGATCCTGGAGGTGCCGGGAACCCGACTCATCGCCATCGATCGCGACCGCACCGCGATTGCCGGCGGTGCCGAGCTGGTCGAACGCTCCGCGGGCCGGCTGACGCTGATCGAGGACCGCTTCTCCAACCTTGCCGAGGTCTGCGCGGCGCAGGGCGTCGATGGCGTTGACGGCGTCGTGATGGATGTCGGCGTGTCCTCGATGCAGCTCGACCAGGCCGGCCGCGGCTTCTCCTTCCGTCTCGACGGTCCGCTCGACATGCGGATGGGGCAGACAGGCCCGACTGCCGCGGACGTCGTCGCGCGCGCCTCCGAAGGCGATCTCGCCGACATCATCTATCTCTTCGGCGAGGAGCGGCATTCGCGCCGCATCGCCCGCGCCATCGTGGCGGACCGGCAGGAAACCCCGTTCACGACCACGCGCGCGCTCGCCGATCTCGTCGGCAGGGTCGTTCGATCGAAGCCCGGCGACATTCACCCGGCGACGCGGACGTTCCAGGCGCTGCGCATCTTCGTCAACGAAGAGCTCGAGGAACTCCAGACGGCGCTCGTTGCGGCCGAGCGCGTGCTCAAGCCCGGCGGCCGCCTCGTCGTCGTCTCGTTCCATTCGCTGGAAGACCGCATCGTCAAGAATTTCCTCTCCGAGCGGTCCAAGACCGGCGGCGGTTCGCGGCATCTGCCGGAAGTCGCGCAAAGTCCGCCGAGCTTCCAGCTGCTGACGCGGCGGCCGGTCGTCGCCGGCGAAGACGAAGTTGCGCATAATCCGCGCGCGCGCTCGGCAAAGCTGCGCGCCGCCGAGCGCACCTCGGCGCCGGCACATGAGACCGACGAGGCATCATCCTGGCCGAAACTCTCCGACGTGATGAGGGGCGGCTAGCGCATGCGCATCATCCACCTCCTCGTCATCGGTGCGCTGATCTTCGCGGCGGCCCATGTCTACCGGATCAAGATGGACTCCACGGCGCGCACCGAGAAGGTGCTGCGGCTGCATGCGGAGATCCGCGAGCAGCGCGATGCGATCGCCTCGCTGCGCGCCGAATGGGCCAAGCTCGATGCGCCCTTGCGCCTGCAAGGGCTGTCCGACCGGCATCTGTCGCTGAAGCCGGTCAACGGCACGCAATATGATTCGCTGAAGAACCTGCCGGAGCGTCCGCCGCGGATGTTCAAGCCGGGCGAGCCCGATCCGATCGGGGCCATGCTCAAGACCATCGAAGCCGCGAGCGACCCCGACACGGTGACGGGCTCCGTATCTCAGCCCGAGGACAAGCAATGAGCCCGGCGACGCCTGCAAGACCAACCGAAAAGTCGACCGAGCCTTGGCGGCAGCGGCTGATCCGAAGCCTGCTGTACGGGCGCAACGTCGATCGCGCCGCGAAGGCGCGCGCGCGCGTCGGCCTCGCGATGCTCGCCTTCGCTTCGGTCTACGCCCTGATCGGCGGGCGGCTCGTGATGTTTGCGATCGGTGCCGACGCCCACAGCGCGCGCCGCGCCGCGGCGCAGGAGGTGGTTGCGACCGCGCGGCCCGACATCGTCGACCGCAACGGCGCGATCCTTGCGACCGACGTCAAGGCGGCGAGCCTGTTCGGCGAGCCGCGCCGCATCATCGACAAGGACGAGGCGATCGAGCTGCTGACCGCGACCATTCCCGACCTCGACGAGGCTGAGGTGCGCGAGCGCCTGAAGTCGCGCAAGGGCTTCGCCTGGCTCAAGCGCGAGGTCACGCCGGCGCAGCAGCAGGCCATTCACAAGCTCGGCATTCCCGGCATCGGCTTCCTGCGCGAGAACAAGCGCGTCTATCCGACCGGCAACGAGGTCGCCCATCTCATCGGGCTCGTCAACATCGACAACCAGGGCATCGCCGGCCTCGAGAAGTGGCTCGACAACCAGGGGCTCGCCGATCTCCATCGCGCCGGCTTTGCCACCGACCGGCTGCAAAAGCCGATCGAGCTCTCGGTCGATCTGCGCGTCGAGCATGCGCTGCGCGACGAGCTCTTGAAGGCCAAGGACAAGTTCCACGCCAAGGCCGCCTCCGGCATCGTCTCCAACGTCAAGACCGGCGAGATCGTGGCGATGGTCTCGCTTCCGGACTTCGATCCCAACAATCCGAAGGAAGCGCACGACCCCGACCGCATCAACCGCCTGACCACCGGCGTCTACGAGATGGGCTCGACCTTCAAGGCGTTCACGCTGGCGATGGCGCTCGATTCCGGCAAGATCAATCTGAACTCGTCGTGGGATGCGCGCGGAAACCTGCATTATGGCAAGTTCACCATCCATGACAGCCACCCGCTCGGGCGCTTCATCAACACCAAGGAAGTGTTCACCTTCTCCTCCAACATCGGCGCGGCGCGGATCGCGCTCAGCCAGGGCGTCGACGCGCACAAGGCGTTCCTCGCCAAGATGGGCCAGCTGACGCGGCTGCGCACCGAATTGCCGGAGAGCGCGGCGCCGCTGATCCCGCGCCGCTGGGGCGAATTGAACACGGTCACCATCGCGTTCGGCCAGGGCATGTCGGTGGCACCGCTGCAGGCGGTGATGGGCATCAACGCGCTGGTGAACGGCGGCTATCTGATTCCGCCGACCTTCATGAAGCGCAGCGAATCCGAAGCGGCCGCGATGGCCAAGCGTGTCGTCAAGACCGAGACCAGCGACAAGATGCGGTTCCTGATGCGGCTCAACGCCGAGATCGGCACCGCGAAGACGGCCGACGTCAAGGGCTACTACGTCGGCGGCAAGACCGGAACGTCCGAGAAGGTCATCAACGGCCGCTATGCCAAGAAGCGCGTGCTCAACTCCTTCACCGCCATCATGCCCTGCGACGATCCGAAATATCAGATCCTGATCATGCTGGATGAGCCTCAGGCGATACCCGAGACGAAGGGTTTCATCACCTCGGGCTGGAACGCGGTGCCGACCGGCGGCAAGGTGATCGAGCGGATCGCGCCGCTTCTGGGCGTCGAGCCACGGTTCGACCTGCCGCCGTCCGAGCGCCTTATTCTTGCAGCATCCAGGACAACCCAGTAATCAACCGGGTGGGCCATCGCCGGTGCTGAGTCGGGATTTCCTTGGGGATTCGGCTTTCCGGCAGGGCATGTCGACTGGAAGACCATGAAGCTGCGCGACCTCTTGGGTCAGGATGTTCTGGGCAATGATGCCGCGATCGAGCCCGCCGTTGCGGCGCTCGACGTCAGCGGCGTTGCGCTCGACAGCCGCGTGGTCAAGCCGGGCGATCTCTTCTTTGCGCTGTCAGGCAGCAAGACCGACGGCGCCCGCTTCATCGATGCTGCGGTTGGCGCGGGCGCGGTGGCGGTCGTCGGCGACCATGCGCCGGCGATCTGCAACGTGCCGTTCATCGCGGTTGCCAATCCGCGCCGCGCGCTGGCGCTGGCCGCGGCAAGATTCTTCCCGGCGCAGCCCGCGACGATCGCCGCGGTCACCGGGACCAGCGGCAAGACCTCGGTCGCCGCCTTCACGCGCCAGATCTGGGAGCGGCTGGGGCATGCGTCCGCCAGCATCGGCACCATCGGTCTCGTTTCGCAAAGGCGCACCGTCTATGGCTCGCTGACGACGCCGGATCCGATCGCGCTGCACCGGCAGCTCGATGAGATCGCGCGCGAAGGCGTCACGCATCTCGCCTTCGAGGCCTCCTCGCACGGGCTCGACCAGTATCGCCTCGACGGCGTGCGCATCTCGGCTGGCGGCTTCACCAATCTCTCGCGCGACCATATGGATTACCATCCGACCGTTGCACATTATCTCGCGGCCAAGCTCCGCCTGTTCCGCGAGCTGGTGCCGCCGGGCGGCGCCGCAGTGATCTCGGCCGATCATGACTGCTCGGCGGAAGCAATCGATGCGGCGAAGTCGCGCGGCCTGCGCGTCATGGCGGTGGGCCGCAACGGCGATGGAGCAGGCGAGGGCATCCGCCTCACGGAGGCCGTGGTCGAAGGCTTCTCGCAAAAGCTCGCGGTCGAACATCGCGGCAAGGGTTACGCGATCCGGCTGCCGCTGGTCGGCGAATTCCAGATCGAGAACGCGCTGGTATCGGCCGGCCTTGCCATCGGCACCGGCAGCGACGCTGCAAACGTGTTCGCAAGCCTCGAACATCTCGAAGGCGCCAAGGGCCGGCTCGAGCGCGTCGGCGAGCGCAACGGCGCGCCGATCTTCGTCGACTACGCGCACAAGCCCGATGCGCTGGCGAAAGCGCTACAGGCGCTGCGGCCTTATGCCAAGCGCAGGCTGGTCGTCGTGTTCGGCGCCGGCGGCGACCGCGATGCCGGCAAGCGTCCGATCATGGGCGAGATCGCGGCCGAGAATGCCGACGGCGTCATCGTCACCGACGACAATCCGCGCAGCGAGAAGCCGGAAGCGATCCGCGCCGCGATCCTCGCCACCGCGAAGGGCGCCCGCGAGATCGGCGACCGCGCCGCTGCGATCCGCGCGGCGATCGAGGAGCTGGAAGACGGCGATGCGCTGCTCATCGCCGGCAAGGGGCATGAGACCGGACAGATCGTCGGCGGCGAGGTGCTGCCTTTCAGTGATCACGAGGCGGTTGCCGCCGCACTAGCGTCGAGGGTTGCATGAGCGCGCCACTATGGACGGTTGCCGAGGTCGCGCGTGCGCTTGGCGTTGCCGGATCGTTCCCGGATACGCCAATCGATTTCGTCACCCAGGACAGCCGCCTGGTGAAGCCGGGCAGCCTGTTCGTCGCGCTCAGCGGCACGCCGAGCGGCGGCTTCGTCTCGGCCTTCGCCAGCGCGCGCGACGGCTGGGAGTTCGCCGACAAGGCGGCGGCTTCGGGCGCGGTCGCGATGATCGTGCCGCATGAGATCGCGGGCATCCGCATTCCCCAGATCGTCGTCAAGGACACGCTGATCGACGGCCTCTGGGGACTCGCGCGCGCCGCACGCACGCGCTTCAATGGGCCGGTGATCGGCCTCACCGGCAGCGCCGGCAAGACCAGCACCAAGGAATTCCTCGCCGCCTATCCGAACGCCTATGCGAGCCCCTCGAGCTTCAACAATTTCTGGGGCGTGCCGCTGACGCTGTGCAACGCGAAGCCGAACGCGAGCCTCTGGGTCGTCGAGATGGGCATGAACCAGCAAGGCGAGATCGCGCGGCTCAGCGAACTCACGCGGCCGACCGTCGCGCTCGTCGTCAACGTCCAGCCGGTGCATCTGGAAAAGCTCGGCTCGCTCGACGCCATCAGGCGCGAGAAGGTGTCGATCGCGCTCGGCCTGCCCGAGGACGGGGTGCTGGTGCTGCCCGCCGGGATCAAGGCGCCGGAATGGAAAGGCAAGGTCGTGCGCTTCGGCGGCGAGCATGCCGAGGTGCACGAGGTCGCGCACGCGCCCCACGGCGAGAGCTGGCAGATCGTGGCCGCGATCGGCAAGAAGGAGATCGCCTTCAGCCTCACCCCTGGCGCGCCGCACCGGGTGCACAATGCGCTGGCCGCGCTCGCCTCCGTTCATGCTGCGCATCTCGACGTCGCGACCCTCGCGATCAAGCTCGACCGGGTCGGCATCATGACCGGACGCGGCGTCGAGCAGGCGATCGGCGGCGTCACCGTGATCGACGACAGCTTCAACGGCAATCCGGCCAGCGTTGCTGCTGCGCTGCAAAGCCTGCAGGCGCGCCACGTGACCGGCGGCCGGCGTATCGCGGTGCTCGGCGACATGCTCGAGCTGGGCGATGATGCGCCAGACTATCACACCGGCCTCGCCAGGCATCTCGACGGCATCGACGGGGTCTACTGCGTCGGCCCCCTGATGCGCCACCTCTTCGACGTGCTGCCATCGGGCAAGGGCCTCGGCTGGCACGATGATCCCGCCACGCTGAAGCCGAGCGAGGTCGCGAGCCTGCTGAAGGCAGGCGACGTCGTGGTTGTCAAGGGCAGCAAGAAGATGTTCTGGGTCAACAAGTTTGTGCCGGGCCTGGTGGCCGCCTTGCAGGCAAAGGCGTAAACTGCTTGGAAGGCGCTGTTCCCGAATCCCATCCTTTGCGGCGGAAGCCGTCCGTTTCCCCCGAGGTCGCGCCCGACCCGATGATGAAGACCAGCGAATGCGCGTGAGGCACATTGAGGCCAAAACAAAGGCCAGGAACAAGGCCAAAGCTGCGTGTGCAAAGGCAGCGTGCGCAAAGGCGCCATAGGACCGTCTGAATGTTTTACTGGCTGATCGAGCTCTCCAACACATTTCCGGGCTTCGGTGCGTTTCGCACCTTCCTGAACGTCTTCCGCTACATCACCTTCCGCACCGGCGGCGCCGTCGTGACCGGCGCGCTGTTCGTGTTCCTGTTCGGGCCCTGGATCATCGATCACTTACGCATCCGCCAGGGCAAGGGCCAGCCGATCCGCACCGACGGTCCGCAATCGCATCTCGCCAAGAAGGGCACGCCCACCATGGGCGGGCTGATGATCCTGTCCGGGCTCACGGTCGGCACCGTTCTGTGGGCCAATCCGCTCAACCCCTATGTCTGGATCGTGCTCGCGGTGACGCTCGGCTTCGGCTTCGTCGGCTTCTATGACGATTACCTCAAGGTGACCAAGCAGACCACGACCGGATTTGGCAGCAAGCTTCGCCTACTGATCGAGGCGGTGATTGCGCTGGTCGCCTGCTACGCGTTGGTGCGGCTGAACCGCGATCCCGCCTCGACCGCGCTGACGGTTCCGTTCCTGAAGGACACGGTGCTGCATTTCGGCTGGTTCTTCGTCATCTTCGGCGCCTTCGTCATCGTCGGCTCCGGCAACGCGGTGAACCTCACCGACGGTCTCGACGGCCTCGCCATCGTTCCCGTGATGATCGCGACCGCGAGCTTTGCGATGATCGCCTATCTCGCCGGCAACGCCGTGTTCGCCGAATATCTCCAGATCAAATATGTCGCGGGTACCGGCGAGCTCGCGGTGCTCTGCGGCGCGCTGCTGGGGGCCGGTCTCGGCTTCCTCTGGTTCAACGCGCCGCCGGCCTCGATCTTCATGGGCGACACGGGCTCGCTCGCGCTCGGCGGCATGCTGGGCGCCATCGCGGTCGCGGTGAAGCACGAGATCGTGCTCGCGGTGATCGGCGGCCTGTTCGTGTTGGAGGCGGTCTCCGTCATCGTGCAGGTGGTGTCATTCAAGCTCACCGGCAAACGCATCTTCCGCATGGCGCCGATCCATCACCATTTCGAGCAGCTCGGCTGGACCGAGCCGCAGATCGTGATCCGGTTCTGGATCATCTCGGTGATGCTGGCGCTCGCCGGCCTCTCGACGCTGAAGCTGCGCTGACGGGTACGCGATGATCCCGGTCACATCCTTCGCCGGCAAGACGGTCGCGGTGTTTGGCCTCGGCGGCTCGGGGCTCGCCTCCTGCGATGCCTTGAAGGCGGGCGGTGCCGAGGTGGTCGCCGCCGACGACAATGCCGAGAATGTCGCCAAGGCCGCGCAGGCCGGCTTCATCACCGCCGACTTGCGCAACGTCTCCTGGGCGAATTTCGCAGCGCTCGTGCTCGCGCCCGGCGTGCCGCTGACCCATCCGGTGCCGCACTGGAGCGTGCTGAAAGCGCGCGAGGCCGGCTGTGAGGTGATCGGCGACATCGAGCTGTTCTGCCGCGAGCGGCGCCGACACGCGCCGGATGCGCCGTTCGTCGCCATCACCGGCACCAACGGCAAGTCGACCACGAC
Source organism: Bradyrhizobium sp. SZCCT0231 (assembly GCF_018130245.1). Lineage (GTDB taxonomy): Bacteria > Pseudomonadota > Alphaproteobacteria > Rhizobiales > Xanthobacteraceae > Bradyrhizobium > Bradyrhizobium japonicum_F. Next base: position 82,263 of record NZ_JAFCKP010000011.1, read on the forward strand.
GGCGCTGATCGCGCATCTGACCAGGGTCGCCGGCTACGACACCCAGATGGGCGGCAATATCGGCACAGCGATCCTGTCGCTGGAGCCGCCGCGCATGGGCCGCGTTCACGTCATCGAGATGTCGTCCTACCAGATCGACCTCACGCCATCGCTCGATCCCTCCGTCGGCATTTTGCTGAATGTCAGCGAGGACCATATCGACCGCCACGGCACCATCGGGCACTACGCCGCGGTGAAGGAGCGCCTCGTTGCCGGTGTGCAGGCCGGCGGCACTGCGATTGTCGGCGTCGATGACGGCTATTGCCGCGACATCGCCGACCGGCTCGACCGTGCCGGCAAGAACGCGGTGCGCATCTCCGTCAAGAACCCGCTCGCGTCAGGCATTTATGTCGAGCACGGCACCATCGTGCGCGCCTCCGGCGGCGCCCGCAGCGAGGTCGCCGCGCTCGGCGGCATCGGGTCGCTGCGCGGCTTGCACAATGCGCAGAACGCAGCCTGCGCGGCCGCCGCCGCGCTCGCGATGGGCATCAGCCAGGACGTGCTGCAGAACGGCCTGCGCAGCTTTCCGGGCCTCGCGCATCGCATGGAGCAGGTCGGCCGGCGCGGCAACGTGCTGTTCGTCAACGATTCCAAGGGCACCAATGCGGACGCCACGGCGCATGCGCTGTCGTCGTTCGCAGATATCTACTGGATTGCCGGCGGCAAGCCGAAGGCGGGTGGCATCACAAGCCTGACCGGCTATTTCCCGCGCATCCGAAAAGCCTATCTGATCGGCGAGGCCGCGCAGGAGTTTTCTGGGACGCTGGGGCAAGTGCCGCACGAGATCAGCCAGACGCTGGACGTCGCCGTCGAGCACGCCGCGCGCGATGCGGAAGCCTCGGGCCTCACCGACGCCGTCGTGCTGCTGTCGCCGGCCTGCGCATCGTTCGACCAGTACCGCAATTTCGAAATCCGCGGCGCGAAGTTCCGCGAACTGGTGCAGGCGCTGCCGGGTGTGAAGCCGGTGGTGTGAGTTATGTCGCGGCGACGCTGGATCGGAATTGTCGTCGCTGCTCTTGCTGTTCCAGTCGCCGCGGGTTTTGGCTTCGTTGTTGTCGTCGACAATCTCATGAGTGGCTTCGGTGCGTGCCGCGTCGTTAGCCAGCGCGCATTCGCCTCGCCTAGCGGCAGCAAGCTGGTTGTCGTGGTCTGGAAATCATGCGGTGCGACGGTGCCCGACAGCACGCAGGCCAGCATCGTGGCGCGCGGCCGGACGTTCTCGCCTGAGAGCACGCCGACCTTTTTCAGCGTGCGCGGGCGCCTTGACGTTGTCGTCGCCTGGAGCAGCGAGCGCGCGGTCAGGATCGGGTTCATTCCCGGGCCAGATCAGATCTACAAGCGCGATCAGCGCGCGGGGGACGTTGCGATCAACTACGAATAGGGCTCTCGTGTCCCGGACGCGGTGCGGCACGAAGTGACGCTCCGCAGAGCCGGGACCCAGGCCGCTACACGATACACTGCCGCGATATGGGCCCCGGCTCTGCAGCGCCGCGAAGAGGCGGCGCGCTGCGCTGCGTCCGGGGCACGAGACTGTTCACAACTTCATCTACTTCATTAACCCCCCGGTAACCAACCTCGGCGACCAATGGACGGACCTCTGTCCGAAAGCGGCCGCCCATGCTCTCCCGTGAAGAACGCACCCCCTTTTCCGAGTGGTGGTGGACCGTCGACAAGCCGCTGATGGGCGCCATCCTGGCCTTGATGCTGACCGGCGTGATCCTGTCGCTGGCCGCGAGCCCGCCGGTTGCGACCCGCATCGGGCTTGATCCCTTCCATTTCTTCGGCCGCCACGTGCTGTTCCTGGTGCCGTCCTGCATCGTGCTGATCGGGGTGTCCTTCCTGTCGCCGCGCGCAATCCGCCGCTCGGCGCTGATCATCTTCACCATCAGCATCATCCTGATCGTGGTGACGCTCGCGATCGGCCCCGAGGTGAAGGGTTCGCGGCGCTGGATCACGCTGCTCGGAGTCAACATCCAGGCCTCCGAGATCGCCAAGCCGTCCTTCGTCGTCATCGCCGCCTGGCTGTTCGCGGAATCGACCAAGCGGCCGGAGATGCCGGCGACTTCGATGGCGCTGGTGCTGCTCATGATGCTGGTCGCTCTGCTGGTGATGGAGCCGGATTTCGGCCAGACCATGCTGATCCTGATGGTGTGGGGCTCGCTGTTCTTCATCGCAGGCATGCGCATGATCTGGGTGTTCGGCCTGGCCGGTGCGGCCGCTGCCGGCCTGTTCAGCGCCTATCTGTTCGTCCCGCACGTGGCGGGGCGCATCAAGCGCTTCATGAACCCGGCCTCGGGCGACACCTTCCAGGTCGATACCGCCATGGAGGCCTTCTACAACGGCGGCTGGCTCGGGCTCGGTCCGGGCGAGGGCATCGCAAAACGCAGCCTGCCGGACAGCCACACCGACTTCGTGTTCGCGGTCGCCGCCGAAGAGTTCGGCATCATCCTGTGCCTTGCCATGCTGGCGCTGTTCGCTTTCGTCGTCATCCGCACGCTGTCGCGTGCCTATGCCAATGAGGACATGTTCTCGCGCTTCGCGGCCTCTGGGCTCGCGATCCTGTTCGGCGTGCAGGCAGCGATCAACATGTCGGTGAACCTGCAGCTCATCCCCGCCAAGGGCATGACGCTGCCGTTCGTCTCCTATGGCGGGTCCTCGATCGTGTCGCTGGCCTATGGCGTCGGCATGATGCTGGCCCTGACGCGGCTGCGCCCGCGCACCGAGGTCGAAGCGAGCGGTCACGCCGAAGCGATGCGGAGTTATGCCTAACAGGGATCGTGTCCCGGACCAGCGCAGCGAAGCGGAGCGCAGAGCCGGGACCCAGAAATGCGGCAGCCATGGGCCCCGGTTCAGCAGCGCACCACGCCGCAAGATGCGGCGTGCTGCGCTGCGCCCGGGGCACGTGCACCGTGTAGCCGGCTCGCAATGACGAAAAAGTCCTTGTAAGACTATTTGCCATGGACACGTCCCCCCTGATTCTTCTCGCCGCGGGCGGCACCGGCGGCCATCTGTTCCCGGCCGAGGCGCTCGGGGTCGAATTGATCCGGCGCGGCTTTCGCGTCCGTCTCGTCACCGACGAGCGCGCGCTGCGCTATAGCGGGCTGTTCAGCAAGGACATGATCGACGTCGTCAGAAGCGAGACCGCGCGCGGCCGCAATCCGTTTCAGCTTGCCTATGCCGGCCTCACGCTCGCCGCCGGCACGCTGTCGGCCTACGCGCTGATCAAGCGGTTGAGGCCCGTCGCCGTCGTCGGCTTCGGCGGCTATCCGACGCTGCCGCCGCTGGTCGCGGCGAAATTCGCCGGCGTGCCCAGCATCATCCACGACGCCAACGCCGTGCTCGGCCGTGCCAACCGGTTCCTGTCGAGCCGCGTGCGCGCCATCGCGACGTCCTTGCCCGGCGTGCTCGATCGCGATCCGGCGCTGGCAGGCAAGACCACGACCGTCGGCACGCCGATGCGTCCGGCGATCCTCGCAGCCGCTGCGGTGAAATATGCTGCGCCCGAGGTGAACGGCCCGCTGCGCCTGCTCGTCGTCGGCGGCAGCCAGGGCGCGCGCATCATGGCCGATATCGTGCCGGGCGCGATCGAGCGGCTCGAGCCTGCGCTGTGGAGCCGTCTCATCCTCACCCAGCAGGTGCGCGAAGAGGACATGAGCCGCGTGCGCGCGGTCTACGACAAGCTCAAGATCAAGTTCGAGCTCGCGCCGTTCTTCACGGATCTGCCGGCGCGGCTCGCCTCCAACCATCTCGTGGTGTCGCGCTCCGGCGCCGGCACCGTCGCCGAGCTCGCGGCGATCGGCCGGCCCTCCATCCTGGTGCCGCTGCCCGGCTCGATCGACCAGGACCAGTTCGCCAATGCCGGCGTGCTGGCCAAGGTCGACGGCGCGATCCGCATCCCGCAGACCGAGTTCACCTCCGATCGTCTCGCCGCCGAAATCTCCGGTCTGGCCGCCGAGCCCGCGCGCCTCGCCGCCATGGCCGCGGCTGCGAAGGGGGCAGGGCGGCTTGACGCGGCCGAGAGGCTCGCGGACCTCGTGGTGAAAACCGCCGGAATTTAGCGTCCGCGCCGTACAAGATTGCGGACGGCTCTTTCGGCTCGATGGTCGCGCGCGGCCGGGCCGATCGCGCCTGTTTACTCCCTTGACAAGGCGGAGGATTTGCCCGTGGCAGGCCTGCTGATTCATTCCCTCTCGGAGTTCTCCGACCTTATCCTCGAGGCGCTCGCGCTGGCGGATGCACGAGAGATCGTCGAGATCGGCTCGGAATACGGCGGCATGTCGCCTTTCCTTGCCGCGCATTGTCGTGGGCGCGGCGGACGACTCACCGCCATCGATCCCGCGCCGAAGCGCGAATTCATGGAGTGGCTGAAGACCAGCCCGGACGTTCGCCATCTCGCAAAAACGAGCCTGGAGGCGTTCGCCGATGTCGACGAGGCCGATGCCTGGGTCGTCGATGGCGATCACAACTGGTACACGGTCTACAACGAGCTCGGCCACATCGATGCGATCAGCCGTCGCGCCGGCAAGCCGCTTCTGGTCTTTGTGCACGACATCGGCTGGCCGTGTGGTCGGCGCGATTTCTACTATGCGCCCCAGCGAATTCCACCCGAGTATCGCCATGCCTACAGCTTTGACGCCGGTGCGGTTCCCGGTCAGGCAGCCCTGGTCGATGGGCGAGGCTTTCGCGGCATGGGCCAGTTCGCGTTTGCCGAGGTCTCCGGCGGTGCGCGCAACGGCGTGATGACGGCGATCGACGACTTTCTGGCCGACGCGCTCAGGGGCGGCCGCGAGATCGGCTTTGCCGAGATCCCGGCCGTATTCGGGCTCGGCGTGATCTTCGATCTGGACGCGCCCTGGAGCGCGCCGCTCGCCGATCTCTTGTTGCCGTATCATCAGAACAAGCTCCTTGGCGCACTCGAGGCCAATCGCCTGCGCAACTATCTTCGCGTGCTCGATCTCCAGGATGAGGCGGCCGCGCGAACCGGCTCCCTCTGACCGCAGCGGCGACATGGTCCCCGTGATCCGAGTGCGAGCCTCGCGATCCGCGAAACGGGCCAAAATGGGGCATCCAACCGGGAAATTACCTCGTTTGGAGGCCGTACCGGGCTTGTCCCGATCCGTCCGGTCTTGCATGAAGTGGAGGAGATTCGCCGCTGGCCGGCCACGACGGGGGTAATGCCGCGGCCGCAGCCGGACTAGACAGAGATACAGCCATGAGACTGCCGCGCGAGATCGGACCCATCCACTTCGTCGGGATCGGCGGGATCGGCATGAGCGGCATCGCCGAGGTGCTGGTCAATCTCGGCTATGCCGTGCAGGGCTCGGACGCCGCCGATAATTACAATCTCGACCGTCTGCGCAAGAAGGGCGCGAAAGTCTCGGTCGGCCACAAGGCCGAGAATATCGACGGCGCCGAGGTCGTGGTCGTGTCCTCCGCGATCAAGCGCGACAATCCGGAATTGATGGCGGCGCGCGAGAAACGCATTCCCGTGGTGCGCCGCGCCGAGATGCTGGCCGAGCTGATGCGCCTGAAGAGCTGCGTCGCCATCGCCGGCACGCACGGCAAGACCACGACGACGACGATGGTCGCAACGCTGCTCGATGCCGGCGGGCTCGATCCGACCGTGATCAACGGCGGCATCATCAACGCCTATGGCTCGAACGCGCGTCTCGGCGCCGGCGACTGGATGGTGGTGGAGGCCGACGAGAGCGACGGGACGTTCCTGAAGCTGCCGACCGACGTCGCGATCGTCACCAATGTCGACCCCGAGCATCTCGACCACTTCAAGACCTTCGAGGCCGTGCAGGACGCGTTCCGTCACTTCGTCGAGAATCTGCCGTTCTACGGCTTTGCCGTGATGTGCATCGATCATCCCGTGGTGCAGAGCCTCGTCGGCAGGATCGAGGACCGCCGCATCATCACTTACGGCGAGAATCCGCAGGCCGATGCGCGCCTGGTCGATCTCACCGCGGGCGGTGGCGGCTCGAAGTTCAAGGTCGTGATCCGCGACCGCAAGACGGGCACCACGCATGAGATCGCCGACCTCGCGCTGCCGATGCCGGGCCGGCACAACGCCTCCAATGCGACGGCCGCAATTGCGGTCGCGCACGCGCTCGGCGTTTCCGACGACAAGATTCGCAGTGCCATCGCAGGCTTCGGCGGCGTCAAGCGCCGCTTCACCAAGACCGGCGAATGGAACGGCGTCACCGTGATCGACGATTACGGCCATCACCCCGTTGAGATCGCGGCGGTGCTGAAAGCGGCGCGCGATTCCTACACCGGCAAGGTGATCGCCGTGGTGCAGCCGCATCGCTACACCCGCCTGCAATCGCTGTTCGAGGAATTCTGCACCTGCTTCAACGATGCGGATGCGGTTGTTGTCGCCGACGTCTATGCAGCGGGCGAAGCGCCGATCGAAGGCATCGACCGCGATCATTTCGTCGCCGGCCTGCGCGCCCACGGTCACCGCGAGGTGATCCCGCTGCCGGCCGCCACGGAGCTCGCCGGCATCGTCAAGGGATTGGCGAAACCAGGCGATCTCGTCGTGTGCCTGGGGGCCGGCAACATCACGCAATGGGCGTATGCGCTGCCTGGCGAATTGAAGGCGCTGGGGTGAGGTGGTGAGCTTCCCCGACATCACCCCCGCTCTCAAAGCCGCGATGCCGGAGCTGCGCGGCCGGCTGCTGGCGAACCAGTCGCTGGCCGAGCTCACCTGGTTTCGCGTCGGCGGTCCGGCGCAGGTGCTGTTCACGCCGGCGGACGAGGACGATCTCGCTTACTTCCTCGCGCATCTTGCCGCCGACATTCCCGTCTATGTCATCGGCGTCGGCTCCAACCTCATCGTGCGCGACGGCGGCATTGCCGGCGTGGTGATCCGCCTTGCGCCGCGCACCTTCGGCGAGGCCACCGCGAGTGGCGACATCGTCACCGCAGGCACGGCTGCGCTCGACAAGCGCGTGGCGGAAGTGGCGGCATCCGCCAATATCGGCGGGCTCGAATTCTACTTCGGCATTCCCGGCACCATCGGCGGCGCGCTGCGCATGAATGCCGGCGCCAATGGCGGCGAGACCAAGGACGTGCTGATCGAGGCGAGGGGCGTCGGGCGCGACGGCACCAAGCATGTCTTCTCCAACGCCGACATGAAATTCGTTTACCGCAACAGCGGCGTCGATCCCTCCATCATCTTCACCTCCGCGCGGTTTCGCGGCGAGATCAGCGATGCGGAGGCGATCCGCGCACGCATGGCGGAGGTGCAAACGCATCGCGAGACCGCGCAGCCGATCCGCGAGAAGACCGGCGGCTCGACCTTCAAGAACCCGCCGGGCCACTCCGCCTGGAAGCTGGTCGATGCCGCCGGCTGCCGCGGCCTGCGCGTCGGCGGCGCGCAGGTCTCGGAGATGCACTGCAACTTCCTGATCAACACGGGCGATGCCACCGCGCGCGACATCGAGACGCTGGGCGAGACCGTGCGCGAACGGGTGAAGGCGAATTCCGGAATTGAGCTACACTGGGAAATCAAGCGGATCGGGGTTTCATGACCACCGTCATTCCGGGGCTCGCGAAGCGAGAGCTACGATGCGCAATTGCGCATCGGAGAATCCATAACCACGATCGGGAGTATGGATTCCGGGCCTGCGCCTTACGGCGCATCCCGGAATGACGAAGCAGATAGGTAATTGAGAACATGCGCATCACCATCCTCTTCGGCGGCTCCAATCGCGAGCGTCTGGTTTCGGTCGCCTCGGCCCAGGCGTTGCATCAGGCGTTGCCCGAGGCCGATCTGTGGTGGTGGGACGTCGAGGACAGGGTGCACGTCGTGCAGTCGAAGCAACTGCTCGAACATGCCCGCCCGTTCGAGGACGAGTTCAAGCCGGGCACATCGGGCATTCCGCTCGCACAGGCGCTCGACCAGGCCAGGGCGGAAGACCGCGTGCTGGTGCTCGGCCTGCATGGCGGGCGGGCCGAGAACGGCGAATTGCAGGTGATGTGCGAGGCGCGCGGCGTGCCGTTCACAGGCTCGGGCTCGGCGTCCTCGCATCTCGCCTTCGACAAGATCGCGGCCAAGCGCTTCGCCGCGCTCGGCGGCGTGACGCCGCCGGCGAGCGTTGCGCTTGGTGACATCGAGGAGGCCTTCGCCGAATACGGCCGGCTGATCGCAAAGCCTGCGCGCGACGGGTCGAGCTACGGCCTGATCTTCGTCAACGCCAAGCAGGACCTCGTCGCCGTCCGCAACGCGGCGAAGCACGAAGAATACGTGATCGAGCCCTACATCGCCGGCGTCGAGGCGACCTGCGGCGTGCTGGAGCGCGCCGATGGCTCGATCATCGCGCTGCCGCCGATCGAGATCATTCCAGGCGAGGGCAATTTCGATTACGCCGCGAAATATCTGTTGAAGTCGACCCAGGAGATCTGCCCCGGCCGCTTCGCCCCCGAGATCACCGCCGCGCTGAAGACGCAGGCGATGCTGGCGCACCGGGCGATGTCCTGCACCGGCTATTCCCGATCGGATTTCATCGTCTCGGAAAGGGGCCTCGTCTATCTCGAGACCAACACGCTGCCCGGGCTGACCAAGTCCTCGCTCTACCCCAAGGCGCTGAAGGCCGAGGGCATCGCGTTCGTCGATTTCCTGCACGGGCTGGTCGAGCTCGCCGGGCGGGGCGTGCGGAAATAATTAGGACTGGTTAACGGCCGGGCGGGCGAAACGGCCCGTTTTGGGGCCCAAATCCGGTAAAATGCCGGACATCGCGGCATAAATGCCTCACAGGGCTGGGCAAAAAGCGTCCCGCGTTAACGAACTTTACCTTTTGTTTACCAGGACATCCGAAGGTTAACGCTGGCGGCGCATATGGCGCTTTGGCTGCCGGCGCGTGAGCTGTGGCGGGTGATGTCACCTGCAGCGAACGCTTTGAAGGGGAGAGGTTTTCTTCTGCTGAAGACCAGCACCCGGCCCGGCACGTCCGAGACGTCATGTTCGCCAGGATCCGCGCGATGTCGCGGGCAAACTGTTGACGAGCTCGTGCAATGGATGGAGCAGGAAGCCTCACCCGATCGCTTTTCAGATCGCTGAGGCCCCAAGCTGACCTGAAGGCGGCCGCTATCGGAGCGGTCGTGCTTTTGCGCGAGTGGATGCAGGACAGGCACGCCGAGGCGCGCGCCGCCGCCAAGGACAAGGCCAAAGCCAAAGTCAAAGCCCGGGCCGTCGTCGAGCGCGAGCCGCCGCCGCGCGCGGTCGCGCTGGTCGAGCGCTATCTGCCGCGCCGGGTCGGCCTCGGCATGACCGTGCTGCTCTTGATCGGCAGCTGCGGCTTCGGCATCGTCAAGGGCGGCCATCTGCAGGATTTCATCACTGCGGTCAGCGATGCCCGCAATGCGCTGGCCAATTCCGCCGGCTTCCGCATCACCTCCGTCGTGATCAACGGCCGCAAGCAGCTGACCCAGGACGAGATCCTTGCGATCGGCGGCGTCAGCGGCCGCTCCTCGCTGCTGTTCCTCGACGCCGACGCGGTGCGCGACAAGCTCAAGGCCAACCCCTGGATTGCGGATGCGACCGTGCTGAAGCTCTATCCGGGCCAGCTCATGATCGAGCTCACCGAGCGCAAGGCGTTCGCGCTGTGGCAGGAGGCCGGCCGTCTCTCCGTCATCGCCGACGACGGCGCTGTGCTCGAGCCCTATGTCTCGCGCCGCTTCCTGACGCTGCCGCTGGTGGTCGGCAAGGGCGCCGAGACGCAGGCGCGCGATTTCCTGGCGCTCCTGGCGCGCTATCCGCAGGTCAATTCGATCACCAAAGCCGCGATCTTCGTCGGCGAGCGGCGCTGGAACCTGAGGCTCAAGGACGGCCTCGACATCCGCCTGCCGGAGCAGGACGTCGGCAACGCGCTTGCGATGCTATCCAGGCTCGACAAGGAAGACAGGCTGTTCTCCCGCGATATCGTCGCCGTCGACATGCGCCTGCCCGATCGCCTGGTGGTGCAGCTCTCCGAGGACGCCGCCAAGGCGCGCGAGGAGCAGTTCAAGGACAAGAAGAAAAAGAAGGCCGGGGATTCCGCATGACCGGTCTCGATCGCACCCAGACGCCGAAGACGCGCCCGATGCCGCACAAGCGCGGCGGCCTCGTGGCCTGCCTCGACATCGGCACCAGCAAGATCGCCTGCATGATCGCACGGCTGAAGCCGTCGCCGCCGAGCGATGCGCTGCGCGGCCGGACCCACGCGGTGGAGCTGGTCGGCTACAGCCAGATCCAGGCGCGCGGCATGAAGGCCGGCGCCGTGATCGATCTCGGCGAATGCGAGCAGGCGGTGCGCCAGGCCGTCGGGCTTGCGGAGAAGATGGCCAAGGTGCGGGTCGAGTCGGTGCTGCTGTCGGTCTCCGGCGGCCGGCCGGCCGGTCAGCTGGTCGAGGCCGCCGCCGACATCCGCGGCGGCGCCGTGACGCCGGCCGATGTCAGCCGCGTCACCTCCACCGGCATGCGCCACGCCACCGGCGAAGGCCGCACCGTGCTGCACGCGCTGCCGGTCGGCTACACGCTCGACGGCGTCAAGGGCATCCGCGATCCCCGCGGCATGGTCGCTCACCAGTTCGGCGTCGACATGAACGTCGTCACCTGCGACGCCACCGTGGCGCGGAACCTGATGCTGGCGGTGGAGCGCTGCCACATCAATGTCGAAGCCATGGCGGCGAGCCCCTATGTCGCCGGCCTGTCGGTGCTGACCGACGACGAGGCCGATCTCGGCGCCGCCGTCGTCGAGATGGGCGCCGGCACCACCACGATCGCCGTCTATTCAGGCGGGCGTTTCGTGCATGCGGCGGGTTTTGCGGTCGGCGGGCAACATATCACGATGGATCTTGCGCGCGGACTCTCGGCGACCATTGCCGATGCCGAGCGAATCAAGACCTTATACGGCACCGTCATCACCGGCGGATCGGACTCGCGTGAGCTGATGTCTGTGCCGACAGCCGGTGACGAGCAGGATCTGCCGCAGATCGTTTCCCGCGCCACCATCGCGAACATCGTCAAGCACCGTGCCGAGGAAGTCTTCGAAATGGTTCGGGACAAGCTGAAGGATTCGCCCTTCGCCTCAGAGCCCAACGGCCGCGTCGTGCTTTCGGGCGGAGCCTCGCAGCTGACCGGTCTCGTCGAGCTCGGCACCCAGATTCTCGGCCGTCCCGTGCGGGTCGGCCGTCCGCTCGGTTTTGGCCGGCTGCCCAACGAGGCGAAGAACGCCGCGTTCGCGGTGCCGACCGGACTTCTCGTCTACCCGCAATATGTTCACCTCGAACATGTCGAACCGCGGCATACGCGGCAGCAGGTCAAGACAGGGACCGGCGGATATTTCGGAAAGGTCGGACGATGGCTACGCGAGGGCTTCTGATGACTGCTTCCCGCAATCTTCGATTTTCACCAACTCCCGCGGCCGCCGGCCGGGGCGAACCCACGCGCGCGTGATCGAGAGGCAACCATGACCATCAGCATCAATGTTCCTGATATTCACGAACTGAAGCCCCGGATCACCGTGTTCGGCGTCGGCGGCGCCGGTGGCAACGCCGTCAACAACATGATCACGGCGGGCCTGCAGGGCGTCGACTTCGTGGTCGCCAACACCGACGCGCAGGCGCTGACGATGTCGAAGGCGCAGCGCATCGTGCAGATGGGCACGGCGGTCACGCAGGGCCTCGGTGCTGGCTCGCAGCCAAACGTCGGCGCGGCGGCGGCGGAAGAGGTGATCGACGAGCTGCGCGACCATCTCTCGGGCGCCAACATGGTGTTCGTCACCGCCGGCATGGGCGGCGGCACCGGCACCGGCGCTGCGCCCGTGATCGCCAAGACCGCGCGCGACATGGGCATCCTCACCGTCGGCGTCGTGACCAAGCCGTTCCACTTCGAAGGCGGCCGCCGCATGCGCACCGCCGAAGCCGGCATCAACGAGCTGCACAAGGTCGTCGATACGCTCCTGATCATCCCGAACCAGAACCTGTTCCGGGTCGCCAACGAGAAGACCACCTTCGCCGATGCCTTCGCGATGGCCGACCAGGTGCTCTACTCGGGCGTCGCCTGCATCACCGACCTGATGGTCAAGGAAGGCCTGATCAACCTCGACTTCGCCGACGTGAGAGCGGTGATGAGGGAAATGGGCAAGGCGATGATGGGCACCGGCGAAGCCTCCGGCGACAAGCGTGCGTTGACCGCCGCGGAAGCCGCGATCGCCAACCCGCTGATCGACGACAGCTCGATGAAGGGTGCCAAGGGTCTCCTCATCTCCATCACCGGCGGCAAGGACCTCACGCTGTTCGAGGTCGACGAGGCCGCGACCCGCATCCGCGAGGAAGTCGACCAGGACGCCAACATCATCGTCGGTGCGACCTTCGACGAGGCGCTCGACGGCCTGATCCGCGTCTCGGTGGTTGCCACCGGCATCGAGCAGGCCGCGATCGCCCGCAACAGCCAGGCGACCTCCGCTCCCGTCGCGAACCCGGCGCCGCAGGTGCAGCAGGCCGCCGCACCGGCCGCCGCGGCCGAGAGCCGCCTCGCCGACCTGACCGCGCGGCTCCGTGCCGACAACCAGCGTCTGGCCGAACGCGCCCAGAAGCTGGAAGCCCAGACCCCGGCCGCTCCGGCTGCTGCCGCGCCCCGTCCGAACGTCGAGCGTGCTGCGCTCGCCGCGATCGCCGCTGCCGTTGCTGAAGCTCCGCAGCCGCCCGCGCCGCAGACCTATGGCGACGTCACCGTGCGACCGATCGCGCAGAAGCCGACCCTGTTTCCGGAGCCGGACATGACCCCGGTCGCGATGCAGGAGCCGATGACGCCTGAAAACTTCATTCCGCCGCAGGCCGAACGTCCGCCGGTCCGTGCGCCGCGGATGCCGCGCATTGAGGAGCTGCCGATGCCGGCCCAGGCTGAGATTCGTCAGGCCCGCGGCGAGGTCGAGGAAGAGACCCCGCAGAAGACCCGCCTGTCGCTGCTGCAGCGCCTCGCCAATGTCGGCCTCGGCCGTCGCGAGGAGGAAAGTGAGCCGCCGGTTGCGGCCCGTACCGCCGGTCCGGCCATGCCGCCGCTGCCTGAGCGCCGGCCGCAGAAGACCGTGGCGCAGCAGATCGCGTCCAGCGAGCCGGTATCGGAGTATGCCCGCCGTTCCGCGCCGCAGGGCCTGGACATGCATGGCCGCCCTGCACCTGTTGCTCCGGCGCCACAGGGCGACGACCATCTTGATATCCCGGCCTTCCTGCGGCGCCAGGCGACCTGAGGATTGTTACAATAAGGCAGACGAAAAAAAGGTCCCGGCGAGAAGCTTGCCGGGACCTTTCCTTTGCTCCCGTGCATGCCCGGATTGCGCCGCCAAGCAACTGATTTTAAATCATTAATTACACATTCGGTGCTTCAGTAAAATTACCGGTAGCGGCCTCCGACCTCGGCGCAATTTGGTTAAGCCTTGGCGCGAATACGGCAGGTTTGGGGTAACAATCGGTAAAAAAGCGTGAGTTGGCGCTGTTTGAGGCAGCAACTATGGTTTGCCGTGACTTGGGGATACGGATTCGCGGGAATGTCGGCACTGACCGGCCAGGTGGATCTCGTATAAGTCGCAGTGGGTCGTAGTGGGGCGGGTTCCTGATGAAATTTAGCCGGCAAACAACGCTTCGTGCGCAAGCCTCTGTGGCAGGCGTGGGCGTTCATTCCGGTCTTCCCGTCACTCTCACGCTTGGGCCTGCGCCTGTCGACGCGGGTTTTATTTTTGTCCGCACCGGGCTCGAGGGAAGTGACCGCGAAGTCCAGGCGACTGCCGAGCAGGTGATCGCGACCGACTTTGCCACTGTCCTCGGCGACCACGATGGCCCGCTGGTATCCACTGCCGAGCACGTGCTTGCCGCGCTCCGGGGCATGGGGGTCGACAACGCCACCATCGAGATCGATGGTCCCGAAGTCCCGATCATGGACGGCAGCGCTGCGGCCTTCGTCGCGGCAATCGACCAGGCCGGCATCGTCACCCAGCCGGCGCAGCGCCGCTTCATTCAGGTTTTGAAGCCGATCTCGGTCAAGATCGGCGAGTCCTTCGGCGAGATCAGGCCCCACGCCAGCGGGTTCCGCGTCGAGGTCGAGATCGACTTCACCAATCCCGTCATCGGCCAGCAGGCTTACGCCTTCGACCTCAACCCGGAAGGTTTCCGCCGCGAAGTCGGCCGGGCCCGGACTTTTGGCCTGATGTGCGATGTCGCGCGGCTCTGGAGCGCGGGCTATGCCCTCGGCGCCTCGTTCGACAACACCGTCGTGTTCGACGACGAGCGGCTGCTCAATACCGAGGGCCTGCGCTACGCCGATGAATGCGCCCGCCACAAGGTGCTGGATGTGATCGGTGACCTCTCGCTGGCCGGTCTGCCGCTGCTTGGCGCCTATCGCTCGGTGCGTGGCGGCCACAAGCTCAACCATGCAGTCCTGACCGCGCTGCTCGCCGACCGGACCGCCTGGCGGGTGGTCGAGGGTGAGGCGGCCCGCCGCACCACGCGTCCCGTGGGCGAAGTCGGTCGCGGCATCGTCGGTGGCCGGATCGCCGCGGCATTCGGACCGGATGTGTCCTGAAGAGACCTGTCGCCCTTGGCGTTCGGTTGGCGGCTTCCCCGGGAAACTCCTGGTAACCATGATCGGCTAGCATTGCGGCACGTTCGCCTTAATCCGGGCGAAATGCGTGCCTATCCGGTGAACGATCGTTTTTCGGATACATCGGCGTGGTCGCATGGCAGGCACCACGGTTACATTTCGCGCCCATGACGGGGTTCGTGGGCCGGCGGACACCGCATCACAGGGCGTCAGGGCTTAAACTCATGTCGGCACAGCGTATGACGCGCGGATATTTCTCGGTCTCGTCGCGAGCCCGTAGGCTGCTTCAGGCCGTCACCTTCATCATGCTCGCGCTGCCGCTCGCCGGTTGCGGCACGGGGGCGCTCTGGGACAAGTTCACCGCCAAGGACGACACCTTCGTCGAGGAGCCCGCCGACAAGATCTACAATGAGGGCCTGTACCTCATGAACGAGAAGAAGGACATGAAGGCGGCGACCAAGAAGTTCGAAGAGGTCGACCGCCAGCATCCTTATTCCGACTGGGCCCGCAAATCGCTGCTGATGTCGGCCTATGCGTCCTATCAGGGCGGCGACTATGACGGCTGCATCGGCGCCGCCACCCGCTATGTCACGCTGCATCCCGGCAGCCCGGACGCGGCCTATGCGCAATACCTGATTGCCGCCTCCCATTACGACCAGATTCCCGACATCAGCCGCGACCAAGCCCGCACCGAAAAGGCGATCGCCGCGCTGGAAGAGGTGGTGCGCAAATATCCGAACTCGGAATATGCGACCTCCGCCAAGGCCAAGATCGAGGGTGCGCGCGACCAGCTCGCCGGCAAGGAAATGAATGTCGGCCGCTACTACGCTCAGAAGCGCGACTACACGGCCGCGATCAACCGTTACAAGGCCGTCGTCACGCAGTACCAGACCACCCGCCATGTCGAGGAGGCGCTGTTCCGGCTCACCGAAGCCTATATGGCGATCGGCATCGTCGGCGAGGCGCAGACCGCGGCGGCCGTGCTTGGGCACAATTTTCCTGACAGCCGCTGGTACAAGGACGCCTATAATCTTGTAAAATCCGGCGGTCTCGAACCGAGCGAGAATCAAGGGTCCTGGATCAGCCGGACCTTCAAGAAGATGGGTCTCGGCTAGGAAATTTGGTTCCATGCTGGCGCGTCTGTCGATCCGCGACATCGTCCTGATCGAACGGCTCGATATCGAATTCGCCACCGGACTCGCGGTTTTGACCGGCGAAACCGGTGCGGGCAAATCCATCCTGCTCGATGCCTTTGCACTGGCGCTCGGCGGCCGCGGCGACGCCGGCCTCGTGCGCCACGGTGCGGAGCAGGGGCAGGTCACCGCCGTGTTCGATGTCCCGAAGAATCACCCTGCGACCAGGATTCTGGCCGAGAACGGCCTCGACGGCACGAGTGTTGAACAGTCTTGCGAGATGATTCTTCGCCGCGTGCAGCTCGCCGACGGCCGCACCCGCGCCTTCATCAACGACCAGTCGATCAGCGTGCAGACGCTGAAGGCGGTCGGCGCCGCCCTGGTCGAGATTCACGGCCAGCACGACGAGCGCGCGCTGGTCGATGCCGCCACCCACCGCCGCCTGCTCGACGCCTTTGCCGGCCTCGAAAAGGACGTCGCGGCGGTCGAAGCGCTCTGGGACGAGCGCCGCACCGCGAACACCGCGCTGGAGGAGCATCGCGCCGCCATGGAGCATGCTGCACGCGAGGCCGATTATCTGCGCCACGCCTCCGACGAGCTGAAGCAGCTTGCGCCCAAGGACGGTGAGGAGACCGCGCTGGCCTCGCGCCGCACCACCATGATGCAGGGCGAGAAGATCGCCTCGGACCTGCGCGAGGCGCAGGAGGCGGTCGGCGGCAATCATTCGCCGGTCGCCGCGCTGTCGGCGGCGGTGCGCCGGCTGGAGCGTCGGGGCGTCAACTCGCCGGCGCTGGTCGAGCCTGCGGTGAAGGCGATCGATGCCGCCATCAACGCGCTGGAGGAAGCCGATCAGCATCTCCTGGCGGCGCTGGCCGCAACCGATTTCGATCCGGCCGAGCTTGAACGCATCGAGGAGCGGCTTTTTGCTTTGCGTGCGGCGTCTCGCAAATATTCGACGCCGGTCGATGGCCTCGCCGCGCTGGCCGCCAAATATGCCGCCGATGTCGTCCTGATCGATGCCGGCGCTTCGCGGCTCAAGAAGCTGGAGCAGGCCGCAATCGAGGCAGATAGCCGCTATGCCGCCGCCGCCAAGAAGCTGTCGCTGGCGCGGCAGAAATCGGCGGAGAAGCTCAACAAGGCGGTCAATGCCGAGCTCGCGCCGCTCAAGCTCGAACGCGCCAGGTTCATGACCCAGGTCGAGACCGACGAGGCCGCGCCGGGTCCGCAAGGCTTCGATCGCGTCGAGTTCTGGGTGCAGACCAATCCGGGCACCAAGCCGGGTCCCTTGATGAAGGTCGCCTCCGGCGGCGAGCTGTCGCGCTTCCTTTTGGCGCTCAAGGTCGTGCTGTCCGACCGCGGTTCGGCGCCGACCCTGGTGTTCGACGAGATCGACACCGGCGTGGGCGGTGCGGTCGCCGACGCCATCGGCGGGCGCCTGGCGCGGCTTGCCGGCAAGGTCCAGGTGATGGCCGTGACCCACGCCCCGCAGGTCGCCGCCCGTGCCGACCTGCACCTTCTCATCTCCAAGGACGCCCTCGACAAGGGCAAGCGCGTCGCCACCCGCGTCAATGCGCTCGCCGCCGACCACCGCCGCGAGGAGATCGCGCGCATGCTCGCGGGCGCGGAGATCACGGCCGAGGCCAGGGCGGCGGCGGAACGGCTGCTCAAGGCAGCGACGGCTTAGTTGGCTAGGCCGCCAGCGTTGGCATCAAAATCCCAGCTAAGCGCGCCAAATCCACCGCCTGAGATGGAAATTGGAATGTGTGTCGTCTTTTAATTTGTGACTTCGATGCTATTTTCGCCGGATGAAGAAAAGCAAGCTATCTCAACCTGACGAAAGCCTCCTTTTTGAAGACGGTTCTGCCTTGCCAAAGGATAAGGCGACTGAGGCAGATGAGCTGGCTCATGATTTTTCAAGGTTCATCAAGCAATTCAAAAGAGAAACCCTGAAGAAGGCTTTGTCAAAGCTTCCGAGAGGGACGCTCGATAACCTGTACGTTTCATTTCATGATCAAATTGCGTCAAGTGTAACTTCGGATTCTCCGGAGAAATGGCGTAAGCAATTGTCTTCTGTGACCATTGCAGGTCTTCATAATGCCTACGAAGGTCTTCTTGCTTTCAAGGCCATCTTGGACAGTCAGTATAACACGACGCTTAAGACTGATTATCAGGATGCAGAATACGATGCTCTGAAAGCAATCGCGCAGCTTCTTCTGCTAATGCGTCCCGATTTACAGACGTCTCCTGCAACCGTTGGTGCTAGGCCATCGCGCGCCTTCGGAAAGGTGCGGCACACGGTTCCAATGCTTTCGCTTGAGAACGCCTTTTTTGAAGACGACGTTCGCGACTTCGTAGGACGCATTGTTCGATTTTTGAGACTGAATGATGACCATATAGACTTCAGTGCGGAGCCGAAGATCGACGGCTTGTCGATGTCCCTTCGCTACGAAGGCGGAGAGCTTGTCAAGGCTGCGACCCGGGGGGATGGTTTCGAAGGTGAGGATGTCACCGCAAACATTCGGACGCTCAAGGATGTCCCCGAAAAACTAAAAGGCCGGAACGTTCCGAAAGTTTGTGAGGTGCGGGGCGAGGTCTATATGACGAAGAAGGCCTTCCTGAAGCTGAACGAGCGGCAGAAGGCCGCGGGGGAAACGGTATTTGCAAATCCTCGAAATTCTGCAGCTGGCTCTCTCCGACAAAAGGACCCGTCGATTACTGCTTCGAGACCCTTGGGCTTTTTTGCATATGCTTGGGGGGCAATGAGCTTTGTGCCAGAGAGCACTCAGGTCGATATGCTGCATTGGTTCGAAGGATGTGGCTTTAAAATCAATCCACTGACAAAGCGTTGTCATTCGATCAGCGATTTGCTGAAGTTCTATCACAACATCGAAGAGCGGCGCGCTAAACTGGATTACGATATTGACGGAGTAGTCTACAAAGTAGACCGCTTAGCATGGCAAGAGCGTTTGGGTTTTGTTTCCGACGCGCCGCGCTGGGCCATCGCGCACAAATTCCCGGCCGAGCGCGCCATGACGGTGCTGCGCGACATCGAGATCCAGGTCGGCCGCACCGGCTCGTTCACGCCGGTCGGCAAGCTCGAGCCGGTCGGCGTCGGCGGCGTCATCGTGCAGAACGTGACGCTGCACAATGAGGACTACATCAAGGGTATCGGCAACAAGGGCGAGGTGCTGCGCGAGGGGCGCGACATCAGGATCGGCGACACCGTCGTGATCCAGCGCGCCGGCGACGTGATCCCGCAGGTGGTCGATGTCGTCCTCGACAAGCGGCCGAAGACCGCCAGGGAATTCCACTTCCCGAAGAAGTGCCCGTGTCCGCTGCACACCGACGTCGTGCGCGAGGAGACGGCGACGGGCGAGGAGGGCTCGCGCGCCCGCTGCACCGGCGAGTTCGCCTGTCCCTATCAGAAGATCGAGCATCTCAAGCTGTTCGTGTCGCGGCGGGCCTTCGACATCGACGGTCTTGGCGAGAAGCAGCTCCAGTACTTCTTCGACGAGGGGTGGGTGAAGGAGCCCGCCGACATCTTCACGCTGGAGAAGCGCAACGCGAAGCTCAAGCTCGAGGAGGTCGAGGGCTACGGCGTGACCTCGGTGCGCAACCTGTTCGGCGCCATCGAGAGCCGGCGCAAGATCGCGCTGGAGCGCTTCATCTATGCGCTCGGCATGCGCCATGTCGGCGAGACCACGGCGCTGGCGCTGGCGCGCGGCTACGGCTCGTGGGACGGCTTCCACGACGCCTGCCTCAAGGTCGCCAAGGGCGACGAGGAGGCAATCGCGGACATGGATGCGCTCGACCAGATCGGCGACACCGTGATCAAGAGCATCGCCGATTATTTCGGCGAGAGCCACAACCGTGGCATCGTCGAGCGGCTGACCAAGGAGGTCGAGATCGTCGATGCCGAGAAGCCGAAGAGCAATTCGGCCGTCGCCGGCAAGACGGTCGTGTTCACGGGATCGCTGGAGAAGATGACGCGGGATGAAGCCAAGGCGACAGCTGAGCGGCTCGGGGCCAAGGTGTCGGGCTCGGTGTCGAAGAAGACCGATCTCGTCGTCGCCGGCCCCGGCGCGGGCTCGAAGCTGGCGGAGGCCAACAAGCACGGCGTCAAGGTGCTGACCGAGGACGAGTGGCTGAAGCTGATCGGGGAGTGAGGGGGCACGCTGGCGCCACCCACTCCGCCGTCATCGCCCGCCTTGTGCGCAATTGCGCACTGGGGCGGGCGATCCAGTACGCCGTGGCCTCTCCATATCCCCGCAGCGTCTCCTGGATCCCCCGCCTGCCGCCTACGCTAAAGCTTCGGTGACCCTGGACCTCAACCCCGGCGAAGCCTTGGCGTAGCCGGGTCGCGGGGGATGACGCCGAACGTGTAGTGACGCCGTCGTGCATAGCGACGGCTACATCATCCCGCTCTCTTCCTCCTCCGCCTGCTCGATCAGCGCCTCGCTCACCACCACCTCCCGCCGCGGCACGACGAAGATCATCACGCAGGCGCAGAGCAGCGAGATCGCGAGGACCGCGGAGGTGAGGGGCAGCGTGGTTGCGGAGTGGCCGCCGAGATAGGCGCCGAATTGCGACATCAGCGCGCCAACGCCTTGCTGGAGGAAGCCCATCGCGCCTGAGGCGGTGCCGGCCGCCTCCGGGCGGATGCTGATCGCGCCGGCGGCGGAGTTCGCCATCACGAAGGCATTTCCGGCCATCACGATCATCTGCGTGCCGAACAGCCAGGCGGGGGCTTCATTCCAGCCGATCAAGCTCCACAGCAGGTTCGCAACACTGCCGCAGAGCTGCAGGGCGAGCCCGAACCAGATCAGCTTCTCCAGCGAGTGCCGCGGCGCAAAGCGCACGCAGAGCAGATTGCCGACGAGAAACGCAAAGCCGGTTGTCGCGAACCACGCGCCGTATTCGGCGCTGCTGCGGCCCATCTGCGTCACCACGACGTAGGGGCCCCCGCCTGCGAAGGTGAAGATGATCTGGGACGCCAACACCTGGCACATCACGTAGCCGACGAAGGCACGGTTGCGGATCAGCATGCCGACGTCGCCGCGGAAGCCGCTGCCGGCGGCGCGGGTGCGGCGCGTCTCGGGCAGCGCGAAGGCGATACCGATGGCGACGATGATCGCGGCAACGGTGATGGCGTAGAAGATCGCCCGCCAGCCGAACGCAGTCTCGATCAGGCCGCCGGTGAGCGGCGAGACCATCTGCCCGATCATCAGCGCCGCGATCACGAGGCTGATCATCGAGGCGACGCGGTCCCGCTCGTAGATGTCGCGGATGATGGCGCGGCTCACCACCATGCCGGCGGCGCCGCCCAGCGCCTGGAAGAAACGTGCGGCGATCAGCTGCGGCAGGTCTTGCGCGAAGATGCAGGCGACGCTGGCCGCCACCATCAGCGCCAAGCCTCCGAGCAGCACCGGCCGCCGTCCGAACCGGTCCGACAGCGGCCCCATGATCAGCTGCGACAGCGCGATGCCGACCATGTAGAGCGACACCGTCATCTGCGCGATCGAGATGTCGCTGCCGAAATTCGTCGCCAGCACCGGCAGCGCCGGAACCAGGATGTAGAGCGAGATCGGCGCGATCCCGGTCATCACGACCAGCAGCAGCAACACCACGCGCGATGTCGCTATGTTGCTGGCCGCTCCCGGCGGCTTGCTGATCATGCCGTGCATCGCCGAACACTAGCCGCATCGCATTGTGAGCGAATACGGCCATTTCGGCATACGGCTATGCGCAAGGCGTCAAGTCGCAGGCTTGTAGGGTAGGCAAAGACGCGCTCTTTGCGCGGCGTGCCCACCATTGCTGCCATCACGCGGAGATGGATGGTGGGCACGCATCCGCCTCCGCTCTTCGAGCGGCAGCGGATGTTTTGCCCACCCTACGCAGGCAGTCTTATGACGGATTTAGAGCTTCAGCTCCGCCGTCGCCTGATCGAGCCAGGCCTTCGTCGCCTCGTCCAGCGCCGGCCGCACCTCGGCCTTCACGCGCGCATGATACGCATTCAGCCAATCGAGCTCGTCGCGGCTGAGCATCGCCACATCGATCAGCCGGCGGTCGATCGGCGCCAAGGTCAGCGTCTCGAACGCGTTCATCGGCTTCTCGGCGCCCTCGATGTCGGCCGCGACCACCAGCTCGAGGTTCTCGATGCGGATGCCGAAGCCGTCGGTCTTGTAGTAGCCGGGCTCGTTGGAGAGGATCATGCCGCGCTTCAGCGGCGTGGTGCCGAGCTTCGAGATCCGCGCCGGTCCTTCGTGGACCGAGAGATAGCTGCCGACGCCGTGGCCGGTGCCGTGCTCGAAATCAAGGCCGGCGGACCAGAGATATTGCCGCGCCAGCGTGTCGAGTTGCGCGCCCGTGGTGCCGTCCGGAAAGATGGCGCGCGCAATCGCGATATGGCCGCGCAGCACGCGGGTGAAGCGGTCGCGCATCTCGCCGGTGGGCTCACCGACCGCCATGGTGCGCGTGACGTCGGTGGTGCCGTCCTCATATTGCGCGCCGGAATCGATCAGCAGGAGATCGCCGGGCGCGATCCGCCGGTTGCTCTTGCGGGTGACGCGGTAATGCACGATGGCGCCGTTCGGGCCTGTGCCGGAGATGGTCGGGAACGACACGTCCTTCAGCGCGCCGGTGTCGCGGCGGAAGGTTTCCAGCGCCTCGACCGCGTCGATCTCGGTGAGCTTGCCGCTTGGCGCCTCGCGATCGATCCATGCGAGGAAGCGCGCCAGCGCTGCGGCGTCGCGCACATGGGCCGTTTTGGTGCCCTTGATCTCGGTCGCGTTCTTGACCGCTTTGAGCAGTGCAACCGGATCGCTGCCGCGCACCGGCTTGCCGCCGGCGCCGGCGATCAGCCGGCTGAGTGTGTCGGCGGCGGTGGCGTTGTCGAGCGCGATCGCCGCACCGCTTTTGGCGAGCGCCATCAACGTCGGCGCCATGGCGTCCGGTTCGCGCACGTCGGCGGACTGCTCGAGATGGTCGCGCGTCAAGTTGGAGAGTTTGCGGTGGTCGATGAAGATGGTGGGACGGCCGTCCTTCGGCACCAGCGCGTAGGACAGCGGCAGCGGGGTGTGGGCGACGTCGGCGCCGCGGATGTTGAAGGTCCAGGCCACCGCGTGGCTGTCCGACAGCACCAGCGCATCCGTGCCGAGCTTGGCGATCTCGCCCCTGATCTGCGTCAGCTTCTCCGCTTCAGTGACACCGGCATGCTGGAGGCTGTGAACGGCGACGGGGGCGAGCGGTGGCTGCGGCCGGTCCTGCCAGACTGCGTCGATCGGATTATAGTCGACGGCGACCAGCTCGGCGCCGGCCTTGGTGCAGGCGGCGGATAGGCGTTCGGCTGCCGAAAAAGTGTGCAGCCACGGGTCGAATCCGAGGCGATCGCCGGCCTTCAGATGCGCCGACACCCAGCTCTCCGGCGGCGGATCGATCAGTGATTCCACCGCCCAGGCCTTGGCATCGACCTGCTTGGCGGCCTGAAGCGTGTAGCGGCCATCGACGAACACCGCAGCCTCATGCGGCAGCACCACCGCCATTCCGGCCGAGCCCGTAAAGCCGGTCAGCCAGGCGAGCCGCTCTTCCGATGGCGGCACATATTCGTTCTGCTGCTGGTCGGCGCGCGGAACGACGAAGCCGGTCAGCTTGCGGCGGGCGAGCTCTTCGCGAAGTGCGGCCAGCCGCGACGTCAATGCGACGCCGGCCTCCGGCTCCTCGAATGTCTGGAAGTGTGCTTCGAACATGGTGGATCACTTTAGGATCATGGGGATCAGTCCGCAATCTAGACGCATTTGCGTCGCATCTGGCATGGACTGTGCTTGAAATAGTTCCATTCGAATTGAGTGGAGTAAAGGATGCGGCAGTTGCGCTTCGTCCGGATAACAGGGAAATTCGAGCAGGTGGTTCATCTCAACGGCGAGGGGACACACGATGCCAGCATTCACGTTTGAGAAGATTTCGCCGCCGGTGCGCGGCGCCCCGACTGCGGCAGCACCGAAGAAGCCGCGCGGCCTGATCAGCCAGATGATCGACCGTTTCGCCGAGCGCCGCGCGCGGCGCACCTTGCAGGACGATCGCGCGATACACCGCGACGAGAAGCCGGCGGAGTAGGGCGGCATCGGGATTTCGTAGGGTGGGCAAAGGCGCTCTTGCGCCGTGCCCACCATCTTCCCCGATTATCGATCGTTATGGTGGGCACGCTTCCGCCTTCGCTCTTCGAGCTACGGCGGACAAGTCGCTTTGCCCCCCTACGGCACCTCGCTTAACCCATCTTCCTCAGCAACAAACTGCTCCATCCCTCGATCCGCAGATGCTTCACCGGCACAAGGCCGCGCGCACGGTAGGCGGCGATCACCGCGGGGGCCTGGTGCGTCAGCAGGCCGGAGAGGATAACGCGGGCGCCGGGCGCGAGGTGCCGCGCCATCGGGCTCGCCAATTGCCGCAGCGGGTTGGCGAGGATGTTGGCGAGCACCAGGTCGAACGGGCCGGCGCGCGCAAAATCCGGCGCCGCAAAGCCGGTGGCGCGGATCACCCGCACATGGTTGCCAACTTCATTGAGCGAGGCGTTCTCAGCCGCCACCCGCACCGAGGGCGGATCGATGTCGGAGGCAAGCACTGCGCGGTGCAACGCCTTCGCGGCTGCGATCGCCAGCACGCCGGTCCCGGCACCGAGGTCGAGCACGTTGCGCGGCCGGGAACTCTTCAGGGCATGGTCAAGCAGAAGTAAACAGCCGCGCGTCGTGCCGTGGTGACCGGTGCCGAAGGCGAGCGCCGCCTCGATCTCGATGGCGAGCTTGTTCGGCGCCACACGGTCACGGTCATGGCTGCCGTGCACGACGAAGCGCCCGGCCGGGACCGGGACGAGATCCTCCAGGCTGGCCTTGACCCAGTCCTTGGCCTCGATCGTGTCGAAGAGAAGCGTCGCGGCGATCTCATTTCCTGCTGAAGTTGCAACGAGTTCGCGCAGCCATGCCGGGTCCGGCGCCTCAGCGAAATGAAGCGTGACGTCCCATTGTCCGTCCGGCCGCTCGAAGGCGGCGACCGCTGCATCGCCCTCGAAGAACACCTCGGTGAGCACGTCGACGACGCGCCTGGCGTCGGTTTCGCTGCCGATCGAAAAGCTGGCGCGATGGGTGGGGGAAGGCTGCATTCAGGGTTCCGTTGAGCTCAATTTTTGGAACTTTTGGTGTCAATTTTCCGGACAACTTGCGGTTCGCAGATTAACCCGCCTGTAGCGTGTCTCCCGTAAATTTTCGGATGTCGAAGCAAGCCAATACAGCTTGGAATTGAAACGGAGGCGAGTCTTGAAGAGCATGATTCAGAAGTTCTGGTCGGACGAGTCCGGTGCAACGGCGATCGAGTACGGTCTGATTGCCGCGGGTATCGCCCTGGCGATCATTACCGTGGTGAACAGCCTGGGCACCAGCATGAACGAGAAGTTCAGTTCGATTAGCAGCTCCTTGAAGTAATTTCCGCCTGCATTTCCCAGCGGGGGCTATTTTTCTTTAGAGGCTGTTCCTGATCACCGCCCGCCAGGGGATTCCCCTGGTGGGCGAGGTCGTTTTTGACGGGATCTTCACAGCTTGTCCGCCTGCTTGCCGGGCCCCCTATCCACCCGTTTTCCCGCAATTGTCCCTACGATTGTCCACCGACTATCCCCTGGATCGCCCCGACGGTCTTGTCCGGGTATCCTCTGCCCGGCCCACAGACCATTCGACAGGCCTGTCCACAGCCCATCCACAATCCTATCCACGGCTTCCGAACAGCGACCGGTGATCCCGCAGGATCACCTGGGCCGCGTTGTGGCCGGGGGCCCCGGTGACGCCGCCGCCGGGATGGGCGCCGGAGCCGCAATGGTAGAGGCCCCTCAACGGCCCGCGATAATCGGCGTGGCCCAGCATCGGCCGCGCCGAGAACAGCTGGTTCAGCGTCAGCGCGCCGTGGAAGATGTCGCCTCCGAGCAGACCGAATTGCCGTTCGAGATCGAGCGGGGACAGGATCTGACGGCCGAGCACGCTCGCCGCAAAACCCGGCGCGTACTTGTCCACCGTCGCGATCATGAGATCGGCGACCTCTTCGCGATGGTCGTCCCACGACTTTCCATCGGGAAGCCTTGGTGCGACATGCTGGCAGAACAGGCTCGCGACATGCTTGCCGGCGGGGGCCAGCGTGTCGTCGAGCGTCGAGGGGATCAGCATCTCGACGACGGGCTCACGGCTCCAGCCCTGGGCCCGCGCGTCGAGATAGGCGCGGTCCATGTAGTCGAGGCTCGGCGCCAGGATGATGCCGGAGGTGAGGTGATCGCCCTCGCCTGATAGCGCCGTGAAGGAGGGCAGGCGGTCCAGCGCCACGTTCATGCGGAAGGTGCCGGAGCCGTTCTTCCAGTGCCGGATGCGGGCGAGGAAGTCCGCAGGGAGAGCGTCGGCCGCGATCAGCCGCGTGTAGAGCAACTTCGGATTGACATTGGCCGCGACATACTTGGCGCGGATGGCTGAGCCGTTCTCCAGCACGACGCCGACGGCGCGATCACGTTCGACGATGATCTCACGGACGCCGGCATCCGTTTCGATCGCGACGCCGCGGTCGCGTGCCGTGCGCGCCATCGCCTGCGTGATCGCGCCCATGCCGCCGATGGCGTGGCCCCAGACGCCCTTCTTGCCGTTCACCTCGCCGAAGGCGTGATGCAGCATCACATAGGCCGAGCCGGCGGCGTAGGGGCTGGCGTAATTGCCGACGATGGCGTCGAAGCCGAACAGCGCCTTGACCAGATCATGTTCGAAACGTTCGTCCAGCATCTCGCCGGCCGAACGGGTGAAGAGGTCGAGCAGGCTGCGGCTCTGTTCCAGCGTGAGGCCGCGCAGGATATTGGCGCTCTGGAGCGCGTTCACGGCTTCGCGGATCGCGTTCGTGCCAAAGCCGTCGAGCAGGTTCGGGGGCGCGCGCAGCACGAACTGCCTGAGCACGTCGGCGATGTCTTCCAGCTCGCGCGCGAAGCCGTCGAGGGCCTCCGCATCGTGCGCGCTGAGCCGCGCGACCGACGCTTTGGTCCGCCCCTCGCCGGTGAGGAGATAGCTGGCATCCAGTGTCGGCAGAAAATTTTGCGCGCGCCGCTCGACGATCCGCAGGCCCTGCTCGGCGAGCTTGAGGTCACGGATCACCTGCGGATTGAGCAGGCTCACCGTGTAGGCCGCGACCGAATTGCGAAAGCCGGGGTGAAACTCCTCCGTCACCGCCGCCCCGCCCACCACCTTGCGCTGTTCGACCACGCGCACGCGCAGACCCGCCATCGCGAGATAGGCCGCGCAGGTGAGGCCGTTATGGCCAGCGCCGATGATGACGACGTCGGTTTCGGTCATGAGGGATTCAAGTTGTTCCACTGTCATTCCGGGTGCACCTCTTCGAGGCGCTCCGGAATGACATCTGTATATCAAGCATTTGCTTCCGCAACATCACGACCCCCTTTATTGCCCGTTCGGGCGCCTTGTGCTCCATTGCGCGCGATCCGGCGCCCGCCGGGGTTTGAGCCGGAGCTTCCATGGATTCGATCGTGCAACCTGCCGCCACGGAGCAGCCCTCGTCGTCGCGCAACCGGCTGCTGCTGACGGTCTACACCGCCGCGATCTTCGTCAGCGCGCTGCTGCTGTTCTCGGTGCAGCCGCTGTTCACGAAGATGGTGCTGCCGCGGCTCGGCGGCTCGCCTGCGGTGTGGTCGGTGGCCATGGTGTTCTTCCAGTCCTCGCTGCTGGCCGGCTATGCCTACGCGCATCTGTTGATGCAGGCGAGGAACCGGATCGTTCCGGTCGCGGTCCATCTGGTGCTGCTGATTGCGGCCTTCGCCACGCTGCCGCTCGGCATCGCCTCCGCCTATGGCGAGCCGCCCGCTTCGGGCTATGCATTCTGGTTGCTTGGCCTGTTCGTGGTCTCGATCGGGCTGCCGTTCTTCGCGCTCGCCGCCAACAATCCGCTGCTGCAGGCCTGGTTCGTCCGCACCGGCCATCCCGCCGGCCACGATCCCTATTTCCTCTATGCCTCTTCCAACATCGGCAGCTTCCTCGCGCTGCTGTCCTATCCGTTCCTGCTCGAGCCGATGTTCACGCTGCAGATGCAGAACCGGTTCTGGACCGGTGGCTATGGCCTGCTGATCCTTCTCATCGGCGCCTGCGGCATGCTGTTGTTGCGTTCGCCGAAGCTGGCGGTGGCCGATGCCCGGGCCGAGGACATGAATGCGCCGGCGCCGGGCCTGCCGACGCGGCTGCGCTGGATCTTCCTCGCCGCGGTGCCGTCGGGCCTGCTGATCGCCGTCACCGCACACATTTCGACCGACGTCGCGGCGGCGCCGCTGCTGTGGGTGCTGCCGCTGTCGCTGTATCTGCTGACCTGGGTCGTGGTGTTCCAGTCGCGGCCGCTGCTGCCGCACAAATGGATGCTGATGCTGCAGCCGGTCGCGATCGCCGGCGTCGTCGTGCTGCTGGCCTTTGGCGGCGAGCAGAACCTGCTGCTGACGCTCGGCGGACATCAACTGTGCTTCTTCGTCATTGCCATGGCCTGTCACGGCGAACTGGCGCGGACCCGGCCGGCCGCCAAATATCTCACCGGATTCTATGTCGCGCTGTCGTTCGGCGGCATGGTCGGCGGGCTGTTCGCCGGGCTCGTTGCGCCCTTCACCTTCACATGGATCGCCGAATATCCGATCCTGATCGCGCTCGCCGTGCTGTGCCGTCCGTCCGGGAACGAGCGGCTGGCCGGCGTCGTTAAATGGTACTGGCTGGCGCTCGCCGCGCTCGCGGTAGCGCTGATCGCACCGTCCTATACGACGGGGGACCTCTCGACCTGGTTCGAGGATCATCGCGTCTGGGTCGCGGGCGCCGTCGGCGTGCTCGCCGCGCTGCTTGCGCTGATCCTCAATGCCGGACGCTGGAAGATTTTTGCCACCGTCGCGCTCGCGCTGGCGTTGATCCGGATCTATCCCGCAGACGAGGGCCGCGTCACGACGGTGCGCAGCTTCTTCGGCGTGCACAAGATCGTGGTGACGCCGGGCGGCTATTTCCACGTGCTGATGCACGGCACCACCATCCACGGCGCCGAGCGCTTCCGCAACAATGACGGCACGCCTGTTACCGGCCGGCCCGAGCCGATCACCTATTATCACGAGGACGGCGGCATCGGTCAGGCCGTCAGCGCGATCCGCGAGCGCAAGGGCGCGCCGCTCAAGGTCGCCGCGATCGGGGTCGGCTCCGGCACGCTCGCCTGCGCCGCCGAGCCGGGCGAGGACTGGAAATTCTTCGAGATCGACCAGTCGATGGTGGACGCGGCGCGCGACCCCAGGAATTTCCGCTACATCTCGAGCTGCATGCCGGACATGAAGCCCGTCATCGGCGATGCGCGCCTCACCTTCGCCAAGGAACCCGATGGCGCCTATGATCTCATCATCGTCGATGCCTATTCGTCCGATGCGATTCCGATCCACCTTGCGACCGAAGAGGCGATGAAGATCTACAAGGACAAGCTCGCGCCTCACGGCGCCGTGGTGATGCACGTCTCCAACCGGCATCTGGATCTCGAGACCGTCGTGGTCGGCATTGCGGATGCCAACGATCTCAAGAGCTGGGTCTTCAACGAGGATTCGGGGCGCGATTCCGACTACATCTTCTCGACCGACGTCGTCATCTCCGCGCGCGAGGAGGCCGACATCGGCAGGCTCGCGTCCTCCAAGCAATGGGAACAGACCGAAGCCGATGACAGGGTGCGGGTCTGGACCGACGACTATTCAAATATCCTGGGCGCGCTGTATCGGCGTTGGAAGGACGGGGAGTAGGCTTCGCGCCACGAGGTCTCGTGCCCCGGACGCAGCGCAGCGCTTCTTCAGCGGTGCGCTGCAGAGCCGGGGCCCATCGCGCGGCTTGCTGGGTCCCGGCTCTGCGGAGCAGCGTTGCACGCTGCACCGCGTCCGGGACACGAGACCGGTCCTACGGCGCCACCGGAGTCCCCGCCGGCAGTGCAATTCCCTTCTCGCCGGCGATCTGCCGCAACAGGTCCGGCCTGTCCGAGATGATGCCGTCGACGCCGATCTCGAACATCCGCGCCATGTCGTCTCGCTTGTTCACCGTCCAGACCACGACGCGCAGCCCGAGCGCGTGAGCCTCCGAGACGAGCGCCGCGGTCACGTCGCCGAAATGAGGCGACCAGATCGCGCCGCCCGCAGCCTTGATCGTCCGCGGCAGCGAGCCGCCGTGATCGGCCGGGCTGAAACCCGCCGTCCAGCTCGTCGCCTTATCGAGCGCCACCGTCGGAGCCGAGCCGCGCTGGAGCGTCAGGTACACGGTCGGGATGTTGGGCGCCTGCTGCTGCACGAGAAGCAGGGTTCGCCAGTCGAACGACTGGATCATGACGCGATCGGAGAGTTTTTCGGCCTCGATCACTCCAAGCAGCTTCGCGACGAAGGCCTGCGGATCTGGCGCTTCATCCGGATGGTGCGGATCGATCTTGGTCTCGATGTTGAAGCGCACCTGCATGTTGCCGGACTTGCGCACCAGCGCGAACAGCTCCCGCAAGGTGGGAATGCGCGTCCCCGGCAGCGCACGCTGGTCGGGGAATTGTTTAGCGTAGGCGCTGTCCGGCCGGATCTGGCCGACGTCGTAGGTCCTGACCTCGTCGAGCCGCAGTTTGACGAAAGGCGTGCCGGGCGGAGTGATGTAGGCGCCATCGGCCCTGCGTGCGAGATCGGGATTGAGCCCGCGCTCATGCGACGCGATGACTTCGCCGTCGGCGGTGACGCCAACGTCGAGCTCCAGCGTGTCCACGCCCATCGTCAGCGAATTGGCGAAGGCGGGCAGGGTGTTTTCCGGCAGCAGCGCCCGCCCGCCGCGATGCGCCTCGAGATCGAAGGCCATGGCTTGTCCTGCAATGGCTTGTCCCGCGGCGAGAACCGAGAGCACGGTCAGGATGGTCTTGCTTCGTGACAGCATGGCGCCTCGACCGGCGAGGGCAGTTGATGGCAGCCGCGTCAGTTCTGATAGTAATAGCCGCGCGGCTGATAATATTGCCGGGGCTGCGGCTGATAGTAGTAGCCCTGCTGGCCGTAGCCCTGGTCGTAAGAGGGCCGCGGCTGCTGCTGCTGATAGACCTGCGCGTCATAAAGCGGGCGGGTGGCCGAGCGCGGCGCGGGGTAGCGCGCGCCGGTGTCGCTGCCGTCGGCCGGATAGATGTAGTTGTCGTCCTGCGGCATGTAGCGGCGCGCCGGCTGCGCCGGTGGCGTCAGGTTCACGGGATCGCCTGTGGTCGCGTATTGCTCTTCAGCCGGCTGCGGTGCGCGGGCCACCGCATTGGCATTGCGGCCGCGCGGATTGCGCGCCAGCGCCACCTGCGCCGAGCCGGTCAGCGTCACCGTGGTGTTGAGCACGCCCTGCTGTTGCACCAGTGCATAGAGCGTCGAGGCGTTCTGGCGCGACAGCCGCACGCAGCCATGCGAGGCCGGCGAGCCGAGCCGGCCGACCGAGTCCGTGCCGTGGATGGCGTGGCCGACTTTGGTGAAGAAGATCGCGTGCGGCATCGGCGCGTCGTCGAATTCCTTGGAGTAGTGATCCTCTTCCATGCGGAAGGCGCGGAATCCGCCGTTCGGCGTCTCGCGCGAGGGAATGCCTGTCGACACCGGCCAGTGATAGCGCGCGACGCCGTCGACGGCGACGGTCATCTGCTGATTGTCCTTGTCGACGGTGATCTCGACCTTGGCCTGCGCGGTGCCCGCGCTGAAGAGCAGCAATGAGGTGAAAGCAATGAAAAACGAACGCATCTGGAAACGCATTTGAATCTTGGCCTCCGGCCTGTTCACACTAGTCGCCGCGGCTCTCCGTCCCCGGCGTGCAATATGCCTGCAATCCGGCTTTCGTTCCAGCGGGCTGCCAGCCCATCGTTAACGCGATGCCTGATGTAAGCAAGGCCGCTTTGTGCCGCGAAGGCCACGGCAACGCTGACATTTTCGCGAGCCGAGGCGCGTTCACAACGCCGACAATTCGTCACAAAGGCGCAACCATTCTGCCGCGCGGCGCGGTCGGCGGCGTCGTGGGCGTCGGCGTCGGTCGGGCCGTCGGTGCAGTCGAGGGCGTGTTCGGCATTCCCAGCCGCCACTACCGTCACCGCTGCCGCGGGCATTACGACGGCTATCACCGCTTCCATTGCTATCGGTGAGGCCGCCGCCGTCATTCCGGGGCGCGCGCAGCGCGAGCCCGGAATCCATCGGGCAACAGAGTTGGTGGATGAATGGATTCTCAGATGCGCAATTGCGCATCATAGCTCGCGACGTCGTCGCGCCCCGGAATGACAGCTCAATTCTTCAGCCGGTATCCGGTCCGGAAAATCCACCAGATCACGACCAGGCAGATCACCAGGAACGCCAGCGTCATGCCGATGCTGACGGATACGCTGACGTCGGCGATCTCGTAGAAGCTCCAGCGGAAGCCCGAGATCAGATAGACGACCGGGTTGAGCAGCGCGACCGTGCGCCAGCCCGCCGGCAGCATGTCGATGGAGTAGAAGCTGCCGCCGAGGAAGGTCAGCGGCGTCACCACCAGCATCGGGATCATCTGCAGCTTCTCGAAGCCGTCGGCCCAGATGCCGATGATGAAGCCGAACAGGCTGAACGTCACTGCCGTCAGCACCAGGAAGGCCAGCATCCAGACCGGATGCTGGATATGCAATGGAACGAAGAGCCCGGCGGTCGCCAGGATGATGAGGCCCAAAATGATCGACTTGGTTGCGGCTGCGCCGACATAGCCGAGCACGATCTCGAAATAGGAAATCGGCGCCGACAGGATTTCGTAGATCGTGCCGGTGAATTTCGGGAAGTAGATGCCGAACGAGGCATTGGCGATGCTCTGCGTCAGCACCGAGAGCATGATCAGGCCCGGCACGATGAAGGTGCCGTAGCTGACGCCCTCGACCTGGCTGATGCGCGAGCCGATCGCGGCGCCGAACACCACGAAATAGAGCGAAGTGGAGACCACCGGCGAGACGATGCTTTGCAGCAGCGTGCGCCAGGTGCGCGCCATTTCGAACAGATAGATGGCGCGGATGGCGCGGTGATTCATGACGTCCTCACGAGGTCGACGAAGATGTCCTCGAGCGACGATTGCGTCGTGTCGAGATCGTTGAAGCGGATGCCGGCGGTGCGGAGATCGCCGAGCAGGCTGGTGATGCCGGTGCGCTCGCCCTTGGTGTCGTAATCGTAGACCAGGGTCGCTCCGCTATCGCAGAGCTCGAGCTCGTAATGAGCGAGGCTCTCCGGCAGCGAAGCGATCTTGCCCTGCAAATGCAGCGTCAGCCGCTTTTTGCCGAGCTTCTGCATCAAGGTCGCCTTGTCCTCGACCAGCACGATCTCGCCCTTGTTGATGACGCCGATGCGGTCGGCCATCTCCTCGGCTTCCTCGATGTAGTGCGTGGTGAGGATGATGGTGACGCCGGACTGCTGCAGGCCGCGCACCACCTCCCACATGCCCTTGCGCAGCTCGACGTCGACGCCGGCGGTCGGCTCGTCCAGGAACAGGATCTGCGGCTCGTGCGACAGTGCTTTGGCGATCATCACGCGGCGCTTCATGCCGCCGGAGAGCGTGATGATCTTGTTGTCCTTCTTGTCCCACAGCGAGAGGTCCTTCAGCACCTTCTCGATGTGATCAGGATTCTTCGGCTTGCCGAACAGGCCGCGGGAGAAGCTCACGGTCGCCCACACGCTCTCGAAGGCGTCGGTGTGCAATTCCTGCGGCACGAGGCCGATCAGCGAGCGTGCCTTGCGGTAGGAGGTCTGGATGTCCTCGCCGCCGACGAGGACGCGGCCCGCGCTCGGATTGGCGATGCCGCAGATGATCGAGATCAGCGTGGTCTTGCCGGCACCGTTGGGGCCGAGCAGCGCGAAGATTTCGCCGCGCTTGATGTCGAGATTGACGTTCTTGAGCGCCTTGAAGCCGGACCCATAGGTCTTCGACAGGTTGGCGACGGAAATGATGGAAGACATGATGGCCGAAAGGCTTGGGGTAAAGGCTGGGGAGGGGAGGGGCTGGACCCATCCGGGAAGGGCGGGTCAGCGGAGCCCTGAGATAGGAACGCTGTTGTCGACCCGCAATTCCCCGGAGAAAAATGGTCTCAAAACAGGCGCTTCAGTGGCATGTTCCGGGCAAGTGTTGCGCGATGGTCACGGCTTGCGGCTAAGATTGTCGCTCACGCGGCTCTTTGTTGCGTCTGCGAGCGGGCCGTGGCTACGATTCCGGCCAATCGCGAAGCGTATTGTCTCCAGGGATAAAGATCGATGAGACCGAACGGCCGTCACACCGCCGGCGCCAGCCAGTTGTCCGCCCTTCGTGCATGCGCGATGGGCCTGCTCCTGCTGTCAGCTGTTGCCATCAGCCCGACCGCCGCCAAGGCCGCGCCGAGCCAGGCCGCCGCGGCGACCACGCATGTCTACCTGCTCCGCGGCGTGCTCAACATCTTCTCGCTCGGGCTCGACACGATCGGCGCCCGGCTCCAGGCGCAGGGCATCCCGGTGACGGTCGCCAACTTCGTCTCCTGGTCCTCACTCGCCGATGAAGCGGCGACCGCCTACAGGGCCGGCCGCATCAAGACCATCGTCCTGGTCGGCCATTCCTCCGGTGCGACCGCGCTGCCGGACATGATCGCCAAGCTCAATCAGCTCGGCGTGCCCGTGAAGCTCGCGATCGGCCTCGACTCCGTCTTCAAGACCAAGCTCTCGACCGGCGCCGAACGCTACATCAACATCTATATCGGCGACGGCCCCGGCGAGCCGGTGCGGGCGGCAGCGGGTTTCCGCGGCAAGCTCGACAATGTCGACGTGCGCGGCACCGGCGTCGGTCACATCTCGATCGACAAGAACGAGGCGATCCAGCGCCGCGTCATCGCCGAGATCGACGCCGCGATCATGCGCTCGCGCGCCCCGGCCGCTCCCGTCGCCGAGCCCGGCGCACCGCGGCCCGCGCGCGCGGCGGCCGCCGCTACGCCGGCGAGGAACTGAGCACGTCGCTCATACCCGGATCGCGTGATGCAGCCTAAGCGGCCGTCACGCGCACCGGCATGCTCTCCAGCCCGCGCAGCGAATTGTTGAGCCTGCGCTTCGGCTCTCCCGTGAGCTCGATCGTCTTCACGCGCCTTGCGAGCTCGCCGAAGATCAATTCACCTTCCAGGCGCGCGATCATCTGACCGACGCATGCATGGATGCCTGCACCGAAGCCGACATGCCCGGTCGCAACCCGCTCCACCTCGAACCGGTCCGGCCTGTCCCAGCGCGCGGGATCGCGGTTGGCGGAGGCCATGAGCAGCAGCACCTTGCGATGCGCCGGGATCACGCCGCCGCCGATCTCGACATCGCGCGAGGTGGTGCGAAAGAACGTCTGCACCGGTGAATCGTAGCGCAGGCCTTCCTCGAAGGCGTTGCGCGCCAGCTCCGGCTTGTGGTGCAGCTTGCGGTACTCGTCCGGATGGGTGGCGAGCGCGAGCAGGGTATTGCCGATGCCGTTGACGGTGGTGTCGATCCCGGCGGTGAGGAACGGCCGCACCAGGTGGGTTGCTTCGTGCTCGGTGATCTCGCCCTCGTCGGCCGCCTGGTAGATCATCATGCCGAGGCTGTCGGGCCGTAGCGCATCACGCGCACAGCATTCCATGATCCAGCTCTGCGCCGCGAGACCTTCCTTCCGTGAAGCCGCGAGTATCTCGTTCTCCGGGCCGAAGCTGTTGAACACGAACGTGCTCCACGCCAGCAGCTTCTCGCGGCCGTCCGGCCGGATGCCGATCGCATCCGGAAACACCTTCATCGGATAGGCCTCCGCAAGATCGGTCACGGCATCGAACGTGCCTCTGTCGATCAGCTCCGCAACCTTCTTCTCCGCCTCGCGCTGGAACGTCTCGCGCAGCTTCCTCGCGACGCCCGGCGACAGCGTGCGGCCGAGCACCCGGCGGCCCTTGTCATGGTCGGGCGGATCGATCTGCAGCGTCAGCGGTTTTGGCAGCGCCGGGTTCATGCCGTGGAGCCCGACGCCTTCGCCGCTGATGAACGTCTTCCAGTCTTTCAGGGCCGGCTCGACCTCGGCATAGCCGGCCATCGCCCACACACCGTAACGCTCCAATGCGAATGCGGGCCCGAGTGCGCGTAGCGCCGCATAGGCAGGATAGGGATCGATCAGGAAGTCAGGCGCAAACGGGTCGACCGGGCTGGATGCAATGCCGCTCATGGTCCGCTCCGCCTCTATTGCTTGCTAAGCGGGCACTGGCCTTCGCTCTCGGCGCGGAATGCGTCCTCGCCCTTGATGGTGGCGACGACCTTCAGCAAATCCCAGCTGGAGGTCGACTCGTCGGGAGCCTTGACCTGCAAGAGATAGAGCGGATGAATCTTGCGCCCATCCTTGCGGATATAGCCCTTGCCGAACAGCGGATCGTCAGTCGGCATCGCCTTCATCGCAGCGACGACGACCTTGCCGTCCTTGGCACTACCAGCCTTGTCGACGGCCTTGAGATAGTGAATGACCGAGGCATAGACGCCGGCCTGCATGTCATTCGGATAGGCTTTCGAGGGAATGCGCTCGGCGAAGCGCTTGGCGAAGGCACGCGTGCCGTCGTTCAGGTCCCAGTAGAACGGGTTCATGATCTGCGCGCCTTGCGCAAACTTCAGGCCGAGCGCGGGCAGGCCGTTCATGCCCAGGATCAATCCGACCAACTTGCGATCCTTGGTCAGCCCGAACTCGGCGGCCTGTTTCATCGAGGTGATGGTGTCGTCCCCGGCATTGGCGAAGCCGATGACGTTCGCGCCTGACGCCTGGGCCTGGAGCAGGAACGAGGCGTAATCGGCCGTTCCCAGCGGATGCCGCACGCTGCCGAGCACCTCGCCGCCCGACGCTTTCACGGCCTCCGCGGCCTGCTTCTCCAGGTCGTGACCGAAGGCGTAGTCGGCGGTGATGAAGAACCACTTCTTGCCGCCCTGCTGCACGATCGCTTTGCCGAGGCCGCGCCCGTAAGCATAGGTGTCGTAGGTCCAGTGCACGGTGTTCGGCGTGCACTTCTCGCCGGTCAGCAGCACCGTGCCGGCGCCGGATCCGACGAAGACCTTGTTCTTGTCGGCGCTCATGCCTGCCACCGCGAGCGCGATCGATGAGTTCGGAATGTCGAAGATCGCGTCGACGCTCTCGTTCTCGTACCAGCGCCGCGCGATGCCGATCCCGATGTCGGTCTTGTTCTGGTGATCGGCCGCGACGACTTCGACCGGCTTGCCGGCAGCCTTTCCGCCATAGTCTTCGACCGCCATTTTGGCGGCGACGACCGAGCCGATGCCCTGATAGCTCGCGAACGGACCCGATTGGTCGTTCAGGATGCCGATCTTCACGACGTCCTGGGCGAATGCCGGCGCGGCCGTCAGCACCGCCGCCAACATGCATAATTTATGCAGGAATTTGCTGTTCATTGTGTCCCCCCCATGCGCGGTCTTGGTGCCGCTGAATAATAGTTATATTTTATAGCTATTTTTGAGAGTGTCAATTCGGCCGGCCTGCGACCGCCGCGGAGCGAGGATCATGAGCTCGAGAACCACAAGACCCGGCGCAAAGTCCGCATCGCAGCCGGAAAATTCGCTGGACCTGCGCGCATTGCAACGCACGCCCGGCTTCATGCTGCGCCTCGCGCAGCTCAAGTTCTTCGAAGGCTTCTACGAGGAGTTCGCCGCCTTGGGCCTGACGCCCGCGACTTATGCGATCTTCGTCGTCATTCGCGACAATCCGGGCGTTCCCCCCAGCAGCCTTGCCAGCCTGCTCCGGCTGCGCCTGCCGAACCTGATCAAGATCCTGAACGAGCTCGAATCGTCCGGCTTCATCAAGCGCAACCGATCGAAGTCCGATCGCCGCGCCGTCGAGCTGATGCTCACGCCGAAGGGTGCAAAGCTCATTCACGACGGGGCAAGCCTGACGGAGCCGTATAATCGGAAGATGCTGGCCGCGCTCACCGAGGCCGAGCAGCGCACGCTGCTCGACCTATTGAACCGGATGCTGCCGCTTTAGGCCGGCACGCAATGTGGCAATCGACGATCGCCACAGCCCACGTCACTTCAAGAACGCGCGAATGCTCTGCGCGATCTCCCTCGCATGCGTCTCCAGCGCGAAATGGCCGGTGTCGAAGAACTGCACGACCGCATTGGGATTGTCGCGCTTGAACGCTTCGGCGCCGGGCGGAATGAAGAACGGATCGTTCTTGCCCCAGACCGCGAGGAATGGCGGCTTGTGGGTGCGAAAGTAGTCCTGGAATGACGGATAGAGCGCGACGTTGCTCTTGTAGTCGCCGAACAGGTCGAGCTGCACGTCGTCCGAGCCCGGACGCGCCAGATAGAAATTGTCGAGGTTCTGTCCGTCCGGCGACACGGTCGTCGGATCAGGAACGCCATGGGTGTACTGCCAGCGCGTCGCCTCCGGTGTGAGGAAGGCGCGTAGCGCCTCGCGATTGGCGGGCGAGGGATCCCGCCAATAGGCCTTGATCGGGGTCCAGCCGTCGCCGAGTCCGTCCTCATAGGCGTTGCCGTTCTGCGAGATGATCGCGGTGATCCGTTCGGGGTGACGCAGCGCGAGCCGGAAGCCGGTCGGCGCGCCGTAATCGAAGACGTAGATCGCGAAGCGATCGAAGCCGATCACTTCGGTGAAGCGCTCGATCACCTGCGCGACGTTGTCGAAGGTGTAGCGGAAGGTTTCGCGCGCTGGCATGTCGGACTGTCCGAAGCCGGGCAGGTCCGGCGCGACGATGTGGAATTTGTCGGCGAGCAGCGGGATCAGGTCGCGGAACATGTGGCCGGCGCTGGGGAAGCCGTGCAGCAGCAGCAGCTTCGGCGCTCGCCTGGGGCCGGCCTCGCGATAGAACACCTTGAATCCATCGACGTCTGCGGTGCGGTAGTTGGTCGGGGTCATGGCCGTCTCCAGCTGATGTAACCGTTTAAGTGCGAGTAAAGAGGTTATGAACACAGATCGTAACTTGTCAATAGGCATTTTACTGGTTACTTATGGGTAGCCTTTTCCAGGCAGGCTAAGGACCCGTTCATGGACAGACCGCCCGCGATGTTCATCGCCGACTCGCTCGGCCTCGATTTCCTCAACTCGGTCGCAACACCGGTCGATACGCCTGTCGACTGGATCGACGATGGCGACGGCCTGATCGACTGGCTTTCCCAGGCGAAGCTGGTGCCGACGGAGGAGCTGGATGCGCTGAAGGCGCGCGCGAGGCCGGGTGAGCTCGACAAGGTCGCTGGTCAGGCCCGCGACTTGCGTGAGTGGTTCAGGAGCTTTGTTCTGGGGCATGCGGGCCGGCCGCTGTCTGCGAAGGCGCTGCACGAGCTAGGCCCGTTGAACAGCACCCTGGAGCGCGATGAGGCATTCCTGCAAATCGCATCTCGGCACGGTGAGGACGGTCTTGCGCTGCAAAGGATGCGGCGCTGGCGATCACCGGAGTCCCTGTTGCTGCCCATCGGCGAGGCGCTGGCGAAATTCGTCTGCGAGGAAGACTTTACCAACGTGAAGGCGTGCGAGGGCCATAACTGCACGATGCTGTTCGCCGACCACACCCGCAGGCGCGCAAGGCGATGGTGCTCCATGGCGATCTGCGGCAATCGCGCCAAGCAGGCCGCGCATCGCAGCCGGCTCAAGAACAGGCAGTGACGGGCCGAAAGCGGTCCCACCCGGTCACGGAGCCTTGATGAGCGCGGCGGTGCGTCGCGCCCCGGTTCCCGTGCCCCAAAATCCACCCAATCGGTGGTCACTAAGCCCGTCAGGGGAGGCCATTGCCTCCCGTGGTGGGACTGCTGGACTGATGATTCACTCGAGGCGACTCCTCGCGCTGGCAGCAGTCGTGCTGCTCGCCTTGAGCAGCGGCATGGCCGCTGCTTCTCCGGCCAAGTCCAAGACCGCTGCGGCCGCCCCCGCCGCGCCGCCGCCCCCGCCGTTCGAGCCGTTGCCGCCGCCGAAGGTCTACCTGTTTCGCGGCGCCATGGGCCCGATCTTCTCGACCGGCATGGACCGGCTCGGCGAGAAGCTGACACAGGCCGGCTTCTCGGCCGACGTCTATGAATTCACCCTGTGCCGGCTGATCGGCAACCGCGTCATCGCCAGCTACAAGGAGAAGGCGGCGCCGATCGTGCTGGTCGGCCACTCGATGGGCGGGCTGTGCTCGATCGTCATCTCCGAGATGGCGGCCAAGGAGAACATCCCGATCAGCCTCGTCATCGCCATCGATCCCGCACACGCGACCGGCGACGTGCCGCTCAATGTCGAGCGCTTCATCAACATCTTCCTGTCCGACAGCGTGCTCGGCGGCGGCGACGTCGTGGTGGTACCCGGCTATCGCGGCCATTATGCGAGTTACGACCTGAAGGAAAACAGCCGCGTCTCGCACATCAACATCGAGAAATCCGACGACATCCACCGCCAGATCGTCGAGATGGTGACGCAGCTGCCGCGCATTCCCCCGCAGGCCCAGGCCGATGCCGTGCCGCTGCGCTATCTCGTGCCGGCGGATACGCTGGTCGAATTGTGGGACAGCGGCGTGCGGGTACCGGTGCGCCGCGGCGACACCATGGAGAGCATCGCCGCAGCCAACCGCGTGCCGCTGTGGACGCTCGCGCAGAGCAATTCATTGCCGGAGAACGCTCAGCTCACCCCGGGCCAGACCATCATCGTCCCCCGCCATCTGACCCCGCCCGAGCCGGCCGCCGCGATGGCGGTGCCGCCGCCGGCGGCACCGCCGACGGGTGGACGAAAATAAAAGGTCCTTTCGCCGAGAACGCAGCGCTTGTTGAGTGGGCGGTCGTTCCGCAAACTCGTCATGCCCGGGCTTGTCCCGGGCATCCACGTTCTTGGTACGGGACGAAAGATCGTGGATGGCCGGGACAAGCCCGGCCATGACGTAGAGCCGTGATCAAACATTCGACCCCTGGATCGCATCGATCACGGCATCGGTCACGTCCTTCGTCGTCGCCTTGCCGCCGACATCCGGCGTCAGCACGCCGGCCGCGCAGACGCGCTCGACGGCGGCCATGAGCCGCGAGGCCGCGTCCTTCTCGCCGAGATGCTCGAGCATCTGCGCGCCGGTCCAGAACGTCGCGACCGGGTTGGCGATGCCCTTGCCGGTGATGTCGAAGGCCGAGCCGTGGATCGGCTCGAACATCGAGGGAAAGCGGCGCTGCGGATCGATGTTGCCGGTCGGCGCGACGCCGAGGCTTCCCGCCAGCGCGCCGGCGAGATCGGAGAGAATGTCGGCATGGAGGTTGGTCGCGACGATGGTGTCGAGGCTCTTCGGATGCAGCGTCATGCGCACCGTCATGGCGTCGACCAGCATCTTGTCCCAGCTGACATCAGGGAATTCACCGGCGACCTCGGCCGCAATCTCGTCCCACATCACCATGCCGTGGCGCTGTGCGTTCGACTTGGTCACGACGGTCAGCAGCTTGCGCGGGCGCGACTGCGCGAGCTGGAACGCGTAGCGCATGATGCGGGTGACGCCGACGCGGGTGAAGACGGCGACTTCGGTGCCGACCTCCTCCGGCAGGCCCCTATGGGCGCGGCCGCCCATGCCGGCATATTCGCCTTCCGAATTCTCGCGCACGATCACCCAGTCGAGATCGCCGACGCCGACATTGCGCAGCGGCGAGGCCACGCCCGGCAGGATCTTCGTCGGCCGCACATTGGCGTATTGGTCGAAGCCCTGGCAGATCGGCAGCCGCAGGCCCCACAGCGTGATGTGGTCGGGCACATCGGGGGCGCCGACCGCGCCGAAATAGATCGCGTCGAACTTTTTCAGTTCGCTGAGGCCGTCGGCCGGCATCATCACGCCGTGCTTCCTGTAATAGTCCGAGCCCCAGTCGAACGTCTTGACGTTGAAGGCGAGATCGCCGCTGCGCTTTGCGAGCGCCTCCAGCACGCGGAGACCGGCCGAGATCACCTCGGGGCCGATGCCGTCGGCGGGAATGGCTGCGATCGAATGGGTGCGCATGGGGAAGGCTCCGTGTGAGAGATCGCGCCGGCCTGTCTGACCGTCTGCGTCGGCGGCGAATCTAGATGGGAGTGCAGGCCGAATTCAATCGGCGCTGGTTTATACAAAAAAATGATATAATCGTCTCGGCGAGACGAAAGGATTTGCGGGATGGAGTTGCATCAGCTCCGATGCTTCGTGGCGGCGGCCGAGCAGCTGCATTTCGGCCGCGCGGCGCAGCATCTCCAGATGCTGCCCTCTGCGCTCGGCCGGCAGATCCGGCTGCTGGAGGAAGACCTGGGCACGCGGCTGTTTGCGCGGACCACGCGCGCGGTGTCGCTCACCGAGGACGGCGCGACGCTGCTGCGCGATGCCCGCGCCATCCTCGCCAAGGTCGAGGCGGTCGAGAGTAACCTTCGCAACCGCTCGCGCGCGGGGGCTGCACGGCGGCTGCGTGTCGGTGCCATCGACAGCGCGGCAGCGGGGCTGCTGCCGCCGCTCCTGCGCGATTTCCGCGCCAGGCACCCTGAGATTGCGGTGCAGCTCCTCGAGGACAAGACCGTCCGGCTGCTGCCGAAGATCTTGACCGGCGCGCTCGATCTCGCCTTCGTCCGCCCGCCCGGTCGCGCCGACAAGAGGCTCGAATTTCGCGACCTGCTCCAGGAGACCGCCATCGTGGCGTTCCCGCGGCGGCACGCGCTGGCCGGGCGCAAATCGGTCACGCTGGCCGAGATCGCCGACGAGGCGATGCTGGTGCCGGACCGCCGCTCGCGGCCGCATAGCCATGACCTCACGGTCAAGCTGTTCGAGCAGGCCGGCCTGACACCGCGTATCGTGCAGGTCGCCGACGAGAAGCAGACCATCATCAATCTGGTGGCAACCAAGCTCGGGGTCGCGATCGTGCCGCGCTGGACCGCGCGGATGGCAGTCTCGGGCGTGCGCTTCGTGCCGCTCCGACCGAAGCAGACCGGCCCCGGCCGCCTGCCGCTCGCCGCCGTCTGGCTGCGCGGCTCGCGCGATCCGGCCCGCGACGCCATGCTGGCCGTGCTGGAGGCCCGGCTGCGCAGCTATGCGCGGGAGGCGTGAGCGGCTATGACATCGGCCAGGACAGAGGGATGGCGATGACGGATCAGAAGGCTTCGAACGCATTGCGGGTAGCCATTGCAGGGCTGGGCTCGATCGGCACCAAGATCGCGACTGCGCTCGACCAGGGCATCGAAGGTCTGGCGCTGTCCGCCGTCGCGGTGCGCGATCCTGCCAAGCATCAGGCCTTTCTCGCCGGCCTGCGCCGCCCGCCGCAAATCCTGCCGATCGACCAGCTTGGCGAGGCCGCCGACATCGTGGTCGAATGCGCGCCGAGCAGCCAGCTGCGCGCGATCGTCGAGCCTGCGGTGAGGCGCGGCAAGTCCGCGGTCGTGGTC
The DNA here is from genome assembly GCF_018130245.1 of Bradyrhizobium sp. SZCCT0231. Classification (GTDB taxonomy): domain Bacteria; phylum Pseudomonadota; class Alphaproteobacteria; order Rhizobiales; family Xanthobacteraceae; genus Bradyrhizobium; species Bradyrhizobium japonicum_F. The sequence goes on from NZ_JAFCKP010000011.1 coordinate 125,426, forward strand.
AGCGTCGGCGGGCTGCTCGACAATTTCGATCTCGTCGATCTCGCCCGCGCCAATGGCGGCCGCATCCTCGTGCCGACCGGCGCGCTGATCGGCCTCGATGCCGTCAACGCCGCCGCGGTCGGCACTATTCATTCCGTGAAGATGGTCACGCGCAAGCCGATCGACGGGCTGAAGGGCGCGCCGTTCATCGTCCAGAACAACATCGACATCGACAATCTGCGCGAGCCGCTGAAACTGTTCGAGGGCAGCGCGCGCGAAGCGGCGAAAGGCTTTCCGGCCAACGTCAATGTCGCTGTTGCGCTGTCGCTGGCGGGCATCGGACCCGATCGCACCCAGATTCAGGTTTGGGCCGACCCCACCGTGACGCGTAATGTTCATCGCATCGAGGTCGAGGCGGATTCGGCGCGGTTCTCGATGGGCATCGAGAACATCCCGTCCGAAAATCCCAAGACGGGCCTGATCACCGCACTGTCGGTGATCGCGCTGCTCCGCAAGCAGCGCGCCACGCTCTGCATGGGGACGTGATGGGGTGAGATTGCATTAGCCCAGAGGGCGGTGCGCTCCCTCTCCCGCAAGCGGGAGAGGTTACGCGAACCCGATGGCGTCGCGCTTTACGCCCCCGTCACGCGCCAGATCACGTTGCCGACGTCGTCGGCCATCAGCAGCGACTTCTTGTCGGGGCCGATCACGACGCCGACCGGACGGCCGTAGGATTCCTTCTCGTCCGGCGACAGGAAGCCCGACAGGATGTCGCGGCCGGGGCCGGAGGGCTTGCCGTTCTCGAACGGGATGAACACCAGCTTGTAGCCGGACAGCTTGCTGCGATTCCACGAGCCGTGCTGGCCGATCACCATGCCGTCTCCGAAGCCGGGCAGGGTCCCTGCGGGCATCCAGCACAGGCCGAGCGAGGCGGTGTGGCCGCCGAGCGCGTAGTCCGGTTGAATCGCCTTGGCGACCATCGCCGGATCCTGCGGCACGCGATCGTCCACCGTCTTGCCCCAGTAGCAATAGGGCCAGCCATAGAAGCCGCCATCGCGCACCGAGGTGAGATAGTCCGGTGGCGTCTCGTCGCCGAGGCCGTCGCGCTCGTTGACGACGGTCCAGAGCACGTTTGTGTTCGGCTCCCAGGCGAGGCCGACCGGGTTGCGCAGGCCGGCACCGAAGATGCGATGCGTGCCGGCGACGAGATCGAGCTCGTAGACCGCGGCGCGGCCTTGCTCGACCTCCATGCCCATCTCGGCGATGTTGCTGAGTGAGCCGACGCCGGCATAGAGCTTCTTGCCATCGGGGCTGGCGAGCAGGCTGCGCGTCCAGTGTCCGCCCGGCTTGAACGTCGTGAGCCGCTTGCCCGGGGCGGTGATGCGGTCGGCACCCGCGGCGTAAGGAAACGCCATCACGCCGTCGGTGTTGCCGACATAGAAGGTGTCGCCGACCAGCGCCATGCCGAACGGCTGGCTGAGGTTCTCCATGAAGGCGCCACGCACTTCGGCGGCGCCGTCGCCGTCCTTGTCGCGCAGCAGGGTGATGCGGTTGGCGGAGACGCCGAGCGCCGCGGCGCGCCGCATCGTCGCCTGCATCGCGTAGTGGAACACGGTGCGCGGGGGGCCTGCGATCTGCGTCGCTTCCGCGATCAGCACGTCGCCATTGGGCAGCACCTCGATCCAGCGCGGATGGTCGAGGCCGGTCGCGAACGCATTGACCTTGAGCCCGGGCGCGACCATCGGCTTCTGGCCCTCGCTCCAGCCGCGCGCGCTCGGCATCTTCAGCGTCGGAATCGCGCCTTGCGGCTTTGCCTCGGGAATGGCCGGCTTCTCTCCCCACGCGGGCGCGGGCTCGGTGCCCGAGAGCTTGCGCCATTGCAGCGCGATGCCGCCGATGAATGCGACGAACTGCGCGAACATGCTGGAAAAGGTCATGAGAAGCCCCTGTTTGCGCGCGCATCCAACTGGCTGACGGAGCACACGTCAACCTGTGCGGCACGCCGCCGGGGCCTATTCCCGTGGAATGGCAGCCGATCGAATTTGCATGGGACGAACGCCGATGAGCTTAGCTCGGTGATCAGCGACCGATCTGCCGCTCCAGCCGTACGCTCGTGCCCCGGACGCAGCGCAGCGCGTCTTCGCGGTGCGCTGCAGGGCCGGGGCCCATCTCACCGGCACGCATAAGTCGCTATGGGTCCCGGCTCTGCGCAGCAGCGTTGCACGCTGCAGCGCGTCCGGGACACGAGGGTGAGGCGAGATGCTACGCCTCACCGCGGCGACGTGAACGGAATGATCATCGGCACGCGGCGGCAATAGGCGCCGTAGGCGTCCTCGCCGAGCTCTTTCGACAGGAACACCTCTTCCATCCGGCCCTTCTGCCACATGCCGAGCGAGATCAGGATGGCGCCGAGGATCGCCGTCACCGTGCCGACCGCGATGCCGGTCGCGAGCATGCCCGCGATCAGGCCGGTGTAGATCGGATGGCGCACGATCCCGTAGGGGCCGGTATCGATGACGCGATGGTCTTCCTTGTGGGTGATGGTGTTGGACCAGAACTTGCCGAGATGCAGCCGGCCCCACCAGGTGAAGGAGATGCCGGCCAGCACGATCAGCGCGGTGATGTAGACACCGAGGTTGCTGAACACCCAGAGCGGCTTCTCGTTCAGGATCTCCGCGGTCCACGGCGTGAACAGGATGCCGCCGACCAGGATCGGGATGCGATAGCGGCCGGACTCCAGCGTCATCACCTGCTTTTGCGTGCGCCCCTGCCAGAACGAGGCGCCGACCCAGCTGGCGAGCCAGGCGAGCCAGATCAGGGCGAGCAGCTGCGTCGGCCAGGTCGTGGTCCAGCCACCCCAGGCGACAGAGAGAATCTTGCTGAAATCGAAGGACATGAAGGTTCTTTGCGTTAGGCGGCGGCTTTAGCCCGCGCGCGAGGAGAGCGCGTGATGCTCGATGGCGCCGGAGGGCTGCTGGCCGTTGCGGGCGAGCAGATGGGTGATGGTTTCGCGCAACACCGGCTCGATCGGACGCGGCGCATAGCCGAGCTCGGTGCGCGCCTTGGCGATCGAGAGGTCGCTCGCGGCGAGCGCGATGCGCACGCCCTCGGCGGTGCCGTTGGGCGGCCGGCGCGTGACGTGATCGGCGATGAATTCGAGCATGATGGCGGAGAGCTCGGCGATCTTGCCGGGCACGACGACCGGAAATTGCCGGCGGCCGCTCATCGCCGACATCATGCGCAGGATGCGCCCGAGCGGGACGCAGTCGCCGCCGAGGATGTAGCGCTGGCCGAGGCGGCCGCGTTCCATGGTCAGCACGAGGCCCATGGCGACGTCGCGGACGTCGACGAGATTGACCAGGAAGTCGAGATGCGGCTGCACTTTCTTCTGGAGGAAGTACCAGAGCATCGCGGTCGGCGGCGTCAGATTGTGGTCGGCAGCGCCGATCGGCATGGTCGGCGTGCCGATCACGAGAGGGAAGCCCGCGGCCGCCGCCTTGGCGGCATGATGCTCGGCGAGCGATTTCGATCGGGTATAGGCGCCGGGCATCGCGTCGGCCGGCTGCAGCGCCTCTTCGGCGGGAACGCCCTTGAGGTCGCAATAGGGGAACAGGATCGATTCGGTCGAGCAGTGCAGGAAGCGCGATACGCCGCGCTTCATTGCCGCCGCGAGCACGATTTCGGTGCCGCGGCAATTGACGTCGTGGAAGTCCTGCTTGTTGGCGACCCACATGCCGGGCAGGCCCGCGAGGTGATAGACCTGATCGACGCCGGCGATCGCTGCATCGACCGCGGCGCCGTCCAGCACCGAGCCGTGGACGTGCTCGACGTCCGCGTTCGCCGCGGTCGGCGCACGGACATCGAGAACACGGACCCGCTGCCCACGGGCGCGGAGCGCTTCTACGAGGTGATGTCCGATGAAGCCACTGCCACCGGTAACCAGGACGAGAGCCATGCAGAAGGTTGCTGTTTCGCTTTTGGAGTTATCGGGTCGAAAGGGAATTGGCCGGAAGAGGCGCCAGAATCGCGGCAAGGTCGCGACGGAAGCCCAGTGCAATGAATAATTTTGCCATCACGAACATCGGTCCCAGCAAAAGATGCGAGGGGAACGTGAACAACGAGGCCTCGCGGCCCTCGAAAACCTTGTGGCCGATGGTCTGTGCGGCGAGGCCGAGCACGACCAGCGCGGCGAAAATCGCCCACATCGTCATGGTGCTGACCTGCGCCGCAATGGTCGACGCGATCGAGAACAGCACGATGGAGACGGCCAGAATGCCGGCCCCGAGCGCCACATCGAGCAGCAGCCAGTAGATCAGAACCGGCAAGGCAAGGATCACCGCCAGGCTGAACTCGAACCCGAACAGCGGGACCTTCACCAGCGTCAGCGGCAGCACCGCGCCCGTGAACAGCAGAAGGATGCCCACCACATGCATCGCCGTGTTCCGGGGATCGCGATGGTACTCGACATAAACGGCAAGTTGGCGTTGAAAAAAGCCACCCATCTTGGTCTCGTGCAGCACAGGGTCGGGGAAGGACGAAAAAAGCCTATAGCACCGGATAGAGCGGTGCACAAACCGGCACTATTGTCGCGCAAGGCCATACCGTCGCGCTGTGGGACAGATCACAAAACGGTCAGGACTTCAAAGGGTTCCGTCGCACGCCGAGGAGCGTCTGCTTACCGCTTCTTGGCGGGCTTTTTCGCCGCGGGCGCAGGTGCCGCAGCCTGACGCGGCGCCTCCTCCGGCAGCTTGGCATAGGTCAGGATCTGCAGCTGGCCGTTGACGGCGGAGGTCGGCTTGGCCCGGTCGAGCAGCTGCTCCTCGCCGAGGCCGATCGGATGCAGCCGCTTGGTCGAGATCTTGAAGGTGTTCACCAGCACGTCGCGGATCGCATCTGCCCGGCGCTGGCTCAGGATCGCGTTGGCCTCGCGCGTCTTCGAATTGGATTCGATGTGGCCGACGATCAGGAAGGTGTAGGGCAGCAGCGAGGAATGCACCAGCGCGTCGGCGATACGGCCGACGGTCTGATAGGAGGCCGGCTGGATGATCGGCGTGTCGGCATCGAACTGGATCTGCGCGTTGAAGGCCGGCAGCTTGGCAAGCTCAGGCGCGATCAGCGGCCGGTTCACGGGGCCCGGATCGTTCTTGATCCTGGTCTTGGCGCGCTCCATCACCTGCTGCTTCAGCGCGGGCAGATCGATCTCGGCGGCTTCTTCGAAATGGTTCAGCTTGCCGACGATGTCGTCGCGGGTCGGCGCTGCCGTCTGTGCGCGTGCGGCGCCCGCGAGCAGGGCGAGACCGAGCGCGATGCCTAGTCCTGCGGTGAAGAGCCCCTTCGCGCGCATCAGCGATACCCCGCGTCGTCGACGGCCTTGAGGCAGTTGTTGCTGATGCCCTTGGGTGTCGAGACCAGGCAGGGGACCGACTTGCTGGTCTCCTTGGTCGAGCCGCCGCAGACCTTGACGATCTCGCGCTGGCAGGCGTTCGCCACGGTTACGCGCGCGGCGACGCGCTTCTGGATGGCGTCGAAGACGCCGAAATAGTCGCTCGCGCATTGCGGCGACAGCACATCGCGGTTGCGCGACAGGCACTCCTTCAGGCGGGTCGAGTCCGGGTTGACGCCGCGGCAATTGGCGACGATTTCCGCGCCGCAGCTCGCCGCCAGTTTTCCGATCGAATCGCCAAAGCTCATGGTCTCCGCCGCCGCGAGCGACGGCATCCCCAATGCAAGCACGATCAATGTGATGGAGCCCCGGACCATGGGATTATCTGATACGGGGAAGTTCGCGGTGGTCAAGGGGCGTTCGGGGGAGAACTGTCGAGAGTCCGGCGAGTGCGGCGAACAGTCCTCACTCGGTCTCAGTGAGGGGCGGCCAGTCGATCAGGGCGACGGTATGGTTCCTGAGGTCGTCGGCCACATCAGGGTCGGCCTTGAGCTGGTCCAATGTCCGTGGCGGGGGAAGCTGGCGACCGTCCGCGATCAGGTCCTGCGCGTAGAGCGCAAGTGCCTCGGACGCGTTCTCCAGGGCTTCGTCGAAATCGTCGCCACCGGAGATGCAACCCGGCAGGTCGGGAAACCACAAGCCGACGGCCTCGTCCGGGCCGGCGTCCTCGATGACGGCAACGTACTGAGCCATATCGCGCCTCACGCCCGCTGCACGAAACTGTCCACGACCTTCTTCTCGCCGGCCTTGTCGAAGGCGATGGTGAGCTTGTTGCCGTCGATCTTGGTGACGCGGCCGTAGCCGAATTTCTGATGGAACACGCGGTCGGACAGTGAGAACTCCGAGGTGGTGCCGGTCGATTTGGCGACCAGCTCGCCCTCGATGGTCAGGGGACCGCGGCGGCGCGAGGAGAAGCTGCCGAAATCGGGGCCTGATGATGAGGAGGATGAGAACGTCGCGGCTTCTTCCTCGAAGCCGCCGCTTCTGCCGCCGCCACGATTTCGGTTAGCCTGCGCGCGCTGCCAGCCCGGCGTCGAATAGCTGGAGCCGAAGGCTTCCATGTCGTCGAAGCGCGAGGCGCCGTAGCCGCCGGTGCCGCCCCAGGCCGAGCCGCCCTTGGATTCCGTGATCTCGACATTGGCTGCCGGCAATTCATCGAGGAAGCGCGACGGGATCGTGGTCGACCAGGTGCCGTGAATCCGGCGGTTGGTGGCAAAATAGATTTTTGCGCGGCGGCGCGCCCGGGTCAGGCCGACATGGCCGAGCCGGCGCTCTTCTTCCAGGCCGGCGCGGCCCTGTTCGTCCAGCGTGCGCTGGCTCGGGAACAGGCCTTCCTCCCAGCCCGGCAGGAACACGTTGTCGAATTCGAGCCCCTTGGCCGAATGCAGCGTCATCAGCGACACGGCGTCGTCCTCGGCGCCGCCCTCGCGGTCCATCACCAGCGAGATGTGCTCCAAAAACCCTTGCAGGTTCTCGAACTCCTCCATCGAGCGCACGAGCTCTTTCAGGTTCTCCAGCCGGCCCGCGGCGTCCGCCGAACGGTCCTTCTGCCACATCTCGGTATAGCCGCTCTCGTCGAGCACGATCTGGGCGAGGTCGGTATGCGCGGTGACCTCGCGCTGGGCGCGCCAGCGGTCGAACTGGGCGACGAGGTCGCGCAAGGAACCGCGCGCCTTCGGCTTCAGCTCGTCGGTCTCGACCACGGCGCGCGCCGCCTCGAACAAGGGAATGCGGCGCTTGCGGGCGTGGTCGTGCAGCATCTGCACGGTGGCATCGCCAAGCCCGCGCTTGGGCGTATTGACGATGCGCTCGAAGGCGAGATCGTCGGCCGGCGAATTGATGACGCGCAGATAAGCCAGCGCGTCGCGGATCTCGGCGCGCTCGTAGAAGCGCGGGCCGCCGATGACGCGGTAGGGCAGGCCGAGCGTGACGAAGCGGTCTTCGAACTCGCGCATCTGGTAGGAGGCGCGCACGAGAATGGCGATCTCGTTGAGCTTCTCGCCCTGGCGCTGCAGCTGCTCGATCTCCTCGCCGATGCCGCGCGCTTCCTCTTCCGAATCCCAGGAGCCCGTGACCGTGACCTTCTCGCCGTCCTGGTCCTCGGTGCGCAGCGTCTTGCCGAGCCGGCCTTCATTGTGCGCGATCAGATGCGAGGCGGCGGCGAGGATGTGGCCGGTCGAGCGGTAATTGCGCTCGAGGCGAATGACCTTGGCGCCGGGGAAATCATGGTCGAAGCGCAGGATGTTGTCGACCTCGGCGCCGCGCCAGCCATAGATCGACTGGTCGTCGTCGCCGACGCAGCAGATGTTTTTGACGTGGTTCTTCTCCATCTCCCCGTCCTTCACGGGGAGAGGGTCGGGGTGAGAGGCTCTCTCCAAGAGCGCGGTCTGCGGAGAGTCCCCCTCACCCGCCGCGCTTTGCGCGTCGGCCTCTCCCCGCAAGCGGGGAGAGGCGAAGGACGGAGACGACGGCGCCTGCGACAGCAGCCGCAGCCACAGATATTGCGCGACGTTGGTGTCTTGGTACTCGTCCACCAGGATGAACTTGAAGCGCTGCTGGTACTGCCTGAGGATGTCAGGATGCTCGCGGAAGATCCGGATGTTCTCCAGCAGGAGATCGCCGAAATCGGCCGCGTTCAGAATCTTCAGCCGCTCCTGGTAGCTCGCATAGAGCTTGCCGCCTTTGCCATTGGCGAAGACAGCAGCCTCGCCCGATGGCACCTGCGCTGGGCTCAGGCCGCGGTTCTTCCAGCCGTCGATCAGGCCGGCCAGCATGCGCGCCGGCCAGCGCTTGTCGTCGATGTTCTCGGCCTGCAGCAGCTGCTTGAGCAGCCGGACCTGGTCGTCGACATCGAGCACGGTGAAGTTCGACTTGAGCTGCGCCAGCTCGGCATGGAAACGCAGGATGCGGCCGCCGATGGAGTGGAAGGTGCCGAGCCACGGCATGCCTTCGACCGCGTGGCCGAGCATCTGTCCGAGCCGGTGCTTCATCTCGCGCGCGGCCTTGTTGGTGAAGGTCACCGACAGGATCTCGGCGGGGCGGGCGCGGCCCTGACTCAGGATATGGGCGATGCGCGTGGTCAGCACCCGTGTCTTGCCGGTGCCGGCGCCGGCCAGCACCAGGACCGGGCCGTCCAATGTCTCCACGGCGTCGCGCTGCTCCGGATTGAGCCCGGAGAGGTATTTTGGGCCCACCGAGGCGCGCGCACGCGCGGCGATGCCGCCGGCTGCGGGCTGGTGGTTGGGTACGCCTGTGATCTTGCTCGGCTCGGTCATGCGAATCATTGGCCCCACGATGGCACCGCGGGGTGACGGAAGGGAGCCTTCATAACAGGGATTGGTGCCTATATGGGGCGCCGGGACAGGTTTTCCACGTGCGCGGCAGGCCGATTTGTTCCTGCGAAGGCCGCGAATTTCGGCCCCGCGCGGGCCGGAACCATCGTTCCCGCGTCGAGATTGTCAGGGCAGGTGGCGCGGCCAGCCGCGTCGACGCAGACAACATCAAGACGAGGGTTTGACCATGCTAGGCTGGGTTGTGACGTTTCTGGTTATCGCACTGATCGCCGGCATCCTGGGCTTCGGCGGCGTCGCCGGCGCTTCGATCGAGATCGCCAAGATCATCTTCTTCATCGCCGTTGTCCTGTTCCTGGTCTCGGCCGTGGTCGGCCTCGCCCGCGGCCGCACCAGGGTGTAGGTGCTTCCCTGCGGCCATCCTTCGAGACGCCCGCCTCCGGCGGGCCCTCAGGATGAGGGCGGAGTGTGGGACAGCAGTTTCAACGGGCACAGATGCCGCTTAGCCTCATCTTGAGGGACCGCCACCGGGTCCGCGCAAAGCGCGGCCCGATGACAGGCTCCGCGGTCGTCTCGAAGGACGAGGCGCGCGCTCAGCTGCTGCTAACTAACGCCGTAAGCGATCTCGCTGAACTTACCGCTTCGCGGGCATCGCCACGCTGCGGCCGATGCCTTCGGGGCGCACCAGGGCGCTGTGTGCTCTGGCGATGCCAGCAATGCGCTGCTGGATGTCGGGCGGAAGCGGCGCAACGCGCCGCGCGTTCATGTCCATGTGCAGCGACATGTTTTCGGACGTCGCCGACAGCCAGCCCTCGGCGCCGTGCCGCATCTCCTCGAACGTGTGCAGCCGCTTGTCGTCGGCCTCCAGCAACCAGACCAGGATCTGCACGGGATCGCCGAGATGGATCTCGCGCAGATACCGCACATGGCATTCGGCGGTGAAGCTCGAGCCGCCTCGCTCCTTCATGTAGGCCGGCCCCATCCCGAGCTCGAGCCAGAACTCGTCGATGGCCCGGTCGAACATGACGTTGTAATAGGCCATGTTGAGATGGCCGTTATAGTCGATCCATTGCGGCTCGACCTGCATGATCGAGGAGCGGAACGGCCCTGCGATGGGCGCTGTGGCGGCAGTCTCCGGCATGTGTCCTTCCCAAGCTATGCGTCCGGTCCCTTGACTTGACCGGTTATATGTCCTTTGCCACGGTTGTTCTGTCGGGAGGAATTCCGTGGGTACGACCATCACCAATAATCCGCCGCGGCCGGCGCCGAAAGCCCTCGCAAGCGCACTGGAGCAGCTTGCCGCACGCTTCGGCAACCGCCTCATCACCTCGCAGGCCGTCCGCGAGCAGCACGGCCATACCACCACATGGATCCCCAACCAGCCGCCTGATGGCGTGGTGATGGCGCAGGAGACCGCCGACATCCAGGACGTGGTGCGGATCTGCGCGAAGAACCGCGTGCCCGTCATCGCCTTCGGCACCGGCACCTCGCTGGAGGGCCAGGTCAACGCGCCCGCCGGCGGCATCTCGATCGACCTGCGCGACATGAACAAGGTGCTCGCGGTGCATGCCGAGGACCTCGACTGCGTGATCCAGCCCGGCGTCACCCGCAAGGCGCTGAACGAGCATCTGCGCGACCAGGGCCTGTTCTTCCCGATCGATCCCGGCGCGGATGCCTCGCTCGGCGGCATGGCCTCGACCCGCGCCTCCGGCACCAACGCGGTGCGCTACGGCACCATGCGCGACAGCGTGCTGGCGCTCAAGGTGGTGCGCGGCGACGGCGAGATCATTACCACAGGCACGCGCGCAAAGAAATCCGCGGCGGGCTACGACCTGACGCATCTGTTCGTCGGCGCCGAAGGCACGCTCGGCATCATCTCGGAATTGACCATCCGCCTGCGCGGCATTCCCGAGACCATCGCGGCCGGCGCGGTCTCGTTCGAGACCGTGCACGGCGCCTGTCAGGCCGTCATCCTGGCGATCCAGACCGGCATTCCCGTCGCGCGCATCGAGCTGCTCAATGCGGCACAGGTGAAGGCCTGCAATGCCTACTCGAAGCTGACGCTGCCGGAAACGCCGCTGCTGCTGCTGGAATTCCACGGCAGCGAGATCGAGGTCGCCGAGCAGTCGAAGGCCTTCGGCGAGATCGCAAAGGAGTGCGGCGGCGGCGATTTCTCCTGGACCACCAAGCCGGAGGACCGCACCAAGCTGTGGCAGGCGCGGCACGACGCCTATTGGTCGGTGAAGGCGCTGCGGCCCGGCGACAGCATCGGCGTGGTCGCGACCGACGTCTGCGTGCCGATCTCGCGGCTCGCCGACTGCGTCAGCGAGACCGAGGAGGATCTCAAGCGCCTCAATTTGCTGTCGCCGATCGTCGGTCATGTCGGCGACGGCAATTTCCACTGCTCGCTGGTCTGCGACACCAACGATGCCGAGGAGATGGCGCGCGGCGAGGAGTTCATGCATCGCCTGGTCGAGCGCGCGCAGGCGATGGACGGCACCTGTACCGGCGAGCACGGCATCGGCCAGGGCAAGCAGAAATATCTCAAGGCCGAGCTCGGCCCCGAAGCGCTCGATGCGATGCGGGCCCTGAAGCAGGCGCTCGATCCGCTCAACATCTTCAACCCCGGCAAGATCGTGCCGGAGGCTTAAGGCCTGCGCAGCCAGGAATCCGGAACTTTAGGCAATCTTGCCGGTTCCAATTCCCGCCAAGCTCCGATGCCTCAATGGCAGGGCTGTGCGCGGGAGGGTGCGATGGTGCGACCGGTCGTTGGAATTGCCGCGGTGGCCTTTGCCTGCATGCTGGCGGGTGCGGCGCTGGCGAAGGGCGGACACGGAGGTGGCCATGGCGGTGGCCATGGAGGCGGGCACGGCGGTGGTCATCACGGCGGCGGCCATTTCCGTGGGCACGGCGGCGGGCAAGCGCATGGCGGCGGGCATCATCGCGGAATGCGGTTCACAACCGGCGCCCGGCGTGGCGGTCCGAATTTCGGTCAGATCCGCAATGCCGCGATACGGCCGGCGAACTTCCGCAATGCGCTGAACGCCAGCGCATTGCGCAACGGCCGTCTGATCAGCAACCCGGCGGCGCGCGCGCAGATCGCCGCGGCGGCCGCACTCGCCGGCTGGAGCGGCGCAAGCAGCGGATGGTGGCAACATCCGGGTGGCGGCTATGGCTGGGTCGGACCGCTGTTCTGGCCGTTCGCCTATAACGATCTCTACGATTACGCGATCTGGGGCGACGGGCTCGGCTTCTGGGGCTATGGCTATCCGGACATCTATGCCGGCATTTTCGGCCCCTATGGCTATGATCGCCTGTCAGCCTATCTGCCGCAGCAGCCGCAAGGACGAAGGCGGGCGCGCAGCGCGCCGCTCGATCAGCTCTGCGGCAGCGACCGCCGCGCCATTGTCGGCCTGCCGATCGATCAGATCGCAGCCGCGGTGCAGCCGACGGATGCGCAAGGCGCCGCTCTCGATGCGCTCGGCAACGCCTCGATCGACGCGGCAGCTTTGATCCGCACATCCTGTCCGACGCAAGCCGCAGCGACCGCCCCGGGGCGGCTCGCGGCGATGCAGCAGCGTGTCGAAGCCATGCAGAAGGCCGTCGATCTGGTCCAGCCCGCGCTCGACACGTTCTATGGTTCGCTTAACGACGAGCAGAAGGCGCGCTTCAATGCGCTGGCCGACGATCAGCGTCGTGCCACGGCATCGAACAATGCGGGCGGATCGTCGGTGCAGAATTGCAGCGCGTCCGCCGCGTTCGATTGGCCTTCCGCCACGATCGAAGAAAGACTTCGTCCCAACGACACCCAGCGCGCGGCGCTCCAGGTGCTCCAGGACACCAGCGCCAAAGTCAGCGCATCGCTCAAGGCGGCCTGCGAGCCCAATGAGGTGATGACGCCGCCGGCGCGCATGGCCGCGATCCGCAAGCGGCTCGACGTGATGCTGGACGGGATCAAGTCGGTGCGCGCGGCGCTCGACGATTTCTACGCCACGCTGAACGACGAGCAGAAGGCGCAGTTCGAGGCGATCGGCCCGCGCCGCATCTCCTGAACGCCGCGAGCAATCGAAGACCACGGGTGGGCAATGAAATGGTTCGCAAGGCCGGCACCGGCCGACATCTGGGACGAGCCAATCGGGCGGCCGATCGGCGATATCGAAGCAGCCGACCGAATTCGCAATATCTGCCAGGCTGCGCGGGCGATCGCCGAAGCCGCCGGAGCTTCAGCGCAGACCGGCACGCGCGAGCGCTATGAACGCGCGGCCCGCACCGCGATGGAGATCGCGATGAAGATCTCCGACGATCTGATCCGCGACGACGCCGTCCGCCGCATCGTCGATCTCTGCATGAAGGCCGACGACATCAAGACCGCCCAGATATTGTCACGTGCAATCCAGGCAGCCTGGATCCGGGAGGCTGTCCAGCGGGACTATCCGACTCTGTCGCAGTAGATCCGGCTCGCGCGGTTGGCGCGAGCGCGGATGTCGTGCTTGTGCCGGACTGGCTCAGTATCTGCGGTGCCCGCCCCCATAATTGTCTCCGCCGCGGCCGCCCATTCCCATGCCGAGGCCGATCCCAACGCCGATGCCGATGCCCTGCATCACAGCCTCGGGCGGCGGGCCGCGGTCCGGCGGCGGCGCGCGCTCGTAGACCACCTGGTCGGACGGCGGTCGTCGCTTGGGCGGCGTCTCGACCACCTTGCGCTTCGGCGGGGCCTCGTCGACGCGCTTCTTGATCACGGGCGAGACCGATGGGTTGACCGGCGTTGCCGGTGTCGCGGGCGCCGAGCACGGGCAGGTCGGAGCCATCGCGACCGCGACGGGCGTCGCCGCGGCGGCCACGGGCAGGGCGTAGTTGCGGTTCTGCACGCGCAGCAGCAGCCGGCGCGCGGTTGCCGCGAGATCGCTGTTGTCCCAGTTCGCGAGATAAGCCTCGAACGAGGCGCGGGTGTTGATGGCGGTGGCACGCTCCCACGCCAGCATCTGGCGACGCCGCTCCAGCACCGTGCGCAGGCGCGGCGTACGGGTGTCCTGAGCGTACAGCTCGATATAGGCCTGATACGCCTCCACGCTGTCCTCGGTGATCACGAGCTCATAGGCGGCCATGGCCGGCTTGCCCTGCAACGTCTTGCGCCATTCCTCGACGCTGCGCGTGCCGCCGGCGAGCGCCATCGCGGATGCGCCGGGAAGAGCGGGCGTGCTGCCGCTGCTCTCGCCGAAGAACTTGAAGTCGGTGGTCAGCGAGGAGCTTTCCCAGGGGATCTGCCGCCCGTCGGTCGATTGCGCCACGGCGACGCGGATGCGCTTGAAGACTTCCTCGATCGGCAGATTGGGCTGCTTGGCGATGGTCAGTGCAGCCGTGGTGTAGGGGCTGTCGATGCCGTTGCCGTCCTCGGCCTCGGCGCCGGGCGAGGTCGAATAGGAGATGAAGGAGCCGGGCGCGCCGGCCTTGGTGTCGACGATCGCAAGTCCGTGGCCGGCGCCGCTGAGCGCCGGGAACGGATTGTTGCGGCAGGCATCGAGCATGAAGATGCGCGCCCGCGTCGGCAGCGCGCCGAGCGTGTTGAGCAGATCGTTCAGCCGCACGCCCTGCAGCGGAATGTCGGCCTCGCGCTTGGGGTCGAGATCGACAGGCACCAGATAGTTCTCGCCGTCGATCTGAAGGCCGTGGCCGGCATAGAACACCAGCGCGACGGTGTCGGCACCGCTGGCGCCGACCTTGCCGGCGAAGTCCGAGATCGCCGCGCGCATCTCGGTCTGCGCCAAATTGGCCGCCGTGGTGACGGTGAAGCCGGCACTGCCGAGCAGCTCGGTCATGCCCTTGGCGTCGTTGGCGGCGTTGGGCAGCTCCGGCACGGTGCGATAGGCCGATTGGCCGATCACCAGCGCAAGCCGCGCTTCCGCGGCGGCCTCCGTTGGCGTCGTCAGTTGGGTGAGTGCGAGAAGGCCGGAAGCAATCAGAAAATTGGATAAGGTTGGACGGCGCATGATGTCACCTCCATCGGCAATGCGCGCGATGATGTCACTTTTTCTAGGCCCGCGCCATGAGGCCGTCTGTGCGCTGGATCACGCAGCCCGCGGCAAAATGGGGCAGGCCCAGTCAATGCCGGGCGCCCGGTACGGCGGCCCTAGAGCCGGTCCACCGCCTTGAACGTCCCGTCCTTCTGGATCACCGTCAAGAACACCTTCGGCGGCGTGTCGATCATCCGCGTGCCGACGGTGACGGTGCTGCCGCTGATGTCGAAACGGCCGATGTCGTTGATGGCGCGCAGCAGGCTCGCGCGCGTCGGGTTGGGGCCTGCCTTTTCCAGCGCCGCGGCCGCGAGGCGGCCGGAGAGATAGCCTTCCAGCGACACGAAATCCGGCGTCAGCGCCGGATCGAACGCCGTCTGCGCCGCCTGGTAGTCGGCGACGAGCTTGAGCGAGCGGTCCCAGGGAAACGGCACGACCTGCGAGACGACGACGCCTTCGCCCTCAGGGCCGAGCTCGGTGGCGAGCGCATTGGCGCCGACGAAGGAGATGTTGACGAAGGTCGGATAGAAGCCGCTGCGGTGCGCGAGCTTGATGAACTCCGCACAGGGTCCGTAGGTCCCGACCATCACGATGGCCTCTGGTTCGGCGCGCTTGATCGCCCGCCAGGCCGCGGCGACCGCGCGGGTGTTGCGCTCGAAGGTGCCTTCGGCGGCAAGCTCGAGGCCGCGCCTGGCAAGCGCACGCTTCACGCCAAGGAGACCGTCGCGGCCGAAGGAATCGTCCTGGTAGAAGATGCCGATGCGGGTGAACTTGCGATCCTCGGTGAGATGCTTGATCCAGGCCTCCGCCTCCGCGCCGTAGCTCGCGCGGATGTTGACGACGTTCGGAAGCTCGAGGTCGCGCAGGAACTCGGCGCCGCTGAAGGGGCCGATGAAAGGAATGTTCTTGGCACTGGTGATCGGAATCGTCGCCATGGCGGTCGGCGTGCCCACCGCGCCGATCAGCGCGAACACCTTGTCGTCCCCGATCAGGCGCAGCGTCTGCGCCACGGAACGGTCCGGGTCGTAGCCGTCGTCGCGGCTGACGAGCTGGAGCTTGCGGCCGTGGACGCCGCCCTTGGCGTTGATCTCGGTGAACGCCGCGACGATGCCTTGCCGCATGCGCTGTCCGAGCGCGGAGGAGGGGCCTTCCAGCGCGGCGGCCTGGCCGAACAGGATCGCATCCTCGCTGACGCCGGCCTCGTCGCCGCTGGCTGCGAGCGTGGTCGCGGCGAGGAGCACGACGGTCAGGACGACGGAGCTCGCTGCTCGAAATCGATGCATCGGGAGGTTTTGCCGGATCGTTGGAAGAAATCTCAAGCAAAATACCGTCGCGAGCCTGAACAGCTCGCTAAGCGGCACCGTGTCGAAGGACCGTAGTACTCCGGGTAGAACCGGCAACTTGTTTCCACAATGCCGGCTCGTTCGCAGACTTCGTTAACTAATTTCCGCATTGCAAAACGATCGGGTTCCGAAATTGTGCAGTTCTTAACCGCCGTCTTGTTCCGATAGCGGCGCCGGTACCTCAACCAGAGGTTCGGTTCGTGGGAATAGGGACGGCGGCTTCGAGATGGGCGGTCGCGATCAGAACGATCAGGATCGGAAGCGCATGACCGGATGGTGGCGTGCCGCGCCGCTGCTCGGGCTCTATCGCCCTGCGCTCGTCGCCGTCGGCGTCGGCCTCCTGTTCTCGGTCGTGGGCGCTGCCGCCGTGGCGCGATGGGAAGATCGCGTCAACAGGATCGAGTTCGAGAACGCGGCCGAGACCCAGGCGATCGTCATGCAGAACGGCATGAACGAGTACATATCGAGGCTTCTCGCGTTGCGCACGCTGTTCGAATCGACCAGCGACGAAGTCACCCGCAGCGAATTCGAGACCTTCAGCGCCCGCCTGTTCGAGCGCCATCCCGGCATGCTGCGCATTGCCTGGTTGCCGCGCGTCAACCGCAAGGAGCGCGCCGAATACGAGAGCGCCGCGATCAGGGACGGCGTTGCCAGCTATCGCATCAAGTCGCTGCAGGGCGAGAACTTCGTCACCGCGCCGCAGAGCGACGAATATTTTCCGGTGTTCTACTCGACTCAGCCGAAGACCTCGTCGGTCTATGGCATGGACTACACGACGGTTCCGGAGCGCCATGCGGTGCTGGACCGCGCGCGCGACAACGATCGCGTCGCGGCCATTCGCACGCGCCTGGTCGAGCCGAAGGAGGGCGGCCGGCCGCCCGACGTCCTCGTCGCCATTCCCGTCTACGCCAAGGGAACCTCGCGCGAGGAGATCGCGGACCGGCGCCGCAATCTCGCCGGCTTCGTGGTCGGCATCTTCGACCTGCCGCTGCTGATCCAGTCCATTCGCGTGACCACCGGAGCAAGCCCCGCGGTCAGCATGAACGTCTTCCCGCCCTTCACGGCGCAGATCGTCAGCCTGGAGGAAACGCTGCCGGATTATTCGTCGGCCGCCTCCGCGCTGCGGTCGATGCGCGACATCGCACGGGTCGTGCACTGGTCGGGCAGTCTCAGGATCGGGGACACCGATTGGCAGGTGCGGGCGGTTCCTACCGCCGGCGGTCCGCTGGCGACGACTTACGATCGCGCGGTTGCGGTGCTCATCGTCGGCATGCTGCTGACGCTATCGCTATCGACCTATCTGACGCTTGCAAGCCGCAATTCGCGGCGGCTGTCGCTGGCGAACCGGCGGGTGCTCGAGCTTGCCCAGACCGACATCCTCACCGGATTGCCGAACCGCGCCTTCTTCCTCACCCGGCTCGACGAGATGAACAACCAGTTGAGCGTGAGGGGCCTGCCCTTCTCGATCCTGATGCTCGACCTCGACCGCTTCAAGAACGTCAACGACTCCCTCGGTCATGCAGCCGGCGATGCGCTGCTGCGCCAGGTGGCGCAGCGGCTGAAATCCGCAGTGCGCGCCAACGACGTGCTGGCGCGGCTCGGCGGCGACGAATTCGCCATCATCCAGGAAGCCGGCGAGGATCAGCGCGCCTGCTCGACCGAGCTGGCGGCGCGGATCGCCAAGCTCGTGAGCGAACCGTTCCTGCTGCCCGGACACCGCGTCGAGATCGGCACCAGCATCGGGATTGCGATCGCCCCGGATCACGGCAGCGATCAAGAGCAGCTCCTGAAGAAGGCGGATCTCGCGCTCTATCGTTCGAAATCGGCCGGCCGCAACTGCTTCACCATCTACGACGAGGCGATGTCGGCCGAGCTGGAGGCCCGCAACACGCTGGAAGGAGATCTGCGCGACGCCATCGCGCGCTGCCAGCTGGAGGTGCACTACCAGCCGTTCGTCGACGCCCTCAGCGGCGAGCGACGCGGCTTCGAGGCGTTGGTGCGCTGGCGACATCCGGCGCGCGGACTGATCCCGCCGGACCAGTTCATTGCGCTCGCGGAGGAGACCGGGCTGATCGTGCCGCTCGGCGAATTCGTGCTGCGGCGCGCCTGCGCGGACGCCGCCGGCTGGCCTTCCGGTCTCATGGTCGCCGTCAATTTGTCGCCGATCCAGTTCAAGGAAGCCGAGCTGTTCGAAATGATCTGCGCGGCGCTCGCCGATGCCGGCCTGCCGCCGCAGCGGCTGGAGATCGAGATCACGGAATCCGTGCTGCTGGAGCGCGCCGTCGAGAACCACGCCTTCATGGAGCGGCTGAAGCACCTCGGCATCGAGCTCGCGCTCGACGATTTCGGCACCGGCTATTCGTCGCTCAGCTACCTGACCGCGTTTCCGTTCGACAAGATCAAGATCGACAAGTCGTTCATCCGCAACCTCACGCATCAGCCGCGCTCATCCGCCATCATCTCCTCGATCGTGACGCTGGCGCGCGGGCTGGACATGTCGGTCACCGCCGAGGGCGTCGAGACCCGCGAGGAATTCGAGCGGCTGAAGGCGCTCGGCGTCAATTTTGCGCAAGGCTATCTGTTCGGCCGGCCGCAGCCGATCGAGCGGATCCTGTTCGACGCGCCGGTCAACTCCTCGGAGCTCGACGCCGCCTGAGCGCGCCGAAGGGGCATGCGCGAAAAGCGCTTGACCCGGTCATCCCCGGATGGTCGTTAGGACCCGTCCAGGGATGAAACAAACAAACATGCGGCTTCCGTTCTTCTACGGCTGGGTCGTGGTCGCCGTGACCTTCGTCACCATGGCCATCGGCGTCAACGCGCGCACCGCCTTTTCATTGTTCTTTCCGCCCATCATCTCCGAGTTCGGCTGGGAGCGCGGCGTCACCGCGGGCGCCTTCTCCTTCGGCTTCGTGGTGTCGGGCGTGGTCAGCCCGTTGATCGGCCGCCTGATGGATCGCGCCGGTCCGCGCGCGGTGATGGAGCTCGGTGTCGTGCTGATGGGCGGCGGGCTGCTGCTGGCACCGCTGACCAGCGCGCCCTGGCATCTCTATGTGACCATCGGCGTCATGGTCGGTGCCGGCAGCGTCTGTCTCGGCTATTCCGGCCAATCGCTGTTCCTGCCGAACTGGTTCATCCGCAAGCGCGGCTTCGCCATCGGCATCGCCTTCGCCGGCGTCGGCATCGGCTCGGTGACGCTGCTGCCGTGGGTGCAGCACCTGATCGAGCAAACCGGGTGGCGCACCGCCTGCACCGCGATGGGACTGCTCGTCCTGATCGCGCTGGCGCCGATCAATCTGTTGCTGCGCAAGCGCCCCGAGGACATCGGCCTTCAGCCGGACGGCGATGCCGCGCCGGCCGCAGGCGCCGCGAAATCCGTCTCCAACATCGTCGATCCCGCCTGGGTCGGCACCGAATGGACGCTGCGACGCGCCGTCGCGACAGCGCGTTTCTGGTGGATCGCGCTGGGCTATTTCTGCGGCCTTTACATCTGGTACGCGGTGCAGGTGCACCAGACCAAATTCCTGCTCGACATCGGCTTCAGCCCCAGCGTTGCGGTGTGGGCACTCGGCATCGTCAGCCTGCTCGGCATTCCCGGCCAGATCGTGCTGGGGCATGTCTCCGACCGCATTGGCCGGGAGTGGGTCTGGGCGATCAGCTGCGCAGGTTTTGTCGTCTGCTTCGCCGCGCTGATCGCGCTGAAGTATCAATCGTCGCTCTGGCTGGTTTATCTCATGGTGTTCACGCAAGGTGCGCTCGGCTACGGCCTCACCTCGATCATGGGCGCGGTGGTGTTCGAGATTTTCCAGGGCAGGCACCAGGGCAGCATCTTCGGCACGATCATGCTGGCGGCGCTGGCGGGTGGTGCGGCCGGACCGTGGGTAACCGGCTTCCTCTATGATCGCGCCGGGGACTACACGCTGGCTTTCACCGTCGCAATGATCGTGAGCGGATTGTCGGCGCTCGCGATCTGGCAGGCCGCGCCGGGCAAGGTGCGGGCCGTGGCTGGCCGGCTGCACAAGCTCAAAGCGGGATCCGAATAGGTCTCGTACGCATCGAGATACCTTCGGCTTTCGCCGAACGTTAAGCATGTCGCGTTTTGGCGCAGCGCGAGAGAAGTGCAAGAACGCCTTGGACACCATCGGAGCGTTAACCTCTCGCCGATTGCCGCATTTCCCGATGCCGCTGGTTCAGACGATGCCCGCCTCCGATCGCCTTGTGACAGAAATTCCTGACGTGCTGCGCGCCGCGCTCGAACGCGCCGACGACGGCATCGTCATCGTCGATGAGGCGCATCGCATTACCCATTTCAACCCCGCCGCGGAGCGGATCTGGAAGCTCGCCGCCGCCGAGGTGCTCGGCCGCGATGCCGCCGTCCTCACCCTCAAATGTCTTAAGGCCGGTGCGACCGCGGGTCTCCGCGAGGAGATCAGCCTCGTGCGGCGCGACGGCAGCCGTATCAAGGCGCAGGTCGCGATGTCGTCGGCGACGGTCGACGGCGCGACCCATCGCATCGTGTTCGCACGCGACGTCAGCCTTGATGCGGAGCGCCGCGTCAGGACCGGGCTGCTCCACGCCGTCGCCGACCAGACCAACCGCGCGGTGATCGTCACCGACATCGAGCAGAACATCGTCTTCGTCAATTCGGCGTTCACGGCGCTGTTCGGCTATACCAGCGAGGAGGCCGAAGGCCGCCGCGCCGGCGAGCTCGTTGCCGGTCGCCACACCGATCGCAAGGCGGTCGCCAAGCTCGTCAAGCGCCTGATGCGTGGTGGCCACCGCGGCGAGGTCGAGGTGCTCGTCTACGACAAGGACGGCGAGGAGATCTGGGTCTCCGCCCGGATCGATGCCTTCCGCGACGGCAAGGGCCGGGTCAAGCACATCCTCGCGCTGTTCGAGGACATCACCGAGACCAGGCAGCTGCGCTCGCTTCAGCAACTCATCATGAGCGCGCTCGCCGACGAGGTGCCGATCGGCGAGATCGCCGACCGGCTCTGCCGCCGCGTCGAGGAGATTGCGCCCGACGTCGTCTGTTCGCTGCTTCACGTCGATGCCGCCGGATTGATCCATCCGCTCGGCGGTCCCAGCCTGCCCGAGGACTATTCCCGCGCGTTGGACGGCATTGCGATCGGCCCCGATGTCGGCTCCTGCGGCACCGCAGCCTTCTACGGCGCGCCGGTTCTGGCCGAGGATCTCGACACCGATCCGCGCTGGCAGCCTTACAAGGCGATGCCGCTCGCAATTGGCCTGCGCGCCTGCTGGTCGACCCCGGTCAAGGCCAAGGACGGCCGCGTCATCGCGACCTTCGCCTTCTACTATCGGGAACCGCGCGCACCGAGCAATTGGCACCGGCGCATCGTCGAGGCCTGCGTCAATCTCGGCGCCTTTGCGATCGAGCGCAAGGAGGCGCGCGCCGAGATCGCGCGGCTCGCCTATCACGACATCCTTACCGGCCTGCCGAACCGCGCCCAGCTGCGGCACCTGATCACCACGGCCATCGATGCCTGCCCGACCGGCAGCCATGTCGCACTGGCCTTCCTCGACGTCGATCATTTCAAGGACGTCAACGACACGCTCGGTCACGCCGCCGGCGACGAGCTCCTGGTCCAGCTCGCGCAGCGCCTGCGCGAGCATATCGGCCCCGGGGACATGCTGGGGCGGCTCGGCGGCGACGAATTCGTCATTCTGCTGCCGCAACGTAACGCCGAGAGCGCAGAACGCGTCGCAGCTGAAATCACCGAAGCGCTGGCGCGGCCGCTCCGGCTCGGATCGAAGCTGATGCCGATGTCCGCCAGCATCGGTATCAGCCTCTATCCCGATCACGCCACCGACATCGACACCTTGATGCAGCAGGCGGACGCTGCCATGTACATGGCCAAGCAGGCCGGACGCTCGACCCATCGCATCTTCAGTGCCGAGATGAACGTGCTCGCCGAGCAGCGGTTGGCGCTGATCGCGGCGTTGCGCCGCGCGGTCGCGGAGGGCGCACTGAGCCTCAGCTACCAGCCGCAGATCCGCAGCTGCGATGGCGCGATCCACGGCGTCGAAGCGCTGGCGCGCTGGCGTGATGCCGTGCTCGGCGACGTCTCGCCGGCAAAATTCATCCCGCTCGCCGAGGAATGCGGCCTGATCGAGCAGATCGGCCTCTGGTCCGTGCGCGTGGCCTGCCGGCAGATGGCGAGCTGGCGCCGCGCCGGGCTCAACATTCCCTCCGTCTCGGTGAACCTGTCGCCGATCAATTTCCGCAACGTCACGCTGGCGGCGCGGCTCAAGGACATCCTGGCCGAATACGATCTGCCGCCGCACGCGCTGATGCTGGAGATTACCGAAGGCGCGTTCATGCAGGACGGCGTCGCCGCGCTGGAGACGATGAATGCGATCCGCGAGCTCGGCGTCGGGCTCTCGGTGGACGATTTCGGCACCGGCTATTCCAGCCTCAGCCGGCTCGCGCATCTGCCGATCCGCGAACTCAAGATCGACCGCAGCTTCATGCGCGACATCGAGAAAGACGCAGGCGCGCTCGCGATCGCCACCGCGGTGGTCCGCGTCGGCCACGGCCTCGGCATGAGCGTGGTCGCCGAGGGCGTCGAGACCGAGGGCCAGTGCAGGACGCTGGCCGCGCTCGGCTGCGACATCGTCCAGGGCTTCCTTTACGCACCCGCGCTGCCTCCGGTTGCCTTCGAGCGCTGGCTGATCGAGCATTGCGCCGAGCAGGCGAGGGCGATGCTGGGGCGGCTCGACCTTGTGGCGGCGGGTAGAGTTGCGGTGAAGCGGTCGGCGTAGCCGCCTTTGAGCGATATTCCCGGCCGGTAGGAACGCATCGGCAACTGGCGGTTTGGTCTTCGACGTCCGCCGGAGGGGCACCGCGCCATGTCCTGCCGAACGCCAGGAAGCCGCAGACACCGGCGGACTTCGAATCGCCGGAGACAGGGAGGACAAGCAATGAGACGGCATTCCCAATCGCACGCAGAGAAGGAGGCGAACAACCTCTTCAGGAAGACCGCGACGAAACCGGTGACCGATTACGAGAAAGCAGAGCAGGCTTTCCACGCCAATCGGGAGCGACTGAAGGCTGAACGGCTGGCGAGGGAGGCTGAACGACGAGGCCAGTCAGAGAGGAAGACCTAGTGTCGCAATTCTACTTTGACATCTGGGATGGTGAAGCGCTCGTCGTAGACGAAGAAGGCCTGGATTTGGCCAGCCGGCGAGCAGCGGAGGTCGAGGCGGCGCTGTCGCTTGCCGACATTGCCAAACAGCTCGAGCCGTTCGCCAGCAGCGATGGCATCGCCATCAATGTTCGGGATGCGAGCGGCCCGGTCTTGAGAGCGACATTCGTCGACCAAAGAGTTCGACGGGCCGATTGAGACCGCCAAAAGTGCTCTCGCTCATGTCTCCGCACTGAGCATCGAAAGCACGACAATGCCGTCCTCGAGCTCGCCTGAAGCCAGGCGCGCCCGCGCCATACGCTCGAACTCCGTTCGATGCTTCTGGAGATAGCTGAAGGCCTGCTTCTGCGTGTTGAAGGTCGTGGCAAGCCGGCACATCTGCCGATCCGAGCCGGACGCGAGAAAGAAGGTGATGGTCCCTTGGTCTGGCTTGATTTTAGGCACGATCTGCACTCTCCGGCATGTGATCGGCACTTCAGATTTCGCCGGCGGCGTTGAAGACGACTATCGCGCCGGCTTCCTTGAACGCTTCCTGAGCGCAGGCGCTGGCAAATCTGCCCGAACGGCTTCATCAGCCGCTTCCTTCGCCTCGCGTACCTCTCGGAGCCGCGCCATGTTCTTGCGAACCTCGATGGCTTGCCTTTCGACGTCGGCCAATGCCCGCGCGCCCTCTTCAGCGGCCAGGCGCCTGCGATCGGAACGCGCGATGCTTTCGGGTGACGGCTCTGCGGGTTTCTTGGTGCTCATCGTTCACCCGGATCCACAACGACTAAACCCGCTCAATCCCGGGATTGAGCGGGCAAAGCAACCGTTTCAGTACATCCGTGAAACGGCGCCACGATATCAAGCCAGCGAGAGGTTCTCAGCGCTGACTTTGCCTCGCATCTTGTCGGTCTTGATCTCGAAATTGACCTTTTGGCCCTCTGCGAGACCTGCAAGACCAGCCCTTTCAACGGCGCTGATGTGAACGAACACGTCGTTGCCGCCGTCGCTCGGCTGGATGAAACCGAAGCCCTTTTGGCCATTGAACCACTTGACTGTACCTGTCGTCATTTTCTTCTCCAAAGCGCGCAAGCGCATCCCGCGCGACAATCACGCGGCTATCTTCAACTTCGTCCATGTCTTTGGAAAAGGAGCCCGCGGGCGCATTCAACAAGGCACAGCGGCTAATCGAACGAGTTCAATATATATGACTTTCACGTTTTTGCAAGGAGCGAGGCCAGTTTGTTTTCCGCGAGGCAGGTCTTGTGTTCCGATCGAGGCGCCTTGCGTGTGTCCGTCGACCTGCAGGCAGGACGTTATCGATTGACAGTGCAGCGCGACAATGGTCACGTTGACGCCACCAAGCTGCTCGCTTTGACAAGCAGATCGGCTCGTCCGAAGCCGCGACGAATGTCGCCGCTGCTATCCTCAACAATCGCAATGAAGCTCCTGCGCAATTGGCTGCCCTGCAGGACGTCTCGCATTCGCAGCCCGAGCCAGGAGGATCATTTGCACGTACTCGTCAGAGACAACAATGTTGAGCAGGCACTTCGCGTTCTCAAGAAGAAGATGCAGCGCGAGGGCGTCTTCCGGGAAATGAAGCAGCGCCGGTCCTACGAAAAGCCGTCCGAGAGAAAGACCCGCGAGAAATCCGAGGCCATTCGCCGCGCCCGCAAGCTCGCCCGGAAGCAGGCGATCAGGGAGGGATTGCTGCCCGCGCCACCGAAAAAGAAGCCTTTCGAGCGCAAGCCGCCTTTGCCGGAGATCAAAGCAAGGTCGGAGTAGAAACGATCTGCTTCCGGATCTTGCGCCATGCTGCGTCACCCGTGACGCCGCAGAAAAGCCTGGCCAAACCGTCGCGAGCTGTCTTCCTTATGGGCTGAAATCCTATGGCCTGAAATCGATGCCTCGCAGCACGATGCCCGGCGGAGTGCCTTCGAATTCCGTGGCGCGATACTTGCCCGCAGCGCATGCTTCGATGCGATCCCGTAGACGGACGAATTGGGCTTCCCGCTGCTCGGGCCTGACTTGCGGGCCCTGCTCGAGAGCGTCCATCGCGGAGGTCGAGATCGCACAAGGAATCTCCTTGGCGCCGTCATGCATCGAGAACCGGACGATCATCCGGTCGTATTCGTGGCCAATAAAGCGGCCGCTGGTCAGGGTCATGGCTCACTCCGTTACGTGTTCGCTTCCCGGCGAGTTCGCGCCATCCAATCATTGACCGGGACCGCGCGCCCGCTTCCCGGCTCGTGCCGAGCATGCACGTGTCGAGAATGCAGGCGGCCGTCGCTCGCCTCAGCCGTCCCCGGACAGCCGCGCGAAATCGTCGAACAGCGCCGACACAAGCGCGCGGTGGCGCGTGTCCTCTGCCGGAAGACTCGCAGCATAGAGGTTGAGCAGATGGCGCGCCTTCACCGCGGCCTCCGGCCAGGATGCAGCGGGCACCGTCATCATGCGGTGCTCGAGATCGGCCTCGCGCTCGCGCAGCTCCCTGACATGGGCCTCGACCTCGGCCAGCGCGCGGCGCAGATCGGTGGCCTTCTGCGCGGCCATGCCACGGTGCCTGTCGAGATCGACCGGCTGGTCAGTCATCGGCGATGCTCGCGTCTGCAGCTTGCGCATTCGCAAGAGACGGATTTTCGCCGCGAGCGGATGGTCATGCACGCCTGCCTTTCGCAAGTGAAGCCCCAACCGGTGCCGGCTGCCGCGAGCATGCGCCCTTGGCACGGCAATAGCCAGCACTATCCTCTCCGTACCGGCAAACGATAATGTCGCGGTGCGGCGGCAAGAGGCACTTAACGCTCGCTATTGGTTCGGCGCGAGCGTAGGCTCGTTGCCATCACCGCGCGTCTCGACGGCTTCGATCGGTGACTGAGGGCACGTGTGCTCCCGCCGACGGCTGCGCAGGAGCGTTCGATGTCGCGTGTTCGCATTTCGGAATGGATCGTGCCGCCGGTGATCGTTCCGCTGTTTCTTCTGCTTCTCGTATGCGGAGCCGCAGTCCTCAATGGCTAGGACAACACGCGTGCCGTATCTGGTCAGCGGGACCAACGAATACGGCAGCTCCAATCTCGGCCGCGGAACTGCGACGGTCGCACTACGCCTTGCGGAAAAACTGCTGCGCGAGGGCTACATGGACGTCAGGGTCTGCACCCCGCGCGGCCGGGTCCTGCAGCCGAATGAATTCGACGAACTCAAACCGGCAAAGGAGAGCGACATGGCAAAGGGCCAGCAACGCGGCAACCGCGAAGCCAAGAAGCCGAAGAAGGACAAGGCCAAGGTGATCGCCGCGGCCCCGTCCCGCAAGGAAGCAGCCTGGCAGCCGGACTTCGGACCTGCAAAGAAGAAGTAGCGAGCAGCCGAGACCGAACAGACGGTGAGAGGGCCCAAGTCGACGTCGACGCGTGCATCGCTCCTGTCGCTCGGCATGAAGCGGCGATGGGCGCAGGCGAATGCGCCATGCATGCGCGCGTTTTCACAAACGCACGATGGGCGGGCGACGAGTTGCGGAGATGTTGAGCGAGATCGCGTGACAGGCGTCAAAATCCGTTGAGATCTCTTGTGAAAACGTTCTGTGACAATGGATGCGGCGAGGGGTCACACGGCTACGGTTCCAGCGCGCAAGTCTGGACCGTCGTTTGCCGATGTCGGATAATGGCACGTGATTTGGCGGTGGCGCCTTCGCTCTCCATTTTTTCACGTCCGAGATGCACTCCCATGACACAGGCGGGCGCCTTCGCGCAGAAGCTCGAACGATTTTTGCATTTGAAGGATGCGCCGCCGACGCTGGTCACGCGTTCGCTGCGCAGCGCCGAGCTCGCCGTCACCGAAACCCGGGATGACCATCCCATCGCGCGCCTTTCCGAGTCGATGCCTGCGGAGGACGCCTATCTCGTCAGCCTCAAATTCCGCGATTTCGCCGATTGCGAGTGCTGGGAGCGCGGCCGATGCGTGGTCAAGAGCGATATCCGCGCCGGCGCCACATATCTGTACGATCTGAAACGCGATCCGCGCTACGTGATCGACAAGCCCTTCCATTCCCTGTTCTTCCATCTGCCCCGTTCGGCGCTGGACGACATGGCGAGACAAAGCGGCGCGCCGCGGATCGGTGAGCTCGCCTATCAGCCCGGCGTCGGCCATGACGATGTGACGATCCGCCATCTCGGCGCATCGTTCCTGGCGGCGTTGCGGCAGCCTGAAGAGGCCAACCAGCTCTTCATCGACCACATGATGCTCGCGCTCACCGCACATGTCGCGACGACCTACGGCGGATTGCGGCGCGCCGCCGAGCCGGCGCGCGGCGGCCTTGCCCCCTGGCAGGTCAAGCGGGCTTGCGAAAGGCTGGAGTCCGATCTCCGCGGCAAGCTTTCGCTGGAGAGGATCGCAGCCGAGTTCGATCTCTCCGTCAGTCATTTTTCGCGCGCATTTCGCGTCTCGACCGGCCTGCCGCCGCACCAATGGCTGCTGCGCCAGCGTGTGGACACGGCCAAGCAGTTGATGACGGTGCGCGACCTGTCGCTGGCGGAGATTGCGATATCGGCCGGGTTCGCCAATCAAAGCCACTTCACCCGGGTGTTCTCCTCGGTGGTCGGCATCAGCCCGGGAATGTGGCGCCGTGAGGCGCAGGGCGTGCTGGATAGCGAAACCTGAGCTTTGCGCTCAGCGTCGCCCGGCCTGGGAGATGACGTAGGCGGCGCACCGTGCCGCGAACATCTCGTCCGGCGGATGGCCGATGCCTTCGGCAAGATTGGCTGGATTGAACGCGGCCGCGTCGCACGCCTCGCTTGATTCAGGGCCTGTTATCACGATCGTTCCGAGGCGCACCGCTTCGCGGCCATCCTCGTCGGGCCAACGGATGGTCACGTCCATGACGGGGTCGCCGGGACGGTCCAGCAGCGCCATCACGCTGAACCTGACATCGCGCGCCGCAATCCGGGATTCGAGATCGCGCAACAAGCCGGTGGACTTGGCCGCGTCCTTGGCCGCGTCCTCGGCCGGCCTGCGTTCCTGGCCGACCGGCACGACCTTGAACTTGATGAACCGTGTCTCACTCCCGGCGTTCGTTGCGGGAAAGGCGTGCACGCCCCAATAGGTCGTGCGGGCAAGGCTTGCGGGCGGCGGATTTGCGGCAAGGTAGCTTGCCTGACGCAGCGTTTCGGGATTGGCGGCGGAGAATGCCGCGACTTGCGCCATGTCCGGCTTGCCGTCCGGTCCCGGCATGCGTGCCTGCAGGAAAGCCAGCATCTGGTCGGGCGTTCTGGCGAAATGAACCGGGGCGCTCTGGGTGAGAATCTCGGAGCGCTGATGGCCGCGGCCGAGCCGGAAGCTGAAGCCGCGCAGCGAGCACCCGTGCGTGTCGTCCGCGTTCGGGCTGTCGCAGTCCGCCGAGAAGCGCGCCAGCACCCGGGACGGCATGGTGAAGTTGCGGGACCTGGTGATCTCCTTGGCCCGATCCGAGGGGGCGTAGGTGCCGCGAACGCATCGGCCCCAGCAAAAGCTCGCCCGCGCCTTTGGCGGAAGGCCGGCAACCGCCCTCAGGGCCTCGACAAGGGACACCGGCGTGGCTGCGCCGCTCCGGAACTCTGGCAGGACGGAACCCTGGCTTCGAACGATGGGGGTCGTTTGTGGCGCGGCGCGGATCGAAGCGTCTTTCCCAAAGCGGACATGCCTTGTCCGATCCTGCGACAAATCCCGCAGCTCGGCGGCTCAGGTCGCTCTTCGCTAGGCGGAGGCCAGCCCCGTCCTGCGCCTGAGATCCGTGATCGCGCGCAAAAAACTGTCGGCCGGCGTCGTCTCCGGATCGATCAGCCGGTGCAGGCGAAAGCCGTCCTCCAGCGCGAGCACGACGGAAGCTATCCAGGGCGGGTTCAGATTGACGTTGCGCCCGTTGCTCTTCGATGTCGCCTCGACGATGTCGGCGACCAGCTTGCGCCGCGCACGCAGGCGTTTGGCGAGCTCCGGGCGGCGCTTCTCGGCGCGCGCGACGAACAGGATCATCTCCATGTGGAGCAGGGGCGAGCGTCCCAGCGGATCCTGCCGGCTGCGATCCATCGCCTTCAGCGCCGCGATGAAATCGTCGAGATTGTCGTGCTGCGCGAGGATGTCCATGTTGCGCCGGATCGACTGCGCGACATGGTCCTCGATCATGGCGATGATCAATTCGTCCTTGCTCTTGAAGTTCGAATAGAATGCGCCGCGGGTGAAGCCCGCCGCCGCCGCGATCGCCTCGATGCTGGCGCCGCCGATGCCGTCCTCTTCGAACACGCGCGCGGCCGCCTCGAACAGCTTGTCGCGCGTGTCGTCCCTGGTCGGTCTGGTTCTCACCCTTGACATCGGCGCAGGTTAGGGCAAACTGCAACTCGATACAATAATGTATCGAGTTGATAATTTCAGGGATGGTTACGCCAGGCTTTGGGGCAGCCTTGCGTGTGTCATGCGGCAACCGATCCGAGGTCACCATGAATGAGCATGTGCACGGCGCCGGCGCTGATCCGCTGTTCAATCCGCTGTCGCCGGACTTCATCCGCGATCCCTATCCGCACTATGACCGGCTGCGCGCGATCTATCCGATCCATGTGACGCCGTTCGGCCAGTTCGTCGCCAGCCGCCACGCCGATGTCAGCCTCGTGATGCGCGACAAGCGCTTCGGCAAGGATTTCGTCGAGCGCTCCAAGCGCCGCTACAGCGACAGGATCATGGACGAGCCCGTCTTTCGGAATTTGGGCCACACGATGCTGCAGGCCGACCCGCCGGATCACACCCGTTTGCGCGGCCTCGTGGTCAAGGCCTTTACTGCGCGGCGCGTGGAGGACATGCGGCCGCGAATCCAGGAGGTCGTCGATCAGGCCATCGATGCCGTGATCGAGCGCGGTCAGATGGACCTGATCGGGGATTTCGCGTTCCGTCTACCGGTCACGATCATCTGCGATATGCTTGGTATCCCGGAAGAGCACCGCGAGGGGTTCCACAAGGGCTCGAGCGATGGCGTGCGAATCTTGGATCCTGTCCCCATGACGCCGGACGAGATCAAGCAGGGCAACGCACGCAACCTGATGGCGCAGATGTATTTCCAGCAGTTGTTCGAACTGCGGCGCCGCAATCCGGGAGACGACCTCACGACCCAGCTCGTGCTGGCCGAGGAGGACGGCGACAAGCTCACCAACGAGGAATTGACCGCGAACATCATGTTGCTTTTCGTGGCCGGTCACGAGACCACCGTCAATCTGATCGGCAACGGCCTCCTGGCGCTCCACCGCAATCCGGACCAGCTCGCGCTGCTCAAGGCGCGGCCGGAGTTGATGACGAACGCGATCGAGGAATTCCTGCGCTACGATTCCTCGGTGCAGATGACCGGGCGTGTCGCGCTGGAGGATATCGACGATCTCGGCGGCGTGAAAATTCCCAAGGGCGAGACCGTGCTGTGCCTGCTCGGCTCGGCCAACCGCGATCCCGCGGTCTACCCTGACAGGCCCGACCGGCTGGACGTCACCCGTCAGAACGTCAAGCCGCTGTCGTTCGGCGGCGGCATCCATTTCTGCCTGGGTGCCCAGCTGGCGCGCATCGAGGCCGAGATCGCCATCGCCACGTTGCTGCGGCGGCTGCCGGATTTGCGCATCGACGACGTCGCAAACCCGGAATGGCGGCCGACCTTCGTGCTGCGCGGGCTGAAGCGGCTGCCGGCGAGCTGGTGAGGGGCGCGCGTTAACCTCCGCGCGCAACAGTCGCTGTGACTTCGCCACACTTCCCCTTATATAAGGGGCTGTTCCGGCGCGCCTGAGGCCCTCAGGTTCGGCCCGGGCCGGTTTGGCCGAGGGGAGACCCGTGCAGACGACGCTGCTCGGATTGGCGATTGCCTTCATCATTGCGCTGCTGGCCGCGCTGATCGGGCCTTACTACATCGACTGGAACCAGTTCAGGCCCCAGTTCGAGGCGGAGGCTGGCAAGATCATCGGCGTGCCGGTGCGGGTGGCGGGCGAGCTCGATGCGCGGCTGTTGCCGGCGCCGACGCTGCGGCTGCGCCAGGTCACCTTCGGCGGCAACAACGATCTCGGCCGCCTGCGCGCCGACAAGCTCGACGTCGAGTTCAGCCTGGGCTCGCTGATGCGCGGCGAATGGCGTGCCACCGAGCTTTCGGTGGGCGGCATGGCGGTCGATCTTGGCCTGGACGCGCGCGGGCGGGTCGATTTGCCGTCCACCGCGAGCGGCACCTTCAACCTGGCGTCCCTCGCCATCGAGCGGCTGAACCTCACCGGCCGCATCGCCTTGCACGATGCTGCCAGCCGCTCGACGCTGGAATTGAGCGACATCGCCTTCTCCGGCGACGTGCGCTCGCTTGCAGGCTCGGTGCGCGGCGACGGCAGCTTCACCGCTGGCGGAGTGCGCTACCCGTTCCGCGTCTCCTCCGGCCCCAGCGCCGACGGCAGCGCGACCCGTCTCCACCTCAACATCGATCCCGGCGAGCGCGCCATCCTCGCCGATCTCGAAGGCGTGCTCGCCTTCGACAATCGCCAGCCGAAATTCGACGGCGCGCTGACGCTCGCCGTGCCCGCGACCAAGAAGGCGGGCGAGGCGGGGCCGACGCCCTGGAAGCTCGCGACCAGGCTCAAGGCGGATCCGGCCGGCGCGAAATTCGATCAGATCGATGCGAGCTTCGGCACGGAGGACGCCGCGCTGAAGCTCGGCGGCGTCGGCGATCTCAGGTTCGGCGCCTCGCCGTTGCTGCGCGCGGTGCTGTCGGCGCGGCAGGTCGATGCCGACAGGCTGACCGCCAGGGACGATGCCGATCCGCAGCGCGTCCTGCCGGCGCTACGCGCAGGGCTGGCGGCGATCCCGCAGGTGCCGATCCCGGCGCAGATCGAGTTCAATGCCGATCAGATCATGCTCGGCGGCCGTCCGCTCCAGAACATCGCGACCGAGCTTGCGACCGACGGTCGATCCTGGACCTTCCGGCGGCTCGAGCTGCGCGCGCCCGGCATGACGCAGCTCTCGCTCAATGGCGCGGCTCCCGGCGCCGACAGTTTCAGCGGCCGGCTCAGCGTCGAGTCCTCGGACCCCGACACGCTGGTCGCCTGGCTGCAGGGCCGCAGCGAGATCAACCGCCGCAGCACGCGGCCGCTGCGCCTCGCCGGTGACGTGACGATCGCCGCCAATCATCTCGCCATCGACAGGCTGAAGGCCGACATCGAAGGCGGCGCGGTGGAGGGCCGGATCGCCTTCGTGCAATCAGGCGCGAGCAAGGGCTCGCGGATCGATGCGGAGCTCAGGGCCGACCGGCTCGACCTCGATGCCGCCGCAAGTTTCGTGCGCGCGCTTGCCGGGCCGCAGGGCGAATGGCCGGAGGAAGCAAAGCTCTCGCTCGATATCGGCCGCGCCATCTCCGCCGGCCAGGAGCTGCGGCCGTTCGCGGCCAAGCTCGCCTACAGCCCCGCATCGCTGTCGCTGGAGCAGTTGCGCTTCGGCCAGGCCGGCGGCGTGACCACGGAGGCGAGCGGCAGCTTCGACCGCACCAAGGCCACCGGCAAGCTCGCGCTGAAATCCGCAGGCAGCTCGCTGCGTGAGCTCACCGCGCTGATCGAGCCGCTTGCGCCCGCGGTGCGCGCGCGCCTCGATGCCCTCCCGTCATTATCAGGCGCGACGCGTCTGAAGCTCGATCTCAACCTCGACAAGAACGCCGAGCATGCCGATCGCAGCAATGCCCGAATCGTGCTCGACCTCGACGCACCGCAGCTCAAGGCCACCGCGACGCTGGTCGCGCAGACGCCGTCCGCCGCCATCGGCGGCATCGACCTCGACCGCCTCCGCAACAGCGACTTCACGCTGGACTCGAAAGTCTCGGCGCCGCAGGCTGGCGCCCTGCTGGCGCTGCTGGGGCTCGACCGCGTGGTGGCCGCGGGCGAGGGCGCTTCGCAATTCGAAGGCCGGTTGAGCGGCGCCTGGCGCCGTCCAGTGCAATTGAACGCAAAGCTCAGCGGCGGCGGGCTCGATGCGGACGCGCAAGGCAGCGTCGAACTGTCGGAGCCCAAAGGCAGCGTGAATTTGCGCGTGCGCAACGTCAACCTCGCGCCGCTGTTGGGGACCGGCACGGCCGACAAGTCCATGCAGGGCGTTAGCCTGTCCTCGCGCCTCACGCTCTCCGGCAACCGCCTGACCTTCAACGATCTCGACGGCAGCGCGGCTGGCTCGCATCTGCGCGGGCGTCTCGCGGTCACGCTCGATCAGGAGAAGAGCGTCGACGGCGAGGTCGGTCTCGACTCGCTCGATCTGGCGCCGGCGCTCGCGATCGCCATCGGCGCGGCCGGACATGAGTCCGGCGAGCCGCTCGCTGCAGGACTCGTCAGCGGCTGGCGCGGCCGCATTGCCTTCCAGGCCTTGCGCGGGACGTTGCCCGGCGGCATCGAGCTGCGCCCCTTCGGCGGCACGATCCGGAGCGACGGCCAGTCGCTCGCGCTCGATGCGCTCAAGGGCGGCGTCGGTGGCGGCGAGATGTCTGCGAGCCTCGACGCGCGCAATGGCGCGGGTGGTCTTGCGCTGAACGCGCGCATCGAGCTCGGCAATGTCGATGCGGCGGCACTGCGCTATCGCGACCTCGCGCTGCCCAAGGGGCGCGCCTCGGTGCAGATGGCGCTGACCAGCCAGGGCCGCAGCGTCGCGGCCTTGACCGGTGCGCTCGCCGGCAACGGGACGGTGACGCTCGAATCCGCCGAGATCGCCGGCCTCAATCCCCGCGCGTTCGAGATCGCCATCCGCGCCAGCGACGGCGGCCAGGTCAATGACGACAACCGGCTGCGGCAGCTCGTCGAGCCGGCGCTGTCGGCGGGTCGCATTGCGGTGCCCTCGGCGCAGATCCCGTTCACGATCCGCGACGGCCGCCTGCGGGTCGGCGCAACGCCGCTGGAAGCGAAGAACGCCCGCGCCATCGTCTCCGGCGGCTACGACATTCCCGCCGACCAGGCCGACATCCGCGCCAGCCTGACGCCGATCATGACGGGGCTCTCCGGTGCCCCGCCGGAGATCCAGCTGTTCGCGGCAGGCCCCCCCGACAGGCTGAGCCGCACCATCGACCTCGCGCCGCTGTCGTCATGGCTTGCGGTGCGCACGATCGATCGCGAGACGCGGCGGTTAGACGCCATCGAGCGCGGCGAGCCGCCGCCGGCAACGGCCGCGCTGCCGACGCTGGTGTCTCCGGATGCTGCGCCCGAGCAGGCGCCCGCCCATGTGCCGCTGCCGGGCCAGGATCCGCGCCGTGCGCCGTCAAAGCCGAAGGTTGCGCCGACGCCGAAGGCTCCGCAAGCAGCTCCGGCCGCGCCGAGCCCGCCGCTCGCAAGCCAGCAGGCCGCGCCGCTGCCGCCGCCGATCGAGGTGAAGCCCGCCCCGGGCCCGCCGCCTCCCAAGCCCAGGCCAAAGCCGCCGCTGGTGCTGACCCCGCAGAATCCGTAAAGGGCCCCGTCATGCCCGGGCTTGTCCCGGGCATCCACGTTCTTTCTCCTTCGTGGCAAGGCGTGGATGGCCGGGACAAGCCCGGCCATGACGCCGGAGAGGCATCAGTGCTTCAAGCCTGTTCGGAGCGATCTCTGCCCCGCCTCTTAACCCATTCCCTCGCATTTGAATGAATTTTCGTCGGCAAAACTGATTTGCCGGTTTTACTGAATTCTCGCGTTTCATCTCTAGCATCGGTTCCCAGAGGAATTTGGCGTCTCGCCGCGAGCGGCGCGAGACGGTTCGCCAAAGGGCTACCAAGAATTGGGGTGATCGAGATGAACGGGGCGAAATCGCTTCTACAGGATCTGGACGACGCGATCGCGCGCGGCACCGACGAAAGCAGGGCAAAGGCGTTGTGGCATGCGACCGATATTCTGATCACCGGCCGCTACAGCGACGACGAGATCAGCATGTTCGGCGAGGTCATCGGCCGGCTCGCCGACGAGATCGAGGTTGCTGCGCGCGCGCAGCTCTCTGAGGTCATGTCGGCGTGCGATCACGCCCCGCTCAACGTGATCGAAAAGCTCGCCCTCGCCGATGAGATCGAGGTCGCAGGCCCGGTGCTGCGCAACTCCAATCGCATCGACGAGAAGATGCTGGTCGAGAGCGCCATGACCAAGGGCCAGGCGCATCTGCTCGCGATTTCCCAGCGCCAGTCGCTCGGCGAGGCCGTGACCGACGTGCTGGTCAAGCGCGGCAACCAGGAGGTCGTGACGTCGGTTGCGAAGAACGAGGGCGCGCGCTTCTCCGGATCGGGCCTGTTGCACATGGTCCGCCGCGCCGAGGGCGATTCGATTCTCGCTGAACAGCTCGGCCTGCGCAAGGACGTGCCGCGCCACATCTTCCAGCAGCTCATTTCGAAGGCGTCGGAAGACGTCCGCCGCCGCCTCGAGACCGAGCGGCCCGAGATGATGGCGCAGATCCAGAGCTCGGTGACCGAGGTCACCGGCGATCTCCAGTCCAAGTTCGGCCCGTCCTCGCGCAGCTATTTCGTCGCCAAGCGCGTGGTCACGACGCAGTACCGGCAGGGCAACCTCAATCAGGACTCCATCTCGAACTATGCGCGCCAGCACCGTTTCGACGAGGTGCAGATCGGCCTGTCGCTGCTGTCGTCACTGCCTGTCGACGTGATCGAGCGCGCGCTGATGGACCGCAATCGCGAGATGATCCTGGTCTTGTGCAAGGCGCTCGACTTCTCCTGGGACACGACGATGTCGCTCCTGTTCCTCGGCGCCAAGGATCATCTGATCACGGCGCGCGAGCTCCAGGACAACGAGCGCGAGTACGGCCGGCTCAAGATCGCGACCTCGCGCAGCATCTTGAAGTTCTACCAGTCGCGCAAGAATAGCGCGGGTGTCGAGACCGTTACGGGCCGTCAGCCCGAGCTCCAGGTCCACTAGTCGGGTGCACTGAGCATCATCCCGGAATCCGAAGGGGAGTATTTTCAATGTTGCCTCAATTCGGCACCGCCGTTCGCAAGAAGAATCTCAGCAATGCCGTCACCGCCGATCTCGGCGGTGGAGCACCGGACAAGGCGTCGGTGGACGCCGCCTGGCTCGTGCTCGAGGCCGCCAACGATCTCGGCGACCACGCCGCGATCGAAGCCTGTCGCCGCGTCATCGACGCGGAGCTGAACGGCACGGTCGCCGGCAGCTCGGATCTCGATCTCGTGCTGGGATATTTCAGGTAAGGCTCGTCCTTCGCGCTCGCAATGACGGACGGTTGTCTCGCTCACGGCCGGATGCGGTAGATCACGACGTCCTCGCCGCGACTTATCGTGCTCCGCTCGAGGAGATAGTTCGATTTCTCCAGCACGCGGCGCGATGCACCGTTCCCGACATACACAATGCCGATGAGGGACGGCAGCGCGAGCTGTGACAGCCCGATGTCCGTCAGCGCAGTCGCGATCTCGCTTGCAAATCCCTGGCCCCAGAATTCGCGTTGGAACGCGTAGGCAATCTCGATCTCGTCGGCATCGTCCACGAGAATGTGCCGGATGCCCGCCCGTCCGGCGAAGGCCCCGTCTTTCGTTCGCAGTGTCCAGAGTCCGAAGCCGTGCTGGTCCCAATGGGCCATGTTGGTCGCGAGATAGGCCCTCGTGACCTCGGGCGTCCGCACCCCGCCGAGATAGCGGGAGACCTCGGCATCGAGATGCAATGCAACGAGGTCGGCGAGGTGATCCTGGCTCAGTCGCTCGGCGGTCAGCCTGTCGGTGCTGAAGTGATCCGTGAAGACCGATCGCCGCTTCTGTGGCGTGTCGTCGTTCATGCTGCTATCGCCGCGGGCTGATCATACCATCATGCCAGTGTTTTGCCCGACGGCGCAACCGGCCATGGCTCGTAGATCGGATGGAGCGCAGCGTAATCCCGGGCGGTGGTGCTTTGGGCGAGAATCCCGGATTTCGCTGCGCTCCATCCGGGCCACGGACTCGCGCTCGCGTAACCCATTGATTTCACAACCCCCGTCTACTGTGCATGGGGTTGTTTTCGCAGTTTTTGTTTTGAGAAGGGCTAGCCCGCCCCGAGCGCCACCGCGACGTTGTACGTCACGAAACTCGCCGCATAGGCCAGCACCAGCATGTAGGTGAAGGTTACGCCCATCCAGGTCCAGCTCCCGGTCTCGCGCCGGATCACGGCGAGCGTCGAGGCGCATTGCGGGGCGAAGATGTACCAGGCCAGCATCGACAGGGCGGTTGCGAGCGACCATTTCGTCGCCAGCACCTGGCCGATCTGCTCGGCCGCTTCCTTGCCGCCTTCGATCGCATAGACGGTGCCGAGGGCTGCGACCGCGACCTCGCGGGCCGCCATGCCGGGGATCAGCGCGACCGCGATCTGCCAGTTGAAGCCGACCGGGGCGAGCAGCGGCTCGAGCGCCTTGCCGATGATCGCCGCCAGGCTGAAATCGATCGCCGGCTCGGTCGCGCCCGCCGGCGGCTGCGGGAACGAGGCCAGGAACCAGATCAGCACCATCATCGAGAAGATCGTGGTGCCGGCGCGGTGCAGGAACATCTTGGCCCGCGTATAGACCCCGATCGCGATCGACTTCAGCCGCGGCATCTTGTAGTCCGGCAGCTCCAGCATGAACGGCGCCGGCGCAAAGTCGCGCAGCATGAAGAACTTGATCAGGAACGAGACGGCAAGCGCGCTGACGA
Source organism: Bradyrhizobium sp. SZCCT0231 (assembly GCF_018130245.1). Classification (GTDB taxonomy): domain Bacteria; phylum Pseudomonadota; class Alphaproteobacteria; order Rhizobiales; family Xanthobacteraceae; genus Bradyrhizobium; species Bradyrhizobium japonicum_F. The sequence goes on from NZ_JAFCKP010000011.1 coordinate 163,266, forward strand.
TGCCGGTGGCGTAGAGGCCGAACATCACGAGGCCCTGGAGGTTGATGAAGCCCCAGACGTCCCTGGCCGGAATGAAGGCGGAGATGATCAGCGTGTAGACCGGAATGCGCGCCGAACAGGTCATCAGCGGCGCGATCAGGATCGTGGTCAGCCGGTCGCGCTTGTTGTCGATGACGCGCGTCGCCATGATGCCGGGAATGGCACAGGCAAAGCTCGACAGCAGCGGAATGAAAGCGCGGCCGTGCAGGCCGGCGCCGCCCATGATGCGGTCCATCAGGAACGCGGCGCGCGCCATGTAGCCGAAATCTTCAAGGAGCAGGATGAACAGGAAGATGATGATGATCTGCGGCAGGAACACGATGACGCTGCCGACGCCCGAGATCACGCCGTTCTGAAGGAAACTCTGCAACAGGCCGGCGGGCAGGGTGTTGTGGACGAGCTCGCCCAGCGCGTCGAAGCCGGAGTTGAGCAGCTCCATCAGCGGCTGCGCCCAGGCGAACACCGCCTGGAACATCACGAACAGGATCAGCGCCAGCACGATGAGGCCGCCTACGGGGTGCAGCACGATCGCGTCGATCCGAGCCGTCCAGGTGTCGGGGCTCGCAGGCAGGCTGACGCAGTCGGCGATGATGCGGTCGGCCTCGCGCTGGGTGGCGCGCAATTCGCTGACGCTGAGCGCACGCCAGCTGTTCTTCTGAGGCCCAGCGGCGAGCTTGGCCGAGATCTCGTCGGTCAGTGCCAACAGATCGGCGGTGCCGCCCTTGCGCACCGCGATCGAGGTGACCACGGGCACGCCGAGCTCCTTGGCGAGCCGCTCCACGTCGACAGTGATGCCGCGGCGGTTCGCGATGTCGAACATGTTGAGGACGAGGATCATCGGCCGTCCGGTGCGCTTGAGCTCGAGCAGCAGGCGGATGGTCAGGCGCAGATTGGTGGAATCGGCGACGCACAGCACGAGATCGGGCACCGTCTCGCCGGTGGCCTTGCCGAGCACGAAGTCGCGGGTGATCTCCTCGTCCGGGCTGCGGCCGCGCAGCGAATAGGTGCCGGGCAGGTCGACCACCGAGACCTGGCGTCCCACCGGGGTGACGAAGAAGCCTTCCTTGCGCTCGACGGTGACGCCGGGATAGTTCGCGACCTTCTGCCGGCTGCCGGTCAGGGCGTTGAACAGCGAGGTCTTGCCGCTGTTTGGCGTGCCGACCAGGGCGAGATGCAGCAGGGGTAGTTCCATGTGATCAAGGGCCCGGCAAACGGCTTGTGATGAAGCGTCCCGTCGCAATCTAGGCGACGATGATGGCCATGGCTTCGCGACGGCGGACCGCGATGGTGATGCTGTCGACCCGCACGGCGATCGGATCGCGCCCGACCAGCCCCTCATGCAAGATCTCGACCCGGGCGCCCTCGACGAAGCCGAGTTCGATCAGGCGGCTCTCGAGCTCGACGTCGGAGAGCGCCGAGCCCGCCCGGTTGGCGGCAAGGTGCTGGATGACGCCGGTAAAGCCACGCTGGGCCAGACCCAGCGGCATGTGCGAAGGCGTGTCGGTGGTGTCGGTCATGCCCTGTATTTTCAACGCAGGGCATTGAGGTCAAGCGCACGCGCCCGCCGAAGGTGCACCTTAGAGTGATTTTAAAGTGCACAGGCCGGGGCGCCGTCGAGGGCGTTCCCGACGGCTATTGGGCCGGGACCTTGTCCGGCTGGGCTGCCATGGCGCGGCTCTTGAAGTAGTCCAGGACGAAGAGACGGATCGCCGACGACAGATTGCCCTGCTGGCGGTTGTTGTCGATCTCGCCGACCAGCTCGGACAACGTCATGTTGCGCAGGCCGGAGATTTCCTTCATGCCGTTCCAGAACGCCTCTTCCAGGCTGACGCTGGTCTTGTGACCGGCGACGACGATCGACCGTTTCACGACCGGCGACTTCATGGCTGCTCCTCGCGATCGATCCGGTGCTGGTCCAGATGCTCCTTGGCCTGGTCCGCCCGCTTCTCCTCCGCCGACCGTTCCGCCTTCGTGCGACCGAACTTCGCCCGGTTGACGTCGGCCTGCTTCGCCGAGGCTTCCCGCTCGGCGCGCTTCCTGAAACGATTCAGGTTGATGACGTTCCCCATGCCGCGTCTCCATCATCCGCTCCTCTTCAGGCAGGATGAAACATTCAGAAACAGGGTGCCGCATTGCGCCCTACAAGACTTGATCGCCATTCGCTCGTCCTCGTCAATCGGCCCCTTGGGCCATCAAACGATGAATTTCGCCCCGTCGAGGGCAGAAGAGCTGCGTAACACGCCGTCCCGCCGCAACATTGACGGTAATCAAATCCCGCCCTCAAAGCCGCATATTTTTGGGCGCCGAGCGTCCGTATCATTACGGAGGACTATCGGAATTCGGAATTTATCCCGGGCTGGTCATCTTCTCGGGGCGTACCAGCCGGTCGAACTCGTCGGCCGAGACGAAGCCGAGCCGCAGCGCCTCCTGCTTCAGCGTGGTGCCGTTGGCATGCGCCGTCTTGGCCACCTTGGCAGCGTTGTCATAGCCGATCTTCGGGGCCAGCGCCGTCACCAGCATCAGCGAGCGCTCCATCAGCTCCTTGATGCGCTTTTGGTCGGCGCGGATGCCGCTGACGCAATGTTCGGTGAAGGAGCGCGCGGCATCCGCCATCAGGCGGATCGAGTGCAGCATGTTGTAGGCCAGCACGGGCTTGTAGACGTTGAGCTCGAAATGGCCCTGGCTGCCGGCAACCGTGATCGCGGTGTGATTGCCGAACACCTGGCAGCACACCATGGTCATGGCCTCGCACTGCGTCGGGTTGACCTTGCCCGGCATGATCGAGGAGCCCGGCTCGTTCTCCGGCAGGATCAATTCGCCCAGCCCCGAGCGGGGACCCGATCCTAGCAGGCGGATGTCGTTGGCGATCTTGAACAGGCCGGTCGCGACCGAATTGATGGCGCCGTGCGCGAGCACATAGGCGTCGTTCGAGGCCAGTGCCTCGAATTTGTTGGCGGCGCTGGTGAAGGGGAGCTTCGTAATCCCGGCAACGTGCTTTGCGAACAGCTTGGCAAAGCGCGGCTTCGAGTTGAGGCCGGTGCCGACGGCGGTGCCGCCCTGCGCCAGCGGATAGAGGTCCTTCACCGCGATCTTGAGCCGGGCGATGCCGCTTTCGACCTGCGCGGCATAGCCGGAAAATTCCTGACCCAACGTCAGCGGCGTCGCATCCTGGGTATGGGTGCGGCCGATCTTCACGATCTTCGAAAACTCCTTCTCCTTCTTGCGCAGCGCGCGCAGCAGTTCGCCGAGGGCAGGGACGAGATCGGCATTGATGCGGCTCGCCGCCGCGATGTGCATCGCGGTCGGGAACGAGTCGTTCGACGACTGGCTCATGTTGACGTGATCGTTGGGATGCACCGGCTTCTTGGCGCCGAGCTCGCCGCCGAGCAGCTCATTGGCGCGGTTGGCGATCACCTCGTTGAGGTTCATGTTGCTCTGCGTGCCCGAGCCGGTCTGCCACACGACAAGCGGGAAATGGTCGTCCAGTCTGCCCTCGATCACCTCGCGCGCGGCGCGGATGATGGCCTTGGCGCGGCGCTGGTCGAGCAGGCCGAGCTCGAGGTTGGACTGTGCGGCCGCCAGCTTGACGATGCCGAGCGCATGCACCAGCGCAATCGGCATACGGTCGGTGCCGATGCGAAAGTTCTGCCGCGAGCGCTCGGTCTGGGCCCCCCAATAGCGGTCGGCTGGGACTTCGATGGGACCAAAGCTGTCGGTTTCGATGCGGGTCGCGGAGCGTGAGGGGCGGGTCGTCTTGGCGGTCGTCTTGGCCATGAGCACATCCATTCTGCCGCGCGAAACGCCGCACGGTCTTTTCATGTGCTTCTCTATATAGAGAGTTTGGCTGTGTGCGACGGGCTCGGGCCCAACCTAGATCATTTCTTGCGGAAACGATCGAGCCGCACGACTTCGGCGCCGCCCTGGCTCGGTGGAGGCGGTTCGTCGGCAGCTTCTGCCTTTTCCGTGGCAGGGGCCGGGACCGATACGGCCGATGGCGCGGGCGCAGCCGGCAAGTTCTCGGGCGCGACCTCGGCGACGTCGGAGGTGTCGAACTGGAGGCCGAACTTCACGGACGGATCGAGGAAGCTCTTGATGGCGCCGAACGGCACCACCAGCCGCTCCGGAATGCCGCCGAAGGACAGGCCGACCTCGAAGCGGTCCTCGTGCACGGTCAGGTCCCAGAACTGGTGCTGCAGGATGATCGTCATTTCTTCCGGATATTGTGCCAGCAGCCGCGGCGACAGCTTCACGCCCTCGGCTTTCGACACGAAGGTGATGAAGAAATGGTGCTCGCCCGGCAGGCCATGGGCCGCGGCATCGGTCAGCACCTTCCGCAGCACGCCGCGCAGCGCATCGCGGGCCAGCACATCGTATCGGATATGATCGGTCGCCATGGTGGTCCTGTTGCATCCCCGAAGCCGGACCCTGCCGGCCCGACTCGCCAAGCCGCAATAGTACCGCGCCTGAGGGGTGAGCAGGAGTCCCCGCGGGGGAAGAAATCAAAGAGTGAAGTGGAGGCTTCTGTTGCCAGGTGCCTCCGAACCCCGCCTAGCGGAGCTTAACCCGCTAGGACTTTAGAGTGGTCTTTCAAACTGCGTTACGCAGCCTGAGCAACCGGAGCAAAGTTGTCGTTGGCAACTATTGCAGTAGCCCGATAACGGCGGAACAATACCGGGAAAAAGCACGCCCTTTACGCCCTCGTCGATCCTATTTCGCCCCCGCCAAAGCTCAGCTTCAGAGCTCGCCCGCTACTGGGCTTTGGTGGAGGCGCCGGGTACCGCCCCCGGGTCCGAATGGTTTATTGCGACGACCGTTTATTTCCATAGCCGGCGAACCGGCACCCCCAATATAGGGGGCAAAGCTCCCAAAAAACAGAGGGTTGGAAGGGCGATCCTGCGGTTCCCTTTGGATAGGTTCGGGACCGTTGTTCCTCGCCATCGGTTTGTTTCGCCTGCCGCTCCAGGCGGTGCTGCTGGTCGCGATCCCCGCCAGTGTCGGCGTCACTTAATTTCCTGCGGCGGAAAGTAGCAGCATGACCGGCCACAGCCCGGTCCGGGCGCTGATCTCGACCTGCGGTCCGATGTCGCCGTCGGGGGAGCCGCGGCGGCGGCGCCCGAGATGCACCGGATCGCGGTCACTGGCAGGCAGCCTCTGCGATCGCGCAGCTCTCGCCAGGTCCGAACGTGCTTATCGTGGCGTTAATCGGCTATGCCGTCGCGGGCATCCCCGGCGCGCTGGCCGCAACGCCGGCGATGTGCCTGCCGACGGCGCTGCTTGCCTATTATGTCAGCCGGCGCCTGAGCCGCCCCAGCCAATCGCGCTGGCCCGGCCTGATTCAGGCTGCACTGGTTCCGCTCTGGATCGGTTTGATGGCGGCGAGTGCCCTGATCCTGGCCCAATCAACCGATCGCGCAATTGCTGCACTGCTCCTGACCAACGGTTGCGGTGATCACCACGGCCGCGCGCATCGATCCACTCTGGCTTCTCCTCGCCGGAGGCGTGTTGGGTTTTGCTGGCATTGTGTGATGAAAATCGCTAGGCAGTGATCCGGGCGGGGATCCCTATCCAGCCGATTTAGAACAACAGTGCTCGTGACTTACGGGTCGCGGAGGAGACAGGCATGGCCGACACGATGGGCCACTCAGCGACAGCCACCCGAAACACCCAGGTGGCGCTCGGCTTTTGTCTGCTGGCGATTGCGCCGCAGATTTTCGAATTGATCTGGTCGATCGGGACGATCTTCGGCTGGGGCGCCGGCCGCGGCCCGGCGGCGGTCGTCACCGGCCACGCGACGGCGCTGCTCGCCGGCGCGCCCAGTGCCATATTCGGATCGTTCGGCGGCGGCACCAAGAAGGCGTCGTCCGAGGCGCTTCTGGCGCTGATCTATTCCTATCCGCTGTTCGCGGTGGCGATCCTCACACTGTTCATGACGATCCGGTCGGCGCAAGATTATGTCGGCGGCGTTGTCCTGATGGCTGTTGCCCTGTTCGCGCTGTGGGCGTCGAGCGACCTGCAGGGCATGCGTGGCTTCTCCTTCGGTGCGGGCACCGCGCCACGCATGTTCGGTGGGCTCTTGGTTGCCCTGTCTGCCGGCATCGCGTTGACGGGCCTCATGACGGAGGGAGCGGCGCTCGCCCACTATTCCTGGCGCGGACCGCTGTTCGTGATGGCGGCGATCCTCTTCTTCGCGCTTACGATCCGGTCGCTCGGCCTTGTGGTCACGGCCTTCACCAGCTTCATGATCGCGGCGACGGGCTCGCACGAGACGCGCTGGCTGGAAGCGGTCATCGTCGGCGCCTGCCTGACGCTCGGCTGCGCAATCCTGTTCCCGTACGTGCTCGGGCTGCCCATGCCGATGTATCCGCGTTTCCTGAACCAGTGAGGGCGTGATGGATATCTTTGCCAACCTCGCTCACGGCTTCGCCGTCGCGTTCTCTCCCATCAACCTCCTGATGTGCCTGATCGGCGCCCTGGTCGGCACGCTGGTCGGCGTTCTCCCGGGCATCGGCACCATCGCGACCGTCGCGATGCTGCTGCCGATCACCTTCGGACTACCGCCAGTCGGCGCGCTGATCATGCTCGCCGGCATCTATTACGGTGCCCAATATGGCGGCTCGACCACGTCGATCCTGGTCAACATACCCGGTGAGGCGACCTCGGTCGTTACCGCCATCGACGGTCACCAGATGGCCAAGCAGGGCCGCGCCGGCCCGGCGCTGGCGATCGCCGCGATTGGCTCGTTCTTCGCCGGCTGCGTCGCGACCGTCTTGATCGCTCTGCTCGGCGCACCCCTGACGAAGCTCGCGCTGGCGTTCGGCCCGGCCGAGTATTTCTCGCTGATGGTGCTCGGCCTGATCTTCGCGGTCGTGCTGGCCAAGGGCTCGGTGCTGAAGGCGATCGCGATGATCGTGTTCGGCCTGCTGCTGTCGATGGTCGGCTCGGACATCGAGACCGGCGCCTCGCGCATGGCCTTCAACATTCCGGAACTCGCCGACGGTCTCGGCTTTGCGACCGTGGCGATGGGTGTGTTCGGTTTCGCCGAGATCATCCGCAATCTCGACCATGGCGCCGAGATGAACCGCGACCTCGTGCAGCAGAAGATCACCGGCCTGATGCCGACCAGGAAGGACCTCGCCGACTCGACGCCGCCGATCCTTCGCGGCACCGTGCTCGGCTCGATCCTCGGCATCCTGCCCGGCGGCGGCGCGGTGATCGCGTCGTTCGCGGCCTATACGCTCGAGAAGAAGCTCGCCAGGAACCCGTCGCGGTTCGGCCGCGGCGCGATCGAGGGCGTGGCGGGGCCGGAGAGTGCCAACAATGCCGCGGCCCAGACCTCGTTCATCCCGCTGCTCACCCTCGGCATCCCGCCGAACGCGGTGATGGCGCTGATGGTGGGCGCGATGACCATCCATGGCATCGTGCCCGGTCCGCAGGTGATGCAGAAGCAGCCGGATCTCGTCTGGGGCATGATCGCTTCGATGTGGATCGGCAATCTGATGCTGATCATCATCAACCTGCCGCTGGTCGGAATCTGGGTGCGGCTCTTGCGCGTGCCGTACCGGCTGATGTTCCCTTCGATCGTGATCTTCTGCGCGATCGGCATCTATTCGGTGAACAACGCGCCGGTCGACGTCATCCTCGCCGGTGTGTTTGGCCTCGTCGGCTATTGGCTCATCAAGCACGATTTCGAGCCGGCGCCGTTGCTGCTCGGCATGGTGCTCGGACCGCTGATGGAAGAGAACCTGCGCCGGGCGCTGCTGATCTCGCGCGGCGACTGGAGCGTGTTCCTGACGCGTCCGTTGTCGGCGGTGCTGCTTGCGGTCGCGGCGAGCCTGCTCGTCCTTACGGTGCTACCGGTGTTGCGCGCCAAGCGCGACGAGGTGTTCACCGAGTCCGAGAACTGAGGTCGCCCGCGCCCGAGTCGGCTCGGTCCTGCGTCGGCGCGCCGCATTCGGAAGTCGAATCGACTTGTGTTACGGCTTCGTGAAATGGAAATGCCGGCCTTTGGGCCGGCATTTTGTTGTGTCCAAAGGGGGATCGCCATGACGTTCGTTCGCGCGCTCACAGGCGCATGCGCAGCAGCGGTAGCATCGCTGGGCGCCTTCATCGCAATGGCCGAGGCGCAGACTTATCCGACGCGCAGCATTACCATGATCGTGCCCTTCGCGGCCGGCGGGCCGACTGACGTGATCTCACGCATAGTCACCGGGCACATGGCGCAGACACTGGGGCAGAGCATCATCATCGAGAACGTGGTCGGCGCCGGCGGCACCACCGCCACGACGCGTGCAGCGCGTGCGGCCAATGACGGCTATACGCTGATCACCGGGCATATGGGCACGCATGCCGCCTCCGTGCCGCTCTATCCGAAGCTGGCCTATCACCCCGAGAAAGACTTCGAGCCGATCGCACTGCTCGCCGGCACGCCGATCCTGATCCTGGCGCGCAAGGACTTTCCGCCGAAGGACCTCAAGGAGTTCGTCACCTATGTGAAGGCGAATGCCGAGAAGGTGAACGCCGCGCATGCCGGTGTCGGCTCGGTCTCGCACGTCTCATGCGAGCTTCTGCACTCGATCCTCGACATCAAGCCTGTCGGCGTGCCCTTCAACGGCACGGGCCCCGCGATGAACGCGCTGGTGGCGGGCCAGGTCGACTACATGTGCGACCAGATCGTCAACGCCGTCCCGCAGATCAATGCCGGCACCATCAAGGCCTATGCGATCGCCACGGCCGAGCGCAACCCGTCGCTGCCGAACGTGCCGACCACGGCGGAAGCGGGTTTGCCGAAGTTCCAGGCCCAGGCCTGGAACGCGATATTCGCCCCCAAGGGCACCTCGCCTGCGATCGTGGCAAGCGTGAACGCCGCCGCCATCAAGGCGCTCGACGACGAGACGGTGAAGAAGCGCCTGCTCGAGCTCGGCAGCGTCATCCCGGGTCCCGCCGAGCGGACGCCGGAATCGCTGGCCACGCTGGTCAAGAACGAGATCGCGAAATGGACCCCGGTGCTCAAGCCGGCAACTTAGGCAATGCAATCAAGCTGATAGGCAGAAGGGCGGGACGTCAGTTCCGCCCTTGTCGTTTGTGCCGGGAACACTCATTTTTCCGGGTATAATCGACGGGAGCAGCGAATCGCTGCTGTCGGAGCGCAGAGGTGGCCGTTAAGTTCGCCACCTCCCCGAAGGCTGCCGTTTCCTAAGGTTTTTGGCACATGCACCAGTATCAGGACCTGCTCGAGCGGATTCTTTCAGACGGCGCCGAGAAGACCGACCGGACCGGCACCGGCACGCTCTCGGTGTTCGGCCATCAGATGCGCTTCAATCTGTCCGCCGGCTTCCCGATGCTGACCACCAAGCGGCTGCCGCTGAAGGCGATCGTGCACGAGCTGCTCTGGTTCCTGAAGGGCGACACCAACATCAAATATCTGCGCGACAACGGCGTCACCATCTGGGACGAATGGGCGGACACCAATGGTGATCTCGGCCCGGTGTACGGCCATCAATGGCGCTCCTGGCCCACGGCCGACGGGCGCAGCATCGACCAGATCGCCAATGTCATCGACATGATCAAGCGCACTCCCGATTCCCGCCGGCTGATCGTCACCGCCTGGAATCCGGCCGACGTCGAGAAGATGGCGCTGCCGCCCTGCCACCTGCTGTTCCAGTTCTATGTCGCGAACGGCAAACTGTCGTGCCAGCTCTATCAGCGCTCGGCCGACGTGTTTCTCGGCGTGCCCTTCAACATCGCCTCCTACGCGCTGCTCACCATGATGGTCGCGCAGGTCACAGGCCTGAAGCCCGGCGACTTCGTGCACTCGCTCGGCGACACTCATCTCTACTCCAACCATCTGGAGCAGGCGCGGCTTCAGCTCAGCCGCGCGCCGCGTGCGCTGCCGGTGATGCGGATCAACCCTGAGGTAAAGGACATCTTCTCCTTCCGCTACGAGGACTTCGAGCTCGTCGGCTACGATCCGCATCCGCACATCAAGGCGGAAGTCGCGGTCTAGCGCCCTATGTCGCTCACCATCCGTCGTGCGCAGCCTGGAGAAGCCGGGCTCGTTCTGTCCTTCATCCGTGAGCTCGCCGAGTACGAAAAGCTTTCGCACGAGGTCGAGGCGACCGAGGCTGACATCGCCGACGCGCTGTTCGGCGAGAGGCCGCAGCTCTATTGCGCGATCGCGGAGTGGAACGGCGAGCCGGTCGGCTTCGCGGTGTGGTTTGCGAATTTCTCCACCTTCAGCGGCCGCCATGGCATCTATCTCGAAGATCTCTATGTGCGGCCGTCGCATCGGGGCAGGGGCCTCGGCAAGGCGCTGCTGGTCTATCTCGCCCGGGAATGCGTCGAGAACGGTTGGTCGCGCCTGCAATGGGCGGTGCTGGACTGGAACGCACCGTCGATCGCGTTCTACAAATCGCTCGGCGCGGTCATGATGGACGACTGGACGCTGTGCCGCGTCACCGGGCCTGCGCTGACGCGGCTTGCCGGGAGCGCGCCCTGATGGAGATCGTCTTCGTCGTCGCCATCGCGGAGAACGGCGTCATCGGCGCCGGCAACGCCATTCCGTGGCGGTTGAAATCCGACATGGCCCGCTTCAAGTCGCTCACGATCGGCAAGCCGGTGATCATGGGCCGCAGGACCTTCGAATCCCTGCCCCGCCGTCCGCTGCCGAGCCGCACCAACATCGTCATCACGCGCGATGCGGCCTATCGCGCCGCAGGTGCCATCGTCACGACGTCGGCGGTGGATGCGGACGCGGTTGCGCGCGGCGATGCCCTGCGGCGTTCGGTCACTGAGATCGCGGTGATCGGCGGCGCCGAGATCTTTCGGCAATGGCTCGATCGTGCCGATCGCCTCGAGATCACCGAAGTGCATGCGCGGCCCGAAGGCGACACGCATTTCGACATCGACAAGGCTGATTGGGACGAGATTGAGCGCATCCGCCATCCTGCCGGACCCGGCGACAGCGCTGACTACTCCTATGTGACATATCGTCGGCGGCCCCGCCATTAACCGCATTCGTCAATGTTTACATTGACTTTTTCGTGCCCGAGCATAGCTCGGAAGACGACCCAGGCTGCGTTGTAAGGGACCTGCCTGTCCCCTATAAAGCCGGACCGGACAAAGCGGGCGGGGGGCAATTCCACCCTGCCGAGGAGAGCGTCGAATGCCGTGGAAGAATCAGGGCGGTGGCCCGTGGGGCTCGGGTCCAAAGGGACCATGGGGCTCAGGTCCGCAACCGGTCGGGCCGAGGCCGCCGGATCTGGAGGACCTTCTGCGGCGCGGCCAGGACCGCCTCCAGCAGATCATGCCGGGCGGCTATTTCTCCGGTGTCGGCATCACGCTGATCATCCTGCTGATCGTTGCATTCTGGCTGCTGTCGGGCTTCTTCCGCGTGCAGTCCGAAGAGCTCGGCGTCGTGCTGCGCTTCGGCAAGCATGTCCGCACCGTGCAGCCGGGCCTGAACTACCATCTGCCTTATCCGATCGAGACAGTGCTGCTGCCCAAGGCGCTGCGCGTCAACACCATCTCCATCGGCATGACGCTGATCGACGATCCGGCGCGGCGCGGCCGCTCAGTTCGTGACGTGCCGGAAGAGAGCCTGATGCTGACCGGCGACGAGAACATCGTCGACGTCGACTTCACCGTGCTCTGGCGCATCAAGCCGGACGGCGTCGGCGATTTCCTCTTCAACATCCAGAATCCCGAAGGCACCGTGAAGGCGGTCGCCGAGAGCGCGATGCGCGAGGTGATCGGCCGCTCGCAGATCCAGCCGATCCTGACCGGCGCGCGGAACGTCACCGAGCAGAACGTGCATGAACTGATCCAGAGGACCCTGGACAGCTACGGCGCGGGCATTCAAATCAGCCAGGTGCAGATGCAGAAGGTGGATCCGCCGGCGCAGGTGATCGACGCCTTCCGCGACGTGCAGGCGGCGCGCGCCAATCTCGAGCAGCTGCAGAACGAAGCGCAGACCTACGCCAACCAGGTGGTGCCGCAAGCGCGCGGACGTGCAGCGCAGATCCTTCAGGCCGCCGAAGGCTACAAGGAGCAGGCGGTCGCCGAGGCCAAGGGCCAGAGCGCGCGCTTTCTGAAAGTTTACGAGGAATACAAGAAGGCGCCCGACGTGACGCGTGAACGGATCTATCTTGAGACGATGGAGCGCGTCCTCGGCGGCGCCGACAAGCTCGTCTATGACGGCGGCGCCTCGGGGCAGGGCATCGTGCCCTATCTGCCGCTTCCCGAACTGACGACCAAGCGGCCGCCTACCACCGGTCCGCAGTCGAGCGGAGGCAGCCGATGAGGTCTCCGGTTACAGGTTTCGTCACGCTGCTCGGGCTGCTCCTGGTCCTGATCGTCGGCTACATGTCGCTGTTCACGGTACAGCAGACCGAGCAGACCATCGTGCTCCAGTTCGGCCGGCCCGTCGACGTCGTCACCGCGCCCGGCCTGCATTTCAAGGCGCCGTGGAATTCGGTGATCAACATCGACAAGCGGATCCTCGACCTGGAGAATCCGTCGCAGGAAGCGATCGCGTCCGACCAGAAGCGGCTCGTCGTCGACGCCTTCGCACGCTACCGCATCAAGGATGCGCTGCGCTTCTATCAAAGCATCGGCTCGATCCAGGCTGCCAACATCCAGCTCACCACGCTCCTGAACGCGGCGCTGCGCCGCGTGCTCGGCGAGGTCACCTTCATCAACGTGGTGCGCGACGACCGCGAGAAGCTGATGCTGCGCATCCGCGACCAGCTGGATCGCGAGGCGGACGGCTACGGCATCGAGGTCGTCGACGTCCGGATCCGCCGTGCCGACCTGCCGGAGCAGAACAGCCAGGCGGTCTATCTGCGCATGAAGACCGAGCGTGAGCGCGAGGCCGCCGAGTTCCGTGCACAGGGTGGACAGAAGGCGCAGGAGATCAAGTCCAAGGCCGACCGCGAGGCCACCGTCATCGTCGCAGAGGCCAATTCGCAGGCCGAGCAGACCCGCGGTGCAGGCGATGCCGAGCGCAACCGCCTGTTTGCGGAAGCGTACAGCAAGGACGCCGACTTCTTCGCCTTCTACCGGTCGATGACGGCCTATGAGAACGGGCTGCGTTCGAACGACACCCGCTTCCTGCTGCGGCCGGACTCGGATTTCTTCCGGTACTTCAGTAATCCGTCCGGCAAGATGGCGACCGAGACGCCGGCGAAGCCGTAAGCCAGACAAGGGCGGCCGGTCTGGCCGCCCTTTGTCCAGACAAGAACAGTGTACCGGGAGGTTCCATTCCGATGAGGTCCATTGCGTTCGCCGACTTCCTCATCGGCCTGGGCATCCTGTTCGTGCTGGAAGGCTTGATGTTCGCGGCCAGTCCCAACTGGATGCGCAAAGCGATGAAGAGCGCCATCGCCACGCCGGACAACATCCTGCGGGCGGTCGGGATCGGCTCGGCCGTGGCCGGTCTGGTCCTGATCTGGGTTATGCGGCGCCCGATTTAGGCATCGAGCCCAACGCCAAAGTGAAGGCGCCAGACTGGTTTTCGCCCTATTATCGGGTTCTTGAGGCCCGTTAAGCTCCGCGCTTGCGCCGTGCCCCCGTTCGAGCGCAGTCTGGCGCCGAATCCCTTTGTCTGGAGATCACAATGACCGCTGCCACCACTGCCCCGTCCCGCTCGCGCCGTTGCGTGCGACTTGGTGTGCGAATTGGGCTGGCCGCGCTCGCCGTCGGTGCTTTCAGCGCATTCGGCACGCCGACCCATGCGCGCGGACCGGATGGCATCGCCGACGTCGCCGAGAAGGTGATCGACGCGGTCGTCAACATCTCGACCTCGCAGACGCTCGAGACCAAGGGCGGCGGCAGCAACACCATGCCGCAACTGCCGCCCGGCTCGCCGTTCGAGGAGTTCTTCGACGACTTCTTCAAGAACCGCCGGGGTCCCGGTGGCGGCAGCAAGGGCGGCGAGCGCGGCGACAACAACCCGCCGCGCAAGACCAACTCGCTCGGTTCCGGCTTCATCATCGACACGTCAGGCGTCGTCGTCACCAACAACCACGTCATTGCGGATGCCGACGAGATCCACGTCATCCTCAACGACGGAACCAAGATCAAGGCCGAGCTGGTCGGCGTCGACAAGAAGACCGATCTCGCCGTGCTCAAGATCAAGCCGCCGAAGCCGCTGGTCGCGGTGAAGTTCGGCGATAGCGACAAGCTGCGCCTCGGCGACTGGGTGGTCGCGATCGGCAACCCCTTCAGCCTGGGCGGCACGGTGACCGCCGGCATCGTCTCGGCCAAGAACCGCGACATCTCCTCAGGGCCGTATGACAGCTACATCCAGACCGACGCCTCCATTAATCGCGGCAATTCCGGCGGTCCGCTGTTCAACCTCGACGGCGACGTCATCGGCGTCAACACGCTGATCATCTCGCCCTCCGGCGGCTCCATCGGCATCGGCTTCGCCGTGCCGTCGAAGACGGTAGTGGGCGTCGTCGACCAGCTCCGCCAGTTCGGCGAGCTGCGCCGCGGCTGGCTTGGCGTGCGTATCCAGAGCGTCACCGACGAGATCGCCGAGAGCCTCAACATCAAGCCCGCGCGCGGTGCGCTGGTCGCCGGCGTCGACGACAAGGGCCCGGCCAAGCCCGCCGGCATCGAGCCCGGCGACGTCGTCGTCAAGTTCGACGGCAAGGACGTCAAGGACCCGAAGGACCTGTCCCGCGTCGTCGCCGATACGGCGGTCGGCAAGGAGGTCGATGTCGTCATCATCCGCAAGGGCCAGGAAGAGACCAAGAAGGTCACGCTCGGCCGCCTGCAGGATCCGGAAAAGGTGCAGGCCGCGGTGAAGACCGACGAGCCGGCGCCCGAGAAGCCGGTGACTCAGAAGGCGCTTGGCCTCGATCTCGCAACGCTGAGCAAGGATCTGCGCACGCGCTACAAGATCAAGGACAGCGTCAAAGGCGTGGTCGTCACCAACGTCGACGCCAATTCGGACGCCGCCGAGAAGCGCCTGTCTGCCGGCGATGTCATCGTCGAGGTGGCGCAGGAGGCGGTGTCGAGCGGCTCCGACATCCAGAAGCGCGTCGATCAGCTCAAGAAGGACGGCAAGAAATCGGTGCTGCTGCTGGTCTCGAACGGCGAGGGCGAGCTGCGCTTCGTCGCGCTGAGCGTGCAGTAAGGGGAGCTGTTCGCGCCACACTCACTGTCATCACCCGCCTAGTGCGCAATTGCGCACAGGGGCGGTGATCCAGTATTCCAGAGCCAGTGCGGGATACGGAGAAGCCGCGGCGTACTGGATGCCCCGCCTTCGCGTGGCATGACGGGGAGGCTTTACCCCTCCACGAACTCGTCCCGCCGATACCCCTGCGCATAGAGCAACGCGGTGAGATCGCCATGATCGATCCGCGCCGCAGCGGCGGCCGCAACGGCCGGCTTGGCGTGATAGGCCACACCCAGCCCCGCCGCCTGGATCATCGCGAGATCGTTGGCGCCGTCGCCGACCACGACCGAGTCGATGTCGTCGAGATCGAACGACTCCATCAAATCCACCAGCGTCGCCAGCTTCGCGGCGCGGCCGAGGATCGGCTCCTTCACCTCGCCGGTGAACTTGCCGTCGCGCACGACGAGCTCGTTGGCGCGGTTCTCCTGGAAGCCGATCTTGGCGGCGACCGCGCTCGTGAACACGGTAAAACCGCCGGAGACGAGGCAGGTATAGGCGCCGTTCGCGCGCATGGTCGCGACCAGCTCACGGCCGCCGGACGTCAGCGTGATGCGCTTGTCCAGCACCTCGTCGACGACGCTGGCGGGAAGATCCTTCAGCAGCGCGACGCGCTCGCGCAGCGCCGGCTCGAACTCGATCTCGCCGCGCATCGCGCGTTCGGTGATGCCTGCGACATGGGCCTTCATCCCGACCAGGTCGGCGAGCTCGTCGATGCATTCCTGGCCGATCATGGTGGAATCCATGTCGGCGAGAAAAAGCTTCTTGCGCCGGAAGCCGACTGGCTGCACGACGATGTCGATGGGCAGGTCGCCGCGGAGCTCGCGCAACCGCTGCTCGATGGCGTGGCGGTCGCCTTCGAGGTTACTGTCGGCGCCGAAGGGAATGTCGACCGCAACCCCGTCGAACAGCCAGCGCGCGGGAGCTGCCTGAGGCAGCACGGCGCGGGCGCCGTCGACGATGGTCGAGTCGAGCGCGGGATTGTCAGGGTTGCAGATCAGCGTGGCAACGAGGGACATTTGAGGTTTTCGTGAGCGAGGGGCATTCAGGCAAGGCCGTGCTTATCGCAGGCCCGACCGCCAGCGGCAAGTCGGCACTGGCGCTCGAGCTCGCGCTCGCCACCAACGGTGTCGTCATCAATGCCGATTCCATGCAGGTCTACCGCGACCTCCGCATCATCACGGCGCGGCCGACAGCGGCGGATGAGGCGCTCGTGCCGCATCGTCTCTATGGCCATGTCGATGCCGCCGTGAACTTCTCGGCTGGAGCCTGGGTAAGTGACGCGGCGAAGGCGCTCGATGAAGCAAGGACCCAGGGCCGTCTGCCGATCTTCATCGGCGGCACCGGGCTTTATTTCAAGGCGCTGACGGCCGGCCTCTCCGTGGTGCCGCCGATTCCTGCCGAGGTGCGCGACGATGTGCGCGCGCGGCTGGAACGGAACGGCGTCGAGGCGCTGCACGCGGAACTCGCGCGCCGCGATCCGCGCGCGGCCGAGCGATTGAACCTGCGCGACCGCACCCGGATTGCGCGCGCGCTCGAGGTGATCGAGGCAACCGGGCGTTCGCTGCTCGACTGGCACCGGGAGGGGCAGCCACCGCTGCTGCCGAAGGACAGTTTTCGCGCGGTGTTTCTCGCCCCCGAACGCGACGAGCTGTATGCCCGCATCGATGCCCGCTTCGATGCCATGCTGGGTGCCGGTGCGCTCAGGGAAGTCGAGCGGCTCGCCGCCAGATACCTCGATCCGCTGCTGCCGGCGATGAAAGCCCATGGCGTGCCCGCCTTGATCCGCCATCTGCGCGGCGAGTTCAGCCTGGAGGAGGCCGCCAGCATTGGGTGCGCCGACACCCGCCATTACGCCAAGCGGCAATTCACCTGGTTCCGGCACCAATTGCCAGAGTTCGAATGGGTGAAGCCGGATGCGGCGAGGGGATGGCTCGCGGCGATCGTGAATGCGGCGGACCCGGGTTGACGCGCTTTTGTGCGCGGTTCCGGGAATTTACCCCTCGCCGAACCCCGGGAACACCGCTACACTGCCAAAATCGCGCGGAAGCGGCCGCATTGCCTTGACATCCGGGCTTTGGCCGCTATGTTTCGCGCAACCTTTGGGAAGCCGAGCGCCTGCCATGCGTAACATTATTACCAAACTCCTTATCGCCGTCGTACCCAGGCACACCGCCGGGGATGGCTAGCTGCCATCCACAAGACAGGCGGTGTGCATGGGCCCTCTTCGGGGCCTTTTTTATTTCCCGAACCCGACACGAATGAAGCCGCTGGCAACAGCGCATCCGGAGCAAGCCAATGAGCGACAAGAGCCACGATCCGAACCAGATGACCGGCGCCGCGATGATCGTCCGCGCGCTCATCGATCACGGCGTGACCGACATTTTCGGCTATCCCGGCGGCGCCGTGCTTCCGATCTACGACGAGATCTTCCAGCAGAGCGAGGTCCAGCACATCCTGGTCCGCCACGAGCAGGGCGCGGGCCACGCCGCCGAGGGTTATGCGCGTTCGACCGGCAAGCCCGGCGTTGCGCTGGTGACCTCCGGCCCCGGCGCCACCAACATGGTGACGCCGCTCACCGATGCGCTGATGGACTCCATTCCGCTGGTCTGCATCTCCGGCCAGGTGCCGACGCATCTGATCGGCAACGACGCCTTCCAGGAATGCGACACCGTCGGCATCACGCGTCCCTGCACCAAGCACAATTGGCTGGTGCGCGACGTCAACGATCTCGCCAAGGTGCTGCACGAAGCCTTCTACGTCGCAACCTCCGGCCGTCCCGGGCCGGTGCTGGTCGACGTTCCCAAGGACGTGCAGTTCGCGACCGGCACCTATCATCCGCCGCGCAAGTCCGACGTGCACCGGTCCTACGCGCCGCGCGTGAAGGGCGATGCGACGCAGATCCGCAAGGCCGTCTCGCTGCTCGCGAACGCCAAGCGCCCCGTGATCTACAGCGGCGGCGGCGTGATCAATTCCGGCCCCGAGGCAACCAAGCTGCTGCGCGAACTGGTCGAGGTCACCGGATTCCCGATCACCTCGACGCTGATGGGCCTCGGCGCTTATCCGGCGTCTGGCAAGAACTGGCTCGGCATGCTCGGCATGCACGGCACCTACGAGGCCAACATGACCATGCATGATTGCGACGTCATGCTGTGCGTCGGCGCGCGCTTCGACGACCGTATCACCGGCCGCGTCGATGCGTTCTCCCCGGGCTCGAAGAAGATCCACATCGACATCGATCCGTCCTCGATCAACAAGAACATCCGGGTCGACGTGCCGATCATCGGCGATTGCGGCAACATCCTCGGCGACATCCTCCAGGTGTTCAAGGCGGAGGCGAAGAAGCCCGACGTCAAGTCGTGGTGGCAGCAGATCGCGCAATGGCGCGCCCGCAACTCGCTCTACTACAAGAAGAGCGACGACGTCATCCTGCCGCAGCACGCGATCCAGAGCCTGTTCGAGGCGACGCGCGGCAAGGATACGTACATCACGACCGAGGTCGGCCAGCATCAGATGTGGGCGGCGCAGTTCTACGGCTTCGAGGAGCCGCATCGCTGGATGACGTCGGGTGGTCTCGGCACCATGGGTTATGGGCTGCCGGCCGCGGTCGGCGTGCAGGTTGCCCATCCCGATAGCCTCGTCATCGACATTGCGGGCGATGCCTCGGTGCAGATGACGATGCAGGAGATGTCGACGGCCGTGCAGTACGAGCTGCCGATCAAGATCTTCATCCTGAACAACCAGTACATGGGCATGGTGCGGCAGTGGCAGCAGCTGCTGCACGGCAACCGCTTGTCGCATTCCTACTCGGAGGCGCTGCCGGACTTCGTCAAGCTCGCGGAAGCCTATGGCGCCGTCGGTCTCCAGGTGTACAAGCCTGCGGATCTCGAGGGCGCCATCAAGGAAATGATCTCGGTCAAGCGTCCGGTGCTGTTCGACTGCCGCGTCGCGGCGCTCGAAAACTGCTTCCCGATGATCCCCTCCGGCAAGGCGCACAACGAGATGCTGCTGCCGGAGCAGGCCAACGACGAAGCCACCGCCAAGGCGTTCGCCGCCGGCAAGGCGCTGGTGTGAGCGCGATGGTCACAAACTCCGCTGTCATCGCCCGGCTTGACCGGGCGATCCAGTACGCCGCGGCCTCTCGATCAATCTCAGGGGGCTCTGGAATACTGGATCCCCGCCGGAGCCTGTCATGGGGCTCGCCGAAGGCGAGACCCGGTGGCGGGGATGACAGCTGCATGAGATGGTCGATGGAAGGACCACAATGTTCGACCTGAAGGAGCTCGAGCGCGCACATGCGATCGTGGGGCAGGCGGTGCCGGCAACACCGGCGCATGCCTGGCCGCTGCTCGCCGAGCGTCTCGGCACCGAGGTCGTAGTCAAGCACGAGAACCACACCCCGATCGGCGCCTTCAAGGTGCGCGGCGGGCTCGTCTATCTCGAACGGCTGAAGCGCGAGCGGCCGAGCACATCAGGCATCATCTCGGCGACGCGCGGCAACCACGGTCAGAGCCTGGCCTTTGCCGCGGGACGCCACGGCGTGCCGGCGGTGATCTATGTGCCGCGCGGCAACTCGGTCGAGAAGAACCGCGCGATGAAGGCCTTCGGCGCCGAGCTGGTCGAGCATGGCGAGGACTTTCAGGCGGCAGCCGAAGAGGCCCGGCGGCGCGCCCAATTTACCGGCCTGCACATGGTGCCGTCGTTCCATCCCGATCTCGTGCTCGGCGTCGCCACCTATGCGCTCGAGTTGTTCAGGTCGGCGCCCGATCTCGACGTCCTCTACGTGCCGATCGGGCAGGGCTCCGGCATCTGCGGCTGCATCATGGCGCGCGACCTGCTCGGCCTGAAGACCGAGATCGTCGGCGTGCAGTCGACGGAAGCGCCGTCCTACGCGCTGTCGTTCGCCGCCGGCAAGATCGTGACGACCGAAACCAGCAACACGCGCGCCGACGGCATGGCGACGCGCATTCCGGACGCGGATGCGTTCGCGCTGATCCGCAAGGGCGCCTCGCGCATCGTGGAGGTCACCGACCACGAGGTCGCGGCCGCGATCCGCGCCTACTGGACCGATACGCACAACCTCGCCGAAGGCGCCGGCGCCGCCGCGCTCGCCGCGGCTCTGCAAGAAAAGAGCAAGCTGAAGGGCAAGCGCGTCGGTCTCGTGCTGTCCGGAGGCAACATCGATTTCGATCTGTTCAAGCGATGGGTGGTCGCATGATTGCGCGAGCGCCCGCCAAATACACCGCTGTCATCGTCCGGCTTGCCGCCTCCGCTAAAGCTTCGGCGCGCCTGAATCCGCAAACCCCGTCGAAGCCTTGGCGTAGACGGGACCGGACGATCCAGCACGCCGCGGCCCTGGTGGGAATCTCGACGCCGGTGACTACTGGATGCCCCTTCGCGGGGCATGACAACAAAGAATAGAGGGGACGACAATGAACCAGCCCGCATCCGCCTATTTCATCGAGGACCGTCACGATCCCAACGAGACGCACACGCTCGCGGTGCTCGTGCAGAACGAGCCGGGCGTGCTCGCGCGCGTCATCGGCCTGTTCTCGGGGCGCGGCTACAACATCGAGAGCCTCACGGTCTCGGAGACCGAGGCCCAGAAGCATCTGTCGCGCATCACCATCGTCACGACAGGCACGCCGATGGTGATCGAGCAGATCAAGCACCAGCTCGACCGCATGATCCCGGTCTACCGCGTCGTCGACATGACCCAGACCAAGCGCTCGATCGAGCGCGAGCTGGCGATGGTGAAGGTGCGCGGGCAGGGCGAGCATCGGGTCGAGGCGCTGAGGCTGGCGGACGCGTTCCGCGCCCGCGTGATCGACGCCACCACCGAGAGCTTTGTGTTCGAGATCACAGGCAATACGGACAAGATCAATCAATATATCGATCTGATGCGCCCGCTCGGCCTTGTCGAGGTGTCGCGCACGGGTGTTGCCGCGATCGGTCGCGGGCCTGAAGGAATGTGAACCATGCTGGCGCGCGACTGGTACTACAACGAGCGGAACCGGATGGGGATCGAGCCCGCGGTGGCGTCGATCTACGACAATCATGACGATGCCGATCTGCGGGCGCGCGCCGCGCTGAAAATGCTCGGGGTCCAGCGCGGCTGGCGCATCGCCGACATCGGCTGCGGCAACGGCGTGCTCGCCACCGAAGCGGCGCTGATGGGCGCCGAGGCCGACGCCATCGACATCTCGCCCGCGATGCTGGCGCTCGCCGAGATCTACGCCCGTGACCGCAAGGCGCCGGTTCGCACCGAGTCCGCCGGCCTGCTCAGCTTCGCCTACCGGCCGGAATCCTACGACCTGATCGTCAGCGAGTTCACGCTGCACCATCTGCCCGATTTCTGGAAGGCGGTGGCGATGTCGCGGATCTATCGCGCCCTGAAGCCGGGTGCGAGCTTTTACTTGCGCGACATCGTCTATGTGTCGATGCCTGACGCCATCGAGCGCGACGTCGAGCAATGGGCCGACTTCCAGATCAAGAACCACGATTTCTCGCGCGAGGGCGTGGTGACGCATATGCGCGACGAATATTCCACCTTCGGCTGGGTGATGGAGCGGATGCTGACCGACGTCGGCTTCACGCTGGTCTCGGCCGACTACCACGCACCGATGCACGGCACCTATCTGCTGCGGAAACCGAAAGCCGGCGAGCAAGGCTGAACAACAACAGGGCTGCCTGACAGGGCAGGACCGGAAACAACAATGAAGCCGGCCGACATCCTCATCGCCGTCATGGTGGCGATCATCTGGGGGCTTGCCTTCGTGGCGAGCCGGATCGCGCTCGACGAGCTTTCGCCGGAACTGATGACGGCGTTGCGCTTTACGGTCGCCGCGGTGCCGTGCCTGTTCATTCCCAAGCCGAAGATCGCCTGGTCGCTGCTGATCGCGATCAGCTTCACGTTGTTCCTTGGTCAGTTCCTGTCGCAAGCCTACGGCATCGCCCACGGGGTGCCGGTGGGCCTGACCAGCGTCGTCGTGCAGAGCCAGGCGCTGTTCACGATCGGCTTCGCCGCGCTTGCGTTCGGCGAGCGGCCGACGCCGATGCAGACTCTGGGCACCGTTATCGCCGCGGCCGGCCTTTTGATGATCTGCGGCACCGTCGGCTATGATTTCAGCGTTGCCGCCTTTGCGGTGCTGATGATCTCACCGGTCAGCTTTGCCGTCGGCAATCTTCTGCTGCGCGGCGCCCGCGGCGTGCCGATGTTCGACCTGTTCGCCTGGCTGTGCTTCGCCTCGGCCGTGCCGCTGTTTGTGCTGGCGCTGATCGCCAACGGGCCGGCGCCGACCTGGACGTCGCTGACGCACATGTCGCTCGCATCGGCGCTCTGCATGCTGATGCTCGGCGGCGTCTCCACCAGCGTCGCCTATTGGCTGTGGGGCCGCCTCTTGCGTGACTATCCCGTAGCCCAGGTGGTGCCGTTCGCACTGCTGGTGCCGTTCGTCGGCTCGGCCGCCTCCAGCATCGTGTTCGGCGAGCGGTTCGGACCGCTTCGCCTTGCCGGCATGCTGACCGTGATCGGCGGTATCGCCGTGATGGTGCTGGCGAAGCGCCCGCAAGTTCTGTCGAAGACTGCGTGAGGTGGATATGACCTACTCGCTATTCTATGCCTTCCTCGCCTTCATGGTCGTGATGTACTTCACGCCCGGGCCGAACAACATCATGCTGTTGTCCTCGGGCCTGACCTACGGCTTCCGCCGCACCATCCCGCACATCGTCGGCATCGTCATCGGCTTTGCCTTCATGGTTGCTGCGGTCGGCCTCGGGCTTGGCACCGTGTTCCTGGCCTATCCGATCCTTCAGACCGTCTTGAAATATGCCGGCGCCGCCTACCTGATTTACCTGGCCGCCGTGATCGCCATGTCCGGTCCGGCCCAGCCGGGCGAGGAGAAGGCCCGCGGCCCGATGACCTTCTGGGGCGCGGCCATGTTCCAGTGGATCAATGCCAAGGGCTGGGTGATCGTGATCGGTACCATCACCGCCTATGCTGCGATCGCCCAATTCCCGCTCAACATCGCTATCCAGACCGTGATCAGCCTCATCGTCGGCACGGTCTCGACCGTGGTCTGGGCCCTGTTCGGCACTGCACTACGGCCGGTGCTGACCTCCGAGCGGCTGGTGCGCGCCTTCAACATTCTGATGGCGATCCTGCTGCTCGCTTCCCTCTACCCCGTTTTCATGGATGCATGATGTCGCGGATTTCCATGCAGAAACGGGTTTCCCTCAGGGCTGAAAATGCTCTAGACAGCCCCCGAAATCCGCAAATTTCACCCTTCGGACACTGACCATTGGCCGATTTTCGGCCCTGAACGAGGAAACGACTATGCGTGTTTATTACGATCGCGACGCCGACCTGAACCTGATCAAGGGCAAGAAGGTCGCCATCGTCGGCTACGGCAGCCAGGGCCACGCCCATGCGCTCAACCTGAAGGATTCCGGCGTCAAGGAAGTCGCCATTGCGCTGCGCAAGGGTTCGGCCTCGGCCAAGAAGGCGGAAGCTGCCGGCTTCAAGGTGCTGGAAGTCGCCGAAGCCGCCAAATGGGCCGACCTCGTCATGATGCTGACCCCGGACGAGCTCCAGGGCGACATCTATCGCGAGCACCTGCACGACAACATGAAGAAGGGCGCCGCCCTCGTGTTCGCGCACGGCCTCAACGTCCACTTCAACCTGCTCGATCCGCGCGCCGACCTCGACGTGCTGATGATCGCGCCGAAGGGCCCCGGCCACACCGTGCGCTCGGAGTATCAGCGCGGCGGCGGCGTGCCCTGCCTGATCGCGATCGCCAAGGACGTCTCGGGCAACGCCCATGACCTCGGCCTGTCCTACGCCTCCGCCATCGGCGGCGGCCGTGCCGGCATCATCGAGACCACCTTCAAGGAAGAGTGCGAGACCGACCTGTTCGGCGAGCAGGTGGTGCTCTGCGGCGGCCTGGTCGAGCTGATCAAGGGCGGCTACGAGACCCTGGTCGAAGCCGGCTACGCGCCGGAGATGGCCTATTTCGAGTGCCTGCACGAAGTGAAGCTGATCGTCGACCTGATCTATGAAGGCGGCATCGCCAACATGAACTACTCGATCTCCAACACCGCCGAGTACGGCGAGTACGTCACCGGTCCGCGCATCATCACCGACGAGACCAAGAAGGAGATGCGCAAGGTTCTGGCCGACATCCAGGGCGGCAAGTTCGCCCGCGACTGGATGCTCGAGAACAAGGTCAACCAGACCTCGTTCAAGGCGACCCGTGCCAAGCTCGCCGCGCACCCGATCGAGGAAGTCGGCGCGAAACTCCGCGACATGATGCCCTGGATCAAGAAGGGCGCGCTGGTCGACAAGAGCAAGAACTGACGTCTGCGCCGTCATTCCGGGGGCGCGAAGCGCAACCCGGAATCCAGAGGTTGTTGATCGAGATTCTCGGGTGCGCAATTGCGCACCTGAGTTCGCGCTTAACGCGCGCCCCGGAATGACGAGCGAAATTCAAGCTTCGCTCGCCAAGCCAAATCTTAGACCTTGGCGACTATGGTCGAGCGAGATCGCAAACCGCGGTCTCGCTCTTTTCATCTCGGCGAGACATTGCTCTCTCATTCTTTCCGCGACCTGAAGCAGTTGAGCGACTCGGCTCCTGCCAAGTACGGCGTCGCATCAGCCCGCCGGGACGGTCTGCCCACGCGGGTGGCGGGCCATCGCGATGATACGCAGCGCCATCACGATCAGGAGCGGAAGGAGGAACGCGGCATAGAGCGGCATCGCCGGCACACGCTTGCCGAACGACACCATGAACTGGAGCCAGAGGTAATAGCCGCCCACAAGGTGCAGCGCCCGCCAGGCGCGCGGTCCGATCAGCGCGGCGGCGCGGTCGAACGACGTCGCGCTCATGGCAATGATGAAGCCATAGCCGATGCCGCCGAAGATGTAGGAGGCCGCCGAGGTCGCCTCGGCAAATCCGGCCGGATCCATCCTGGCAAACGTGACGATCGCCACCGCGTGGATGGCGTGGGAGACCGCGAAGCTCAAGCCGAGATAGCGGCGGTTGCGCTTCTGCCAGCGCGTCCAGGCATTGGGCCAGAGCCGCGCCGGCGCCGCGGCGCTGAAGGCCAGGCAGAACAACAGGAGCGAGCTTCGCGCCGTGAAGCGGATCACCATGCGGACACCCTCGACCTCGAACTGCCGCATCGAGGCGATCCATAGGCTCAGCGCGACCAGGCTCAGGCAGAGGGCGGCAAGCAGCCGCCAGCCTTCGAACCAGCTTTGACGTTGTGACATGGGCGATCCCCCTTCTATGTAATCATCGATTACATTAGGGGCAGGCGCGATCGTCAATGGTGTAATCATCGCTTACATTCACGTTCGGGTGAGGCTAGAAAGCTCCATGCCTGTCCGCCAGCCGTCCAAGCCGCGCACCCGTCGCCCCGCAGCCGAAGCCCGGCCGTATCATCACGGCGACCTCCGCCGCGTGTTGATCGACGCTGCGCTGCAACTTGCGGCGGAGGGGGCCGAAGTTTCTGTCCGTGAGGCCGCCCGCCGCGCCGCGGTGTCGCCGGGAGCGCCATTCCGGCACTTCCCCAACCGCGATGCCCTGATGGCGGCCGTGGCAGAGGAGGCGCAGCGACGTTTTCGTGCCGAGATCGAGGCGGCGCTAGGCGAGTCTCCGGCCGCTGGCCCGCTCGCCCGCTTCCGTGCCTTCGGCCTGGCCTATCTCCGCTGGGCCCTGCGCAACCCCGCGCATTTCGAGATCATCTCGACGGGGCGCTATTTCGCCCATGGCGGCTCGCCGGAGCTGACACGAGACAATGCCGAGCTGATCGCGCTGACGGAGCAGATGCTGGTTGATGCGGCAGAGCAAGGCCTGCTGCGGTCGGCCGACCTCAAGCGCATCCAGATCGCCGGCCGCGCCCTGGTCTACGGTTTCGCCCGGATGAATCTCGACGGCCACCTTCCGCGCTGGGGCGTCGAGGAGGGTGAGATCGAGCGGATGGCGGAAGGGGTGCTCGACCTGTTCATCGCGGGGATCGCAAAGCCCTAGCGGGCGAGCGGCTCCGGTCGATGCCTTGCGGCGCAGCCCACTCACAATAAGCGAAGGTTGGACCGCACCGCGCGTTGCCTGTCCTTGACCGTTCCGTTACAGTTTTATGACACGGTGCAGGCTTCCGGCTGCCCCGGACGCCCTGGCCGTTTTCAGGCCAGACGGCTTGGCATCACCGCGCCGGACCAGAGTTGCGTGTCGTCGATGGCGTCCGCGCCCAATCCAGGTCCTTCTGCCACCACCGCCGTATTGGCGAGCGTCGCCGCGCTCGGCATCTGGCGGCTGCTCGCCGTTGCGGCGCCGCATCTGGCAGCGCTCGCCCTGATGTACGAGACCGAGATCGATTTCGGCTCGCGCCTGTCCTTCGCACTGGCCTGGGGCATCCTCAACTTCTTCTGGATCACGCTGCTGCGGCGGCCGGCGCTGTCAGGCGCGCTGTCGCTGACCATGGTCGTCGTGCTGATGCTGCTGTCGCGGCTGAAGCACGATGTCGTG
This sequence comes from Bradyrhizobium sp. SZCCT0231, assembly GCF_018130245.1. Lineage (GTDB taxonomy): Bacteria > Pseudomonadota > Alphaproteobacteria > Rhizobiales > Xanthobacteraceae > Bradyrhizobium > Bradyrhizobium japonicum_F. The sequence continues at coordinate 190,008 of NZ_JAFCKP010000011.1, forward strand.
CAGATGACGGTCAACTTCATCGACCTGATGATGATCGACCGCGACACCGTCGCGTTCCTGTTCACGATCTTTCCGAATCTGCGCTGGTCGGTGATTCTGGCCGGCCTCGTCACGCTGCCGCTGATGTACGCGCTATGGTGGCTCGATCCGTTCCGCATCCGCCGCCTGCCGGCGCTCGCCTGCAAGCTCGCCTGCCTTGCCGCCCTGGTCGGCTATTCGCTCTATCATCCGGACGAGGCCTGGCGCGGCTATTACGACGACGGCTATCTTTCGAAGTTCTTCCGCTCGGGCGTCACCGCCGTCTCCGACTTCGCGCAATACGGCTTCATGGAATCGGCCGCGGCGACCAACGAGCGGCTCAACATGCCTCTCGTCGATGCCTGCCACCCTGCGGGCCGCCGGCCGAACATCATCATGATCCATGATGAATCCAGCTTCGATATCCGCGCCGCACAGGGCATCAAGGTGCCGCCGCGCTATGGCGATCATTTCAAATCGTGGGACGGCAAGCAGCGCACCTTCCTCGCCGAGAGCAATGGCGGGCCGAGCTGGTTCACCGAATACAACGTGCTCGCAGGGCTCTCCTCGCGCTCGTTCGGTCGCTTCGCCTATTTCGTGACGCGCATCGCCTCGAGCCGCGTCGAGCGTGGCCTGCCGCTGGCGCTGCGCCGCTGCGGCTACGACACGCTGTCGCTCTATCCCGCCCATGGCGGCTTCATGGGCGCGCGCAGCTTCCAGATGACGACCGGCATCGAGCGCTTCCTCGACTCCAGGGATCTCGGCGCCAAGGATGTGGAGCCCGACAGCTTCTTCTACGGCAAGGCGCTTCAGCTGATGGGGCAGCAGCCGCCGAACAGGCCGCTGTTCACCTTCATCTATCTCGGAGCCAATCATTTCCCCTGGGAGACTCGCTTCCGTCCCGACCTGCTGCCGAACTGGCGCGCGCCGGGCAATGTGCCGTCGATCGACGAATATCTGCGCCGGCAGGCCATGAGCGCCGAGCAGTACAAGACGTTCGTTGCCGGCTTGAAGAAGACCTTTCCCGGCGAGCCTTTCCTGATCGTGCGCTATGGCGATCATCAGCCCGAATTTGCGCCGAACCTGCTCGAGCCCGGGCTCGATGAAGGCGCGATCGGCAAGAAGCTCGACGCCTACGATCCGCGCCTCTACGCGACCTATTACGCCATCGACGCCGTCAACTTCGAACCCGTCAGAAGCGCGGCCGTGATGGACACGATCGACGGCCCCTACCTGCCGCTGGTGATCCAGGAAGCTGCCGGCATCCCGCTCGACCCGTCCTTCGCCGAGCAGAAGGCGATCATGCTCCGCTGCAAGGGCATCTTCTACGGCTGCAAGGACGGCGCCGAGGCACGGCGGCTGAACCGGCTGCTGATCGATGCGGGGATGATCCGGGGGCTGTAGCCCTTACCGTCATCCTGAGGATCCGTGGGGTGGGCAAAGCGAAGCGTGCCCACCACCTCTCACACGCATCCAGAGACCCTGGGCACGGCGCTTACGCGCCTTTGCCCACCCTACGAAATCTCACCTTATCGCCCGCCCACCTTCTCCCACAACCACTTCGCCACAGCATCGGGCGATGAATTCGCATCATTGCCGCTGGCGCGCAGGTTCGCCTCGCGCATGGTGGCGATGTCGATCTTGCCGAGCAGCGGCCTCAGCGCCGTCTTGAGCCGCTCGTCGCCGGCGCGTTTCGGCGCCAGCAGCAGGATCGCATCATAGGGCGGGATCGCATGGCGGGGATCGTCGAGCGCAACGAGATCGTATTTCGCGATCAGGCCGTCGCTGGTGTAGCCCGCGATGACGTCGACCTCGCCGCTGGCGACCGCCGCATACATGAAATCCGGCTGCATCTGGCGCTGGGCGCGGAACTGGAGTCCATAGGCCTTTTGCAGGGCCGCCCATTCGGGACGGGAGAAGAATTCGTAGTCGCCGGCAATCGACAGTGTCGAGGCATGTGCGCTGAGGTCGGCGATGGTGCGGATGCCTAGCGCCTCGGCGCGCCGTCTCGGCATCACCAGCGCATAGGCGTTCTCGAAACCGAGCTCGCCGAGAAGGGTGATATCGTCCTTCGCGAGCGCCGTCTTCAGCTCGGCGACCAGCTCGGCGCGCGGCCTGATGTCGGTGCGATGGAGCTGGTTGGCCCAGAGCGTGCCGGAATAGTCGACATAGAGATCGATGTCGCCCGCCTTCAGCGCCTCGAAGATCACGCTGGAGCCGAGGCCGGAGCGCGCCGTGGCCGAGAGGCCCGCCACCTGGAGGCGGTCCCTCATCAACGCTGACAGCACATATTGCTCGGCGAAGGTCTTTGCGCCGACCACATAGCCTGACGACGAGCGTCCCATGGTCGGCACCAGCGTAGCGGCGACCAGCGCCGCGATTCCGACCGCGCCGAGGCCAGCGCGCGCCCGGCTGCGCTGGCGCAGACCGCCCTCGATCTGACCGAGCAACTGGTCGACGGCGAGTGCCAGCAAGGCCGAGGCCAGGCAGCCGAACAGCACGAACACCCAGTTCTGGGTCTGGAGCCCGGCGAAGATGTAATTGCCGAGGCTGGTCTGCCCGATCGGCGTCGAGAGCGTCGCGGTGCCGATCACCCACACCGCGGCGGTGCGGATGCCCGCCATCATCACCGGCAGCGCCAGCGGCAGCTCGACCATGAGCAGCGATTGCCGTGCGGTCATGCCGACACCCTTGGCAGCCTCGATCAGCGCGGGATCGATGCCGTTGAGGCCGGTGATGCCGTTGCGCAGCACCGGCAGCATCGAATAGAGCGCCAGCGCCAGCATCGCCGGCAGGAAGCCGAACGCGGAGAAGGAAAGGCCGAACCAGGCCAGCGTGACGGAAGCAGCCAGCAGCAGCAGCGGATAGAACAGCGCAAGCAGCGCCAGCCCGGGTACGGTCTGCACGATGCTGGCGAACGCGAGCAGGATGCCGCGCGGCGCCGGACGGTTGCGCGTCAGGATCGCCAGCGGCAGGCTCACGGCAAGGCCGAGCGCAAGCGCGGCGAGGCTTACCCGCACATGGTTGCCGAGATAATCGGGCAGATGCGCCAGCGCCTCGCCCCAGCGCGGATCGGTGAAGAGGCTCATGCCGCACCGCTCTGCGGCAGCAGCGTGCTCAATCGCTCCACCTGGCGGCGCGGCGTGCGCAGCAGCTCCAGCACGTAGGCGTCGCTGCTCTTCGAGAGCTCCGCGGGTGTACCCTGCGCGAGCAGCTTCCCGCTGCGCATCACTGCGATGCGGTCGGCGAGCAGAATCGCCTCCGTCATGTCATGGGTGATCATCACCGTGGTCAGGCCGAGCTTGCGGTGCAGCGTGCGATAGTCGTCACCCAGCGCATCGCGGGTGAGGGGATCGAGCGCGCCGAAGGGCTCGTCCATCAGCACGATGCGGGGTTTTGCCGCGAGCGCCCGCGCCACGCCGACGCGCTGGCGCTGACCGCCGGAGAGCGCCTGCGGAAGCCGATCGCGATGCGCGGCGCGGTCGAGCTGCACGAGCTCGAGCAGCTCATCGACGCGCGTCGCGATCGCCGCTGCCGGTTCGCCCAGCAGTTTTGGCGTGATTCCGATATTGTCGGCGACGCTCAGATGCGGAAACAGCCCGCCGCTTTGGAAGACGTAGCCGATCCGGCGCCGCAGCGCGACCGGATCGACATCTCTCACGCCCTCGCCCTCGATCGTGATGGTGCCGCCATCGGCCTCGATCAGCCGGTTGGCGAGCCGCAGCAATGTGGTCTTGCCTGAGCCCGAGCCGCCGACGATCGCCACAAACTCGCCCTCGGCGATGTCGAGCGACACATCGTCCACAGCCCTAAGGGAGCCGAAGCTCTTGGTGACCTCTTGGTAGCTGATCGCTGAAGACATTAGCTGCGGACTCTCGCTCTTGCTTACCCTCCCCTGGAGGGGGAGGGTCGCTCGCGCGAAGCGCGGGCGGGGTGGGGTGATTTCTCAACACGGGCAGTGTTCGACGCGGAGAGACCGTCACCCCACCCCGGTCCGCATTCCGCTTCGCTTCATGCGCACCGACCCTCCCCCTCCAGGGGAGGGTGAAGGAAGTGTCCCCATGCGTAGCACGCTTGGCGGCTTGATTGAACTTGGCCGCGCGAGCGGCTAAGGCATCGGCCTGAGTTCGGAGGAAGCACATGACGACGCCCACGGCAGTGGCGCTGGAAGATGCCAAGGTCGCGTTCCGGCTGGGGGACGGCCGGGTCTATACGGCGGTGGAGAAGGCGCATCTTGCGGTCGCGCAGGGCGAGTTCGTCGCCATCGTCGGCCCGACCGGCTGTGGGAAATCGACGCTGCTCAATGTCGCGGCCGGCCTGCTGAAGCCGGCGGCGGGCGGCGTCAGGATATTCGACCGGCCGCTCGCGGGGCTGAACCGGGATGCCGGCTATCTGTTCCAGGCCGACGCGCTGTTCCCCTGGAAGACCGCGCTCGACAACGTCGCGATCGGACTCGAGATCAAAGGCACGCCGCGCACCGAAGCGCTGCCGCAGGCGCAGAAATGGCTGACCTCCGTCGGCCTCGGCGCCTTCGCGGGCCGCTACCCGCACATGCTCTCCGGCGGCCAGCGCAAGCGCGTGGCGCTGGCGCAGGTATTGATCCGCGATCCCAAGATCCTCTTGATGGACGAGCCATTCGGGCCGCTCGATGCACAAACGCGCCAGGTCATGGGCAACCTCCTGCTCGACTTGTGGAACGCCGACCGCAAAGCGGTGCTGTTCGTGACACATGATCTGGAAGAGGCGATCGCGCTCGCGGACCGCGTGGTGATCATGTCCGCGGGACCGTCCTCGCGCATCATCGGCGACTGGCGCGTCAGCTTGCCGCGCCCGCGCGACATCTTCGAGGTGCGCCTCGACAAGGAGTTCCATGCGCTCCATCGCGAGATCTGGAGCGTGCTCAAGGATGAGGTGATGAAGGGATACGCGCAGTCCACCCACGCGGCGGAGGCGGTCTGATGTCGCGCCCGACGCTGTTTGCGCTGCAAGTCCTGGTCGCGGTCGTCTGCATCGTGCTGTGGCAAGTGCTGTCGACCGTCCCCGTGTTCGGCAAGATCCTGCTGCCGCCATTCTTCTTCTCCAACCCGTTCGACGTGTTCAGCCAGATCGTGAAGTGGTTCGCCTCCGGCGTGATCTGGAAGCATCTCGGCATCACGCTGGCCGAATCGATCCTGGCCTTCGTGATCGGATCGCTCGGCGGCGTGCTGGTCGGCTTCTGGTTCGCGCGCCAGCCGCTGGTCGCCGCCGTGTTCGATCCTTACGTGAAAATGGTCAACGCGCTGCCGCGCGTGGTGCTGGCACCGATCTTCGCGCTGTGGCTCGGGCTTGGCATCTGGTCCAAGGTTGCGCTCGGCGTGACGCTGGTGTTCTTCATCGTGTTCTTCAACGTCTATCAGGGTGTGAAGGAGGTCAGCCGCACCGTGCTCGACAACGGCCGCATGCTCGGCATGAGCGAGCGGCAGTTGATGCAGCACGTCTATTGGCCATCGGCGCTGTCCTGGATGTTCTCCTCGCTGCACACGTCGGTCGGCTTCGCGGTGGTCGGCGCGGTGGTCGGCGAATATCTGGGATCGGCGGCGGGGCTCGGTTATCTCATCCAGCAGGCCGAAGGCGTGTTCGACGTTGCCGGCGTGTTCGCCGGCATGTTCGTGCTGTCGGCCTTCGTCATCCTGATCGACTATGGCGTGACGCTGGTCGAGCGGCGCTTGTTGGTGTGGCGGCCGACCGCGTCGGACGGGCGTGGTTAGGAAGCAAGTCGATTTGATTGCGTCGATGCGATCCGAGGTGCCTCTGGGCATGTTTATTGTGCCGAAAGGCCGATGGCCAGCCCACCCAGGCGGTGCTTCTCAAGCCAGTCCTGCTGCTCTATGGTGCCGCCGGCCGAACGGAGGAAACCAATGAAGAACACGATTGCCAGGCTCGCCGGCGCGCTGCTCGCGCTGATGCTCACCACCTCGCTTGCCGCGGCGCAAAGCAAGGTCACCATCGCGGTCGGCGGCGGCTCCTGCCTGTGCTATCTGCCAACGGTGCTGGCCAAGCAGCTCGGCGAATACGAGAAGGCCGGCCTCAATGTCGAGCTGGTCGACCTCAAGGGCGGCTCGGACGCGCTCAAGGCCGTGCTCGGCGGCAGTGCCGACGTCGTCTCCGGCTATTTCGACCATTGCGTCAATCTTGCGGCCAAGAAGCAGGAGCTGCAGTCCTTCGTGGTCTATGACCGCTATCCCGGCCTCGTGCTGGTGGTCGCGCCCTCGCGCACCAATGACATCAAGTCGGTCAAGGACCTTGCCGGCAAGAAGGTCGGCGTCAGTGCGCCCGGCTCCTCCACCGACTTCTTCCTCAAATATATGCTCAAGAAGAACGGGCTCGATCCCACCAGCGCCGCCGTGATCGGCGTTGGCCTTGGCGCTACCGCCGTGGCCGCGATGGAGCAGGGGCAGATCGACGCGGCCGTGATGCTCGATCCTTCGGTGACCGTGCTCCAGGGCAGCCACAAGGATCTGCGCATCCTCAGCGATACCCGTACCCAGAAGGATACGCTCGAGACATTTGGCGGCGAATATCCGGGCGGAGCGCTGTATTCGACGGCGGCCTGGGTCAATGGCCACGAGAAGGAAACGCAGGCGCTCACCAATGCGATCCTCGCCACGCTCGCCTGGATCCATTCGCATTCGCCCGAGGAGATCATGGCCAAGATGCCGGAGGGGACGGTCGGCAAGAACAAGGATCTCTATCTCGCCGCACTGAAGAACACGATTCCGATGTATTCCGAGACCGGCAAGATGGACCCGAAGGGCGCCGACGCCGTGCTCGCCGTGTTCAGCGTCGGTTCGCCCGAGGTGGCGAACGCCAAGATCGACGTCAGCAAGACCTTCACCAACAAATTCGTCGACCAGGCCAAGAAGACGACGGGGAATGCCAAATAGCTGACGCGAAGGCATAGTAATCAGGCGTCATGACGTCACCGGTCATTCATCGCGTCACGACGCTTGATCTTGCCGTGCGGCCGATCCCGTGGCCGTTCGCCGAGGAGCGCCGCGCCGAGATCGCGGCGCATTTCGCCGAGAAGCAGCGCGAGCTGCCGAAGATCTGGAACGGCCCCGTCCTGCTCGGGCGCGATGCCGTGTTCGCGGGCGGCCATCTCGCCGCGACCTATTTCGAGACCGATTTCGCCAGCTTCCTCGCCTGGCGCGACTGGGGCTTTCCTGATCCGGCCGTGTTCAACGGCTTCGGCATGGGCGCGCTGCGCACCTCCGACGGCGCCTTCGTGATGGGCGAGATGGCGCAGCACACCGCCAATGCGGGCCGCATCTATTTCCCTTCGGGCACGCCCGACCTCGACGACGTCAGAGATGGTACCCTCGACGTTCCCGGCAGCGTCGTCCGCGAGATCGCGGAAGAGACCGGGCTGACCGCCGAGGACTACGCGGCGGAGTCGGACTGGCATTGCGTCGTCTCCGGCCGCGCGATCGCGATGATTCAGGTCCTCAATCTGGACATGCCGGGCGATGAAGCCCGCGTCCGGATCGAAGCCAATCTCGCGCGCGAGGCCGAGCCCGAATTGTCGGCCATTCATCTCGTGCGCGGGATGAGCGATCTTACGCCGACCATGCCGCGATTTGTCACGGCCTTTATTGCGCAGCAGTTCGCCTCGCGCTGAGCGCGAGGCTTGACATCGCCGCGCGCAGCCCATGTGATGGGCAAAAAAGCAAAGCAACAAGAATGCAATGCACAATCGTCCAGGGAGGTTTAGATGCGCCTGCGCATGGCTGCCCGCTTGGTACGTGGGCTGTTGGTCGCGATATCAGCGACGGGCTTGACGGCTGCGGCCGAGGCCCAAGACAAGGCTCAAGAGAAGAAGCTCAAGATCGGGGTCATCTATGATCTGACGGGCCCGCTCGCCGGCGGCGGTTCGGAGCTGCAATATACCGGCGCAAGGATCATGCTGGATCAGTACAGCGCGAAAGGCGTCGAAGGCTACAAGATCGAGGCGATCTATGCCGATGCTCAGAGCAAGCCGGATGTCGCCATCAATGAAGCGATCCGTTTGATCGAGCAGGAAAAGGTCGACATGCTGCTCGGCTTCTTCTCCTCGGCGCAATGCGTGCCGGTGGCAGCGCGCGTCGAGCAGCTGAAGAAGTTCATGTGGATCACGACCTGCATTTCGTCCGCGGTGCTGGAGAACAAGAACTACAAATACGTCTTCCGGCCGCAGGCCTCCGGCGACCAGTTCGGCATGATGACGATGGATTTCATCGCGCAGAATGCCAAGGAGAAGCTCGGCAAGGACCCGAAGGACCTGCGGGTCGCCATCATCCACGAGGACGGCGCCTACGGCGTCGACGTTGCCAAAGGCAATGAGGCCGGCGCCAAGAAGGCCGGTTTCAACATCGTGCTCAGAGAGGGCTATTCGGCGACGGCCCCGGATTTGTCTGCGCTGGTCACCAAGCTGAAGCGGGCCAAGCCGGATGTGGTCTTCCACACCGGCTACAATCCCGACATCACCCTGTTGCTCCGGCAAGCCCGCGAGCAGGGGCTGAAGTTCGGCGCACTGGTAGGACATGGCGCCGGCTACGGGGTCTATGAGAAGCTCAAGGAAGGCCTGGGCGCCGATGCCAACTACGTCTTCAACACCGATCCGATCTCGATCTGGCTCGCCAACCAGAAGAGCATGGATCCGAAGCTGCCGCCGGTCATCAAGGCGGTTGGCGAGGAGTTCGACAAGCGCAAGCCGGGCGTCGCCATCCGTTCGGCCCATGTCGGCATGGCTGCGTCCAACACCTACTTGTTCCTGACCGACGTGCTGCCGCGAGCAATCAAGAAATATGGCGGCGTAGATCCCGACTCCCTGCGCAAGGCGGCACTGGACACCGACATACCCGAAGGCGGCACCATGCTCGGCTTCGGCGTCAAATTCCACGGTGAGGGCTTGCCAATGGCCGGCCAGAACGAGCGCTCGTTCCCCGTCGTGATCCAGTACGTCGACGACAAGTCCTATGTGGTGTGGCCCAAGAGTCAGGCGCAGCGCGAGGCTGTGCTGCCGCTGCCCAAGGGCACCACCTACAGCAACCAGTAGCGGAGTCCTCCGGTGTTGGAAGTCAGCGGACTGGTGAAGCGGTTTGGCGGCTTCACCGCCGTGAACAACGTGTCGTTCCGGGTCGACCAGGGCGAGATCCTCGGCCTGATCGGCCCCAACGGCTCGGGCAAGAGCACGATCTTCAACATGCTCTCCGGCACGCTGGCGCCGACCTCCGGATCGATCCTGTTCGCCGGGCACGAGATCGCAGGCCTTGCGCCGCACCGGATCATCAACCGCGGCATCGGCCGCACCTTCCAGATTCCGCGTCCCTTCCGTCGCCTGACCATCTTCGAGAACGTCGCGCTCGCCGGCTTCTACGGCCAGGGCCGCCACAGCCGCGCCAAGGCCGAGGAGGCGGCCGAGCGCTCGCTGGCGATGGTCGGGCTGCCGACCGACCGCCATGCCAGCGTCGATGGGCTCGGCGCAGCGGGGCTGAAGAAGCTGGAGCTTGCGAAAGCGCTCGCCACCGCGCCGAAGCTGCTGCTCGCCGACGAGAGCCTCGGCGGTCTCGACGAGGCCGAGATGGACCAGGCCGCGGACATGCTGCGCAACATCCGCGACGAGCTCGGCATCACCATCATCTGGGTCGAGCACATCATGGGCGTGTTGATGCGCGTCGTCGATCGCGTCATGGTGCTCGATCACGGCGAGAAGATCTCGGAAGGCCTGCCGAGCGCGGTCGCGGGCGATCCGCGCGTCATCGAGGTCTATCTCGGCACCGATGCCGAGACCACGCAGGCCGCGGCCGCCGAAGCGCGCCGCCGGGCGGGAGGCTAGGCGATGCTGGAGCTTCGCGGCGTCAATGCCGGCTATGGCACCTTCCAGGCACTGTTCGACGTCAATCTCGACGTGAGGGCCGGCGAAGCCGTCGGCGTCATCGGTCCCAACGGCGCCGGCAAGACCACCTTGATGCGCGTCATCTCCGGCCTGATCCGTCCCTCGCGCGGATCGATCAAGATGGAGGGCGTCGATGTCGTCGCGACCCCGCCGCACAAGATCGTCAGCCTCGGCATTGCGCATGTGCCGGAGAACCGGCGGCTGTTCCCGCAGCTCACGGTGGACGACAATCTCAAGATGGGTGCCTTCATGAAGGAGGCCCGCGGGCATTATGCCGAGCGGCTCGACGTCGTGTTCGACCTGTTTCCGCGCCTGAAGGAGCGGCGGCACCAGATGGCCGGCACCATGTCCGGCGGCGAGCAGCAGATGTGCGCCATCGGCCGCGCGCTGATGTCCAATCCGAAACTGTTGCTGCTCGACGAACCCTCGGCGGGGCTGGCGCCCGTGGTCGTGCAGCAGGTGTTCGAGCTGGTGAAACGGATCCGCGCCAGCGGGCTGACGGTGCTGATCGTCGAGCAGAACGTGCAGCAGGTGCTGAAGGTGGTCGACCGCGCCTATCTGATCGAGGCGGGCACGATCCGCGCGTCCGGCACCTCGGCCGAGATGCTGGCGAGCGACACGGTCAAGGAAGCTTATCTCGGGGTGTGATGGGCATGCAGGCGTTGCTGGACGTTTTCGACATCTACCTGCTGGAGGCCGTGATCAACGGCATCCTGCTCGGCGGCGTGCTGGCGCTGCTGGCGCTCGGGCTCAACCTGATCTTCGGCGTCATCGACGTGACCTGGATCTGCTACGCCGAACTCGTGATGATCGGCATGTACGGCATGTATTTCATGGTGCAGTATTACGGCATCAGCTATTTCGTTGCCGCCCCGCTCACCATCCTGCTCGTCGCCGTGCTTGGCGCGGCGCTGCACTACCTCGTGATCGCGCCGCTGCTCACGGCGCCGCCGATCAACCAGCTGCTCGCGACCGGCGGGGTGCTGTTCGTGCTGCAGAGCTTTGCCACGGTCGCCTTCGGCATCGACTTCCGCAATCTCGGCATCCGCCTGCCGGTGCTCGCCTTCGGCGACATGAATTTCAGCTATGCGCGACTGCTCTCGTTCGTCGCCGCGCTGGTCGGCATGGTCGCGGTCTATCTGTTCATGACGCGCACCTTCACCGGCACCGCGATCCGCGCCATCTCGCAGGACCGGCAGATCATGGCGCTGATGGGGGTCGATACCAAGCGGATCTACCTCATCACCTCCGCGCTCGGCGGCGCACTCGCCGGCCTCGCGGCCTGCCTGCTGGTGCTGCAATACGACGTGCATCCCTTCGTCGGCCTCTCCTTCGGGCCGATCACCTTCCTGATCTGCGTGCTCGGGGGTCTCGGCAATTTCATCGGCGGCTTCATCGCGGCCTTCGTGTTCGCGGAGATCATCTCGCTCGGTGGCCTGTTCTCCGACCTCGAATGGGGCTATGTGCTCGCCTTCGCCTTCTTCATCGTCATGATGTTCATCCGGCCCGCGGGCCTGCTCGCGAGGCGGCGATGATGGGGCGGGGACGGCTTGCGGCATGGGGGCTGGGGTTGGCGGCGCTGGTTGCGCTGCCCTTCGTCTATCGCGATCCCTATCACCTGCACATTTTGGTGCTGATCCTGATCTGGTCGTTCGCCTACACCTCCTGGTCGATGATGGGGCGGTTTGGCCTCGTCTCGCTCGGGCATGGCGGCTTCATGGGCATTGGTGCCTACGTCACCGCGCTGTTGTGGAATCACCTGGGACTGTCGCCCTGGATCGGCATTCCCATCAGCATGGCGGCGGCCGGCGCGCTGGCGCTGATCGTCGGCTATCCCTGCTTCCGCTTCCGCATCACCGGGCACTATTTCGTGCTGGTGACGCTGGCGCTGTCGGGCATCGTGCTCCAGGTCATCACCGCGACACGTGACTATACCGGTGGCTCGCTCGGCTACACGCCGAACCGGACCTCGGGCAACAAGCTGCTGGCGCTGCAATTCGATGACAAGACGACCTGGTACCTGATCGCGCTCGGAGTCTGGCTGTTCGGCATCGTGGTCTGGCACTGGGTCGACCGCAGCATGGCCCGCTATGCGCTGGAGGCGATCTCGGAGGACGAGGACGCCGCGGCCGCGGCCGGTGTCGACGTCACCGCCGAGAAGCTGAAGATCACGCTGCTCAGCGCGCTGATGACGGCGCTGGCCGGTGCGATCTATTGCCAGTACCAGATGTTCATCACGCCGGACACCGTCAGCGGCATCGCGGTGTCGCTGCAGATGGTGTTCGCTGCCATCGTCGGCGGCCTGTTCGTCTCGCTCGGCCCGACTGTCGGCGCGATCATCACCATTCTGCTGGCCGAGACGCTGCGCATCGGCTTCGGCACCCAGGCGGTCGGCTGGGACAACCTCGTCTACGGCGTGCTGCTCGTGCTTTTCATCATATTCCTTCCCAAGGGCATCCTTGGTAGCTTGCTCGACCGATTGAAGCCGCAACGCAAGGTGCCCCGCGCTCATGAACAAGAAGCCGTCCAAGTCGCTCGCCCAGGAGCTTGACCGCTACATCACGCCATTCCGCTACGATGGCTCGGGCAAGTTTCATCTCGAGGACCATAAGACCGACGAGAAGGGCGACCTCGACAAGGAGAGAGCGCTGGCGATTCTCGACGCCAACAAGAAGCGGCTGATCGAGTATCAGGAGAAGCTTTACGCGCAGGACCGCTGGTCGCTCCTGATCGTGTTCCAGGCCATGGACGCCGCCGGCAAGGACAGTGCGATCAAGGCGATCTTCGAGGGCATCAATCCGCAGGGCTGCGAAGTCACGGCCTTCAAGGCGCCGAGTAGCAAGGAGCTCGACCACGACTTTCTCTGGCGCCACGTGATCGCACTGCCCGAGCGCGGGCGTATCGGCATCTTCAACCGCTCGCACTACGAGGAATGCCTGGTGACGCGTGTGCACCCGGAGATTCTCGCCAAGGAGAAGCTGCCGCCAAAGCTCGTGACCAAGAACATCTGGAAGGAGCGGTTCGAGGACATATCCGCCTTCGAGCGCTATCTCTGCCGCAACGGCACCGTGGTGCTGAAGTTCTTCCTGAACGTGTCCAAGGAAGAGCAGCGCGAGCGCTTTCTCGAGCGGCTGGAGGATCCGGCCAAGCAGTGGAAGTTCTCCATGGACGACATCAAGGAGCGCGCGCTGTGGCCGCGCTACCAGGCGGTCTACCAGGACATCGTCCGCCACACCGCGACCTCCCATGCGCCCTGGTACGTCGTGCCCGCCGATCACAAATGGTTCGCCCGCGTCGTGATCGGCTCGGTGATCAATGCAGCGCTCGAAAAGCTCGACCTGCGCTTCCCCCGCGCCGACAAGGCCTCGCTGGAGGAGTTCGAGCAAGTGCGCAAGGCGCTGGAGAAGGAGGGGACGGGAGGCAAGAAGCAAGCAACGTGACAGCCAACCCGATCTCCGACCGCAAGACCGTCAACTTCGCGCTCCAGGGCGGCGGCGCGCACGGCGCCTTCGTCTGGGGCGTGCTCGACCAGGTGCTCGAAGACGGCAGGCTCGCGATCGAGGCGGTCAGCGCCACCAGTGCCGGCGCCATGAATGCGGTGGCGATGGCCTCCGGCATGGCGCATGGAGGCGCGGAGGCCGCGCGGGAAAGCCTGTACGCATTCTGGTACGAAGTGTCGCGCATGGACGTGGCGTACGATCTGATGTCGCCGCTGAACCAGTGGATCCAGGCCATGAGGCTGCCGCCGGAATATCATCCGGTCCACGCCATCATCCACACGCTGACGCACACGCTGCCGCCTGGCCTGCTCAATCCCTTTCATTTCAATCCGCTCCGCGCGCTGCTGCAGCGCGTGGTCGATTTCGACCGGCTCAACTCCTCGCCCGAGGCGCCGCAGCTGTTTCTCAACGCCACCAACGTCCGCACCGGCAAGATCAAGGTGTTCCAGAGCCCGCGTCTCACGGCGGATACCGTGCTCGCCTCGGCCTGCCTGCCGCCCTATTTCCAGGCCGTCGAGATCGACGGCGAGCACTATTGGGATGGCGGCTATCTCGGCAATCCCGCGATCTATCCGCTGATCTACCGCAAGGGCAGTCACGACGTCATCATCGTGCAGGTCACGGCGATCCGGCGCAACGAGCTGCCGACCAGTGCAGCCGATGTCCTCCACCGCATCAACGAGATCAGCTTCAATTCGTCATTGATGCGCGAGATGCGCGCGATCGCCTTCGCCACCCGGCTGATCGACGACGGCGAACTCGACAGCGACCGGCATAGCCGCATGTACATGCATTGGATCGGCAACGACGATTTGATGTCGCAGCTCGGCACGGCCACGCAGTTTCACCCCGAATGGAGCCTGTTGTGCCGCCTGCGCGATGAGGGCCGCGAGGCGGCGCGAAGCTGGCTGGCGCGAAACTTCGACCAGATCGGAAAGTCCTCGACGGTCGACCTGGCGCACATGTTTCTCTAGGCGGCTGAGCCGTCCATGGACAAGAAACGCGAAAACAACCCCATGCACAGTAGCCGAGCCTAGCGGAATCAATGGCTTGCAGGTCCGTCATTGTCGATGCGGATTTTACGAAGCCCGTTTGACTCGTCGGGCAAAACAGGGGCATGATGTCACCATGCCGCGGAGCGGGTCGGGTGGGTAAAGCGACCGGTCCGCCGTAGCTCGTAGCCGCGATGTCTGATCTCGTAGGGTGGGCAAAGGCGCCCTTGCGCCGTGCCCACCATCTCTCCACGATCGCGGCTGGCATGGTGGGCACGCGACGAGCCGCGCCTTGCGCGTCTCGTTGCTTTGCCCACCCTGTACCCTTGTGGGGGTCGTGGCGGCCTTTGGATGTAGACTGGCCGTCCGGGCCGATCCGCCGGGAGCAG
>NZ_JAFCKP010000012.1 GCF_018130245.1 Bradyrhizobium sp. SZCCT0231
GCGCTTGGGCGGCACCTGCGCGAGCCTCCCCGAAAACGTCGGTATCAATCCATGCCTGCGCTACCTTAACGCCTATGGGGAAGACCGGGTGCCGGCCGGGCACCCACGGTCCACTGTGCGAGAGATGGCAACAAGAATTTGCACAGCGGCATACAGGTGAAGCCAGGACATCCGGCCTTCCCTGCGCAGTGGTTTTACGGCTTATGTCGTGCTCTCCCCGGGGAGCGATGCACTATTGCCCCCGTCGCCTTGCGGATGACTGATGCGCCTGCCCGGTTGGGCCGCCACATCACCGCAAGACTTGGCGCACAGACCCCGGGCGCCAGGACCACACGATTTCGTCGTACGCCGATCACACCGGTCGTATGCGCGACGGCCCTTGCTCACGGTTGCCCGCCCTGCAAAACCCTTCGCGCCGATGCAATCAGCGTCCACCGCCGCCCAGCCCGCGTTCGTGACGATCGCGATACGCCCCTCTTCCTTGGGCCGGGTTGCCACGATGGATACGCCATTTCCGAATTTCGGTAAAGTGGAATATTTTTAGCGAGGTACATTGACTGGCATCTGGGTGTTTTGCCCGTCGGGCAACGCAAAGGCTTGTAGCTGGGTTCACCTCCGCCAAATTGGTTCGATCGGTAGCCCCTGTGCCAGATTTCGGGAGTTGAAACCAAAGCGCACGGTTCGCGAACCGGACCGCGAGGTCAGCTACGGGCCAGAAGGGGACATTCCATGCAAGGCTTGCTATGCTCTAAGAGCAGGATGGAGACAATGAGGTTGCCCCGCGCAAAGACAGTGGAATATTTGGCTTTCCTGCTGCTCACTACGCTGCTTGCAGGCGTGTTCGCTTTTGTCTGGCCATTCTCGGCGTTGGGCTGGGGCTTTCAGGCCGGACCAGCCAACCCGACTATTAGGAAAATTGCCCTGGCAATGATCGCGGCCTCGTATTTTGTTGGGATGCCTGCGCTCTTAATAGGGCAAGCCGCTTCTCCAATACTTTGGTTTCTTGGGCGCACGCGAGGCGCATATATCGTCCCGCTCTTGAGCATGAGCGTGTTCTTGCTTTGCGCAATTGCGGCGTCTTTGCTCTGGTAATTGCTTCGTCGGGCGGTTGGCAGACACCCGCGAGCCCCATCGCTGACGTCCGCAACGGGTCAGAAGGCGACCTCTCGGCAGCGAGCCGCAAAGTCGGCTAAGGGACTCCGGAGCGGACAAAGGCTGGCAGCTGCTCCGCTGCGGCCGACCGCGCAAACCCGTCGCCTTCGTTTCATCATTTCGCTTGGCTGGTGGACCCACGAGCCGGCTCAACGACGCGGTGCCCCATATGTCGGCGGCGGCGCCTGCACCGTCGGTGCTGCCGCCGCGAACAGATCGTCCTTGCTGCCGCTCATCGGCGGATAGATCCGCTTGCGGTTGATGGTCTGCTTGGTGGCCTTTGCGGCCGCGCCGGTCGTCTTGACCTCGCGATCCCAGCCTTCCGTGTAGAGCGCGCCCCAGGCGCCGAGATCGAGCACGGTCACGTACCAGTCGATCCGCAGCGGCAGCAGCGGCAGGCCCGCGAGATCGGCCACCACGTTGTGGCCGGCGAAGCGGCCCATGGGGCGCGCGAACTGGCAGGACATCACGGTCGGATGCAAGCCGTCGACCACGCTCGAGGCGACGTCGCCGGCCGCGAACACGCCAGGCACATCCGCAACCCGCATGAAGGGATCGACCAGCAGCCGCCCGAGGCGATCGCGCGCGCCTGCAAGGCTCCCGGCGAGCCGGCTCGCGCGCATCCCGGCGCACCAGATCACCGTCTGCGCCGCAACGAACTCGCCGGAGCTGAGGTGCACGCCGGCGGCCTCGACGGACGCGACACGCACGCCAAGCCGTGTCTCGACCTGCAATGACGACAATGCCGTCTCGATGACGGGACGCGCATGCGCGCCGATGGTGGTGCCGACCGCCGGATTGGGATCGACCAGGATGATGCGGCGGCTGCCGGTGAGGCCGGCGCGCGCGAGCCTGTCCGGCATCTCGGCCGCGACCTCGATGCCGGTGAAGCCGGCGCCGACCACCACCACCGTCGAACGCCCCGGCGACGGCGCGCTGCGGCCGAGCGAGACGAGATGATCCTCGAGGCGGAGCGCCGCGGTATAGGTGTCGACATCGAAGGCGTGCTCGGCAAGTCCGGGAATGTCGGGACGCATCACCTCGCTGCCGAGCGCCAGCACCAGGCGGTCATAGCCCAGCGTCGCCTTGCCGCTGCTGGTGACCAGCGAAATTTCGCGCCGGGCCGAATCGATGGCCTCGACCTCGCCGATCCCGTGGCTGACACCGATCGGATCGAGCAATTGCGGCAGCGGAAGCGCGACCTCGCTGAGGTCGGCCTCGTAATTGCGCACGCGGATATTGTGATAGGGGTTGCGGTCGATGAGACGGATCTCGATGTCGCGGTCGCTTGCGCCGATCTCGTCACGCTTGCGCGCAGCGCCGATGGCCGCCCACAGGCCTGCAAACCCGGCGCCGAGCACGACGATACGCGCCATCACCACCTACTGCACCTTCCAGAGGAATCCTGCGGCCTGCCCGCGCGGACAGACTAGCTCAACAGCCGGCATCGACCAAATGCGGCAGCGCGGCCGTAGGAAGGGTGGAGCGAAGCGATACCCATCGTTTCAGCCGCACAAGACGATGGGTTTCGCAGGGCTCAACCCATCCTACGGGCTGTCATTGCGAACGCTGCGACGTGTCCGCCGAGGCCTTTGGTGAAGGCGGAATCAATCGAGACTGCTGCCGCGGACAGACTCTGGATTGCTTCGCTGCGCTCGCAATGACGGAGTGTGAAGTAGCAGCGCCCACACTCTCGTGTCCCGGACGCGCTGCAGCGTTCTTACGCTGCTGCGCAGAGCCGGGACCCAGGAAGCCACAGCACGTGCTGCCACATGGGCCCCGGCACCGCCGAAGGGGCGCTGCGCAGCGTCCGGGGCACGAGACCTTTGTTACATAGCTCGTCATTGGGCCGGGTTGCGGCGACATATACGAGATTTCCGAATTTCGGTAAAGCGGAATATTTTCGGCGACACGCGTTGACCTACCGCTCGGGTGTTTTGCCCGTCGGGCAACGCAAGGGATCGTGGTCTCGTAGCGTCTACGAGTCGCCGCTTACGCCTCGCGCACCTCCGACGGCGTCGCGCCAAAACGCTTGCGGAAGGCACGGTTGAAATAGGACAGATCGGAGAAGCCGGACGAATGTGCGATGTCGCTGATCTTGCGCGCCCTGGCGCGGGGATCGCCGAGCAGCTTGCGCGCGTGGAGCAGGCGCTGCTCCAGCACGAATTCGGTGAAGGTCGTGCCGGCCTGCTCGAACAGGCGCTGTGCCTGGCGTGGGCTCAATCCCGAGCGCGTCGCGACTTCGGCGAGGCAGAGATCGTTGCGGCCGAGTGCGGCCATCACATCGGCGCGCATGAGATCGAGGCGCGCCGCCGCCTGCCCCCGGCCGCGTGCGCGGCTTGCGTGCTCCGCATCGGTGCCGAGCAGCAGGCCGACGAGATCGACCATGTGCTGCGCCGTCAGGCGCTGGCCGACCGCATCGAGATGCGGCGCGTGGTTGGCGGCGAGCGCGTGGTAGCGGAAGATGGTCTCGGCGACCGCGCCGTCTGCGAGCACCTGCGAGAGCTTGTCCTCGGCGCGCGGACTGATATCGAGCAGCGCACGGCGCGGCATGCGAATGGTGGTGAAGCGGTCCGCATCGGTGTGGCCGACGGTCCCCGTCACGCTCATGTCGACGAGCACCATCTGCGCGGGCGCGAGCTCGACGGTGTGGCCGTTCTGCCCGACGCGGACGAGCCCTGCATGGGCCGATATCAGGACGAGATCGTCGCTGCCGTCGGCAAGATGGCTCTGCGTGCGGGAATATTGCGCCGAGGCGCCTTCCGGAATGGCCAGCGCGATGTTGTCGACGACGCTGATCTGCAGCCGGCAATCGATGCTATCGCCATGGCTCGGCCCGATATCGAGGCCGCAGGGACCGACCGCCCGCTCGCGCCAATGTTCGAATGCCGCACCGTGCGGCAGCCCCGCATATTGGTGAACGAAGATGCCCGGCGTTCTCGCTGCATCCATCTGATTTTCTCGCCCTTTCCGGCATCACGGACTTCAAATTCCGGGGATTTGACGCGGCGGATGGAGCAGAGGTTCAAATCAGGGGCGGATTCAGGGGCAATTGTCGGGATGCGACGGCGGGATGGACCGTGGCGACAGCAAGGCGCCCTTGTAGCCCGCATGGAGCAAAGCGGAATGCGGGGACAGCGGTCCCGGATTACGCTGCGCTCCATCCGGGCTACGCACCTATTTCTGCGCGGGCGCCGGCGGCACGGTCTCGATCAGCTTGCCGGAAAACACCGGGGCCGAGGTCGGCTGGCCGCTCTGCGAACCGCCGGCCTGCTCGACGGTGACGGCGTAGGTCGCGCCGTTGACGACGTCGGCATCGTAGCCGGCGAGCAGCGGACGCGCGGTGAAATCGCTGGCGCCGATGACGCCGAGCGAGCGCGGGCGCGGCAGCTTGTCCGAGATCAGCCAGAGCTCGAAGCTCTTGCCCGGCTCCGGCGTCGCGCCGACCTTGCGAACCGTGAAATTCCGCGTCGCGCCGTCGATGGTGAGGATGAAGGCGGGGCCACCGCCCTGGCCCTGCAGCAGCGCGACATATTGCGCGGAGGCGGCGAGCGGCGCGGCCGGGGTCTTCACCTCGACCGTCTGGATGCGCGGCGCGGGACGCAAGGCGCCCGGCAGCGCGTCGGGCAGGAAGATCTGCAGCGACAGCGTGACCAGCAGCGCGGCCGCAAGCGCGCCGACCGCGGATGCGACGTTGCGCCAGCGCTTCACGCGGCCCTCGAGGCGAATCACATTGCCATCGTCGACGACCGGCGCCTGCGGCGCACGGACGACGTTGATATCCGGAGCATGGACCTGCGGGATGAATTGCGGCGCGATGTCGGGGATGGCGTCCGGCTCGGGACGCGGCGTCTCAGGTGCCCCGGCCTCGGGCTCTGCCGATTGCGAGCTCTCGGCCGGGGCCTCCGCAGTCTGCAGCGAGGATGACTCCGGCACAGGCGGCGGTGGCGAAGCCTCGGCAAGCGCGGGCGGCTCCTGCGCAAGGACCGTGCGCGCGATCTCGGACCTGATGTTCTCCCACACGATCGGACGCGGCTCGACCGAGCCGACCATCTGGTTGAGCGCGCCGAGCCGGTAGGACCAGGCCTGCACGATCCCGGCGAACGCCTCGTCCACCGCCATCATGGTCTCGACCTGCGCGCGCTCATCGGCGTCGAGCGTGCCGAGCGCGTATTCCGCGGCGAGCGCGATATGGTCCTCCGTGTAGGCCATCAACTGCAGTCCAGAACCTTCCTCATCGTCCGGGCCATCACAATCCGAGGCACTCCCGGATATCCAGCATGCTGCGCCGCAGCCACGTCTTCACCGTGTTGACGGGCGCGACAAATTTCTCCGCCAATTGCTCGCGGCTCCAGCCGTTGTAATAGGCGAGCAGCACGAGCTTCTGACGGTCCGGCTCGAGCCGGCCGATACATTCCAGGAGCCGCTTCAGCTCCTCGGTCATCTCGCGGCGCGCCAGCGGATCGGGACTCTCGGCCGCAACCTCCATCGCCTGGGGCTCATCCTCGATGGAGGCTTCCGACTTCTTGCGAACGATGTCGATCGCCCGGTTGCGCGCGATCGAGGCCATCCACGTGATCGGCGACGACAGCGCCGGATTGAACCGGCCGGCGCTGTTCCAGATCTTGACGTAGGTCTCCTGAATGACCTCCTCTGCGAGATCCTGCCGACGCAAGATACGGAGCACGACGCCATAGAGTTTCGCGCGCGTGGCGGCGTAGAGGCGCTCGAACGCGGCCTGATCGCCCTTCGCCACCGCCTCGATCAACCCGACCAGCTCTGCTGGCGTCAGCATTCAGCCCCCCAACACGCAGGCTCAGGCGCGTTCCGCGGAAGCCCTGGCACCGCACCACCATAGCGCGCGGCAAACCCGACCACCAAGGGTGCGCGGCGCCATGCTGTGGACAGCAGATACGAAAACCCGGACCTTGCGGGTCCGGGTTTTGGCAAATTCCTGGATAGTCCGGCTTAGATTATTGTTTGAGCATGATCTTTTCGGAAAACCGCTGCGCACTTTTCCGGATCATGCTCTGGCGCCGTCAGGCGACGGCGCCGATGCGGGCACGCATCAGGCCGATGCTGTCGAGGTCGGCCTGCTCACGGGCGTTTTCCTCGGCGCGCTCGCGGGCCTGGTCGCGCTCGTCCAGGAGCTCGACCTTCTTCAGCTCCTCGAAGGCCTCGGCCAGCGCGGCCTTGGCTTCGTCGAGCTGACCCTTGAGCTCGTCGGCCGAACGGGTCAGGTTCTCGCGGCGCTGGATCGCGGCTTTGGCATAAGTCGGATAGGCAAAGTGCGAGGGATCGTTGATCCCGGCGCGCTCCTGCTCGGTCTGGATCTCGCGTTCGAGATCGACCGACATCCGCTGGAAATCGGCGATCATGGTCTCGATCTGGGTGACCCGGCGGCGCTTCTCGTCGACCTGAAACTTCTTCAGGCGGATGAGGGTATCTCGTGACTTCATCGACTCGTACTCCCCAGAAGTCCCCCCGCTGCACGTGGGACGGCACCGGTCACCCCATAGGCCCTGTTAGGGCCAAGACCGGCTCTGCTACTCTGTGGGATCGGATGATGACCTGACAAAGTTAGCGTTCCGTTTCCAAATTGCCCAGGATTTGCGCCAACTGCCGATAGCCGTCCGCCAGCGAGGCATTCTCGTCCTTGCGCTGCCGCAGGAACGCTTCCAGCGGCTCGTGCAGGCGGATCGCCTCGTCCACCTCGGGGCTGGAGCCGGCCCGGTAGGCGCCGAGCCGGATCAATTCCTCCATGTCGGCATAGGTCGCCATCACCTGACGCGCCTTCTGGATGACCGGCCAGAACTGCGGGTCGGCCGATTTCGGCATGGTGCGCGAGACGGATTTGAGGATGTTGATGGCGGGATAGCGGCCACGCTCCGCGATCGAGCGCTGCATCACGATATGGCCGTCGAGGATGCCGCGGACGGCGTCCGCGATCGGCTCGTTGTGGTCGTCGCCGTCGACCAGCACCGTGAAGATCGCGGTGATCGCGCCCTCGCCGAGGCCAGGCCCGGCACGCTCCAGCAGCTTCGGCAATTCGGTGAACACGGTCGGCGTATAGCCCTTGGCGGTCGGCGGCTCGCCGGCGGACAGGCCGATCTCGCGCTGGGCCATGGCGAAGCGCGTCACCGAGTCCATCAGGCAGAGCACGTCCTTGTCCTCATCACGAAAATACTCGGCGACCGCGAGCGTGAGATACGCCGCCTGGCGGCGCATCAGCGCGGGCTCGTCCGAGGTCGCGACCACCACGACCGAGCGCGCGAGGCCCTCCTCGCCGAGATCGTCCTGCAGGAATTCCTGCACCTCGCGGCCGCGTTCGCCGATCAGCCCGATGACACTGACATCGGCATCGACGTTGCGCGCCAGCATCGACAGCAGCACCGACTTGCCGACGCCGGACCCTGCGAAGATGCCCATGCGCTGGCCGCGGCAGCAGGTGAGGAACGTGTTCATCGCGCGCACGCCGAGATCGAGCGGGCTGCCGACGCGCTTGCGCGAATGTGCGGGCGGCGGCGTATTGCGGAACGGCATCGGCGAGGAGCCCTGCGGCAGCGGTCCCTTGCCGTCGATCGGCTCGCCCAGCGCGTTGACGACGCGGCCGAGCCAGGCTGCGGACGGCCGCACCTGATTGGCGGCATTGGCAATGACCGCCTTGCAACCGCGGCGCACGCCGTCGAGGCCGGCAAACGGCATCACGACAGCATTGTTGCCGGAGAAGCCGATCACCTCGCAGGGAATGGTGCGGTTGGCGCCGGTCTCGATCACGAGCCGCGCGCCGACCGACATCGCGTGAATCGGACCGGCCACCTCGACCATCAGGCCACGCACGCCGACCACGCGGCCGTAAATGTTGATGCCGTCGATGTCGCCGATCTGTTCGGCAAGAGCTTTCATCGGTGGGCCTTCATCGGTGAGCCTTCATTAAGGGCCGCGCCTTGGTCATCCCCAGGGTCGCTGCGCGATCCCGGAACTTCACGGTGAAACTCTTAAGTTTCGCCATATTTCTGAACGGCGCTTAACTCCGTGTTTACCCGCATCATTAATCATTGCGTCACTGTCTTTGAGACTGAGCGTGACTCCCCTTCAGAAGAAGGCTGAGTCGCGGGAGTCGGTTAGGCCCGTCTCTTAAAGTGGAGCTTGAACGGATCGGAGTAACGAAAGCTGCTTCCTGCGCAAGACCTTAGGGCGATTCGACGAAAATTGCACCGGGGGGACTTGCGTTCCAGAATCAGAGTTTGTTAACCATCTGTTGTCAGGATCCGAATCAGTTGTTCAAAGGCGTTTTGTTGAGTGCCGCGAATGCGGCCGACCTGACGCCCAGGAGCGGCGACTATGGGGAACTGGCATGCGCGTTTTGCTGATTGAAGATGACAGCGCCGTCGCGCAGTCGATCGAGCTGATGCTGAAGTCGGAGAGCTTCAACGTCTACACGACCGATTTGGGGGAAGAAGGCGTCGATCTCGGTAAACTATACGATTACGACATTATTCTCCTCGACCTCAACCTGCCCGACATGTCCGGCTACGACGTGCTCAAGCAGCTCCGGGTCTCCAAGATCAAGACACCGATTCTGATCCTCTCCGGCCTCGCCGGCATCGAGGACAAGGTCAAGGGTCTCGGCGTCGGCGCCGACGACTACATGACCAAGCCCTTCCACAAGGACGAGCTGGTGGCCCGCATCCACGCGATCGTGCGCCGCTCCAAGGGCCACGCCCAGTCGGTCATCCAGACCGGCGACCTCGTCGTCAACCTCGACACCAAGACGGTGGAAGTCGGCGGCCAGCGCGTGCATCTGACCGGCAAGGAATATCAGATGCTGGAGCTGCTCAGCTTGCGCAAGGGCACGACCCTGACCAAGGAAATGTTCCTCAACCACCTCTATGGCGGCATGGACGAGCCCGAGCTGAAGATCATCGACGTCTTCATCTGCAAGCTCCGCAAGAAGCTCGCCAACGCCTCCGAGGGCCGCAACTTCATCGAGACCGTGTGGGGCCGCGGCTACGTGCTGCGCGAGCCGCACGAGGCCGACGAGCGCATCCCCGCCTGATCCTGGGTTCACGTCGCAAGCCCCGGGCTTGCTCCTCCCAGCCTGGACCCCGCCGCAAATGGCGGGGTTTTCGTTTTTGGGGGTTCTTCTCCCGCAAGCGGGAGAGGTGCAGCAGTCGTGCCGATGCGACTTCATCCCTCTCTAACGTTTGAACCGCTACCCTTCCCCCGCCGACGAATGGTCGCTGCACGATGGGGGAACGATGATCCTGCAATCACTCGCCGGCCTGCCCGCCTTCCTGGTCTATTTCTGCACCGGGCTGATCGCGACCGTGGCCTATCTGTTCGTCTACACCCGCATCACCGCCCATAACGAGTTCCAGCTCATCCGCGACAACGAGCCGGCCGCGGCGATCGCGCTCGGGCTCAGCCTGCTCGGCTTCGTGGCACCGCTGGTCAGCGCCATCGCGCATTCGGCCAACCTGCTGGACTGCCTGATCTGGGCGACGATCGCACTGGTCGTGCAGGTCATCGTGTTCTTCCTCGTAAAAGTTCCGGTGCCCAATCTGTCGGTGCGGATCTCCGCCGGCGAGCTTGCCCCGGCGATCTGGCTCGGCCTGTCCTCGCTCGCCGCGGGGCTGCTCAACGCCGCCAGCATGATCTACTGACATGGCCGACAAGCCCGCCAAAAGGGAGTTCGGCAAGCGCCGGCCGGTGGCCGAGCCGCCGCCTCCGCGTCCGCCGGTGAAGCGCTCCGGCCATGTCGCGCTGCTGGTGATGGGCACGATCGCAGTCGGCACCACCGCCTACACGCTGATGCCGCGGCAGACCTGCGAGCCCACTCCCGGAGCCGTGCCGGGGCAGACGACCACGACCTGCACCAGCAGCAGCAGCAGCAGCTCGTCAGGCGGCAGCAGCTCGCGCTGGTCGTCGCGATCGAGCTTCTTCAGCAGCGATTCCTCGAGCCATTCCTCGTCGGGCACGTCGTCCGATTCCGGCCACAGCAGCGTGAGCCGCGGCGGCTTCGGCTCGTTCGGTCACGGCTTCTCGGGCGGCGGCTAGCGCATGATCCGGAAAAGTGGCCACCGGTTTTCCCTCGCGACAAACGCGGAACGCGTTTGCGCGGAGATCATGCGCAGGAAATAACATGCAGCGCATAACCTGTCTCGAGCGCGACGACTGGCGAGAGACCGCAGCGAAATGCGGCTTCGTCTTCCATACCATCGACGGCGAGCGCTATTGGGACGAGCGCGCCTATTACGGCTTCACGCTCGACGAGATCGAGCGCGGCATCGAGACGCCGACCGGCGAGATCGACGCGATGTGCCTGGAGCTTGCCGGCCGCGTCATCGGCGACGAGCGCCACTTGCGGCGCTTGAAGATCCCGGAAGCGTTCTGGGGCCTGATCGCCGAGAGCTGGGAGCGCGACGACCGCAGCCTCTATGGCCGGCTCGATTTGAGGTTCAACGGCAAGTCGCCGGCAAAGCTGCTCGAATACAACGCGGACACGCCGACCTCGCTCTTCGAGGCCGCGGTGTTTCAATGGACCTGGCTCGAGCAGGCGATCGAACGCCGCGTCATCCCGTCGCGTGCCGATCAGTTCAACTCCATCCATGAGCGGCTGATCGCAGCGTGGAAGGAGATCGCCGGCGGCCGT
Organism: Bradyrhizobium sp. SZCCT0231; assembly: GCF_018130245.1. Lineage (GTDB taxonomy): Bacteria > Pseudomonadota > Alphaproteobacteria > Rhizobiales > Xanthobacteraceae > Bradyrhizobium > Bradyrhizobium japonicum_F. Next base: position 10,808 of record NZ_JAFCKP010000012.1, read on the forward strand.
CACGTCCATCTCACCGGCATCACCGGCAACGAGGAAGACGCCGGAACGCTCGCTTATCTCGAAGACACCGCGCGCCAGGCCGGGCTCTCGACCAGGCTGCTCGACATCGAGCAGGTCGGCTGGCGCGACGAGCCCGGCGGCTTCGTCGATCTCGACGATGGCGACATCGCACTCGCCTTCAAGCTCTATCCCTGGGAGTGGATGTTCCACGACGCCTTTGGCGCAAAGCTCAAGGACGCACCGACGCGCTGGATCGAGCCGCCGTGGAAGGCGGTGCTCTCCAACAAGGGCACGTTGCCGCTGCTCTGGGAGATGTTTCCGAACCATCCCAATCTGCTGCCGGCCTTCTTCGAGGACGATCCGCACGCCGCGGAGCTCGGGACGTCCTATGTCCGCAAGCCGCTGCTGTCGCGCGAGGGCGCCAACGTCACGCTGGTGTCCGGCGGAATGCCGCTCGACGAGCAGGCAGGTCCCTACGGCGCCGAAGGTTTCGTGCGCCAGGCATTGTCACCGCTGCCGAACTTTTCGGGCTTCTATCCGGTCATCGGAAGCTGGCTGGTGAACCACCAGCCGTGCGGATTGTCGATCCGCGAGGACGAGAGCCCGATCACGGGCAACCGCTCGCGGTTTCTGCCGCATGCGATTTTGTAGTGTCATTCCGGGGCGCGACGCAGTCGCGGCCCCGGAATGACGAGAAGCAACTCACCTCGCCGCGGCGACCTTCAGCGGCTGCGGCATCAATCCGCCCATGGGGCGGCCGGAGCGCGCGGGGTTGAGCTGATAGAGACCGCGGCGCTCGGTGACCGGGCGGAATGCATCGGTGATGCCGACGACGGACTCGGCGGCGCCGAGCAGCAGCGTTCCGTCGGCCTCCATCGCCTTCGCCATCCGCTCGAAGATCACGGCCTTGGTGTCCTGGTCGAAATAGATCAGCACGTTGCGGCAGAAGATCACGTCGAACGTGCCGAGATGCGAGAAATCCTGCAACAGATTGAGCTGGCGGAACTGCACCATGGCGCGAATATCGGCGTTGAGCTGCCAGAGCTCGCCGACTTGCGTGAAGTACTTCATCAGGTGCTGGATCGGCAGGCCGCGCTGCACCTCGAACTGGCTGTAGATTCCGGCCTTGGATTTCTCCAGCACCTCCTGCGACAGATCGGTGGCGACGATCTCGATGCGCCAGCCGGCGAGGACTGCCCCCATCTCCTTCACGCACATTGCGATCGAATAGGGCTCCTGCCCCGTCGATGAGGCCGCCGACCAGATGCGCAAACTCTTGCGCGTCGCGCGCGCCTGGATCAGACCCGGCAAAATCGTTTCGCGCAGATGATCGAACGGGATCTTGTCGCGGTAGAAGAAGGTCTCGTTGGTGGTCATGGCTTCGACCACGTCGGTCGCAAGCCGGCCGTCGCCGTTCCTGATCTTCAGCACGAGATCGGGGATGCCGGGAAGGCTTGCCTTGCGGGCGAGCGGCAGCAGCCGGCTCTCGACCAGATATTGCTTGTCGGCGGAGAGATCGAGACCGGAGCGCTCCTTCAGGAACTTGCGCAGATAGTCGTAATCCGCGGGTGTCACGAGCGGTCTCCCGCGAACAGGCGGTTGACCTTGGCGCCGATCTGGTTGAGCGGCAGGATCGCCGCGCAGATGCCGGCATTGGCCGCTGCCCCCGGCATGCCCCAGACCACGCTGGAGGCTTCGTCCTGCGCGATCACGCTGCCACCGGCCGCAACGATGTCCTTGCCGCCGCGCATGCCGTCGGAGCCCATACCCGTCAGGATCACGGAGAGGATGGCGCCATGCCAGATGTCGATGGCGGAGGTGAAGAGCGGATCGACCGCGGGCTTGCAGAAATTGACGGCGGGGCCGTCGTCGAGCGCGATCGCGACGTCCGCACCGCTGCGCGCGACGCGCATGTGCTTGCCGCCGGGCGCGAGATAGATCCGTCCGGGCTTCACCGGCTCGCCGTCAACCGCCTCGGCTGCCGGGCGGCGGCTCGAACGCGCCAGATGCTCGGCAAGGATGGTGGTGAAGGTCGGCGGCATGTGCTGGGTGATCAGCACCGGGAAGCGGTCGATCACCGGGCCGAGCTCGGTGACGAGCGACATCAGCGCCTGGGGACCGCCGGTCGAGGAGCCGATCAGCAGCACCTTCGGCGCCTGGGTCGAGAACGGGCGCGTCGACGGCGCTCCCGACGAGGGGGCGTGCACGGCCGGAGCGGGCGCAGCAGGCCGGGCGACGGCCGGCGCGCGCGCAGCCGGAGCCGGAGCCGGGCTCGCGGGCGCCAGCGGCGGGCTCGCAACGGCGGACTTGCGGCGCAGCCGCGCACCGAGATGGCGGATCTTCTGGATCAGGTCGTGATGGAAGGTGTCGGCGGCCGACGCTTCGCGCGTCGATTCCGGCTTGGGAATGTAGTCGGCCGCGCCGAGCGACAGCGCCTTGAAGCTGATCTCCGCATTGCGGCGGGTCAGCGTCGAGGCCATGATGATGACGAGATCGCGCTTCTTCGCCAGCAATTTCGGCAGCGCCGAGAGGCCATCGAGCTCGGGCATCTCGATGTCGAGCACGGCAACATCGGGATTGATGCGTTCCAGCTGGTTGACCGCCTCGAGCCCGGTGCGCAGCGAAGCTGCGACCTCCATGTCGTGCTCGGCGCCGATCCAGCGCGAGATCAGACCGCGGATGACGACGGAGTCGTCGACGATCATCACCCGCAGTGGTCCGGCTTCGCGCGACGTGCCCGTGGTCGAATTACCTGCGAACGCAACACTCATTACTCACCAACTCAGACTGAAACGGTTCAGTTGAAAACAATCGCCGAAGGATCCGTTCGGCCTCCGGGCGGTCGCTCAGATCAGGCCGACTTCCTGGAATTTCGCCGTCACGATGTCCTTGTCGAACGGCTTCATGATGTACTCGTTGGCGCCGGCGTGCAGCGCGCGTGCAATGTGCGCGACGTCGTTCTCGGTGGTGCAGAACACCACCTTGGGCTGGTCGCCGCCAGGCATGCGCCTGAGATGACCGAGAAACTCGTAGCCGTCCATGACCGGCATGTTCCAGTCGAGCAGCACTGCATCCGGCAGGCCGCGCTTGCAGGCCTCCAGCGCCTTCTCACCGTCCTCGGCTTCGAGGATCTGGAAGTCGAGGCCCTCCAGGATCCGGCGCGCAACCTTGCGGATGACGCTGGAATCGTCAACGACGAGACAAGTTCGCATGTAAACCTCTGCTTCCTCCCCTTTGCGGGGACACTTCCAATTGCAGGCCCGCCGGCGGCAGTGCCGCCGTATCAGGCCGCCATCATTTCGGGCGCAAGCTCGAGGACGCGATCGACGTCGAGCACGACCATGAGCTGGCCGTCGAGGCGATGGACGCCGCCGGCGAGCTTGGCCATGCGGGGATCGAGGTTGACGGGGTTCTCCTCCTTGCCGTCCTCGGGCAGGCGCAGCACCTCGCCGATCTGGTCGATCAGGAGGCCATAGGATTCGCCGCGCAGGTCGACGCCGACCGCCATCGGGGTCTTGCCGTCCTCGTCCCTGGGCAGGCCGAGACGGGAGCGCATGTCGACCACGGTGACGATGCGGCCGCGCAGGTTGAGGACGCCCGCGATCTCGCGCGAGGACAAGGGCACGCGGGTGACGCGCTCGGGCATGAACACGTCCTGGACGCGGGAGATCGGCAGGCCGAACAGCTGGCCGCCGATCATCGCGGTGACGTATTCGACCATGGCGCCTTCGCTGGATTGGGTCTTGCTGCTCATCGATATCTCTCCTCGTCCCTTTTAGGCCGCCGCCCGGCTCAGCTCGGAGGCGCCGGCGGCGCTTGCGGTCTGCTCCTTCAGCGCCGCGATCAGACCGGGACGGTCGAACTTCGCGACATAGTCGTGGAAGCCGGCCTGACGGCCGCGCTCGATCGCCGCCGGCGACACCAGCGCCGACAGGCCGATGATCGGCGTCGCGGCGAGGTTGTTGTCGGAGCGAACCACTTCCGCGAACTCGAACCCGTTCATGTCGGGCATCTCGATGTCGGTCAGGATCACGTCGAAGTTTTGCGCGCGCAGCGCGGCGAGGCCCTCCTGCGCGGTCGGCGCGGTGCGGACGCGGTAGCCGGCCGCCTTCAGCACCGGCGCCAGCATGTTGCGGAAGAAGGCAGAGTCGTCGACCAGCAGCACCGACTGCGAGTGCATCGACGGCTTCATCTCCTTGCGGGTGAACCAGTCGGCAAACGCCATCGGCAGGAAGTGGCCGACGTCGATCACCTCGGTGGCCTGGCCCTTGATCACGGCCGAGCCCAGGATGCCCTGGCTGGAGCCGCCGACCTCGATGTTGAGGCGTTCCTCGACGATGTCGATGATCTCGTCGACGACAAGGCCCATGGAGCGGCCGTCGTCGGCGAACACCAGGATCGGCTGGGCGCCCTGGCTCGCGATGGTGACGCCCTCCATGGCCACCAGCGGCATCAGCTGCTCGCGGTACTGCACCATGTAGCGGCCGTTCGAGAACTCGATCTTGTCGGCGGGCAGCTCTTCCAGGCGCGTGACCAGCCCGAGCGGCACCGCCTTGGGCTGCGACGAGCCGGCGCGGAAGACGAGGAGCGAGGTGGTCTGCTCGCCCGAGCCGATGTGGTGGGCGCCGTTCTCGTCGCCCATGTCATGGGCCGAGGAGCCGGCGGCGCCGAGCGCCTTGGCAATGCCGTTGGGGTCGATGATCATGATGACGGCGCCATCGCCCAGGATGGTGTTGCCGGAGAACATGTCGATGTGACGCAGCTTGGTCGACATCGGCTTGACGACGATCTCTTCCGTATGGAAGACACCATCCACGACGATGCCAAACGTCTGGCTGCCGACCTGCGTCACCACGATGAAGCCGTTCTCGGGATCGGAGGCCGCGCCGTCGTCGATCTTCAAGAGCTTCTTCAGGTGGATCAGCGGCAACAGCTTGTTGCGCAGGCGGAGCACAGCCGTGTCCTTGATGCGCTCGATGCGGTGCTCGGAGTTGGCGCGGGCCCGCACCAGCTCGACCACCGAGAGCTGCGGGATGGCGAAGCGGTCGCCGGCGGCTTCGACGATCAGGGCGGAGACGATCGCCAAGGTCAGCGGGATCTTGATGGTGACCGAGGAGCCCTCGCCGGCCACCGACTTGATGTCGATGGTGCCGCCGATCTGGTCGATATTGGTGCGCACCACGTCCATGCCGACGCCGCGCCCCGACACCGAGGTGATGGCGGCCGCGGTGGAGAAGCCCGGGGCGAAGATGAACTTGTGGATCTGGGCTTCGCTCATCTTCTCGAGCTCAGCCTCGGTGACGAGACCTGAGGAGAGCGCCTTGGCCTTGATCTTCTCGGTGTTGAGGCCTCTTCCGTTGTCGGCGATGCAGATGATGATGTGGCCGCCCTCGTGATAGGCGGACAGGCGAATGGTGCCCTGCTCGCCCTTGCCGCTGGCCAGGCGCTCGGCGGGGGTCTCCAGGCCATGATCGGCGGAGTTGCGCACCATATGGGTGAGCGGGTCCTTGATCAGGTCGAGCACCTGGCGGTCGAGCTCGGTGTCGGCGCCGTGCATCTCTAGCTCGATCTGCTTGCCGAGTTCGCTCGAGAGGTCGCGGACGATGCGGGGCAGCTTCTGCCAGGCATTGCCGATCGGCTGCATGCGCGTCTTCATGACGCCTTCCTGCAGCTCGGCAGTGACGTTGGAGAGGCGCTGCAAGGGCACCTTGAACTCGGTGTCCTCGTTGCGGCGGGAGATCTCCAGCAGCTGGTTGCGGGTCAGGACCAGCTCGGAGACCATGGTCATCAGATGCTCCAGCGTATCCACGTTGACGCGGATCGACTGGTTGGCGATGCGGTCGCCCTCGCTCGCCATCTCGTCGGCCATCGACTTCTTCGGCGCGGGCTTCTCCTTGGCGGCGGGCTTTGCGGCTTGCTTCGCAGCCGGCGCTTCAGCCGCCGCTGCGGGCTCGGCCTTGACGTCGGCCTTGGCAACAGGCACCGGTGCTTCGATCGCGGTCTCGCGGAAGGCGCGCTCGAGCTCGTCGAGCGAGACCTCGCCCGGACGCAGCGGGCGCTCCAGGGTCTGCTCGATCAGCGAGCCCGTGGTCATCTCTTTTGCGGGTGCGGCGGCCGGGGCTTCGGGCGCGAGCGGCGGCGCGTCGGCAACGGGAGCAGCGCCGCTCGGCATCGGCTGCGCCGAGCCGGACGCGATCGGCGAAGCCGACGCTGACATAGCCGCCATGCCCTGCTCGACCATCGCCTCCAGCTTGTCGATGAGGTCGCGGTCGTTGCCCTCCGGCTCGGCTTCGGTCGCCTCCAGGCCGGCCAAAATCTCCTTGATGCGGTCGATCGAGGACAGGATCACCGTCACCGCCTGCCCGGTCACCGGCATGCCGTCACGGAATTTGCCCATCAAGGTCTCGCCGGCATGCGCCAGCGCCTCGAGCCGCGGCAGGCCGAGGAAGCCGCAGGTGCCCTTGATGGTGTGGACCAGGCGGAAGATGTTATCCAGGATCTTGGCGTTGTTCGGCTCCTGCTCGAACTTCACCAGCTGATTGTCCACGGTGTCCAGGCTCTCGCTGGTCTCCGTCAAAAACTCCCGCAACAGATCATCCATGAGCTACGCCTTACTGACCTGGACCTAAACCCGACGCCTGAGCCACTCCTGGCACGGACGGACGCCCTATCTGGATCGTTAGACATCCCCTTTCACAGTCCCGTTAATTTCATCCTCCGTGCTACTACGGATATTGAAGAGAAGTTTGCGGTTCGACGGCAAGCTGCAGCGCTTTTCGGCAAAACCAGCTCCGCGCCGCAACGGAGAAGACGAGCGAGGTAAACGGGCCGATAACAGCGGGGCGAGTCGCGCGGGAAAGTCCTGCTCGTGAAGAACGATAGAGACGGCGTGCAGGGCGTTGGACCGAGCCGCCCACGACCGGCGGCGCCCTCGTGATCCGCGTTTTGCAGGGTTGCCGCGATCTGCGCGGTCCGCGCTTGAGGTAAACGAACGGTTACCCTGCGGCCAAGGCGGCGCGTGCCGCGCTAACCGAGCCGGGCGGCCGAGGCAATGTCGCCGTCGGGGCGATGCTCTGCCAGGCAATCGTTGATGGCGACGAGCAGCGCGTGCAGCGTGAACGGCTTGCGCAGACAGCGTGAGGCGCCGAGCTCCAGCGCCATCCGGAGGAAATCAGGTGCGGGCGAATTCAGATTTGCGAAAGCGTAGCCGGACATCGCGATCAGCGGAACGGCGGGTGCCCCGTCATGGAAGATCCGGATCGATTCGAACCCGCGCATGTGCGGCATGAATATATCGATGATCATCAGATCGAACTGTTCGTGCTCGAGGGCGCGCAGTCCGGCTTCACCTCCCTCGGCGATCGTCACCCGAAAATTGTTGCGCTGGAGGTAGATCTCGATGGCCATGCACACCATCGGGTCATCGTCGACGACGAGAATATGGCGCAGACTTTCGGTGCCCGTATGAGCTTCACGCTTCGGCGATTCAAGAATTGAACCGTGGCGCACGCCGTTCTCCTTTGTCTTCAATCAAGAGAAGGATGATCGCAAACGTCATTGGCGGAACGAGGAAAACGGAGACGACGGAAATAGGATCCGCGGTCATCGGGCGCCAAGGTTGAGTGCAATGCCGGATAGCTATGAGCACTCGTCCAACGAACGAGGCGGCGCGGATCAACCGGCGTCCGATGACCGCGGATGCAATGCTTCCGGCTCATGAAGCCCCCTTACCGCTTTTTCCTGCATGCCCGTGCAGGACACGCGCCCGCTCCAGAGCGAATCAGCACGCGTTTCTTAATTCCGCCGCAAACGAGACACCGTGTCTGCCCTCCAACGGGTATATGGACGGCGTCACAACCTTTAGATTAGTATTTATTCGCGGTGCAACTGAATGACAAACGGACGCCGCGCCGATCGTCCATCGAACCCGCCGGATAGACCTGCATGACCGCGAGCGGCCACCCGCCCAATCACCTGCTGCAGCTGCTCGACGCTGCGGATTTCGATCTGCTGCGTCCGCATCTCGCGACAGTCGAAATGGTCAGGAAATCTGTCTTGAGGGAGGTCGGCTCTGCGCTGCGATACGTCTACTTCCCACATGGTGGATCAGTTTCGATCAGGGTGGGCCTGCCCGAAGGACAGATGATCGAGGTTGCGATGCTGGGCGTTGGTGACGACGTCCTGCGGCTGCTATTCGGCGGTGAAGGCCCACCACCTGCGCCTGATGGGAACCGTGCCGTGACGGGAACACAGCGTAATCCCTGTATGCCGACGTGCACGCAGCGTCGCAGACCGATCGCCACGGACGGACAACTTGTCCCAATTGCCAATATATCCCGGCGTGAACATGATGGAGCTTACCCGCGCAGGACGTGATTTCGCGCCGCGATTCGTGGGAGGGAACGGGGGAGGCAGCTTTGGAAACGACGGTGCGTCCATCCAACGGTTTCCTGTCTGCACTGTCGGCAGACGATTATGAATTGATCCGCCCGCACCTGCGAACGGTCGATCTGCCCCATGATGCCGTGCTGGTCGAGGCCGGCGAGACGCTCAAGCGCGCCTATTTTCCCCACCGCGGCGTCATCTCGCTGGTGGTGGAACTGGCCAAGGGAGAGCATGTGCAAGTCGCCATGATCGGCCGCGACAGCATGCTCGGGACGCTTTCGATCATGGGCGATGCGTGTGCGTTGAACACCGCCATTGTGCTGGTTCCCGGCGTCGCCTCTATGGTGGATCTGGACCGGCTGCGGATCGCCGCCGATCAGAGCAGCACCGTGCGCACGTTGCTCACGCGCCATGGGCTGGCGGTCTACGCCCAGGTGCAGCAGACTGCGGGCTGCAACGCCGCCCACCCGGTGGAGTCGCGGCTGTCGCGGTGCCTGCTGCACACTCATGATCTGTCGGGCGACTCCCGGCTGCTGCTGACCCAGGAGACCATGGCGCAGATGATCGGGGCGCGGCGCAACAGCGTGTCGCTGGTCGCCAACTCCTTGCAGCACGCCCATTTCATCCACTACAGCCGCGGACACATCCAGATCACCAACCTGGACGGCCTGCGCCAGACGGCGTGCGAATGCTACGCTACCGTGAAAGCCCAGTACGACCGGCTGCTCGGCCCGCGCTGATCGCCGCGGTCGATTGGTAAACCGCCGGCTAATGCCGGCCCGCAAACACCGGTCATCCTGCTACCGGAACTGAAATTCGAAGGCCGTAGACACGGGGCATGCCTCGCGTCGGCACGTGCCGCGCGACAACAAGCCGTGATCAAGACAGGCAAGGCCATGTTTGACGTAACCGTCGCGCCAGCGCAGGCGGCGCCCGATGCCGAACCCGCGCGCGAGCCGCGCGCGTACGAAGCGCTGGTGCGCGAGATCGGCGAGGACGGCGCCTGTGAAGTGCGCGATGTGTTCTGGAGCGAGACCCACGCGCGCCTGCAACTGTTCCGCACGCTCTCGCCTGCACAGCACCACGCCAGGATCGCGCGCGAAGCGCATTCGCTGAAGAGCGCGGCCGGAACGTTCGGCTATGTCAGGCTCGCAGCGCTGGCGTTGCAGCTGGAGAAGACCGCGGAGGGCCTCGGCGAGGCCGAATTCCGCGTTCTGCTGGACCTGATGGATGCCGCCTACGCCGCCGCGCGCGCGCAGGAGCCGCAAGCCTGAATTAGCGCTCTCCTATGCTGCGCCCTCGCCAGCCCGAGTACCCCAGCGGCAGCACAGGCCGCGCGAAACCCGCCGTACTTCTACGGTTTGGGATTTTTAGAGATGGCTAATCATAGGTGGCGATAGTCGCGGAAAACCAGGAGGGTTTTCCATGTTCACCTACGAGACCGCAGACCAGAAGGAGGTTCGTCGCTTCCGCATCGCACAGTTCAACGGCCGGATGGCGACGGTGAAGGCTGGCGAGTCGACCGTGACCGGCTTCGTGCGTTCGGTGCTGGCGCAGGAATCGAGCATGCCTCCCCGCTGGATCATCACGATCATTCCGAATGCGCCGAAGGAAGAGATCAAGCCGCTGCGTCCCGCCTCGCGCACACGTCCGTTCGCCGAAGATTATTTCTGAGCGCGACCGGTTTCCAGACTTCTCCAGAAGTGGCTCGCGCCTCGTCAGCACCGCCTGTCTAGTCGATCGAATGCAGCAGCGCCGCACGGACGAGGTCCGCGGTGTTGCGCGCGCCGAGCTTGCGCATCGCCTCCGCGCGGTGGCTCTCGAACGTGCGCGGACTGATCTGCATGCGAAGCGCGCCCTGCTTGTTCGAGTAGCCTTCGCTGATCAGCCTCAGCACCTCGCGCTCGCGCTTGGTCAGCCGCTTCTGGCCGGACGGGCCGAGGAGTTCGGCGCTCGGCCCGCGCTGCGGCTGCAGCACGCGGGCAGCCTTCGATTGTGCCTCCTCGGTGCTGGACGGGATCGGCAAGCCGCCCTTGTGAGGGCCGGCAAGCTGCTTGACCAGACCGCAAACGCGCTCGGTCTGTGCCAGCGCGTTCTCCACCACCCGCTGCAAATAGGCACGATCGCTCGAAACGGGGGCGAGCTGGTCGCTGTGATGCTTGATCTCGCCCATGTAGAGCAGGAGCGCAGTCAGGGGGCCGTTGAGCTCGCGGGCGATGGCAGCGGCCATTTCGTCGGCCGCCTTAGCGCGGACGGCGCTCAGGCGGACGAAATCGGGCTCTTCAGCTGAAGCAGCGCTGCCTTCGTGCCAGTCCGACGGCCGCGAATCGGTGGCCGTATCATTCTGTGACCCCATGTCACTCATTTAGCGGAACCGGGGCCGGTCTGTGGTTAACTTTTTGCTCCGTAAGACTACGGTGATTTAGGCCGTTTTGCGCAAAAAAGGCGGCTTCGGCACAATTTGTGCTTGCGCGACGCCGCGCCCGACCATGCAGGGGTTGAGTTTTCCCCCGAAATCTTGGCCGACATGCGGAACTTCTTGGCCGCCGCCCTCCCCTGACGTCCCCCGGGTTTTACGGATTAATTAACGGCGACTTGCTTCTCTAGGGGGATTGAGAGCGCGCAAATGCCTCCACGCATTGGGCCCGCAAGCCCGCGGGACACGCTGCGAAAGATTGCGTGCCATGAACGAGATCGATCGGCTGTCGGAATTCCTGCAGAGGCTGACGCCGCTGTCGCGCAGCTGTCTGCTCAGCGAGCTCGAACGGCTCGAGCTGTGCGGCATCGACATGCCGGGTTCGGCCGACATCCAGTCCCGCCTGCGCGCCGAGTTCCGCAAGGACGGATCGACCCAGGCGCGCGCCACCAGCCCTTCGCGCTATTTCTTCGCGCCGCTGGAGCCGCTGCTGATCGACGGCGCACCCGAGCATGCCAACATGGGGCGGATCTCGCGCAACACCCTCACCCCGATCTGGGAGTGGATCTGCCGCGACCTGCTGCCGACCATGGCGCGCGACTACATCAAGGCGATCAACGACCAGATCGCGGCCAACAACCCGAAGGAGGTGCAGAAGATCGCGTCGACCTTTCAGATCAAGGTCGTCAAGGTCCTCGAGAGCACCCTCACCTCGTCCGAGAGCGCCGAATCTGCGCGCGCCAAGCTCGCGCAATACACGGCCTCGCGCACCGCCTTCGACGACGTCGTGAAGATGCTTCATGTGTTGCGCGCCGGCGATGCGCTGCCGAAGTTCAACGAGAAGCTGCCTGAGAAGATCGCGAAATTCGACGACGGCCAGGTCGCCCAGATCACCGCGCAGCTCGACGCCTTCAAGAAGACCCATCCCCAGGCGCTGCCCTTCGCGCTGGCGCTGGTGGCGCGGCGGCTGAAGACGTCCTGGCAATTGGCGCGGCTCGCCACCAAGGCCGCTGCGAGCAAGGCCGCAGCAGACGTTGCCGCCACACCCTATGCCTGCGTCGTTCCCATGGTCCTCGACCGGCTCGACGAGAAGCGCCTCGCGCTTCGTATCGCACTCCGGCACAACCGGGTGCTGGTCGCCCGCGACCTGCTCGCTGAGATCTATGACACCGAATATGCGCTCAAGGTCCGCATCGACGGCATCGAACATTGCGAGTGGGGCGTCCGCCTCCAGCAATTGATGGACGCGATCGCGGCCCTCGTGTCCGCCGAGGTGAGCCGCTTCCCCGCCAATGTCGGCCACATTCTCGGATCGCGGCGGCTGCGCAGCCACGACACTCTCGGCGGCAAGCTGACTTATCTGGCCTGGAAGGGCCGCGACGCGATGCAGGACGGTGCGGCGGCGTTCCGCAAGCTGATCGGGCAAACCTAGATCGGGGTTCGGCCGCGAAGGGCCATGTTGCGCGGCGCGGCTAACGCGGCAAGCACAGGAAGCGATCCATGAATCGCCCTGACAGCACGAATCTGAACCACCAATACATCATTCGCCGCATCGACATAGCTGCAATCCTCGACAGCCCACCACCGGCTGCGCGGAGCAATAGCGCAGGTGCAGCAATGCGCGTGTGATGCACTTCACATTTACGGCCGCCGGCCCGGACCTGTTGTCGCAGAACCGTCACGAGCGAAAGGGGACGCCGACCGCTGACGCCGCCGACCTCATCGTTGCGTCGGAGCGGCCGCGCAAGCGCACCGCTCGATGCCGTCGATCGGCATTGGCGCGCGAATTCTCTTCGAAGATTCTGTCGACAAATTAGCTCGAATTGCAGGGCTTAACGTTACTCAAATTATTCAAGAACGATGTGAAGCTCTCCTTATTTGAACCCACGCTCGGCGTTTAAGAAACCGTCACGGAACGGGAGTGGTGTACGATGAACGATGGGATTACTGAACTCGTCGGCCGGAGGCCTGTGACCTTCGGACGGCGAAAGGTGACGCCGCGCGCCTGCGTGGCCGACAGCAAGCGTCACTTGCGCGCCTTTCTCAGCGAGGTGCTCGAGGATCTCGGCTTCGTCACCTGCGAATGTGCCAGCGCCGACGAGCTGAAGACCGTGCTCGCCACCGAATTGCCGGACCTGATCCTGCTCGGCGTCGCCGCCGACGGCATCGAGCCGGGACGATTCCTCGAAATATTGGTGCGCGAGGCATTTGCCGGCAGTGTCCTCGCCGTCGGCGCCCGCGAGTCGATCATCGTCAAGGCCGTGCGGCAGGTCGGTGAGGAATACGGCCTTGCGATGCTGCCGCCGCTCACGACGCCCTTTGCCGCGGAGACGCTGCGCGAGCGTGTTGCGATGCTGCTGCCGGAGGAGCCGGCGCCGAGCCCGGCCGTGCATGTCGGCGAGGCCTTGCACGCCGGCTGGCTCGAGCTCTGGTACCAGCCCAAGATCGACGCGCGCACGCTGGTGCGCAGCGGCGCCGAGGCGCTGGTGCGGATGCGGCATCCGACCTGGGGCGTGGTGCCGCCGGCCTATTTCATCCCGGAGCCGCACGATCCGCATTTTCGCGAGCTCTCGGAGTTCGTGATCGATCGCGCCGTGCAGGACTGGCACTATCTGCTGGAGCAACAAAGCCCGGTCGATCTGTCGATCAATCTTCCTGTCTCCTATCTCAGGGAGCCGCAGGCGGTGCGCGATCTCTGCCGCCGCGTGCCGACGCATCCGGCCTTCGGCGGACTGACGGTCGAGATCGACAGCCAGGAAGCGACCCGCGATCTCGACCACCTGACCGAGGTCGCGCGCGAGGTGGGCCTGCACAACATCGGCCTGGCGGTCGACAATCTCGGCGCCGACTGGCCGGCGCTGATGGGCCTCGACAAGATTCCCTTCGTCAAGCTGAAGGCCGACCGGCAATTCGTCACCGGCAGCGGCAATGACCGGCTCAAGCGCACGGTGTGCCGTCACATCGTCGAGCTGGCCCAGAGCTTTGGCGCGCGCGCCGTGGCGCAAGGAGTCGAGAGCCGCGCCGATCTCGTCGCCGCGAACGAGCTCGGCTTCGATCTCGTGCAGGGCTTTCTGTTCGGCAAGCCGATGCCGCTGAAGAAGTTCGCAAGGAGCGCGTTGACGCGGACGGTGATGGGGCAGGCGTGAGGCACGGGCCTCACGCATACCGCCGCGCGAAGAAGACGCAGACGACCACGAGCGCGGTCGCGGCGATCATGCTCCAGGCCACGGGCTCGTGCAGCAGAAGACCTGCGAGCGCGAGACCGAAGAACGGCTGCAGCTGCTGCAACTGGCCGACACGCGCAATGCCGCCGATTGCGAGCCCGCGGTACCAGAAGATGAAGCCGACGAACATGCTGAAGACGGAGACGTAGGCGAGCCCGATCCAGGCGGGCACACCGACGCCGCTCCAGGCGGGCGGCCACGTCAGGATTGCGAGCGCCACCATCAACGGCAGCGCGAGCAGCAGCGCCCAGGAGATCACCTGCCAGCCGCCGAGGCGGCGCGACAGCGCGGCGCCTTCGGCATAGCCGAGGCCGCACAGCACGATCGCGGCCACCATCAGGAGATCGCCGGTGAGCGACGCCGAGCCGTCGCCAGCGAGGGCAAAGCCGGCCACCGTGGCGCTGCCGAGACAAGCGAACAGCCAGAACAGCGGCCGCGGCCGCTCGCCGCCGCGCAGCACGCCGAAGATCGCGGTCGACAGCGGCAAGAGGCCGATGAAGACGATCGAATGCGCCGAGGTGATGTGCTGGAGCGCGAGCGCGGTCAGCAGGGGGAAGCCGACCACGACGCCGATCGCGACGATGGCGAGCGAGGCGAGATCCTGCCGCTGCGGCCGCATCTGCCGGAGCAGGCCGAGCACCGCCGCCCCGATCAGCGCCGCGATGACGGCGCGCGCGGATGTCAGGAACAGCGCGGAGAAGCCGCCGACGGCCACGCGCGTCGCCGGCAGCGAGCCGCTGAAGATGATGACGCCGAGAAGCCCGTTGCCCCAGCCGCTGGCCGAAGAGTGCATGTTGGTCTCGCTTGGTGGACGGCGGCTGGCCTGGTGCCGTGGCAGTTGAACGCGTCGCGTTCTGCCATGGAACAACAAAAGTGCGAAAACAACCCCATGCACAGTAGACGGGGGTTGCAAGATCAATGGGTTAGGTGAGGGCGGATTGGGTGGCGGGTCGGGCGGGGTTTTGGGGGCCGAAAAGTCGGGGGATCGTGGTTTGACGCGGCTATCCGGCGCACCCGTGCGAGCTGACGGCAATTGGCGGCGAGCGGTGCGACCCATTCCGAATGACATCTGCCGTCATTTGCTTCGTCGGGCAAAACAGGGGCATAGTGGCATCATCGCAGGGGGTCGGACAGGCGGGGCTTTGGCCCGGGTCTCTTGAAGGCGTCTGCCGCCGGACGGTGCGCGTCTTGTGCACTGTCACCGCAAGATCCAGCATCCGCTCAGGCAAATCGAGAATATCGGGAAAGCTGAAAGAAGGGTTCTGCTTCGTACGACGGATCGGTGGCAAGGCGAGCAAGCCTTTGCCCGATGGCGGGCGCGAACTTCGCACCATGGCCTGAACAGGCGGAGCAGACGATCAGGCGGGACTCCGGCCAGCGATCGATGATGAATTCCTCGCCGGCATCGGGCCGGCGGTCGGCGGGCGCGGTGTTGGTGTAGAGGCAGACGTCGCGATCGATGACGGGCCCGGCCGCGCCCGGGACGAGGGCGGCCAACGCTTCGCCGACCGAGCGGAGTTCGGCATCGCTGGCCTGCGGGCCCCAGTCGTCGGGGCCGACCACGGGCCCGTGGTTGTGAGGCGCAGCTTTAACGCCGCGCTGTTCGAAATCCGGAAAGCCGTAGACCATGTCGTTTGGACCTCGGTCCAGAATGAAGATCGGGAAACGACCGAGCGCCACAGTGTCGGGGCGGCTCGGCGCGAACCAGCCGACCGCCTGTCGAGTCACGTTCAGCAGCGCGCCTAGTCGCGGGAGTGCGCGACCGAGCCATGGGCCCAGCGCCAGAATCGCGCGCTCGGCGAAGAACTCTTGGGTATCCGTGCGGATCGACACGCCGTCCCGGCGCGGCGAAAAGCTCACGCGTTCCGGAATCACGCGCTCGCCGGCGCGTGAGCGCATCAGTTTCATCACGACACCGGTGCGCAGAATCGCGCCACCGTCCTGCACGACGACGTCCCAGTCGCCGGGCAGGCTGAAAGCCGGAAATTCCTTATTCGCTTGAGCCGCGGTCAACATCGGATCCGGGCGCCCTTTCGCGATCGCGGCCGCGCGCGAGGACGCCACCATGGCGGAGCCGGGGCGGCCGGCCTCCAAAACAGGGGTTTCGGTCAGAACCGTTTGACCGCTTTCGGTCTGCAGCCGGATCCAGCCGGCATGAGCCTCGTCGCTCAGGCTGGTGTAGTTGGGGTTTTCGAAATTGAAGCGACGGAAAATTCGACATGAACCATGTGACGAGCCTCGATCCGAACCGGGACCGACAGGGTCGAAGCCGAGCGCATCGACGCCGGCATCCAGCAATGCGTTGAGCGCTGCTCCGCCCATGAGCCCCAGACCCAGCACGGCGACTTCGCATTTTCGCATAAAGGCCTCGCGAGCGATGCTACGACGCGCCGATCATCCTGATGATTTCGCGTGTTGACAAGGTCTACGGGAGGGCGGTTACGGCCGGCATCGACAACGCAGTATTAGATCAATGGGGCCGCATCAGCGCCATCAGGTCGGTCCCGCCATAGACGGCCTGCTCGCGGCAACCGCGTTGACGCGGGCGCTATGATCGCGATGAGGCTGGGCGAGGGTGACGAATCCGTTGCGCGCGGTGGAGATAGGAATTCATCATAGAGTCGATGGACGACGTCGCCCGGTCTTTGACCCGTCGAGCAAAACAGGTGCATAATCTCATCATTGCAGGAGGGTCCGATAGGCAGAGTTCCGGCTGGGCTTCTCGAACGGCGACCGAGTTGCGTGGTCGACGCTGGTTTGGACTTCTGTTTGCCGCCGGACCCTGCGCGTTTTGTGCACTCACCTCAGCGGAATCGTTGCCCCTCTTGAATGCCTCCATCTTTGTTGCATCGCAAGATACCTCTAGCCCAGCTTGACGTTCACCACGCGCTTAGATTTCGATCGATCGTTACTTGGCATGAACTTCATTGACCTCAAAAGATACTTCATCCCTGTTAAGGAAGATCAAGAGCCAAGTCTCGACGTTGGCCGCATGTGGGGGCCGCGCATAAGCGGCTGGATGTCGTGGGACGATTTGCGACAGCGACGCCGTGTCATCCTGCTTGCTGAAGCCTATAGCGGAAAGACCGAAGAGTTCCGCCATCAATGCGAAGTCTTGCAAGCCGAAGGCAAACCGGCCTTTTTCCTTCGTATCGAAGACCTCGATCAGGGGACTGAACAAGCTCTCGACGGCGCGAGCACAAGGCTATTCCGCGATTGGCTAGCGGAACCCAATGAGGCGTGGTTCTTCCTCGACTCCGTCGACGAAGCCCGCCTCAACCGTAAAAACTTCGATTCAGCTTTGCGGCGGTTTGCCAAGGAAATTGGCGACGCAAGCGAGCGCGCACATGTCTATGTATCCTGCCGGGTCACAGATTGGCGAGGCGCAGAGGATCGGGCAACCTTCCTTCGCTATTTAGCCGCATGGAAGAAGCCCGAGACCAAACCTTCTTCAACAAGCGACTACAGCGGCTTGCTTGCTCCGCTCTTCGAAAAGGCCGACCGGCCTCAGAGATCAGTACCTGACACGGAGTCAGCCAATCTTGACGACCTGACGGTCGTCCAGCTGAGCCCCCTTTCGACCGAACAATATGGCGACCTTGCCAAGGCTGCTGGTGTGCAGGATGTCCGCGCTTTTACCGAGGCGATCGCAAAACAGGGCCTTGCTGCGCTGACCGAAAGACCCGGCGACCTGGTCGACCTCGCAGACTATTGGAACACGCACGGCAAGTTCGGAGCGTTCGAGAAAATGCTCGAACACAGCATCTTCCGTAAGCTGTCCGAACCAAATCCGCACAGGCCGGATAATGAGGCTATCTCGCACGACGATGCGGTAAAGGGAGCCGAACGCATCGCTGCTGCGCTTACGCTCGGCAAGTCGTTTACCCTCCGCGCGCCGGGAAGCGAGCCCGACCCCAAATTGGCGGCAGGCGCGCTCGACCCAGCCCACATACTGCCCGACTGGACCGATGCAAAGCGGAACGCCCTGCTCCGCCGCGGCATTTTCGCGCCAGCAACTTACGGCCGCATCCGTTTCCATCACCGCTCAACGCAAGAATACCTTACAGCTAAATGGCTTGATCGTCTCATCAAGAGCGGTTGCCCGCAGACTGAAGTCTTCAATCTACTCTTCGCCGAACGCTACGGCGTCAAAACCATTGTCCCATCGCTAAGGTCTGAAGCGGCTTGGTTGTCCCTTTGGCACACGGAAATCCGCGACGAAGTCATTCGTCGCGAGCCTCTTGCCCTGCTTGGTTATGGCGATCCTGGCTCCCTGCCGCTTGGCGTTCGAGAACAAATTCTGCTCGCCTACGCTACCAGGCAGGCTTCTGGAGATACGGCGGACGACCTCCTCGAAAACCGTGATCTCTGGTTGTTCGCCGACAAGCGCCTAGCACCAGCGATACTCAAGGCATGGTCCATCAACAAACGGGAAGACTTCCATTTCGACCTCCTCCGTCTCATACGCGAAGGAGCGATCGTAGGAGCGGTGTCATTGGCAAGGTCCGTCGCCAAGGACAAGAAGGCGAATGACCATCATCGTATCGTGGCAGTACAGGGCCTCGAAGCTTGCGGTGACAATGCGAGCCTCGCCGCTATCGCTAAAGCCCTCACCAAGAAGCCGGAAGCCGCAAGCACCCGTCTCGCATCATCCTTGTCGCTTGCCCTGTATCCCGCGCTCCTCAAGACCTCAGAGTTACTTAGGATCATTGCGAAAGCAAAACCGCCGAAGGCCTACAGTACGGACGGCTTCGGCTATCATTTGCAGGACCTCTATGACAAAGCCCCCGACAATACTGCACGCAAGGCCTTTCTTAGCGGACTAGCCGATCTCTGCCTGTCGAAGCCCTTCAAAGACGATTTCTGCCGCGTTGCCCGCCAACATCAGGACATAGCCAAGCATCTCCATGACGTGACACGCGTTGAAGTTTTGCGACTTCAGAATTCGAAGCCACCGGATTACCTCGTGCGCTTACTGATGGTCGTTGAGCGTTCTGGCCGCGAAGGTTTCAATAGCGGGGAGACACCGCGGCTTTTCGAACTCGTCCGCACCAATCCGGCACTCAATCGCGCCCTCATGTGGGCAGACATCGCGGAGCAGCGTGCCAATGGCAAGCATGGCCCAGTAACCCACCCGTGGCAGGTCTTCCACGGAGGCTCGGGGCACCTCTGGGCTCTTTCCAGCAACGATCTGCCGTGGCTTGGTGAAGACCTTCGTTCACAACCCGACCTACAGGATCGTCAAGTCGCACTGAGCGGCATACTGGCGCTTCATCATCAGGCAGGACAGCTCGCAGCAGAAGAACCGCAAATCCGTTCCATGATTGGCAGCGAAGCCGTTCTACTCGCCGAACTTACCGCGGCGCTTACACCGGCCCCGGAAGATCCGATGATGCGCTCGCATCGGCTGCAAAGCGCATTTTATGATCTTCGCAACCGCTACGAAAGGATCAAAGAGAAAGAGGGTTGGGTCAACTTTCGGCGAACTGTTCTCGACAACCCAGAATTACTTCGCGATCCGAAGAACCTTTCCTCGTGGAAGAAAGGCATCTACCGACTCCACAATCTGTATAGCTGGCTTCAGCGACGTACACGATCCGAAGAAGCCAATGTCATCCTACAATGGCGACTGCTTGTAGAGGGCTTTGATCGTCAAGTTGCAGAGGCGTTCCGGGATGGAATGAAGCAGCTCTGGCGGATCGTCAAACCCGTGCGGCCTATCAAGAAGCCAGGCGGGGTAATCACTATTAAGTGGCCTTCGGTCCTGGCCTTTGCCGGCGTGGGGATCGAGGCCGCTGATGATCCTGACTGGGCCTCTAGCCTGTCGCCAAGAGAGGCAGCGCTAGCAGCGCGCCATGCTTGCCGTGCCGAGCAGCACTATCCGGAATGGCTGGATTTGCTGACTATCGCATGGCCGAAAGCCGTTGTCCCGATTATCCGCGAGCAGGTTGAACTCGAATGGAGTTCGTCCGCGAACTCGCCAAACCTTTTCTTGCACCGCTATGGCGGCGCGGCGAGCTCAATTCAACGCCCTGTACAGCTCCTTCTCATCGAGATCATCGCCTCGTCCGAGGCCAATTCAATCTCAACGCTGAACAATGCACAGCGGATAGTACGTCGGTTAGACCTCGATGCGAGCCAGAGGGGCCAGCTATTCAAGGTCTTCAGGCAACGCTTTCATCTACACCTAAAGACCAAGAAGAACGATTTCGCATTAAGCTATCTTGGCCTCCTTCTCTTGCTCGCCCCCGACGCGGCCATGCCCTTTCTCGAGAAATGGTTGAACAGCGCCCCTCCGGAGGAACGAAAATCGCGCGCCGAACTCACATTCAGCAACCTGTTCGACCGCTATGACTCGCTTATCGCCGGTTCGCTGTCTGTTGCCACGATCAAAACTCTCGAGGCCCTGCTCCACCTCGCCTATTCCCGAATTCGCCCGAAGGACGACATTATCCATGAGGGATCATACTCTCCCGATACCCGGGATCACGCTCAGCACGCCCGCGACGCCCTTCTATCGGCGTTGCTGGCACGTCCGGGGCCAGATGCTTATGGTGCAATAAGGCGACTGTCCGATGATCCGGTCTTCGCGCTGCGCTCACACCGCTTTCGCGAATTGGCGCGAGGCAAGGCCATTCGTGACTCCGAATCCCCGGCATGGACCGCCGAGGAAGTCCGCACCTTCGAAACAGGTTTCCTCGCTCCCGCCAAGACTGGCGCCGACCTGCTCCGCATCGTTCTCGGTGTTCTCGCCGAAATTGATCACAGCCTGACCAAGGACGACTTCAGCTCGCGCGCGCTCTTGGAGAAGGCCAAGGATGAAGACGAGGTCCAACCTTGGCTCGCCGAGCAACTGTTATTGCGGGCCAAAGGCCGCTTCCATCTTGTCCGCGAAGGCGAAATCGCGCTCGGCGACAAACCCGATATTTTCGTTGCCTCCACCGCGTCGCCGTTTCAGGTCGCGTTAGAGATCAAACACGGCGGCAAAGGCTGGTCAGGAAGTGACCTCGAAAACGCTTTGCACACGCAACTTGCTGAGGATTATCTGAAGCCAGAATATCGACGCCACGGTGTTCTAGTGGTGACACACCACCGCGATCGACGCTGGCAACGCAGAGATGACAACAAGAAAATCTCGTTCGCAGACCTTATCAGGTGGCTCTCTCGCTTGGCTGAGAAAGTTACCGAGAATACCTCAGGCCACATACAGGTCGAATGCGTAGGAATCAACGCATGGAAGGCCAAATCTGTCCCTCCTACCCCGAAGAGGACACGGCCGAAGGCCAAGGTTCAGGTCAAGCGACCATCGACTAACAAGAACGCCGCAAAGAAAAAGAAGGAGGCTGAGGCTCTTCCGCGCAAGCAAAGGGCCAGGGCTGCGGTAGGTGTCTAGACATAATGGCGGAGAGGGAGGGATTCGAACCCCCGATAGGCTTGCACCTATGCCGCATTTCGAGTGCGGTGCATTCAACCACTCTGCACCTCTCCTGAAGGCGCCATTGAGAGGCTGCGGCCCCTCCCGCAAGCGTGAGAGGTGGACGAGCCCCGCGGCAATCGATTCATCCTGAAACCATTCCGCCCTAATACCACGGCTCCTCATACACCGGCTGGCCGTCGAGCAGCAGCCGCTTGATGGCGGCGCGGCCTGAGGGCAGCACGGCGGCGACGATGCGCAGCTTCTGCTGATTGCGGGCCTCTTCGAGCGTCCTGCCCTCGCCCTCGGGCACGAAATAGCTTTCGAGACCGTATTTGATCGTCAGCTTGTCGCAGAAGATGGGGCTGGTCGAACCGCAGGAACGGCTGACGCGGCCGCGAATCAGGATTTCGGGCGCCGTGACCGGAACAGGCTCGGCATGCACCGAGACGGCCTCGTAAAGCCCGCCGGCATTGGGCGCGAGCTTGACGAACACGACGGGATTGCGCGTCCCGGCCGGCTTGCCGGTGAGCGCCCCCGCCTGTAGCTGCGAAATGTCATAGCGGAGCACGACATAATCGCCGCGCAGGAGATCGCGGGGGTCGACTGGCTGGGTCTGCAGGGTCACCTCACGGCCATCGCGCAGGATCTGCATGCGATCGGCGACCATCAGGACCAGCAGCACGCATTGGATCAGGATGGCGGCACCGAACAGCACGGCTTTCGGAATGCGCTGCCAGAACGCGGTGACGGATGCGATCAGCTCGGTCATCGCCCAGCCCTCGGCAGAATGCGATTGAGCGCGGTTGCAAATGCGACGGCCGCGACGCCCGCCGCCGCGAGGAAAGCCGAGCGGCGCAGCAGCGACCCCTTCACCGCCCAGGTGATGCCGGCGATGATTCCGGCGATCCCGAGCCAGCCGGCGACGATGCGCGGACGCACGTCATCGAGCATGCCGGAGACGACGAGACACAGCATGGCTGAGAGCAGCGCGGCATAGGCGAACCAGGATTCGCCGGCCATGGATGCCGGCCAGACCGGCGCCGCGAGCAGCACCAGCCCGATCGCGCCTGCCGCAAGGAGTTCTCCTGCGCGCCTGGTGATTCCAGCCGATGCCAGCGCGAGAATCACACCGGCAACCCCGCACGCAATCGCCCAAAGCGGCTGGCCCGCACCAGACCCGGTGCGGAAGCGGACGATGTCGTCGACCGTGGTCACCTCGAGGAACGCGGCGACGGCCAGTGAAAACGCGCCGTAAATCGACAGGATGCTGCCGAGCCGGAACGCCCTCGGCGACGGCGCGGCGGCGATCGCGAGCCCGGCGCCGAACAGCAAGGCCGCACCGTTCGCGAGCACGAATGACGGCTGGGCTCCGTCGAATTCGAAGCGAAACGACGTCGCGATCCACCACGGCAGCACGGCGACCGCGACGAGGTGGGCGGCGACGCGGGAATGCCAGGCGAAGGCAACAACGGCGGCGAACAGCCAGACCGCCAGGAACGGCAGATGCAGGACATCAGGCGCATCGTAGACACGCATGCAGGTCCAGACCGAGGCAGAAGCGAGGCCGACCGCAAGCGCACCGCGCGAGCCGGTCAGCACGGCCGCGGCAAACGCACCGATCGACCACAACAGCATGCCGCCGGCAAAGTCTTCGCCGAGGTGGTACATCTGCCCGACCAGCGCAATGCCGGCGCCGAAGATGATCGCACTGACGCTGGCACAGAGATCGGCAAGAACGGTGCGCCCCGTCGCGGCGAACCAGGCGCCGAGACCGCCGGCAACGGCCATGCCGGCGACCAGGATCGCAAACCGCATCAGCCGCGCGATCTCCGTCCAGTGCGCCGCAACGAAGGCGAGGAACGCGGCTGCGATCAAGAGGCCGCCGACGATGGCGACGACCACGGCGATGTTGATACCGGGCGCGAGCGGCGGCAGCGCGTTGCGGATGCTGGCGGCTGCCGCGGGCGCGATCACGCCATCGGCTTCCCATCGCGCAAGATCAGCTTCGAGGCGCTGCCGGTAGGCTTTGTCGAACATCGTGGTGAATCACTGACTCTCGCCTGCCGGCGCAGGGCTATCGCATATGAGCCGTACACTTTTGGGCACGATACTCTCCACATCGTCATGGCCGGGCTTGTCCCGGCCATCCACGCCTTGCTACGCAGCACAAAGAACGTGGATGCCCGGGCCTTCGCCTCGCCGAAGCGGCTTCGGCCGCGCAGGCGGGACAAGCCCGGGCATGACGACCTCTGGTGAAGGTTCAAATGCGATAGCCCTGCCTGCCGGCGGATGTTGCTAGGTCGGTCCGTCCCCATAGCAGGTTCAAGCCATCAATGCTCCGGTGGCGAGAGCACCGCTCTACCGGCGGCGCAAGGCGTCAATCGGCGAAGCTGCGCTCGCGGATCGCCTGCGCACCCGCCAAAATGCCGCGCTGGAGCGCGCGTGCGGCCGGCGAGAGATCGCGCCCGATGCGCCAGATCAGATAGAGCTCGCGCTCGATCACCGGCTCGACCAGCTTGCGCCAGGTGAGCACGGGATGACTGGCCTCGGGCCAGGCGAGGCTCGGCAGCGGTGCGACACCGACGCCGGCTTCGACCAGGGCCAGCAGCGTTGCCGGATGCTCGGCTTCGTGGACCGGCGTACCCTGGCCAAGCTCGGCGACACTGCGCTCGATCTCGAGACGGATGCCGGTACCTGATGCCATCACCACGAGTCCTGCTTTCGACGCCTCGGCCCAGCTCACGGCATCGCGCGCGGCGAGCGGGTGATCGCGGCGCATCACCAGCGCGAAACTGTCGACCAGCAGGCGCGAGGCGTCGAGCTCGGGATCGTCGCCCGGGACATTGGCGATGCCGAGATCGACGTCGCCGCCACGCAGCACCGCAAAGATCTGGTGCCGCGAAATCTCCTTCAGCGTCACCGCGACCATCGGATGCTCGCGCTGAAACGCGGCGAGCACGCGCGGCATCAGCCGCAGCGCCACCGACGGCACGCAGGCCACCGTGACGTGACCGCGGCGATGTTCGCGCAGGTCGCGCAGATCCTGGAGCTGGCGATCGAGATCGGCGAGCAGGCGCTGGATGCCCGGCATGAAATCCGCGCCGACCTTGCTGAGCTGGAGCTTTCGCGTGGTGCGATCGAGCAGCCGCATCCGCAAGTTTTCCTCGAGCTGACGCACCGCCTGGCTGACGGCGGATTGCGACATGCCGAGTGATCGCGCCGCAGCACTGAAGCTGCCGGTTTCGACGACGCGCACGAAGGCGCGGAGCTGTTTCAGGTCGAGCTGATCTATCAGCATTCCTTATAAATATATCTCTCTATTCTGGATTGCTAATGAAAATTTCGAATGCAAGGATTTTGGGCGAAGACCGGGGATGATCGTCAATTAGGCAGAGCAGGGCGTAACCCACTGTTCTGACAAGCCAAAGGACAAGGGACGTGATCAACAGACGCGACCTCATGAAGTATTCACTGCTCGGCGCGGCAACGGCACCGCTGGCGGGCCTGAGCGCCCCGGCTTTCGCGACCGGCAGCAAAGTGGCGATCGCCGAAGCGCTGCGGCTCGGCATGTACAACTCACTTTATGTCGCCGCGGACAAAGGGCTGTTCGCCAAGCACGGCCTGGATGCCGACCTCTCCACCGCCGGCGGCATCGCGCTGCCGGTGCCGATCCTGCTTTCGGGACGCGGCCAGATCGGTGTCACCAGTCCGGGCATGTCGGTCAACGCAGTGCGCGAGGGCGGCAAGATCAAGAACATCGCAAAGATCGTCGGCGGCGTGTCGATGTGGGGCATTGCCAAGCCCGACAGCAAGATCAGGACGATCGAGGATCTGCGCGGCAAGACCATCGCCACGCTGAAATTCCCGTCCTCGACGATTCAAGTGCCGACCTACGCGATCAAGACCATCGGCAAGTTCGATCCGAAGGAAGCCGGCGTCACCTTCCTCGAGCTTCCGCCGGGCGCGCAGGCCGCCGCGGTGAAGGACGGCCGCGCCGACATCGCCACCGCCTTCGAATGGGACGTCAGCATCGCCGCCGAGCAGTTCGGCCTCGTGCCGGTGCTGTCCTTTGCCGACGCATTGGGATCGCTCTGCTTCACCACCGCGATGGCGACGGAAGAGACCATCGCGAGCAATCCGGCGGCCGTGCAGGGTTTCTGCAACGCCATCGCGGAAGCGCAGAAGCTGATGCACGAGAACAATGCCGTCTTCACCGAAGTTGCGGAGAAATACTTCCCGAAGGTCACGCCTTCCGTCGTCGCCAGCGCAACGAAGAACTTCTTCGGTTCCAAGACCGCGATCCCGCGCAATCCGACCATCTCCGCGGATGAGTGGGACCGCGCGATGCAGCTCGAACAGGGCGGCGGCGCGGTGCAGTCCGCCCTTCCCTATGCGCAGATGGTCGACAACCGTTTTGCCGAGCAGGCCACCAAGCAGTTCGGTCTCGTGTGATGACGGTGAACACGTCCCGCGCGCGCGAGCAGCGCTATGTCACGTTGCCGGCGCGGCCAGAGCCGCTCCGGCTCGCGGTCGACGAGACTGCATTGGTCGTTGTCGACATGCAGAACGCCTATGCTTCGCCGAACGGCTATCTCGACCTCGCCGGTTTCGACATCTCCGGCGCCAAGGCTGCGATCACGGCGATACAGGATGTGCTGAGCGTCGCCCGCGGCGCCGGCGTCCCCGTGATCTTCTTCCAGAACGGCTGGGACGCGGACTATGTCGAGGCCGGCGGTCCGGGCTCGCCGAACTGGCACAAGTCGAATGCGCTGAAGACGATGCGCAAGCGGCCCGAGCTGCAAGGCAAGCTGCTCGCCAAGGGCGGCTGGGATTATGCGCTGGTCGACGACCTGCAGCCGAAGCCCGGTGACATCGTGGTGCCGAAGACGCGCTACAGCGGCTTCTTCAACAGCCAGTTCGACAGCATCTTGCGCGCCCGCGGTATCCGCAACCTGGTGTTCTGCGGCATCGCCACCAATGTCTGCGTGGAATCGACGCTGCGCGACGGCTTTCACCTCGAATATTTCGGCGTGATGCTGGAGGACGCGACCCACCAGGCCGGCCCCGACTACATCCAGAAGGCTTCCGTCTTCAACATCGAGACCTTCTTCGGCTGGGTCTCGACCGCGAGCGACTTCCGCCGCGCCTTTGCCCAGACCGAAGCCGCTCCAGCAAAAGAGGATACGCCATGACCGACCGCGCCATCATTCCGCCGGGCACCCACGCCCCCATCGCCCCGTTCTCGCCGGGCATGATGGCCGACAACGTGATCTATGTGTCGGGCACGCTGGCCTTCGATGCCAACAACGATGTCGTTCATGAGGGCGACGCCGCCGGCCAGACCCGGCACATCCTGGAAACGATCAAGCGCGTGCTGGAGACGGCCGGCTCGAGCCTTGCCGACGTCACCTTCAACTCGATCTTCATCACCGACTGGGCGAACTATGCCGCCGTCAACAAGGTCTATGCCGAGTATTTCCCCGGCGAGAAGCCGGCGCGCTTCTGCATCCAGTGCGGCCTCGTGAAGCCGGCCTGCCTCGTCGAGATCGCCTCGATCGCGCACAAGAGGGCGTGAGGTGGCCGTGCTCGACGCTGGCCAGGCCGCGGTGATGGGAACGCGATTCAAGCTGCCATCCGCGCTTCGCATCGCGCTGCTCCAGATCGCGCTGCTGGCTGCGCTGCTCGCGGCGTGGGAGCTCGCGATCCGTTTCGGGCTGATCGCGGTCTATCTCTACGGCCAGCCGAGCGGCATCATCGCCAAGGCGGGCAAGCTGATCGGCAGCGGCGAGCTCTTGCGCGACGCCGCGCTGACCGCATGGGAGGCCATCGCGGGGTTCCTGATCGGAACGGTGCTCGGCAGCGCGGCGGGCCTGTCGCTGTGGCTGGTCCCGACCGGCGCCGCAGTGCTGCGGCCCTACCTCGTCGCGCTCAACGGCCTGCCGAAAATCGCGCTGGCGCCGCTGATCATCGTCTGGTTCGGCATCGGCCTCTCCTCGAAGATCGCGATCGCGGCGATCATCACCTTCATCGTCGCTGTGATCACTGCGCTCCAGGGCGCCAAGGAGGTCGACGCCGATCTCGTCAAGCTGCTGCGCTCGCTCGGCGCCTCGCGCCTGAAGACCTGGCGCACCGTCATCGTGCCCGGCGCAATGCCGTGGATCGTCGCGGCCTTCCGCCTCAATGTCGGCTTCGCCCTGATCGGCGCCGTCGTCGGCGAGTACATCGCCTCGAAAGAGGGCCTCGGCTACATGATCTACTATGCCGGCGTGCTCTACGACCTCAACGCGGTCTGGGTCGGCATCGCGACGCTGATGGCGGTGGCACTGCTGATGTACGGCGCGATCGACCTGATCGAACGGCGCCTGCTGTCCTGATCCGAAACCACATCACTCCAATAGCTGGGACGTCATGGCTTTTGCACGCGGCAAGGATGCCGAGATCTATTATGAAGTTCACGGGCGCGGCACGCCGATTGTGCTCTCGGCCGGCATGGGCGGCAGCGGCTCGTTCTGGGCGCCGCAGTTAGAGGCGCTCGCTACGCGCCACCAGGTCATCCTCTACGACCACGTCGGCACCGGCCGCAGCGCGGCTAGCCACCGCAGCATTGCCGGCATGGCCGACGACATCGCCTGCGTGCTCGACCATGCCAGCGTGGACGCGGCCCACGTCGTCGGCCACGCCATCGGCGGCATCGTCGGCATCGAGCTGGCGCTGCGTCACCCCCGGCGGCTGCGCAGCCTCACCGTCGTCAACGGCTGGGGCTGCGCCGATCCGTTCCTGCGGCGCTGCTTCGAAATCCGCAAGCAATTGTTGAACCAGTCCGGTCCACAGGCCTATGTGCGGGCGCAGCCATTGTTCCTCTATCCGCCGCAATGGATCTCCGAGAACATCGCCCATCTCGACGCGGAGGAAGAGCGCATCCTGAGGCATTTTCCCTCCGTCGCGACGATGAACCAGCGTATCGACATGTTCCTGGCGTTCGAGGGCGGCAAGCGCCTCGCCGCAATCAACGTGCCGACGCTGCTGGCTTCCGCGAAGGACGACGCGCTGGTGCCGGCCTATCTCACCCGCGAGCTCGCCGCTGCGATTCCGGATTCTCGGGTGCACGAGGTCGATTGGGGCGCGCACGCCTTCAGCGTGGTCACTCCAGAAGTCTTCAACGACACGCTGCTCGATTTCTGCAAGGAGGTGGACCGATGAACGCGCTCGCGCACAATCTCGCTGAAGCGGCGCCGATCGTGCTGCGCGCCGACAATGTCGGCGTCACCTTCGATGGCGCGGGCCGGCCGGTCGAGGCGATCCGGAAAGTGGACTTCGAGCTCCGCCGCGGCGAGACGCTGGCGATCGTCGGCCCTTCGGGTTGCGGCAAATCCACGCTGTTCAACGCAATCGCGGGCCTGCTGCGCCCGACCCGCGGCCATGTCGAGGTCGGCGGGCGCCGCGTCGATGATGCCGCCGGTCATGTCGGCTACATGCTGCAAAAGGATCTGCTGCTGCCGTGGCGCAGCGTGCTCGACAACGTCATGCTCGGGCTGGAAATCCGCAAGACACCGAAGTCTCGCGCGCGCGAGATCGCGCTGGAGCTGATCCGGACTTACGGCCTCTCTGGCTTCGAGCACGCCAAGCCCGCGGCACTCTCCGGCGGCATGCGCCAGCGCGTCGCCATCATGCGCACGCTCGCCTTCGACCCTGACGTGATCCTGCTCGACGAGCCGTTCTCGGCGCTCGACTTCCAGACCCGGCTGCTGATGCAGGCCGACGTCTCCCGCATCATCGCCGAGCGCGGCAAGAGCGCCATCCTCGTCACCCACGACATCGGCGAAGCCATCGCCATGGCCGACCGCGTGCTGGTGCTGAGCGCACGGCCTGCCACGGTGCGGTCGCTGCACGTGATCGACCTGCCGCGTGAGGGCCGCGATCCGGCAGCGCTGCGCACCGACCCGCAGTTTCAGGAATATTTCGCGAAGATCTGGGCCGACCTGGAGAAGCCGGTTGGGGTGGCGTGACGAGCGAACCTAATTCGCCTTGATCCCGGCCTCGCTGATGAGCTTGCCCCATTTCGTGCTTTCGTTCTGAATGAAGCGGCCGAACTGCTCGGGCGACATCGGTGCTGGCTCTGCGCCGAGGGTCCGGATCTTTTCCGCGACCGAAGGATCCTTCAGGGCTTTGGTGAAGGCTTCGTTCAGCCGGCCAATGACATCCGCAGGCGTGCCGGCGGGAGCAACGAGCCCGAACCAGCCGACGGATTCGAAGCCCGCGATGCCGCTCTCGGCCAGCGTCGGGACATCGGGCAAGGACGGAAGGCGGCGCGCGGAGGAGACGCCGATCGCGTTGAGCTTGCCGTCGAGGATCAATTGCCGCGATGACGGAATGTCCAGCACCGCGAAGGGGACATGGCCCGCGAGAACATCGACCGTTGCCGGCGCTGTCCCGCGATACGGGACCAACTCCATGGCGATCCCGGCCTTCTGCGTGAACAGCGCAGCGGTCAAATGCATCGCCGTCGAGTTGCCGCCATGTCCGATCGACAGCGCGCCCGGCTTGGCCTTGGCGAGCGCGATCGCTTCCGCGGTGCTGTGCGCCGGGACATTCGCGGAGGCGACCAGCACAAAGGGAATTTCCGCGAGCAGGGTGATGGGCGCGAGATCCTTCAGCTCGAACGGCATCGCGGCATTGAGGTGCGGATTCACCGTCAGCGCGCCCGCCGGCGCCACGCCGAGCGTGTAGCCGTCGGGCTTGGCCTGCGCGACCGCAGCCATGCCGATGTTGCCGCCGGCGCCCGCGCGGTTCTCGATGACCAGACTCTGCTTGAGCTCGGCGGCGACCAAGGGCTCGAGCGCGCGGATGACGGTGTCGGCGCTGCCGCCGGGCGGGAACGTCACGATGATCTTGATCAATTGCTCGGGATAGGCGGCACGGCCTGCCTCCAGAGGCAACACAGCGAAAGTCGCAGCCGACAGCACGGCCAGGATGCGGCGCCTTGCAACGTGAAACACGTTCTCCTCCTTAAGTAGGCTCTTGTTCTTGAAGCACAGCCGGTGGCCTGCGCCGCCAGGCTGTCCGCTTGAAGTCGCCTTACGCCGCAGCGCCAGTGATGCGCGCCAGCAAGCCCAGTGGATTTTCGGGCGCGACCTGACCGCGCCAGGCGATGTGCTGATCGGGCCGCGCCAGCACCAGCTTTTCAGCATAGGCGCCGTTCGCCTCATCGGGCGCGATGTCGACCAGCGCGAGCGGCACGCCACGCTCCTTCGCGGCAGCTTGCAGTCGCGTCACATCGATCGCCGGGTCGAACCGCAGCAAGGTGTAGCCAGCGCCGAACGCATCGTAGAGCGATCGTCCGTCACGCAGGAACAGATGCGGCGCGCGGGCGCCCGGCACGGTGGAGGGCGTGAAGCTGCCCATCGCGTAAGGCGGCGGTGTCTCGCCATCATAGGCGATGATCGGCGAGGCGTCGTAATAATAGCCGAAGTTGAGGCCGGCGCAGCAATATTGCTGCACATTGAGATCGTAGGCTGCTCTCGCCAGCGCCGCGCGCGCCGCCTGGCCGCGCGGCGTGTCGTCCTCGATCTCCGCCGAGACGCCGCCGCGCTGGGCCATCATCTTCATCGCGTGGTCCATCGCAAAGCGCGACACCTGCTCGGTGATGGGCTGGCGCTCCGCCTCATAGGCATCGAGGATCGCAGCCGGCGCCCAACCGTTCAGATGCGCCGCCAATTGCCAGCAGAGATCGACGGCGTCCGCAATGCCCGCATTCATGCCGTAGCCGGCATAGGGCATCCACAGATGCGCGGCGTCGCCGCAGATGAAGACCCTGCGGTCGCGGAAGCGATCGGCCACGAGGCGGCGTCCGACCCAGTCCTCCTTGCTGAGCACCCGATATTCGAAGCGCTCGTCGACGCCGAGGATGGCACGGATGGCCCAGTCGCGATCGACCGAATCGAACTCCGGCTCGTCGGGCTTCAGATGATTGTGGATCAGCCAGCGGTCGTGACCGTCGATCGCAACCGTGGTGCCGGAGCGGCGCGGATTGAGCGAGAGCACCATCCAGGCCGGCTTGTGCCCGCCCATCAACTCCTTCAGTTGCGGCGCTTCGATGAAGGTCGATTGCACGCGCTGGATCACGGGCGTGCCGGACAGGCTGGCGCCGATCGATTTGCGAACGAGGGAGCGGCTGCCGTCGCAGCCGATCACGAAGCCGGCTTCGATGCGAAGTGAATTTCCGCTGTCGAGATCGCGCGCCAGTGCGACGACATGGTCGTCGTGCTGCTCGATCTCGGTGATTTCCGTGCGCGCCAGGATATTGATCCGCGGCTGCGCCGCGGCATGGCTGAACAGGATCGGCTCGAGATAGATCTGGTTGATCCGGTGCGGCGGCTCGGGCGTCGGCCACCAAGTGTCGGGACCGCCGGTCGCGCTATAGCGGTGCGCACGGGAGGGAATGTCGATGCGGCAGAGCTCGATGCCAGTCGCCGTGGTCCGGTAAGAGCAATCGTTGGGAAAGTCCGCAGGGAGCCCCGCATCGCGCAGCTTGGCGGCAACGCCGAGCCGTCGAAAAATCTCCATCGAGCGCGCCGAGACGTGATTGCACTTGACGCTGGGCGGATCGCCGGCGTGACGGATCTCCGCGACGACGACGTCGATCCCGCGCGAGGCCAGGTCCATCGCCGCGGTCAATCCGACGGGCCCGGCGCCCACCACCAGCACCTGTGTCCTCATGCTCGTTTCCTCTATCGCCGCGGGATTCGTTGCCCGCACAGCATGCATTTTATTGCAGGCCCGTTTATGCGATAAGCCGGAAAGAACTCATCAATTCATGAGCTTTACCTATGAATGTCACCTTGCGCCAATTGCGGGCCTTCACCGGCGTGTACCGGACGCGCAGCATCACGCGGGCTGCCCGCGAGCTCGGGATCACGCAGTCGGCGGCGAGCCTGTTGATCCAGCAGCTCGAAGCCCAGCTCGGCGTCAAACTGTTCGACCGCTCCACGCGCTCGGTGCAGCCGACGCTGGCCGCCGACGAGGCGTTCGACGCCGCCGAACGCATGCTGAGCGATGCGCAAGGCCTGTCGCGCCGCATGCGCGACCTCGCGCAGGCCCGCGCCGGCCGCGTCGCGTTTCTCGCCTCGGCCGGCACCGCATCGGCTCTGCTGCCCATGGTGCTGGCGAAATTCCGCGCCAGCCATCCCGACATCGAGATCGACATGCGGGATGTCGCCGCCGACGATCTCGTGCCGCGCCTGACCGCGACCGATGCCGAGTTCGCGATCGGCAGCGTGGAAGGCGAATTCGCCGACATGACGATCGAGACCCTGACAAGCGGCCGCCTCAGCGCCATCGGCCGCCGTACCGCCGACTTCGCTGCACGTCGTTCCCTCACATGGGATGAGCTGGCGCAACTGCCGACCATCGCGATGCGCCGGGAGACGCGGATCCGCATCCAGATCGATCAGGCCCTGAGCGCGCAGGGCAAGCGCCTCGATCCGACCTATGAAGTGACGCTGATCAACACCGCGCTCGCCATGACCGCACAGGGCCTCGGCCTCGCCATCCTCCCCGCGACGATGCTGCCGGCCGATCAGTTTCCCACCCTGATCGCAAGACCGCTGGTGCGGCCGGCCATCACGCGACCGGTGTCGCTGCTGCAGCGTCAGGGCCGGACGCTGTCGCCGGCGGCACAGGCGTTCGTCGCGACGGCGCGGACGGTGCTGGCGGGGCGAACGACACCGGCATCAGGCTGATTTGGCGGAGCTATTTGGAAGCGTCGTGTTTGATATGGCGGGCCGAAGCCGACGAAACAGAGAACTACGTCTACGCTATGGTCCTCTAAATTGCGGCAAGAGCGAATGGCTACAATGTGGTGGGTTTCGGACTGACGGCTTTTGAGGGGCGAGTGGGAAAGCCGCCCCTAGATGCCGCAAAAGTCCTCACGCTATCACCGGTCGTTGCAACAGCGTTTCACTTCGGCTGCAAGGACGGCCAGGACACGCGATACACAGGGGTTTCGCAATGTACTATTGGCGCCTTATTCGGTCAAAGACTCTCCCGTCGATTGCGAGCAGGCCAGCACCGATGAGTGCCATTCCGGCGTAATGTCGGAACGCCAGAACCTCCCCCAGGAAAAGTGCACCGAGCAAGATGGCGCTGACCGGGATAAGCAGGGTGACAAGCGCGGTGTTGACCGCTCCCGCAGAGGCCAGAAGCCGGA
The DNA here is from genome assembly GCF_018130245.1 of Bradyrhizobium sp. SZCCT0231. Lineage (GTDB taxonomy): Bacteria > Pseudomonadota > Alphaproteobacteria > Rhizobiales > Xanthobacteraceae > Bradyrhizobium > Bradyrhizobium japonicum_F. The sequence goes on from NZ_JAFCKP010000012.1 coordinate 44,455, forward strand.
AGAAAACCACATATGCCAAGGCGGTTGAGGCAACGGCCAGTGCGACCAGCGAGGCGATGACCGGGAGGCTTGGAATTTGCAGATTCCAAGGCGTGTCGACAATGGACACAATCGGAATCATCATGATCGTGGTTGCGGTGATCTGGCCAAAAGCGACCTGCGATGCGGAAAGTCCCATGGTCTTGAAGTTTCGGCCATAGACCCCAGCGAACCCGTAGGAAAGCGCAGCCCCGAGGCAGGCAAGCATCCCGACGACCGCGATGCCCTCACTGTTGAGAAGATTCCCCCCTAGAAGTACCACGACACCGAGGAAGCCAAAGCCGATCCCGGTGGCCTTGTTCGCTGCCATGCGTTCGTCGGCCAACAGAAAATGCGCAACGACGATGGAAAATATCGGCGTGGTCGCATTCAGGATCGAGGCAAGCCCGCTCGGTATCATGGTTTGCGCCCAGAAAAGCAGGCAGAAGGGCAAAAGGTTGTTTAGTAGCCCCATGATAAAAAAGGCTGGTAGCGCGCGACCTCGAAATCGCCAACCCTCGCCCCGAAATCGAAGGATAACCGCTAGCGCCAGAGCGGCAAGACCTGTCCGTGAGACCACCACGGTCAGAGGTGGCAGCTCCCGCACCGCAACGGCAGCGAAGAAGAATGCCCCACCCCAAAGCAGAGACAAAAGGAGCAGCAAGCCCCAATCCTGAAATGTCATGCGCATCGCTCAACCCCCAAGTCTTAGTCTTGCCAGTGAATTACTGATTGACGCGTGTTGAGGCTGGCAGTTTTCGGACGCCATCACCTGCAAGGTCTCGCCTCTCCTGGAGGGGAAAAGCTAAGGTCAGGTCATGCTTGATTTCGACACTTGTAACGATGCGCGACTGCGACGCGACCCGGCTTATGACGGGCTGTTCTTTACCGCTGTGCGAACAACAGGCATCTATTGTCGGCCAATGTGTCCGGTTAAACATCCGCTGACGAAGAACGTCAGTTACTACCCAACAGCCGCAGCGGCAGAGCGGGCAGGGTATCGTCCTTGTCTGCGATGCCGCCCCGAGACCGCGCCATTTTGTCCAGCATGGAAGGGGACGCGAACCACCGTGGAGCGGGCCTTAAAAATGATCGAGGGCGGCGCGCTGGATCGGGGGTCGGTTGATGAGCTTGCAACCGACCTAGGCGTTGGCGGACGGCATCTTTCGCGGCTATTCGCGCAGCACGTTGGAGCGTCTCCGATTCAGACAGCACAAACACTGCGTATTGGCCGCGCGAAGCGACTGATGGACGAAACGATACTCTCACTGACCGAGATTGCGTTTCAGGCGGGATTTGGCAGCGTCAGGAGCTTCAACGCGTCATTCCTGAAACTCTACGGGCGGCCACCCTCAGCCATGCGCAGGCCGAGGCCTTCATGATGCAAGCGGCGACTGTCGGAATAATTCCGGTGAACGCGGCGCTTTGAAACTGACTTCCTCGGCAGATATGACCGCGCTCCACAGCCGCCACAACGGCAGCTATCAGGTTAGTTGTCACAGTTCCCTAGGGGCGGCGATGGGGTCGGAAGCTGCTGACTCTGCGCTCAAGATATATCGGGCCGTAGCGTAGAATCGGCGGCTTACCATCTCACCCGGTGGGCACGCGGTGGTCGGCGGCGATATCGCACTATAGAGGGCAATCGGCGCCCAATGGCGGAGAGGGAGGGATTCGAACCCCCGATAGGCTTGCACCTATGCCGCATTTCGAGTGCGGTGCATTCAACCACTCTGCCACCTCTCCTGAAGGCGCCATATAGGAGCTGCGGCCCCTGTGGTTGGGGCGTTAATAGGCGAGGATGGCGGGCCAGACAAGGCGCGAAAGGGGAAAATCCGCTGCCTCTTTCAGCCCCCTACGCCGCACTCGGGAGGAACTGCCATGGAGCACCTGACGGTCACGGCGAACGGCGCCGATTTCCACCTGGTTCGCGCTGGACGGGGCAAACCACTGCTTTTGCTGCATGGATGGCCGGAATTCTGGCTGACCTGGGAGCCGGTGATATCCAGGCTTTCGGACCGCTTCACCTTGATCGCGCCCGATCTGCGCGGCTTCGGCGACAGCGACAAGCCCGATGGCCCTTACGGGCCGGAGGGCCACGCGGCCGACATGCTGGCGCTGATGGAGGGGCTCGGCATCGACCGATTCGGCGTGGCCGGCCATGACGTCGGGGGGGCCGTGATGCAGCCCTTAGCCCGGCAGGCGCAGAAGCGGCTCGCCGGCCTCTTCTTCTTCGATTTCGTCTATCCCGGCATCGGGCCGCGCATGGCCGCGCCCGATAGGCTCAACCACATCTGGTACCAGTCCTTCCACCAGATGGAGACGGCGCCTAAGCTCATCGGCGCGAGCCGGGAGAGCTGCCGGCTCTATATCGGCCACTTCCTCAAGGGCTGGGCGCATCGGAAAGGCGCCTTCGACGACGTCCTCGACGCTTTCGCCGACAATTACTTCAAGCCCGGCAATCTCGCCGGCGGCTTTGCGCATTATCGGGCCTCCCATGCCGGGCGTCTCGCAATGATGAAAGGCGAAGCGCCAAAGCTGCCGCCGATCGATGTGCCGGCCTGCGTGCGCTGGGCCGAGCACGATCCGCTGTTTCCGTATGCGTGGACCGATCGGCTGGGCGAGACCTTCAGCGAACTCGATCTGGCGATGTTTCCGGATGTCGGCCACTTCCCGCATCGGGAAGATCCGGATCGCGCGGCGGCGGAGATCGCGGCATTCTTTCAGCGCGTCGGCTGGAGCTGAGGGCTCACGGAAATCCAAAAACGGGGTGGGACCGCCAGACGCGGTAAACACTGGCGGTCCCGTGCCGCTCATTGAAATGCTGGCCGTGAAGGGCGGCTTCGCCGGCCAGGTGAAGCGACGATTCGACCCTAGCGTGCAGCCCGCGTCCCGCAACGCAATCCGCTCCTTAACCTAACCGGTCAAGGTTACTCTGGAGGGGCGGAACGGGCTCCAGATCCTCGTCTGACGCGTTTTCTTGACGCGAACCGGTCTCCACTTCGCTCGAAAACGCTGGCTAGTCGTTCCTGCTGTTGTCCTTGGCCTTCTTTTTCCCGTTCTCCGTGGAATCCCGGTCTTTGCCGTTACCGTTCTCCTTGCGGCGGTTGGTGAAGCGGGCATTGCCGAGCCCGGTGCCGATGGTGAGCACACCCCAGCGCTCGACAGCCTGCATTAACGGCACCTCGGAGAGGCCCTGAACCACGCCGTCATTGTGCATCACGATCGCGGTGTCGTGCCCGCCGATCTCGGGGATGCCCTCGATCAGGCTCGCCGGCAGGTTGAACTTGCTGCTCTCCCAATTGCCCGGCAGGTTCTGCGCGCCCTTCTCGATCGCGCCATCCGCGTTGATCACGCCGGGACAGGCGATGCCGATGAAAGGCGCGAGCTTGAAGCCTTCGGCCTCGGCGTCCTCGATCAGGCCTTCGAGCATCTTGACCAGCCGCTTGACCGCGGCCTCGCGGCTCGGCTCATCATCGGCATGGCGCCACAAATCGGATTTGAAGACCGCCGCCTTGGACAGGTCGGGCGCCTTCTTCCAACGCGTCTCGACGATGCCGCAGCGGATGTTGGTTCCGCCAATGTCGACGGCGAGAATGCTGTCATAGGCCTCGAAGATCCAGGACGGCGCGAGGTGCAAGGCTCCAATCAGGCCGGCATCGTCAGGATCGAAGCGGATCGGCACCAGATCGACCTTGAAGCCCTCCGATTTCAGGATGATCCCGGCCCGGGCAATGGCAATTTCGCCGAGCCGGCTGGCGCGAAAGCCGCCACCGACCACGATGCATTCGGTCTTGGCCCAGGCCTTGGTCTTGAGGAACCGCCGCGTGACGTAGGCGAGCTCCTGCGCGAAATCCTCGATCGCGCTGTGCACGACGGCCGTGGCCTCGGTATTGTCGCCGATCAGGACCGCATCGAGGGTCTTCTTGCTGATCTTGTCGGACGGCTCGTCACCGAACGGATCCTCGCCGCTCTTGCGCAGCGGCTTGCGCCATTCCTCGAGAATCTCGCGAAACGCGCCCTTGCTGGCGCGATCGCCGAGAAAGCCGTCGTCGTCCTTGATCTCGATGTTGAAGCTGTCGACATCGACCGACGGCAGCCGGCTCGCCCCGTGCTGGGCGATACCCGTTGTCTTGACCAGCTCGTCTGTCGCCATGATAAGCCCTTGCCCGCGTGTCCGATTTGCGAGGACACAACGGGGAGGGAACCCGTTGGTTGCAGAGCAGGCCGGAGATTCGTCCGGACATCGGAAATGGTCCAAATCCTTCAAATCCGGACCCTTTTTGGCAGTTTTCCTTGACTCTCCGCTGCCGGCGGCTATAAGTCCCACAGCCGGCGCGGGGCGTTTCTCGCGCCGCTTGTTTTTGCGTGGGTTTTCAAAGGGATAACTCCCGCCCGCACAAAACGCACATAAACCCGTAGCGACTGACAAAAAGCCGGCCCGGACGATGCTCGTCCCGAGGCCGGGATTGAACACGAAGGAAAAAAACGATGTTCGCAGTCATCAAAACCGGCGGCAAGCAATACCGCGTCGTGCCGGATGATGTCTTGGAAGTAGGCAAGATCGAAGGCGAAGTCGGCTCGATCGTGCAGTTGAATGAAGTTCTGGTGGTCGGCGGCGACACGCCGGTGCTGGGCGTGCCGACGGTCGCAGGTGCGTCCGTCGCGGTCGAGGTGCTCGACCACAAGCGCGGCCCCAAGGTCATCGCCTTCAAGAAGCGCCGCCGCAAGAATTCGCGCCGCAAGCGCGGCTACCGTGACGAGATCAGCGTGCTGCGCATCAGCGAGATCCTGACTGATGGCGCCAAGCCCACCAAGGGCCCGCGCCCGAAGCGGGAGAAGGTGGCCAAGGAGCCGGCAGCCGAAGCCGCCGAATAAAATGGAATTGATCACGCCAATTCACGAATTGATGCGTGAGAAATTTTGAAATGATTCCGTCAAGGAATTGATCTAGAAATACGCAGGATTTCGGAGACGAGCCATGGCTCACAAAAAAGCAGGCGGTTCATCGCGCAACGGACGCGATTCCAAGGGCAAGCGCCTCGGTATCAAGGCGTTCGGCGGGGAGATCGTCACTCCCGGCAACATCATTGCGCGTCAGCGCGGCACCACCTGGCACCCCGGCCTTAATGTCGGCATGGGCACGGACCACACTCTGTTCGCCAAGGTCGAAGGTCGTGTTGCGTTCCAGGCCAAAGCCAACGGCCGCACCTTCGTATCGGTACTCCCGATCGCAGAGGCGGCTGAATAGACGGTGGACCAAATTGGAGTCCGCCGGGTCCTACCAAACCGGCGGAGTCCTAGAGATCAAGAGATCGAAGGCTCCAAGGGGAGGCGGGAAACCGGCCTCCCCTTTTGTTTGACTTGCTCACTTTGACTTAGTGACTTTCACGGAGCCGGACATGTTGCAGGATTTCTCGAGCGTGACCTTGCGGGAGGCGAGACCTGATGTCGTCGCCACCGAGCGGCTGACCTTGCGGCGGCCGACCCTCGCCGACGTCAGGACCATCGCCCGGCTCGCCAATGACCGTCGTGTCGCCGAGAACACGCGCCGCCTGCCGCATCCCTATTCGCAGGACGACGCCGCCGAATTCATCCGCGCCACCGCCGAGCTCGGCAGCGAGACCGTGTTCCTGATCGAGCACGATACCGGACCGGTCGGCATGGTCGGCATCGATTGCTCGAAGCCCGGCAATGCCGAGCTCGGCTACTGGCTCGGTGTCGAGCATTGGGGCCAGGGCTTCGCCACCGAAGCTGCGCGCGGTGCGATCGACTTCTTCTTCGAGGAGTATGAGGACGACCATCTCCATGCCGGTGCGCGCGTCACCAATCCGGCCTCGCGCAAGGTGCTGGAGAAGTGCGGCTTCCAGTGGAGCGGTGTGCAGCTGCATCGGTTCCTGGCACTGGGCTCGTCGACACCCGTCGACTGCTTCCGCCTCTCACGCGGCGTGTGGGCCTCGCTGAAGAGCTGGAGCAGTGCAAGACGGGTGAGGTAACTTACCCTCCCCTGGAGGGGGAGGGTCGATCGCGCGAAGCGCGAGCGGGGTGGGGTGATCTCTCCGCTCGGGCAGCGTTTAATGCGGAGAGACCGTCACCCCACCCCGCTACGCATTCCGCTTCGCTACATGCGCAGCGACCCTCCCCCTCCAGGGGAGGGTGGGCATCACGCTGGCGGATTTACTTCCGCGCCCTGCCGTCCGAGATCGCGTTCGCGCAAGAAGATGTAGAACCCGGCGCCGATGATGATGGCAGCGCCGACGAGTGTTGCGATGGATGGGACGTCCCCGAACACGACGAAGCCGAAGATCACGGCCCAGACGATCATCGAATATTGATAAGGCACCACGACGCTGGCCGGCGCCAGCTTGAGCGAGCGGTTGACGCAGAACAGCGCGGTCACCGAAATGAGCCCGGCCATCGCGAAGATCACGAGGCTGCCTGAGGTCGGCGGCACCCAGTGGAATGCCGACAGCACCGCCCCCAGCGAGAACGTGCCGATGAATTGCGACGATGCCATCACGATGTCGGGCGTCTTGCGCAGGCTGCGCGTGATCAGCATCAGGGTTGCGAAGGACAGACTGCCGCCGAGCGCGATCAACGCCGGCAGGCTGACCGTCTGCGCCGAGGGGCGCAGCGCGATCAGGACGCCGCAGAAGCCGACCAGGATCGCGGTCCAGCGCCGCCAGCCGACCCGCTCCCCGAGAAAGATCGCCGACATCGCGGTGACGAAAATGGGACCGGCGAGATAATAGGTGATGACGTCGGCGAGCGGCAGGTAGACGGTGGCGAGGAAGAACGCGGCGACCTCGAGCGTCGAGAGCACGACACGAAACAGCTGCAGGCCCGGCCGCTCCAGATGCAGGAACTGGTGGCGCTGCTTCCAGATCAGCGGCGACAGCAAGAGCAGTGCCGCGCAGGCGCGCAGGAACAAGAGCTGCCCCACCGAATAAGTCCCGACCAGGAACTTGCCCATGGCATCGCCGAACGAGAACATGAAGATCGACAGCACCATGAGCGCGATGCCGGCCAGCCGCGCCGAGCGATCGTCATAGGCGGAGAGGTTCTTGAAGAAGGGCATTGATCGGACTGTCAGAGGTCGTCATTGCGAGCGCGGCGAACAATCCAGAATCTTTCCGCAGCGACGGTCTGGATCGCTGCGCTCGCAATGACGGGGAAAGAGCGTCGCCAGTAATCTTGCTTGCGGTCGTTTTAATGACGTGAGCTACAGGGACAAGCCCGCATCCGCCGAATTGAACGGATTGTCGCAGTCTTCGCATCGCGGTAGCGATAGAGGCCGCACCGGGAAAAGAGCTGTGACATGACCGAGTTCGATCCGACCCAGCATCGCATGATCCCCACGCAACGCTGGTTTGAGGATTTCGTCGTCGGCGAGCGTTTCGTGCTGCCGAGCCGCACTCAGACCTCGGCGGTGTTCGCCGCATTCCAGACCGCGAGCGGCGACACCCATCCGGTGCACTACGACGTGGAATATTGCCGCGCCCGCGGCATGCCGCATCTGCTCGCCCACGGCTTTCAGACCTTGATTCACACCGCACCCGGCGCGGGCCTGTTTCCATTCATGGTCGAGGAGTCGCTGGTCGGCTTCCTCGAGCAATCGAGCCGGTTTCTCAAGCCGGTGTTCGCCGACGACACCATCTATCCGGCGCTCGAGGTCACCGAGCTGGTGCCGGGACGCACCACCGGTGTGGTGGCGCTCACGAGCACCGTGTTCAACCAGCGCAAGGAGCTGGTGCTGGAGGGCACGCAGAAATTCCTGATCCGGCGCCGGCCGGCTGGTTAATCACGGCGCCAAAATCGCGGAGATTCCGCCGCCACTCGGTCAATTCGGGTTGCCGGAGGGGGCCGGCTGGCCTACCTATGGCCCATGAAATTCCTCGACGAAGCAAAGGTCTATATCCGCTCCGGTGACGGCGGGAACGGCTGCGTGGCGTTCCGCCGCGAGAAGTTCATCGAATTCGGCGGTCCCTCCGGCGGCAATGGCGGCCGCGGCGGCAATGTCATCATCGAGGTCGCCGACGGGCTGAACACGCTGATCGACTACCGCTACCAGCAGCACTTCAAGGCCCAGAAGGGCGAGAACGGCATGGGCTCCGACCGTCACGGCGCCAACGGCAAGAACATCGTGCTCAAGGTCCCGGTCGGCACGCAGATCTTCGACGAGGATCGCGAGACGCTGATCCACGACTTCACCAAGGTCGGCGAGAAATTCGTGCTGGCCGAGGGCGGCAATGGCGGCTTCGGAAATGCGCATTTCAAGTCGTCGACCAACCGCGCGCCGCGCAACGCCAATCCCGGTCAGCCCGGCGAGGAGCGCTGGATCTGGCTGCGGCTGAAACTGATCGCCGACGCCGGCGTGGTCGGCCTGCCCAATGCCGGCAAGTCGACGTTCCTCTCCAAGGTCAGCGCGGCGAAGCCGAAGATCGCGGACTATCCCTTCACCACGCTGCATCCGCAGCTCGGCGTCGTGAATGCCGACGGCCGCGAATTCGTGCTGGCGGATATTCCCGGTTTGATCGAGGGTGCACATGAAGGCGCCGGCCTCGGCGATCGCTTCCTCGGCCATGTCGAACGCTGCCGCGTGCTGCTGCATCTGGTCGATGCGACCTGCGAGCACGCCGGCAAGGCGTACAAGACCGTGCGCAAGGAGCTCGATGCCTATGGCGGGCAGCTCACCGACAAGATCGAGATCGTCGCACTGAACAAGATCGACGCGGTCGAGCCGGACGAGCTCAAGAAGCAGAAGGACCGCCTCAAGCGCGCCGCCAAGAAGACGCCGCTGCTGCTGTCAGGCGCGACCGGCCAGGGCGTGAAAGAAGCGTTGCGCGCATTGGCCGACGTGATCGGCGAAAGCCCGGTCTCCGCCAAGGCGAAGAGCGCGGCCGAAGCGGAGCCGTGGTCGGCGTGACCTCTCCCGCTTAGAGACCCTCATGGTGAGGAGCGCGGAACGCGCGTCTCGAACCATGAAGGCCCGGCTCTCGCCCGCGGCGCGCTGGCTTGTCACCGGCGCTCCAATATCGCAGCATCGAACAAGCAAGAAACAACAGGGATGACGCATGGCGCGCGCGAAGAACGTTCTCTGGATCATGTGCGACCAGCTTCGCTATGATTATCTCGGCTGCACCGGCCATCCCACGCTGAAGACGCCGAACATCGACGCCATGGCGAAGCGCGGCGTGCTGTTCACCAAGGCCTATGTGCAATCGCCGATCTGCGGGCCCTCGCGGATGTCGTTCTACACCGGGCGCTACATGCGCTCGCACGGCTCGCACTGGAACGGCTGGCCGCTGCGCGTCGGCGAGCCCACGCTCGGCGATCATCTCAACAAGATCGGCGTGCGCAACGTGCTGGTCGGCAAGACCCACATGGCCCCTGATATCGAAGGCATGAAGGCGCTCGGCATCCCGCCGGAATCGATCATCGGCGTGCATGTCGCCGAATGCGGCTTCGAACCTTATGAGCGCGACGACGGCCTGCATCCGACGGGGCGGCCGCGGCCGAAATACGATGAGTATTTGCGCCAGCAAGGTTTTGACGCCACCAATCCCTGGGAGCATTGGGCCAATTCGGGTGCGACTGACGACGGTAGCTTGCAGAACGGCTGGCTGCTGGTGCACGCCGACAAGGCCGCGCGCGTGCCGGACGAGCATTCCGAGACGCCCTACATGACGCGGCGCGCGATGGATTTCATCCGCGAGGCCGAGACCGACGGCCGGCCGTGGTGCCTGCATTTGTCCTACATCAAGCCGCACTGGCCCTATATCGCGCCAGAACCCTACGCCAGCATGTATTCGACGTCGGACATGATTCCGGTGATCCGCTCCGAGCGCGAGCGCTCGAGGCCGCATCCGGTGTTCGGCGCCTATATGGACATGCGCTACTCCCGCAACATGGCGCGCGACGAGGCCCGCGAGAAGGTGATCCCGACCTATATGGGCCTGATCACCCAGATCGACGACCAGATGGGCGTGCTGATGAAGTTTCTGGAGGCGCGCGGTCTGCTGGACACGACGATGATCGTGTTCACCTCCGATCATGGCGACTATCTCGGCGATCACTGGATGGGCGAGAAGGACCTGTTCCACGAGCAGTCGGCGAAGATCCCGCTGATCATCATCGACCCGTCGCAGGAAGCCGACGCTACGCGCGGCACGCGCAGCGATGCGCTGGTCGAGGCGATCGACCTCGCGCCGACCTTCGTCGACTATTTCGGCGGCAAGGTGCCGGGCCACATCCTCGAAGGACGTTCGCTGCTGCCGCTGCTGCGCGGGCCCACGCCATCAGATTGGCGCAAGGTGGCGTTCTCCGAATACGACTACGCCATGCAGGACGTGCGGCTGAAGCTCAACCAGCCGATCGAGCGCTGCCGCCTGTTCATGGTGTTCGACGGCCGCTGGAAATACATCCACGCCTCCGGCTTCCGCCCGATGCTGTACGACCTCGAAACCGATCCGGAAGAATTTCTGGATCGCGGCGACGATCCTGAATGCGCTGGTATCATCGCGCGGCTGCAGGCCGAGCTGTTCGACTGGGCCCTGCATCCGAGCGGCCACATCACCACGCCGCGCGAGAAGATCGCCTCCTATGCCGACAACCAGCTCCAGGTGAAGGGCGGAGTCTTGATCGGCATCTGGGACGAGGCAGAACTTGCGGCGATCAAGGACGGCATCGCCCAGCGCGCGAAGATGTGAGCTTGTCTTCGCCTCTCCCCGCCTGCGGGGAGAGGCCGGATCGCATCGCCAGATGCGATCCGGGTGAGGGGGACTCTCCGCGAGTCCAACGGCCAGCGCTTTTGCGGAGGCCGCCCCTCACCCCAACCCTCTCCCCGTAAGAACGGGGAGAGGGAGAAGAGCAACACCTCAATTCTCGATTTTATATCCCGTCGCCTTCACGATCGGTTGCCACAGCGCGATGTTCGCGGCGAGTTCCTTCGTCAATCCCTCCGGCGTCGAGCCGACCGGAATGAGCCCGATCGCGGTGAGCTTCTCCTTCACCTCGGGCTTGGCAAGCGCCGCGCTCGCGGCCGCGCCGAGCTTGCTCGCAAACTCCGGCGGGCTGCTGGCGGGAAGCCACATGCCGTACCAGGCATCCGCAACGAGATCGATGCCGCTCTCCTTCAGCGTCGGCACCTCAGGCGCGAACGGCGAACGTTCCGTGCTCGAGACCGCGATGATCTTCACACCCCTGGCGCGGTGCTGCGGCAGCGCGTCGGCCAACGTGGTGATGCCGAACGCGATGTGGCCGCCGACGAGGTCGTTGAGGATGGGGGCGCTGCCGCGATAGGGCACGCGGGTCAGGGGAATGCCGAGATCCTTCTCGAGCCTGGAGCCCATGAAATGCGGAATGGTGCCGTTGCTTGGCACCCCGAACGAGGTCTTGTCCGGATGCGCCTTGAGCCACGTTACGAAGCTCTTGAAATCGGTGGCGTCGACCGCAGGGTTGATCACCAGCGCAAATTCGAACCGCGCCAGCAGCGACACCGGCATGAAATCCTTCGACGTGTCGAAGCTCGGTGTCGTCTCCACCATCGGCAGCAGGTACATGGTCGGTCCCGTCGTCACCAGCACCATGCTGCCGTCAGGGCTTGCGCCCTTCACCGCCTTGATGCCGATCAGGCCGTCGCCGCCGGTGCGGTTCTCGACCACGATGGTCCGTTGCAGCACCGGCGCCATCTCCTGCGCGATCAGCCGGCAGAGCGTGTCGCCGCCGGCTCCGGCCGCGAAGGGAAAGATGATCTTGCTCAGCCCGGCCTGCGCTTGCGCCCCGCCCGCCTGCGCCAAGAGTGGCAGCCCCAAGCATCCGGTCATGAATTTGCGGCGGTCCATACGTTTCCTCTCCAGCCCCGTTTTTGGTTGCCGGCATTAGAACCGGAACGGCGTCCAAGACAAGGCCGCCGTCGGCCGTTTACCATCTCGCCCGCCTTGCGCCGGCCATCGTCCTGCTGCAAAAGCAGGCCTCACCGGCGCCGCTCTCTCCGCTCCGCCGTTTCCAACGCAGAGCAGATCATCCTCCAGGCGCACTATGGCCAGCCCCGAACTCAGTCAATTCCGCCGCATCGTCGTCAAGGTCGGCTCCGCCCTGCTGGTCGATTCCGACAAAGGCGAGGTGCGGGCGTCCTGGCTCGCCGCGCTCGCCGACGACATGGCCAAGCTGCACAAGGAAGGGCGCGACGTCCTCGTCGTCTCCTCCGGCTCGATCGCGCTCGGCCGCAGCCGGCTCAAATTGCCGCGCGGCCCGCTGAAGCTGGAAGAGAGCCAGGCCGCCGCCGCGGTCGGCCAGATCGCACTGGCGCGGATCTGGTCGGAGGTGCTGGGGGCCCACGGCATCGGCGCCGGCCAGATCCTGGTCACGCTGCAGGATACCGAGGAGCGCCGCCGCTATCTCAATGCCCGCTCCACCATCGGCAAGCTGCTGGAATGGCGTGCCATCCCCGTGATCAACGAGAACGACACGGTCGCCACCAACGAAATCCGCTACGGCGACAATGACCGCCTCGCCGCGCGCGTCGCCACCATGGCGAGCGCCGATCTGCTCGTTCTGCTGTCCGACATCGACGGGCTCTACGACGCCCCGCCGAAGAACAATCCGAACGCCAAGCTCATTCCCGTCGTCGACAGCATCTCCTCGGAGATCGAGGCTGTGGCGGGCGATGCCGAGTCCGAGCTGTCGCGCGGCGGCATGCGCACCAAGGTCGAGGCGGCCAAGATCGCGACGACCGGAGGCACGCACATGCTGATCGCCTCCGGCAAGATCGAGCATCCCTTGCAGGCGATCGCCGACGGCGGCCGCTGCACCTGGTTCCTGACGCCGGCCAATCCCATCACCTCGCGCAAGCGCTGGATCGCGGGCACGCTGGAGCCGAAGGGCACGCTGACGATCGATGCCGGCGCGGTGACCGCGCTGCGCGCCGGCGCCAGCCTGCTGCCGGCCGGCGTGATCAAGGTCGAGGGCCAGTTCGCCCGCGGCGATGCCGTGATCGTGCGCGGCCCCGACGGAAGCGAGATCGGCCGCGGCCTGATCGCCTATGACGCTGATGACGCCGAGCGGATCAAGGGCCGCTCCTCCCCTGATGTGATGACCATCCTCGGCATCAGCGGCCGCGCGGAGATGATCCACCGCGACGATCTGGTGGTGGGCGGGTAGCCGCGGGCCGACGCTCGGCTATTGCATGTCGTCGGCGTTGATATCCTGACGACCGTGCATGACGCGGATGATCTCGATGCCATCAGGCAACGGGACGTAGAAGATCACGTAATTGCCGACAGCGAAGCTGCGCAAGCCGACGCGCAGCTCCCGGCGTTCACGCCCGGCAAGCGGATTCTCCAGGAGCATTTCGAAGATCTCGCCGATACGTTCGATCTGCTTCTCGGCGGCCCGAGTGCTGTCCGAAGCGATGAACTCCCAGATCGAATCGAGATCAAGGTCTGCTTGTGGAGCTTTGCGAAATCTATTCGCCACGTTTACGCGCGGCTAAGCGTTGCCGTCCCCGCGTCTTGATGTCGTTTATCCATTCCTGGACATCGACCTCTTCCATCGGCCCGCTGTCAAAGCCTTTCTGGATCTCCTCCCGCAGCGCCTCCAGCTTGACCTTGCGACGCTCCTCGCGCTCCTCGACGAGGCGAAGGCCTTCGCGCATCACCTCGCTCGCGGTGGCATAGCGCCCGCTCTCGATCAGATTGTCGATCAGGTCCTCGAAATGCTTGCCAATGCTGTAGCTGCTCGCCATGGGAGGCTCCGTTATCAAGTAATGATATTTATTGATAATTGGGCGCTACGCAAGAATTCGCGTGCCTTCCGTTCAGCCCGGCCATTGGCCGACCTGCGGCGCGCGCCGGGAGACCTGCCATACCTTCCCCGCCCTTCGCAAAAGCGGGATTTCCGTGCTAGGACACCGCCTTAGCAGAAGGTTGAACTCCCATGGCCGCCCCCCTCAAAGCCGTCGACGGCAATGCCGATCTCCAGACGCTGATGTCTGACCTCGGAACCCGTGCCCGCGCCGCCGCGCGCGTGCTGGCGCTGGCGCCGCCGGAGCAGAAGAACCGGGCGCTGGAAGCCATGGAACGGGCGATCCGCGCGAACTCGGCCGCGATCCTTGCCGCCAATGCCGAGGACGTCGCGGAGGCCCGCGCCTCCGGCAATTCGACCTCCGCCTTCATCGACCGCCTGACGCTGACGCCGGCGCGGGTCGAAGCGATGGCCGAAGGCATCGGCATCGTGCGCGACATCGCTGATCCCGTTGGCGTCGTCACCGAGAGCTGGCAGAGGCCGAACGGCATGACCATCGAGCGCGTGCGGGTGCCGCTCGGCGTCGTCGGCGTGATCTTCGAGAGCCGTCCGAACGTCGCGGCGGATGCCGGCGTGCTGTGCCTGAAATCCGGCAATGCCGTAATCCTGCGCGGCGGCTCGGACAGTTTTCGTTCGTGCCGCGCCATCCATGAGTGCCTGGTGCAGGGCCTGTGCGAAGCCGGCCTGCCTGAAGCTGCGATCACGCTGGTGCCGACGCGCGACCGCGCCGCGGTCGGCATGATGCTATCAGGGTTGAACGGCGCCATCGACGTCATCGTGCCGCGCGGCGGCAAGAGCCTCGTCGCGCGCGTCGAGCAGGAAGCGCGCGTGCCTGTCTTCGCGCATCTCGAAGGCGTCAATCACGTCTATGTCGATGGCAGCGCCGACCTCGCCATGGCGAAGTCGATCGTGCTCAACGCGAAGATGCGACGCACCGGCGTCTGCGGCGCAGCCGAGACGCTGCTGGTCGATCGTGCCGCCGTTGCATCGAGCCTGAAGCCGCTGGTCGAGATGCTGCTCGATGCCGGCTGCGAGGTGCGCGGCGACGACGCCGTGCAGAAGACCGATGCACGGGTCAAGCCTGCCAGCGAGGACGATTGGGACACCGAGTATCTCGACGCGATCATCGCGGCGAAGGTGGTGGACGGCGTCGACGGCGCGATCGCACACATCCAGAACCACGGCTCGCATCATACCGACGCAATCGTGAGCGCCGATGAGCGTGCGGCGAAGCAATTCCTGAGCGAGGTCGATTCCGCGATCGTGCTGCACAACGCCTCGACCCAGTTCGCCGATGGCGGCGAGTTCGGTTTCGGCGCCGAGATCGGCATTGCCACCGGCCGGTTTCACGCCCGTGGCCCGGTCGGCGCCGAGCAGTTGACGAGCTTCAAATATCGCGTCCACGGCACCGGACAGACCCGGCCGTAGACGTCGCGAGGCGCGGGCATTGAGCAACAATTTCGTCGTGCCGCGTTTCGTGGCCCAAGCGGTCCCGCCCCACACCGAGGGCATGCGCATCGGCCTGCTCGGCGGCTCGTTCAATCCGCCGCATCAGGCGCATCGCGCGATCAGCCGGTTTGCGCTCAAGCGATTGCAGCTCGATCGCATCTGGTGGCTGGTCACGCCAGGCAATCCGCTCAAGGAGAACGGCAATCTGCACGAGCTCGGCGCGCGCATGCAGGCCGCGCGCGACGTCGCCAACGATCCGCGCATCGAGGTGAGCTGTCTCGAATCCGTCATTCGCACCCGCTATACTATCGACACGATCAACACCTTGCGCCGCCGCTTCCCGGGCTTGCGCTTTGTCTGGATCATGGGCGCCGACAATCTCGCTCAATTCCATCGTTGGCAGGACTGGCGGCGCATCGCCGCCCAGGTGCCGATGGCAGTGATCGATCGCCCGCCGCAGAGCTTTCGCGCCCTCAGCTCGCCCGCCGCCCAGGCGCTATCGCGCTACCGTCTGCCCGAGGATAAGGCGGCCCTGCTTGCAGATCGGCCGGCGCCGGCCTGGGTGTTCCTGACCGGATTGAAGCTGAATCTCTCCTCAACGGGCCTGCGGAACCCGGACGGGAGCTGGAAAGGTACGAAGTGAGACGAATGTGCGGACATGGTGTGGACTACGGGCTCTCTGGCATATTGAAACCCTTAACCCCACATGATGTAGTGTAGCCAGCGAGCGCCGGATTCGGCGTTCGCGATACAGTGAAAGGAATGGTCCCTGACCGCATCTGTATTGTCCAAGCCTGTTTTACCCAAGGTTGCCAAACCTACGCGTAAAACATCGACCAAAGCTGCGGCCTTGAAGGCGCAACCCGACGCCGACAAGACCCTGAGCCTGATCCTCTCCCGCCTCGAGGACATGAAGGCGGAAGAGACGGTCACCATCGACCTTCGCGGCAAATCGGCATACTCCGACTACATGATCGTCACCACCGGCCGGGTGAACCGGCACGTCGGTGCGATCGCGGAGAATGTCACGAAGGGCCTCAAGGAAAACGGCATCAAGAACATCCATGTCGAGGGCTTGCCCAATTGCGACTGGGTGCTGATCGATTCCGGCGACGTGATCGTGCACGTGTTCAGACCCGAGGTCCGCGAGTTCTACAATCTCGAGAGATTGTATACGCAGGGCCCAGGGGCGGCGAAGGCGATCTAGGCTCATCTGGCCGATTTCGAATCGGCTGACGCGCATGCTAGCGTCGTGCGCGCGCGTGATGCGCGCGGTCTTGAAAACGCGACCCTGAAGCCACGACCCTGAAGACGTGGTCCTAGAGACGCCATGCGTGTTGCTGTCATTGCGGTGGGCCGGCTGAAGCAGGGCCCCGAACGGGAGCTTGCCGACCGTTATTTCGAGCGGTTCGACGAGGCCGGCCGCAAGCTTGGCTTCCGCGAGCTCAGCATCCACGAGATTCCCGAGAGCCGCGCGCGCGACGCCGCGACGCGGATGACTGAAGAGGCCGCGGCGATCTCGGCGCATATCCCGGACAAATCGATCCTGGTGGCATTGGACGAGCGCGGCCAAAATCTCGACTCCACCGTATTCGCACGTCATCTGGCGCGCTGGCGCGACGAGGGGGCGGGACATACTGTCTTCGTGATCGGAGGGGCGGACGGACTTTCGCCCGAATTGCGCCGTAAGGCCAAGCTCGCGATCGCGTTCGGCTCTGCGACCTGGCCGCACCAAATGGTCCGCGTCATGCTTCTGGAACAGCTGTATCGGGCCGCCACCATCCTGGCTGGCCACCCCTATCACCGCGCGTGATGCGCGCCACAACGAGCACCTTTGCCTAAAGCGATGCGAGCGCCCGTCCTCAATCTGCTGATTGCAAGCCTCGCAGGCGCAAACCTCGCAGGCACAAGCCTCGCGCAAGCTCAGACGGCAGCGCCGGCGCCCCAGACCGCGGCGGTCTCGCCCGACGCCATCAAGCAGCGCGAGCAGGAGCTGGAGGCCGCGCGCGCCAGGCAAAAGAGCGCGGAAGAAGCGCAGGCCAAGCTCAAGGCCGAGATCACCGCGCTCGGCCAGGACCGCACCCAGCTCAATCAGCAGCTGATCGAGACCGCCGCCGGTGTGCGCGCCGTGGAGACCAAGATCGACGAGGCCGAAGCGCGACTGCGCGCGCTGAACGGCCGCGAGCAACAGATGCGCGCTTCGCTCGATTTGCGCCGCGCCCACATCGTCGAGGTGCTGGCGGCCTTGCAGCGCGCCGGCCGGCGCACGCCGCCGGCGCTGCTGGTGCGGCCCGAAGATGCGCTGCAGTCATTGCGCACCGCGATGCTGCTCGGCGCCGTCGTACCGGAATTGCGCGGCCGCGCCGAGAAGATCGCGGGCGAGCTCGGCGAGCTCGTGGCCTTGCGCAAGACCATCGCCATCGAGCGCGACCAGCTCGCCTCCGACCGCGACAAGGTCCACAACGACCAGACCCGGCTCACCGCTTTGGTCGACGAGCGGCAGCGCCAGCAGGCGGCACGCGAAAAGGATTTGGACGCCGAGAATTCGCGCGCCATCGCGCTATCAAGGCAGGTCGGCGATCTCCAGGGGCTGATCGCCAAGATGGAGCAGGACCTGCAAAGCGCCGCCAAGGCGGCCGAGAAGGCGGCTGAGGCTGCAAAGCAGGCCGAGGCCAAGGCGGCCGCCAGCGCCAACTCCGGCGCCAAGTCGGGCCCGGGCGCTTTCAAGGACAAGTCCCGCACCACCCCGGCGATCGCCTTCGCCTCGGCCAAGGGCCTCCTGCCGCTTCCGGTTAACGGTAACAAGATCAGGGATTTTGGCGGTTCCGACGGGGTCGGCGGGGTCCAGAAGGGTATTTCGCTGGCCACCAAGCCAGGCTCCCAGGTCACGACGCCGTGTGACGGCTGGGTGGTCTATGCCGGCCCATTCCGCAGCTATGGACAACTCTTGATCCTCAATGCCGGGGGCGGGTATCATGTCCTGATCGCCGGGATGGAGCGCATTTCGGTCAACATCGGACAGTTTGTGCTCACGGGGGAGCCGGTCGCGACCATGGGGTCGACATCTCAAGTCGCCTCCATTCTCGCCACGAACGCGAGTCAACCTGTGCTGTATGTCGAGTTCCGTAAAGACGGCACTCCAATCGATCCAGGCCCATGGTGGGCCGCAAATGAAGGCGAGAAGGTTCGCGGATGATGCGCAAGACTTCAGTAATCCTGCTCAGCGCAGCCACCGGTGCGGCGCTGACGCTGTTCGTGACCCAGCCGCGCGCGGTGTTCATGGGCTCCAGCGCGCGAGCCGCCACCGCGGACACCTATCGCCAGCTCAACCTGTTCGGCGACGTGTTCGAGCGCGTGCGCTCCGACTATGTCGAGAAGCCCGACGACACCAAGCTGATCGAATCCGCAATCAGCGGCATGCTCACCGGCCTCGATCCGCATTCGAGCTACATGGACGCCAAGAGCTTCCGCGACATGCAGGTGCAGACCCGCGGTGAGTTCGGCGGCCTCGGCATCGAGGTCACGATGGAAGACGGCCTGATCAAGGTGGTCTCGCCGATCGACGACACGCCGGCCTCGCGCGCCGGCGTCATGGCCAACGACATCATCACCAATCTCGACGACGAGGCCGTGCAGGGCCTGACCCTGAACCAGGCGGTCGAGAAGATGCGCGGCCCGGTCAACACCAAGATCAAGCTCAAGATCATCCGCAAGGGCCAGGACAATCCGATCGAGGTCACCCTGGTCCGCGACAACATCCGCGTCCGCTCGGTGCGCGCGCGCGTCGAGCAGGATGACATCGGCTATATTCGCATCACCACCTTCAACGAGCAGACCACCGAAGGCCTGAAGCGCGAGATCTCCAGCCTCTCGAACCAGATCGGCGACAAGCTGAAGGGCTTCATCATCGACCTGCGCAACAATCCGGGCGGCCTGCTCGAGGAAGCCGTCACCGTCTCCGACTCGTTCCTGGAGAAGGGCGAGATCGTCTCGACCCGCGGCCGCAATGCCGAGGAGACCCAGCGCCGCACCGCGCATTCCGGCGACCTGACCAAGGGCAAGCCGGTCATCGTGCTGGTCAATGGCGGCTCGGCCTCGGCCTCCGAAATCGTCGCCGGCGCGCTGCAGGACCACAAGCGCGCGACGATCGTCGGCACGCGCTCGTTCGGCAAGGGCTCGGTGCAGACCATCATTCCGCTCGGAAGCGGCAACGGCGCGCTGCGGCTGACCACTGCCCGCTACTACACGCCGTCGGGCAAGTCGATCCAGGCCAAGGGCATCGTGCCCGACATCGAGGTGCTCCAGGACGTGCCGGACGAGCTGAAGTCGCGCACCGACACCAAGGGCGAGGCTTCGCTGCGCGGCCATCTGAAGAACGATGGCGACGAGAAGACCGGCTCGCAGTCCTACGTCCCGCCGGATGCCAAGGACGACAAGGCGCTCAAGCTTGCCGGCGACCTGCTCCACGGCATCAAGAACAGCGCCTCCGCCGCCCCCACGCCGGGTGGCGACAGCAAGGCCACGACCGACAAGCCCAAGGCTGCGAACTAAGTCGGCGAACTAAGGCGGCGCCACGCGCGATCTCGCGAAAAGGGCGGCTCCTCGAGCCGCCCTTTTTGCTTGGAACTCCTGCCGTCCCCGGCCTATCGCGGCCTGCCGCCGCTTGACCACGGCGTGGTATCGTCCGCTGGAGTGATTCGGGATCGCGCATGACTGAAACGGCCGATGATCTGAGCGCCCCGCTCGGACAGGACAAGCCGCGCCGGAAACGCCGGCTGCGGCTGCCGTTCACCGCCATGCAGCTGCTGGCCGTCCTGCTCGGCCTGTTCCTCGTCACCTTTGCCGGCTTCGCCATCTTCAACAAGGACCCGCTCGGCGGCGAGCCGATCATCCGGATCGCGATCCGCGCTCCCAATGCCACGGACGAGAAGCCGGCAGCCTCCGGCCACGGCTCGGAGAGCAAGCCGGAAGGCAGGCACGAGACCAAGGAGGCGCCGAAGCAGGCCGTCCCCGGAGAGCAGAAGACCATCACCATGATCGACGGCTCGACCGGCGCCCGCCACGACGTGGTGATCGGCAGCGGCGATGCTGCGGACAAGGGCGAGGCAGCGTCCGCCCCGCCGCCCGTCATGGCCGGGATCAATCCGAAGCTGCTGGAGAAATCACGCTACGGCATGATCCCGGCGGTCGCCGACGGGCTGAAGCCGTTCAACGTCTATGCGGCGGACGCCGACCGCGCCAAGGCCGCCAAGATGCCCGTGGTCGCGATCGTGATCGGCGGCCTCGGCGTCGGCGCCGCCAAGACCCTAGATGCCATCATGAAGCTGCCGCCGGCGGTGACGCTGGCCTTCACGCCCTACGGCGCCGACCCCGGCAAGCTCGCCGAGCGGGCCCGCGCGCAGCGCCACGAGATCTTCCTCCAGATCCCGATGGAGCCCTACGACTTCCCCGACAACGATCCTGGGCCGCAGACGCTGCTGACCTCGCTCAGCCCCGACCAGAACATGGACCGCCTGCACTGGCACCTCAGCCGGATGCAGGGCTATGCCGGCCTCACCAATTTCATGGGCGCCCGCTTCATCGCGACCGAGCCGGCGATGCAGCCGATCATCCGCGAGGCGGCCAAGCGCGGCCTCGGCTTCTTCGACGACGGCTCCTCGCCCCGCAGCATCGCGCCCCAGGCCGCGGCGAATCAGGCGATGCCGTTCGGCAAGGGCGACATCGCGATCGACGTGGTGCCGACCCCGACCGAGATCGACCGCGCCCTGAACAAGCTCGAATCGACGGCGCGCGAGCGTGGCATCGCTGTCGGCACGGCCTCCGCCCTGCCCGTCTCGATCGAGCGCATCAGCGCCTGGACCAGGACATTGGGCGACCGAGGTATCCTTCTGGTGCCATTGACAACCGCGATGCTGAAATCAAAATCCAGCTAAATCAACGAATTGGTACGGCACGGCTCCCGCGGGGCCGCATCAAGCCGGACCTGAGGCATGCGAGAGGTCTGGCGGAATGGCGCGTTACGAGGATCTGCCCTACCGGACCTGCGTCGGTGTGATGCTGATCAATCCAAAGGGACTGGTGTTCATCGGCCGCCGCGCCGGTGGCATCGAGCATGTCGATGACGCCCATGTCTGGCAGATGCCGCAGGGCGGCGTCGATCCCGGCGAGGACACCTGGGAAGCGGCCAAGCGCGAGCTCTACGAGGAGACCAGCGTACGCTCGGTCGAGCGGCTCGGCGAAGTCCCGGACTGGCTCACTTACGACATTCCACGCACGGTTGCGGGACGCGCCTGGAAGGGCCGCTACCGCGGCCAGCGCCAGAAATGGTTCGCGGTCCGCTTCACCGGCAAGGACAGCGAGATCAACGTCGAAAAGCCCGGCGGTGGCGGCCACAAGGCGGAATTCGTGAGCTGGCGCTGGGAATCGATGAAGAACCTCCCCGGGCTGATCATCCCGTTCAAGCGCCCGGTCTATGAGCGCGTGGTGAAGGAATTTTCCGCGCTGGCGGATGAATGATCCTTATTGTCGTCCCGGGGCGATGCGACAGCATCGAACCCGGGACCTCGAGATTCCGGGTTCGCGCTCCGCGCGCCCCGGAATGACGACGAGAGATATTTGCAAGTGACCAATGAAAAGCCCTACCGCCCCAATGTCGGCATCGCGCTGTTCAACACCGATGGCCGTGTGCTGATCGGCCACCGCTTCAAGGGCGACGGGCCCGAGATCATCCTGCCCGGCCTCGACTGGCAGATGCCGCAGGGCGGCGTCGACGAGGGTGAGGACTTACGCGACGCGGCGATGCGCGAGCTCTGGGAGGAGACCAGCGTCGTCAGCGCCAACTATCTCGGCGAGACCGACTGGCTCACCTACGAATTCCCACCCTATGACGGACCGCAGACGCACCGCCTCGCGAAATTCCGCGGCCAGCGGCAAAAATGGTTCGCGCTGCGCTTCACCGGCAAGGATGACGAGATCGATCCGCTGACCCCGCGCAACGGCCAGCCTGCGGAGTTCGACGCCTGGCGCTGGGAGCGCCTCGACCGCGTCGCCGACCTCGTGGTGCCGTTCCGCCGCGAGGTTTATCGCGCGGTGGCGCGAGAGTTTACGGGGTTCGCAAGCTGAACTGCGAAAACAACCCCATGCACAGTAGAGATGGGGCTGAAATCATTGAAGAATTTTTGGCGGAAAATTTCGGCGTGAGTGGACACCGTCTTCGGAGCGCTAGTCGCGTCTAGTCGGGGCAAATCCTAATTGATCGGTCCCACCGTGAAGGGGCCGATGGCGATGACGTGGCAATCGCGGTCGCGTTTGGCGCAGTCGGCGAGCGCGGAGGTGACGGCGGTCTGCTCGTCGGCGGCTTTGAGGCCGAGGCCGGGCCGGCCCGACGTGCCGACGGCGACGGCGTTCCAGCCCATGGCGTCGGTGAGCTTGCGTACGACCTCGCCACGCGCGTCGGCCATGATCGAGGCGTTGGAGGCGGCATTGAAGAAGCCGGTGACCCGGAACAAGGTCGGGATCGGCACGACGAAATTGTCGTCGATCGCGACGACCAGGCAGGCAACGCCGGCGATCGCGCCGCACGATTCCAGCGAGCGCCGCGCGGCATCGTCGGCGGATGAGGCGCCCAGCACCATGAAATATTGCCCGCCCGGGCTGAGCGCGACCGAGCGGGATTTCGCCGCCGGCGCGAACATGTTCTCGAGCCGGATCTTTTGCGGATCGCGCACGATGGGAAAATCCTTCGAGGCGAATGCCCGCTCGGTCATGGCGTCATACCGGACGTACGGCGCTGGCGGCATCGGCGGCTTGCCGTGGGTGTAGACGACGTTGTTGCCGACTGCATAGAGCTCGCAGCGCCGCGGCGATTGCGCGGCATCGGCGCGCTTCTGGCACTGCTCGAGCGCCATGCTGCGCGCGGCGTCCTCGTTCGGCTGGTTCAACGCCGAGCCGGTGAAGCCGCCGACATTGAGCGCGAAAGCCTTGTAGTCGCCGGCCGCTGAATATTCGCCAGCCAGGAAGTTGCGGACGCGCTCGTTGATGAAGGGCACGCTGTCGGCCGCGAGCTTGCCTGCCATCGGCGCGGCGGATGGTAACGGCGCGGGCATCGGCGCCATCGCGGCGCCGGCGTTCGGCGGCGTCATCGGCGTCTTTGCCATTTGAGTCGGCATCGGACTCGGCGTTGCGCTCGGCACGGCACCCGGTGGCGCGGCCAGCTTCGATGCGGCGGTCGCGGTCTGCTTGAGCTTGGTGTTGTAGAGAAAGCCGGTGACGACGATGCCGACGATCGAGACCACTGCGACCACCAGCGGCCACATCCACACCGGCGCCGCGGCCAGCTTGGCGCCCGGCTTCTTCAGCTGCGGCTTGGAATAGCTGCCGTCCTCGCGCCGCATCGCCACCATATAGGCGTGCACCGGCGTCGGGATGTTCTTGACCTCCTGCGCGCCGATGTCGGCGAACTGCACCGAGAGCTTGTTGGCGACCTGCTCATGCACCGCGCGGGAGACGCAGATGCCGCCGACCTCGGCAAGGCCTTCAAGGCGCGCGGCGATGTTGACGCCGTCCCCCAACAGATCGCCGTTGCGCTCGACGACGTCGCCGATGGTGATGCCGATGCGGAACGACATCTGCCGGCTCGGCGGGTAGGCCATGTTGCGCGTTCGCAAGCTTTCCTGGATGTCGATCGCGCAGCGCACCGCATCCACCGCGCTCGGGAATTCCGCGAGCACGGCATCGCCCGCCGTGTTGAAGATGCGCCCGCCCGCCTTGGCGATGAAATCGTCGACGACCTCGCGATAGGAGGCGAGACGCCGCAGCGTCTCCTCTTCGTCTTCCGCGACCAGCCTCGAATACCCGGCAATATCGGCTGCGAAAATCGCCGCGATCTTGCGTTTCATCTGCCACCGGCCCCCGGAACAAATCCGCGGGCGCAGAATGCCGCTATCGGGAGCGCGGTGCAACAAAGTTTCAGCGCCCGCCACGGTCGTGACGAGCGCTGAACTTATTCAGGAATTTTGAACCTTGAGCCCCGGAGCAGCTGCGCCGGGGCTTAGTGCATAGCCGTGGAGCTGAGCTGCTGCTGAATGCTCTTGAAGTGGTCGAGCCGCTCGATGGCCTGATCGAGCTCGTCGCCTTCGTGCTCCTTCAGCCCCTCTTCCATCTCGGCGATGGTCTCGGCGAACTGTGCCCGATCGAGCTCGTCCAGCGAGGTCGCGACGTCGGCGAGAACGGTCAGGCCGCTCTCCGAGACTTCGGCGAGGCCGCCGAGCACGATGATCTTCTCGTGGCGGCCAGCGGTGGTGATGGTGAGGATGCCGGGCCGGATCGCAGCCACGACCGGCGCATGTCCCGCCAGCACGCCGAAGTCCCCCTCGACGCCGGGGATGTCGACCTGGTCGACCTCACCCGTGAAGGCGAGCTTTTCCGGAGAGACGAGATCGAAGTGGAAGGTGGCCATGGGCTATCCGTTGTTTTCCGCTTGTCACCCGCGGGCTTGACCCGCGGGTCCATCCATCAGAATTCTTAACTGATGGATTGCCGGGTCAAGCCCGGCAATGACACCTAGAATTAGGCGGCTTCCGCCGCCAGCTTCTTGCCCTTCTCGACCGCCTCTTCGATGGTGCCGACCATGTAGAAGGCGGCTTCCGGCAGGTGGTCGTACTTGCCTTCGACCAGGCCCTTGAAGCCCTTGATGGTGTCGGCGAGGTCGACGAACTTGCCCGGCGAGCCCGTGAAGATTTCGGCGACGTGGAACGGCTGCGACAGGAAGCGCTCGATCTTGCGGGCGCGGGCCACCGTCAGCTTGTCCTCTTCCGAAAGCTCGTCCATGCCGAGAATGGCGATGATGTCCTGGAGCGACTTGTAGCGCTGCAGCACCTGCTGGACCTGACGGGCGACGGCGTAGTGCTCCTCGCCGACGACCAGGGGCGAGAGCATGCGCGAAGTCGAGTCGAGCGGGTCCACCGCCGGATAGATGCCCTTTTCCGAGATCGCGCGCGACAGCACCGTGGTGGCGTCAAGATGCGCGAACGAGGTGGCGGGCGCCGGGTCGGTCAGGTCGTCGGCCGGCACGTAGATGGCCTGCACCGAGGTGATCGAACCCTTCTGCGTGGTGGTGATGCGCTCCTGCAGCGCGCCCATGTCGGTCGCGAGCGTCGGCTGATAACCCACCGCCGAAGGAATACGGCCGAGCAGCGCCGACACTTCCGAACCCGCTTGCGTGAAGCGGAAGATGTTGTCGACGAAGAACAGCACGTCCTGGCCCTGGTCGCGGAAGTGCTCGGCGACAGTCAGACCGGTCAGGCCGACGCGGGCGCGGGCGCCCGGCGGCTCGTTCATCTGACCGAACACCAGCGCGCACTTCGACTTCACGCTCGGATCCGGATTGTGCGGATCGGCGTTGACCTTGGACTCGATGAACTCGTGATAGAGGTCGTTGCCCTCGCGGGTACGCTCGCCGACGCCGGCGAACACGGAGTAACCGCCGTGCGCCTTGGCGACGTTATTGATCAGCTCCTGAATCAGCACGGTCTTGCCGACGCCGGCGCCGCCGAACAGGCCGATCTTGCCGCCCTTCGCATACGGCGCGAGCAGATCGACGACCTTGATGCCGGTGACGAGAATTTCGGCTTCGGTCGACTGGTCGGTGTAGGTCGGCGCTTCCTGGTGGATGGCGCGGGTGCCCTCCGACTTGATCGGGCCGGCCTCGTCGATCGGCTCGCCGATGACGTTCATGATGCGGCCCAGCGTACCGGCACCCACGGGAACCGAGATCGGCTGGCCGGTGTCGGTCACTTCCTGGCCACGCACCAGACCTTCGGTGGCGTCCATCGCGATCGTGCGGACGGTCGACTCGCCGAGATGCTGCGCGACTTCCAGCACCAGGCGGTTGTTGCCGTTCTTGGTCTCCAGCGAGTTGAGAATCGCCGGCAGGTGGCCTTGGAACTGCACGTCGACGACGGCGCCCATGACCTGGGTAACGCGACCGATCTGTGTGGCTGCTGTAGCCATTTACTGTCTCCTTCGATCCGAATTTCGTGTCCGGTCAGACTGCTTCTGCGCCGGAGATGATTTCGATGAGTTCCTTGGTGATCTGAGCCTGACGCGTGCGGTTGTAGACCAGCGTCTGCTTGCGGATCATCTCGCCGGCATTGCGGGTGGCGTTGTCCATCGCCGACATCTGCGCACCGTAGAACGAGGCGTTGTTCTCGAGCAGGGCGCGGAAGATCTGCACCGCGAGGTTGCGCGGCAACAGGCGCGTGAGGATCTCGTCCTCCTCCGGCTCATATTCGTAAGACGTCGTGCTCGCAGCCGCGCCCTCCTCGACCACCAGCGGGATGATCTGCTGGGCGGTCGGGACCTGTGCGATCACCGACTTGAATTGCGAGTAGAACAGCGTGCAGACGTCGAACTCGCCGGCGTCGAAACGGGCCAGAACCTTCTTGGCGATGTCCTCGGCGTTGACGAAGCCGAGCTGGCGCACGCTGCGCAGGTCGAGATGCTCGACGATCTGCTTGTCGAACTGACGGCGGAGCTGCTCGTAGCCCTTGCGGCCGACGCAGAAGAACTTCACGTCCTTGCCCTGCGCGCTCAGCGCCAGGGCGCGCTCGCGCGCCAGGCGCACGATCGAGGAGTTGAAGGCGCCGGAGAGCCCGCGCTCGCCGGTGCAGACCAGCAGCAGGTGCACCTGGTCCCTGCCGGTGCCGGCCAGCAGCGGCGGCGCGCCGGGCGAGCCCGCCGCGGCGCTGGCGATGTTGGAGATCACCACGCTCATCTTGTCGGCATAGGGACGCGCCGCTTCGGCGGCGGTCTGCGCACGGCGCAGCTTCGAGGCCGCGACCATCTGCATGGCCTTGGTGATCTTTTGCGTCGCCTTGGTGGAGGCGATGCGGACGCGCATGTCTTTAAGTGACGCCATTCTTCGTCCCCGACGGTTCGATCCCTCGGATCAAGCCGCTAGCCTATCCCAGTCGTCATGCCCGGGCTTGTCCCGGCCATCCACGTTCTCCGTCTTCCACGCACAAGACGTGGATGGCCGGGACAAGCCCGGCCATGACGGCGTTCTTATGCGAAAGACTTCGCGAAGCCTTCGACCACCGACTTCAGCTTGGCAGCGCTGTCGTCGGAGAGGTCGCGGCTGTCGCGGATCGCGTTGAGGATGTCGGCGTGCTTGCCACGCAGCAGCGAGAGCAGGCCGTCCTCGAACGCGCGCACCTTGTTGAGCGGGAGCGGATCGAGATAGCCGTTGGTGCCGGCCCAGATCACGCAGACCTGCTCTTCCATCTTCAGCGGCGAGAACTGCGGCTGCTTCAAGAGCTCGGTGAGGCGCGAACCGCGGTTGAGCAGGCGCTGGGTCGAGGCGTCGAGGTCGGAGCCGAACTGCGCGAACGCCGCCATTTCGCGGTACTGCGCGAGCTCGCCCTTGATCTTGCCGGCGACCTTCTTGGTGGCCTTGGTCTGCGCCGAGGAGCCGACGCGCGACACCGACAGACCGACGTTCACCGCGGGACGGATGCCCTGGAAGAACAGGTCGGTTTCCAGGAAGATCTGGCCGTCGGTGATCGAGATGACGTTGGTCGGGATGTAGGCCGACACGTCGTTGGCCTGGGTCTCGATGACCGGCAGCGCGGTCAGCGAACCCGAACCCTGGTCCTTGTTCAGCTTCGCCGCGCGCTCGAGCAGGCGGGAGTGCAGATAGAACACGTCGCCGGGATAGGCTTCGCGGCCCGGCGGGCGGCGCAGCAGCAGCGACATCTGGCGGTAGGCGACGGCCTGCTTGGACAGATCGTCATAGATGATGACCGCATGCATGCCGTTGTCGCGGAAGTACTCGCCCATGGTGCAGCCGGTGAAGGGCGCGATGTACTGCATCGGCGCCGGATCGGAGGCGGTGGCGGCGACGACGATCGAATATTCGAGCGCGCCCTGCTCTTCCAGCACCTTCACGAACTGGGCGACGGTGGAACGCTTCTGGCCGACCGCGACGTAGACGCAATACAGCTTGATGTTCTCGTCGGGCTGCGCGTTGAGCGGCTTCTGGTTCAGGATGGTGTCGAGCGCGATCGCGGTCTTGCCGGTCTGGCGGTCGCCGATGATCAACTCGCGCTGGCCGCGGCCGATCGGGATCAGGGCGTCGATGGCCTTGAGGCCGGTCGCCATCGGCTCGCTCACCGACTTGCGCGGAATGATGCCGGGCGCCTTGACGTCGACGCGCATGCGCTTGTCGGCCTGGATCGGGCCCTTGCCGTCGATGGGATTGCCGAGCGCGTCGACGACGCGGCCGAGCAGACCCTTGCCGACCGGCGCGTCCACGATGGCGCGGGTGCGCTTGACGGTCTGGCCTTCCTTGATCTCGCGGTCGGCACCGAAAATAACGATACCGACGTTGTCGGTTTCGAGGTTCAGCGCCATGCCGCGGGTGCCGTTCTCGAACTCGACCATTTCACCGGCCTGGACGTTGTCCAGACCGTAGACGCGGGCGATACCGTCGCCGACGGACAGCACCTGTCCGACTTCGGAGACTTCAGCTTCCTGGCCGAAATTCTTGATCTGGTCCTTGAGGATCGCGGAAATTTCCGCGGCGCGGATGTCCATCAGCCTGCCTCTTTCATCGCGTGCTTGATCGAATTGAGTTTGGTGCGAAGCGAACCATCGACCATGCGGCTGCCCAGCTTGACGACGAGGCCACCGATGATCGCGGGATCGACTTTCACGTTCAGCGCGACGTCCTTGCCGGTCACCGACTTCAGGGCAACCTTGAGGGCGTCGAGATTCTTGTCCGAGAGCGCTTCCGCCACGGTCACGTCGGCCGTCGTCTCGCCCTTGAACTTGGCGACGAGGGCGCGGTAGGCGCGGATGACGTCAGACACCGCGAACAGGCGGCGGTTGGCGGTCAGCACTTTGAGGAAGTTGGCGGAGATGCCGGCAATGCCGGCCTTTTCCAGTACGGCCGAGAGGGCCCGGGACTGGGCATCGGCCGCAAACACCGGGCTGCGGACGAGGCGCTTCAGATCGGCGCTTTCGTTCAGCAGGGCGTCGAACCTGTCGAGATCGGATTTGACCTCGTCGACCACTTTCTGGTCGCGGGCCAGTTCAAACAAGGCCGTTGCATAACGGCCGGACACACCTGAAACGGACGTATCTTCTGCAGCCACAGACGCGCTCTTTTTGCTGTCAAACTCGCAAGGGAAAAACCGTCGCCACAAAGCGGCGCCTAGCGATCCAAGCCCTTGGAATTCAAGCGGGACTTCGATTTTCGACCAGCACGGGAGGTGCCGGGCTCGTTAAAATCGCGGCTTTGCTAACATAGCAGGCGCGCACGTGCAACATGACGCCAAATTAAAGGCATGGGGTTCTGTCGCCAGTTCGTCGCAGCCGGCAACACCTCGAGCGCGACGGCGACGTCGTTGGCACCGATGTCCTCCCGTGTCGCGAAAATTCGGCGCGAGCCTTAGCGCGATCCTTGGCGGCACCCTTGCCGGCATCCTTGCCGCGATCCCCTCCATTGGTTCCTGCCGTCAGCGCATAGCGGCCATGAACACGGATCACCGAGGCGTGAGTCCGACCTCGCAAGTTCCACGCGCCGAATACTTACCCAATTCTAAACAATCGAGGCGATGACTTCGCTTTACAGTAATTTCAAGTAATTCATAGCTTAATAAATCGTTAAAGCCGAAGATTACGGAACATCGGCCGAATATCGCACGCCGGTAACAAGATATTTCACGACGAAACATAGCGGATTTACTGCCTAATTCACGCCTCATTAGGAATCGAAACGCCAACCCGCTCACAAACTGATGAGGGCTCCACTAGCCACATGTGTGGCAATACTAGCTTAGGGACCACTAAATGCTGTCTTTGAAGACGCTGGGCTCTGTGACCCGGCCGCGCACGGCGATTGCTTTCGTTGCCGCGACTCTCCTCGTCGGTGGAACTGCCACCGAAGCTTCCGCCAAATCCCGGCATCACCGGCACCATCATCACCGGCACCACGCCCAGACCGATACCAACGCGACCTCCGATTGGCGCAATGCCAATGCGTCGATGACGCCGACCTCCGGCACGGGCCACAGCTTCGCCGGCATGGCCTCCTATTACGGCAACGAATCCGGCAGCCGGACCGCGTCGGGCCAGCGCTTCAACCAGAACGCCATGACCGCGGCGCACCGCTCGCTGCCGTTCGGCACCAAGCTGCGCGTCACCCACCGCGGCCAGAGCGTGGTCGTCACCATCAACGACCGCGGTCCGTTCATTCGCGGCCGTGTCCTCGACCTCTCCACCGGAGCTGCCCGCGCCATCGGCCTCACCGGCGCCGGCGTCGGCCGCGTCACCGCGGAAGTCGTCTCCTAAGGCGCGCTCCAGGCGCCTCACGCGCAGTTTTCATCAGTTTGATGCGCGCATGAAACAAGCCCGCGGTCTTGGGGGACCGCGGGCTTTTTTACGTCCTGTCATTCCGGGGCGCGACGAAGTCGCGAGCCCGGAATCCATTCTTCCACCAACTCTGCCGCCCGATGGATTCCGGGTTCGCGCTGCGCGCGCCCCGGAATGACGGCGGAGGATGTGGCCGCGCTCGAGGCCTACAAAAAGCTCTGCGGATCGACGTCGACTTCGAGCTTTTGGTTGCCTGTCGGCTTCGGGCAAACCGCGAGCCAGTTGCGCAGATAGTCCGACAGATCGAAACCGCGCGCCGATTTCACCAGGATGCGGAAGCGGTAGCGGCCCTTGATGACGGCGAGCGGCGCTTCGGCCGGGCCGAGCACCACGACGCGCTCGTCGCGCGGCGCCAGCGCAACGAGCTTGCGGCCGAAACCTTCGGCGCTCGGGCGGTCGCCTGCGGAGATGATCAGGCTGGCGAGCCGGCCGAACGGCGGATAGAGCGTCTTCTCGCGCAGATCGATCTCGCTGTCGTAGAAGGCCTCGCGGTCGCAGGCGATCAGCGCCCGCATCACGGGATGATCGGGCTGATGGGTCTGGAGATAGCCGACGCCGCGGCCCTGCTCGCGACCGGCGCGGCCGATCACCTGGTTGAGCAACTGCCAGGTGCGCTCCGCCGCGCGCGGATCGCCGTTGGAAAGGCCGAGATCGGCATCGACCACGCCGACCAGATTGAGCCGCGGAAAGTTGTGACCTTTGGCCACGAGCTGCGTGCCGATGATGATATCGACGCGGCCCTCCGCGATTTCCGCAAGCTCGCTTCGCATCGTCTCGATCGAGGTGATGAGATCGCTCGACAGCACCATGGTGCGCGCGTCCGGGAACAGCGCCGCCGCCTCTTCCTGCAAACGTTCGACGCCGGGGCCGACCGCGACCAGGGATTCCTCGGCCGAACAGTTCGGGCAGATATGCGGGCGCGGCATCGAGAAACCGCAATGGTGACAGACCAGGCGCTGGCGGAAACGATGATCGACCAGCCAGGCATCGCAGATGGTGCAGGCGAAGCGATGGCCGCAGGCGCGGCACAGCGTCAGCGGCGCATAGCCGCGGCGGTTGAGGAACAG
This sequence comes from Bradyrhizobium sp. SZCCT0231, assembly GCF_018130245.1. Taxonomy (GTDB): domain Bacteria; phylum Pseudomonadota; class Alphaproteobacteria; order Rhizobiales; family Xanthobacteraceae; genus Bradyrhizobium; species Bradyrhizobium japonicum_F. Next base: position 76,221 of record NZ_JAFCKP010000012.1, read on the forward strand.
CAGCGCCTGCTCGCGCCGCTCGATCGCGATTCTCATCTCGCCGGCGAGCCGCGGCGAGATGAAGCGGCCGCGCGCGGGCGGCTCGCGGCGCAGGTCGATCGCCTCGATATGCGGCATGTGCTGGCCGCCGAAGCGCGAGGGCAGCGCGATGCGCTGATAGCGGTTCTTGCGCGCATTGACCTCGGATTCCACCGACGGCGTCGCCGAGGCCAGCACGACCGGGATCTTGGCGATATGCCCGCGCACCACGGCCATGTCGCGGGCATGATAATGCACGCCCTCGTCCTGCTTGTAGGCCTGGTCGTGCTCTTCATCGACCACGATGAGGCCGAGATTGGCGTAAGGCAAAAACAGCGCCGAGCGCGCGCCGACCACGACCGGTGCGGTGCCTGCGGAGATCGCGGCCCAATTGCGCGCGCGGGTACGCGGGGTGAGTTCGGAGTGCCATTCGATCGGCCGCACGCCAAACCGCTGCGCGAAGCGATCGAGGAACTGGCCGGTGAGCGCGATCTCCGGCATCAGGATCAGCGATTGCTTGCCGCGGCGGATCGCCTCGGCCACGGCTTCGAAATAGACCTCGGTCTTGCCCGAGCCGGTGACGCCGTCGAGCAGCGCGACGTGAAACGTGCCGTTGGCCGCGAGTGCGCGCATGGTGTCGACCGCCGCGCGCTGCAGCGGCGTGAAATCCGGCCGGCCGAAATCCGGATCGGGCGCCGGCGGCGGCGGAGGCGGCGGCATCGGCTCCACCGTGAGCGTGCCTTCATCGACGAGGCCGTCGATCACGCCTGAGGAGACGCCGGCTTCCTTGGCCGCATCGGACTTGCCGTGCAGCAGCCGGTCCGACAGCAGCGCGATCACCCGCTGCCGCGCCGGAGTCAGCCGCTTCGGGGGATCGCCGGTCAGGCGCACGCCGGCGCGCGCCCGCTCAGGACCGAGATTCTCACCCATCCGCAGGCACATGCGCAGCACCATGCCGCGGGGGCTCAGCGTGTAATTGGCGACCCAGTCGACGACCGAGCGCAGCTCGGGTTTCAGGGGCGGAATGTCGAGCTTCTCGCTGACCTCCTTGAGGCGGTTGTGCAGGCGCGGATCGGGATTGGCGTTTTCGCCCCAGACCACTGCCAGCACCTCGCGGGGCCCGAGCGGCACACCGACGAGATCGCCCGCCTTCAGCTCCATGCCGCGCGGCACCTTGTAGGAATAGGTCTGGTCGAGCGCGACCGGCACCAGCACGTCGACCATGCGGGTCGCAGTGGCGGGGGCGGTGCTGCTGCGCGACGTGTGATCCATGAGCTGAGAATCGGAACCTTGGGGCCTTCAGGCTAGCGCCGCGCGGCGGCCTTAGCGAACAGTAAACCGGTGTGATGCGATATACTGTACGAAATCACCACGTCCAGAGCGCATGAGCAAAGCGGCCGTCCCACAAATCGAGCTCACCAGCGCCGATCCCTCGATCGCGCACGAGATGGCGCGCTGGCTGTCGCATCTCGGCGCCGAGCGGCGGCTGTCGCCGAAGACGCTGGAGGCCTATGGCCGTGACTTGCGGCAGTGCCTGGATTTCCTCTGTGCGCATTGGGGCGAGCGCGTCACGCTCAAGCGATTCGCCGCGCTGGAGGCCACCGACGTGCGTGCCTTCATGGCGATGCGTCGCGCCGACGACATCGCCGGCCGCAGCCTGATGCGCGCGCTGGCGGGCCTGCGTTCGTTCGGACGTTTTTTGGAGCGCGAGGGCAAGGGCAAGGTCGGCGCATTGTCGGCGATCCGCGCGCCAAAAGTTGCAAAGAGCCTGCCGAAGCCGTTGCCGATGGCATCGGCAAAACGTCTTGCCGATGCCGACGAGCGCGCTGGCGAGGAACGCGAGACCTGGGTCCTGGCGCGCGATGCCGCGGTGATGGCCCTGCTGTATGGCTCGGGCCTGCGCATCTCCGAAGCGCTCGGCCTGAAACGCCGCGAGGTGCCGCGTCCCGGCGAAGGCGACGTGCTGGTCGTGACAGGGAAAGGCAACAAGACCCGCATGGTGCCGGTGCTGCAAAACGTGCTCGCACTGATTCAAGAGTACGTTGCGATGTGCCCGTATCCGCTGCCGGCGGAAGGGCCGATCTTCGTCGGCGCACGCGGCGGCCCTCTGAGCCCGCGCATCATCCAGCTCGCAATGGAACGGCTGCGCGGCGCGCTGGGACTTCCCGACAGCGCCACGCCGCATGCGCTGCGCCACTCCTTTGCCACGCATCTGCTGTCGCGTGGTGGCGATTTGCGCGCCATCCAGGAATTGCTCGGCCATTCCTCGCTCTCGACGACGCAGGTCTATACCGGGATTGATTCCGAGCGCCTGCTCGAAGTCTATGCCAGCGCGCATCCGCGGCGCTGACACACTGACGTCATAACTTCCTTGCCTCTTGCGCAGCACGCGCGGTTCGGTCAATCGTTACGGAACCGAGGCAGGAGAGATTTATGAGCGCACATGAAAGCATGGAGCATGCCGAGCACGCCGAACACGCGTCCGGCTCGAACAAGAAGATCGCGCTCCTGATCGCTGTGCTGGCGCTGTTCCTGGCCGTCTCGGAGACGCTCGGCAAGGGCGCCCAGACCGAATCGATCAGCAAGAACGTCGAGGCCGCCAATCTCTGGGCGTTCTTCCAAGCCAAGAGCATCCGCCGCACCGTGGTGCTGACCGCGGCCGAGCAGGGCAAGCTCACGCTGGGCGCCACGGCCGACGATGCCATCAAGGCAACGGTGCAGAAGCAGGTCGACGACTGGACCAAGACCGCGCAGCGCTACCGCTCCGAGCCCGAGACCGGCGAAGGCACCGAGCAGCTCGCCGCGAAGGCCAAGCACGCCGAGCACGATCGCGACGAGGCGACTGCGAAATACCACCATTTCGAGCTGGCGTCGGCCGCCTTCCAGATCGGCATCGTGCTGGCCTCCGCCACCATCATCACCGGCATGATCGCGCTCGCCTATGTCGGCGGCGTGCTGACGCTCGCCGGCCTGATCATGACCGCGCTCGGCCTATGGTGGCCGCATCTGTTGCATTTGCATTGAGGGCGTTGATGCGCGTGGCTTGACGCCACAAAGACAGTGTCATGCCCCGGCTTGACCGGGGCATCCAGTACGCCGCGGCTTCTCGGTTCAATCACTGACGTCTCTGGAATACTGGATCGCCCGGTCAAGCCGGGCGATGACAGAGAGCGTGTGGTGAACAGTTCACCGCGCCTGGTGCACGCTCTTGCGAAAACGCTGGATCTGGCGCAGCGTGCGGGCGGACCAGCCTTCGCCGTTGCCGGCGATCAGCTCGCGGATGCGGCGCTTGATCGGATCGACCAGCGCATGCGCCTTGGCGCGCAGCTTCATCACGAGATCGTAGATCCGCTCGAACCAGTGCATCTCCAAAAGCTTGGCGCGCGTGACGTCGAACACGAAGGCGGTGACGCCGACGCCCACGAGTTTCGCGAACACGATCGTGAAGATCGCGCTGGTCCAGTATTCGTGCGCAAGCAGCCACAGGCCGACCAGCTTGAGCGGAAACAGCGGGATGACGGGGACCGCGAACACGACCAGCGTCATGGCCGGCGACAGCGCATCGACGCGCTCCGTCAGCCATTGCTTGAAGCGCGCAAGCGGGACTGCCGCGACGACCTTTGCAACGATCGGCTCGAGATGGTCCCACAGCCAGGCTTCGATCAGGAAGATGATCGCAAGCAGGACCCAGACCGGTTGAAGGAGGCGGCGCAGCATGTGTTTCCCGCCCGGTTCGGCGCTGGGCGCGTCGTTACATATGGATGGCCCGCTTGCCGACTGCAAGCGCGGCTTCCTTGACGGCCTCCGAGCGGGTCGGATGGGCGTGGCAGGTCCGCGCGAGATCTTCCGCACTGCCGCCAAATTCCATGAGAACACAGGCTTCATGGATCATTTCGCCGGCTTCGCGGCCGATAATGTGCACGCCGAGCAAGCGATCGGTCTTCGCATCTGCGAGAATCTTCACAAAGCCGTCGGTGGTCTGGTTGACCTTAGAGCGGCCGTTGGCGGTAAAGGGAAACTTCCCGACGGTATAGGCCGTGCCCGCCTGCTTCAGCTCCTCCTCGGTCTTGCCGACGGAGGACACTTCCGGCGTGGTATACACGACGCCCGGGATCACATCGTAGTTCACGTGGCCGGCCTGTCCTGCGATGATCTCCGCGACCGCAACGCCTTCATCCTCGGCCTTGTGCGCGAGCATCGGGCCGGCGACGACGTCGCCGATGGCGTAGACGCCCTTCAGGCTGGTGGCGAAATGCGGGTCGATCTGGACGCGGCCGCGCGGGTCGAGTGCAATGCCGGCTTCCTTCAGGCCGAGCCCATCCGTGTAGGGCGTACGGCCGATGCAGACCAGCACGACGTCGGCTTCGATGGTCTCGGCGGCACCGCCGGAAGCCGGTTCGATTTTCGCGAGCAATGCCTTGCTGTTCGCTTCGACGCCGGTGACCTTCGAGGCCAGCTTGAATGCAAATCCCTGCTTTTCAAGGATACGCTGGAATTGCTTGGCGATCTCGCCGTCCATGCCGGGCAGGATGCGATCGAGGAATTCGACCACCATGACTTCGGATCCGAGCCGGCGCCACACGGAGCCGAGTTCGAGCCCGATCACGCCGGCGCCAATGACCAGCAATCTGCCTGGCACCTTCTCCAGCGACAGCGCACCGGTCGAGGACACGATGCGCTTCTCGTCGATGTCGATGCCCTTGAGGCGCGCGATGTCCGAGCCGGTGGCGATCACGATGTTCTTGGTCTCGACCACCTGCGACTTGCCGTCGGCGGAGACCTCGACCTTGCCGGTCCCCAAGATCTTGCCGGTGCCCTTGAGCACGTCGATCTTGTTCTTCTTCATCAGGAACTCGACGCCCTTGACGTTGCCGTCGATGCCCTGCTGCTTGAAGTTCATCATCGCGGGCAGATCGAGCTTCGGCGACGACACCGACACGCCCATCTTGGCGAAGGAATGCCCGGCTTCCTCGAACATCTCGGAGGCGTGCAGCAGCGCCTTGGACGGCATGCAGCCGACATTGAGGCAGGTGCCGCCGAGGGTTGCGTTCTTTTCGACCACGGCGACCTTCATGCCGAGCTGGGCTGCGCGCACCGCGCAGACATAACCGCCCGGTCCGGTGCCGATGACGACGAGATCGTAGGTAGCCATGAGAGAAAGTCCCGTAAGGTTAGGCGTGATGAGGATGTGTCAGCGTCCGCGCGGCGCGTCAGCGTCCGCCGGACACATCGAGAATGGCTGAGGTGACGTAGGAGGCCTCGTCCGATATCAGCCAGACGATGGCATTGGCGATTTCATCCGCGGTGCCGACGCGCTTCATCGGCACCAGATGGGCCAGACGATGGGCGCGGTCGGGCTCGCCACCGGCGGCGTGGATTTCGGTGTCGATCAGGCCGGGACGGATCGCCGCGACGCGGATGCCCTCGCCCGCGACCTCATGGCCGAGGCCGACGGTGAAGGAATCGATCGCGCCCTTGGACGCGGCGTAGTCGACATAGGTGTTGGGTGCGCCGAGCCTGGCCGCGACCGACGACAGATTGACGATGACGCCGCCCTTGCCGCCATGCTTGGTCGACATCCGCTTCACCGCCTCGCGCGCGCACAAGATGGAGCCGGTGACGTTGACCGCCAGCACGCGCTGGATACGCTCGGCCGACATCTCGTCGACGCGCACGCCGCTTGTCCCGACGATGCCGCCATTGTTGACGAGCGCCCCGAGCGTGCCGAACTTGTCGGCTTCCTTGAACAGGTTGAGGATGTCGCTTTCCTCGGCGACATCGCATTTCACCGCGATGGCCTTGCCGTTGCTGGCCTCGATCTGCGCGACGACCTCGTCGGCCGCATTCTTGTTGCTGGCATAGCCGACCACGACGCGAAAGCCGCGCGCAGCCGCCGCGATCGCGGTCGCCCGCCCGATGCCGCGGCTGCCGCCGGTGATGACAACGACTTTATCCATCACATCCATCCCCACGCATTGGACCGACGAAGGCCGGTCCCGATTCTTGTCCGCGCTACGAAGTCTTGTCCTCAAGCGCGGCCAATCGATCCAATACTGACTTGTCCGTCAGACTCACCAGGTAGAACAGAATGAAGGGAGTAACGAACGGAATCAGACACCAAAAGGCAAAGCCTGTCCCCTTACCCTTCCTGCGACTGATCGGAATCGCAAAGAGGAAGAAGATAAAGGTGGTCAGCAGGAATGGCAGGAGGGAGAGAAGAAGCGACGGCTCCTCCATTGCCCCCTCCCCTTAGAGATCGAGCACCAGCCGCGCCGGATCTTCAAGGCTCTCCTTGACGCGAACGAGGAACGTGACCGCTTCCTTGCCGTCGATGACGCGGTGATCATAGGACAGCGCCAGATACATCATCGGGCGAACCTCGATCTTGCCGCCGACGACCATCGGCCGCTCCTGGATCTTGTGCATGCCGAGAATGCCCGACTGCGGCGCGTTCAGGATCGGGGTCGACATCAGCGAGCCGTAGATGCCGCCATTGGTGATGGTGAAGGTGCCGCCCTGCATCTCGTCGATCTTGAGCTGGCCGTCACGGGCGCGGCGGCCGAAATCGGCGATGCCCTTCTCGATGTCGGAGATCGACTTGTGGTCGCAGTCGCGCACGACGGGCACGACCAGGCCCTTGTCGGTGCCGACGGCGACGCCGATGTGGTAATAGTTCTTGTAGATCAGGTCGCTGCCGTCGATCTCGGCGTTGACGGCCGGGATGTCCTTCAGCGCCTGCACGACGGCCTTGGTGAAGAAGCCCATGAAGCCGAGCTTGGCGCCATGCTTCTTCTCGAACGCATCCTTGTAGTGGGCGCGCAGCGCCATGACGTTGGTCATGTCGACCTCGTTGAAGGTCGTGAGCATGGCCGCGGTGTTCTGCACGTCCTTGAGGCGGCGCGCGATGGTCTGGCGCAGGCGGGTCATCTTGACGCGCTCCTCGCGGGCGGCGTCATCGGCCGGCGACGGCGCGCGAACCTGAACGGCGGCGGCGGGCTGGTTGACCGGGGTCGGTGCGGAGGCCGCGCGCTCGATCGCAGCTAACATGTCACCCTTGGTGACGCGGCCATCCTTGCCGGAGCCGGGAACCGTCGAGGCGTCGATGCCGGTCTCGGCCGAGAGCTTGCGCACGGACGGGGCGAGCGGCGCATCGGCCGGCGGCGCCTTCGCGGCAGCGGGAGCAGCGGCGGCGGCCGCAGGAGCAGCAGCCTTGGCGGGAGCGGCGGCGGGCTTGGCAGCGCCGGCACCGTCGGTGATCTGGCCGAGCAGCGCGCCGACCGCAACAGTCACACCATCGGCCGCGATGATCTCGCTCAGCGTGCCGGCGGACGGCGCGGGGACTTCGATGGTGACCTTGTCGGTCTCGAGCTCCACCAGGGGCTCGTCGACGGCGACGGGATCGCCGGCCTTCTTGAACCAGCGGCCGATGGTGGCCTCGGTGACGGATTCGCCGAGCGTCGGCACACGAATTTCAGTCATGGTCTCTTCCTTAAGGGATCGCAGGTAGCGGTCATGAATTCAGGTGTCATCGGCCGACGAAAAGCAGGCCATCCAGCAAGCCGGGACGTTTGCATTCACGTCGCGGCTACTGGATGCCCCGCTCCGGTGCGCTGGTTGCGCACAAGGCGGGGCATGACGCAGTTCAAAAAGTTCAGCTCAGTGCTTCGTCCAGGAACGCCTTCAGCTGCGCCTGATGCTTGGACATCAGACCCGTGGCGGTCGCGGCGGAAGCGGCGCGGCCGACATAACGCGGACGCCGGCTCACGCCGTTGACCTGGTTCAGCACCCATTCCAGATAGGGCTCGATGAAGTGCCAGGCACCCATGTTGCGGGGCTCTTCCTGGCACCACACCATCTCGGCCTTCTTGAAGCGCGACAGCTCGGCCACCAGCGCCTTCAGCGGCACCGGATAGAGCTGCTCGACGCGCATCAGATAGATGTCGTCGATGCCGCGCTTCTCGCGCTCCTCGTAGAGGTCGTAATAGACCTTGCCGGAGCACAGCACGATGCGGCGGATCTTCTCGTCCGGAACGAGCTTGACGGCCTCGTTCGGCAGCATCTGGGCGTCATCATACAGAATGCGGTGGAAGGTCGTGCCCTTCGCGAGCTCTTCGAGACGCGACACCGCCCGCTTGTGGCGCAGCAGCGACTTCGGCGTCATCATGATCAGCGGCTTGCGGATCTCGCGATGCAGCTGCCGGCGCAGCACGTGGAAGTAGTTCGCCGGCGTGGTCGGATAGACCACCTGCATGTTGTCTTCCGCGCACATCTGCAGATAACGCTCGAGGCGCGCCGAGGAGTGCTCCGGTCCCTGGCCCTCATAGCCGTGCGGCAGCAGGCAGACGAGGCCGGACATTCGCAGCCATTTGCGTTCGCCCGAGGAGATGAACTGGTCGAACACGACCTGCGCGCCATTGGCGAAGTCGCCGAACTGGGCTTCCCACAGGGTCAGCGTGTTCGGCTCGGCGAGCGAATAGCCGTATTCGAAGCCGAGCACGGCCTCTTCCGACAGCAGCGAGTTGATGACCTCGTAGTGGCCCTGCTCGTGGCCGAGATGGTTGAACGGCGTGTAGCGGCTCTCGTCTTCCTGATCGATCAGGACCGAATGGCGTTGCGAGAAGGTGCCGCGCTCCGAATCCTGTCCGGACAGGCGGACGTGATGGTTTTCGTTGAGCAGCGAGCAGAACGCCAGCGCCTCGCCGGTCGCCCAGTCGATGCCGGTACCGGTGTCGATCGCCTTCGAGCGGTTATCGAGGAAACGCTGGATGGTGCGGTGAACGCGGAAGCCGTCCGGCACCTTGGTGATCTTGCGGCCAATGTCCTTCAGCGTGGCGATGTCGACGCCGGTGACGCCGCGCCGCGCATCCTCTTCCTGGTCGGCGATCTTGAAGCCGGCCCACTTGCCGTCGAGCCAGTCGGCCTTGTTCGGCTTGTAGGAGGTGCCGGCCTCGAACTCGGCATCGAGCCGCGAGCGCCAGTCGGCCTTCAGCTTGTCGACCTCGCCCTCGGTGACCACGCCCTCGGCGATCAGGCGCTTGGTATAGATCGACAGCGTCGACGGATGGGCCGCGATCCGCTTGTACATGACCGGCTGGGTGAACGCCGGCTCATCGCCCTCGTTGTGGCCGTAGCGCCGATAGCACCACATGTCGATCACGACCGGTTTGTGGAACTTCTGCCGGAATTCGGTCGCGACCTTCGCGGCGAACACGACGGCTTCCGGATCGTCGCCGTTCACGTGGAAGATCGGCGCGTCGATCATCTTCGCCACATCCGACGGATAGGGCGAAGAACGGGAATAACGCGGATAGGTGGTGAAGCCGATCTGGTTGTTGACGATGAAGTGCACGGAGCCGCCGGTGCGGTAGCCCTTCAGGTCCGACAGGCCGAAGCATTCGGCGACCACGCCCTGGCCGGCGAACGCAGCATCGCCGTGCATCAGGAGCGGCATCACCGAGATGCGCATATCCGGCGGATCGCCGTGCTGGTCCTGCTTCGCACGCACCTTGCCGAGCACGACGGGATCGACGATCTCGAGATGCGAGGGGTTGGCGGTCAATGACAGGTGGATGCGGTTGCCGTCGAACTCGCGGTCCGAGGAGGCGCCGAGGTGGTACTTGACGTCGCCCGAGCCTTCGACCGCGTCGGGGTTGGCCGAGCCGCCCTTGAACTCGTGGAACAGTGCGCGATGGGCCTTGCCCAACACCTGGGTCAGCACGTTGAGGCGGCCGCGATGCGGCATGCCGAGCACGATTTCCTTCACGCCGAGATTGCCGCCGCGCTTGATGATCTGCTCGAGCGCGGGGATCAGCGCTTCACCGCCGTCGAGGCCGAAGCGCTTGGTGCCGGTGAACTTGGTGTCGCAGAACTTTTCGAAACCCTCGGCTTCGACCAGCTTCGTCAGGATCGCTCTGCGGCCTTCGCGGGTGAACGAGATCTCCTTATCGGGTCCCTCGATGCGCTCCTGGATCCAGGCCTTCTGCGCGGCATTGCTGATATGCATGAATTCGACGCCGAGCGTCTGGCAGTAGGTGCGCTCGCAGATCGCAGTGATTTCGCGCAAGGTGCCGTATTCGAGGCCGAGCACGTGATCGAGGAAGATCTTGCGGTCGAAATCGGCTTCGCTGAAGCCGTAGGTCCGCGGATCGAGCTCTTCGCGGTTGCGCTGGGCTTCGATGCCGAGCGGATCGAGCTTGGCGTGGAAGTGGCCGCGCATGCGGTAGGAGCGGATCAGCATCAAGGCGCGGACGGAATCGCGCGTGGCCTGAAGCACGTCGGCGGAGGAGATGTCGGCGCCCTTGTCGCCTCCCTTGGCCTGCGCCTTGGCGGCGATCTTGGCACCGACCGCCTTCTCGACCTCGGCCCAGTTGCCGTCGAGGGCGGAGGTCAGATCATCCTTCGGCGTCAGCGGCCAGTTGTCCCGCTCCCAGGACGGCCCTTCCGCGTTCTTGCTGATGTCGGCGGGCGCGTCGTTCAGGCTCTTGAAGAACTCCTGCCACTCGGCGTCGACCGAGGACGGGTCCTTCTCGTAGCGGGCGTAGATTTCGTCGATGTAGGTGGCGTTGGTGCCCTGCAAAAACGATGACAGGGCAAAGGCTGCGTTCGCGTCCTGGCGAGACATACTTGAGTTCCTGGCGATTTCGGTTCGCGCATAACAAACGGCGCTGGCGCCGAGCTCCCCCGACAGGGCTCGACGCGACAGGCACCCTTTACCCTATTTGCTGCGAAACTTCGCCCGGAAAAGCACGAAGAAGTGAATTAGCCCTTCAACTTTTCGGCAAGCGTGTGGCCGAGGCGGGCGGGCGACGGGGACACTGTAATCCCTGCGGATTTCATCGCTTCGGTCTTGGAACCAGCATCGCCCTTGCCGCCCGAAATGATCGCGCCGGCATGGCCCATGCGACGGCCGGGAGGGGCGGTGACGCCGGCGATGAAGCCGACCATCGGCTTCCTGCGGCCGCGCTTGGCCTCGTCCTTGAGGAACTGGGCGGCGTCCTCCTCGGCGGAACCGCCGATCTCGCCGATCATGATGATCGATTCGGTCTTGGGGTCCGCGAGCAGCATCTCCAGCACGTCGATGAACTCGGTGCCCTTGACCGGGTCGCCGCCGATGCCGACCGCGGTGGTCTGGCCGAGGCCTTCCTGGGAGGTCTGGAACACGGCTTCATAGGTCAGCGTGCCCGAGCGGGAGACGATGCCGACCGAACCGGTCTTGAAGATGTTGGCGGGCATGATGCCGATCTTGCACTCGCCCGCGGTCATGACGCCCGGGCAGTTCGGCCCGATCAGGCGCGACTTGGAGCCGATCAGCGAGCGCTTCACCCGCACCATGTCGATGACGGGAATGCCCTCGGTGATGCAGACGATCAGCGGGATCTCGGCATCGATGGCCTCGCAGATCGCATCCGCCGCACCCGGCGGCGGCACGTAGATCACCGACGCGTCGGCACCGGTCTTCTCACGCGCCTCGCGCACGGTGTCGAACACCGGCAGGCCCAGATGCGTCGAGCCGCCTTTGCCCGGCGAGGTGCCGCCGACCATCTTGGTGCCGTAGGCGATCGCGGCCTCGGAGTGGAAGGTGCCGTTCTTGCCGGTGAAGCCCTGGCAGATGACCTTGGTGTTCTTGTCGATCAGGATGGACATGAGGTCTGCTTTCGCGAAACTAACAGAGTGAGAGGGTCAGTGGATGCGGCGGTAGACGCCGGTGAGGACGTCGGCCCAGCCTTCCGCGTCCGGCGAGAACTGGATCTTCAACGAGTAGGAATCCTCGTTGATGATCTCGTAGACGTGGCGCGCATTGCCGCGGAGCGAGCCGCGCACCAGCGTCAGGGTCTTGCCGACCCAGCCGCCGGAGGCGGGCGAGGGCGGCGTGTAGCCGAGCGAGTCGTACCAGAACAATTTGTAGGTCCGGTCGTCGCGGTCGTAGGTGAAGATGCCGTGGGTGGCGAAGACCTGCTTGCCGTCGCGCATCTGCACCGCGTCCTGGATCAGATAGAATCCATTCAGGTCCATGCGCGCGACGACGTGCGAGGTGGCCGGCCCGCCCGCCGTCCAGCGCGACGGGAAGACCACCTCCTCACCATCCCATTCGCCGGCGAACGCGGCGAGGCGCGTGTGCTCGGGGAGCGGAGATGATGCGGCGAGATGGTCCTGGGCCATGGCCTTAGCCTCCCTTGACGGCCTTCACGATCTTCTGCGCGGCGTCGTCGAGATTGTCGGCCGGCACCACGTTCAGTCCGGATTCAAGGATGATCTTCTTGCCGAGTTCGACATTGGTGCCTTCGAGGCGGACCACCAGCGGCACGCTGAGGCCGACCTCGCGAACCGCAGCCGTGACGCCCTCGGCGATCACGTCGCACTTCATGATGCCGCCGAAGATGTTGACCAGGATGCCCTTCACGTTGGGATCGGCGGTGATGATCTTGAACGCGGCCGCGACCTTCTCCTTGCTGGCGCTGCCGCCGACGTCGAGGAAGTTCGCCGGCGCCATGCCGTAGAGCTTGATGATGTCCATCGTCGCCATGGCGAGGCCGGCGCCGTTGACCATGCAGCCGATGTTGCCGTCGAGCGTGACGTAGTTGAGATCGTACTTGGACGCCTCGATCTCCTTGGCGTCCTCCTCGGTCTCGTCGCGCAGCGCGAGCACCTCGGGGTGACGGAACAGCGCGTTGTCGTCGAACGACACCTTGGCGTCGAGCACGCGGAGCTGGCCCTGCTTGGTCACGACCAGCGGGTTGATCTCCAGCATCGACATGTCCTTGGCGACGAAGGCGGCGTAGAGCTGCGCGGTGAGCTTCTCGGCCTGCTTGGCGAGATCGCCGGAGAGCTTCAGCGCGTTCGCAACCGTGCGGCCATGATGGCCCATGATGCCCGTGGCGGGATCGACAGAGAAAGTGACGATCTTCTCGGGGGTGTTGTGGGCGACGTCCTCGATGTTGACGCCGCCCTCGGTCGAGACGACGAAGGAGACGCGCGAGGTCTCGCGGTCGACCAGGATCGACAGATAGAACTCCTTGTCGATGTCGGAGCCGTCCTCGACGTAGAGGCGGTTGACCTGCTTGCCGGCGGGGCCGGTCTGCACGGTCACCAGCGTCGCGCCCAGCATCTGCTTGGCGAACTCGGAGACTTCCGCGGCCGACTTGGCGATGCGGACGCCGCCCTTGTCGCCGGCCGAGGCTTCCTTGAACTTGCCCTTGCCGCGGCCGCCGGCATGGATCTGGCTCTTCACCACATAGACCGGACCCGGCAGCGCCTTGGCAGCGGCTTCCGCATCAGTGGCCTTGAGGACCGGCACGCCCTTGGAGATCGGCACGCCGAACTCACCCAGCAGCGCTTTGGCCTGATATTCATGGATATTCATATGGTCGCTCCCTGAACCCGCGGGCGGTGACCCCATGGGCCCCACCTCAGTCTTGTGGCTGGCATACCATATACCACAGGAACTGCAACCCGGATTCTTTGACTTCGAGATCTGGACGGCTGGACCGGAACCAGCCCAGCCTTCAACAAGGTTGCAAGCCGGTCCCGGAAGTGAAACCGCCGAAGACCGGGTTTCGATCTTCGGCGGGGTATCGTTTACGCCTTAGCGGCCGAGAAGATCGGGTGCGATCTTCTTGCAGGCATCCACCAGGCCCTGCACCGCGCCGACCGACTTGTCGAAGGCCTCGCGGTCCTTGCCGGCGAGCTCGATCTCGACGACGCGCTCGACGCCCTTGGAGCCGATCACGACGGGCACGCCGACATACATGTCCTTCACGCCGTATTCGCCGTTCAGGTACGCGGCCGAGGGCAGCACGCGCTTCTTGTCACGCAGATAGCTCTCGGCCATCGCGATGGCGGACGCCGCCGGCGCATAGAAGGCCGAGCCGGTCTTGAGCAAATTGACGATCTCGGCGCCGCCGTTGCGGGTGCGGTCGACGATCTCGTCGAGGCGCGCCTGCGAGGTCCAGCCCATCTTGACGAGGTCGGGCAGCGGAATGCCGGCGACGGTGGAGTACTTCACCAGCGGCACCATGGTGTCGCCATGGCCGCCGAGCACGAAGGCGGTGACGTCCTCGACCGAGACGTTGAACTCGTCGGCCAGGAAGTAGCGGAAGCGCGCCGAATCCAGCACGCCGGCCATGCCGACGACCTTCTTGTGCGGCAGGCCCGAGGCCTTCTGCAGCGCCCAGACCATCGCGTCGAGCGGGTTGGTGATGCAGATGACGAAGGCGTCGGGGGCGTACTTCTTGATGCCGGCGCCGACCTGCTCCATGACCTTGAGGTTGATGGAGAGGAGGTCGTCGCGGCTCATGCCGGGCTTGCGCGGCACGCCGGCGGTGACGATGCAGACCTTGGCGTTGTCGAGCGCCTCATAGGAGTTCGCGCCGGTGTAATGGGCGTCGAAGCCGTCGACCGGCGAGGACTGCGCGATGTCGAGCGCCTTGCCCTGCGGCACGCCCTCGGCGATGTCGAACATCACGACGTCGCCCAGTTCTTTCAGGCCGATGAGGTGAGCCAGCGTTCCGCCGATCTGACCGGAGCCAATCAAAGCAATCTTGTCGCGCGCCATGTGAACCTGTCCTTTAGACACGTAAGGAGGGGAAAACTGAGACGGGTGGTTATCCCTTTCGCTTCCCCCGTTCAAGTCGCCCAATGCCCAATTGTCGGGCTTGGCGCGGCCTCGGGCACACAGCCCCTGTCATTCCGGGGCGCGACCAAAGTCGCGAGCCCGGAATCCATAACCACCATCGGGAGTATGGATTCCGGGCTCGCGCTCCGCGCGCCCCGGAATGACGGGCAGAGATAGGACTTAAGTCTCTACCAGGCCCTTGGTGGAGCCGCTCGCGGTGGAATCCTTGCGGCCGTGAGGCAGCGCCAAATAGGTTTCCGAGCTCATTTCGATCAGGCGCGAGGCGGTCCGCTTGAACTCCATGGCCTCGGTGCCCTCGGTGGCGAGGTAGAGCGAGATCGGGTTGGCGTCGGCCGAGGCCATCAGCTTCACGGCGTTGTCATAGAGCGCGTCGATCAGCGTGATGAAGCGCTTGGCCGCGTTGCGCTGGGAGAAATCCATCACTGGAATATGGTCGACCAGGATGGTGTGATAGTCGTGCGCCAGCCTGAGGTAGTCGGATGCACCGAGGGGCTTCTCGCAGAGGTCGGCGAACGAGAACCGCGCCACGCCATGGGCCGAGCACGGCACATGCAGGATGCGGCCCTTGATCGAAATATCGCGCGACCTGCATTTGGCGCCGCCCGACATCCGCTTCCAGGCGCGGTCGAGCGCGGCGTCCGCATCGCCATCCGCCGGTGTCAGCCACATCGGCACGCCCTGCAGCTTCTCCAACCGGAAGTCGGTGCGCGCATCGAGCCGCGCGACGTCCATATGGCCCGTGATCTGCTTGATGAAGGGCAGGAACAGCGAGCGGTTCAAGCCGCCCTTGTAGAGATCGTCGGGCGCGACGTTGGAGGTCGCGACCACGACGGTGCCGAGCTCGAACAATTTCGCGAACAGGCGTCCCAGGATCATCGCGTCAGCGATGTCGGTGACGTGGAATTCGTCGAAGCAGAGCAGCCAGCTCTCCTCGAAGATCGCGTTCGCGGTCAGCGCGATGACGTCGCCGTCGGCGATCTCGCCGCGCGCGATGCTCTGGCGATAGTCGTAGATGCGCTCATGTGCCTCCGCCATGAACTCGTGGAAATGCGCGCGCCGCTTGTGCTCGACCGAGGCGTGCTGGAAGAACAGGTCCATCAGCATGGTCTTGCCGCGGCCGACCTCGCCGTGGATGTAGAGCCCGCGCGGCGCATCATCCTTGTCGTTGCTGCTGAACAGGCGGCTGAGCAGGCCCTGCTTGCGCAACGGGTTGTAAGTGGCCAGCCGCTGGTCGAGCGCCACATAGGCCTCGGCGACCTCGGCCTGCGCAGCATCCGGCTCGATCGCGCCGGACGCGATCTCGGCCTGGTATGCCTCGCGGAATGGGGAACTGGGGGTGGAGAGCATGGCCCTTTACCGCCAGAGACGGACGGAAATTGCAAGCCGTGAATCGAGGTCGGAGCTATGCGCTTTCGTGTCCCGGACGCGCTGCAGCGTGTAACGCTGCTGCGCAGAGCCGGGACCCATATTTCGTTCATCGCGGAACGCTGGGCCCCGGCTCTACGGCCGGGGCATGAGACTCGCGCTACTCACACAGTTCGTACGCGTCCTCGACGACATACGGCCCGCCGCCGGTGGAGGCTCGAGAGGAGAACAGCACAAAACGCTCGGCCATGAACGCCTTGCTCGGGAAGTAGCCGCGCAGCGAGAGATAGTCGGCGACGTCGCGGTCGGAGGCGTCGTGCAGCCGGGCCAGCGTCACATGCGGGATGAACTTGCGGCCTTCAGGGTTGAGGCCGATCCGCTGCATCATGCGCTCGAGCTCGGCCTGCAATTCCATCAGCGGCTTGCTCGGCACGATGGTGGCGACCACTGCGCGCGGCTTGCGGCCGCCGAAGCTGGTGAGCCCTTGCACCTTCACCTCGAACGGCTTGCGGTCGACGCGAAACAGCATCGAGGCGATCTCGTTGGCGGAAGCGCCGTCGATGTCGCCGATGAAGCGCAAGGTGACGTGATAATTTTCGGGATCGATCCAGCGGGCGCCGGGGAGGCCGCCCCTCAAGTTGGAAAGCGACTGGCCGATCTCGGCCGGAATTTCCAGACCCGTGAACAAACGCGGCATCGTTTCGCACTCCCGATGCTTGGGTACAGCCCTCTAGGAGCAAGGACCATATCCAAATTAGAGCCGGCGACGAATCACCGGTACCCTGATTCCTATCGCAGTTGTGTGACTCTGCGAAGCATGCCGCGCCTCACTCCCGCAAAACCCTGGGAATTACGGTGAACGCTGCCTGCGTTTCAACGCCGTTGCCCAGCGATCGTGCCGAGGAATGCCTCCACCGTGGGCATGATGCTGCCGACGATGATGTCGACGCCGGCCGCAGTCGGATGAATGCCGTCGGCCTGGTTGAGCTTGGCGTCGGCCGCGACGCCCTCGAGGAAGAACGGATAGAGCGGCACGTCGAATCGTTTCGCCAGATCCGGATAAATCGAATTGAAGCGCGCGGCATAGTCGTCGCCGTAATTCGGCGGCGCCAGCATGCCGCACAGCATCACCGCGATCTTGCGCGCCTTGAGCCGCTGGATGATGTCGGTCAGCGCGGCGCGCGTCAAATCGGGATCGATGCCGCGCAGCGCGTCGTTGGCGCCGAGCTCGACGATCACGCCATCGGTTCCATCGGGCACCGACCAGTCGAGCCGGTCGCGGCCGCCGGAGGTGGTGTCGCCGGACACCCCGGCATTGGTCATGTCGACCATTATGCCTTTGGTTTGCAAGGCTTTTTGAAGCTTTTGGGGGAACGCCTCCTGGGCCGGGAGGCCGAGACCGGCGCTCAAGGAATCGCCGAGAACGACAAGCCTGACCGGTTTTGTTGCGCCCGCCCAAGCCGGGGGCGCCATCGTCATCAAGGCGAGCATCAACACGGCTATGTGCATGAACAATCCGTAACGCCTCTCGACCCCGCGTGCGGAGTTGCCATATGACCGGACCATGGACACTCGCATCGACCCCTCTTCGCTCGCCGCCAACGCCGCGGACACCATCGCCATCTCCAACGTCAATCTCTCATTGGGCACGGGCGCGGCACGCGTTCACATCCTCAAGGATATCAGCCTGCGGGTCGCCTCGGGCGAGGCGATCGGCCTGATCGGCCCGTCAGGCTCGGGCAAATCCACGCTGCTGATGGTGATGGCGGGGCTGGAGCGTCCTGATAGCGGAGAGGTGGTGGTATCGGGCACGGCTTTCAATGCCCTCGACGAGGACGCGCTCGCGCGCTTCCGCGGCCGCCAGGTCGGCATCGTCTTCCAGTCCTTCCACCTGATCCCGACCATGACGGCGCTGGAGAACGTCGCGGTGCCGCTCGAGCTTGCCGGCAACCCCGATGCCGCGAAGCGCGCGGCGCAGGAGCTGCAATCGGTCGGGCTCGGCGACCGCCTGCATCACTACCCGACGCAGCTCTCCGGCGGCGAGCAGCAGCGCGTCGCGCTCGCGCGCGCGCTGGCGCCCGATCCCGCGATCCTCGTCGCCGACGAGCCCACCGGCAATCTCGACGAGACGACCGGAAAGCAGATCGTCGATCTCCTGTTCAGCAAGCACGCCGAGCGCGGCATGACCTTGGTGCTGGTGACGCACGATTCCTCGCTCGCACATCGCTGCGACCGCGTCATCCGCCTGCGCTCCGGGCGCATCGACACGCAGTCTGCGCCGGCATGAGCGCTTTGGTCGAATCGTTCGCGAAGCCGAACGCCGTCGCGCTGTCGCTGCGCTATGCGCTGCGCGAATTGCGCGGGGGCCTGCGCGGCTTCTATGTCTTCATCGCCTGCATCGCGCTCGGCGTGATGGCGATTGCCGGCGTCGGCTCGGTCTCCGCAAGCCTGAGCGATGGTCTCGCCCGCGAAGGCCGCACGCTGCTCGGCGGCGACGTCTCCTTCGTGCTGTTCCAGCGCGAGGCCAAGCCGGAAGAGGTTGCGTTCCTGCGCTCGCGCGGCACGCTCTCGACCGCGGCGACCTTGCGCGGCATGGCGCGCACGACGGACGGCAAGCTGGCGCTGGTCGAGATGAAGGCGGTCGACGGCACCTATCCGATGCTGGGACAGCTGACGCTGGCGCCGCAGCTGCCGATGGCCGATCTGCTCGCCGAGCATAACGGCGCGTTCGGCGCCGCCGCCGATCCGACGCTGCTGGCGCGGCTTTCTCTCAAGACCGGCGACCGCGTCACGATCGGGGCCGCAACGTTCCAGATCCGCTCGACGGTCGAAGCCGAGCCCGACAAGCTCGCCGGCGGCATCGGATTCGGGCCGCGCTTTCTGATCAGCGAGGCGGCCTTGCGCGCCACCGGCCTGATCCAGCCCGGCAGCCTGGTGCGCTGGGTCTACCGGGTCAAGCTGCCCGAGACCGCGAACAACGAGCGCGCCACCGAAGCCTTCATCGCGGACGCCCGCAACGCCGCGCCGCAGGCCGGCTGGGAGATCCGCAGCCGCTCCAATGCCTCGCCGCAGCTCGAGCGCAACATCCACCGCTTCACCCAGTTCCTGACCCTGGTCGGCCTTGCCGCGCTGCTGGTCGGCGGTGTCGGCGTTGCCAATGCCGTGAAGAGCCATATCGACCGCCGGCTCGAGGTGATCGCGGCCCTCAAGGCCGTCGGCGCGACCGGGCGCGACGTCTTCGGCATCTATCTCGCGCAGGTCATCCTGCTCGCGGGCATCGGCTCGGTGATCGGCCTTGTGCTCGGCGCCGCCATGCCCTTCGCCATCGTCGGGCTGTTCGGCAAGCTGTTGCCGCTGCCGGTGGTGCCGGCCGTGCACGCCGACGAGCTCGCACTGTCCTTCGTCTATGGCCTGCTCACTGCGCTCGCCTTCGGCCTGTGGCCGCTCGGCCGCGTGCACGACGTGCCGGTGGCGGCGCTGTTTCGCGACACCATCAGCTCCGAATGGCACCGGCCGCGCGCGAGCTATCTCGTGTTCATGGGCGTCGTGATCGCGCTGCTCGTCGCCGTGGTGATCGGCCTGTCGTTCGACAAGCGCATCGCTGCGGTGTTCGTGGCCTCCTCCGTCGTCGTGTTCGCCTTGCTGCGCGGCATCGCCGCTCTGCTTATGGCAAGCGCGCGACGGCTGCCGCGGACGCGGCTGCCGATGCTGCGCCTGGCGATCGCCAACATCCACCGGCCGGGCGCGCTGACGCCCTCGGTCGTGCTGTCGCTCGGCCTCGGGCTCGCCGTGCTCGTCACCATCACCCAGATCGACGGCAATCTGCGGCGGCAGTTCCTCGCCGCTCTCCCCGATCAGGCGCCATCCTTTTTCTTCATCGACATCCCGAGCACGCAGGCCGAGCAGTTCGATGGCTATCTGCGCCAGATCGCGCCGGGCGCCAGGATCGAGGACGTGCCGATGCTGCGCGGGCGCATCGTCGCCGCGCGCGGCGTTCGCGCCGAGGAGCTCAAGCCCAGCACGGATTCCGAATGGGTGCTGCAGAGCGACCGCGGCCTGACCTATACAGCCGAGCTGCCGAAGGGTTCCAAGGTGGTCGAGGGCGAGTGGTGGAGCGCAGACTATTCCGGCCCGCCGCTGGTCTCGATGGAGAAGAAGATCGCCGACGGGTTGGGCCTCAAGCTCGGGGACGAGGTGGTGGTCAACGTGCTCGGCCGTGACATCCCGGCGAAGATCAGCAATTTGCGCAACATCGACTGGCAGGGGCTCGGCATCAATTTCGTCCTCGTGTTCTCGCCCAACGCCTTCAAGGGCGCGCCGCATACCCATATCGCGACGCTGACGGAGACGGGCGGAAATGCGGCAGGCGACGGCAAGATCATCAAGGAGGTCGCCGACGCCTACCCCATGGTGACGAGCGTGCGCGTGCGCGAGGTGATGGAGACGGTCGGCTCGGTCGTGACCAATCTGGCGCTGGCGATCCGCGGCGCCAGCGCCGTGACCCTGATCTCGGCGATCCTGGTGCTGGGCGGCGCGCTCGCCGCCGGCCACCGTCACCGGGTCTATGATGCGGTGATCCTGAAGACGCTGGGCGCGACGCGGCTGCGGCTGCTCGGCGCCTATGCCCTCGAATACCTCCTGATCGGTCTCGCCACCGCGGTGTTCGGCGTGATCGCCGGCAGCATCGCGGCCTGGATGATCGTGACGCGGCTGATGACGCTGAGCTTCGTCTGGCAGGCCGGCAGCGCGGCCGGCGTGGTCGCGGCCGCCCTGGTCGTCACCGTCGGGCTCGGGCTCGCCGGCACGCTCCTGGCGTTGAACAAAAAGCCCGCCACGGTGTTGCGGAATTTGTGACAAAATGTAGCGGCCAGCCGCGCGGGAGCGAAATCGCACGATTCCTGCGATTAACCACGTCCGCTCGTCAGGATTGCAGCCAAGGGCGACATTCGGCCGCGCGTGGACGGTTGCAGCGAATGTGTTAGTTTCCCACATATCGAATGGGTTCGGAGACCTGATTGTTAGCCAAAATTTAGTCGGCTGGCAGCTGTATCCGAGATAGAATTTGACGAACCGGCGGCATGGCGACCCTCATGCCGGGCCGGACCAACCAACGGGAATTCGACCATGTCGGACCTAGACCGTAACTACGCTTCTCCTTTCGGCAGGGCCGCCGGGCGTGTTGACGCCGCGACGGTCGATGCCGGCCTGCGCGCATACATGCTGCGCATCTACAACTACATGAGCATTGGCCTCGCCATCACCGGCCTTGCCGCGCTCGGCGTCTACATGGCCGCCGTGACCGACGTTCCGACGGCGGACGCCGTCCGCGTCGGCAAGCTGTTCCTGACGCCGTTCGGCTACGCGATGTTCGTCAGCCCGCTGAAGTGGCTGTTCATGCTCGCGCCGCTCGCGATGGTGTTCGTGATCTCGGCGGGTATCAACCGTCTCGCCCCCTCGACCGCCCAGATCCTGTTCTGGGTGTTCTCGGCGCTGATGGGCATCTCGCTGTCCTCGATCTTCCTGGTGTTCACGCACACCTCGATCGTGCGGGTGTTCTTCATCACCGCGGCGACCTTCGGTGCGCTGAGCCTCTACGGCTACACCACCAAGCGTGACCTGACCGGGATGGGCTCGTTCCTGTTCATGGGCCTGATCGGCATCATCATCGCGAGCCTGGTGAACCTGTTCCTGGCAAGCTCGATGCTGCAGTTCATCGTGTCGGTGGTCGGCGTGCTGGTGTTCGCGGGCCTCACCGCCTGGGACACCCAGCGGCTGAAGAACGACTACATCTACGGCTACGCTTCGGCCGGCGGTGACATCGCAGAACGTGCGGCCATCACCGGCGCGCTGTCGCTGTACCTGAACTTCATCAACCTGTTCACGCTGCTGCTGCAGCTCCTCGGCCAGCGCGACTAAGCGATAGACCCGAGAGAACGACACGAAACCCCGGCCGAGAGGCCGGGGTTTTTGTTTGGGGCACACTCCGTCATGCCCGGGCTTGTCCCGGGCATCCACGTTCTTCGTGCCGCGAGAAGGGCGTGGATGGCCGGGACAAGCCCGGCCATGACGCATGCGGGAACAGCGTTGCTCATCTCCGCGCGCCTGCTATCTTTGCCCTCCATGTCCGCACCCGATATCAGGCCCACGCGAGAGGCCGACCTTCCCGCCATCACCGCCATCTACCAGCAGGCCGTCCGCGAGGGCACGGCGACGTTCGAGCTGGAGCCGCCCGACCTTGCCGAGATGACGCGCCGCTACCGCGCGCTGGTCGACGGCGGCTATCCCTATTTCGTCGCGATCCTCGACGGGCGCGTGGCCGGCTACGCCTATGCGGGCGCCTACCGGCCGCGGCCGGCCTATCGCTTCACGGTGGAGAACTCGATCTATCTCGACCCGAGCTTCCATCGCCGCGGTGTCGGCTCATTGCTGCTGGAACGGCTGGTCAGGGAATGCGAGGCGCGCGGCTTCCGCCAGATGATCGCGGTAATCGGCGATTCCGCCAATGCCGGCTCGATCGGCGTGCATACCAAAGGCGGCTTCAAGATGATCGGCACGCACCCCAATGTCGGGCTGAAATTCGGCCGCTGGCTGGACACGGTGATGATGCAGCGCGACCTCGGCGAGGGGGCGCGCACGGTGCCGGAGAAGTAGTTCCATCCGTCATTCCGGGGCGATGCGTCAGCATCGAACCCGGAATCCATTGAGCGGCACGGGCGGTGGAGGAATGGATTCCGGGTTCGCGCTGCGCGCGCCCCGGAATGACGACCGATGGTTCGCCTACACCACCGCCAGCTTGCGATCGATCGCCAGCAGCACCCGCTCGAGCTCATGGCCGCGGCGCAGGATCAGGCCGGTCGCCGAGATCACGCTGTACATGCCCTGCTTGCGCGCGAGCCGCGGGTCCTTCTCGATGCGATAGATCGGCACTTCCGAGGCGCGGCGATAGACCGAGAACACGGCGCGGTCCTTCAGGAAGTCGATGGCATAGTCGCGCCACTCGCCGTCGGCGACCATGCGGCCATAGAGATTGAGAATACGATGCAACTCGAGCCGGTTGAACGTCACCCGGTTCGGCTGCCCATTCGCAGCGGCGTGGCGCGCCGCCGCGCGCTGCTCGCTCGGATCGGCATCCTCCGACATCAGGCTCATGGGAAGCGCCTCCTCATCGCACGCCAATGACCCGCGTCCGCGAAAACCGTCCCCGGAACCGCGTTCATGACAATTGCATGATCGCGCCAACCGTTCCGCACCGCAAGGGGTTCAACCGATTGAATCGGCTGCGAGTCAGGGCACACGCAATGGTGGAACTCTGTCGCGGCAAACCGTCACGGGATCGTGCTCAAGAATCTTAGTCTCGCCGCTTTTCCGCCAACCGCCTGCCGCCCTGCATTGCGAAAAGACTCACGTGCGTTGACCCGGTCCTTTCGGTTCCGGATTCCTCAGCCCCCAGCCCCCCGGGGTCGAACAGGATCGGGTCTGTACGCACGGCAAGGAGGGCCAACGCAAGTTGGTCCTTTTTTGTTTGTGTCGGGATGTTTCCGGCGGGACGAACCTTCTTCCTGATCAGCGCAAAGACTGGTTCCCTCATCCTGAGGGCCGCGCTCTTCGCGCGGCGTCTCGAAGGATGAAGGCCGGGCTGCATCAGCGGGGCCTTTCGTGGTTCTCGCGGCGATGCGCAGCATCGTCCGTCGCGCGCAAGGGCGCGCTCCTCACCATGAGGGTCGAGAGCAGAGTGCGACGCTAGAAAATTATCAGTGCAGCGACGTGTACGCCGCGCCCAGCATCGGGCCCGGCTTCTCACGGCTGCCGTCCTGGATATAGACCACCGCGCCGTCGACGCCGTCGCGCGTGAGGTTCTCGATCGGCACCGTCCAGCTTTCCGGACGGCCGGTCCAGTCGCCGACCTTGAGCAGATTGCGCACCACGTTGTGATAGGTGACCTGCTGTCCGCGATTCTCGCCGCGGGTGATCGCGATCGGCACCGATCTGGCGATCGAGCAGATCCAGACTTCGCCGCGCGAGACCGCGGGCTCCTTGCTTGCGGCCACCGAGACGTTGATCTGCTTGCCCGAGAGCGACATCGTCACCGGCACGCTCATCACGCCGGTGCCCTTGTCGGTCTTGCCGATTGCACTCTCGATGCCGGCGCGGTCGCTGCCGATGACATGCGAGGAGCCGTTGACGACCACCTGCGGCGTATAAACTTCGCGGTCGCCGCGCATGCGCGAATAGGCCCGCTGCCGTGCAGAGAAGCGCGAATCGGCCAGCGTGTCCTTCCAGCCGAGATAGTCCCAATAGTCGATCGGCATGCTCAGCGCGATGACCGAGGGATCTTTGGAGAGATCGCCGATGATCTGGTCGGCGGGCGGGCAGGACGAGCAGCCCTGCGAGGTGAACAATTCGACAACGGCGCGGGGTTCAGCCTCGGCGGGGCGGATGACGGCGATGATCGCACAGATGCCGAGAGCTCCCGACCAGAGGGCACCAGACCAGCGCGAAATCGGATAAGTAGCCGTCATTGTTGTCATGTCGAACGCCGCACACCATTGCTCGTGAGAGGGGAAATCTTATCGCCTGATGGTCACCGTAGTCTTACGGGGCGCGGCACATTCCTCCGTCCAGGCAACCGTCCAAGGGAGGCTTTCCGCCGGGCGGGCCCATCCGAAGCGTACCGCAAACGCGTGAAGGCGGCCTTTGATAGGCCGCCTTCATTTAGGCTTCTACTCACTTCGCAGTGAGCCATCGTTCACAAATCCGCGCTTACGCGGCGAGCTTGCGCAGCACGTAGTGCAGGATGCCGCCGTTGCGGTAGTAGTCGAGCTCGTCCAGCGTATCGATGCGGCAAAGCAGCGAGACGCGCTGCAGCGAACCGTCGCCGGAGACGATCTCCGCGGTCAGCTTCTGGCGCGGCTTGAGGTCGCCGACCAGGCCGCGCAGCGTGACCTTCTCGTCGCCCTTCAGGCCCAGCGACTGCCAGGAGGTGCCTTCCTCGAAGGTCAGCGGCAGCACGCCCATGCCGACCAGGTTGGAGCGGTGGATGCGCTCGAAGCTCTGGCAGATCACGGCGCGCACGCCGAGCAGGCGCGTGCCCTTGGCGGCCCAGTCGCGCGAGGAGCCGTTGCCGTATTCGGCACCGGCGAACACCACCAGCGGCACCTTCTCTTCCTGGTACTTCATCGCGGCGTCGTAGATCGACATCTGCTCGCCGTCGGGCCAGTGCTTGGTCAGACCGCCCTCGGGGATGTTTCCATCCGCGCCCTTCACCATGAAATTCTTGATGCGGATGTTGGCGAAGGTGCCGCGCATCATGACTTCATGGTTGCCGCGGCGCGTGCCGTACTGATTGAAGTCGGCCGGACGCACCTGGTGCTCGCTGAGATATTTGCCCGCGGGCGAGGTGAGCTTGATCGAACCGGCCGGCGAGATGTGGTCGGTGGTGATCTTGTCGCCGAACATGGCGAGGATGCGCGCCTCGACGATGTCGGTGACCGGCTCCGGCTCCTTCTTCATGCCTTCGAAGTAAGGCGGGTTCTGCACATAGGTCGAAGACATGTTCCAGCGATAGGTCTCGCTCTCGACCGTCTTGATCTTGCGCCAGTTGGTGTCGCCCTTGAACACGTCGGCATACTTCTTCTTGAAGATCGACGCGGTCACGAACTTCTTCATGAAGGCGTTGATCTCCTTGGCCGTCGGCCAGATGTCCTTCAGGTACACCGGCTTGCCGTCCTTGCCCTCGCCGAGCGGCTCGGTGGCGAGGTTCTTGGTGACGCTGCCGGCGAGCGCGTAGGCGACGACCAGCGGCGGCGAGGCGAGGTAGTTGGCCTGCACGTCGGGCGAGACGCGGCCTTCGAAGTTGCGGTTGCCGGAGAGCACGGCGGCGGCGACGACGCCGTTGTCGTTGATCGTCTTCGAGATCTCCTCCGGCAGCGGACCGGAATTACCGATGCAGGTGGTGCAGCCGAAGCCGACGAGGTTGAAGCCGACCTTGTCGAGATAGGGCTGAAGACCGGAATTGGCGAGATATTCCGCGACCACCTGGCTGCCCGGGGCGAGCGAGGTCTTCACCCACGGCTTGGCCTTGAGGCCCTTCGCAGCGGCGTTACGCGCCAAGAGGCCGGCGCCGATCAGGACGCTCGGATTCGAGGTGTTGGTGCAGGAGGTGATGGCGGCGATCACGACGTCGCCATGGCCGATGTCGAAGTTCTTGCCTTCGACGGGGAAGCGCTTGGCCGGCTCCTCGGCCTTCTTGTACTCGCTGGCGAGCGCGAGCGAGAAACCGTCCGCGACGGTGGGCAGCGCGATGCGGCCTTCGGGGCGCTTCGGGCCGGCCATCGACGGCACGACGTCGCCGAGGTCGAGGGTCAGCGTTTCCGTGAACACCGGGTCGGGAGACTTGGCGGTGCGGAACAGGCCTTGCGCCTTGGCATAGGCCTGCACCAGCGCGACGCGGGCCGAGGCACGGCCGGAAGTCTTGAGGTAGTCGAGCGCGGCGGCATCGACCGGGAAGAAGCCGCAGGTCGCGCCGTATTCGGGCGCCATGTTGGCAATGGTCGCCTTGTCGGCGACCGAGAGATGATCGAGGCCGGGGCCGAAGAACTCGACGAACTTGCCGACCACGCCGAGCTTGCGCAGCATCTGCGTCACGGTCAGCACGAGGTCGGTCGCAGTGACGCCTTCCTTCAGCGCACCCTTCAGCTTGAAGCCGACCACATTGGGCAGCAGCATCGACAACGGCTGGCCGAGCATGCAGGCTTCAGCCTCGATGCCGCCGACGCCCCAGCCGAGCACGGCGAGACCGTTGACCATGGTGGTGTGGGAATCGGTGCCGACCAGCGAATCGGGATAGGCGACCTCGAAGGTGCCGGTCTTCTTGCCGACCGTCATCTTCTCCTTCTTGGTCCAGACCGTCTGGGCCAGATATTCGAGATTGACCTGGTGGCAGATGCCGGTGCCGGGCGGCACCACGGAGAAGTTCGAGAACGCCTTCTGGCCCCACTTCAGGAACTCGTAGCGCTCCTGGTTCTGCTTGTATTCCTCGGTGACGTTCTTGCCGAAGGCCTTGTTGTCGCCGAAGAAGTTCACGATCACGGAGTGGTCGATGACGAGGTCGACCGGCACCAGCGGATTGATCTTCTCGGCATCGCCGCCGAGCTTCTGCATCGCGTTGCGCATCGCGGCGAGGTCGACCACCGCCGGCACGCCGGTGAAATCCTGCATCAGGACGCGCGCCGGGCGGAAGGCGATCTCATGCTCCAGCGACTTCTTGCGCAGCCATTTCGAGACCGCGACGATGTCTTCCTTCTTGACCGAGCGGCCGTCCTCGTTGCGCAGCAGATTCTCGAGCAGGACCTTCATCGAATAGGGAAGTTTCGAAATTCCCTTCAGACCATTCTTCTCGGCCGTGGGCAGGCTGTAATAGACATAGGTCTTGGCGCCGACCTTGAGGGTCTTTTTGCATTTGAAGCTGTCGAGCGAGGTCATGTAGGAGATCCCAATTGTTAGTTATACCCGGCAGGGTATTTTAACACCGTAGCGTATCAGGCTGGGGCCGCTTGCAGGGGCAGGTTGAGTTGCTGCATCAAGTAGTTCCGGGCTTATAGAAGCTTTCTAACCGCGCCGCCACAGCCACAATCGTGCCGCAGCAATCCGCGAGCCAAAAATTCCCATGCGCTACCCCAAGATTTCCTGAGGCCTGGCTGTGAGCGGGTTGAAACGAGGCGAGATGCGGCTGGCAGGTCACGGGCTCAGATGCGTGCGGGGCGGCCGCGAGGTGTTCGCCGGGCTCGATTTCGCGGCCGTCTCGGGCGAAGCCCTGGCGGTGATGGGTCGCAACGGATCGGGCAAGACCTCGCTGCTGCGCCTGATCGCGGGCCTGCTGGTTCCCGCCGGCGGGACGATCGCGCTGGACGGGGGCGATGGCGAGCTGACCCTGCCGGAACAGTGCCACTATCTCGGCCATCGCGATGCCCTGAAGCCGGCGCTGAGCGTCGCCGAAAATCTGGCATTTTGGGCTGATTTTCTCGGCGGCGAGCGTTTTGAGGCAATTGAGAGCCTCGCCAAAGTCGGCCTCGACCATGCCACCCACCTGCCCGCGGCCTTCCTCTCCGCCGGTCAGCGCCGCCGGCTCTCGCTCGCCCGGCTGCTGACCGTGCGCCGCCCGGTCTGGCTCCTGGACGAGCCGACCACGGCGCTGGACGTGGCCGGCCAGGACATGTTCGCCGGCCTGATGCGCACGCACTTGGCCGCCGGCGGCATGATCATCGCGGCAACCCACGCCCCGCTCGGCGTCGATTCGCGGGAGCTGCGGATCGGGGGTGCGGCGTGATTCCGATCCACCCTCAGCTTTCCAAGCGGCTGGGCGCGACACTCTGCGCTCCCTCCCCCGCAAGCGGGGGAGGGAGCGCACCGCCCTTGAAGCGCACTGGGAGCCCCCCATGACCGCCTTGTCTGCCCTGATCCGCCGGGACATCCGGATCGCGCTCCGCGTCGGCGGCGGGGCGCTGATCGGGGTGCTGTTCTTCCTGACCGTGGTGGTGCTGATGCCGTTCGCGATCGGGCCGGATCTGGCGCTGCTGTCGCGGCTGGGACCGGCGATCCTGTGGCTCGGCGCGCTGCTGGCGAGCCTGCTGACCCTGGACCGGCTGTTCATGGCCGACCATGAGGACGGCTCGCTCGACCTGATCACGATGAGCCGGACGCCGCTGGAACTCGCCTGCGCCGCCAAGGCGCTGGCGCATTGGCTGGCCGCCGGCCTGCCGCTGATTGTCGCAACCCCCGTGCTCGGCCTCTTGCTCAACCTCGACATGGTCGCTACGGCTGCGGTGGCGCTGACGCTGCTGGCGGGCACGCCGGCCCTGACCTTCACCGGCATGATCGGCGCGGCGCTGGCGGTGACGCTGCATCGCGGCGGGCTGCTGATGGCCGTGCTGGTGCTGCCGCTGTCGATTCCCGTGCTGATTTTCGGGGTTGCGGCCTCGCAGGCGGTGATCGTCGGTCCCATGACATTCGGCGCGCCGTTCTCGATCCTCTGCGCGTTGTCGCTGGTCAGCCTCGTCGTCGGCCCGTTCGCGGCGGCGGCGAGCCTGCGCCATGGTCTCGATTGAGATGGACTCGACCGACCTTGACCCCGATCAACTTTCGCGACGGACTTTCGTGCTGATTGCCTGAGCGGCCCCCGGTGATTATCAGAATACCCATGACGCTGATCGACCTCGCCAACCCCACGCGGTTCCTCGCGCTGACAGCGCGGGTGTTGCCGTGGCTCGCGGCCGCGACCGTCATCCTGCTCGCCATAGGCCTTTATCAATCCGCCTACGCGCCCGACGACTACCAGCAGGGCGCGACCGTGAAGATCATGTTCATCCACGTGCCCAATGCCTGGCTGTCGATGTTCGTGTGGGGCGTGATGAGCATCGCATCATTGGGCACGCTGGTGTGGCGGCATCCGCTCGCCGACGTCGCGGCGAAAGCGGCTGCTCCCATCGGCGCCGCCTTCACCTTCCTCGCGCTGCTCACGGGCTCGCTGTGGGGCCGGCCGATGTGGGGCACCTATTGGGAATGGGACGCGCGGCTGACCTCGGTGCTGATCCTGTTCCTGATGTATCTCGGCCTGATGGCGCTGTGGCGCGCGGTCGACGATCCCTCGCGCGCGGCGCGCGCCGCGGCGGTGCTGACCCTGGTCGGCGCGATCAACCTGCCCATCATCAAGTTCTCGGTCGACTGGTGGAACACGCTGCACCAGCCGGCCTCGGTGATGCGCATGGGCGGCTCGGCGCTCGACAAATCCTTCCTGATTCCGCTGCTGGTGATGGCGATCGCCTTCACGCTGCTGTTCGTCACGCTGCATCTGGCGGCGATGCGGAACGAGATCCTGCGCCGCCGCGTCCGCTCGCTGCAGATGATGCAGGCGAGCCGCGTGGCGTTTTCGAGCGCCGGCTCGCGTGAAGGAAGCGCGTCGAACGAAGTTGGGGCGGCATGATCATGTCCCTTGGTCCCTATGCATCCTTCATCGTGACGTCCTATGCCGCTGCGGCGCTCGTGGTCGTGATCCTGATCGGCTGGATCGTGCTCGATTATCGCAACCAGACCCGGCGCCTGCGCGAGCTCGACCGTAGCGGCGTCACCCGCCGCTCGGGCCGCAGCGCGATGGACGCGTCATGAGCAATCAATCGACCTCCGTCCCGCCGCAGCGCCGCACCTTCCTGATGGTGCTGCCGCTGATCGCCTTCATTGGATTGGCGCTGCTGTTCTGGTTCAGGCTCGGCAGTGGCGATCCCTCGCGAATTCCTTCGGCGCTGATCGGTCGTCCCGCACCACAGACCGTGCTGCCGCCGCTCGAGGGATTGCAGGACAATGGCGTGCAGGTGCCGGGGCTCGATCCCGCCGCGTTCAAGGGCAAGGTCAGTCTCGTCAATGTCTGGGCGTCCTGGTGCGTGCCGTGCCATGACGAAGCGCCGCTCCTGACCGAGCTCGCCAAGGACAAGCGCTTCCAGCTCGTCGGCATCAACTACAAGGACGCCTCCGACAACGCACGCCGCTTCCTCGGGCGCTACGGCAACCCGTTCAGCCGGGTCGGCGTCGACGCCAACGGCCGCGCCTCGATCGAATGGGGCGTCTATGGCGTGCCGGAAACCTTCGTCGTCGGGCGCGAGGGCACCATCGTCTACAAGCTGGTCGGTCCGATCACGCCGGACAATTTGCGCAACGTGCTGATGCCGCAGATGGAGAAGGCGCTGAAGGCGGGGAGCTGATGCCGCGCTCTCGTACGAGTGAAGGAGCCCGCCCCACACACCGCTGTCATGCCCCGGCTTGACCGGGGCATCCAGTACGCCGCGGCCCCTCCGTATCTCACGAACGTCTCTGGAATACTGGATCGCCCGGTCAAGCCGGGCGATGACAGTTGAGTGTGTGGCTGCGTCTCAGTTCGCAATGACGAGCTGAGACCGTCACCCCTTGCTCACATCCCCCGCCTCGGCTTCGCTTCTCTCCAGCGAGACCGGATCGAGGTGGTAGCGCTTGGTCAGCGGCATCTGGGCGACGGCGAAGATCATCGTGATCGGGGTGACGCCGAACACCTTGAAGTTCACCCAGAAATCCGTGCTCTGGGTGCGCCAGATGACCTCGTTCAGCACGGCCATGCCGGCGAAGAACAGTGCCCAGCGCAGTGTGAGGATGCGCCAGCCCTGCGGCGTCAGGTTGAACATCTGGTCGAACATCACGGCGATGAAGGAGCGCCCGAACAACAGGCCGCCGCCGAGGATCGCGGCGAACAGGCCATAGATGATGGTCGGCTTGAGCTTGATGAAGGTCTCGTCGTGCAGCACCAGCGTCAGCGTGCCGAACACCAGCACGATCACGCCCGTCACGATCGCCATGATCGGGATGTGGCGCGTCACCACATAGGACGCGGCCATCGCCGCCACGATCGCAACCATG
This sequence comes from Bradyrhizobium sp. SZCCT0231, assembly GCF_018130245.1. Taxonomy (GTDB): domain Bacteria; phylum Pseudomonadota; class Alphaproteobacteria; order Rhizobiales; family Xanthobacteraceae; genus Bradyrhizobium; species Bradyrhizobium japonicum_F. The sequence continues at coordinate 107,671 of NZ_JAFCKP010000012.1, forward strand.
AAGGCGCCGGTCGCGGCGAACAGGTTGAACTTCGCGTTGACGAAGAAGAACACGAGCAGCGGACCGAGCTCGGTCGCAAGCTTGAACAGCGGATGCGGCTGGGTCTTGTCCATTCTTCAGCTTTCGATTCCGGCAATGGCGCGGGCGAAATCGCGCGCGGTGAAGGGCGCGAGATCGTCGACGCCTTCGCCGACGCCGATGAAATGCACCGGCAGTTTGAATTTCTCCGCGAGCGCCACCAGGATGCCGCCGCGCGCGGTGCCGTCGAGCTTGGTCATCACGAGGCCGGTGACGCCGGCGGTGCGATGGAAGGCCTCGACCTGCGACAGCGCGTTCTGGCCGACGGTGGCATCGAGCACCAGCAGCACCGCATGCGGCGCGGTCTCATCCACCTTGCGGATGACGCGCACGACCTTTTCGAGCTCGTTCATCAGCTCGGCCTTGTTCTGCAGGCGCCCGGCGGTGTCGATCAGCAGCACGTCGATGTTCTGCTCTTTCGCCGCGGTGAGCGCGTTGAAGGCGAGGCTGGCCGAATCCGAGCCCTGCGCGCCTGATATGACCGGCGTCCTGGTCCGCTCGCCCCAGACCTTGAGCTGCTCGATCGCGGCGGCGCGAAACGTGTCGCCCGCGGCCAGCATCACCTTGCGGCCTTCGGATGCGAATTTTTGCGAGAGCTTTCCGATGGTGGTGGTCTTGCCGGAGCCGTTGACGCCGACGACGAGGATGACGAAGGGCTTCCTGGCCGTGTCGATCTCGAGCGGCTTTGCCACCGGCGCCAGCACCTTCTCGACCTCGGTCGCGACGACGTCCTTGACCTCGTCCGCCGAGATCGCCTTGTCGTAGCGACCCGCGCCGACGGCATCCGCGATCCGCACCGCGACGGAGGTGCCGAGGTCGGCGCGCAGCAGCACGTCCTCGATGTCGTCGAGCATGGCGCGGTCGAGCTTGCGCTTGGTGACGAGGTCGGCGACCGCGGTCCCCAGCGAGGACGAGGTGCGCTTCAGCCCGTTGGACAGGCGGCGCCACCAGCTCAGTTTGGGGGTGTCGGAGGTGGTATCGTTCATGGTGGCGTGTTAGCCGTTCCGGCCTGTAAACGAAAGTCTTGACCGAAAGTCGTTGTCCTTGCTCGATGTTCCCGAAATGACATCAGACGAAATCCTGGCGCGCGTGCTCCATCGCGACGGGCTGATGCTGGTCATCGACAAGCCGGCCGGCCTGCCGGTGCATCGCGGCCCCAAGGGCGGGCCGAACCTGGAAGCCTCCTTCGACGCGCTCCGCTTCGGCCTGCCGCGGCCGCCGGTGCTGGCCCACCGGCTGGACAAGGACACTTCGGGGTGCCTCGTGCTCGGCCGCCACCGCAAGGCCACCGCCTCGCTCGGCCTCCTCTTCAAGCACGGCAAGATCGGCAAGACCTACTGGACCGTGGTCGAGGGCGGCCCCACCGAGGACCAAGGTACCATCGACATGCCGCTCGGCCGGCTCAATGCCGAGCGCGGCTGGTGGCAGAAGCCCGACCCGGATGGGCAGAAAGCGATCACCAACTGGAAGGTGATGGGCCGGGGTGACGGCTTCACCTGGCTCGCCATGGAACCCGTCACCGGCCGGACCCATCAATTGCGGGTGCATTCGGCCGCGAGCGGCTGGCCGATCTTCGGCGATAACATTTACGGCAACGGCCCGCGCTTCGGCGAGCCGAAGCTGCACCTGCATTCCCGCGAGATCGTGGTGCCGATCTCCCGGAACAAGGAGCCGGTCCGCGTGGTGGCCCCGGCCCCGCCCCATATGCATGAGAAGCTCCGCGCCTGCGGCTGGAACGGGGAGTAGGCGCCGTCTTTGCCCGATCCGGGCATGGTTTACGAAACCTTCAGCGCTCGCCTCTAATGATAGCGGTTGCTTAGAACAAGCTCCCGTAACCGCTCTGGACGAGCCGCGCGTGATGACCAAGGCCGGGCTATCGATCATCGACGAGGTCGAATCCGCGATTCGGGCAGGCTCGCCGGAAAAGGGGCTGGAGACGGCCCGGCGCGTCACCGAGCTGTTTCTGTCTTCCGCCGGCAGCTTTGACGACGAGCAGATCGCGCTGTTCGACGACGTGCTCGAGCGGCTGATCGGCACCATCGAGCTGCGCGCGATCGCCGACATGGGCGCGCGCGTGGCGCTGGCCGAGATCAGCGCGCAGCTGGCGCCGATCGCGCAGGCGCCGCCCTCCGTGATGCGCCGCCTCGCCAACAATGACGAGATCCGCATCGCCGGCCCCGTGCTGCAGGAATCCGCGCGCCTCGACGACGGCGAGCTGCTGAAGATCGCCTCCAGCAAAAGCGAGCCGCATCTGCTCGCGGTCGCCGGCCGCTGGTGGCTGAAGGAGATCGTCACCGACGCGCTGCTGGCGCGGCGGTATCCCAGCGTCAGCCGGCGGCTCGCCGCCAATCCCGGCGCGCGCGTGTCCGGAGGCGGATTTGCCATCATCGTCGGGCAGGCCGAATCCGATCCGGAGCTCGCCGTGAGCGTCGGTGTTCGCGTCGATTTGCCGTCGGATCTGCGCCGCCAATTGCTGCGCTCGGCGACGGATGCCGTGCGCACCCGCCTGCTGTCGCGCGCCCCGCCGCATCTGTTCGAGGAAATCCAGAGCGCGATCGCAGCCGTCACCATCGGCGTCGAGCGCGAGATGTCCGGCGCCCGCGATTTCGAAGGTGCCAAGCGCGCGATTGCGAATCTCAAGGCGAGCGGCCGGCTCGACGAGACGACGCTGTTCGCCTTCGCCAGACAGCGGCGCTATGAGGAGACGGTGGCGGCCCTGGCGGCGTTATCAGGGTCGACCGTCGAGGTGATTCGTCCGCTGATGCAGAGTCTGCGCGAGGACGGTCTGCTGGTGCCGTGCAAGGCCGCACAGCTCAGCTGGGAGACGACTGTGGCCGTGCTCGAAAGCCGTTTTGCGACAGGCGCGATGAAGCCGGCGGACATCGCCAGGGCGCAGGGTCATTTTGCGAGAATGACGACGGAGAACGCAAAGCGGACGCTGCGGTTCTGGCAGGTGCGGGCGTTGTAGGTCGCTTGCTGCTCGTCCCACACTCCGCTGTCATTGCCCGCGAAAGCGGGCAATCCAGTATTCCAGAGACGGCGGAGATTGAACCGAGAAGCCGCGGCGTACTGGGTCGCCCGGTCAAGCCGGGCGACGACACTGATTTATGTGGTGAGCCGCTCGCCGTCACTGCCGGCAATCGTCAGTGGCACCACGCTGCCCACCTGCTCGCCGGCAATCGCTACCGGCAGATAGTGCTCCGTGCGCCCCTGCCCCTCACTCTCGATCAGTACTTCACGCGTCGCGCCGATCTCCGCTTGCAGGCGCCGCCGCAATGCCGCTTCGCCAACCGCCCGCAGCCTTTTCGCACGCGCCTTGATCTCCGGCCCCGCAACCTGCGGCATCCGCGCGGCCGGCGTGCCGGGGCGCGGGGAATAGGGAAAGACGTGGAGGAACGTCAGGCCACATTCCTCGACGAGGTCGAGCGAGCGCGAAAACATCTCCTCGCTCTCGGTCGGGAAGCCCGCGATGATGTCGGCGCCGAAGGCGATATCGGGACGCAGGCGGCGCACCTGATTACAGAACGCGATGGCGTCATTGCGCGAATGCCGCCGTTTCATGCGCTTCAGGATCATGTCGTCGCCTGACTGCAGCGACAGGTGCAGATGCGGCATCAGGCGCGAATCGTCGGCGATGGCATCGAGCAGGTCGCGATCCGCCTCGATCGAATCGATCGAGGAGATGCGCAGGCGCTTCAGCTCCGGCACGTGCCGCAAAATCTGCTTCGTCAGCATGCCGAGCTTCGGCGCGCCGGGCAGGTCAGCGCCATAGCTGGTGAGATCGACGCCGGTCAGCACGATCTCGGCATGGCCGCGCTCGGCCAGCGCGCGCACCTGCTCGACCACTGCGCCGATCGGCACCGAGCGCGAATTGCCGCGGCCGAACGGGATGATGCAGAAGGTGCAGCGATGATCGCAGCCGTTCTGCACCTGCACGAACACGCGCGGCAGGCCGCTGGCATAGCCGTCGACGAGATGCGGCGCCATCTCCTTGACAGCCATGATGTCGCTGACGGCGATCTTCTCGCTGGCGCCGATGGCAAATGCGTCGCGGGCCTCGCGCCACGCTTCGGCGCGCATCTTGTCGTCATTGCCGACGACGCGATCGACCTCGGCCATGTCGGCGAACATGGCGGCTTGCGTCTGCGCGGCGCAGCCGGTGACGACGATACGCGCCTCGGGCCGCTCGCGCTTCAGCTTGCGGATCGACTGACGCGCCTGCGCCACCGCCTCGTTGGTGACGGCACAGCTGTTGATGACGATGGTGTCTACGAGCCCCGCGCCCTCCGCTTTGCTGCGGATCACCTCGGCCTCGAAGGCGTTGAGGCGGCAGCCGAAGGTGACGATGTCGACAGCCATCAGGCCACCGGCGCGAACAGCGCCGGATCGAACTGGCCCTCATATTCGAAGGTCGCGGTGCCCGTCATCAGCACGTGATCGTCGCGCTCGCGCCATTCGATGCCGAGCTTGCCGCCGGGCAAAGTGATCTCGACCTTGCGCTCGGCACGCTTCAGCCGCGCGGCGGCGACGGCCGTGGCACAGGCCGCCGAACCGCACGCCTTGGTCAGGCCGGCACCGCGCTCCCAGGTGCGGATCGTGATGTGCTGGGGATCGACGATGTGGGCGAGGGTGATGTTGGCGCGCTCGGGGAAGATCGGATGGTTTTCCAGCAGCGGACCGAAGCGACCGAGATCGTAGGCGTTGACGTCCTCGACCCAGAACACCGCATGCGGATTGCCCATGCTCACCACGGAGGGCGAATGCAGGATCGGATTGTCGATCGGCCCGATCTGCAACTCGATGTAGCGGGTATCGCGAAACTCTTCCGCCAGCGGAATGTCCTGCCAGCCGAACTTCGGCGCGCCCATGTCGACGGTGTAGAGGTCGGCCGCTGGACCCTGCCAGGCATTGAGCAGGCCGGCGGCGGTCTCGAAGGTCGCGGTGGCTTGCCCGGTCTTCTCGAAGATGCGGCGCACGACGCAGCGCATGCCGTTGCCGCAGGCGCCGGCTTCGGAGCCGTCATTGTTGTAGATGCTGATGAAGGCCTCGGTGCCGTCGAGCCGGGGCTTCTGCAGCACCATGAGCTGGTCGTAAGCCACGCCGCCTTGCGCGGACGCCACGGCGCGGGCGTCGTCCGGCGTGACCCGGCCTGCGGAATCGCGCATGTCGACAACGACGATCTCGTTGCCGATGCCGTTCATCTTGGCAAATGCGTGGTTGGCCAGCGCGCTCATGAAAATTCCCGAATTTCGCCTGCCTTATATGGCGATCCTTGGCCGCTTGGCCAGTGATTTGCCACTGCGAGCAGGACATCTGCCAAGGTGCCTGCCATGACGCATCTGTCATGGGACGAATTCGGCGCTCGCGTGTTAGAACGACGCGGTTCGCGCGAACCGGGACGCGCGGCCGGGTTGAGGCCTTGGTGGGTAAGGCCTTGATGAAATAGGGCCTTGGTGGATCAAGGCCTTGGGGAGATTAGAATGATTAGGTTTCGTCGTCTCGCTCTGGCCGCGCTGATCCCGGCAGCGGCCTTGTCGCTTGGCTTGCCCGAGGTTCTGGCACAGACACAGAGCCCAGCGCCGGCCGCATCGGCGAGCCCCTCGCCTGCGCCATCGGCCTCGCCCTCCCCGGCCGCAAGCGCCTCGCCAGCACCCGTGGCGGCGAGCCCGTCGCCGGCGGCCAGCGCCTCGCCTTCCGCAACGGCGACACCATCGCCCGCAGCGAGCGCGTCACCGTCGCCCGCCCCGACGGCCCCACCGCCCGCCGCGGCCGCCACTCCAGCCCCGGTGCAGACTGCGGATCCCTTTGGCCTCGAGACCACGCTCGAGGCCAGGAAGGTCGTGATGGTCAAGGGCACTGCCAATTGGGACTCGGCCTTCGACACGCTGATCGACGCCTTCAAGGCCCTGAACACGCTGCTGGACAAGCAGGGCATCAAGCCGTCAGGCAATTCGATGATCGTCTACACCTCGACCGACGACACCGGCTTCACTTTCCTCGCCGAGATCCCGGTCGAGCAGGACCCGAAGAACCTGCCCAAGGACATGAGCATCGGCAAATCGCCCGAAGGCAAGGCGCTGAAATTCGTCCATCGCGGCTCCTACGACAACATGGACAACACCTATGAGGCGATCACCAATCACCTCGACGACAAGAGGCTTGAAGCCAAGGACACCTTCATCGAGGAGTACCTCACCGATCCCCTGAAGACGGTCGAGGACAAGCTCGTGATCAACGTTTTCGTGCCGCTGAAGTGAGACTGATGAAAAAGCCTGCCGTACTCGTTACGTCCCTTGCCGCCGTTTTCGCCACCGCCCTGTTGACGGCGCCCGCACGCGCCGACGATTTTCCGTCCGCCATCACGGTAAGCGGAGAAGCTACCGTTTCCGTGGCGCCCGATCTCGCACAAATCGATGCCGGCGTCGCCAACGACGCCAAGACGGCGAAGGAAGCCTCCGATGCCAACAATGCCGCGATGGGCAAGGTGCTGCTGGCGCTGAAGGGCGCAGGGATCGCCGAGAAGGATTACCAGACCTCGCGCCTGTCGCTGCAGCCGCAATACGGCCAGAACAAGTCCACCGGCGCTTCGCCCGTAACAGGCTTCCGTGCCTCCAACCGCGTCACCGTGAAGATCCGCGACGTGACCAAGGTGGCTGCCATCATCGACACCCTGGTCAGCGCCGGCGCCAACGACATCGGCAATATCTCCTTCGAGGTGACGCAGGCCTCAAAACTGCTCGACGATGCGCGCGAGCAAGCAGTCGCGGACGCCCGCCGCAAGGCGGAGATCTACGCCAAGGCCACCGGCGTCACGCTGGGCGCACCGCTCAGCGTCGCCGAAGGCGGCGCGCCGGTGCCGCTGTTCAAGGCGCGGATGGCGACGGCTCCGATGGCTGCGCCGGCCGCAGTCGCGCCGGGCGAGGAAACGCTGTCGGTGACGGTGAATGTGAGCTGGGCGATTAAGGCGGGGCAGTAAGGCGCAAGAGGCACACTGCCGCGGCACCCACAACTGTCGTCCCGGACAAGCGCGCCTCAAGCGCGCGCTGATCCGGGACCTATAACCACAAGAAGTGGTTGTCGCGCGAAGCCGGTAACTCCGAGTCTTCGCCAAACATCTCCCTGTGGCTATGGGTCCCGGATCGGCGCGCGCTTAGGGCGCGCTTGTCCGGGACGACGAGTTTATTTGCGTGGCGAGAGCTAAATCTCCACCACCTGCCCCGGCATCATCGCCACGAATCTTTCCTGCGGGATCCTCGCTGCATCGAGCGCTTCGACCAGCGCCTTGGCTGGCGCGTCGATTGCTTCGTCCGTCAGCTGGAACGTGCCGTGGTGATGCCCGAGCGCTTGCTCCGCGCCGCAGTCGGCCAGCGCCTTCACCGCGTCTTCCGGATTCATATGCTGGTCGCGCATGAACCAGCGCGGCTCGTAGGCGCCGATGGGGAGGATCGCCAGACGCAGCTTGCCGTGCTTCTCGGCGACGCGGCGAAAGTGCCGGCCGTCGCCATAGCCGGAATCGCAGACCACGTAGATTTTCCCGGCCGGCGTCTCCAGCACGAAGCTCGCCCACAGCGCCTTGTTGCGATCGAACAGGCTGCGCGCGGTCCAATGCCTTGTCGGCACCAGATGCACGGCGATGCCGCCGCCGAGCTCGACACGATCGTGCCAGTCGAAGGCCTCGACCTTGATGGTGGGATCGGCGCCGCGCATCGTGACGTCATTGCCGAGCGGGGTGACGACGCGCGGGGCGAAATTCTTGGTGAGCCGCGACAGCGTCGCGATATCGAGATGATCGTAATGCCCGTGCGAGACCAGCACGACATCGATCTGCGGCAGCTTCTCGAAGGCGATGCCGGGATCGTTGTGCCGCTTCGGCCCAGCCCAGGCGACCGGCGAGACCCGCATCGACCAGACGGGATCGATCAGGATGTTGAGACCGCCGGCCTGGATCAGCCAGCTGGCGTGACCGACGAAGGAGAGCCGCACCTTGCCGCCATCGACCCGCTCCGGCGGGATGTCGGCATGGGGACTCGGCGCCCACGCCGGCCATTTCGCGCGCTGCCGCTTGCCGTCGAACTGCCAGCGCAACACCTCACGAAGCGATTTCGGCGGCGCGCCGTCGGGGTCGAAGAAGTGCCGGCCGTTGAAATGACCGGAGGCGGGGCCGTCATAGGTTTTCATGCGGGACATCCAGAGGGAGCAGTCCGAAAAGGCGGGGGCCGGTGATCGGCAAAGCGGGCGTCCGGGGGCCGCCGGGTCGGTAACCCATCACCGGCTATATGGGCGGGGCTGGCAAAAAAGGAACCCGTCGCCGAAAATGTCACATTTTCAGTATCTTGCCTTACCAGAGGCACCCCGCCACCCTAACTTTCCTTGACTTTCGGGCGGGAGCGGCGTTTAACCCCGCCACTTTCTCGGAAAGGCTTTCTTTTCGACCCGCCGACCGGCCCTGGAGGCCGGAGGTGAACGCCCGACAGCGCTATGCGCCCTCGGGCGCAAAGGTGTTTGGACTTTCGTCTTGGGGCAATGCGCCAAGGCACATTCACGGTCATCCCCCGCGAAGGCGGGGGATCCAGTATCCCAGAGGCGCATCGGCCAGGGCCGAGAAGCCGCGGCGTACTGGATGCCCCGGTCAAGCCGGGGCATGACAGCGGACAGTAGCGGCGCCCCTTACCGGGGACAGCAACAGGACAACGGCATTGTTCGACAATCTGTCGGAACGGCTTGGTGGCATTCTCGATCGTCTGACGGGGCGCGGTGCGCTGACCGAAAAGGACGTCGATGCCGCGATGCGCGAGGTGCGCCGGGCGCTGCTGGAGGCCGACGTCGCGCTGGAGGTGGTGCGCAGCTTCACCGAGCGCGTGCGCGAGCAGGCGATCGGCGCCACCGTCGTCAAGTCGGTCACCCCCGGCCAGATGGTGGTCAAGATCGTCCATGACGAGCTGATCAACACGCTCGGCGCCGAAAGCCAGACCATCGACGTCAATGCCGTGCCGCCGGTGCCGATCATGATGGTCGGTCTGCAAGGCTCCGGCAAGACCACAACCACCGCAAAGCTCGCCCGCCGCCTGGTCCAGCGCGACAAGCGCAAGGTGCTGATGGCCTCGCTCGACGTCTATCGCCCGGCGGCGATGGAGCAGCTGGCCGTGCTCGGCCGCGACCTCGACATTCCGACCCTGCCGATCGTGGCGGGCCAGCAGCCGCCGCAGATTGCCAAGCGCGCGCTGGAAGCCGGCAAGCTCGGCGGCTACGACATCGTGCTGCTCGATACCGCCGGCCGCACCACGCTCGACGAAGAGATGATGGCGGAAGCGGCCGCGATCAAAGCGGCGGCCAATCCGCATGAAGTGCTGCTGGTCGCGGACTCGCTCACCGGCCAGGACGCCGTGAACCTCGCGCGCTCGTTCGATCAGCGTGTCGGGCTCACCGGCATCGTGCTCACACGAGTTGACGGCGACGGCCGCGGCGGCGCCGCGCTGTCGATGCGCGCCGTCACCGGCAAGCCGATCAAGCTGATCGGCACCGGTGAAAAGACCGACGCGCTGGAGGATTTCCACCCCGACCGTATCGCCGGCCGCATCCTCGGCATGGGCGACGTGGTCTCGCTGGTCGAGCGCGCCGCCGCCAATATCGACGCGGAGAAGGCCGCGCGCACCGCCGAGCGCATGCGCAAGGGTCAGTTCGACCTCAACGACATGCGCGAGCAGCTGTTGCAGATGTCCAACATGGGCGGCATCAGCGGGCTGATGGGCATGATGCCCGGCATCTCCAAGATGAAGAACCAGATCGCGGCGGCCGGCATCGACGACAAGATTTTGAAGCGCCAGGTCGCGATCATCGATTCCATGACCCGCGACGAGCGCCGTCATCCCGATCTGCTCAAGGCCAGCCGCAAGAAGCGCATCGCGGCCGGCAGCGGCCAGAGCGTCGAGCACGTCAACAAGCTGCTGAAGATGCACCGGAACATGGCCGACATGATGAAGGCCATGGGCTCGGGCAAGCGCGGCCCGCTCGCCGGCATCGCGCAGGCGATGGGCTTCGGCGGCGGCATGAAGCCGCCCTCGCCGGAAGAGATGAAGGCGCTGCAGGAGAAGATGCAGGGCGGCGGCGGACAAGGCCTGCCGAATTTGCCGAAGGATCTGCCCGCGGGTCTGCGCCAGGGCCTACCCAATGTGCCGGGGCTCACGGGCCTCAGCAACAAGCCGACCCTGCCCGGGCTCGGCGGCTTCCCCGGACTGGGGAAGAAGAAGTGAGGGCACACTCTCCCCTCGTCATTCCGGGGCACGCGAAGCGTGAACCCGGAATCCATCGGGCCGCAGATACGCGGAGAAATGGATTCCGGGTTCGCGCCTGACGGCGCGCCCCGGAATGACGAGCCATATCTTTCATTTTACGAACACTCAGGAGACCAACATGTCCGTCGTTATCCGCCTCGCCCGCGCAGGCACCAAGAAGCGTCCCGTCTATCACGTCGTCGTCGCCGACTCGCGCTTTCCGCGCGACGGCCGCTTCATCGAGCGTCTCGGCTATTTCAATCCGCTGCTGCCGAAGGACAACGAGGCGCGCCTCAAGCTCGACCTGGAGAAGGTGAAGGCCTGGGTCGCCAAGGGCGCGCAGCCGTCGGACCGCGTGGCGCGTTTCCTCGATGCCGCCGGCGTCAAGAAGCGCGAAGCGCGCAACAATCCGCAGAAGGCCGTGCCGCGCAAGGAGCGCAAGGCGCAGGCCGAAGCCGCCGCGAAGGGCTAAGGCTAGATCATGTCGGCGCTGGTCTGCGTCGCGCGGATCGGCGCCGCGCATGGTGTGCGCGGTGCGGTCAAGCTATGGACCTTCACCGAAGATCCCTTCGCCGTCAGGCGCTACGGTCCGCTCCTCGCCAAGGACGGCAAGCGCCAGTTCGAGGTCGCAACGGTGCGCGAGGCCAAAGATCATCTGGTCGCGACATTCAAGGGTGTCGCGACCCGCGATGAGGCCGAGCGCCTCAACGGCATCGAGCTCTACGTCCCCCGCGAAAAACTGCCCGCGACGGACGAGGACGAATATTACCACACCGATCTGATCGGGCTCGCCGCCGTCACCACCGATGGCGAGCCGCTCGGCCGCGTGCTCGCGATCCATAATTTCGGCGCCGGCGACATCATCGAGCTCGCGCCCCTCAAGGGCCCGACGATGCTGCTGCCGTTCTCGAATGCGGTGGTGCCGGAGGTCGATCTCAAAGGCGGCCGTGTCGTGATCGCGCTGCCGCAGGAGATCGAGGGCGAGGAGCGCGATGCTTCCTCCACGAGTCGTCCCCGCGAAGGCGGGGACCCATAACCATCGACTACAATTTTGGCTAAGCTGATTGCTCCAGCCATCGCAAAACTGGCTGCAGTGGTTATGGGTCCCGGATCTGCGCGCGCTTGAGGCGCGCTTGTCCGGGACGACGAGAACTGAGATCCGATGACACCCCCCTCCCCCTGGCGCGCGACGGTGCTGACGCTGTTTCCGGAGATGTTTCCGGGGCCGCTCGGCGTGAGCCTGGCCGGCCGGGCGCTGGCTGGCGGGCTGTGGGAGATCGAGGCGCGGGACATCCGGGCCTCCGCAACCGACCGCCATCGCAGCGTCGACGACACCCCGGCCGGTGGCGGGCCGGGCATGGTGCTGCGGGCGGATGTTCTGGCGGCCGCGATCGATGCAGCCGGGATCGCCCCTGAGCGGCCGCGCCTGCTCATGAGCCCCCGGGGTCGGCCGCTGACCCAGGCCCGTGTCGTCGAGCTCGCCCGGGGCCCCGGCCCGCTGATCGTCTGCGGGCGGTTCGAGGGGGTGGACCAGCGGGTGATCGACGGGCGCGGCCTGGAGGAAGTCTCGATCGGCGATTACGTGCTCTCGGGCGGCGAAATCGCCGCCCTCGCCCTGATTGACGCCTGCGTCCGGCTGCTGCCGGGCGTGATGGGCAAGGAGGCCTCGGGAACCGACGAGAGTTTTTCGGACGGGCTGCTCGAATACCCCCAATACACCCGCCCGCAGCTGTTCGAGGGGGTTCCGATCCCCGATATCCTGACCTCCGGCGACCACGCCAAGGTTGCCAGCTGGCGGCGGGCGCAATCCGAGGCCCTGACGGCGGCCCGGCGGCCGGATTTGTGGGCGAAAGTACAGGCCAATGTCCCGAATCGGGCCGGCCGCCAAAAAACGCCAAAAAACAAGACAGACGGGTGACAAACGCTCCGGCTTGCCTTATAGGAGCGGCCAAATCCGCAATGGCTGGATAGACGAATTTTGCGCAGCCCCCCGTTTCCAGGGCTGGGCGCGCCGATGGAGATTTACCCATGAACCTGATCAAGCAGCTCGAGCAAGAGCAATTCGACAAGCTGTCCGCCGGCAAGAACATCCCGGAATTCGGCCCGGGCGACACCGTGATCGTCAACGTGAAGGTGGTCGAAGGCGACCGCACCCGCGTGCAGGCCTATGAGGGCGTCTGCATCGGCCGTTCCGGCGGCGGCCTCAACGAAAGCTTCACTGTCCGCAAGATCTCCTATGGCGAGGGCGTGGAGCGCGTGTTCCCCGTGATGTCGCCGATGATCGACTCGATCAAGGTGGTGCGCCGCGGCAAGGTGCGTCGCGCCAAGCTCTATTACCTCCGCAATCTCCGCGGCAAGTCGGCCCGCATCGTCGAGAAGCAGGACCGTCAGGCTGCCGTCGGCGAGTAAGCTTCGCCCACCAGGCAAGTCTTTCGAAAGCGCGGGGCTCGGCTCCGCGCTTTTTTGTTGCGTCAGCCGTGCGCGTCAAAGCTCTCGCGCTTCCAATTCGGCCTGCTATATATTCTTGGAATGTTTCCAGATCTGACCAGCTTCGCCCCCGTCCAGCGCATCGTCATCGACGATCGCTCGCGGCTGCCTGGCCGGTTCTTCGGACGCTTCGCGACCTCGGCAACGTCAGAGCTTACGCGCGCAGCCTGAAAGGCTGCGCTGACGATTTTGTTGCCCGCGCGCTATCCGCGCATATCCGTCTACACAACATTCTTCGGAGCTTAAGCTCATGTCCAAGCCGACCACCCTGTACGACAAGATCTGGAACGACCATCTGGTGCACGAAGCCGACGACGGCACCTGCCTGCTCTACATCGACCGCCATCTGGTGCACGAGGTGACCTCGCCGCAGGCGTTCGAAGGCCTGCGCGCGACGGGACGCAAGGTGCATGCGCCCGAGAAGACGCTCGCCGTCGTCGACCACAACGTGCCGACCACCGACCGCACCAAGCCGAATCCCGATCCTGAAAGCATCGAGCAGATCAAGGCGCTGGCCGAGAACGCCAAGGAATTCGGCATCGAATATTACAACGAGTTCGACAAGCGCCAGGGCATCGTCCACGTCATCGGTCCCGAGCAGGGCTTCACGCTGCCCGGCACCACCATCGTCTGCGGTGACAGCCACACCTCGACGCATGGCGCGTTCGGCGCGCTCGCGCACGGCATCGGCACGAGCGAGGTCGAGCACGTGCTGGCGACGCAGACGCTGATCCAGAAGAAGGCGAAGAACATGCGCGTCACCGTCGACGGCAAATTGCCGGAGGGCGTGACGGGCAAGGATATCATCCTCGCCATCATCGGCGAGATCGGCACCGCGGGCGGCACCGGCTACGTGCTGGAATATGCCGGCGAGGCTATCCGCGCGCTCTCGATGGAAGGCCGCATGACGGTCTGCAACATGTCGATCGAAGGCGGCGCCCGCGCCGGCCTGGTTGCGCCCGACCAGAAGGCGTTCGACTTCCTGCGCGGCCGTCCGAAGTCGCCGAAGGGCGCGGCCTGGGACGCAGCGATGCGCTATTGGGAGGGCTTGCGCTCCGACGAAGGTGCGCATTTCGACCACGAGCTGCGGCTCGACGCGGCCAAGCTGCCGCCGATCGTGACCTGGGGCACTTCGCCTGAAGACGTGATCTCGGTGACCGGCATCGTGCCCGACCCCGACAAGATCGCGGACGAGGCCAAGCGCATCTCCAAGCATCGCGCCCTGAAATACATGGGCCTGACCGCAGGGACGAAGATCACCGACATCAAGCTCGACCGCGTCTTCATTGGCTCCTGCACCAACGGCCGCATCGAGGATCTTCGCGCAGCCGCCAAGATCGCGGAAGGCAAGCAGGTTGCAGGCACCGTCAACGCCATGGTCGTGCCGGGCTCCGGCATCGTGAAGGAGCAGGCCGAAGCCGAGGGCCTCGACAAGATCTTCATCAAGGCCGGCTTCGAATGGCGCGAGCCGGGCTGCTCGATGTGCCTCGCCATGAACCCGGACAAGCTGAAGCCGGAAGAGCGCTGTGCCTCGACCTCGAACCGCAATTTCGAGGGCCGCCAGGGCTTCAAGGGCCGCACCCATCTGGTGTCGCCGGCAATGGCGGCGGCCGCAGCGATCGCGGGTCACTTCGTCGACGTCAGGGACTGGCGGTAGGCCGGTTCCTGCAATTGTAGCGATCGCGGCAAACCGCCATTAATCGCCCGCAACGACACTGCGTCCTCGCGACGGTTTTGCGAGGACGCGTCATGGCCAACAAGCCGGAATATGTCGACCTGATCAGCGAGGCCACGCGCCAGCACCGGCGGCGCGCAGCGCCGCTGCGCATCGTCGCCAAGCCGGAGGTGGAGGAGACCTCCAAGCTCAGCCGCTGGCCGCCGGCGATGTTCAAGCAGTGGAAGATCGAGAATCTGATGCGGTGGAAAGCTTCGTCGTGGAAGCTGAAGGATTGGCTTTAGCCGCATTCTCCGTCATGCCCGGGCTTGTCCCGGGCATCCACGAACTTTGCTCGCACCGAAGACGTGGATGGCCGGGACAAGCCCGGCCATGACGCTGTTCGAATAGTTCACATCACCAATAACGATACGGATAGTGCCAGCGGCAGACGCGGCGCGGGCCGTAATAGGTCCAGATGATCCGGCAGCGGCGCGGATAGTTGTAGTAGGGATAATAGCCGCCGTAATAATAGCGCCGATGGAAGTGACGATAGCCGTAATGGGGACGATGATAACCCCAGTGCCGGTGGTAGCCGCCATATCCGCTGTGGCGAACGCCGCCATAGCGATAGCCGCCGACATGGCTGTGGTGAAAGGCCGGCGCGGCGCGGAAGCCGCCGCCATGAAAGCCACCGCCGCGGAAACCGCCGATATGTCCGCCGCCATGGAAGCCGCCACCGCGGAAACCTCCGCCGTGAAAATGCCCGCCGCCACCATGTCCGCCGTGCCCGCCGCCGTAACGAACCTGCGTGACGAGATCGGCGGTCGCGGCCTTCGTTGCGGGTGACGTCGCCGGATTGATCAAGCTCAGCGCTTCAGCACGACGCGCGGTGCCGGCCGACAGCATCAACGTTGCGGCGGCCGCGATCCCGAACAAGCGCATCGGGCTTGTCCCGAGCCCCAACATCCTCAGCATGGAATCCTCCCTGAAGCTGGACAGCAGAGCTGCGACGCGACGTCTCGGCCGCGCCATTGCTGTTCAATTACGGTCGCTCCCGGGATTAAATTGCGGACACCGATGTGAACGCGCCATGAATGAACGAACACCGGGCTCCGTGATGCGACGCCGTGCCGCGACGGAAGGAATTTTGCGACGGAAGGAATTTTGCAGATGACTGTCTACGCCATTGCGCAATTGAAGATGACGGACCGCGCGGCCTATGACCGCTATCAGGCGCAGTTCTTCGACGTGTTCAGAAAGTACAACGGACGGCTGCTCGCCGCCGACGAACATCCGCGCGTGCTCGAAGGCGCATGGCCGCATGACAAGCTTGTCATGATGTCGTTTCCCGACGAGGCCGCGTTCCTCGCCTTCTCGAACTCGCCCGACTACGAAGAGATCTCGCGCGACCGCAAGGCGGGTGCGCAAGCGACGGTGCTGCTGGTCAGGGGATTTGCACCCGGCTAGCGGATCACCAGAACGGCCCGTAGCTGAACACGAACGGGGCCGGCACGCCGTAGGGATAGGGACGGTAGTGGACGGGCCGCGCGTAGTAGCGTGGATCGCGGCGTGCAGCAGGCCGCGCCATGTCGTGGGTTCGCACGTGTCGTCGCGCATCGAAAACAGCGATCCCCGCCGAGGCCTCCGGTATCGTCACCCGTTGCGCAGTGGAAGCACGAGGCAGGCCGGCGGCAAGTGCGACGGCAATAGCCAATGCAATCCATCTCGCCATCACGACCCTCACGAGGCCGACGCGCTGTTGGCTGGCGCGGGGCATTGAACCGGTCAGCCCCGGCGCCAGTAGCAGCTCACGCGCGGCACGATCACGGTGCCGCTCGGCCGGTACTCCTGCACATACGTGGCGTTGCACACGCGGAGGGCGTCGGGACCGGGATTGTAGCGGGGATAGACGCCGTCCGGGCTGTAATAGGGCGTGACGCGCAAGCGCGCCGGCGGCCGCTTCCGCGGCTGGGGCATGTCGTCAGGCGGAACCGCCTGGGCGAGGCGAATCTCGGGGCCGGCGGTCTGGGCCTCGGCGCCGACGCAAAACTGCGAAAACAACCCCATGCACAGTAGAGTCAGCGCTGTTTTCGCTCGCATTTTTCCGCCCGCCTGAAACGTCCCATTGACGGCCCCACGCTCCCCGTTTTGGCGGCGCCCGTCAACCTCGCCGCGTTTATAATGCGGGATGCATCGCCGCGGAACCCGCGGTATGAGGGTCGCATGTGGACGAAATTGAAAGCGCCCTCGCTGGCCGAGATGGAAGCGATGGCTCATGACGTGTTCGAGCGCCTGCCGGCCGAATTTCGCAAGCTCTGCGAGGGCGTGATCGTCCGCGTCGACGACTTCCCGACCGACGAGGTCCTCGACGAGATGGAGTGCGAGAGCGAGTTCGACCTGCTCGGCCTGTTCCAGGGCGTCGGCCTGCCGCAGCAGAGCCTTGGCGACGTGGCGCGGCTGCCCAACATGGTCTGGCTCTACCGCCGGCCGATCCTGGACTATTGGGCCGAGCACGACGAAAGCCTCGGCCACATCGTCCGCCATGTCCTGATTCACGAGATCGGCCACCATTTTGGCCTGTCGGACGACGATATGGAGGCGATTGAGGCGCGGGCGGAGTGAAGGGTGGTTGCCGCACTGAAGGTGCGCTCCCTCCCCCGTGGCTTGATCCGGCCAAGCAGGCTAGATCTGCCCTATTCGGCCTAGGATTCCTGCCCCGATCGCGATAAACACCTGTTCTCCTAGACCACCCGGGAAAGCGCAACCATGGACAAGTTCACCACGCTGGAAGGCGTCGCGGCGCCGCTGAAGATCATCAATGTCGACACCGACATGATCATTCCGAAGCAGTACCTCAAGACCATCAAACGCACCGGTCTTGGCAAGGGGCTCTTCTCCGAGCAGCGCTACAAGGACGACGGCAGCGAGAACCCGGATTTCGTCCTCAACCAGCCCGCCTATCGCAATGCGAAGGTGCTGGTGGCCGGCGACAATTTCGGCTGCGGCTCGAGCCGCGAGCACGCGCCCTGGGCACTGCTCGATTTCGGCATCCGCTGCGTGATCTCGACCTCGTTCGGCGACATCTTCTACAACAACTGCTTCAAGAACGGCATTCTGCCGATCCGCGTTGCCCAAGAAGACCTCGACAAGCTGTTCGACGACGCCGAGCGCGGCGCCAACGCGACGCTGACGATCGACCTGCCGAACCAGGAGATCCGCGGTCCCGACGGCGGCAAGGTCAAGTTCGAGATCGATCCGTTCCGCAAGCACTGCCTGATCAACGGTCTCGACGACATCGGCCTCACCATGGAGAAGAAGGCTTCGATCGACTCCTATGAGGACAAGCTCAAGCGCGAACGCGCCTGGGCCTGATTGCAAGTTCGGTTTCGAGCCCCGGTGCCGCAAGCGCCGGGGCTTTTTCTTTGCCCTGCTTATCCCTTTATATTTTTGAGCATGATCCTCTCGGAAAACCGCTGCACACTTTTCCGGATCATGCTCTAAGCTTTGCCCATGCTGCCCGAGATCGTCACCTTCTGGCATGGCCCGATGGACGCGCTGCGCCAGACCTGTCTGCGCTCGCAGCTCGCTGTCGGCCACAAGGTCACGGTCTACAGCTTCGACCCCATTCCCGGCCTGCCGGCGGGCATTGCGAATGCCGAGGCCGAGGCGATCCTGCCGCACGCGTTCTCCGAACGGCTGCGGCCGCCGCAGCCGGACGGCAGCTGGCGCGACTGGACCATTCTGCAGTTCAGCGACTTCTTCCGCATGAAGCTGATGGCGAAGGGCCTCGGCCTCTGGCTCGATGCCGACGTGCTGCTCTTGAAGCCCGTCGAGATCGATCCGGCAAAGCCGTACTTCGCCTGGGAGCGGCCGCGCCAGCTCGGCAATTCCGTGCTCTATCTGCCGCCCGAGCACGGCATCGTTGCCGCCTTCGAAGAGCTGATGGAGCAGGAGGAGCTGACGCCGAACTGGCTGTCGCTGCGCCACCGCATCACCTTCATGATGCGCCGCCTGCGCGGCGGCTCGAACCGCCTTTCGGATATCCGCGTCGCGATCTTCGGACCCGCGGCACTCACCGCGCTCGCACGACGCACCGGCGAACTGCAGAATGCACTCCCGAAACAGTCGTTCTACGCCGTGCATGCCGAGCCGAAACTGTTCTTCGATCCCTCGAGCTATCTCGGCCTCGTCACCAACCCCGAGATCATCGGCCTGCACATCTCGCCGAAGGGCCGCGGCGGCGAGAAGCCAATTCCGGGCAGCCTGTATGCCTGGGCGGCGGAGAGATTCGCGTAGCTCTCTCCGTGTCCCGGACGCGGTGCAGCGTGCAACGCTGCTCCGCAGAGCCGGGACCCAGCTACCTGTGGGCCCCGGCTCTGCAGCGCACCGCTGCACCGGACGATGCTTCGCATCGCCAGGGAAGCGCTGCGCTGCGTCCGGGGCACGAGAGCAATTTTCCTCGCTCGATCCTGTTTGATCCAGCGCAACGCACTCCTGCATCATTGTGCCTAATCTCGCTCCAATTCCGCCGTCCGAATGGAGCTTTCCATGAGCACCGCAACCAGGCCCTATCCCATCGTCCAGGATCTCATCGACTCCTTTGCGAGCTGGCTGAAGCATCGCCGCGAGATGAACGAGATGCGGCAGCTCGATCGCGCCGATTTCGACCGGATCGCCAGCGATCTCAGGATCGCGCCCGACGATCTCGAGGAGCTGGTCCGCCACGGCCGGCACGCCGCCGACGAGCTGCCGAAGATGCTGGAGCAGCTCGGCATCAGCGCCGAAGGCCTCGGCCGCGCACAGCCGCTGCTGCTGCGCGACATGGAGCGGGTCTGCTCGCTCTGCGATCAGAAGGGACAGTGCGACCGCGATCTCGCCGACGGCACCGCCGCGGAGAATTACCACGGCTATTGCGGCAACGCCTCGACGCTGGAGTCGCTCGACCGCGCCGACCTCGTGCCGCGTTGAATCGCCCGGGGGCACCGACGAATGAGTTTCTCGGCCGGAACGGGGCCGTCGGCCTAGAGCACGCGGGGATCGTAAACGTCGACGCCCTGATCAGGGTATGCTCATTAGACGTTGCAACTAACTATGCTGGATAAGTATGGTGTCGCTTAGACTGGCTCGAACGATACCGCATGACCAATTCCGCCAAGACCGGGACCATGACCGGGACGAGGAAGCGACGGTGGCCTTTCGTGCTGGCCTTTGCGTTGCTCGTCTATCTAGCCCTCGCATATGTTCTGGTGCCCACCCTGTGGATTCACCACGAACACGAAGCGGGGCTCGCTTCGTTGCCGATGCTCACCAGGACATCGGACGATATCCCTGGTGACCCTCTGAACGTTGGACTTGTTGGCGAGGGCGGAGATGTCGTCCGCGCCATGAACGCGGCGGGATGGTCTGCGGCCGACGCCGTGACGCTGCGATCGAGCATCGAGATCGTCGGGAGCGTGGTACTGGATCGACCGTATCGCGACGCACCGGTCAGCCCGCTCTACTATCTGGGAAAGAAGGAGCAATACGCGTTCGAGAAGCCTGCAGGGAAAAGTGCAGATCGGCGGAATCACGTTCGGTTCTGGCAGGCCCTCGAGAAGGGTGATGACGGTCGTCCAGTCTGGCTCGGTTCGGCGACGTTCGACCGAGGCGTCGGGCTGAGCCACGATACGGGACAGGTAACCCATCACATCGCGGCCAACATCGATGCCGAGCGGGATCTCTTGATGGCCAACTTGCGAGCGGCCCGCGTCGTCAGCAATTTCTTTCAGATCTCCGGCATAGGCCCGACCCTGTTCGGCCGAAACGGCGGCGGCGACCCCTACTATACGGATGGCGAGATCCACGTCGCCGTCCTGGTGCCGGGAGCGGCGAGCGGACCTGCCGATCCGCCGACCATTCCACCGCCCTCATTCATCGCGCTCAAGGATGCCATATGGCACGGCATCGCTCGCCAAGCCGAAACGACGCCCTAAAGCGCGATGAGATCAGGATGAATCGTCATCGCGCATTAGGTTATTGTTTGAGCATGATCTTTCGGAAAACCGCTGCACACTTTTCCGGATCATGCTCTAGCTCTTGCTCATTCCTGCAGGCGCTTCAGTAAAGCGCCACGCCGACGCGGCATGGCTGGCGACGGGGACTATCTGTTCAACATCGCGACGACCACGCGCGCAAGGTCGGCAGGGCCTGCCACCAGCTGATCCGCGCCGGCCATTTCAAGTTCATCCCGGCTGCCATATCCCCAGAGCACGCCGAGGCCGCGCATTTTGACCGCGTGAGCACCATTGATGTCGTGGCGGCGATCGCCAACCATGAGGCTGTGCGAGGCGGAGATATTGCGCTCGGACAGGATATGGGCGAGCAGCTCCGGCTTGTGATCCAGTTCTCCGCCCGGCACCGAGCCGTGAATGCCGTCAAAGTACGTCGCGAGCTCCAGATTCTCCAGGATTCGCCTCGCAAAGACTTCGCGCTTCGATGTCGCCAGGTAGATTTGCAATTCCGCGCGCCGCATCGCCTGGAGCGCATCACCAATTCCGGGATAGGGCTCGCTTCCGAGCAGACCGCTTTCGCCGTAGTGCTGACGATAGGCGACGACCGCGTCGTCGATCCGGTCGTCGCCGTATGCGGCAAGCAACGCCCGCAATACGTCTTCAAGCGGCGGTCCAATGAAGCGCTTGATATCGAGCGTGTCGTCGGGCTCATGACCGAGCGTCCGCAACGCAGCCAGGCAGCTCGTGGCAATGCCCGGTTGCGAATCGACCAGCGTTCCGTCGAGATCGAGCAGGACAGAACGGGAGCGCACCCTTCAGCCCTTCCCCATCGCCGCGATCGCGTCCGCGATCTCGATCGTGCGGCGGGCCATGTCGGCGTGCAGACGTTCCACCATCGCACCATCGAGCCGGATCGCGCCGCGCGAGGCATTCTCCGGCAGTTCGAACGCCGCGATGATCTTTCGGGCGCGCGCGACTTCTTCTTCGGGCGGGGTGAAGATCGCGTTGCAGGCGTCGATCTGGGAGGGGTGGATCAGCGTCTTGCCGTCGAAGCCGAGATCGCGGCCTTGCGCGCATTCGGTGGCGAAACCGTCGGAATTGGCGATGTCGCTGTAGGGGCCGTCGAGGATTTCGAGGCCGTGGGCCCGCGTCGCCAGGATGCAATGGGTGATCATCGGGACCATCGCGGCACGGCCAGGCAGCATCCTGATCCGCGTCTCGCGCGAGATGTCGTTCGGGCCGAACACGAAACCGGAGAGGCGGCTCGATGGATCGCGGCCGGCGGCGGCCAGCTCCTCGGCATGCAGCACGGCGCGCGCGGTCTCGATCATGGCCCAGACCTTCACGGTTGGCGCGGCGCCGAGCTCGGCCAGCTTCCGGCCGATCGTGTCGAGATCTTCGAGGCTTGAAACTTTGGGAACCAGAATGCCGTCAGGCGAGGCCTTGGCGGCCATCGCGGCGTCATCGGCCCACCAGGGCGTGTCGAGGCCGTTGGTCCGGATCAGAACCTCGCGCTTGCCGAACCCCTCGGCCGCGATGGCGGCGGCGATGCCGTCACGCGCCACCGCCTTGGCCTCGGGAGCGACCGAGTCTTCCAGATCGAGGATCAGGCCGTCGGCGGCGAGATTGCGCGCCTTTTCCAGCGCACGGGGATTGGAGCCGGGCATGAACAGATGGCTGCGGCGCGGGCGGGTCATGCAATCGTTCCTTCCAGTTTCCTCGTCTCTCTTATGACCTGAGCCGATAGCACTTGGCATGCCCATTCGAAAGGCTTGTTCGTTCCCGGGCTCTATGGTTAGGCATAGGCCATGATCACATTCCCTGAGCATTTGCTGGAAGGCTACCGGGCCTTCGCCACCCAGCGGCTGCCGGCCGAGCAGAACCGCTACCGCGAGCTATCGGTGAAGGGGCAGTCGCCGGAAGTGATGGTGATCGGCTGCTGCGACAGCCGCGTCTCGCCCGAAGTGATCTTCGATGTCGGCCCGGGCGAATTGTTCGTCGTCCGCAACATTGCGAACCTGGTGCCGGTGTATCAGCCCGACGGCAATGCGCACGGCGTCTCGGCCGCGCTGGAATATGCGGTGACGGTGCTGAAGGTGAAGCACATCGTGGTGCTCGGCCACGCGCAATGCGGCGGCATCCGCGCCTTCGTCGACAAGATCGAGCCGCTGACGCCCGGCGACTTCATCGGCAAATGGATGCAGATGTTCATCAAGCCCGGCGAGGTGGTCGAGCAGCGCGACCACGAGTCGATGGCGCAGTTCGTCGAGCGCATCGAGAAGGCCGCTGTATTCCGCAGCCTCGAAAACCTGATGACCTTCCCGTTCGTGCGCAAGGCGGTGGAGAGCGGCCAGATGCAGACCCACGGCGCCTATTTCGGCGTCGCAGAGGGATCGCTGTTCGTGCTGGACAAGGTGGCGAAGGAATTCAGGAGAGCGAATAGCGAATAGTCCATTCGCTATTCGCAACTCACTATTCGCCGGTCACGCCGCCTGCTTCGCGATGATCAGCTCTCGTAGGGTGGGCAAAGCGGAGCGTGCCCACCACTTCTATCGCAAGCCTGGGGAGATGGTGGGCACGGCGCGCGAAGAGCGCGCCTTTGCCCACCGGCAGCTCGTTTCACGCCGCCTTCTTCTTCGCGGTGATCAGCTTGCGGTTGATCAGCACTTCCGCGATCTGAATCGCGTTGAGCGCGGCGCCCTTGCGTAAGTTATCGGACACGCACCACAGCACCAGGCCGTTCTCCACCGTCGCGTCCTCGCGGATGCGGCTGATATAGGTGGCGTCCTCGCCGGCCGCCTCATAAGGCGTGGCGTAACCGCCGGGCTCGTGCTTGTCGATGACGAGGCAGCCGGGCGCCTTGCGCAGGATCTCGCGGGCCTCGTCCGCGGTGATCGGGTTCTCGAACTCGATGTTGACGGCCTCGGAGTGGCCGACGAAAACGGGCACGCGCACGCAGGTGGCGGAGAGCTTGATCTTGGGATCAAGGATCTTCTTGGTCTCCGCCATCATCTTCCACTCTTCCTTGGTGTAGCCGTCCTCCATGAAGACGTCGATGTGGGGGATGACGTTGAAGGCGATGCGCTTGGGGAACTTCTTCGCGACCAGCTCATCGTTGGTGTAGACGGCCTTGGTCTGCGAGAACAGTTCGTCCATCGCGTCCTTGCCGGCACCCGACACCGACTGATAGGTCGAGACCACGACGCGCTTGATCGTTGCCTTGTCGTGCAGCGGCTTCAGCGCAACGACGAGCTGCGCGGTCGAGCAGTTCGGGTTGGCGATGATGTTCTTCTTCTTGAAGCCTTCGGTCGCGCCTGCGTTCACCTCCGGCACGATCAGCGGCACGTCCGGGTCCATGCGCCAGGCCGAGGAATTGTCGATCACGACCGCGCCGGCGGCGCCGATCTTCGGCGACCATTCCTTCGACACCGACCCGCCCGCCGACATCAGGCAGATGTCGACGTCGGAGAAGTCGTAATGCTCGAGCGCCTTGACCTTCAGGGTGCGGTCGCCATAGGAGACCTCGACGCCGACGCTCCGGCGCGACGCCAGGGCCACGACCTCGTCCGCGGGGAATTTGCGCTCGTCCAGGATGTTGAGCATTTCCCGACCGACATTGCCGGTCGCGCCGACGACTGCGACTTTGTAACCCATCGTTCACTCTCCGATGAAAAAGCCCGTTCCTGAAGCTGACGCTTAAACAGGAAGAGCAGCGCTTCTATGCGAGAACCGGCCGCAAGACAACGTGGGACCATGCCTGAAGGCCGTGGATGCAGTCGCCTGAGGCCAGCACGGCCGTTAGCCCTACCCAGATCCAGCTGGCGCTTTTGGCCTTCGCCGACGAGGTCGTCGGTACGCTGGCACACCTGTTCGCCTATGTGGGGGCGCTCGCCCTGTTCGCCATCCTCGCCCTCGCAGCGCTCGGCCAGCTGCCTGACGTGCAGGACGAGGAACCGGCCGACAAGCCGGGCTGGAGCGTGGCCGACCGTTCGTACCCTGCCTTCGCCGTCAGCCGGCTCGATTCACAAGAGAAAACAGCATCTTACACCATCTTCAGGCATCCCGAAGGCGGCCGCCGGGACGTGCTGCGCTGGACCGACACGGCGGACAAGCCTGTGGCCGAGCTCGAAATCTACCGCCAAGGCGCCGAATTCGACGTGACACGGCCGGCGGCCGCGGGTCTGGCCGCCCAGATGGGTTTGGGTGCGGCCACCCCGCTCGAGCAGGCCGGCCTGATCGACACCAAATTCGGTCCCGTCGCCCTGTTCCGGCCAACCGGCACTACGGCGCAGGGCTGCCTCGGCTATCTCAAGCGCAGCGAGGAGCCGGCGCTGCAGATCTCCGGTTTCTCCTGCCAGGGCGGCAGCCTGCCCGCGACGCGCGCGGCGATCGCCTGCACGCTGAACCGGCTGACGCTGCTGACCTCCGGCAACGAGCCAAAGCTGGCTGAAATGTTCGCCCATGCCGAGCTCAGGCGCCGGTCCTGCGATTCGCAGGGCTCACCGGACTGGCTGCTCGGCGCCGCCAATGCGCAATTGCGCGGGGCGCTTTGATCGGCATCAAGCTCAAGTGGCTGGTTTGCATGCAACTTTTGCCGGCACGCACGATTATTCGGAGCTGGTGTGACCCAATTGACCTAGTTGCGGCCACCCCAGCCGGGCTAGTATGGCGTGAAATCGACTGGCGGCTTGCCGCCTGAAGGGGACGTGATGAGCTCGAAATTTGCTGGTGTAAACAAGTTGGCCGCGAACAAACTGGCGACACTGCTTGCGGCGGGCGCCGCAATTGCCATCGCGTTCGCGACCCCGGCTGCGGCCGACACCAAGACCAAGCGCTATGACGATCGCGGCCGCCCCTATTACGGACCGAGCGGCCCCAACGCGGTCTATCAGCAGGGCCGCACCCGTATCTATGTGAGCAAGCGCTCCTGGCTCGACGGCGGCACCGAGGTCAATCCGGGCGACCGCAAGTTCACCGACTACGCCTTCCCGCCGGCGGTGGGCTATCCATCCTTCGCCCGCGAGAACCTGAACCGGCCGATCGACCGCCAGCCGCTCTCGCCGCCGCAGGATGTCGGCGGCTATCCGCAGAACTTCCCGCTGTACTGAGCGGACGGATCTTTCCGAATCAAATGGCCGGGCTCACGCCCGGCCATTTTTGTTTTGATGAGGTGCCGTAGGGTGGGCAAAGGCGCCCTTGCGCCGTGCCCACCATCTCTCCATGGTCGCGAAAAATGCGTGGGCACGCTTGCGCTTTGCCCACCCTACGATTCTGCAACTGCGGCAAACACCGGATCATAGCGCCGGCAAAACTCCTCGATCGCCTCGGAGCGGAAATCACTGATGCGCTCGAAGATGAGCGCGTCCGGCCAATCCCACCAGGCGATGCGGCGCAGGCTTGTCGCGACGGCATCAGAGAAGCGCTTGCGGATGGGGCGCGCGGGAACGCCGCCGACGATGGTGTAGGGCTCGACGTCGCGGCTGACGACAGCGCCGGCGGCAATCACCGCGCCGTCGCCGACCGTGACGCCCGGCAGCAGGATGGCGGCGTGGCCGATCCAGACATCGTTGCCGACGATGACGCGGTCGCCGCGGCGCTCCGCGAAGAAATCGCGGTCGCGTGTTACCGTCGCCTCGTAATATTCGGGGCAATAGGTGAAGCGATGCTGGGATGGCCGGCCCATCGGATGATTGGGCGCACCGATCCGCACCGAATTGGCGATCGCCGTGAACTTGCCGATCGCCGCGTCGGCGACGTCGCAATTCTCGCCGAGATAGGAGTAGTCCCCGAGCGAAGAATATTCGATGCGCGTGCCCGCGAGCACCTCGCAGCGCCGCCCGATCTGCGCCTCGCGCTGGCGCACCGTTTCATGGACGATGGTTTCCGCGATCTTGGGGCGGGGCGTATCCATGAGGCGGCTCCGATGAAGACGCCGTAGGGTGGGCAAAGGCGCCCTTGCGCCGTGCCCACCATCTCTCGGCAATCACAATCAACATGGTGGGCACGCTTACGCTTTGCCCACCCTACGATGGCGGTGCTTTTGGCTACGCGTGCAGCTTCTGCAATTCCTTCAAGATCGCTTCGCCCATCTGCGTGGTGGAAGCGGCCGTGGTGCCTTCCGACTTGATGTCGGCGGTGCGCAGGCCGCTTGCGAGCACGGCGGCGATCGCCTGGTCGACCTTGTCGGCGAGATCGCCCATGTCGAAGGAATAGCGCAGCGCCATGCCGAAGGACGAGATCATCGCGATGGGATTGGCGAGGCCTTGGCCTGCGATATCAGGCGCCGAGCCGTGCACTGGCTCGTACAGCGCCTTGCGCTTCTTGGTCTTGACGTCGACCTCGCCGAGCGAGGCCGAGGGCAGCATGCCGAGCGATCCGGTCAGCATCGCCGCGATGTCGGAGAGCATGTCGCCGAACAAATTGTCGGTGACGATGACGTCGAACTGCTTCGGCCATTTCACCAGCATCATGCCGCCGGAATCGGCGAGCTGGTGCTCGAGCGTGACGTCAGGGTATTCGCGCTTGTGGACCTGGGTCATGACCTCGTTCCAGAGCACGCCCGACTTCATGACGTTGCGCTTCTCCATCGAGGTCACCTTGTTCTTGCGCTTCCTGGCAAGCTCGAAGGCGACGCGGCCGATGCGCTCGATCTCATAGGTGTCGTAGACCTGGGTATCGATGGCGCGCTTCTGGCCGTTGCCGAGATCGGTGATGGTCTTGGGCTCGCCGAAATAGACGCCGCCGGTGAGCTCGCGCACGATCATGATGTCGAGGCCTTCGACTGCCTCGCGCTTCAGGCTGGATGCATCGGCCAGCGCCGGGTAGCACACCGCGGGACGCAAATTGGCGAACAGCGCGAGATCCTTGCGCAAGCGGAGCAGGCCGGCTTCGGGGCGCACCTCATAGGGAACGGCATCCCACTTGGGACCGCCGACCGCGCCGAAGATCACGGCGTCGGCGTCTTTCGCCTTTGCCATGTCGCCCTCGGAGATCGACACCTTGTGGGCGTCATAGGCCGAGCCGCCGACGAGCCCGGTGTCGGTCTCGAACTTGGCGATCCCGGCCGAATTGAGCCAGTCGATCAGCCGCTTCACCTCGCCCATCACCTCGGGGCCGATACCGTCGCCGGGGAGCAGCAGCAATTTGTGGGTCGCCATGGTCGTTTCCTCTGAGATCGAATTCGGCCGGAGTGCTAGAGCGGCGTTGCGCCCTTGGCAAGACACCATTGCCGCGCCGCGGCTGTGCAAGACAGGCAGGGCCTGCCACAGTGCGGGCTGCCGGAGTACCCCTTGCACGCCCAAGACTGCTTTACTAAAGACCGCCGTCCCCCGAACCCGCATCCTGCGCGGCTGATCCTGACCCTGTCGCTGGCGGCGACGGTCGGGCTCGGCATCGGCCGCTTTGCCTATGCGCTGGTGCTGCCCGACATGCGGGAAGACCTCGGCTGGTCCTACTCGGCGGCCGGTTTCATGAACACCATCAACGCGGTCGGCTACCTCGTCGGCGCGCTGGTGGCGTCCCGGCTGATTCAGCGCGTCGGCTGGTCGGCGGCGATCCGCGGCGGAACCCTCGCCTGCCTCGCCGCGCTCGCCACCTGCGCGCTGTCAGGCAATTTCGTCGCGCTGAGCCTGGCGCGCCTCGTGCTGGGCTTGGGCGCGGCGGCCGGCTTCGTCGCCGGCGGCGCGCTGGCTGCGACCGTTGCGCAGTCGCAGCCCGCGCGGGCCAATTTCCTGCTGAGCCTGTTCTACGCCGGCCCTGGCATCGGCATTCTCGCCTCGGGGCTGATCGCCCCGTTCACGCTGCAATATTTCGGGCCGGGCTCGTGGTGGATCGTGTGGTGGGCGCTGACGCTGCTGTCCGTCGCGATGACCATCCCGCTGTTCCTGATCCGTATCGAGAGCAGTGTCCGTTTCTCGGAAGGCGGTCACACGTCGTTCGCGATCCCGCCGGTGCTGATCTATCTCGCCGGCTACTTCCTGTTCGGCGCCGGCTACATCGCCTACATGACCTTCATGATCGCCTATGTGCGCGACGGCGGCGGCGGGGCTGCGGCACAGGCGGCGTTCTGGAGCCTGATCGGCCTGTCCGCCTTCGTCACGCCATGGGCCTGGCGCGGCGTGCTGGCGCTCGATCGCGGCGGGCTCGCCACCGCCATCATCCTCGGCACCAACGCGCTGGGTGCGGCCCTGCCGATGCTGGGGCATTCGCCGGCATGGCTCGCGGTCTCGGCCGTCGTGTTCGGCGTCGCCTTCTTCGCCGTGGTCGGCTCGACCACCGCCTTCGTACGCTTCAACTATCCGCCGCAGGTGTGGCCGACCGCGATCGCGGCGATGACGATCTCGTTCGGCGTCGGCCAGACGCTCGGGCCGATCGTGGTCGGTGCGATCACCGATGCGCTGGGGAGCTTGAGTTACGCGCTGAATGTCTCGGCGGCGCTATTGGCGCTGGGGGCGGTTGCGGCGCTGTGCCAAAGGAAGGTGGGGCCGAGGGCTTGACCGTCATTCCGGGGCGCGCGTCGCGCGAGCCCGGAATCCATTCATCCACCAGCGCTGCGGCCCGATGGATTCCGGGTTCTCGCTTCGCGAGCCCCGGAATGACGGACTCCATCAGCTCCCACTGAACGAATTGTACCCCTGGTCTTCCCAATAGCCGCCCTTGTAATCGTTGGTGACTTCCATCGAGACCACGTATTTCGGGTTCTTGAAGCCGAGCTTCGTGGGCACGCGGATCTTCATCGGGAAGCCGTAGGCGCGCGGCAGAATTTCGTTGGCGTATTTGAACGTCATCTGGGTCTGCGGATGCAGCGCGCTGCGCATGTCGAGCGGCGAGTTGTAGCCGTCCTTGTCGGCGCACTGGAACCAGACATATTTCGCGCGGGTGTCGGCGCCGATCAGTTTTAAGAAATCGCGCAAGGGCGTGCCGGTCCAGCTGCCGATCGCGCTCCAGCCCTCGACGCAGATGTGACGGGTGATTTGCGTGACCTGCGGCAATTGATAGAGCTCGTCCAGCGTCCACGACTTCTTGTTGTCGACGAGTCCGCGGACCTCGAGCTTCCAGTCTTTGCCGTCGACGTCGGGCGCGTCGTCGAGATCGTAGTAGGCGTTGAACGGGAACGGCTTCGTGATCGCGCTTTCGGGAAACGTCGGTGCCAGCGCGTCGGGATTGAAGACGAAGGCCTGCACCGCGTCGTTGAATTTCGAGACCTGCTTCAGCATCTCCTCGGCCGAAGAGGAGTCGACGACGTCGCAGCCGGTGAGCAGGGTCAGCGCGCCCAGGCTGGCGCCGCCCGCGATGAAGCGGCGGCGGGTCACGTCGGGCATCGTCTTGATGGAGTCCTTGATCAGGAGGCGCTTGTCGACGCCGGGGATCAGGAATGAGCGCTTGGCCATGGTCTCCTCCTTATCGCCCGATGATCATCGCGCGCAGGCTCTTCGGCACCAGCAGCGCGAGCAGGACGTGGATGACGAGGAAGGCGCAGATCGCGGCCATGCAGAAGAAGTGGACATAGCGCGCGGTCGGATAATCGCCGAACAGCATCACAAGGTAATAAAGCTGCACCGGCTTCCACATCGCAAGGCCCGACAGCACGATCAGCACGCCGACCACGATGATGCCGGCATAGAGCAAGCGCTGCACGTAGTTGTAGACGGTGAGATCGTCATGGCCGAGCTTGAAGGTCAGGGCGGCCCTGACGTCGTGCAGCACGCCTGACGGCGTGATCGGCAGCAGTTTCTTGCGGAAGCGGCCGGTGGCGAAGCCGGTGATGAGATAGGCGAGGCCGTTGATCATCAACAGCCACATCGCCGCGAAGTGCCAGAGCAGGCCGCCGCCGAGCCAGCCGCCGAGCGTGTACTCGCGCGGGAAGCTGAAGCCGAACAGCGGCGAGGCGTTGTAGATCTGCCAACCCGACAGGATCATCAGGATCATGGCGAGGGCGTTGATCCAGTGCATGACGCGGACCCAGGCCGGCTGGATCACTTTGGCCGGGGTGGCCCTGACCTGCTCGTCGGTGACTGTGAGGCTCGCCATGGTGGTTCCGTCCTGAAGGTCGCGTGACAACAATTATACGCCGGTGCGTCCGCTTTCGTTACGCCCTGTCGGCCATCGAATCGATGCCGTGAGGCTATTGCGGTCACAAAAATGCGAGCCGGGCACCCCCGGCTCGCCGTCTCGAAGCACCCTGCTCGGGGATGAAACAGGGGGGCGCGGTGTTACGTCGCCGGCATCAACACGGTGTCGACAACATGGATGACGCCGTTGGACTGGTTGACGTTGGAGATCGTCACCATCGAGGTGCCGCCCTTGGCATCGACGATCCAGGTCTTGCCGTCCATCTTCTTCACGGTCAGCTCCTCGCCCTCCGCGGTCTTCAGCTTCTTGCCGTCGGTGAGGTCGGAGGCATCGAGCTTGCCGGGCACGACATGGTAGGTGAGGATCTTGGTCAGCGTCGCCTTGTTCTCGGGCTTGACCAGATTGTCGACGGTGCCGGCCGGCAGCTTGCTGAAGGCGGCGTTGGTCGGCGCGAACACCGTGAACGGACCCTTGCTCTCCAGCGTCGGCACCAGGCCGGCCGCCTTCACCGCCGCCACCAGCGTGGTGTGGTCCTTCGAGTTGACCGCGTTCTGCACGATGTTCTTGGACGGGAACATCGCGGCGCCGCCGACCATGACGGTCTTCTCCTCGGCACGCACAGGCGCGACGACGGTCGCGGTGATGGCGAGGGCGCTGAAGGCGGCGGCAGCGAGATAGGCAATGCGCTTCGACATGGAAAGTCTCCCGATTGAATGATGACCGGCGATGGCCGGCGTTTGAGTTGGGCAACAACGGCGACTGCGACAGGTGAGAAGTGATGCAGCAGTGCCGTCGTTGGACCGAACTACGGGAGGGTTCGCGATGCGGTTTCGGGGAAAAATTCTTTGTGATGGGTGAAACTATCGGCGGGGATGTTCGTGCGGGGCGAACATGCGCCTCACCCTCCGCCGTCGTCCCGGACAAGCGCGCTCCTAGCGCGCGCAGATCCGGGACCCATAATCACAGGAAGGAGTTTTGCGAAGACTCGGAGTGACCAGTTTCGCGCGACAACTTCTCCCTGTGGTTATGGGTCCCGGGCTCGCGACTTTGTCGCACCCCGGGACGACGAGCGGAGAATGTGGCGCGGTCGTCGCGTCTCAATCCCTGTTGTTCGGTGTCTGGATGAACCCGCGATTATGCGTGGGGCTGATCAGGAGCTCGTTGATGCAGACGCGCGGCGGCATGCTGGCGATGAAGGCGATGGTGCGGCCGAGATCTTCGGATTGCAGCATCCTGGCCTGCTCCTCTTCGCTCGGCACCACGGGACGCAGCTTCAGGATCGGGGTGGCGACTTCGCCCGGCATCAGGCAGCAGGCGCGCAGGCCGTTGACGCATTCGTCCATGTTGAAGGAATGGGTCAGCGCCAGCACCGCATGCTTGGTGGTGGTGTAGGCCGGGCCCGGCATCTTCGAGACGTGGCGGCCGGCCCAGGACGAGACATTGATGATCGAGCCGTCCTGCTGCTTGCGCATCGTCGGCAGCACGGCGCGCATGCAATAGAGCACGCCGTTGAGATTGACTTGGACCAGCTTGTCCCAGCCTTCGAGTTCCATGTCCTTCCAGCTGCGCTTGGGAACATTGATGCCGGCATTGTTGACCAGGAGGTCGATGCGGCCGTGCTTTGCGACGATCTGATCGGCCGCCTTCTGGGCCTCGGCTGCGTCCGACACATCCAGTGCAATGGCCTCGGCTGCCCCGCCGGCATTGGTAATCCTGGTCACCACGGCATCCAGGGCTGACTGGCGACGGCCCGAGACCACCACGATCCAGCCGTCGGCAGCCAACGCCTCGGCGCCGGCCTCCCCGATCCCGCTGCCGCCGCCCGTGACCCAGGCCACGCGTTTCCCGTTTCTTGTCATGCCAACTGTCTCCGTTGCTTCTGCGGGGCGGTTTTTGCTAATCCAGCCCTCGATTTTGACCGGCCTCCGCCGTCGAGGAATGTTGCATGAACCAAGCTGCCAACGCCAACCTGTTTTCCCGCCTGTTCGACGGCCTCGACGACCCTGCGCGCCTCGCGATCGAGACGCATGACGGCGCCCGCATCAGCTATGGCGACCTGATCGCGCGCGCCGGGCAGATGGCGAACGTGCTGGTCGCCCGCGGCGTGAAGCCGGGCGACCGCGTCGCGGTGCAGGTTGAAAAATCCGTCGCCAACATCGTGCTGTATCTCGGCACGGTGCGCGCCGGCGCAGTCTATCTGCCGCTCAATACCGCCTACACGCTGAACGAGCTCGACTACTTCATCGGCGATGCCGAGCCATCGCTCGTGGTCTGCGATCCCTCGAAGGCGGAAGGGCTGGCCCCGATCGCCGCCAAGGTGAAGGCCAGGGTCGAGACGCTCGGGCCCGATGGCGGGGGCTCGCTGACTGAGGCCGCCGACAAGGCAAGCCGCGAGTTCACCACCGTGCCGCGCGAAAACGACGATCTCGCCGCGATCCTCTACACCTCGGGCACCACCGGCCGCTCCAAGGGCGCGATGCTGACCCACAACAATCTCGCATCGAACTCGCTCTCGCTCGTCGATTACTGGCGCTTCACCGACAAGGACGTCTTGATCCACGCGCTGCCGATCTACCACACGCACGGCCTGTTCGTGGCAACCAATGTGACGCTGTTCGCCCGCGCGTCGATGATCTTCCTGCCAAAGCTCGATCCGGACCTGATCATCAAGCTGATGGCGCGCGCCACCGTGCTGATGGGCGTGCCGACCTTCTACACCCGCCTGCTGCAGAACCCCGCGCTGTCGCATGAGACCACCAAGCATATGCGGCTGTTCATCTCGGGCTCGGCGCCGCTGCTCGCCGACACCCATCGCGAATGGTCGGCGCGCACGGGACATGCCGTGCTCGAGCGCTACGGCATGACCGAAACCAACATGAACACGTCGAACCCGTACGATGGCGAGCGCGTCCCCGGCGCGGTCGGCTTCCCGCTGCCCGGCGTCTCGGTGCGCGTCACCGATCCCGAGACTGGCAAGGAGCTGCCGCGCGAGGAGATCGGCATGATCGAGGTCAAGGGCCCGAACGTGTTCAAGGGCTACTGGCGCATGCCGGAGAAGACCAAGGCCGAATTCCGCCCCGACGGCTTCTTCATCACCGGCGACCTCGGCAAGATCGACGGCAAGGGCTACGTCCACATCCTCGGCCGCGGCAAGGATCTCGTGATCTCCGGCGGCTTCAATGTCTACCCGAAGGAAATCGAGAGCGAGATCGACGCCATGCCGGGCGTGGTCGAATCCGCGGTGATCGGCGTGCCGCACGCCGATTTCGGCGAGGGTGTCACGGCGGTTCTGGTCTGCAACAAGGGCGCCGATGTCAGCGAAGCCTCGGTGCTGAAGGCACTCGACGGCCGGCTGGCAAAATTCAAGATGCCCAAGCGCGTCTTCGTCGTCGACGAGCTGCCGCGCAATACGATGGGCAAGGTGCAGAAGAACATCTTGCGGGATACGTACAAGGATATCTACGCGAAGAAGTGAGGCGCGCGGGCTTTAGGCAAAACCGCGCCACCCCCTCGCTGTCATGCCCCGCCTAGTGCGCAATTGCGCACGGGGGCGGGGCATCCAGTACGCTGCGGCCTCTCGTTCAATCGGACACGCCGGGGCGACCCGGCTGGGGTGGAATGCGGGCGGCGCATATCGATCGCCGGCGCGTTATGGTGCCATTGAGCTGCGCGCCGAGATGTCCGCCCTGCGGAATCAGCGGCAGGCTGCGCCAATGCTCTGGCTGGCATGAACGGCCAATGATAAATGGGGGGATTAGAGGCGTTCCAATAGTGATTTCAATGCGCCTCGCGGGGCGCTCAAGAAGTGAATTTATATTCTTAGCTTCGCTGGCGGACCGGCTTGCTGGTATACCAAGGCCCTGATTGGCCTTGGTTCATCAAGGCCATAGAGCTGAACCGGCGTTCGATTTATGGCGATTTGGTGATTGCGCAGGCCAAATCGACTCCGTAAATAGAGCCGACCTTTCGCGATCCCCGCGCGCCCCATGCTGGGCCGCAACAAACATCAAAAGCCGCCCATGACCGCACGGATCGAACGACCGCTTTCGCCGCACATCCAAACCTATCGCTGGACCCTGACGATGGCGCTGTCCATCGTTCACCGTGCCACCGGCATCGCCCTTTACGTGGGAACGCTGCTGCTGGCCTGGTGGCTGATCGCAGCCGCCTCCGGCCCGGCCGCCTACGCCCACGTCCAAGCCTTCTCCGGCAGCATCATCGGACGCCTGATCGTGTTCGGCTACACCTGGGCGCTGATGCACCATATGTTGAGCGGCATCCGGCATTTCGTGTGGGACCTCGGCTACGGCTTCAAGGCCAATGAGCGCGAAGCCCTGACCTGGGGCGCGCTGATCGGCGGCATCGTGCTGACGGTGCTGGTCTGGATCATCGCCTATGCGATCGGAGGCGGACGATGAGCGCGACCGATACACCGAAGCGCAGCATGCGCACGCCGCTCGGCCGCGTCCGCAATCTCGGCGCCGCCCATTCCGGCACGTCGGATTTCTGGCGCCAGCGCATCACCGGCGTCGCCATGACGCTGCTGATGATTCCGGTCGTGGTCATCGTGATGATGCTGCTCGGCCGCAACCAGGCCGGCGCCGCGCAGATCCTCGGCTCGCTGCCGATCGCGGTGATCCTCCTGCTCTTCATCGCCGCCAGCGCCTGGCACATGAAGATCGGGATGCAGGTGGTGATCGAAGACTACGTCCATAACGAGAAGCTGAAGCTCATCGCGATCATGCTCAACAACTTCTTCTCGGTCGCCGTGGCGCTCGCCTCGACCTATGCGATCCTGAAACTTTCTTCCGGAGTGTAACCCATGGCCGCCACAACGAATGGCACGGGCAACGGCGCTCCCGCCACCAACGGAAAAGCCTATCCGATCGAAGACCACACCTATGACGTGGTCGTGGTCGGCGCCGGCGGTGCGGGCTTGCGCGCCGTCGTCGGCTGCAGCGAGGCCGGTCTTCGCACCGCCTGCATCACAAAAGTGTTTCCGACCCGCTCGCACACGGTCGCGGCACAGGGCGGCATCTCGGCCGCGCTCGGCAACATGCACAAGGACGACTGGCGCTGGCACATGTACGACACCGTGAAGGGGTCGGACTGGCTAGGGGACCAGGACGCGATCGAATACATGGTGCGCAACGCGCCCGAAGCCGTCTACGAGCTCGAGCATTGGGGCGTACCGTTCTCGCGCACCGAGGACGGCAAGATCTACCAGCGTCCGTTCGGCGGCATGACCATGGACTTCGGCAAGGGCCAGGCGCAGCGCACCTGCGCCGCCGCCGACCGTACCGGTCACGCCATGCTGCACACGATGTACGGCCAGTCGCTGCGCCATGCGGCAGAATTCTTCATCGAGTTCTTCGCCATCGACCTGATCATGGACGACCAGGGCGCCTGCCGCGGCGTGATCGCGCTGAAGCTCGACGACGGCACGCTACATCGCTTCCGTGCCCAGACCACGATTCTGGCGACCGGCGGCTATGGCCGCGCCTACGCCTCCTGCACCTCGGCCCATACCTGCACCGGCGACGGCGGCGGCATGGTGCTGCGTGCCGGCCTGCCGCTGCAGGACATGGAGTTCGTGCAGTTCCACCCGACCGGCATCTACGGCGCGGGCTGCCTCGTCACCGAGGGGGCGCGCGGCGAAGGCGGGTATCTCGTCAATGCCGAGGGCGAGCGCTTCATGGAGCGCTATGCGCCGTCGGCCAAGGACCTCGCCTCGCGCGACGTCGTCTCGCGCGCGATGACCATCGAGATCCGCGAGGGGCGCGGCGTCGGCAAGAAGAAGGACCACATCTTCCTGCATCTCGACCATCTCGATCCCGCAGTGCTGGCCGAGCGGCTGCCCGGCATCTCCGAATCCGCAAAGATCTTCGCCAATGTCGACGTGACGCGCGAGCCGATCCCGATCGTGCCGACCACGCACTACAACATGGGCGGCATCCCGACGAACTATCACGGCGAAGTGCTGACCAAGAGGAACGGCGACGACAATGCCGTGGTTCCCGGCCTGATGGCGCTGGGTGAGGCCGCCTGCGTCTCCGTGCATGGCGCCAACCGGCTCGGCTCCAACTCGCTGATCGACCTCGTCGTGTTCGGCCGCGCCGCGGCGCTGCGCTGCGCCGAGAAGCTGACGCCCAACGCCGAGCAGCCGGAATTGCCGGCGAACTCGGCCGAGATGGCGCTCGGCCGCCTCGACCATTTCCGCTATGCTTCCGGCGGCACCCCGACCGCGAAGCTGCGCGAAGGCATGCAGCACGTGATGCAGAACAATTGCGCGGTGTTCCGCACCGGCGAAGTGCTGAGCGAAGGCCAGAACCTGATCGCAAAGGTCCACAGCGGCATCACCGACATCGCCGTGTCCGACCGCTCGCTGGTGTGGAATTCGGACCTCGTCGAGACGCTCGAGTTCGACAACCTGATCGGGCAGGCGGTGGTGACCATGAACTCGGCCGCCAACCGCACCGAGAGCCGCGGCGCGCACGCCCGCGAGGACTTCTCCGAGCGCGACGACAAGAACTGGATGAAGCACACGCTGGCCTGGCTGGACGATGCCGGCAAGGTCAAGATCGAGTACCGCCCGGTTCACGACTACACCATGACCAACGACGTGCAGTACATCCCGCCGAAGGCGCGCGTGTATTGAGGAGCAACAGGCGCTCGTCATTCCGGGATGGTCCGAAGGACCGGACCC
Organism: Bradyrhizobium sp. SZCCT0231; assembly: GCF_018130245.1. Lineage (GTDB taxonomy): Bacteria > Pseudomonadota > Alphaproteobacteria > Rhizobiales > Xanthobacteraceae > Bradyrhizobium > Bradyrhizobium japonicum_F. The sequence goes on from NZ_JAFCKP010000012.1 coordinate 144,931, forward strand.
GGAATCTCGAGATTCCGGGTTCGATGCTGCGCATCGCCACGGAATGACGAAAGGTTAGAGCAATGGTTGAATTCGCACTTCCGAAGAACTCCAAGATCACTGGCGGCAAGACCTGGCCGAAGCCGGCGGGCGCGACCGAGCTCCGCGAGTTCAAGGTCTATCGCTGGAATCCGGACGACGGCAAGAATCCGAGCGTCGACACCTATTACGTCGACACCAACGATTGCGGTCCGATGGTGCTGGACGGCCTGATCTGGATCAAGAACCACATCGACCCGTCGCTGACCTTCCGCCGCTCCTGCCGCGAGGGCGTCTGCGGCTCCTGCGCGATGAACATCGACGGCCAGAACACGCTGGCCTGCACCCGCTCGATGCACGACGTGAAGGACGGCGCGGTGAAGGTCAATCCGCTGCCGCACCAGCCGGTGGTGAAGGACCTCGTCCCCGACCTCACCAATTTCTACGCGCAGTATGCGTCGGTCGAGCCGTGGCTGAAGACGACCTCGCCGACGCCGCAGAAGGAATGGCGCCAGAGCCACCAGGACCGCGAGAAGCTCGACGGCCTCTACGAGTGCATCCTGTGCGCCTGCTGCTCGACCTCCTGCCCGAGCTATTGGTGGAACAGCGAGCGCTACCTCGGTCCTGCCGCGCTGCTCCAGGCCAACCGCTGGGTCTCCGATTCGCGCGACGAAGCCACCGGCGAGCGGCTCGACAATCTCGAGGACCCGTTCCGGCTCTACCGCTGCCACACCATCATGAACTGCGCCAAGGCGTGCCCGAAGGGGCTGAACCCGGCGGAAGCCATCGCCGAGCTCAAGCTCAAGATGGTCGAGCGGCAGATCTGAGACGAGGGCCATCCCTTCCACCCCGGTCGGCCAGACCGGCCGGGGTGTTCTGCAATTGCGATCAATTCGAGCAGAATTTTCCTCGTCCCGCTCCGCGCGCAAATTTTAGGATCGCAACCAGCGGTTCCAGCATAAGCTACTTCCTCCCCTGCACAACATTCGGTTAAGCTCCTCCTCGGGACCGGAGCGACTGTGCAGAGGGCGCAACGCAACTCGCTGAGGCTGTTGCAGTGGATGATGGCGGCATCCCTGGCGCTGCCGATTGCGCTCTTCGTCGTTGCCGCCACGATCTCCTACACATCGACCAAGGATATCGCCGATCGGGAGATCGAGCGCACGGTCGATGTCGCCCATGAGCACGCGCTCAAGGTGTTCGAGACCATCGACCGCAGCCTCGCCGAGCTCAACGAGGTCGTGCGCAGCCTTCCGGACGACATCATCCGCGCGCGAGAACCGGCATTGCATCGCCGCCTGAAGCGCCTGACCGATTCGCTGCCGCAGCTCAAATCGGCCTGGGTCTTCGATGCGGACGGAAAAGCGCTGGTCAACAGCCTCGTCTCGCCACCGCCGGACCTGGGCTTTGCCGACCGCGATTACTTCTATGCCCACATCGACCAGAACATCGGCACCTTCATTGGCACCGCCCTGACGCCACGACCACCTTATCGGGGCGCCCGCTTCTTTGGAATCAGCCGCCGCCGCGACTCCGACGACGGCCACTTCATCGGCGTGATTCATGCCTCGGTGCTGCCGGAATATTTCGAGAGCTTTTACGCCAGAATTGGATCAGACCCCGGCAGCTTCTTCGCGATGGGGCGCACCGACGGCGCGATGCTCACGCATTTTCCCCGGCTCGACCACGACCTTCGGCTCGATCCGGCCGGACCGGTCGGCCAGAAGATCGCGGCTCAACCCGAGCACGGCCTCATCACCGTCGCCTGGCCCTCGGACGGCATCGAGCGGCGCATCGCCTACCGGCGTGTCGCCGCGTATCCGATCTATGTCAGCGCCGGGCTCGAGACCTCGGCGATCCGCGCGCGCTGGTTCGCCACCATGGGCCAGCATCTGGTGTTCGGCATTCCCGCCACCGCGCTGCTGTTTCTGCTGCTGGCGCTCGCCTTGCGGCGCACCCGGCACCTTCAGGCCGAAGCTGCAAGGCGGCGCGAGGTCGAGGAGGCGCTCAAGCACAGCCAGCGCCTGGAGGCGCTCGGCCAGCTCACCGGAGGCGTCGCCCACGACTTCAACAACCTCCTGACCGTGATCCGCGCCTCGGTCGATCTGTTGAACCGCCCGCAGCTGACCGAGGAGCGACGGCAGCGCTACATCACGGCCATTGCGGATTCGGTGGCGCGCGCGGCCAAGCTGACCTCCCAGCTGCTCGCCTTTGCGCGGCGCCAGACCCTCAAGCCGGAGGTATTCGACGTCGGTGCGCGGGTGCAGTCGCTGCACGATATGCTTGCCACGCTGCTGGGTCCCGCGATCGAGATCGTCATGCAGCTGCCGGCGGAACCGTGCCTCGTCGATGCCGATGCCAGCCAGTTCGAGACCGCGCTGATCAACATGGCGACCAATGCGCGCGATGCCATGCAGGGCAAAGGCAGGATCGTTTTCAAGGTCGCGGCCACAACGACCGTTGCGGACACGCTGGCGCAGCTTTCGGCCAGCCAGACCTCGGCAGACCATGGCTTCGTCCGCGTGACCGTCAGCGACACCGGCGTCGGCATTCCCGCCGCGCGATTAGGGCGCATCTTCGAGCCGTTCTTCACCACCAAGCAGGTCGGCCACGGCACCGGTCTCGGCCTGTCCCAGGTGTTCGGCTTCGCCCGGCAGTCCGGCGGCGAAGTGACTGTGACGAGCGAGGTGGGGCACGGCAGCACGTTCTCGCTCTATCTGCCGCGCGTGCCGCCGGACCTGCTGCCGCAGCGCCAGGCGCCCAACACTGCGCCGGCGGTGGCCGGCAGCGGCATGTCGGTGCTGGTGGTCGAGGACAATATCGAGCTGGCCAATTTCGCCGCCGACGGCCTCACCGAACTCGGCTACACCATCACGCAGGTCGATAATGCAACCGACGCACTCGCCGAGCTCGTGATGGACGCAGACCGCTTCGATGTCGTGTTCTCGGACGTGGTGATGCCCGGGATGACCGGGCTCGATTTGGCAAAGGCGATCCGCGACCGCGGCATCAACGTGCCGATCGTGCTGACCACCGGCTACAGCCAGGCCCTGTCACAGGAGGGCGCTGCCCGATTCGATCTCGTGCAAAAGCCTTATTCGATCGAGGAATTGTCGCGCGTTCTGCACCGGGCTGCGCGGCCGCGACGCGTGCGCGACGGCGCCGCCGAATGATCCCGCGGCCGGAACCGACGGGAACCGACTGATTTCCTTCGCGTTGTCCGCCCATGCACAAGCCGGCCGCGACGCGCGAACAGGGCAAGAAGCCGCCCTTTGTCGAGATCAAAGGCGAGAACGGCGATGAAGTGACACCGCCGCCCGAGCTGGCCGAACCCGACCCCGAGCTCTCACCCGAGGAAGCCGAGCAGGCCCGCAAGGATTATCTGCTGACGCGGTTCTGGATCAGCGCGCGCGGTTTCTGGGGCCGCAACGGCAACCGCCTCGCCTGGCCGCTCTCGATCGGCCTCGGCCTGCTGATCGTGCTGACCGTCAGCGTCCAATACGGCATCAATGTCTGGAACCGCGAGATCTTCGATGCCATCGAGAAGCGCGACGCAACGAGTGTCTTCCATCTCACGGCGCTGTTCTTCCCGCTCGCGATCGGCAGCATCGTGCTCGCCGTCGCGCAGGTGTTCGCGCGCATGGGCATCCAGCGGCGCTGGCGTGCCTGGCTCACGGCAAGCGTGCTGACGCGCTGGCTCGCGAACGGACGCTACTACCAGCTCAACCTCGTCGGCGGCGACCACGGGAATCCGGAATACCGGATCGCGGAAGACTTACGCATTGCGACCGACGCGCCGGTCGACTTCATTGCCGGCGTCACCTCGGCGCTGCTGTCGGCCGCGACCTTCATCGTCGTGCTCTGGACCATCGGCGGCGCGCTCACCGTCACGCTCGGCGGCTCGTCGGTCACCATCCCCGGCTTCCTGGTGATCGCCGCGATGCTGTACGCCGCGATCGCATCCGGATCGATCGTGGTGATCGGCCGGCGCTTCGTGCAGGTCTCCGAGGACAAGAACCAGGCCGAGGCCGATTTCCGCTACACGCTGACGCGCGTGCGCGAGCACGGCGAGAGCATCGCGCTGCTCGGCGGCGAGCAGGAGGAACGCGACGGCATCGACCGCAATTTTGCCCGCGTGCTGCGGCAATGGGCGCGGCTCGCCGGCCAGCACATGCGCACCACGCTGGTGTCGCAAGGATCGAGCCTCGTTGCGCCGGTCGTGCCGCTCTTGCTCTGCGCGCCCAAATTCCTCGACGGCAGCATGACGCTGGGACAGGTGATGCAGGCGGCTTCTGCCTTCACCATCGTGCAGAGCGCGTTCGGCTGGCTGGTCGACAATTATCCGCGGCTGGCCGACTGGAACGCCTGTGCGCGCCGCATCGCCTCGCTGATGATGTCGCTCGACGGCCTCGAACGCGCCGAGCAGGGCGACGGCCTCGGACGCATCAAGCGCGGCGAGACGCGCGACGATGCGGTACTGGAGCTGCACGATCTCTCCGTCACGCTCGATGACGGCACCGCGGTGGTCGGCGAAACCGAGGTGGTGATCGAACCGGGCGAGCGGCTGCTGGTCGCCGGCGAATCCGGCACCGGCAAGAGCACGCTGGTGCGCGCCATCGCCGGCCTGTGGCCATGGGGCGGCGGCAGCGTCAATTTCCATGCCGACCGGCGCCTGTTCATGCTGCCGCAGCGGCCCTACGTACCCACGGGATCGCTGCGCCGCGCCGTCGCCTATCCCGGGGCCGCAGAGGACTGGACCGCCGGGGAGATCGGCGAAGCCCTGCACAAGGTCGGCCTCGATCATCTCAAGGAGAAGATCGAAGAGGAAGGACCGTGGGACCAGACGCTGTCTGGCGGCGAGAAGCAGCGCCTCGCCTTCGCGCGGCTGCTGCTGCACAATCCCGACATTGTCGTGCTCGATGAGGCGACCTCGGCGCTCGACGAGAAGAGCCAGGACAAGATGATGAAGATGATCACCGACGAGCTGCCGAAGGCGACCATCGTCAGCGTCGCGCATCGCGCCGAGCTGGAGGCTTTCCACAGCCGCAAGATCGTGCTGGAGCGGCGCAAGGGCGGCGCCAAGCTCGTCAGCGACGTCGACCTGATTCCGCGCAAGGGCAGGCGCAGGCTGCTCGGCCGTTTCCTGAGGCAGCGGAAGGTCTCGAAGAAGGCGGCGTGAGCCGTAGCCCGGATGGAGCGCAGCGCAATCCGGGGAGGTCCATCCGCGCGGTGAGAATCCCGGATTACGCTGCGCTCCATCCGGGCTACGGACCTGAAGTTGGAGTCCCCATCAAAACCGGCTATGCATGCGCCGCCTGCAACGAGGACCTGCTGCTTGACGTCCGACAACGCCCCTTCGTCCGCGCCGTTCGGCGCGTTTGCGCCCAACGCGGCGCAGGCTGCGCTCATCCGCCTCGCTCAACGATCGGGGCTGAAGCGCGGTGCATTCCGGCCCTGGATGTCGCGGCTGGTCGATCTGCTGCGCAGTGGCCCGGTCGACGTGCAATATCAGGGCGCCTCGTTCCGCTTCGATCACCAGGGCAGCGCGACCGAGCGCGGCGCGCTGTTCAACCCCGACTACAATCTCGACGAGCTCGACTTCCTGCGCCAGCACACCCCTGCGGGCGGCACGTTCGTCGACGTCGGCGCCAATGTCGGCACGTTTGCGCTGGTGATGGCGCGGCAGGTCGGCACCCAAGGCAAGGTGGTCGCGATCGAGCCGCATCCGCTGACCTTCGGACGGCTCGCCTTCAACCATGCCGCGTCGAAGACGCCGCAGGTGCGCCTGGTGCAGGCGGCGGCGGGCGACAGCGACGGCGAGCTGATGATCGAGAGCGGCGGCGGCAATCTCGGCGCCACCCACGTCGTCACCGGCGCGGCCAGTGCCGAGGCCATCAAGGTGCCGTCGCTGCGGTTGACACGCATTCTCGATGAGGCTGGCGTCAACCAAGTCGATTCGCTCAAGATCGACGTCGAGGGCTTTGAGGACCGCGTGCTGATCGGCTTCTTCCGCGACGCGCCGCAATCGCTGTGGCCGCGCGCAGTGGTGATCGAACACCTGTCACAAAACGAATGGCAGCAGGATTGTATTGCCGACATGGTCGCGCGCGGCTTTACGATCGCACGCAAGACACGGAGCAATACGTTCCTGTCGCGCTGACGAGGACAAGCAACGGAGGTCATGATGATCGACCATTTGGGTTTCTCCGTCTCCGACTATGAGCGCGCCAAGGCGTTCTACGCGAAGGCGCTGGCCCCGCTCGGCTACGGCCTGATCATGGAAGTGACGGCAGAGCAGACCGGCCACGCAGCCGCCGCGGGCTTCGGCGCCGACGGCAAGCCGGACTTCTGGTTCGGCGGCGAAGGCGCCATGAACAAGCCGGTGCATATTGCGATCGCAGCCAAGGACCGCGCCACGGTGGATGCCTTCTACAAGGCGGCGATGGCGGCCGGTGGCCGCGACAACGGTCCGCCCGGCATCCGCCCGCATTATCACGCGAACTATTACGGCGCCTTCGTGCTCGACCCTGATGGCCACAATATCGAGGCCGTCTGTCATCTGCCCGAATAGGGCGCTTCGACACGATGCGACAGGGAACATCGGCACGGCATCGTCGTTATCGTTCTCTGGACAACGATCTCGATGATGCCGATGCCGATCGAACCGCCCGAGATTCCACCGGCAACACCGGGGACTCCCACGGAGCCGCCGCCGGGAATTCCGCCCGGCAATCCTCAGCCCGACATCACGCCGCCGGTGCACGAGCCCGGCGAATCACCACGACCCAACGAATTGCCGGGCCACGTGCCTGAAGAGATTCCATCGCGCGGGCCGAACGGTCCGCTCACGCCCAATCCTGCGACGGACGCAACACCGCCGCGGCAGCACATGTGAGGCGACGCATCACATGTGAGGCGATTGCAAGCTGCGTCTGAATGCGCAATGAACGTCGCCGTAGTGAGATGATTTGCGTGCAGAAATAAATCGGACTGCGGTCGCATCGCCCGCCACAATGCGGCCTAACGCGTGGCTGTTCATCACGACACTTCGTCAAAGAACCTTCCGGGGAAGTTCACCACCATGACCAACCTTCGTTTCGTGCTGCTTGCGACGACGGCTCTGACCGCGATGCAATTGGCAAACACCGCATCGCATGCGCAAAGCGCTTCGCCGCTCGTCGTCGCACAGGCCCAGCCGCAAGAGACGGGCCCTGACGGAAAACCGAAGCAGCCGCCGAAGGGACCGCCGGCGGCCGCCCCGCCTGCCGCACCCGCGCGCCCGGCAGCACCGCCGCCCGCGGCGGCACCGCCCCACCCGCCCGCAGCGCCCCCGCCGGCAGCCGCACCGCCGCGCCCGACAGCACCGCCTCCGCCGCCGCCACCACCTGCGGCCCGTCCGGCGCCTCCGCCGCCCGCGGCCGCTCCGAAGCAGCCTTCGCCGCCTCCACCACCGCCGGCCGCCCCAAAGCAGCCTTCGCCGCCTCCGGCTGCGGCGCCGCAGCAGCGCGCCCCGACACCGCCTCCCCCGGCGCCACCTGCCGCGCGCCCGGCTCCCACGCCGCCGGCACCGCCTCCTGCCGCGGCTCCGCAGCAGCGCGCGCCCACCGCGCCGCCGCCTGTGGCACGCCCGACTCCAACGCCTCCGCCGCCCCCGGCAGCGCCTCCATCGGCCCGGCCCGCGCCTGCACCCACGGCGACACCGCCTGCTCCGACGGCAGCGCCCACGGCCCGCCCCGGCGCGCCTGCGCCGGCTGCAACGCCTGCTCCGACGGCGACACCCACACCGGCGCCGACATCTGCGCCGACCGCAACCCCGGCGCCGGGCAGCACGCCTGGCGCGCCGCCGGCCGGCCGCCCCGGCGCACCTCCGCCCGGCGCGCGTCCTGGCTCGCCTCCGGCGGCGGGATCGCCGACCCCCGGCGCCACGCCCGCTCCAACGGCGACGCCGGCTCCCGGCAGCACTCCGACGCCACCGCCCGGACGTCCGGGGTCGGCAGCGCCCGCTCCCGGCGCGACCCCAGCCCCGACGGCGACGCCAACCCCCGGCCAACAGGGTGGAACGCCTCCTGCCGGCGCACCCGCTGCCGGTACTCCGGCTGCGCCGCCCCAGGCCGGCACCCTCCCGCCCCGGCCCGCAGCTCCGGCCGGCGCCGCGGCGCCGACGGTCGTCCCTGGCACGCCCGCCGCGGCACCGCCGCCGAACCGGGCGCAATACGCGCCGCCGACGGTTGCGCCCGCCTTCCGGGCTGCGCCGACCATCGCTGCACCGCTGCCGCCACCGCCGCGTCCGCCGCAGCGTGACCTGACGCCGCTCGCGATCGGTGCGGGCGTGGTGGCGGGCGCCGTGATCGGCGCGACCATCGCCGACCTCCACAACCAGCGGCGCGAGGTCGTCGAAGGCGGCCGCACCATCTACAACGAGCCGGACCGCATCATCATCCGCGATCCCGGCGGGCAGGCCTATGTCCGCGGCAACGATCTCTATCGCTTCCGCTATGGCGCCCGCGACATCCGCACCGATACCGTCGGCGGCGAAACCCGCACCGTCGTGATTCGTCCCGATGGCAGCGAGGTGATCACCGTGGTCGGCCCGGATGGCTCGCTGCTGCGACGCATCCGCAGGGACCCCGGCGGGCGCGAGATCGTCATCATCGACAACAGCTACCGCGATCCGCGGTCGGTCGGCGGCTTCTATGTCGACGTGCCGCCGCCGGTCGTGAACATTCCCTACGATCGCTACATCGTCGACGCGGAGGAGGCGTCGCCGGACGTGATCTACGCGACGATGCAGGCCCCGCCGGTGCAGCGGATCGAGCGGCGCTACTCGCTCGACGAGATCCGCTACAGCCCCAATGTCCGCATGCAGATGCCGAGCATCGACGTCAACACGATCAACTTCGAGACGGGATCGTGGACCATCCCGCCGGACCAGGCGGCCCGGCTGCAGGTGATCGCCGACGGCCTCAACCAGGCGATCCAGCGCAATCCGCGCGAGGTGTTCCTGATCGAGGGCCACACCGACGCGGTCGGCAACGAGGTCGACAATCTGTCGCTGTCGGACCGCCGTGCGCAATCCGCGGCCGAATTGCTGACGCAGCAGTTCAATGTGCCGGCGGAAAACCTGACGTCGCAGGGCTATGGCGAGCAGTACCTGAAGGAGCAGACGCAGGGGCCGAGCCTGATCAACCGGCGTGTCACGGTCCGCCGCATCACGCCGCTGCTCAATGGCGGCCAGGCCTCGCTGCCGCCGCCCCCGCCCGGCACCGCGCCGCCGCGCTGAGGCGAAGCACAAATGCAAATGGCCGGGAGCGTCCCGGCCATTTTGTTTGGCGCGTGTGTGGCCGCTACTGTCCCGCCGCGAGCCCGAGCGCGTCGGCCATGACACGGAACACTTCGGTGTTGTCCATCGAGCCGTGCACGCGCTCGCTGCCCGGTCCGGTCGCGGTCAGGATGACGTCCTCGCCCGAATGCACGCTGGCGCCGACCAGCGCCGACAGATTGCCGGGGCGCAGCACCGCGCCCGGGACCTCCTTGTATTTGTCGTTGGCCTTGAAGGTGCCGTCGGCGCCGGCCTTGACGGTCGGCTCGTTGGGATTGTCGAGCTTCGGACGGAACGTCTCGTAGTGATCGGGCAGGCTCGCCGAGAAGATGGCAAGCCGCCGGCTCACGTCGACGCGTGACGGATAACCTTCCGCATCCGGCGCGGGATAGTTGGGAAATCCGGCCTGATCGTAGACTCCGACGCGCTCGCGCAAGGGAACGTTGGGCGTCGTGCCCATATCGTCATTCACCGTGCCGACGAGGCTGTTGGGATGATTGTGGTCCGCCAGCACCAGGATGAGGGTGTCGTCACCGCGTGCGCGCGCCCATTCGCGCGTCCGGCGCACCGCGTTGTCGAGCATGATCGTGTCGTAGACGGCGCGCTCCATGTCGAGCAAATGCGCATATTTGTCGATCAGTCCGGATTCGACCATCAGGAAGAAACCGCTCTCGTTCTTCGAAAGGATGTTCAGCGCCCCCTGCACCTGCTCGGTCAGATCAGGCTGCTCGGGAAACTTCTTGACGCCGCCGCCCTTCAGGAATTTGCGGTCGAGCACACCGTCCATGTTGCCGGTGGCGAACAGGCCGAGCAGCCTGCTTGTCTCCTGTTTTGCGGCAAACGCGCTGAGCTCGCTCGCGGTGGTCGCCACCTGATAGCCGGCATCGCGAAACTTCGCGATGTAATCGGTTTCGTCCTTGCGTTTCGAGCCGGCGGCCGACTTCGGCAGAAAATTCGCGCTGCCGCCGCCCATCACGACATCCGGCTTCGCCGTGAAGAATTGCTCGACGATCTCGTCATAGGCGGCGCGCCGGCGGGTGTGCGCAACCATCGCCGCCGGGGTCGCGTCTTCGATCTCGGTATTGGTGACGATGCCGATCGCCATGCCGAGCCGCCTTTTGGCGAGGCTCGCGATGGTTTCGACCCGGGGATCGTCCAACGGATTTGCGGTGCGATCCGCATAGACGCCGAGGGCGTTGACGGCACTCTTGTGCCCGGTCGCATAGGCGCTGGCCGAGTTCGCAGAATCCGTGATGATCGAGTCCGAGCCGGCGGTTGCAACCAGCGCCATGTGAGGCATGTCGTCGATGGCGAGCTTGCCGTGGCTCTTGCCCTCCGAAATCCCCTTGGACAGGATTCGCGCTGCGACCCGATGCGCCGGCGACATGCCGTCACCGATAAACAGGATGACGTTCTTCGCCTTGCGCGGACCGGTGTCGTAGACCGTCCACGTGACACTGCGCTGGCGCGTGCCGTCGCTCACGTCCACGGCAACGCTGCCCGGCGCGGTCAGCGTGACGTCGCGCAGGATCAGGGCCGACTGCTCCTTGCCATCCTCGCGGTCGATGAAGGTCCCGGCACGGCCGAACGCGGTCGCATAGTCCGCGCCGTTCACCGTCACCTTCAACTTGGCGGGATCGACCGGCCCGGGGAGCTCGACCTTGAAGTCGAACTGGGCCCCGGCCAGGATCTCGGCACGATCGATCGGATAGATCGTCTGTGCCGACAGCGACGATGTCCAACAGAGGACGATGAGAGAGGCGACGGTTGACCTCTTGACCATATTCGATGCTCCGCGATCCGATTTCCGACAGGAACAGGAAGCGTAGCGATCGAGAATGACACGGTCATTAAGTCACGTATTGCCCCGCCGGGTGGCAAAGGGCCTGACCCCAAGGCCCTGAACGCTTGTCGCTTTTGGCCATCATCCGCCTCTCGCCGCGCCGCCAAGGTGGGGCGAGCCTGCAAGGGCAGACAGCCGGGAGCCGATCCCGGCCTTCCTTGGTATCACGCGGTCAACGCTCCTGTCGGCAGGCAGGCCTCGCAAACGGCGGCGACATGCCGGTGATCGGTGCCGCAACAGCCGCCGAGAATCCGCATGCCCGGGAATGCGCGCCTGAGCGAAAGGTAACGGCGGCCGAGATCAGCGGGATCGCCGCTGTCGAGCGTCTCCGACTCGTCGAGTTCGGCATGGCTTCTGGCCGACGCATTGGCTCTGACGCCGTGAATGCGCTGAACCCACGCCTCGCCCCCCGCGAGTGCACCCTCGAAATGAGTGGGATGCGCGCAGTTAATCAGGAAATATTCGCAAGCGCGCTCCGTCGCGTCATCGACCGTTTCAATCGCTTCGCGCAGGGACTCCCCCCTGACCAGGCGACCATCCATCTCGACCGTGAAGGAGATCGCGACTGGAATCTCCTGTCTCTTGGCCGCGCGCACCACACCTACGGCCTCGTTGATGCTGTTCAGCGTGAACGCGGTCACCATGTCGGCGCCTGCCTCGGCGAAGGCCGCGATCTGAGCCGAGTGGTAGGCTTCGGCTTCTGCCGCATCCATGTTGCCGGCCTTGTAGCCGTCGCCGCGCGGGCCGATCGCGCCGCTGATCACGCAAGGCGCGCCGGAGGTCTCCCATTCGCCGCGCAATTCCTCCAGAAAGCGGATGGAGCGCATGTTGATGGTCTTGAGCCCGGCCGCATCGTAGCCGAGCTTGGCGGCCCAATCGGGGTTGGCGCGCCAGGTCGGGCTGTCGAGCACGAAGCCGAGCCCATGCTGCCGCGCGATGCGGAGATAAGATTCGTAGTAGCGTTTCAGATGCGCGCGACCTTCCGCGCTGTCGAGCAGCACGAATGCCGCGAAATGAGGCAGCTCCAGCCCTTCGTGAAAGATCAGGGTGGTTTCCATGCCGCCGTCGGTCAGGAAAATGCCGCCGCGGTACTGCGGCAGGCCGTGTCTGTATCTGGCCATCGATCGCTCCATCATTTGCACGGGCCGCTCTCGTCGTTCGGTCGCGCCATGCCCGCCTGCGGTCGCGTCAAGTGGTGCCGCATAATGTCGCGCTGCTCTAGAAGCCTGATGGTGCGGCTGAACTTCCGACCGCAAACAGACGACAAATCAGGGGCTTGCGCGAGGCCCTCGGTTGGGGCGTTTGCCGCACGCAGCGGATTCCGCACCTTTGGTGTGGTTTTGGAGGAGCCGATGGGAAAGGGCGAAGCGACGCGCGAACGCATTCTCGAAATCGCGGAAGCGGCAGTGCTCGCAAAAGGCTTCGCGGCGACCTCGATCGACGAGGTCATCGCCGAGGCCGGACTCACCAAGAGCGGCTTCTTCTATCACTTCAGGGATAAAAACGCGCTCGCGCGGGAGATGCTGCGCCGCTACGTGGAAACGAACGATCGGCTGTTCGACGAAATCTTCAGGCGGGGACGTGAGCTCTCGGACGACCCGCTCCAGTCCTTCTTGATCTCTTTGAAACTGCTCGCCGAGATCATGGCCGACCTGCCCAACGGCCATCCCGGCTGCCTGATCGCCAGCATCTGCTATCAGGAGCGCTTGTTCGACCGCGAGGTTCGCGACCTGACCGCGCAATCAGTCAGGAGCTGGAATGCGCATTTCCGCGCGATCCTCGACGGCATCGCCGCAGTCTATCCGCCGCGCGAGGCCATCGACCTCGACGATCTCGCCGAGATGATCTCGTGCGTGGTCGACGGCGCGATCATCATGTCGAAGACGCTCAACGACCCGAAGCGGCTGGAGCGACAGATCCTGCTGTTCCGCAGCTGTGTGAAGCTGGTATTCGCCGCAGGGCCGGCAAAGCCCTCGACCAGCCCCTAGCACGATCGCGACGACGATCAGCCCTTGTCGCTTTCGAGCCTGAAGATCTGCGAGCCCTCCGAGCCCGACAACAGACCGGTCTTCGAGTAGAGACCGAGCTTGGTGCGGGTGTCGGCGATGTCGAGGTTGCGCATGGTGAGCTGGCCGATGCGGTCGGCCGGCGTGAAGGCGGCGTCCTCCACCTTCTCCATGCTGAGCCGCTCCGGCGCATAGGTGAGGTTGGGGCTCTCGGTGTTGAGGATCGAATAGTCGTTGCCGCGGCGCAGCTCCAGCGTGACCTCGCCGGTGACGGCGCGCGCGACCCAGCGCTGCGCGGTCTCGCGCAGCATCAGGGCCTGCGAATCGAACCAGCGGCCCTGATAGAGCAGGCGCCCCAGCCGCATGCCGCTGATGCGGTACTGCTCGATGGTGTCCTCGTTGTGGATGCCGGTGACGAGGCGCTCATAGGCGACGTGCAGCAGCGCCATGCCGGGCGCCTCGTAGATGCCGCGGCTCTTGGCCTCGATGATGCGGTTCTCGATCTGGTCGCTCATGCCGAGGCCGTGGCGGCCGCCGATCGCATTGGCTTCGAGGAACAGTGCGACGGGATCGGAGAAGGTCTGGCCGTTCAACGCCGTGGGCTGGCCTTCCTCGAACCGCACCACGACCTTCTCGGCCTTGACGGCACAATCGTCGCGCCAGAACGGCACGCCCATGATCGGATTGACGATCTTGATGCCGCTGTCGAGGCTCTCGAGATCCTTCGCCTCATGGGTGGCGCCGAGCAAATTGCTGTCGGTCGAGTACGCCTTCTCGGCGCTCATCTTGTAGGCGAAGCCCTGCGCGGTCATGAACGCCGACATCTCGGCGCGGCCGCCGAGTTCGTCGATGAACTGCTGGTCGAGCCAGGGCTTGTAGATCTTCAGGCCGGGATTGGTGAGCAGGCCGTAGCGATAGAAGCGCTCGATGTCGTTGCCCTTGAAGGTCGAGCCGTCGCCCCAGATGTTGACGCCGTCTTCCTTCATCGCCGCGACCAGCATCGTGCCGGTGACGGCGCGGCCCAGGGGCGTGGTGTTGAAATAGGTGATGCCGCCGGTCGAGATGTGGAAGGCGCCGGACTGGATCGCGGCGATGCCTTCATGGACGAGCTGCGTGCGGCAATCGACCAGACGCGCCTTCTCGGCGCCGAACTCCATCGCCTTGCGCGGGATCTCGTTGTAGTCGGCTTCGTCCGGCTGGCCGAGATTGGCGGTGTAGGCGTAGCAGCGCGCGCCCTTCTGCTTCATCCAGAGCAGCGCCGCGCTGGTGTCGAGGCCGCCCGAAAAAGCGATGCCGACTTTCTCACCCTTGGGCAGGCTTTTCAGGATCGTGGTCATGGGGCTTCCAATCGGGTCTCAAGCTGATGTGATGGGTAGGTTTGACCGCGCGAATATCAAATTTCGCGGGGCTCGGCACCCCTTTAATGGCTCAAACCGAGGGCTCGGGGCCGGTCTTGCGGCCGAACAGGCGCTGGCGGAGCCGGTAGGCGGGCATGTTCAGCCGGGTCAGGGCGGCATCGACCGCCTCGTCCGAGAACCGCGTCCGCGGCCAGCGGTAAATCAGCGCGTAGGCGAACCAGATCACGACGAAGGTGACGAGGCCCGCGATGGAAACGTCGGTGAAAAAGTGGCCGCCGAAGGCCATGCGCAGCCCGCTCGTGACGGCGCCGAACACCACGGCGGCGGTATAGGCGAGGGGGCGCCACGCCGGCGGCGCCAGCGCGGCCGGCGCGAGCGTCCAGAATGCCGTCGCTCCTTCGCCGGAGAAGAACGAGCAGTTGCGCCCGCAGCTGCCGCGCGGATCCCACCACGGCACGAATTGCTGGTCGCCGGCAAACTCGGTCACCACCACCGGACGGGGACGGCCCCAATAGTTCTTGAACGTCAGGTTGGTCAAAATGCCGGCCGACATGGTCAGCGTCACCAGCAGGAAGATCACCGTGCGCCCCGGCACCATCAGCGGCCGGTCGGGCCGGATCATCTTGACCACGAGCGCGACGATCGAGGGCAGCGCGAACGCCCAGGCGATCCACATCGCCGCATCGCGCACGAAGCCGGCCCAGCCGTTCAGCTTGAGCGGGAACGTCCTGGTCGCGGGGTCGAAGAACAGCGATGCGAGCTTGAGGTCGAGCTCGGGATAGAGGCCGAAGACGACGCCGATCACGAGCCACAGCGCCAGGGCGATGAAGAGTCCAGTCCGGTTCATGGCGCGCGGTTTAGCGGAGTGGGGCGGGGATGGAAACCCCAAGGGAGGTGCCCATCCTCCCCTGGAGGGGAGGGTAAGAAACTCACCGCGAATCCGGCCGCGACTGCGACGGCAACGGCGGAGGGGGTTTCCGCGGGGGCGGCGGGTTGCGCCAGGCGCCGGCGTTGCGGCCGGCGATCAGCCAGTAGACGACGCCGGCGACGATGCCCGCGCCGGTCATGATTTCCAGGTGACGCCGCACGATACCTTCGAACTGCAGCGTGTCGGCGTGGAAGGGAACAAGGCCGAGATAGCAGGCGAGCCCGACGAGGCCGCCGCCGACGGCATAGGCCAGCGCGCTGCGGATGTAGAGCGCTTCGGTGATCGCGACGATCACCGCCGCCGGCACCAGGGCGAAGCCGGACACGAAGATGAAGCCGAAACCGAGCAGGATGTCGAGCGTGCCCTGGTCGACGGGACCGGCGCCGAGATCGGCGAATTCCGGAAACAGCAGCGCGACGACGATGATCATGCCGCCGACGAAGCAGGCGGCGAGGAAGCCGATGAAGATGACGACGAGGCGGCCGATCAGGGACATGAGACGAGCCTTACCGTCATTGCGAGCGCGGCGAAGCAATCCAGTCTGTCCCCGCGGCAAGATTCTGGATTGCTTCGCTGTGCTCGCAATGACAGGGATGCGAGAGCATCGGCATGAAAACCTAATCCGTCATCGCCATGGCGCGCAGCGCCTGGCGCTCGCGGGCGGAGAGCTTTTCGGTCTCCGACTTGAGCTGGCCGCAGGCGGCGAGGATGTCGCGGCCGCGCGGGGTGCGCACCGGCGAGGAATAGCCGGCGTTGAAGATGTATTCGGAGAACTTCTCGATCTGGTCCCAGTCCGAGCATTCATAGGCCGTGCCGGGCCAGGGATTGAACGGAATCAGGTTGATCTTGGCGGGAATGCCCTTGAGCAGCTTCACCAAGAGCTTGGCATCTTCGAGCGAATCGTTGACGCCCTTGAGCATCACATATTCGAAGGTGATGCGGCGCGCGTTCGAGGCGCCGGGATAGTCGCGGCAGGCCTGCAAGAGCTCCTTGATCGGATATTTGCGGTTGAGCGGCACCAGTTCGTTGCGCAGCTCGTCGCGCACCGCGTGCAGCGAGATCGCGAGCATGACGCCGATCTCCTCGCCCGCGCGCACGATGTTCGGCACCACGCCCGAGGTCGACAGCGTGATGCGGCGGCGGGAGATGCCGATGCCTTCATTGTCACCGACGATGAGAAGCGCATCGCGCACCGCGTCGAAATTGTAGAGCGGCTCGCCCATGCCCATCATCACGATGTTGGTGACGCGGCGCGTGCCGTCCTCGCGATCGGCCCAATCGTTCAGGCGATCGCGCGCGACCATGATCTGCCCGACGATCTCGCCGGCCGTGAGGTTGCGCACCAGGCGCTGCGTGCCGGTGTGGCAGAACGAGCAGTTCAGGGTGCAGCCGACCTGCGAGGAGACGCAAAGCGTGCCGCGATCGGTCTCGGGGATGTAGACGCACTCGACCTCATGCGCCTTCTGAACATTGTCGCCGCTCGGCAGCCGCAGCAGCCATTTGCGGGTGCCGTCGTTGGAGATCTGCTCGGCCACGACTTCGGGACGGTCGACCGTGAAATGCTGCGCGAGATCGCCGCGAATGCCTTTGGAGATCGAGGTCATCTCGTCGAAGCTCTGGGCGCCGCGGAAATAGATCCAGTGCCAGAGCTGCTGCACGCGCATCTTGCGCTGGGCCGGTGCGACGCCGATCTCGCCGAGGCGGTCGGCAAGCTCGGCGCGCGACAGGCCGATCAGCGACGGTTTTGCCGGCGGTACATAGGTTTCGAGCGGAGTCTTCTCCACCAATGTTGCGTTGTGCGGCTCGGTCATCGGTTGCCTGAGATTGCTGCTGTCTCGTCATGCCCGGGCTTGTCCCGGGCATCCACATTCTTTCCCGCCCGGAGCCAGCACGTGGACGGCCGGGGCAAGCCCGGCCATGACGGCAACACCTTTGGGATAACCCTATATAGCAACCGGAACCGCCGATTGCGACCTTATCGACCGCAGCCTTAACGCCGACAGTCCTAACGCCTGCAGCCTTAACGCCTGCAGTCCTGGGCGATCTTGTCGAGCGCCTGGGCGAGGCCCTTCAGCGAGAAGGTGTCGGTCGTCTCCGTGCCCTTGGCCGAGACGCCCTTGACGACGAGATCGGCGGATTTGCGCATGGCTTCGACCATCCGCTCCTCCTCGGCTGCGTTCTTGATCCAGAGGCCGTCGCCCTGCGTATACATCGCGAAGGCGGCGCCGCCGACCTCGACCGTCGATTCCGAGCCCGGCTTCAGCGCATAGCCGATCATGACCGAGACCTCGTTGTTCACCTTCTCCGCCGGCCGGGTCGACACGAACGCATAGGCGGGATCGCGCGGCCGGTTCGGGGGGTTGGTCTTCGACGACGAGGGTTTTGCCAGCGCGAAGCAGACCTTCTTGCCGTTCGGCGTCGCCGAGTATGCTCCCCAGGTGCCGAACTGGCCGATCAGCGTCGGTTCCGCACCGCCCGCAACTGCCGCGGGCGTGGCCGCCGGTTTGCTCTCGGGCTTCGCGGCCGCCTTTGCAGTCGTGTTGGCCGCCGGCGCGGCCGGCTTCGGTGCCGCCTCTTTTGGAGCAGACTCTTTTGGAACAGACTTGGCCGCCGGTTGCGCCGTCTGCGCCCGCGCAGAAACGGCGATTCCCCCGGCCATGACGCCAGTCATCAAAGCTAAAATCAGCACCCGCCACATGCTGGAGTGGTTCCCTCAATATTGTGACTGGAAGATGGCCCGAGCGCGCTTTGTCCCCGGGCAGGGATAGCCGGGAAAGTCCAATTTGGGAAGGCAGTTAGCGGTATCGGCGGCGGCTATGCCCTGGATCGCGCGGCGCGTCGCTCGACCCATTGCGCCTCGATCCAGCCGAGCAAATCCACGGCGCCGGAACTGCGCAAATGTCGACGGCCGCACCGTCGCGGATATCGCAGGCGATCGTCGTGACTTTGCCGCCGGTCTCTTCGCGCATCTCGCGCGCCGTTGCCTCGAGCCGGTCGAGCTTGCGGCCGCAGATCACGAGCCCGGCGCCGAGCGCGAGGAAGCGACGGCCCATCGCCGCGCCGAGGCCCGAACCACCACCGGTGACGAGGATGCGCTTGCCCCTGAGCAGGCTTGTTTCAAACGTCGTTTGAATCCTTGCCGTTTCGATACACCGCGTCATTGCGAGTCCGTGCCGCGGAAATAGTCTGGCGCGCGTCTGACTCTCAGAGCTGGTCCCAACTCGCAATGACGGGAGGATAGGTCTGTGCATCGCTTTGGGCAAAGAATCCGGATTGTCGCCACTGCCTAAATCCGGCAGAAACGGCCTAACTATAATTCCACTCGAAACGCCTCAAGGTGCCGCCATGAAAGCCATCCTCTGCTCGCAATATTGCCAGCCCGACGATCTCGTGCTGGCCGAGGTGCCGGATCCGGTGGCGGGCCCCGGCGAAGCCGTAATCGCGATCAAGGCGGCGGCGCTGAATTTCTTCGACATCCTGATGATCCAGGGCAAGTACCAGATCAAGCCGCCGTTCCCGTTCTCGCCGGCGGCGGAAGTTGCCGGCGTGATCGAGAGCATCGGCGCTGGTGTCACCGACCTGAAGGTCGGCGATCGCGTGGTTGCCTCCTGCGGCCACAACGGCGCGCGCGAGAAGATCGCGCTGCCGGCGGCCTCGATCGTGAAGATTCCTGATAATCTCGACTACGACCGCGCGGCCGGCATCATCATCATCTACGGCACCGCGCTGCATGCGCTGGAAGATCGCGCCAGCCCGAAGCCCGGCGAGACGCTCGCGGTGCTCGGCGCAGCCGGCGGCACGGGCCTTGCCGCCTGCGAGCTCGGCAAGCTGATGGGCCTGAAGGTGATCGCCTGCGCCTCGTCGGACGAGAAGCTCGAATTCGCCAAGGCGCATGGCGCCGAGCTGACGCTGAACTACGCCAAGGAAGATCTGAAGGAAGGCCTGCGCAAGCTGGCGGGCGGCAAGGGCGTCGACATCGTCTTCGATCCCGTGGGCGGCGCATATGCCGAGCAGGCGCTGCGCTCGATCGCCTGGGAGGGCCGCTTCCTCGTGATCGGCTTTGCCGCCGGCGACATCCCGAAGATGCCGCTGAACCTCGCCTTGCTGAAGGGCTGCGACATCCGCGGCGTGTTCTGGGGCGCATGGACCCGGCTCAACCCGGCGAAGAATCGCGCCAATCTCGAGAAGCTCGTGAAGTGGACCGCGGAAGACAAGATCTCATCGCATGTCGACCGCACCTTCCCGCTGGCGCAGACGGCGGACGCGCTGAAGGTGCTGGCGGGACGTCAGGCCATGGGCAAGGTGATTCTGCATCCTTAACGACCTTGCGGCGAATGGCGTCGCGACGCCATCGCCACACACTCAACTGTCATCGCCCGGCTTGACCGGGCGATCCAGTATTCCGAGACGGCAGTGATTGAATCGAGAGGCCGCGGCGTACTGGATTCCCCGCCTGCCGCCTTCGCTAAAGCTTCGGCGCCCCTGGACCTCAACCCCGGCGAAGCCTTGGCGTAGCCGGGTCGCGGGGAATGACAGCGGTGGGTGTGGTTGAATCGCCCCTACCGCGCCGCCTCGCCCTCCTCCACCCCACGCTTCAGCGCGGCGCGCGCGGCTTCGCGGTGCTCGGTCGTGATGTGGCTGGCGACCATGCGGATCGCGGTGGCGAGCACGGCGGCGTCATCGGCGAAGCCGAGGATCGGCATCACGTCCGCGACGAAGTCGAACGGCAGGATGAAATAGGCGATCGCTCCCAACAGCGAGGCCTGGACGTGGCGCGGCGTCTGCCGGTCGAACGCGCAGTAATAGGCGGCAAGCAAATCTTCCGCGAACGGCAGCTGCGCGGCGACACGCTTCAGCTTGCGCCAGAAGCGGCGGCGCACGCTCTCGCGATCTTCCGCGAGCCGATCGGCCGGCTCGAAGCCGACGCCGTGCTCGGCAGCCATGCTCGAATGCTCCCGTTCTGCCGGAGGCGGCGGATCGCCCCATCCCGGCTGATCACAAGATGGGGATGCGGCCGGTCCCTGCAAGACGTCAGCCAAGTATCCGTCAAGTGTCAGCCTGCGATGGCGTTCATCGCCTTGGCCAGCGCCATGTCGAGCGCGGTGACGCCGCCGGCGTCGTGGGTCGACAGCACCACCTCCACCGTCTTGTAGACGTTGCGCCATTCGGGGTGGTGATCCATCTTCTCGGCGACCAGCGCGGCGCGGGTCATGAAGCCGAACGCCTCGTTGAAATCCTTGAAGACAAAGGTCTTCGCGATAGCGTCGCGGCCCTGGACTTCGGTCCAGCCCGGTAGTCCGCCCAGCGCCTGCTTGCGCGCCTCCGCCGAGAGCCGTTCTGCCATGGTCGTCTCCGTCCTCTAAGGGGAACTTTACTCTAACACCGCCCCGGCGCCCGGGTTCATACGGGATTTCCTGCATCCGCTAACCATGACGGAGATGTAACCCCGCCGGACAAGAAATTTGCTACAATTGTGGGTGTAATCGCCGGCCGAGATGAAACTGAGCCTGAAGCGCCCGTTTGGGAAATCGATGACCGGGGGATTGGACCTGGCCGAAACGCCCCCTCCGCCTTCGCCGCGATCCGCGGCGCGGAAGACGGCGCTCGTGTCTCTGGCACTCGTGCTTGCGATCATCGGCGCGCTCGCCGGCGGCTATTACTTCGCGATGCGCCCCGTGACGCTCAAGATCGCGGTCGGCCCCGCCAACAGCGACGACGTCAAGGTCGTGCAGACGCTGACGCAGGCCTTCACGCAGAGCAAGGGCCATGTGCGGCTGCGGCCGATCCAGACTGACGGCGCCACGGCCAGCGCCAACGCGCTCGCGGAAGGCAAGGTCGATCTCGCCATCGTGCGCGGCGACCTCGAGGTGCCGAAGAACGCGCAAGCGGTCGCGACCCTGCGCAAGAACGTCGCGGTGCTGTGGTCCGTGCCGGGCAAAGGCAAGAAGCGGGGCCCCAAGATCACCAAGGTCGCGCAGCTCGCTGGTCATCGCGTCGGCGTGGTCGGCCGCACCCAGGCCAACGTCAACCTGCTCAAGGTGATCCTGCAGCAATATGGCGTCGATCCCGCCAAGGTCGAGATCGTGCAATTCCCGGCGAACGAAGCAGCCGAGGCGATCAAGGCGCAGAAGGCCGACGTCTATCTCGCGGCCGGCCCCGTCAACAGCAAGATCACGGCGGACGCGATCGCCGCCTCCACCAAGGATTTCGGCGCGCCTACCTTCCTCGCGATCGATTCGGCGGACGCGATCGCGCAAAACCATCCGGTCTACGAAGCATCCGAGATTCCCGCCGGCACCTATGGCGGCTCGCCCGCCCGCCCGGAGGACGAGGTCAAGACCATCAGCTTCTCGCACCACATCGTGGCGCGCAAAGGTGTGTCCGAAACCACCATCGCGGCGTTCACACGCCAGCTCTTCGCCGTTCGCCAGCAACTGGTCACGGAATTTCCGCTCGCGGCGAAGATCGAAACGCCCGATACCGACAAGGATGCGGTGATCCCGGTGCATCCGGGTGCGGCCGCCTTCGTCGACGGCGAGGAAAAGACCTTCCTCGACAAGTACAGCGATTACATCTGGTGGGGTCTGATGGCATTGTCCGCCATGGGCTCGATCGGCGCCTGGTTCGCGGGTTACCTCAAGAGAGACGAGCGCGACAACAACAGCCATCTGCGCGAGCGGCTGCTGGACATGATCGCCGCGGCGCGCAAATGCGAGACGACCGAAGAGCTCGACCAGATGCAGGCCGAGGCCGACGAGATCCTGCGCGACACGCTGCGCTGCTTCGATCACGGCGCGATCGAGGAAGGCGGGCTCACTGCCTTCAACATCGCACTCGACCAGTTCCACGCCGCCGTCGCCGACCGCAAGGCGGTGCTGATGAGCCTGCCGCAGAACCTGCAACGCGCGGGGGCGCAGTTCAGGGCCGCCGGCAACGCCTAAGCGCTGGCGTGCGTTATTGCTGCGTCACATTGTCTCAATATAGCTTCCACCGTCATTCCGGGGCGCGCAACGCGCGAACCCGGAATCCATCGAGCCGCATTCGCGAGGAGAAATGGATTCTCAGGTGCGCAATTGCGCACCATAGTTCGCGCCTGACGGCGCGCCCCGGAATGACGTGCCTTCCTGCGAGCTCGGGTTCGGAGCCATCCTTCATGAACATCAATTTCTCCCGCCGCCGTTTCCTCGCGACCGGCACCGGCGCGCTCGGGGCCATCGCAATGCCCCATCTGTCGCGCGCAGCCGACCGGCCGGCGGTCACCCACGGTGTGCAGGCGGGCGATGTCACCGCCAGTGGCGGCGTGGTGTGGGCGCGCGCCGACCGTCCAGCGCAGATGCTGGTCGAGGTGGCGACGACCGAGTCCTTCAAGGACGCCCGTGCGCTGCCGCCGATCGCGGCGCTGCCCGAGAGCGATTTCACCGCGAAGATGCTGGTTGAAAATCTTCCGGCCGGCCAAGACATCTTCTACCGCGTCCGCTTCCGCGACCTCTCGCATAGCGCTATCGAAGGCGAGTCCGTCGTCGGCCGCTTCCGCACCGCGCCGGCCGACCGCCGCGACGTCAGCTTCGTCTGGGGCGGCGACGTCGCAGGGCAGGGCTGGGGCATCAACCCCGACGATGGCGGCATGCTCACCTTCTCGGCGATGCGCAAGCACCGTCCGGATTTCTTCCTGCATTCCGGCGACACGATCTATGCCGACGGCCCTATCCAATCCGAGGTGAAGCTTGCCGATGGCAAGATCTGGAAGAACCTGACCATCCCGGAGAAGGCCAAGGTTGCAGAGACGCTGGACGAGTACCGCGCCGCGCACAAATACAATCTCACCGACGGCAATCTCCGCGCCTTCAATGCCGAAGTGCCGATCTTCGTGCAGTGGGACGACCACGAAGTCACCAACAACTGGTCGCTCTCGAAGGAGCTGCCGGCCGCCTACAAGGTACGCGACATCTCGCTGCTCGCGGCCCGCGCGGGTCGCGCCTTTCACGAGATGTACCCGATGCGCGAGAGCATCACCGAGCCCGGCCGCGTCTATCGCCAGATCTCCTACGGCCCGCATCTCGACGTGTTCGTGCTCGACGAGCGCAGCTATCGCGGCCCGAACGGCGCCAATCTCGAAACCGCTTACGGCCCGGCGAGCTATTTCCTCGGCCCGGACCAGATCGCCTGGCTCAAGCGCGGCCTCCTCAATTCGCGCGCGACGTGGAAGGTGATCGCCTCGGACATGCCGATCAGCCTTGTCGTCTCGGACACGCCGAAGGGCGGCTCGGAAGCCATTGCGCAGGGCGACGGCCCGGTGCGTGGCCGCGAGTTCGAGATCGCCGACATCCTCCGCTTCATCAAGATGGCGCCGATCCGCAACACGGTGTGGCTGACGGCAGACGTGCATTACGCCGCCGCGCATTATTACGATCCGAACAAGGCGCAATTCCAGGAGTTCGACCCGTTCTGGGAATTCGTCTCGGGCCCGCTGCATGCCGGCACGTTCGGTCCGAACGCGCTCGACAACACCTTTGGCCCCGAGGTGCGCTTCGTCAAGGCGCCGGGCAAGGACAGCCAGAACCTGCCGCCGTCAGCGGGCATGCAGTTCTTCGGTCACGTCGAGATCGACGGCGCCTCAGGCCAGATGACGGTCACCTTGCGCGATCGCGCCGACGTCGCGCTGTGGTCGACCACGCTCGATCCGAAGCTTGCGTGACGGCCAATTCGAAGCCGGATGAACCTTCCGGCCGGCCCGGACGACAATTGCAGGCGCCCGCGCATTTTCGAGGGCGTGATGCCGTCCGAGCCATTTTCGAGTTGATGCCGTGCCGTTCAGCCGCCGAACGATCGTTATCGCGCTCCTGCTGAGCGCAGCATCCCCCACATGCGCGCAGACCCAGGACAAAGCGACGCTGGTGCGCGAGGCCTTCGCTTCGCCTTACGGCAAGGCGCTGACCGCCGAGCTCGGCAAGTCACTGCGCGCAAGCGCCGACCCGGCATGCCTGACGGACAAGGGGTTAGCTGCCGACCAGCTCGAACCGCGCGGCCGCGATATCGTCATCACATGGGGCACGCGCATGCTGGAAGGCGCATCGGCGTTCATCGACCGGCAGAACTCCGACAATCCATTTGCCGGCGCAGCCGAACTGGAAAGCCTGAAGAGCAATCCGGACGTGAAGCGCTATCTCGCGATGGAAGAGCCGATACGTCAGGCGAAGATCCTGGATTTGATCTTCGAGCATTTCGACCGCTACAACGTGATCGCCCGCGTGAAACTTGGAGCGGTCTACCCATTGGAGACCGGCAACGAAGCTCTGCTCCGTCTCAATCCGACGGATGCAACTGAAGAGCGGTTGGAGACGTTCGCCAGCAAGAGTCGTTCGAAGGCGCTGAAACGTTTCCTGCAATTGTCCGATCAAGAGGCGATTGCGCAGACTGCGGCGATCAAGAAGGCCTCATCGCCGCCGCCGTTTCCGCACACATTCTTCAAGGGCGTCGAGACCGACCTCGCCGAGCTCTGCATTCGCTCCGGCAAATAGGCGGTCAGGTGTCCCGCGCCTGAAGCGCCGCTTCCAGCACCTCGCTCGAGCACGGCTTCTGCAGCCGCGGCTGGCCCGCCAATTCGGGCGGAATGCGCGCCTCGGCGCCGTAGCCGGCACCGGGGGGTTCCCGGAACGAAACTCACCACATCATCGTTCTTGAGTCTGTCCACTTGTGCACGCAGGGGACGGATGGAGCTCGCTAAGTGGGGAGGAAGGACGGGAGTTCACGATGGATGCGCGCATCGGCAAGGTCACCGAGGTCGAGAGCCGGCCGGCCAACAATCTGCTGCGGCGTTTGAGCCAGGCAGACTACGCCCTCCTGGCACCGCACGTGACCGTCGAGGACTCCGCAGCAGGCCGATTGCTCTACAATCCCGGCGATGACGTCCAGGTCGTCCACTTCCCCTGCGGACCGTCACTCGCGACTTTCCTCGTCGCCAACGAGGATGGCCGCGACGTCGAAACCATTCTGGTCGGCCGCGAAGGCGCGGTGGGCGGCATCGTCAGCGAGGGATTTCTGCCGGCCTATACCCGCATCTGCGTGAAATTCGGCGGACCGTTTGCGCGCATTCACGTTGCCAAGCTGGAAGCGGCCAAGCTGCGCTCGGCGTCGCTGCGCAACATCTTTGCCCGCTATGCCGATTGCATGCTGGCCCAGATCTTCCAGTCGACCGCCTGTAACGCGATCCATTCGATCGAACAGCGCACCGCCAAATGGATTTTGGCGGCGATGGAGCGGACCGGCGACGAAACCAGCGTGCAGCTCACCCATGAGCAGCTCGCGACGCTGCTCGGGGTCGGGCGCAGCTATGCCAGCCGCGTGCTTCAGTCGTTTAGGGCGGAACGGATTCTCGACACAAGGCGCGGTTCGATCCTGGTTCGCAGCCGCGATGGCCTGAGGCTACGCGCCTGCCTGTGCAATGACGCCGTGAAAATGCATTTCGAGGAGGTGCTGCGCGGGGTCTATCCGACCGAGGAGCGGGAGGCGGGGTAAGCGGGTCACAAGGGCAGAGGGCGCAGTCATGCGCATCGCGCTGTTTGAACGTAACCGTGCTATACTCTCCCCGCATGGGCGGGGCTTTGCTTCACACTCTCTTCGACATCGCTGCTTGGCTGGCGGCCGCGGCGGCGATCTACTGGCTGTCGCGACGAGGCTTGCAGTTTCCGGCGCAATCCTTCGCGCTGCCCTATATCGCCGCGCTGGTGTTCGGCGCCGGCATCGGCGCCTATCTGTTCGGCTCCGCCAATCTGTGGCTGTCGGGCCAGAGCGGCATTGCGCGCTCGGTCGAGGGCGCGCTGGCCGGCGGCATCGTGGCGATCGAGCTCTACAAATGGTCCGCGGGGATCACGGTGCGAACCGGCGCGCGGTTTGCACTGCCGCTGGCGCTCGGCATCGCGATCGGCCGGCTCGGCTGCTACTTCGCGGGCCTCGACGACTTCACCTATGGCACGCCGACGGCGCTGCCCTTCGGCCATGATTTCGGCGACGGCGTTCCTCGCCATCCTGTGCAGCTCTACGAAAGCGCGGCCCTGGCCGTATTCGCAGCCTTCTATGTGCTGGCGGTCTTGAACCGGAACGCGTTCACGATCACCAATGGTTTCTACCTGGTGCTCGCCTATTACGGAGCACAACGCTTCCTGTGGGAATTCCTCAAGCCCTATGGCACGCTGATCGGCCCCTTCACCCTGTTTCACCTGCTGTCGCTGTCGATCCTGCTCTATGCCGCCTTCATGCTGGCGACGGCACCCAAAGCGAGACCCGTGCATGAACGCGCCGTTGCGTAAGTCGCGCCCCTACATCTTCTGGGGCCAGACCCAATCCCTCTGCGAGACCTGCCTGAAGCTGGTGCAGACCAAGATCCAGATTCTCGACAACGAGGTCTGGTACGAAAAGCGCTGCCGGGAGCATGGCGTTCAGTCGACGCTGGTGTCGACGGATGCCGCCTATTGGCGCCTGTGCAAGGATTTCATCAAGCCGGGTGACCGCCCGCTACAATTCCAAGAGCGTACCGAATTCGGCTGTCCCTATGATTGCGGTCTCTGTCCCGACCATGAGCAGCATTCCTGCCTGGCGCTGATCGAGATCACCGAGCACTGCAACCTCACCTGTCCGGTCTGCTTCGCCGAATCTTCGCCGGCACGAACGAAATTCACTCCGCTCGCGACGGTGGAGAAGATGCTCGACGCGCTGGTCGCGAGCGAAGGCGAGCCTGACCTCGTGCAGATTTCCGGCGGCGAGCCGACGCTGCATCCCGACTTCTTCGAGATCCTGGACGCCGTGCGCGCCCGCCCGATCCGCCACGTCATGATCAACACCAACGGCCTGCGCATCGCCCGCGAAAAGGATTTTGTGGCGCGGCTCGCCGAGAACAGTCGCGGGCTGGAGGTCTATCTCCAGTTCGATTCGCTGCAGCGCGATGCGTTGATCAACCTGCGCGGCGCGGATTTGCGCAAGATCCGCCAGCAGGCGCTGGAGAATCTCGAGCATTATGGCATCTCGACCACGCTGGTCGCGACCATCAAGCGCGGCGTCAACGATTCCGAGATCGGCGACATCGTGCGCCACGCGCTGACCTGGACATGCGTGCGCGGTGTCACCTTGCAGCCGGTGCAGGATGCCGGCCGCAACGAGAATTTCGACAAAAATACCGACCGCATCATGCTGTCGGAGATTCGCAAGCGCGTGGTCGAGACCGGCGTGTTCGGCGACAAGGACATGATCCCGCTGCCCTGCAATCCCGAAAGCATCTCGATCGGCTACGGCCTGCGCAACGGCGCGAAGGTGCTGCCGCTGACGTCGCTGATCCCGCAGGAACAGCTGGTTGCGGTGATGCCCAACACCATCAGCCCGGAAAAATATCCGATGCTGCGGGAAAAATTCGTCGATCTGTTCTCGCTGTCGTCGGGGCCCCTCAACACCAGCGAGCGCGTCTGCGAATTGCTGTGCTGCCTGCCGAGCTTCGAGGTGCCGCAGGGTCTCACTTACGAGAACGTCTTCCGCGTGACCATCGTGCAGTTTCTCGACCGCTTCAATTTCTGCGTCGGCAACGTCAAGCGCAGCTGCATCCATTTCGTGACCGAGCAGGGCGCGATCATTCCGTTCGACACCTACAATCTGTTCTACCGCAACGGCGCGATCTCCCGGATCCGCGCCGAGCTCGAAGGGCAGACTTATCGCGAGGCGAGACAGAGCGAGGAAGCGCGACAATGAGCGATACGCCACCACCGGTTCTGCCGCCCGTCCCGACGCCCGGCCAGGTACGCAGCGGCTGCCTCACCGCGTTGATGGTGATCGCAGGGGTGATCCTGCTGCTGCCGGGCCTCTGCGCAGTCCTGTTCGGCGGAATCTCGATATCCGAGAGCGGCCGGATCGATTCCGACATCGCGCCGCTGGTGTTCCTGGGCGTGGTCGTCGGCATCGGAGGCGTCGTCCTGATCTGGGCGGCCATCAGGGGGCGGAAAGCCCCCGCCCATCCCGGAACCCAGCCCTAAGCCCCGGAGATTCCCGGACAAAATTCAATCAACCAACGGCCAAAGAACACATTGTTTTTTGGCGGTTTTTGCATATATTGCGCCGCAAACGCGCAGGGCGCCCGGTCTGATATGGCCGGGCTTCCTTTTTGGGCGCAAAGCGCCCCGTTTCCAGTCTTCCAGCGTTGTTTCGAGAAGAGGTCCCGGTCCGACCGGCGAGATCGCGCTTAACCCATTGTTCGACCGCAAAGAAGCTCACTCATGAATCTTCGTAACGTCGCCATCATCGCCCACGTCGACCACGGCAAGACGACCCTCGTCGACCGTCTCCTGCAGCAATCCGGCACGTTCCGCGAGAACCAGAAGGTGACCGAACGCGCCATGGACTCCAACGATCTGGAGCGCGAGCGCGGCATCACCATCCTGGCCAAGGCGGCCTCGGTGCAGTGGAAGGACACCCGGGTCAACATCGTCGACACCCCCGGCCACGCCGATTTCGGCGGCGAGGTCGAGCGCATCCTCAACATGGTGGACGGTGCCCTGGTGCTGGTCGACGCCGCCGAAGGCCCGCTGCCGCAGACCAAGTTCGTGGTCTCCAAGGCGCTCAAGGTCGGCCTCAAGCCGATCGTCGTCATCAACAAGGTCGACCGTCCCGACGCGCGCCCGACCGAGGTCATCAACGAGGTGTTCGACCTGTTCGCGGCGCTCGATGCCAGCGAGGAGCAGCTGGATTTCCCGATCCTCTACGGGTCGGCAAAGCAGGGCTGGATGGCCGAGAGCCCCGAGGGTCCGAAGGACAAGGGCATGGAGCCGCTGTTCGACCTGATCTTGCGCCACGTCGCGCCGCCCAAGGTCGAGGAAGGTCCGTTCAAGATGATCGGCACCATCCTGGAGGCCAACCCCTATCTCGGCCGCATCATCACCGGCCGCATCTCGTCCGGCGTGCTCAAGCCGAACCAGCAGGTCAAGGTGCTGAACGCCGACGGCAAGCTGGTCGAGTCCGGGCGCATCACCAAGATCCTGGCGTTCCGCGGCCTCGAGCGCACCCCGCTCGATGAAGCGGAAGCCGGCGACATCGTCGCGATTGCGGGCCTCACCAAGGGCACCGTCGCCGACACCTTCTGCGACCCGACCGTCGAGGTGCCGCTGCCGGCGCAGCCGATCGACCCGCCGACCGTGTCGATGTCGTTCATCGTCAACAACTCCCCGCTCGCCGGCACCGAAGGCGACAAGGTGACGAGCCGCATGATCCGCGACCGTCTGTTGCGCGAAGCCGAGGGCAATGTCGCGCTGCGCGTGGTCGAAGCCGCCGACAAGGACGCGATGGAAGTCTCCGGTCGCGGCGAACTTCAGCTCGCGATCCTGATCGAGACCATGCGCCGCGAAGGTTTTGAGCTCTCGGTGTCGCGTCCGCGCGTCGTGTACCAGAAGGACGAAGCGACCGGCGCCACCATGGAGCCGATCGAGGAAGTCGTGATCGACGTCGACGAGGAGCATTCCGGCGTCGTCGTGCAGAAGATGAGCGAGCGTAAGTCCGAGCTGGTCGAGATGAAGCCGTCCGGCGGCAACCGCCAGCGCCTGGTGTTCTACGCGCCGACCCGCGGCCTGATCGGCTATCAGGGCGAATTGCTCACCGACACCCGCGGCACCGCGATCATGAACCGCCTGTTCCACGGCTATGCGCCGTACAAGGGCGAGATCCAGGGCCGCCGCAACGGCGTGCTGATCTCCAATGACCAGGGCGAAGCGGTGGCCTACGCCATGTTCAAGCTGGAGGACCGCGGCCCGATGATGATCGAGCCGGGCTGGAAGGTCTACAAGGGCATGATCGTCGGCGAGCACACCCGCGACAACGATCTCGAGATCAACGTGCTCAAGGGCAAGCAGCTCACCAACATCCGCACGACCTCGAAGGACGAAGCCGTGCGCCTGACCCCGCCGATCCGCATGACGCTGGAAAAGGCGCTCGCCTATATCGAGGACGACGAGCTCGTCGAGGTGACCCCGAAGTCGATCCGCCTGCGCAAGAAGCACCTCGACCCCAACGAGCGCAAGCGCGCGGAAAAGGCCAAGGAAGCGGTGGCGTAAGGCCGCCGCTCTCACTCGCTGTCATTCCCCGCCACCGGGTCTCGCCTTCGGCGAGCCCGATGACAGGCTCCGGCGGGGAATCCAGTACGCCGCAGCTTCTCGGCTCTATTGCGACTGCCTCTGGGATACTGGATCACCCGCCTACGCGGGTGATGACAGCTGTGCGGGGGCGGCTTCAGCGCGTATCACAGACGTGCTAGAGCCCGCCCATGACCTCCCTCCCCTCCTCCGTCGACGTCGCGATCATCGGCGCCGGTGCCGCCGGCCTCGGTGCGGCGCATGCGCTGGCGGGCTCCGGCCTCTCCGTGATCGTGCTGGAGGCGCGTAACAGGCTCGGCGGCCGGGCCTGGACCGTGCAGGCCTCGCCTGAGGTCATCTTCGACGTCGGCTGCGGCTGGCTGCATTCGGCGGACAAGAACTCCTTCGTCACAATCGCGCAGCGGCAGGGTTTCGAGCTCAACAAGGACCTGCCGCCCTGGCGTGAGCGCGCCTATGGCAGCGCGTTTCCGCAAGACCAGCGCGACGATTTCATGCGCGCGATGGACGCGTTCTATGAGCGCCTGTGGCAGGCCGCGCAGAAGGGCAAGGACGAGCCCGCGAGCTTGAGCCTCGAGCCCGGCAATCGCTGGAATCCAATGATCGACGCGATCTCGACCTATATCAACGGCTGCGAGCTGCGGGATATGTCGACGCTGGACTGGGACGCCTATGAGGACACCAACCTCAACTGGCGCGTCCGTCGCGGCTATGGCGCGCTGATTGCAGCCTATGGTGCGCCTTGCCCGGTGGCGCTGAACTGCAACGTCACGCTGATCGATCATTCGGGCATACGCATCCGCATCGAGACCTCGCAGGGCACGCTGGCGGCCGACAAGGTGATCGTCACCGTGCCGACCAATCTCATCGCCGATGAGACGATCCGCTTCTCGCCGCCGCTCCCGGCCAAGGTCGATGCCGCCGCCGGCCTGCCGCTCGGCGTCGACAACAAGGTGACGCTGGCGCTCGACGACGCCGAGGCCTTTCCGAAGGAGGGCAACCTGCGCGGCGCCACCATGCGGACCGAGATGGGCACCTATCACATCCGCCCGTTCGGCCAGCCCTGCATCGAAGGCTTCTTCGGCGGCAGCTTTGCCCGCGAGCTGGAAGACGCCGGCGAAGGCGCCATCGCCGCGCACAGCATCGACGAGATCGCGGGGTTCCTCGGCAACGATATCAGGGACAAGCTGAAGCCGCTCTGCGAGTCCCGCTGGGCCCGCGATCCCTTCGCGCGGGGGTCCTATTCGCACGCGCTGCCCGGGCACGCGGGGGATCGCGCGGTGTTGGCCGCACCGGTGGATGGCCGGCTGTTCTTCGCCGGCGAGGCAACGTCGCCGACCTTCTTCACGACGGCGCATGGCGCGCGGGACAGCGGCGAGCGGGCGGCGAAGGAAGTGCTCGCGACTCTGGGCAAGCTGTAACTAGGAGCTCCGTCATTGCGAGCGCAGCGAAGCAATCCAGAATCTTTCCGCGGTGGCAGTCTGGATTGCTTCGCTGCGCTCGCAATGACGAATTACTCGATCACCCGCGCCCGCAAATCGGCATCTGGCACGAAGCAGGCATCGTACTTGCCGAAGATGCGATAGCGATTGCGCGCGATGAGGTTGTACACGAGGTCCCGCAGCGGCTTTGGCACGACGAATAATGCGCGCACCCATCCCCAGCCGGGAATCTGTGACAGCACCGTTAGTGCGGCGTCGGACTTCATGAAGACCTCGCCGCCATGGACCACCGCGTTGGTATCAGGATCGTCGGGATCGATGCCGAACGTGCGCGCGAGCCGTACCCCATAGTCCGACTGGATCGGGGTGAAGCGAAACCGCTTCGCCGTATCGCGCTTGGCAACAAAACGCACCCAGCGCGAGCAGAAGATGCAGACGCCGTCGAACAGGATCACGTCATCGTCGGGCCATCTGGGCATCAGACTCTCTTTTTGACGCGTTTTCTTTAAGCGAACCGGGATCCACTTCGCTCGAAAACGCTATCGATTATCCAGCATCAGAAGCGCGACCAGCATCAGCACGATCGCCGGCCCCGTTTTCACCAGCGCGCCGAGCGGTTCGACCCACAGGTCGGGCGTCAGGATCGCCGCGCCAATCATATAGCCGAGCGACGCCAAAATGCCCGCGACGAGCCCGACCGCCGCGGTGCGGCGGAAGGCGATCAGCACGCCGATGCTCATGTCCATCAGGCTGGTGCCGATGGTGATGGGATCGACCAGCGCGGGCGGGAAATTGTGTGCGCTCAAAATCCCGGCGGCGGCGCGGTAGGACACGAACAGCGCGATGAAGCCCGAGACGATCCAGAACGCGACCAGGCTCGCGACAATCAGCGCCTTGACCAGAAACAGGCGCGCGAACCATTTGTCCTGGATGGTGGCGGGATGGCGCCCGACCGTCTCAGCCAGCGTCTTCGGCGCGATGCCCGTGGCGGCGATCCACGCGGAGGGATCGCCGATCACGCCGCGGCGCAGCTCGGCGATGGCCGTTGAGCGCATCGGAGGCATCCAGCCGAGATAGCTGGCGAGATCACCGAGTTTCGCGCCGAGATCGAGCATGAAGCGCGGCATCGCGATGCGTGGCCAGCCGGCTGTGCCGAACGCATGCCGAAACTGCTTGACGACGCCGGCCACGGTGGCCGGTTCGGCCTGCATCAGATCCCAACTCACCGCCTTCACGGAGGCATCGTCGATGTCGCGTGCGGCGAGCCAGGCGATGGTCGCCGAAATATCCTCGATCGCGACGGGGTGGAATGGCGCTGCCATTTCCTTGGCGGGCAAATCAACCGGGAAGGCAGCAAGTGCGCGGAGCATGGCGCTGCCGCCATAGGCTGACGGCGCGACCACGAAGCCGGGCCGTAGGATGGCATGGGGAATGCCGCTAGTCCCGATCAGCCGCTCGGCCTCGCGCTTGGTGGTGGCGAAGGCGGTGCGATCCGCCTCCGCGGAGCCGGGGATCGAGATATGCACCAGCCGGATTGCGCGACCGCTGCCGCCGATTGCCTGAAGCAGCCGCGCGACGAAATCGCGATGCACCGCGCTCGTGTTGCTGCCGGGGCCATCCTGGAGCACGCCGAGGCAGTTCACCACGACATCAACGGAATGCTCGCTGAGGAGGCGCGTCAGCGCGGCCGCATCGAGGATGAGGATCGGCAGCTCGATGTCCAGCGCGCTCATTGCCTGCGCCGGCGACAGGCTCCGCGCTACGCCGACGACGCGAAAGCCCCGCGTGCGCAGATCGTCGGCGACGAAGCGGCCGATCAGGCCGGAGGCGCCGAGCACCAGAATGGTTCGCTCACTCATCGCGTCCCTCAAAACGGCTTTGCGATCATCAGCCACAGGATCGCCATCGTCGCACCGAAGCCGGGGAAGCCGAACGCAAACCAGCGGCGGAACAGCACGAAGTAGCGTTCCGGCAAAGCGGCGTGCTGATCGGCGGCCTTGCGCGCAAGATCGCGCATCTCGATCTGCATGAGCACCACGGGAATCCAGAACAGGCCGGCGACGGCGTAGAGCGCGAGCGAAGCAAGAATCCAGCCTTCGGCGATCGACGTCGCCGACAGCATCATCAGCACGCCGCCGCTGACCGGCTGGAGGATCACCGCTGACAGCGTGAAGATCGCGTCCGCGATGACCACGACCGAAGCGGTGCGGGCGATGAACTCCGGATCCTGGGTGCGATGGGCCATCAGCATGAAGAAGGCGATGCCGGTCCCGGTGCCGAGGATGACGACGGCGCCGAGCACATGGATAAATTTGACCAGGAAATACAGCGTCATGGCTTCTTGGTCGCCACAGGCCTGGGCGGGTTCAGTGCGCGCGCGAGCTCGCCGCTTGCGGCTTTGACGCCGGCTTCGGTTTCGATCATCCAGTGGCCCTCGCGGCCGACAGCCGGCAGCGAGCGAAAGTCGGCCTTGCCGCCGCTTCCGCGAAACGCATCAACGAGCTTCTGCGAAAACGCGGGCGCGAAATAGCTGTCATTCACTGCAACGAGCCACGTGACGGGAATGCGCGCCGCCTTGCCGAACGCCGCTGCCGCGGCAAGCAGCGTATGCGGCGCGCAGATTCGGTTTGGCTCATCATTGGCATGGCCGCCGCGCCCCGGCGCAAACACTGTGATCGCGGAGATCAGCTTCGGATCGGCATTGGCGAGCGCCAGCGCACCCCATCCGCCGGCGGAATGGCCGATCACGATCGCGGCATCCTTGCGGATGAAATCCTGCTTTTGCAGATGGACCAGCGCCAGTGAAATTGCGTCGGCCGTTGCCCGGCCCGAGCGTGCGTAGTCGGCATCGTCGCAGCCGCCCTGATCCTCGACATAGCGGCCGCCGGTCGCACCATGGCCGGGCCGCTCCGGTACCAGCACGGCAAAACCACGCGCGACCAGATAGGCGGCAAGCGGGCGGTATTCCGGTTGCGGCATTTGCGCACGACGCAACGCATTCTGCGTCGAGGCGTGCGCGATCACCGCGAGCCGGAACGGACCTGGGCCGGGGGGACGAAACAGGAGGGCATGCGCAGCAAGGCCGGTATCCGGCGCGGGCACAAGCCACTCTTGCCGACGAAACGGCTCGCCCTCCTCTCCCGATGGGCCGAGCGTGACCTGAGCGCACAGAGGCGGCGCAGTCAGCAAAGCCAGCAGAGGCAGGAGCGCGATGGTGTTGAGGAGCCGCATGAATTGCCGAGATCGAACGCGAACAGCGACAGCCAGATTAGTAGGAACGAATCATTATCGGCCGACTTTCTGCGGTGCCATTGCCGTTCCCCTGTTGCCGCGACGTAGTTTTGCACCGACGCCTGGCCCTACAGTCGCCGGTTGAAATGGCGGCTTGTCCTCTTTCGGTACAACATGGCCGAAATACTGATGCAGAAAGTCCACAGGTTAACCGATAATTAACGATAGGTCTTGCCGCCGGCGCGGCGACTTGGTTTGATCGCCTCCATGAGCACAACCCTGATCGAGGTCCGGCCGGCCAAAGCTGCAGATGCAACTGCGGTGGCATCGACCCATGACGAAGCCTGGCGGTCGGCCTATCAGGGCATCATTCCCGGCGCCGAGCTGGAGAAGCTGATCAACCGCCGCGGTCCGCAGTGGTGGGACAGCGCGATCCGCAAGGGCAGCCGTGTCAGCGTGCTCGTATTCGGCGACAAGATCGCGGGCTATGCCAATTACGGCCGCAACCGTGCCCGCAGCCTGCATTTCGACGGCGAGATCTACGAGCTGTACCTGCGCCCCGAGTTTCAGGGGCTCGGCTTCGGCCGCCGCCTGTTCGCTGCCGCCCGCCGCGACCTCATGCAGAGCGGGCTGAAGAGCATGGTGGTGTGGGCGCTCTCGGACAACGACCCGGCGACCGAGTTCTACCGGGCGTTGGGCGGGCGCATGGTCGCACGCTCGTCGGAGCGGTTCGGGCCGAAATCGCTCGACAAGGTTGCCTTCGCTTGGACCAATTGAGCTGCTGAAACCCTACCCGGCAGCGTTTCCCGTCCGTCGATACCGTTGCCTTTCGAGCCGGTGATCGCCGGATTCATTATTTCACAAAAACGCGATGGATCAGCGGGCCGAGCCCGCGTATGACAGCGCCAAAATCGCTGCCGGGCGCGATTTCACCTCGGCAACAACGGAGTCTTGAATGCGTATCGATGCGGTCTCGATCGGAAAAAACGTCCCCCACGATGTCAACGTCATCATCGAGGTCCCCGTGGGCGGCGAACCGATCAAGTACGAGATGGACAAGGAGGCCGGCACGCTGGTGGTCGACCGCTTCCTCTACACGCCGATGCGTTACCCCGGTAACTACGGCTTCATCCCGCACACGCTGTCGGATGACGGCGATCCCTGCGACGTCCTGATCATCAACACCCGCGCCATCATCCCCGGCGCCGTCATGAGCGTGCGCCCGGTCGGCGTGCTGTTCATGGAAGACGAAGCCGGCGGCGACGAGAAGATCCTGGCGGTGCCGTCGTCCAAGCTGACGCAGCGCTACGACAAGGTGAAGAGCTATTCCGATCTGCCCGACATCACGCTGCAGCAGATCCAGCACTTCTTCGAGCACTACAAGGATCTCGAGAAGGGCAAGTGGGTGAAGATCCTGCGCTGGGGCGGCCCGGAGGAAGCGCACAAGCTGATCCTCGAGGGTATCGAGCGCGAGAAGAAAAAGAAGGGCTGAGCCTCTGTGTCCCGGACGCGGCGCGGCATGAAATGACGCGCTGCTGAGCCGGGACCCACGTCGCCACTGGGCCCCGGCTCAGCAGCGCAGCGTTTCACGCTGCGCTGTGTCCGGGGCACGAGAGTTCAGCTACACCGCCGGCTTCGGCAGCCCTGCAATCGCACACGCCGCGCGCAGCGTATTCACCAGCAGACACGCCACCGTCATCTGGCCGACACCGCCCGGCACCGGCGTGATTGCACCGGCGACGCCAAGCGCTTCCTGATAGGCGACATCGCCGACGAGGCGCGTCTTGCCGTCCTCCTTCGGGATACGGGTGATGCCGATGTCGATCACGGTCGCGCCGGGCTTCAGCCAGTCGCCGCGCACCATCTCGGCCTTGCCGACCGCGGCATAGACGAGGTCGGCTCGCTTCACGAGGCCGGGCAGATCGCGCGAGCGCGAATGCGCGATGGTCACCGTGGCGTTCTCGTTCAGCAGCAATTGCACCAGCGGGCGGCCGACCAGATTGGAGCGGCCGATGACGATGGCGTTCATGCCTTCGAGCGAGGGATGCACGCTCTTGGTCAAAATGATCGAGCCGAGCGGCGTGCAGGGCGACAGCGCATCGAAACCGCCGGCGAGACGACCGGCATTGTTCGGATGCAGGCCGTCGACATCCTTGGCGGGATCGATAGCGTTGATGACGGCCTCGGTGTTGAGGCCCTTCGGCAGCGGCAATTGCACGAGAATGCCGTGCACAGCGGGATCGCGGTTGAGCTTTGCGACGACGGCCAGCAAGTCCGCTTGCGAGACGTCAGCCGGCAGCTTGTGCTCGAACGAGGCCATGCCGGCCGCCTGGGTCTGGGTGCGCTTGGAGCGGACATAGACCTCGCTGGCGGGGTCGTTGCCGACCAGGACGACCGCAAGGCCCGGCACC
This sequence comes from Bradyrhizobium sp. SZCCT0231, assembly GCF_018130245.1. Taxonomy (GTDB): domain Bacteria; phylum Pseudomonadota; class Alphaproteobacteria; order Rhizobiales; family Xanthobacteraceae; genus Bradyrhizobium; species Bradyrhizobium japonicum_F. The sequence continues at coordinate 182,603 of NZ_JAFCKP010000012.1, forward strand.
AGATTGTGCTCGCGCTTGACCCGGGCGACCTCCTCGGCGACGCGGGCCCGGAGGTCCGCGGCGATGACTTTTCCATCAATGATCTTGGCGGTCATGTCCGTTCTCTCAGTCTGTCGATTTGGCCGATGTGAGCTGGCGCAGGGTTTCGCCGAGCCGCGCCGGATCGCCGTCGACCGCGATCTGCTTCAGCCGCGACGTGGCTCCGGATAGCAGCTTTACACTGCTCTTGGGAACGCCGAGCGATTTCGCCAGGAGCACCAGAACGGCCTTGTTGGCCTCGCCGCCATCGGCAATGGCGCGCACCCGCACCTTGAGCACACTGCGGCCATCCGAGAGTTGCTCGATCCCGTCGATGTCGTCGCGCCCGCCGCGCGGCGTCACCCGCAGCGCGATGCTGATTCCCGAGGTGGAATAACGCCAGGGTTCCCTAGAGGCTTCTTTCGCGACCAAGGCGCTCCAGCCTGCTCAGACCACGTTCGGGTAGATGTAGTACAGGATCACCCGCTCGATGAACATGATGATCAGGATCAGGATGATCGGCGAGATGTCGAGACCGCCGAGACTGGGCAGGAAATTGCGAATCGGCGCCAGCAGCGGCTCGGTGATCCGGTACAAGAACTCCGCCACCGCCGACACGAACTGGTTACGCGTGTTCACGACGTTGAAGGCGATCAGCCAGGACAGGATCGCGGAGGCGATCAGCAGCCAGACGTAGAGGTCGAGCACGATGATGACGATGTCGAGAACGGCACGCATGGCTTATGAGGCCTCTGGCTTTTGAAAACTCTGGCTTCGGTCGGGATTGACGCCCCGTTTGCTAGATATCGGTTCCCCCCGGCCCAAACAAGGGAAGTCGGCGCCCGGAGGGCTAAAACCGGGTTACGCCCGTCCTTGACTTGACCTTGGCGGGGACTTAAATGGCGCCCGGTTGTCGGCCGCGTTCACCAGAGCGGCCAGCAAAGGGGCCATAGCTCAGCTGGGAGAGCGCGTCGTTCGCAATGACGAGGTCGGCGGTTCGATCCCGCCTGGCTCCACCAGCCTTCGCTCGCTTCGCGAGCTACGGCTAGGCAAGCCTGGGGAAGTCCATCGTAGCGAAGTGAGCGAAGGCTGCCGCGCCATAGCCCGAAGGGCGACGGCGGGCTCCCTCCGAATTCCCCCTACCTCCCCGTGAACCTTGGCGCCCGTTTCTCCATGAAGCTCGCCACGCCCTCCCTGAAATCGCTCCCGGCCAGCGCCACCATCATCTCGCGGTTGGCCTCGATGGTCGCCTCCGCCAGCGTCTGGAACGGCACCTCGTAGAGCTGCCGCTTGATCACCGCCATCGCGCTCGGCGAGACGAAATCGGCGAGATCGCGCGCATAGGCGTAGGTCTCCTCGCGCAGCTTCTCCGGCGAGCAGAGCCGGTTGACCAGCCCGATCCGCAACGCCTCCTCGCTGGGCACGCGCCTCGCCGAGAGCAACAGATCCAGCGCATTGGCGTGGCCGACGATGCGCGGCAGCATCCAGCTGATGCCATGCTCGGCGATCAGACCGCGCCGCGCGAAGGCCGTCGTGAACACGGTATTGTCGGCCGCAAAGCGCAGGTCGCAATAGAGCGCATGCACGAGCCCGATGCCGGCCGTGGCGCCATTCAGCATGGCGATGACCGGCTTCTTGATCGATGGGTAATAGCCGTAGCGCGTCTGCCAATCGGGCCGGCGGTTCATGTCGAACGGCGGCAGGTTCGACGCGCGCCTGACGTCATCGGGGTCGAGGCCCTTCAGTGCATCCATGTCGGCGCCGGCGCAGAAGGCGCGGCCCGCGCCGGTGAGCACGATGACACGGACATTGTCGTCGGCGCTCGAGGCTTCCATCGCATGGCGCACGTCGCGCTCCATGATCGGCGTCCAGGCATTCATGCGATCCGGACGATTGAGCGTGATGGTCGCGATCTTGTCGCTCACCTCGTAGAGAATGTGTTCATAGGGCACGGCGCTCTCCCTTGGTCTGCCGGCACGCGTTTGCGCGCGCTCGTTAGGAACGAGCCTAGCATATCCAGGGAAGAGGCAAGGACTTGCGCCAAGGATCTGCGCCAAGGATCTCGCGCGAAGGATCTCGCGCGAAGGCGCGGGTTACTCGGCCGCTTGCGCCAGCACCGGCCGGCGCGCCAGCCAGCCGTCGATGAAATGATCGAGCCAGGCGCGCTCGGCGACATCGTAGACGGCACGATCCGCGAAGTGATGGTGCCGCTGCCGCGCACCGGGCGCGCTGAAGCCGTCATAGCCGCGCGTGGTCCAGCGATGCATCATCGCGTAGGTCACGTCAGGGTGAAACTGCACGCCGAAGGCATTGCCGGTCCGGAACGCCTGCACCGGAAAATCGTCACCTTCTGCAAGCAGCTCGGTGCCTTCAGGCAGCTCAAATCCCTCGCGATGCCAGTGATAGACCTGCGCCGGCCAGTGCGGGCAGAGCGCATGGCCCGCAGCGGTCGGCCTGATCGGGTAATAGCCGATCTGGGTCAGCGCCTCCGCATGGGGCGCGACGCGGGCCCCCAGCTGCATCGCCAGCATCTGCGCACCCAAGCAGATGCCGAGGAATGGCCGCTGCTCGCGGAGCGGAATTTCGATCCAGTCGATCTCGCGGCGGATGTAGTCGTCGGGATCGTTGGCGCTCATCGGGCCGCCGAAGATCACGGCGCCGGCATGCCGATCGAGCGTCTCGGGCAGGGGATCGCCGAAGCGGGGACGGCGGATGTCGAGGCGATGGCCGAGCGCGCGCAGCGCATTGCCGACGCGGCCCGGTGTCGAGCACTCCTGATGCAGGACGATCAGAACCGGCAGCGGGGCTTCGGAGGCGGCGGCGCTCGGCGCCCTCCGTGGGAAGGCGACCACCTCTGCGCCACCAAACCTGTCCGTCCGGAACGACATGGCCTCTGCGAGTGCTATCGGTTCAGACCGCCAGCATAGCTAAGCGATGGTTAACATCGTGTGAGTTTGCGCACACACGCCCCGATCCTGAAGCAAGCTCCGGGCCACTACGGGGACTCCAGGGATTTCTCTAGTGCCTCTGCCTCTGGAACCGGCTGGTGGCCGCCAGGATGAAGCCACGCGGGAAGAAGCGCAGCGCGAACGGCACGATCTTGATACCCAGACCAGGCAGCACTGCCCGTTTGTTGGCCATCAGGCCACGATACGCCTCCCGCGCAACTTCGGCGGCAGAGACGTTGAGAACGGCCGTATCATGTTGCGATCCAACGCCGGCGCGCGCCTGGAATTCGGTCGGCACCGGGCCCGGGCAAAGCACGGTGACGCGGACGCCGCGCGGCGCAAGCTCTGCCCGCAATGCTTCGGTCAAGGAGATCACATAGGCCTTGGACGCGTAGTAGACGGCCATGCCGGGGCCGGGCAGGAAGCCGGCGACCGAGCCGACATTGAGAAGACCGCCCTTGTTTTTGATGAGCTGATCGGCAAAGCGCAGCGACAGATCCGTCAAGGCACGGACGTTGACATCGACGATGCCGAGCTGCTCGAGCCGATCGCGCTCGATGGCATCGCCGAACACGCCGAAGCCGGCATTGTTGACGAGATGGTCGAGCTCGACGCCTTCGGCCGCGAGCGCTGCCGCGATCGTCTCGCCGGCATCCGCGGCCTCGAGATCGCAGGCGATCACGATCGGCTTCTTGCCGCACTTGGCGGCGAGCTCGCTCGCGAGCACTTCGAGCCGATCCGCCCGTCTCGCGGTCAATGCGAGGCGATGTCCATTGGCGGCAAACACACGCGCCAGCTCCATCCCGATGCCCGCCGAGGCACCAGTAATCAGCGTCACCCGCTCAGCCACGATCGACGTCTCTTGAATTCAACTATTTTGGCCCCGCAACGGCGGAACGAGAGCATAGGCCGAGCGCAACAGGCAAGCGGCACTGGCAGCATGGCCGCTTGAGCAGAACGACAGGCGGTGCGGAAAGACCGTTGATTTACAGGCGAATTCGGCGCAGGCAGCGAATAAATTAAAGTTTCGTCATGTATCCGCGCGGGCCGCGATTCGCCGAGTCCAGAACCGTCAGCCGCCGATGGCGCTAGCCTTGACCTGGCCGCCGACACGCTCTGCAACTGCGTGCTTCAGCTCGATCCGGTCGCGCTGGGAAATCCCGAGCAGGTCGGACGCGCGCCAGACCACATTGTCCTCGAACTCGCTGACCTGACCGTCGGCATAGACCAGCTCCCACATCATCTGCACGATGCGCTTGCGGCCCTCTTCGTCGAGCGAGCGCATGATGACGCTGGTGAAGTGATAGAGGTCCACCGCCTCGCCCTCGACCTCCGTCGCATCGGCGATCAGGCGGTCCGCGGTGCCGTGGTCGAGCCCGAAATGGCTTTCGATCAGGCTGTGCAGCTTGCGCTGCTCGGCTGCGCTCGGCTGGCCGTCCAGCGAGACCACATGGACCAGCAGCGCGGTCGCGGCCAGCCGATAATCGCTGTCGCCGAATGCGCGGTCCTGGGCTTGGGGACCGACAATGTCGGCGATGAATTGACGCAAGCCGTCGAGCATAAGGTCCTACCGGAATCGATGCTGCCGCGGGGTGCGGCAGCTACGGGCATTATATGAGCGGGAAACCCAATCGGCGCAACGGCGTCAGTTCCGCGCGCTGCATTACGTTTCGGCAATCTGTTCACCGTCATTCCGGGGCGATGCGCCAGCATCGAACCCGGAATGACGAATGATGCCTCACGGTATCTCGTACACCACCATCTTGTCGGCGATGCCACGGAGCGCGGCCTGTTTCTGGATCGGCTTGATCTCGCGCCGCTGGAGGAGTTCGGCCACCGCCGGCGCATCCGCCACCGGGCCGGTGATGTGAATCTCCCGCGCGGTCGACAGGCTCTGCACGCGCGCGGCGATGTTGACGGTCTGGCCGAAATAATCCTGCCGCTCGTTGAGCATGACCGCAAGGCAAGGACCTTCATGGATGCCGATCTTGACGATGAGATCGGCGGTGCCGCGCTTCCTGTTGAGCTCGTCCATGGCCGCACGCATCCGCAGGCCGGCGACGATGGCGTGCTCGGGGCGGACGAAGGTCGCCATCACGGCATCGCCGATGGTCTTCACCACTGCGCCCCTTTCAGAGGAGATGATCTCGAGCAGCGCATGAAAATGCGCGCGCACGAGATCGAACGCGGCGAGGTCGCCGACGCGCTCGTAGAGTGCGGTCGAGCCCTTGAGATCGGTGAACAGGAACGTCAGCGAGGTGATCTGAAGCCGCTGATCGAGACTGAGATTGTCCGCCTTGAACACGTCGCGAAAGGTCTGGTTCGACAGCATCCGCTTGGCGGTGAGGAACGGCTTGCGCTTGCCGATGAGGTGGTGAAGCGCCTCGGCTGCGATGAACACCGACGGCAGCACGCGCACGCCGGCCTGGTTCTCCAGCGACAGACGCAGCGGGCCCGGCCGCATGGTCGTCGTCCCCGTCGGAGCCTGCACCTTGTTGTACATGATGGCGAGCTGCTGGCGATCCCTGGTCGGCTCGCCCTGGATGTCGATGAAATGCGCGGCGTGCGTCACCGGCTCGAAGATGATGACGAAGTCGTTCGGCAGTTGCAGCGACATGGTCGCTTTCTCGCCCGCCGGCAGCTCCATCGTGTCGAGCGTCACCTCGTTCGCGAGTGCCGCAAAGGATTCCTTGTTGAAATCGACGCCCGAGCTCCAGAACACCTGCTTGAAATATTCCCAGACCGGAAGCGTGTCAGGGTCGTGCGCCGCGATGCGCCGGACGCGCGGGTTCACGGTGAAAGAAACCTCGACCTGGTCGTCGACGGAGGCCTTGTAGCCGCAGGCGCAGAGCGCACAGTGATAATCGTCCGGCTTGAGCGCCTTCAGCGTCGAGTGCGCGCCGAGCACACCGCCGCAGCCCGGGCACAGCACGTTCCAGCCGAGGTCGAACAGGCCGAGCCGGGCCGAGTGCAGGAAGGCCGAGATCACGCGCTCCTCGTCGAGGCCGTGCTGCCTGGAAAAATCGAGGACATTGACGCGGTTGAGCTCGTGATCCTCGCCATGCTCGATGAGATCCGCAATCGCGTCAGTCACCTTCGCATCGGCGGTCTGCTTCAGAACGGAAAACTGGGCCTGGATGTCGCTCATGGCGGGACTCTATCTAGGGTGGATCACGCCATCGGCCAGACGAGCGCCTGTCACCGACGCGTGATGCGGAACATGGGTGAGTGGTCCGGCTGGGTGGTGACGACGCCATGCGGGATCACGGGAGTCGCCTGATCGGCAAGCGCGATGCGGAACGCTCCGATCAGCCTTGCCAGCGCCAGCACGGATTCGGCCTGGGCAAACGGCGCGCCGATGCAGACGCGCGGACCTGCGCCGAACGGCAGGTAGGCAAAGCGGTCCGGCTCCTTCGACATGAAGCGCTTTGGAATGAACGCGTTCGGCTGATCCCACAGCTTCTCGTGCCGGTGCAGCAGCCAGGGCGCGATCATGATGATGTCGCCCTTGCCGATCTCGACGCCAGCCGCATTGTCCTTCTCGCGCGCGGCCCGCGCGACCAGGAAGGCAGGCGGATAGAGCCGCATGGTCTCCTCGATCACGGCGCAGGTGAATTTCTGGCGGTCGATGTCGGCGATGCTGTCGAGATGCTCGCCGCGGGTCTCGGACGCCACCTCCTCCTGCGTATCAGGATCGAGCGCGAGCAGATAAAGTGCCCAGAACAGCGCCGTCGCCGTGGTCTCGTGGCCCGCGAGAATCATGGTCGCGACCTCGTCGACGAGTTGCGCGTCCGAGAAGCCCTTGCCGGTTTCGGGATCGCGCGCCTCGTCCATGAGATCGAACAAATCGCGCGGCGGCGCGCCGTCCTTCTTGCCGGCCGCACGCCGTTCGGCGATCAGCATGGCAACGAACTCGGTCCAGCGCTTGCGGAAGCGCGCCCGCGCAAAGTCCATCGGGCTCGGCCAGGACACCGGCAGCACCATGTCGAGGAAATAGGGACGCCCCAACCGCGCGGCATATTCCATGATGAAGTTGCGCAGGGTCGCGCCGTGCCGGTCCATGCCGAACGAAAACATCGTGCGCCCGGCGATCTCGAGCGTCATGCGCTGCATGACCTCGCGCAGGTCGACGTCTTCACTCGTGCGCGCGTCGAGCTTGGCGATGGTCTCGTCGAGCACCGCCGTCATGTGCGGCACCAGATTTGCGGTGGCGCGTGGCGTAAAGGCCGGCGCAAGGGTGCGGCGCTGAAAGGTCCAGGAGTGACCTTCCGCGATCAGAAGGCCGTCGCCGAGCACGGGGCGCAGCATGCGGATGCCGGCCGGCGTGCGCGTGTAGTTCTCGTAATTGTTGAGCAGGACGTGCCGGATCGCATCCGGCTGGTTGAGGATGAAACTGTTGCGGAAAAAGAAGCGGCCCGGGATGACGTCCTCCTCATAGGCGCGCTGTCCCCAGGTCGCGATCATGTTCTGCCGGATCACCGCGAGCCGGCCGAAGAATGACATGTCGTCGGGCGCACGCGGGGGAGCCGGTGGGATGATGGGCCGACGCACGCTGGCGATATTCATGGCTCTCTCCCGCAAGATGGGGCGCAGGCAAATAGCTAGTAAGTCAGCTCGGCAATCGCAATCCGCTTCTCGGAAGCAGGCCAGGCGCGGGCCACGATCCGTTCTTCGCCGAATTGGACCAGGATGTTACGCCCGACCTCGCTGGCCGGAAGCCGCAGGGTTGCTGCCGCATCCGTGGGCACGCCCGGCTTGACGTCGGCCGGCTCCTTGCCGTCGAACAGCACCACGTCCCGCGGCAGGCCGAAATAGCCGCGCGGCCGCGACATGATTACGACGGCGCCGGCGTCCTTATCGGCCGGCCCGAGCGGGCGCGCGGGCCGGAGGTGCACGACGTCGGACGAGCGCGGGAAGGGCGAGCGGTAGATGTGCGTCGTCGGCGCATCCGGTGCTGTCAGGACGAATTCGAGCGACCAGACGGGATCGACCTGCGCCGGCCCCCAGCGGCCGTCGGAGCCGGTCTTTGAGCTGTGAAGAGCACCACCCTTGCGCTCACCGGTGTCAGGATCGACACGGAAGACATCGACGGTTGCGCCCGCGACCGGACGGTTGGTCGACACGCCGCCAGGCGTGCCCGTGACCAGGCCGCTCAGCTTCACGCTGGTCTCCGGCACGATCGCAATGCGCATGGGCTCGCGCCCCGCGATGAACTTGTAGATCTCGCGGAAGGCACGCGGGTGAAACGCCACCTCGCGATGGTCGAGCGCGCCGAGCACGAGATTGGTGGCGCCCTTCAGCTCCGGCCCCTCGGCGGTGACATTGGTCGGCATGCCGGGCTTGCCGATGAAGCGGCCGTCGGATTGCGCATATTTGTCCATGCCGTCGCTGCGCAGCGTGAGGAAGGCAACGCCCGGCGTTACCTCGCTCTCGCCCTCGTTCAGGCCGCGCAGGAATGTGCCGCGACCGTTGAACTCGTTGTTCGGTTGGTCGTCGGTCGCGAACACGCCGTGATTGGGCGTGCCGCACAGCACGGCGTGGCTGACATCGCCGGCGCCGCCGCTTCTGATGACGTTGCGAATGGCGTAACCGCCGCGCGAGCTGCCGACCAAGGCCACGCGAGGCGCACCGGTGCGGCGCTTCAGCTCGGCGATGGCCGCAGTGAGCTCGCGGCGCTGGTCCTCGGTCGAGGAGCGACCCGCCTGCTCGACCTTGTCGTCGCTGCGCGCCAGGGGATCGGTGAAATTGATCGCCATCATGCGATCCCGCGCGATGCCGTTCGATTCCATCCGCCACAAGGTGGTCATCCAGAGCGCGTCGTAATCGCCATTGCCGTGGACGAGGAGGATCGGCGGCACCTCCGTGCCCGGCGTGGCCGCGGGTGCGGTCTGCGCCAGCGCCTCCGTCCGCAAGCTCGCAATTGCGAAAGGCAAGCTGCCAACGCCCTGCAAAATCGTCCGTCGCGACAGCTTCATCTGTTCCTCCCCGGCAAGACCTGCCTCTTTGCACCGCTTATAGCGGCCTAACCACTGGACAGCGAAGGACTTTCGCGGGCATCACTGAATTCGCCGGAATCACCGCGACCACTTCTGCCATCCGATATGGAAGGGGATATGACCGAGCAGCCGAACCGCCCAAGAATGGCCGCCGACGGCATCACTGCGCCCCTGCGGTACACCGTATTTCGGCGGATCTGGCTCGCCAGCCTGCTTTCCAATCTCGGCCTCCTGATCCAGGGCGTGGGCGCGGCCTGGGCGATGACGCAGATGGCGGCCTCGGCGGACAAGGTGGCGCTGGTGCAGACCGCCCTGATGCTGCCGATCATGCTGATCTCGATGCCGGCCGGCGCCATCGCCGACATGTATGACCGCCGCATCGTCACCCTGGTCTCACTCGCGATCGCGCTGACTGGCGCGAGCGTGCTCACCGTGCTGGCCGGCTTCAACCTGATCACCCCCGAATTGCTGCTCGCCTTCTGCTTCGTCGTCGGCAGCGGCAATGCGCTGTTCGGCCCGGCGTGGCAGTCCTCAGTCAGCGAGCAGGTGCCGCCCAACGCACTTGCGTCCGCGGTGGCGCTCAACGGCATCAGCTACAACATCGCGCGTAGCTTCGGCCCTGCGGTCGGCGGCGTCATCGTCGCTGCGCTCGGCGCGGTGGCCGCGTTCGCCTGCAATGCGATCCTCTATCTGCCGCTGCTGGTGGTGCTGCTGCTCTGGCGCCGCAGCACCGAGCCGTCGCGCCTGCCGCGGGAAAAGCTCAACCGCGCCATGGTCTCGGGCGTGCGCTACATCACCAATTCGCCGCCGATCAAGATCGTGCTGTTGCGCACGCTGGTGATGGGCCTGATCGGGGGCGCCGTGATGGCGTTGATGCCGCTGGTCGCGCGTGACCTCCTCCATGGCGGCGCGCAGACCTATGGCATCATGCTGGGTGCCTTCGGCATGGGAGCGGTGATCGGCGCGCTCAACATCCACGAACTGCGCAAGCGCATGAGCGGCGAGGCCGCGATCCGCGCCTGCACCATCTCGATGGCGTTCGCGATGGCCGCCCTCGCGCTGAGCACGGAGCCGGTGCTGACGGCAACCGCGCTGGTCCTGGCCGGCGCCGTCTGGATGGCTGCGATCGCGCTGTTCAACATCGGCGTGCAGCTCTCGGCGCCGCGCTGGGTCGCGGGCCGCTCGCTGGCGGCGTTCCAGGCTTCGATCTCCGGCGGCATCGCGATCGGCGCCTGGGGCTGGGGCCATCTCACCGACTATGCCGGCGTCGAGATCGCTCTGCTGACGGCGGCCGGCCTGATGCTGATCTCGCCGCTGCTCGGCATCTGGCTTGCGATGCCGCGCGTCGGCGCCCGTAACGAGGATGCGGACGTGCTGGCCGATCCCGAGGTGAGGCTGTCACTGACGGGGCGCAGCGGGCCCCTGGTGGTCGAGATCGAATACCGGGTCGCCCAGGAGAACGCGCGCGCGTTCCACAACGTGATGCAGGACGTGCAGCTCTCCCGCCAGCGCAACGGCGCCTATGGCTGGTCGATCGCGCGCGACATCGCCGATCCTGAATTGTGGACCGAGCGCTATCACTGTCCGACCTGGTTCGATTACTTACGTCAGCGCAACCGCTCGACCCAGTCCGAACGCGCACTGCATCAGCAGGCGATCGATTTCCACATCGGCCCCGAGCCGGTGCGGATCCGCCGCATGCTGGAGCGCCCATTCGGCTCGGTGCGCTGGAAAGACGAGACACCGGACCGCGCCAAGGACGAGGTGCTGCCGGTGGTCGCGACCGCGGCGGGGAGCGGTACGTAGGTTTTGCTTGGTCATTCCGGGGCGCGCGAAGCGCGAGCCCGGAATCCATTCCTCTCAGGAGTTTGCCGCCCGATGGATTCCGGGCTCGCGCCTAACGGCGCGCCCCGGAATGACGATCACTGCCCGTGATCGGTCAGCACCTTGTCGCAGGCCTTGCTGAGGCGGGTGCGGTTCTGCTTCAGGCACGCCAGCACGGCGCCATCGCCATTGTTCATCACGGCGCGGCAGAAGCGGCTGACATCGCGCGCGCAGGCATCGTGTCCGGGCTGCTGTTGCGCAGATGCGCCGGATGCGCACAGGAGCAGGGAAATAATGAAAAGAAATCTCGTCATCGCGTAATGCCTCTCACCCGAAAGAATGAGCGGGCGAAGCTAGTGCGACGATCCCTAAGCCGCAACGGCTTTATTGGCAGGCTGCATGACATCGCCGCGTAGCCCCGGCTTGACGCGGGGCGCATCGCGAGGGGAGCTCTTAAATCGCAACGCTTGCGGCGCTGCGCGCTACTGCTTGTCCTGGGCGTCAGCGACCTTGCGCGAGGCGCCCTTGGCGAGATCCTTGTCCATCACCGCGCGGCAGCCGGCGCTTAAGTCCGAGCGATGCTTGATCATGCACGCCGTGATCTTCGGGATGTTGGGGATCTCCGCCGAGCAGAGGCGGAAGGCATCGCCGGTGCACATCTGCTGCGCCTCGGCCGTGAAGGCGAAGCTCGCGCTCGTGGAAGCGATCGAGACGATGGCGACAAGGCCCAGCGCCAGGCTGGTGTCGCGGATCTTGCTACTCAGGGACTTGGTCGGGAAGGACTTGGCCGTAAACGACTTGGTCATTTGAAGCTCCCATTGGCGCCGCCGCAGCAGGCCTGTTGTTGATGGGAACGACGATGCTCCAGCAAAACAGTTTCCACTGTGATGACGGTCACGAGCGACCCGCCCTCTGTGACCTCGGTCACTTTAATGCACCTTGCTGAAATTCCTCCGCATCCGCTGTCGTGTTGGTGTCACGTTAACTGTTCCTTCGCATTAATGGCTCGTCGCGCGGGAGATTCCGCCGGTTTGGTTGCGTAATTGGAAAGAGCAGCGATGCGTAATGCGTTGGGCCTTATGCTGGCCAGTGTAGTTGCGGCGGTCGTGATCGCCGCCGGCGGTTGGTTTTATTATTCCGCGAGCGCCGATCAGGGCGCCCCCAAGACAGTTGCCGCCCGTGCCGCCGACCCGTTGCCGGCACAGGCGAAAATCGCCGCCAGGGACGACGTCGCGACCACCGCGACGATCGCGTCGAAGCCGACCGCCGTTGCCCAGGCACCCGCGCCTGCGCCCGCCCCGGCCGTGCCGATGCAGCCGAAGCAGGCCTGCGCCAATCCGAACGCGTTGGGTGTGTCCCGCGTGGTCGAGATCGACACGACAGGCGGACCCGGCTTCGGCTTCGAGCACTTCAAGCAGTTCGACTTCCTGACCGACAAGGAGGTCGTGCTGACCTTCGACGACGGTCCGTGGCCGGTCAACACGCCCGCGGTCCTGAAGGCGCTCGCGGATGAATGCACCAAGGGCCTGTTCTTCTCGGTCGGCAAGCACGCGACCTACCATCCGGAAATCCTGAAGCAGGTGCTGGCCCAGGGCCACACGGTCGGCACGCACACCTGGTCGCACGTCAATCTCAACAGCAAGAAGATGACGGAGCAACAGGTCAAGGACGAGGTCGAGAAGGGTTTCAGCGCAGTGCGGTTCGCGCTCGGCACCAACCCGGCACCGTTCTTTCGCTTCCCGCAGCTGCAGCACAATCCGGCGATGGTGACCTATTTCGGCACCCGCAACGTCGCCATGTTCTCGACCGACATCGATTCCTTCGACTTCAGGAAGGGGGCGACGCCGGAGAAGATCGTCGAGACCGTGATGACCAGGCTCGACAAGCTCGGCAAGGGCATCATCCTGATGCACGACTTCCAGAAGCACACCGGCGAAGCCCTGCCGGCGCTGCTCGCACGGCTCAAGGCCGGCAGCTACAAGGTCGTGCAGATGAAGGCCAAGGCGAGCTTCCAGACGCTGCCGGAATACGACGAGGCGCTGCTGAAGGATCTGAAGGTGCCGACCGCGGGCACGAACACGCGCCCGATCTCGAGCGTGGTGCAGACGGTCTCGCAGTAGGCGAGATCACTCCTCCAACATGCGCATGGCCGGGCTTTCGCCCGGCCATTTGCTTTGGGCGAGCGGCTTACCAGTAGATGCCGTGGCGGACTTGGTTGTGACCGGCGCTGAGGCGGTCGTGGCCGCAGCGGGAGCGATCACCACAGTAGGCGCAGGAGCCGTGATCGCCGGCGGGCAGCTGGTGCCGCAAGAGGGATTCGAACCCCCGACCCCGTCATTACGAATGACGTGCTCTACCGACTGAGCTATTGCGGCGAACCCTGCCGGGACCCGGGCGATGCCGGCCCCGATACGCGCGCCCCTGATATCGGGCATGGCCCGAATTGGCAAGGACAAGCCGGGCTTGAAATGCGCTTCACGCGCCCCAGCGGGACCAGAATCCGCGCCAGCCGCCCGCCTGGGCCTTTGCATGGGCCTTGGGCGTGCCGATTTGTTCCGTAAATTCATCGCTCGGGCCCTCGTCGTCGATCCCGGGATCATCCGGTGCACGGACAATCGGGATGACGGCTTGGATCGGCGCCAGTGCCGGCTTGCCGAGGTCGGCTCGGGTTCGGAATACCGGCGTTTCCACCGGCGGCGATGATTCGGCCGGCGTCGGAGCCGGATTTGCTTGCTCGGAGGACGTGACGGCCGGCGCGTCGTCCTTGGCAGGTTCCTTGGCAGGTTCTTTGGCAGCTTCCTTGGCCTGAGGGGGCGAATTGTCCTGGGCGGCCGGTGCCGGGACCGGGGCCACCACCGGCGGTTCCGCCGGGCCTAGGCCGGGCGCTGCGGTCACCCGCTTCGGCGGCGGGGCCGCCAGCATGGCTTCCTCGAAGGCCGAGGATTCGATCGTGGCGCCCTTGTCCGAGGGCAGGCTCGCGACCGGCGTCTGCCACTGGAACGCATCGAGGCGGCCGGTGACCGGGGAGATCGGACGCCAGCGCTCGCTGACATAGCCGTCCGCGGTCCAGGCGGGATCGAGGCGGGCGCGCACTGCGCGCAGGGTCCAGGCGCGGGCACGGCCGCCGTCGCCATGCTCGGTGCGCTCGATCTCGGCCATCAGCAGCGCGACGCGCTGGGTCGGATCGCTGACATAGGGCGCAAGCACCTCGCGGGCGCGGGCGAACTCGGAGGCGTCGATCGCGGCGCGCGCGATCGCAAACTGGCCCTCGACATGGCCGGGCTTGTCGGCTGGCGTTTTGGCCGCGAGCGTCTCGACCCGCTGCAAGCGCTGCCGCGCGGAATCGCCGAGCTTCACATGCGCATAGGCGTCGGCGAGATCGGGATGCGGATTGGCGAGCCAGGCTGCTTCCACCAGCTTCATGGCGCGGCGCACCTGATGCGCCTCGCTCTCGAATCTTGCCGCGAGCACCGCCGCCGGCACCAGGGTCGGCGCGAGCTTGACCGCCTCCATCACGCTCTCGCGCGCGACATCGCGATCCATCTTCTCCAGTTCCAGTGCGCGCGCGGCGAGCAACACGCCGCGCTGCCGGCGATAGGCCTGCTTGTCGATCAGGCCTGCGGACAGATTCGAATCGAGGATCGCGAGCGCACCGCTCCAGTCGCCGCGCGCGCAGCGGAAGCCGAGCACCGCGTGCGAGGCCCAGGTCGAGGACGGCGACAGCTTGATCGCCTCCTCCGCGATCATCACCGCCCCGACCGCATCGTCGGCGCGCTGCGCCTCGATGAACAGGCCGCGCAGGCCGAGCAGCCGCGTGTCCTCACGTTCGGCCATGGCGCGGAAGACGCGCTGCGCCTCGTCGCGATTGCCTTCGAGCTGCGCCGACTGGGCGTGCAGCAGCAGCGCGAGCGGATCGTTCGGCGCGTGCCGCCGGGCCGCCTCGGCGTGCCGGCGGGCGAGCGCGGTGTCACCATGACCGATCGCGAGCAGGCCGTGGGTGATGGCGTGACGGCCGCGCGCATGACGCTTTTCGTGACGACGACGGCGCAGACGCCCCGGCATACGCCAGAGCATCGTCAGGATGCTCCAGAGGAGCACGACTGCGACCGCAAAAAGCCCAAGCAAGAGCACGAACACTGGAATGCTTGGTGAGGCCCGAAAACCGCCCCAAGTCATCACGACATCGCCGGGCTGGTCGGCAACCCAGGCCGCCCCGGCGCCGGCGAGTGCAATCAGGACAAGGAAAAGGACGATGCGAAGCATGGCGATCCCTATACGCGCCGATTGTTGCGCGAATCTTATTGAGCAGATTTGGCGAGATCCGCCATGGCATCGTCGGCGAATTTGCGGGACGCGGCGAGCGCGGCATCGCGGGCATCGGCCTTGTCGAGCCAGGCCTGCGCCGGGGCACGATCGGCCTCGGGCAGAGTCTTCAACTCGCGCCGCGCTTCCACGGAATCGTTGCGGAGCGCAGCCGCCGTCACGCGCGCAACGATGGCGCCGCGATCGTTGCCGACCCCGTCGGTGCGCTCGATGCGGACGAGCTTTGACGCGCCGGCCTGGAGACGCTCGACAATGCCGGCGTCACTGGGCGGAGCTTCCGCCGGCGGCGACAGCTTCGGCACGATGTTGAGGAGCTCGCGGCTCAGCGCGACGGGCGTCGGAATGCCGGATGATGCAAACGCCTCGAGCGGCTTCAGCATGTCGGGCTTGGCCGCCAGCGACCGCGCTGCGGCCAGTTGCGATTGATAGGGATCGCCATGGCGAACAGCGACGTCGAGCAGCGCCGCTGCCACCACATGGCGGAGCGGCTTGTCGTCCACCGACTTGGCGTCCGCGATCTTCTCGCCCTGCTGCGCAAGCTCGGCGCGCTCCGTCTTGCTGGCGCGCTCGAGCTGAGCGATGCGGTCGAGAAGAGCGGCAAGATCAGGCGCGGCAGCAGGCGACGCCACTTTCGCGTCGTTCAGGGCATTGGCAGTCTTGTCGGACTGCGCACGCAGATTGGCAATGTCGCTGCGCAGGCTGCTTGCGGATTTCTCCAGCGCGTCGAGCCGCGCCGCCATGGCCGGATCGGCGGCGGGCTTGCCGGCCTTGGCCTCGACTGCAGCAACGCGTCCGCTCAGCGCATCGACCGTTGCACCGGTGACCTGCGGCGCAGCCGGCGGCGCCTGCACCGCGGGCCAGCCCAGCATCCAGCCGACCGCGATCACGACCGCCGCTGCGACAGCTCCGGAGAACGGCGCAACGATCCAGGGGGAAACCGGCGCTGACACAGGCGCGGACTCCGTGGACGCCTGCTCCTCTGCAGACCCTGGCTGAGGCTCGGCCTTGACCTCTTCCGATCCGCCTTCTTCGAACCTGGCCTGCTCCTGCGCGGCATGCTCGGACGCCTCGGGCTCGCCCGCGACCTGCTGCGGCTGGGTGGAGACTTCCGTCGCCTCGAGGTCGATGGTGGGCGGGGTGCGCTTGGCGCGGCCCGTGTCGGGCGCCAATCCAGCGTCTTCAGGCTTGTCATCGGCCATCGTGACGGTTCCTCACACTTCCATACCAGGGTGGATTAGATTGCGTCGGATTCGGCCCGACCTTTACGCCAAACGGGTGCGCAACGCACGCTCCAAGGTGTCGAACAAGGCAGTTTCGTCCGGCGTTGCGGCCACCAGCACCTGTGACGCGCCGGCATCGCGCAGCACCCCCGCAACCGTCTCGGACAGGCAGCAATGCGGGATCGCCAGCGCCGAGATTTCGACGCCTTCGTCCCGCGTCGCCTCCAGGAACGCGCGTGCGCTGCGCCGGGAGTAGTGCAGCACCGCCTCGATCCCGTGGGCGGCAAAGCCCTCGCAGACCTCGCGCGGCAGATGCTTGACCGGCGTCATGCGATAGGTGGTCTGCGTGACCACGCGGAAACCCTCCGCTCCGAGTTCGCCGCCGAGGTCGCGCGACAGATCCGCGCCCGCGAGATACAGCAGCACGCTCTTTTTCTTCAGCACCTTGTCGCGCGCGCTCTGCTTCACCTTGTCGCGCAAGGACGCAGCATCGCCGCCGGCGACGATCACCTCGGCAAAACCGGCCTCGCGCGCCGCAGCGGCCGTATGCTCGCCAACCGCAAACAAAGGCAGCTTCAACAGACCGAGGTCCGGCAATTGCGGCGCGACGGCGCGGATGGCGTTGGCCGACGTGACGAGAACGGCACCGAAGGGCGCTTCATTCTCGCCATGGAAGGCGACCGGCTCGAACTTGAGCGCCGGCGCAAGCAGCACCGCATGCCCGCGCGCGCGGAGATTCTCCGCCGTCGCCTCATTGTCGGGATGCGGCCGTGTGACAAGAATGGACATCGCTGGTGTTCCCGAACCACGTGGCGGCGACGCATTGACCTGGACGGCTGCGCGTGACGATTGCGCAATCTGGCCCCGGGATGCTACCGGACGTACCAGAACTCTGCTTTACGGATGAGCGCAAGGGCGCAAATTGGATAACAATTCGCCAATGCTGGTGCTGGGCATCGAAACCACCTGCGACGAGACCGCCGCGGCCGTGATCAAGCGCGCGGGCGACGGCAGCGGCAAGATCCTGTCCAATATCGTGCGGTCGCAGGTCGAGGAGCATGCCCGCTTCGGCGGCGTGGTGCCGGAGATCGCGGCGCGCGCGCATGTCGATCTGCTCGACGGCATCATCGATCGCGCCATGCGCGAGGCCGGCATCGGCTTCGCCCAGCTGAGCGGTGTCGCCGCCGCCGCGGGGCCCGGCCTGATCGGCGGCGTCATCGTCGGGCTGACCACCGCGAAGGCGATCGCGATGGTGCACGACACGCCGCTGGTCGCAGTGAATCATCTCGAAGCGCACGCGTTGACGCCGCGCCTCACCGACGGCATCGAATTTCCCTACTGCCTCTTCCTCGCCTCCGGCGGCCATACCCAGATCGTGGCGGTCACCGGCGTCGGCCAGTATGTGCGGCTCGGCACTACGGTCGACGACGCCATCGGCGAGGCCTTCGACAAGGTCGCGAAGATGCTGGGACTGCCCTATCCCGGCGGACCGCAGGTCGAGCGCGCCGCGGCAGGCGGTGATGCCACGCGCTTTGCGTTTCCGCGACCGATGCAGGGACGCCCCGATGCCAATTTCTCGCTGTCGGGATTGAAGACGGCGGTGCGCACCGAAGCGAGCCGGCTGACCGAGCTCGCGCCGCAGGACATCAGCGATCTCTGCGCAAGCTTCCAGGCCGCGGTGCTGGATTCGACGGCCGACCGGCTGAGCGTCGGCCTGAAGCTTTTCCGCGAGCAGTTCGGCGCGCCGCGCGCGCTGGTCGCCGCCGGCGGCGTTGCCGCCAATCAGGCGATCCGCGGCGCGCTGCATGACGTCGCGCAACAGGCCGGGACGCAATTGATCATGCCGCCGCCCGCGCTTTGCACCGACAACGGCGCGATGATCGCCTGGGCCGGCGCCGAACGCCTCGCGCTCGGCCTGACCGACACGATGGAAGCGCAGCCGCGCGCACGGTGGTTGCTCGACGCCAATGCGACGGCGCCGGCCGGCTACGGCAACACGCGGGCGGGATACTAGCTATGACCGCGCCGCAATCCGTCGCGGTGATCGGCGCGGGCGCCTGGGGCACGGCGCTGGCGACGGTGGCAGCGCGAGCCGGGCGAAACGTGACGCTGTGGGCACGCAATGCCGAGCATGCCGCGCGGATCGCATCGACGCGCGACAATCCGCGGCTGCCCGGCGTGCGGATCGCGCCGGAGATCGTCGTGACGAGCGATCTGGCGCTTGCCGCGCGTGCGGACATGCTGCTGATTGCAACACCGGCGCAACATTTGCGCGGCGCGGTCAACATGCTGGCCTCGCACATCACGAAGCCGGTACCAATCGTCGCCTGCGCCAAGGGCATCGAGCACGGCACCCACAAGTTCATGACCGACGTGATCGCCGAGGCCGCGCCGCACGCGCAGCCGGCGATCCTGTCGGGGCCGAGCTTTGCCGACGACGTCGCACGTGGCCTGCCGACGGCAGTGACCCTGGCGGCAAGCGACGAGGCGCTGGCCAGCAGCCTCGTGCAGGCGCTGGGCTCGCCGACATTCCGCCCCTATCACTCCACCGACATCCGGGGTGTCGAGATCGGCGGCGCCGCCAAGAACGTGCTGGCGATCGCGGTCGGCATCGCGGTCGGACGCAAGCTCGGCGCCTCCGCGCAGGCTGCGCTCACGACCCGCGGCTTTGCCGAGCTCACGCGCCTCGGCCGCGCCCTCGGCGCACGCAGCGAGACGCTCACCGGCCTGTCGGGTCTCGGCGATTTGATCCTGACCTGCTCGAGCCCGCAATCGCGCAACTTCGCGCTCGGACTCGCGCTCGGGCGCGGCGAGCAGCCTCCCGCCGGCAAGCTCGCCGAGGGCGAGTTCACCGCCCCCGTGCTGATCGAACTCGCGGCTTCGCAAAACATCGAGTTGCCGGTATCGGAAGCGGTCGCGGCGATCCTGAGCGGCCGCAGCACGATCGATGCCGCGATCTCGGCGCTGATGACGCGCCCCTTCAAGGCAGAGGAATAAGCATGGCGTACTGGCTCGTGAAATCCGAACCATCGGTGTGGTCCTGGGAGCAGCAGGTTGCGAAGGGTGCCAAGGGCGAGGCCTGGACCGGCGTGCGCAATTTCACCGCGCGCCAGAACCTCGTGAACATGAAGAAGGGCGACAAGGCATTCTTCTATCATTCCAACGAGGGCAAGGAGATCGTCGGGATCGCGGAGATCGTCAAGGAAGCCTATCCCGACCCGACCGACAAGACCGGCAAATTCGTCTGCGTCGACATCAAGGCCGACAAGCCCCTGAAGACACCGGTGACGATGGCCGCGGTCAAGGCCGAGAAGAAGCTCGCCGACATGGCGCTGGTGAAATATTCGCGCCTGTCGGTGCAGCCGGTGACGGCGGAGGAGTGGAAGCTCGTCTGCAAGATGGGTGGGGTTTAGCCTCGGATTTGTAGGGTGGGCAAAGCGCAGCGTGCCCACCCTTCAAGAAGCTCGCGGTCGAATGGTGGGCACGGCGCGCGAAGAGCGCGCCTTTGCCCACCCTACGCCTCCGGCAGCGCAAACACCTCGCACGGCGCGGCAATGCCGCGCAGCGAATGTGATCCGAGCGCGACCAGCGGCATATTCGTCTCGGCAGCGAGGGCACCCGACACCAGCACCGTCCGGCCCAGCGGCTTGCACAAGCCCTCGAGTCGGCTGGCGAGATTGACGGCGGGACCGATCGCGGTGAAGTCGAGCCGGTTGGCGGCGCCGATGTTTCCCCACAGCATCTCGCCGAGATGGAGCGCGGCGCCAAACGACAGCGGCGGCAGCCCTTGCGCGCGGCGCTCCTTGTTGAGGTACGCCATCCCGGCCTCGGCTGCGCCGGCGGCGCGCAGAGCGGCATCGCAGGCGCGGCGCGGCGATGCCTCGACCACCGGAAAGATCGCGAGGACGCCGTCGCCGATGAATTTCAGCACCTCGCCGCCAAAAGCGTGAACCGCGCCGGCGATGCGATCGAACCAGGCGTCGAGCGCCGCGATGACATCGGCAGGCGGTGTGGTTTCCGACAAGACCGTGAAGTTGCGCAAATCCGCATAGAGCAGTGCAGCCTGAATGGTCTCGCCGAGATCGCGGCGCAGAGGTGCAGCCAGCACCCGCTCCGCGCTGCGCTTGCCGAGATAAGCATCCAGCGTCGCGCGCAACGTGGCGCGCGCGGCGAGCACGGCAAGAGGTGTCGCCGCGAAGCGAGCAGCCTGGCGCAATTGCTCGATTTCGCCTGCCCTGAACGGACGCGGTCCGATCCAGCCGAGCAGCGGCCCATCGGGCCGTCCAACGGCATCTTCCTGCACCTCGCCGCACGCGATGTCGCGCAGCCAACGGCGGCCGGCATCGTTCGGCGGGTCTGGCGCCAGCCCGCCAGGCGCAAAGCCAAGCGCTTCGATCACCTGACCGCTGTCGGCACGCCACAGCCACGTGCGCTTCGCGATCAGCGGATGCGGCACCTCCAACGTCAGGCTGCCTGCCGCAAGCGGCACGCCGTCGGCGACCAGATGCGCGCCGAGTTCCGCGAGCAGGCGGTCGGCCCCGGGACAGTCCGAGGCGGCATCGACGAGCCAGGCGAGGGTCGGAGATAGATGCATGACCCGATGATGGCGAAGCAGGGCCATCTTTGTCACGGGCAATCCTTGACTGACCCCCGCAGCGCCGCCATGTCCCAGGGTCAGCCCAGGCGAAGACCAGGCCAAGACGAGGGATGATCGCCGATGACCGAGCCGTTCATGGTGCGACGCGAGACCCAGATCGCGGCCCCGCGTGCCACCGTCTTCGCCTATCTCACCGACCCCGAGAAGATCCTGAGCTGGATGGGCTCCGACGCGACCACGGAGCCGTATCCAGGCGGGCTCTACCTGCTCAAGGGAGTCGGCCCGCGCGGTGGCGTGGCCCGCGGCGCCTTTCGCGAGGTCGTGCCGGTGCATCGCCTTGCCTACACGTTCGGCTGGGAGGGCGGCCAGGAAGTGCCGCCGGGCTCGAGCCTGATCGAGATCGACCTGATCGAGCGCGACGGCGGCACGCTGCTGCGCATGACCCATAGCGGGCTGCCGAACGAAGCGCAGGCCGCCGCGCATGCGACGGGATGGGCGCATTATCTGGAACGGCTCACGATCGCAGCCGCGGGCCGCGATCCCGGTCCGGACAAGGGTGTGTCAGATAAGAAGGAGCTCTCGTAGGACCTCCTACCCTTGGTCAAGGGGAATAGGCGTCCTTGAATAGGGCAATATCGTAGCGCCGTGCTCGATGCAGTC
>NZ_JAFCKP010000013.1 GCF_018130245.1 Bradyrhizobium sp. SZCCT0231
CTGGAATTTGGCGCCGCCGCACGAAAGCCTTCGTCTGGCGCGCACTCGTCTCAAGCTGCTCAGCTCCACCCAGCTGCGCAACCACTCTCGTCCAGTCCTCGTTCAGAAGCGATTCGTCTGCCATGCCCCTTGGAATCACGTGTGATTCCAACACTCAAGAATAAACTTAACGCCTATGCGGTCTTCCCTGCGCCCTCTGTTTCGAGAGGGAGCAAGACGGAAGCAAAGCTCGGGCGACATGCGCCGCGAGGATGCGGAGCTGTGTCTGGCTGTCATTGCGAGCCCAGCGAAGCAATCCAGAGTCTTTCCGCGGAGGGATTCTGGATTGCGTCGCTGCGCTCGCAATGATGATGGAGAGGCAGAGTGGTGCCTAAGACCCGTCATCCTGAGGTGCGAGCCTCTTCGGCGAGCCTCGAAGGACGACGGCCCGGCTGCCGCAGCGCGGGTGTCGAGGCATCTCGGCCGTGCATCCTTCGAGGCTCCCGATGGGGCGCTCCGCGCCCCATCACTCGCGCCTCAGGATGACGGGATTGGGAGTTGCGCCCACCCGCCGCCCTCTCGCCCGACGGAATATTTCCGCGCTTGCCAATCAGCCCGGTGCGGTTCAGAAAAACGGGGCAATAAGAAACGCGAGCGGAGACCTGAAGTTTGACCATCAAGGGCAAGGCCTACATTGCCGGGATCTACGAACACCCGACCCGGCACGCGCCGGACAAATCCACCGCCCAGCTCCATGCCGAGGTCGCCAAGGGCGCGATCGAGGATGCCGGGATCAGCAAGGACGATGTCGACGGCTATTTCTGCGCGGGCGATGCCCCGGGCGGTGCCTGGCCGATGGTCGATTATCTCGGCCTGAACACCAAGAAGCTCCGCCACGTCGATTCCACCGAGACCGGCGGCTGCTCCTACATCATTCATCTCGGCCACGCGGCTGAGGCGATCGCCGCGGGCAAGTGCTCGATCGCGCTTGTCACGCTCGCCGGCAAGCCGCGTACCGGCGCGATGCCGCCGCGCGCGGCCGGCGCCGAGGCCGATTTCGAGTCCGCTTACGGCGCGACCACGCACAATGCCTACGGCATGTGTGCCATGCGCCACATGCACGACTATGGCACCACCTCCGAGCAACTCGCCTGGATCAAGGTCGCGGCCTCGCATCACGCGCAGTACAATTCACATGCGATGCTCAAGGACGTCGTCACCGTCGAGGACGTCCTGAACTCGCCGATGATCTCCGATCCCCTGCATCGCATGGATTGCTGCGTCGTCTCCGACGGTGGTGGCGCGCTGATCGTGACGACGCCGGAGATCGCGAAGAGCCTGAAGAAGCCTCTCGTGCGCCTGATCGGCCATGGCGAGGCCATGAAGGGTCCGCGCGGCGGCAAGGATCTCGACCTCACGTACTCCGCCGGCGTCTGGTCCGGCCCGCGCGCGTTCGAGGAAGCCGGCATCACGCCGAAGGACATCAAATACGCTTCGATCTATGACAGCTTCACCATCACCGTGCTGATGCAGCTCGAGGACCTCGGCTTCTGCAAGAAGGGCGAGGGCGGCAAGTTCGTCGCCGACGGCAATCTGATCTCGGGTGTCGGCAAGCTGCCGTTCAACACCGACGGCGGCGGCCTCTGCAGCAACCATCCGGTCAACCGCGGCGGCATGACCAAGATCATCGAGGCTGTGCGGCAGCTGCGCGGCGAGGCGCATCCGAAGGTGCAGGTCAAGAATTGCGATCTCGCCATCGCCCACGGCACCGGGGGCCTTTTGGGAGTTCGCCACGCCGCCTCGACGGCCATTCTGGAGCGCGTGTGATGAGCGAAGTGAAGAAGTATCCGGCCCCGGTGACGAACCCCGAGACCGCAGCGTTCTGGGATGCGGCGAAAGAGGGCAAGTTCATGATCAAGCGCTGCACCGCGTGCGGCGAGGCGCATTACTTCCCGCGCTCGATCTGCCCGTTCTGCTACTCCGACAAGACGGTGTGGGAGCAGGCCTCCGGTGAGGGCACGATCTACACCTACAGCCTGATGCGGAAATCGCCGACCGGGCCTTATGCGATCGGCTACGTCACGCTGAAGGAAGGCCCGTCGGTGCAGACCAATTTCGTCGACTGCGATTTCGAGAAGCTGAAGATCGGCCAGAAGGTGAAGGTGGTGTTCAAGCCGACCGATGGCGCACCGCTGCCGTTCTTCACGCCGGCTTAGGACGGTCCTCA
Source organism: Bradyrhizobium sp. SZCCT0231 (assembly GCF_018130245.1). Lineage (GTDB taxonomy): Bacteria > Pseudomonadota > Alphaproteobacteria > Rhizobiales > Xanthobacteraceae > Bradyrhizobium > Bradyrhizobium japonicum_F. Next base: position 2,207 of record NZ_JAFCKP010000013.1, read on the forward strand.
TCCTGAGGAGCTTGCGAAGCAAGCGTCTCGAAGGATGGCCACAACAAAGAAGCGTTTCGGGCATCCTCATGGTTCGAGACGGCGCAAGAGCGCCTCCTCACCATGAGGATGAGAACCAGGGGAACCCAGAAAAATGTCCGCCAGATACGAAGAACTCAAAGCTCTCAAAAACATCTGCCAGAAATATGCCTACACTGACCGCGAGGTGATGCTCTACGCCTACGGTATCGGCCTCGGCGCCGATCCCATGGACGAGAAGGAGCTCGCCTTCGTCAACGAGGGCACGCTGACGCCGCGGCCGCTGAAGGTGGTGCCGACCTTTGCGTCCGTGGCCGCCTGGGGCTCGGGCCCGGGTGAGATGAACCTCAACCGCGTGATGGTGGTGGACGGCGAGCGCGACATCACATTTCACCAGCCGCTGCCGGTGGCCGCGCACATCACCGCCGACTCCTCTGTCCTCGAGGTCTACGACAAGGGCAAGGACAAGGGCGTCGTCATCGTTCACCAGACCGTGCTGAAGAACGAGAAGGGCGAAAAGCTCGCAACGCTCGTTGCTTCGCGCTTCGCTCGCGGCGATGGCGGCTTCGGTGGGCCGAACCTGACCCAGCCCGATCCGCACAAGATCCCCGCGCGCGCGCCCGACAAGACCATCGACATCACCACGCGTCCCGACCAGGCGCTGGTCTATCGGCTCTGCGGCGACCGCAACCCGCTGCACTCCGATCCCGAGTTCGCCAAGAAGGCCGGCTTCCCGCGCCCGATCCTGCACGGCATGTGCACCTACGGCATCACCTGCCGCGGCGTGCTCCAGACCTATGCCGACTACGACGCCAGCGCGTTCCGCCAGCACGTCGCGCGGTTCTCCTCGCCGGTCTATCCCGGCGAGACCGTGACCATGGATCTCTGGAAGGACGGCAACGTGATCTCGTTCGAAGCCAAGGTGAAGGCGCGCGGCGTCACCGTGATCAAGAACGGCAAGACGGTGCTGGGGTGACAGGGCCGCTTGCGCGGCTCTGAGTTATTTCGTCATGCCCGGGCTTGTCCCGGGCATCCACGTTCTTTGGTGCAGTTGGCGATCAAGTTCGTGGATGGCCGGGACAAGCCCGGCCATGACGGAGCAAGAAAACAAGAACAGGGAGAAGCCACCATGGGACTACTCGACGGCAAGGTTGCGCTGATCACCGGCGCGGGCGGCGGGCTCGGCGAGGCCTATGCAAAGCTGTTCGCGCGGGAAGGGGCCTCGGTCGTCGTCAACGACCTCGGCGGCCCCCGTGACGGCTCCGGCGCCGACAAGTCCATGGCGCAGCAGGTGGTGGACGCGATCAAGGCCGAGGGCGGCAAGGCCGTCGCCAACGGCGCCGACATCTCCACCATGGAAGGCGGCCAGTCGGTGTTCGACGATGCCATCAAGCATTTTGGCCGCGCCGACATCCTGGTCAACAACGCCGGCATCCTGCGCGACCAGACCTTCGCCAAGGCCTCCGAGGCCGACTGGGACAAGGTGATCAAGGTCCATCTGAAGGGCACCTTTTGTTGCACCCTGCCGGTGTTTCGCTGGATGCGGGAAAATGGCGGCGGCGTCATCGTCAACACCTCCTCGACCTCGGGCCTGATCGGCAATTTCGGCCAGGCCAATTACGGCGCGGCCAAGGGCGGCATCTGGGGCCTGTCCAACGTGCTGGCGATCGAGGGCCGCAAGTACAACATCCGGATCTGGACGCTGGCCCCGGGCGCCCTGACCCGCATGACCGCAGACCTGCCCCGCTATAAGGAGAACCCCTCGGCGGCGCTCGGGCCGGACGGCATCGCGCCGGCCGTGCTATACATGGTCAGCGATTTGTCGGGCGACCAGACCGGCAAGGTGCTGGGCGTGTCCGGGCCCCGCGGCGTGCGCGAGATGCGGATGATGGAAATGGAAGGCTGGAAACCGCCGCATTCGGGCTGGAAGGCCCAGGACATCGTCGATCACGCCAAGGAGATCTTCTTCTCCGAGGAGCAGATCAAAATGGGGGCGCGGCGATTCTAATTAAAAAGTGCAGAATGGATCGTCCCGGCCGGATCATTGGCTTTCTCGCTTTGGCAGCGCTCGCGATCTTATTCGTACTTTACTGGCGGTCGATTGTTTTTGTGACCATGGTTCTGCTCTATACCGCGTGGCACCGATTGTTTGGCTGACACGGCCAGAGCGGAACTAGGTCACTTGCAAGGAGAGATAGGGAAAGACGATGAAACTCACCGCCGACGCCAAGGGCACCTTCGCAATCGCGCCGACGCCGTTCCACGACGACGGCCGGATCGACGAGCGCTCGATCGACCGCTTGACCGACTTCTACGAGGAGGTCGGCTGCGACGGCGTCACGGTGCTCGGCATCATGGGTGAGGCCCCCAAGCTCGATGCCGCCGAGGCCGAGCAGGTGGCGGTGCGCTTCGTCAAGCGCGCCAAGAAGATGCAGGTGATCGTCGGCGTCTCCGCGCCGGGCTTTGCCACCATGCGCTCGCTGGCGAAGGCCTCGATGGATGCGGGCGCGGCCGGCGTGATGATCGCGCCGCCGCCCTCGCTTCGCACCGACGATCAGATCGTCGGCTATTTCAAGCAGGCGGCGGAAGCGATCGGCCCCGACGTGCCCTGGGTGCTCCAGGATTATCCGCTGACCCTGTCGGTGGTGTTCACGCCTGCCGTGATCCGCAAGATCGTCATGGACAATCCGAACTGCGTGATGCTCAAGCATGAGGACTGGCCGGGCCTGGAGAAGATCTCGGCGCTGCGCAACTTCCAGAAAGACGGCTCGCTGCGACCGCTCTCGATCCTCTGCGGCAATGGCGGGCTCTTTTTGGATTTCGAGATGGAGCGCGGCGCCGATGGTGCCATGACCGGTTACGCCTTCCCCGAGCTTCTGATCGACGTCGTGCGCCTGTCGAAGCAAGGCAAGCGCGATGCCGCGCATGATCTGTTCGACGCGCATCTGCCGCTGATCCGCTACGAGCAGCAGCCCGGCGCCGGCCTTGCCGTGCGCAAATACGTGCTGCAGAAGCGCGGCGTCATCGCCTCCAGCGCCCAGCGCAAGCCCGGCGCGACCATCACCGCGGCGGCGAAGGCCGAGGTCGAGTACCTGCTGTCGCGCGTCGCCCGTGTCGACAAGCGCGCCAATCTCGGCCCGCAATCCAGCGCCGCAGGTTAGTTGCATGGCCGAGACATCAGCATCACGCCCGGCGTCGACGATCCTCCTGCTGCGTGACGGCGCAGCACGGGAGATCGAGGTCTTCATGATGGTTCGCCATCATCAGATCGAGTTCAACTCGGGCGCGCTGGTGTTTCCCGGCGGCAGCGTCGATGCCGACGACAACGAGATCGTCGCCCGCGCCGACCTCTATTCGGGCGGCGCGGCCTTGAGCGAAGCGGACCGCGGCTTTCGGATCGCCGCGATCCGCGAGACCTTTGAGGAAAGCGGCATTTTGCTGGCGCGGTCGAAGGAGACGGGCACGCCAATCGACGCCGGACGCGCCGGCGAGATCGCCGACGCGCACCGCGTTGCGCTCAACGAGCACAAGATCAGCTTCCTCGACATTCTGGCCGACAACGGTCTCCAGCTCGCGCTCGACACGCTCGTGCCCTACGCGCACTGGATTACGCCGGAGGGCATGCCCAAGCGCTTCGACACCTGGTTCTTCCTGGCCGCCGCACCGCCGGACCAGCTCGGCGCGCATGACGGGCGGGAATCCACCGATTCGATCTGGGTCTCGCCGCGCGAGGCGGTGGAGGGCGGCGAGAGCGGTCGCTTCAAGCTGCCGTTCCCGACTACGCGCAATTTGATCCGGCTCGCCAAGCAGGCAAACGTGAGCGCGGCGCTGGCGCACGCCCGCAGTCTGTCGATCGTCACCGTGATGCCGGTCATGACCAAGACCGAAACCGGCCGCCAGCTCCGCATTCCCCGCGAGGCCGGCTATGACGGGGAGGTGTTCGAGGTCGGCGCAGTCGGCTAGTACACTTCGATAGGAAACGAAGTATTTGCGATTGCGAACGCGCTAGATTCCGTCCACCGAGAAGGACGGAATGCGCTTCATGGACAACCGGCAGAACACCAACATCGCCGTCGAGCTGGCGCTGCTGGTTGCGCTCGCAGCGCTCTGGGGCGGCTCCTACACCTTCATCAAGCTCGGCGTTGCCACCATCCCGCCGATCACGCTGATCGCGGCGCGCACTGCGATTGCCGGCCTGCTGCTGCTCGTCGTCATGCGGGCGCGGGGCATCAGGATGCCGACGGATGCCGCAACCTGGCAGCGCTTCGCGTTCCAGGCCGTGCTCAACAGCGTGATCCCCTGGACGCTGATCGCCTGGGGCGAGCGCCATGTCGATGCCGCCCTCGCCACCATCCTCAACTCGGCCGGGCCGATCTTCACCTTCCTGCTCACCGCAATCGTCACCCGCCACGAGGCGACGACACCGCGGAAGCTGTTCGGGGTCGTGGCGGGAATGGCCGGCATCCTGCTGATCGTCGGCGTCGATGCCTTTCATGACGTCGACAGCGGCCTCATTGCCGAGGCCGCCATCGTCGCCGCCACCATCTGCTATGCCTGCGCCGCGATCTTCGGCCGCAGCTTCAAGGGCCTCGATCCCATGGCGCCGGCGGCCGGCTCGCTGCTGGCGGGCGCCGCGGTCCTGATCCCGGCTTCGCTGGTCGTCGAGCAGCCCTGGACGCTGTCGCCTTCGCTGAGCTCCGTGCTGGCACTGGCAGCGCTCGCGGTGTTCTCGACCGCGGCAGCGTTCGCGATCTATTTCCGCCTGATCCAGACCCTGGGCTCGGTCGGCACCACCGCGCAGGCTTACCTGCGCGTCCCCATCGGGGTCGCCATCAGCGTCGCTTTCCTCGGCGAGACCTTGAGCCGGACCGCCTGGACCGGCTTGGCCTGCGTCGTCCTGGGCGTCGCCGCCATGACCATCCCGGCCCGCAGGGCAGCCAGCGTCAAACTGTCGTAAAGCTGAAGCGGGCCGGCAGGTCCCGATATTAACGATATTCCGCGTCCTGAGGCATGTTCCCCCCGGGCGGCAATACGTCGTATATTGGGTCTCCAGCAGCCCGGTCCTCAAGCCACCAATGTCCGCCGAATTGACGCCGCCCCCTGAGAAAAGGCGAACATTCTCGCTCTCCATCGGCCAGCTCACCTTCGGCAGCTTTCTGTTGGTGCTGGCGGTGATCATCGTCACCTCGACCGCGAGCGTGATTGCGATCCGCCATATCGACACGACCTTCGCCGAGTTGCAGCGGCTGCAGAGCGTCGGCGACCTTGCCGAGGACATCGACCGCCGCATGAACGAGCTGCGGCTCGCCGCGCGCGACTTCGTCACAGACCCCGGCGCCGGCATCCAGTTCCAGCAAGTGGGCGAGGCGGCCTCGACCCTGAGTGACATCCTGAAGAAGACCCGCATCGAGCTCGCGCCCGAGCAGCAGGACATGATCGACGGGGTCACCGAGCGGCTTGCGACCTATCGCAGTGGCCTCGAGCGAATCTCCACCCTGATCGACCGCCGCGCCCAGCTGCTCGCCGGCCTGCCGCCGCTGCGCGAACAGTTCGATGCGGCGGTCTCCGGGACCGCAGACCGCGAGCTCGCCTCGCGCCTGTCCGAGGCGCAGAGCCGGATCGCGCTCGGATTGCTCGCGCGCAACCCGTCGGCGGCCGAGCAGGCCGCACAGGGCATGCGTGCGATGGATATCACCGATCCCAAGCTCAAGGTGGCGGTGAATGATTATGCCGAGGCGATCATGGCGGTCGCCGTCCGCGAGCGTCAGATCGCCGACATCGACCGCGAGGTGCTCGGCACCGAGGGCCGGCTGATCGGTCGCGTCACCGAATTGTTGCGCGAGGTCAGCGCCCGCCGCGGGCACGTGCTGTCGCGCGATTTTGCCCGCACGCTGACGGAGGCGCGATGGCAGAGCATCGTGCTCGGTACGGTCGGCGTGCTGATCGGCATCGGCGCTGCGTTGTTCGTGGTGCGCAGGACGGTGCGTCCGCTCGCCCAGATCGCGCGATCCATTCGCGCGCTCGCGGCCGGCCGGAAAGACGCGTCGATTCCGTCCGCCGACCTCGACAACGAGATCGGCGACATCGCGCGGGCGGCCGAAGTGTTCCGCCGCGCGCTGGAGGAGGCCGACACCGCGCGCGAGGCGGCGGTGCGCGCGCTCACCGAGCAGCGGCTCGCCGAGGAGAGCTACCGAAAACTGTTCGAGGGCTCGGTCGACGGCATCTATGTGACGACACCGGCCGGCGATCTCCTCAACGCCAATCCGGCGCTGGCGCGGATGATGGGCTATGACAGCCCGCAGCACCTGATCGACAGCATCAACGACATCGCCCACACGATCTACGTCCATCCCGAGGCGCGCGCCGAATACCAGCGGCTGATGGCGCGCGACGGCATGGTGCGCGAGTTCGAGTATCAGGTGCGCCAGCGCAACGGCAACATCCTCTGGCTCTCCGACAGCGCCACGGGCGTGCGGGACGAGCAGGGCAACATCGTTCGCTACGAGGGCACGCTGCGCGACATCACCGACCAGAAGCGCGCGGAAGACGCCATCGCCGAAGGCCGGCGCCTGCTCCAGCAAGTCATCGACACCGTGCCCGCGGTGATCAACGTCAAGGACCGCAATCTGCGCTACGTGCTGATGAACCGCTACATGGCGGGCATCTTCGGCATCGAGCCCGGCGATGCGCTCGGCCGCACCACGGCCGACCTGATGTCGCGCTATGGCGCGGCCAAGTCCGACGAGAGCGACAAGAGGGTGCTCAAGCTCCGCAAAGGGCTCGGCTTCTACGAGGAGGAGTACAAGGACGCGGCAGGCAACATGCGGCAATGGCTGGTCAACAAGCTGCCGCTGCTCGATGCCGAGGGCGAGATCGAGCGGATCGTGACCGTCGCGCTCGACATCGGCGAGCGCAAGCGCGGCGAGCAGGAGATGCGCAAGGCCAAGGAAGCCGCCGAAACCGCGTTGCGCAATCTGCGCGAAACCCAGGCCTCGCTGATCGAGGCGGAGAAGCTCGCCGCGCTTGGGCGCCTGGTCGCCGGTGTCGCCCATGAGGTCAACAATCCCGTCGGCATCAGCCTCACGGTCGCCTCCGCGCTGGAGCGCAAGACCGCAATGTTCACCGCCGATGTCGAGCGCGGCGAGCTACGCCGCTCCACGCTCAACGACTTCCTCAGTACCAGTCGCGATGCGTCCTCGCAGCTCGTCTCCAATCTCAACCGCGCCGCTGAGCTGATTCAGTCGTTCAAGCAGGTCGCCGCCGACCGCAATTATTCGGATCAGCGTACTTTCGATCTCGGCGACCTCACCGAGCAGGTGGTGATGAGCCTGCGGCCGGGCCTGCGCAAGCACAATCTGACGCTCAACGTCGAGTGCCAGCCGGATCTGACCATGAACAGCTATCCCGGCCCGTACGGCCAGGTGCTGACCAACCTGTTTCTCAATTCGGTGGCGCACGCCTTCCCGGACGGCCGGCCGGGGACCATCGAGATCCAGGCGCGCGAGTCCGGCAAGGACAATGTCGAGATCATCTTCTCTGACAATGGCTGCGGCATGTCGCTCGACGTCCGCCGCCGTGCCTTCGATCCGTTCTTCACGACACGGCGCGACCAGGGCGGCACCGGCCTCGGGCTGCACATCGTCTACAGCATCGTCACCAACCGGCTCGGCGGGCGGCTCGATCTCGATTCCGAACCGGGCGGCGGCACCCGTATCCAGATCATCCTGCCGCGCGTAGCGCCGCTCGAGCAGGCCGCGGAATAGCTAATCGACCTCTGCGAGCTTGTGCAGGGTGGCGCCGAAAATCAGGCTGGCCTTGCCGACCAGCGCTGTGCCCGTCATCTCCGCGCGCGTGTCCGTGTAGGTGCCGCTGACGCCGATGCCGACTGGGGCAGGGCCGCCGAACAGCGGATTGTCATCGCCCCGAGGCGACGTGTGCCGTTGCACCAGCACCTCGCCTTTGAAGGTGTTGTTGTCCTTCACCGTGTAGCTGCCGGTGTAATAGAGGTAGGCATCGCCGCCAAGAATCTTGCCGTCGCGGAAGAGAATCACACCGCTGCCCTTGCCGACTCGACCATCGAGCAGGGTCACGTGGATTGAATAGAGGCCGTTCTTCATAACGTCCCGTAGGCCGGCCGCCATCGCCCAATGGCGTAGCCGGTCCGCTTTTATGCCAAAGCCCATCCCCTCGCGCAACGCGGCAGTTTGCCGGCCGGTCGCGGGAGCCCGCAGTGGCAAGCCGTAGTTGTCCCGGCTTGTGCGTGACGCCGTCATGACGCTCTGATGGTGAGGCGAGGCCCGCCGTTACGAATCAGAGTTGGCCCGCGAAATGCATAATCATCATTGCACTGGCCGCGGGGTGCTGGAGCAAGACGAACGTGACCAACTGGATCGATTCCGGCGGCGATGAGCCGTGTCTGTACAGTGTGCGTCCCACGAATTGCAGAAGCGTACAACGGCGGATTGGCAGTGCGATCCGCCGGCGAAACCTGACAAGGCTGGCGTGCGCCCTGGCCTTGATTGCGTTCGCAGTCCCCTTTGGCCACGCGCGCGACCGCGGGCAGTTTGCCAACACCAATGCCGAATTGAAGGCATGGTTCGACAGTCTGCGCAGCGGCAAGGGGCCTTGCTGCTCCGATGCCGACGGCTCGGCGCTCTCGGACTCCGACTGGGACAGCAAGGACGGGCACTATCGCGTCCGCATCCCGCGCCATGGCTACGTGCTCGATGGGCAGCAGCAGGAGTTCGTCTGGGTCGACGTGCCCGAGGAGGCCGTTATCTCGGAGCCGAACCGGGTGGGGCGCACCATGGTCTGGCCGATCTACGGCTACATGGGCGTCACCATCCGCTGCTTTATGCCCGGTAGCATGACTTAGCCGCACGGGGCGTCACGTCGCCCCGGTGGGATGCCTGAGACGGCCAACGCCGCGTCACGTCAGGTGTATTTCTTGTCGCGCTCGAGCAGCTCGATGGAGATGCCTTCGGGGCCGCGGATGAAGCAGATGCGCACGCCCGGCCGGATGGTCGTCGGCTCGCGCGTGAACGTGACGCCTTTGGCCTTGATCTCGGCGGCGACGGCGTCGATGTCCTTCACCGTCAGGCCGAAATGGTCGAGACCCTGATGCGGGTGCGGGGGCGGCGGGTTGACGGCGCTGTCGCCCTCGAGCGGTGCGATGAAGATCCTCGCGCCGCCGAGGTTCACGTCGATCCGTCCTGGCGCGCGCACGATCTCGCCACCAAGGATGTCCCGCAGCCAGGCCGCCGTGGCCTCCGGATCGGGGCTGCGCAGATGGACGTGATCCCAAGTGACGGCGATTGGCATTTCATATTCTCCCAACGGGGGTCTTTCGATGTTGCGGCGCATGTTAGCGGCCTCGGCGGGTGGTCGCCACCGCCCTTGCCGACTCGCATGAAGCGCGGGAACCTTAGTTCCTCTGCCGGATTAAGGTAAGCAGCGACCGAATCCACCGTTGATGGTGCTTCGGCCGCGATCGGTGATGCAACCATGAATGCCAGGCTCGACCGGATTGGATCGGGGCGCTTCGCCGGGGCCAGCGAACGACTGGCGCGCGCCGTAACGATCGCGAGCGTCTCGTTTGGCCGTAGCCTTCTGTGGCTGCTGGCGGCAATTATCGTCGGCTGCGGCGTCTGGATGCTGCTGCCTTTTACCAAAGGCAATAGTGCTGAGCCGGTGAGGGCGGAGCTGGCGGCTGTTGAGGCGGTTCCCTTGGGCGATGCGTCCGCAGTGGCGTTGCCGGCGTCTGAAGCCCAGGTGCCGGTCGCAGCAGAACTCGGTCGTCTCAGGATTTCATCGCAGACCTGGCGCCGCGGCGGCCTTGGCTCCAAAGCCCTGGTGACGTTTACGCTGCGAAACGACAATGACTATGCCGTAAAAGATGTCGAGATCGTCTGCGCCTTCACGCGGCGCGACGGCAGTCATCTTACCGATCGCAGCCGCGTGCTGGCGGATTCGGTCAGCATGAAGAGCCGCAAGACATTTGCGCATATCCCCGTCGGCTTCGTTAACGTGAATGCCGACCAGGCAAAATGTTCGCTGGTTGCAGCACGCCGCGCTTAAAGACGGCGTGTTCCGGTAGCGGAAAAGTTACTCTCATGGTCCTTGGCCAAAAAACCATGCATCGCCATTTGAACCGAAGGGCTGGGCCAGGAACCAATTGAAAGACCGCCTGTTGAGGCGGAGAGAGCCCATGCGGGGATGCGGGGAGCGCGGCCAATGCCCATCCTTAGGTACTTCATTTTTGTCGGTGGAGCCTTGCTCGCACTGCTGCTTGTGGCGGATTTCGTTTCCCCGGCGGCGCCCGTAGCGCAAGCCGTCGCGACCGCAGGCAACGACCAGCCTCTGATCCGAATCCGGTCCGATCGTCATCTGCCTGAGCGCGTCGTGCTCGATACCAGCCAGCCGACGATTGCCGCACCTGCGGTGAAGACTGCTGCCGTCGTTGCGCCTCAGCCGCCGGTGCAGGACGCAACGTCGGCGGCTCTCGCCGAGATGTCAGCCAAGGCGCGGGTGCGCGAGACGTTCGCCCAGTTCACACCGGGCCCGAAGGCCGATTCCAAGGCTCAGGCGGAGGTACCGGCTGCTTCTCCGACCCGGGTCCAGCCCAAGCGCAAGATAGTCAGGGCGCATCCGGCGCCGCAGTATTATGGTGGGCCGCAGTATGGCCGGCCGATGATGGTGGCACAGCAGCCGCATTTCGGCCTCTTCAATACGACTTGGTGACGGCGTCTTCGACCCGCCTCGATGGGAGGCGGGAAGGGCTTTTTATTGGCCGGCCTCTCTGCTAATTCGAACCGATCCGAACGCCGTCTGGTGTGCTGGTTCGTCGCCAGCGCCGGTCGGGCGAATCTCGGTGGCCCGTTGCCCGGGCCAGGGCGCTCGTAGCTCAGCTGGATAGAGCATCGGATTTCGATTCCGAGGGTCGGAGGTTCGAATCCTTCCGAGCGCGCCAATCCTCCGTTGTTCCAGCTATGTTCCGGAACGGCGCTGACGCCGGGGCGGGGTCGCGAGGGCCTGCGGTGTCAATCAGCCTGCCCGGACACCGCCTTGCCGGCCGCGTGCCAGCGTGTCGGACGGCGCCTCGTGGAAGGTCGCGCGGTAGGCTGCGGCAAATTCACCGAGGTGATGGAAGCCCTGGGCGCGTGCGCAGGTGGCAACGGTGACGCCGCCGCCTTTGAGGAGGCGGACGCGGGTCGCCCACAGCCTCTTCAGGCGAATGTACTGGTGCAGGCTCATGCCACGCACCTTGCTGACGGCGCCGCCGAGGGTCCGGATCGAGACGTCAAACTCGCGGGCGAGATCGGCCGTATAGATCGGAGCGGTCGGATAGGTCGCGACGTAATCGTCGATGCCCTGCACGAGCTTGATTGCGCGCTCGCTCTGGACCGAGGCGCTCCGATCCGACATCGAATCGATCCGAAATAAATCGTCGAGCGCGAGCAGCAGGCCTTCCTGGAGATGGGCCGCAACTTCGGTGGTTTCGAACAGGCGCGGCTGCACTGATGCGGTGCGCAGGATGTCGAGCAGGAGCTGCCGCGTGTGGAGCAGGGCGGGCCGGTTCGCGACGTGGGCCCGCAAATGGTTGGCGTGGTCGAACCAGCCCCGGTCTCCCAGCGCGGGGGAGAAGATGATCATGGCATGATGATTGGTCCGGGGCTCGACGAATTGGCACTCATCGTTGCCGCGGAGCGCAACGAAGAAGCGGGCGTCGAGATCCACTCCCTTGAAACTGGCCTGAAGATCGTCGGTCATCGACAGGATCACCATCCCGCCCGGCATCCGATAGGCGGTGTCGAGGATGCGCGCGAACGATCTCATCACGATGATGCGGCACGCCGGCAGGGAGACGACGGCGCGGGCCGCCGCGAAGTTCGGGATGTCGAGCGGAATGCTTCTCGCATCCTCCATCGTCTCGACCGGCCGAAACGCATCGACGTCGGAAAAGCCGATCAGTTGAAGCGCGGAGGACGGAGCGAGGTTGTCGAACAACATGGTTCTGGCCGGCCGCGGAAATGAGACAATCAAATAAACGTCGATGCATCGCCATCAATGGCGAAACATCGCGTTTCAGTAAACCGGATTCCGGGCCGTAGTATTGCGGACATCATGGCATGAAGTCCGCCGGATCATTGTCACCGTCAACGTTCTCGGCTCATCGGTTCGCCGGACGCGAGAGCAACGAAATACTCTCCGCATGCAGGCAGCCGAAGCACGCAAAGCTCCGTCCCTTCGCTATTGCAGACTGACGGTATCGGCTGATTTCAACTTTGATCTAGATCAGATCTGAAGGGCTCCACGCCAGTGGCGGCCGCGCAAGACACAGAGCTCGCAAAAGCGAAGGGGCCCGAGGGAGGGCCCCTTCAAACCTCACCAGCGGCGATAGCCGTAATGACCATAGTAGCGCGGACCATAGTAGCGCGGACCGTAATAGCGCGGCCCATAATACCGCGGGCCGTAATATGGCCGCGGCCCGTAGTACCCATAGTAGTTCGGGCGCCACCAGCACTGTCCCCAGGCGTTGCAGACCATGCGGACCTGCTCGACGTCGGAGACCTGCGGTGTCGCAGGTGCGGGCGCGATGGGCATGGCGGATGCCGCCGACGACGCCGCGAGGGCGCCGAACAGGGACGCGGCGACGAGGCCAGTCTTGAAATTCATGATGTCTTCCTCCGCTTACGCGACGCAGAATATCGAAGTTGTTCTGCTCAAATTGTGGCGGAACCGAAATGTAATGCTGATGAACAAACCTTCAGCGGACTGGCCGGCCCTGAATCCCAGCCCGCCAACTGGCCTCGGCCGCAGGACGATGCCGTGCCTTGAACCTTGCCTTGGACCTTGATCTTGCGCAATTCGCAAGTTTGCCTTGGCTCCTAGTGTTGCCGACGTGGCAGCGGCGTGGTGCCGGCTGCCGGGTAAGGTGATCTGGATGCGAGTCATTCCAAATCTGTCGATCTCGCCGGAGAAGGTCTTCTTCGTCATCTCGAAATCGCGCCGGTCCGACAGCGAAGCGGCGGGGGGTGGTGTCGTCCTGGACTTCGGCGACGACGACATGAGCTACGGCCGCGGCGGACGCGGCCAGACCACGGACCGTGCGGAGCTCGCGGGCTTCATTCGCGCTCTCAATATCGACGAGCAGATCGATCTTGTGGCGCTGACTTGGCTCGGCCGCGGCGACGGCGATCTCTCCGATTGGCGCGAACTGCGCGCTCAGGCCGCGCAGGCACACAACCAGCGCACTGCCTCCTACCTGATCGGCACGCCGATGCTCGCCGACTATCTGGAAGAGGCTATGACGCAGTTCGGCAAGCCCTTCGAGGAATTCGAAGAACAGCTCTGATGCCGGATGCGGCGTCTGCAAGCGTCAAGGAGAAGTAGTGATGGACAAGATCAGAATGGACAAGGGTGACTGGCTGGTCGTATGTGACGGGCGCAAGGCGCTCATTCTGGAGAACCTCGGCGACGGGATGTTTCCGAATCTCCACACCAGAGAAGTGCACGAGCAGCCCAGCCCCTCGACCGCCGCGCAAGGCAGCGATGCCCCAGGCCGAATGAACCCGGCGGTCGGCGGGTCGCGCAGCTCGGTCGAGCAGACCGATTGGCACGACGAGGCCGAGCGCGCCTTCTTGCGGGGATTGGCCGGCCGGCTCGACGCTGCCGTCAGCTCCGGCGAGACCAAGGCCCTGACCATGGTCGCCTCACCGCGCGCGCTCGGCATGATCCGCGCCGACTATTCGGACGTGGTGCGCAAGGCACTTCAGGGCGAGGTCTGCAAGGACCTCGTCAAGCTGCCGGTCTACGAGATCGAGAAGCAGTTGCTGCTGTCGGGCGCCGCCAAATAGGGACGCCCGCGGGAGGGACGCGCGGCGCCTCAGTAGCAGGGGTGCCGCCGGCCGTCCTGGCCGATATAGGCGGCCGCGCTGCGGTAGCAGTGGTTGGTCGACGGACCGTCATAATAGGCGAAGGTGCCGGGGGTGATGCCGGGGCCGTAATTGTGCAGATAGCTGATCGGGTAGGGCAGCGGGTTGGCGTAGGAGCGGTGGTATCGGTGATGTCCGCGCGCCTCCGCGAGGCCAGGGGCCAGGACCGCCGTCAGGGCCGCAACCGCGGCTACAAGCGTCAACTTGCTCATCTCGATTCTCCGGAATCCGCTCGAATGGGTCGGCCATTTATAGCAATTTCGAGTGGTCAGGCATCGCTCCAGAGGCCCGAAATCATGGCCGATCCCGCAGATTTCCGGGTAGGTGTGACCGAATTGCCGGACATGCGGTTGAAAGCTGCCCATTTTTGGCCTTTTCGGGATGCTTAACGAATTCCCCACACAAGTATGACCAAACAGTATTCGGTTGAGATCCTGTCGCCGGCCCCAGGGATCATTTGAGGGTCCTTCGAGGCTGGTCCATTCCTGAAGGCCATCGCCGTCACCTCGCCATGCGCATCACGCTTCTGAGCCTGCTGTTGCTTTCCGCGGTCTTCGCCACGCCGGCGCGCGCCGAGCTGCACATCACCCGCGACCATGGCGGCTATGTCGAGGAGTACAAGGCCAAGTACAAGCGCGTGCGCGAGAAGGGCGAGCGCGTTATCATCGACGGCATCTGCAATTCGGCCTGCACGCTCGTGCTCGGCATCGTGCCGATGAACAAGATCTGTGTGACGCCGCGCGCCAGCCTCGGCTTCCACCAGGCCTATTACGACAAGGCCTTCACCTTCGGTATCAAGGTCACCAGCACTGAAGGCACCTCCGATCTCATGTCCTACTACCCCGACAAGGTGAAGGACTGGATTCGCCGCAATGGCGGGCTCACGACCGACATGAAGAAGATCAAGAACGGGGTCGAGCTCTGGAAGATCATCGACCCCTGTCCGGAAGAATGGTGAGCGGCTGAGTTAGGCCGCTGTCGTCCGTCGCAGCGCAGCATCGTCCGGACGAAATTCGCATTGCCGCGTGGCCTCCTGTGGGGCAATGAGGGCGGCAATGAACCATAATCAAGAAACCCTGACCGCCCGCGCTGCGCCGATCCTGTTCGTGCTGCTCTGGAGCACCGGCTTCATCGGCACCAAATACGTCGTCAACAACGCCGATCCCTTGACCTATCTCGCCATCCGCATGGCGATCGTGGTTGGCCTGATGGCGATGATCGCAGGCATCGCGCGGCCGAAATGGCCTGATCGCGCCGGCATTGCACACAGCGCGGTCGCAGGCATCCTCGTCCACGGCTTCTATCTCGGCGGCACCGCGATCGCGATCGCGCATTCGATTCCGGCCGGCCTTTCCGCGCTGATTCCAGGTTTGCAGCCGATCCTGACCTCGACCATCGCCAACCGCTGGCTCGGCGAGAAGGTGACGCCGGTGCAATGGGCCGGCCTCGTCCTCGGCCTCGGCGGCGTCGTGCTGATCCTGCACAACCGCCCGATGACCGGCGAAGCCGGCCTCGGCTGGCTGGCCTCGGTGGTCTCGCTGATCAGCATCACGCTCGGCACCCTCTACCAGCGCCGCTACTGCAATCACATCGACTGGCGCGCCGGCAATCTCGTGCAATACGTATCCGTCACCATCTTCTTCGCGATCGGGGCCTTCCTGTTCGAGGACCGCGTGGTGCACTGGACGCGGGAATTCGTGCTCGCGCTCGCCTGGCTCGCCGTGGCGCTCTCGATCGGATCGATCGGGCTGTTGTACTGGCTGATCCGCCACGCCGCGGCAACCTCGGTCGCGAGCCTGTTCTACCTGGTGCCGGCGGTGACGGCCCTGATGGCCTATCTGCTGTTCGGCGAAAAGCTGGACGCAATTGCCATTGCCGGCATGGCGCTCTGCGCCGCAGCAGTCTTTGTGGTCAATCGGCGCTCATAACGGTTTCCAGCGCGCACAGCCCTGACGTGTATTGATCTTTTCGTGCTAGGGGTGATCAAGCAGTTCGGCTCACCGGAAAAGCGGAAGCGCTTCAACGCCGGGGACAGGCGCGGTCATCGCAGTGAATTCCGCGATCCCAAGGGCAAGCATCATCCGGGCCGGCGCGCAGCCAAGCGACGAGGGTAGGCGTCACTGGGGCTGTCTCCGGGCGCGCCCGCACCCGGAGACGTCTCTGACCGTTGCGATCAGCGCTTGGCCTTTTTCGTCTTCTTCGACTTGGTGGATTTCTTGGCGGCCTTCTTCGCAGACTTCTTCGCGGCTTTCTTAGAGGACTTCTTGGCGGCTTTCTTCGTCGTCTTCTTCGCAGCCTTCTTGGCTTTCTTCTTGGCAGTCTTCTTCGGAGCTACTTTCTTGGCGACCTTCTTGGCGGCTTTCTTCACCTGCTTGACGGCGGTGACTGCGGCGTCCTTGGTTGCTTCCGCGGCGGTGGTCATCGTCTCCATCGCCTGTTCGGTGATCGGCTTGTCGTCGTCCATATCGTCCCCCACGGTTTGTATGGAGCGATGACGATAGCGGGTTTCGGAATCGTGTCAAAGCAGCGCTCAACCTCTGCGGATCTTGCGTAGGCGGCGAGCGCGCGCTCGCGTCCCCTGGCATGATCGACGATCGGCTGCGGATAGGTCTCGCCGGTCGTGATGCCCGCGCTGGCAAGCTCGATCGTCGTTGCCTGCCAGGACCGGTGGATCAGCTTGGCCGGCACGTCCTTCAGCTCCGGCACCCAGCGCCGAAGGTGGCGGCTGGGCGAGGGCAGCCTCGTTAACCAACTGGAAAGCATGCCGCGTGCGGCGGTGGGAACCGTCGTTAATGCGACTGTAAGTCAATTGCACGAATATGCAGGAATTACGGGGGTCATTCCATCCATGTTCAATCTTCTAACGGCGAAGTTCCTGCCGCAGTTCAAGCTCGGCACCAAGGCGGTCCTGTGCGCTGTGTTGCTGATCGCCATGAACACGGCGCTGGTGGTCGGCGCCGGCTATTGGTCGCTGACGTCAGCCTTCAACGATCGCGCGCTCCGCGACATCGAGGTCAATCTGCGCACGCTGGCGCTGGCCTTTGCGGAGACCGTTCCCGAAGCCAAGATCACGGTGCGGGATGGCGCGGTGGTACGCGCCGAGATTCCCGGGATGCCCGACCTCAAGGATCACGCCATCGTCGATCGTGCGGTGTCCTATGTCGGCGGCAATGCGACCCTGTTCGTGTTCGACGCGGCGAGCGGGCAATTCGTGCGGCGCACGACCAACGTGAAGAAGGAAAATGGCGACCGCGCCGTCGGCACCCAGCTTGCCGCCGATCATCCGGGGCAGGCCCCGCTGCGCCGTGGCGAGCCCTATAAGGGGCCGGCGACGCTGTTCGGCAAGACGTTCATGACCGCCTATTTCCCGATTCTGGACGCGACCGGCAAGGTCGCCGGCATCCTCTATGTCGGCATCCCCATGGCCCAGTTCGAGAGCATGCTGACCCAGGCGATCGAGAGCATGGCCGCCGCCGCCGGGCTCGCCGCGCTTCTGGTGCTGGTCCTGACCCTGCTGGTCGTCCGCCGCGTCACCCGACCGCTCATCTCGGTCACGCACTCGCTCACCGCGCTTGCCAACGGCCAGAGCGACGTCGCGATCGAATGCGAGGACCGCGCCGACGAGATCGGCGAGATCGCCCGCACGGTTGCGGTGTTCAAGAGCAATTCGCAGGAGCGGGCGCGCCTGCGCAGCGAACAGGTGGCGGCAACGACGGCCGCGGCCGAGCAGCGTAAGGCGGAGCTGCGCAGCTTCGTCGAGGAGTTCCGCGGCAGCGTCGGCGGCATTCTCGACAAGGTGCTCGCATCGTCGGGCGAGTTCGAACGTTCCGCGCGACAACTCACCGACGCCGCGCGCTCCACGGCCGATCTGTCGGCGCAGTCGGCGGGAGCTTCCGAAAGCGCCTCCGAGCACGTGCGTTCGGCTGCGTCGGCCTCTGACGAGCTGTCTCAATCCATCTCCGAGATCACCCGCCGCGTGCAGGAATCCAACGAGATCTCCGCCGAGGCGGTGCGGCAGGCCGAGGCGACCGACCAGCGCATCGCGCAGCTCTCCGAAGCCGGCGCGCGCATCGGCGATGTCGTCAAGCTGATCACCTCGATCGCCGAGCAGACCAATCTGCTGGCGCTGAACGCCACCATCGAGGCTGCGCGCGCAGGCGATGCCGGGCGCGGCTTCGCGGTGGTGGCCCAGGAGGTCAAGACGCTCGCCGGCCAGACCGCGAAAGCGACCGACGAGATCTCGAACCAGATCGAGAGCATGCAGCTCGCGACCGAGGAATCGGTCGCCGCCATCAAGGCGATCAGCCAGACCATCGAGCGCATCAGCGGTATCGCGGGCTCGATCTCGGCTGCGGTCGAGCAGCAGAAAAGTGCGACCCACAACATCGTGGCCAGCGTTCGCGCGGCGGTATCAGGCACGGCCGATGTCGCCGTCAATGTCCGTCATGCAGCCAAGGGCGCCAGCGAGACCGGCGAGACCTCGAGCCGGATGTTTGCTTCCGCCCAGGCACTGTCGGGCGAGAGCCTGCATTTGAAGGCCGAGGTCGACAGCTTCCTCGACCGCGTGCGCGCGGCGTAATTCGACCTCGTCATTCCGGGGCGGCCCGCGGTGGACCGCCCTCGGAATCTCGTAGGTTATTTCGGCTGCGGCACGATGCGGATGTAGGGCTTCGGCTCCTTCCAGCCCTGCGGCCAGATCGTCTTGGCCTCGTCGTTGGAGACCGATCCCGCGATGATGACGTCCTCGCCCTGCTTCCAGTCGGAAGGCGTTGCGACGCGGTGCTTGGCGGTGAGCTGGAGCGAGTCGATGACGCGCAGGATCTCCTGGAAGTTCCGGCCCGTGGTCATCGGATAGACCAGCACAAGCTTGATCTTTTTGTCCGGCCCGATGATGAAGACGTTGCGGACGGTCTGGTTGTCGGCCGGCGTGCGGGTGAGGGGATCGCCCGATGTCGAGGCCGGCAGCATTTCGTAGAGCTTCGAGACGTTGAAGTCGGTGTCGCCGATCATCGGATAGTTCGGAGCCGCGCCCTGCGTCTCCTTGATGTCCTCTGACCATTTGGCATGGCGATCGACCGGATCGACCGAGAGGCCCAGCAGCTTGACGCCGCGCTTGTCGAACTCCGGCTTCAATTTGGCGAGAGCGCCGAGCTCGGTCGTACAAACTGGCGTGAAGTCCTTCGGGTGCGAGAACAGCAGTGCCCAGCTGTTGCCGATCCAGTCGTGGAACTTGATCTTCCCTTCGGTTGTCTCGGCTTCGAAGTCGGGTGCGGTGGTGCCGATCGGAAGTGTCATGGTTCTACCTCATCTCATTGAATTTACTTGAGAATTTATCTTTGGTCGTCGCGGCCATTATAGGGTCTCCGCGACCCCAAGTGAACGTCAAGTGAACCGCTTCAAGTAAAATGTGAATTCTTTCTTTGAGGAGCCGCTTTTCTAGCACCTTTCTGTTACAGCGGCGCCTGCGGCGAAACATCTCCATCGGCGCCGCATGGTCTCGATTGCCGCGATAATGCCTTTTATGACCCTCATCACGCTCGCCCGACGCTCTCCGGAACCGAAATGGTCCTCATGGCGACTAATCGGCAACCATTGAGAAAAGTCGCGATCCCCGTATCGAATCATTAACCACCCCTTTACGCCGGCATGAAAATGCTGGCCGATCAGAAGAAATCTGGAAGTGAACTATGTCTGCCGCAGCGCCTAAGCCTACCGAGTCGTCGTCCCTCGAACCGTCCTGCCGCGATACCGCGGTCCATGCGTTGAGCATCGTGCGCGACGGCGTGATCACGGGCGAAGGCCCCACGACCAAGGGAAGGGTGCATTTCTCCCGTTCGCTGGATGCCGATGACACCGCCTGGTGCATGCGCATCCTGACCGCCACCGCCGTCAACGACCAGCCGGTCAGCCGCACCGAGGCCGAGGTTATGTTCGAGATCAACGAGGCCGCGACCGAGCGCACCGATGGCGGCCGGTTCGACGACCTGCTTGCCAAGGCCGTTGCCCATTATGCCGCCAGCGCCTCGGGCCTAAAGGTGCCGCCGCGCAGCGTCGCGCTGTCGGCCGACACCGAGATCGAGAGCTGGGCGCCGTCCTATGCCTCCAAGGTCAACAGCGAGATGCTGGAGTGGATTGCCGGCCAGATGCGCGGCAAGCGCCAGAACAACCGTCGCCTGATGGCGATGGTGGCTACCTTCCTGGGCGCCACCGCGCTGCCCCTGGCGGGCCAATTGCCGAACGTGTTCGACATTGGGATGTAAGAGACTGGCCATGTGAGTTTGCGCGCCTCAATCGAGGGCGCGATGAAGCGGCGGGGTCATTTCCCCGCCGTTTTTTGTTTGCCGGCGTCAGGCTCGAGCCCCAGCGTGCGGCCTGGAAAGCCGGCGGCATCGAAATAGCGCTGGCTGCCGACGCGCTGGAAGTTCAGCACGGTGATCAGGCCACCCTCGGCGGGCTTCGACTTCACCGTGCCGGCATAGGCCTTCGGCACGATGCCATTGGGCATGGCCTCCGACATCACGCGGCCGATCAGGCCGCCGTTATGCGAGCCGCGCAGGCCCATGAGCCGGGCGGCCGTCATGCCGACGTCGGCATTGCTGACCGGAATCTCGTCGACATAGCCGGCTTTGAAGTCCGGCCCGATGGCGGCCATGAAGTTCATGGTGTCGCCGCGGCTGAAGCTGCCATGCATGCCCTGGCCCTGGCGCAGCACGGTATCGGCGACCTGGACCGAGCAGTTGGTCGGCGCCTCGCCGCAATCGCTGGCATAGGAGCGGAAGTTGACGACGATCGATGGCGTCGGCGTCGCCGACTTGCCGCGCAAATTGATGCTCGACAGCGGCAGCGTCCCGGGGAAGCGGCCGATCGAATCCTCGACGAACAGGCCGGAGACGTAGTCCTGCTCGAGCAGCGCCTTGATGGTCTTCGCGGCGAGCTTCTTGTCCTTGTTCGGCAGATAGATCAGGTCGGAGCCGCCATTGGTGGCAACGACGAGATCGGGCTTGGTGGGATCCTTGCCGAGCACGCCATTGCCCGCCTTGGGATGCTTGTTGCCCTCGATCTTCGCGTTCTTGTCGTTGGGGTCGAACAGGGGCAGATCGAGCGCCTTCGCAAGATCGAGCGCCAGGAAGCCCATCGGCAGGAAGTCCTTGGGCGTGTCGTCATAGCTGACCTTGGCCGAGGGGCTGGTCTTGCTCTCCTTGGAGATGGTCGAGAAGCCGTGGTCTGCGGAGACGATGATGTTGGTGGAGGCGGCGAGCCCGAGATCGTCGAGCGCCTTGCGGAGCTGGGCGAGGTTGGTGTCGGCGTTCCTGATCCCGGCCATCGAGGTCGGGCCGTTGATGCCGGGCTTGATCTGGTTGAGGCTGTCGCCGGTATTGTGCTGGCTGCCATCAGGGTCGCGCGACCAGAACACCAGCACGAAAGGCTTGTTGCGCGCCTTGAACATCGGCAGCACCACCTTGGTGGCGACGTCGGCGAAATAGGCCTGCTGCGCGACGTTGGCGACCGTGGTGCCCGGCGTCTTGGCGTCGCCCGCCTTGGAATTGTCACCGCGCGGCGGCGTGGCGAGGGGAAGGCCGGCCTTGGTCAAAGCGTCCTTCACATCGTCCGACAGCGCAACGCCGTTCTTGCCGCCGGTGGAATCGTCGAACACGACCGAGTGCAGGCCCGCCTTCCCGGGTTTGTCGGTGTGGTCGAACTGATAGGTCGGGCCGACCTTGCCGATCGCTGCGGTGCTCAGCCCCTTGTCGCGGGCCATCTTCAGAATGGTCTCTTCGTTGAGGTAGTCGCCCCTGAAATGCTCGTCGATGTCGCCGAGCACCGCGTCGTTCTCGATGAAGGGGACAACGGTGTCGCCGGCCGGCGCTGAGGTGTAGTTGGTCCAGATCGTGTTGGAGAATACGCCGGTGTCGCCGAGATAGTGGCCGGTCGACATCGCCGAACCGTTGGCCATGGTGAAGGTCGGGAACAGCGAGTGCGGATTCTTGAAGTTGACGCCCTTGTCGCGGACCTCGGCCATCGCCGGCGTCGTTTCCGGTGTGACCTTCAACGCGCGCAGACCGTCGGGAATGAACAGGATCAGGTTGCGGGGCGTGTTGTTCTGGGCCAAGGCAAGTCCGGTGGACAGGACCGTCAGCCCGGCGGACAGCAACAGCAGTGAAGGGCGCATGGAAGTCTCTCCTGCGGTGAGGCAAATGGCCGCGATCGCGGCCCCGGCAATCGTTTAGTTTTGCTGCATGACAGTCTTGTTACAAGCCCCCGTTGTCGATGCAAGAGGGCTGGGAGGGGAGCGTTACTCTCGTGTCCCGGACGCGCTGCAACGCCCTTAGCGTTGCTGCGCAGAGCCGGGACCCAGGAAGCCGCCCAACTCGCTGCAACATGGGCCCCGGCTCTGCAGCGCATCGCACCGGACGATGCTCCGCATCGCCGGGGGCGCTGCGCAGCGTCCGGGGCACGAGACCCTCGTTCAACGATAGACATAGTTCGTCATCCTCGCGGCTCATCTCGCCCGAGCTTTGCTTCCGTCATCTCACCCCCAAATGAAAGAGGGCGCAGGGAACGCCGGGAGCCGGCTGGCACCCGCGGTCCACTGTGCGAAAGGCAGTAGCGAAATCTGCACAGCGGCATACAGGTGGAGCCAGGACATCCCGGCCTTCCCTGCGCAGTGGTTTTACGGCTTATGTCGCGCTCTCCCCGGGGAGCGATGCACTATTGCCCCCGTCGCCGTGCAGATGGCTGATGCGCCTGCCCGGTCGGGCCGCCACACCACCGCAAGACTTGGCGCACAGACCCCGGGCGCCAGGACCACACGATTTCGCCGTACGCCGATCACACCGGTCGTATGCGCGACGGCCCTTGCTCACAGTTGCCTGCCCTGCAAAACCGTTCGCGCCGATGTCACCTGCGTCCACCGCCGCCCGGCCCGCGTTCGTGACGATCGCGATACGCCCCTTTTCCTTGGGCCGGGTCGCGGCGACATATACGTGATTTCCGAATTTCGGTAAAGTGGAATATTTTCGACCGCGCGCGTTGACCCACAACTCGCGTGTTTTGCCCGTCGGGCAACGCAAGGGATTGTGGCCCGAACATTCAATCCGGCGCGGTCTGCGCCCGTGGAGTTTGTGCAAGGGCCTGCGCCGGCTTTGTTGGCGCCGGAAAACGTTCGGCCTTGGCGAGGTCGCCGTGCAGCGACGAGGGCGTCGCGTGCAGCGCAAACGCGATCGCGATCTGCGTTCTGTTCTGAAGCCGGTACTTGCGCATGATGTTGCCGATGTGCGCCCGCACCGTGTTCTCCGAGATCTTGAGCTCGTAGGCGATGTTCTTGTTCTGCATTCCCCTCGCGATCAGCATCATCAGCTCCCGCTCGCGCGGTGTCGCTGCGATCAAATCTTTTGGATCCGAGCTCATGGCTAATGCCTCCCTGGCCTTTGCTTGATGCGAACATCCCAGCATGTTCTCACTCCGTCTTGAGCGCCTCGATCGGGCTCAGCTTGGACGCCTTGTGAGCGGGATAAAAACCAAAGATGAGGCCGGTCGCGATCGAGAAGACGAGAGAGAGGCCGATCGCCTGGCCGTCGATCGAGGTGATCCACCCGGCCATGCGGGCGACCGTCATCGAGAGCGTGACGCCGCCGGCGACGCCGATGGCGCCGCCGAGCAGGCAGAGGACGAGCGCTTCGCAGAGAAACTGGAGACGGATGTCCCGCATCCGCCCGCCGAGCGCGCGGCGGATGCCGATCTCCCGCGTGCGCTCGGTGACCGACACGATCATGACGTTCATGATGCTGATGCCGCCGACGAGCAGCGAGACCGAGGCGATGGCGACGAGCAGCAACGCCACGGTGCGGATCGCGCCCTGCTGCGCTTCCATGGCGGCTGCCGGGTCCTGGACCTTGAAGTCGTCCTCCTGGCCGGCGGGGATGCGGTGGCGCTGCCGCAGCAGGTTCTCGATCTCCGCCCGCGCTCCCGCCATCTGGCCGTCCGCGGCCACCTTGGCGATGATGTAGGCGACCGAGTCGCGGTTGATGTTGCTCGCGCTGCCGAGGAAGCGCAGCTTGGCCGTGGTGAGCGGCACGAACGCGACATCGTCCTGCGCCGGGCCCTTGCGATCGAGCACGCCGACCACCTCGAGCGGCACCTTCATAATCCTGATCTGCGCGCCGATCGGGTCGTCGCCGGACGCGAACAGCTCGCGCGCGACGGTGCTTCCGAGGATCACGACCTTGCCGGCGCCGGACTCCTCGGTGGCGGAGAAAGAGCGCCCGGCCGCAAGCTGCCAGTCGCGCACCAAGAAGTGTCCCGATGTCGTGCCGTTGATCGTCGTATTCCAATTCTTGCCTTCGTGGATGACTTGCGCCGTCCCGGCGATGGAGCCGGCCGCGGCCTGGATTTCCGGAATCTGCTCGAGAATGGCCTGCACGTCGCTCTCGGTCATCGTCAGCTTGCTGCCGTCCTTGAGGCGCACGCCGCCCTGGTAGACTGCGCCCGGTGTGATCATCAGCACATTGGCGCCGATCGAGCGGATCTGTTCCTGCAGGCGAAGCTGTGCGCCGGAGCCGATCGCGAACACGGTGACGATGGAGGCGACGCCGATCACGATGCCGAGCATGGTGAGGAAGCTGCGCAGCGGGTTGAGGCGCAGGGCGTGCAGGGCGATCTGAAACCCCTGGAGCATCGTCATGACGTAGCACTCCGTCTCGGCAGCAGCTGCGTCACCGTCTCGTCGCTGACGAGCTCGCCGTCATGCAGGTGGATCGTGCGCCGGCATTGCGTCGCGATGCCGGGATCATGCGTGATCATCACGACGGTCTGGCCGGTCCGGTTGAGGGCTGCGAACAACGCCAGGATCTCGGCGCCGGTGCGGCTGTCGAGCGCGCCGGTCGGCTCGTCGGCGAGCACGATCAGCGGGGAGGCGATCAGTGCGCGCGCGATGGCAACGCGCTGCTGCTCGCCGCCGGAGAGCTGCCGCGGGAAGTGACGGGCCCGGTGCAGCATGCCGACGGCCTGAAGGCTCGCTTCCGCGCGCGCCAGACGTTCCTTGCGACTGATGCCGCAATAGACCAGCGGCAATGCGACGTTCTCGATCGCGTCGTGGCGCGCAAGCAGGTTGTAGGACTGGAACACGAAGCCGATGCTGCGGGCGCGCAAAGCCGACCGGCGATCTTCCGAGAGATCGGCGACGTCGGCCCCCTGGAGGTAGACCGCGCCCTCGCTCGGCAGGTCGAGCAGCCCGATCATGTTCATCAGCGTCGACTTGCCGGAGCCGGACGGCCCCATCACGGCGACGATCTCGCCTTGCGCGATGTCGAAGCTGACATTGCGCACCGCGGCCACCGCGACTCCCTCGGTGCGATAGGTCCTGCTCACCGACTGGAGGCTGATGAGGGGCGAGGCGGTCATGACCCGAACCTGATTCCGAGAATTTCGATGCCGGACGGACGGATGGCCTGGCCGACGGCGACTTCGCTGCCCTCGACGAGGTCTCCGCTCCGGAGCGCAACCTGCTCGGTGCCGGCGGCGCCGACCGTCACGGCGACGCGCTGGAGCGCGCCGCTTGCGGTGCGCACCCACACGCCGCTGCGTGCCGTAGTATCCGGCCGCGTACCGGCCGGCTGGAAACGCAGCGCGGCGAGCGGCACTTTCAGTACGTCGTCCTGGCGCTCGATGACGACCCTCACCAGGGCGGTCATGCCCGGCAGCAGCGCGCCGTCGAGATTGGAGGTCGCTAGCACCACGGTGTAGGTGACGACGTGCTGCTGGGTCTGCGGCGCCTTGCGCACCTGGCGCACGACCGCCTCGAAGCGGCGGTCCGGATAGGCATCGACGGTGAAATGCGCGCGCTGCCCGGGAGCGATGCGACCGATGTCGGCTTCATCGACCTGCGCATGAATCTCCATGTCTTCGAGGCGGTGGGCGACCACGAAGGTGGTGCGCGATTCCAGCCCGACCGCGAGCGTCTGGCCCTCGTTGACGAACCTGCCGACGACGACCCCGTCGATCGGCGAGCGGATCACGGTGCGGTCGAGATCGGCCTGGGCCGCGGCGAGAACGGCCGCCTTTTCGGGCACTGCCATGCGTGCCTGTTGCAGCTCCGCCTCGATCCGGCGGACGTCGGCCTGAGCGCCGTCGACCGAGTAGGAGTTGAGCGACATCATGACCTCGGCTTCGCGTTCCTGGGCGAGGCGGGCGGTGAACTCGGTCTGCGCGTCGTCGACCGCCGTCGTCGCCACCACGTTCTGCGACTGCAGCGCCAGCTTCCGCTGTAGCGTCTTCTGCGCCGAGGACTTCACCGCCTGCGCGCTTTCGAGCTTGGCGACGAGCACGTCGCGGCTGCCCCGCGCGTTTTGCAGATCGATCCTGGCGCGATCGAGCTTGGCCCTGGCGATGTCGACCAGGGCATTGGCGACGGCGAGCGAGGCCCTGGCTTCGTCGACCTTGGCCGCGAAGCTGCGCGGATCGATCAGGGCGAGCGGCTGATCCTTGGCGACGGTGTCGTTGAAGTCGACATAGACCCGGGCGAGCTGCCCGGACAATTGGGATCCCACCTCGATCGTCTTGACCGGCTGCAGGGCGCCGGTGACGGTGACGGTCTGCTCGATGCTGCCGCGCTGGATCGCGGCATATCGGAACACCGGCGCGTCCGACCCGAAGGTCGATGGCTCGCGGCCGCCGGGCACGAGCAGCCGCCTGGTCTGGTCATAGGCGTGAGCCGCCGTGTCTGCCGCGCTTCCGGCGGCGCCGGCGATGACGGCAGGCCCTGCGGCGTAGATCGCAGCGAGGCCGCATGCAGTTCCGAACAAGGCAATTGCTGGTACAAATCGCATATCAAAACCCGCCTGGTTGAAATGGCTTCGCTGGCGGCAGGAAAAAATGGCAAGCTCGCTATGGTTGTAAATTATCTAAGGTAGTATCGATCATCAGTATGTCGTTCTCGCCGGGGCGACGGTCGGGAGTGCAGCATCATCCAGAAGTAAAGTCCGCGGGTGCGACGTTTCGTGATTTGCCGAAAATGCATACCCGTCGTATCGATACGACGCGCGCGGTATCGAACTCGATAGCTGACTGACCGTCTGGTATGATCCGGCTGAAGCTGCCGGTGGCCGGCGTTCAAGCCGGCACATGGGTAGCAATGCCATGACGCAGTTGGCGACGCTGCGGCCGCGATACCGGATCGTCACATTCGCGATAGCGCCCCTCGCAGTGATGCCGCCTGTGACCAGGCGGGAATCCCTCCAATCACGAAGTCCGATATGTGAACGCCTTCACTCGTCTCCAGCGCGTGTTGGCCCTATGACATCGAACCGGCGGACCGATGCGCCTCGTTCGATCTTCGCGATTCACCCAAGCACCTTGATCTTGCTTGCAAGACGAATGAATAGCTCGTTGCCTTTTCATCGAGCCCCGAGCCGGGGAGCCCGTTGCCATGAGTTCAGGTCAAGCCACAGTTTATGTCGTTGACGACGAAGTCCAGATTCGAACCGCGATCGGAAGTCTCTGCGAGGAGACCGGGCATCAGGTGAAGTTGTTTGCGTCGACCGACGAGTTCCTCGCGGAGACCATTTCCGGCGGGCCGTCGTGCCTCGTGCTCGACGTGCGATTTCCCGGCACGTCACCGAACGGCCTCGAGCTTCAGCGCCGCCTCGCCGAGACGGGCGTGCCCATTCCGATCGTCTTCATCAGCGGCCATTCCGACGTCCGCGTCTCGGTCGAGGCCATGAAGCGCGGCGCGGTCGAGTTTCTGCCGAAACCCTTTCGCGAGCAGGAGATCCTCGACGCGATCAGGCATGGCATCGAGCGCGACCGCAGGCGGCTGGTGCACGAAGATACCGTGCGCGAAGCCCGCCAGCGCGTCGAGACGCTGACGGCGAGAGAGCGCGAGATCATGCTGCTGATGGTCGAAGGGCTCGTCGCCAAGCAGATCGCGGCGAGACTTGGCGTGAGCGAAGTGACGGTGAAGGTTCATCGCGCCAGGATGATGCGAAAGCTGGAGCTGCGTACGCCGATCGAGGTGGTGCGGCTGATCGACAGCATAGGGCGCGGAACGGAGACGACGCGAGCCTGAGCCTTCACGTGCCGGCATTTCGCGCAGCGTCTAGTCCGTCGCGACTAGCATGAACTGCAGTCTGTCGCACCGAGCGCGATCGGTTCAAAGTCATCCCTGCGATGTCGGCCTCTTCCAAGACGGCATCTGAACCTCGTCAGACAACTTTGCTAGAAAGGGATTCTCCATGCGCAAATTGTTTTTTGCTTCCGTTGCCGTGCTTGCCCTGTCCTCCGCAGCGCAGGCTGCCAACACCTCGACCGTTCTGCAGATTGGCGTCGTGAACGGATCTTCGGTGAACCAGCAGGGTACCGTGAATGACTCCTCGACCACCGCCCAGTTCGGTATCCTGAACAACGCCAGCACGATGCAGGGCACGACCACTCCGTCCCTCAACAACGGCAGCTCGGTAATCCAGGTCGGCGCCTCCAACACTGCCACCACCGGCCAGGTCGCCCTCTTCAACAACACGAGCTCGATCACGCAGCAGTCGATCGGCGGTCCGCCGAGCAACAGCGCAGCGGTCGGACAGCTTTCCATCATCTTCGGTGCGAACTCGAGCACCGTCGTTCAGCACTAAGTCAGCCCCGTGTCGGCCCGGGCGCGTCCATCGAGCGGCGCGTCCGGGCGATACTCGACGGCCATGTTCGAAATGACCGCGATCAGGTCGCCTGAAGGGGCGGCAGATCGTTGATACCTTGCGGAGGAAATCACATGCGCATCAAATTTCTCGTCACGACAGTCGTCATGCTGAGCGCGCTGACTGCTGTCGATGCCCAGGCCGCCAACTCGGTGAGCGTGTTGCAGTTCGGCGCGACCAATACGTCCACCACCAGCCAGAGCGGTGCGACCAACAATACCGCGACGGTCCTGCAATTCGGAGCGACCAACCAAGCGACGGCCGTGCAGATGGGCGGGCTTGCCTCTCTCAACTCATTGACGATCGGGCAGGGCGGCACCACGGCAACTGCGTCGAATACGGCGGTCGGCGGCCAGGTCGGCGGTTCCAATACGAGCCTGATCGGGCAGATCGGCGCGAGCAACTCGGCTGCATTGGCTCAGCTCGGAATTCTGAACTCATCTACGATTTTGCAGCAGGCTCCTTGATTGCGGGTCCATTTTGGTAAGCGAGGCAGGTCATGAGATGTTTTTCAGGCGTCGCCATTGGCGCATTTCTCACGCTGTATTGCGCAGGCATCGGATCGGCCGGTGCGCAGACCGCTGATATCAAGACCATCGTGTCGGTCGGCGGCCCTCCGGTGGTATTGAATCAGAACAGCCAGCTCAACATGGCGGGCGTGTTCATGATCGGCGGCAGCACCAGTGCGACCGTCACCCAGAACGGCACCAACAACGCTACCGGAATCCTGCAATTCGGTGGAACGACGACGTCGTTGGTTGGGCAGACGGGCTCAAGCAACCTTGCGTTCGTCGGCCAGGCCGGTCAGTCGGCGAGCAGTGTGTTGTCGCAGCTCGGTGCCATGAATACCGGTGCTATCGCCCAGTTTGGCATGATCAACTCGTCCACGGTTGTTCAACATAGCCCGTAGGACGGCTGCCGGTTCACTGGCGTCGGGCATGCCAAAGGGGGAAGACGATGAGGTATGGCAAGCAGCTCTTGGTGCTGGCAGCGTTGCTCGCCGCGATCGGTGCGGCGAGGCAGGCGTCGGCCGCATCCGTCCACCGCAGCATGACGAACCGGAACGTCAGCATCGAGACGATCGTGCAATTCGGCAGCGACGTTCAGCCTGTCACGATCGAGGAGAACAGCCGGATCAATATCGCCCGGGTGATCCAGATCGGCGGAACGGGAACGGTGGACGCGACCATCATCCAGAACGGCACGCGCAACTATGCCAACGTGATCCAGGTCGGCGGCACCACCAATGCGGCGGTCGGTCAGTCCGGCCTCAGCAACACTGCCGAGATCACCCAGATCGGCAATTCCACCAATGCGCTCCTGCTTCAGATCGGCGACATGAACACGGGAGCAGTAAGGCAGTTCGGACGTTTCAACTGGCTGGCGATCTTCCAATTCGGCAGATGATGGAGGTGTGACATGAGATTGCTCCTACTCGCATCTGGAATAGGAATCATGAGCGTGATCGCAGCGGCGCCGGCCGGTGCTGCCGACGGTCACACCACGGTGGTGCAGGACGAGAACGGGACTTCGGTCATCACGCAGAGCGGCGATCCGGCGCAGGCCGAGGTCAGGGTCGAGAAGGAGCCCGGGCGCACGACGGTCTATCGCCGCAGCGGCGGAAACACCGCCATCGTGACCCAGGGCACCGGAGCTTCGCCGGACATGCTCGAGTGGCTGCGTAAGCAGCTGCAGGAGCATTGACACGGAAAAGGCCCGCCGCCCTCGCAAGGACGACGGGCCTTGTTGCAGGTGAGGCTACCAGCGATATCTGCCGGTCAGCGTGCCGTTGTTGTTGCCGCCAGGGCCGACATCGCCCTGCGTCGAGCTCGGGGTTGGATGGTTGGTGCCGTTGAACGCGCCGTAGGGCCCCGCGACGTCAGGATAGTACGCCCGCGGTTGAACCGGTTCGTAAGGGGCCGTGCGGTCCCAGCCCGCGCGCGGTCCGTTCCAGTCGTAGCCCTGCGCCGAGGCGGCCGCGGTGCCCGCGACGAGCGATGCCGCGATCAGGCAGAGGAGTTTCGACTTGGTCTGCATTGGAGATGCTCCTTGCTTGTGTCGGGGCCAACGGTTGCAATGCGGGAGCGTTCCGGACCCATGGGCCGGCCAGCGATCAACTCCGATCACCTGGATATGAGGCGCGTGCCGCGGAACGAAGTGGCTGGGATGAGACGCGAATTCCGGGCGTTCTGCCGCACCCGGTTCCCAGTTAACCCCGTGCCTTAACCAACAATTAATTATACGTTTGCGGGTGGGCGACAGCCCGGCCTAGCCTCTCGCGGGGAGCCGCTATCGCAAAGCCAAACGAGTGTGGTGCGTATCATGATTGCCAGATCACATGGGGCGTTGTTCGCCTCGCTCAGCGCAGCCGCGCTGCTCCTCAGCTCCGGTGACAGTTTTGCCAGGCCCGCTGGCGCTGCGGCGCACGGCGTCGTGACCGCCGCCGCCCCGCCGGCTGCAGCACGTCCGCCGATCGGTCCGGGCGCCCGGTTCCACCGCCGCAGCGCTCCCTGGGTCTATTGGCCGGGCGGCGGCGGCTTCTTCTACGACGGCGCCGGCAACAGCCAGCCCTTCGTCGATGCCGGCCAGCCGCTCTCCACCGACGTGCGTTACACCTACACCTACGATGTTCCCTGGGACTGGACGCATCGCTATCCGCCGAACGTCGTGCCGTCCGACCGGCCCTATGTGCCGAGCTGCCCGACGGAGCAGGTGACGGTGCCCGGCCGCGGCGGCAGCGAGCACACCGTCAACATCATGCGTTGCTACTGAGCTAACCGAGCTCGAAGCTGGTGACGCCGAAGACGCGGTCGATGCGCAGCGGCGGGATCGGCCCCGTGTACATCCGCGCCGTCTCGAACACCGGCTTGAGGCCGAGCCCCTCGGCGAGCGCGATCGCCGCAGGATTGACGGCGGGGACATCGAGGAAGACCTCGCCGCCGCCCGCGCTTCCGAGCAGGGCCTGCACGACTTCATCCGCGGCTGCGCGATCGTCGGCGACGAGCGGGCCGATCTTGTAGCCCGTCCGGCACGGACGGATCACGCCCCATGCAGCGAGCCTGCCGTCGCGCAGCAATGCGCGGCCAACGTGGCCTTGTGTGTTGATCCAGGCGCGCAGGAAAGCGCTGCGCCGGGCCGGGAAGACGGTTGCATCATCGGCTTCAACAATTGCAAACGGGATCCTATCGAGGGCGACGATCTCGGCAGACGGCCTCGGCGGCACGGTCACGACGCCGCCATAGCGGATATTGGCGTAAGCGAGCTGGAAGCCGGACTTCTTGTAATTGTCCTGCTGCGCCACGACGCCGTCGAGCCCGATGACGCGAGTGCCCGCATGCGCGATCGCCGCGTTCCAGATGCGCAGGCCGTGACCGCTGCCGCGAAAACTCTCGCGCACGATGTAGAAGCCGAGGAAGGCGAAGCGGTCGTCATAATTGACGCAGGAGACGGTCGCGACCGGCTCGCCGTCGATCTCGCCGACGAAGAAGCCTTGCACATCGGGGATCGCGAAGCAGACGGCGTCGGCAAGGCCCGGATTCCAGCCCTCCGCCGCGGCCCAGTCGATGGCGATGGCGATCTCCTCGGGGCGCAGGCTGCGGATCTGCAAATTGCTCATGACGAACGCTCTCGACCATGGACCTGCCGACGGGTCCGGCTGTAGAAGGCCTCATGATAGGCCGAGCCTGCGGCTCGCCTCAACTCAAGGGATGATTGGTCATGGCAGCAGAGAAGGTTGCTCTCGTCACCGCCGGCGGCAGCGGCATGGGGGCGGGGGCTGCGCGGCGGCTGGCAGCGGACGGGTTTCACGTCGCGATTCTGTCGTCCTCGGGCAAGGGCGAGGCGCTGGCTGCCGAGCTCGGCGGGCTCGGCGTCACCGGCTCGAACCAGTCGAACGACGATCTGAAGCGCCTGGTCGATGCTGCGATGGCGAAGTGGGGACGGATCGACGCGCTCGTCAACAGCGCCGGCCACGGGCCGCGCGCGCCGATCACCGAGATCACCGACGAGCAGTGGCACACCGGCCTCGACACTTATCTGCTGAACGTGATCCGTCCGACGCGGCTGGTGACGCCGCTGATGCAGGCGCAGAAGGGCGGCGTCATCATCAACATCTCGACGGCCTGGGCGTTCGAGCCGAGCGCGATGTTCCCGACCTCGGCGGTGTTCCGCGCCGGCCTTGCCGTCTTCACCAAGATCTTCACCGACACTTACGGCGCCGACAACATTCGCATGAACAACGTCCTGCCGGGCTGGATCGACAGCCTGCCGCAGCAGGACGCGCGACGCGACAGCGTGCCGATGAAGCGCTACGGCAAGGTCGAGGAGATCGCAGCGACGATATCGTTCCTCGCCTCCGACGGCGCGGCCTACATCACCGGCCAGAACATCCGCGTCGATGGCGGGCTGACGCGCTCGGTCTGACATACGCAAATTCGAATCAGTGGGCGCGGCCTTGTCGTGATGCGACGCGGGTGTGCGTTGCGTGCCGCTGAAGATGGAGGGCGCGTGGCTCACGAGCCACACTCGTCGTCCGTTTCCATGACGTGGGCGCACATTACGTCACAGTCCGTATGAACTTCGCCGCAGCCCAAGACGTCAGGGGGCCACAGGCATATGCCCGACCTGCGCCGGCTGCCTTCGCCTGCGCGTATTTGAAACGCGCGTTTGTCGCGTGGGCAAGGAGACAGGAATGAAGAAGTTTTTGCTGGCGGTCGCATCGCTTGTGCTCGGCACCGCCTCCGTGCAGGCGGCCGACCTCGCGGCGCGTTACGCCAAGGCGCCGGCGATGGCGCCGGCCTACGACTGGACCGGCTTCTATGTCGGCGCCAACGTCGGCGGGCAGTGGGGCAGCGCCGATCCGACCACCTCGACGGTGTTCTCGCCGACCGGCTATTTCGCCGCCAGCAGCGTGCCGGCCATCAACACGGTCGGCGCCCAGAGCGTCAATAGCTCCAGCGTCACCGGCGGCTTCACCGCCGGCTACAACTGGCAGGTCAACCACGCCGTGCTCGGCCTCGAAGGCGACATCAACTATTTCGGATTCAAGGGCAGTGCGACCGGCTCGGCGCTCTATCCCTGCTGCGCTCCGACGGGCTTTACAGTGTCCTCCTCGGTTTCGGCCGATTGGCTCGCGACCATCCGCGGCCGCATCGGTTTCCTCGCCGCCCCGACCTGGCTGCTCTACGCCACGGGCGGCGCGGCCATTGCCGAGGTGAAGGGCAATTTCAACTTCACGGACACTTTCGCGGCCGCGACAGAATCTGCGGCGATCCGCGATACGCGCGTCGGCTGGACCGCGGGCGTCGGCACCGAATATGCATTCGGCGGCGGCTGGTCGCTCAAGGCCGAGTATCTCCATGTCGATCTCGGCCGCGCCAGCACGACCAGTACGAACCTTGCTTCCTTCGGCGTCGCATTCCCGAGCAATGTCTACACCCACTCGGTAGACATCAAGTCGGACATCGTGCGTGTCGGCGTGAACTACAAGTTCGGCGGAGCTGTCGTCGCCAGGTACTGAGCTTCATCCCGTTCCGGATCAGATACGGAAAGCCCCGGCCAAACCGGGGCTTTCTACTTTTGGCTCAGCCGCCATGCGAGGCGATCAGATGCGCCAGTGCGGGCAGGATCTTGTAGCGCGCAATCTCGTGCGGATATTCGCCGCGATTGGCGAGCAGGACGATGCCGATCCGCCGCGCCGGCATGAGGCCGATATAGCCGGAGGCATTGTTGAGGCCGCCAGGCTTGTCGACGACGGTGACGCCCGGCAGATGCACGGTCTCCCAGGCCATGCCCTGTCCGAACCTGTCGTCGACGCGGAAGGCCTCACGCTGCGTCAGCCGCAGAGCTTCGCGCAAATGCGGATCGATCGCCCGGTCGTCGACGCAGGCCGCTACGAACGTCGCGAGGTCACGCGCCGAGGAAAACATCTGCCCGGTGCCGGGGAAGTCGAAATAGCTCTGCTGGTCGCCGATCGGGCCGATCGCCATGCCCTGATCCGAATAGCCCTGGACGGAGCGCTGCAGCCAGGCCGCGTCCATGATGGCGCGATTGTCTTCACCGCGTTCGGGGACGCAGGTCGCGGTCATGCCGAGCGGCCCAAGGATGCGCTGTTCGAACAGGGTCGCGATCGGCATGCCGTAGCGGCGCTCGAGCACGAGCTGAAGCAGCACGTAGCCGGCATGGGTGTAGACGCGCTGTCGGCGGGGCGCGACGCCGGGGGCCGGCGCGAAGGCGTTCAGCATCCCGATGAACTGCTCGCGATTGTACCGCTCGTTCGGCCACGGCGGATGGTCGGTCGGCAGCAGCAGCCCCGAGGTGTGCGTGACCAGCTCGCCGACAGTGACGCGGCGGATGTACTCGCCGGTCAGCTCGGGAAGGTATTTCGGCAGGCGATCGTCGAGCCGCAATTCGCCGCGCAGCGTACCGAGCGCCACGAGGGTCGCCTCGAACGGCTTTCGCAAGGAGGCGAGATTGAACAGCGTATCCGGCGTCACCGGTCGTTTGGCGGCATCATCGGCGAAACCGTAGCCGAAGAACTCGACATGGCGGCCGGCATAGAGCGCGGCGGCGAGGCCGCCCGCATGGTCCGGTGTCGCAGTCGGCGCCAGCTCGCTGGCGACGATGTCGCGCATCTGCGCGATCATGTCGGAATCCGCCAAGGCGCGGTACGGCACTGCGATCGCCGTCGCGAGCGGAACGAGCGCGGCTCGGGCGAGAGTCCGCCGGGTGAGATATGGTGAGGTGACAACAGGCGGCACGCGTCCCGACTTACGATGATGCGCCCCGGCCTGCTCTTTAACGGCAAGTGCCCCGTATCCCAATTCACAATCGCGCGTTGTGGGTTCCGCGAGCTGGGCCTGTAGCCCGGATCGAGCGCAGCGTAATCCGGGATTCGTGCCGCGGATGAAGCGGCCCCGGATTGCGCGGAGCCTGTCATCGGGCGGCGCTTCGCGCCGACCCGTTGGCTCCATCCGGGCTACGGCGCCATAAAATATAACTTAGCCAGTTGGCTAACAATAATTGACGTTCGCCGCCCTTCGTGTATAGTTAGCTTCATGGCTAACCAATCGTCCCGTCTCGACCAGATCTTCGCAGCGCTTGCCGACCCCACGCGGCGGGCGATCGTGATGCGGCTCTGCGCGGGCGAGGCGTCGGTCGGCGAGCTCGCCGATCCCTTCGACATGGCGCTGCCGAGCTTCATGAAGCACATCCACGTGCTGCAGACGAGCGGGCTCGTGCTGTCGGAGAAATCCGGCCGCGTGCGCACCTGCCGCCTCAGTCCGGATGCGCTCCTCGGCGCGGAGGATTGGTTCCAGCAGCAGCGCGCGATCTGGGAGGCGCGGCTCGACCGGTTCGAGGCCTATGTGATGAAGCTCAAGAAAGAGAAGGAGAGGGCGGGCGCCAAGCGGCCGTCCCGAACAACCAAACGGAAAGGTTCTGAGTGATGACGAGTTCTGCCAATCCCGCTCTGTCGCAATGGTCGCTCGACCGCGAGATCGTGATGTCGCGCGTGATCGACGCGCCGCGCGATCTGGTGTTCGAGGCGTGGTCCGATCCGAAGCATCTGCCGCAATGGTTCGGGCCAAAGGGATTCAAGGTCGAGACCTTCGAGATCGACGTGCGCGTCGGCGGCGTCTGGCGCTTCAACATGATCGGTCCCGACGGCACAGTCTATCCGAACCGGATGCGCTTCCGCCGTATCGAGCGGCCGTCGCTGATGGAGATGGATCATGGCCTCGACCAGGATGACGATCCCGGCATGTTCCGCTTCACCGTCACCTTTGCCGAGCAGAGCAACGGCAAGACCGTGCTGATGATGCGCCAGCTGGCTTCGAGCGCCGAGCAGCGCGATGGCATGATCGGCTTCGGCGCCGTCGAATATGGCTACCAGACGCTGGACAAGCTGGCTGCGTATGTGGCGGGGATGAAGGGATGAAACAAGCGGATCGTTCGGGGAGCGATGCTTCGCGTCATCCCCGAACGACGCAGGGCTATCGCATATGACTTGTTGCGGCGGCCTGCATGCACGCCTCGTCCTTCGAGACGGCGCTTACGCGCCTCCTCAGGATGAGGCTGATCAGCGTCAGTGCCCGTCGAAACTGCAGCCACGCACTCCGTCCTCATCCTGAGGAGCCCGCCTAAAGCGGGCGTCTCGAAGGATGGCCGCAGGGAAAAGCTCTCAAATGCGATAGCCCTGCGGTCCAGTCGCGCGCTCGTGCGGTAGGAACGATCGCTGCCCTCCGGCTTTGGCAGTGATGACGCACGTCCTCTTCAGCGACTACCGCAATCCCGCCGGGGAACAGGCTTACGAGATCGCCTGGGACTTTCTCATGCGTACGGGCGCCATCTGCGACGAATTCGAGGCCTGCGTGTTCCTGGCGCAGCGTATCGCCATGATGGTCGAGGAGGGGCAGACGAACCGGATCCGCATCGCCAACCGCGCGATCTCCGATTACCAGCGCCATGTCGACGAACGCGACGAGTTCATCCGCAGCGGCGGCCGCCGTGCTGGAGGGCATTGAGCGCCAACCGGAGGGCCTCTTGCCGTTTCACTCCTTGGCCTCGTCCGTCACGATGTCGCCAAGCCAGCGCACGCCGTCGAACTGCACCATCTGGAACTGCTTGTTCACGCGATAGTCCGTCGGCGTGGTTGTGACCGAAATCCCCGGGAGCGTCAGGTCGAGCTCGACGTTCTTGAGGTTGGCCGCCTGTCGCATGACGTTGTCGCGGGTGAGATCGTCGCCGCACTGCTGCAGCACCTGCACCAGCAGCTGCGCAGTGATGTAGCCGTAGACGTTCAGGTTCGAA
The DNA here is from genome assembly GCF_018130245.1 of Bradyrhizobium sp. SZCCT0231. Taxonomy (GTDB): domain Bacteria; phylum Pseudomonadota; class Alphaproteobacteria; order Rhizobiales; family Xanthobacteraceae; genus Bradyrhizobium; species Bradyrhizobium japonicum_F. The sequence goes on from NZ_JAFCKP010000013.1 coordinate 39,648, forward strand.
TCCTTGTCGCCGTCGGGATAGTACTTGGCCATGAAGGCGAGGTAGCGCTTCATGCCGGGGTCGTCCTTCCATTCTGGGTCGGCGGCGTCCTTGACATAGCCGACGCTGACCACGCCCTTGGCGTTGTCGAGCCCCGCGGGCTTCAGCACGGCGCTGACCGAGGAGGCGTTGATGTCGATGATGTGCAGCGGCTTCCAGCCGATCTCGGCGACTTTCTTGATCGCCTGGGCCGCCTGCTTCGGCGTCGTCGCGCTGAACAGCACGTCGGCACCCGCATCCTTCAACCGCAGGATCTGCGAGTCGATCGTCGGTTCGGTGATCTCGTAGGACGTCTCGGCCACGACCATGTTCGACTTGCCGCCGAGGCCGGCTTTGAGGCCGGCGAGATAATCCTTACCGAGGTCGTCGTTCTGGTAGAGCACGCCGATCCTGGCATTCGGATGTTTCTTCAGGAGGTACTGGCGCGTAAATCCGCCCCTCGACGAGGTAGGAAGGGTTGAAGCCCATGGTCCAGGGAAAGTTCTTCGGATCGGTGAAGCGCGCCGCGCCGGTCGCGGCGAAGAGCTGGGGGATCTTCCTGGCGTTGAGATATTTCTGCACGGCGACGTTCGGCGCGGTGCCGATGATCTGGAACGTCAGCAGCACCTCGTCGCTTTCGATCAGCCGACGGGTCTGCTCCACGGTTTTCGGCGGCGAATAGGCATCGTCGTACTGGATCAGCTCGACCTTGCGGCCGTTCACGCCGCCCTGGTCGTTGATCATCCTCATATAGGCGGCCTGGGTCTTGCCGATCACGGCGTAGGCCGAGGCCGGGCCGCTGAGCGGCACGGTCTGACCAACCTTGATCGCGGTGTCGGACGCGCCGGGGTCGTATTTTTTCTGCGCCTGCGCTGCCGCGCTCGACAGCACCAGGAGCAGCGCGGAAGCTGCGATGCGCTTGAGAAGAATGCTTTTCATGTCCGGTCCCTCCCGCCCGCTATTCGCCCTTGAGACCGGCGTCGCGGATCAGCTTGGTCCACTTCTGCGTCTCGGCATCGATGAACTGGCCGAACTCGGCCGCGGTGCCGGAACGCACTTCGAGGCCTTGAGCGGTCAGCTTGTCCTTGATTGCGGGTTCGGCGAGCGCGCGCAGCACCTCGGCCTGGAGCTTGTCGACGATCGCGCGCGGCGTCGTGGACGGCGCCATGAAGCCGTACCAGCCGGCGGCAGCCACGTTGCGAAAGCCCTGCTCGCGCAGCGTCGGCGCCTGCGGGTAGAGCGCGCTGCGCTCGGCCGAGGCGACGCCGAGCACGGTGAACTTGCCGCTCTGGATGTAGGGCAGGGCGGTCGGCAGCGCCGTCAGCGTGGCATCGACGCGTCCGGCGAGCAGCTCGGTGTAGGAGGCTGCATCGCCGCGGAACGGGATGTTCAGACCCTTGACGCCGGCATCGCGGAACAGAAGCTCTCCGGCAAGATGCGGCTGCGAGCCGGCGCCGGGAGAGGCGAAGGTCAGCCCATCCGGCTTCGATTTGCCGTAGGCGATCAACTCGGGGAGCGTCTTGAACGGCGCGTCCGCACTGATGATGAGGAACAACGGCGCGATCACGACCATCGCGACCGGCTGCAGATCCTTGCGGTCATAGGTCAGCTTGCCGAACAGCGCCTCGGCGGTGGCGTAGGGCGCCGCGACGTACAGGATCGTATAGCCGTCGCCCGGCGCATGGGCGACCATGTCGTTGGCGATGCGCGTGCCGGCGCCCGGCTTGTTCTCGACGATGAACTGCTGACGCAGGCTGCGGCCGAACTCTTCGGCGAGCAGGCGCAGCGAGATGTCGTTGGAGCCGCCGGGCCCGTAGGGCGAGATCAGCCGTACCATGCGCGACGGCCATGCATCCTCGGCCCCTGCCGTCAGGCCCGAGCCGGCGATCAGGCCGCCCGCGATTGTGCCCAGCAGGGTTCGGCGTGTGACCTTGAGCGATGCCACTGTTTTCTTCCTCCCATTTTATTGTTGGTCTTCTTGCGACGTTCAGATCACCTTTCGCTCGGTGAGCCGTTCGATCTCCTGGTCCGAAAGGCCGAGCCAAGTCCGGAACACCTCGTCATTGTCCTGGCCGACATCGCCGGCGGCGTGACGCATTCGCGCGGGGTCGACGGTGAAGCGCGGAACGGCATTGGTCATGGCAACCGTGCCGAAATCCCGGTCGGCAACGCGGGTGATCACCTCGCGCGCCCTCACTTGCGGGTCGTCGGCGATCTGGTCGATCGAATAGATCGGGGCGAGCGTTCCCTGCGCGGCATTGAATCTCGCGAGGACCTCGTCGAGGGGATGCGCCGCACACCAGGCCGCGAAGATGTCGTTGAGCTCGGCGGCGTGATTGACGCGCCGGTCATTGGTGGCGAAGCGCGGATCCTCGACGAGGTGGGGACGTCCGATCGCCCGGCAATTCGCGGCGAAGAGGGCGTTGGTCGAACCTGCGAGCGTCACCCAGTGATCGTCGCTGGTGCGAAACACGGCGGCCGGCGCGGAATAGCCGTTGGCGTTGCCGATGCGGCTGCGAACGGTGCCGAGCTGGTCGTGCTCGATGGCGAGCACGTCGAGCATGCGGAAGGTGGCTTCGGTCAGTGCGAGATCGATCTCCTCGCCGGGAGCGTCGGGGTCGCGTGCCCGTTTCCACAGCGCTGCCAGCACGCCGACGGCGCCGAACAGGCCGCCGATCGAATCCCCGATCGGGTATCCGGGATGGGTCGGTTCGCCGTCGCTCTCGCCGGTGATGTAAGTCAGTCCGCCCATGGCCTCGAAGATGCGGGCGAAGCCGGGACGCTCGCGATAGGGACCGTTCTGCCCGAAGGCGGTGGCGCGCAGAATCACGAGGCGTGGCTGGATCGACCACAGCACCTCCTTAGGAAGGCCCCAGCGATCCAGCGTTCCCGGACGAAAATTCTCGATCAGCACGTCGAACCGCGGAAGAAGCTGCTTGAACAGCGCAAGCCCTTCCGGAGTGCGCAGATCGAGCGTGGCAAACTTCTTGTTGCGGTTGGCGGCCTTCCACCACAGCGGCTTGCCGTTCTTGAACGGCGGAAACGACCGCACGCCGTCGCCGTGCCCGGGCATCTCGATCTTGAGCACGTCCGCGCCGTAGTCGGCCAGCAGCGTGGCAGCGAACGGCGCGGCGATGATCGTCGCGATGTCGAGAACCTTCAATCCTTCGAGCGGTCCAGCCATGTCATTTTCCGGCGCTTGTGATTTTCTTGGTCTTGCGCGGCGGCGTCGTGAGATCGGCCTGCCCGACGATGGCGCGGATGCTGTCGGCGAGCGCCGCGATGCGCGGACCGATCTCGCCCTCGAGCTGCCCTGGCTGGAGCCGGAAGGCGGGGATGCCGCAATTGATCGAGAACGACTGCTTCGATTCGCTCGCATGAAACAGCGGCGCGGCGACGGCATGGATCGAGGCCATGTACTCGCCCCAGCAGGTGCAGAAGCCACGGCTTTTGCATTGCGCGATCCCGGCGCGGTATTTGTCGCGGACTGCCGACCACAGGCCGGCATCCTCGGCGGCGAGATTCCGTTCCAGCCGGTCTGCATCGGCCGGCGGCAAGGTCGCCGCCGCGGCGCGGCCCATGGCGGTCATCACGATGGGAATGGGCATGCCGATGTCGGGCACGTGCGGGCCGACATCGCCGGAGCGCGCGGTCTCGACATAGATCATCGAGGTGGCGTCGAGCAGGCCGATCGACACCGTGCCGCGGACGCTATGCGCCAGCTCCTGCATCATGGGCCGCGCCACTTGGCGGAATTGCATTCCGGCGAGCAGAGGATGCGCCATCCGCAGCGCGCGCGCACCGACGCGGTACTTCGCCCGCTCGGCGTCGTAGCGGAGGTAGCCGAGCTCGGCCAGCGTATGGGTCAGCCTCGCCACCGTCGGCCGCGGGATGCCGGTCAACGTCGACAGCTCCATGTTGCCCAGCAGCGTGCTCCCAGCCCTGAAGGCCTCGAGCACGACGAGCCCCTTTGCCAGCGTCGTGGCGAATGCGGCGTCGTCGGTGCTCTCCGCCAGCACGGCGGCGGCGGAGGAGAGCGGATGTCGCGGTTTGGATGCGTCAGTCGGAGCCATTCCCGAATATCAGACGGGGGCAATCCGAATGTCCAATAGATTCGCCAGAGGCAGAAAAATTGTCCGATATGTGGACATGGTTGCGCGGCGGCGTTTTCCCTGAGGGCAGCCGCAGAACGACCGGGCACGCAGATTTTTGTCGTGATTGCATGCCGTTCTGTGACAGGATTATTACGACGACATGTCAGATCGATAATTTTGCGGAGCGATTCATGTTGCAGTGGCAGGCGCGGTCAAATCCCCTCGCGTGGTGGTGGGGATCCCTCACGCTTGTGAGCAGCGCCAATATTCTCGTCTGGTTCATGCTCTATCGCGAGTTCTACCCGACGCCTTCGGGCAGCCTCAGTGGCGGCTCGGACATCGGGCTGATGTTGCTGCTGTGCGCCGGCTATGTGTTCGGCTGCGCCTTCCGTTCGGTGCTGCCGCGCGCCGACGTGCAGCGCATCTGCCTGTTCGACACCTGGCTCTCCAGCGTCTTCGTCGGACGCTCGGTTGCAACCGTGGCCGAGGTCTGCTTCGCCGCGCAATGGGCGATCATCCTGCATCAGCTCGGCACCATGACCGGCGCCGAGACGGCGGTGAACATCGCGCTCGTGATCGTGCCCATCATCATCATTGCCGAGTGCTTTTCCTGGTACGCGGTCGTCACCACCAATTATCTCTACAACGCGATCGAGAATTCGCTGTGGGCGGTGACGTTTTTCCTCGCCGGCATCGCGCTGTGCCGCCTGATGCCCGAATTCCAAGGCGTGGTGCGCTGGGCGCTGATGTCAGGCATCGTCGGCATCGCCTGCTTCCTCGCCTTCCTCATCACCGTCGACGTGCCGATGTATCTCAGCCGCTGGCGGGCAGGGCACGCCGAGGGCAATACGTTCCTCGGATTCCTCGAAGGCCTCCATGACGTCGCGACGCGCTGGGTGGTGACCCACGACATCGCGCATTGGAAGGGCGAGCTGACCTGGATGTTCCTGTATTTCAGCGCGGCGGTGTGGTCGAGCCTCGCGCTCTGCGCGCTCTACGCGATGGAAGGCTATCTGGCACGTTATCTCGCCTGACGGTCAGATTCTTGTTTGACGCGTTTTCTTGACGCGAACCGGTATCCACTTCGCGTTGAAAACGCTCTATTTGCCGACCAGGCTGCATTTGCTGCGATCGAGCGGGCGGAAGGCCTGGTCGGGCGGGATCGTCGCGACCAGCTTGACGAAGTCCCACGGGCCCCTGGATTCCTCCGGAGTCTTGACCTGCACCAGATAGAGATCGTGCACCATGCGTTGGTCCTCGCGGATGCGGCCGTTGGTGGTGTAGGCGTCCGACACCGGCATCGCCTTCATCTTGGCCATCACGACAGGGCCCTCGTCGGAATCGGTGTCCTTCACGGCTTGCAGATAGTGGCGCACGGCGGAATAGACGCCGGCCTGGATCTGCGACGGCATCGCCTTGCGGCGAGCAAAGAACGCATCGGAGAATTTCCGGGCTGCCGGCGAGACATCCTCGAAGAACGAGGTGACGATGAGATCGCCGCGCGTCGCTTTGAGCCCAACCGCCTCGATGTCGACGTTCTGGAACGACATCGGCACGATCTTCATGCCCTGATCGGCGAGCCCGAATTCCTCGGCCTGCTTGATCGCAGTCGCGTTGTCGCCGGCAACGTTGATGGCCAGGATCTTGGCGCCTGACGACTGCGCCTGGAGCAGGAATGAGCTGTAATCGGGCGTGCCGAGCTGTGCCTTGACGCTGCCGGCGACCTTGCCGCCGAGCGCGGCGATGCGGTCGCGCGCGGTCGCCTCGATCGAATGGCCGAAGGCGTAGTCGCCGGTGATGAAGAACCAGGGCTCCTTGCTGGTCTGCATGATGCCGGAGACCACGGCGGTCGCGGTGGAATAGGCGTCCTGGGTCCATTGCACGCTGGTTGGAGCGCACGCTTCATCAGTCAGCTGGTTCGCGCCGGCGCCGGAGACGAGGAATATCTTGCCGTTGCCGCGCACCAGCTCTTGCACCGCCAGCGCCGCGCCGGAGCTGCCGCCATCGGCGATTGCCTGGACCCCGTCGCTGAACCACTTTCGCGCCAGGGATGCGGCGAGATCCGGCTTGTTCTGGTGATCGGCCTGCAAGATTTCGATCGGCTTGCCGTTGATCTTGCCGCCGAACTCCTCCGCGGCCATCCGCGCCGCCTCGACCGAGCCCGGGCCCATCGCGGTCGCAAACACACCGTTCATGTCGGTGAGGACGCCGATGCGGATGGCGTCGCCCTTGATCTCGGCCCGCGCAGCGGAGCCCGCGAGCGCGAGCGCAGTCAACAGCATGGCGGTGGATGTCGTGCGGAGGGGATTCATGGCGTTTCCTGATTTTATCGTTGATCGGTATGGGCGGTCAGGTCGGTTCGGCGACGACCTCGTTGCGCAAGATGCCGATGCCGGAGATCTCGACCTCGACGGTGTCGCCCGGGCGCATCCACAGGGGCGGTGTGCGCTTGGCGCCGACGCCGCCGGGTGTGCCGGTGACGATCACATCGCCGGGGACGAGCGGGCAGATGGTCGAGATGTAGGCGATCAGCTCTGGGATGGCGGTGATCAGCAGATCCGTCGTCGTATTCTGCACGACGGTGCCGTTCAGGCGCGTCTGCAAGGTGAGTTTCGACGGATCGGGAATTTCATCAGCCGTTACCAGCCACGGGCCGAAGCTGCCGCTCTCCGCAAAAGTCTTACCGGCGAGGAACTGGCTGGTGTGGCGCTGCCAGTCGCGAATGCTGCCCTCGTTGTAGCAGGCATAGCCGGCGATATGGTCGAGCGCACGGCTCGCGGGAATGTGCCGCCCGTCCTTGCCGATGACGAGCGCGAGTTCGCCCTCATAGTCGAAATCGTCGCTCACCTTCGGCTTCACAATGGGCTGGAGATGGCCGACCTGGCTGCAGGGGAAGCGGACGAACAGCGCCGGCTTCTCGGTGACGGTGCGACCGGTTTCGGCGACGTGGTCGCGGTAGTTGAGGCCGACGCAGATGATCTTGCCGGGATCGGGGATGACGGGGGCGAAGGCGATCTCGTCGAGCGGATGATCGGGGTTGGCGGATGCGACGATCTTCGCCGCCTCGGCGAGGCGACCGGCTTCGAGCAGCTGCCGCAGCGTGGCGCAGGGCGCCATGCGCGTGCCGAGATCGACGACGCCATTGTCCTTGAGGGCCCCGAAGGAGGCGCGTCCGCCGGCGACGAATGAGAGTAGCTTCATGAGGTGTCCTTGAAAGTGGGTTCGATCAGGCCGCGGACGGCGCTTGGGCTGGAGGGATTTGGGTTGCAGGAATGACGGCGGCGACGAGCCGCTCGAGCTCGGTCTCGTTGCGGGCGGTGCCGCGGATGTAGCGGTCGGGACGAGCCAGTGCGGCGACGATGCCGTGCTCGCGCAGCCAGGGCCCAAGGCCGTGGGCATCGTCGCTGGTCAGGATATTGATCCCTGCCTGTGAAAGCGCGAGACGCGATGAGAGTGCGGCCGCGGTCTCGACGAGCAGCACATGATGATAGCCGGTCCGGTCGTCGCTGCGGCGTCCGTCGCTCAGCATGAATTGCGGTGCGAGATGTCCGGCGAGTGGCAGGTCGCCGAACGCGAGTCCAGGGCCGAGCAGGGGCTTCTTCACTTCCAGCCTGACCGGCGCGTTCTCGCGCGCTTCGCCGGCAGCAAGGCCGGCCTCGATCGCTTTGGTGTTGATGACACCGCCGAGGCGAATGGCGAGCTCGATGAACTCGCGCACGTGCGGCAGCCGTTCGCTCTGATAGGTGTCGAGGAGATCGGCGCTGGCGCCGCCGCGAATGACGCCGGCCAGCTTCCAGGCGAGATTGGCGGCATCGCGGATCCCGGCGCACATGCCCTGGCCGAGGAAGGGCGGGGTCTGGTGCGCGGAATCGCCCGCAAGCAGCAGCCGACCGCTCCGCCATTGCCGTGCGATCGCCGAATGAAAGGTGTAGACCGCGGCGCGCTCGATCTCGGCATCGTCGGGGGTGACCCAGCGCGACAGCAGCTCCCAGACCTTTGCCGGCTGCGCGACCTCCTGCGAATCCTCATGCGGGAGCACCGTGATCTCCCAGCGCCGCCGCGTGCCGGTGCCACGCACGTAGGTCGCCGGCCGTCTCGGATCGCAATGCTGGAGGCTGTAGTCGCCGAGGTCGTCGCGCGCGCGCTTGAGCAGGACGTCGATCACCAGCCAGCGCTCGTGGAAGCCGAGGTCGTCCATCCCGGAGCCGATGAAGCGGCGCACCAGAGAACGGGCGCCGTCGCAGCCGATCACGTGGCCGGCGCGGACCTCGCTGAGCTTGCCGTTCGAAAGGTCCTCATAGCGAACGCGGACGCCGTCTTCGTCCTGGTCGAGCGCGAACACATCGCAGCGGTTGCGCAAGGTGACGTGCGGCCAGCGCGAAAGACCGGCAATCAGAACGTCCTCAAGATCCGGCTGGTGGAAGCGGTAGCTGAGATGCCAGCCCATCGGCGTCAGCGTCTGCGGGCGCGACCAATCCAGCAACATTTTGCCGTGGGCGTCGAGGAAGAGCATGCCGGGGCTGAGGATCACCTGCGGCAGGATCGCGTCGGCGAGGCCGATGGTCTGGAACACGCGCATGCATTCGTCGTCGAAATGCACCGCGCGCGGCAGGTGATAGGTCCGCGCCTCGCGCTCCAGCACCAGCGTCCGCACGCCGCAGAGGCCGAGCAGATTGGCGAGCGTCGCGCCGACCGGGCCGCGGCCGACGATGACAACATCGAATTCCGAAATGGCGGATTTATCTTGCATGGGGCCATCTTTGTGCTCAGGCGGGCCGCGGCATCAACGCTGCCGCGCCGAGTGTCCGTCCAGCGGACAGATGGGCTCCGGGTGCGGACGTCTCGGCTGGGTAAGGCCCTCCCATGCTTAGCCCTTGCAATGCGCGCACAACCGCGTATATGTACATCTGAACATATATGCAGGTGATCGTGGCGAAAACCAGAAGGAAGACCGCTGTGCCGTCGCGCCCGCGCGGGCGTCGTAGCAAGGATATGCCGGATGGCCGCGAGGCGCTTTTGGCGGCGGCCACCCATGCCTTTGCCTGCCATGGTTTCGATGGCGCCGATCTGCGCAGCGTTGCTGCGGCGGCCAATGTCAGCGCCAACCTTGTTCGCGTTCATTTCGGCAACAAGGCTGCGCTCTGGGAGGCGTGCCTCGATCGAGTCGTCGCGATCGGGCTTCCGGCCATGGCGGGCGTCCAGCAGATCGCCTGCGATTCCGAGCGCCCGCTGAGTGAGCGGCTTTGCGGCGTGATCTCCGAGATCGCCGCCTTCTATGCTGCGCATCCGGATGTCAGGGATTTCGTCGTTCGGCATGCCACGGAAGTGCCGGAGCGGGCCATGCTGGTGTCGGATCGGCTGCTGCGTCCGGCCTACGCGGCGGTTCGTGAGCTTTTTTCCGCCGGTATTGAAGCAGGCATCATTCGAAGTCGCCATCCGGCGCTGTTTTTTGCGCTTCTCAACGCTGCGCTGAATCAGCCGCCGGCTTTTCCGATGCTGCTGAATCGGATTGCTCCCGAGATCGACCCGGAAGCGTCTCGCGATCTGCTCGTCGAGACGACGATCGCGACGTTTCTTCACCTGCCACGATGACGCTGGATGACATCGCCAGCCTTGCTAAACGCCAACGCGAGAGAGTGAGTATTCCCATGCAATTTCGTCTTGTTCTTGCCTTGCTGAGCGCAACGATCACGCCGGCCCTGGCTCAGTCCGGCCCGAGCGAGGCCGACCAGCGGCAAGCCTGCATGGGAGACGCTCTTCGGCTTTGCGCCGCTTACGTACCCGACCGGGACCAGATCAGGAGCTGCATGGCCGCCCAGCGAGATCAGCTCAGCCCACAATGCCGTGCCGTCTTTGATGCGTCCTCCCAGGCCTTGAACTCGCAACGGCGTGCCGGGTCCAGAGCGCCCTAGGACTCGATCGGGATGGCGGCTGCCGTTGCGCGTAGCGGTGCGACGAACCCCGCGACAGCTTCGTCGCGTGAAAGCGCCGACCGTATCCAGATGATCGAGATGCAGCCGAACACAACTTCAGCGCGGATGATCGGCACGGCGATCGAAGCCGTCTTGGGATTGTATTCGCCCTCGCTGCGGATCGCGTAGCCGCGCGCTTGCGTCTCGGCAATCATCTGATCGAGGTAGCTTTGGTCGAGGAAGGGGCGGTCGTCGGCCTCGTCGATCCGGCGGAGATGGCTGACAATGAGGTCGCGCTCGCGTGCCGGGCAGGCGGCGAGATAGGCGCGGCCCGCCGACGTCCGCAGCATCGGCAGGCGCTTGCCGATCATGCCGCGGTCGATCGAGAGCGGGCTGCGCGAATGCGTGGTTTCCTGCACCACCATCGCGGCGTTCTCGTAGGTCGAGAGATCGACCGGCCAGACCAGGGTCTTGCTGAGTTCGGCGAGATAGGGCGCGGCCGCCTGGCAGATCACCACGCCGGGGTCGTAGCCGTCGCCGAGGCTCAGGGCGAGCCGGGTCACGCGAAAACGATCATCGCTGGCGCTGCGGGCGACATAGCCGAGTTCCTCCAGCGTCTCGAGCAGGCGATAGACGGTTGGTCGGGGCAGGTCGAGCGCGCGGGCGACATCGCCGGCGCGGATGCCGCCGGAGCGGTTGACCTCCTGCAGCACGTCCAGCCCGCGCTTGAAGGCGCGGACGCCCTCCGACTGCCGCGGCTGTCCGTTCCGCGTCCGCTCCTTGGACACTTCGTATTTCCTCCCTTGTGGCGCACGGCTGCGCGATTATCGTCTTTGCGAACGCGAAGCGATCGCGGGACGTTACCGTAGGATCGCGCGCGGCCGGTATCAAGCTCGCCGCAGTACGGCGATCACGATGCCTTCGGGAGGACGTTGATGGAAATCGCAGCGCTCGGCTATATCGGAATCGGTTCATCCCAGCTCGACCAGTGGAGCCAGATGGCGACCGGGCTGCTCGGCATGCAGCAGGTCGATCGCGGCGGCAAGATGCGCGCCTTCCGCATGGACGACCGCAAGCAGCGGCTGATCGTCGACGGCAGCAGCGATGCCGGCCTTGCGGTGATGGGATGGGAAGTTCCTTCGACTGCCGAACTGGACAAGTTGGCAGGACGGCTGGAAAGCCATGGCATCAAGGTGGTCCGAGGCTCGCGCGCGCTCGCTGACGAGCGGCATGTCGCCGAGCTGATCGCGTTTGCCGATCCCGCCGGCAACCGGCTGGAAGCCTTTTGCAAGCCGGAGCTTGCGAGCGAGCCGTTCAAGCCGGGCCGCCCGATCTCGGGCTTCCGCACCGGGGCGCTCGGCATGGGGCATGTCGTGCTCAATGTGGAGGATGTCGAGCCGCTGTTGCCGTTCTATCGCGACGTGCTCGGCTTTCACGTCTCCGATTTTGGGCTGAAGCCTTACGGGCTTTATTTTTTCCACGTCAATGGCCGCCACCACTCCTTTGCGATGGTCGGCTCGGGGCGGAAGGCGATGCATCACTTCATGGTCGAGCTCGGCAGCCTCGACGATGTCGGGCAGGGCTACGACCTCGCGCAGATGGACGAGGGGCGCATCGCCTACACGCTGGGCCGGCACACCAACGACCACATGACCTCGTTCTACGTAAATACGCCGTCCGGCTTCTTCATCGAATACGGCTGGGGCGGACGCGTCATCAATCCCGAGACCTGGCAGCCGCACGAGACCTTTGATGGGCCCTCACTGTGGGGCCACGAGCGGCTTCATATGCCCGAAGAGCAGCGCAAGCGATTGCGCGACATGCGACTCGACGCGGCTGCCCGCGGCGTCCGCGTCGCCGATCCGCGCGTGCCGCCGCTCAACTGTGCGTGGTTGGACCAGGTGGTCGCGCGCGAATGACCCGCCGTCGATAATCCAACACTCAGGACAGGAAAACATGCTCAAAACCCTCATGCGCGCGGGCCTTGTGCTGCTCGCGTTCACCACGGTCGTCTGCGCCGAACCGATGAAGGTCACGCTGCTCGGCACCGGCGTGCCGACGCCGCGGCCCACCAGTTTCAGCGCGTCGACGCTGGTGGAGGCGGGGAGCGAAAGGCTGTTGTTTGATCTCGGCCGCGGCGCGACCATCCAGCTCTACAAGCTGAAGATTCCGCTCGGCGCGGTCACCGCGAGCTTCATCACGCACCTGCATTCGGACCACATCGTCGGCCTTCCCGACATGTGGCTGACAGGGTGGCTCGCCACGCCCTGGGCTTCGCGTAAGGGGCCGATGAAGCTCTATGGCCCGAAGGGGACCGTCGCAATGACGGAACACCTCGCCAAAGCTTTTGCCGACGACGTCCGCATCCGGATCGATGACGAGCATCTCGATCCCGTAGCAGTCACGTTTGCGGCAAAGGATATCGAAGCCGGTCCGGTCTATGAGAACAACGGCGTAAAGGTCAGCGCGATCGAGGTGAACCACGGCGAAAAGATCAAGCCGTCGTTCGGTTACATCGTCGAATATGGCGGCCACAAGGTCGTGTTGTCGGGCGACACCAAGTACGATGAGCGCATCGCGAAGGCGGCCGAGGGCGCCGACTTACTGATCCACGAGGTCGCGGTCATCGAGCCGGAGCTGCTGGTCAAGAATCCCGTCTACAAGGACATCCAGGCTCACCACACCTCGCCCGAGGAGGCCGGCCAGATCTTTGCGTCCGCCAAGCCAAAGCTCGCCGTCTACTCCCATATCGTGTTCGGCACGGTGAAGCCCGCGCCCGACATTCCCGAGGAGCCGCTGATCCTACGCACGCGCACGGCGTACAAGGGGCCGTTACTGGTCGGCCGGGACCTGATGTCGTTCAGGATCGGCGAGTCGGTGGAGGCGTTCTCGCCCGACGGAGCGAAGTTGGAGCCGTAAGGCCGGGGCACTCAAACTTCCGTCAGCAGGCCCTGGCGCAGCGCCAGCCGGACCAGCTCGATGTCGGAGCCGACACCGAGCTTGTCCTTGATCAGGGAATGCAGGTTTGCCACCGTCTTCGGGCTGACATGGAGCGTCTCGGCGATCTCCTCCGTGGTGTTCTCGGCGAGCAGCAGCCGCAGCACCTCGAATTCGCGCGGCGTCAGCACGTCGGCGGCCGAGGTCTCGCCGCTGATGCGGCTGAGCGCAAGCTCGTGGTCGATGTCGGGGCTGATGGCGATCTTGCCGGCGAGCACGTCCTTCACCGCGCGCACCAAGGTCTCGGGCGGACTGGTCTTGGTGACGTAACCCCTCGCGCCGGCGCGGATCGCCTGCACGGCAAAGCCGGCATTCTCGTGCATGGTGAAGACGAGGATTCGTGCCGCCTTGTCCCACTGCCTGATCCGCCTGACGGTCTCGATGCCGCCGATGCCGGGCAAGCTGAGGTCCATGATGACGAGATCGGGCGCCTCGGATTTGTACAGACGATAGGCCTCCTCACCGTCGGCCGCCTCGGCGATGACGCGCAGGCCCGGCTGCTTCTGGAGCACGGAGCGATAGCCCTCGCGGACGACGGAATGGTCGTCGACCAGCAAGATGGTCGCATCCGTCGCGCTCATGCCGCGTGCTCCAGCCCCTGCCGATCGGCGGCCGCGAGCGGAATGAACACGCGCAGCGCCGAACCATGAGGGCCGGTCTCAAAGCTCAGCCGGCCGCGGAGCGCGGCGACGCGCTCGCGCATGCCGAGCAGGCCCATGCCGGATTTGACGGCAGCCTCGTTCGGCCGGCCATCGTCCTCGATCGCGAGCACGATCTCGCTCTCGGCCATCGTCAGATGCAGGCTGACCCTCGTGGCGCCGGCGTGCTTGGCCGCGTTGGTGAGCGCCTCCTGCACGATCCGGTAGAGATTGGCGCTGACGGAGGCAGGCACGCTCTCGAAGGCACCGTCGAACCGGATATCGAAGCGGGTCTGGCCACGGCTGCGGCCGTTCCACCCCGACACCAGGCCTTCGAGGCTGGCGACCAGGCCGAGCTCGTCGACATCGGGCGGCCGCAACCGGAACAGCGCGCCGCGCAGCGTCTCCATCATGCCGGTCGCGGTGCGGGCAATGCTGTCGCATTCGCCCAGCAAGCCGGGACAGTCCTGCGCCGCAGTCTGGCGGGCGGATGCGGCAAGCGCGCGGATCGCGGCGAGCGACTGGCCGAACTCGTCATGCAGCTCGCGCGCGAGATGACGGCGCTCCTCGTCCTGGAGCGCGATCAGCTTCCGCGTCAGCTCGCTGCGCTCGGCAAGCGCGGTGTCGAGGCTTTCGGCGAGGTGGTTGAAGACGTCCCGGATGGCGGAGAGCTCGGCGAGATCGAACGGCGGCAACCGCGTCGTGAGGTCGCCGGCGGCGATGCGCTCGAGGCCGTTGCCGATCATGCGGGTAGGGCGGAGGGCGCGGGCCAGTGCGGCATAGACCAGCGCGCAGAGCAGCGGCAGCGCGATCGCGAGCGCGATCATCAAGCGGCCGGCTTCGTGCCAGGCCTCGGCCGTCTGCACGGCCGGATCGACCGAGACCACGGTCTCGCCGAGCTTGGTTCCGCGCACGATCACGGGCCGTGCCGCCTCGCGGCCGGGGTCGAACAGGCTGCGATAGAACGCGGCGAAGGCTTGCGGCGGCGGGCTCGCCGGGGCAGGCGCGCCACTACAGAAACGCTGCAGCATGTCGCCGCTCGCGCTACGGAAGCCAAGACACAGGCCCGGCGTCATCACATGGGCCGAAACCGGGTCAAGGTTCGGAAAGTCCGAGCGGGGGCTCGCCACCCATTGGACCTTGCCCTGTTGCAGCTCCAGTGTCTTCGCCACGATGGCGGCGATACTGTCGATGCGCGCATGCGCCGCGCTGTCAGCCGTAACGAGGAAATAGGCGGAGATCACGGCGAAGCAGGCGGCCGATATCGCGGCCACGCGTAGCGTCAGACGGACCTTGAGATCGAACCTCGGGCGATTCCACATCGGCTTGCACCTGGTGCGAACGGGTTTGTCGCGCCTCATTAAACGGCAGAACGCCGGCGGCGGGAAGCGTTCCCGCCTTACCGCAGTGCAAACGTCGTGAAATTTTCCCGGCGTTTGTCGGGACGGTCACGGCTGCACGGCGTCAGGCGACCCGTCCAGATTTGCGGGCCGCGTCATCCCCGCGAGGTCCGTATGCACCGCTTCCGGTTGATTCTCTCTGCTTTGCTCCTCTTCGTTTTCTCTTGTTCGCCGGTCGATGCCGCGGGCGCCATTGGCGTTGCCATGGACGATTTCAGCTATACGGACACGTCGGCCGAGCCGACCAACCAGACCGCCGCCCACGAGCGGCGGCTGGCGGCGTTCATGGCCGCGCTTCGACGGGACATCGGCGCGGATCAGCGCTACCGCTTAGTGCCGTCCGCCCAGGACGGAGCGGCGTTCAAGGTGATCGGCGGCATCCAGAAGACGAGCACGCTGGTGCAGTGGGCCAAGGTCGCCGTGATCGACGTCGGCGCCAAGAAACTCGTGCTGGACAAGCTCTACAGCTTCCGCGGCGACAGTGACGAAGCATGGGAGCGCGCCGAGATCTTCGTGTCTCGCGAGGTGATGACCGCGCTCGGCACGCCTGCGCCGGTCGGGCTTGCAGTGTTCGATTTCGAGCTCGAGGACATGACCGCCGCCTCAGCGGGCGCGTCAGCCGGTTCGGACGCCTCGTATCTGGCCGAGGTCACCGGCGGTGTGCGCGAGGCGCTCGGCCAATCCGGCCGCTACCGGATCGTTGATGTCGGCGACGAGGCGGGGAAGGCGAGGGCCTTACGAGATTGCGGCGGCTGCGAGGCCTCCATTGCGCGGAAGCTCGGTGCGGACCAGTCACTGATCGGCGTGGTGCGCCGCGTCAGCCGCACCGAATACACGCTCGGCTTCCAGGTTCGCGATGCCAGGACCGGCGCGGTGCTGGCGCGCGGCGACAGCGGCCTGCGCATGGGCGCAGACTATTCGTGGAAACGGGGTGCCGTCCGGCTGGTCAGCGACCAGCTGATCGAGAGCCAGGCAAAACCCTAGAACGTCAGTTGCACCTTCATCGATTGCGAACGGTCGCTGGCGAGCTCGAAGGCGGCGACCGCGTTCTCGAACGGCATGGTCGCCGTGATCAGCGGCTTGACGTCGATCAGGCCTTCGCCCATCAGGCGCACCGCGAGCTCGAACTCGGGATCGAAGCGGAAAGTGCCGCGGAGCTGCAATTCCTTGGCGACGATGGAGTTGATCGGCAGCGTCATCTCGCCGCCGAGGCCAAGCTGCACCAGCGTTGCGCCGGGCCTGAGCACGTCGAGCGCCGTGCGGAGCGCTGCCTGGTTGCCGGAGGCCTCGAACAGCGTGTCGAACACGCCCTTGCCGGCGCGCCAGGGGTCGAGCGCGGTGGCATTGGTCGCGACATTGATGGCATGCGTGGCGCCGAGCTTTTTCGCGACCGCGAGCGGCGTGTCCGCCACATCCGTCACCACGATCTCGGATGCACCGCCGAAGCGCGCGACCAGGATCATCAGTGCGCCGATCGGGCCGCAGCCGGTGATCAGCACGCGCTTGCCGAGCAGGGGACCGGCCTGCTTGCCGGCGTGCAGACAGACCGCGAGCGGTTCGGCGACCGCAGCTTCCGCCAGCGAGAGCTTGTCGGAGATCGGCACAGCCTGCGTCGCATCGACCGTGATGAACTCGCGAAAGCCGCCCTGTACATGGGGAAAGCGCATCGCGCTGCCGAGGAAGCGCATGTCGAGGCACTGGTTACGTAGGCCTTCCTGGCAATGCAGGCACTGGCCGCACGGCTTGCTCGGATTGACCGCGACGCGCGTGCCCGGCCTGACGCCGGTGACGCCGTCACCGACATCAGCGACCACGCCGGCGATCTCGTGGCCCAGCGCCATCGGCTGCTGGATGCGGACGACGCCGAAGCCGCCGTGATGGAAGTAGTGCAGGTCTGAGCCGCAGATGCCGCCATTGGCGATCTTGACGCGGACCTCGCCGGGGCCGGGGGCCGGATCGGGATAGCTATCGATCCGCAGGTCCTTGGGGGCGTGAATGACGACGGCGCGCATGGCTTGCTCCTGGTTCGCGGATCACATCGCGGCGATCATGCCGCCATCGACATAGATGATCTGGCCGTTGACGTAGGTGGAGGCGTCCGACGCCAGGAAGATCGCGGTACCCACCAGCTCATCCGGCTTGCCCCAGCGCTTGGAGGGAATGCGGCCCATCAGCCAATTGTTGAAATCGGCATTGTTGACCAACGCCTCGTTCATGTCGGTCAGCATGTAGCCGGGGCCGATCGCATTGGCCTGGATGCCGTGCTGGGCCCATTCCACCGCCATCGAGCGGGTCAGGTTCTTGATGCCGCCCTTGGCCGCGGTGTAGGGCGCGATGGTGGGGCGCGCGAGCTCGCTGCCGAGCGAGCCGATATTGATGATCTTGCCGCGCTTGCGCGGGATCATGCGCTTGGCTGCTTCGCGGCCGATCACGAAGGCGCTGGTGAGATTGGTCTCGATCACCTTGCGCCATTCGTCGGTGGTGAACTCGACCAGCGGCTTGCGGTGCTGGATGCCGGCATTGTTGACGACGATGTCGACCACAATGCCTTGTCTGTCGAACTCGTTGAAGGCCGCGATAATCGCGGGCTCGTCGGTGACGTTGAAGGCGGCGCCTTCGGCCTGATAGCCCGCGCTGCGAAACTCGGCGACGGCCTGCTCGACTCGCTCAGGATCGACGCCGTTGATGATGATCTTCGCGCCGGCCTTGGCCATGCCCTCGGCAATGGCGCGGCCGAGGCCGCGGGAGGAGCCGGTCACGAGCGCGGTGCGGCCGGAGAGGTCGAAGAGGGAAGTGCTCATCTCGAGGAATCCTTAGACGTTGGAATGGCGCACGGTGAGATCGGAGCGCTCGAATACGGCGGGCAGAAGGTCGACGCCGAGGCCGGGTCCTTCCATCGGATAGACGTAACCGTCCTTGATCACAGGCATCGTGGTGACGAGCTCATTGTACCAGCCCTTGTAGAAGGCGCGCACCGATTCCTGGATCAAGGTGTTGGGCTGGCTGAACGACATGTGGATGGCCGCGATGAAGCCGATCGGGCCGATGCAATCGTGCGGCGCGAAGGGCCGGTGATAGGTCTCGGCCATCGCCGCGATCTTGCGGCCCTCGGTGAGACCGCCGGTCCAGCACAGATCGGCCATCACCACATGCATGGCGTCTCGGTCGAGCATGTCCTTGTAGGGGAAGCGCGAGCCCAGCGTCTCGCTGGCGCAGACCCAGACGTCGGTCGAGCGCGCATATTCGGCGAGCGCCTGCGGCGAGTTCATCCGGATCGGGTCTTCGTACCAGGTCGGCTTGTAGGGCTCGAGCGCGCGCGCGATCTGCTTGGCGGTCGGCAGATTCCAGAGCGAGTGGAGCTCGACCATGATCTCCATCTTGTCGCCGACGGCTTTCCGGATCTTCTCGAACGGCTCGATCGCCTGCTTCATCTGCGCGGCGGTGATGTAGAGGCCCTTGTTCTCCTGCGCGGCCGGATCGAACGGCCAGATCTTCATCGCCGAGATGCCGCTTTCGAGCAGGCTTTCGGCGAGTGCATCGGCGTGATTCATGAAGCCGTCGAGATCCTCGTAAGGTCCCTTGGAGGCGCCGAGATTCCAGTTCGCGACCGGGCTGATATTGGTCGAGCGGACATATTGCGTGCCGGCGCAGGTGTTGTAGATGCGCTGCTTGTCGCGGCACAGGCCGCCGAGCATCTGATGCACCGGCTGGCGGCAGACCTTGCCGAACAAATCCCACAGCGCGATGTCGATGGCGGAGGCCGCGCGATACTCGACGCCGGTCGACGACTGCGCCATCGGCAGATTCAGCATGTCGCGATGGATCGCCTCGATGTGCAGGGGATTGCGGCCGAGCAGGCGGCCGGCAAAGGTGTCGTGGATCTGCGCCTCAACCGCGCCGGCGCCATAGAAGGTTTCGCCGAGACCGATCATGCCAGTGTCGGTGTGAATGCGCACCCAGATGACGTTGGAAAATTCCTCGGTGCGCAGCGTCTCGATCGACGTGATCTTCACGGCCATTGTCCTCCCCTCACAGGCGCCTCGCGCCCGACGTCTCATTTCGCATTGCAACATGTTGCAGGTCGTGCGGGAGTCTTACGCTTGCTTGTAATATATCACAACATGTTTTAAGGGTACCACAAACCAGGCGCCACCCTGCAACGAGAGCGCGGGCTGACGGGAGAGGACGACATGGCACGGCGCAAACGCGCGCTCGAGGTGGTGAGAAGCGACGGCGGCGGAGGCAAGCCCTCCCGGAGCAACCGTCTCAACTTTTTCGAGCTCGCCTATCAGAGGATCGAAGAGCTGCTCGTTCATTGCGAGCTCAAGCCCGGACAATTCATGACGATGCTGGAATTGCAGCAGATCACCGGCTTCGGGCGCACACCGGTGCATCACGCCGTCAATCGTCTCTCCGCCGATACGCTCATCATCATCCGGCCCCGTCATGGCCTGCACATCGCCCCGATCGACCTCGCGCGCGAGCGCATGCTGCTTGGCCTCCGCCGCGACATGGAGCGTTTTGTCATTCGCCTCGCGGCGGATCGCGCCAGCCTTTCTCACCGCAATCAGGCGCTGCACATCGAGCGTTTGCTGCGCGAACGTCGCGCCACTTTGACACTCGACGAATTCAACAGCCTCGACCGCCGCATCGACGCGCTGGTGCTGGAGGCGGCGGGCGAGCCGTTCCTGGTCCACACGCTGCGGCCGCTGCACACGCTGTATCGCCGCATCGGCTACATCCACCACCGCTTCATGCCGGGGCAGGCAGATCTGTCAGGCACGATCGATCATCATCTCGCCATTCTCGCAGCCGTCGCCAACCGCCGCGTCGACGACGCCGTGAAGGCCAGCGATGCATTGATCGACTACATGGGCGAGATGTTCACCGGCATGGAGGCGGGGATCGATCCGCGCCTGCTCGATTGCAGCATCGAGCCGCTGCTCGGCGCGTAGAGCGTGATCCGGACCCGAAGGGCCGCGTTAGCGCAAAGTGTGAAGCGGTTTTCCGAAGAGATCATGCTCAAAACAACAAGCTAGAGCGCGATGACGAGTCATCCTGATCTCATCGCGCTTAGAGAGTTCTGAAGAAAGGAAGAAGAATGACAACGATGGCGATGCCACAACCGACCGCGAGCGAAGCCGCGGTCCGCTACCTCATCACCAACTACAGCCCCAAGGGCAACAAGGTCGGCTGGCTGATGATGGCCTCGATCCTGGTCGAGGCCTGGGACCTCTATTCGATCGCCTTCGTGCTGATCTTCATCAAGGAGCAGTACAATCCCGATCCGTTGATGCTCGGTCTCGCCGCCGCGGGCACGCAGGGCGGCGCCCTGATCGGCGCGCTGCTCGGCGGCTGGCTGTCCGACAAGATCGGGCGCCGCGTCATGTTCCTGGCGACGATGGTGCTGTTCATCGTGCTGGCGCTGGCGCAGGCCTTCGTGCCGAACGTGGCCTGGCTCGTCGTGATCCGCTTCCTGCTCGGCATTCCGCTCGGCTCCGACATCTCGACCGGCTACACCTACATCATGGAATCCATGGCCAAGGGCGAGCGCGAGGTCATGGGCAACCGCTGGCAGTTCATGTTCGCCGTCGGCGAGGTTCTGACCATCGGCGTCATCGTGATCTTCCTCCTGGTCGACATGAACCACGAGATGCTGTGGCGCGTGACGCTCGGTCTCGGCGCAGTGCCGGCGCTGATCATCCTCA
Organism: Bradyrhizobium sp. SZCCT0231; assembly: GCF_018130245.1. GTDB lineage: Bacteria > Pseudomonadota > Alphaproteobacteria > Rhizobiales > Xanthobacteraceae > Bradyrhizobium > Bradyrhizobium japonicum_F. The sequence goes on from NZ_JAFCKP010000013.1 coordinate 60,415, forward strand.
TCATGCGCCACGACGTGCCGGAAACCGCGGTGTGGCTGGTGCAGAAGGGGCGCTACCGCGAGGCCAAGCGGGTCGCGCGTGAGATGTTCAACGACAATCTCGACATGCTGCCGGACCAGGACGTCAAGGTGCCGAAGGTCTCGACACGCGCGTTTCTCGCCGACCTCAAGAAGGATCCGATCCGCTGGCGCGCGACGGTCTACGGCTGGATTGCCTGCTTCATGCAAGCAAGCGAGTTCTCGACCTTCGCGTTTTACCTGCCGGTGCTGTTCGCGATGGTCGGCGTTTCGTCAATTCTCGGCAACAATCTGGTGACGATGGCGCTGTTTGCCTTCGCGGGGCTGTCGGGCTGGGTCGGACCCTTGCTGACGCCGAAGATCGGCCATCGTGGCATCTCGATCGCCGGTTTCTCGATCGTGCTGGTGTCGCTGCTCGTCGCGGCCTTCGCGCTCTACACCGACAACAAGATGCTGCTGCCGTTCGCGGCCGCCGCGATGCTGTGGGGCCATTACTGGGACGCCTCGAACTGCATGACGATCCCGACCATGGTCGCCAAGCCGAGATATCGCGGCACCGCCAGCGGCTTCGCCTACATGTTCGTGAAGCTGCCGTCGTTCCTGGCGATCTTCCTGTTCCCGTCGCTATTTGCGGCGATCGGGCAGGCCAACGCCACGCTGTTCGTCGCAATCTTCCCGCTGATCGGATTGCTCGCGGCGATCTTCATCCTGCCGGAAGTCTACGGCTACGAGAACGACTGACAAATTGCCCGGTCGCGGCCTTAGGGCCGCGATCGGGCTTCTCTCGCTACGGGCTCAAGAAGATGGGATCGATCCCGACTCCGTGGCCGAGCAGGCCGATCGCCTGGAGCTGGGCGGTATGGAAATCGATCTGCACGATGGCAAACAGGGTGAACAGCGCCGCTGCGGAGAAGATCAGCAGCGGATGAGACGTCTCAGCTCGGCTCTCGTTCGGCGCAATGAAACCCTGAATCTCGCGGCGCAGGGAGAAGCTCCGCGGCAGCATCTTTGATCGAATCTGCATGATGACCTTCCTTGCCGCGGCCTATCTGAAGCTCGCGACAAGTGAACTCTAGCCGCGGCCGCGCCACCGGCATTGATGCACCGCAAACAACTGCAGTGAATTCGCGGACGCTACCTGATGGCCGCCGCCAGCGCAGCGATCAGAGCAGGCGGCGTCACCAAGAGACCGAGCTTGAGGAACGGCCAGGCGCCGACCTCGATCTTCTCGCGCCGGAGCGCGACCAGCCAAAGGATGGTGGCGAGCGATCCGGTCACCGACAGATTGGGGCCGAGATCGACGCCGATCAGGATGGCGCTGACGACCGGTGCGGGCAGATGATCGTTGGCGGCGACGGAGCCGGCGACGAGGCCGATCGGAAGATTGTTGGCGACGTTGTCGGCGAGCGCGGTGGCGATGCCGACGCTCCAGGCGGCTTCCGTCACGGACTGCGCCACAGCTTGGTGCAGCAGCGCGCTCAGCTGCGCGATCACGCCGGTCTTCACCAGCGCTTCCACCATGACGAAGAGCCCGCCGACCAGCGGCAGCACGCTCCAGGAGACACCGTGCAGCACGGGCAAAGGCGATTGCCGGCTGATCAGCAGCACGAGAGCGGCCGTCACCACGCCGCAGATGAAGGTCGGCAGGCCCAATTGCAGGTCGAGGGCCGAGGCCCAGATCAGCACTATGCCGATGGCGCCGATGCCATAGGCCGTCAACAGGCCACCGCGGCTGAGTTTGCGATGAGGCACCCGCGTTTCGAGGGTTTCGTCCTTCAGCTCGCGATGCAAGGCGAGGCGCAGGGCGATATAGGTGAGAACGATCGAGGCAAGCGACGGCAGAGCGAACTGGCGCAGCCAGGTCCCCAGATGCGGCATGTTCTTGCCGAACACGACGAGGTTGGCCGGATTGGAGATCGGCAGGACGAAGCTTGCGGCATTGGCAATGAAGGCACAGACGAAGAGGTAGGGGAGCGGCTTGGCGCCGGCCGCGCGCGTCGCGGCGTAGACCGCGGGCGTCAGCACGATCGCGGTTGCGTCGTTCGAGAGCAGCACCGTCACGAATGTCCCGACCAGATAGATCAACAGGAACAGCCGCTGCGGCGAGCCGCGTGCATGCTCGACCGCGAACGCTGCCAGATAATCGAACAGGCCTTCGAGCCGCGCCAGCTCGGCGATCAGCATCATTCCGATCAGAAAGAGATAGACGTCGACGCCTTTCTCGATGCCTGTCAGCGCATCCTGCCACGGCAGCAGACCAAGCAGCACCAGCGTTGCTGCACCGATCACGGCCCAGATCGCCTCGGGCAGGCGAAACGGGCGGATGATGACGCCTGCGGTCGCGGCGGCGATGATGCTCCAGGCCCAGATGGCGTCAGACGGCACGGTCAATCCTCAATGTGGAACGGGATCAATCGGCAGCGATAGCCGATGCCGGAGGCGCTGTCTTCCCCCGCGGCCGCAAGGCGCCATGCCGCGTCTCGGGCAAGGCGAGGAGGCAGATGAGGGCGCCGATGGCTGCGACTGCGCCGAGCGTGATGAAGGCCGCGCTGTAGCCCGCACCGACCGCGACGAAGCCGGCGAGCGTCGTCGAGAGCGCAGCTCCGATGCCCTGGGCGGTGATGACGGCACCCTGCGCCACGTTGAAGCGGCCGGTATTGCGCATGAGGTCGGCCACAATGACGGGGAAGATCGCGCCGAAGATGCCGGCGCCGACGCCGTCGAGAAGCTGCACGCCGACCAGCCAGAACGGATTGTCGGAGAGTGTGTAGAGCGCCGCCCGAACAGGCAGGATCAGCAATGCGGCGAGGAAGAAGCGCTTGTGGCCCCAACTGTCGGCCTTGGCGCCGACCAGCATCGCGAACGGGACCATCACCAACTGCGCTGCGACGATGCAGGCCGACATCAGGCTGGTGCCCATGTTCTTGTCCCGAAGTGCAAGCTTTTGCCCGACCAGCGGCAGCATAGCTGCGTTGGGGAGGTGGAAGAGCAGGACGCAGATCGCGAAGACCAGCAGGGGACGGCAGGTCAGGAGCACGGCGAGGCCCGAAGGTGTGTCGCGCTGCGTCTCTGCGTCGGCATCGTGCAACCCGCGGGCGCGGTCGTGGTCGATGGCGCGAGCCGGGATTGCAAGGATGCTGACGAGGCTCGCGATTGCCATCGCGGCGAGAAGATAGAACACCACAGTCGGGCCGAACCAATAGGCGAAGATGCCCGCGAGCCCGGCCGCGACCGCATTGCCGGCGTGATTGAACGTCTCATTGCGGCCGATTCGCCGGGTGAAGGCGGCATGGCCGAAGATGCCGAGCGAGACGGCGGCGATCGCCGGCGGAAAGATCACGGCCGCGGCCTGCGCGATGCCTTGCGAGATCGCAACCGGCAGAAAACCTGGAAAGAACGGCAACGAGAGCGAGGCGAGTGTAACCATGATAGCGGCAATAACCATCACCAGCCGCTTCGCCCGCGTGGCATCGACCAGCGCACCGGCCGGCGTCTGCGCCACGATGCCGGCGATCGTCGCGATCGACATCACGAGGCCGATGCGTGCCTCGTCCCAGCGCTGTTCGGTGAGAAGATAGACCGCGAGATAGGGCCCGAGCCCGTCGCGAACGTCGGCGAGGAAGAAATTGGCCGCGTCCAGCGCACGGCCGGCCCGCCTCGTCTGGTCGGGGTCTTGGCTCGACATCGGACTCCCGATCGAGGCTTCAAATGGTCCCGGATGCAACCTTCATGATGTCCGCCTGGTTCCGCCGATCACGCCGGGCTCCTCAAAACTTGACCGCCAAGCAGAACCGAAAAGGTCAGCGCCGCAAAGCAGGCGGACAGGAGCGCCCAGGTCTGCCAGGCGGAGAGGAGGGCGGGTTTCATGGATGTGTTGCCTTCATCTGGTCGTAGCCTTGTTCGTAGCCCAACACGCCGCTGTCGTCCCGGACAAGCGTAAGCGCAGATCCGGGACCCATAACCACAGGATGCTGTTTGGCGAAGATTGGTGGTTATCAGCTGGCCCGATGGCCTCTCCCTGTGATTATGGGTCCCGGATCAGCGCGCGCTTTAGGCGCGCTTGTCCGGGACGACAGTGGAGAGACACTCACCTTGCCACCGACAGCTTCTCCGTGATCGCCTTGCGGAGGATGCGCGAGAGCGATTCCACCGAATAGGGCTTCTGAATCAGCTCGAAACCGCGATGGGCGCTTTCGGCGAGCACGTTGCTGTAGCCAGAGGTGAGCACCACCGGCAGGCCCGGATAGCGCTCGCGGATGATGCCGGCGAGCTCGACGCCGTTCATGCCGGGCATGATCACGTCGGAGAAGACGAGGTCGACGGCGAACTCGTTCTCGCCGAGGATCGCGAGCGCCGCATTGGCGTCGGCGACGCGGCGGACGACATAACCGAGGTCTTCCAGGAGCTCGGTCGAGAACTGGCCGACATCGTCATTGTCCTCGACCACGAGCACGCGGTAGCCGCGCCCGGTGGCCGCAGCCTCGCTGGTCAGCGCCGCCGCGTCCTTCTCGGTGGCGGGGCTTTGAGCCTGCGGCAGGTAGATGGTGAAGGTCGCGCCTTCGCCCGGCGTGCTCGTCACGACGATGTCGCCCTCAGACTGCTTTGCGAAGCCGAACGCCTGGCTGAGGCCGAGGCCGGTGCCCTTGCCGACCTCCTTGGTGGTGAAGAACGGTTCGAAAATGGACTCGAGATGTTCCGGCGCGATGCCGCTGCCGGTATCCGCGACCGAGATCGCGATGTAGTCGCCGCCGCGCGCCGATTGCGCGCGCAGGCTCGGAATCCCCTGCACCTTGCGCACGGCAATGGTGAGGCGGCCTTCGTCCTCCATGGCGTCGCGGGCGTTGATGGCGAGGTTGATCAGGGCGGTCTCGAACTGTGCGACGTCGGCGACAGTGAAGCAATCCGCGTCCTGAATCTTGACGCTGATCTCGATGCGGCCGCTGACCAGCGGCCGGACCAGCTGGGCCACGCCTTCGACCTGGCTGCCGACATTGAAGATCTGCGGCTTCAGCGGCTGCCGGCGGGCGAAGGCCAGAAGCTGCGCGGTCAGCTTGGAGGCGCGCTCGACGGTGTCGGAGATGGCGTCGACATAGCGGCGGCGCCGCTCTTCCGGTAGCTCGCGCCGGCGCAGGAAGTCCGTGGCCGAGCGGATGATAGTGAGGAGATTGTTGAAGTCGTGGGCGACGCCGCCGGTGAGCTGGCCGATAGCCTCCATCTTCTGCGACTGGCGCAGCGCCTCTTCGCCGAGACGGCGCTCGGTGATGTCGACGGCTTCGGGCACGGCGCCGGTGATGTTGCCGTGGCGGTCGAGCACGGGCCGCATGCCGAAGTCGAAATCGCGGTCGCCGATGGGAAGATGCAGGCGCATCTCCAGCCGCACGGCTTCGCCTTTGAGCACCTTGTCGAAGGCTTCGCGCACGGCGGCACTCATACCGTGCGTGCCGGTGAACCAGGGCGTGTCCCAGAACGGCTTTCCGATCACGTCCGCGGAGTTCGCCTTGATCCCGGCGAGCGCGGTCTTGTTGGCGTAGACCAGTTCGCCCTTGAGATCGACCAGGCCCTGATATTGGTTGCTGGTCTCCAGGATTGCGCGCAACCGCGCCTCGTTGGCTTCGAGCTCGGCGGTGCGCTCGGCGATGCGCTCCTCCAAGGTCTCGTTGAGCCGGCGGAGCTCGATCTCGGCCTGCTTGGCGACCGTGATGTCGTGGGCGACGCCGATGAAGCCGATATGTTTGCCGGTCGCATCCCAGCGCGGCTGCGATTCCGAGCGCAGCCAGCGCCATTCGCCGCTGGCATTCTTGTAACGCGCTTCCAGCACGAAGGGCTTGAGGGACGCTTCACCCTGGACGGATTGCTGCAGCACGTGCGGCAGGTCGTCGGGATGCAGCACCTTGCGCCAGTCGAAATCGATGGCCTGGTCGTAGGGCAGGCCGACGAAGTCGACATAGGCCTGGTTGGCGAAGGACCGCTTGCGGTCGAGCTTTGTGACCCAGATCGGCACCGGCGCGCTGTCGGCGATCAGCCGGAAGCGCTCCTCGCTTTCGCGCAACGTCTCGCGCGCCATCGCCTGGTCGGTAATGTCGATATGGGCGCCGACGAGGCGGACGGCGCGGCCGTCCTTGTCGCGCTGGATCTTGGCGACGACCCGGATCCAGCGGGTCTCGCCGTCGCTCGGACGGATGATGCGGTATTCGGCGGTGTAATCCTCGCTGGTCCCGGAAAGCGCCTCGAAGAAGTGTTTCACCGCCGCGTCGCGGTCGTCAGGATGGATACGGTTAACCCAGTCCTCGTGCGACTCGTCGGCTGCCTCCGGCGGCAGGCCATGGATCATCAGATATTCCGGCGAGCGGCGGTTCTTGAAGCCTTCGCGGAAGTCGACCTCGAGGCCGCCGACCTTGCCGATGCGCTGGATGCGTGCGAGCTCGGCCTCGCGCTCCTGCAGCGCGCGGTAGGCATTGTCGCGCTCGCGCGCGACGTCTTCGAGGTGCTGGCGCAGCCTTTCGGCGGCGATGGTCTCGGGCAAAGGATCGTTCAAGGCGTCGGCCGTTGTCATGCGGGTGCGCACGTGCCGGGCTGATATTCACACAGACGGAGCGCGATGACCATTGCCTAGAGGAAATAGACGGGAAGGGCCCGCGGCCAGCCGGAACGCGGGAAAGTGCGGTCAAGCAACGCCCGGTCTGGCAATTTGTTCCTGATATTGGAACGATGCGGCTGCGGACGAGTCTTCGCGAGGCGCCACAGCTCTCATTCATAAGACTCCCTTTCGGAGAGGCCAGATCTTGAAGCTCTTTGTCTGTCAGTCCTGTGGCAACGTCCTCTATTTCGAGAACCGCACCTGCGAGCGTTGCGGTCACCGCGTCGCCTTCCTCCCGGAGAAGGAGACGATGTCGGCGCTCGAGCCCGAGGGTGAGGCTCAAAGCGGGGGTTGGACGACTCTGGCCGACGCTGGCAGGGGACGCATGCTGTGCCGCAATGCCGAGTACGATGCCTGCAACTGGCTGACGGACACCGGCGAGAGCAGCGGCTATTGCCGCGCCTGCCGCCACAACGGGATGGTGCCGGACCTGTCGGACCCCGCACAGCTCGCCGGCTGGCGCGAGCTGGAGGTGGGAAAACACCGGCTGTTCTATTCCCTGATCCGCTGGAAGTTGCCGCTGCAGAACCGTCAGGACAATCCCGAGCATGGCCTGATCTTCAATTTCCTCGCCGACGATCTACACAGCGGCGAGAAGGTCATGACGGGCCATGACAACGGCCTGATCACGATCGCGCTGACCGAGGCCGACGACATCGAGCGCGAGCGGCGCCGGCTCGAGATGGGCGAGCCTTACCGGACGCTGCTCGGGCATTTCCGCCACGAGGTCGGCCACTATTTCTGGGACACGCTGGTGCGCGACGGCGGCAAGCTCGACCAGTGCCGCGCCGTGTTCGGTGACGATGCGGTCGATTACGGTCAGGCCTTGCAGCGCCACTACGCGGAAGGCGCGCCGCCGGACTGGCGGCAAAGCTACGTCTCGGCCTATGCCACGATGCATCCCTGGGAAGACTTCGCCGAAACCTGGGCGCACTATCTCCACATCGTCGACACTCTGGAGATGGCCTCCGAGTTCGGCATGGAGGTGCGCCCCAAGGTCGACCGCGACGGGGAGTTGACGGCGCGCATCCGTTTCAACCCCTACGAGGCACGGGACGTCCAGGCGCTCGTCGACGCATGGCTGCCCTTCACCTTCGCCATGAACAGCGTCAACCGGGCCATGGGCCTGCGCGACCTCTATCCCTTCATCCTGTCGCCCGCGGTGGTCGCCAAGCTCGGCTTCATTCACGGCCTGGTTCGGGACGCCGCCAAGGCCGGTAAGCCCAGGGAAGCTGCACGGCTTCCCTAGGGCTCGCCGCGCCCATTTCGGTCTTGCGCTGGTACGCCAGAAGCCCCGGATTTAGACCGTTGCCTCCAGCCCATTTTGCTGTACCACGGGAGCCACACGGCCCGTCCCATAGGCCCCAACGGCCGGGGAAGGGTCCCGCCCAAGGTCGAGACTCAAGAAAAGCATGTTCAAACGCATTCTGATCGCCAATCGCGGCGAAATCGCCTGCCGGGTCATTAAGACTGCCCGCAAGATGGGAATTCAGACGGTTGCGGTCTATTCCGAGGCCGACCGCGATGCCCTCCATGTCGAGATGGCCGACGAGGCCGTGCTGATCGGCCCGCCAGCTGCGGCTGAGAGCTACCTGGTGATCGAGAAGATCGTGGAGGCCTGCCGCAAGACGGGCGCCGAGGCCGTGCATCCCGGCTACGGCTTCCTGTCCGAGCGCGAGGCGTTTCCGCGCGCGCTGGAGGCGGCCGGCCTTGTCTTCATCGGCCCGAACCCGGGCGCGATCGCGGCGATGGGCGACAAGATCGAGTCCAAGAAGGCGGCCGCGAAGGCCAAGGTCTCGACCGTGCCCGGCTATCTCGGCGTCATCGAGGACGACAAGCACGCGGTCCGCATCGCCGACGAGATCGGCTACCCCGTCATGATCAAGGCCTCCGCCGGCGGCGGCGGCAAGGGCATGCGCATCGCCCATTCCAAGGCCGAGGTCGCCGAAGGCTTCAACCTCGCCAAGGCCGAGGCCAAGGCCTCGTTCGGCGACGACCGCGTCTTCGTCGAGAAGTTCATCGTCGATCCCCGCCACATCGAGATCCAGGTGCTGGGCGACAAGCACGGCAACGTGATCTATCTCGGCGAGCGCGAATGCTCGATCCAGCGCCGCAACCAGAAGGTCATCGAGGAGGCGCCGTCGCCGCTGCTCGACGAGGCTACGCGCCGCAAGATGGGCGAGCAGGCGGTCGCGCTGGCCAAGGCCGTGCACTACGATTCCGCCGGCACGGTCGAGTTCGTCGCAGGCCAGGACAAGAGCTTCTACTTCCTCGAGATGAACACGCGCCTTCAGGTCGAGCATCCCGTCACCGAGCTCGTCACCGGCATCGACCTCGTCGAGCAGATGATCCGCGTCGCCGCCGGCGAGAAGCTCGCCATCGCGCAGAAGGACGTCACGCTGACGGGCTGGGCGGTGGAATCGCGCCTCTATGCGGAAGACCCGTTCCGCAATTTCCTGCCCTCGATCGGGCGTCTGGTGAAATACCGCCCTCCGGCGGAAGCGAGCCAGGACGGCATCACCATCCGCAACGATACCGGCGTGCAGGAGGGCGGCGAGATCTCGATCCATTACGATCCGATGATCGCCAAGCTCGTCACCCACGCGCCGTCGCGCGCGGCCGCGATCGAAGCGCAGTCCACCGCGCTGGATTCGTTCTATGTCGACGGCATCCGCCACAACATCCCGTTCCTGTCGGCGCTGATGCACCACCCGCGCTGGCGCGAGGGACGGCTCTCGACCGGCTTCATCGCCGAGGAATTCCCCAGGGGCTTTGCAGTGCGCGTGCCCGAAGGCGAGGTCGCGCGGCGGATCGCCGCGGTTGGCGCTGCCATCGATCACGTGCTCGGCGAGCGCAAGCGCCAGATATCGGGTCAGCTTGGCGGCCGCATCGTGCAGCGCGAGCGTCGCCGCGCGGTATGGCTCGACCGTCAGGAGATCCAGCTCGAGGTCGGCCGTGAGAGCGATGCGATCGCGATCCGCTTCATCGATGCCGAGGGCAAGGCCGGCAATGCACATCTGTTGCAGTCGCCGTGGAAGCCGGGCGATCCGGTCTGGCAGGGCACCATCGACGGGCACTTCATTGCGGTGCAGGCGCGGCCGATCGCCAACGGCATTCGTCTCGCGCATCAGGGTGTCGAGGTGCCGGTCTATGTCTGGACCGAGACGGAAGCGACGTCTGCCCGGCTGATGCCGGTGACGACGGCCTCCGACACCGGCAAGAAGCTGCTGTGCCCGATGCCCGGCCTCGTGGTCTCGATCGCGGTGAGCGAGGGGCAGGAGGTCAAGGCCGGCGAGACGCTCGCCGTGGTCGAAGCCATGAAGATGCAGAACGTGCTGCGCGCCGAGCAGGACGGCACCGTGAAGAAGATCCACGCGAGCGCCGGCGCGACCCTTGCGGTGGACGCGCTGATCCTGGAGTTTGCGTAAGGAAGCCCACTCTCGTGTCCCGGACGCGATGCAACGCATTAGCGTTGCTTCGCAGAGCCGGGACCCAGATCGTTAGCGTATCACTCAGCAGCATGGGCCCCGGCTCTGCAGCGCATCGCTGACCGGACGATGCTTCGCATCGCCGGGATGGCGCTGCGTCCGGGGCACGAGAGCGCCATATTTCCGTCGCTCGCAATGACGGAGTATGCTGCGGCCTCCGTGATCTAACCGAGACAACACCATGGCCTTTCGTTCCCGCCGCGAGAAACTGCGATCGATCCTGTCGGGCGGGACGTGCGTCCATCCCGGCTCAGTCTATGACGCGATCTCGATCCGCATCGCCGAGGATCTCGGCTTTCCGCTCGGCATGTTCGGTGGGTCGGTCGCTTCGCTCGCCGTGCTCGGCGACCCCGATGTCGCGCTGATCACGCTCACCGAGCTGGCCGAGCAGATGCGGCGGATGTCGCGCGCCTCAGCGCTCCCGGTTCTCGTCGATGCCGACCACGGCTACGGGAATGCCCTCAACGTGCGCCGCACGGTGCAGGAGCTGGAGACCGCGGGCGCCGCCGGCCTCACCATCGAGGACACGCTGCTGCCGGCGGCCTTTGGCGAGACGAAGGCGCAGCTGATCTCGGTCGAGGAAGGGATCGGCAAGATGAAGGCCGCGCTTGGCGGCCGCAGCGATCCGTCGCTGGTGATCATGGGCCGCACGGGCGCTGCCGCGATCGCCTCGATCGACGATGCGATCCGCCGCGCCAAGGCCTATGAAGCAACCGGGGTCGATGCGTTGTTCTTCACCGGAATCAAGTCGCGCGCCGAGCTCGAGGCCATCGCATCCGCCACGCGCCTGCCGATCGTGCTCGGCGGCGCGTCGGAGGAATTGAACGCACTCGATTACCTTGCGAGCCGCCGCGTACGCATCGCGCTCCAGGGCCATGCGCCGATCGCCGCCGCGACGCAGGCGGTCTACGAGACGCAGAAGGCGTTGCGCGAGGGCATGGCGCCGAAAAGCCTCAAGGATTTGGCATCGTCGGAACTGATGGCCCGCGTCATGCGCGAGAGCGACGTCAAGACGCGCAGCGCCGATCTCCTGGGACCGAAAAAGTGAGCAGGGCGATCCTTCAGGTCATGATCCGCGGCCGCGTCCAGGGCGTCGGCTATCGCGCCTGGGTCGAATACCAGGCGATGACGAGCGGCCTCGAAGGCTGGGTCCGCAACCGCCGCGACGGCAGCGTGGAGGCGCTGTTCGCCGGCGCGCCGAAGCACGTTGCCGACATGGTCGCGCTGTGCCGCCACGGGCCGCCGTCCTCGCGCGTCGACAGTGTCACCAGTGAAACTGCCAGCGAGGATGAACTGAATCTGCGCAGGGCAGGGGAGACGTTCTCGGTGCTGCCGACGGTGTAGGTGTATCGACTCCCTCGCCCCGCTTGCGGGGAGAGGCGAAGAAAAGCCGTTACCTTGGCAATTTCGCGATCGCCTCGCTCAGCTCGTGGATCTCGTAGGGCTTGCGCAGGATCGGGAAATCGCCGCGCACGCCGGCGGCGACCTCGCTGTAACCGGTGGCAAGCAGGATCGGCAGGCCGGGGCGGATCTGGCGCAGGTGATGGGCGAGGCTGAGCCCGTCCATCTTGCCGGGCATGACGATGTCCGAGAATACGAAGTCGACGCCGTTGCTCTCGATCTCAAGCAATGCCGCTTCGGCATCGGCGACCCGGCGCACGTGATAGCCGAGCTGCTCCAGAAGACCGGTGCAGACGGATGCGACGTCGGGATTGTCCTCGACCAGCAGCACCGTACCGCTGCCGCGGAACGGCGTTCCCGATGTCTCGCGCGACGGCGCATCGGTGCCGCGCGGCAGGATGATGGTGAATGTCGTGCCCTTGCCGAGCTCGCTTGCGACCTTCACCGTGCCGCCGGCCTGGTGGGCGAAGCCGTGCACCTGCGAAAGGCCGAGGCCCGTGCCTTTTCCGATCGGCTTGGTCGTGAAGAACGGCTCGAAAATCTTGTCGAGAACGTCGGAGGGAATTCCGAGCCCGGTATCGGTGACGTCGATTGCGACGAAGTCGCCGGCGAGGGGTGTCTCGTTCAGCACGACATTGCGCGCCCCGATCGTCACCGTGCCGCCGTCCGGCATCGCGTCGCGGGCATTGATGACGAGGTTGAGCAGCGCGGTCTCGAGCTCGGAGGCGTCGGCATTGATCGGCCAGGTGTCGGAGTGGATGTCGAAGGCGAGACGCACGGAACTGCCCACGCCGGCGTCGAGCACCTCGCGGATGGCCGCGATGCGTTCGGCGAAATCGATCGCCTGCGGATTGACGCTCTGCCGCCGCGCGAAGGTGAGGAGCTGGTTCGTCAGCGTGGCGCCGCGTCTGGTCGCCGTCTCGATCGCGGACAGGGCGCGCTCGAGCTTGGGGTCGTTGGCGGCGCTCTTCTTCAGGATGTGAAGGCTGCCACTGATGATCATCAGAAGATTGTTGAAGTCGTGGGCAACCCCGCCGGTGAGCTGTCCGAGTGCATCGAATTTGTGCGCCTCGGCCAGCTGCTTCTGCATTGCCTCGAGCTTGAGCTGTGAATTGCGGCGCTCGGTGATGTCGCGCGTGATCTTGGCGAAGCCGATCAGCGTGCCGTCCTCGTAGATCGGGTCGATCACAACGCTGGCCCAGAAGAACGTGCCGTCCTTTCGGACGCGCCAGCCTTCCTCCTCGTACCGGCCCTTTTCCCGCGCAATAGCAAGCGCCCGCGCCGGCTTGCCATTGGCGCGGTCGGTCTCGGTGTAGAAACGGGAAAAATGCTGGCCGAGGATCTCGTCCGGCGAATAGCCCTTGATGCGTTCGCCGCCGATGTTCCAGCTGGTGATGATCCCCTTGGGGTCAAGCATGTAGAGGGCGTAGTCGGCAACCCCCTCAACCAACAGCCGGAAACTGCGCTCGCTCTCGAACAAGTCTCTCTGTTGACTGAACTTTTTGGTCATTCCGGACCCCGCCTCGACGGGGACAAACGCTGCAGCCGGCGGGTTTGTTCCGTTCTATGGGACATTTTTAGGCAAGTGTCATGGGCGGTGTGCAGGGCTTCTTGACACGAAGCCGAAGGCCTGTTGCGCCGGATCGGCGGCCAGCGGGTGCTGCCGAACAAGGCGCTGGGTCGCTGCCTTGTGTTCCGCCAAGAGACGCTGCGCAGCGCGTTCGAGGCGATCCTGTGAGCGCCAAGCGGGCTCAAGCCGCCACGCTCCGAAACGTCGCCGCCACCGCGCGCAGCGCCGCGAGCTTGGCGGGATCGCTGACCTTCGAATGCAGCATCACCTTCGAGCTGCCGAGTTTCGGCAGCTTGTGCGCAGGACCGATGTCGATCAGCCCGGGAGGCGCGATCCGCCGCGCCAGCGGCGCAATGGCAAGTCCGGCGAGTGCGGCTGCGACCACCGCGGTGACGCCGCCGCCGACAAAGCGCTCGCGCCAGACGATGCCGGCCTTGTCGAGCGCGCGCACGGCGACCGCGCGGACGCCGCAGGGCGGGGCGAGGGTCGCGAGCGGCAGTGGCTCGCCCTTCGGCAACGCGAAGCGTCGCGACGCGAACCAGCCGAACTCGTCCTCGGCAAGCTTCTCGCCGCCGCGGCGGCTGCCTTCCTGGCGGACGATCACGGCGTCCAGCCCGCCAGCGTCATAGGCATCCTGCATCTCGCGCGAGAAGCCGATGGTGACGGCGAGGGTGAGGTTGGACGACATCGCATGCAGGCGTTCGAGCAGCGGCACCAGTTCGGGCCCCGCGGCATGATCGGAAATGCCGAGCGAGAGCGACGGCGCGGCCGGTGCCTCACCCGACAGTGCGAGATCGTGCGCCGCGATCAGCGCGCGGGCGCGATCGAGAAACGCAGCGCCATCGGCGGTGAGCCGGACCGCGCGCGGCGAGCGTTCGACGAGGCGTCTTGCCAGCAAAGTCTCCAGCCGCTGGAGCTTGAGGCTGACCGCGGCCTGCGTCGTGCCGAGCGCTTCGGCGGCACGCGTAAAGCTCTGGAGGTCGGCGACCAGAAGGAATGCCTGGACGGTGGCGATGTCGAGTGTGGCTGTCATTATAAGTCGTTATCACTTGTATCAGTATAGATAAGATACCAAAATGACATCGGCGGGTCTAGTTTCTCACCAACGCCGCGCAAGTCGCGCGGCATATCGAGGAGAACGACCATGCCGCTGATCACCGTGTCCTACAGCTCTTCCCGCCAGTCGGCCTCGCTGAAGGCCGACATCGCCAATGCCGTGTCCGAGCTCACCGCTGAGATACTGCACAAGGATCCCAAGGTGACCGCCATCATCGTGAAGTCCGTGGATGCCAGCGACTGGTTCGCCGGCGGCAAGTCGCTCGCCGAGCAGAAGCTCGCAAGCTACTGGATCGACATCCACGTCACCGAGGGCACCAACACCAAGGACGAGAAGGCGGCCTATCTCGCCGCCATGTTCATGCGCATGGCCGAGATCCTGGGCCCGCTGCATCCCGAGACCTACCTGCATGTCGACGAGGTCAAGGGCGACGCCTACGGCTTTGGCGGCCTGACCCAGGAGCGGCGCTACATCGCCGGCAAGCTCGATGTTTCGCTGAAGGCGGCATGACGTTGCAGGCCGCGGGTGAACAATCTCACCCGCGGCCCGCAGCCATCAGCTCGCCACGCGGAACTGAACTTCGGCGTCGTTGATGAAGCACATCTTGTCGAACAGCTTCAGGTCCAGCGGGTTCGGCAAGCGGACATCGCTGAGGTCGGGGCAGGGCTTGGCTGTGGGATCATAGGATCGATCGATCTGCGAGATGAAGACGACGATCAGCCCCTTGTCGCGCGCAAATGATTTCAGCGCGCGCACCTGCACCGTCAGATCGGGATTCTCCCGCCTCTGGTCGAGCAGTTGCAGATAGTCGATCACGACGAATGTGCCGCGGGCAGAAGCGGCCATTTGCTTGACGACATAATCGGCGCTGATGGCATCGGAGCAATCGACCTCGAACAGCTTGTCGAACTGTGCAGGCTCCACGCCGATCGCACGGAGGCGGTCCAGCACATCTCGCTCGGTATATTCCAGCGAGAAGAACGCGGCGCGATGGCCCGACTTCATGGCTTCGACGGCTAGTTCGAGGCTCATCAGCGTCTTGCCCTGGCCGGGACGTGCCCCGACCAGCACCAAATCGCCCGGTCGGAATTGCGGGAACAGCTTGTTGGCTGGCGTCACTGCCGCGGCCTTCGCCGCGAGCATGCTCCAGGCGGAAAACCCTTCCGTCGCAGCGATGCGGTCAAGCGCGTCGTGGAGCGGAATGCTGGCTTCGCGGGACAGGCGCTTCGCCTTGCGCTTCAGATGGTAGATGGGTGCAGACAGTTTCATCGCAAAAACCTCCCATTGCGAGCATGGATCGCAACCCCTCCTTATGCCTGGCGCTCGAACAGTCGGCCGATGATCAACTCGCCCGGCATGAGGTCTGCTTTCCCGGCGGAGGGGGGAGGCGTGGGCGGCGCCGAAATAAAAGCGTAGCTGATTCCGCGGCCGCAGAGAACGAGAGCCGCGCACGGCGAACAGGAAAGCGCCTAAAGCATGATCCGGACCCGAAGGGACGCGTCAGCGCAAAGTACGAAGCGGCTTTCCGGAAAGATCACGCGTAAACAACAACCTAAAGCGCGATGACGATTCATCCCAATCTCATCGCGCTTTAGGCGGTCGCCTCCGGCAGCAGCGCGCGGGTCGGTCCGAACAGTTCTTCGAACGCCTGCCTGAGCGCGATGTCGACATCGGCCATGGTCACGAGCTGGCCGAGATCGACCAGCGAGGTGACGCCGTAGCGGGGATCGACGACGCCGCAGGGCACGATGCCGGCGAAATGCGACAGCTCCGGCTCGACATTGATGGCGATACCGTGGAACGAGACCCAGCGTTTCAATCGGACGCCGATCGCCGCGATCTTGTCCTCGTGATCCGCTCCCTTGTCGGGCCGCCTGACCCAGACGCCGACCCGGTCCTCGCGCCGCTCGCCGCGGACGTTGAACGCGGCAAGCGTGCGCAGGATCAGCTCCTCCAGACCAGCGACATAGGCCCGGACATCGGGCCGGCGCCGCTTGAGGTCCAGCATGACATAGGCCACGCGCTGGCCCGGCCCGTGATAGGTGAGCTGGCCGCCGCGCCCGGTTGCGAAGGTCGGGAATCGGGCATCGAGCAGGTCCGAAGCCTTGCCCGAGGTGCCCGAGGTGTAGAGCGGGGGGTGTTCGAGCAGCCAGACCAATTCCGGGGCCTCGCCCGCCGCAATTGCGGCGACCCGGGCCTCCATCGCGGCCACCGCGTCCGGATAGGGCACCGGAGCGTCCGAGATCAGCCATTCGACAGGCTCGCCGCCTGAGGCGGAAAACGACGTCAAATCGAGCTCTTGACGCTGGTTTTGGCGGGGGTTTTCAGGCGAATTAACCATTGGCTAACCATAACGTGGTGATGATCGCAGGCGCAAATGCCAAGTCCCTGATGCCAAGTCCTTTGGCGCAAGTCCCAAGTTGCGGCGGTCCTGACAGTGCCCACTCTCGACAAAGTCACCGTGGATCTCATGGTCGTCCTCGGGACGACCACGATGCCGATCCATCAGGTATTACGTCTTTCCCGCGGCGCCATCATCGAGCTGGATGCAACCGAGGCCGACGAGGTCAAGGTTCTGGCCAATAATCTGCCGGTCGCCTCCGGTGTCGTGCTGGTCGACCGCAACCGGATCGCGGTCGAGGTCAAGCAGATGCTGCCGCGCACGCCGGGGACCCGGTAGGCCCCGGGGCACACGGTAGCGGTCGGGGCACCCGGTAAGGCCGATCTCCTGGGGAGGGCGGCATTTTCCTGCCAAGCCTGTGGAATTCAGGGCTTTTGCAGGCTTGTATCCCCCTGATGGATTTGTTAGATCGGCGCCGCTGATCCGGCCACCCGAATGACCTCAGGCCGGCATCTCCTAGCGCTCGTGGCGGAACTGGTAGACGCGCTGCCTTGAGGTGGCAGTGGGTAACACCGTGGGGGTTCGAGTCCCTCCGAGCGCACCACTTCGCAAAATCATATTGAGATTGCTTCGGTTTATGGCCGAGATGTTCTCACTTGCGAGTCAGTGGGAACATCGACCTCAGCGCTTCAGCTTTTTGGGCCGTCACGCCGCTTTCTGTAACTTGATCCCGGGGCGCAGCCCGGCGCGCTGCGCAAGCCGGACCAGCATGCTCAGGCTGAACCGGTTGATCTTTCCGTTCTTGATCTCCGATATCCGAGCCTGAGTAACGCCGAGTTGTTCCGCCGCCTCGGTCTGCGTCAATCCGGACTTGTTCAGCCATTTGTTGATGCCGGACAGCAATTTGGCGCGCATCTCGAGCTCTGCGGCCTCTTCCTCGGGGAAGAGGTCGTGGAATACTGATCTTGCCATCATCGTCACCTGATCTGTCTGAGTCGTGTCTTGGCCAGGTCGATGTCCCGTTTGGCCGTTGCCTGTGTCTTCTTCTGGAAGGCGTGCATCACGTGAATTACGTCGCCTCGCGAACGCCGGGGCCGATTGATGGCATGGGTTTCCAGTCAGAGGGATTTTCGCCGATCTGAACCTGAAACAATTGATATCCAGCTTCGCGTCGCGCGTCGTTCGGAAAGGCTTCGACGTCGGATCGGCTGCCGCCGTACCATCTCACTTCCTTCCATTGCCTGATTATGCCAATTTTGGCATAGTCAGTCAATGCGGCTTGGCGTCGGACACTGGCCTTGAAAGAAAGCCGGTGGTACGCGTGGGTGCTCGCGGAAAGGCACTCTTAGCCGCTGCATTTGGGCATGAGGCTGTTCACATCCCGCACCAGATTGGGCATCGCCTCCTCAGCCGAATGTTTGCCTGTCACCAGGCTCTCGGTGTGGTTCTTGATGACCTCGATGATCTTCAGGGAATTCCCTCCCGGAAATGATGCCCAGTCCGTCAGCACCGGCAGTTGTTGAATGCTGGTCATGTGATTGGGGTTCTTGGCATAGAACGAGCCGAGGAGGTCGGACGACTTCACAGCGATCTCATTGCCGGGCATGTAGCCGGTATAGTTCACCATCAGCGTCTGACCGCTCGGGCCAGTGACGAACTTCACATACTCCCACGCAGCCTTCTGCCGCTCGG
Source organism: Bradyrhizobium sp. SZCCT0231 (assembly GCF_018130245.1). Lineage (GTDB taxonomy): Bacteria > Pseudomonadota > Alphaproteobacteria > Rhizobiales > Xanthobacteraceae > Bradyrhizobium > Bradyrhizobium japonicum_F. The sequence continues at coordinate 78,618 of NZ_JAFCKP010000013.1, forward strand.
CGTCCTTGGCGAAGACCATGGCGACATTGCCGCCCGCCGGCAACTTGCCCTCCGGCGCCGATAGCGGAAATGCGACGGTCTTGAAATCGAAGCGGTTGCCGATCTGGCGGTCCGCCGCGGCGACGTAGGATGTGGAATCGACGAGGATGGCGATGCTGCCCGCGACGAACGCCTGACGCGCCTGGCCGATACCGAGATTGGGCATTCCCGACTTGCCAAAGGATTCCAGGATCCCGAGGGCCCACATGCCGGCAGCATCATCGAAGCCGACCGTGCAGCCATCGGCTTTCAACATACGTCCGCCGCGGCTGGTGATGAGCGACTGGAGCAGCCAGTTTCCGGTCTGGTCCCATTGATAGTAGAAGCCGGTCACGCCGGCTCCGGCGATCGCCTGGATTTTCTGACCGACGGCGACAAGTTCGGGCCAGCTTCTGGGCAGATCGGCGGGGGCGAGGCCGGCCTTCTTCACGAGGTCGGCGTTCACGTACAGCACCGGGGTCGAGACCGCGAAGGGGAGGCCATAGAGCTTTCCCTTCCAGCGGCCGAGCGTCGCGAGCGTGGGGTAGTAGCCAAGCTTGTCGAGGCCACCATCCGCCGCCACGAAGGCATCGACCGGCGCGCCGAGGCCGCGATCCACGAACAAGCCGATCTGATTGATGCCGTTGAAGGCGACATCCGGCAGGCGACCGGTGATCTGGTCGCGCAGGATCTGCTGGGCCCCTTCTTCGTATCCGGCTACTGGATTACGAAACTTCACCTTGATGTCGGGATGGGCCTCGGTGAAGCGCTTGGCCAGCTCCTGCTGAAGAGCATTGAAGGTCCCTGGCGTGGTATAAAGGACGTCCAGCGTGATCTCCTCGGCATGGGCGGGGGTGACCGCGCAAGCGGCCAGCAACGCGGCACCCACAAATCTCAACACGCGGCGCGGCAGCAGTTTGTCGATCATGACAATCTCCCTTGGGTCACTTCATGGCGGTGGTTGCCAGCCCGTCGATGAAACGGCGCTGTGCGAGAAGGAAGGCGAGTAGCAGCGGAGCGACGATGATCGTGGCGCCAGCCATCAGCGGCCCGAGGAATTGACCGGCCTCGTCATCGCGGAACAGGAGAATGCCGAGCGCCGGCGTCGAGATGTCCTCCGCCCGGACCGCGATCAGCGGCCAGAACAGGTCGTTCCAGTGGGCGACGACCGAGAACACTCCGAAAGCGGCAAGCGCCGGCGCGCTCATCGGCATCATGATGCGCCAGATGATCTCGAACTCGCCGAGCCCATCGAGACGGGCGGCGTGGATGATCTCGTCCGGGATGGATCGGAAGAACTGGCGCAGCAGGAAGATGCCGAAGGCCGAGATGATCCACGGAAGAATGAGAGCCGCATAAGTGTCGAGCAGCCCGAAGCCATAGAGCAGGACAAAATGGGGGATGGCCAGCGCCTGAGGCGGCAAGAGAAGCCCCACCAGCACAGCGGAAAACAGCGTGTCGCGGCCGCGGAATCGCAGCTTGGCGAGCGCATAGGCACATGGCACGCAAACCATGAGCTGAAGCACGAAGATCGTCGCGCAGACGAACACGCCATTGAGCAGGAAACGGAGCATCGGCGCCGCCGTCAGCGCAACGCGATAATTCTCGACTCCCTGGAAGGTCTTCGGCCAGAGATGGAAGTCGGGTTGAAAGATCTCGTCGGGCGGTTTCAGCGACAAGCTGATCATCCACACGAAAGGCAGCAGCGCGAAGGTTGCGGAAACGGCCAGCAAGGCATGGCGCGCGATGCGTCCTGCAAGCTGGTATCCGGGACGGCGCGCGCTCATGAATAGTGCACGCGGCGCTCGATGAACCGCGCCTGTGCGAGCGTGAGCGCGATCACGATGGCAAGATAAACGACCGTGAGAGCCGCGCCGTAACCCGTGCGCAGATAGTCGAAGCTTTCGGAATAGAGCCGATTCAAAAGAACTTCCGAGGCGTAGTTCGGGCCGCCCTGGGTGAGCACGCGCACACTGTCGAACACCTCGAAGGCACGGCTTGCGGAGAGGATGATGACGAACATGGTGACCGGCCCCAACATGGGGAGAGTTACGATGCGCAGCCGATCAACGAGGCCGTCCGCGCCGTCGACTGCGGCGGCGTCGTAGAGCTGCTGAGGTACCGCCTTCAGGCCGGAGACGAACAGCACCATAGCGAAGCCGAAACCCTGCCAAATGCCGATAAGGGCGAGGGCGAGGAGGGCGGTGCGCTCGTCCCGCAGCCAATTGATCCCGGCCACGCCGAACGCGGCGAGCACCCGGTTGACGAGCCCGATGCTGGGATGGAGCATGGTGCCCCACACCACAGCCATGGCCGACATGGTGGACATGACCGGCAGGAAGTGCACCGCGCGATAGAAGCCGCGCAGGCCAGGGCTCGCCTCGATGAGCAGAGCTGCGGCAAGGCCAAGTCCCACCGTTCCGGGCACGACGATCGCCACATAGAGACACGTGTTGATCAGGGCCTTCCAGAATGGAGGGTCCGCCCACAACGCAGCAAAATTCTCGGTACCGATGAAACGGAATGTCGCGGCACCCAGTTGCCAGTCGGTGAACGAGAACAGGATCACTGCCGCAGCGGGGCCAAAGAGCAGGCAGATGAGCAGGATCGACGCGGGGGAGACTGCAAGCCAGCCAATGGCGGCCTCCCGAGTCCGATGCCGGCGACGGACAACCGAGCGGATGGGGTTCTGGATCGACGCCGTCAGGCTCATGCCGCCACCCGCTCGATGTCGCCGCAACGCCTGCCGGCCTCGTCGAACTGCATCAGCCGCGCGGCGTTGATCTTGAGCCCAACCGTGCAGCCGAGCGAAAAGCGCCGTTCGTCGGGCGCGGTGCGGACCACGACGGTTTCCGGGCCGTCGCGCAGCGCGACATGCACGAAGATGTCGGAACCGAGATTTTCAAGAGTCGTCACCGTGCCGTTGGGCAGCTCATCGGCCGGCGTGGTCAGGACCGCCGCTTCGGGACGAAATGCGAGACGCCTGGTCTGGGGCGCGAGGGCTGCCGACAGAACCGATCGATTGTCCGTCCAGTGAGCGCGCGTGACGATGTTGATCTTCGGGCTGCCGATCATCTCGGCCACTCTGAGATCCTGCGGATCGCGATAGAGTTCTTCCGGAGGGCCGACCTGGAGCAACTCGCCGGCCATCATCACGGCGACGCGGTTCGCCATCGTCATGGCCTCCGACTGGTCGTGCGTGACATAGACGAAGGTCACGCCGAGGCGGCGGTGCAGCGAGGTGATTTCCGTGCGCATCTGCACACGGAGCCTGGCATCGAGATTGGATAGCGGCTCGTCCATCAGGAAGACGGTGGGGCGCCGCACCATCGCTCGCCCGAGGGCGACCCGCTGGCGTTGCCCGCCGGAAAGCTCTCCGGGCTTGCGGTGGAGCAGTTGAGCAACGTCGAGCATAACGGCGGCCTGCTCCACCTCCACGCGAATGCTCCGTTCGATGCCGGCGCGGCCCGGCACGAGTGGTCCGATCAGCGGCAGGCGCTGTACGAAAGAGAGCTGCCGCGTGCGCAATGGCAGCGCGATGTTGTCGAATACGGTGAGATGGGGATAGAGCGCATACGACTGGAACACCATCGCGACATCCCGGTCCTTTGGACGGGCTCCGTCCACGGGGCGGCCGCCGACGCTCACCTCGCCGGCGTCTTGATCCTCGAGCCCCGAGATGATCCGAAGTAAGGTCGACTTGCCGCAGCCAGACGGTCCCACCAGGGTCAGGAATTCCCCGTCTTTGATTTTCAGGGAGACGCCCTTCAGAATCGGTGTCTCGCCATAGCGCTTCTCGATGCCGCGCAGCTCGATCTCAGCCACGGCTGCCTCGCTGGAGCGCGTTGCCGTCCGTCCCGGTGTCGGGCAGACCAAGATGAGCAAGAATAGTAGGCGCGATGTCGATGACCGAGGTTGCTTCGGAGCGCACTGCGCCGGCCGAGAAGCCCGGACCCGAGATCATGAGGAAGGGGGACTGCTCCGCCGCGCCGAGCCCACCGTGCTGACCTGCGCCAATGACGTCTTCCTTGCCTTCGGAACGCTTGGCGGCAAAGCTTGTCCCAACAACCCCGAAACCATTGGGAGCCTCGGTCGCGCGCATGGCGACGGCGCAGGCGAGTCCGTTATCGGTGGATTGGCCAACACGGTACAGCTCGGCCCTGGGCAGGACGGCGCCGGCCCAGTCCTTGCCGGTCAGAAAGCTGGTGATTGCCGCCTCGCGGCCAGCAGCGTCAGGGTGAAGATAGATAAGTGCCGAAGTGCCGTTGGAGGCGACCACCACGTCGTCGGAATCGAGACTTTCCTTGAGGCCCGCGGCGACCAGCTCAGCCTCGATGTGGATGACGCCGCTCACCACCTGATGGCCGTGGTCGGATCCAAGCAGGAAGAGTACATCATCGCCGTCGGGCAGGTGCGCCACCGCGTCCATGACGCGTTTCGCGTTCCGATCGGCTTCCTTCAGGACGGTGAGATGTTCGGGCGAGCCCAGCGGCAGTGCGTGCTGCGACGAGTCGGGTTCGCCCAGCCACATCAGAGCGAGGGCGGGAGGACCCGCGGCCAGCACAGCCTCCGCAATGAAGCGTTCGGTCATGGCCCGATCGCCGGCCACGTCCAGGGTCACGCGAAGCTGTTCGGCTTCGGGCAAGGGAATGCGGCCTCGCCCAAACGAGCCGGCGCGATGATAGATGCGTCCGTGGCCATCGGGATCGTGAGCATAGGCCGCTCCCGGAGACACGTTGCTGTAGATCACTGCACCACCATGCTCACGCAGGCGCTCGGCAAGCGTCGGAACGGCAAGGCTGCGTCCGGTGACCCGCCTTTTGTGCTGGAGAAAATCCGGCCGACCTGCGTCGTGACGCACAAGACGGTCGTCCTCAACGAGGACCATGGTGTTGCCCTGAAGGCCGTGGCGAGCCGGCAGGCAGCCGGTGGCAAGACTTGCCGAAACCACGCGCGTGCATGAAGGAAAGACTGTGCTGTAGGCCGAGAATTGCTCGGCGCGTGCCGCGAACGCGGCCAGATGCGGCGTGGTCTCGGGGGCGACGAAGTCCCGGCGCAGGCCGTCAAGGACAACGAGGATGGCGCGGCGCATGTTCACGCTTCCACGTCGTTGAGCGGCACGAAGGGACGCAAGCGCTGCCGCCATGTCGGCCTGCTGGTGCGACCACTCTTCGGCCGACGTTTGGCCGTCTCCGGCCGCCCGGGCCACCGGTAAAATTTTCGGTTTGTGTTCTGAGGAGGCCGTATCGGCGTCGGTTCACCGCGCTGCATGTCGTTCCATCGTGCCTGAGAGGAGGCGAGGTCTCTTTTGGATTCCTAACGGCGACCGGCGACACTTTTGTGACATAGAGGGTACATTTGTGCCCGATGCAGAATTGCGATATGGATCGAGCAACAGGGAGCCTGGACGTGCTGGACCGAGCGAACAAACAAGAGAATGAGAATGCCGCGGATGCTGCGCTCATGGCGCGGATCTGCTGGCACTATTTCAAGGAGGGGCAAACCCAGGATGCGATCGCCCAACACCTCCAGGTTACCCGCAAGCGTGTGAATCGCCTTCTTGCCGAGGCGCGCGACACAGGATTCGTGCAGATCACCATCAACAGTCCGGTGAGCGCATTTGGAGCGCTCGAAAGCGGCCTGGTGGAGAGATTTGGTTTGCGTCGCGCTATCGTCGTGCCATCGCCACTCGACGGTGGAGACGCGCGGCCCATCGTGGGCGCAGCCGCCGGCCACTATGTGTCCGAGCATTTGCCGGAACCGGGCACCCTCGGCATCAATTGGGGCGGCACCATCAACGCGGCAGCACAGAACCTGCAGCGGCGGGCTGGCGGCGGCAATCGTGTCGTACTCTTATGCGGCGGGCTCGCGGAGAGCACCCGCATCAATCCGTACGACAATGCGGCAATGGTGGCGCGGGCACTGGATGCGGTGTGCTATTACGTCACCGCGCCGATGTTCGCCGATACGGCCACGCTCAGGGATGCGCTTGTTGCCAGTGAGCCGGTGCAGACGGTGCTGGCGATGGTCCCCTATCTCGATATGGCGCTGCTCGCAGCCATCGATTTGTCCGAAACCTCGAAAGCGCTGGAGTACGGCCTCATTAATCAAAATGTTTGGCGATCGCTTCTGGATGCGGGTGCAGTCGGCGACATTTGCGGACACTATCTCGATGCGGAGGGCCGATTGATTGGCCACGATCTGGCAGCGCGGGTCGTCAATCCTCCCCTCAAAGAACTTCTCAAAATCCCTCAGATCGTGCTGGCGGCCGGCGGCCTCCAGAAGCTCGCCATCATCCGCGCCGGAATCCGTGCCAAGCTCTGTCACGTTCTGATCACCGACGAGCAAGTCGCTCGAGCGCTGCTCGAAACATAGTGCTGGCTTACAGGTCAGTTTTTCATTTCTACCACCTCACATCCGTGCGACGCACGCCACCTCAAACGACAGCTTCGCGCGCCCAGCGGTCAAATCAGCGCCGTCGCAACGCCGGCCACGGCGCTGAAGGCGACGACGAGGAGCGGAGGGGCGCGCCACGCCACCAGCAGGACAAAGCCGACAAGCGCGATGCCGAAATCTCTCGGCGCGTGCACGGTCGTCGTCCATACCGGATCGTACAATGCAGCGCCGAGCACGCCGACCACCGCGGCGTTGACGCCCCGCATCATGGCCTGGGCGCCGGCCCGCTTCCGGAACGAATCCCAGACCGGCAGGGCGCCGAGCAGGATCAGGATCCCCGGCAGGAAGATGCCGGCAAGGCCGAGCGTGGCCCCGGCGAGCCCGTGCGGCTCCGGAGTGACTACCGTGCCGAGATAGGCCGCGAAGGTGAAGAGCGGGCCGGGCACCGCCTGAGCGGCACCGTAGCCGGCGAGGAAGGCATCGTCGCTCAGCCAGCCCGGCGCAACGAAGGCCTCGCGGAGGAGAGGGAGCACGACATGGCCGCCGCCGAAGACCAGCGCACCGGAGCGATAGAACGCGTCGAACAAGGCGACGCCCGAGGATCCCGTCAGCCCGCGCAGCGCGGGAAGCCCCACCAGCAGAATAAAGAACATCCCAAGCGTGATCAGGCCAACGGTTCGCGACACCGGAATTTCGACGTGCCCGGACGGCGCCGCCGCCTCGCTCCGGCACAGCCACAGACCGGCGAGGCCGCCGAGGACGATCGCGCCGATCTGGGCGATCGACGCCGTGCTGAAGAGGATGATCAGTGCCGCCACCACCGCGATCGACGCGCGCTCGCGGTCCGGACAGAGGTTGCGCGCCATGCCCCAGACGGCCTGCGCCACGATGGCGACCGCCGTCAGCTTCAACCCGTGCAGCAGGCCGGCCCCGACCGGCCCGGTCAACGCCCCGGCGCCATAGGCGAAGAGGACGAGCGCCGCGGCCGACGGCAGCGTGAAGCCGGCCCAGGCGGCGAGGGCGCCCAGGTAGCCGGCGCGCATCAGCCCGATCGAGAATCCGACCTGGCTGCTGGCGGGGCCCGGCAGGAATTGGCACAAGCCGACCAAATCGGCATAGGCGTGCTCGTCGATCCACTTCCGCCGCACAACGAACTCGTCGCGGAAGTAGCCGATGTGGGCGATCGGGCCGCCGAAGCAGGTCAGCCCGAGCTTGAGGAAGATGCGCAGGACCTCGAGCGGCGAGCCGCGGTGGGCGGGGACGGTCGCGGTTTCGGCGGTGAGATCCATGCGTCACACGTCGTCGAAAACAGGGCGGTGAAACCGAAATCCATATGCTGTTGCTGGTGGCAGTGGAAGAGCGTTGTCCCTGGCAGAGCGCCAAGAACGCTCAATTGATCGCCGGTGCCATCGTGAGACTCTTGCAAGCCATCAGTGACATATTGATGTCAAGGAAGGTTCGTAGACTACGTACTTCTTGTGGCATCCTGGCAAGGGTTTGGGACGATTGTCAATTCGCCTCTCGCGATGCTGATGGCTTGCCGGAGCAATTGATCGGTGTCACGTCGCGTGCCGTATCTGGCTGTGTGTTTGATGTTTGCGGCCGTTGCAGCCGAAGCGGAGCCAAGCGGCGCAATAATTGGGTCGCCGCGCGCGAACTCAGAAATGTCCGTGCCGATGTCGTTCGACATTCCGGCCCAGCCGCTCGCCTCCGCACTCGATCGATATGGCGATGCGACTGGTCGCGAAGTCCTCTACAATCCGGCGCTTGCGCAGGGCCGCACCTCTGAGGCCGTCAAAGGCAGCTTTGGGCCGGAGCTGGCGCTACAACTGCTGCTTGCGGGCACCGGTCTTGCCGCCCGCTTCTTGAAAGACAATTCGTTCGTTCTGGTCCCGGTGCCGGTAGCCGCCGGATCGCCGGAAGGCAGTGCTGCCGCTCTCACGCGCCAATATTATGGTGTCGTTCAGGCGAAGTTGCGCGATGCTCTGTGCCGGACCAACGGAGCGCGGCCGGGAAGCTATCGCATCGCGGCCCTGGCCTGGATCGCACCATCGGGGGCCGTAGCCAGGTTCGAACGACTTGGATCGGCCGGCACGGCCGAGCTCGACCGCGATATCGACGATGCACTTCGACATTTCAGTGTGGGTGCCCCGGTGCCCCCGGGCTTTGCACAGCCGGTACTGATCGTGGTCCTGCCGCAGGCTTCGGGCGTCACAATGAGTTGTGGCGCGACGGCCCTGCCGAAGGCGGCCGGAGGCGTGCGGTGACCGAAGCCTCCGTGGCGATACTGCGCCGCCTGCTGCTCGACCGATATGACGATCTGAAGCGGGGGTTGACCCGCCGACTGGGATCGTCCGAGATGGCGGGCGACGTCCTGCACGACACCTGGCTGCGCCTGGCCCGAACGGACACGACGATCGGCACCTTGCACAATCCGGCCAGCTATCTGCTGCGCATGCTCTTCAACGTGGCGCATGACCGTCGTCGCGCTGAGAAGCGCCGTTTGACGAAGGTTGACATAGAGCATCTGCTCGAGGTCGCCGACGAGACGCCTGGTCCCGCGGAAGTCGCGGAGGCGCGATCGGATCTGGACGCAATGGCCACCATACTCGCCGAGCTGCCGCCGCGCCGTCGCACCATCCTGCTCGCGGCCAGGGTCGACAACATGGCGCGGCAGGAGATTGCGGATCGGCTTGGCGTATCCTTGCGCCTCGTCTCAAAGGAGCTGCAACTCGCCCATGAGTATTGTCTGGCGCGGCAAAGGCAAATGAGAGAGACGGATTGCGCACCGGACCGGCGAAATTCGTCATTGAATCGTGACCCGTCGCCGCCACGCGGTGATCGCGACCATGACCAGGCTGAATGACTCCATGACTCAAGGGCAGATGCAAAGGCTGGACCTGCTGCAACGCGAGGCGATCGCGTGGGTCCAGCGCATCGATTCCGGACATGCGACGTCAGCCGATGCCGAGACCTTGCAACGATGGTGTGCCGCGAGTCCGGAGCATGCGGCTGCCTTCGCCGCGGCGAGCGGGGTATGGCGCGACATCCGCCGGGCCGGCGCGAGCATCCCCCGCAGCCAATTCGAGGCGTTGCCGGTCCGGAAGACGTCACGCCCGGTACTCGACCGCCGCCTCGTTCTCGGTGGCGGGTTGGCAGCCGCCGCGGCCGCCTGCGTCGCCGTTGCCAACCCGCCGCTCGGCTTATGGCCGTCCCTTCGCGAACTGAATGCCGACTACAGAACGGCCGTCGGCGAACAGCGGCAGGTCAGGCCGGCAGAGAACGTCTCGGTCCGGTTGAATACGCAGACCAGCATCGCGGTCCATCCCGCTGACGGGGAGGGTGATCGCCTGGAGCTGCTTGCAGGGCAGGCGCTCTTCGAAACGGTCGCGAGCGCTCGCCCGCTCGTCGTGTTGGCCGCGGACGGGCGTTCGACCGGCAGCCATGCACGATTCGACGTACGTCGCATGAACGGTCCGGCAGGCGCGGTGGTGAGTGTCGCCTGTTTCGATGGCGAGGTGCGCATCGAGCGCAATGACGATTCTGCCATCCTCCGGCCCGCGCAGAGCGTGCGTTACGATGCCAATGGGGTCGGCCGGGTTGCCGCGATCGACGCGGAGGCGGAATCCGCCTGGCAGCGCGGAATCGTGCTGTTCCGGGCTACCCCGCTCGCGGACGTCGTGGAAGAGGTCAATCGCTATCGCGCCGGCCGGATTGTCCTTGTCAATGCGAGCCTCGCGCAGAGGCCGGTCAGTGGCCGCTTCCGCATCGACCAGATGGAGGAAATCCTCGTGCGTCTCGAGCAGGCTTTCGATGTCAGGACCCGCAAGCTGCCGGGCGGCCTGGTTCTGTTGGGCTGACATCCGCTGACAAGAAACTTTCACACAGAAATCGTGCGCGTTCGCCTACAGGCTTCCGTCTTAGAGCTAGATCGTCATCGCAGGGGATGACGAGGGGCGACCCTTCATTGGGTCTAGCCGCGCTGCCAGAAGGAATGCCGTCTTGTCCCACCGCACCGTCCGTTTTCGCTCGTTCCGGTCCGTTAGACACGCGATGTTCCTCAGCGGTGCCAGCGTAGCTGCGTTGCTGGTGGGATCGGCTGCTGCCGACGCGCGCAACCTGGGCAGCGGAAGCGGGAGCCCCGTGGCAAACGTCGCCGTGACGACCAACGCTGCGGGGCAGGCGGGGGCGATCGCATCGGCACAGGCGATGAATCGAATCAACGCCTCGCTTCAGGCGATGCGCGACGTGCAGGCGGCAGCGAGGGCCGGCGCACTGATCGGTCCGGCCAATCTGGGTCTGGACAAGAATCATCCCGGCAAGCTGCTTCCGAATGTGCCGAACGGACTTGCCCCCGGAGGCCTCAATCCCACCAGCAATCCGACCGCGATGATCGACGGGCAACCGGCCTGGACCGGCGCCGGTCTGCCGACCCAATCAACCGGCTCGAATGGCCGGGTCCAGGTCGAGGTCGTGCAGAACCAGCAGAAGGCGATCCTGACCTGGAACAAGTTCAATGTCGGACGCGAGACCGACTTGTACTTCAACCAGTCCGCCGGCGGCGGTGGCGCCGCCAATTGGATCGCGCTCAACCGCGTGCTCGACCCGAGCCTCGTTCCCAGCCAGATCCTCGGCACCATCAGGAGCGAGGGACAGGTCTACATCATCAACAAGAACGGCATCATCTTCGGCGGCTCCAGCCAGGTCAATGTCAGTACCCTCGTGGCCTCTTCCCTCGCCTTGTCGAACGCGCAGTTTCTGGCCGGGATCAACACCTCCATTGTGCTCACCAACGACATCCACGTGCCGACATTCGGCGAATACAACCCGCGGCTGGCCAATTCGCAAAAGCCGGCCACGGATCCAAGCCAGCCTGCGCGGTTCACGCCGGATGGCGTGCCGGGTGACGTCACCATCCAGACCGGAGCTCAGATCAGCGCGAAGACCGGCGGCAAGGCGATGCTGTTCGCGCCGATCGTCTCGAATGCCGGCCAAATCAGCGTTCCCGACGGTCAGATCATCATGGCCGCCGGCGAACAGGTCTATCTGAGGACCAATCCGGGCGACGTGCGCGGTGTGGACGTCGCGGTGACGGCCCCGATGCCCTGGCTATTCAACTACAACCATCTGATGGGGGCGATCGCCGGTTGGGACCTCTTCACGGAGAAGCCCTGGGGCGAGAGCGTTCGCGACATCCTGCTTCCCGAGATGTACGCGCGCGCGGCATCGGTCGGCTACAAGGTCGTGAACACCGGCGTCGTGCAGTCCGATCGCGGCAACATCACTGCGATGGGGCGTGAGATCTTCCAGGGCGGCGTGATGCTGGCCGCGACCGCGCTCAACAACCGCGAAGGATCGATCCGGCTGGATGCCTACAGCCACGGCATGATGGCATCGAGCGGCAGCCTGGACGCCCAGCTCGTGTACTGGAAGACGGGAGACCTGCATCTCTCGCCGGGCAGCGTCACCGCCGTTCTGCCTGATGTCACCGACACGAGCGAGATCGAGGAGACGGCGAAGGCTACGCGCTACAAGCCGGGGCGCGTCGAATTGCGCGGCAACTTGATCGATATCGGGGCGCAGGCGAACATCCTGGTTCCCGCCGGCACCGTCAGCATTGTCGCCAGTACCGCGCCCGTGCCGACGGAGGAGCCGATCAACGGCGAGACGCCAATTCGTGACGGCAGCCGGATCTATATCGGCGAGGACGCCTATGTCAGCGCCGCCGGCGTGCAGGATGTCCTCATTCCCATGTCGCGAAGGTTCGTGCAGGCCGAATTGCGCATCAACGAGCTGCGCGATTCTCCGCTGCTGCGGAATTCCTGGCTGCGGGGGCAGAAGATCATCGTCGATCGCAGCGCCAGCGGCGTCTTCACCGATGGTCCCATGGCCGGCGTGAGCTGGGGAGGCGCGGCGGGTGAATGGATCGGGACGCCGCTCGGCGACGTCTCGGCCTGGATCGGCAACAGCAAGACCAATCTCGCCGAGCTGTCCACCATCGGCGGCAACATCACGCTCAAATCGGCCGGCTCGATCATCACCCGCCAGGGTTCGCTGCTCGATGTCTCGGGCGGCTCGTTCCGCTATCAGGACGGCATGGTCAGATCGACGAAGCTGCTCGGCGCCGATGGCAGGATTTACGATATCTCCTCGGCAACGCCGGACAGGGTCTATGTCGGCTTCGCCGGCGGGTTCACTCGCACGCACAGCAACTGGGGCAAATCGGATTCCTGGAGCACGCCGTGGTCAGCGAGCCACTTCGAACGTGGTTTTACCGAGGGACGTGATGCCGGCGCCATCCAGTTTTACGCCACCGAAGGCGTTGCGTTGGAGGGCGGCTACTGGGGCGGCGTGATCGTCGGCGAGCGTCAGTCCGCAAGCGGAAAGACTGCCAAGGCCGGCTCGCTGACGTTCGGCGGCGACGGCGACGAAGACCGGCTGTGGCTGCTCGGCAAGCTCGTGATCTCCAAGGATCCGACGCAGCTGCCGACGAATTTCACGGCCACCACGTCGCTTCCGTCCAGCTGGTATTCGGGCGCTCCCGGCAACCAGGATTCGTTCCGGTTGCGGACGACCTATCTCGACTCGGACGTGCTTGCAGATGCCGGGCTCGGGAAGATCGAGCTCTACGTCTCCAACAACGTCACCCTCGAGAAGGGCACGACGCTCGAACTGACGCCGGGCAGCACGTTCTCGATCAAGGCCAATTCCACCGTTGCATACAGCCAGGACTTCAAGATCGATGGCGTGATTCACGCTCCGGGCGGCAGCGTCAATCTGCTGGGCGCGGAAAACGTGTCGTTTGGAGCCGGGGCGGCCATCGACGTCAGTGGCCAATGGGCGAACCAGGTCAAGGGCGGCGCCTCGGCACAGCCGCCGGTGATCAACGGCGGCAGCATCACGCTGGACCAGGCGCACTTTCAGCCGGGTGTCGTGCTCGATGTATCCGGCGGCGGCTGGTATCGGCTGCGCAACGGCAAGCCGCAGGTGAAATTCGGCGACGCGGGCAAGATCAACACGATCGATGCAACGGAGTTGGCGAACGCCGACATGCGCGCGCATGCGGCCGGCTCCGGCGGCAGCCTGACCATCAGCGTAGGGACGGCGTCGCTGCAGATCGGCGGCGATGTGCCGACCGCGCCCAACACCGTTCGCCTGTCGGAAACGCTGTTCTCGGAGCGCGGCTTCCGCTCGCTTCAGATCTCCACGGGCGGCGATATCACGATCCCGGAAGGGGTGAGCGTCACGCAGCTCCCATACAACGTCGATCTCAGGGGTGTAGACGTTTCGGGCTTCAGCACGGGTACGCCGATCGGCGAGATGGGCCCGCTCGCGGTGTTGCCGTCACCGCAGCGTCTGGCGCTCAAGCCGACGTCGCTCTCGCTCAGCGGCGGGTCGCTGACGATCGGCGCGGGGGCAACGGTGCGGACGGACACCGGCGGCACGATCGCGCTGTCCCTGCAGAATTCTTCGACCGGTACGCTGCGGGTTGCCGGCACAGTGGAGGCGCTGGCGGGCACGATCAATCTTTCGACAAGTGCGGGATCGGTCGTTGTTGCAAATACCGGCGCGATCATCGCGCGGGGGACGGCGGTCGGCGAAACCGATGTCAGGGGGCACCGGAGCGGCGTCGTACGCAACGGCGGCTCGGTCGCGTTCGAGTCCGCCGCGGTCGAACTCGAATCCGGCTCGCTGATCGACGTCGCCGGTGGCAGTGGCGAATTCGACCTCGAGTCGGATGACCGCCGGTTCGCACCGGTCACCCTCGCCAGCAATGGCGGCTCGATCAGCGTCAAAGCCCAGCGGGGTCTGGTCGAGGGAACATGGCACGGTCAGAGTGGAGGCAACGGCGCGCGCGGCGGCAAGGTGACGTTGGCGTCTGCGACGTCGACCGTAATATTGTCCGAAACGGCCGCCGCCCAGCCCGGTCTGGTCGTGCGCACCTCGAGCCTGCAAGGGGCGGGCTTCGCCGATCTCGTTCTTCCGTCGACGACGCGGCTGGACGGTGTCGACCTCGCATTCGGCGGCTCGATCTCGATCACGGGATCGCTGATCAACGGCAACGGTGCCAGCTCGCGGCTCTGGGCGCCCTACATCTCGCTGTTCAGTCTGACATCGGGCAATCCGGCGCGCGCAGGCACGCTGACGCTGGCCGGATCCGTGATCGACATCGTGCAGGCGAACATCCGCGGCTTCGAACGAACCGTGCTCGAGGCGAGCGACATCCGGCTGTCGCACAGCAATGTCAGCCAGCCGGCGTTCCTGGACGTCGACGGCACGCTGATCGTGAAGGCCGGTCAAATCTATCCCACCTCGCAGATCAACGCGACGATCAGGGCCAGCGACAGGCTGACCGTGCAGCAGAACGGACCTGCCGGCCTTGCGCTGTCGGCCGGCGGCACCCTGACGCTTCAAGCGCCGACGATCGAGCAGAACGGCACTCTGCGTGCGCCGTTTGGCCAGATCACGCTCAAGGCCAGCCAGCGCCTCACGCTCGGCGCCGGCAGTGTCACCTCGGTGACCGGCGATGGCCTCGTGCTGCCTTACGGTGCTCTCAGCAATAACGAAAACTGGACGGTGACGAATGGAACGCAGCCAACCACTATCGCCAGCCTGCCGGAAAAGCGTGTGACGCTCGAGGCGCCAACGGTCGAGCTCGCCGCCGGATCGGTGGTTAACATCAAGGGCGGCGGCGACTTGATGGCATGGGAGCACGTGCCTGGACCGGGCGGCTCGCATGACATGCTGGCGCTTCCGGGCCTGTTCGCGGTCATGCCGGCTTTCGCCGGTGCGACGGCACCCAGCTCGGCGTCGATCCGCACTGGCGACCGCATCTGGCTCGACGCCGGCAGCGGATTGCCGGCGGGCTGGTACACGCTGCTGCCCGCCTCCTATGCGATGCTTCCGGGCGCCTATGCAATCCAGGCGGTGGCTGGTTCGACAGGCCAGGGAACGATGTCCAAGACGCTTGCCGACGGCACGGCGATGGTCTCAGGCTATCGCGCCAATGCCCTCGATGGCAGCCGGGACCAGCAGTCTTCGTCGTGGCGCGTCATGTCGGGCGCGGTGCTCCGGCAATACAGCGAGTACAATGAAGCGTTCGCCAACACCTTCTTCGCCTCCGATGCTTTCAAGCTGACGCAGTATCGGCTCACCGGCCAGCAGATCGTCACGCCGCGTCTGCCGGTCGATGGCGGTTCGGTGGTGTTCAAGGCGACGCAGGATCTCATTCTGAAGGGCGAGTTGCGTTCTCAGGCGGCAGCCGGCGGCCGCGGCGGTCTGGTCGATATCGCCGCCAACAAGATCGCAATCGTGGGCGCCGACCAGAGCGCCGGCACGTTGCGAGCCGATGGTTATCTGGTCATCGATGCCGCTGCCCTGTCCGGCTTCGGCGCCGGCAGCCTGCTGGTCGGTGGTTTCCGCAGCGGCGACGTCGGCGGTCTGCGCGTGGATGTGCAGGCCCATGACATCGTCGTGCGCAACAGCGCAAATTCGGCGTTGACGGGGCCGGAGATCATCCTCGCCGCGGGCGAGACGATTGACGTTTCCGCCGGCAGCGTCATCGTCGCGCGCGGCGAGGCGCCGACCGGCGCCGGCGATCTCATCATGGCCCCGCAGGCGTCCGATCGCGACTGGGGCGCCTTGATCCGCTTGTCCAACGGCGATGCGGTGCGGGTCCGCCGCAAGAACGTCGATACGACCGTTGGCGGTCAGGTCACGATTGGTGCCGGCGCCGTTCTCGATGGCGGCAAGACCCTTCTGATCGACGCGACGGGGACCGCCCTCGTCACCCAGGCCAGACTGACGGGCGCAGCCTTGTCGCTGGCGTCGGGCCGGATTGGCTTCGGCGGTGGCAGCGGGCTGGTGCTCGATGCCGCGGCGCTCGCCGCGCTCAACAACACCCAGCATCTGACCTTGCGCAGCTATTCCACCATCGACTTCCACAGCGCGGTGGACCTGTCGGGCCTCCAGGCCGTGACGCTCGACGCTGCAGGGCTGGTCGGCCGCGGCAACAACGAGATCGCGGTGAATGGCAATCGGATCGTGCTGGAAAATACGGCGAGCACGTTCAGCGAGCCGGTCGGCGCCGGTCATGGCAGCCTGAAGCTCACCGCGACCGAGCTAGCCCTTGGTGAGGGCGCCAAGGCGCTGCGCGGCTTCGACACCATCGAGCTGACGGGAACGGCGCGCATTGCCGGCGAAGGCAAAGGCTCGCTCGACGTCGCCGGCGCGGCGCTGACCTTGTCCGCGCCGGTCTTGACTGGCCGGGGCGGTAGCCAGCAATCGGTCACCACGACCGGCGTCCTCACAGTTGCCGCTCACGGGACGGCCAGCCCGGCGCGCGATCAGGACAGCCTCGGCTCCCGCTGGACACTCACGGGCCGCGCCGTCGACTTCGCCGGACGTATCGATGCACTGGGGGGAGCGGTCAAGCTGAACGCCGCCAATGGCAACGTCAATCTGGCGGCGGGTTCGCGGATCGACGTCGGAGGATTCGAAAAGAAGTTCTTCGACGTGTCCGAATATGCCGATGCCGGGACCATCTCGCTGAGCGCCCACGGCGGCTCGGTGCTGCTCGCGGCGGGCGCGACCCTCGACCTCGGCTCCGCCCGCGATTCCGAGGGGCGTCCCATCGGGGGCGGCGCGGGCACGCTTGCGATCGAACAGGATAGCGGCCAGGTCACGCTGGACGGCACGATCAACGCCAAAGCTGCGGCGGGCAAGCGTGGCGGTTCCTTCTCACTCGACATCGCCGCGTTGTCGGATTTTGGCGGGCTCAACCGGCGCCTGAATGGCGCCGGTTTCACCAAATCGCGCAGCTTCCGGATTCGCTCCGGCGACGTCACGGTCGACGGCGCAACGACGGCCGAGGAGTTCGCGTTGGCAGCCGATCAGGGCGGCGTGACCATCGCAGGCACAATCGACGCGCGTGCGACTTATGGCGGCTCGATCTCGATCTATGGCGGCCAGGGCCTGACCATGACGAGTACGGCGCTGCTGCGGGCAGGCGCGACCGACACGGTGGACGGGCTCGGCTCCGGCCGGGTCACCCTCGGAATCTCCAACGGCGTGCTGCGGGTGCTGGGCGGCGTGATCGACGTGGCGGGCGGCGAGGGCGGCAAGGTGACCCTGCGGGCGCCCGTCATCGAGCAGCCAGGGGCCGACAAGGTGAATGTCAGCTTCGCCGGCGCGATCAACGGCGCGCGCGAGATCGTGCTGGAGGGGTACAAGCGCTTCGACCTCGCGGCGCTTGCATCCGATCCGCGCTTCGTCGGCGTCACCGTCAATGGCAGCGGTCAGGCCGAACTCGATCTCACCAAGGCCGCGGCCGGCAAGCTCAACGTGCTGGCGGACTATGGTGCCGGAACCCTCGTCGAATTCGTGCGCGACTTCGACGTCAGTGCCGGCTACGCGGATCTTGGCACACTGACGAGCCAGTCGAACTTCCACGCACGCGCGGGCATGGAGCTGAATTTTTCCGGCGACATCGTGCTCAAGAGCAACTGGAATCTCGGCGCAGGTGTGGTCGACCAGGCCTCGGCGCTCGCGGCCGGCGTGATGGCCCTCGAACCGGTGCTGGGCAAGGCCTATGTCGTTGCCGGCAAGGAAAGCGCCTTGCTGCGCGACCATACGACCATGGTTTATCGTACGGGGGGCAGCATTCTCGGAGAGCCGGGCGTCCTGACCATGCGCGCGGGCGGCAATATCGACCTGAAGGGCAGTGTCACCGACGGCTTCTTCCAGTTCGCCAACCCGCTGGATTCGACCTACGTCGCCGTCAAGGGCACCACCTCGACGAACCTCGGCATGGTGTTCAACGTTGGCCGCACCAGCACCACCGCGACTCTCACGCCCTACGACAGCAACAGCACGACCAACCCGTCGGCCTATGCCGGCATCACCTTCGCGACGCTCGGTACAAGAAAAACCGAAAGCATGACGACGCCGCCAACGCTCATGGGTGTTCCCTACAGCCCAGAGGCCAACTCGCCCGGCGCGAGCGCGCCGAATACGCTTGCCTATTCGGTCCTGTTCCCATCGATCACTGAGCCAGATGGCTCGAGGGTGGCGGTGCCGTCCTGGAGCCTGGGGCTCGTCGCCGGCGCCACGCCAATGGGCGAAAGCGCCGACCCGACACGCCTCGCCAGCGGCGCGACGGGCAAGATCACGCTCAGCGAGCAGTCGGCGTACACCTATGTCAGCGGCTCGAATTCCGTTACTGCGACCGCTCTTGTCGACTCGGTCGCCTCCTATGGCTCGGGCAGCTCGCCCGGTTCGACGACGATGGATCCTGCGGATTGGCCCGCGAGCCTGGAGTCCACCGCCGGCACCCGCCTCAAGAACGATTCCAGCGCTCAGATATCCTTCGGCCTGCCGACGGATCCGGCCTACGGCTACGTGCTCGACCTCTGGAATAACTATGCCGCCGCGAACCACCTGAACCCGGATCCCGCGCAACCTCAGGCCGACTTCAGGTGGACCAACACGGCCGCGAGCGGCGGCAACCGCCTCAGCGTCATCACGAGGTACTCGACCTTCAAGGATTTCTACCAGACGAAGATCGTCCCCAATCTTGCGACGATCGCCTCGCTCTATGCGACCATCAAGCCCGGGCCGACCACGTCCACCGTCAATCCGGTGACGATGGTGCGCACCGGCACCGGCGACGTCAGCATCGCGGCACGCGGCGATCTGCAGCTCAAGGGCGGCGCCTCGATTTATACCGCCGGCCGGCGCGATCTCGCCGTTCTCGACGACTTCACCACGGCGCCGGCGAACGCGACCTACGGGGTGGGCGGCGGCCATCTCGACATTGCGGTCGGCGGCAACATCGACGTGGCGCTGCCGGCGGACCGCTCGCAGATGCAGCACTATACGGAGTGGCTGAACCGGCAGGGAGCGACGGACAACGCCTACGTCTTCGGTCCCTGGACTCACGCCGCATACGGCCAGATGCCGGCTCAACAAAGCTCCTGGTGGATCGACTACGCGAACTTCCTGCGCGGCGTCGGCGCGCTCGGCGGCGGCAATGTCGAAGTCCATGCCGGCGGCGATCTCAACAATCTGACCGTTGCGCTGCCGACCAATGGCCGGGTGCGGGGAGGGCGTTCCACGACGGAGAGAAAGCTCCTGGAATTGCGCAACGGTGGCGCGATGACGGTCGAGGCAGGCGGTGCCGTTCGCGCCGGTTACTATTACATCGGACGCGGTGCCGGCGCGATTACCGCCGGTGAGTTCGCGGTCGGGCGCGAGGTCAAGGCGCAGTTGGGGGGACAAATCGTCACCTATCCGATTGCTCCGATCCTGTCGCTCGGTGACGCAACCCTGGACGTGCGAACCGCCGGCGATCTGCGGCTGCAAACGGTCCTCGATCCGCTGCTGGTCGGCAAGGGGATGTCCCATGAGCTGACCTTCATGAGCAGTCAAAGCGAGCGCACCGCACTCAACCTGACCTCGACGGGCGGCGACGTGATCCTGGTCGGGCAGGCGACATATTTGTCCAAGGACATAACGACGTCAGCCTTGACGTACTTTGCGAACGTGAACTCGCTCGCCGCGAACATCTATCCGTCGAAAACGCGCGTGACCGCGCTGAACGGCTCTGTGCTGAACAACATGCTGTACACGATGCCGAGCAGCAATCCGGAGCTGCGGCTTCTCGCCGCAAATGACGTGTTCGCCGGCGAGATCGTGATGTCCCGCGCCGCACTTGAGATGATTCCATCGCCGTTCGAGCCGGTCGGAGGCACCGTTTCCTCTCCGGTCAACCTCGGCGGTTCCTCGCCGGATACCTTGAGCGGGCTCCATTACGTTCTGATCAATCAGTTCACCGCGCCGGCCAGCAATATCGCCGGCCATGCGCTGCATCTCTACAACCTTCGCAATCCCGCGCATCTGCCGAACGAGGGAGACTACGAGCCGAGTCGTGTCTATGCCTTGAACGGTTCGATTGTCGGCACCCTCACAACGCTGAGCGGTTCGATCATCACGTCCGGCGTCACGGCCAACGAGCAGACCTGGTTCCGCGCCGGCCTGGACATCCGCAACGTCAACTACTCACTACGCAACGTTCATCCGACCGATGTGTCGTTGCTTGACGCCGGCAACGACATTATCGGCGGCCCGGTGCGGGGTTCGGTCTATGTGCAGGGTCCAGGCGCAGTGCAGGTGAGCGCGGGTCGTGACGTATACGCGCCGGAATTGACGATCTTCGCCACCGGCAATCGGGAATACGATTCCAACAACCGGCCAAAGGATTTCACTGATGTCATCGGCCTGCCCGACCAGAGCGCGGCGGTCACCGTGATCGCGGGCCTCAAGGGCAAGCAGCCGTCCTATGATGCATTCCTGGCGGCCTATCTCGATCCGGCAAATGTCGGAAAGATGCCGGATTATCTCAAGATCACCCTGGCGGACGGCACGTTGGTGCCGCTCTATCTCACCGACGCATTCGAGCTACGTTCCTCCGGGCCGCACAAGATCCGCACAGGCATCGTCTCCTTCATGCAAGAGGTGACCGGTGAGATGCTGTCGCCGCTCGATGCCTGGAGCAAATTCCAGGCTCTGCCAATGCTGGTGCGCGAACGCTTCGTGCGGCAGGTCTACATGCAGGAGCTGCGCGCCGCAGGCGATGACCAGACCACACCCGACGCCAACGGTAAGCCACGCAATGGCGGATATAACCGTGGTTATGCGGCGATCGGGACGCTATTCCCGGGCACCGACTGGGCGGGCGACGTCAGGACCGGAAATGCCAAGTTCCGCACCATGTCGGGCGGCGGCATCGAGGTGTTGACCCCTGGCGGCGGCCTGCAAGTTGCGGCGCTCGGCAGGCCGGCGCCGGTGGAATACGGTCTCGTCACACTGGGACCGGGCGACATCAACATCTTTGCGCGCGACAGCGTGACCGTGAATCGCTCGCGTATCCTGACCTTTGCCGGCGGCAACGAGATCATCTGGTCGACGCAGGGCGACATCGACGCAGGCCGCGGTGCCAAGACCGCGCGCGTGCCCTCGGCGCCGGAGATCCAGACCGATATCGATGCCGTGACGCGGGTGGTCGAGAAGGCCGATATTTCCGGAAGCGGAATCGGAACGATCATCGGCTTCACGGGGGTGACGGAAGGTGACGTCACCCTTATCGCTCCCCAGGGCACCGTGAATGCCGGCGACGCCGGCATCCGCATCGCCGGCAGTTTCATCTGCGCCTGCTTCAATGTCGTGGGCGTGGACAACATCCAGGTCTCGGGCCAAAGCAAGGGTCTGCCGAAGGCGGAGGCAAAGACTGCGCCACTCACGCTAGAGACCAAGGACAAGGCTGCAACTGACGCCATGAAGGACGTGACCAAGCAGGGATCGTCGGATCGGCCGTCGGTGATCATCGTCGAAGTTCTCGGATACGGCGGCGGTGACGGCGAGCGGCGCCAGCCCGACCCGAGCGAGGATGAGAAGCGCCGGGCGCCCGACAAGCAGAGCTACGATCCGAACGGCATGTTCCGCGTGCTCGGCAACGGCGAATTCACGGCCGAGCAGTTGAAGGACCTGACAGAGGATGAGCGAGCGGCACTGTTGCAGCGGTTGGGGCGCAAGGCGTCGCTCTGAGCCGGGGGTCGAGCAGGCATCCGGGTCTGATATCCGGTCGTGCCGGTTCGTATCGATCAGCCGGATGGGTGCCCCATCCGGCGTAGATCGTAAATCCAGCTTCTTTCAATCGAAGGCTTGTGGCGGCCCGGTGTTGTCACCGCGGTTGGCCGGCCGGAGCGGTGATCCGGCCGGAGCCGGGGCGTCGATGCACGACACAAGGTGCGCCGGTTAGATGACTGTCATGCAAACGATATAGAGGAGGCTTTCGCCCAAGCTTCAACGATCCAGATGGCAGTCGTGCGAGTTCTGGTCGACGAGAGCAGCACGATGAGAGCAGTTACATTGCATGGCGCCACGGCGTTGGATGCCGACCGCCCTCGGGACGTTGTTCGAACGGCGTTCCGGTTGCTGGCAGCATTGGCCGCATTGCTGATCACGAATGTCGGCGCCAATGCTGCGGAAGAAGACCGGGTGCCGAGTGCGGGCAGGCCGATCGCATTCCACATTCCTGCGCAGTCTCTGGCTGGTGCCTTGCAGGCCTATGGGCAGGCCACCGGCATTCAAGTGCTCTATGAAAGCAACTCCGCCGTCGGCCGTATGTCGGTCGCGGTCGAAGGAACGTATGCCGCCGATGAAGCACTGAGCCTGCTGCTCACGGGCACGGAGCTGAGGGTGCGCTACATTCGTCCAGACGCTATCACGCTCGCTCTTCCCAGCGCGGAGGGCGTCCGCTATGCACCTCCGGCGGCGCCGCTCGCAGCGTCGGATCTGTCCCTGGGAAGATTGCGCGTGCGTCGGAACGGTGATGCCGACGAGGCCGCCCGGTTGCAGGATTACAGCCAGGGAGTGCAGATGGACATTCAGAATGCGCTTCGAAAGAACGCAAAGACGCGCGATGGCAATTATCGCGCGGTGCTGGATATCTGGATCGACCCCGCACGCACGATCGAGCACACCGAGCTGTTCCGCTCGACCGGCGATCATGAACGGGATGTTGCGGTTTCGGCGGCGCTTCGGGGCCTGACGATCAGCAAGCCGGCGCCGGCAAATACGCCGCAGCCGGTCCGCGTCGTCATCGTGGTGAAGTCCCTGCAATGAGTGACAGCGATATCCGCCGCGGGAACGAGAAGGGACGAGCGGCGGTGCTTGGATCCTACCAGGACGATGAGCTCGATGCCGCCTCGTCGTCGGGAGAGTTCTATCGCCTGCTCGGTATTCCGGCTTTGGCGGCCGTACTTTTCGTCGGCGGAGTTTACTGGATCAGGATGCAGGTGCCGGCCGGCTCTCCCGGGCAACAGTCGGCCGCGGTCGTGCAGGTTCAGCTGCTTCCGCGGCCGAATGCCGTCCCGATAGCAGTCGCCCCGGTTTCTCGACCGGACACGACGAATGTCGCCAGCCTCGCCGATACGTCACTGAAGAATCCGGATCCGATACCATCCGACGATCCCGTTCCGGTCCCGAAGGCGAGAACCTTCACGCCCGGAGACGTGCCGCCCTCGGATGTCATGTCGACGCCCTCGGCCGTGAGCGGACCCGCAAGCAGCGCGGCCGTCAAATTTCAACAGGCGTTGCTTCGGCACGTTTCGCGGTACCAGCGTTATCCCAACGCGGCGCGCGCAGTGCATCTCGAAGGAAAGGTCGTCGACACGCAGTTCGCGATGGCCAGGGATGGCACACTGCTCGGCATCTGGGTCCGGACAAGCTCGGGTCATTTGCTGCTCGACAAGGAGGCGATCGAGACGATTCGGAGAGCCCAGCCGCTGCCGCCAATTCCGCCCGAATTGCCGGATCGGCTCAATATTCATCTGGAGCTCGAGTTTTGATCCGCCATGCGATCGGCCGATTGAGCAGGGCCTCCATGCAATGGCGACGGGATGTCGTCGCTCCCGTCTCGTGCCTTGTGTCATAAATGTGTAGCCCGGCAACGGTACGACCCTTCCGAACTTTAGTTGCGTAGGCAATGTTTGCTTCGGAAATGCCAGAGTATGTTGGGCACGTGAAACGTGGCTGATAGCAATCGAATACGGCTGCGGGGGCAGTTGGTCGAGAACTATGACGGCTTGATCCGGAAGCTAACGCGTCGCCTGGGATCGGCCGATTTCGCCCACGAAGCCTTGCACGAGACATTCCTGCGCCTCGACAGGGTAACCGATGCCGAGCCCGTCCGCAGTCCTGCCGACTACATCTTTCGTACCGCCATCAACATCGCGAAGGATCGCCAGAAAGCGCAGAATTATCGGGTCAGTTCGTCGGAGATAGACGCGCTCCTCGACATATGCGATGACGAACCCGATCCTGCCAGGGTGGTCGAGGCGCGTTCGGAGATCGAGGCTTTCAAACGTGCGCTGGCCGAGTTGCCGCCACGGCCCCGCGAGGTTCTCCGGAGCATTTCGATCGAGGGGCAGCCGGCGCATGAGGTCGCCGCTCGGCTCAAGGTCAGCATCCGCACCGTCGAGAGCGACCTGAAGCTGGCGCTTGGCCATTGTGCCGACAGCCTCGAACATACATTGCGACGCCGTCTCGGCGGCCCGCGTCCGCGATCCTGAGCGCGTCGATATTGCAAATCGGCGCATCGGATGCCTTGTTTCGCCTGGCGCAGGCAGGAAGTTTGATCGATAGGCTGCCCCGTGCGCGGTTTTTCTTCGGGATAGCCGGGCGCCATTCGTCTATCGAGTAGATGCACAATTCAGCAGGCCTCACGCGCCGCAAGCTGCACAGAGGATTCCGGGGGAATGACACAGGTGATGGCAGTGGCGGCGATTGCAAGGTGGGCCAATCCGGCTGCCGCAGCCATTCGTTTCGCTGACCGCGGATGTGTCTTGCTGTTGATTGCCGGAGCGTTGCGGCCGATGTCCCGGCCCGGGGGACGCTGTTCGAAATCGAGGGGAATCGATAATATCTGGCCTCTGGCCGCCTGTGGCCCGGTGTGGGTGCAGGTCAGGCGAGTGCGATAGATGGACCATGGATCTTGACCGCGACCAACGAAACACCTGAGCAGGATGCGCTTCTGCGCGAAGCCCTGGACTTCGTCGTTCGCCTCAAGACGGGTGAGCCGACCAGGGCGGACGTCGAGGCGCTGCAAGCGTGGCGACAGCAAAGCGACGCGCACGAAGCCGCCTTCAGGGGCGCAGCCCGGATCTTTCGTCATGCGGGTGTCGCGGCGCAGGAGTTGGCAGATGGGCCGGCGACAGGCGACATTGCACGGTTGTCGCGAAGACCGGCGTCCCGTCCGATTGGACGCCGCGCCTTTCTGGGCGGCGCTGGCGCCGCGGCAGCGGCCGCCGTGGGTTACGCAATCGTTCGTCCGCCGCTGGGCCTCTGGCCGTCGCTCGAAGAGCTTTCCGCCGACTACCGGACCGGAAAGGGCGAGTTACGCAAGATCGCCGTCGCGCCGAACGTATCCCTGGAGCTGAACACGCAGACGAGCATTGCGCTGCGTTCGGCCTCGAACGAAACCCGGATTGAACTGATTTCGGGCGAGGCCTCCGTGGTGGCGACGTCCGCTGCCATCCCCTTTGTGCTGCTGGCGGCCAATGGCCAGATCTCCGCGGTGCAAGCGGATTTCAATGCGCGTTGCCTCGATGGCGTCGTCTCGGTGACCTGCTTGAGCGGAAGCGTGGACGTCGCGCAAGGCGACAGAACGGTGCGACTCGGCAGGGCACAGCAGGTTTCCTATTCACCGGCTGGCATCGAGGCCTCCGTGCAGGTCGATCCAGGGCAGGTGACGGCTTGGCAGGCGGGACTCCTGATTTTCCGCGACCGGCCGCTTGCCGATGTCGTGGAAGAGGTCAATCGCTATCGATCCGGAAAGATCATCATCACCAATACGGATCTGAAACGCCGCATGGTCAACGGCACGTTTCAGATCAACAAGCTGGGAGACTTCGTGCCCCAGGTTCAGCAGCTGTTCGGGGCCCAAGCGCGGTCGCTGCCGGGCGGAGTTGTGCTGCTCGGCTGAACGCTCTCCGGTGGATTCGAACATGCGCGCGCGTTCGTCGCGCCGCTCTTGTTGCTAGGCATGAATCGGCACTGACGCGTCGTACTGGACGCTGTTCGCAAAATAATCGCTAGCGTCTCCCGAACTTGCGGAAAATTTTGCGGGTTTGACGTGGCCCAGTCGTCTTTAGAGCGAGGGACGTGATTACGGTGTCCGGCCGTGGCCTCGTTCTGCTGGTTCGGGAGTCGGGCGGGGCATCTGTGAAGAGTGGAATTGATTGCGAGCACCGCCGGCGTGCGTCGGCGGGCACGGCGCTGTTTTGTCTGACGGCGGGCATGTTGGCCGGCGGCCTCGTTGCCGCGCTTCCGGCCCATGCGGCCAAGGTCTCCGTAGCCGGCGCGCCGAAGGCGAACAGCCCGTCCGCTTCCGCCGGAACGGAAGCTGCTGCCTCCGCGCCAAAGCCGGCGGCCGTCGTGCAGCGTTTCGATATCGACGATTTCGCAATCCAGGGCGCCGAGACGCTTCCGCAGGTCGACATCGAAGAAGCGGTCTATCCATATCTCGGACCGAACAAGAGCGCCGACGACGTCGAAAAGGCGCGGGCGGCCCTCGAGAAGGCGTATCACGACAGGGGTTTTCAGACCGTCAGCGTTTCCGTTCCGCAGCAGAATGCGCAGTTGAGGATGATCACCCTCAAGGTGACGGAGTTGAAGGTTGGCCGTCTGCGGGTCAAGAACGCGCGCTATTTCCGGCTGGACAAGATCACCGAAGGGGCGGGATCTCTCAAGGAAGGGACGGTCCCGAACTTCAACGAAGTCACCAAGGATATCGTTGCGCTCAACCAGTGGTCCGATCGGCGCATAACTCCTGCGCTGCGTGCCGGCGTGACGCCGGGCACCGTCGACGTCGATCTTAACGTCGAGGACAAGGTCCCGATACATGCCAATGTCGAGGTGAATAACCGGAAGTCCCCCAACACGACCGCGCTGCGCGTCAGCAGCACGGTGCGCTACGACAATCTCTGGCAGTTCGGCCACTCCGTGAATTTCAGCTATCAGGTCGCGCCGGAGCGTCCCGGCGATGCGGAGGTGTTTTCCGGCTCTTATTCAGCGCGGGTGCAGAACGTCGATTGGCTGAGCGTCCAGTTCTACGGCGTGAAATCGAGCAGCGACGTCGCGACTGTCGGCGGCACGAACGTGATCGGACCTGGAGAGATCATCGGCAGCCGCGCGGTGATGACGTTGCCGACGCGGGAGAACCTGTTCCATACGCTTTCGGCCGACGTCGTCTACAAGCATTTCGATCAGACCGTGAAGCTCGGCGGTGCCGGCTTCTCGTCTCCAGTCACCTATTACCCGTTTGTCGCAAGCTATGGCGCGACATTCCAGAACGAGACGTTCACGACCCAGTTCAATGCCGCCGTCACCTACAATCTGCGGCCGCTGGGAGATGGCGTCGTCCCGTTCGACAACAAGCGCTACGGGGCCTCCCCGAGTTTCACCCATTACAACGTCGATGTGTCGCATACCCAGGAATTGCCGGAAGGCTTCCAGCTTTACGGCAGGGTGCAGGGACAGCTCGCCGACGGGCCGCTGGTCTCGAGCGAGCAGTTCAGCGTCGGCGGCCTCGACACAGTGCGCGGCTATCTCGAGTCCGAGACGCTCGGCGACAACGGCGTCGTCGGCAATCTCGAGCTGCGCAGCCCCAATGTGGGAGAGATGCTGCAAGCGCAGATGAAGGACGAGACCGGGCAGGGAAAGGCGCGCTTCACGATCTTCAACGAATGGCGGGCGTTTGCGTTCGCGGACGCCGGCATGGCGACCATGCTGAATGCGCTTCCCGAACAGCAATCGCAATTCAATCTGTGGAGCTACGGCGTCGGCAGCCGCTTCAAGATGTTCGACTACCTGAACGGTACGCTGGTTTATTCGGTGCCGATGGTCAGTCAGGCCTATACGAGCGCGAGGAGCCCGCGCATCAATTTCCGAATCTGGGGTGAATTCTGATGACTGCAGGATGGGATCATATGGCTGGCGCGTGCCGATCGGCGCTTCGGCGAGCGGCCGGGCGGGCTCTGACAGGACTGGTGCCGGCCTTGGTCGCGGCGTCGATGTTGTGTCCGTCGCCGGCCAAGGCGTGGTGGAACGACGAGTGGCAGCTTCGCAAGAAGATCACGATCGACGCCAGCGCATCGGGCGCCGGCATCACCGATCCGATCGGGACTGCGCCTGTGCTGGTCCGGCTGCATGTCGGAAACTTCCGGTTCGCCTCGGCCAAGGATGACGGCAGCGATCTGCGGTTCGTGGCCGGCGACGACAAGACGCCGCTGAAACACCACATCGAGAAATACGATTCGCTGCTCGGTGAGGCGCTGCTCTGGGTAGCCGTGCCCAACCTTCAGCCCGGCGCCAAGACCGACATCTGGCTCTATTCCGGCAACAAGAAAGCGGTCGCGACCGGCGATCCGAAGGGGACTTACGATCCGGATACGCTGCTGGTCTATCATTTCAACGAGCGGGGCACGCCGGCGCTGGACGCGTCGGTCTGGGCCAACAACGCACAAAGCGTCGGCCAGCCTGCGGACGGCTCGCTGATCGGCACCGGCTTGCGCCTTGACGGCCGTGGTGCGCTCACCCTGCCGGCTGCACCGTCGCTCGCGTTGAGCGACAACGCAGCGTTCACCTGGTCGGCCTGGATCAAGCCGGGAGCGATGCAGCCGAACGCGGCGTTGTACAGTCGTCGCGACGGCGCCAACGGTCTTGTCATCGGGCTGGACAATGGCGTGCCGTTCGTCGAGGTGACGTACGCGGGATCTGCGCAACGCAGTGGTGCCGCCGCGCCGCTGGCACCGAATGGCTGGCATCATGTCGCCGTCGTCGCGAATGGCGGCCAGGTCGTGCTCTATCTCGACGGAGTGCCCTATGCGTCGCTCGCCGCGACGCTGCCGGCGCTCAGCACGAACGCCGTGGTAGGAGGTGATGCGGCACCTGCATCGCCCATGGCCGCTCCCGCGGCGGCGCAGCCATCGTCCGCCGCGGACGATGGGGCGGCTTCGGACGCGTCAGCCCTGGCGTCGGAGGCCGCACCTGCTGCCGCCGCGGCGATGGCCGGTTTCATCGGTGACATCGACGAGCTCCAGATCGCAAAGATTGCGCGATCGCCGGGCTTCATCAAATTCGCCGCCATCGGGCAGGGGCCGAACCAGGCTAAGCTCGTGACCTTCAGCGTCGACGAGGAGACCGCGAGCTGGCTGTCGGGTTACTTCGCGGTGATCCTGAAATCGGTGACGCTCGACGGCTGGATCGTGATCGGCATCCTGTTGATCCTGGCGGTCGTCAGCTGGGTCGTGATGTACGACAGGGCTTCGTACCTGAACAGGCAAGCCAAGGCCAATGCTCGCTTCATGAAGAGCTTCCGCGAGCTCGCGGCCGATCTTACCATGCTTGACCGCGGCGATGTCGACGAGGTCTGGACACTGGGCGGCCGGATCGATGAATCCGATGCCAGGATGATGCAGGCGTCGTCGCTCTATCGCATCTATCATATCGGGGCGTCGGAAATCCGCCATCGCTTCGCCGGAAAGGGCGAGCGGGTCCCGGTGCTCTCGGCCGCGTCGATTGCTGCCATCCGCGCCGCGCTGGACGGCGGCTCCGTCAAGGAGACGCAGCGGCTCAACCGCCTGATGGTGGTGCTGACGATCGCGATCTCGGGCGGACCGTTCCTCGGCCTGCTCGGCACCGTGGTGGGCGTCATGATCACCTTCGCCGCCATCGCGGCCAGTGGAGACGTCAACGTCAACGCGATTGCCCCGGGCATCGCCGCCGCGCTGGTTGCGACGGTTGCCGGCCTCGGCGTCGCGATCCCGGCGCTGTTTGGCTACAACTACCTGATCTCCCGCATCAAGGACCTGACCACCGACATTCAGGTCTTCGTCGACGAGTTCGTGACGAAGATGGCGGAGTTCTATACCGCCGACCAGATCGAACGCAGCATCGCCGCGGAGTGACGACGATGCAGGTCCAGAACGACTCCAAGCCGTATGACGACATCAACATCACTCCGATGCTGGATCTCGCCTACGTGCTGCTGGTGATCTTCATCATCATGACGACCGCGACGGTGCAGGGCCAGAAGGTCAATCTGCCGAAAGCATCTGCTGCGCCGAGCCTTGCCACCCAGACCACCAAGGCGATCACGGTCGCCAATGACGGCAAGATCTTCCTCGATACGATCCCGGTGACGCTGCCGGAGCTCGAGCAGCGCCTGGTGCAGCAGAAGGCGCTGACGCCGGAATTCCCGGTGGTGCTGCGCGGCGACGCCCAAGCCCAGTACCAGAGCGTGATGGACGTGCTCGACCTGCTCGGCCGTGTCGGCCTGACGCAGGTCGGGCTCGCGACCAAGCCGCTTGTGAAGTGACGGAACGAATGGGCACCTCCATGGATATGCGCGCCGATCCGCGAAGGGGCGCCAGGGCCCTGTGGTCATGGCTTCGTGGGATATTGTCCTGTCCGGACCGGACCGCCATCGACGTGCCGTCTATCGTCGTGAACGAGGGAGGTTCGCTCGCGCCTCCAGCATCGACGACTGGAGCGAGAACTGCCGGGCAAGCCGGCGTCGAACGAAGCGCGCCGGATACCGGCTTGGTGCTTCACTTCCCGATCCGTGGCGAAGCCTTGCTGGTCAAGCTTGCGGACCTCTTGCGCAAGCAAGTCGCGAGCGGCGCCCCTGAACGCGATCCTTTGCTGCTGACAATGTCGCGCTGCCCCGGTTCGCGCCTGTCGATCGATCGCATTGCCTATGTCGACTTCCTTGCCGATCGCTCCACCTATCACGTCGTCATCGAGGCGGCTGCCGATGCCAGGATCACCCTGGATACGACCGACTTCGACACGGTCGTGAATTTCGTCGTGCAGTACGTCACCGGCAGGAATTCTGGGCCGGTAGCGCTCGAGGCGGTGTCATGAATGCGCCGAAAGAGCAGAGCGGCCCGCGGCCGCCACTCCTGCCAAGAGCGAAACCATTGCTGCGTTACGGCGCTGCGCTGGCCATCGTCGGCTTCCTTGGCGTCGCGATACTCCTTCTCGTCGATCATGACGATGTGCCGCCACCGCGCCAGGTGCGGGAATTGACGGTCGTCAACATCACGCCGCCGCCGCCGCCTCCGCCACCACCTCCACCGCCGCCCGAGCAGAAGATGATCGAGCAGCCGAAGATGGCGGAGCCGGAATTCAAGGAAGACAAGCCGGTCGAGCAGCCGAAGGACGAGCCGCT
Source organism: Bradyrhizobium sp. SZCCT0231 (assembly GCF_018130245.1). Lineage (GTDB taxonomy): Bacteria > Pseudomonadota > Alphaproteobacteria > Rhizobiales > Xanthobacteraceae > Bradyrhizobium > Bradyrhizobium japonicum_F. The sequence goes on from NZ_JAFCKP010000013.1 coordinate 109,825, forward strand.
CAAGGACGCCAAGAACGAAGAGCCGCCGGGACCACTCGCTCTCGATGCCAAGGCCGTCGGACCCGGCGACCTGTTCAATCTCGGTAGCAAGGTCGGCGGCAGCCCCTATGGCGGCGGAGGTGGCGGCGGCAGTCGATGGGGTTGGTATACCTCCATCGTGCAGTCGCAGATCGAGGCCGCACTGCGGGCCAACGGCAAGACGCGCAATGCGACGATGCAGGTGCAAGTCCGGCTCTGGGCCGACGCCACCGGCCGCGTCAGTCGCATTCAGCTCGTCTCGTCAACCGGCGACGCCGAGCTCGACGCCATTATCCGTGACGATGTCCTCGGCAGTCTCGTGTTGCGAGAGCCGCCACCCAGGGACATGCCGATGCCGATGGTGACGCGCGTCACGGCGCGCCGGCCAAGCTGACGCGCCGCAATCAATTCGTTTGAGTCGAGTGACTAGCAGAGGACTGGGGACTTATGTTCAAGAAGAAACGCGACGTACGCCGTTTGACGTCGTCGACCGCCATATCGCTGTGCGCGCTTGCCGTCGCCGTTCCAGCTTTTGGCCAGGCCGCATCGGATCAGAGCCCGACGCCGGCGAAGAAGTCCGAGTCGAAGCGCCCGGCCGTGTCGGACGCAAAGCCCCTGTCGCCGAGCACGACGATCAATCTCGTCAACTTGCTGGTGAAGCAAGGCGTGATCAAGGAGGAGCAGGCTCATGCGCTGATCAAGCAGGCCGACGACGAGGCCTATGTGTCGCGCCAGGCCGCGAAGGACGCCGCCGCAAAGGCCGACGAAGCGGCAAGGGCCGCGAATGCAGCGACCGCGGCAGCCACGCCGCCCGGCACCCGGCACGTCACGTACGTCCCCGAGGTCGTCAAACGGCAGTTGCGCGAGGAGATCAAGAAGGAGGTGATGGCCAAGGCGCAAAAGGAAAACTGGGCTTCGCCCGGCGCATATCCGGAGTGGGCGCAGCGGATCCGCTTCTCGGGCGATGTGCGCTCGCGCTATCAAGGCAGCTTCTTTCCGGAAGGCAACGATCAGATTCACGCGTATAATTTCAACGCGATCAACACCGGTTCCCCGTACGATCTCAACAGCAACAGCTTCGCGCCGACCTACAACGCGACCCAGGATCGCCATCAGGCCCGGCTTCGCGCCCGCCTGGGCATGGAAGCGGATATCTTCAACGGGTTCACCGCGGGCATACGCATCGCAACGGGAGAGAACAGTTCGCCCGTCTCCACCAATCAGTCGCTCGGCGCGAACGGCGGCAACTTCTCCAAATACGCGCTGTGGCTCGATCGGGGCTTTCTGAAGCATCAATCCTGGGACGGCAATCTGGTGGTTTCCGTCGGTCGCTTCGACAATCCCTTCTGGTCGCCGACCGATCTCGTCTGGCACAGGGATCTCGGCTTCGACGGATTGGCAGTGCAAGGAAAGTATGAGATCGCCAAGGGCGTCACACCGTTCGCGGTAGCCGGTGCGTTCCCGATCTACAATACCGACTTCAACATCGGTACCAATTTCGACGCAAACACCGGTGGGGTCACGAAGTTCGCGAGCCACGACAAATGGCTGTTCGGCGGTCAGGCGGGCGTGGCGGCGCGCCTCAGCTCCGAAACGTCGATGCGGGTCGCCGCCGCCTATTACGATTTCTCCAATGTCCAGGGACGCTTCTCCAGCCCCTGTCTGGTGCAGTCGGCATCGGATATGTGCGACACCGATCTGACCCGGCCGTCCTTCGCGCAGAAGGGCAACAGCTATACGACGCTGCGCAACATCGTCTCCGATCCCGCGGTGACGGTCCCGCCGCTCTATCAATATTTCGGTCTGGTTGGACAATATCGGCCCGTCGTCGGCAGCGTACAGTTCGACCTCGGGCATTTCCACCCGGTGCATATCGTGCTCGACGGCGAGTATGTCTGGAACAGCGCGTTCGATCGCAATCTGATGAATCGATATGCCATCAACAACCGCGGGCCCGACGTCGCGACCGGTGTGCCCGGTGCCTTCAACGGCGGCAATCAGGGATGGCTCGGCCGCGTCACCGTCGGCAACAGGGAGATCAAGCATCTCTGGGACTGGAACGTGCATGCGGGCTACAAATATCTGCAGTCCGACGCCACCATCGACGCTTTTGTCGATTCCGACTTCGGCCTCGGCGGCACCAATCTCAAGGGCTATTTCGTCGGCGGCAATGTCGGGCTCAGCGACAACGTGTGGGCCAGCGTGCGCTGGCTGAGCGCGAACAACATCGCGGGCGTGCCTTACGCCGTCGACGTCCTGCAAGTCGATCTGAACGCGAGGTTCTGATCATGCATCCCCGGATTCCCGGTCTGGTGGCGGCCATAGCCGCGACTGCGATGTTCTGTGGCGAGGTTCGTGCCGAAAGCGAAACCGACCGTTTGCGCGAGGCGCTGCGCAGCGCCATCGCACAGGCGCGGCAGATGGAAGACCAGCGCACGGCGCTGCAGGCGAAGATCGCGGATGCTGACCGCGAGAGGGCGGCCCTGAAGGCCCAGATCGATGCGGCCAAGGCGGAAGCGAAGCAGCTCCGGAAGGAGCATCGCGAGGCGGTCGACGAATTCAATCAGCGTCTGGAGGAACGCAATCAGACGCTGGAGAAGTGGAAGCTCGCCTATGAGGAGGCTGCCACCGTTGCCCGGACCAAGGACGCCGAGCGTGCCAAGTTCGAGACCGAGGCGGCAACGTTCAAGGCCAGCACCAAGAGCTGTCAGGCCAAGAACGTGCAACTCGTCAATGTCGGCCGCGACATTCTCAATCGATATCGCAGCCTGACCTTGGGCGATGCCGCAGTCGCGAGCGAGCCGCTGACCGGGCTGGGTCGCGTCGGCGCGCAGAATTTCGTGCAGGAAAGTATCGACAAGCTACTTGATCAGAAGGCAACACCATGAAGCGTCTCAGCGCAATCGGATCACCGCGATCGAACCTCGTTGTCGGAGCCGCCGTGGCGATCCTGGGCCTGTCGGCGGGGACGGCATTTGCCCAGACCGCACCGGCGCCTCAACGCCCGGCCCAACCCGCGGTCAAGCCGAAGCCGGCGGCGCCCGCCGCGGCAGCGCCGACGCCGGCGACCCCGGCGCCGGCAACACAGGGGCTTGCGTCGACCAAGACGGCCGGCGGCGATGATGTCATCGCGCGGGTTGGCGAGGCCAACATCTCGGCCGAGGAGCTCCGCGCTTATGTCGGCGCGCTGGGGGCGCGCGAACAGGCGGCGCTCGCGAAAGATCCGGCGCTGCTCAGCCAGGCGGTTCGTATGCTGCTCGCCAACCGGCTGGTCTTGCAGGAAGTCATCGCCAAGAGATGGGATCAGCGGCCAAATGTGGCGGCACAGCTCGACCGCGTGCGCGAGAACGCCTTGGTCGAGATCTACCTGCAATCGGTCTCGACCCCTCCGGAGAGCTTCCCGAGCGAGGACGAGCTTCAAAAGGTCTACGATGCCAACCGCAGCGCCTTGCTGGTGCCTCGGCAGTTCCATCTCGCGCAGATCTTTGTCGCGGCGAAGGACGGGGACAAGGCGGCTGAGGACAAGGCGAGGAAAGCGATCGAGTCGATTCAGGCGAAGCTGAGAGCGCCAGGTGCCGATTTCGGCGCGATTGCACAGGCCGAGAGCAATTCGAAGAGCAGCGGCGATCTCGGCTGGGTGGCGGAAAACCAGATCCGGCCGGAGATCAAGGCCCAGGTGCAGGGACTGGCCAAGAATGCCGTCTCCGAACCCGTCCGCCTCGACGATGGCTGGCACATCATCAAGCTGATCGACACCAAGGCATCCTACACCCGGACTTTGCCCGAAGTGCGCGAACAACTCGTGCAGCAGATGCGCAGCGAGCGCGCCGCGGTGCTGCGGCGAGCCTATCTTGCAGAATTGCTCAAGCAGAATCCGCCCATTCTCAACGAGCTTGCACTTTCGAACCTACTCGACAATTCCCGGAAATGAGCCACAGCGGAGCTAGCAATGTCCAATACGGTTATCGTCAAGATCACCCTCGATGATCTGCGTGCAGCATTGCAGCAGGTCGGCTACCGCGTGGAGGAGCTCACCGATCCCGTCGCCAATCTGACGTATCTCCGCTCGGCAACGGGCGGTCTGACCTTCGACATTCGCCCGGGGAACCGGCTCGCGGACGCGGAGAGTTTCGTTGATGCGGCGTTTACTGCCGTGCTTCAAGTCCAAGGCGAGCTTCCGCTCGACCTGATCAATCGCTGGAACGCGACGCGCCGGTTTGCGCGCCTTCAACTCAGCCAGCAGTTCCTCGTGCTTTCCCTTGATGTCTCGGTTGCCGGCGGCGTGACCGCAGACCATTTACGCGCGCAAATCGACATCTGGGACCGCCTGGTGCAGGAGCTGATCGTGTACCTGCGCGATGAGCTTCGCGAGCTATCGGCCCGGAAGGGAGCAACCGTACCGGTCGAGCGGTCGGCGGGATACGAGCACGCCGGTGCCGACGGCCCGGCAGCCGCTGTTCAGTAGCGCGCTGCGATGTCCCCGAGGCGTTCGGAACGAGTTCGCGGGCCAGTCCAGCGAGACATGCTGACGATGGCTGGTCGTGAATCCCGCGCAACGTGGTGGAGCAGAATCGCCGGCTCCCTGGCTACGGCCGGCAGTTTGCTTGCCGCCGGAGCTGGTGTCGACGCATCGCCCGTTGCCGCCGAGAGGAGCGACTACCGTCCAGCCGATGCGGCTCCGCCGGCATGGCAGGCCTTCGCAAGGCAACTGAAGGAGAGGATCGAGCAACGACTGGCGGCCGATGACGAAAGGGCCCGACATTTTCAGGACTACCTGGACAGCCGCGGCTCAGGCAGCGATGCGCCGCCTGTGACATTCCTGCTCCGGGCCTGGATATCGTCGGACGGTCAGCTGCATCGCGTCGAGTTGGACGGCCTCAGTGATCCCAAGGCGTCCGTCGACCTTCGGGCCTTGTTGACTGGACAGAATTTCGGCGTGCCACCGCCCGAGATGCTGCAGCCGCTGCGCTTGCGGTTCTCGCTGCGGACGACGGATCGACGGCAGCAGGGGAAATAGAAGATGTCGGCGTGCAACGGGAGCGTTCGTTCGGCGCGGTCGACGATATCGCTCGGCTCGACCGCTCCGGTCGCGGGATTGCTTCTGCTTGCCTTGCTGGTGCCGGCCAGCGCTCGCGCCGAGGCGAGTTCGGCGTCGAAGACGACCGATGCTCGTCATGCTGCGGCTGAAGCGAAAAGCGAGGTGCCGCCGCGTGCACCCGATGCGGGATCGCGTTATCGTGCTCTGATTGAAAAGGAAGCCGCGCACGCCGGTCTCGCGCCCGAAATCGCCGAGGCGGTGATGGCTGTGGAGAGCGGATATAATCCCGAGGCCATCGGCGGGGTTGGCGAGATCGGCTTGATGCAAATCCTGCCCTCGACGGCGCGTATGCTGGGCTTCTCCGGCACACTGGCAGATCTGGCCGTGCCCGAGACCAACATCCACTACGGCGTCATCTATCTCGCGAAGGCCTGGCGCCTCGCCGGCGGCGACCTCTGTACCGCCGCGATGAAATACCGCGCCGGTCACGGCGAAACGCGCTTCTCGTTCCTTTCGGTGAACTACTGCCTTGCAGTGCGTGCCAAGCTCGCCGCCCGCGGTTTTCGCGTGACCGGTAGCGTTCCCGTGCCGACGTTTGGCGAACCGGCTCCATCGGGTCGCGGCTGTGGCCGGAAATGCCTCGGCATATCGCGAACAGGCACAGTGAATATCGCTGCGCTCAACACCCAGCTGAGTGCACTGGTCGCCCAGGCGCGGGCAGGGCGATAGCGCCGTGCGTACGAGGCGGGTTGTCCGGGGTGGGCGTACTTGTGGGAAGAGAGGAGATCACGATGCGGCTGATGGCGTCTTCGTTCGTTCTGACGGCCTGTCTCGTCTCACAAGCCGTGGCCGAAGAGCAGGTCAACGTTCTTCCGCAGATCGTGGTCGGAAGCAGCGCACCCAGGAGCGCTGCTGATGGCCGAATGCCGCCTTCATCGAACGGCAGTCGCGCCCCGACTTCGCTTGACAGATGCGTGGAGGTGGAAATCGGATCCAGCCGATCGATGGACTGCCTCAACCAGAAACTCAGAAGGGAGGTCGATCGGGTCAATCCGAGCATCAACCTGCCGCCCATCGATGCCAGATCTCCGGATAACAAAGTTGGGGTCGTCAACATCCCCGGCGTTCAGCAGCAGTATGGCGGAAACTTTGGTATTTCCGTCGCTCCTTACCGTCCCGCGCCTCCAGTGTTCTCCGCGCCGATCGGGCGTCGATGAGCGGGCGCAACGGCGTTGTGATGTCTGGACAGATCACCGCGTGGCCCGGCTCGATACCGGCTTGAATGGCAGTTTCTATCCGAGATGAGAGGTGCTTCGTGGCGCCCGTCGTGCCCTTGCGCCGGCTCTACTGCGGCTCGATTCCAGCCGCCTTGATGATCTTTCCCCATTTGCCGATCTCGGCTTTCAGGAAGGCTTCGAGGGCTTCCGGGGTCGCGCGCTCAGGCTCCACCGGAGCCATGCTGAGCTCGGCAAAACGGCTGATCAGCACCGGGTCCTTCAACGCCGTCTGCAGCGCGCTCACGAGCTGCTCGATGACGGGTTTGGGCGTCCCGCGCGGCGCGTAGAGACCGTACCACGTCGTCACATCGAAGGCGGGAACGCCGGCTTCGGCCGAGGTCGGCACCTCAGGCAGCGTCGCCACGCGCTTCTTGCTGGTGATCGCGTAGCCTTTGATCGTGCTCGACTGGATATAGGGCGTCGGTCCGGTCGCGGGATCGCAATAGACGTCGATGTGGCCGGCGATGACGTCGTTCAGTGCCGGCCCGCCGCCCTTGTAATAGATGGGAGTGAGCTTGGTATCTGTCGCGCTCATGAACATCAAGCCGCAGAGCTGCGAGGCTGAGCCGAGACCGACATTGCCGAAGGTAATCTTGTCGCCGGCGTTGCGGATCTGCGTGATGAGCTCTTTGAGATCCTTGGCTGGAAAGTTCGGCCGCGCCACGAGGATCATCGGGACGTCGGTGACGAGCCCGATCATGGCGAAGTCCCCGACCGGATCGAACGGCAGCTTGGCATAAAGGGCAGGGGCGGTGGCCTGGCCGACATGCATCAGGAGCAGCGTGTAGCCGTCGGGGGCCGCCTTGGCGACACGGTTGGTGCCGAGCGTGCCGCCGGCGCCGACGACATTTTCAATCACGATCGACTGTTTCAGCGTCGCGCTCATGGCGCTGCCGAGGATGCGTGCGATCACGTCGCCGGGACCACCGGCGGAGAAGGGTACGATCATCGTGACCGGGCGGGCGGGGTACTCGTCCGCGATGGCCGCGCCGCAGGGATAGAGCAGGACAAGCAGGATCAGCGATCGTACGAGATACCTCATCGAACACTCCCTGGCGGCAATGTTTTAGTCGTCGGAAGGCGCCGCCTCCTTGGCTGCCGACGATTTTTCGATCATGTCGAGCGCGGCCACCGCAGCCGCATTGATGTGGTCGACGCAGCAGCGCTCGGCGAGATCAGGATCGCCGTTCTGGATCGCGCGCCAGATCGCGGTGACCTCGCGCAGACTCTTGTTGATCCGCTTCGGCTGCGACATCGAGGTGATCCGCAACAGCTGGATCCGGTCATGCAGCGGCTTGAGCATGCGCTCGATGAACGCATTGCGACAGCCACCGATCAGAGCGGCGTAAAAGTCGGTCTTGGCTTCCAGGCATCCGACGAGGTCCTGCTTGGCTGCGGCTGCCTTCAGCCGCGTCAGGGCTTCCCCGATCCGGCGAGCCACTTCGGGGTCGTGAAGCCTGGCGCATTCACGGCCGGCGAAGCCCTCGAGCACCGCGCGCGCCGCGTAGAGCTGCCGGGCCTCCTCGAGGCTGATCGTGGAGACCACGGGGCCGCGGTGAGGGACTGTCTTGACCAGTCCGTCGGCCTCGAGGGCACGCAGCGCTTCGCGGATCGAGGGGCGGCTGACGCCCATCATCTCGCAGAGCTCGCGCTCGACCAGACGCTGGCCCGGCTTCAGCGTGCCGGACATGATCGCCTCGCGCAGCTTTTGCGCCACCATCGCTCGGACGGTCGGTACGTCATCGATGCGGAGTGTCGACTGCAATTCGCGGCGTCTTTCCATGTCCGGGCCTTGGTTGGAATGATTCAATACCGGTTTACAGGCAGAATCATCATTTCGGCAATTTGAACGTGGGCGGGTTGGTCAAGGGCAAAGACGATCGAACGGGCGATATCGGCCGGCTCGAGCGCCATCCTGAACTGGTCGAAATAGTCCTTTTCCTTCTGCTTGTCGCCGCGGTAGCGGGTTAGGATGATGTTGGTCCTGGTCAGGCCGGGCTGGAGCTCGGTGACCCGGATCGCGGTGTCCGCCAGCTCGCCCCGGAGGGTCTCGGTGAACATGTGCACGCCCGCCTTGCTGGTACTGTAGGCGGCCATATCCGGGATTATACGGACGGCGTTGATGGAGCTGATGTTGACGATATGACCGGCGTTGCGCCGGACCATGTCGGGGAGGAGTGCGCGGGTGACGCGCATCAGGCCGATCAGATTGGTCTGGATGATGTTGGACCAGTCGTCCGCGGAGCCGGCGTCGAAACGCGTCCGCCCGCCGATGTCGTGGCCGGCATTGTTGATGAGGACGTCGACTGGATTGAAATGCGCTGGGATAGCCTCCGGCAGGCGATCGACGGCCTCTGCATCGCTGACGTCGAGCTGGATCGGAAACACCGCGCCGCCTGCCGTCGCCGCCAGCTCCTGAAGTGCCTTGGCGTCGCGATCGACCAGCACGACGCGGCGGCCGCTTTCCAGCAGCGCCTTGGTGATGGCGCGCCCCATGCCGCCGGCGGCGCCCGTCAGGACGACGGTCTGGCCCGATCCTTCAGTCATCGCAACACTCCCATTTCATGCTCTCATGCGATGGACCAGCCGCCGTCGATCGGCAGGCTGGCGCCGGTGATGTCATTTGCCGCGGGACCGCAGAGAAAGACGACCATGGCCGCGATGGCATCCATTTCGACGAAGCGCTGCGTCGGCTGGCGCGCGCCGAGATACTCGCGGGTCACGTCGTCGACTGGACGGCCGCTATTGGCCGCCATCGCGGCGATCTTGTTGAGAATGGCGGGCGTCGGCAGCGTGCCGGGGCAGAGCGTGTTGCAGGTGATGCCGCTGCGCGCCGTCTCGATGGCGACGGCGCGGGTCATGCCTGGGATCGCCGTCTTGGTGGTGACGTAGTCGATGCGGTCCTCGACCGCTCGGCTCGAATAGATCGAGCCCATGTTGATGATCCGGCCCCAGCCGCGTTGCTTCATCGCCGGCAGGGCAAGGCGGATCAGGTGGAACGGCGCCGAAAGGTTGACGGCCAGCGCCTGCTCCCATTTCTCGGGCGGGAATTGTTCGATCGCAGAGAAATGCCTGACGACGGCGTTGTTGACGAGGATATCGATGGCGCCGCAGCGGCCGAGCAGGTCCGCCATCATCGCCTCGATGGCCTCGCGCTGGGACAGATCGACGCCGGCCGCGATCGTCTCGACGCCGAAGCGGGCGCGGAGATCACCCGCGGCTTGTCTCGGTGCAACGAGATCGTGGAGGACGATGTTGGCGCCCGCGCCGGCCAGGCCTTCTGCCACGGTGAGACCAAGGCCTGCCGCCGCACCGGTCACGACCGCCCACTTGCCCTTCATTGCCGCAACGCTCCGTTATGCCTTGTCGAGCTCGGCGAAGACTTCCTTCGCGTTCCGGAACGCATCGACACCCGCCGGAACACCGCAATAGATCGCGACCTGCATGAAGACCTCGCGGATCTCCTCGCGGGTTGCGCCGTTGGCGAGCGCGCCGCGGACATGAGTCTTCAGCTCGTGAGGCCGATTGAGCGCGCAGAGCATTGCCAGGTTGAGGAAGCTGCGCGTTTTGCGCGTCAGGCCGTCACGGCTCCAGACGTAGCCCCAGCAATACTCGGTGGTGAGGTCCTGCATCGGGCGATTGAACTCGTCCGCAGATGCGATCGCCTTGTCGACGAACGCGTTGCCGAGCACGGCTTTGCGGATTTCGAGACCGCGGTCATAGGTCGCCTTGTCCATATTGTTCTCCGTTTCTTGTTCGGGCGTCGTCAGGTCTTCGGCCAGAACGGCTTTGCCAGCGCGAGCTCGGGCGGGAACACCGTCAGCGGCACGCCGGATTGCCACTGCACGATGGTCATGCCGGCGCCGACGCGGCGGCCTTTCTCGTCGAACTTGATCTCGCCCAGCGGGTAATATTTCGAGGGGCCTGCATCCATGGTGCGCAGCACTTCGCCGACGGCGACGCGGTCGGCCTTGCCGGCCTTCTCCAGCGCGTCCTTGATGACCCACATGTCGCCATAGGTGGAGATCGCGTTCTGCGTCATCCACGGCTCCTTGTAGCGGGTCTTCAACTCGGCGATCAGGGCTTCGTGGCCCTTGGCGCCCCAGCTGGCGACGCACGTGAGCACGCCTTGAAGCAGTTCGGGGCTCACGGTCTGCAGCATGTCCGGCTCGGCGATGGCGATGCCGAACGAGATCGTCGGCACCTTGCCCTGGCCGAGGCCGAACTCGTTCATCTTCTCGAGCAGCAGCTTGGCGTCCGAGATCACAGTCGGCAGGAAGAAGAGCAGATCGGGTTTCGCCGAGCGGATCTTCTGCACCAGCGACGTCGCATCCGCGAGCGGCGGCGTGAACGTCTCGTCGACGATCAGCTGCAACTTGTTCTCTGCCAGCAACCCCTCGCGCATCGACTTTGCGGAAGCGATGGACGCCGCGGTGTTGTCGGTGAGGATCGCGACCGTCTTCGGCCGTCTGCCGGATGCCGTCTCCGCCAGCTTGATGATCTGCGGCAACGCCTGACGGGCCTGTGACCCTGCCGTGGCCGAGGTCTGGAACACGTATTTGAAGCCGCGATCGGTGATCAGGTCGGAGTAGGAGAGGGTGAGGACGGGCAGGTTGGCGCGCTCGGTGACCTCGGTCACTGCGAGCGTGAAGGAGGAGAGATAGGCGCCGCTTGCCGCGACCAGGTCGCTCTCCTGCGCTACCATGCGCTGGGCGGCGTTCTTGGCTTTTTCCGTGGTGTCGCCGGAATCGAGCACGACGAGCTTCAGCTTGGCGCCGCCGAGCGCCTTGATGCCGCCTTGCCCGTTGATGTGCTCGACCGCCATCTCGGCGCCCTGACGCATCACCGTGCCCGGGCGGGCGTAGATGCCGGAGATCGGCACCAGCAGGCCGACCTTGACCTCCGAGGGTTGCTGGGCCCAGGCACGGGATGCGATCAGCGTGCCGGAGGCGCCGGCGAGCAGCGTTCGTCGGGTGATCGTGATCTTGCTCATGACAATTCTCCTCCCTGAAAAATCGCGCGAGGCTCTATGATGATTTCTTCGGCCAGAACGGCTGCGCCTGCGCGAGCTCGGGCGGATAAACGGTGACTGGCACGCCCGATTGCCACTGCACGATGACGACGCCGGCGCCGATCCTGCGACCCTTCTCGTCGAATTTGAGCTGACCGCCCGGATAGTATTTCGACGGTCCGGCATCCATGGTGCGGAAGGCCTGTGCGACCGCATTGCGGTCGGCTTTGCCGGCCTTCTCCAGCGCTTCCTTCATCAGCCACATGTCGCCATAGGTCGAGATGACGTTCTGCGTCATCCAGGGCTCCTTGTATTTGGTCTTGAGCTCGGCGATCAGAGCCTCGTGGCCCTTCGAGCCCCAATTGGCGACGATGGTCATGATGCCCTGCACGGTTTCCGGGTTCACGCTCTGGAGCATGTCCGGCTCGGCGATGGTGATGCTGAAGGACACGGTCGGGATCTTGCCCTGGCCGAGACCGAACTCGCTGATCTTCTCCAGCCCGAGCTTGGCGTCCGACACCGCATTCGGCATGAACAGCAGCAGATCGGGCTTGGCCGAGCGGACCTTCTGGATCAGCGGCGTGGCGTCCGACAGCGGCGGGGTCCAGACCTCCTCGACGGCGAGCTGGAGGCCTTCCTGCGTGAACAGCTTTTCCTTCAGCGCCTTGGCCGTGGCGACGGAGGTTGCGGTGTTGTCCATCAGCATCGCCACGGTCTTCGGCTTCTTGCCGGAGGCATTCTCGGCGAGCTTCATCAGCGTCGGCAGGCCGAGCTCGGACTGACGGCTCGCAGTTGCAGCAGTCTGGAAGATGTATTTGAAGCCGCGATCGGTCAGCAGGTCCGAATAGGACAGCGTCAGCACCGGCAGTTCGGCGCGCTCGGTCACCTCGGTGACGGCGAGTGTGAAGGAGGAGAGATAGGACCCGGTTGCGGCGACCAGATCAGGCTCCTGCGCCACCATGCGCTGTGCTGCGTTCTTGGCTTTCTCGGTGGTGTCGCCGCAATCGATCACCACGAGCTTCAGCTTGGCGCCGCCGAGCGCCTTGATGCCGCCTTGCGCATTGATGTGCTCGATGCCCATCTCGGCGCCCATCTTCATCACCTGGCCGGGGCGGGTGTAGATGCCCGACAGCGGCACGATCAACCCGACCTTGATCTCGCCAGGGGCTTGCGCGCGTGCCACGCCGGCGAGGCCGACGGCGGCGGCGCCCGACAGCACGGTCCGGCGCGTCAAGCCTGTCGATCTCCTGCCGTTCGATGTCTTGTTCATTTTGCTTCCTCCCTGATCATTGTTCTTGTGTCTGTCACATGCCGAGATAGGCCTTCCGCACGCGGTCGTCGGCGCGCAGCGTGGCGTTGTTGCCTTCGAGCACGACGTGTCCGGCCTCGAGGACATAACCGCGGTCGGCCGATTCCAGCGCTTCTGCGACGCGCTGCTCGACCAGCAGCATGGTCAGCCCGGACTGGCGGCGGATCTCGATCAGGCGTTCGAAGATGAAGTCCGCTGTCGACGGCGCCAGCCCCATCGAGGGCTCGTCCAGCATCAAGAGCTTCGGCGAGGAGGCGAGGCCGCGGCCGATCGCGAGCATCTGCTGCTGACCGCCGGACATCGTGCCGGCGAACTGATTGCGGCGCTCCTTCAGCACCGGCAGCCAATCGAAGATCCGCTCGATAGTGGCCTGCCAGTCCCGGCGCCCGCTTTCGGTCATCGCGCCCATTTCCAGATTCTCCATCACGGACAGTGACGGGAAGACCTGGCGGCCCTCGGGGACGTGGGCGATGCCGAGATGGGCGCGCTGTGGCGGCGGCACCGCGAGAAGATCGACGCCGTCGAACGTGATTGCGCCGCCGCTCGGCTTCACGATGCCGGAGATCGTCTTGAACAGCGTGGTCTTGCCGGCGCCGTTGGGACCGACGATCGCAACGAACTGACCCGCGCCGACATCGATCGAGACGTCGTTCAGGACGGGTTTGGCGGAATAGCCCGCGCTCAATCCCTCAATTCGCAGCATGGCCCACCCATTTCTTGCCGAGATAGGCCTCGATCACGCGGCTGTCGCGCGTCACGACCTCGGGCAGGCCCTCGGTGATGACGGCGCCATGGTCGAGCACGAGGAAGCTGTCGACCAGCCGGACCATCGCCTGCATCGTGTGCTCGATGATGGCGATGGTCATGCCGTCGCGTGCGAGCTGCTGGATGACGGCGACGACCTCGTCGGCCTCGCCGTGGCCGAGGCCGGCGAGCGTCTCGTCGAGCAGCAGGATGCGCGGCTGGCCCGCGATGGCGCGGGCAAGCTCCATCAGCCGCAGCTCCTTGGTCGAAAGCTCGCCGGCGACACGGTCGGCGACCGCAGAGAGCCCGACACGGGCGACTGCATCGGCGGCAAGCTTGCGCGCCTCCTCGTCGGATCGCGCGCGCACATAGGCGCCGACCACGACATTGTCGAGGATCGACATGCGCAGGAACGGCCGCATGACCTGGAAGGTGCGGCCGATGCCGGCCTCGCAGATCACGTGCGGCCGCTGGCCGGACATGTTGCGGCCGTCGATCAGCACCTCGCCCTGGCTCGGCTTCAGGAAGCCGTTGAGGAGATTGAACAGCGTGGTCTTGCCCGCGCCGTTGGGCCCGATGATGCCGAGGATTTCGTTCTCGTGCAGCTTGAAGCTGACATCCTGCACCGCCTTGAGGCCGCCGAAGGAGCGCGAGAGGTTCTTCACTTCGAGCACGACCTCGCCGGTGGCGGCGCGCTGGCGGGGGGCGGGCTTCAGTGTGGTGACGTTGGCGGCCGACGTATCGGGGATGTCGGCCGCGGCCGCCTTGGGTGCCATCCGTTTGCGCAGGAGATCGCGCAACTTCCAGAACAGGCCTTCCGGCGCGAGCAGGATGACGCAGACGATGGCGAATCCGAAGATCACGCCCTGAATGCCGGGGAAGCGCGCGCCGGCCTCGGCGTGCAGAATCTCGGCGAGCGGGATCAGGATCACCGAGCCGATGACCGGACCCCAGACCGTGCCGACGCCGCCGAACATCGCAACCGTCAGCGCTTGCGCCGACACCAGCATGCCGAACACCGATTGCGGTGTCACGACCAGCAGCACTTGTGCGTAGAAGCCGCCGATGGTAGCGGCGATTGCCCCGCTCAGCGTGATGGCGCGCAGCTTCCAGGCCAGGGTGTTGATCCCGGCTGCCTCGGCCGCAGCCTCGTTCTGCTTGATCGCGAGCAAGGCCATGCCGAAGCGGGATCGCTCGATCACTTGCGTCAGCACGATGGTGGCGAGCATGATCGCGAGCCCCAGCAGCGTATAGACGTGGGGATCGGCGAACTGCATATAGGCGATCGGCGCGTCGCGCTTGATCGGAAGCGTCACCTCCTGGAAGCCGAGCCACTCGAACACGTAGAGAATGGCGAGCGGGTAGGCGAGCATCGCGAGGGCGAAATAGTGGCCCTGCAGGCGGAAGGTCGGAAATCCGATCAGGAGCCCGGCGATGCCGCCAAGCATGGCTGCGACCGGGATCAGCAGCCATGGAGAGATGTTGAAATAGATCTGGCCGAGCGCGGTCGCATAGGCGCCGATGCCGAAGAATGCGGCGTGGCCGAACGAGATCAGGCCGGTGTAGCCGCTGAGCAGATTCCAGGACAGCCCGAACACCGCCCACACCGGCACCAGCGTCAGGATCAGCTGGTAATAGGAATTGGTGACGCCGAGCGAGAGCGCGGCATAGGCGAGGGTGAAGAGCAGGGGAGGCAGAAATGAACGCATCTGGAGCATGGTCACGTCCTCTCCACCATCCGCCCGAAGAAGCCTTGCGGGCGGAAGAAGATGATGAGGAGGAAGACGGCGAAGATCGCGGCGTTCTGCAATTGCGTCGGCAGGATCAGCGTCGACATCTGCTGCACGAGGCCGATCGTCATGCCGCCCCAGAAGGCGCCGATGATGCTGCCCATGCCGCCGAGCACGACGCCGGCATACATGACGATGACGTATTCGAGCCCGACGAAGGGGTGGAACGGATAGTTGGTGGCGAGCAGGCCGCCGGCGATCGCCGTGATGCCGCAGCCGAGCGCGAAGGCGGTACGGTGGGCGCGGTCGACGTCGATGCCCATATAGGTCGCGGCCGTCGGGTTGTCGGCGGCGGCGCGGAGCGACTTGCCGATCCGGGTTCGCGTGATCAGCAGCGAGAGCAGAACCATGATCGCCAGCGACACGACGGCATCGATGCTGCGCGCCTTGTTGAGGAAGATGCTCATCTCGAACAAGGGGCCGAGTTCCCAGGCCGAGCTCGACAGCGGCGTGCGAATCGAGGCCAGCACGGAGCCGAACACGATGAGGCCGCCGTTCTGCAGGATCAGCGCGATGCCGAGCGTGAGGATGAGCTGGGCGTAATGGCCTTCGCCTTCCAGCGAAGCGGTGCGCGTCCCTGATACGTGTGAGATCAGTGCCAGGTGGACGAAATAGCCGAACAGGGCGAGCACGGGGCCGGCCAGCAGGATGGCGACGAACGGGCCGACCGTGTTGCCGAACAGCGCCTGCACGCCGGCGGCGGTGAAGAGATAGAAGGCGGTGTACATGCCGAGCATCATGAAGTCGCCATGGGCGAAGTTGATGACCCGCATGACGCCGAAGATCAGGCCGAGCCCGACGCACATCAGGCCGTATACCGCGCCGATCAGAAGGCCCGCGGCGAGCGCTTGCAGGAATCCTTCCATCAGTCCCGCCTCCGCGCGGCGTCTGCACCGGCTGCTGACGATGCTACGCTGGTCTCCAAGTCGACCATGTTTCCCCCATGCTCTCCGGCATTTCTTATGATGCCGATCGTAAAGTCCGTTCCGTTGCGTCCAGACGGCATTGCGCGGCGATGATTCCGGCATTGCCGAGCTGTTCGCAGTCGTCGATGAATTGCTCGAGCCGATGTGCGCGGTCCTCGCCGAGCACGCGACTAGCGGAGCTGCGGAAGCGCGCGCGAATATCTAACGGCGTTGCGGCGATGACGTCGGGCAAGGCGTGCCGGATGGTCCGGCCGTCCCGCAGATGCACGGTCACATCCGCGCCCTGCTTGCCGGGGAAGACGGCGGTGAAGCCGGGATCTGCCTTGAGCTCGGTGACTGCAACCAGGCGGATGATGTCGGCATCATCGAGCCCGGCATAGTTGTCGTCCTCGATCTCGCCCCGAGCCAGCGTCGCCGCGACGCTGAACGGAATGCTCATCTTGGCCTGGAGCGCGTTGCGATAGGGGCCCGTGGAGTCGCAGCCGGGATAGCGGACGGCGGCATCGGGCGCGCGGATGACGACGCGATTGATCTCGTCGACGCTGGCAAGCTCGTGTGAGACGCGAAGCGCGGCCTGTACCGCTGTCTGTGCGAAATTGCAGGCGGGGACCGGCTTGTTGTAGACAGCCATGATCTCGCATTCGCCGTTCGGGAAGAGCGCGATGCTGTCGGGCGCGGCTTGGCGGCGATAGGCGGCGAACAGGCCGGCCTCGCCTTCGAGGATGGTCTCGGAGCCGAAGGCGCCGGCTGCGGCAAGGCCAACGGCCTTGATCGCATTGCTGGCGGCGAAACCCGGATGGAAATACATGTCAGAGCCGCCGGCATGCGGCCACTCGTTCAGTCCGCTGGACGTATTGGCCGCGATTGCGATGGCGCTGGTTGCCTGGTCCTCGGAAAGGCCGAGCGCGTAACTTCCCGCAAGCGCCGCGCCCGGAGGCGTCACCAGGCCAGTCGGGCGATAGAGACGCGCGAGATCGGAGGTCAGGAGCGCGCGTCCGATCCGCGCGCCGGTCTCATAGCCGATGATGGCGGCCGCGAGCAGCCTCGTGCCGTGCAGCGGCGTCTGTTCCGACAGCGCGAGCAGGGCGGGCCAGATCACGACGCCGTGGTGGGCGATGCTCGCCGCATGCATGTCTTCGCGCACGAGACCGTGTCCCATCACGGCGTTGACGAAGGCCGCGTCGGCCGGGGACGAGAGTTGCGACGTTCCGATGATCGTTGCGTTGCCGCCGCCTCGCGCGATCGCAACGGCCTGACGGCTCCACGGATGGTGGCCCGCCTCGAACGCGCAGGACAAGAAGTCGAGCAGGCAGAGCTTTGCCTTGGTGACGACCTCCGGCCCGAAATCTCCGATATCCAGCGCAAGCACGCTGCGCGCCATCTGGCGCGCGAGCGATACCTTGCCTGAGTCGGTCCGGCCGATCGTCATCGCGGAGCGTTCTCCCTGAAGCGGCGCACGATCAGCCGCGCATTTCGACCCCGGCCCACTCCTCGAGCACCTTGGCGATCGAGGTGAAATCGGACGATGCGCCGTATTTGGCGTTGGTGATCGCGAGCATCTGCCGCACGACCGCCCCACAGACCATCGGCACGCCCATGGCCTCGGCTTCGTCCACGCAGAGACGGACGTCCTTGTAGGAAAGGCCGGTGGTGAAGCCGAAATCGAAGGTGCCTGGCAGCACCGCGCGGGGGAATTTGTCTTCGGAGGCGCTGTTGCGACCGCTGCTGGCGTTGATGATGTCGATCAGAACCTTGGCGTTGACGCCGCCCTTGACGCCCATGGCGACGGCTTCCGAGGTGATGACCAGCGCGGCCGCCGCCATCAGATTGTTGGCGAGCTTGGCGGTTTGCGCCACGCCGGGCTTGTCGCCGGTGTAGAACAGCTTGCCGAAATTCTTCAGGATCGGCTGCACGGTCTCAAAGGTCGGCTGTGGACACGACACCATCACGGCCAACGTGCCGTTGACGGCGCCCTTGATGCCGCCGCTCACGGGCGCATCGACCAGCGTCATGCCCTTGGCTTTCAGGCCTTCGGCAACGAGCTTCGCCGCGCCGGGCCCCGAGGTCGACAGGTCGATCACGATCTTCGCGCGACTGCCGCTGCTGATGCCATCCTGGCCGAGCGTCACCGCCTTCACGATATCAGGTGTCGGCAGGCTGGCGAGCACGATGTCGGCGCGCGAGGCGACGTCGGCCGGCGACTTGCCGAGCAGCGCGCCACGCTTGACCAGCGGCTGAGTTGCCTCGGCCTGCGTGTCGAAGGCGACGAGCGAATAGCCCGCGTCCATCAATCGTCCCGCCATGGGACCGCCCATGCGGCCCGTGCCGATCACGCCGAGCGTCTCTCCCGCCATCGTTCACTCCCTGTCGCGCGGCCCCGTGATGGGCTCGCCTTATTTGTCTTCTCGTCGATCGTTTTCGGCGGCCGGCCGTGCCGACCGCCGTCGTTGCGGCGAACGGGATCCCGCGCCAACGGGCGGGATTGTTATGATTGTCAGACAAGCTGTCAAGCATAACATTTTGGGGTCGACAGTTTGCCGCGGATCGGCATAAGGTCGAAAGAAATCGAGGAAGACGTCCCGCGTGCCGCAAGATCCGATTCCGAGTGTGAGCAAGATGCTCGCCGATTTCGTCGCTGCCTCGTCATGGGCGGGCGTGGAGGCGCAGAGCCACGAGGCGCGGCGCTCGATTCTCAATTTCTTTGCAACCGCGCTGGGCTCTGCACGTGATCCGGTGGTCGAGGCCGCGATGCGGACCTTGTCGCCGTTCAGCGGCGCCGCGACTGCGACGGTCATCGGCCGTTCCGAGCGAATGGATGCATTGTGCGCCTCGTTTCTCAACGCCGTCTCGGCGAATCTGCTCGACTTCGACGACACCCATCCCGAGACGATCATTCATCCGGCAGCACCGGTGGCAGCTCCCGTCCTGGCGCTTGCGGAGACGCGCAGGCTGTCGGGGCGCGAGGTGCTGACGGCCTTCATCCTCGGTGTCGATGTGGAATGCCGGATCGGCAATGCGGTCTCGCCAGGTCATTACGCGCGCGGCTGGCACATCACCTCGACCTGCGGGATTTTCGGCGCGGCGGCGGCGTGCGCGAAGCTGCTGGGCCTGCCGGCGGAGGGGATTGCCAATGCGATCGGAATTGCGGCGAGCCAGTCGGCCGGCAATGTCGAAAACCTGCCCAGTGCAGCCAAGAATGTCAGCGTGGGCAACGCTGCGCGCAATGGTTTGTTCGCAGCGCTGCTTGCGCAGCAGGGCTACGAGGCCGCCCCCCGCGCCATCGAAGGTCCGCTCGGCTGGGCGCGCACCATGGGCGACGAGCTTGACCTTGACCGTCTGCGCGCGGGTCTCGGCAAGACCTGGGAGATCAAGACCTGGGAGATCAAGACCTGGGAGATCGCGAAGAATACCTACAAACCCTATCCCGCAGGAATCGTCTTTCACGCGGTCATCGACGCCTGCCTCCTGTTGCGGGAACGGATCGCCGGACGGATCGACCAGATCGAGCAGGTGATCGTGCAGGGCTCGGCGCTGCTGCTCGCCCGCGGCGATCGCCCCTGCAACAACGAGCGCGACGCGCGCGTCAGTATCCATCATTGCGCGGCCTGCGGACTGCTGCTCGGCACGGCCGGGGTCGCCGAGTTCGGCCATGAGACGGTGGTCCGGCGCGATATCGCGCAATTCCGGCAGAAGGTGAGGGCGGAGCTGGACAGCGGGATGCCCGATGGTGCCGCGCGCGTCACCTTGCGCCTTTTGTCCGGCGATGTGCTCACGGAGATCGTCATCTCGCCGCGCGGCAGCGAGGCTGCTCCGCTTTCAGACAACGACATCGAAGAGAAGTTGCGCGACGGCGCGCGCACCGGTCGGAGCGACTGGGACGCGGACCGCGTCATCGACGCGATCTGGCGGCTCGACGCGGCGGATGACGTCGCCAATCTCCTGCAATCGCTGCGCCCATCGTCGACGACGCGCCAAACAAACTCCAACTAGAATCTCTCAAGACCTGAAAGGGACGATCATGAGCAAGACCGAACTGTTCGATAAAGGCCTCAAAGTCCGCAAGGAAGTGCTCGGCGAGGACTACGTCAACAAGTCGATCGCGGGCGCCGATGAGTTCACGCGCACGATGGCGGAATGGTCGACCGAGTTCTGCTGGGGCGCTCTGTGGACCCGGCCCGGCGTCGACCGGCGCACCCGCTCGATCGTCAATCTGGCGATGCTCGGTGCGCTGAACCGGCCGCACGAGCTGAAGCTGCACGTCAAGGGCGCCCTGAAGAACGGCCTGACCAAGGAGGAGATCAAGGAGATCCTGCTCCAGGTCGCCGTCTATTGCGGCGTTCCCGCCGGCATCGACGCCTTCCGCAACGCGCGCGAGGCCTTCAACGAGGTCGACGCGGCCGGTTCGTGAGCGCCAGTCCCATGGCTGACCCGGAATACGAGCTCTTCGCCATCCGCTACGCAACGCGGGAGGCCCAGCGGAGCGAGCACTTCATCGGCGGCGATCCGCATGACGGGCCGATGCCGATGGACTATTTCATGTGGCTGGCGAAGGGAGGCGGGCGCACCTTCGTCATCGACACCGGGTTCAACGCCGAGATCGCGAAGCAGCGCAGGCGGACGTTCCTGCGCTGCCCGGTGGAGATGCTTCGCGCGTTCGATATCGACCCGGCCAATGTCGAGGATGTGATCCTCACGCATCTGCACTACGACCATGCCGGAAATTTCGACCGGTTTCCGAATGCGCGCTTTCACCTCCAGGAGCGCGAGCTCGCCTATGCCACCGGGCGCTATATGCAATATCCGAGGCTGTCGCATTCGTTCGAGGTCGAGGATATCTGCGGGATCGTACGGCTGAACTACGCGCGCCGCGTGCTGTTCTACGATGGCGACGCCGAGATCGCGCCCGGGCTGACGGTCCATGCCGCCGGCGGCCACTCAGCCGGTCTTCAGTTCGTTCGCGTCAGGACACGGCGCGGCCTTGTCGTGCTCGCCTCCGACGTCAGTCACTTCTACGAGAACATGACCGGCGAGCGTCCCTTCACGACGGCGTTTCACGTCGGCGACATGCTGGTGGGCTTCGACAAGCTGCGAGCCGCGGCACCCGGCGCGGACCACATCGTTCCCGGCCATGATCCGCTGGTCATGAGCCTCTACCCGGCGCCAAGCCCGGACCTGAATGGCATCGCAGTCCGCCTCGACGTGGCGCCGTCAGGAGCCGCTCCGCGGCCGTGACGCGAACCGCGTTGGGGGCCGACGGCAAAGGCGCCCGCGATTCACATAGCCTAATGCGCAGCGGCCCAGAAACCGCCAAATTGTACGGGCTGAAAACAAAGGGGCTGCGATGGCGATGGATCGCATCGAACAGGCCTTTGTCGCGACTGCGGTCACGGGCTTTCTCGTGATGATGGTGGCAATTGTCTGGATGATGATGAGCTGAACCGGGGGGGCTTGCCGTCTTGCGCGTCGCGCTACCTTACGCCGCAACTATCCTGTGCCTGGCGGTGACCGCCTGGCTTGCTTTCGCGCATCTGCTCTGATTCGATCGGCTGCGCGCGGCAGATCAGCGGGCGTCCCCCGATTTGCTGTCCCGGCGCGGCGGCTTGCGGCGCTCTTCCTCCAGCTCATTGCGCAGGCGCTGCGCGCTCACGAGATGGTCGGTGCTGCGCAGCAGCGCCAAGCCCTCGCGTACCAGTTCGCGCGACTGGCTGAGCAGCTGACTGTCGAGAGCGGTATCAGGTGTGTAGATCATGGAACGTCACTTTACATTGCGAGAGGGGGGGAGGATGCGCCGCGTTGCGCGTCATGCCCGCCGATCGCCGACGAGCCCCGCCAGGGTCTGCGCCATGGCCACGATATCGATCGGCTTTTCCCAGAGCGGCACGTCGCGGAATTCCGGCTTGATGCTGACCTTGTCGTAGCCTGTGGTGAACACGAAGGGCACGTCGCGCGCCCTGAGTTCCCTGGCAATCGGAAAAATCAGCTCCGTCCGAATATTGACGTCGAGCACGGCGCCGTCGAGTGCGCCGGCCCCGCGCAGCATCGCCGTCGCATCCGCGATGTCCCCGACCGGACCGGCAATCTCGGCGCCCAGCATTCGCAGCGCATGGCCGATATCGTCGGCGAGAAAATATTCGTCCTCGACCACGAGGATACGGCGCCCTGTCAGGGGCGTGCGCTGTTGAGACGATGCGTGAGAACTGGACATGATCCCTCCAGCAATCCCTCCAGGCCGATAGGAACATAAGACTGGGACCCACCTTGGTCCAACGATGCAATCGAAAGTGGGTTCCATGGGCAACCGCGACATCATTGTCATCGGGGGCTCGGCCGGGGCGACCGCGCCGCTGAAGCAGATTTTGGGCCGTCTGCCCGCGGATTTGCCGGCCGCCGTCTTCATCGTCCTGCACCTTCCGGCGCAGGGCATCGGCATTCTCTCGACGGTCGCCAGCGGTGCCGGCCCACTTCCGGTCCGGCAGGCCGAGAACGGCATGAAGATCGAGCCTGGCCATGTCTATCTGGGGGCGCCGGACCGTCATTTGCTGCTTGCTGGAGATCGCGTTTTCCTCGGCCGAGGACCGCGCGAGAACATGGTGCGGCCGGCGATCGATGCCCTGTTCCGCTCTGCCGCCCTCTATCACGGCCCGTGCGTGATCGGCGTGCTCCTCAGCGGGCTGCTGTCCGATGGGGCTGCCGGCCTCAGCGCCATCAAGTGCTGTGGCGGGATGGCCGTGGTGCAGGACCCCTCGGACGCAATCTCCGACGAGATGCCGCGGCGGGCGATGGCGGCGACCACGGTCGACCTCTGCGTGCCCGGCGCCACCATGGGCGACGTGCTGTCCGACCTCGTCAGGGAGCCGGCCGGCGCCGCGCTGCCGATCCCGCCCGAGATCAGGCTCGAGGTCGAGATTGCGGCCGGCGACCGGATCGGCAGCGACAATTTGGCCGCGATGGCCGCCGTCGCGCTGACCTGTCCCGCCTGCGGCGGCGTGCTGTCCGAGGTCGGGGAAGCGCGCCCGATGCGCTTTCGCTGCCAGGTCGGCCACGGCTTCACCGCCGATGCTCTCGCCAAAGAGCGAGAGGCGCGCGTCGACGAGGCGCTGCGCGTGGCGCTGCGCATCATCGAGGAGCGCGCGGAGCTGGTGCAGCGCATGGCGGCCGACGGCCGGCGCAGCGGCCGGGCGGCGGTGGCGGAGATGTACGAGGCTCGGGCGCTCGAATACCGCGAATACGCCGACATGATCCGTCCGGTCATGCTAAAGTCGCTCGACCCTCCTGTGGGCAAACGGGAGGTCTGAAGGCTCCGTTATGGCCATCTCCCTTGCCGAACGTACCGCGCAGCTCAGTACCGAGCAGAACCTGCTGGTGAAGGCCGATAGGGACATCGAGGAGGGCTGGCAGCGCCTCCGTGATCAGGAAGATCGCGTCCGTGAACTCATGGCGGGCGGACACGACACGCGTCAGGCAGAGCGGCTGGTCAGCCTGCTCAAGCAGACCCTGGTCGAATGGGAGCGCCACCGCACGCTGATCGAGCAGCGGGTCGAGTATCTCCGGCAGGAGGTCGCGGCGGGGTAGCGCGCACGACAGCTCTCCTGAACTCCGCGCTGAGCTCGGACATGGCGGAGAGCTGCCGCTCCGCGTACCGGCGCCAGCGCTCGTTCTCGGCCAGCAGGCGGCGGGCGTCCGCGATTGCGCGCTCGGCGCGCCTGATCAGAGCAGCGAGTTCCTCGGAGATTGGCATCGCGGGTTCCTCCGCCGCCGGCCAAGTATGGACAAGTATTGACCTGGCGGCCGGGGCTGACAACGCTGAAGGCTTCGGGACACTTTTGCGTTTGATCTGTTGGGATAATATTGATTTCTGCTATTTGCAGGAGCCGGGCGCCTGTTGGTCCCGGCGAACGAACGAGAGCCACCAGAGCCATGCACGACGTCGGCGACCAGCCGGTCCAAGGAGAGCGCAAGACTCCGCTGATCATAGGGGTGGGCGCCTCGCCCGGTGCACTGGACAGCATCGAGCGCTTCTTTGCCAAGCTGACCGTAGCCGCCGATCAGGCCATCGTGCTGGCGCTTCAGCATCACGAGACTTTCGACGAGCCACGGCTGCGCGGGATCGTGCAGGCGTCCAATGGAGGCAAGGTCGCCGATATCGGTGACGGCCACGCGATCGAAGGCGGCATGATCTATTTGTGCCCGCCGGCGATGATCACCACGATCCAGAACAACCGGTTCGCGATCCGCAAGGCCGAGCAGGCGCCCGGCGAGCGCGCCACGATCGACAGCTTCCTGGTCTCGCTGGCCGAGGAGCGCGCCGAGCAATCCATCGGCGTCATTCTTGCCGGCACCGGCGGTGACGGCACGCTCGGCACGGCGACACTCAAGGATCACGGCGGCCTCGCCATCGCCGAAAAGCTGGCGAGCCAGGATGAGGCTGAGCATCTGCGCAGCGGCAACACGCCCGCCGCCATCGCTGACTATGTGCTGCCGCCGGAGGATATCCCCGAGCACATCCAGGTCTATGCCCGTCATCTCAGGCGCATGGAGGACAAGCAGGGCTTTGACGAGGTGCTCGCTGCGGCGGCGTACTCGCTGTCGCGCATTGCCGACATCCTGCGCGCCAAGACCGGCAACGATTTCCACGGCTACAAGCAGAACACCTTCCTGCGCCGCGTGCAGCGGCGCATGCAAGTGGTCCAGATCGACGAGATTCCCGCCTATGCCGATTTCCTCAGGAGCGACAAGGACGAGGCCCAGCACCTCTTCAACGACCTGCTGATCGGCGTGACCGAGTTCTTCCGCGACAAGCGCGAATTCGAGCTGCTGGAGACCCAGATCGTCCCGAAGATATTCGAGGGCAAGGGTGCGGGCCAGCAGGTGCGCATCTGGGTGCTCGGCTGCGCCACCGGCGAGGAGGCCTATTCGATCGGGATCCTCCTGCGCGAGCATATGGCGCGGATGGAATCCGCGCCGCAGGTCCAGATCTTCGCCACCGACATCGACGGACGGGCGCTTGCCACCGCGCGCGTCGGCCGCTACCGCACCAATATCGAAGCGGACATGACCAGCGAGCGCCTGGCGCGCTGGTTCGTCCGCGAGGGTGACACCTATTGCGTGGTGAAGGAGCTGCGCGAGATGTGCATCTTCTCGCAGCACAACGTCATCAAGGACGCGCCGTTCTCCAAGCTCGACCTCGTCTCCTGCCGCAATCTGCTGATCTATCTCAACGCCGAGCTGCAGAACCGGGTGATCCCGCTGTTCCACTTCGCGTTGCTGCCGGACCGCTACCTGTTCCTCGGAAATTCCGAGAACGTGACGCGGCATCCGAAGCTGTTCGTGCCGGTGGACCGCCGGGCGCGCATCTTCAAGAAGCTGGAAACCGGAACGCGGCTGCCGCCGGAATTTCCGATCACGACCGCGGCGGGCGGGGTGCCCGTCGAAGTGCCGGCGATGCGCTCATTCGGCCCCGACGTCGGACTGGAGCGGCGCGCCCAGCGCATCGCAGAGCGGTATGCGCCGGCCTACGTCATCACCGACGACAATTTCCAGATTCTACACTTCTCGGGGCGCACCGGCCGCTATATCGAGCCGACGGCGGGTGCCGCCTCGCTCGACCTGCTTCAGCTCGTGCACCGGGATCTCCGCCTGGAATTGCGCACCGCGCTCAGTCGCGCCGCCGAAACCAACGAGCCCGTCCATGCCGAGCAGGTGCAACTCGGGGTGAACGGTCACCGCGTCCTGGTCGACATCACGGTCGAGCCGGTCCAGGACGGCGCGGGCGGTCAGCGCAATTTCGTCGTGCTGTTCAAGGATGGCCCGGTCCGCACGGTCGAGGCCGATCAGGGCAATCCCGGCGCGCTGGTACGTACCGAGCATGTCGAGCGCCTCGAAAACGATCTGCGCGCCACGCGCGAGCGCCTTCAGGCGACCATCGAGGAGCTGGAGAGCACCAACGAGGAGCTGAAATCCTCAAACGAGGAATACCAGTCGCTCAACGAGGAGCTTCAGTCAGCCAACGAGGAGCTGGAGACCTCGCGGGAGGAATTGCAGTCGGTCAACGAGGAGCTGACCACCGTCAACGGAGAGCTGGCCCACCGTGTCCAGGAGTTGACGCGCGCCACCAGCGACCTCAAGAATTTCCTCGAGAGCACGCAGATCGCGACCGTGTTCCTCGACAATGATCTGCGCGTGATGAACTTCACGCCCGCGATCACGCAGGTCCTGCATCTCGTCGAAACCGATACGGGCCGGCCGATCAGCCATATCAAGGCGCGCATCCCGATCGAGGAACTTTATGACGACGTCCGCCGCGTGCTGCGCACGCTGGCAAGCATCGAGCGCGAGCTGAGCGCGCCTGACAGCGGCACCCGTTACATCGTGCGTATCCTGCCGTACCGCAGCATCGACAATTTCATCGCGGGCGTCGTCATCACCTTCATTGACGTCACCGCGATCACTCGCGCCGAGGAGCGCCAGCGCCTGCTGCTGGCCGAGCTCCAGCACCGCGTTCGCAACACGCTCGGTGTGGTGCGGTCGATCGCCCGCCGCTCGGCGGAAACGAGCTCTACCGTGGAGGAATATGCCTCTCATCTCGACGGCCGTCTCAACGCCTTCGCCCGCACCCAGGCGCTGGTCACCCGCGATCCCGAAGGCGGCGTCGATCTCGAATATCTCGTGATTGAAGAGCTGCTTGCCTACAATGCCCGCGAAGGCGAGCAGATGCGGGTCTCCGGGCCGAAGGTGCGCTTCCAGCCCAAGGCGGCGGAAACCTTCGCGCTCGCGATCCACGAGCTTGCGACCAATGCGCTCAAATACGGCGCCCTGAGCCAGCCGACCGGTCGCATTGAAGTGACCTGGCGCGTCGATGAGAGCGTCGAGCCGGCGGAGCTGGTGTTCGAATGGCGGGAGCGCGTCGGGCCGCCGGTGACCCCGAGGCCGCGAAAAGGATTTGGTACCGAACTTCTGGAGCGTACGCTGGCGTTCGAGTTGAAGGGGCAGACGAAGATGACATTCAACCCTGCCGGGCTGCAATGCACAATCAGCATTCCCCTGAGCAAGCGCGCCTTCCACACACCCGTGGTGGCAGCCTGATGCCGTTGTCGACGGTCGATAGTAGCGTCCTCGAGCCGGTCATTCGCCGGCTGAGCGCGCTGAGGCCGTTGTCGACGGAGGCCCGCGCATCGCTCGAATACGCCATGCTCGAAGGCCTCCAGCGTGTCGGATCGGGCGAGGACCTGATCTCCGAGGGCGACCCCGTCGACAGCGTCCGCGTCGTGCTGTCCGGCTGGCTCTGCCGCTACAAGACGCTCGAGGACGGGCGCCGCCAGATCGTCAATTTCATCTTCCCGGGCGAGAGCTGCGATGCGCATGCGTTCCTGCTCTCGGTGATGGATCATTCCATCGCGACGATGACGCCGGTGGTCTACAGCGAGATCAAGCGCGCGCGCTTCGAGAGCCTGATGGCAGACGACCGTTCGCTCGCGGAGGCGTTCTGGTGCGAGACCCTCGTCAACATCGCCATCCAACGCGAATGGGCGATCAATCTCGGTCGTCGCGTGGCGGTAGAGCGCGTGGCCCACCTGTTCTGCGAAACGTTCGAGCGGCTTCGCGCCGTGGGGATGGTCGACGGCAATTCCTGCGTCATGCCGGTGACGCAAATGGATCTCGCGGATGCCACCGGTTTGTCCGTCGTTCACCTCAATCGGACTCTTCAGGAGCTGCGCGCGTCGGGGCTGATCATCCTGCGCGAGCGGATGCTGACCATCCCGGACCTCGATGCGCTCAAGAACGCGGCGCTATACTCGCCGAGCTATCTGCAGCTCTATCGAGGGGCCGAAGCGACGCGATGAAGCCGGCCATCCTTCGAGACGCCCGCTTCGGGCGGGCTCCTCAGGATGAGCGCGGAGTGCGCAGTTTCAACGGGCACTGACGCTGATTAGCCTCATCCTGAGGAGGCGCGTAAGCGCCGTCTCGAAGGACGAGGCGTGCGCGTGAGGCCGTCGCAACGAGTCATATGATCCAGGTTAATCAGCGAAGCTTTTTTAGCGATTGGCGCGTTTTGAGTAACTTATGTAAGAGCGTGCTCTTGTGCTTTGTTGCATCATGACTGATGCCTGACGCCCTGTTTGCCCGCGCTACACGCGCTATCGAAGAGAGCCGCGCCCTCCGGGAGCAGCACAGACAGGCTGCGGGTCGCTACGGCGAAACCGTGAACGATTTGCGTTTGGCCATCATGGACAGCGCCATGCTTCGCTCGGAGATCAAGGCGCGCCGGGACAACGAGGAACCGTAGGTCCGGTGTTTTCGCGGAAACAAGCAACCGTTCCTCCTCCGCAACGTTGATCGTCTGCAAGGCTGCGCGGCTCGGCCCCACCGGACGTCGGAACGCAACGGCGCGCTCGACCTATGCACCAGGGAGAACGCCTGATGACGACGCGATATCGATTCAAGCATGCAGACACTCTGGAGGCGCGCCTCGCCGCCGAGGCGGAGCGGCTGCGCGAGGAAGCCAGCACGCTTCCGCCCGGCGCTGCGCGCGACGAGATGTTGCGCAAGGCGCGTCAGGCGGAAACGGGATCTCAGATGAGCGAGTGGCTGCGGTCACCGGGCCTGCAGCCGCCGGATTGAGGGCGCTGCAGAATGAATCATGCATTTCGGTTCCGGCGCAGTCCGGATCGAGCGGTCGCGCGCCTGCGCGTAGCGCAAAATCGTGCTGCGTTAACCTATTGAAATGCTGGAACCGGCTGTTGCGGCGGAAGCTGCAAACGATGCCGGGCTGGGCCGCCTGAATGATCCGAAAAAGTGCAAATGACCGCCAAACGTAACCGCAGGAAACAGGCCCAATCGCTCCAGGAGCGGTTGGCCGCCTTCGCCGAAAACGCCCGCGAGCGCGCCCGCACCCTGCCGCCCGGCAGGGAACGCGAGATGCTGCTGCAACGCGCCAAGCAGAACGAAGCGACCTCGATCCTGACAGACTGGTTGAGCGCGCCCGTCTCCCCAAGACGAGGACAAGCATAGTGGGGAGCATCAAGCACTACGCACGTTCCAGATCGATCCGGACGGGCATGTGTTCGGATGCATCAACCTGGTCTGCGACGACGACGAGCAGGCCAAGCGCGATGGCCCGCTGGTCATGGTGATCGCGGGATCGGCCGCGGGCGGGCCCTAGCCATATTCCTCGCCGATGCCGTATTCCCGGTAGATCTCCAGCGGGTCGAGCTCGGGAAACAGGCGGCATTTGGCCTGGGCGAGGTGCAGGCTCACCGCCGCCGGCTCCTTGCCGTTCGCGAGCAGCTTGCGGATGTCGTCCATATGCGCGTTCGGCCGGTGCTTCGGCTCGAGCTGCTCCAGCGCGACGAGGGCGGTCGCGAGCGCCTCGGTCAGCACCCAATCGTCGTGGCCCGTGATTCCCTTCTTTGTCATCGGCAGACCCCAGATCTGGCGGCAGGTCGCCAGTCTATCGCGACTTCGGCCAAATCGCCATTGAGCCGTTGCGGCTGCCGGTGTCGCCATAGACCGGCGGCGCACTCCGGCTTGCATTATGGCCGCGTGTGGCTAAAAGGCGGCCGGTGCGGGGCGATCGTATCTTTGTTGAAATAAACTTGGCGTAGACGGGCCTGCACGGCATCCAGGCCGGCTGTTCCGGCTTGGCCCCTGATCCCGTACGCGCAACGATCCGATTGCGCTACCCTCAAGGCTCGAGCGCGCATGGTCTTTCTTAGCTTCGTCTATCGCTTCTTCACCAACTTCGCCTTCATGGCGATGGTCTATTTCAGCCTGAACTTCATGGAGAAATATCAGAACCGGGCGATCATCGCGATCCTGGTGCTGATCTATGCCGCCATGCGCGCGGCCTCGACGCTGCGCGCGTTCTACTTCTTCCAGAAGATCGAGAAGCTGGAGGCCGAAACCAAGCGGCTTCAGGCTCCGATCAACGATTCGGGCGGAACCTCGGCGCGCAAGCAGGTCGTCGCCGACGTTGCGCGGCTGCGGCGCGACGGCGAGCTCAAGTCCTATATGGACCTGTTTTTCCTGGCGCTGATCGTGCTGCTCTGCGTCGCCGCAATCATGCGGCAGTGAGGGCTTAAGCGCGCTTCTTCAGGCTGGCGACGCGGGTCGGACGGGGCGCCGCGCTCTTGGAGGCGGCGCTCTTGGAGACCGCCCCCTTGGGTGCAGTGCCCTTGGGTGCAATGTCGATCGGCTGCGCGGCATGATCCGGTGCCGCCGGCGCCGCATGGGCCGTACGCCGCCCCTGCAGCCTGGCTGTCTTGCCCTTTGCTGCTCTGCCCTGGGCTGCCTTGTCCTTGGCGGGATGAGGCCTCTCGGCCGCCATCGCCAGCCGCGTCGCGGCGCGCCGCGACAGGGTGGTGGACAGCAGCACCTCGACCGAGCCTTCCGGGATCGTAAAGAGCGCGCGGCCGGGCACGGGCAGGGTGGCCGCGACATTGGCCTGCGCCATGGTCCGGAGCGGCAGCAGCGGCTGATGCTCGGCCTGGGCATTGAGGTCGGCAGCCGCGGGCGCCGGCAGCATCCGGGCCTGCGCGAAAACGAAATTCGGCACGCGCGGCCAGCGTGCGATCGGCGTCGTCTCCGTCGGCGGATGCAGCAGCCATTCGACCTGGGTGGTGGGCGTCGCCGGCCGCTCGGCCGTCGCGGGCACCACATGCACGATGCGATAGCCGCGCGCCTTGAGGTCGCGGATGATCTTCGGCAGCGCCGCCACGGTGCGGGCCTGGATGTCGTGCAGCAGCAGGATGCCCTTGCCCTTGGCCTCCAGCCGTTGGATGGCGAGCTGGTAGACGCGGTCGGACGAGACATGCCGCCAGTCGTCCGCCGGGAAGTCGGCGCTCCAGACCTGGATGCCGCGCGAGATCAGATAATTCTCGACGCCCTCGGCGCGCATCAGGCCGGGAATGCGGAAGAACGGGGCGAGCTGGGACGGATCGGTCATCGCCGCCGAGGTCCATTCGATTCCGCCGTTGATCTCGGCCTCGGCCTTTTCGATCGGCATCCGGTCGAAGGTCAGCGGATGGTCCATGCTGTGCGTGCCGACGGTGTGGCCCGCCGCGACCAGCTTGCGCACGCCTTCCGGATTGGCCTTGGCCTGGTTGCCGACGATGAAGAAGGTCGCCTTGATGCATTCGTCGGCGAGGATCTTGAGCACCTGGTTGGAATATTTCGGTATCGGACCGTCGTCGAAGGTCAGAACGACCTCATGGTCCTTCAGCGGCAGCGTCTCGCGGTACTGCATGGTGCCGATCAGGGGATGCTCGCGCGGATCGACAACGAGGGTGCGGGAGGTGCCAAGGGCGTCGGGGTGGCCGGGACAGTCGGCCGCGAGCGCGGCCGGCGAACCGACGGTCAGCATTCCCAGACAAAGGACGATCCACGATCGCGTCCGCAGAACAACGCTACTTCCGATCATGAACCTCGTCTGCCCCCATGCAATTGGCGCCTAGATAGGTCGGAGATGGCCCAAAACGGTTCAGCCGTAGCCGCCCTCATATTTGCACGGGGTAGCATGAACAGAGTGTTAATGGGTCCCAAATCACCCCATTTTGCCCTGGCGTGACATTCCGGCATCAGCGCGCGTCGGCGTGCTTCTGCAATGTGCCCGCCGGTACGATGTGGACCACCCGATAGCGGTTCTCCCTCAGATACCGCAGAAAGGCCGGCATCATTGCGGCCGTGCGCGCCTTGTTGTCGTGGAAGAGGATGATGCCCTTGCCGCTCGCAGCGAGGCGCTCGGTGACGAGCTTCAATTGCTGCTCCGGCGTCATCTCCTCCCAGTCGCTGGCCCATAAATCGGCCCCGAACACAACGATGCCGCGCGACTGGAGCAGGTCGAGCTGCGCTGGTGTCGACTCGAAATAGGGAAAGCGGAAGAACGGCGTCGAGGGTGGCGTCGTCGAGGTTCCGTGCAGCGCCGTTTCGTCTGCGGCGATGCCCCGGTCGATGTCGGCCGTGGCCTTCTCGAATGGAATATGCGCCATGAGCGGATGCGAGAAGGAGTGATGGCCGATGGTGTGGCCCTCGCGGGCGATGCGCTTGACCATGTCGGGATGCTGCGAGGCGTGCTGGCCGATCAGGAAAAAGGTCGCGCGCACACACTCCTGCGCCAGCGCAGCCAGCACCTTCGACGTCGTCGGCGGGTTCGGCCCGTCGTCGAAGGTCAGCACGACCTCGCGATCGGCCAGCGGCAGCGTCTGCGGAAAGCTCTTCACGCCGACGCGCGGATAGGTCTTGGCGTCGACGCTGAGGATGCGCGAGGTGCCGAGCGCGTCCTTGCGCGTGCACTCGGCGGCATCCGTCGGGGCGATGCCGATGACAGCCGCGACGAGGGCGCCCGCCATGGTCGAGGTCCACCTCAGTCGCAGCATCTTTGTCATTGCGCTCCGAGTTGCCTTGTGGGTATTGCCTGACCGTCAGCTCAGCTCATTCGTTCCAATCTGTCAAACGGCGAGGCGCGCCATGGACGAACATATGGACGTTGCCCCATCCGCTGCGGATTCGGTACTCGACCACGTGCCGATGCGCAATGAAGACGGCGATATCAGGCACGAATTCGTCGAGGAAATTGCCCGTGCGATCGAGGCCGGCGACAGTGCGGCGCTGCGTGCCTGCGTCGCGGAGCTGCACGAGGCCGATCTCGGCGATCTGATCGGCGCCCTCGAGCCGGACGACCGCGTCCGCCTCGTCGAGCTCACCGGCCGTGATTTCGACTTCTCGGCGCTGAACGAGGTCGACGAGGCCGTGCGCGAGGAGATCCTCGAGGAGCTGCCGCCGGAGACGGTCGCCGAGGGCGTCCGCGAGCTCGAATCCGACGATGCGGTCGAGCTCCTGGAAACCCTCGACGCCGAGGAGCAGGAGGAGATCCTCGAGAAGCTGCCGCTCAAGGAGCGCGTCGCGCTCGAGCGCAGCCTGCTGTACCCGGAGAACTCCGCGGGCCGCCGGATGCAGACCGAGTTCATCGCCGTGCCCCAGGATTTCACCGTGGGCCAGGCGATCGACTACATGCGCGAGACGCCGGACCTGCCCGACCGCTTCTACGAGATCTACGTCGTCGACAAGGACCAGCACTGGCAGGGCGCGGTGCCGCTCGACGTGCTCTTGCGCACGCGCCGGCCGGTGGCGCTGACCGAGCTCACCGACGAGGACCGCCGCCGCGTCTCCGTCCTGGAGGACCAGGAAGAGGTGGCGCGCATGTTCGGCAAGTACAATCTCGTCGCCGCACCCGTGCTCGACACCCAGGACCGCCTCGTCGGCGTCATCACCGTCGACGACGTCGTCGACGTCATCGAGGAGGAGGCGGACGAGGACCTCAAGGCGCTCGGCGGCGTCACCAGCGACGAAGAGTTGTCGGACACGTTTCTCACCATCGCCCGCGGCCGTTTCAACTGGCTGCTGGTGAACCTCGCCACCGCGTTCCTGGCGTCCTCCGTGCTCGGCCTGTTCGAGGGCCAGCTCGAGAAGATGGTCGCACTCGCGGTGCTGGCGCCGATCGTGGCGAGCCAGGGCGGCAATGCCGCGACCCAGACCATGACGGTGGCCGTGCGGGCACTGGCGACGCGCGAGCTCGGCTCCTCCAATGCCTGGCGCGTGGTGCTGCGCGAGGCGCTGGTCGGCCTCGTCAACGGGCTCGCCTTCGCCGTGATCACGGGCATTGCCGCGGTCGCCTGGTTCAAGATCCCGGGCCTCGGCATCGTCATCGGGCTCGCCATCATCTGCAACCTCGTCGCCGGCGCGCTCGGCGGCATCCTGATCCCGATGGCGCTGGAGCGCGTGCGGGCCGACCCGGCGGTGGCGTCGGGCACCTTCGTGACCACCGTGACCGATGTGGTCGGCTTCTTCTCCTTCCTCGGGATTGCGACGCTCTGGTTCGGGTTGAAGTAGCGGCCCCTCACTCTCGTGTCCCGGGCGCGCTGCAACGCCTTTAGCGTTGCTGCGCAGAACCGGGACCCCGAACGCCACGCGAATGTCGCCGAGAGATGGGCCCCGGCTCTGCGGCGCACCGCCGAAGAAGCGCTGCCATAGCGCGTCGAAGACGCGCGTAAACGCGCTGATGGCGTCCGGGGCGCGAGACCTCCTATCTTTAATCCGAACTTAAGCGACCTGCCGCATCATCGCCTGTGCTTGGGGGAATGGGCATGCGGTTGCGGCTGAAGGCGGACGGACGGATCGTCGAATTGCGGGATGGGCAGGAATTTCCGGTCCAGCCGACGGCCAATGCCGCGCCGGCAGATACCGGCCCGCTCGCGGTGCGCGATTTGCGGCGCCGCGCCTGCCTGACCCAGATGGAGTTCGCCGCCAAGCTCGGCGTGCCCGTCGAGACCATCCGCAACTGGGAGCAGGGCAAGCGCGCTCCTCGCGGCCCGGCCCGCGCGCTGCTCGCGGTGATCGCGCATGCGCCCGACACCGTGTTCCAGGCGCTCGCCAAGGCGTGACGAAAAGGCGTGACGTCAAGGCCTGAAGCCTGGTGCGAACCTCCTGTTAGCATTGCCCTGAATATCCGTCCCGATAGCACTGGCGTCCGTTGGCAACCATCGCGGACGAGGTCCATAATGTCGACCGGGGCTGCGTAGCAGAGAGGATTCCTCATGCTGTTCGTCGAGGCCAATGGCGCAAGGATCCCGGCGATCGGGCTCGGGACCTGGGAATTGGAAGGGCGCACCTGCGCCCGCGTGGTCGAGCAGGCGCTGCGGCTCGGCTATCGCCACATCGACACCGCCCAGGTCTACGAGAATGAGCGCGAGGTCGGCGACGGCCTGCGCGCCTCCGGCGTGCGCCGCGACGACGTCTTCCTCACCACCAAGGTCTGGACCAACCATTTCGCGCCCCACGATCTCGAGCGCTCGGTCAAGGAGAGCCTCGCCCGTTTGCGGCTCCCCTCGGTCGATCTGTTGCTGCTGCACTGGCCCAATCCCCACGTGCCGCTGGCGGAGACGCTGGGCGCGCTGTCGCATGCGAAGCGCATGGGGCTGACCCGCCATATCGGCGTTTCCAATTTCACGGTGGCGCTGATCGAGCAGGCGGTGGCGGCCTCGCCGGAGCCGCTGGTCTGCAACCAGGTCGAATATCACCCTTATCTCGACCAGGCGAAGGTGAGGGCGGCCTGCGACCAGCACGGCCTCGCGCTGGTCGCCTACAGCCCGATCGCCAAGGGCCGCATCAAGACTGACCAGACGCTTGCCGAGATCGGGCGCATCCACCGCAAGACCCCGGCGCAGGTGTGCCTGCGCTGGCTGGTGCAGCAGAATGTCGCTGCGATCCCGCGCACCTCGCGCGTCGAGCGCCTGTCGGAGAATATCGAGATTTTCGATTTCGAGCTTTCGGAGGACGACATGAGCCGGATCGCCGCGCTCGCCAATCCCAGGGGACGCCTGACCGACTTTGGCTTCGCCCCGAAATGGGATTGAGAGGGGCCCGGGGTATGCTAGGACCGCGACGGCAACCCAAGTTCGGTCGATGGAACTGCGGAAGATCATACGGACGGATATTGCGGCGTCGGCAATCGCGCATCTGACGCTGGTGGCGCTGATCATCGTGATCAGCGAGGTCCATCCGTTTCACGCCGCGCCGCCTGAGACTGTCACGGTCGACATCGTCACGCCGGAGCAGGTGAAGCAGGAGGAAGCCAAGGCCGAGGAGAAGGAAGAGGCGAAGGAGAAACCGCCGGAGCCGCTTCCCGACCTGAAACTGCCGAAGCTGGATGTCACCGACAAGGCGGAGGCAGCGTCGAAGCCCGCGGCCAAGCAGCAGGCTGCTGCACCAACGCCATCACCGCAGGCCTCGCCCGAGCCACAGCAGAAACAGCCGCAACCCTCGCAGGCGTCGAAGCAGCCCGAGGCCGACGTGCAGCCGCAACCGCCGCCGCAGCAAGCTCAGCCTCAGCCAATGCCGCAACCGCCGCCTCAGGCGATGCCGCAGCAGCAGGCTGCGCCGCCGCCGGCCTATCAGGCGCCCCAGCCGGACGTCACCGTCAAATACGGCGTCATGCTGGGCCTGCCGCCCGAATTGCCGCCCGAGCCGAAAGGCGCGCCCAAGGACGACGGCGGCGATGCCAAGGATTCGATCGCAGCCAAGCTGCCGGCCGAGGTCATCGCCGCGCTTCGTCGTCATTTGCGAAGCTGCGCCAAGCTGCCCGCCGGGGTCGCGCCGACCGACAACGTCCATGTCAAGCTGCGCACGGTGTTCGCCACCGATGGCACGCTGGCGCGCGAGCCCATCCTGATCGAGGCACCGCCGTCCGCGAAGGGCGTGGCCATCGTCAAGTCCGCAATGAGCGCGCTGCAGAGCTGCCAGCCCTACAAGATGCTGCCGGCCAATTTGTACGGGGAATGGAAGGTGCTGGACCTGCCGTTCAGCCCGAAGGATTTTGGCGGATAGCGTGTGGTCGTGTAGCCCGGATGGAGCGTTAGCGTAATCCGGGGCACGCTCTCCCGGCGTCTTGCACTTTCCCGGATTACACTCGCGCTCCATCCGGGCTACAGGTCTCGCCCTGTGTCGCCCTCTCAACCCATCAACGTGAAAATATTCCGCATCGCGAGGGTGGAAAGATCAAGCAAAGCTCGGGCGAATTAAGCCGCGAGAACGTGAGGCCGCGTCTGCAGCCCCACACTCGCTGTCATCGCCCGCGAAGGCGGGCGATCCAGTACTCCGAGACGGTAGTGATTGAATCGAGAGGCCGCGGCGTACTGGATTCCCCGCCCCAGTGCGCGATTGCGCACAAGGCGGGGAATGACAGCGTCACTTGGAGAACCAAGCTGTCACCTCATACTCCGTCATTGCGAGCACAGCGAAGCAATCCAGAATCCCACCGCGGAGAGACTCTGGATTGCTTCGTCGCAAGGGCTCCTCGCAATGACGAGGAGGAGAGAGCGTGTACCACACGCCTCTCTCGTGCCCCGGACGCAGCGCAGCGCTCCTTCAGCGGTGCGCTGCAGAGCCGGGGCCCATTTCGCCGCATTGTGCCGTGTTGCTCTGGGTCCCGGCTCTGCGCTGCAATGCTTGCGCATTGCAGCTTGTCCGGGACACGAGAGATCAATGACCGCGCTTCATCCCCTCACCACCATCCACGACCTCCGGCGCCATCGCCGCCCATGCACTGGATGCGAATTGCCTGCGCCAGGTCACGACCACCACGGCTGCGGTGGTCACGAACAGCACCCACGGGCTGACGAACCAGCCGAGATAGCCGAGCGCGAAGAAGAAGGCGCGCTGGCCGCGGTTGAAATGACGGCCGGCGGATTCGAACAGGCGGGAGGTGCGGATGACATGGGCTTCGGCCTCCGGCGTGTCGCGCCGGTCAGCCGGCGGCATGCCGCCGAACAGGATCGCGACATAGTTGAACAGGCGATAGGCCCAGGCGAATTTGAAGAAGGCGTAGACGCAGATCAGCACGAGGCCGACGCATTTCAGCTCCCACAAAGCGGGCGAGGTGCTGAGGTCGATCGGCAGCTTGCTCAGGATCGTGATCGCGTCGTTGGTGGCGTGCAGCAGCGCCAGGGCGCCGCCGAGCGCGAACAGGCTGGTGGAAGCGAAAAAGGCGGTGCCGCTCTGGAGCGAGGCCATGATCTGCATGTCGACCATGCGCGTCTCGCGGTCGAGCAGCCGGCGCACCCAGACCTCGCGATAGCGGTTCATGCGCGCCGACAGGCTGTCACGGCCATAGGCCGAGTGCTCCAGCGTCAGGGCATAGACCAGCCATTCGATGATGAAGAAGCCGACCGCGGTGATATCGACCCAATGCCTGCTCATGTCTGTCTCCTGAAGGACCGCAACGATTGCCATGCATGGCGCGGCGCAGCAACGATTGATTGGCGGCAGGCGATGGCGCTAAAAGCAGCTCGCTCAAGGACGTCTCGGGAAGGACTGGTGACATGGCTGCGCTGAAACTCGCGATCGGCAACAAGAACTACTCGTCATGGTCGATGCGGCCCTGGCTGGCGCTCCGCGCCAACGACATCCCGTTCGTGGAGACGCTCATCCCGCTCTACACCGACAATCCCGCGGACAAGGAGCAGATCCTGTCCTTCAGCCGCGCCGGCAAGGTGCCGGTGCTGGTCGACGGCGACATCACGGTGTGGGATTCGCTTGCCATCATCGAATACATCGCCGAGCGCTACCCGGAAGTGAGGCTGTGGCCCGACGATGTCGCCGCGCGCGCGCATGCCCGTTCGGTGTGCGCCGAGATGCATTCCGGCTTCGCTGCTCTGCGCAACGAATGCGGCATGAACCTGCATCGGCCGATCCGCCCCGTGGCGCTGTCGGCGGACGCCAAGGCCAACATCGCGCGCATCGAGGAGATCTGGCGCGAGTGCCGCACCCGCTATGGCGCGAAGGGGCCGTTCCTGTTCGGCCGCTTCGGCGCGGCGGACGCCATGTACGCGCCGGTCGTGCACCGCTTCCGCACCTATGCGATCGAGGTGGCGCCGGACACCAAGGCCTACATGGAGACGATGATGGCGTTGCCGGCATTCCAGGAATGGACGCGCGACGGGCTGGCCGAAACGCTTCTCATCGCCAAGTTCGAGGACGCCTGATCGCAGGTCTGGATCGCAGGTCTGGCCGGGCCGCTGGCGGCCTGGCAGCCGGCGGCCCTTAAGGCCGGCAATGGGCGAAGGCCGTGGGACCCGGGAGCTGCGACACAGCCTGCGACATGCCGGCAGAACGGGCGGCTCCAATGGTATCATCGGCCCGCTGGCTGTCCCGTTATCATTTTGAAATGGCTGCAAAATTTGAGCGCTTGCCATGCTGGCATGGCGCTGGCCAAAACGGCAGGACGCATGCTATACAACCGCCCGGGTTTCCGGCCGGCCATCGCAGTGGGACACTGGGCGAGGCAGGCGCTGTTTGAGTAATGGAGAGGGTGTTGAAGCACAAATTTCCCGTGGGATCGCGCGTCCTGTTCACGGCCAGCAACGTCGCGCGCCCCGCTGCCAGCGGTTCGTACGAGATCATCCGTCTGCTGCCGACCGAAGGCGACGACTGCCAGTACCGGATCAAGAGCTCGACCGAAGCCTTTGAGCGCGTCGCCAAGGAAAGTCAGCTCGCGCTCACCTGAAGGCTGACCGCACCCGCGCATTCGTGCCATCAGGGATTTGTGTCCTGCCGCCGTCAAAAGGCCCGCTTCACCTTCGCAAGGTGGGCGGGGGCAGTTGCCGACTCGCGGTGCTCGCTTGACCATCCGCTCTTTGCTCGCGTGAGGGGACGTCGCGCATGAACTGGGCATGGGCCACTTCGCTCGACCAAATCTGGCGTTCGCCGGCCTTGCCGATGTGGATGACGCTGGCGGCTGTCGGATTCTTCGGATTGATCCTCCTGATCACGCTGCCGCGCGCCGACAGATCGGTCGCCAATGGGGCGCTGACCGTCATTACGCTGCTGTCCATCGCGATCGCCGGGGCAGCCACCGTGCGCGTCTATGGACCGGACGCGCAGTCCGCTCCAGCCGAAGCGCGCGCGCAAGGTGCCGTGATGGCGAGCCTGCCGGCGCTGTCCTGTCTCGACGATCTCGCCGGCGATGCCGTCGCCGCTGGCTGCGAGAAGGCGCTGTTCGGCGCGCCTGACGCAGCGGCTGCGGCCGTCTCCTATACGGCCGCCAGGATCGACCGGCTGACCGCGCTCGGCGACGCCGCCACGGTCGAGAAGAGCCTGACACTCGACATGAAGGTGCTGCGCAAGTCGCTCGAGCGTGATCGCTACGGCCTTGTCGCGCATGTGCTGATCGTGCGCGACGGCTGCACGCAGTTCGATTGCGCCGCGTTCCGCTCGCTGACCGACCAGCAGCAGATCGCCGCCAACATGGACTCCCATCTCTACGACACGCTGGTCGCGCGCTATGCGCCGACCTGGAACACGCCCGCAACAGCGCCGGCGATGCCGGCCACTGCTGCGCTTGCCGGGCTGCCGCCGTCGGTGCCGACCGGCAAGCCCACCAATGCCGAGTTCCCGAGCGCTTCGTCGACGCCGCCGGTGAGCATCATGAATCCGGAGCCGCCCACTGCGGCGACGCGCCAGGCGGCGCCGGCCGCAAATGCGGCACCGCGTGCGCCGGCCGCGACCTCGGCACAGGCCGCAGCGCCTGCGGCACCGGCCGCCAAGAAACCGCCGCCGGCTCCAAAGGCTGCGCGTGCTCCCGCTGCACCGGTTCCGCTTGCGCCTCCGCCGGCGTCGACGGCTGCTCCCGCGGCTGCGGATAACGAGTAGATCGGCATTCCAAATGCGTGGCTGCCCGGCTAATGCTTGGGCATGCCACTCCATCTGATCAAGCTCGCCGTCGGCTGCGACTCCGTCAAGGAATTGAAGGAGTGGGTGGCCGAACGGATGCAGACCGCCAAGAAGAAGGGTCTGCCGCAACATCACATCCACATCACCCGCATGGTGCCCAAGCGCGACGCCGAAATCCTCGCCGGCGGTTCGCTCTATTGGGTGATCAAGGGCGAGATTGCCGCGCGCGAAAAGATCATCGGCATCGAGCCGTTCCGCGACAAGGACGGCATCGGGCGCTGCCGGATCGTGATGCAGCCGAAGGTGATCTCGGTCTCGCCGCGGCCGATGCGCCCGTTCCAGGGCTGGCGCTATCTGGCCGACGATTCCGTGCCGGCCGATCTCGGCAAGTCCGCGGCCGGCTCGATTGCGGCGATGCCGGAGCCGATGCGGCGCGAGCTGCGTGACCTCGGACTGCTCTAAACAGCCATATTGTCGATCAGCCGGGTGGTGCCGAGCTTGGCCGCGACCAGGATCCGCAGGGGGCCGTCCTTGCGCGAGGTGACCGGTGCCAGCGTCTCGGCATGGCGGACCTCGTAATAGTCGAGCACCAGGCCGGCCGCCTTGATCATCTCCGCACCGCCGGCCATCGCCGGCGCGATCGAATCGCCGGCACGGATGCGCCCGGCGCTCTCCTTCATGGCGCGGTAGAGGACAATGGCGGTCTGGCGTTCCTCGGGCGAGAGGTAGACGTTGCGCGAGGACATCGCGAGCCCGTCGCGCTCGCGCACGGTGCGGGAGCCGATGACCTTGACGCCGAGGTCGAGGTCGCGCGCCATCTGCGTCACCACCCGCAACTGCTGAAAGTCCTTTTCGCCGAAGATCGCAAAATCCGGCCGGCACTGCGTGAACAGCTTGCCGACGACGGTGGCGACCCCGCCGAAGAAGTGCGGGCGGAAGCGGTCCTCGAGGCCGGCCAGCGCCGGCCCTTCCGGCACGATGCGGGTGGCAAAGCCCTCCGGATACATGGCCTCGACGCCCGGGTGCCAGACGATGTCGACGTCCTCGGCGGCGAGCTTGGCGATGTCGGCCTTCCAGGTGCGCGGATAGGCGCCAAAATCCTCGGTCGGGGCGAACTGAGTCGGGTTGACGAAGATCGACACCACGACGCGGCTGGCGCGGCGCTTGGCGAGGCGAACCAGCGACACATGCCCGTCATGGAGGGCCCCCATGGTCGGGACCAGTGCGATCGTGGCCTTTCGCTTGCGGAGATTGTCGACGGCGCGTCGCAGGGCGGGGACCGTGCGGGCGATCAATGGGCTTGCTGACATCAGGACTCGACGGATTGGGAAGCGGCGCAGGTGAGCGCGTAGCGCGCCCGACCGGCTAACCTTAACAAGCGGCGATCGTGGACGCCATGCATCCGGATGCGGCACAGCATCCCGCGCAAGGTGGCGCAGGACGTCGCGACATTGTGGGCTGGACACAGACGCAGCACGGCGCCGCGATTCATGATGAAGCAGGGCGCGCTGCGATTTGCATTATCTGTCACGCATTTCACTTGACCGCAGAGACGGCCAACTCGAAGATATTCGTTAGGGGTGTTGAGGATCGCTATGCTTGTGCAGGCTAGCCAAGGCCAATCCGGCGCGGCGCATGTCGTCGTGCTCGGCAACGAGAAGGGCGGCTCCGGCAAATCGACCACCGCCTTGCACATTGCCATTGCGCTTCTGAAGGCCGGCCAGCGGGTCGCCACCGTCGACCTCGACTGCCGCCAGCAGAGTTTCACCCGCTATATCGACAACCGCGCCGCCTGGGCCCGCCGCACCAAGCTCGACCTCGAGCTGCCGGTGCATCGCTGCATCAAGCTCGGCGAGACCATGCAGATCGCCGAGAACGAGAATTCCGAGTTCCAGCAGTTCATGGAGGCGGTCTCGGCGGTCGAGAGCAGCTTCGACTTCATCGTGATCGATACGCCCGGCACCGACAGCTATCTGATGCGGCTTGCCCATTCGATGGCCGACACCCTGGTGACACCGATCAACGACAGCTTTCTCGATTTCGACGTGCTCGGCACCGTCGATCCCGCGAGCTACGCGGTGACGGGCGAGAGCCACTATGCCGAGATGGTGCGCGACGTCAGACGCAAGCGCCGCCAGCTCGACGGCGCGACCACGGACTGGATCGTCGTGCGCAACCGCCTCTCCATGCTCGGCTCCCGCAACAAGCAGCTGGTCGCCGAGGGGTTGAAGGATCTGTCGCTGCGGCTCGGCTTCCGCTACGTCGATGGCTTCGCCGAACGCGTCGTCTACCGCGAATTTTTTCCGCGCGGCCTGACCGCACTCGACGAGATCGATGAGGCCACGCTCGGCATGCGGCCCAATCTCGGCCATCTCACCGCGCGGGAGGAGGTGACGAGCCTGCTCCGCCAGCTCAAGCTGCCGCTCGACGAGCGCGGCCGTCGCCGTGCGGCCAACCGGGCGGAGTGGTTCAGCCAAGTCGACAAGCCACTCGAGGTCCACGACATCCTCGGCGCCTGACGTCGCGGTATAGCGCTACTTCCAGCCGAACCGGGCGACTACTTGGCGCGGGAACCCGGCCCGCGCCCGGCGCGTTTTCATCCTACGTCCACTGCGAAATCGAACCCGATCGAGACCGGTTGCGTCGAATAGTAACCTGCACCCAGACGTAGCGGTATGAGGATGGGGTGCTTACGAAACGTGTGCGACGCACAATGAAAGGGCTGCCGGCTTACAATATTTAGCCTTCCTGTCACGCTCCTGTGACATATATTAGGGAATAGGCGACAAGGGGCCGAAGAGCCCCGGAAGAACACGATTTTCAACAGGGATTCAGGCTGCTAACGCCTGAGGCTGAGGACGAAAATGAAGCGTGGAATTGCCGTTCTTGTTTCGGTCAGTGCTCTCTGCGGCGTCGCCTATTTCACGGCGAGCAAGTGGGCGATCAAGCATGAGACCGTCACCTTCTATGATGCCTCGCGCGACAACCGTCCGGTGCCCGTCCATATCGCGGTGCGCCGTGACAAGGAAATGCAGGCCAATGCCGGCATGATCACGCTGCCGGTCGCCGTGATCAACCACGGCAACACCGTCAAGAACACCGAGTACGGCTTCCTCGCCAACATCTTCGCTGCCCGCGGCTACATGGTCGTGAGCCCGCAGCATGACTTGCCGACCGATCCTCCGATGGTGACCAAGCCCGGCGAGCTCTATGTCGGCCGGCTGCCGCAGATCCTGCGCGGCGTCGCCAACATCCATCTCGCCATGCAGGAGATGAAGAAGGTTCAGCCCAACGCCGACTACGACAAGGTGACGATGGTCGGCCACTCCATGGGCGGCGACATCACCATGTATTTCGCCAAACAGTATCCGGATGAGGTCAAGAAAGTCGTCACGCTCGACAATCTGCGCGTGCCCTTCGTCACCGCCGGCAAGTTCAAGATCCTGTCGTTCCGCTCCACCGATCCGCAGTTCAAGGCCGATGCGGGCGTGATCCCGACGGACGAGGAGTGCGAGAAGGCCGGCATCCAGGTCGTGAAGACCGAATTCCAGCA
The DNA here is from genome assembly GCF_018130245.1 of Bradyrhizobium sp. SZCCT0231. Taxonomy (GTDB): domain Bacteria; phylum Pseudomonadota; class Alphaproteobacteria; order Rhizobiales; family Xanthobacteraceae; genus Bradyrhizobium; species Bradyrhizobium japonicum_F. The sequence continues at coordinate 153,710 of NZ_JAFCKP010000013.1, forward strand.
CAACGACATGCGCGACACCGGCCCGGACGTGGCCAAGAACTCGATCCAGGGCATGCTCGACAAGTTCCTGAGCGCGACGGACAGCGAGGTGGCGCCGGTCGACACGCAGTCGTCCCCGCCCAAGATCCTCGAGCCCGGTCCGGTTGCCCTGATGGGGCCCGCCAAGGGCTGACGGCTTTAGCTGACGGCTTTCTGAAAGTCCGATACCGATCTTCAAAGCCTCCGCCGGCCTCCGCCCGCGGAGGCTTTACACATTGACCGGACCGCACGCGCTGACCACATTATCTGCTCATGCAAGGTGAAGAGCAGGGATGTCGGGCGAACCTATCAAACCGCGCGGTCGCGATGCCGTCTCGGCGCAAGCAGACGGCGCGCTGCCGAAAGCGAGGACCTCGACCTCGGAGGACATCGCCGCCTTCGTTGCCAGGGCGCGGGCACTGTCACCGCATGCACCGGGCGCGAAGGGACGGCTGATCTTTGCGCTGGATGCGACGATGAGCCGGCAGCCGACCTGGGACATGGCCTGCGCGCTCCAGGCCGACATGTTTCGCGAGACCGCGGCGCTCGGCAGTCTCGACATCCGGCTGGTCTACTATCGCGGCCTCAACGAGTGCCGCGCGACGGGTTGGATCTCCGACAGCGCCAAGCTGGCGGCGCTGATGAGCAAGATCGATTGCCGCGGCGGCGATACCCAGATCGGCAAGGTGCTGAGCGAGGCCCGGCGCGAGGCGGTCGCATCCGGCGTGCGGGCCGTGGTCTTCGTCGGCGATGCCATGGAGGAAGAAATCGACGAGCTCTGCGCCAAGGCCGGCGAGCTCGGCATGCTCAAGGTGCCCGTGTTCGTGTTTCAGGAAGGCCATGACGCGGTCGCCGAGCGGGCCTTCCGCGAGATCGCGCGCCTGACTGGCGGTGCCTGGTGCAGGTTCGATCCCGGTGCGGCGGCGCAGCTGCGCGAGCTGTTGCGGGCGGCTGCGGCCTATGCCGCCGGCGGACGCGAAGCGTTGTTGAAGCTGGCTGGAAGCGTGAGCGGGGCGGCGAAGCTGATCAGCCAGATGAAGTAGCGACCAGGCCGGCGCGAGTTGCGGCGGTGGACGCCATGCTTTTTGACAAGAGGACGACTATATTCCGGCCATGACCCTGATCGCCGGCGTTGTCGCCGTTATCACGCTTTACCTGCTGCTCCAGATGTTCCGCTCCGCCAATCCGGCGGTGCTGGCGCGCACCATCAAGTTCGGCGGCGGCGTGCTGGCGCTGGCGGTCGCGGCCTTCACGGGCCTGCGCGGCGAGCTGGCGGTGGCAATCCCGCTCGGAATTTTTGGCGCCGGGCTGCTCGGCTGGACGCCATTGGCGAATGCCGGCTTCGGCAACATCGGCGGACTGTTCGGCGGTGGTGCGACGCGCCCGTCTGGGCAGGCCTCGCGGGTGCGCTCGCAATTCCTGGACATGCGGCTCGACCACGACTCCGGCCAGCTTTCAGGCCAGATCGTCGCGGGACCTCACGCCGGGCGCAGTCTCGACCAGTTCGATCTCGCTGGCCTGCTGGCGATGGTCCCGACGTTCGACGCCGAGAGCGTGGCCTTACTTGAAAGCTATCTGGACCGCCGGTTTCCCGCTTGGCGTCAAAACGCGCAGGGCGATGCGGCAGGGCGGCAGCGTCGCACGGCGGCGAGCAGCAAAATGACGGCGGAGGAAGCCTATCAGATCCTTGGCCTGCAGCCGGGGGCGGGGCGCGACGACATCAGCCGGGCGCACAAGTCCCTGATGAAGAAACTCCATCCCGACCAGGGGGGCTCGACGTATCTCGCTGCCCGGGTAAACGAGGCCAAGGATACTCTGCTTCGCACGCATAACGGCTAACTCCGGCACCACGCTACAAACGCCCGTACCGCGTGAGCTCTGTTTGCTCTGTCTGCCGCCGCCCGCCTTGTCGGCGTGGTCGATCCCTTGAGTAAAGTTTTAACCGTAAATCCTTGACGAGAGGTTGTCGTGCAACGGCCTTGTCGTGAACAGCCTCGGCATCACCGCATCTCCAAAACGAAAATGCCCGCGCAAGGCGCGGGCATTTGGCCTGCAACGGAGATGGAGATCAGTTGCGAACGGTGATGCAGGAGATCTCGGCACGCTTCAAGGTGCGGCAGACTGCTTCGGCCTGGTCGCGCTCGAGCCCGGCGAAGCGGGCGCGGTAGAGCTTGCGATTGTCCTTGGCGACAACAGGCTCGGTGAATGGGTCAGCCTTGCTGAGCAGGCCGCGGGCCGAGTTGCGGGCGGCGTCGATGCGCTGCTGAGCTTCGTTCTCGCTCTCGAGCGCGCCGACCTGGACGATCCAGCCGCTGTGGGTGACGACCGGCTTGGTGGTGGCGCTCATCTGGATCGGCTGCGGCGCCGGATCGGCGGACGCGAGCTTCGGAGCGGCGGGAGCGGGCGCAGCGGCGGTTGCGGCGGGCAGCACCCCGAGGATGCCGTTGCCGGTGCCGAAGCCGGCCGGCTGCCGCGGCAGTTCGGTGCGGGCAATCTCGGCCTTCGGCGCTTCCGGCTGACTCGCCGCCTCCGGCTTGTTGACGAGATCCGCCCTGGCGACGACGGCGCCGGAGGTTTCCGCGACCTCGGAACGGGGCGGGATGGTGCTGGTGACCGGCGGCGCGACCTGGACGCCAACCTGGGCCGGGGCGGCGGAGGCGACCTTCACGGCGCCGGCCTTGACCTGAACCGTCTTGACCCGAACCGGCTTCATCGGCTCGGACGAGCCGGGGATGATGGAGAGCGGCTGGCTCGAGATCACGCCATTGGTGAGCGGTGCAGGCTCGACCTTGGACTCCGTCGGCCGAACTTCGGGCTTGTTGGCATCAGATCGGTGCTGAGCCGGCGGCATCGCGGCAGTCGCGGCGGCCAGCGTCGACAGACGCGCGGCAAGGCGCGACGGGGCAGCCTCGGGAGCAGGAGCCGCGCCGGCCTGGACCTGCGGGGCGGAGCGGGGAGCATCCGACGCATCGGCGACGTTGGTATTGGCCTCGGCGCCGTTGCGCTCCGTGACCGCGGCGACAGTGTGGACGGTCGCACCCTTCTCGAGGTTCTCCGCGAGCAGGTTGCGCATGATGGCGTCGCGCGAGCCGCCGCTGCGGCCGCCGAGCACAACGCCGATCAGGTGGCGGTTGCCGCGGCGCATCGAGGTGACGAGGTTGAAGCCGGAGGCGCGGGTGTAGCCGGTCTTGATGCCATCCACGCCCTCGACGCTGCCGAGCAGGTGGTTGTGGTTGCGGATCGACTGTCCCCGCCAATTGAACGTTGAGGTCGCGAAATAGCGATAGTAGCGCGGGAAACGCTCCTGGATGGCGCGACCGAGCGTGGCCTGGTCGCGCGCGGTCGTGACCTGCTCGTCGTTGGGAAGGCCGTTGGCATTGCGGTAGACCGTCCTGGACATGCCGAGCGAGCGCGCCTTGCGCGTCATCATCTGGGCGAAGTCGTCTTCGTCTCCGGCGATCGCTTCCGCGATCACCACCGCAGCGTCGTTGGCTGAGCGGGTGACGAGGCCCTTGATCGCGTCCTCGACGCGAATGGTCTGGCCGGCACGCAGATTCAGCTTGGTCGGATCCTGATCGGCGGCGTGCTGGGACACCGGCATCTCGGTGTCGAGCTTCATCTTGCCGGATTCGAGGCGCTCGAACAGCAGATAGAGCGTCATGATCTTGGTCAACGAGGCCGGATGGCGGATCCCGTCAGGACTTGTTGCCTGCAGCACCGCGCCGGAATTGCCGTCGACGATGATGGACGCGAATTTCTGGCTGGCGCTCTCGGACACATCGCGCTGGACCCGGTGGTGCGCATGGTGTCGGCGATGGCGCCGCGCCTCGGCTGCATCGGTGGTGAAAATGACTGCGGTGGTGACCGTAAGCAGCCCGAAAACGCCAACCCGCGCCAAGCGCGAGGAAGACAAGTTTTTACGAAGCATGGAACCCCGTCCCCGTTTCTGACTTGATCACCGGCCCGTGAGGCGAAATTGTGCCCAATGGTCCGGGATCATTACCTGCTCAGGCTGTCCCTCCGCTGGTGTTGGCCGCGGGGGACGTTGGACCCGAGCCGCTGTTCTGGCTAAGGTGGTGTTCTCAAACGGCTTTTGGCCGCTCGCGGAAGTGAACACGTCCAGGGAATCAGGGTAGGGGTCCGCGGTTTCCAAAAGCTTAAGGAACCCTTGCGGGAAACCCCGGGAATCTCTGCGATTTGCATCTAGTTTTTGTGCGCCGCACAAGATTGTTGACTTTATTGTGCGTTGCACTAATTATGGGCACAGTCAGGGAGCCGGGGCTTCCCGACGCGAGCCAGGGAAAAGGATTCCGACATGTTCAAGGTTGAAGACTTTCAGAACTACGGGAAAGAGCAGTTCGAGCAGTGCGTTGCCTCCGCGACCTCGGTGCAGCACGGCCTCCAGGCGATCGCCAGCGCCTATGGCGACTATACGAAGAAGTCGTTCGAAGACACCAAGTCCTTCGTCGAGAAGCTTTCCGGCGTGAAGTCGCTGGACAAGGCCATGGAAGCGCAGACCGATTTTGCCCGTTCCAGCTATGAGACCTTCGTTGCGGAATCGCAGAAGATCGCCGGCCTCTACAGCGACCTCGCCAAGCAGGCGTTCAAGCCGGTCGAGACCATCGTGTCGAAGTTCACCCCGGCCGCGAACTGACGCGCTGCTACGCGCCTGAAAGCAAAAGCCCGGCCGAGTTGGCCGGGCTTTCATTTGCGGATGTTGATCGGATTACTTCGCGACGCGCAGCTTGGAAATCTGCGTCAGAATATTCTTGAACGCGTCCGAAGTCTGAGAGGAACTCGTTATCATTTGGAAGTTCCCGCCGGTCGCGCAATTCTCCAGTACCTGAGATTTCGCGTCGGCATTGTTGATGTTGACCTGAATCGTGAAGATCGTGACCGGGTTTGACTTGTCCGCCTTGATATTATCGCAAAGGATCGCCTGGCGGGCGTCGATGGTGGACTGGGAGTTGCTCCAGCGGTTCTGGGTATTCAAGCCGTCAGACAGCAGCACGATATAATCCTTGTAAACGTAGTTGCTGGCCTTGGCCGGTGCCGCGATCGGCGGGTTGGTCGTGCTGAGGGATTGCCAACCCCAGGCAAGACCAATGGCCTGGTTGGTATTGCCGCTCGGCGACATCGCCGTGATTTGATCCTTGAGCGTCTGCCACTGATCGCTCATCGGAAACACGGTGGCCGGAAGGCAGCCCGACCACTGCTCGGCATAGAACTGCGAGGAGGGGCTCCCGCTGCTCGAACCGGGGGCGGAGTTCTTGGTGTCATAGTCCTGATCACGGTCGTTCACGCAGCCGGTCCAGGTGTTGTGACCCGGCGCTGCCGCAGCCGTTGTCGTGGTGCCGTCACCGCGCCACAGATGGCAGATCTTGCCCGAGCCGCTCCCTGTGCAGGTGCAACTCGTGCTCGATCCGCAGCTTGCGCTCGCCCCGGTGGCGGTGGTGTAGCAGCCGTTGTAGTAGATGCCGGACTTGCCTGAGATCTTGCTGCCATTGTCTCTGCTCGGGCAGATGTACCCGGCATAGGTGCCGGTCGACGGTATCTTGCTGGTGGTGTTGGCGCCGCTCAATGTGGCCGGCCGGTCCGTGCAGACAAAGCCGTGGGTATAGTACGAAAAGGGGCAGTCCGATCCGCCCACGGCGGAGTTGAAGCTGCTGGACTTGTTGTTGACCAGGATCGGAGGCTCTGCCTCCCATTCGGTCCAATTGATCCATGAGGCACCGACGTTGGTCGTGCCGACATTGACGTCCTTTGAGAACGGGATGATCGAGATGTAAACGTCGCCCGTCTGCTTGTTGTAGTTGGACAAGGTGGTGATCATGTCCTTGGCCGCGGCTTGCATGGCCGTCATTTTGCCGTTCTGGGCCATCGATCCCGTGTTATCCAGGACCATTGCCACCCGCATGCGGGTATTTCCCCACGCCGCAGTCGAACTGCCGTTGTATCCAAGCGTCGGATAGCCCGCGATCTTCATGAAATCGGTCGGCATGGCGCCGGATCCGGTGACCACGACGTTCGACATTCCATTGGAATCCTTTGGGGTGTAGGTGGCATGGATGTCTGTGGTCGAGACCAAACCGGGGCGCCCCGTATAGAGGCCGCTAAAATAGGATTTTGCCTTGGCCTCAATTTCGGACTCCGAGATGATGCCGTTGGTGAGGTCTTTGGAGACCATCAACGCTGCGGAATCGAGCGCAGCCTGCAGCGAGGTGCGTGCGTGGACGACCCGGCTGTAGTCCAGCGCGGCGCCGACAAAACCCAGTACGGGTACCAGGGCAATGGCGAAGATCACGGCGACATTGCCTTGCTCGGCCGCTGCAAAACGGGCGAGTTGTCGACCAAGGCGGCTGACGAGGCGCAGACCAGACATGACGATCCCCGAAATCTGTGTTTTGCCCGATTTCGCGCCATGCCATTGAATGGCAGGTAAATTGGACCGTAGAAAAACGGAGCGTTTTGCGGAAAACCGTCGCAGGCGGGTTAACGGCCGGGTTCCTGGTCAACACGTTCCAAACGTGCCGGGCGGAAATTTTTGTCAAATCGCTCCGGATTGATTAACCTGATCAGGATCGCCCGGACCGGGAATCGGGACTGCTGCGACCGCATGGGCCGGATCCCCCGCGTGCTTGCGGCGGGCCGGGGGCAGGGCCATATTGCTGGCGAGCGATCCGGCTTGTGCCGGATTTGTCGGGAGCGGCGATCCAACAAGGCGGTGCGCCTGCGCCAGGCTCCGAAGGACGGGGTCGCGCGGTCACCGCCATTCGCTTCCGTGGGGAATTTGAACGCCTGTGCCATGCCGCAATTGACTTCCAGCCTCGACCTGTCCGCGCCAGCCGCTGCCGACGCTCCTCGCATGAGCAACGACGAGAACCGTTCGGGCACCCCCTCGGGTCCGAACACTTCGGTCATCACCAAGGTCAAGCCCAAGACCAAGCGGCCGAACCTGTACCGCGTGCTGATCCTGAACGACGACTACACGCCGATGGAGTTCGTCGTTCACGTGCTGGAGAAGTTCTTCAACAAGGACGTCGAAGCCGCGACCAAGATCATGCTGCACGTCCATCATCATGGCATCGGGGAGTGCGGCGTGTTCACCTACGAGATCGCCGAGACCAAGGTGACGCAGGTGATGGATTTCGCCCGCAAGCACCAGCATCCGCTGCAATGCGTGATGGAAAAGAAGTAAGACGCCTTGCGGCGTGTTTGAAGCCGGCTCTTGTGCAGCCGACAGTGTGATTGTCGCGCGACGGCTGCGCACGATGTCCGTTGCCGCCGGCAAAATGCGGAATTCTGCACCGGCGCCGATCCCGCCCAAATCGGAACGGGTTTTGCATCGAAAATACCGGCAGGTGTGTCGCCGCCGAGTCGCGGAACCGGTCTTTCGCCGCGATCTTGTATAACTATATGTGACAAAGGTTGTTGTTGCCTGACCGGGCGATGACGATCATGATGGTGGGGGCCATAGAGGACGCGAATGCCGACTTTTTCCCAAAGCCTTGAACAATCCCTGCATCGTGCGCTGGCGATCGCAAACGAGCGTCATCACCAATACGCGACGCTCGAGCATCTTTTGCTCTCCCTGATCGACGACTCCGATGCAGCCGCGGTCATGCGCGCCTGTAGCGTCGATCTCGACAAGCTCCGTACGAGCCTCGTCAACTACCTTGAGACCGAATTCGAGAATCTGGTGACGGATGGCGCCGACGATGCCAAGCCGACCGCCGGTTTCCAGCGCGTGATCCAGCGCGCGGTGATCCACGTGCAGTCGTCGGGCCGCGAAGAGGTGACCGGCGCCAACGTGCTGATCGCGATCTTCGCCGAACGCGAGAGTCATGCCGCTTACTTCCTGCAAGAGCAGGACATGACGCGCTATGACGCGGTGAACTACATCAGCCACGGCATCGCCAAGCGGCCGGGCGTCTCCGAGGCGCGGCCCGTGCGGGGCGTCGACGAGGAGACCGAGACCAAGGGCAACGAGGACGCCAAGAAGAAGGGCGAGGCGCTCGAGACCTATTGCGTCAACCTCAACAAGAAGGCGCGTGACGGCAAGATCGATCCGGTGATCGGACGCAATTCCGAGATCAACCGTGCGATCCAGGTGCTGTGCCGCCGGCAGAAGAACAATCCGCTGTTCGTGGGCGAAGCCGGCGTCGGCAAGACCGCGATCGCGGAAGGCCTCGCCAAGCGCATCGTCGACAGCGAGGTGCCGGAGGTGCTGGCGGCTGCGACCGTGTTCTCGCTCGACATGGGCACGCTGCTCGCGGGCACGCGCTATCGCGGCGACTTCGAAGAGCGCTTGAAGCAGGTGCTGAAGGAGCTCGAGGCGCATCCCAACGCCATCCTGTTCATCGACGAGATCCACACCGTGATCGGCGCGGGCGCGACGTCGGGCGGGGCGATGGACGCTTCGAACCTGCTCAAGCCGGCGCTGGCCTCAGGCACGATCCGCTGCATGGGCTCGACCACCTACAAGGAATATCGCCAGCACTTCGAGAAGGACCGCGCACTGGTGCGGCGCTTCCAGAAGATCGACATCAATGAGCCGACGGTCGAGGACGCCATCGCGATCCTCAAGGGCCTCAAGCCGTATTTCGAGGACTACCACCGGCTGAAATACACCAATGAGGCGATCGAGGCTGCGGTGCAGCTCTCCTCGCGCTATATCCACGACCGCAAGCTGCCCGACAAGGCGATCGACGTAATCGACGAGTCCGGTGCGGCGCAGATGCTGGTGGCCGAGAACAAGCGCAAGAAGACCATCGGTATCAAGGAGATCGAGACCACGATCGCCTCGATGGCGCGGATTCCGCCGAAGAGCGTGTCGAAGGACGATGCCGAGGTGCTCAAGCATCTCGAGCAGACCTTGAAGCGCACCGTGTTCGGCCAGGACAAGGCGATCGAATCGCTTGCCGCCTCGATCAAGCTCGCACGCGCGGGTCTGCGCGAGCCGGAGAAGCCGATCGGCTGCTACCTGTTCTCCGGGCCCACCGGCGTCGGCAAGACGGAAGTGGCAAAACAGCTCGCGGCGTCGCTCGGCGTCGAGCTCTTGCGCTTCGACATGTCCGAATACATGGAGCGGCACACCGTGTCGCGCCTGATCGGCGCGCCTCCCGGCTATGTCGGCTTCGATCAGGGGGGGCTGCTGACCGACGGCGTCGACCAGCATCCGCATTGCGTGGTGCTGCTCGACGAAATCGAGAAGGCGCATCCCGACCTCTACAACGTGCTGCTGCAGATCATGGATCACGGCCGGCTCACCGACCACAACGGCAAGCAGGTCAACTTCCGCAACGTGATCCTGATCATGACCACGAATGCGGGTGCTTCGGATCTCGCCAAGCAGGCGTTCGGCTTCACGCGCTCCAAGCGGGAAGGCGACGACCACGAGGCGATCAACCGGCAGTTCGCGCCGGAATTCCGCAACCGCCTCGATGCCATCGTCTCGTTCGGCCATCTCAGCGTCGAGGTGATCGGCACCGTGGTCGAGAAGTTCGTGCTGCAGCTCGAGGCGCAGCTCGGCGACCGCGACGTGACCATCGAGCTGTCCGAGCCGGCCAAGACCTGGCTGGTCCAGCACGGCTATGACGAGCAGATGGGCGCACGTCCCATGGCGCGCGTGATCCAGGAGCACATCAAGAAGCCGCTGGCCGACGAGGTGCTGTTCGGCAAGCTGAAGGGCGGCGGCCACGTTCGCGTCGTTCTGGTCAAGGACGAGGCCGACGAGACCAAGGACAAGATCGGCTTCGAGTTCGTCGAAGGCCCGGTCACGCCGAAGCAGGAGAAACTGCCCGGCGCCCGCAAGCGCCCGCCGGGCAAGTCCAACAAGCCGGGCGGCCCCGGCGGCTCGAAGGGGCCGACCTCCAAGGGCCCGCTGGTCAAGGCTTGATCGGCATGTGACGAAATCGAAAAGGCCGGCTGCGAAGCCGGCCTTTTGTTTGTTTGGCAGTTACCGGGTTCTAGCTAGGTGCCGGTGTCTGGCGGAGGCGGCGCCGGCGCTCGCGGCTTCTTTGGCGCGGGCGGTCGCGCGCTGCGGGCAGGGATGGACGGCTGCATCGTCACGATGACCGGATTGGGCTTGTGATCAGTTGCCGCGCCCGTGGCGGCGTCGACGCCCATGCCGACGACACCGCCCAGCAGGAGATTGCCGGCGAAACCGGCGGCCCCGCCGGTCTGGATGTCCCGGCTGAGCGACACGACCTGCGGCTCATAGCCTTCCTTCTGGAAGGTGATCGAGATGTCGGCGTTCCGCTTGACGACCACGGAGCAGGGCGTCGTGCAGGTGGTCGGAACGTCCATTCCGCTGACGACGGCTTCCACGCCGGATGGTGTTGATGAAATGCTGATGTTCTCGGTCGTGCCGCGCGTGACAGACGCGCAGCCGCCCAGCATGACGCTGAGCGCCGCAATTCCCACTAAACGCATGAAGTGCCCCTTGTTCCCCGCGCCAGTCAAGCGCAACCGGAGCGCGAGGGCAATAGGTCATTGGTCCGGATAGTTAAGCCGCGCAGGGGTTGTGCACGGGAACGGCAGGCACAGGAAGGTGGGCTCTGTCAGTCGCCCCGCAGGCGCTGCCCGTCCTGCACCCGGACATGTTCGGCGCCGCGCGCGCCCGCGGGTGACAGGCGCAGCATGCTGAGCAGCGCACCGCACAGGGCAAAGCCGACGCCGGCGAGCAGCGCGATCCTGGTGCCCTCCTGCGGGTAGCGGCCGAGGAACAGTGCGACCAGCGCCGCGCCGGTGGTCTGGCCGAGCAGGCGGGCGGTGCCCAGCATGCCGCTGGCCCCGCCGGAGCGCTCACGCGGGGCGGCGGCGATCATGGTGCGGTTGTTCGGCGTCTGGAACAGGCCGAAACCAAAGCCGGCGAGGGCCATGCGCCAGGCGATGTCGAATGCGCCGGGCACGTCTGGCAGCATCGCCAGCGAGGCGAGCCCGCCTGCGAACAGCAATAGGCCAATGCCGCCGAGCAAGCCGGCCGGATAGTGCTCGACGAGGCGCCCGGCAAGCGGGGCGGCGAACGCGACCGTGATCGGCCAGGGGGTGATCAGAAGGCCCATATGCACGGCCGAATAGCCGAAGCGACTTTGGAGGTAGAACGGGATCGCGACGAAGGCGAGCATCTGGGCGCAGAACGAAGCGATCGAGGTCGCGATCGACAGGGCGAAGATCGGGATGCGCAGGAGATCGACCGGCAGGAGCGGCGCTGCCGTATGCGTCTCGCGCCAGATCAGGGCGGCGCCCGCGATCGCGGCGACAGCGAATTCGATCAGGCAGGTGACGAGCGGCTCGCCATGGCCGACGCTGTCGACCGCGAAAATGCCGACGCCGAAGGTGACGGCGCTTAGGCCCGCGCTCTGCCAGTCGAACGAATGCGCCGCCAGGCGCGTGTGCGGCAGGTAGCGCGCGCCGAGCGCAACGGCGACCGCGCCGATCGGCACGTTGATCGCGAACAGCCAGGGCCAGCTTGCCACGGCCAGGATACCCGAGGCCAGCGTCGGCCCGATCGCGGCCGACACCGCCACGACGAGCGCGTTGCGCGCGATGCCGCGGCCGAGCAGCGCATGCGGATAGGTGAAGCGCACCAGCGCGGTGTTGACGCTCATGATGCCGGCCGCGCCAAAACCCTGGACGATGCGCGCGACGGTCAGCAGCGGCAGCGAGTCCGAGACGGCGCAAAGGGCAGAGGCGAGAGTGAACAGCGCAAGACCCGCCAGATAGACGCGCCGGTAGCCGACGATCTCGCCGAGCGAGGCCAGCGGCAGCAGCGAGATCGTGATGGCAAGTTGATAACCGTTGACGATCCAGATCGAGAAGGCGGGGCTCGCATCGAGGTCGGTCGCGATCGTCGGCAGCGCCACATTGGCGATGGCGCCGTCGATCACGGACATGGTAATGCCGAGCGCGATGGTGAGGATGGCCCATCGGCGCTGCGGCAGCGGCAGTCCGTCGGCCTGCTCGATGGTGACTGTCGACATTTGAGCAGCGTCTGGTTTGGCGAATCGAACTCTGCCAGGTGGCCAAGTATTGCGTGGCCAAGTATTGCGCCAACAGGGCAGGACCGCGATAGTTCCGGAACCGCCGTCACCAGCGCGCGGTCGCCTTGCCCCAGACATAGAGGGCGATGAGCCCGAGCGTCGCCACCGTCGAGAACACGATGCGGCGATCCCAGTCGATCCTCTCGCGCTCAGCCCTTCCGAGAGAGAGCATCGTGAACAGGGCCTTGATGGCAAATCGGCGCATCGGCAGCCTCGCGAGGCCGCAGGGTGCCACGGCCGGCGGAAGCGGGCTTGATGCAGCTCAAATGTCCTACACCGCCGGCGGATTGCGGTCGATGAAGGTCGTGCGCTGGTGCCAATAGGGATAGGGCAGCGTCACCTTGCTCGCGGCATCGAGTTTTGCCACCTGGTCCTTGGTCAAGGACCAGCCGACTGCGCCGAGATTTTCGCGCAGCTGGGTCTCGTTGCGCGCACCGATGATCAGCGTCGAGACGGTCGGACGCTGGAGCAGCCAGTTGAGCGCGATCTGCGAGACGCTCTTGCCCGTTTCCTTCGCGACCTCGTCGATCGCGTCGACCACACGGTAGACATGCTCGTCCGGCACGGGCGGGCCGAATTCGGCGGTCTTGGGCAGCCGGCTGACTTCCGGCTTCGGCTGACCGCGCCGGATCTTGCCGGTGAGGCGTCCCCATCCGAGCGGCGACCAGACCACGGCGCCCAGGCCCTGGTCGATGCCGAGCGGCATCAGCTCCCATTCGTAGTCGCGCCCGATCAGCGAATAGTAGGTCTGGTTGGCGACGTAGCGCGGGAAGCCGTGCTTGTCGGCGACGCCGAGCGACTTCATCAGGTGCCAGCCCGAGAAATTCGAGACGCCGACGTAGCGGATCTTGCCGGCGCGCACGAGCACGTCGAGGGTTGAGAGCACCTCCTCGGGCGGGGTGAAGGCGTCGAAGCCATGGAGCTGGAACAGGTCGATGTAGTCGGTGCCGAGCCGGCTCAGCGAACCGTCGATGGCTTTGAGCAGATGCTGCCGCGACGAGCCGATGTCGTTGGGGCCGTCGCCGAAGCGGAACGTCGCCTTGGTCGAGATCAGCACCTTGTCGCGGCGGCCCTTGATGGCTTCGCCGAGCACCCGCTCGGACTCGCCGAGCGAATAGACATTCGCGGTGTCGAACATCGACACGCCGGCCTCGAGGCAGACGTCGAGAAGGCGCCGCGCTTCGGTCGCGTCGGTCGCGCCCCAAGCCGCGAGGCGGCCGACGCCGCCGAAGGTGCCGGTGCCGAGACTCAAGGCGGGCACCATGAGGCCTGACCGGCCCAAGCGTCGGTATTCCATCGATTGGCTCCCTGGCTGGCCGCTCATCGATTGCTGCGGCTCGATGGCAAAGGATACTGCAAGCAGGCGCCGCGTCCTATCACGTGCTCACATAGCGGCCTTGCTTGGCAATGCCCTAATCGTGCAGGCGCATGTCGTTGAATGCTGCATTGGCAACGAGCGAGCCGGACGTCTTCACCAAAGATTGAGCTTCGAGCCTTGTCGCGGGCGAGGGGAGGCACGCGGATTCGCTGTCACGCGTAGCTGACTGGAATGAGGTCTCAGTGCCGCAACTGGCTCTGCCGGAAGTCGCGCGGCGACATTCCAAAATGCTCACGGAAGACCCGGCCGAAATGTGAGAGGTCGTTGAAGCCCCAGGCAAAGGCGATCTCGCTGATGTGGCGATGGGCCAGCACGGGTGAGGCGAGATCACGCCGGCATCGGGCCAGGCGTTCGGCAAGGACATGGCGCTGGAAAGAGGTGTCCTCGTCGGCAAGGAGGTCGTTGACGTAGCGCGGCGAGATGCCGAGCGCAGCCGCGGTCTCCGCCAGCGACAAATCGGGATCGGCGAGGTGCGCGCGGATGTGGGCTTTGAGCCGGTAGAGCAAGCCGGAGCGATGGGTCGAGGACGGCAGCGAGGTCTTGCCGAGCCGCTCGCTCAGCGCCATCGCAAGGAGATCGACGGCTTGCTCCGACAAGGCGGCGGCGTTGTCAGGTGCGAGCCGGTCCGCGCTCTGGCAGAGCCTGAAGATGAAGTCGTAGGCGAGCCGCTCCAGCGGGGCGTCAGTGCCGAACGAGATCGCGGTCAGCGTCTCGGTGCCGCCGAGCCGGCGCTGCAGCATCTCGCGTGGTACCTTGAAAATGGTCTGCGTAAAACTGTCGTTGAACTTCAGCTCGTACGGGCGCGTGGTGTCGTAGAGCGCGAACTCGCCGGGATGGATCACGGTCTCGCGCCCGTCCTGCACCACGCCGCCGTCGCCGCGATTGCCGAGCGCGATGAGAACAAAATCCTGATCCGAGCGCGCGATGCGCGAGGGCGTGCGGAACACATGCTGGCGGTCGGAGCAGACATCGGAGCAGACGGCATTGCCCAGTGAGGCTTGCGTCACCGAGCCATGGAAAGCGCTGCCGAGGTCGGACTTGCAGTCGAGCCCGACGAAGACGTCGCAGACGATGTCCTGCCAGAGGGCGAGCCGCCGATAGCCGGGGCTGCCGTCCGTCGTGAACTGGATTGGCATCAGGACAGCCTCCCTTTCACATCCTGCAAAACCGCGTGTTGGCGCAGATCGAGCCTGATCGGAGGCAAATTCCGTACCGGGCGATCCCTCCCAGTCGAGTTTTTGTTCCGCCGTGGTCGAGCGCCTGGCCGCCCGGCTTGGCCAGATAGACTGCATCGGACCTGGCTTCCGATCAACCGGCAATGGAGGCGGCAATGGGCATCGAACATCCAAAATACAAGGTGGCGGTGGTGCAGGCGGCGCCGGCCTGGCTCGATCTCGACGCCTCGATCGACAAGTCGATCGCGCTGATCAGGGAGGCCGCCGAGAAGGGCGCCAAGCTGATCGCCTTTCCCGAGGCCTTCATCCCCGGTTACCCCTGGCACATCTGGATGGACTCGCCGGCCTGGGCGATCGGCCGCGGCTTCGTGCAGCGCTATTTCGACAACTCGCTGTCCTATGACAGCCCGCAGGCCGAGCGCCTGCGCGACGCCGTGCGCAAGGCAAAGCTCACCGCCGTGATCGGCCTGTCCGAGCGCGACGGCGGCAGCCTTTACCTCGCGCAATGGCTGATCGGCCCTGATGGCGAGACCATCGCCAAGCGCCGCAAGCTGCGGCCGACCCATGCCGAGCGCACCGTCTATGGCGAGGGCGACGGCAGCGACCTCGCCGTGCACGCGAGGCCCGACATCGGCCGTCTCGGCGCGCTGTGCTGCTGGGAGCATCTCCAGCCGCTATCGAAATACGCGATGTACGCCCAGAACGAGCAGGTGCACGTCGCGGCCTGGCCGAGCTTCTCGCTCTACGATCCGTTCGCGCCGGCGCTCGGCGCCGAGGTCAACAACGCCGCCTCGCGCGTCTATGCGGTGGAGGGCTCATGCTTCGTGCTGGCGCCTTGTGCGACGGTGTCGCAGGCCATGATCGACGAGCTCTGCGACCGGCCCGACAAGCACGCGCTGCTGCACGCCGGCGGCGGCTTTGCCGCGATCTACGGCCCCGACGGCAGCCAGATCGGCGACAAGCTCGCACCGGACCAGGAGGGGCTATTGATCGCCGAGATCGATCTCGGCGCCATTGGCGTTGCCAAGAATGCTGCCGATCCCGCCGGCCATTATTCACGGCCCGACGTCACGCGACTGCTGCTCAACAAGAAGCGGTACCAGCGGGTCGAGCCGTTCGCGCTGCCGGTGGACACAATCGAGCCCACGGACATCGCTGCTGCCGCGAGCTGATTGCCACGATCACGGGGAGGGCATGGCTATGGAATCCGCAATTCCAGCGTATCTGGAGACCCAGCGCACGCGCCACAAGCGCGTGCCGGACGATTACCAGCCGCCATATCCGTCCTTCGTGGCGCGCTACGAGCCTGCGGTCAGCCGCATCGTGATGGCCTATTTCGGCGTGCAATATCGCGGCAGGATGCCCCTGACCGCTACGACCGCCCTGGCCGATCTCGAAGGGCGTTTCGCGATCGAAAGCGGCCCCTCGCATTGGGACCGCGCGCGCTATGTCGACCAGGCTGGCTACGAGAACGTCGTCTCCGTTGCCTATTGGGATGATCTCGCGCGCTTCGACGCCTGGTTTGCACCGGTGCGTGAGGCCTGGACCGGACAGCAGCGCGACGGCATCGGCACCTTCATCGAGGTGCTGCGTCCCGCTGTGTCGCGTCATGAGACGCTGTTCTCCTCGCCCGATCGGCCGGAGGGTGTCGCCGTCGTTGCGGAGGGCATGAGCGGCGAGGTGCAGGAGCACGCCTATTGGGGCGGGATGCGTGACCGTATCCCGCTGTCGCAGACCGATGCGATGGCGCCTGGTGGCGCGCCTGAGCTGATCTGCGACGGCGCGCGGCTGCGCGTGAAGGCTCATGACAATCTCTGCCTGATCCGCTCCGGGCAGGACTGGAGCGATACCGAGGCGTCCGAGCGAAAGCTCTATCTCGACGACGTCGAACCGGTGCTACGCGAGGGCATGGACTTTCTGCGTGATGATGGCCTCGCGATTGGCTGCTATGCCAACCGCTACATGCGGGTGCTCGCGGCCGACGGCAGCGCCAGCGAGAAGTCCTACGGTCAGAGCTGGTGGAAGAGTCTCGCCGCGCTCGAACGCTGGGCGGAGTCGCATCCGACCCACGTCAAGATCTTCGGTGCGGCTATGAAATATCTGTCGACGCTCGGGCCGTCAGCCAAGCTGCGGCTCTATCACGAGGTGACGGTGGCAGCTGCCGACGAACAGTTCTTCGAATATCTGAACTGTCACCCAAAGACGGGCATGCTGGCGGCGGTGGAGACCGTCGGCGCCTGATCGACTAGGTCATGCAATGGCCGAGCAATTCCGGATGCGCCGCGCAGATGTGATGCGCGCCGGCGTCCCTCAGCTCGGCCTCGCTGCCATAGCCGTAGAGCACGCCGATGGCGGTCATGCCGTTGGTGCGGGCGCCGACCACGTCATGGCTGCGGTCGCCGATCATGATCGCACGTTTCGGATCGACTTTGGACTCGTCGAGCGCGTAGCGGAGCAGGTCGCGCTTGTCGACGCGCGTGCCGTCGAGCTCGGAGCCGAACACGCGCTCGAAATACGGCTTCAGGCCGAAATGATCGACGATGCGGGTGGCGTAGACGGCGGGCTTGCTGGTCGCCACGAACATGCGCTGACGTGTCGCTGCAAGCGATGACAATGTGTCCGTAATTCCGCTGTAAGCCTCGTTCTCGAACAGGCCGATATCGCTGAAGCGCTCGCGATAGAGCAGCAGTGCACGGTCGGCGAGTTCATCGGTTCCGGTGAGTTTTCTGAGGCTCGCAAGCAGCGGAGGGCCGATGCACCAGGCCAGTTCGTCCTCGCTCGGCACCGAAACGCCGAGCCGTTCCAGTGCATACTGGATCGAGCGGGTGATCCCGGGCTTCGGGTTGGTCAGCGTGCCGTCGAGATCAAAAAAGATTGTCACCATCAGGCGGGACCTGTGTTGATACTGCCGTCTGTTGCTAGTTGGCTGGGGTTCCAAGTCAAGGTCCGATTTGTCCGATAGCGTCAATGCCATGCGAATAGCTCGGGTTATCGCTGTCTTGTGCCAGGCCCTCGTGCTGTCGCCGGCGCTCGCGGAGGAGACGCCGGCCCCCGCCGCGCCTCCCAATGCAGAGGAGCCTGCGAAGCCGGCGGAGAAGCCGAAAGACGCCCGCGAGAGTGACACGCGGGAGTCGATCTGCCTGATCGTGGAGGCGGCCGCGCGCGATGCCGATCTCCCGCTCGAATTCTTCGCCCGGATGATCTGGCAGGAAAGCCGCTTCCAGGTCGATGCGGTAGGTCCCATGACGCGCAGCGGCGAGCACGCACAAGGGATCGCGCAGTTCATGCCGGGCACTGCAAGCGAGCGCGGGCTGCTCAATCCGTTCAATCCGGTGCAGGCATTGCCGAAGTCGGCGGAGTTCCTGAACGAGCTGCGCAACCAATTCGGCAATCTCGGCCTCGCCGCGGCCGCCTACAATGCCGGTCCGAGGCGTGTGCAGGAATGGCTCGCCGGCACCGGGCCGATGCCGGAGCAGACCCGCAACTACGTCTACGCCATCACCGGCACGAGCGTCGACGCCTGGGCCAAGGCAGGCAACGCCGGCAAGGGACCGCCGAGCTCGCCGCCGACGAGCTGCCGCGATCTGATGGCGCTGCTCAAGCGCGCGCCAAATCCGTTCGTCGCCGAGCTCGAGCAGCATGTGGAGCTTGCCGCCGCAAAGATCTGGGGTGTGCAGCTCGCGGCCGGCTTCGACCGCAGCAGGGCGCTGGCGATGTATTCCCGGGCCGTCACGAAGCTGAGCGCCGTGATCGGTGAGCGTGATCCGAGCCTGCTCAGCTCGGTGATGCGCAGCCGCGGCACGCGCGCCTTCTACCAGGTACGCATCGGCGCCGATACCCGGGCCGAGGCTGATGATTTGTGCAGCCGCATCCGCAAGGCGGGAGGAGCGTGCTTCGTGCTGAGAAACAGGGGCGTGGCGGGGTAGGATGAGCTGTCATTCCGGGGCGCGACGAAGTCGCGAACCCGGAATCCATCGTAAGGCAATCTCTGTGGCCTGATGGATTCCGGGTTCGCGCCAACTGGCGCGCCCCGGAATGACAGCGCTGGGTGCCTCGCGCATGCCAGCCCCGTCGCGCCCTTCCTTGACGCGCGCCGCCGTCTCGCCCGTTATGCAGGCACGATTCCGCAACCTCAGCCGGCCGTTCCGTGGCGCTTCCTCCGCTCGATTCACCTCAATGGCAAAGTCCGTGGCACGCCTTTGCCTGGGGACTGCGCTCGATCACGCAGACGATCCTCACCATCGTGCTGTTCGTGACTTATCTCGGCATCGGCGCGCTCGCCCATGACACCCATTTCAGCCTGCTCTGGGCGCTCTGCTCGACGCTGTTCGTCTGGGCAGGTCCGGCGCAGATCATCCTGATCACCACGCTCGGCTCGGGCGCCACCATCATCCAGTCGGCGATCGCGGTGACCGTCAGCGCCATCCGCCTGTTTCCGATGGTGGTCTCGGTGCTGCCGCTGATGCGCACGCCGACGACGAAGCGGCGCGAGCTTATCTTCGCCGCGCATCTCACCGCCGTGACGCTGTGGGTCGAGTGTCACCGTTTCCTGCCGCAGGTGCCGCGCGAGCGGCGCATCGCCTTCGTGCATGGGCTCGGCTGCGGCCTGGTCTCGGTGTGCCTCACCGCCAATACGGTCGGCTATTTCCTCGCCGCCAACCTGACGCAGACGCTTGGCGCGGCGATCCTGCTGCTGACGCCGCTGTCGTTCCTGTTCTCGACCGCACGCAACAGCCGCGAGGTCGCCGATGTCGTGGCGCTGACGCTCGGGATTTTGCTTTATCCGCTGGCGGCGAAGATGCATTCCGGTCTCGACATCCTCGTCAGCGGCGTGGTGGCGGGCACGATCGCCTATGGGGTGCATTGGTGGCGGGAGGTGCGCGCATGAGCTTTGCGCAAGCGATCGGCGACTGGCATGCCCTCGCCGTGCTGTTCGTCGCCGGCGTCGTTCCCAACCAGATCTGGCGCATGCTGGGCCTGTGATTCGGCGGTGGCATCGACGAAGGCTCCGAGCTGCTGGTCTGGGTGAGGGCGGTCGCGACCGCGATCCTGGCCGGCGTCATCGCCCAGATCGTGGTCGAGCCGCCCGGGGCGCTGGCCACCGTGCCTGACGCTCTGCGCTATGGCGCGGTCGGTGCCGGGCTCGTCGTCTTCCTGCTGACCCGCCGCTCGATCTTTGCGGGCGTCGTGACCGGCGAGGTCTTCATGCTGGCCGGCAAGTGGTGGTTGGGCTAAAACCGCCGGCGAACAGCAAGGAATTGGACATATGGTTCGCGAACAGGAGCTCCGCGAGGGCGAGGTCGCCATCGAGCTGCCGCCGACGCAAGATGCCGGTCTCGTCTTCATCGGCCGCATCCGCACGCCCTGGACCTCGCGGCTGGAGACGCCGCGGCAGGGACGGCAGGATGGCCCGATCTGCCGCCTCGAGATCTTCGAGCCGTTCGTGCCGGCGATCAAAGGCGTCGATTTCTACAGCAATCTCGAAGTGCTGTACTGGCTCGACCAGTCGCGCCGCGACATCATCCTGCAGAGCCCGAAGAACAACGAGAAGACCCGCGGCACGTTCTCGCTGCGCTCGCCAGTGCGGCCCAACCCGATCGGGACGTCGATCGTGAAGCTGGTCGGCATTGAGGGCAATGCCATCCTGGTGCGCGGGCTCGATTGCCTCGACAACACGCCGCTGATCGACATCAAGCCCGATCGCTGCGAGTTCACCCCGCAGGCGGTACCGCAGAAGGGCGATTTCGAGACGGAGTAATCTGTCATTCCGGGGCGCGCGAAGCGTGAACCCGGAATCCATCGGCCCCAGAGATTGACGTAAAATGGATTCCGGGCTCGCGCCAAGTGGCGCGCCCCGGAATGACGATGTGGAGGCAGCTAGCCCGACTTCAACGCCGCCATCAGCTTCGCCGCGTGCTCTTCCAGCACCTTGGCGTCTTCCTTGCGGCTCGCGGGCGGCAGCATGGCGACGCCGTCGTGGCGCGGCATCACGTGCATGTGCAGATGAAACACCACCTGTCCGCCGGCGGGCTCGTTGAACTGCTGCACGGTGATGCCGTCGGCTTCGAACGCCTTCATCGCGGCCGCTGCGATCTTGTGCGCGCCACGCGCGACATGGGCGTAGTCATCGGGCTTGATGTCGAGGATGTTGCGGGCAGGGGCCTTCGGGATCACCAGGGTGTGGCCGGGCACGCGCGGCATGATGTCGAGGAAGGCGAAGACGTGCTCGTCCTCGTACACCTTGTTGCAGGGCAGCTCGCCGCGCAGGATCTTTGCGAAGATGTTGTTGGTGTCGTAGGCGGTCATGGCGGCGGCTCCCAAGGAATTTGCGCTTAGAATTTTGCGCTTACTGTCACCAGCGGCGGCAAGGCGTCAAGGCGCCTCGTCAATGCCTTTCCGGAACGGGCCGAGCTCGGTAAGCTCCCGTCCGGCCTCCGCGACATAGGCGCGCTCGCGCTTGAGGTAGTCGTCGATGGCGCGGCGCAGGCCGGGATCGGCGATGAAGTGGGCGGAATGGGTGGTACGCGGCAGGTAGCCGCGCGCGATCTTGTGCTCGCCCTGCGCGCCGGCCTCGACATGTTTCAGGCCGCGTTTGATCGCGAAGTCGATCGCTTGGTAATAGCAGACCTCGAAATGCAGGAACGGATGATGCTCGACCGCGCCCCAGTTGCGGCCGAACAGCGTGTCCGAGCCGATGAAGTTGATCGCACCCGCGATCCAGCGATTGTTGCGGCGGGCCATCACCAGCAGCACGTCCTCGCTCATGGACTCGCCGATCAGCGAGAAGAACTCGCGCGTCAGATACGGCCGTCCCCATTTGCGCGAGCCGGTCTCCATGTAGAATTCGAAGAAGGCGTCCCAGGCATCCTTGGTGATGTCTTTTCCGGTGAGCCAGTGGATCGTGATGCCGGCGGCGAGCGCATCGCGCCGCTCGCGCTTGATCGATTTGCGGTGGCGGGAGTTCAGGGTGCTGAGGAAATCGTCGAAGCTCGCAAAACCCTCGTTGTGCCAGTGGAACTGCTGGTCGGTGCGCTGGAGGAAGCCGTGGCCGGCGAGCAGCTTCCATTCATCCTCGCGCGCGAAGGTGACGTGCACGGACGAGGCTTTGCTGACGCCGCACAGCGCCACCAGCCCGCTCGCCAGCGCCTCCATGATGCGCTCGCGATCGACGCCGTCGCGGACCAGCAGCCGCGGTCCCGTGGCGGGGGTGAAGGGGACCGAGACCTGAAGCTTCGGATAGTAGCGTCCGCCGGCGCGCTCATAGGCATCCGCCCAACCCCGGTCGAAGACGTATTCGCCTTGGCTGTGCGATTTCAGATAGCAGGGGACGATTCCGGCGACATGGCCGCCGAGCTTGGCGACCAGATGCCGGGGTCCCCAGCCGGTGCGGATCGTTGCCGAACCCGATTTCTCAGCCGCGGAGAGAAAGGCGTGGGAGACGAACGGGTTATAGGCGGGTCTTGAGAGGCCGAGGGAATCGCCTGGAGGGACGGATGAGGTTCCCGCACCAGCCCCATTGCACCGTCCGCCGGGATTGGCGCAGGCGTCCCAATCCTCGGGCGAGATGTCGCCAATGGACGGTACGGCCTCGAGCGTAATGTCGGATGATGCCATTGCGCCCAAGATCGTGCATTGCAGCAGCGACTTCAAGGGGTGGGGGAACACAGGTCTCGTGCCCCGGACGCAGCGCAGCACGTAGTGGTGCGCTGCTGAGCCGGGGCCCATGTGGCAGCGAGTCCGAGGGGACGGTGGGTCCCGGCTCTGCGCCGCAACGCTAAAGCGTTGCAGCTTGTCCGGGACACGAGAGGTGCCATGCCCCCTACGGCACGAACCCCTCGAAGATCATCTGGTCCGCATATTGCCCGACCCGGGTCCGCTGCTCCGGCGTGCGCACGGTCCAGCCGAGCAGGGCGCAGCCGAACAGGTTGCGGGCGATCCAGGGGGCGGGGGCCGGGAGGTGATCGACCTTGAAGGCGACGAAATGCGGCTGGGTCTGGAAGCCATGGCGCAGGTACAGCATGCTGTCGCGCTGCGCCGGCGTCAGGTAGGCCCAGTACTCGTCCTCATAGGTCCGCTGCGCGACGATGCCGCGCGGACGGTTGGGCAAAAGTTCGCGCAGCGCCAGCACCTGGTCGGGATCGAACGACATGCCGACCGCGGGGCCGTCATAGGACGCCAGCACCTCGGCCATCCGCTTCACCAGCTTGCGGTCGCCGCCAAAATGGCTCTTCACCTCGATCACTAGGGGCACGCGGCCGGCGACCATGGCGCAGAGGTCGGAGAGCGACATCATCCGCTCGTCCGTGTCCTTGAACTTGACGGCCTTCAGCTCCGCCGCGGTCTTTGAGATCACGTCACCGCTGGCCTCGGTGAGGCGGCCGAGGGCATGGTCGTGATGCACCATGGCCTCGCCGTCGGCCGAGAGCTGGATGTCGACCTCGATCGAGAAATTGCCCGCGACCGCAGCCCGGACCGCGCCCGGCATGTTCTCGACGATGCCGCGCGAAATGTCATGCAGGCCGCGATGGGCGACCGGCCGGGCTGTCAGCCAATCCGGAGCGCGCATGCGCGTCAGGCGACCTCGAACACGCCTTCGACCTCGACCGCCGCGTCCGCGGGCAGCGAGGCGACGCCGACGGTGGTGCGGGCATGGCGGCCCTTGTCACCGAAGGCGGCGACCATCAGGTCGGAGGCGCCGTTGAGCACCTTCGGCCCGTCCAGGAAATCAGGCGCCGAGTTGATGAAGCCGCCGAGCCGCACCACGCGCACGACCTTGTCGAGATCGCCGAGCGCCGCCTTGACCTGGGCCAGCAGGTTGACGGCGCAGCCGCGCGCGGCTGCCGCACCCTCTTCGATGGAGACGCCAGCGCCGAGCTTGCCCTTGGCGATCAGCTTGCCGGCGGGGTCGAAGCAGACCTGGCCGGAGACGAACAGCAAATTGCCAGTGCGCACGAACGGGACGTAATTGGCGACGGGGGTGGGGGCCTCATGCAGCTTGATACCCTGTTCCGCCAGTTTCTGCTCGACCGTGCCCGCCATGTCCGACCTCGTTGTCCAAAATCCTTCGCTCCGGCGCATCCCTGGATGGCCGGGCGCGCACTGTTTCGCCCATCGTGCCGCCACATGCAAGCAACCCAAGGGGACTAAACCGGGGCTGCATCTTGTTGAGGCACGGCAGCAGGTTCAACGCGAAGGGCCAACTTTACGTGATACGGCCTCAGTTGCGACGCAATGGAACGGTCATTAAAATGTCGAATCTGCGCTTTCCTCAGGGAACAGATATGGTGCACCTTTTCCGGACTTCGCTCGGTGTGATGGCGCTCGCCGCGGCCATTGTCGGCCTTGGTGGCGGGGCTCAGGCCGCCAACGGTCCGTTTCTCGCGCACCAGGCGCTCTATGACCTCAGCCTCGTCAAGTCGCGCTCCAATTCGGTCAACAGCGCGCGTGGCCGGATCCTCTACAACTTCACCGGCAGCGCCTGCGAGGGCTACACCTCCGAGTTCCGGCAGGTCTCCGAGCTCGACAGCGGCGAGGGCAAGGTCACGCTCAGCGACCTCCGCTCCAACTCCTGGGAGGACGCCGCGGGAAAGAGCTACCGCTTCAAGATCGAGACGCGCATGAACGAGGCGGATGCCGGCCGCGTCGACGGCTCGGCCGAGCGCGACGGCGACCATATCAATGTCAAGCTGAAGCTGCCGGCGCCGAAGAGCTTCACCCTCGACGGCAAGATCGTATTCCCGACCGAGCAGATCCAGCGCATCATTGCGGCCGCCAAGGACGGCAAATCGCTGCTGGAGCTCTCCGTCTATGACGGGTCCGACGACGGCCAGAAGGTCTACAACACGCTGACCGTGATCGGCCAGCCGATCCCAGCCGACCGCGCCACCTCGTCCGATCCATCGACCTCGGACGAGCACATGAAGTCGCTGAAGCGCTGGCCCGTCACCGTCAGCTATTTCGACCGCGAGGCCCAGCGGAAAGAGGGCGAGCAGACGCCGATCTATGCGATGTCGTTCGAACTCTACGAGAACGGCGTCTCGCGCCAGCTCGTGCTCGACTACAACGATTTCGTCATCTCCGGCGCGATGGGCAAGTTCGACGTCAAGGACAGCAAGCCCTGTAATTGAGGGCTGTCTCTCTTCGTCATTGCGAGCGCAGCGAAGCAATCCAGAGGCTCTCTCCGCGGAAAGATTCTGGATTGCTTCGTCGCAAGAGCTTCTCGCAATGACGGGGCTAGCTCTCGTCACACTCTCCAGCTACGCTCTCTCCCAACCACAAACTCGGGGAGCCAGCCCATGCCGAAGCTCGACCATCTCCGCCCCAGCGGCCTGCATCACAATCCCGCCTATTCCCATGTCGTCACTGCTACAGGCGCGCGCACGATCTACATCTCCGGGCAGGTCTCGACCGACGAGGAGGGGCGGATCGTCGGCGAGGGCGATATCGCCGCGCAGACGACGCAGGTGATGCAGAATCTCGGTCTGGCGCTGAAGGCGGCCGGCGCGAGCTATTCCAATATCGTCAAGATCACAACCTTCGTCGTGAACTACAAGCCGGAGCTGCGACCCATCATCGGCAAGGCTCGCTCCGCCTTCTTCGAAGGCATGGAGCCGCCGGCCTCCACGCTCGTCGGCGTCTCCGCGCTCGCCGCGCCGGAATGGCTGATCGAGATCGAGGCGGTGGCGGTCGCGGATTGAGGTTTTCCTGTAGCCCGGATGGAGCGCAAGCGTAATCCGGGAAGCCTGTCGCGACGGAGGGCACTGTCCCGGACTGCGCTGCGCTCCATCCGGGCTACAGGTGCGTCGCCTCGGACATCCCTCGTAGCAGCACCATCGCTTCATCGGCCCTGTCGACCGGCACGAAGAGATGGTCGTGGTGAAAGGCCGACACGGCGTTCACGCTGATGCCGGCTTCGGCCAGACGCGCCGTGATGGCCGCCAGAAAGCCCACCGCATCGAGCGCGGAGTGAACTGACAGGGTGATCAGGCGCGAGGGAAATTCATGGCGCAGCCCGGCACGTTCGGCCTCCTCGTGCAGTATCACCAGCGTTGTTCCTTCGCGTTCGCGGAACGTCAGCATCGGGCTGATGCTGGCTGGAATGCTCGCGCTCGGCGCAAGCGTGCAAAACACGAAGGTGCCGTCCAGGATCTCCAGCTTCATGTCACGCAGCAGCGCGTCGAGATCGCGTTCGCCTGTCATGGTGCCTGTCCCCGAACCGGCAAGATCGGTTGAGCCCCTGCGAAGCTATCGGCGCCAGCGGCTGTTGAAGCCATGGTCAACATACCTTTGTATATCTCTTCCAATCCTTCTCATGTCCTGACCTTACACTGGTACAATTGAGCGACGGCGGGAGATTCTTACAATTTGAGTCCACTCGGGTCACTGCGAAGAGGCTCAAATGAACGTCGTCATTCGAAAGCTCAACGGCTTGTGGCACCTCATCGTCGGGTCTTGTCAGATCCGAACGCCGTTCCTGGAAACCCAGGATCGACAGTTGGTCGTTCAGTATGCCCGGCGCGCCTATCCGGGTGCACGGATATTCGAACGCGACTGAGTCGAGCACGACCAGATCACTCCTGCGGCTTCTCCGGCCCCTCATACGCAATGCCGCGGATCACCGCGGCGCTGCCGAACTTCTTGCGCAGGCTGTCCACCGCACGTTCGGCGTGCGCGGCGCGGCGGTCGAGCATGTCGGTGTCGTCGCTCACCGAGCCCTCGCGCAGGGCGCTGACGCCGGCGCCCATCAGGCGAAAGGCGGTGCCGTCGATCTCCTTGGCCAGCATCTCGCGGCAGATCGCAAAGATCTTCGCGGCAAGCTGCGTCGGGGCTGTGATCGACTGCGAGCGGGTGCGCTGGCGGAAATCGGCGGTCTTCAGCTTCAGCGTGATGGTCGAGCCGGCGAGCTCGCTGCTTTTCAGCCGCGACGACGTCTTCTCGCAGAGCCGCCACAGGATCTTCTCCAGCGTTGCGAAATCGCGGATGTCGGTCTCGAAGGTGGTCTCGCTGGAAATGGTCTTGGCGCCGCGATCGGGCTCGACGCGGCGGTCGTCGATGCCGCGCGCGAGCCGCCACAGCCGGCGGCCGTCGCTCGGAAACTGCCGCATCATCTCGATCTCGTCGGCCTTCTGCAGGTCGGCGATGATCCGGAAGCCGCGCTGCACGAGGCGCTCCTGCGTCGCGGGGCCGACGCCGAAGATGAAGCCGACCGGCCTCGAAGCCAGCATCGTCAGCGCTTCGTCCTGGTCGAGCGCGGCAAAGCCTCTGGGCTTGTCGAGGTCGGAGGCGATCTTGGCCAAAAACTTGTTGCAGGACAGGCCGACCGAGACTGTGATGCCGATGTCGCGCTCGACCTCGCGGGCAAAGCGCGCCAGCACTTTTGCGGGGATCATGCCGTGTACGCGCTCGGTGCCGGAAAGGTCGAGGAAAGCCTCGTCGATCGAGAGCGGCTCGACCAGCGGCGTCAGCGCGTGCATGGCCTGCCGGACCTCGCGGCCGACCCGGACATACTTCGCCATGTCCGGGCGGATCACGGTCGCATGCGGGCAGGCTTGCAGTGCCTTGAACATCGGCATCGCCGAGCGCACGCCATAGGTGCGCGCAATGTAGCAGGCGGCCGACACCACGCCGCGCTTTCCGCCGCCGATGATGACGGGCTTGTCGGCGATGTCAGGATTGTCGCGCTTCTCGACCGTCGCATAGAAGGCGTCGCAGTCGATATGGGCGATGGTCAGGCCTGCCAGCGCGCGGTGGCGGACGAGGCGGGGGGATCCGCAGGCGGAACAGCGCCGCACGCCCATATCCAGATCGGCCAGACAATCCCGGCAGAAGCAGCGGGGCCCGGCCGCCTCTGGAACGCTCACGGCACGTCGCGCTCCCAGGAGGGGTCGCCGAGCGCGTCGCCCAGGACCTGCCGCGCTGCGGCAACGTTGGTCGGATGCAGTTCCGCGGCCTTGGCAAAGGCCTTCACAGTGGCGTCATCGCGCAGCACGAAATCGAGCACGCTGAGGAGGAAATTCGGGTCCGCGGCGGCATTGCGGAGGGTCTCCGGACCGACCCCTGTCTCGGCCAGGAACAGGCCCAGCCGCTCGGGCTCGCCCGCGACGAAAGACAGGGCCTGAATCGCAACGATTTCAGCGACTTCGCGGGGGTTGTGAACAGGCTTTTTCACGGCGACGGTTTGCCTTTCCGTTAACTTTCGGTCTCTAATTTGGAATCATCATGCCCGAGTCCCGTCCTCAAGTCTTCCGGCCCAGGCAAGCAACTGGAAACCACATCGCAGAAAGTCGACCCTCGGGTTTAACGAAACTCAAGCGAATCTGAGGCTAGTTTGAATCCAGTTTTCGAAGCGCCGGGAAGCGGCGTCTGAGGCGTCACATGTACCGGTCCTTCGGACCAATCAGGAGGGCGGGATGGCTAAGACCGTCCTGATCGTGGAAGACAACGAGCTCAACATGAAGCTCTTCCGCGACCTGTTGGAGGCGCACGGCTACCAGACCACAGGCACCAGCAACGGCTACGAGGCGCTCGACCTCGTTCGCAAGATGCGGCCCGACCTCGTGCTGATGGATATCCAATTGCCGCAAGTCTCCGGGCTCGAGGTGACGCGCTGGATCAAGGACGATCCGGAGCTGCGTACCATTCCCGTCGTCGCGGTCACGGCGTTCGCGATGAAGGGCGACGAAGAACGCATCCGCGAGGGCGGCTGCGAAGCCTATTTGTCCAAGCCGATCTCGGTCGGCAAATTCATTGAGACGGTCCGGCGTTTTATCGGATAGGAAGTGAGTTCACAGTGTCCGCGCGTATCCTGGTTGTCGATGACGTTCCTGCCAACGTCAAACTCCTCGAAGCCCGCCTGTCCGCCGAATATTTCGACGTGATGACCGCCTCGAACGGCACCGAGGCGCTGGCGATCTCGAGGCGCGCCGAATGCGACATCATCCTGCTCGATGTGATGATGCCCGACATGGACGGCTTCGAAGTCTGCCGCCGCCTCAAGACCGATCCCGCCACGCACCACATTCCGGTCGTGATGGTCACCGCGCTCGACAGCCCCGCCGACCGCAATCGCGGGCTGGAAGCCGGCGCCGACGATTTCCTCACCAAGCCCGTCTCCGACGTCGTGCTGATCGCGCGCGTGCGCTCGCTGACGCGACTGAAGATGATGACGGATGAGCTGCGCATGCGCGCCATCACCTCGCTCGAGATCGGCATGCAGGCGCCCGAGCGCAGCGCCGTCGCCGACACCGGCAAGGGCGGCCGCATCCTCCTGGTCGACGACCGCGAGTCCTCCTATGAGCGGCTGGCGACGATCCTCGCCGCCGAGCACACCGTCGACGTCGAGCCGAACCCGACGGAGGCGCTGTTCCACGCCGCCGAGGGCAATTACGACCTCCTGATCGTCTCGCTCGACCTCAACAATTTCGACGGCCTCAGGCTCTGCAGCCAGGCGCGCTCGCTGGAGCGCACGCGCCACGTGCCGATCCTGGCCATCGCCGACCCCGAGAACTCGACGCGGCTGCTCCGCGGCCTCGAGATCGGCGTCAACGACTACCTGCTGCGCCCCATCGACAAGACCGAGCTGCTGGCGCGCGCCCGCACCCAGATCCGCCGCCGCCGCTACACCGATCACTTACGCGACAACGTGCAGAACTCGATCGAGATGGCGATCACCGACGCGCTCACCGGCCTGCACAATCGCCGCTACATGGAGAGCCATCTCGCAACGCTCGCCGAGCAGGCCGCGACCCGCGGCAAGCCCCTGGCGCTGATGATCCTGGACATCGACTACTTCAAGTCGATCAACGACAATTACGGCCACGACGCCGGCGACGACGTGCTGCGCGAATTTGCGGTGCGGGTGCGCAAGTCGATCCGCGGCATTGATCTCGCCTGCCGCTACGGCGGCGAGGAGTTCGTGATCGTGATGCCGGAGACCGATCTCCACGTCGCCGGCATGGTCGCCGAGCGCCTGCGCCGCTCGATCGCGGGCGAGCCGTTCGCGATTCACAAAGGGGCGAAGCGCATCGAGGTCACGATCTCGATCGGGCTGACCACGCTGGAGCAAAAGGGCGAGTCGGTCGCCGACGTCCTCAAGCGCGCCGACACCGCGCTCTACCGCGCCAAGCACGACGGCCGCAATCGCGTGGTGTCGCAGGCGGCGTGAGCCGTCCGCACAAAAAGTGCGAAAACAACCCCATGCACAGTAGCCGGCGTTAGTCGGATCAATGGGTTATGCGGGTGGCAAACAGGCTTGCGCCAGCGGTGGCGTCGTTTGACTCGTCGGGCAAAACAGGAGCATGTTGGTAGGGGCGGTCGGTGCGTGAATGAACGTGTCGCGACATCCTCACGCTTCGCTGCGCTTGTCTGGGACGACGCCGGTTATTGTGGTGGGCGTTGGTGGCCCTTCACCTGTTCTTCGCATCACCTCCCAGCTCCTGTTTGACAGCTCGAAGCAGAGCTTCAGGGAATGAGATAGATCGGGCTGGACCAGGCCTGATGACCGTCTTCCTGGGTCACGCGAACGTAGACTGGCAGATCCGCCCGGAGATCGCGTCCCTCGACGCGATGCCGGATCCGTATCGACATCGCGCCGCCATTTTCCGGCAACCGCCAGACGCGCAGCCGGCGTGCCAGCCCTCCTGCTTCGACCACGCGTTCCTCGGCGCCCAGAGATCCGAGGTCGATGTCGAGCGCTGCAAGATTGGTCTCGATTGCGAGCCGTCCCACTGCCGCGTCGTCGACGAAAACGTCGAAGCCTGCCATGTTTCCGGTCGTCACGGACTTCCACGAGACCATGTTGTCGCCGTTCGACCAGTGCAAAGGCTGCTGCGGATTGAGGAAGTTGATGGCCTTCACTTGGTTGATGCGGCTGCCCGTCAGTCGGGCTTCGCCCGTCCATGAGGTTTCCCTGCCTCGGCCCCGGTACTCGGCTCCACTCCAGCTCACGCGGATGCGTCGGCCGAGATCAGCGGCGGTGTAGGGGCGGAACGTCTCGGCGATCTCCTTGCCGTGGAAGATGTCAATGCGGTCGATCGGTGCCGAGCCGGAGACATCGACGTCCAGGCTCAACCCGGTTCGGTTGGGCGCCACCACCGCGCCCATCAGGACGCTGGTGCCGCGCCGGAATTCCGTTGCCCCGAGCAGCGGATCGTCGGCGTAGATCGTGACCGGCGCGTCGAAGGTGCCGATCACATTCATGTAGAGGCGCGTTCCCGTCGTGCCGTATTGCCGGCGCGCGCGCAGGGCGTCGAAGACGCCGTCGCGTGTCAGCTCCGTTGCCAGATAGCAGGTGAGGCCGCCGATGGCGCCGAACGTCGACGCGCCGGGTTGGGTCGCGCCCTGGCGTCCCTTGTGATCGTCACTGTGACAGACGATGCCCGGACGGTGCCCGAGATCGAAGGCGTCGTGCAGGAGCCATTCGAAGGTGCCCCAGCTCGAATGGATCTCGACCGCGCGTTCGAGACGTCCGTCGTGAGCCACGCCGAGATCGGCGTATCGCCCGCCGACATGCGCGATCACCACCGCATCCTCTCTGGCCTGCTCCAGGGTGTCGAACAGCGCGCCGGCCGTATAGCAGTCTGCGTCGGCGGCATCTTCGACGAGAATGCGCGAGGAGCGGTGGATCGGCCTGCCTTCGTGGCGGTAGAAGACGTTGCGATCGCCGCCCATGCCGGTGTTGCCCGACCATTCATAGCCGGGAAAGGTGACGAATCTGCCGGGCTCGTAGAGCTCCGCCGTCAGAGCGTTGAGCTCGGCCCAGAAACCGTCGGTGATCTGAAAATCGTTGCCTTGATGGCCGATCACGTCGAGGAACGCCTGGTCGCGGCCGAACAGGAAGTAGTCCCGTACGGGATTTGTGCCCACGGTTTCGCCGCTCTGCCCGTGCAGGTCTCCCCAGAAATGCTTGAAAGGAGCGCCGTCGACGATCCTCGCGGGGGTCGAGGTGCACAGGACGTGTCGATCCCCGGCCGCTCGGACGTCAATGCGCAGGTCGCCTGGTTTGAGGGCCTTCAAGCCGTCGATGACCAGGGTCCCGCGTTCGCCAACGGCGAGCGCATGCTCCGGCAGTCCGGAAATGCTTGAAGACGCGGTCAGGCGAATGGGCTGTGCTCCCTGAGCCGTCGGGTTGCCCCATATGTCTTCGGCCGCGATGCACAGCCGGAAGCTTTCGCCGAGGACGTTCTGGCTCGGCAAGCTCGCGCGCCAGCGTACGGCTTCCCCCGGTATCAGGCGAATATGAGGTGAGAGCGGGAGCTCGGTGTACTGGTTGGTCGCGAACGCGTCGATGAGAGTCTTGAACTGAAAATGCTCGACGGCCGTTTGCAGCCGGATTCCGGGCGACCCCGCCCTGCGGTCACCCATCCTGATCGTGATCGTCTCGCCCTTGCGCAGAAAGCCGCGGCCGACCCGCACAGTCAGGCTGTTGGTCCAGGGACGGACGCCGCTGCGATCCACCGAACATTCGAGCCTGGCGCCGTTCGAGGCCTCGATGGTCGTGTAGTTGAGATTCTGGGGATCACTGAACTGAGGCTTGCCCATGTCGGAAGTCGTGCGCCAGCAGACCCGTATGCCGCCGGTGTCGTCGATGCCGAAATCGCCCGTCGTATACACGAAGGTGAGGCTCTGCACCGATCCGGCCGGGACCGGGTCCACGGCGTCGAGCGACATTGTGCCCATCTGAGCGGGCAGGTAATCCTTGCAGATCATATTGCATTCTTCTCGGTTCTGGTGATCGACGACGACCCGTTCAGTCCATCATTCTGGAGACTTCCTCATCGAGGCTCGCCAACAGGGCCGTCTCGATCTCCAGGAATTCCGGTGCGGTGATGTCGCGAGGTCGCGGCAAGTTGACTTCAAACACTTGCTTGATCTTCGAGGGCCTGGCTGAGAACAGATAAACCTTGTCGGCAAGAAGCAGCGCTTCCTCGACCGAATGGGTGACGAAGACGACGGTCTTGCGATTGTCTTCCCAGATGCGAATGAAGTCGCTGATGAGGCGACGCTTGGTTTGCGCGTCCAGGGCGCCGAACGGCTCGTCCATCAGCATGACCTCAGGGTCGTAAGCCAGCGCGCGCGCGATCGCCACGCGCTGCTGCATCCCGCCGGACAACGTATGCGGAAAAGCCTTCTCGAAGCCTTTGAGTCCCACGAGCGAAATCAGATGCCGCACGCGCTCGTCGGATGCGGCATCCCGACGTCCCTGGACGTCGAGCCCGAAGCGGATGTTGCCTTCGACCGTTAGCCAGGGAAACAGGACATATTCCTGAAAGACGATACCGCGGTCCGGCATCGGCCTGTCGACGGTCCGTCCGTTCATCGAGACCGTGCCGGAAGAGGGGTGCTCGAAGCCGGCGATCATGTAGAGCAATGTCGATTTGCCGCAGCCGGACGGACCGATGAAGGCGGCGAATTCGCCCTCCGCGATCTTGAGCTCGGCATCGCCGATGGCATGCACCATCTCTCCGTCCGCCGTGCGAAAGCTCTTCGCGACATGAATGACATCGAGCTTGGGTGCGGACGAGTCGATCTGTGTCGAGATTGTCATGGATTGACTCTCCTCAGGCGGCGCGGACTGTGCCCCAACGCTCGATCGTGTAGCGTTGCAGGGGGCGGAATAGACCCTTCTCGATCAGAAGGCCGAGCAGCGCGATCATGACGATGCCGCCGTAGACCGTTTCGGTGTCCATGAAGGTCCGGGCGTCGAAGATCAGATAGCCGAGGCCCCAGCCCGAGCCCGCGAGCATTTCGGCGCCGACCAGCGCGCGCCAGCCATTGCTCACGGCGAGGATGTGGCCGGTGATGATCGAGGGCAGCGCTCCCGGCAGCAGAACCTTGAAGAACAGCTTGAAATGGCTGGCGCCCATCAGTTCGGCGGCCCACAAGTGCTTCTTCGAGATGCCTCGCACGCCCGCAGCCGAGTTGTAGATGATCGGAAAGAGACCGGCGATAAAGATCACGAAAATGATGGTCGCGTCCGTCATGCCGAGCCACAGGATGATGATCGGCACCCAGGCGAGCGTCGGAATCGGCATCATGACGGTGATGATCGGGTCGAAGAAGGCATGAACGCTTCGGTTGATGCCCATGAGCAGACCGAGGGCCGTGCAAATGACAGCGGCGAGCCCGTAGCCGACGGCAATGCGCCCGAAGCTCACGAGTGTATGCTTGAGAAGCACCGGCAGGGCGCCGTTCTCACTGTGCAGCAGGCGCACCATATTGGCCGCGACCGCCGAGGGAGGCGGCAGCAAGACCGGATTCATCAGACCGAGGCGGCTGCTGGCCTCCCACAGCAGGAGCACGGCTGCGATCGGCCAGCAGAACCGCAAGCCCGCGCGGATCATCTGGACACCATGTGCGGCTGTCGACGTGCCCGCCGGGCGGACGATGCCTTCGCGGGGCGTCACTTCGATTTCGACCGTCATCCGTCAGCCTTTCAGTTCGTGCTGCGCAGTTTGCGTGCGGCTTCGATGGCGCTGCCATCGAATGCCGTCGACCAGTCGGGTTCACTGCCGCGCAGCTTTCCGGCCTTCTTCAGCAGCTCGTAATTGGCCTTGGCCTCCGCCTTCACCCGATCGGTCAGCTCGATGGCGTAGTCGGAGGAGGGGATCGACATCTCGATGGCGGTGGCGTCGATCTGCTGGCCTGCGCGATTCATGATTTCGGCGATGACCTTGGCGGCGCCCGGCACGTCGTCACGCAACAGTTTCTGGCCGTCCATGAAGGCCGCAAGATATTTCGCGAAGGCCAGCGGCTTCGCGGCCAGCGCCTTGCGGTTGGCGACGATGAAGACCGGATTGTCGACGACACCCTTGAAGCTGAAGATCGGTCGCGCGATTCCCTTGGCGATCAGCACCGACACGATCGGCTCCCAATAGATCACCGCATCGACCGAGCCGCCGGCGAGCGCCGCGATCGCTTCCTGATCGCCGCTGTTGACGAGTTGAAATTCGCTTTCCTTCCAGCCGCGCGAAGCGATGTAGGTCAGGAAGGCGGAATAATTGCCGGATCCGATCCTGATCGCGACCTTCTTGCCGCGCAAATCGTCCATCGACTGATACGGCGATTCCTTGCGCACCACCGTTCGGTAGGTGCCCCCACCGGAACTCGCGACGCCGATGGCGACCACGTCCGGCGAGCGCGACAACAGCGTCACGAATGGCGTGATACCGACTTCTCCGACCTCAATAGCGCCGGTCAGGATGGCCTCGTTGGCTTCGATGCCGGTCGACATCTTGGCGACGTCGACGTTCAGGCCATACTTGTCGGGGTATCCGGTATCCTTCGTCGCGATCGATGTGCTGGTCAGCCGGTAGGCTGCCCGGATCATATCCCGATCGGCGTGAGCGAGACGGGCCCCCGTCATGAGCACGACGGCGGCGAGGCCGGCAGAGCACAGCGCGCGGCAAGCCTTCCTGAGCAGGTCATGATGCATGGAGAGTTCCTTGCTAGGCCGGCGCGCGCCCGTCAGGCGGCCACCAGCGTTAAAGACGGATGGCCATCGAGATCGAGAACGTTGTCGATCGAGAATTCGTAGGAATCCGCGTTCATGTACGAGCGGACCACGTCGGCGGTCCGGCCGTCCTGAAGCAAACGCCGGCGATGAAGCACCAACACCGGCGCTCGTTCGTTGATCTTGAGATGCTGGGCCGTCTCACGTCCGGCCGACGCTGCGCGGATCGAGACTTCTGACTTCTTGATCGGCTGCCCGAACATGCGCTCGATCAGATACGCCGTTGAATGGCTCGCTGCGTCTTCCCTGGAGATTGCCGCAACCTCAGCCCGAAGCCAGCCGATGGCTATTCCGACGGGGCGGTCGTTCAGGAGGTAGAGCCGATCCAGGCGCAGAAGCTGGTCATCTGGCGGACAATCGAAGAACGGCGCGATATCCGCCGGTGGGTGCTGCAGGCCAAAGGTCAGCAGCCGGGACGAGGGCGCGTGCTTCTGAGCGAAAAGCGTGTCGAAGAGTCTGTCCGCGCCCGTCAGGCCCGTGCGGATCAGCGGGCGAGCCACGAAGGTGCCCTTGCCCTGCCGGCGATCGATCAAGCCTCTGGTCAGGAGGTCCTCGAACGCTTGCCGCACGGTGATGCGACTGACGCTCAGATGCCGACAGAGCGCCGTCTCAGAGGGCAGCATCTGCCCTGGACCGAAATGGCCCCCTTCGATCTTCGCCTCGATTGCCCGGGAGAGTTGGAGGTAGAGCGGTAGCGCGCTGTCCCGCTCCAGAGACAATTCCGAGAGTGTTGCGATGGCTTCCCGCTGTTTCAATCTCTTAACCCGTCCCAAGTTGTCCTAAGATGTCTTATTCAAGAGCCGTGCCAGGTGGGCAAAGCGGCTGAATTGGGGGCTTGGGAGAGCCGGACAGGGGCGTGCCAAGTGCTTGTGCCGCGTTTTTGGCGGCCCGGGTGGGAGCGTGCGGCGTACGTCATGCCCGGGCCGGCGCGAAGATTGCCGACGGTTGAGGCAGTCTGATTGGGACGGCGGCGTTTATTGCGGCGTGGACTTGCGTTGCTTCGCCGGCTTCGCATCACCACCCACA
The DNA here is from genome assembly GCF_018130245.1 of Bradyrhizobium sp. SZCCT0231. Lineage (GTDB taxonomy): Bacteria > Pseudomonadota > Alphaproteobacteria > Rhizobiales > Xanthobacteraceae > Bradyrhizobium > Bradyrhizobium japonicum_F. The sequence goes on from NZ_JAFCKP010000013.1 coordinate 189,860, forward strand.
TCCACCCCCGCATTGCGCAGCAGCACCGTCGCCGCTTCCTTCGCGGCGCGCGCCATCGCGGGATCGTCGCGCACGAGATCCTGGGCGATGGCGCCGTCGACCAGCAGCACGAGCTGCGTCGCCAGCGCATCCGCATCGGCGACGCCGAGCTCGGTGAGCCGCTCGCGAAACCAGATGCGGCGGCCTTCCTTGAAGGCAATCGCGATCTTCTTCACGGCGCGATCCGTGGGACCCAGCTCGGCGACGGCATTGACGAACGGGCAGCCGCGAAAATCTTTCGCCGCAAACCGCCGCTCCAGCGAATCGAACGTCGCAAGAATCTGCTCGGCCGGCGGCTTGTCGGACGGGCGCTGAGCTACGAAGCGGCGCTCGAGATAGGCCGCGATGAGCGCGTCCTTGGAGGGGAAGTGGTTGTAGAGCGTGCGCTTGGAGATGCCGATCTCGGCCGCGATGGTGTCGACGCCGATGGCGCGAATGCCTTGCAGATAAAATAGCTTGTCGGCGGTCTCGAGGATCCGCTCTTTCATCATCTGTTGTTTGGGCGGGGGAGCCATGCGGCAGCACGCGTCCTGTTCGCTTGACAGCACCTGCCAACCATAGCCTAAGTAAACAGGTCTGTGTACCCAAAATCAACGGCAAAAGCAGACGACGGCATTTGCGCCGTGCCGACGAGGGAGAAGAAAATGCCCCTGTTGCAGGTCCTGCGTCCGACATTGCCGATCCTGATCGGCGCCTCGATCATGCTGACGCTGAGCATGGGGTTGCGGCAGTCGCTCGGCATCTTCATGCAGCCGCTGACGCACGACATCCATATTTCGATCTCGGATTTCACGCTGGCGCTGGCCGTGCAGAACCTCGCCTGGGGCTTTCTCCAGCCGCCCGCCGGCGCGCTCACTGTGCGCTACGGCTTCCGTCCGATCATGATCGCGGGCACGCTGATGTACATTGCGGGGCTCGCGCTGATGGCAACCGCGAACGGGCTTCTCAGCATCATGATCGGCGCCGGCGTGCTGATCGGGACGTCGCTGGCCTGCACCGCAGCCGCGATCGCGATGTCGGTGGCGGCGCGTGCGGTGCCCGAAACGGTGCGCTCGACCGTGCTCGGCATCGTCTCCGGTGCGGGCTCGCTCGGCGCGCTCTTGTCGGCGCCGATCGGTCAGATGCTCAACGAGGGCTTTGGCTGGCGCATCGGCCTTGCCGGCTTCGTCGTGATGTCGGTGCTGATGATTCCCGCCGCGTGGTATGCGGGGCGCGTCGACCAGATCCCGCTGCCCAAGCCGGCCGCCGACGAGATCGACGATGCCACGGCCGCGACGGCGGCGAGGACCGCGTTCGGCAATGCCTCTTTCGTGGTGATGACCTGTGCTTATCTCGTCTGCGGCATGCAGCTGGTGTTTCTGACCACGCATCTGCCGTCTTACCTCGCGATCTGCGGCCTCGATCCGATGCTGAGCGCGCAGACGCTCGGCATGATCGGCGGCTTCAACGTGCTGGGCTCGCTGTTCTTCGGCTGGGCCGGCCAGCGCTGGAACAAGCTTGCGCTGCTGGGCGGGATCTACCTCCTGCGCTCGCTCGCGCTCGCCTGGTACTTCATGCTGCCGGCGAGCCCGTTCTCGACGCTGCTGTTCGGCGCGATCATGGGCTTTTTGTGGATGGGCGTCGGCCCGCTGGTCGCAGGCGCGGTCGCGGAGATGTTCGGCCTGCGCTGGCAGGCGATGATCCAGGGGCTGGCCTTCATGAGCCATCAGGTTGGCAGCTTCCTCGGTGCCTATGGCGGAGGGGTGCTCTACGACGCGCTCGGCTCCTACACCATGGCCTGGCGCATCGGCGTGGCGCTCGGCCTTGCCGGTGGCATCGTGCAGGTCGCGTTCGCGCTGATCCGTCCATCGCAACCACCGGCGCCGGTGCTGCGCACGGCGTAGGGCGGAGGCGACTGGTCGCTTTCGTCAGCTTGGAGGCTTACAGCGGACTCCGCGCTGTTTGGTCGTGGTGGGCCGATTGTGAACCCGTAGCGAACGTCTAAGGCTTCGGTTGAGGTCGTGACCTTTGGCAGACCGACCGATCACGTTTGCCGGGATACGAGCCACAGAGACCTGCTCACTTGCGTGGCAGGAAACAGCGCCCCCAGCCTGGCCACCCAAGCTCGGTCTTCCCGAGAAGGTTTGGCGGGACGAGGCCCAACCCATCGGCAGCCATCCTGCAATCTACGCTGCTGGACTTGTCGGACATCAAGTCGTCTCATCGCAAAACCGCTAGCTCGCCCTTCGCCACAGGGACCAAGACATGGAATGGGCGGGCCATACGACGCATTGGACACTTGAGACCGGAGCTAAGGTGTGGCTGCGGACCAATTCCGGGTTGCACGATTATCCACCGGCAGGAACCGACCTGCCGATCATACTTGGTGATGCAACGGTCATCAGCAGCTGGGTGGTGAGCGCGTCGCCGAGCAGACTTATCCTCGAGTTGGACGTCGGTCATCTCCGACGTCTGGCGCCGGGCGCTTCCGGCCTATCCCCTCGCGGATTTCCTGGATCAGAGTGGATCGTGCAGCTGCGCGTGTAGCTAAGCGGCAGGCCGATTGTCACGCGTCGAACGATACGATTTGTACCGATCGATCTGGTTTGCGAGGCGGACCCAGCTTTGCGACAGAGATTTGAGGAGTCTTGCTTCAGTCTCGTCCCGCGCTGATTGCATTAGGCTGAGGCATTCAGTGGACTGGTCACGACAATGTTTCGCGGTTTCCATGAATGCTGCTCTCATCCCATCGCCAAACCTGTTAGCCAGCTTGACATACTTCTGAGCGAAAATCTGTGGACGAGCTCACATTTCCATAGGGCTTGGCACGCCGCCATGAATGCGCTGAGTGTCGTTGCGCGCGCCGCTTGCGCACAAGCTGGCGTTGATGTTCGTTGCCTGTTGGGATCGAGAGCCGGGGCCCATGTCTTCGCGGTGTGCCGTGTTGCGTTCTGGGTCCCGGCTCTGCGCAGCAGCGTTGCACGCTGCAGCGCGTCCCGGACATGTAGCGGAGCAAATGAAAACGGGGCCCAGAGGGCCCCGTCAAAGTCTTCAACGTCCCGCGATCTTACTTGATCTTGGCTTCGCGGAATTCGACGTGCTTGCGCGCGACCGGGTCATACTTCTTCTTGACCAGCTTGTCGGTCATGGTGCGCGAATTCTTCTTGGCGACGTAGTAGAAGCCGGTGTCGGCCGAGGACACGAGCTTGACCTTGATGGTGACCGCTTTGGCCATGTTCTGAACCTCAGAAAATTGGGGAATCTGGAGCCGGCCAAACGGCCCGCGTTGGCCGGCAAACTAGCCAGAAACCGTCTGATGTCAAGGTTTTACACCCCCAAAACCACCCAAATCGGGCCCATTAGGCCTCAAAGAACCGGTTTTTCGGCCGCGGCAGGCCCAGATTCTCCCTCAAAGTGGGCCCTTCATACTCTTTGCGGAAAATCCCGCGCCGCTGCAGCTCCGGGACCACCTTGTCGACGAAATCGTCGAGGCCGGCGGGCAGGAACGGGAACATGATGTTGAAGCCGTCGGAGCCGCGCCCGACCAGCCATTCCTCCATCTGGTCGGCGATGGTCTTGGCGGTGCCGACGAAGGCGAGGCCGCCATAGCCGCCGACGCGCTGGGCGAGCTGGCGCACGGTGAGCTTTTCGCGGGTGGCGAGATCGACCATACGCTGCCGACCGCTCTTGCTGGCGTTGGTCTCGGGAATCTCGGGAAGAGGGCCATCGGGATCGAAGCCGGAGGCGTCGGTGCCGAGGATGACGGACAGCGAGGCGATGGCGCTGTCATAGTGCACGCGGCTGTCGAGCAGCGCGCGCTTCTCCTTGGCCTCGTCGACGCTGTCGCCGACCACGACGAAGGCGCCGGGCAGGATCTTGAGGTGCTCGGGGTTGCGGCCGATCTTCTCCATGCGGCTCTTGATGTCGGCATAGAGCTTCTGGCCGTCGGCGAGGCTGCCGCCGCCGGTGAACACGGCTTCCGCGGTCTCGGCCGCGAGCTGCTTGCCGTCTTCGGAGGCACCGGCCTGCACGATCACCGGCCAGCCTTGCACGGGCCGGGCGATGTTGAGGGGGCCACGCACCTTCAGATATTTGCCGTTGTGGTCGAGCGTGTGCATCTTGGCGGGATCGAAGAACAGGCCGCTCTCGACATCGCGCACGAAGGCATCGTCGGCGAAGGAGTCCCACAGGCCGGTGACGACATCGTAGAATTCCCGGGCGCGTCTGTAGCGCTCGGCGTGCTCCATGTGGTCGTCGAGGCCGAAATTCAGCGCCGCATCCGGGTTGGATGTGGTGACGATATTCCACCCCGCACGCCCACCGCTGAGATGGTCGAGCGAGGCGAAGCGGCGCGCGACGTGGTAGGGCTCATCGAACGTGGTCGAGCCGGTCGCGATCAGGCCGATGCGCTCGGTGACCGCCGAGAGCGCCGAGAGCAGCGTGAACGGCTCGAACGATGTCACGGTGTGGCTGCGCTTGAGCGCATTGATCGGCATGTTCAGCACGGCGAGGTGATCGGCCATGAAGAAGGCGTCGAACTTGCCGGCCTCGAGCTTCTGGATCAGCGTCTTGATGTGCGAGAAGTTGAAATTGGCGTCGGGCCAGGCCCCGGGATAGCGCCAGGCGCCGGTGTGGATGCTGATCGGGCGCATGAACGCGCCAAGCTTGAGTTGCCGTTGTGCCATCGCCCGGTGTCCTTCTTCATTGTCGTTCGGAAAGACATAGGTGCGGGCCGGAACTCCGCCATTGGGGGAGGCGGGAAGAATTTTTTGTTTTTTGCAGCTCTCTCAGCACGTCATTCCGGGGCGCGCCTCTTGGCGCGAACCCGGAATCCATCGGGCCGCAAAGACTGCCGAGCGATGGATTCCGGGTTCGCGCTTCGCGCGCCCCGGAATGACGAACGAGAGCTTGGCGCCGCGGAGCCTAGCCCAAAACATCCTTCTGCATCTTGCCGCCGTAGAAATGGAAGAACGGCACCGGCGCGTCGTGGCGGAGCGGGCCGGTGGCGAGGCGGGTGTCGAGCTCGTTGAGCACGTTGCGCGTCATCGGATGCAGATCGGCGAGCGGCTTCGAGCCGAGCTCGACCCAGACCAGCTCGACCCGCTGAACATCCGCAGGCGCCGTGATCTCGCCGACTATCATTTCATCAGCATCACCGGCGATGATGATGCGGATCTGACGACGTACGACGTCAATCTCTGCGGCAACGAGGGCACCGAGCCGATCAACCTGATGAGCTTCAAAAAAGCGCGAGGAGGCAGACAGGCTCGCGAGCGAGATCGGCCGCGTCCTCAAGCTGCCGGCGCGCGGCTATGTCGGCACCGAGCCGGACGCGGAGTGATCAAGCCTGGCTATGACCTGTTGCTCCCCGTTCCGGAAATTGCCATGTTCGCGGCCAAACACCGCGATGGAAGGCCATGACCTCTGCGAATAATTTCATCCCCGCGCTTCTGCCGCGCGGCAACGGCCACCAATTTCTGTTGTATGGCGACTCCTGTTCGGGCGTGCCCGGTGCCCTGCATGAAAAGACCTTCGCCTCGGTCAACGCAGTCGTTCAACGCCTGAGACCGCAGCCTGACTTCGTTCTCTTTCCGGGCGATGAAATCATCGGACTGACGCCGGATCCGGACGCGCTGCGTGCGCAGTGGCGCTATTGGCTGGATACGGAAATGGCATGGCTCGACCGTGCGGCCATTCCGATGTGGCACACGACCGGCAATCACACGACCTATGATTTGATGAGCGAGGCGGTGTTTCGCGCAGTGCTGGACCTGCCGGACAATGGGCCGCCGGGGCAAGCCGGTCTGTCATACTTCGTGAGGCGCGGCGATCTCCTGATGGTGTTCGTCAACACGCTCTGGAGCGGCCTTGGCGGTGAGGGCCATGTCGAGCTGGCCTGGCTGGAGGCTACGCTCAGGGAGCATGGTGATGCCCGGCATAAGCTCGTCCTTGGTCATCATCCCGTGTTTCCGATCAACGGCTTTACAGGGACATATCAGCGCGAGATCGGCCACGAATACGCCCGCCCGTTCTGGGACATCCTGGTGAACGAAAACGTGCTTGCCTATCTGTGCAGCCACATCCTCGCCTTCGACGTGCAGGCGCATCGCGGTGTCCTCCAGATTTGCACTGCGGGCGCGGGAACGGCGCACAGGATGCCGGAAGGCGTCGAGTATCTGCATTGCATCCAGGCCGCGCTCGACGAGGAGGGCCTGCGTTATCAGGTGCTCGATGTCGACGGCGCCATCAGGGAGAAGTTGGAATGGCCGTTGGGCGATCCTGATCCCGCCCGGTGGAGGGAGCTGCCGCTCGGGGAAGCCGAAGCGCCGTTCAGCGGACGTGTGGAGAGCGGACATAGGATCGAGCTGAGACTGGTGGGGCAAAGTGCTGCGACCGATGTCGCATCGGCTCAGACGATTTTCACGGCTTTCGCGCCTGGTTCGATCGCGCCGTTCTGGCTTGGGCTTCGGGGACCGAGGCAAACTCTGACAGCCATCGTTGGTCGTGAGCCGGGACGCAGCCCAACCTATTGGTTCGGACCTGATCTTCCGGCAGGCGACCGCTTTGATATTCGCGTCGCGATCTGTCCGGATATGGGCCCCGGCGGTCTCCTCTACCGCTATCACGACTCTCCGCGCTGGTCGTCCTTCACCTCTGCGACGGCGCGAGGGCTGGATCAGCTGGCGTGGCCCCGGCATTGGGCGATCGGCCACGGACAAGGTGGCCGCGAAGACCGGGCCTTCAGAGGTGCCGCGCTGAGTTTGCTGATCGCGTGAGCAGGCCCGGAGAGCCCGGCGGCTGGATCAGCCCAAAACATCCTTCTGCATCTTGCCGCCGTAGAAATGGAAGAACGGCACCGGTGCGTCGTGGCGGAGCGGGCCGGTGGCGAGGCGGGTGTCGAGCTCGTTGAGCACGTTGCGCGTCATCGGATGCAGATCGGCGAGCGGCTTCGAGCCGAGCTCGACCCAGACCAGCTCGACC
>NZ_JAFCKP010000014.1 GCF_018130245.1 Bradyrhizobium sp. SZCCT0231
CGGCATCTCGCGTCCGATGATCGCGATGTGCAAGGCGATGCGGGAGCTCGCCTCGGGCAATTTCGACGTCGTGCTGCCCGGCCTCGGCCGCAAGGACGAGATTGGCGAGATGGCCGGCGCGGTCGAGGAGTTCAAGGTTCAGGCGGTCGCCAAGGCCGAGCGCGATGCCGCCGCCAGCGAGGTCCAGAACCGGGAGCAGGCCGCAAGCCGCCGCGCCGAGCTGATCCGCTTTGCCGACGATTTCGAGAGCGCGGTCGGCGCCATCGTCTCCAACGTCTCGGCCTCGGCCGTGCAGCTGGAATCGGCGGCCTCGACGCTGACCCGCACCGCCGAGACCACCCAGAGCCTGTCGAGCCAGGTCGCCGGCGTCTCCGAGCAGGCCTCCTCCAACATGCAGTCGGTCGCGACCGCGACGGAAGAGCTCTCGGCCTCGGTCGAGGAGATCGGCCGCCAGGTCCGCGATTCCAGCCGCATCGCCGAGGCTGCCGTGGTGCAGGCCAAGGAAACCGACGGCCGCATCGGCAAGCTGTCGCATGCCGCCCAGCAGATCGGCGAGGTGGTCAAGCTGATCACGGCGATCGCCGAGCAGACCAACCTGCTCGCGCTCAACGCCACCATCGAGGCCGCCCGCGCCGGCGAGGCCGGCCGCGGCTTTGCGGTGGTTGCGAGCGAGGTGAAGTCGCTGGCGAGCCAGACCGCGAAGGCCACCGACGAGATCTCCTCGCACATCGCAGGCATGCAGGGCGCCACCGCCGAATCGGTTGCCGCGATCAAGGAGATCGGCACGACCATCGGCCAGATCTCGTCGATCTCGACCTCGATCGCGAGCGCGGTCGAGCAGCAGGGTGCGGCCACCCAGGAGATCGCCCGCAGCGTCCAGACCGTCGCCCAGGGCACCCAGGCCGCGGCCACCGATATCGGCGAGGTCAACCGCGGCGCCGCCGAGACCGGCTCGGCCTCGGAAGAGGTGCTGAACTCGGCCAAGACCCTGTCGAGCGAAAGCACCCGCCTCCGCGCCGAGCTCGACCGCTTCATGGGCAATATCCGGGCGGCGTAGGTTCGCAGCCTCTGAGGTCACGCTATCCCCCTCATACCCCGCCGTCGTCCCGGACAAGCGCGCCCTCAGGCGCGCGCCGATCCGGGACCCATACTCCCCAGGCGTCGTTGGGACGGACGGTGGCAACTCCGAGTCTTCGCCAAACCACTCCCTGTGGCTATGGATCCCGGATCGGCGCGCGCTTTGGGCGCGCTTGTCCGGGACGACAGCGGAGCAAGGGGTGCGGCAATCGATTTGTAACGGCGCGGGAAAGCGGGCCTTAACAATTCCCGCGTCACCTAACCGCCAGTTGCGGCGCCACAAATTTACCGCAGCTTATCCTTTGCCCCGTAACGTGCAGAAGAGTCGGGAAGCGGGCTGCTTCCGGGCTGCGCCTGGTTTTCCGCGAATGGAATGGGGTGGGGGAATGTCGGTCAAGTCCAAGTCGAGCGAATCCAAGTCGAGCCAATCCAAGTCGAGTCAATCGAAGCTGCCAACGCTGCGTTTTCGCGCAAAAATCATCCTCGGCTTCGTGGCGGTGCTCGCCATCCTCGCCGTCAGCATGACATTTGCCTATTTCGGCTTCGAGCGGATCGCTGGCGCTGTGGCATCCTACCGCACCAGCGTATCGGAAGCCGACCTGGCGCGGACGGTCGATCGCGACCTGATCGCCTATCAGGGACTGGCACGGGCCTATACCCTGACCGGCGCTGTGGATGACGAGACCGCGGCCAAGGCCGCTGAAGGGAATCTGAAGAGCGCGATCGCCAAGTCGATGGCCGCGACGACCGGCGCGGCCCGCCGCGAGCAGGTCGGCAAGCTCGAGGCCGAGTTCCAGAGCTTTACGAAAGTCTTCGGCGAGATCATCACGCTGACGCGCGCGAACAACAAGATCGCGGCCGACGAGCTCAACAGTGTCGGCAACAAGATCCGTTTCAAATTCGACGATCTCGCCGACACCGCAGCGCTGGCGGGCCTGAACTCGGTTCAGAGCACGGCCAAGGATGTCACCTCGCAATATCTGGCCGTCTCCACCTCGGTCAGCGCTTTCGTGGCCAAGCCGGAGCCGAAGACCGCCGACGGCGTGATCGCCCGCATCAAGTTCCTCGAGACGCTGCTGGTCTCCGTCTACGCGAACGACCAGAAGATCACGGATCGCGTCAAGGAGATCGGCGATCTCTTGAAGCAGTACCGCACCTCGTTCGCAAAGCTGACCGAGAACGTGAAGGTCATCGTCAAGCTGAACGGCGAGATGACCAAGACGGCGGCGACCATCCTCAAGCTCTCGGCCGAGCTGCGTTCGGATCTGACCGCGGACCAGCAACGCATCGAGGCGAGCGCCAATGCGACGATCGGAGAGACCGAGCAACTGATGCTGATGATGGCGCTGGGCGGGCTGGCCGTGGGTATCGTGCTGGCCTTGTGGCTCGGCAACGGCATCTCGCGTCCGATGATCGCGATGTGCAAGGCGATGCGGGAGCTCGCCTCGGGCAATTTCGACGTCGTGCTGCCCGGCCTCGGCCGCAAGGACGAGATTGGCGAGATGGCCGGCGCGGTCGAGGAGTTCAAGGTTCAGGCGGTCGCCAAGGCCGAGCGCGATGCCGCCGCCAGCGAGGTCCAGAACCGGGAGCAGGCCGCAAGCCGCCGCGCCGAGCTGATCCGCTTTGCCGACGATTTCGAGAGCGCGGTCGGCGCCATCGTCTCCAACGTCTCGGCCTCGGCCGTGCAGCTGGAATCGGCGGCCTCGACGCTGACCCGCACCGCCGAGACCACGCAGAGCCTGTCGAGCCAGGTCGCCGGCGTCTCCGAGCAGGCCTCCAGCAATATGCAATCGGTCGCGACCGCGACGGAAGAGCTCTCGGCCTCGGTCGAGGAGATCGGCCGCCAGGTCCGCGATTCCAGCCGCATCGCCGAGGCTGCCGTGGTGCAGGCCAAGGAAACCGACGGGCGGATCGGCAAGCTGTCGCATGCCGCCCAGCAGATCGGCGAGGTGGTCAAGCTGATCACGGCGATCGCCGAGCAGACCAACCTGCTCGCGCTCAACGCCACCATCGAGGCCGCCCGCGCCGGCGAGGCTGGCCGTGGCTTTGCCGTGGTTGCGAGCGAGGTGAAGTCGCTGGCGAGCCAGACCGCGAAGGCCACCGACGAGATCTCCTCGCACATCGCGGGCATGCAGGGCGCCACCGCCGAATCGGTTGCCGCGATCAAGGAGATCGGCACGACCATCGGCCAGATCTCGTCGATCTCGACCTCGATCGCGAGTGCGGTCGAGCAGCAGGGTGCGGCCACCCAGGAGATCGCCCGCAGCGTCCAGACCGTCGCGCAGGGCACCCAGGCCGCGGCCACCGATATCGGCGAGGTCAATCGCGGCGCCGCCGAGACCGGCTCGGCCTCGGAAGAGGTGCTGAATTCGGCGAAGACCCTGTCGAGCGAAAGCACCCGCCTCCGCGCCGAGCTCGACCGCTTCATGGGCAATATCCGGGCGGCGTAGGGGGCGCAGGCCTCTGAGGTCCGCGCCGCTGCCTCATTCTCCGCCGTCGTTCCGGACAAGCGCGCCCTCAGGCGCGCGCCGATCCGGGACCCATACTCCCAGGGAGCAGTTGCGGCGCAAGCTGGCAACTCCGAGTCTTCGCCAAGCGAACGCTGCGGAGTATGGGTCCCGGATCTGCGCTCCGCTCCCCGCACGCTGCGCGTTGCCGGGAGCTTTGCTTGTCCGGGACGACGGCGGAGTCAGAAGCGCGCGAGTCTTATTCCCTTCCGAACGCCCGCTTCAGCTCGACCTTCGCCCGCTCCAGCCGCGTGCGCTGCGTCTTCGGCAGTGTCTTGCCGGCGCGGTTGATGTAGAAGGTCAGCATCGACAGCGCGGAGCGGTAGGCGCCGGTCTTGCGGCGGGAGCTGTGCTCGGCCGAGCGCTTCAGCGAGGCCGCGATCTTCCGGGGATCCCTGAGCTTGAACACACCGCGCTCGAGATCGAGCGCGTCGCTCTCCTCAGTCACCCGTTGCGACCAGCGCTTCGGTGCTGCACGGCGACTTGACCTCTTGCGCGTCATGCTCGCCTTGCGACGCGCGGTGCTGCGCGCGCCTGTCTTCCGTGCGCCTGTCTTCCGTGAATGTGTCGTCTTTCTGACCTGAGCCATGCGTCAACTCCTTGGAGCTCAATCGGAAACGGGTGTCCTTGGAAGCTGTTCCCGTGGGAACCGGGCCTCATCGCAGACGTTGTCGCAAGTGGCAGGCTGAATGCCGCACCCCCAATGATCGGACCGACCCCGTCCACGTCCTGTGAACCGGGGCCGCTTCCATTGATCAGACGCAACAACCCGATGGAATTGCAACAAAACCCAGCGCTGAACTATGCACCCGTAGTCCCGGCGGCGACCGCGACCGACCGTATCGTCGAGACCAGCATTCCCTCGCGGCTCGACGCACTGCCGTGGAGCGGCTTTCACACCCGCGTCGTGCTCGCACTGGGCATCACCTGGATTCTCGACGGGCTCGAGGTCACTCTGGCCGGCGCGCTCTCGGGTGCGCTGAAGCAGAGTCCGTCGCTGCATTTCTCCAATCTCGATCTCGGCATCGCCAACTCCGCCTATCTCGCCGGCGCCGTGCTCGGCGCGCTCGGCTTCGGCTGGCTGACCGATCGCATCGGCCGCAAGAAGCTGTTCTTCATCACGCTCGCGCTCTATCTCTCGGCAACGGCCGCGACCGCGCTGTCGTGGGATGTCGCGAGCTACGCGCTATTCCGCTTCCTCACCGGCGCCGGCATCGGCGGCGAATACACCGCGATCAACTCGACCATCCAGGAGCTGGTGCCGGCACGCTATCGCGGCTGGACCGATCTCGTCATCAACGGCAGCTTCTGGATCGGTGCTGCGATGGGCGCTGTGGCGGCCATCGTGCTGCTCGATCCCGCAACGATCGGGCCTGATCTCGGCTGGCGGCTGGCTTATCTGATCGGTGCGGCCATCGGCCTCGTCGTGCTGTTGATGCGAATGTGGATCCCGGAAAGTCCGCGCTGGCTGATGATCCATGGCCGTCCCGACGAGGCCCATGCCATCGTCGACGGGATCGAGCGCTCGGTGATCGGGCAGGACCAGGATACGACCGACGGGCGCTTCACCAAGATCCGCTTGAAGATGCGCGATCACACGCCAATCCGTGAGGTCGTCCACACGTTGTTCTCGGCCTATCGCCAGCGTGCGCTGGTCGGCCTCGTGCTGATGAGCGCGCAGGCGTTCTTCTACAACGCCATCTTCTTCACCTTTGCGCTGGTGCTGACCGATTTCTACGGCATCAGCGCCGATCACGTCGGCTGGTACCTCTTACCCTTCGCTGCCGGCAATTTCCTCGGGCCCCTGCTGCTCGGCCGCCTGTTCGATACGCTCGGCCGCCGCGCCATGATCATGTTCACCTATGGCGCATCGGGCCTGTTGCTGGCGCTGTCAGGCTATCTGTTCTCGATCGGCGTGCTGAGCGCGCAGGGGCAGACCATCGCCTGGATGGTGATCTTCTTCTTTGCCTCGCCTGCCGCGAGCGCAGCCTATCTCACCGTCAGCGAGAACTTCCCGCTCGAAGTGCGCGCGCTGGCGATCGCGGTGTTCTATGCGGTCGGCACCGGCATCGGCGGCGTGATCGGGCCGGCGCTGTTCGGCGCGCTGATCGACACGGGATCGCGCAACAGCGTGTTCGCCGGCTATCTGCTGGGGGCAGTCCTGATGATCGCGGCTGCGATCGTGGCATGGCGCTATGCCGTCTCCGCGGAGCGCAAATCGCTCGAACACGTCGCACGCCCGCTCGCCTTTATGGAGTAGACTGATGAAATCGGAACTTGCGGAAATGGCGTTGGAAGAGAAGCGCACCATGCTGGATGACGATACGCCGGAGACGGTGCCGGTGCCGCATGCGCTGGTACCGCATCTCGATGAGATCGCCATTCTGCTCGACATCGACGGCACGCTGCTCGACCTGATGCCGACGCCGCGCGAGGTGTGGGTGCCGCCGGGCCTCTCGGAAACGCTGAAGCATCTGACCGAGCGCACCTCCGGGGCGCTGGCGCTGGTCAGCGGCCGCTCGCTCAACGACATCGATCTGATTTTCGCGCCCGACGTGTTTCGCGCCGTCGCCGGCCATGGCGCGGAGATGCGGTTGTCGGTGGAGAGTGAAGCAGATGACGTGCACGCGCCGCCGCTCGACAAGGAGCTGAAGCGGCGCCTGGCTGCCATCGCCAAGCTCAGCCCTGGCATCCTGCTCGAGGACAAGGGCTATTCGCTCGCGCTGCATTACCGCCTTGCGCCGCATGCGGAGAAGGCGATTTACGAAGCCGTTTCGCTGATCCGCGCCGATCTGCCCAGTGCGCCGATCGAGGTACTGCCGGGCAAGTTCGTCTGCGAGATCAAGCATTCCGGCTTCACCAAGGCGAGCGGCGTGCGCGAATTGATGAAGCACGAGCCGTTCAGCGGACGACGCCCGTTGTTCATCGGCGACGACGTCACCGATGAAACGGTGTTCGCGATCATGCCCGACATGGACGGGCTCGCCTTCTCGGTCGGCCGCCGCGCCATGGGCGTGAATGGCCACTTCGATGCGCCGAGCGATGTGCGTACCTTCCTTGCACGCCTGCTCGATCCGAGGTGAAACGAAGGCGGCGCCACCTCGCAGACATAAATCCCTCGGCCCCACACCGTTGCGCGCCGCAATGCATGCCGCGCAGCAGAAACGGAAAAGCTGTCTTTTGCAGCGAAATTCCCGAGTTTCCGCAAGCGAAGCGGGTTCCAACGCGCGCGCCCGATTTTGGTTTCAATTGGTTGAAACGATGATCAGGAACCATATTGATGAACGGCAGTTAAACGGGGTGGAATGAACAGGAGGGGACGACCTGTGAACTTGATCGTCGTTTCGAATCGCGTCGCCCGCGGCAAGCCCAGCGAGCCCATGACGGGCGGCCTTGCTGCGGCATTGCTTCCCGTGGTGGAACATTCTGGTGCGATCTGGGTCGGTTCTTCCGGCCGGGTGCGTGACGGCCATCAGAAGGAACCCTTCGCCGAGATCGAGGCGCTCGGGACGGGCGCGATTGCGACGCTGGATCTGCCGGCGGCGCATTACGGCGGCTATTACGAAGGCTTCGCCAATTCGGCACTGTGGCCGGCGCTGCATTCGCGCAGCGACCTGATCCGCGTCTCGCGCGAGGACTATGTCAGCTATCGCGAGGTCAACGCCTTCATGGCGCGGGCCCTGTTGCGCTTCCGAAAAGCCAAAACCGCGTTCTGGGTGCAGGATTATCATTTCCTCGCCCTTGGCGCCGAGCTGCGCGACCTCGGCGTCCATGATCCCCTCGGCTTCTTCCTGCATACGCCGTGGCCCGTCGCCGCGGTGATACAGGGCGTGCCCAACCATCGCGAGCTGATCACGGCGATGCTTGCCTACGATCTGCTCGGCTTCCAGACCGAGGAAGATCGCCAGAATTTTCTCGGTTATGTCGGCGGCGAGCTCGGCCTCGCCATCGAGGACGGCGTTGCGATCTCGCAGCATGGGCGCACGCGCTGCGAAGTCTTCCCCATCGGCATCGACGCGGAGAAGTTCGCGGCCTATGCCGCGAAATCGGCCTCGCATCCTGATGTATCGCGCCTGCGCCGCAGCCTCGACGGCGAGCGCCTCGCGATCGGCGTCGACCGGCTCGACTATTCCAAGGGCCTCGTCAACCGCATCAGCGCGTTCGACCGGCTCTGGACCGAGCAGCCGCAGTTTGCGCGCAGCATCTCGCTGCTCCAGATCGCCAATCCCTCGCGCGGCGGCATCGAGGCCTATGGCAATCTCCAGAATGAGGTCGCGCGCCTCGTCACCGACGTCAATGGCCGCCACGGCGAGGTCGACTGGACGCCGATCCGCTATTTGAACAAAGGCTTCAGCCAGACCGTGCTCGCGGGTCTCTATCGCACCGCGCAGATCGGCGTGGTGACGCCGCTGCACGACGGCATGAATCTCGTCGCCAAGGAATATGTCGCTGCGCAAAACCCGGTCGATCCCGGCGTGCTGGTGCTGTCGAAGTTCGCGGGCGCGGCCAACGAGCTCGACGCCGCGCTGCAGGTCAATCCGCACGACATCGACGGCATGGCCCGCGCGATTGCGGTCGCGGCATCCATGCCGCTCACCGAGCGCAAGATGCGCTGGGACGCGATGATGAAGAAGCTGCGCGGTCACACCATCCAGCAATGGTCCGGCGATTTCGTCGCCGAGCTCGAGAAGTGCCGCACCGAGAAGGCCGCTGTCGCCCCGCTCGCAGCCCAGCCGCCGCAGGCGCTGCGCTGGCTGAAGTCGGCGATATCGGGCGTGCGGTTGATCTAGTTCTTCTCCCTCTCCCGTTCTTGCGGGGAGAGGTGAAAAACGGCACCTCAATAGCAATACGACACGCCATCCAGAATCGCGCATCGCCGCTTGTTCGGCGCGTTGGGATCGTCCAGCGGCACCACGCCCTTGCCCTGGCCGACGAACACGCCGGGCCCGACATGCACCGAGCTCTTGTTGCCGATGATGACGCTCTGATGCGGCGTCGAGCTGGAGCGCGTGCCGTCCGGCCAGAGGATGGCGTCGCCCGAAAGCACCCCGCGCCGGCCATCGTCGCAACTGACGTCGACGCCCTGCCGGGTGCAGACTTGGGCCAGGGCCGGGGCGGCAAAGGCGGAGCCGAGAGCCGAAATCAGGCCAAGGGCGGCGATGGTCTTGCAGATGGTCATGGCGTCACCGGTGGTGTTTGGCGGCTTGCCGTGAATCGTCGCGCCAAACCCGCCTGCGGTTCAGCCGGCAGGTGGGTCAAGGCACGTATGAGGCAAGATATTATCCTGCAAATACAATAAGTTGCGGAAAAATCGCCGGATATCCCCGCGATCCCTTGCAAAATCGTCGGCGCCCCTTCAAGAGAGGGCGCTCCGGAGAGATGGCCGAGTGGCTTAAGGCGCACGCTTGGAAAGCGTGTGTGCGGGAAACCGTACCGTGGGTTCGAATCCCACTCTCTCCGCCAGCCTTCGCAAACGAAGTTTGCGCAAGGCTGTCACGCCGAAGCCCGCAGGTCGAAGGTGGACTCGTTGCCGTTTGCTTCGGCTCGGCAAGCCGGTCGGGGTCAAGCTTCTTCTGAGCCCTCCGCCACCTCACCCCACCAATTTCCACTTCCCATCTCCCACCCGCTTCAGCGCGGGGTCGCTCACCCGCACGTGCTCGGCCAGGAAATCGATGAACGTGCGCACGCGTGCCGGGAGCGGGGCGGTGTGGCCGACATAGACGGCGTGAATGTCTTCGCGGTCGCCGGGATTGTAGCCTTGCAGCACCGGGACGAGGCGGCCGGATTGGATGTCGGGGCCGATGTGGAAGAGGGCGAGGCGCGCGAGACCGACACCGCCGAGGCAGAGGCGGCGGGCGGCTTCGCCGTCGCTGGCGCGCGCGACGGGCGGGGGCAGGGCCTCCTCGGTGTGGTCGCCACGCCTGAACGGCCAGCCGCGGATGCTGCGCGGAAAGGTCCAGCCGATGCCGCGGTGATCGGCGAGATCGGCCGGTGTCTTCGGCGTGCCGCAGCGGGCGAGATAGTCCGGCGCGCCGACCACGACCATGCGGCTGGTGCCGAGCTTTCGCGCGACCAGGCGCGATGCCCGCAACGGGCCGACGCGAATGGCGACGTCGGCACGCTCCTGCATCAGGTCGACCACGGTATCGGTCAGCACGAGGTCGAGCGTGACGTCGGGATGCTGCTTCAGAAAGCGCGGGATCAACGGCATCACATGCAGCATGCCGAAGGGAATGTTGCAATTGACCGTGAGGCGGCCGCGCGGCGCTGCACCTGAGGCCGCCTCGCGCTCGGCCTCCTCCATCTCGGCGAGGATGCGCAACGAGCGCTCGTAGAAGGCCTGGCCTTCCGCCGTCAGCGTCAGCTTGCGCGTGGTGCGGTTGACCAGCCGCGCGCCGAGGCGCGCCTCCAGCCGCGAGATCAGCTTGCTGACGCCCGACGGCGTCAGGCGCAGCTTTCGCGCGGCCTGGGTGAAGCCACCGAGGTCGACGACGCGGACGAAGACCTCCATCTCGGCCGAGCGATTGGTGTCGAAACGGGCCATGTTGAATTCACGTCACAAATGATTGGATTGCGGACATTCTAACGGTTTCGCCGCAGCGCCGCTATCTGCGTGGCTCGTCTCATCCCTTGGAGCAACGCATGCCTCCCGCCGTCCTCGCGCTCACCGCCGGTGCCTTCGGCATCGGCACCACTGAATTCATCATCATGGGCTTGCTGCTGCAGGTCGCCGCCGACATGCATGTCTCGGTGCCGGTCGCGGGCCTGCTGATATCAGGCTATGCGCTCGGCGTGTTCGTCGGCGCGCCGGTGTTGACGCTGGCGACGCGGCGGATGCCGCGGAAAACGGTGCTGCTGGCGCTGATGGCGATCTTCACGCTGGGCAATGCGGCTTGCGCGCTGGCGCCCACTTACGAATTGCTGATGGCCGCGCGCGTGCTGACCTCGCTCGCCCACGGCACGTTCTTCGGTGTCGGTTCGGTCGTGGCCACCGGCCTCGTCGCCGAGGACAAGCGCGCGTCTGCGATCGCCACCATGTTCATCGGCCTGACGGTCGCGACGCTGCTGGGTGTGCCCTTCGGCGCCTGGTTTGGCCTGATGCTCGGCTGGCGCGCGGCGTTCTGGGCGGTGACGGTCATCGGCGTGATTGCGTTCGCGGTGGTCGCGCTGCTCGTCCCCGGCCATGTCGGCAATGGCGACAAGCCGATCTCGCTTGCCGAAGAAGTGGCCGTGCTCGGCCGGCCGCAGGTGCTGCTCGGCCTTGCCATGACCGTGTTCGGCTTCGCCGGACTGTTCGCCGTCTTCACCTATATCCAGCCGATCCTGACGCGCTTCACCGGCTTTTCGGAAGCTGCCGTCTCGCCGATCCTGCTGGTGTTCGGCGCCGGCCTTGCGGTCGGCAACGTCGCAGGCGGCCGGCTTGCGGACCGCGGTCTCGCACGGGCCCTGACCGGCACGCTAGCCGCGCTTGCGATCGTGCTGCTTGGCCTGGCCGCCGTGCTATCGATCAAGATTCTTTCCATCGCGCTGATCCTGCTGCTTGGCATCGCCGCCTTCGCAACCGTCGCCCCGCTCCAGCTTCGTGTGCTGGAGGCCGCCGGCCCCAGCGGTCGCACGCTCGCTTCCAGCCTCAACATCGCCGCGTTCAATCTCGGCAACGCACTCGGCGCCTGGGCCGGCGGCGTCACCATCGACCGCGGGCTCGGTCTGTCCGCGCTGCCGCTGGTTGCGGCCGGGATCACGGCCATTGGTCTCGTGCTGGCGCTGTGGAGTCTCCAGCTCGATCGCACGGCGACCGCAGTCGCGGCGTGCCCGGCGGAATAGGAGAGCGATCATGGAATACCGCAATCTCGGCGCTTCCGGGCTCAAAGTCCCCGTCCTCAGCTTCGGCACCGGCACGTTCGGCGGCCAGGGTCCGTTGTTCTCCGCCTGGGGCCGCAGCGGCACCGATGAGGCCCGCAGGCTCGTCGATATCTGCCTCGATGCCGGCGTCAATCTGTTCGACAGCGCCGATGTCTACTCGAACGGCGCCTCCGAGGAGATCCTCGGTGCTGCGATCAAGGGGCGCCGCGACAAGGTGCTGATCTCGACCAAGATGAGCCTGCCGATGGGCGACGGTCCGCTCGATGCCGGCTCGTCGCGGCAGCGGCTGCTTGCCTCGGTCGACGCGGCGTTGCGCCGGCTCGGCACCGACCATGTCGACCTGCTTCAGCTCCACGCCTTCGACGCGTTCACGCCGATCGAGGAGGTGCTGTCCACGCTCGATACGCTCGTGCGCGCCGGCAAGCTGCGCTATGTCGGCGTCTCGAATTTCGCCGGCTGGCAGCTGATGAAGTCGCTCGCCATCGCGGACCGGCATGGCCGGCCGCGCTATGTCGCGCACCAGGTCTATTACTCGCTGCTCGGGCGCGACTATGAATGGGAGCTGATGCCGCTCGCGCGCGATCAGGGCATCGGCGCACTGGTCTGGAGCCCGCTGGGCTGGGGCCGGCTCACCGGAAAGATCCGGCGCGGCCAGCCGCTGCCGCAAGGAAGCCGTCTGCATGCCACCGCACAGTTCGGTCCGCCCGTGGACGATGCGCGCCTCTACGCCGTCGTTGACGTGCTGGATGCGATTGCCGCGGCGACCGGTCGTACCGTGCCACAGGTCGCGATTGCCTGGCTGCTGTCGCGTCCCACGGTCTCCTCCGTGATCATCGGGGCGCGCGACGAGGCGCAGCTGCGCGACAATCTCGGCGCCGTCGGCTGGTCGCTGAGCGCGGACCAGATCGAGCGGCTCGATGAGGTCAGCGGGGTGATGCCGCCTTATCCGTACTATCCCTATCGCGTCCAGGAGGGCTTTGCGCGGATCAATCCACCGTTGGTGTAGGAGCTCGCTCATGGAAGGCCGCGATTGCGACAGAGCGTCGCGACAATCCGCCATGCAGAATCGCGCCTGTACAGGGTCCCACGTCGTCCCTAACCTCCGCCGCGCAATTTTAGGAGATGCGGCGTGGCGAAGAAGACGGCGACCAAGAAGAAAAGTGTGTTGAAGAAGACGGCGAAGACCTCGAGGAAGGTGGGCTCCGGCCGCAAGAGTGCCGTCGCCAAGTCGGCCAAAAAGGCCGCTGCCGGAAAATCGGCGAAGCCGCGGCGTCCGAAGGGGCCGGCCTGGCAATGGTCGGCGGTCGAGACCGCGGCTGCGATCCGGTCCGGCGCCATCTCGGCAGTCGAGGCGGTCGAAGCGCATCTCGAACGGATGCGCACCGTCAATCCGCGGCTGAACGCCGTCGTCGTCGATCTCTCGGAAGAAGCGCTTGCCGCGGCCCATGCGGCCGACAAGCAGCGCGCCAGGGGTGGCGAGCTAGGCCTCCTGCACGGCGTGCCTGTGACCATCAAGGAAAACGTCGACTACCAGGGCCGGCCGAATTTCAACGGCGTGCCCGCCAACAAGAACCTGGTCGCACCCTCCGATGCGCCTGTTGTCCGCAACCTGAAGAAGGCCGGCGCGATCGTCATCGGGCTGACCAATACGCCGGAATTCTCCTTCCGCGGGTTCACCGACAATCCCCTGCACGGGCTGACGCTCAACCCCTGGGATCCCGATATCACCTGCGGCGGCTCGTCGGGCGGCGCGGGCTCGGCGGTCGCGGCGGGCATCGGCACCATCGCCCACGGCAACGACATCGGCGGCTCGCTGCGCTGGCCGGCGCATTGCAACGGCGTCGCCACCATCAAGCCGACGCAGGGCCGCATCCCCGCCTTCAACGGAAGCGCAACGGCGGAGCGGCCGATGCTGGCGCATCTGATGTCGGCGCAGGGGCCGCTCGCGCGCCACGTCGCCGACGTCCGCCTCGCCTTGGAAGTCATGAGCCAGCGCGATCCGCGCGATCCCTGGTGGGTGCCGGCACCGCTGGTCGGCGAGAGGCCGAAGGGGCCGATCAAGGTCGCGCTGGCAAAAATCCCCGAGGACATGGACGTCGATCGGTCTGTCGCCGCGGCGCTGCGCCAGGCTGCCGATCATCTCGAACGGTCCGGCTATCGCGTCAGCGAGGTCGACGTGCCCGACATCAACGGGGTCTGGCAGACCTGGTGCGACATCATCACCAACGAAACCGTGGTGATGCAGGAGGCCGGCATGCTGAAGGTCACGTCCGAAGATTTTCACAAGTCCTGGGACGGCATGAAGGCCAAGGCCAACGTGCTCGATCTCAAGACCTGGATGCAGGCGACCGCCGCGCGCAGCGGTCACATCCGCGCCTGGCAATTGTTCTTCGAGGAGTATCCGGTCGTGCTGGCGCCGACCACGGTGAAGCCGACGCCGGGCCCGCGTGACGACACCGTCAGCGCCGAGCGCGTGCGCGAGATCTTCTGGGGCGAGATCCGCTTCATCTCCGCCATCAACGTGCTCGGGCTGCCCGGCGCGGTGGTGCCGGTGGCGCTCCATGACGGCAAGCCGATCGGCGTGCAGCTGATTGCCGGGCGCTATCGCGAGGATCTCGCACTCGATGCCGCGGCCGCGATCGAAAAGCGCGTCGGCGTGCTTGCACACCGGCTGTGGGAGACGATGGGCTGAGGCTGCGAGCTGTTTCAGCGTTGACGGTGGCCCCTCGCCCCTTGTGGGCGAGGGTGGCTCCGCGCGTTCGTTAATCCGCTTTAACCCGAATTCCAGTCAATTCGCGAGCAAGCATTAGGGTTACTTCCTCGATCTCTAGGCGAATTATTGTCCGCTTTACCACCCGCCTCTAACAGAGGGACGGCGGACAACGCACATGCCTCATACAGGCAAATAAGTGCGGCCCGCTCCACGCGGAGGTGGCACGATGCGCAACGAGACGATCGCTATTCACGCCGGCTACGAGCCCGAAGCCACCACGCACGCGGTGGCGGTGCCGATCTACCAGACCGCGGCCTATGCCTTCGACAGCGCCGATCATGGCGCAGCCTTGTTCAATCTCGAGACCGAAGGCTTTCGTTACAGCCGCATCGCCAATCCGACCAGCGCGGTGCTGGAGAAACGCATCGCCCAGCTTGAAGGCGGCGTCGGCGCGCTTGCGGTCGCGACCGGGCAGGCCGCACTGCATTTCGCCTTCGTCAACGTCGCCGATCACGGCGGCAACATCGTGTCCGTGCCGCAGCTCTACGGCACCACGCACACGCTGCTGTCCCACATCCTGCCGCGCCAGGGCATCGCCGGCCGCTTCGCCAAGAGCGACAAGCCTGAGGCGGTCGCGAAGCTGATCGACGAGAACACCCGCGCCGTGTTCGCCGAGACCATCGGCAATCCCGCCGGCAATGTCTGCGATATCGAGGCGCTGGCTAGAATCGCCCATGCGCATGGCGTGCCGCTGATCGTCGACAACACCGTCGCCACCCCGATCCTGCTCAAGCCGTTCGACTACGGCGCCGACATCGCCGTGCACTCGCTGACCAAGTTCCTGGGCGGTCACGGCACCACGCTCGGCGGTGCCATCGTCGATTCCGGCAACTTCCCCTGGGCCAAATACGCCGACCGTTTCCCGGCCTACAACAAGCCCGACGCCTCCTATCACGGCCTCGTCTATGCCGAGCGCTTTGGCAAGACCGCCTATATCGAGCGCGCGCGCAGCGTCTATCAGCGCACCATGGGCTCGGTGCTGTCGCCGTTCAACGCCTTCCTACTGCTCCAGGGCATCGAGACCGTGGCGCTGCGCATGGAGCGCCATGTCGAGAACGCCCGCAAGGTCGCCGAATTCCTGCGTGGCGATCCGCGCGTGGCCTGGGTCAATTATACGGGCTTCCCGGACAGCCCATATTATCCGCTGGTGCAGAAGTACCTGAATGGCAACGCCTCCTCGCTGTTCACCTTCGGCATCAAGGGCGGCATGGAGGCCGGCAAGACCTTCTACGATGCGCTGAAGCTGATCACGCGGCTCGTCAATATCGGCGATGCCAAGTCGCTCGCCTGTCATCCGGCCTCGACCACCCACCGGCAGATGTCGGCGGAGCAGCAGCGCGTCGCCGGCGTGCTGCCGGAGACCATCCGTCTGTCGATCGGCATCGAGCATGTCTCTGATATCATCGAGGACATCGACCAGGCGCTGGAAAAGGCCTGCCCGTCGGCGCGCCGCGAGGCTGCGGAGTAGGCGGCGCGGTCCATGACGATCTTGATCGACAAGGATCAGGTCATCGCGGGCCCGACGCTGGTGCCGGCCGCGCACGATCTCGCGCGCAATGCCGGCGCCGAGCTCACCATCGGTCTCGTCAACAACATGCCGGATGCCGCCTTGAAGGCGACCGAGCGGCAGTTCATGAAGCTGCTTCAGGCCGCAGCGGGCTCGCGCCGTATCCGCTTTCACTGCTTCTCGCTTCCCAGCGTGAAGCGGTCGCCGGAAGCGAAATGGCATGTCGAGAGCGAGTATTCCGACCTTTCCGATCTCGAACACGGCAAGTTCGACGGCCTGATCGTGACAGGTGCAGAGCCGATCGCGCCCGAACTCGACCGGGAGCCGTACTGGCGCGACCTCACGAACCTGATCGACTGGGCCAAGATCAACACGCGCTCGACGATCTGGTCGTGCCTTGCCGCGCATGCCGCGGTGCTCCATCTCGACCGCATTGAGCGGCGGCGGCTGCCGGCCAAGTGCCACGGCATTTTCGATTGCGACGTCGTGACGAGCGATTCCCTGACCCGTGCTGCGCCTGCGCCGCTCAAGGTTTCGCATTCACGCCTGAACGAGATCGCCGAGAGCGATCTTGTGCAGGCCGGTTATCAGGTGCTGACACGCTCGGAGGAGGCCGGCGTCGACGTCTTCGTTCGCGAATATGCCAGCCGTTTCGTGTTCTTCCAGGGCCACCCGGAATATGACGCGCTGTCGCTCCAGCGCGAATATCTGCGCGACATCGGCCGCTATCTCGCGCGGGAGCGCGAGAACTATCCGCGCCTGCCGGTGAGCTATTTTGACGCAGCGACGGAAGAGAAGCTGGCCCGCTTCGAGAGGAAGGCGGCACACCAGCGCCATCCGGCGCTCACCAACGAGCTGCCTGGGCTGAACTTGCGCGCCGATATCGGCGCCGGCAATGCGGCGGCGGTGCTCTTCCGCAATTGGTTGCGCTATCTCGGCGCGGGCGCCGACGCGGCGGCGGCGCGCTAGCCGAAGGGGTCTTGGTGTCGCGTTAGGATTACCCAAGCGTTGGGCTTGCCTCAACCTGCGCACGAATGTTTCAGTAGAGAAATAGGACATCACGGGAAACGCAGCGTGTGGTCGGCACTCCAGGGACGTGTGAGCAATCGGCTGGCCCGGCATTTCCGCGCCGCGCCGCACCGGCTGCCCGCGCATGCGCCCATGGTGAGCTTCACCTTCGACGATGCCCCCGATAGCGCCGCTGGCGAGGGCGCGGAGCTTCTGGAGCAACATGGCGGCCGCGGCACCTATTACCTCGCCGGCAGCCTGATCGATCGTCCCTCGGATCATTGGCATGGCCTGTCGAACGATGCGATCGTGCGACTTCACCGCGCCGGGCACGAGATTGCCTGCCACACCTTCTCGCACCGGAGCTCGGCCACGCTCGACGAGGCCGCGATGGCTCGCGAGATCGAGCGGAACCGCAGTCATTTCCGCGGCATCGATTCCTCCATCACGCTGGAGAATTTCGCCTATCCCTATGGGATCGCCTCGATCTGGCGCAAGCCGCAACTTGCGAAGGCCTTCCATTCCGCGCGTGGCATCCTGCCCGGTGTCAACAGCGGCGTCATCGACCTCCAGTTCCTGCGCGCCTCGCCCTTGGTCGATTGCGAGATCGACCAGGCGGGGATCGATCGCTATTTCGACGAGGCGGTCGCAAGCGGCGGCTGGCTGATCTTCTACGGCCACGACGTCGCCGACAGGCCAAGCCCTTACGGCTGCACGCCGCATTTGATGCGTCATGCGCTGGAGGCGGCCGGCAAGCGCTACATGCCGATCGTGACCGTCGCAGAGGCGCTGCGACGAATCGGGGCGTAGCTCTTTCTTCACCTCTCCCCGCTTGCGGGGAGAGGTCGGATTGCATCGAAGATGCGATCCGGGTGAGGGGGTACAGGTCCATCGGCGATCCCATGCGCGGAGAGAGGCTCCTCACCCCGACGCTCCCAGCGCGAGCGAAGCTCGTCGCGCCCCCGTAAGAACGGGGAGAGGGAGACGAAGCAGCGTTGCCTGCCCCCCAAACAGTCTTGCCACGCCGACGCCAGCATGCGACTGGCCTTGTGACGAAGTTCACGGCCTGACCTGTTCCGCCCATGTCCGCTCCCTCCACCGCTCCGCTGCCTGCGCCGGCCAATCGCCGCGATGCGCTGTCGGTCTTGCATTCGGTGTTCGGCCTGCCGGGCTTTCGCGGTGCGCAGGGCGAGATCATCCGGCATGTCACCGACGGCGGCAATTGCCTGGTGCTGATGCCGACCGGCGGCGGCAAGTCGTTGTGCTATCAGCTTCCCGCATTGCTGCGCGAAGGCTGCGGCATCGTGGTCTCGCCGTTGATCGCCTTGATGCGCGACCAGGTCGCCGGCCTGATCGAGGCCGGCGTCAATGCTGCCGCGCTGAACTCGTCGCTGACGCCGCAGGAGGCTTCCGACATCGAGTGGCGCCTGCTCGCGGGCGACCTCGACCTGCTCTATGTCGCACCGGAACGACTGGTCACGCCGCGCTGCCTGTCGCTGCTGGCGCAGGCGAAGGTGGCGCTGTTCGCGATCGACGAGGCGCATTGCGTCTCGCAATGGGGCCATGACTTCCGGCCCGAATATGTCGGCCTTTCCATCATCGCCGAGCGCTTTCCCGACGTGCCGCGCATCGCGCTGACCGCGACCGCCGACGAGCTGACGCGCAAGGAGATCGTCGAGCGGCTTCAGCTGACGGGCGCGCCGCAATTCGTCTCCAGCTTCGACCGCCCCAACATCCGCTACGAGATCGTCGACAAGCGCAATGCGGTGTCGCAGCTGAAGGAATTCATCCGCGAGCGCCACATCGGCGATGCCGGCGTGGTCTATTGCCTGTCGCGCAACCGCGTCGAGGAGGTTGCCGCCGCGTTGGAGGAGGCCGGCATTGCGGCGCTGCCCTATCACGCCGGCCTCGACGGAGCGTTGCGCTCGCGCAACCAGGATCGCTTTCTCAACGAGGACGGCATCGTCATCGTCGCGACCGTCGCGTTCGGCATGGGCATCGACAAGCCCGACGTGCGCTTCGTCGCCCATTTGGATCTGCCCAAGAGCATCGAGGCCTACTACCAGGAGACGGGGCGCGCCGGCCGTGACGGCAAGCCATCCGCGGCCTGGATGGCCTATGGCCTCTCCGATATCGTGCAACAGCGCCGCATGATCGACGAGTCCAACGCTTCCGATGAATTCAAGCGGGTCTCGATCGGCAAGCTCGATGCGCTGGTCGGTCTCGCCGAAACGCCGCATTGCCGACGCCGCCGATTGCTCGCCTATTTCGGCGAGATCGTGATGGGCGAGAGCTGCGGCAATTGCGACAATTGCCTGACGCCGCCGAAGATGAGCGACGGCAAGGTGCTGGCGCAGAAGCTGTTGTCCTGCGTCTATCGCACCGGCCAGCGCTTCGGTGCGATGCATTTGATCGACGTGCTGGTCGGGCGCCTGACCGAGAAGGTCACGCAGTTCGGTCACGACAAGCTGTCGGTGTTCGGCATCGGGCGCGAGCTCAACGAAAAGCAGTGGCGCACGGTGCTGCGGCAATTGGTGGCGATGGGCCATTTGCGAAGCGACAGCGAAGCCTACGGCGCGCTCAAGCTGACGGAGTCCTCGCGCGGTGTGCTGCGCGGCGAAACGGATGTGTGGCTGCGCGAGGAGGCGCCGGGCACCCGCATCCGTTCGAGCCGGGCCAAATCGCGCCGCGGCGATCTCACGCCCGCGGCCAGCGCGCCGCAAGGCGATGTCGATCCCGAGCTGCGCGCGCGCCTACGCGCCTGGCGTTCTGAGGTCGCGCGCGAACGCGGCGTGCCGGCCTATGTGGTACTGCACGATGCAACCATCGACGGCATCGTCCGGGCCTGGCCGACCACGCTCGACGAGCTACGCAACGTGCCGGGCATCGGCGACAAGAAGCTCGAGCATTATGGCGACGAGCTGCTGCAGATCGTCAGGACAAGGTAGGTCGCCTCGAACTCTCCACATCGTCATCCCGGACCAGCGCGCCCAAAGCGCGCGCAGATCCGGGATCCATAGCCACAGGACGAGGTTGGTGCGGTACGCTGGCAACCACGAGTCTTCGCAAAACTATTGCTGCGGCGTATGGGCCCCGGGTCTGCGCTTACGCTTGCCCGGGATGACAGTGGAGAGGAGGCGCGAGCGCTATGCCCTCACTCACCCATTCCTAAACGCATACGCATACCCGTTCAGCGCCGGCGCGCCGCCGAGATGGGCGTAGAGGATCTTCGCGCCCTTCTCGAAATAGCCCTTCTTGGCGAGATCGATCAGGCCCTGCATCGACTTGCCCTCGTAGACGGGGTCGGTGATCATGCCTTCGAGACGCGCGGTGAGGCGGATCGCCTCCTTGGTCTCGTCCGACGGCACGCCATAGGCGGGATAGGCGTAGTCCTCGATCAGCACGACGTCGTCGGCGACGAGGTCCTTGCCGAGTTCGACGAGCTTTGCCGTGTTCTGCGCGATCTCGAGCACCTGCGCCTTGGTCTGGGCGGGCGTGAAGGAGGCATCGATGCCGATCACCTTGCGGGCGCGGCCATCGGCGGCGAAGCCGACCAGCATGCCGGCATGGGTCGAGCCGGTGACGGTGCAGACCACGATGTAGTCGAACTTGAAGCCGAGCTCGGCTTCCTGCTTGCGCACCTCCTCGGCGAAGCCGACATAGCCGAGGCCGCCAAACTTATGCACGGAGGCGCCGGCGGGAATCGCATAGGGCTTGCCGCCCGCCGCCTTCACCTCCTCGATCGCCTGCTCCCAGCTCTTGCGGATGCCGATGTCGAAGCCGTCGTCGACCAGGCGCACGTCGGCGCCCATGATGCGCGAGAGCATGATGTTGCCGACGCGGTCATAGACCGCGTCCTCGTGCGGCACCCAGGCTTCCTGCACCAGGCGGCACTTCATGCCGATCTTGGCAGCGACCGCGGCGATCATGCGGGTGTGGTTGGACTGCACGCCGCCGATCGAGACCAGCGTGTCGGCGTTGGAGGCGATCGCATCGGGAATGATGTATTCGAGCTTGCGCAGCTTGTTGCCGCCATAGGCGAGGCCGGAATTGCAGTCCTCGCGCTTGGCGTAGATCTCGACATTGCCGCCGAGATGTTTTGACAACCGCTCCAGCTTCTCGATCGGCGTCGGGCCGAAGGTCAGCGGATAGCGCGCGAATTTTTCCAGCATGGTCAGGTCATCCCGATTAGCGTTGATCTGTGATGTGGCTAGCATTGCCGTGGAAAAATGTGCTTTCAAATATGGGGCCGATCCTGCGCATACTGTTGTAAAATTTGGTCATTCCTCTAATAATTCTTCCAGAATAGTCGATAATTACGGAAGTTTCTTCCATGGCGCCTAGACTTGATCGAACCGATCTTAAGATATTGAGATTGCTTCAGAATAACGGCCGGCTCAGCAATGCCGAGCTGGCCGAGACCGTTGCAATCAGCCCCGCCACCTGCCACCGTCGCACCCAGCGCCTGTTCGAGGATGGCTTCATCGCCACTGTCCGAGCCATGGTCGCGCCGAAGAAGGTGGCAAAGGGCACGCTGGTGATGGTCGGCGTCGTGCTCGACCGCTCGACGCCGGAGAGCTTTGCCACCTTCGAGCAGGCCATCGCAAAACTGAAATTCGTGCTCGACTGCCACCTCGTCGCCGGCGATTTCGATTACTTCCTCAAGATCCGCGTCGGCGACATGGAGGATTTCAACCGCATCCACGGCGAGCAGCTGATCGCGCTGCCCGGCGTGCGCCAGACCCGGACCTTCTTCGTGATGAAGGAAGTCGTCGACAACGCGCCGCTGGAGTTCTAGGCGTCAGCTCTTGATGCGCCATCCGCATCATGAGAGATTCGTGCGATGCAGACATTCCCCTTCCGCCAGCACAACCCGGCCGGACCGGCCTATCGGCGCGGCTGGGTCGACGAGGCCGTGGCCGCGATCGAGGCCGACCAGTGCCGCACCGCCGACACGCATCTGATCCGGCTGATCGTGCCGGCGTTATCGGGCATCGACATCTACCTGAAGGATGAGTCCACGCACCCGACCGGCAGCCTGAAGCATCGGCTGGCGCGCTCGCTGTTCCTTTACGCGCTCTGCAACGGCCACATCCGCGAAGGTACGCCCGTCGTCGAGGCCTCGTCGGGATCGACGGCGGTGTCGGAAGCCTATTTCGCGCAGATGATCGGCGTGCCCTTCTATGCCGTGATGCCGCGGACGACCTCGGCGGAGAAGATCGCGGCGATCGAGCATTATGGCGGCAATTGCCATCTGATCGACGACGGCCGCGCGCTCTATGCGGAGGCTGCGGCGCTCGCGGCCCGGCTGAACGGCCATTACATGGACCAGTTCACCTTCGCCGAGCGCGCCACCGACTGGCGCGGCAACAACAACATCGCCGAGTCCATCTTCACGCAATTGCAAGGCGAGCCGCGCCCGCTGCCGGACTGGATCGTGATGGGCGCCGGCACCGGCGGCACGTCGGCCACCATCGGACGCTATCTGCGCTATCGGCAATATCCGACGCGGCTGTGCGTCGCCGATGTCGAGCACTCCGCCTTCTTCGACTGCTTCCGCACGCAGGACCGTTCCCATGTTTGCGAACGCCCCTCGCTGATCGAGGGCGTCGGCCGGCCGCGCTGCGAGCCGTCCTTCGTGCCCGGCGTGGTCGACCGCATGATGAAGATCCCGGATGCGGCGACGGTCGCGGCGATGAACGTGCTGTCGCGCCGGCTGCGCCGCGCTGTCGGCGGCTCCACCGGCACCAATTTCCTGGCGCTGTGCCGGCTTGCCTCGGAGATGCGCAAGGTGAACCTCGCAGGATCGCTGGTGACGCTGATCTGCGATTCCGGCGAGCGCTATCGGCAGACCTATTACGAGCCCGCTTGGCTCGCCGCACGCGGCCTCGATCCGGCGCCGTTCGAGAAGGCCTTGTCGTCGTTTCTGGCGACAGGCGAGCCGCTGGCGCTGGACGTCGACGACGTCGTCAATCCCCAAAGCGTGCGAACCTCCGCGGTGTCATAGCCGGCATCGCCCTGTATTTGCGGAATTGCACGATCGTCACGGCAACTTCACTTGTCTTGCGCACGCATGCAGGTGACGCTTGCGTCTTCTCAACGAGGAGATCCCGCCGTGCGCCTTCCCATTCTCGATCCGAAAGACGTGAGTGCTGAGCAGAAGCCGCTCTATGACGACATGCAGGCCGGCATCAAGGACCACTTCAAGGGTTTTGTGAACATGCGCGACGACGGTGCGCTGCTCGGGCCCTGGAATCCGTGGATCCGTGAGCCGCGCTTCGGCAAGCCGGTGTGGGAGCTGGTCAAGGCGATCGCGTCGAACCCGCTGTTGCCCGCGCCGGTGCGCGAGGTCGCGATTCTCGTCACCGGCTCGCATTTCCGGTCCGGTTACGAGCTCTATGCCCATGTGCTGGTGGCCGAGCAGCGCGGTCTCTCCGACGAGAAGCTCGCAACCATCGTCGCCGGCCAGCGGCCGGCGGATCTCACCAGGCAGGAGGCGGTCGCCTACGATATGGCCTCGGCCCTGGTCAGCGGCGGCGTGCTGCCGGAGCTGACTTATCGCGCGGCGGTGAAGGAGTTCGGCGAGCACGGCGCGGCCGAGCTGTCCTATCTCGTCGGCGTCTACTGCATGGTCTCGGTCACGCTCAACACCTTCGACGTGCCGGTGCCGGAGTAGCAGCGGCTTTGTTCGCTTGAGCATGATCCTTTCGGAAAACCGCTGCACACTTTTCCGGGATCATGCTAATTGCGCACCGCATAGAGCGGCGTGCGCAGCGTCAGCTGGTAGGCCGGCTTCGGCGTCCACGCGATCTGCGCTGTGATGCCGAACAGGCGGTTGTCGTTGTCGTCCATGCGGTCGAGGTCGAGCCGCAGGGTCGGCTGGGTGAAGGACTCCGCTATCGTTCGGCCTGCGAACTGCGCGCCGCCGAAAGACTGCATGCCGAGGCGTCCGGTGAACTTCCAGTTGCTCGGCCATTGATAATAGCCGCCGGCATAAAGGATCGTGTTTGGACGGATGCTGGCGAACGGGCTGGCGATGGTGGTGTAGGTATATTGCATGCCGGCCAGCCAGCCCCGCGTCTCGTCCTCGTCGAGCGCGTAGTCGAATTCCAGGATGTTGTTGAAGGAATTCGTCATGCCCTGCTCGTTCGGCACCGACTGCGTCAGGGTCGATTGCAGCGTGATGGTCGGGATCTTCCCGCCATTCTGCTGGTAGAGGTCGGCCTGCACGCCGATGTTCCAGCTCGTGATGTCGAACGCCGACCAGCCGCTGCCGAGGTCAATGGTGGAGCCCGACACGCCGCCATAGAGCGAGACGCGGTCGGTGACGTCGACGGTCAGCGGCAGGTCGACGCCGACGGCCTTTGCCGCCGGCAAGCCGTTCGGCAGCGTTGTGCCGCGTTGCGCCGCCAGGGCTCCGAATGCGGCCGACAGCGAGGTGTTGCCGAAGCCGAGCGCGAGCGTGCCCGCCGGGATCGCCGCATAGATGGTGCGGAGGTCGAGATAGATGTTCGGCACCGCCGGCTTTGTCGGCTTGTCCTCCTCATCGTCGGCCGCGAAGGCGGCGCCTGCCGGGATCGCCAGACAAAGCAGTCCCGTCGCGGCAGCGCGCAAAGCCGGACGACGGGATTGGCTGCGAAGAGGCACGTGGCGATCCGACGCGTGGCGATTTGATGGCGAAACCGTTGTTAGATGGAACGTGATCGCTCGTTCGGTCAAGCGCTATCCGCAAGCGATGGACGGCATGGATATGTGCGGTTACCCTGCCGTGATCGCACGGACACACTCGCCCGCCACAGTGCAGGCCGAACAATGGAGGAGACAGCCATGAACACGTCACGCCGCATCCTGCTCACTGGTCTGGCGGGGCTCGCTGTTGCTCCGACCGCTGTCGCCGCCGCTGCACCGTCGGCCGAACCCGGCGACGTGACGGTCGCGGAAGAGCGCTTCGCGCGCACGATCGCCGCAGCGCACGCGCCCGATATCACCTGCGCGCGGCAGGCCGAACGCTACGCGGATGCGCACTGGCCGGAGTATGTCGTGGCAGCGCGCGCGGTAATCGGCGCGAGGGCGTGATTCGCGCTTATCTCTCCACCGCCCTCCGCACCTGCTCGCCGATCTGCGACAGCACGAGCTGCGCCTGCGGCAGGATCGCGCCCATGGCGTGAAAATTGTGAACCATGCCGTCGTGGCAGACATGCTCGACGGCGACACCCGCGGCGAGCAGCTTGCGGGCATAGGCATTGCCTTCATCGCGCATCGGATCGTACTCGGCGGTGTGGATGATCGCGGGCGGCAGGCCGGTGAGCCGGGTCGCGCGCAACGGAGAGATGCGGGGATCGGCGGTGTCGATGCCGCCAGGCAGATAGTCGGAAAGATCGGCTTCGATCGTGGCGCGATCGATCAGGTGGCCTTCGGCAAAGGCCTCGCGGGAGGGCGAGGTCTCCTCGAAATCCAGCACCGGGCAGATCAGGCATTGCGCGGCGATGGAGAGGCCGGCGATCTGCACCGCCTCCTGGCATACGACCGCGGCGAGCGTGGCGCCGGCGGAATCGCCGCCGATCACCAGGCGGTCAGCGTCGATGCCGAGCGATGCCGCCTCTCGCGCCACCCATTCGGTGGCGGCGATCGCGTCGTCGACGGCAGCGGGGAATCTGTGCTCCGGCGCGAGCCGGTAGTCGACCGACACGAGGCGGCATCCGGTGGCGTGCGCAAGCGCCGCGGCGATGCGATCATGCGTGGCAATGCTGCCGGCGACGAGCCCGCCACCATGAAAGAACACGAAGCCCGGTGCGAGCTCCGCAGCGCTTGCCGGCGTGTAGAGGCGGTAGGGCAGCTCGCCGCCCGGGCCGGTCAGCATGCCGTCGGAGGTCGTCACATCCGGCGCCTCGGCACGCGCGAACTGCATCAGCTTTGCCAGCGATTGCCGCCGCGCCTCCACGCTCGGCCGGCTCCGGGCCTGCGGCGCAGCCGCCGCCATCATGGTCAACAAACGCTTTGCGAGCGGATCGAGCGGCATGGATCTTTCCTTCTCCCACAAGGGAAGAGGGTAACTCATCGAGTACCCGCAGCAAATCGTTTAGAAATTGGGGCAATAGTGCCCGGATATTTGCAAGGGGAGGCCGGTCATGGCCGAGCTCAAGAAGCCCATCGATTATTCGCCGACCTGGACCTTCTTCGACGGCAAATGGCACGACGGCAATGTGCCGATCATGGGTCCGCGCACGCATGCGGCCTGGCTCGGCTCGATCGTGTTCGACGGCGCCCGCGCGTTCGAGGGTGTTGCGCCCGATCTCGACCGTCACGTCGCTCGCGCAAATCAATCCGCGATCAATTTCGGCTTGAAGCCGGTGGTCGATACCGGCACCTGGTTGACGCTCGCGAACGAAGGCATCGCGCGCTTTGCGGCGAATGCCGAGCTCTATATCCGCCCGATGTATTGGGCGCAGAACGGAAGCGGCGGCGGCGTGCTGTTCGACCCCGAGACCACCAATTGGTGCCTGTGCATCTACGAGGCCCCGATGCCAAAGCCCGTCGGCAACGCCATCACGTTGTCGCCGTTCCGCAGGCCCACTGCCGAATGTGCGCCGGTCGAGGCCAAGGCGGCCTGCCTCTATCCGAACAATTCGCGTGCGCTCGCGGAAGCTGCTGCGCGCGGCTTCCAGAACGCGCTGATGCTCGACATGCTCGGCAATGTCGCCGAGTTCGGCAATTCCAACGTGTTCATGGCCAAGGACGGTGTGGTGTTTACGCCGGTGCCGAACGGCACCTTCCTGAACGGCATCACGCGCCAGCGCGTCATCGGCCTGCTTCGCGGCGACGGCGTCACCGTGGTCGAGAAGACGCTGCGCTATGCCGATTTCCTGGCCGCCGACGAGATCTTTTCAACCGGCAATTTCGCCAAGGTCGCGCCCGTGATCCGCATCGACGAGCGCGCGCTGAAGCCGGGTCCGTTCTACATCAAGGCGCGCAAGCTCTATTGGGACTTTGCGCATGCAGTGAAGCTGGCGGCGTAGCTGCCATTTACCCCGCCGTCATCGCCCGACTTGATCGGGCGATCCAGTATTCCAGAGGCGGTTGTGATTCCTCGATAAGCCGCGGCGTACTGGATGCCCCGGTCAAGCCGGGGCATGACACCGTTTCTAAAGGCTTCGCTGAAATCGGCTGAACTGAAACGCCTGCGTCGAATCCCACGGCGTATGATGCATCTCGCGGCGCGTTTCCATCAGCTCGAACTCTCGACCAAGCTCCGCTGCGAGGCTCGCACTGTCATGGCGCTGCACTGGCAGGCCGCTGCATTTCTCAGGACCATCGGGTGCAAACGTCGCAATGATGACGTGGCCGCCAGACGCGACCGCCGATCGCAGGCGCTCGACGTAAGCCGCCCTGTCGCGGGGATCGGTCAGGAAGTGAAACGCAGCGCGGTCGTGCCAGACGTCGTAGGTCTTCGCTGGCTGCCACGTCGTGACATCGGCGACGATCCAGTCGACCGTTGAAGCGGCCTGACCGATGCGCTTCTTCACTACGTCAAGCGCGTTGGCGGAGAGGTCCAGCACGGCGAGATGGCGGTATCCGTCTTGAAGTAGCGCATCGACCAGCCGCGATGCGCCGCCGCCGATATCGATGATGGCCGCGTCATGATCGGAGTTGGCTGTGCGAATCATCGCCAGCGAGGTCGCCGGGCTAGCCTGATACCAGCTGACCTCGGTCTCGCCCTTGGTGGCGTAGACGTTCTCCCAGTGCATGGTGCGGTCAGACATGGTGGCTCCGGCCTTGGCCGGGGACGGCAGCGCGTAAGCGGCGCTGCCGGGATCAACTGGCAATTCGCGCGTCCGCCGCATGCGGACGCGCCGGTACGAACGAAGGAGCTACTCGTCCTTCTTCGACATCCGCTCGAGGCGTTCCTGCATTTCCTTCATCTGCTGGCGCAGCTCGTCGATATTGCCGTCCTTCGGCGCCTCGGCACTCGCATCGGGCTCCGGCTCGGGAGTGGCCGCCGGACGAGGCGCTGCGAACGGCTTGAACATCGAGAAGGTCTGCTGGAACAGCTCCATGTTGCGGCGGACTTGCTCCTCCAACGGAGCAAAAGGAGTGCCGGACAGCGTGTTGGCAATCTGCTTGCGGAACTTCTCTTGCTCCTGGGTCAGGGTCGCGATCGACTGCTCCAGATATTTCGGCACCACCATCTGCATGCTGTCGCCATAGAAGCGGATCAGCTGGCGGAGGAAGGTGGTCGGCAAGAGGTTCTGGCCGGCCTTGTTCTCCTGCTCGAAAATGATCTGGGCGAGCACGGAGCGGGTAATGTCGTCGCCGCTCTTGGCATCGTAGACCAGGAAATCTTCGCCGTCCTTGACCATGGCGGCGAGGTCTTCCAGCGTCACGTAAGTACTCGTTCCGGTGTTATAGAGCCGGCGGTTCGCGTATTTCTTGATGGTGGTGGGTTGGTCTGATTTCGCCATGGGCTCTCACTTGCAAAAACGCTGAGAACGGGAACCCGGCGGGCCATGCCGCAGGGCGGGAAGAGTACGCAACGCAACAAAATAAGCATTTTCAAAGGGGTCACGCTACCGTTTTGTGCGCCACGGTTAATCGGGCAGCAAAAACCTGCTTGCGAAAACGCCAAGAACGCTATTTTGAATGCGCTGCGGCATGAATTCGGTCCCCCGCCGATTGACATGCCTCAACGACGTTAACAGGATGGCTGACGAGACTGGCGATCGCTTTTCCAGCCCCGCCTGCCCCTTCACAAGAACCTCAAGTCCCAGGAGATGCCCATGTCAGACGATGTCGTCATCGTCAGCGCCGCCCGCACCCCGGTCGGAAGCTTCAACGGAGCCTTCGCGACCCTTCCTGCCCATGACCTCGGCGCCATCGCCATCAAGGCCGCGCTGGAGCGCGGTGGCATCGAGCCCGGCCGGGTCTCGGAAGTCATCATGGGGCAGATCCTGACCGCAGCCCAGGGCCAGAACCCGGCCCGCCAGGCTTCGATCGCCGCCGGTATTCCGGTGGAGAGCCCGGCCTGGGGCGTCAATCAGCTTTGCGGCTCGGGCCTGCGCACGGTCGCGCTCGGCTACCAGGCGCTGCTCAACGGCGATTCCGAGATCGTGGTCGCCGGCGGCCAGGAATCCATGAGCATGGCCCCGCACGCCCAATATCTGCGTGGCGGCGTCAAGATGGGTCCCGTCGAGTTCGTCGACACCATGATCAAGGACGGCCTGTGGGATGCCTTCAACGGCTACCACATGGGCAACACCGCCGAGAACGTCGCGCGGCAGTGGCAGATTACCCGCGCCCAGCAGGACGAGTTCGCGGTCGCCTCGCAGCAGAAGGCCGAGGCGGCGCAGAAGGCCGGCAAGTTCAACGACGAGATCGTCCCCGTCACCATCAAGACCCGCAAGGGCGACGTGGTCGTCAGCGCCGACGAATATCCGCGCCATGGCGCCACGCTCGATGCGATGGCCAAGCTCCGTCCCGCCTTCGAGAAGGACGGCACGGTCACCGCAGGCTCGGCCTCCGGCATCAATGACGGCGCTGCCGCCGTGGTGCTGATGACCGCGAAGCAGGCCGCCAAGGAAGGCAAGAAGCCGCTCGCGCGCATCGTGTCGTGGGCTCAGGCCGGCGTCGATCCGAAGATCATGGGCTCGGGCCCGATCCCGGCCTCGCGCGCCGCGCTGAAGAAGGCCGGCTGGAGCGTCGGCGATCTCGATTTGATCGAGGCCAACGAGGCCTTCGCGGCGCAGGCCTGCGCCGTCAACAAGGATCTCGGCTGGGACACCTCCAAGGTCAACGTCAACGGCGGCGCGATCGCGATCGGCCATCCGATCGGCGCGTCCGGCGCGCGCGTGCTGGTGACGCTGCTGCACGAAATGCAGAAGCGCGATTCGAAGAAGGGCCTGGCCACGCTGTGCATCGGCGGCGGCATGGGCATCGCCATGTGTGTGGCGCGCGACTGACGGCGACCTTGCACGCAGCTGACGCGTGCGCCGCACACGTCAGCGCGTGCGTTGCACGCGACTAAAAAGGCAGCGGTTGCAAATCAAATATTCTTCGCAACCACGCAAGCCTCGATTAAAGAGAAACGCCCGGCTCACGCCGGGCGTTTTGTTCTTGATGTCCGTCAAACGTCCCGCATAATCCGCAGCTAAAAACGATCACGTCAGAAACGTCCGAAGAGTCCAAGGAAGAGTCCAAGGGAAGGAATACGACATGGCACGTGTTGCACTGGTGACGGGTGGTACGCGGGGCATCGGAGCGGCGATCAGCAAGGCGCTGAAGGCGTCCGGCTACAAGGTCGCGGCAAGCTATGCCGGCAATGATGCGGCTGCGGAGAAATTCAAGGCCGAGACCGGCATCGCCGTCTACAAATGGGACGTCAGCAGTTTCGATGCCTGCGCCGAGGGCGTGAAGAAGGTCGAGGCCGATCTCGGCCCGATCGAGGTGCTGGTCAACAATGCCGGCATCACCCGCGACACCGCCTTCCACAAGATGACGCTGGAGCAGTGGAACGCCGTCATCAACACCAATCTCGGCTCGCTGTTCAACATGACGCGCCAAGTCATCGAGGGCATGCGGGCACGCAAGTTCGGCCGCATCATCTCGATCTCGTCGATCAACGGCCAGAAGGGGCAGTTCGGTCAGGTCAACTATTCCGCGGCGAAAGCCGGCGACATCGGCTTCACCAAGGCGCTCGCGCTCGAGAACGCCAAGGGCGGCATTACCGTCAATGCGATCTGCCCCGGCTACATCAACACCGAAATGGTGCAGGCGGTGCCGAAGGACGTTTTGGAGAAGAACGTGATTCCGCAGATCCCGGCCAGCCGGCTCGGCGAGCCCGAGGAGATCGCGCGCGCGGTCGTGTTCCTCGCCGCCGACGAGTCCGGCTTCATCACCGGCTCGACCCTGACGGTCAACGGCGGCCAGTACATGGTGTGATGCGATCGCATCACGTGGGCTGATATTTTCTACATCGTCATGCCCGGGCTTGTCCCGGGCATCCACGGCCTTACAACAGCCGTCGCCACGGAAGGACGTGGATGGCCGGGACAAGCCCGGCCATGACGGAAACATTGGGCCGATGACTCCCCGCACCGCCACGCTGATCGGATTGACCGCGATCCTGATGTGGTCGCTGCTATCCGTGATGACGGTGGCGACCGGAAAGATCCCGGCGTTCCAGCTCGCTGCGATGACCTTCGCGATTGGCGGTGTCGTCGGCCTGCTCACCTGGATCGGGCGGAGCGAGGCGGCGAAGAGCCTGCGGCAGCCGCTCGTCGTCTGGGTCGTCGGCGTCGGCGGGCTGTTCGGCTATCATGCGCTGTATTTTCTCGCGCTGCGCTTCGCCCCGCCGGCCGAAGCCGGCCTTCTGAATTACCTGTGGCCGCTGCTGATCGTGCTGTTCTCGTCATTCCTGCCCGGTGAGCGGCTCGCCATGCACCACATCATCGGCGCCGTGCTCGGCCTCGTCGGGACCGTGCTGCTGTTCGCCGGCAACACCTCCGGCTTTGTGCCGGGCGCGGTTCCGGGATTGATCGCGGCCTTCATCGCCGCTTTCGTCTGGGCAAGCTATTCGGTGTTGTCCCGTCGATTGAAGGCGGTGCCGACCGATGCCGTCGCCGGCTTCTGTCTTGCCACGGCCATATTGGCCGCGCTGATGCATGGCTTGCTTGAAACCACGGTCTGGCCGAAGACCAACGTGCAATGGCTCTCGGTCATCGCACTCGGCATCGGCCCGGTCGGTGCTGCGTTTTACGCCTGGGACATCGGCATGAAGCGCGGTGACATCCGCGTGCTCGGCGCCGCCTCCTACGCGACCCCGTTGCTCTCGACCGGATTCCTCATCGCCGCCGGCTTTGCCAAGGCCAGCACCAACATCGCGATTGCTGCGATCCTCATTGCCGGCGGCGGCCTGATTGCGGCCAAGGACATGGTGCTGCGGAAGCGATGAGGGGAGCTACGGCTCCCAGCCCTTTGGTGCCAGCTCGAAGCCTGCGAACTCGAACGCCGGCGCCACGGTGCAGCCGACCAGCGTCCATTCGCCCGTGGTTTCCGCCATCTGCCAGGCCTGCGCCGGCACGATCGCCTGCGGCCGCTCGCCGCCGGCGAGGTCGGTGCCCAGCCGTACCTCGTGCTGTGAGCAGCCGTCATGGGCGATGCGCAGCATCAAGGGACTGCCGGCGTAATAATGCCACGTCTCGACCGCATCGACGCGATGCCAGTGCGAACGCTCGCCGCGTGCGAGCAGGAAGTAGATCAGGGTCGAGCGCGAACGCCCGTTGGCGTCCGTGGCTTGATCGCGAAACGTCTCGCGGTAATGCCCGCCTTCGGGATGCGGTCGGAGTTCGAGGCGCGCGATGATCTCGGCTGCGGTCGGCATCGATCCAGTCTGGACTTTCTTCTTCAGGATTTGTTCTTGCGCTCGCGCAGCTCGCCGAACACCGCAGCGGCGTCGGCGCCCTTCATGTGCAGCTTGGCTGCGACCGCCGGCTCGTCGGCGCGGAGGAATACGTTTGCGCGCTTCTCGTCGCCCAGCAGCACGGGAATGGTCGGCTTGTTCTCGGCCCGGAGCTTCGTCACCTCCGCGGCGCGCGCCTGGAGCGCCGCATTGTCCGGCTCGATGGTGAGCGCGAACTTGACGTTGGACGCCGTGTATTCGTGGCCGCAATAGAGCTTGAAGTCGTCGGGCAGGGCGCGCAGCTTCAGCAGCGAATCCCACATCATCGGGTAGGTGCCTTCGAAGACACGGCCGCAGCCGATCGAGAACAGCGTGTCGGCGGCGAACACCGTCTTCTCGGTGTCGAACACGTAGGAGATGTGGTCGAGCGTGTGGCCGGGCGTCTCCACGACGCGCGCCAGCAAATTGCCGATCTTGACCACGTCGGCATTGGCGACGCGCAAATCGACATTTGCGATCTTCGTCGTCTTATCGTGCGGCGCGACGACGCGGCAATTGTATTTCTGCTTGAGTTCGGCAACCCCGCCGACATGATCGCCATGATGATGGGTGATCAGGATATCGGTCAGCTGCCAGCCCTCGCGCTCCAGGGCCTTGAGGATGGGGCCGGCCTCCGGCGCGTCGATCGACGCCGTCGCTTTGGTTTCCACATCGTGGATCAGATAACCGAAATTGTCGTTTAAACAGGTGAAAGTACGAATTTCGGCGGCCATGTCATCTCCATCGGGCTCAGCCCCGGCAGACAAATATGGCGTTAAGGTTGCCCAGGCAATGCAATATTCCGCGCGCAGGCGTGCCCTCGCGCATGTTACATTGCCGTCATGACCATCGACGTCGTCGACCTCCGCGAGTTCTATTCCCGCCGCCTCGGCATCGTGGCGCGGCAGATGATCAATCGCGGCATCAGGGAGCGCTGGCCCGGCGCCGAGGGCCAGCGCGTGCTCGGCATCGGCTATCCCACGCCCTATCTGGGATTGTTCCGCGAGGACGCCGAGCGCTGCATCGCCTTCATGCCGGCGGCCCAGGGCGTCCTGAAATGGCCGACGGGCCGGCCGGCGCTGGCCTCGCTGGTCGACGAATTCTCGCTGCCGCTTCCTGACGCCGCGGTCGATCGCATCCTGCTGGTCCACGCGCTGGAGATGTCGGACGATCCGGCTGCGCTGCTGCGCGAGGTGTGGCGGGTGCTGTCGCCATCCGGACGCGTGATCGCCGTGATCCCGAACCGGCGCGGGGTGTGGACCCGCACCGACAGCACGCCGTTCGGTCACGGCCGGCCCTATTCGCGCTCGCAGATCACCGAGCTGTTGCGCCAGACCTGGTTCACGCCGACCGCCTGGGGCGAGGCGCTGTTCATGCCGCCTTACGCCGGCGGCTGGGTGCTGAAATCGGCGCAGATGTGGGAACGTGCCGGCGCGGCGTTGTCGCTGCCCTTTGCCGGCGTCCATATCGTGGAGGCCACCAAGCAGGTCTACCGCGCGATCCCCGCCAAGCGCGAGCGGGCGCGGCTGATTCCCTCGCTGGCCAAGCCCGTGCTGGTGCCGTCCTCGACGGTGACGCGCAGCTAAAGCAACAAGCGTTGCCGGGAAGACGGTGCGCTACCTCTCCCGCAAGCGGGAGAGGTGCAACGCCGCCACCGGTCGTCCCCAAAAACAAATCGTCCCGGCGAGGCCGGGACGATCCAGATCAGAAAATCAGAAGAAGCTTACTCGCCCGGGGCGACCTCGTCGCTGGACGCGGCGGGGGCCGCTTCGCGCTCGGGACGCGGCCCATGCGGCCGGCGGCGCCGGCGCGGATAGCGCTCGCCGCCGCCACCGCCCTCGAAGCCGCTCTGGCTGCCATTCACCTGCGGCTGCGCGCCGGTGATGAACGAGGGCAGGCGGTCGACGCCGCCGGCGTCGGCGATGACGGGCTGCGGCTGGTTCGCGGGTTGCGGCTGCGGCTGATATTGCGGCTGCGGACGATGCTCGCGTTCGCGGTGCTCACGCGGCTGCTGGTTGTCACGCTGATAGGACTGCTGGTTGTCGCGCTGCTGATGATCACGCTGGTGGTGATCGCGCTGGCCGTCGCGATCGCGCATGAACGGCTGCTGCTGGGGCTGCGGCACGAAGCCCGGCTCCTGGCCGAAGGCCGAGAAATTCTCGCCGTCGTCCTCGCTGTCGTCGCTCGTGCTGACAGGCTCGTCGCCGCGCGGCTGCTGGTTCTGGCGGAACTGCTCCTGGGCGGCCGCGATCATGCGGAAATAATGCTCGGCGTGCTGGTAATAGTTCTCGGCTGCAACGGGGTCGCCGGAGGAGCGCGCGTCACGCGCAAGCTGGAGATACTTTTCGGCGATGTGCGAAGCGGTGCCGCGAATCTTGATGTCGGGTCCGTTGGACTCGTAGACCCGGGTCATCGGGTTCTGGCCGCGTCGGTTGTTGTTATTGTTGTTGCGGTTGCGCATCCGCTGCTTGTTTTGACCGTTTCTCATGTCCTGCCTTTAATTCCAGCCCTAAAGGTTGCACGCATTACTGATTGCTAGGAGTGACCTGGTGACAGCGGCTCACACCTCTCGCGCACACCGCGCGCAAGAGCGGATCGAACCCTGCCGATGTTCGTCGACCGTCGCGTTCAACAAAGACGCGTTCCCCACCCGCCAGCATTCATTGCCAGCGAACCCATTCACTTCGCCTGCCGAAACAGGCCCAGCTGTCTTGCGTAAGTCTTCAAGCGCAATATCTGGCTTTCGTTCACGTTGCGGTCGGAGAGCAGCGCAGCTCCACTGGCCATCGCGCTCAACAGGACCTGCGGCTTGGAACCCTTAAATCAGTAAAGCTCTCGCCCGAGAGCCCGGCTTTCGCCCGTAGGGTCTACGGGGCCGGCACCGATGTGTTGAACGGAACGTAGTCGTTCCCAGGCGATATTCCAAGAGGTTTTTGCAGCCCAATCCGGCTTTTATGGGGGCATTTTTCGGGCCGAAACGGCCCGCGGAATGCCTACCAGGTCGGCCTTGGGTGGCCTGTCCAGCGATAACGCGGCGCCCCTCATCAAGGTTTCAATATTTTGGGCCTGGCCCTGTCCGGCCTCGACGATCAGCGCGCCGCCGGGCGCGAGCCGTTCGGCCGCCTGCGGGATCAGAGCGCGGTAGGCGTCATATCCGTCATTGCCGCCGTCGAGCGCCAGATGCGGATCGTGCTCGCGCACCTCGATGCTCAATTTCGGAATCTCGCCCGAGGGAATATAGGGCGGGTTCGAGACGATGAGGTCGAACGGGCCGCGCAGCGCCGCCGCATAGGAGCAGGCGACGAAGGCGGCGCGGTCGGCGAGGCCGAGCGCCGCGGCATTGTCCCTGGCGGTTCTGAGCGCGTTCTGGCTGAGATCGGTGCCGACGCCGAAAGCATCCGGAATTTCGTGCAGCAGCGCGAGCAGGATCGCGCCGGATCCGGTGCCGATGTCGGCGATGCGGGGCGGATGGGACGCCTGCCGCTCGCGAAAAAGCTCGAGCGCACGCTCGACCACCGTCTCGGTGTCGGGCCGCGGGACCAGGGTTGCTTCCGACAGGCGGAACGGCAGGCCCCAGAACTCGCGTGTCCCGAGAATGCGCGCCACCGGCTCGCCGGCGATGCGGCGCTGTGCATGCTGCGCGAGCCGCGATGCTTCGGCCGCGGTGAGAGGACGGGCAGCCTGCGTGACCAGGCCGGTGAGGTCGAGGCCGAGTGCCGCGCTGATCAGGATGCGTGCGTCGAGCTCGGCTTCGTCGAGCTGTGCCGATTTCAGCTGCGCGGCCAGCATACGCCGCGCGCGCTCGATGGATTGTCCGATGAAGGGGTTGCTCACGCCTCAGGCCGCCGCGCCTTGCGCAGCGAGCTGTGCGGCCTGGTGCTCCGTCGTCAGTGCGTCGACCAATTCGCCCAGCGCTTCACCCGCGATCACCTGCGGCAGCTTGTAGAGCGTGAGGTTGATGCGATGGTCGGTAACGCGCCCCTGCGGAAAATTATAGGTACGGATGCGCTCGGAGCGATCGCCGGAGCCGACCTTCTCCTTGCGTTCGGCCGAACGCGCCGCGTCGACCCGTTGCCGCTCGGCGTCATAGATGCGCGAGCGCAGGATGTTCATGGCGGAGGCGCGGTTCTTGTGCTGCGAGCGGCTGTCCTGCATCATCACCACGATGCCGGTCGGGATATGGGTGATGCGGATCGCCGATTCGGTCTTGTTGACGTGCTGGCCGCCCGCGCCTTGCGCGCGCATGGTCTCGATGCGCAGATCGTCGTTCTTGACGTCGACGTCGACGTCCTCGACCTCCGGCAGCACGGCGACCGTCGCCGCCGAGGTGTGGATGCGTCCCTGCGTCTCGGTGTCGGGCACGCGTTGCACGCGGTGCACGCCGGATTCGAATTTCAGCTTCGAGAACGCGCCGCGGCCCTGCACCTCAGCGATGATTTCCTTGTAGCCGCCGACCGTGCCTTCGCTCGCCGAGATCACCTCGACCTTCCAGCCCTGCAAGGCAGCGAAGCGCTCGTACATCCGGAACAGGTCGCCGGCGAACAGCGAGGCCTCGTCGCCGCCGGTGCCGGCGCGGATTTCCAGCACCACGTTGCGGTCGTCCATGGCGTCCTTGGGCAGCAGCGCGACGCGGATCTTCTGGACCAGCTCCTCGATTCTGGGCGTCAGCTCGTCGCGCTCGGCTTCCGCCATGCTCCGCATCTCCGGATCGGTCGCGGGATCGGCGATCAGCGCCTCGGCGTCGGCGAGCTCCTTGACGGCGGAACGATAGGCTTTCACCGCCTCGATCAGCGGGGTGATCTCGGCGAGCTCGCGCGTGATCTGCACATAGCGCTCGGAGGCGAGCTGTCCGAGCGATTCAGCCTCGAGCGAGGCGTGATGCGCGAGCAGGACGTCCAGTTTGGCTTCGGGAAGTGACGACATCGGTTCAGTCTCAAATGGCGGAAAGAGGCGAGGGCGGCGAGGAACGGGGGCAGGCCCGCTACAACGCAAGGCCCTCGGTCTCGGCAAATTCCGTCAGCTTCTGCCGGATCGAGACGCTGCCCGCCGGCGCATCCAGCAGAGGGTTGAGCATGGCTTCGGCCTTCTTGGCGTCGAGGTCGAGCACCATCGCCTTGACCGGGCCGAGTGCGGTCGCCGAGAGCGATAGCGAGCGGTAGCCCAGCGCGATCAGCGCCAGCGCGCCGATTGGCTTCGACGCCATCTCGCCGCAGAGCGACAGCGACTTCTGCGCCGCGTGCGCCTTGCGCGCGATGTCGCGCAACGCGCGCAGGATCGGCGCCGACATGGTGTCGAAGCGCTCGGACACCTTGGCATTGCCGCGGTCGACCGCGAACAGGAACTGGAACAGATCGTTGGAGCCGACCGAGATGAAATCGACCTTCTTCAGGAGCTCGTCGAGCTGATAGAGCAGCGCGGGGACCTCGACCATGGTGCCGATGTCGATTCTTTCAGGCAGCGTGTGGCCGTGCTGGCGCAAATAGGTGAGCTCGCGCTCGACCAGCGCCTTGGCTGAGTCGAATTCGGCGACCTCCGAGATCATCGGGAACATGATGCGAAGTGCACGGCCGCCGCCGGCGCGGAGCAGCGCGCGGATCTGGCCGCGCAACAGGCCGGGACGATCGAGCCCGAGCCGGATCGCGCGCCATCCCAGCGCGGGATTTTCCTCGATCACGGCTTCCATATAGGGCAGCGCCTTGTCGCCGCCGATATCGAGGGTGCGGAAGGTGACGGGCTTGCTGC
This sequence comes from Bradyrhizobium sp. SZCCT0231, assembly GCF_018130245.1. Lineage (GTDB taxonomy): Bacteria > Pseudomonadota > Alphaproteobacteria > Rhizobiales > Xanthobacteraceae > Bradyrhizobium > Bradyrhizobium japonicum_F. The sequence goes on from NZ_JAFCKP010000014.1 coordinate 37,908, forward strand.
CGGCGGCATCGAGCACGGTGCGATAGAGCGCGAGCTGGTCGCTGGTGCGCGGCAGGCTCTGGCCGACCATGAATTGCAGCTCGGTGCGGAACAGGCCGATGCCGGCACTGCCGGTGTCCTCGATATGCGGCAGGTCGATGGCCAGCCCTGCGTTGATCATCAGCTCGACCTTCTGGCCGTCCTTGGTGACGCAGGGCCGGTCGCGCAGCGCCAGATATTGTGCCTGGCGGCGGGCGCGGAAGCGCACGCGCTCGGCAAAGGCGGCCTCGATCTCCTGCGACGGGCGCACATAGATCGAGCCGGAGGTGCCGTCGACGATGATGGCATCGCCGGGGTCGGCGATGCCGGGCGCGTTCGGCACCTCGCCGACGGCGGGAATGCCGAGCGCGCGCGCCACGATCGAGACGTGCGAATTGGCGGTGCCTTCCTCCAGCACGATGCCGCGCAGGCGCTTGCGGTCGTAATCGAGCAGTGCCGCCGGGCCCATCGCGCGGGCGATGACGATGGCATTGTCGGGCAGTTGCTCGCGCGAGGGTGCATGGTCCTGACCAACGAGCTGTCGCATCAGGCGGTAGCCGAGATCCTCGAGGTCATGCAGCCGGTCGCGCAAATAGGGATCGGTCGAGCGCAGCATGCGCGCGCGGGTGTCGGACTGCACGCGCTCGACGGCGGCTTCGGCAGTGAGGCCGGTGGCGACCGCCTCGTGCAGCTTGTGCGACCAGCCCTGGTCGTTGGCGAACATGCGGTAGGCTTCCAGCACCTCGCGATGCTCGCCGCCATCGGCGACGTCGCCGCGCTCCAGCATGCGGTCGAGGTCGGAGCGCAGCTTGGCCAGCGCGCTGTCGAGCCGCTTGATCTCCTTCGGCAGGTCCTCGGCGATGTAGTCCTTGATGACGACGCGCGGCTCGTGCAGCACGACATGGCCGAGCGCGATGCCCTCCGAGAGGATGGCGCCGACCTTCTGCGCGGAATGGCGCGCGGCCGGCTCCAGGCCGGGCTGCGCCAGCGCCGACAGCTCGCCGGAGGCGATCAGTTCCGCCAGCACCATGGCGGTGGTCTGCAGCGCCTCGAGCTCTTCCTCGACATAGTTGCGCTTGGCGCGGTTCTGCACCACCAGCACGCCGAGCGTGTTGCCGGCGCGCAGGATCGGCACGCCGAGGAAGGAGTGGTAGATTTCTTCGCCGGTCTCGGGACGGAACGAGAAGGCCGGATGGCTTTGCGCATCGCTGAGGTTGAGCGGGGTCGCCTCGCTGGCGACGAGACCAACGAGGCCCTCATGGGCGCTGAGCACGGTATGGTGCACAGCCTCGCGGTTGAGACCTTCGGTGGCGTAGAGCTCGAGCGTGTTGTCGACGCGCAGCACGTAGACCGAGCACACCTCGGCCACCATGTTGGCGGCGATCAGCACCACGATTTTGTCCAGCCGCTCCTGGGCCGAGACCTGCTCCGCCATGGTTTCGCGGAGCCGTCTCAACAAGACGCGGGGACCTCCCGACGCGCTCCGCATGAACCGTCAATCTCCTCCGTCTGCCAGACCCGGCGGTATCGGCCGGCGGCTGGCCCAAAATTCCAGAAAAACAACCAAATTGTTTGTCCGGCGCAGGCACAAGCCCCAAAAATCTACTTGAGATTTGGCGCCCGTACCGAATCAGCGCCGCCTGAACTGGGACACAGTCTGCGGCAGCCCACCCTGTCCGCCGTATAGCGAATTGAGGCTTGTTTTGCCAAGCAAAACGCCTGCCAGACGCGAAGGTGTGTACACCTTCGCGTTTGCTGCGACCGCTAAGAGAAAATTAGCCCAGGCATGGTCCGGAAAAGTGCGAAGCGGTTTTCCGGAAAGGCCATGCTCAAACGACAATCTGAAGCGCGACGAGGGTCGCGCTTCAGGCCTGATCGAGGCCGTAGAGCGTGTGCAGCGTGCGCACCGCCAGCTCGGTATAGGCGGTGTCGATCAAAACCGAGAATTTGATCTCGGAGGTTGTAATGGCCCGGATGTTGATGTTCCGCCCCGCAAGGGCCGAGAACGCCTGGGCGGCGACGCCGGCGTGGCTGCGCATGCCGCTGCCGATCACCGAGATCTTGGCGACGTCGGTGGCGGTATCGAGCCGGGCATAGCCGATCTTGGCCTTGGCGGCGGTAATCGTGTCCTTGGCGCGGGTGTAGTCGGCGGCCGGGACCGTGAAGGTGAGGTCGGTGGTCTTGCCGTCCTCGGAAACATTCTGCACGATCATGTCGACGTTGATGTTGGCATCCGCCAGCGGGCCGAAGATCGAGGCCGCAACGCCAGGCTTGTCCTCGATCTGGCGCACCGAGATCTGGGCCTCGTCCTTCGAAAAGGCGATGCCGGTGACGACGTGGCTTTCCATGATCTCCTCCTCGCTGCAGATCAGCGTGCCGGGCGGCTGGTTGGCATGCGGGTCGATATCCTCGGGCTTGTCGAAGCTCGAGCGGACGAAGATCGGCATGTTGTGGACCATGCCGAGTTCCACCGAGCGGACCTGGAGCACCTTGGCGCCCTGCGAGGCCAGTTCCAGCATGTCCTCGAACGCGATCTTATCAAGCCTCTTGGCCTTCGGCACGATTCGCGGGTCGGTGGTGTAGACGCCGTCGACATCGGTGTAGATGTCGCAGCGGTCCGCCTTGACGGCGGCGGCGATCGCCACGGCCGAGGTGTCGGAACCGCCACGGCCGAGCGTGGTGATGCGATGGGTCTCGGGGTTGATGCCCTGGAAGCCGGCGATGACCGCGACCTCCTTGCGGTCCCTAAAGCGCTTGATGATCTCGCTGCCGTCGATGTCCTCGATCCGGGCCGAGGCATGGGCGTCGCTGGTCTTGATCGGGATCTGCCAGCCCTGCCAGGAGCGGGCCTGGATGCCCATGCCCTGGAGCACGATGGCAAGGAGGCCGGAGGTCACCTGTTCGCCCGAGGCGACCACGGCGTCGTATTCGCGCGCATCGTGCATCGGCGAGGCCTCGGTGCACCAGGCCACCAGCTCGTTGGTCTTACCCGACATTGCCGAGACGACCACGGCCACTTCATGGCCGGCATCGACCTCACGCTTCACATGGCGTGCGACGTTGCGGATGCGTTCGATATTGGCGACGGATGTGCCGCCGAATTTCATCACGAGGCGGCTCATGACGACGCGTGCATTCCTTCATAAGGATCAGTATGGTGACCCGCACTGGACGGGCCTCGCGGACACCGACCGCGCGTATACAGAGCGTCGGGGCCGGGGGCAAGCGGGTTCCTGCGGGGGCAGGGTGTGGGGTAGTGGGTTAACCGAGGTCATGGCGCGCTATATCGACGAGATCCTGCAACCCGGCGAGCGGGTGCTGTATTCGACCAATGCGCACTGGATCTTCTATTCTCCGGCCATCGCGGCCTGGATCGTGGCGCTGGTCCTGTTCGTCCTGTCCCGGCAGGCCACCGCCGACGGGCTCGTATTGCTTTGCCTCGTTGCCTCCGGTCTCGTGGCTCTGGCGGCCTTGTACTGGACCATCAAGGGCTGGTTCCATCGCTTCACCACCGAGACCGACGTCACCAACCTCAGGGTCGTGCACAAGACCGGTTTCATCAAGCGCCGAACCTTCGAGATGGCGCTGGACAAGGTCGAGAGCGTCGATGTCGACCAGACCATTCTTGGACGTATTCTCAACTACGGCGATGTGACGATTCGTGGCGTCGGCGAGGGGATCGAGACGATCAAGACCATCGCCTCGCCGCTCGCTTTCCGTAGTTCGATCACCACGCGGTAGGACCGCGCGCAATCATGAGCATGCAGCAAAATACTTCCCTCACCGCCCAGCCGGGCTCGACCGTCGACGCCGCCGAGATCGCGAAATTTTCAAAGCTCTCGGCGGAGTGGTGGGACCCCAAGGGCAAGATGGCGCCGCTGCACCGGATCAACCCGCTGCGGCTCGGCTACATCCGCGACGCCGCCTGCCGCAAGTTCGAGCGTAACGTCCGCAGCCTCAATTGCCTCGGGTCCTTGCGCGTGCTCGACATCGGCTGCGGCGCCGGCCTGCTCTGCGAGCCGCTGTCGCGCCTGGGGGCCCAAGTCATCGGCATCGACCCGTCGGCGAGCAACATCGCGGCGGCGAAGCTGCACGCCGACAAGAGCCATCTGGCGATCGACTACCGCTGCACCACGGTGGAGGAGATCGATCCGCGCGAGCGCTTCGACATCGTGCTGGCGATGGAGGTGGTCGAGCACGTCACCGACGTCGGCGTCTTCCTGAAGCGTTGCGCCGCGATGCTGAAGCCGAACGGCCTGATGGTGGTCTCGACGCTGAACCGCAACTGGAAGAGCTTTGCCCTCGCCATCGTCGGCGCCGAATACGTGCTGCGCTGGCTGCCGCGCGGCACCCACGAATGGAACAAGTTCGTCACCCCCGACGAGCTCGCAAAATACCTGCTCGACAACCGCCTCGTCATCACCGAGCAGACCGGCGTCGTCTACTCACCCTTCGCCGACAAATGGGCTCTCTCGTCCGATATGGACGTGAACTACATGGTGGTCGCGGAAGCGATGGTGTGAGGGCGGAAGTAGGATGCGAGCTGCCTCTCCACAAACGGTGTCGTCCCTGCGAAAGCAGGGATGACGGCGGAGTTGGTCGCGAGAGCATCGCACCCATGACATCCGCGTGATTGACCTGCTTCGCCGCCAGCGGCAGGTTGGCTGGAATCGCTAGCCCCTGCCACCCCACGACCCATGCTCACCATCGCCAGCCTCTGGATTCCCTTCACCATCATCGCTGCGCTCGGCCAGGTCGTGCGCAACGCGATGCAGCGGTCGTTGACGAAGCCGCTGGGGACCTGGGGCGCGACCAACATCCGCTTCCTGTTCGGCTTCCCGTTCTCGCTGCTGTTCCTCGGCGTGGTCCTGGTCGCGACTGGCGATCATCTGAGCGCGCCGCCGGCCGTGTTCTGGCCGTGGCTGCTGTTAGGGGCGCTCAGCCAGATCGTCGCGACCGGCCTGATGCTGCTTGCGATGAACGACCGCTCTTTTGTGGTGACGACGGCTTACCTGAAGACCGAAGCGATCCAGACTGCGATCTTCGGCTTCGTCTTCCTCGGCGATCGCCTGACCTGGCCGAAGGTGCTGGCGATCGTGATCGCGACCGTCGGTGTCGTCGTCACCGCGCTGCGCCCCGGTGGCGAGAAGAGCTTTGCCGAGCTGAAGCCGACCATCACCGGCCTCGTCGCCGCGGCGGCGTTCGCGCTCTCTGCGGTCGGTTTTCGCGGCGCCATCATCACCGTGCCGGACGTGTCGTTCGTGACGGCCTCGTCATTCACGCTGGTGCTCGGCCTGTTCGTGCAGACGCTGGTGCTGACGATCTATCTGCTCTGGCGCGCGCCGGACGTGTTGCGGGGAATCCTCGGGCTGTGGCGGCCGTCGATGCTCGCGGGTTTTACCGGTGCCTTCGCCTCGCAATTCTGGTTCCTGGCATTCGCGCTGACGGCGGCCGCCAATGTCCGCACGCTCGCGCTGATCGAGGTGCTGTTCGCGCAAGCCGTCGCCTGCTACTCGTTCAAGCAGCCGATCGCGCCGCGCGAGCTTGCAGGCATCGCGCTGATCGTGGTCGGCGTGGCGGTGCTGGTGGGAGCTTAGTTCCGGTCTTCCGGCAGCGTCGGCAGCGGCGAGACCTCGATGCCTTCGTCGATCAGCGACTTCGCCTCTTCCGGCGAGGCCTCGCCGTAGATCGGCCGGTGCTCCTTGTCGCCGTAATGCATGGCGCGGGCTTCGTTCGGAAAACGCTCGCCGACATTATCGGCGTTCTTGACGATGTGGTCGCGCAGCTCTTTCAGCTTGGCGCGCAGCTCGCGCTCCTGCGCCATCAGCAGCGAGGTCGGTCCTGACGGCGCAGCCTCGGCCGTGGTCGCAGCAGTGGGCTCCGGCGGCGGCACCGCGGGACCGCGGCCCTTCTTGCCGACGATGCGCGGCGCCATGATCGCCTTGTCGACCTTGGCCGAGCCGCAGATCGGGCAGGTCACGAGCTTGCGTTTCACCTGCGAATCATAGGCCGACGAGCTCTGGAACCAACTTTCGAAGGCGTGATTGCGGTCGCAGTGGAGCGCGTAGCGGATCATGCCGAGCCCCGCACGAGGTGCAAATGATCCGGCCCGGCCTTGGGATCGGAGACGCCGAAGCGGCGGCCGTGCTGGAGCGATGGAATCGCGCGGCGGGCGGTCTCGACCTTGGCCGGGTCGATCTTGGCCATGATGATGCCGGGCTCGACATCGGCTTCGGCGAGGATCTCGCCCCAGGGATCGATGATCAGCGAGTGGCCATAGGTCTCGCGCTTGTTCTCGTGCAGGCCGGCCTGGGCTGCAGCGAAGACGAAACAGCCGGTCTCGATCGCCCGTGCACGCAGCAGCACGTGCCAATGCGCTTCACCGGTCTTGCGGGTGAAGGCGGAGGGCACCGTGATGAAATACGCGCCGCTCTCGGCGAGCGCGCGGTACAGCGCGGGAAAGCGCACATCGTAGCAGATCGTCAGCCCGACCCGGCCCCAGGGCAGGTCGGAGATCACGGCGGTCTCGCCCGGCTGGTAATTGGCGGATTCGCGATAGCTCTCGCCGTCCGGCAGCTCGATGTCGAACATGTGGATCTTGTCGTAGCTCGCGAGCACGTCGCCCTCGGGCCCGATCAGGAAGGAGCGGTTGACCGCCTTCTCCGGCGAGAAGCGCAGCGCCAGCGAGCCGACATGGAGGTGAATCTTCAGCTCCGCCGCGAGCGCCCGGTAGGCCTTCAGCGAGGTGTCGTCCTCTTCGCTCTGCAGGTGCTCGAACAATGCCTTGCGGTTCAGCTGCATCATGTTGCTGACTTCGGGCGTCTGCACGTAGTCGGCGCCATTGGCCGCAGCCTGCCGGATCAGCCTCGTTGCCTGTTCGAGGCTCGGTCCGGGCATCAGGCCGGTGCGCATTTGCACCATGGCGGCGGTGAAGGTGCGATTCTCGCTCATGACACCGCCTTGATGCTTTCGAGCAGGCCGTCGAGCTTGCCTTCGCGGTCGAGCGCGTAGAGGTCGTCGCAGCCGCCGACATGGGTGCCGCCGATCCAGATCTGCGGGAACGTCGAGCCGTCGCCGGCGCGGCCGTACATCTCCTGGCGCCAGGACGGGTTCTTGGCGACGTCGAATTCGGTGAAGGTCGCCTTCTTGCGGGTCAGCAGCGACTTGGCGGCGGAGCAATAGCCGCAGCCCGGCCTGGTGTAGATCTCGACAGCAGCAGTCATCTCGTCTGGCGCTCTCATGTCATGAATTCATTGAACTATATGGGACTTCACCTGATCTCCACAACCCGGGCGAAGACCAGCACGTCGACCTGGGCTGCCTTGGCGCGGAGCAGGGCGCGCGCGCAGGCATCCAATGTCGCACCTGAGGTCAGCACGTCGTCGATCAGGACGACACGGCGGCCCTGGACCTCGGCTTGGCGGTCGGGAGATACCTGGAATGCGCCCTGCACATTGGTGGCGCGCTGGGCCCGCGACAGGCCGATCTGCTGCTCGGTGGCGCGGACCCGCCGCAGCACGTCGCCCTGCACCCTGACCCCGCTCTGCCGTTCGATGATGCGCGCCAGCGCTCCGGACTGGTTGTAGCGGCGGCGCCAGGCCCGCCGCCAATGCAGGGGCACCGGCACCAGCATGTCGGCGCCCGTCAGCAGCTCGCCGCCTGCGCGCGCCATCCAACGCCCCATGGCCGGCGCCAGATCCGTGCGGTCCTGATACTTCAAGGCATGCACCAGCGTGCGTGCGACGTCGTCATAGCGCACCGCCGCGCGCGCCCGCTGGTAGGCCGGCGGGCTCGCGATCGCCTCCATCGACAGCATGTCGGGGCCGGGATCATAGACGAAGGGAACGCCGAGCCGCGGGCAGTAGGGCCGTTCGATGAACGACAGTCGCGCCCAGCACGAAGCGCAAACGCCCTCGCCATCGACTGGCTCGCGGCAGGATACGCACTGCGTCGGCAGTGCGATGTCGAGCGCGAGCCGTGCCGCGCGCGCCAGCGCATGGCGGCCGGCCGTCCATGCGGCACGCAATGGTGAGGAGATGGAACGGGGAGGGGCGGCGTCGACTTCCATGAGAGAAGGCTAGCGCCGAGCGACATTCGGCTCAAGCAGCGGAATTCGGTCTCGTGCCCCGGACGCAGCGCACCGCTCCCGGCGATGCGAAGCATCGTCCGGTGTGGTGCGCTGCTGAGCCGGGGCCCAGAGATCCGCATGCGCCGATGCATGGGTCCCGGCTCTGCGCAGCAGCGCTAAGGGCGCTGCAGCGCGTCCGGGACACGAGAGTGGATTGCCATGACCAGCATGATCGGCGTAACCAGCGGCATGGCCCAGACCCCGCAAACCCCGCCCGCCTTGTTCGATCGTGTCTTGCTGCACGCACGGCAGCGGCGTGCGCAGGCGCAAGGTGCCGTGAGCTTCCTGCTCGATCGGGTCGCCGAGGACATGTCGGACCGGTTGGCCGCAGTGATGCGCGAGTTTCACGCACCGGCTGATCTCTGGACGCCCGGCGAAGGTCTCAAAGTCCTATACGCGCGGCTTCCATCGATCGCGCACATCGCGATTGATGCGGCCGGCGCGGAAAAACTGCCTTTCGCGCCTGAGAGCCTCGATCTCGTCGTCTCGGCGCTGGCGCTGCAATTCGTCAACGACCTGCCGGGCGTGCTTGCGCAGGTCCGCCGGGCGCTGAAGCCGGACGGCTTGTTGCTCGCCGCGATGATCGGCGGCGACAGCCTGACCGAGCTGCGCCAGGCCTTTGCCGCGGCGGAAGCCGAATGCGAGGGCGGTGTGTCGCCGCGCGTGGCGCCGTTCGCTGATCTTCGCGACATCGGCGCGCTGCTGCAGCGGGCCGGCTTTGCGTTGCCGGTGACCGACGTCGACCGTGTCGTGGTGCGCTATGGCAATGCGTTCGCGCTGATGCAGGATCTCCGCCGCATGGGCGCAGCCAACGTGCTGATCGAGCGGCGGCGCACGCCGAGCCGGCGCGCGACACTGCTGCGGATGGCCGAAATCTACGCCGAGCGCTTTGCCGATGCCGACGGGCGCATCCGTGCGACGTTCGACATCATCTGGCTCTCCGGCTGGGCCCCGCATGCGAGCCAGCAGCAGCCGCTGAAGCCGGGATCGGCGAAAGCGAGCCTGGCGGAGGCGGTGAAGAAGGCGGGGAAGGAGTGAGTCGTGTCCCGGACGCGCTGCAGCGTTCTTACGCTGCTGCGCAGAGCCGGGACCCAGTCTGCGGTCTCTGGGCCCCGGCTCTGCAGCGCTTCGCGCTGCGTCCGGGGCACGGTGCAACTCACATCAGCAAATCAATCAGATGCGGGATCAGCGGAATGTCCGCAGGCGGCATCGGATAGTCGCGCAGTCTGTTGGCGCGGACCCAGGCGAGGTTCTGGCCCTCGCGCGGTGTCACCAGGCCTTCCCAGCGCCGGCAGATGTAGAGCGGCATCAGGAGGTGAAAGGTCTCGTAACCGTAGCTGGCGAAGGTCAACGGCGCCAGGCACGGCTCGGCGACGGCGATGCCGAGCTCCTCATGGAGCTCGCGAATCAGGCTCTGCTCCGGCCGCTCGCCCATTTCGAGCTTGCCGCCCGGGAATTCCCACAGGCCCGCCAGCGCCTTGCCCTCGGGGCGCTGCGCGATCAGGACGCGCTTGTCGGCGTCGACCAGCGCGCAGGCCACCACCAGTGTCAGTTTGAGATCGGCCATGCTGCCTTACGACCTGTAATCCCCGTTGATCGCCACATACTCCTTGGTGAGGTCGCAGGTCATGACGCGGTCGCGGCCCTTGCCGAGGCCGAGCGAGACCAGAATCGCGATCTCCGGGGCCTTCATCGCCTCCGACACCTGCGCCTCGTCGTAGTCGGGATCGCGCGCGCCGCTCTTGGCGACGCGGATGCCGTTGAAGGAGATCGAGAGCTTGTCGCGGTCGGCCGGCTCGCCGGCCTTGCCGACGGCCATCACGACGCGGCCCCAATTGGCGTCCTCGCCGGCGATCGCGGTCTTCACCAGCGGCGAGTTGGCGATCGACATCGCGATCTTGCGCGCCGAGGCCTTGGTCTTGGCGCCCTCGACCGTGATCTCGACCAGCTTGCGCGCGCCTTCGCCGTCGCGGGCCACCTGCTCGGAAAGATTGGCGAGCACTTGATTGAAGGCCTTCACAAAAGCCTTCAGGCGCGGATCGCTGGCGCGGCTGATCTTCGGCGCGCCGTGCTCGGCGGCGGCGCCGGTGGCGAAGGCCAGCAGCGTGTCCGACGTCGAGGTGTCACCGTCGATCGTCACCGCGTTGAACGTGTCCTCGACGCCGCTCTTGAGCAGGGCCTGCAGCGCGGCGGGCGCGATCGGCGCGTCGGTGAAGACGAAGGACAGCATCGTCGCCATGTCGGGTGCGATCATGCCGGCGCCCTTGGCCATGCCGTTGATGGTGACCTTGGCCTTGCCGAGCTTGACGGTGGCGGTCGCCACCTTCGGGAAGGTGTCGGTGGTCATGATCGCCTTGGCCGCGGCGAGATAATCGCCGGGCTCGGCGGTCTCGGCGAGGCGGCCGAGCACGCCGTCGAACTTGGTCGCGTCCAGCGGCTCGCCGATCACGCCGGTCGAGGCCAGGAAGATCTCGCCCTCGCTGCAGCCGACCGCCTTGGCCGCGATCTTCGCGGTCAGCGCGGTGGAGGCGCGGCCGGTCTTGCCGGTGAAGGCATTGGCATTGCCGGAATTGACCACGAGCGCGCGCGCCTTGCCGCCCTTCAGCTTGGCGCGGCACCATTCCACTGGCGCCGACGGGCATTTCGACTTGGTGAAGACGCCGGCGACGGCGGTGCCCTTGTCCATCACCGCCAGCAGCACGTCGGTGCGGTTCTTGTAGCGGATGCCGGCTTCGGCCGTCGCGAGGCGGACGCCTGCGATCACAGGCATGTCGGGAACGTGTTTCGGGGCGAGCGGGGAGACGGTTGAGGACATCGCGGGGCGCCTTGGTGAGGTCTGGATATGCAGATGGCCGGACCATCAAGTGCAAAGACGTGCTTCGCACTTTAGGCCCGGCCATTGCGACGTTAGATACTATTGGCGTCCGCGAAGTGACAGCGAATTCTTACTTCTTCGCCGGCGGAGCCATCTTGCTATCGGAGGGTTTGGCGTCCTTGGACGCGTCCGCCGCCGGCTGGTCGAGCCGCTCGACCTTGGCTTCGGTGCGCAGCTTGGCGACGTACTCGGCCTGGGCCTTGCGGGTCACGTACTGCTCGATCTGGGCCTTGACCTGCTCGAAATCGGGCGCCTTGCGGTTGCGCTTTTCCTCGACCTTGATGATGTGCCAGCCGAACTGCGACTTCACGGGATCGGAGATCTTGCCCGGCTCGAGCGCAAAGGCGACGGCCGAGAACTCCGGCACCATCTGGTCCTTGGTGAAGAAGCCGAGGTCGCCGCCATCGGCGGAGCCCGGGTCCTTGGACTTCTTCTTGGCGAGCTCGGCGAAATCGGCGCCCTTGTCGAGCTCGGCCTTCACCGCCTTGGCCTCGTCCTCGGTCTCGACCAGGATGTGGCGCGCGCGCACCTCCTGCTCGCCGGTGATCTGCTTGGCGGCCTCCTCATAGACCTTCTTCATGGCGTCCGGCGTGGTGGCGGCCTTGCCCTCGTTGGCGAGCAGGCTGTCCATCAGAAGCCGGTTGCGGGCGAAGGCCAGGCGCTTCTTGAACTCCTCGCTGTCGGCGATCTTCTTGTCTTCGGCAGCCTTGCTGACGATCTTCATGTCGATCAGGAAGGACAGGACGTTCTCGTCCTTGGTCGCCGGGTCCATCTGGGCGAGGCTCGGCCCGAGTTCCTCCTCGGCCATGGTGACGTCGCTCTTCTTGATTTCCGCGCCATTGACCTTCGCAAGCACCGGATCATCGGCGGCCCGCAGCGGGCCCGCGAACGCCAGGGACAGCGCCAGAGCGAGGCTGCCAGCCAGGGCGGACGCATGGCGCAAGCGCTGGCCGGTGATTACCGGGAACGAGGTGGTCATGGAAAATCCTTATGTTGAAGCAGGGGGGCTGCTCGAGCGGGGCGGACACTCGCCCAATTCAGGGGGGCTTGGCAACGCGAAAAGTCTGTCAAAATGATGAATTAGCCGCAATGCGCCCGCCGTTGACAAGGCCCTGACCGGGCCATATCTCTGCCCGGTCGCGACCATGGCGATGGCGTTTATTTTGCTGCGTTTTTGGCCGTTGAACCCAGACTTGCCCAATTCCCACCCATATGGCGGATGACTCCCGCGGTCCGGGCTCTGACGCCGCGAAGCGTCACGGTGAGTTGATAGGCAGGCGGGTGACAACTTCTTGGCTGCAACGCGGTTAAATCGCGAACACAGGAACTAAGCATGATCGGCGCGCTCGCCCGCAAGTTTTTCGGCTCCGCCAACGACCGGCGGGTGAAGGGATATCAGTCCCGCGTCAACGCGATCAACGCGCTGGAGCCCGAGGTCTCGAAACTCTCCGACGAGGCGCTCAAGGCCCGCACCGCCGAATTCCGGAAGCAACTCGCCGCGGGCAAGACGCTTGACGATCTCCTGGTGCCCGCCTTCGCCACGGTGCGCGAGGCCGCCAAGCGCACGCTCGGCCAGCGTCATTTCGACGTCCAGCTGATCGGCGGCATGGTGCTGCACGAGGGCGACATCGCCGAGATGAAGACCGGCGAAGGCAAGACGCTGGTCGCAACCCTTGCGGTCTACCTCAACGCGCTCGCCGGCAAGGGCGTCCACGTCGTCACCGTCAACGACTACCTCGCCCGCCGCGACTCCGGCTGGATGGGCCAGATCTACGGCTTCCTCGGCATGACCACCGGCGTGATCGTGCACGGGCTCGACGATGCCGAGCGCAAGGCCGCCTATGCCTGCGACATCACCTACGGCACCAACAACGAATACGGCTTCGATTATCTCCGCGACAACATGAAGTACCGGCTCGAGGACATGGTCCAGCGGCCGCACTTCTTCGCCATCGTCGACGAGGTCGACTCCATCCTGATCGACGAAGCGCGCACGCCGCTGATCATTTCCGGTCCGCTCGACGACCGCTCCGACTTCTACAACACCATCGACGGCTTCCTGCCCAAGCTCGACAAGTCCGACTACGAGGTCGACGAGAAGCAGCGCACGGTGACGCTGACCGAAGCCGGCATGGAGAAGATCGAGACGCTGCTGCGCGATGCCGGCCAGCTCAAGGGCGAGTCGCTCTACGACGTCGAGAACGTCTCCGTCGTGCACCACATCAACCAGGCGCTGCGCGCCCACACGCTGTTCACGCGCGACAAGGACTACATCGTCCGCGACAACGAGGTCGTCATCATCGACGAGTTCACCGGACGCATGATGCCGGGCCGCCGCTATTCGGAAGGCCTGCACCAGGCGCTGGAAGCCAAGGAGCACGTCCAGGTTCAGCCCGAGAACCAGACGCTGGCCTCGATCACCTTCCAGAACTACTTCCGCATGTACGAGAAGCTGGCGGGCATGACCGGCACCGCCGCGACCGAAGCGGACGAATTGTTCGACATCTACAAGCTCGAGGTCGTGGAGATCCCGACCAACCTGCCGATCGCGCGCCTCGACGAAGACGACGAGGTCTATCGCACCCATAAGGAAAAATACGGCGCCATCCTCGCCGAGATCGAGCGTGCCAATGCGCGGCTGCAGCCGGTGCTGGTCGGCACGGCCTCGATCGAGAAGTCGGAGGTGCTCGCCGAATTCCTCAAGAAGAACGGCTACAAGCAGATCGATTTCGGCAAGGAGAGCGCGCTGGACAAGCTCTATGCCGCGGCCCGTGCCGGCAAGCCGGCAAAGCTGTTCGCGGTGCTGAACGCGCGCTTCCACGAGCAGGAAGCCTATATCGTCGCCGAAGCCGGCGTGCCCGGCGCGATCACGATCGCCACCAACATGGCCGGCCGCGGTACCGACATCAAGCTCGGCGGCTCCCTGGAAATGCGCATCCAGCAGGAGACTGCTGATATCACCGACGAGGCGGAGAAGGCCAACAAGATCGAGCAGATCAAGGCCGATATCGAGCACTTCCGCGACCTCGTGCTGAAGGCGGAGGAGACCGTCGAGGTCGAACCGGCAAAGGGATCCAAGCCCGCCAAGACCGTGAAGAAGCCCGGCGGCCTCTACATCATCGGCTCCGAGCGCCACGAATCCCGCCGTATCGACAACCAGCTGCGCGGCCGTTCCGGCCGTCAGGGCGATCCCGGCCGCTCGAAATTCTTCCTGTCGCTGGAAGACGACCTGATGCGCATCTTCGGCTCGGACCGTCTCGACAGCATGCTTCAGCGTCTCGGCCTGCAAGAGGGCGAGGCCATCATCCATCCCTGGATCAACAAGGCGCTGGAGAAGGCGCAGCAGAAGGTCGAGGCGCGCAACTTCGACATCCGCAAGAACCTCCTCAAGTTCGACAACGTCCAGAACGACCAGCGCAAGGTGATCTTCGATCAGCGCGTCGAGCTGATGAGGGACGAGAGCGTCGCCGAGACCGTCGCCGACATGCGTCACGCCTTCATCGACGACCTCGTCGCCAAGCACGTGCCCGAGCATGCCTATGCCGAGCAGTGGGACGTCGCCGGGCTCAAGGACGAATTGAAGCGCGTGCTCGATCTCGACCTGCCGGTCGACGAATGGGCCAAGGAAGAAGGCATCGCCGACGAGGAGCTGCTGACGCGCATCGAGACCAAGGCCGACGAGCATATGGCGGCCAAGGTCGCGCAATGGGGCCCCGACGTGATGCGTTACGTCGAGAAGACCATCCTCCTGCAGACGCTCGACCATCTCTGGCGCGAGCATCTGATCATGCTCGATCATCTGCGCCAGGTCATCGGCCTGCGCGGCTACGGCCAGCGCGATCCCTTGCAGGAGTACAAGACCGAAGCGTTCAATCTCTTCCAGGAGATGAGCGCTCACTTACGCGAGGCCGTCACGGCGCAGCTGATGCGCGTCGAGATCGTCCCGCCGGAGCAGGAAGCCCCGATCCTGCCGCCGATGGAGGCGCACAAGCTCGACCCCAACACCGGTGAGGACGAGATGGCGCTCGCCAGCGTCACGCTCGGCGCCCAGGCCACCGACGCGGCGCTGCGCGATCCGAAGAACCCGGCGAGCTGGGGCAAGGTCGGCCGCAACGAGGACTGCCCGTGCGGTAGCGGCAAGAAGTACAAGCACTGTCACGGGCGGTATGCGTAGCGGCTAGCTACGCGGGCGTGAGGCGCTACGTCGTTGCCTCATTCTCCACTGTCGTCGCCCGGTTTAACCGGGCGACCCAGTACGCCGCGGCCTCTGGGCTCAATCACATCAATCTCTGGAATACTGGATCGCCCGATTGAATCGGGCGATGACAGTTGAGCATGTTGCCTGAATCCGTAGCCCGGATGGAGCGAAGCGCAATCCGGGATCTGTCGTCATGCGCAAAAGACCCGGATTACGCTTGCGCTCCATCCGGGCTACGGCTGTGCGGCGCGACGTGCTACTGCGCGCCCCTCAATTCGAACTGTCGATCAGGCTCTCCAGCAGCCGCTTGAGCTCGCTCGTCGACTTGTCGCCGTAGCTCTCCAGGATGTGCTCCTCCTGGTCGACCGCGAGCGAGTTGAGCTTCTTGCAAAGCACCTTGCCGCGGTCGGAGATGAACATCAAAACCTTGCGGCGGTCACCCGGGTCCTGCACGCGATAGACCAGCGTGTCGGAGACCATGCGGTCGATCATCTTGGTCAGCGTCGGATGGTTGAGCAGCACGGCGTCCGCAAGCTCGCCCATCGAATGGCCCTCGTCATCCGACAGCACTTTCAGGATGCGCCATTGCTCGACCGGAACGCCCTCCTTGCTCAACCGCAGTTCGAGCTGCCGGTTGATCTCCCGGTTGGCTTGCGCGAGCAGATAGGCGAGATGTTCTGTGATCGGGGAGTTTTCTTTCGACGGTTTTGCCACGGCTAAGACTTCGTCTTGACCCAATTGAGTGAATGTCTTGCAATCAATGCTGCATCTATATGCACTTCAATTCTTGAATATTCAATATTTTCAAAATAGGATCATTGCCCAACAAAAGGGCGGAAGCCGCGGCCGCCTGCTCAATGTGCTTTCAGGTCTGGTCCCAGACAGGAGTTGGCGTGCGCGCGACGGTAAACTTCCCGGCTCACGGCGGCCCGGCGTTGCCGCCGTCCTTGCTGTTCAGGAATCTGTCGTCGTCGGCGGCTGACTTCGACTTGTCTCCGGTCGATGCGCATTTCATGAAGCGGCGCGGCGCGCGCAACAAGCTGCGCATCGGCAATTTTCTCACCTTCACCGGTTCGCCCGGGATCTGGGGCCCGACCTCCACCAACAGCGCGATGCTGGCGGTTGCCGAGATCAACAAGCGCGGCGGCATTCTGGGCCGCGAGCTCGAGCTGTCGATCTACGATTCCGGCGGGCCGATCGACGAGGTGGTGCGCCGCGCCGAGCAGGCGATCGCCTTCGACGAGGTCGATCTCATCATGGGCTCGCATATCAGCGCGGTCCGCGTTGCGCTGCGCAAGGTCACCGGCAACCGCATCCCCTATATCTACACCCCGGTCTATGAAGGCGGCGAGCGCACGCCCGGCGTCATGGCGATCGGCGAGACGCCGCGCTGGCAGAGCCGGCCGGCGATCCATTGGCTCGCGGAGGTCAAGAAGGCCGCGCGCTGGTACCTGATCGGCAGCGACTATGTCTGGCCCTGGCAGTCGCATCGATCGGTGAAGCGCTACATCAAGGAGGCGGGCGGCCAGGTCGTTGGCGAGGAGTTCGTACCCGTCGGCGAGGACAATCACGAGCCGCATCTGGCGCGCATCCGCGCCGCCAAGCCTGACGTGGTGCTGATCTCGCTGATCGGCACAGACAGCATCACCTTCAACCGCGCCTTCGCCGAAGCGGGCCTTGCCCCCTCGACGCTGCGGCTCGCGGGCGCCATGGACGAGACCGTGCTGCTCGGCATCGGCGCCGACAACACCGAGAACCTGTTCTGCGCCTCCGGCTATTTCAACGGCATGGCCTCGCGCGCCAATGACGAGTTCCTCGGCGCCTATTATTCCATGTTCGGTGCCAACGCGCCGCCGGTCGGCTCCGTCGGTCAGTCGAACTATGAGGGGCTGCGCTTCCTGGAATCCGTCGCCAACCGCGCCGGCTCGCTGGCCTTTCGTCCGCTGCTGAAGGCCGCGCGCAACACCGTCTACTCGGCGGGCCGCGGTCCCGTGACGCTTCGCGACGGCCGCGCCGAGATGCCGATGTACCTCGCTGAAGCCGACGGTCTCGACTTCAGGATCATCAAGACGCTCTGAGAGGCGGCCGCCGATACGCCGCAGCGATCTTGCGAAATAATACTTGAAAAGGAAAATATTTCCGTCTGTAATATCGACGTGAAGCCGGTTGGCCCGCGCCGTGCAGGCGCGAGCGAGAGGCTTCCGTTCAACGCCAGGGATCAAGAAGCCTTCAAGGAGAGCGCCGTGACAGTTGTCCTTCCCACGCCCGCCCAACTTCGCAGTGTCGCCGAGCAATGCGGCCTTTCGCTGTCCGATGACGACGTCGCCTCGTTCCGCGGCCTGATGCAGGGCTCGATCGAAGCCTACAATCTCGTTGCCGCGATGCCGGACGAGGTGCCGGAGGTGAAATATCCGCGCACGCCGGGCTACCGGCCCTCGGCCGAGGAGAACCCGCGCAATGCCTGGTATCGCAAGTCGACCGTGAAAGGCGCCGCCAGCGGCAAGCTGAAGGGCAAGACCGTTGCGCTCAAGGACAACATCATGCTGGCCGGCGTGCCCATGACCAACGGCTCGTCGACGCTGGAAGGCTATATGCCCGATTTCGACGCCACCATCGTCACGCGCATGCTGGATGCCGGCGCAGAGATCGCCGGTAAAACCCATTGCGAGCACTTCTGCCTGTCCGGCGGCAGCCATACCGGTTCCTACGGGCCGGTGCATAATCCGCACAAGATGGGCTACTCGGCCGGCGGCTCGTCGTCGGGCTCGGGCGTCGTGGTCGCGCTCGGCGAGGTCGACATGGCGATCGGCGGCGACCAGGGCGGTTCGATCCGCATGCCGTCCTCGTTCTGCGGCATCTACGGCATGAAGCCGACCTGGGGCCTTGTGCCCTATACCGGCATCATGCCGATCGAGATCTATGTCGACCATACCGGCCCGATGACCGCGACGGTCGCCGACAATGCGCTGCTGCTCGAAGTGCTCGCCGGCGACGACGGCTACGATCCCAGGATCAAGGCGCCGAAGGTCGAGGAGTACACCAAGGCGCTCGGCCAGGGCGTCAAGGGCATGAAGATCGGCATCCTCAAGGAAGGTTTTGAGCAGCCGGTCGCAGAGGCCGCGGTGAATGAAAGCGTGCGGGAGGCCGCGAAGCGCTTCAAGGATCTGGGCGCCACCGTAGAGACCGTCTCGATCCCGATGCACCTTCTGGGCGGCGCGATCTGGACCCCGATCGGCACCGAAGGCCTGACCCAGACCATGATGTTCGGCGACGGCTACGGCCTCAGCCGCGGCGATCTCTATTCGACCTCGCTGATGGATTTTCATCGCGGCTGGCGCCGGCAGGCCGACTCGCTGTCCGAGACCACGAAGCTGTTCATGATGCTCGGCACCTACATCAATAACAATTTCGGTCCACGCTTCTACGGCAAGGCGCTCAACATCTCGCGCCGGCTCACCGCGGCCTACGACAAGGCCCTCAAGGACTACGATCTGCTCCTGCTGCCGACGACGCCGATGAAGGCGACCAAGCTGCCGGAGCCCAATGCCAGCCGCGAGGAATACGTCGCGAGGGCGCTCGAGATGATCTCGAACACTGCGCCGTTCGACATCACCCATCATCCCGCGATGTCGCTGCCCTGCGGCATGGTCGATGGCCTGCCCGTCGGCCTGATGCTGGTCGGCCGCATGTTCGAGGAATCCACCATCTACCGCGCCGCGCACGCCTTCGAGCAGGTCGGCGACTGGAAGAAGATGTGAGCGAGGTGTTGATGCAGACAGAGCGTCTTCGAGCGAAGTGGATACCGGTTCGCGTCAAGAAAACGCGTCAAAACAAGAATCCAACGCATGGCTAACGCGTTCGTCGCGGCGTTCGAGATCCTGAGCTTTGGTGCGATCATCGTCTTGATCGTGCTGGGGCTCGGGATCATCGCCAGCATGATGGGCATCTTCAACTTCGCGCAGGGCGAGTTCGTCCTGCTCGGGGCCTACATCACCTATCTCGCTTATGCCAAGGGCCTGCCGATCTGGGCCGGCATGGTCGCGGCGCCCTTCGTTGTCGGCGCGCTCGGCTTCGCGCTGGAGGCGCTGATCATCCGCCGCTTCTACGCCGCACCGATCGTCGCCATGCTCGGCACTTATGCGCTCGGCCTGATCATCCGCGAATCCGTGCGCGGCCTGATCGGCGGCTTCTATCTCACCGTGCCGGAGCCGATCGGCGGCTCGATCGATATCGGCGCGATGCACATTTCGGCCTGGCGCTTCACCATCATCATCATCACGCTGCTGGTGATGGGCCTCTGCTATCTGCTGTTGTCGCGCACCAGCTTCGGCCTGCGCGTGCGCGCGACGCTGGAGAACCCGTCGCTGGCGCGTGCATCCGGCATCTCCACGCCGCTGATCTACGGCGCCACCTTTGCCTTTGGTGCAGCGCTGGCCGGCCTTGCCGGTGCGCTGATCGTGCCGGTGTTCAGCCTGTTTGCCGATCTCGGCCTGCGCTTCCTGATCCAGGGCTTTGTCGCGGTCATGGTCGGTGGAGTCGGCTCCTTCATCGGCCCGGTCGCAGGCGCCGGGCTCATCGGCACGCTCAGCGCCGCGCTGCCCTGGGTGATGGCGCCTGTCGTCGCCGACGTCCTCGTCTTCGTGCTCGCCATTGTCTTCATCAAATTCCGCCCGCAGGGCCTCATCGCTGGAAAAGGGGTTTAATCACATGCTCGATCGCACTCAGCTCACGCGACGTCGTTTCCTCTCCAATTTCGCCTTTGCCTCCGGCGCTGTCGCCACCGGCGTCGGCAGCTGGGTGATCCCGGCGCCCTGGGCCAATGCGGCCGAGGCCCCGATCAAGGTCGGCATCGCCACCGACCTCACCGGCCCGATCGCCTATGCCGGCAATGCTGACGCCAACGTCGCCAAGATGGTGATCAAGGAGATCAACGCGGCCGGCGGCCTGCTCGGCCGTCCGCTCGAGCTCTACATCGAGGACACCGCGTCCAACGAATCCGTTGCGGTGGGCAACGTGCGCAAGCTGATTCAGCGCGACAAGGTCGACATGGTGCTCGGCGGCATCACCTCCTCGATGCGCAACGCGATCAAGGATCCGATCGTGGCGCGCGGCAAGACGCTGTACATCTATCCGCAGCTCTACGAGGGCAAGGAGTGCACGCCCTACCTGTTCTGCACCGGCCCGACGCCGGCGCAGCAGTGCGACGAGTTCATCCCCTGGCTGATCAAGAACGGCGGCAAGAAGTTCGCGCTGCCGAGCGCCAATTACGTCTGGCCGCACACGCTCAACGTCTATGCCCGCAAGGTGATCGAGCAGAACGGCGGCGAGGTCGTGTTCGAGGAATACTACCCGCTCGACCAGGTCGACTTTTCCGCGACCGTCAACCGCATCGTCTCCAACAAGGTCGACGTCGTCTTCAACACCGTCATTCCGCCGGGCGTCGGTCCGTTCTTCAAGCAGCTCTATGAAGCCGGCTTCCTCAAGAACGGCGGGCGGCTCGCCTGCGTCTACTATGACGAGAACACGCTCAACATCAACCAGGCCGCGGAGATCGAGGGCCTCGCCAGCTGCCTCGACTATTTCAAGGTGCTGACCAAGGAGAACCCGTTCGACGCCAAGATCCAGGCAGCCTATGAGAAGGATTTCCCGGGCAACTTCCTTTTCGCCGCCGGCAGCGCCGCGACCGGCACCTATCGCGGCCTCAAGCTGTGGGAAGCCGCGGTGAAGGAGGCCGGCAAGATCGATCGTGAATCGGTGGCCGCCGCGCTCGACCATGCCAAGATCGCCGAAGGTCCCGGCGGCCCCGCCGAGATGGTGCCGGGCAAGCGGCACTGCAAGATGAAGATGTACACCGCGGTTGCCAAGGGCGGGAACTACGAGATCGTCGCGCGCAGCAACGGCCTCGTCGATCCCAAGGAATGCTGAGTTCGAATGCCGAAAGCGATGGGCGCAGTGAAGCAGGCGATCCCCGCCGAGATCGGCGGGGTCATAGACGCCGCGGCGGGTAGCAGTGGAACGGTGGTCCGAGCTGCCGCGGCACGAAAAATCCTGCCGATCGTCGAGGGCGTCGTGCTCATCGCGGCGCTGCTCGCGCCGCTGGTGCTGCAGGACTATCTCACGGTGTTCGCGACGCGCGTGATCATCCTGGCGCTGTTCGCGCTGTCGTTCGATCTGGTCTGGGGCTATGCCGGCATCATGAGCTTCGGCCAGGCCCTGTTCTTCGGCTCGGCCGGCTATGGCGTCGCCCTGCTCGCGCGCGACCTCGACATCACCAACATCTTCCTGGTGCTGCCCGCGGGCACGCTGATCGGCCTCACCTTCGCGCTCCTGCTCGGCGGCTTCCTGCTGCTCGGACGGCATCCCTCCAGCGTGATCTTCGTGTCGCTGGGCACGCTCACCGGCTCCTACGCCGCCGATCGGCTCGCGCGCGGCTGGTATTATCTCGGCGGCCAGAACGGCATCCCCTCGATCGCACCGATGTCGCTCGCTGGTTACGAGTTCACGGAAGGTCCGGCGTTCTACTATCTCGTGCTCGGCATCCTCGTCGTGGTCTACCTGCTCTGCCGCTTCCTGGTGCGCTCGCAATTCGGCCTCGCGCTCGCAGGGCTCCGCGAGAACGAGCAGCGCATCGCCTTCTTCGGCTACAAGGCGCAGCACCTCAAAGCGATCATCTTCACCATCGGCGGCGCCGTCGCAGGGCTCGCCGGCAGCCTCTATGCCTTCCACGAAGGCTTTGTCTGGCCCAACATGGTCGGCGTCGTGGTCTCGACCCAGGTGGTGCTCTACGTTCTGTTTGGCGGCTCCGGCACGCTGATCGGCGCGGTGATCGGTGCCATCATCGTCGAAGGCGTCAGCTTCTGGCTTTCGGACAATTACCGCGACATCTGGCCGATCATCCTGGGCCTGCTGCTGCTGCTCGTGATCATGTTCCGGCCGCTGGGCCTGATCAGCTTTGTCCTCGGCGAGCGTGAACGAGTCGGCAGCTTCGGTGCCAAACCGAAGGAGAAGCGCAATGCCGCTCCTTGAAGCCGCCGGTATCAAGAAGGTCTTCGGCAAGCTCACCGCGCTCGATGGCGCCGCGCTCACCGTCGGCGAGAACGAATTCCACGGCCTGATCGGTCCGAACGGCTCCGGCAAGAGCACGCTGATGAAGTGCATCGCCGGGGCCGAAGTGCCGACGCAAGGAAAAGTCTCCTTCGTCAACACCGACATCACCGCGTTCACGCCGACCGAGCGGGCCCGAGCCGGCATGAGCCTGAAATTCCAGATCACATCCGTGCTGCCGTCGCTGACGCTCTACGACAACATCCTGCTTGCGCTGCAGGCGCAGTGCTCGCTGTTCGACCTCGTGTTCTCGCGCACCCGCGGCGCGCTGCACGACCAGGTCATGACTATGCTGACGCAGTTCCGCCTCGCCGACCGCGCCTTCGATGCGGCAGCTGCCCTGTCGCACGGCCAGCAGCAATGGCTGGAGATCGCCATGGCGCTCGCAGGCAAGCCGAAACTTCTGTTGCTCGACGAGCCCACCGGCGGCATGAGCCTGGAGGAGCGCCGCGTCACCGGCGAGCTGCTGCAACCGATCAAAGAACATTGCTCGCTCGTCATCGTCGAGCACGATCTCGATTTCATTCGCGACATCTGCGATCGGCTGACCGTGCTCGACCAGGGCAAGGTGCTGGCGTCGGGTACGGTGTCGGAGATCCAGGCCAACACATCCGTCCAGGAGATCTATCTGCGCCGTGCCTGAATTTTTGGACATCAAGCATCTCGACGCCGGTTACGGCCGCAGCCAGGTCCTGTTCGACGTCACGCTCGGCATTCCCTGGCGCGGCGGCGTCGCCGTGCTCGGCCGCAACGGTGCCGGCAAGACCACGCTGATGAAGACCATCGTCGGCGAGCTGCCGGCGTGGAAGGGCGAGGTCGCCTTCGACGGCCGCGACATCAGCCGCCGTGCCACCCAGGAGCGCGTCCGCGCCGGCATCGGCTATGTGCCGCAGGAGCATTCCGTGTTCGCGCGCCTGTCGGTGCGCGACAATCTCGCCGTCGGCTCGCTCGCGAACAAGGATGCCTCCGCGGTCGACCGCGTGCTGACCATCTTCCCCAAGCTCGGCCAGCGCCTCGACCAGCCCGCCGGCACGCTCTCGGGCGGCGAGCGCAAGATGCTCGCGATCGGCCGCGCCATGCTGGGTGATCCGAAACTGCTGCTGCTGGACGAGCCCACCGAAGGCGTCTGGATCGGCGTGATCGAGGAGATCACCGAGCGCCTGATCGAGCTCGCCAAGGAGATCGCCGTCATCATCGTCGAGCAGCACCTCGATTTGGCGCTCCGCGTCGCCGACTACGCCTACGTGCTCGACCGCGGTCGGATCGCGCTGCAGGGCGAAGCGGGCCAGGTGCGGGGCAATCCGGAGCTGATGCGGTATCTGGCGCCGTAGGGTGCGTACGCTGCCCATCTCAGGGCGAGGCGCGATTCTCACCCCCTCCCGGCTGTCATGCCCCGCCACCGGGTCTCGCCTTCGGCGAGCCCGATGACAGGCTCCGGCGGGGCATCCAGTACGCCGCGGCTTCTCGATCGATAACTGGTGTCTCTGGAATACTGGATTCCCCTTCGCGGGGAATGACGGCGTCGGGCTGGGATAGCGCGGCGCGCCCGCTTACTTCACCGCCCCAAAGCGGCTGTCGAACGAGTTCGACTGCACCACCGGAGCGGCACCGGCCATCATCGGGGCACTGTCACCTGCGCCGTCCGAGACCGACGGCTTCAGCGCCGGACGGGTCGCGGCAAGCCGCGTATCTGGCTTTGCCGGCTCTGCCGGCTTGGCGGCAGCCACAGCGGGCTTCGGCGTATCCTTCGCAGCATCCTTGGACTTGTCATGCCCCGGCACGAAGCGGGTCACCGCAGCCTTCAGCCGGGATGCTGCGGTCGGTGGCGTCGTGGAGGTCTGGGCCGGAGCGACGGACGCGGTGGCCTGCGGCGGCGGCGTGGTCGCCGTGGTATCGGCGGCGCCGAGGCCCATCTTGCGGCCGAGGTTGGAGAAGAAGCCGCCGCTTGAGGATTTCTCGGCGGGTGCAGCCGACGCGACGCGGGTGGTCGCGGGCGCGCTGCTGGCCGTGACCGGCGCTTCCTGCGGTGCAGGCGCGGACGCCACCGCATCGAGGTTCGGCTTGGGCGGATTGACGTGGCCGGGGATCGTGCCGGGCGCCTTCGCCATCGCCAGCATCTGCAGCGTGGTGCCTTCGGCGCTCTCGGAGAGGCCAGTCGAGCCTTCCGGAATCTTGGCGGCGAACACCTTGTTCATGCCGCCGTCGATACCGGTGTTCATGCGCGCCACCGGCGTGCCCTTGGCGACGAGCCGAGCGTATTCCGCCTCGTCCTTCGCCTGCTTCTCGCGCACGGCGCTGGCGACGTCCTCGGGGATCACATAGGCCGGGCATTTTGCCGAGGCGTCGAACACCGGATCGCGCTTGGCGTCGGCCGGCTTCGCGGCGTCGAAGACGTACTTCTTCTCGCAGAAATCGACCTTCGGCTCCTGCCGCGTCACCTCGAAATGATCATAGCCTTCCTTGATCATCTTCCAGAAGGCCATGTTCGGATTGTTCCGGTGCTTGGCCATGTTCACCGGCGTCATCTTGAACGGATAGGCCTGGAGCTGGAACGCCTTCTGGCCGCCGAAGAAGGATTCGCGCCCGAGCGAATAGATCTCCGCGATCTGCTCGTCCGTCATGGCGTAGCAGCCGCGCGACGAGCAGTCGCCGTGCACCATCAGCTGCGAGCCGGTGCGCCCCAGTGCCTTGTCGAACGCGTTCGGGTAGCCCGTGTTGAAGGACAGGTAATAGGCCGACTGCGGATTCATCTGGCTCGGATTGATCGAGTAGAATCCTTCCGGCGCCTGGCGGTCGCCTTCGCGCACTTTGGGGCCGAGGTCCCCGGACCAGCGGCAGATCGGATAGGTCTTGAGCAGCGCGAACTGGCCCGAGCGGGTCTGCTTCCAGACCTCGAGCTCGGCCTCCTGCTTGAACAGGCGGACCAGGATCGGCGACTGCAGGTCCATGTTCTTCTCGGAGATCGCGGCGAGAAGCTTCGGCGGCACCGGCTGATTGGCCTTGGCGTTGGTCGCGAGCGAGACCTGGTCGGTGTTGCAGCCGGACAGCAGGACGCCGGCCGTCATCAGCGCAACCGAAGCCAAGAGCGCGCGAGCAAGCGAACGAGAAATCAAGATGGACCCCACACCGTGCCGGGCAAGGAGCGCGAACCCCAATTCTTCTGGCGCATGATCCGACCGGAAAACCGGACCCGTCATGACGGGCTTTTTCAGCTCACGCCCCAGCGCTTATGCCCTGAAGCCATTGATTAAAATTCTAACCTCTGGGTCATGTGGTCGCAACCCGAGCGGGGATCACGAGGGCGTTGGCCCAAAGGTGTGGTCAACAGAGACTTAAACTGGGCCGTAACTTGGAACTGGGCCGGAACTTGGGCTTTGCGGCCAAACCGCCACTGAGATCGCCGATTTGGGCAAAAAAAGGGTTAACGCGGGGTTACCGGGAGGAGGCTCATGCCCCGGACGCAGCGCAGCGCCCCTCGGCGGTGCGCTGCTGAGCCGGGGCCCATGCTGGCGCAAGCTCCGGAGCCTGCTGGGTCCCGGCTCAGCGGAGCGTCACCATAGCGCGTCGAAGACGCGCGTGAACGCGCTTATGGCGCCGCACCGCGTCCGGGACACGAAATCGAGGCGAATCAGCCCAGTTTCCGGCCGATCTCGAGGAATTTCTGCCGCCGTTGCTTGCGGATGGCGTCGCCGTCGAGGCCCCGGAGCTCGTCGAAGGCCTTGGCGATGGCTTCGCCCGTGGTGGCGATCATGGCGGCGGGGTCGCGGTGGGCGCCGCCGACCGGCTCCTTGAGGATCTGATCGATCACCCCGAAGCGGAGCATGTCCTGGGCGGTGATCTTCATGTTGTTGGCGGCTTCCTGCGCCTTGGTGCCGTCGCGCCAGAGGATGGAGGAGGCGGCTTCAGGCGAGATCACGCTGTAGATGGCGTGCTCCAGCATCAGCACCTTGTTGGCAGTGGTGATGGCGATGGCGCCGCCCGACATGCCTTCGCCGGTGATGATGGCGACGTTCGGCACGGTCAGCGCCAGGCACGCATCGGTCGAGCGCGCGATCGCCTCGGCTTGGCCGCGCTCTTCCGCGCCGATGCCGGGATAGGCGCCGGCGGAATCGGCGAGCGACAGCACCGGCAGGCCGAACCGCTCGGCCATCTCCATCAGCCGCACGCATTTGCGATAGCCTTCGGGCCGCGCCATGCCGAAATTGTGCCGGATGCGGCTCTCGGTGGAATCGCCCTTTTCCTGGCCCATCACGCAGATCGGCTCGCCGCGGAAGCGGCCGAAGCCGGCGACCAGCGCCTCGTCCTCGCCGAACTTGCGGTCGCCGGCGAGCGGGGTGAACTCGGTGATCAGCCCCTTGATGAAGTCGTTGAAGTGCGGCCGCTGCGGATGCCGCGCCACCAGCGTCTTCTGCCACGGCGTCAGGTTCGTATAGAGGTCGGCCAGCGCCTGCGCCGCCTTGTCCTCGATCCGTCCGACCTCGTCGCTGATGTCGGTGCCGGTGGCAGCGAGCGCCCGCAATTCGTCGACCTTGGAGTCGAGCTCGGCGACGGGCTTTTCGAAGTCGAGATAGCTGCGCATCTGGTCTTGCATCAACTCAATATAGGCGGACGGGGCTAAAGAAGCGAAGCGAGGTTGGGGTCCGGGAAGAAGTGTAGCGTCTTCAATGGCTTGGCTTGTGTGATCGTGAGACACCAGCCAAATCAGTCGTGAGGCCCCGGCTCTTTCTGCGGAGATGTGGCCGAAGTCAAGGCGGTTTCGGTTGTCCTCCCGACTCCGATGTCGTGTCCCGGACGCTCTGCAGCGCTTCTTGAGCGCTGCTGCGCCCGGGGCACGAGACCTCTCACCCATCCCTACTTCTCCGCCAGCGGATGCAGATCCCGCACCAGGCTCTTCAGCCGCTCCTCGACCACATGGGTGTAGATCTGGGTCGTGGAAATATCGGTGTGGCCGAGCAGGGTCTGCACGATGCGCAAGTCCGCGCCGTTGTGCAGCAAATGGCTGGCAAAGGCGTGGCGCAGCACGTGCGGGGAGACCAGGCGGGCCTGCAGCCCGGCAGCGACCGCGAGCTCTTTCAAGTCGCGGGCGAAATGCTGCCGCGTCAGATGTCCGCTCTCGCCGAACGAGGGGAATAGCCATTTCGAGGCGGCCACGCTGTTCTTCTTGTCGGCCTTTGCAGCCTCCGTCGCGGCGAGGTAATCCGCCATCGCCTGCCGCGAGGCCTCGTTGAGCGGCACCAGGCGCTCCTTGTTGCCTTTGCCGCGCACCACGATCATGCGCGCGTCGCGCTTGGCCGCCGAGCGCGGCAGCGCCACCAGCTCGGAGACGCGCAAGCCCGTGGCGTAGAGCACCTCCAGCAGGCAATAGAGCCGCAAAGCGCGCAGCCGTTTCGAGGGCGAAGCATCTTCCGCCTCGCTCAATTCCTTGGCGCGGCGGAGCATGCGGTCGACATCGGCGATCGATAGCACCTTTGGCAGGCCGCGGCCGCGCTTCGGGCCGGACAGGATCGCCGCGGGATCGTCGGCCCTGATCCGTTCGTTCAGGAGAAACCGATAGAGATGCCGCATCGCCGACAGGCGGCGGGCGACGCTGGTGGACTTGAAGCCGCGCGTGTCGAGATCGGCGAGATAATCGCGCAGGACCTGCGTCTCCGCGTCCGCAAAGCTATGGCCGACGCGGCCCAGAAATTCCGAGAAATCGGTGAGGTCGCGACGGTAGGCATCGAGCGTGTTGGGGCCGGCGCCCTGTTCCGCCGCGAGCATGTCGAGGAACAGGCCGGTGAGCTTGGTGTCGGAGGGCTTGATGGGCATGCCCTGGAGGCTAGCTCCTATTTCTTGAGAAACTTGTCAGGCGGGATGGTCACCGTCATT
Source organism: Bradyrhizobium sp. SZCCT0231 (assembly GCF_018130245.1). Taxonomy (GTDB): domain Bacteria; phylum Pseudomonadota; class Alphaproteobacteria; order Rhizobiales; family Xanthobacteraceae; genus Bradyrhizobium; species Bradyrhizobium japonicum_F. The sequence goes on from NZ_JAFCKP010000014.1 coordinate 66,099, forward strand.
TCCCGCGGCTTCGGATTGACGAAGTTCGCCAGCGCGAAGACCACGCCATAGACGATGCCGGCGATCACGGCGACGACCGTCAGGAAGCGGAACAAGCTCGGCATCGTTCTGGGGTCTCAGGTAAGGGTCCAGGCAGCCAAATTAACCAATGAAATCATCCAACATGTTCGCCGTTTCGTGGCAAGAGTCCTCTGGCGAGGGCCCCCATGGGGTCGTATAGGTGGCCAAACCATGCCGCATCCGGCGGCAGTTCGAGCGAGATCCAATCGAGCGAGACAATGTCCGACGCCGCGTTGCCGCTTCCTGCTTCGCCTGAGGCCGACATCCTGTCGGCGCTCGGTGCGCGCTCGATCGTGCTCGTCGGCATGATGGGGGTGGGCAAGTCCACCATCGGCCGGCGCATGGCGGCCCGCCTCAAGCTGCCCTTCATCGATGCCGACACCGAGATCGAGGCGGCGGCCGGCATGACCATACCGGAGATTTTCGAGCGCCACGGCGAGCCGCATTTCCGCGATGGCGAGGCCCGTGTCATCGCGCGCCTGCTCGAGGGTGGTCCCGTGGTGCTGGCGACCGGCGGCGGCGCTTTCATGCGCGAGGAGACGCGCGCGCGCATCGCGGCGAAAGCCATCTCGATCTGGCTCAGGGCGGACCATGACGTCATCATGCGCCGCGTGCGCCGCCGCGCCGACCGTCCGCTGCTTCGGACCGCCGACCCCGAGGGAACCGTGACGCGCCTCCTCACCGAGCGCGAGCCGGTCTATGCCAATGCCGACCTCACGATCGCCTCGCGCGACGTGCCGCACGATAGAATCGTCGAGGAATGCATCGCGGCGCTGCACGCTCATCTCTGCGGCGGACAGGCCGCCCAAACACCTGCCGACGTTGCGAGTGCGTTAAGATGACTGCCCCGTTGAAACATTCCGATCCCGTCAAAGTCGACGTTGCGCTGGAGAATCGCGCCTATGACATCGTCATCGGCCGCGGCGTGCTGGCCTCGCTCGGCGAGCGGGTCGCAGCCTTGCGGCCGGGCGTGCGCACGGCCGTTGTCACCGACCGCACCGTCGCAAAATACTGGCTCGAGCCGACCGAAGCGTCGCTTGCCGCCGCCGGCATCCAGACCTCGCGCATCGTCGTCGAGGAGGGCGAGATCTCAAAAACCTATGCCGGCCTCGAAAAGGTCAGCGAAGCCCTGATCGCCGCCAGGATCGAGCGCAACGATCTCGTCATCGCGCTCGGCGGCGGCGTGGTCGGCGATCTCGCCGGCTTTGCCGCGGCGATCCTGCGCCGCGGCGTCGATTTCGTGCAGGTGCCGACTTCGCTGCTGGCGCAGGTCGATTCGTCCGTCGGCGGCAAGACCGGCATCAACTCGCCGCAGGGCAAGAATTTGCTCGGCGCCTTCCACCAGCCGGTGCTGGTCATCGCCGACACCGCCGTGCTCGACACGCTGTCGCCGCGTCAGTTCCGCGCCGGCTATGCCGAGGTCGCCAAATATGGCGTGCTCGGCGACGAGGCCTTTTTCTCCTGGCTGGAAAAGAACCATTCCGATATCTTCAAGGGCGGTTCGGCGCGCGAGCATGCGATCGCGACCTCCTGCCGCGCCAAGGCCGGTGTCGTCTCGCGCGACGAGCGCGAGACCGGCGAGCGTGCGCTGCTCAATCTCGGCCACACCTTCGGCCACGCGCTGGAAGCGGCGACCGGCTTCTCCGACCGCCTGTTCCATGGCGAGGGCGTTTCGATCGGGATGACGCTGGCGGCGCAGTTCTCGGCCAGGCTCGGCATGATCGGCGAGCTTGAGGCCGCGCGTGTCGAACGCCATCTGGTCGAGGCAGGCCTGCCGACGCGCTTGCAGGACATCGCGGGCTTTGCGCAGGAAGGGCTTGCCGATGCCGACGCGCTGATGGCGCTGATGGCGCAGGACAAGAAGGTCAAGCGCGGCAAGCTCACCTTCATCCTGCTGGAAGCCGTGGGCCGCGCGGTGATCGTGAAGGATGTCGAGCCCGCACCGGTGCGCGACTTCCTGAAAGAGAAGCTATCGCAGTGATGGCGGGACCGTTCAGATCGGCCGCCCGCGAAACGGCGGGGAATGCCGGGGCGGTCGCGAGGCAAATATGAGTTCGATCTCGATCAATCTTCTGCTTGCGGCCCTCCTGCTCGCCGCCAACGCGTTCTACGTGGCTGCGGAATTTGCGCTCGTGAAGAGCCGCGGCTTTCGCGTCAAGGCCATGGTCGAGCAAAATCGCTTCGGCGCTCGCCTGCTGCAGACGATGATGGGGAATATCGAATCCTATCTCGCCTGCTGCCAGCTCGGCATCACCATGGCTTCCCTCGGTCTTGGCTGGATCGGTGAGCCGACCGTGTCTGCGCTGCTGAGTCCGATCCTCCATCCGCTCGGATTGCCGGAAGCCACGCTGCACTTCACCTCGTTCCTGGCGGGTTTTTTGGTCTTCTCCTCACTGCACATCATCATCGGCGAACAGGTGCCGAAGACGCTCGCGATCAGGGAGCCGATGCCGGTGTCGCAGTGGATCGTGTATCCGCTTCATGCCTCCTATCTCGTGTTCTATCCGCTGAGCTGGTGTCTCAACACTGCGTCGAGCGCGATCTTGCGCCTGATCGGAGTCCAGGAGTTTTCGCAGCACGACATCCTGACGGATACCGAGATCGAGGGCCTGGTCGAGGAATCGGCCGTGCACGGCAAGATCGAGAGCGGCGAGGCCGAGTACATTCACAATGTCTTCCGCCTCGGCGAGCTGACGGTGTCCGACGTGATGGTTCATCGCACCGCCATGGTGATGATCAATGCCGACCTGCCGCCGGAGGAGCTGGTGCGGGAGGTGCTGGCGACCGAATACACCCGCATTCCGCTGTGGCGCGACAAGTCGGAGAACATCATCGGCATTCTGCACGCCAAGGATCTGTTGCGGGCGATCCGCGCCTCCGACGGCGACACCTCGCGTATCGACGTCTCCACCATCATGCTGCCGCCCTGGTTCGTGCCGGAAATGCGGCCGATATCCCAACAGCTCAAGGCGTTCCGCCGTCGCAAGACCCATTTCGCGCTCGTCGTCGACGAGTATGGCGAGGTTGAAGGCCTCGTGACGCTGGAAGACATTTTGGAGGAGATCGTCGGCGATATCTCCGACGAGCATGACGTGGTGGTGGCCGGCGTGCGCCGCCAGCCCGACGGCTCCGTCGTGGTCGACGGCTCGGTGCCGATCCGCGATCTCAACCGCGCCATGGACTGGCACCTGCCCGATGAAGAGGCGACGACGGTCGCCGGGCTCGTCATTCACGAGGCGCGCTCGATCCCCGACCGGGGCCAGAGCTTCACCTTCCACGGCTTCCGCTTCCGCGTCCTCCGCCGCGAGCGCAACCGCATCACCGCGCTCCGTATTTCACCGGTTCCGCGGGATGCCGAGCTGGAAGAGGCAAAGCCAAGAAGGGCCGGGACGTCGTTTTGACGCGTGGTAAGCTGTCATCGTCCGCCTTGTGCGCAGATGCGCACCGGGGCGGACGATCCAGTACGCCGCAGCCTATCGACTGATCCTCGATGCCGGTGTTTACTGGATGCCCCCGCCTCCGCGGGGCATGACAGCCGAATTGGTGAGCTAGCTCCCGCCTTCCCCCGGCGCCTGCGCATTGATCGCGAGGGCGTGCACGCTGCCGGAGAGTTCCGCGGCGAGCGCCGAATTTATCATGCGGTGGCGGTCGACTCGGCTCTTCCCTTTGAAGGCGGCAGACACGATATACACACGGAAGTGCGTCTCGCCGCCCGGCCGATGGCCGGCGTGGCCCTCATGCAAATGTGACTCGTCGACGACTTGCAGGCTTTCGGGCGTGAAAGCTTCCTGCAACTTGTTGCTGATAGTGTCTTTCATAGCCATGTGTGCCATTAAGGTGCGTGATCGCGCCCCGTCAATACCCGGACGTCCAAGGTAATCGGGACCGGGTGCTCAGCGAATTGCAATGTCAAGACTTGAAGGTTTTTGCATTGCGTAGTCAAAGTCAGCCATGCCGATCGATTCATCAAAGTTCTTCGACTCTATCCGCGTGAAGCCGCGGGGCAAGCAGCCCGAGCTGAAGCCGCGCGACACCGTGGTCAACTGCGAGTGGGCGGGCTGCGCCAACAAGGGTGCGCACCGCGCGCCGAAGGGCCGCGAGAACCAGCGCGAGTACTGGCACTTCTGCCTCGACCATGTGCGCGAGTACAACCAGAACTACAATTTCTTCTCCGGCATGAATGCCGATGCCGTCGCGCGCTACCAGAAAGACGCGCTGACCGGCCACCGCCCGACCTGGAAGATGGGCGCCAATGGCGGCAAGAAGGGTACGGAAGCCGACATCGATATGGCGTCCGATCCGTTCAGCATGTTCAGCGAGATCAACGGCCGCGCCAACTGGCGCAAGGGCCCGGATGCCCAGCCCAAGGCCGAGACGCGCAAGGTGATGAACGCCGAGCGCAAGGCGCTCCAGGTCATGGGCCTCGGCCCCGACGCCACGCTCGCCGACGTCAAAAGCAAGTACAAGGCGCTGGTGAAGCAGCATCACCCCGACGCCAATGGCGGCGACCGCTCCACCGAAGACCGCCTGATCGAGATCATCAAGGCGTATAACTATCTGAAGACAGTGGTGCGGGAGGCGTAGGGTCTCGCGAATTCAAGTGTAAGTATCGTAGGGTGGGCAAAGCGAAGCGTGCCCACCGCTTCTGTTGCAGTTTCGGATCGATGGTGGGCACGGCGCAAGTGCGCCTTTGCCCACCCTACGATTCCGGTCTCGCGGAGACATCCGCGATACCTCACGCCCCCGGCATCGCCCCGACATAGGACGAGCTCGGCCGGATCAATCGTCCCGTCCGCTGCTGCTCGCACGCGTGCGCGGTCCAGCCTGCGCTGCGTGCGACCGCGAAGACCGGCGTGAACGCCTGCCGTGGAATCGCCAGCGCATCGAGCAAGATCGCGGTGAAGAACTCGACATTGGTCTCCAGCGGCCGATCCGGATTTTTCCTGCGCAGGGCGCTGCGGATATAGGCCTCGACCTCGCCGGCAAAGGGCAGGTCGGCGCCTTCAGCCGCAAGCCGCTCGATCGCGGCCTTGAGCACGTCGGCGCGGGGATCGCGCACGCGATAGACGCGATGGCCGAAGCCCATCAGCCGTTCGCCGCGCGCGAGCGCCGCATCCACCCATGGCTGGATACGCTCGCTGGAGCCGATCGCGTCTAACATCTCCAGCACCGGCTCCGGCGCGCCGCCATGCAGGGGCCCGGTCAGGGCGCAGTAGCCGGCGGTGACGGCGGCGAACAGGTCGGCCTGGGTCGAGGCCACCACGCGCGTGGTGAAGGTCGAGGCGTTCATGCCGTGATCGCAGACCGTGACGAAATAGGCATCGAGTGCTGCGACCTCACGCGGCTCCGGCGCGGCGCCGCGCAGCATCCGCAGCGTATCGGCCGCATGGCTTGCATTCGGATCGGGCGCGACCGGCGGTAGTCCCTTGGCGCGACGAACCAGCGCGCCCGCAATCACCGGAAGCGCACCGACGATGGTTGCCTCGTGCTCGAGCCCGTGCTCCGCGCGAAGCCCGGCGACCGCGGCGCGGAACCCGTCGACGATGCCCATGCCGTGCGTCGCGGGTAAGAGGTCGGGCAACCGCGCAAAAGCGCGCTCCCGCGCCACGCCGAGGCTTGCCCGGACATTGGCTTCGCTCAGGCTGGTCTTGCTGGCGCCGTTCCAGAGCCGGGCGGTGACGCCCTCGAAGCTCGATTTGGCGGCGAGGCTGCCGACATGCTCGCCGGCGATGATCAGCTCGCCGCGCTCGCCATCGACATGGCTCAGCACGGTCTCAGCCGCGGGAACGCCGTCCAGCCCGATCTGGCTCTTGGTGAGGTGGATATTCATGGCCTGTCTCCTTTCACGGCGGAAAGGTCGGGCGTCTCGACAGATTGATCAATCTTGATTACATAAATCAATATGAAAAATTCCGATGGGCTGTACCTCTCCGCCCGTGAAGCCGCCGCCGAGCTCGCGATCTCCCCGGCCACCCTCTACGCCTATGTCAGCCGCGGCCTGATCCGCTCCGAGCCGACGCCGGACTCGCGAAAGAACCGCTATCGCGCCGAGGACGTCCGCGCGCTCAAAGAACGGCGCGTGCCGTCCCCCGAGCCGCGCGGGCTGCGCAGCTTCGACGCCGACCTGCCGGTGATGGACACCGAGATCTCGACCATCACCGAGGAGGGCGCGATCTACCGCGGCGTCAATTGCGTCGATCTTTCCGAGAGGGACACGCTGGAGCACACGGCGACGCTGCTCTGGGATGTCGCCGGGGTCGATCCGTTCGATCCGGATAATCAGCCGGAGATATCCGAGGAGATGCGTACGATCGCAGCGGCCGCGCGCCGGGCGGCGCCGATCGACCGCGCGATCGCCGTGCTGGCGCTGGCCGCGAGCGCCGATCCCCGCGCCTTCACCCGCGCGCCCGATGGCCGCGCCATGGTCGGTGCGCGCATCGTCCGCCTGCTGGTTGCGACCATGCTCAATGCCGAGCCGTCGGCCGAGCCGCTGCATCAGCAGGTCGCGCGTGCCTGGGCGGCGGACAACAAGCATGCGCCCGATCTGATCCGCCGCGCGCTTGTGCTGCTCGCCGATCATGAACTGAACGCCTCGACCTTCACCGCGCGCTGCGCGGCGTCGACCGGCCTCAATCTCTACGACGCGGTCATCGCCGGCCTCGCCGCGTTGAAAGGGCCGAAGCATGGCGGCGCCGGCGTGCTGGCCTCGCAGCTCGTCAAGACGCTGGTCGACCGCGACGTCGAGCCGATGGTGCGCGAGCGCGTCGCGCTCGGCGAGCGTTTCGCCGGCTTCGGCCACGGCGTCTACAAGCGCGGCGATCCCCGCGCGCAATCGCTGCTGAACGCATTGTCGCGCGCCGGCGCGCCGCGCAAATTCACCCGCGAGGTGCCGGAGCGGATCGCGGAAGCGACCGGCGAATTCGTCAACATCGACTACGCGCTCGCAGTCCTCGTGCACGCGCTGCGCCTGCCCGCCGGCAGCGAGCTCGCGCTGTTCGCGATGGCCCGCAGCGTCGGCTGGATCGCGCATGCCAGCGAGCAATTGCAGTTCGGCAAGCTGATCCGGCCGCGGGCGAGGTATGTCGGGCCTGCGCCGGGACGGAGGGCGGGGAGTTCGTGATCGCTCCCACATGCGGTCCGGTTCACGGCGGCAGCAGAAGCGCTTAATTGCTTTCCGTCCCGTCCACCTCCGGGCAGGCTTGCAGCACCTTCGATCTCCTCGGGAGCCATTTGTGTCGCAAGCCGTCGCCCTAACTCGCCGCAGCCGCCCCCTTCGCACCTCGACCGAACTGCGTTCGGCGATCGCGATGGCATACGAGCGCATCGAACGTGACCAACACCGCAATTGCTGGATCCATGTGAGGCCCATGGAAGAGGCGCTGGCGGAGGTCGAGGCTCTCGCACGGCGCGGCGCGCAGGGCGAATTGCTGCCTCTGCTCGGTGTGCCTTTCGGCGTGAAGGACAACATCGACGTGGAGGGCATGCCGACCTCGGCGGCCTGTCCGTCCTTCGCCTATGTTGCGGAGCGATCGGCCCGGTGCGTCGAGCGCCTCGTCGCGGCCGGCGCAATCTGTCTCGGCAAGACCAATCTGGATCAATTCGCAACCGGGCTGTCCGGCGCCCGGTCACCTCACGGCGTCTGCCCAAGCGCCGCCGATGATCGCTATATCTCGGGCGGATCGAGCTCGGGCTCGGCCGTCGCCGTGGCGGCCGGTCACGTCGCCTTCTCACTTGGCACCGACACCGGCGGCTCAGGCCGGGTGCCGGCAGGCTTCAACGGCATCATCGGAATCAAGCCGACGGTCGGGCTTGTCTCATCCCGCGGGCTGGTTCCGAACTGCCCCACGCTCGATTGTCCGTCGATCTTCTGCAATTCCGTCGCCGAGGGCAAATTGTTGCTGGAGCTCGTCGAGGGCTTCGACGCGGAAGATCCCTACAGCCGCGAAGCGCACGGCCCGTCATCCGCTGTCCCCAAGGAATTCCGCTTCGGGCGCATTTCCGCCCCTCAGCTCGATTCATTCGGCTCGCCCGAATGCGACGCGCTTTACGAACAGGCTTGCGGGAGGCTGGCGGGACTGGGGGGCGAGGCCCTCGAGATCGACTTCACACCCTTCGTCGAGGCCGGCGAAATGCTCTTCTGGGGACCGTGGATCGCCGAACGCTACGCGGCGATCAGCAAGCTTATTGACGTCGATCATGGTGATCTGCTGGAGGTTACGCGCAAAGTCCTGCATTCTGCGGCGCAATTTTCAGCGGCCGACGCATTCGCGGCGCAACATCGTCTCCTGAAATTGCGGCGGCAGGTCCAGCTCCTCTTCAAGCAGATCGACGTCCTGGTCGTGCCGACTGCGCCGCGTCCTTTCACCATTGCGGAAATGCTGAAAGACCCCATCTTGCTCAATACGCGTCTTGGTCACTACTCCTATTCCGTCAATCTTCTGGATCTGTGTGCGGTGGCGCTTCCCAACGCGACGCTCACCAGCGGCATGCCAATGGGCGTCACCCTGCTGGCACCCGCATGGCACGACCATGCCCTCCTGGACTTCGCCTCGCGATGGCAGCGGGACGATGGCGACGCTCTGTTCGGGCTGAAGGTCTATTCGCGCACCGCCGGTTAGACGATTTCGAGGTCGAGCGCGCGCAGATTCAGAATGACGATCAGGCCCCTGTCGTAGCGGATGATGCCTCTCGCCTGCATGCGCGAGAGCTGCACCGTCACCCATTGTCGTGTCGCTCCGATCAGGTTGGCGAGATCGCCATGGGTGAAAGGAATGCCGAGCACGATCTCGCGGCCGTGCTGCAAGCCGTAGATATTCGAGAGAAAGATCAAAAGACGCTGCAACCGCTCGGTCACCGATCGTGTGCCGAGCATTTGCGCCATGGCCGAGTAGCACCTTGCCTTGAAGGCCAGCGCATCCAGCAGCGCCACCGCGATGGACGCCGACTGAAGCGCGAGCTCGCGCAGAGCGGGACCAGGCAGAAACAGCAGCCGGCTGCGCTCGATGGCAACCGAAGACCACATATGCGCTCCGGTGCCGAAGAGGTCGGGCCCGCCGACGAAATTGCCGCCGAACCAGTAGGCGAGCGTCACCTCACGCCCCGAAGGTGCTGCGTAATAGCTGCGGATCCGGCCGGATTCGATCAGATATATGCCGTTCTGCGTGTCTCCCTGGCGCCAGATATGCTTGCCGGTGTCCAGAACCTCGTGGCGACCGATGGCCAGCACACGGCGCCGGTCAGGCTCGCTCAGATGGTCGAGCAAGCCTGGCAGCGATCTGACCAGAGCATCCGACTCCGCCAGCATGACCCCGGCTGTCGTCTTGAGAGTTGCCGCTGACATTTGCCCGCTCCCTCGTAGCTGGAGCAGATCCATTCAAGAGCTATGCCAGCCTTCGCTGCGGCTCAAAGCACGATGAGTTCTGGTTGAATCGACGCGAGCACAGAACGCGAGTCACCTCTCCCCGCGTGCGGCAGGGCTATCGCATATGAACCTTCGCCAGAGGTCGTCATGCCCGGGCTTGTCCCGGGCATCCACGTTCTTTGTGCTGCGTAGCAAGGCGTGGATGGCCGGGACAAGCCCGGCCATGACGATGTGGAGAGTATCGTGCCCAAAAGTGTACTGCCCATATGCGATAGCCCTGCCGCCGAGGAGAGGTGAACCGCGGACGGCCAGCCGAACCTAATCCCATCGCGCTTTAGGTCACCGCTTCCATTTGCTCGAATGCCTTGCGGCCTTCGGTCCGGATCAGGTCGAGGCAATCCCGCTTGAGCGCGAGATAGGCGGGGTCGGTCAGAATAGCGCTGGAGCGCGGGCGCGGCAGGCCCACGGAGAGGTCCCGCAGGATGCGGCCCGGCCCGGCGCTCATGATCAGCACGCGATCCGACAGGAGAATGGCTTCGTCAATGTCATGCGTGACGAAAACGATCGTGGCGTTGATCCGGTCGCGCAGTTCGAGCAGGTTATCCTGCATCACGGCCCGGGTCTGCGCGTCCAAAGCGCCGAAGGGTTCGTCCATGAGCAGCACACGCGGCTGGTTCGCGAGGGCGCGAGCAATCGCCACCCGCTGCTGCATGCCGCCTGAAAGCGTATGCGGATAGGAGCTCGCGAATTTTGTCAGCCCGATCATCTCGATCAGGTCGTCGGCGATCCGAAGCGCCTCCGTTTTCGACTTGCCGAGCGCGCGCGGTCCGTGCGCGATGTTACGGCGCACCGATTTCCAGGGGAACAGATGCGGCTGCTGGAAGACCATCCCGATATCCGGTCGAGGTGCCAGCATCGGCTTGCCGGCTACCATGACCTCGCCTTCGAACGGCCGTTCGAGGCCCGCCATCGCATTCAAGAGCGTAGACTTGCCGCAGCCCGACGGACCAACCAGCGAGACGAATTCGCCCGGCATCACGGCCAGGGACACTCGGTCCACCGCAATGACCTCGCCGCGCGGCACATCGAAGACGATGCTCAAATTCTCGACCCGGATGGTCGCTTCCGGCGCTGTCGACGAAGGCTCCGGCGGAGCATCCACGAGCCGGAGCGGTGATGTCGGTCGAAGCGGGTTTTGCATCATCGCCACCATACGGCACGCTCGGCAATGGCCGCGAAGGAACGATCGGCGACGAAGGAGAGCAGTCCGAGCGCCGCCAGCCCTCCCATGACCTGTCCGGTCTGCATGTTCTGTTGCGCAATCTCGATCCGGTAGACGATGCCGGCGAACGCGCCCGCCAGCTCGGCGGCCACCAGCGTGTAAAACGAGATGCTGACGGCGGTACGCAGGCCGACAACGATGTAGGGAAGCGCCCCCAGCAGGATGATTTCCGAGAGCATCTGCCGACGTGGCGTGCCGAGCATCAGCGCGGCGCGAATGAGACCGCGATCGACCTTCTGAACGCCGATATGGGTCGCGAGCCATACGGTGAAGAACACCCCCCAGACGACCAGAAAGAGTTTGCCGGCCTCCGACAAGCCAAACCAGAGGATCACGATGGGCACGAAGGCGATCGGGGGGATCGGGCGAAGGATATGAAACAACGGCGAGAGCAGGCTCGAGACCAGCCGGAACCGGCCCGTCAGCACGCCGAGCATGATCCCGCCCGTCGTCCCGATCAGGAACCCCACGGTGACGCGGAACAGGCTCGCTGAAAGGTCGCCGAAAAACTGGCCGCTGTGGATCCAGTCAAGCACGGCGACAGCGACCGTCGACGGCGGCGGGAAGAGCACCGCGTTGACGATCCGCGAGCGCGCGATCAATTCCCATACGCCGACGAAAGCTGGCACGGAGAGCGCGCCGACAAGCACGCTCAGGCGTCCGGCCGTCGTCGCACGGTTGTGTCCGCCGGTGCTCATGGATTGGCCGACAGTGTCACACGTGCGGGATCAAGCGCCTTCAGCGGCGCCGCCGCAATGACCTTCGAGAAATCAGGCATCCCCGCCCCCGGCGGGTGATTGCCGGTCGCGAGCCGCCAGGCCGCGTGTGTCTTCAGCGTCTCGAGCAGCTTGTCGTCGATGCGCACGTGATAGACGTAATCCGACCAGATCGGTGCCAGCTCGTCGCGCTTCATGCCGGTTGCGCCGGCGACGATGTCGATCGCTTCGTCCGGATGGGCCTTGACCCAGCCTTCCGCTTCGATGAGAGCAGCCAGGAATTTGCTGACGATTGCCGGGTTTGCCTCCAGATAGGGCCGCGTCACGACGATGTTGAAGGTTTCCGAATAGAGTCCCTTGGTATCGAGCAGGACGGCCCCCTCGCCGAGCGCCTTCTTTGCATTGGACACGTGCGGCTCCCAGGTGTCGAACGCCTCGATGCTTCCCGCCGCCAGAGCGGGAAGCATCTCCTGGGGGCGAAGGTTGACGAGCGTGACATCCTTGGCGGTCAATCCCGCCGCCTTCAGCAGAGCCGAGGTGTAGACCTCGCTCCCCGTGCCGGCCGTGAAGCCGATGCGTTTGCCGCGCAGATCCGCTTTGGTTCTGATTGCGGCGGACGCCGCCGTCATCGTCTTCAGATCCGAGTACTCCATGCCGGCGACGAAGGCGATCGGCTGCTGGGCCATCGCGGCCGCCGTTACCGGAGCTTCGGCGGTCGTCGCGATATCCGCTCCTCCTCCCATCACAGTGTCGAGGCACTGCTTTCCGCTGGTGAAATTCGAGACCGAGATATCGAGTCCCTGCTTGCCGAAGAGGCCGTTCGCCTTGGCGACAATCGCAAGGCCCGAGATCGGTGCGAGGTTCTGCGCAAGCCGTGCCTTCAGGATCTCTTCGGCGTTGGCCTGGGAAGCCGGATTCAAGATGCCCGCACAGGCCGAGATCGCAAACGAGACCATACGAAGAGCTGTTTTCGAGCGCATGCAACCACCTCCGGTCATATCGGCGGCCGCAACGGCCAGCCTGTGATTAGAGGAGGGTCATCCGAAGGCAATGCGCCGTGAAGCAATTAATCGACAACGTGTCCCGCTGACAAACATTTGCGCATCGCGGATCCGTGGCGGATCGCAATTTGGGCAGCGGAAAGCTCTGTTTGCCCGCCTCTTGTGCGGCGTGCTGTGCGGCCTGCGGTCCTCATCCCATGCCGGCTATTCGGCCGTCGTGCTTGAGAGCAGCAAGGTCGAGGCCGCGACCGGACCGCCGGGCGCCGCGCCATCAGGCCCGTGGCTTGGCTTCCGCGGGCGCGCTGCCGTGCCGGCGGCGGATGGCCCAGATCGCAAGGCCGGCAACGATCGCAACCCCCGCCACGGTCAAAATCCAGATGTGCTTGCCGACATGTCCATGATGATGCAGCCCGGCATATTCGTGCAGCGCCGACACCGCCAGCACGCCCGGCAGCACATGGGCGGGCGCCCAGGCCAGGATCGCCGGGATATTCACCGCGTAGAATTTCGCGGGCGCCATGCCCAGCGCGCCGGCGGTCACGGGGACGAAGGCGCGGATCGGCGGCACGAAGCGGGCGAAGAACACGGCCCAGGTGCCGAAGCGGTTGAAGAAGCTTTCGCTCTCCGCGACCACGCGCGGATAATTGGTCAGCGGCCAGGTGTTGAGGATCTCGCGCTGCCGCCGGTGCCCGATCCAATAGGCCGATCCGTCACCCAGCACCGCGCCCAGCGCCGCCGCCAGCAGCACCCATGGCAGCTGCAGCTCGCCGCCCGGCACCAGGGCGCTCAGCGCCAGGATGATGGTCGAGCCGGGGATCACCGATCCCGCCACCGGAACGGCTTCGAGCAGCGCCGCCAGGAACAGGGTCAGATAGCCCAGCCACGCATGGGCCGAGACGAAGGAGATGAGGGGATCGAGGAAGGACGTCACGTCGTCTCTGTGGCGGGCTGGCGCGCGGGGCTTTGCACCCTACATAAGTAAGGAGAGCCGGCGAAATTTGCCATTCGCATAGGCTGGGCCATTTTCCCCGGGTGCGAAATGCGGGCGTGATTCGCAAGGCAGCCCTCCAAAATCTGCGTTCCTTGCCTATCTAAATGAAAAGACAATGGAACTTTGATTGGAGGGCGGGCTTCTGCCCGCCACTTGTCTCTGATAGGTTGCTTTCCAGCACCCAGCCGCAGCCAACGTGCGAATAACCGGTTTCGGGACCGCCCGGGACCTCGGAGGATTGATGACGACCGCCGCCCTGTCCAAAGTTGAGGAAGTTTCCGGTCTGCCCGACATGAAGGTGTCGGTGCGCCAGGTGTTCGGGATCGACAGCGATCTCGAAGTCCCCGCCTATTCCGAAGTCGATCCTCATGTGCCCGAAGTGGATTCCGATTACCGCTTCGACCGCGCCACCACGCTGGCCATTCTCGCCGGCTTCGCCAAGAACCGCCGCGTGATGGTGACCGGCTATCACGGCACCGGCAAATCCACCCATATCGAGCAGGTCGCCGCCCGCCTGAACTGGCCCTGCGTGCGCGTCAACCTCGACAGCCACATCAGCCGCATCGACCTCGTCGGCAAGGACTCCATCGTGGTCCGCGACGGCAAGCAGGTCACCGAATTCCGTGACGGCATCCTGCCCTGGGCGCTCCAGCACAATGTCGCGCTGGTGTTCGACGAATACGATGCCGGCCGCCCGGACGTGATGTTCGTGATCCAGCGCGTGCTGGAAGTCTCGGGACGCCTGACGCTCCTCGACCAGAACAAGGTGATCAAGCCGCACCCGGCCTTCCGCCTGTTCGCGACCGCCAACACCGTCGGTCTCGGCGACACCTCGGGCCTCTATCACGGCACCCAGCAGATCAACCAGGGCCAGATGGACCGCTGGTCGATCGTCACCACGCTGAACTATCTCAGCCATGACGAGGAAGTGGAGATCGTGCTGGCCAAGGCCAAGCACTATCGCACCCAGGAGGGCCGCGACATCGTCAACAAGATGGTGCGCCTCGCCGATCTCACCCGCAACGCCTTCGCCAACGGCGATCTGTCGACGGTGATGAGCCCGCGCACGGTGATCACCTGGGCGGAAAACGCCGACATTTTCGGCGATATCGGCTTCGCCTTCCGCGTCACCTTCCTCAACAAGTGCGACGAGCTCGAGCGTCCCCTGGTCGCCGAGTTCTACCAGCGCTGCTTCAATGCGGAGCTGCCGGAATCGGCGGTCAACGTGGCGCTGAGCTGAGCGGGATGTCGTCCCGGACAAGCGAACTCCTGGCGGCGCAAAGCGCCGTCTGGAGGAAGCGCAGATCCGGGACCTCCGCGCGAGCGCTTGCGCTCGTCGCGACCAACCACAAGCCGTGGTTATTGCGCGAGCTATCAGTTGCCACCTTTCGCCAAATGACGTCCTGTGGTTATGGGTCCCCGCGCCCCGTGCGCAATTGCGCACTAGGCGGCGACGACAGGTCAAGCTGAGCTTGGGACGACGGTGAGATCGAGATGAGCACCACCTCCAACTCCAAATTCCGCAGCAACAAGGAAGCGCCGACCGAGCCGTTCAAGCGCTCGGTGGCCTCCTGCCTCAAGGCGATCGCGAAATCGCCCGAGCTCGACGTCTCCTTCGCCGCCGAGCGCCCCGGCCTTGCGCCGGGCAAGGCGCGGCTGCCCGAGCCGGCGCGCAAGATGACCAAGCGTGACGCCGCCATCGTGCGCGGCCACGCCGATTCCATCGCCCTCAAGCTCGCCTGTCACGATCCCAAGGTTCATCGCAAGCTGATGCCCGGCAATCCGCAGGCGCGGGGCGTGTTCGAGGCGGTCGAGCAGGCTCGCGTCGAGGCGATCGGCGCACGCCGCATGGCGGGCGTTGCCAAGAACCTCACCGCGATGCTCGACGACCATTTCCATCGCGGCAAGTTCGACGAGATCACCGACCGCGCCGATGCGCCGCTGGCGGACGCGCTGGCGATGCTGGTGCGCGAGCGCCTGACCGGCATGGCGCCGCCGACGGCGGCGAAGAAGATGGTCGACCTCTGGCGTCCCATTCTCGAAGACAAGATCGGCAAGCGGCTCGACCGGCTCGACGGCGTGGTCGAGGACCAGACCAGGTTCGGCGATGCCGTGCATGATCTGCTGTCGGCGCTCGAGCTCGGCGACGAGCGCAACGCCGACAGCGAGGACAATGACGAGAACGACGAGAACCAGGACGGCGACAACGATCAGTCCGGCGCCGAAGGCTCGCCCGATTCCGATGCCGCCCAGGAGATGAGCGCCGACCAGGCGCAGGCGACCTCGGAGGAGATGAGCGAGAGCGCGATGGAAAGCGCGCAGGCCTCGACCTCCGATACGTTCGACGACGGCGAGCTCGGCGACGACGAGACGCCGGGCGAGGCGACGCGTCCGAACGCGCATGGCAGGAACGAGCCGCGCGGGCCGGAATATCACGCCTTCGCGCCGAAATTCGACGAGGTGATCGCGGCCGAGGACCTCTGCGACCATGACGAGCTGGAGCGCCTGCGCGCCTATCTCGACAAGCAGCTCGCGCATCTGCAAGGCATCGTCGCCCGCCTCGCCAACCGCCTGCAGCGCCGCCTGATGGCGCAGCAGAACCGCGCCTGGGAGTTCGACCTCGAAGAGGGCATCCTCGACCCCGCGCGGCTGTCGCGCGTCGTCACCGATCCCTATCACCCGTTGTCCTTCATGCACGAGAAGGAGGCGACGTTCCGCGACACCGTGGTGACGCTGCTGCTCGACAATTCCGGCTCGATGCGGGGACGCCCGATCACGGTCGCCGCGACCTGCGCCGACATCCTCGCCCGCACGCTGGAGCGTTGCGGCGTCAAGGTCGAGATTTTGGGCTTCACCACGCGCGCCTGGAAGGGCGGGCAATCGCGCGAAGCCTGGCTTGCCGCCGGCAAGCCGGCCAATCCCGGCCGCCTCAACGATCTCCGCCACATCATCTACAAGTCCGCCGACGCGCCCTGGCGCCGTGCGCGCAAGAATCTCGGCTTGATGATGCGCGAGGGGCTGCTGAAGGAGAACATCGACGGCGAGGCGCTGGACTGGGCGCACAAGCGCCTGCTGGCGAGGGCCGAGCAGCGCAAGATCCTGATGATGATCTCGGACGGCGCGCCGGTCGACGATTCCACGCTGTCGGTCAATCCCGGCAATTATCTCGAGCGGCATCTGCGCCACATCATCGAGGAGATCGAGACCCGCTCGCCGGTCGAGCTGATCGCGATCGGCATCGGCCATGACGTCACGCGCTACTATCGCCGCGCGGTGACGATCGTGGATGCCGAGGAGCTCGGCGGTGCCATCACCGAGAAGCTCGCCGAACTGTTCAGCGAGACCAACACGGCGCCCACGCAAGCACCCGGTCGCCCGCGACGCAAATTGCATTCGTGAGCACGCTTTCATCCCGCCGCAGCTTTCTCAGGCACGCTGCGGCAGGATTCTCCACTCTCGCGCTCCCCCGCCTGGCGCAGGCGCAAGCGGTGGCCGAGCCACGTGCGCTCGAACGCGCCGTCGCCGCGCCCGTCAGCGTCGAGGTCAACGCGCGCCCAATTCCCAATTTCGAGCCGCGCGATCGGACGCGCACGCGCTTCGGCTCGCTGGAATATCGCAGCGGCCTCGTGCTGACCTCGCCCTATCGCGGCTTCGGCGGCCTGTCCGGCATCCGCTTCCTCGACGGCAAGGGTGAGCGCTTCCTCGCGATCTCCGACCAGGGCGGCTGGTTCACCGGCAGCATCCGCTATTCCGGCCGCGACATGGTCGGCCTCACGGAGGTCGAGGCTGCGCCGCTGCTCGGCGCCGAGGGGCGGCCGATCACGGACAAGCGCCTCTGGTGGGATTCGGAATCGCTCGCGCGCGACGGCAACCTCGTCTATGTCGGGCTCGAGCGCGTCAACCAGATCCTGCGCTACGATTTTGCCAAGGGCGGCACGCGGGCCCGCGGCGAGGTGATCGGCGTCCCGCCGGCCTTGCGCAAGCTGCCCTCCAACAAGGGGCTGGAGGCGATGGTCGTCGTGCCCAAAGGCCAGGGTCAGGCCCAGCCGCTCGCGGGCACGCTGATCGCGTTCTCCGAGCGTGGGCTCGACGCCGACGGCAACCTCGTCGCCTTCCTGATCGGCGGCCCCACGCCCGGCCAGTTCAGCGTGCGCCGCACCGAGAAATACGACATCAGCGACGCCGTGCTGCTGCCCTCCGGCGAGCTCTTGATCCTCGAACGCAAATTCTCCTGGTTCACCGGCGTCAACATCCGCATCCGCGCGATCCCCCTGAAGGCAATCGCGCCGGCTGCGCTGGTCGACGGCCCCGCGCTGTTCGCCGCCGATCTCGGCCATGAGATCGACAACATGGAAGGCATCGACGCCCACGTCACGGCGGACGGCGAGACCGTGCTGACCCTGATCTCCGACGACAATTTCTCGATGCTGCAGCGGACCCTGCTGCTGCAATTCACGCTCGCGGAGTAGGGCCGTTGTCGTTCGGCAAACTCCGCTGTCGTCTCGGACGCGCCTTAAATCTCTCTGTCGTCCCGGACAAGCGCGCCTCAAGCGCGCGCCGATCCGGGACCCATACCCACAGGAAGAAGTTTGGCGAAGACTTGGAGTGGGCATCTCGCGCCATAACCACGTCCTGTGGCTATGGATCCCGGATCTGCGCTGACGCTTGTCCGGGACGACAGCGAACTTGTGGCGTCATCTCGCCTCAAACCGCCATTGCGGAAATGCACGCCTGGGCTACCCGCCATTCCCCCGCGCGCCTAGCAATCCGCGCATCCCTCACTACACTTCCCGCATTGCCCCTCCATCCTCGGAACTCCCCGCATGAGCGCCCTGTTTAACCCGATCAAGCTGCGCGGCCTGACCTTGAAGAACCGCGTCGTGGTGTCGCCGATGTGCCAGTATTCGGCAGATGACGGCGTCGCCACCGACTGGCACTTCACCCACATCAACAATCTCAGCCTGTCGGGCGCGTCGATGTTCTGCATCGAGGCGACGCATGTCGAGGCGATCGGCCGCATCACGCCGGGCTGCCTCGGGCTCTACAGCGATGCCTGCGAAGCCGCGCTGAAGCAGATCCTCAGCTCCGTGCGCAAGCATTCCTCCGCGGCGGTCGCGATGCAGCTCGCCCATGCCGGCCGCAAAGCCAGTAGTGCGCGGCCCTGGGACGGCGGCCAGCTGATTCCGGAGGGGCAGGGCGGCTGGCAGACGGTGGGGCCGTCGGCGGTGCCGCACAAGGAAGGCGAGGCCGCCCCGCTGGCGCTGGATGCGGCGGGCCTGAAGCGCATCCGCGAGGCCTTCGTCGATTCGACCAAGCGCGCCGCGCGGCTCGGCATCGACGCCATCGAGGTGCACGGCGCGCACGGCTATCTCCTGCATCAATTCCTGTCGCCGATCTCCAACCGGCGCAGCGACGAATATGGCGGGTCCTTGCAGAACCGCATGCGCTTTCCGCTCGAAGTGTTCGACGCGGTGCGCGCCGCGTTCCCCGCGGACAAGCCGGTCGGCATGCGGGTGTCGTCGACAGACTGGGTCGAGGGCGGCTGGGACCTCGCGCAGACGATCGAATTTGCGCGAGCGCTGAAGGCGCGCGGCGTCGACTGGATCGATGCCTCCTCCGGCGGCGTCTCGCCGCTGCAGAAGATTCCGCTCGGCCCCGGCTATCAGGTGCAGTTTGCAGAGGCCATCAAGCGCGAGACCGGACTGCCCACCATCGCCGTCGGCCTCATCACGGATGCTGGGCACGCCGAGGAGATCGTCGCATCCGGCAAGGCCGACATGGTCGCGCTCGCCCGCGGCATGCTCTACGACCCGCGCTGGGCCTGGCACGCCGCCGCCGCGCTCGGCGGCGAAGTCGAAGTGCCCCCGCAATATTGGCGCTCGCAGCCCTCGACGCAGAAGGCGCTGTTCGGCAAG
The DNA here is from genome assembly GCF_018130245.1 of Bradyrhizobium sp. SZCCT0231. Classification (GTDB taxonomy): domain Bacteria; phylum Pseudomonadota; class Alphaproteobacteria; order Rhizobiales; family Xanthobacteraceae; genus Bradyrhizobium; species Bradyrhizobium japonicum_F. The sequence goes on from NZ_JAFCKP010000014.1 coordinate 85,425, forward strand.
ACCACGTTCGGGGCGCGGTGAGGGAGCGTGAGGCGCGATGACGGCGCCGCACACTCGTCATTGCGAGCGCAGCGAAGCAATCCAGAATCCCTCCGCGGAAAGGCTCTGGATTGCTTCGCTGCGCTCGCAATGACGATGGGGAGGCAGGCGTGCATCACACGTGGAGGTCGCAGCCCCGTGAGATCAGGAAGCATAGAGGCCCCCTCACGCCTCCGTAAATCCCCTCACCTTCCACGCCTCCCAAAACTGGCCTAACCTCTCCGCACTCAACGCCTCGCGGAGGCCGGCTATGCGTTTTCGTGTTCGTAATACCGCCCATGTGTTCGAGCGCGTGGGTCTTGCGATGGCGGGGGCCGCGTGCGGATTGTTCGTCGGCGCCTATGTCGGCTCGGCGATCCCCACGCTCACCACGCAAGGGTTCCTGCTGCTGATGATGGCGTTGGGCGCCGTCGGCTTCTATCTCGGCATCGACACGCCGCAAATGCCTTTCGACGACGCACACGGCGACATCGACGCCGCGGAATTTCTGAGCGCGGCCGGCACGCTCTGCGCCACGCTGACCGCGCTTGTCTCCGTCGCCGTGATCGTGCTCCGGCTCGATCCGCACATGGCCTGGACCTGGCTCGTCTTCGCCGGCTGGATCGCCGGCGTCGCCATGCAGATCGTGGCGGGAGCGAAGGCGCGGATGCGGAAGTAGCTTTCTCTCACACCCTCCCCTGGAGGGCAGGGCTATCGCATATGAGCCGTGCGAGTATTGGGCACGATAGTCTCCACATCGTCATGGCCGGGCTTGTCCCGGCCATCCACGTCTTTACCCGCGGCACCAAGAACGTGGATGCCCGGGCCTTCGCCTCGCCGAAGCGGCTTCGGCCGCGCAGGCGGGACAAGCCCGGGCATGACGACGTTCTGGATTCCTCCAGGGGAGTCCCTAAAACACCACGCCCACGCGCGAGCCGCGCTTCCAGGCGATGCGGCAGCGCTTCTTGGTGTTGACGTGGAGCAGCTCGAAGCGATCGGGAATGCTCACCTGTCCGCCGAGATCGACGCAGGCCCCGCCGGGCGAATAGTCGATCAGCGTGCACGGGATCACCGGCGCGCGCGGGTCGGTGATGATCTTGGCCTGTCGCGACACCAGCCCTGCGGGCTTCACGCGGGCATATTTACGCGGATGCATTGGCACATCTCCTCCAACTCCGCAGGTATCGCGGCGGGTGATCTGTCCCAATGATCGGAAAGAGATGATGCGATCCTGCTAAGTCGCGGATGAGAATTTTAATGAAAAGTGTCAGCGAACAGGAAAAGCGGCGGTAGCGGGGTGCCACCCTCCCCTGGAGGGGGAGGGTCGATCGCGCGCAGCGCGAGCGGGGTGGGGTGATCTCTCCACTCGGGCACTGTTCATCGCGGAGAGACCGTCACCCCACCCCGTCTCACATTTCGCTGCGCTCAACGTGAGCCGACCCTCCCCCTCCAGGGGAGGGTGGCAGCACCTCTTCCGCCTCAGCCCCCGCCGCCTCCGCGTGTGCCGGTCCCACCGGCATCGGCACCGTCACATAATCCTTCGGCATGTTCACCGGCCGATACCCCGGCTCCACCGCCATCCGCTTCAGCACGCTCTCATGCACATGCGCGCCTTCGGGGATGACGCGCGGCTCGCAATCGGGAATGTAGAAGCCGAAACTGACCTTCCGCTCCGGCCATTCCTTGTACTTCGCGCTCTTCGGCAAATACTCCAGCACGCGCCAGGCCGCATTCATCGAATCGTGCAATTCGCCCGTCCTCCCCGTATAGGCCGGCTCGACGTATTTGAACGGCGAGTTCTTGCGCTGGACGCCCCAGGCGAGCTGGTTCACCGTGCGCGGGTTGAACTTCAGCCCCGCCTTCTCGGCCTCCTCGATCATCCAGATCAGCGGATATTTGGAGTCGCCGCTTTCGGCTTCCGGATAGCCGCCGCCGACGTCGCAATGCACGCCGGCGAACCACACCTGCAGAATGTCCTGCGGCACCTTCTTCTCGTCCGGCACGTAGCGATTGCTCCAGAACTCCTGCGGCTCCCAGTACTTGTTCAGGCGGAACATGCGGCGCCGCTCGTCGATCGCGATCGCCTGCCGGAAGATCTTGACGCTGGGATTGCGCCGCGTGAAGGCGAGCTCCTCCAGGCTGAACACGAAGAAGAGATTGTCGCGCCGCGGCACGATCACGCTCGCCACCGTGTCCCACACGCCGATGAAGTGGATAGTCGGCCAGCGCGTCGAGGTGATGCGCGCGAACTGCGCGGCGAGGTCGAACGCGTCCTTCGGCAGCGGCCCGCTTTCGTCGAAAGCGACGTCCTGGAGGTCCTCGATAGCGTTGCCGTGCCCGGTGCCGGAATATTGCTTGTAGGCGACCATGCCGGAGCCTGCGAGGTTCACCTGCTCCGGCGAGATCAGACCGATCTTGTGGATCAGCCCCGCCAGCACGCGAACCGTGTGAGCGCCGCGCGAAAAACCGAACAGATAGATCTTGTCGCCCGGCGCGTAATGCTCGACCAGGAAGCAATAGGCCGACAGCACGTTGTCATCGAGCCCGTAGCCGGTGGCGAGCCCCAGCACCAGATTGACGTCGGCCTTGATCCGGTGCCAGGTCGACGGCTCCGTCACCGTGCCGACCCCGGGATCGTAAAACACCATCTGCCGCGGCTGCGTCTTGTCCGTCTTGCGCAGGCAGCGATAGAGCTTCAGGACGTTGGAGATGTTCTCCGAGATCTCGTTGCCGGTGCCGTCACAGCAGATGACGAGGTTTTTGCCGGCCGGCCTGTGGTCGGGATTGGCTGCGTGCTCCATGGGATGCGCCTCCGGGTGATGCTACCGGGGCGAGTATAGCGGAAAATGGAAAATGTAGCAGCACACCAAGCAAAGGAGAACTTCATCTTCTGGGAGTAAGAATTATGTCGACCTCGCCCGCTTTGTGCCATTTCTTCTGAAAGAGCGCAGTCTGAGTTGCGCCCTTCGCAATATCCGATTGGAAGAAGAGCTTATGTCTAGGCCACAACTCGGTCAGGATATCGAGGGTAGTCTCGAAAGTAAAACGTCTAGCATCCGTCCTGACGTAGATCGTCGCAGTGTCTTTGCAATGGCGCTTCGTTTCCTCAAAAACGCCTAATAGAAGTTCTTCGTACTTCTCTGGATCGGCGTACCGCGCGGCAGTTCTGTAACTCGGTAGCGAGGGGCCACCAAGCATCCACAAGCGAATCCAGTTGTCGTACTCGTAGTTTGTAACGCCAAAATAGGGCGGCGAGGTTAGGACCAGATCCGCATCGAACTCGACTTTTCGCGGAAGGATATCGCGTGCATCTCCCAGTTCGACCTCCGCCCGCCCGCGAATAGAGGGAACTCCGGCTCTATATCGCCAAGCGAGTTTCTTCTCGAAAAAATCTACGATGTCTATATTTGGTGGGCTTAGTCGGCGCCTTCTCCACCAATTAACGGCATAGTCGGGGGACATTGATTTCGACTGTCGCATTTGATTGGAGAGACCTTCACCAAGCTTTGCATGAAGGTGTACCAGAATGATTGCCATAAGAGTGCGATCAACCTTTCGCGTCCGCCAGTCTAAGTTTCTCCGGGCTGACTTCAGGAAGCTTAGGACCTTCGGATGCCACGCGTGTGCTTGGAATTCATTCTCGGGCTGTCTGTCCCATCCGCTGGACTGGGCTACGATTTCTTTCGTTCGCTTTAGGAGTAAGCCGGCATTCTTGCAGGGGTCGAGCTTAGCCGAGGCATAAATCCATGCTACCGGATTGGTGTCCGTGCCAAAGGCTTGTCTGCCCGAGGCTGAGGCCACAAACGTAGTTGTGCCTCGCCCGCAGAACGGATCCAATACTCGGCCGGAGGGAGGGCAGTGCCGTTCGATGCTCTTGCGAACAAAAGAGATCGGGAACATGGCGTAGTAGGGCCCAAGCCCGCACCAACGCCCCTCCGGGCTGGACAAAGTCCAATCTTCTGCCTTGCTTCGCGTTGTCATGATAAGTTGAAGAGGCTCCGCAGAATTTCGGCGCCTTGCTTAAGTGGTATAGCTGCGTGTGCGTGAGCTCGAACGAGCGGCATAAAGCCATCTTCATAAAGATACGTTGAAAGATGGTCTAATACATTAAGAGCGTCTCCAAGCCTTGGAAATGCGCTTGGGGACGTATTGTGAAAGTCGAGCCCTTCGCTATTCACAATTGCCGAATTTAGCACGGCGTGACTTCCATTCGCAGTCTTGTACAAAACCTTTCGACCAAAATACGTATCGATTCCCGACGGTTTGGCGTCTTCGGGGCGGAACACGATATTTCGATTTATGTACTTAGCGTTCGGAATGATTGCCGTCTTGCTGTCAAACTTTGACCGCGGCCCCTGTTCGTCCGTCCAGTCAATATCCGAGAAATGCGTCATGTATTGGCCGCTCTTCTCAATCCCGAAAAGCAGCAGGTCGCAACCGTTGTTCTTGAGAGACTTTGCGCTGATTCGCTGAATCTCTTTTTGCACATACGGTGCAATCCACGCGGGTTGTCCGAACACGGCGAGAGGGCCATCGAGAACAAAAGCGCAATTCTTCAAATAGTGAATCCGTTTGTCGTCTTCGAAATATCGCAGGATGTTAATTAGTGAAAGGACCTCGACTACTCGCCTAACTTCGCCATGTACTTCGCCGTTTGATCCGATCTCATTGAAGCGTTCATGGAAGCGCAGAGCATCGGTTTCGAAGAGAGTCTGGTTGCGCTCGCAGTCGCACTTGTAACTCCCCGTTTTCGATTTGTATTTCTCTTTGCAATCATCGATCGGGCACGCGATATTCGCTTGCCGACCGACAGTGATCGCACGCAATGTTTCCAGAAGTGTTTCATGGGATGGATCGAGCGTCCCACTTAGAATGTCCTGAACGGTACTTCGAAAGAAATTGACGGGTGTGTCCCCGGGCGTCCCCGCTCGAACAACGTTTGCGCCGGGCAGGACACCATCTAGGGTCTTTGCCGTGTCCATTTCGTTGAAGACGCGAGGAGAAGGGATTTCATGAGGAACGATGCTGGCCAGCTCCGTGATGTCGATAAAGACTACGGACAACATAAGTATGCTGGCTTCTGCTCCGGGATATCCGTTCTTGACCTTGTGAGTTAAAGTTGACCCGTCAATGGCAACGACGCGGATAGGGAGCCATTCGTTTCGGATCACTTCAACGATGGGTGGCGCATCTTTTGTTGCCGTATTGTCCTTAGTCTCGATCGTTCCCTCAAAATCATGAATGGCTTTGCTGCTTTGTAGAGCAATCAGGCCTTCGCCGGTTTCATGTTGTGTTCCAGCCATGATCATTTCGCCTTTACAAGAAAGCGGTTGATTTGAACTGGTACAATGTATGGATTGCTTAGCGTGCGCATCCGCAAAAATCCCGGATCGGGGACCTGGAGGATTGAAGGAACGAAGTCGTCAAAATCGTAGTATTTTCGGAGCTCCTTTGTTTCGTCGGCGTTGTTGAGATGTGCGACAAACCAATTGTCGGTATTCTTCATTATGTTCGACTGAATAGAAGATGGTTCTTGAGTGGCGTAGACGAGGCCGATTCGATATTTGGATCCTTCCTTCGCAACACGCGACCAAATGTTAGATACGTCCGTCGCTGCGTTGGGAGGCAGCAAGTTGTGCGCCTCCTCTGCGTAAACAAGAATGTCAGGCGGCGGTATCAAATTCCCCTCCTTATCCTTCTTGGCCGTGACAAATTCCTGCTTTTGCCGATTGAAAATGACCCACATGATACGTTCGGCTGCCGCTCGATTCATTTCGGGGTCGCCAAGCGATTGGTCGAAGATCACGAGCTTGCCGGCCACTAAGTCGTCCATCACGCTTTGAGCGTAATCACCGACGCTTCCTGGATCGTGCTCGTCTTTCAACGCTCTTAGAGCGTTTACGCCATTGGCGTACTCAAAAATGGAGAGGATGCCCGTGAGGCGCTCGTCATGCCAAGAGCGGCCGTCATGTTGGGACGCATATTTTGAGTTGAAATCGTCGTAGCCGGAGTGTTTGGTGTCTTGAATAAAGCGTCGCAAGCCTTTCACGAGCTCGACTGCTTCATCCCAGCTGACCGTCTCCTTTTTGATGATCGTCGCCGCTCTCACATACATGCCCGAGTCGGATGACTTCGACTGCTCAAGCGCTTGAACGAGGTCTTTGGAAAAAAGCCCCTTGAGGAGGGCTTTCTTTACTGTGTCGGGAGGAGCAAAGCCGGCGGCGCTAAGTGCGGCCCGATAGGCCAATATGATCCTTTGAAAGCGTACTGAACTGCTCGGGTCGAGTACTGCCGGGATGTCTAGCGAGGTGTTGCGGAAGTTGGCAATGTACTTTGAGCTGTCACTTGCTATTTGGCCGTCTATCAGCATTTTGCCGACTAGAAGCGGTTCAAGCGCCTCCGACAGTTCGTCAGCGGTCGACGTCTTTGAGACGAGCCCGCCAAAGAAATTCACTTTTACAATCGTTCGCGTGGGATCATTAGGGTGCGAGGCAAGTCCGTAAGTTGCGACGTCGGAATTTGTTGCGTTGGCAGTATGTAGAGCGATGTTCTTCAAACAGGCGGCGTTCTCTTCGCTTCCGTCCTGAGTATTCTCGTTCGCGTATTCCCCGTTAACGTCAAATACCAGCTGCCCAATGAGGCCCTTCGTCTTGTTCTGCTCTCTTAACCTAAAGACGCTGCTAGCGATCACCTTTGTCGTGTTCGACTTGCCCGTCCGAGACATGCCGAACAGTGCGGTTCTTCTAGCAATTAGATCGGTCGGATCGAGTTCGACTTGTACGCTATCGCCCGCAGGGTCGACCATTCGTTCGGAGGATGCATAGCGAACCCGCCCTATCGCGACTCGCTTACCGCTTAGCGGATGCGAGTCGTCTCCTTTTGTCTTTTGGAAGTTGACTATCTGAGCCAATGCAGCCCCGAAGGGCTTGTAGACCTTTAGTCCACGACCAGAGTAAAAGTTTGAAACGTCCGCCCCGAAAGAGAGCTTCCATTCTGACGGCTTCGTCTCCTTCATTCGAAATGTGCCTAGTAAGCGGCATCGAATTCCAGCGTATCGCAGCTGATTGAGTGTGAACTGATCGATCTTGCCTTGCGCATCCCACATCGCATCTAGGGTAGCAACGCGTTGCCCGGCCAAGAAGCGGTTCAGATCTGTCTCGGATGCGTTGGGAAGCCGCGCTTGTCCAGTTACTCTTAGGAGCAGTAAGTTGGAATCTTCGTCCAAAGGTGTAGCGGTCGCGCCTGGAGATAAACGGGTTGCAAGAAGGAAGCAGCCCAAAGCCAGCCCTCCTACTTTCTGCCGAAGATGATCATGAATGAGAACTTCACATTCCGAGAAGTCCATCTTGATGAGGTCGCCGACGTTGCCGTGCGCCGAAATTAGGGCAGTTAGAGCCTGTCCCGATTGGTCCGCCAAGTGCTCCGCGTACTTGGCTGCTTCACTTGCCAAGGGACCTTTGTTTTTCGTCATAGAACCCTTCCAATATCTTTGTTCTCAATCAAATCAGATTATAGGCGCCGTTCCAGAAGGCATCATCCTTCGCCATCGCTGAATACATTGCCGCTCTCCACCCATTGGGTGCAGAACGAACCGCAGCATCCTCTTGGTCGCGGAGGTAGTCCCTCACAAGCGCCGCCCCCTGAGTGCTCGCACGGAGGCAGTTGACTTTAATCTCAGCCAGGGATGCGCCTGCGTTCATCGAGTAGAGGGCAGCGAGATTTAGTACTCGGAAGTGAGTCGTAGCGCGCGTGATTACTATCGGCGGGGCATTGTGCGGAGAGCCAATGGAGTATTTGATGGAGACGTATGGTTGATATGCAATTGTTGCTGAGACTAGGCGGTACTGATCCCAATCGTCGAAATATGGATGAAAAACATAGTCGCCTTCATCTGAGCTGTGATGTTCGTTCTTGTCGAAATTGCAGTCGCGGCAGGTCGGTACAAGATTGAGCGGGACAACGGCAAGCTCAGGAAAGCGACCCTTGGGAAGATAGTGGTCGAGGGTTCTCACCCGACCAATTCCGCATTGAGGACAGATGCTTTGATGGGCCAGCTGCATGATTGAATCGTAGGTGGGGCGTTCTCCACCATCCCGCAAAACTCTTGCGTAGAGCTCGCCGAGCTCTTTGCGCGGTGCAGGCAAAGGATAGAGCTCTGTATCGCTAAATGTGTTCAGGGCAGAGTTCTTCGCAAGTTCTTCATACTCGTTCGCAAGAAGCGCGATCGTTGGGCCGCACGCCAACAATTGAGTTCGAAGGGCGGCATTTTGCGTTCTTTCAGCGCAAGCATCGAATACGGCCCTTGGGTCTCGGGCAGCAGGAACCAATCGCCTCATTTCAAATTTTCGTTCTTCGCAATTAGAGCTAGGACTATCGAGCGAGCTTCTGTCCCGAGGCGCCCATCAAATCTGTTGCGGATCTCTTCATAGCTCGCTGAAGGGCCGATTGATTTGATGAGATCGCTTATGAGTGAATGATGGCCACTTCTTGCAACTTCGAGTCCGAAGACCTCGTGAGTAAGAAGCCCAACCGACTCGCCAAAAGTCTCCAACGAAGGGCGAGAAGCCGAAAGGGAGTTACCATTTCGCGAGAGAATAAAGACGGCATTCGCGGGCAGTTCTTGGAGCACAACCGGCGAATGGGTCGCGAGGATGGCGACTCCGTTGCGAGCAAGTAGTAGTTCCGATAGTGCGCGGATAAATGATCCTAGGAGTGGTGGATGCAAGTGAGCTTCGGGTTCGTCAAACAAGATGAGGGTTCGCTCCCCCACCGTTTCGACGAGCCTCACCATGGTCAGCAGAACTAAGCGGTGGCCGGCGCTTGCCTTGGAGTAGATGTCCTTGCAAGCCTCGATGAGCGATTCTTGCGGATTGTCTGACAGCGCACCAAGTCCCAAACTATCGAAGCCCGGGTCGCTCGAAAGGGTCGTGATCGCACGTCTCCAGGAGGAAAAGCGAGAGCTTCTAATGCACAGGTCAGCGCTTGAAATGAACTCTTCGACGAGCTCATCGAGAGTCTTAAGACGCTGTTCGTCAAAAGATCGAAGGCCAATATAGTCGTATCGAACGTCGAGGGGCTCTTCACCTGTGCCTGACGGGATTCGAAAGTCATCAAATGCACTGAAGCTGACGCTGACGACGTTAGCGAAGCCACCCGGGGGGGCATCTTCGCTGGACACGTGCAAGAATCTTCCGATCTCTGGGCGAGTTTGTCTTGAGTTGGGAGATAGACATACGGCTTCGGCCATTCGTCCAAGGAGAGTTGTTTTTCCCACGCCATTGCGGCCGATAATTGCGTGCACGTTAGTCGGTGGGAGACTTCTTGGCTCGACGAGAAAGTCGAGCGTTGTGCTCCCGCTATCCACACCGAGGCGATAGTGGAAGTTAAAGCTTGTTTGCTGGTACTCATTATGAAGCAATTGACGAAAGCGCGTGAGGGCGGCTTCCTTGACGCTGCGTAGGAGGGAGGTTTGGAACGCGTCCTCAGCAGAGAATTCCTCAAATATCGCTTGAGACCAAACAGCATCTCGAAGTTGGTCAAGTATGCGATACCCCGCACCTAAAGGTAACGAGTGAATTGTCTCGTAGAATGACTGGTCTTGTCCGAGTGAGCAGTAATCTGTGCCCAGATTTTCGAAGGCTAAGGGGATTTCCACGGGCCCAGTGGTCATCCCTCGCTTCATGATTTTTATCTGGCCAAGCTTAACGAGCTCTCCCGATTGAGTTGAGTAAGTTGCGTGGAATAATGTCTTGAATGTGTAGTCGTCCCAATTATCGCGCTCTAGAAAGACGTGATCTGTTTCCCCTCGATTTGGGGAAAAGCTTCTAGCCACCACGGAAAACGTTGCCACTACCAGGTCATCCTAGAGCTTGCTGCAGACCTCTCAATGCTGCAACCATAGACTGAATTTTGGTGAAGTCTATCGTGTCTGCATATGCTCTCCCCCAAAAACAAAAACGGCCGGATCTCCCGATCCGGCCGTCAACGCAAAACTCAACTGGCTAAGCCTACGCCACGCGACGCTACTTAGCCCCCGCCCTAACTGAAAACCTCAGCTCGCCTGCTTCGCCGGCGCGGTGTCGCCGACCTTCTTCTGGATGGCGCGCTTCAGCTCGACCGCGCGCGGGGAGAGCGCGTCGGGGTTGGCCTTGAGCAGGAAGGCGTCGAGGCCGCCATTGTGGTCGACGCTCTTGACCGCGTTGGTGGAGACGCGCAGGCGCACGTTGCGGCCGAGGGCTTCCGAGATGAACGTCACGTTGACGAGGTTCGGCAGGAAGCGGCGCTTGGTCTTGATGTTGGAGTGGCTGACCTTGTGGCCGACGAGGGGGCCCTTGGCCGTCAGTTCGCAGCGGCGAGACATGGCAAAATTCCTTATCCTGAACCCCCAACGATGTGCGGCCGCCATTTTGGGCGCCACGGGGGCAAATTCTCTGTCCTTGCAGGGAGCGGGCGGACGTATAGGGGGGAAGGGGCGGGACGTCAAGGCGACGGGCCGTTTTTGGCCCGTCGTCCCGGGGCGGGCGGAGCCCGAGCCCGGGATCTCGCGCGTCACAACAGGTGTCATCGCCCGCGCAGGCGGGCGATCCAGTACGCCGTGACGGCGCGGCCAGAGTCGATAGGCCGCGGCGTACTGGATGCCCCGGTCAAGCCGGGGCATGACAGCGGAGGGTGGGGAGAGGTGTTCGAACACCTCGCTCCCGATCACCAAAACGGCAATGATTAGCGCGCCTTACCATCACATAAAGGGCGTATTCGCCACCGAAAAGTCCGGTGGAGTTCCAGGGCTCAGGCGCCCCGACACATTGTTTGCTGCGGTTTTTGGCTTAAGTAACAGCGCATCGCGCCCCGATTGGATTGTTTCGTGCTGACAACGCCCCTTTTTGCGCAAGACTTGCGCCCGGCCCGCCTGGGTCTGGCCGCTTGGCTGGCCGCCTTTTGCGCGCTGGCCCTGGCGTGGGGCGCGGCACCGGCCGCGGCGCAAGGCAAGCTCGAGGCGCAATATGAGGCCTCGCTGGCGGGCATTCCCGTCGGCAAGGGCGCCTGGAACATCGACATCCAGGACGACGTGTTTTCGGCCGCCGCCGCCGGCGGCACCACGGGGCTTTTGAAGTCGTTCACGGGCGGGTCGGGCACCGGCGCCAGCCAGGGGCGCGTCGTTGGCGGCGCGCTGGTGGCGACCGGCTATCAGGCCTCCACCACCACCCAGAAGAAGACCGAAGAGATCCGCATCACCCTCGACAAGGGCAGTGTGAAGGAATTTGCCATTCTGCCGGAGCCGCCGGTCGATCCGGACCGTATCGTCGTCACCGAGGCGCATCGCCGCGGCGTCTGGGACCCCATGACGGCCTCGCTCCTGCGCGTGCCCGGCACCGGCGATCCCGTTTCGCCGGAGGCCTGCCACAACGCGGCGCCCGTGTTCGACGGCCGCATGCGCTACGATCTCAAGCTCGATTTCAAGCGCATGGAGACCGTGAAGGCGGAGAAGGGCTATCGTGGCCCGGTCGTGGTCTGCGCGCTCTATTTCGTGCCTGTGGCCGGCTACATCCCCGATCGCCCCGTGATCAAATACCTCGCCGCCCAGCGCAATATCGAGATCGCCTTCGCGCCGGTCGCGGGCACGCGCATCCTGGTCCCGTTCTGGCTGAAAGTGCCGACGCCCCTGGGGCCGGCCATGCTGGAAGCCACCAGCTTCATCACCTCCCCCCAGCCGCCAAGGGTGGCGAAGACGCAGTAGGCCTCTTACCCTCCCCTGGAGGGGGAGGGTCGATCGCGCGCAGCGCGAGCGGGGTGGGGTGAGCTCTCAACACGAACAGTGCCCGTGGGGAGAGATCACCCCACCCCGGCTCGCATCGCTAACGCGCTGCGAACCGACCCTCCCCCTCCAGGGGAGGGTAAGAGGCCGTGCAAAATCAATCACTTACCTACTGTGCATGGGGTTGTTTTCGCAGTCTTGTTTTGGCGCCCCCGCGGCCGGGGAATCCATTTGACTCCTCCCCGATTCTGATTCGACTCCGCGCCGTCCCCAGCTTTAACGAATCCGGTCGCTTGTGCGACCGCGCAAAACTCCATCTAGTGCGCAACCATACGAGTCCCGCGACATGTTGCGTGAACGGAACAGGACTCAACAGGGAGTCAGCGATTCGGCCGCGATTCGTTCTAGAGTCGTTCCGAAGCTTAAAGCGAACGGGAAAAGCGTCGCAAAGTGAAACAGTTGCGCGGGATTTGGGGAGAGCGTGCCGCAGCCTCCGCTGTCATGCCCCGGCTTGACCGGGGCATCCAGTACGCCGCGGCCTTTCGGCTGCCACAACCGCCGCGGTGTACTGGATCGCCCGGTCAAGCCGGGCGATGACAGCAGTGGGTGCGGTCACAACCCAGCGTTCGGAGACATAGCGGACACCTCGCAAGCCCCGTCACCGCCGCATCCAGCACTGACATTCGCCCAAATCGCCACTACCTAATCCCTGGACATGGCCTTTTCCTCCTCCCCCTTCGCCTCCGAGCGTGCGCTTGCCGATCGAGTGCCTGGCGCCGGCGTCACTGCGGTGCTCGGGCCGACCAACACCGGCAAGACCCATCTCGCCATCGAGCGGATGCTGGCGCATCCCTCCGGCATGATCGGCCTGCCGCTGCGCCTGCTCGCGCGCGAGGTCTACAACAAGATCGCCGACAGGGCCGGCGCGGCCAGCGTCGCGCTCGTCACCGGCGAGGAGAAGATCAAGCCGAAGAACCCGCGCTATTGGGTGTCGACCGTCGAGGCGATGCCGCGCGACCTCGACGTCTCCTTCCTCGCCGTCGACGAGGTCCAGATCGCCGCCGATCTCGAACGCGGCCACGTCTTCACCGATCGGCTCCTCAACCGCCGCGGCCGCGACGAGACGCTGCTCTTGGGCGCTGCGACCATGCGGCCGATCATCGAGCGGCTGTTGCCGGGCGTCTCCATGATCACGCGGCCGCGCCTGTCCAGCCTCGAATTCGCCGGCGACCGCAAGATCACGCGCCAGCCGCGCCGCACCGCCATCGTCGCGTTCTCGGCGGATGAGGTCTACGCCATCGCCGAGCTGATCCGCCGCCAGCACGGCGGCGCCGCCGTGGTGCTGGGCTCGCTCTCGCCCCGCACACGCAATGCGCAGGTCGCGATGTTCCAGAACGGCGATGTCGATTATCTCGTCGCCACCGATGCCGTCGGCATGGGCCTCAATCTCGACGTCGACCACGTCGCCTTCGCCTCCGACCGCAAGTTCGACGGCTACCAGTTCCGCCGCCTGACGCCGGCCGAGTTCGCGCAAGTAGCCGGCCGCGCCGGGCGCGCCACCCGCAACGGCACCTTCGGCACCACGGGCCGTTGCGCGCCGTTCGAGCCCGAGCTCGTCAACGCCCTGCAGAACCACACCTTCGATGCCGTGAAGGTGCTGCAATGGCGCAACTCGAAGCTGGATTTCTCCTCGCTCGGCGCGCTCCAGGTGTCGCTGAACCTCGCCCCCGGCCACGAGACGCTGACGCGCGCGCCTGTCGCCGAGGACATGCGCGTGCTCGACCATGCCGCCCGCGACGGCGAGGTGCGCGATATCGCGCATGGCAAGGCCGCCGTGGAACGTCTCTGGGACACTTGCCAGGTTCCGGACTACAGGAAACTGGCGCCGGCCGCCCATGCCGAGCTGGTGACCACGCTGTACGGCTTCCTGATGCAGAAGGGATGCATCCCCGATTCCTGGTTCGAGGCCCAGGTCACCCAAGCCGACCGCATCGACGGCGATATCGACACGCTGTCGGCCCGAATCGCCCAGATCCGGACCTGGACCTTCGTCGCCAACCGCCCGGACTGGCTGAGAGACCCCGAACGCTGGCAGGGGGTCACGCGGGAGGTCGAAAATAAATTATCGGATGCGCTCCATGAACGCTTGACTGAGCGTTTCGTTGATCGTCGGACCAGTGTATTGATGCGCCGCCTGCGGGAGAACACGAGCTTGAATACTGAAATCGGCAAGACCGGCGAAGTCATCGTCGAAGGCCACGTCATCGGCCGCCTCGACGGCTTCACCTTTGCACCGGATGCGGCGGAAGCAGGCTCCGATGCGAAAGCCTTGCAGGCTGCAGCGCAAGCGGTGCTCGCCGGCGAGATCAATACGCGCGCCGAAAAGCTGGGCAATGCGCCGGACGAGCAGTTCGTGCTGACCTCGGAAGGCATCATCCGCTGGACCGGCGATGCCGTGGCGCGGCTGTCTGCCGCAGACGACGCGCTGCATCCGCGCATCCGCATCATCTCCGACGAGCGCCTCACCGGCGGCCCCCGCGACAAGGTGCAGGCGCGGCTCGAGCTCTGGCTCAAGACCCATATCGAAAAACTGCTCGGGCCGATGTTCGAGCTGTCCAAGGCCGAGGACGTCACCGGCATTGCCCGCGGCATCGCCTATCAGCTGGTCGAGGCGCTCGGCGTGCTCGAGCGTCCGAAGATTGCGAGCGAGCTGAAGGATCTCGATCAGCCCTCGCGCGCCGTCTTGCGCAAATACGGCGTCCGCTTCGGCGCCTATCACATCTATTTCCCCGGCCTGCTCAAGCCCGCCGCGCGTGCACTTGCCGCGCTGCTCTGGGCGCTGAAGCAGGACAATGTCGATCTGTCCGCGCTGTCGGGCGCGCAGCATCTGGCCTCCTCGGGGCGCACCTCGTTCCCGGTCGACAAGCAGCTGCCGCGCGATGCCTATCGCGTGCTCGGCTACAAGCAGGCCGGCGAGCGCGCCGTGCGCGTCGACATCCTGGAGCGTCTGGCCGACCTGATCCGCCCGGCGCTGGCCTGGCGCGAGAACTCGCCGGGCGAAAAGCCTGCCGGCGCGTTCGACGGCCGCAGCTTCGTGGTGACGCAGGCGATGACCTCGCTCACGGGCTCGGCCGGCGAAGACTTCGCGTCCGTGCTGCGCGCGCTCGGCTATCGCATGGATAAGCGTCCGCCGCTGCCGCAAAAACCTGTCGTCGCCGAAACGGTTGCGGCCGAGACGCCGCCCGCCGAGGGCAGCGCAGAGACCTCGACCGAGGCCGCAGCGGAGGCCGTGGCCGGCCTGCCGGTGGAGTCGACTACATCCACCGAAGCCGCCGCCGAATCCGTCACGGTCGAAGACGCGCCCGGCGTGGAGCCGCACGACGAGCCCGCCCATGAGGAGCCGGCGCTCGAAGCGTCTCCGGAAGCGCCCGTCACGCCCGAGGACGCCCCCGGCATCGCGCCGCCCGCAGAAGAGGCTGCGACGTCCACTGAAGCTGCCGGCCTTGAAGCTGCTGCCGCCGAGACCGCCGCAACGGAAGCTGCTGCATCGCCCGATGCTGCCGCGCCTGAGGCTGCGGCTGCGCCCGCCGAGCCCGAGCTCGTCGAGGTCTGGCGCCCGGCCGGCCGTCACGAGGATCGCAAGCCGCGTCACGAGCGCCATCGCCACCAGCGTCACCATCAGCCGCGTCCGCAGGCGGGTGCCGAAGCTGGCGCTGCACCTGGTGCTGCGAGCGCCGCGCCCGGCGAAGCCGCCGAAGGCGGAAAGCCAGGCCACCGTCATGGCGGACATCGAAAAGATTTCCGCAAGGGCCGCGAAGAAGGTGGCGAGCGCCGCGAGCAGCGCAGCGACAACAACCGCCGTTTCGAGGGCAAGGATCGCGATCGGGGCAAAGGCAAGCCCGGCGATCGCGACGGCGGCCGCGAGCATCGTGGCCGCGACCGCGACAAGGGCCGCGATCGTCGCGATCGCGAGTCCGGTCCCTCGCTGCGTCCCTATGCTTCGAGCGCGAACCCGCGCGAGCGCGATCGTCCCATCGATCCGAACTCGCCCTTCGCCAAGCTCGCCGCGCTGAAGGAGCAGCTGTCGGGGCGGAAGGAGTAACATAGCGTTTTCAAGCGAAGTGCGGAGCGGTTCGCGTGAAGAAAACGCGTAAGGAGTAGAGACACGACGACCGAACGGCAGCGCCTCGACAAATGGCTGTGGCACGCGCGGGTGGTGAAGGCGCGCACCTCCGCGGCCGAGCTGGTCATCTCGGGGCACGTCCGCATCAACGGCGCGCGAGAGACCTCGCCGGGACATGCGGTCAAGCTCGGCGACGTCCTCACCATCGCGCTCGACCGCACGGTGCGCGTCTTGAAGGTGATGGGCTTCAACGAACGCCGCGGCGATGCGGCCTCGGCGCGGGTGCTCTACGAGGAGCTGAGCGAAGCAAAGCGCAATTAATTGCGCTTCCCGTTCATTTCTTGGTCGATCAAACACACAAAGCCGTCATGATCGGGCCTTGCCGACCTTGCGGCGCCGGGCCATCCGCGCTAGGCAAGCCGCGAGTTTTAAAAGAGCTTTTCGGAGCGTTGGATGACTTACGTCGTCACTGAAAACTGCATCAAGTGCAAGTACACCGACTGCGTCGAGGTCTGCCCGGTCGACTGCTTCTACGAGGGCGACAACATGCTCGTCATCCACCCCGACGAGTGCATCGACTGCGGCGTGTGCGAGCCGGAATGCCCCGCCGACGCCATCAAGCCGGATACGGAACCGGGTCTGGAGAAGTGGCTCCAGGTCAACGCCGATTACGCCAAGAGCTGGCCCAACATCACCCAGAAGAAAGAATCACCCGCCGACGCCAAGGAATTCGACGGCATGGAAGGCAAGTTCGAGAAATATTTTTCTCCGAACCCGGGCTCGGGGGACTAATTCGCGCCCAAACTTAACCCTAATAGCGGCGCTGCCGCCGAAAACCAGCCCTCAAGACCCCTAAATCATTGATTTTTGCGGGAAATGTGCTATATTGGGCACATTAAGCCGAACCCCGTCAGCCCGTTGGCCCTTCTGGGTTCCCGTGAAACCAAATGTCGAACAGGGGCGTGGCAGTTTCCGCGCGCAGGCTGTGTCACAGAAAACGCGTAAAAAGAGTACTTCAGCGAGGGCTTCCCATAAGGAGGCCAAAAAAGTCGCCGCGGCCAGCCGTAGCGCATCCAAGGGTCGGACCGCGACGAAGGCGCCGGCTGCAAAGTCCTCGAAGAACAAAAGAAGCGCAATGCCTAACAAGACTGCCAAACCGGCCGCGAAAGCGACCGCTGTCAAGCCTGCTGCTGCCAAGCCCGTGACTGCCAAGCCCGTGATCGCGAAGGCTCCCGCTGCCAAGCCCGCGACGAAGGCCCCTGTTGCTGCTGCGCCTGCCAAGGCTCCCGCCGCCGCCAAGCCGGCCGCCAAGCCCGCTGCTGCGCCGAAGGTCGAGGAAAAGAAGGTCGTGACCCAGCGTCAGGGCTTCAAGGCCAACGAATTCGTCGTCTATCCCGCTCACGGCGTTGGCCAGATCCTGGCCATCGAGGAGCAGGAGATCGCCGGTGCGAAGCTCGAGCTGTTCGTGATCAACTTTATCAAGGACAAGATGACGCTGCGCGTTCCGACCGCCAAGGTCGCCAATGTCGGCATGCGCAAGCTGTCCGATCCGGCGCTGGTCAAGAAGGCGCTGGAGACGCTCAAGGGCCGCGCGCGCGTCAAGCGCACCATGTGGTCGCGCCGCGCCCAGGAATACGAAGCGAAGATCAATTCGGGCGACATCGTCGCGATTGCGGAAGTCGTGCGCGACCTCTATCGCTCGGAGTCGCAGCCGGAGCAGTCGTATTCGGAACGCCAGCTCTATGAAGCGGCGCTCGACCGTCTCTCCCGTGAGATCGCGGTGGTGCAGCACTCGACCGAGACCGAAGCGGTCAAGGAGATCGAGGCCCAGCTCGCCAAGAGCCCGCGCCGCGCCAGTGCCAAGGCGGAAGCCGCCGACGGCGAAGCCGACACGGATGCCGAGGGCGATACCGACGATACGGATGGCGACGACACCACCGTCGCCGACGAGGCCGCGTAAGCAGCTTCGTTCTGCGCAAGCAATCAAAAGCTCGGCCGTTCGGCCGGGCTTTTTATTTGAGCGGTAGGGTGGGTTAGCCGTGCGATCGCGCGAAGCGCTATCACACGGCGTAACCCACCGCTTCTGTCTCGGCACGGAAGCAAAGTGGTGGGTTACGCCCAGCAGATGCGCTTCGCGCCTCCGCTAGGCTAACCCACCCTACATTTTCATCACTTCACCGGCCGCTTCTCGAGCTTCCTCGCCAGCGTCCGTCGGTGCATGCCCAGGCGTCGTGCCGCTTCCGAGATGTTGAACTCCGTCTCGATCAGGGTCTGGTGGATGCGCTCCCATTCCAGCGTCTTGATCGAGGTCGGCCGCGCATCGAGCGCGACCTCGGCGTTGCCTTCGGCCTTGTGAAAGGCGGCCTCGATGTCGTCGGTGTTCGAGGGCTTTGCCAGATAGTGGCAGGCGCCCAGCTTGATCGCTTCGACGGCGGTGGAGATGCTGGCAAAGCCGGTCAGCACCACGATCAGCATGTCCGGATCATGCGTGTGCAAGAGCTCGACGCAGGCGAGGCCCGAGGCGCCGCCGAGCTTGAGGTCGACCACGGCATGGCCGAAGGTGCGCTCCTCCAGGACCTTCCGCACCTCCTCGATCGAGGCGGCGAGCACGACCTCGTAGCCGCGACGCTCGAACGAGCGCTTCAGCGTGCGGGCGAAGCCGGAATCGTCCTCGACGACGATGAGTGAACGGTCAGGCGTCAAAATTCCCTCCGATCGCGAGCGTCGCGAGCGGCAACGTCAAGCGCACCGTGGCGCCGCGCTTCCTGTGGTTCTCGGCAGTCACGCCGCCCCCCAGCTTGCGTACGACGTTCACCACCAGGAACAGGCCGAGCCCGCCGCCGGCGCGGCCCTTGCTCGACTGATAGGGCTTGCCCAGCTGCGCCAGCATCTCCGGCGCAAAGCCCGGGCCGCGGTCAGAGATCGACAGCACGAGATTGTCGCCTTCGCGCTCGGCCACCAGCTCGACCCAGTCGCGCGAGACCTCATAGGCATTGTCGAGCACGTTGAAGATCACCTGCTTCAGCGCGACGTCGGAGACGATCGCGACGTCCTCGCCGAATGTGCTGACGAAGTAGAGCGTGCGGGCCGAGCGCGCGTTGCGCCATTCGTCGACCAGCGCGGTGACGAAGGCCGTCACCGTCGTCGGCGAGGAACCTTCGCCGCGGGCTTCGCCCGCCGACACCAGGATCCCGGTCACGATCGATTTGCAGCGCTGCAGCGAGGTCTCCATCTCCGCGAGGTCCTCGGCAAGCTCCTGGTCGGCGGCGAGATCCGGCATGCGGCGCCAGTCGCTGAGGATCACCGAGAGCGAGGCGAGCGGTGTGCCGAGCTCATGCGCCGCGCCGGAGGCGAGCAGGCCCATGCGCACGATGTGATCCTGCTCGGCGGCATGCTGGCGCAGCGCTGCCAGATGCGCGTCGCGTTCGCGCAGATTCCTGTTGATGCGGGTGACGAACACCACCAGCAGCACGGCGTTGAGCACGAAGCCCAGGAGCATGCCTGTTACGGTGAGGCTGTAGGTCTCGCTGATCGGGTTCGGCGGCAGATCGAGCGGTCGGTAGGCCAATGTCAGCCAGACGAAGCTGGCGCAGGTCAGGGCGACCAGCGACCACGTCGAGCGCGCATCGAGCAGCACCGCGCCGAGCGTCACCTGGAGCAGGAACAGCGAGGTGAAGGGATTGGTGGCGCCGCCGGACAGATAGAGCTGCGCGGTCAGCGCGGCGACGTCCAGCATCAAGGCGACTAGCAGTTCGTTGTTGGTGATCGCGGCGCGATGGCGCACCCACACCAGGCTGGAGACGTTGAGCAGCACCAGCGCGCCGATCACCGCGCCCATCCGCTCCAATGGCAGGGGGATGCCGAGACCGAAATGCACGGCACCGATGGTCACGATCTGGCCGACCACCGCGGTCCAGCGCAGCTGGATCAACAGCGCCATGTTCTTGCGGTTGGTCTCGTCGTCGGTCGGCGCGGTGCCGATCAGCTCGCTGCGCGCGTCGGCCTGCGATTGCAGCGTGACGGCCTGCCCGTCATGCGCAGGCGTCTGGGAAAGCGTCTTCCCGTCGTCAGGTCGGCTCGACGATCGTTCCAGCATCTGATCCCGTCCTGCGGGCGACAGCATCCGAGCCGCCGGCCTTGTCGTGGACGAAGCGCTTGCGGCGGAACAGCCCGCCGCCGAATGTGACGAAAAGTCTGCCAGCCAGCATGAAAGCCAGGGCAAACCACGTCAGCGCGTAGATCAGGTGGTTATTGGGAAAGCGGATCACGGTCAATCCGCCGATTGGACCGCCGGCAATTTGTGATCCGGCGTCGGCGTCCACGAAGAAGGGCGCGGCTTCCCGAACGCCGCGTGCCGCCGTGATGGCGGCGACGTCCCGCGAATACCAGCGGTTGTGCTGGGGCACGTTGTTCCGGAGAAAGCCGCCTTTCGGCTCCGTCATGCGGAGCAGGCCGGTGATCTCGACCAGACCGTCGGGATTGCCGTCCCTGCGCGTCGACACGTCGCGCCGCTCCGACGGCACGAAGCCGCGATTGATCAGCACCAGCGTGCCGTCATCGCGCTTCAGCGGCGTCAGCACCCAATAGCCCGGGCCCTCCTCGGTGACGGCCTGAACCAGGGTTTCGCGGTCATGCAGGAAGCGGCCGCTGACGCTGACGTGCCTGTATTCGTCGTTTGCGGCGCCGATGGCGGGCCATGAAGCGGGCGAGGGGATCGGCTGGGCTGGAGCGTGGACGCGCTGCTCGACGCGGTCGATCAGCGCCAGCTTCCAGGCGCGGCGCTCGATCTGCCAGACGCCGAGCGCGATCAGAAGTACAAAGGCGATGAGCGAGAGGACCGTGAGCCACAAGGAGGGAGCGCGCACGGCCTCGCTGTGCGCTCCTCCTGCCTTGCTCGTCACGGTCCAAGTCTTGTTCACTTCGGAGTCTTGCTCACTTCATTCCCGTCATCTGGTGGATCGGCATCATGTTGCTGTTGAGGTGGCTCATCACCCACAGCGAACCGGACAGTGCGATCACCACCATCACGATGGTGAAGATCAGCGCCATCATGCTCCAGCCGTTCTCGGACGTCGTGTTCATGTGCAGGAAGTAGATCATGTGCACGACGATCTGCACGACCGCGAAGGCCATGATCACCAGCGCGGTGACCTGCTTGCTCGGAAGCGTGCCGCTCATCACCAGCCAGAACGGGATCGCGGTGAGCACCACCGAGAGCACGAAGCCGAGCATGTAGCTCGAGAACGTGCCGTGAGCGTGGCCATCGCCGTGGTGATGGTCGTGCGCGCCAGCTGCGTGGGTATCGGTGCTCATCGCAGAACTCCCAGAAGATAAACGAAGGTGAAGACGCCGATCCAGACCACGTCGAGGAAATGCCAGAACATCGACAGGCACATCAGGCGGCGGCGGTTGGCCTCGATCAGGCCGAATTTCTGGACCTGCACCATCAGGGTCACCAGCCAGATCAGGCCGCAGGAGACGTGCAGGCCGTGGGTGCCGACGAGGGTGAAGAAGGCGGACAGGAAGGCGCTGCGCTGCGGGGTGGCGCCCTCGTGGATCATGTGGGCGAACTCGGTGAGCTCGATGCCGATGAACGCGGCGCCGAACAGGCCGGTGATCGCCAGCCACATCTGGGTCTGGGCGATCTTGTTCTGCTGCATCGTCAGCATCGCGAAACCATAGGTGATCGACGACAGCAGCAGCATGGACGTGTTCACCGCGACCAGGTTCAGGTCGAACAGGTCCTTCGGCGCGGGCCCGGCGGCGTAATTGCCGCCGAGCACGCCGAAGGTGGCGAACAGGATCGCGAAGATGAGGCAGTCGCTCATCAGGTAGATCCAGAAGCCGAGCGAGGTGCTCCAGCCTTCCGGATGCGGATGCTCGTCGGCGAGGTAGAAGACCGGCTCGCCGGTTTGGGTGGGATTGACAGCGATCGTCATTTACTTGGCTCCGGCGAGCAGTTTGGTGCGCGCGTCCTCGGTCCGGATGACGTCTTCAGCCGGAATGTCGAAGTCGCGGTGATAGTTGAAGGTGTGGCCGATCCCGACGGCGAGCATCGCGATGAAGCTCGCAGCCGCCAGCCACCACATGTACCAGATCAGGCCAAAGCCCATCGCGGTGGCGAAGCCGGCGAGAATGATGCCGGTGCCGGTGCTAGCAGGCATGTGGATCGGCTTGAACCCGGTGAGCGGACGCTGGTAGCCGCGCTTCTTCATGTCCCACCACGCGTCATTGTCGTGCACGACGGGGGTGAAGGCGAAGTTGTAGTCCGGCGGCGGCGAGGAGGTCGCCCATTCCAGCGTGCGCGCGTCCCAGGGATCGCCGGTGACGTCCTTGAGCTGCTCGCGCTTGAGCAGGCTCACTGCGAACTGCATCAGCATCGAGAGGATGCCGATGAAGACGAAGAGGGCACCGATCGCGGCGATGACGAACCAGATCTGGAGCGAAGGATCGTCGAACACGCGCAGGCGGCGGGTCACGCCCATCAGGCCGAGCACGTAGAGCGGCATGAAGGCCAGGTAGAAGCCGGTGACCCAGAACCAGAACGACATCTTGCCCCAGAACGGATCGAGCTTGAAGCCGAACGCCTTCGGGAACCAGTAGTTGATGCCGGCGAAGGCGCCGAACACGACGCCGCCGATGATCACGTTGTGGAAGTGCGCGATCAGGAACAGGCTGTTGTGCAGCACGAAGTCGGCCGGCGGCACCGCGAGCAGCACGCCGGTCATGCCGCCGATCACGAAGGTCAGCATGAAGGCGATCGTCCACATCATCGGCAGCTCGTAGCGGATGCGGCCGCGATACATCGTGAACAGCCAGTTGAACATCTTCGCGCCCGTCGGGATCGAGATGATCATCGTGGTGATGCCGAAGAACGAGTTGACGCTGGCGCCCGAGCCCATCGTGAAGAAGTGGTGCAGCCAGACCAGGTACGACAGGATGGTGATGACCACCGTGGCGTAGACCATCGAGGTGTAGCCGAACAGCCGCTTGCCCGAGAAGGCCGAGGTAACCTCGGAGAAGATGCCGAAGGCGGGGAGAACCAGGATGTAGACCTCGGGGTGACCCCAGATCCAGATCAGGTTCACGTACATCATCGGGCTGCCGCCGAAATCGTTGGTGAAGAAGTTGGTGCCGACGTAGCGGTCGAGCGAGAGCAGCGCGAGCACGACGGTCAGGACCGGGAAGGAGGCGACGATCAGGACGTTGGTGCAGAGCGAGGTCCAGGTGAACACCGGCATCTTCATCATCGTCATGCCGGGGCAGCGCAGCTTGACGATGGTGCAGATCAGGTTGATGCCGGATAACGTCGTTCCGACGCCGGCGACCTGCAGCGCCCAGATGTAATAGTCGACGCCGACGTCGGGACTGTAGCCGATGTTGGAGAGCGGCGGATAAGCCAGCCAGCCGGTGCGGGCGAATTCGCCGATGAACAGCGAGGCCATCACCAGCACCGCACCGCCGACCGTCATCCAGAAGCTGAAATTGTTCAGGAATGGGAACGAGACGTCGCGCGCGCCGATCTGCAGCGGCACGACATAGTTCATCAGGCCCGTGACCAGCGGCATCGCCACGAAGAAGATCATGATCACGCCGTGGGCGGTGAAGACCTGGTCGTAGTGATGGGCGTTGAGATAGCCTTCGGAGCCGCCAAAGGCGAGCATCTGCTGGCCGCGCATCATCAGCGCGTCGGCGAAGCCGCGCAGCAGCATCACGATGCCGAGGATCATGTACATGATGCCGATGCGCTTATGGTCCACGGTGGTGAACCATTCGCGCCAGAGATAGCCCCACAGGCGGAAATAGGTGAGGCCGCCAAGCAGCGCGACGCCGCCGAGCGCGACCACGACGAAGGTGCCGACGACGATCGGCTCGTGCAGCGGCAGCGATTCGATGCCGAGCCGGCCGAAGATGAGCTTGAGAAGTTCAGGAGACATGCGCGTTCTCTTAGGAGTCTGACTTCGGACGCTGTCCGAGGAAGAAGGACGAGGACTTGAGCGGCGTGAATGACGGCCGCTTCAGGCCGGCGCCGATGAGCGGCATCGTGTCGGTGGGAGCCTTGACCGACGCAGTGGTCTGGCCTTGCGGCGCATCTGGTGTGCAGGTGCCGGCGACGAAGGTCGGCTCCGGTCCGAGCACCGTGCCGCGGCGGGCGTACTTGTCGTAGGTAAGCGGCAGGGTGTTGTTCAGGCCCTGATGGCCGTTGCCGCCCTTGGCGTCGATCGCCATCATCTCGCTCTGGCACATCTTGCCGGTCTCGACGCACATGTTGAGGATCAGGCGGTAGAGATCGGCATCGACGGTGCCCCAGCGGCGCACCGGCTCGTTCTGGCTGGGCTTCTCCAGCTGGAGATATTCGGCGCGGCCGAGCGAGCCGCCGGCGGACTTGGCGCTGGCGACCCAGGCGTCAAAGCCCTTGTCGTCGAGGCCCTGGAAGTCGAAGTGCATGCCGGAGAAGCCGGCGCCGCTGTAGTTCGCCGAGAACCCCTTGTAGGTGCCGGCATGGTTCACGACGGCGTGGAGCTTGGTCTCCATGCCCGGCATCGCGTAGATCTGGCCGGCGAGTGCAGGGATGTAGAACGAGTTCATCACCGAGGACGCCGTGATGCGGAAGTTGATCGGACGATCGACTGGCGCGGCCAACTCGTTGACGGTGGCGACGCCGTAGTCCGGATAGATGAAGAGCCACTTCCAATCGAGCGCGACCACGTCGACCTCGAGCGGGGCCTTGGACTGGTCCACGGCGCGGTCGGCATGGATGCGGCCGAGCGTGCGGTAGGGGTCGAGCAGATGCGTGCCCATCCAGGTCAGCGCGCCCAGGCAGACGATGATCAGCAGCGGCGCCGACCAGATCACCAGCTCGAGCTTGGTCGAGTGGTCCCATTCCGGCTCGTAGCGAGCGGCCGTGTTGGACTGGCGATAGCGCCAGGCGAACAGCACCGTCAGCGCCATCACGGGAAGGACGATCAGGAGCATCAGGACGGTGGAGATGATGACGAGGTCGCGCTGCTGGGCAGCGATGTCGCCGGCTGGCGCCAGCACGACGTAGTCGCAGCCGCTGAGCGCGGCAGCCAGAGGTAGTAGCGCCAGGATCTTGAGACGAGACACGGGCCGAGCCTTTGAGAATGAGTTTCCTTTGCGGGGCCAACGGGTAGCTGCGACGCAGCAATCCGGACATTGGACAATTTGTCCAATGTTGCAGTGCGGAATGTTGGGTCAGACAGGGCCAGATTGCCTGGCTTCCCGCCGGGCGGTCGGCTTTGGTTTTCAGGACGTTAAGGGCGCACGAATGGCGACGGCACAGACCCCCGCAATGGCAGACCTCCACACGGGCGAGCACGGCCACGACCAGGCCAGTCCCGGCGAGATCGCCATCGGCGTCATCATCGGCCGCACCTCCGAATTCTTCGACTTCTTCGTCTTCGCGATCGCCTCGGTGATCGTGTTCCCGCGCCTGGTGTTCCCGTTCGCGAGCGAACTGACCGGCACCCTCTATTCCTTCATGATCTTCGCGCTGGCCTTCATGGCCCGGCCGATCGGCACCGTCATTTTCATGACGATCGACCGAGCCTACGGCAAGACGGCCAAGCTGATCTCGGCGCTGTTCCTGCTCGGCACCGCGACCGTGGCGCTCGCGTTCCTGCCCGGCTATCAGGAGATCGGCGTTGCCGCGATCTGGCTGCTGGCGCTGGCGCGCATCGCGCAGGGTCTGGCCTGGGGCGGCGCCTGGGACGGCATGGCTTCGCTGCTGGCGCTAAATGCGCCGGCATCGCAGCGCGGCTGGTACGCGATGGTGCCGCAGCTCGGCGCCCCGCTCGGACTGATCGTCGCGAGCGCGCTGTTCGCCTATTTCGCCGGCAACCTCTCGGCCGATGATTTCTTCGATTGGGGCTGGCGCTATCCGTTCTTCGTCGCCTTCGCCATCAACGTTGTGGCGCTGTTCGCCCGCCTGCGCATGGTGACGACGGAAGAATACGCCTCGCTGTTCGAGACCCGTGAATTGCAGCCCTCGCGCATCTCCGAAACGGTCGCGCGCGAAGGCCAGAACATCATGCTCGGCGCGTTCGCGCCGCTGGCGAGCTTCGCGCTGTTCCACATGGTCACGGTGTTTCCGCTGTCCTGGGTGTTCCTGTTCACCCGCGAGAGCCCGGTGCGCTTCCTGATCATCGAGATCGTCGCCGCCGTGTTCGGCGTTGCCGCGATCGTTGTCTCCGGCATCATCGCCGACCGTGTCGGCCGCAAATCGCTGCTGATGGGATCGGCGATCGCGATCGCGATCTATAGCGGCTTCGCGCCGCAACTGCTCGATGCCGGCGCGTTCGGCGAGACCATCTACATGGTGATCGGCTTCATCCTGCTCGGCCTGTCCTTCGGCCAGTCGTCCGGCGCGATCGCCTCGAACTTCAGGCAGGCGTACCGCTACACCGCCTCGGCGCTGACCTCCGATATGGCCTGGCTGTTCGGCGCGGGCTTTGCCCCGCTGGTCGCGCTGCTGCTCGCCACCAATCTCGGCGTCATTGCTTCGGGTGCGTATCTGCTGTCCGGCGCGTTCTGGACCCTGCTCGCGCTCTGGCTCAGCGGCCAGCGCGAGGCCGGGGATATGGACGCGGGGCGCTAGCTTTTCGTAGCCCGGATGGAGCACAGCGTAATCCGGGACAGCGTTGACGCCGGCACAAATCCCGGATTGCGCTACGCTCCATCCGGGCTACGTGTCGATCTCAATCCGCCACGATCTTCACGCGATCGCGCACCTTCACCTGCGCGGTGCGATCGAGGCCGTTCAGCACGCGGAAGCGATCGGCGGGATGGTCGACGCCGGCCATGCGGTGGGAGAGCGACTCCACGGTATCGCCGGGCTGCACGGTGATGACCTTGATGCGCAGCGGGCGCGCGGCCTGGATCTCGTCGAGTGTCAGGCGACGGAATGAGTTGACGGTCTCGCGCGCGTTGCGCTCGCTCTCGGTCGATTTCTGCCGTGTCGCAAAGATGAAGCGGTAGACGTCGCTGCCGAAGCGCAGTGCATAGACCTTGAACTGCCACTGATCGCCCTTGGCGGTGGCGGACGCCGCCGGAAAACCGTTGATGGTGATATCCTCGGTCGAGGCCTTCTCGACGCCTTCCATCCAGCCGGAATTGAGGTAGTCGCCGAGCGATTGTTCGGCCGGCACGCGCACGACGTCGAAGCGCATCGCCTGTGCGCCGCCCTCGCGCACGCCGATCACGGCCTGCGCGGTGTTGTCGAGCGTGAAATTGTCCGGCGCCTGGAAGGTGAAGCCGAGCTTCGGATGCAGGAAGCGCCGGCCGCGGACAAAACCTTCGCTGGGGTCTTCGCCGTAGACGAGGTTGTCGATCGCAGCGAGATAGCTTTCGCGGTCGCGCTCGGCGCCCTCAGGCGCAGTGTATTGCCGCGCGATATTCTGCGCGTTCTGCACCCGTTCGGGGGTTGCCGGATGCGACGAGGTGAAATCCTGCGCGCGCGGATCGAGCGAGCTCTTGCCGGCCTTCAGCTCGGCATTGCGCTCCATCGCTGACAGAAAGCGCGCAGCGCCATAAGGATCGAAATGCGCCTTGGCGGAGATGCCGACGCCGATGCCGTCGGCCTCGAACTCCTGCTTGCGCGAGAAGCTCGCCATGGTGAGCTTGGTCTTGGCGAGCGCGAGCGCGGTGAGATCGGGATCGCTGCTCATGTCGGTGACGACGCGGGTGACGATCGCGGCCTGGCGGGCCTGGTCCTCGCGCATCGCCGCATGCTTGGACAGCACATGCGCCATCTCGTGGCTGAGCACGGAGGACAATTCGGAGGTGTCGCTGGCGAGTGCAAGCAGGCCGCGCGTGACATAGAGCTGGCCGTTCGGCAGCGCAAAGGCGTTCACGGCGCCGGAATTGAGGATGGTGACCTTGTAGCCCTGATCGGGACGGTCGGAGGCTGCGACCAGCCGGTCGACGGTCTTGCTGACGAGCGCCTCGAGCTTGGGATCGTCATAGGTCCCGCCATAGCTCGCCAGGATGCGCTCGTGCTCCTTCTCGGTGGCGGGGGTTTGGGCGACGGCGGGCTTCGGCTTCGGCATCACGACGGTCGCCGGGGTTGCCGCGGTCTGGAACCGGCCCATATCGCCACAACCGGCGAGAGCCGCGCCCAGGACAAGGCACAGCGCAGCCGGCGCCGCCCGCAGCCGGCGGCGTTCACTCCGTACGTGCCGTTTTAGCACCCCATCCACGTCGCTTAACCCGTGCCTGGCCGTCTTAAGGCCCTACCCCTGTCGGCTCGTTTGCGCCCAGCAACTCGATCTGCCCCACGAGGCGCACGTCGATCCGCGGCCCCGTATTCCCCTCCACCCAGCCCCGAACGCGAATACGTCTATTTTCCAAGGACTTAAGGGTGATGCCAGCGCTTTCGAACGCCGCGAGCGTGCGCTTTGAAATAGTCACGGCAAAGCCACGTGTCCAGTTCCGCCCGAAGTTGAGGTAGGTCATTGCCCCAACTTGCCGGACCGACAGGATTTTGCCCTCGACCACCGCAAAGCGCCCGATCTCCGCCAAAATATCGTCCGGACTTTCCGCGTTTTTTATGGCCGACGGGTCAGCCCAGCTGCCCTTTTTTTGGCGCCGTGCCGCGGCCTCGGACGCCATCAGGGCGGCCGCGCAGTCCTTGTCCACGATCTCGGCGGAGGCGATGGCGTCGCCCCGGGCGAGCAGCATGGCCTGCACGGAGCTGCCGCTTTCGCCGACGAAGACCAACGCGCCCTGGCGGCCATAGCGGTCGGGCGTGTCGTCGGGGCTGCGCAGCGTCACGTCGCGGCCGGTGAGCAGTGAGGCCAGCGCCTGCTTCGTGGTCGCCGTCGGCTCGATGCCGGTGAGGCGGATCTCGCGCCCGTCATCGAGGCGCACGCTGCGCGCATCGACGATGGCAGCGACGCGGCCTTGGTCTTGCGACTCGAACTGGCATGGTGTCGCGAGCGCCGAGTTACTTGCGACAAGAAATGCGACGATGAAGTGAAGCCGTTGCGTCACGTGACCCGGAGAGGTTGCAGTGCGCGACAACTATACCTCATGCGTAGTGGGCCGCGAAGAGGCTTCGTCACACTCCGTCATTGCGAGCCAACGAGGCCGCGCTTCGCGCGGATCCGTTGGTCGCAATGACGACGCGGAAACATTTCGACGCGCCTCACCATTCCGTTTTGCGGAAAACGCGCGCGGCAATCGTACGCTTGCAGCACCCCGCGCTTGCTGCCCTCTCGCGCATGCGGCATGATTGCGGCAAGAGCAATAACCAAGCCGCCATCAGAGTACGGCGCGATAAAGGAGGTCGTTTCGATGAAGACTGTTTTGTCCGGCATTTTTGCCGCCGCGTTTGCCCTCAATGCGAGCGCCGCGCAGGCCCAGGACAAGCCGCCACTGAAGATCGGCGGCATCCTCGACATGTCGAGCCTTTATGCAGATATCACCGGTCCCGGCAGCGAGACTGCGGCCAAAATGGCTGTCGAGGATTTTGGCGGTGAGGTGCTGGGTCGCAAGATCCAGGTGCTGGCGGCTGATCATCTCAACAAGGCCGATCTCTCCGCCAACATCGCCCGCGACATGCTCGACAACCAGGGCGTCGAGATGATCTACGACGTCGCGGCCTCCGCAACCGCGCTTGCGGCCGGCGAGATCGCCAAGGCGCGCAACAAGATCATCATGTTCAACGGCCCGGGCTCGATCCGTCTCACCAACGAGGCCTGCGGTCCCTACACCATCCATTACGTGTTCGACACCTACGGCCAGGCCAATGTGACCGGTCTTGCGGCGGTGAAGTCGGGCCTCGACAGCTGGTTCTTCCTCACCGCCGACTACGCCTTCGGCCAGGATCTGGAGAAGGACACCAGCGCCGTCGTGACCAAGACCGGTGGCAAGGTGCTCGGCAGCGTGCGCCATCCGCTCAACACGTCGGATTTCTCGTCCTTCCTGCTCCAGGCCCAGGCCTCCAAGGCCAAGGTGATCGGGCTCGCCAATGCCGGCGGCGACACCATCAACGCCATCAAGCAGGCGGCGGAGTTCGGCATCACCAAGGGCGGCCAGAAGGTCTCGCCGCTGCTCGCTTTCGTCACCGATATCGACTCGATCGGGCTGGAGACCGCGCAGGGGCTGTTGCTCGCGGAAGCATTCTACTGGGACCTCAACGACGACACGCGCGCGTTCTCGAAGCGCTTCATGGAGCGGACCAAGCGGGTGCCGACCTCGGCGCAGGCCGGCGTCTATTCCTCCGTTACGCATTACCTGAAAGCCGTGAAGGCAGCCGGCACCACCGACGCCGCGGCGGTGATCAAGGTGATGAAGGAGACGCCGATCAACGACTTCTTCGCCAAGGGTGGCAAGATCCGCGACGACGGCCGCATGATCCACGACATGTATCTGTTCGAGGTGAAGAAGCCGTCGGAGTCCAAGGGCCGCTGGGACGATTACAGGCTGCTCGCCACCGTGCCCGGCAACGAGGCGTTCCAATCGCTCGAGTATTCGCGCTGCCCGCTGGTGAAGAAATGAAGCGTCATCCCCGGGCTCGCGAAGCGAGAGCTATGGTGCGCAATTGCGCACCTGAGGATCCATCGGGCGGCAGTGACGGTGTGAAATATGGATTCCGGGCTCGCGCTTCGCGCGCCCCGGAATGACGAAAGAAACACAAGGGAGACGTCCCATGAACGACATGGTCCTGCAAACGCTCGAAGGCGGGCTGCTCACCATCACGATGAACCGGCCGGAGCGGAAGAACGCGCTCAACCCGGACATGGTCGCCGGGCTGGTTGAAGCGGCACGGCGCGCGGCTGACGATCCCGAGGTGCGGGCGGTGCTGTTCAAGGGCGCCGGCGGCTCTTTCTGTGTCGGCGGCGACGTCAAGTCGATGGCCGCAGGGCGCGCGCCGCTTCCGTTCGAGCAGAAGCTCGCAAACCTCCGCCGCGGCATGGAGGTCTCGCGCATCCTGCATCAGATGCCGAAGCCCGTGGTGGCGCAGCTCGATGGCGCGGCGGCCGGCGCGGGCCTGTCGATGGCGCTGTCCTGTGACCTGCGCATCGCCTCCGAATCCTGCAAGATCACCACCGCCTTCGCCAAGGTCGGTTTCTCCGGCGATTACGGCGGCACCTATTTTCTCACCCAGCTGCTCGGCAGCGCGCGGGCGCGCGAGCTCTATCTGATGTCGCCGGTGCTCACGGCCAGGGAAGCGCATGCGATCGGCATGGTGACCAAGGTCGTCCCCGACGCCGAGATCGACACCGCGGCCCACGAGCTGACACTGTCGCTGGCGCAGGGACCCTCGATCGCGCTCGGCTTCATCAAGCGCAACATCAACAATGCCGAGCACCTGGCGCTGGAAGACTGTTTCGACGGCGAGGCTATCCATCACACCCGTTGCGGCGACACCGAGGACCACAAGGAAGCCGCAAAGGCCTTCGTCGAGAAGCGCAAGCCGACCTTCAAGGGCGCATGACGATGGCGCGCTATGTCCGGCTGCGTCAGATCTGCCTGGTCGCGCCGCAGCTCGAGCCTGTCATCACGGATATCGCCAGGATCATGGGCCTCGCCGTCTGCTATCGCGACGGCAATGTGGCGAAATACGGTCTGGAGAACGCGCTGCTCCCGGTCGACACCGTCCTGCTGGAAGTCGTGGCGCCCTTCAAGGACGGCACCACGGCCGGCCGCTTCATCGAGAAGACCGGCGGCCGCGGCGGCTATATGGCGATCTTCTGCTGCGATGATCCGGACGAGCGCGGCCGCAACGCCAATGCGCTCGGCGTGCGCACCGCCAACGTGATCGACCATGCGCCCTATCACGGCGTGCAGCTTCACCCCCGCGACTGCCGCGCCGCCTTCATCGAGTTCAACCATACCGACGGCAGCGACGATAGTCTGGGCGCCTATCCGCCGGCGGGACCGGACTGGCAGAAATTCATCCGCAAGGACGTGACGCAGGCGCTGACGGCGGTGGAGATGCAGAGCCCGGACCCGCAAGGGCTGGCGGAGCATTGGGGCAAGATCATCGGGATTGCGCCGAGTCGTGGTGCCGAACTGAAGCTGCCCAATGCGACCTTCCGCTTCGTCAAGGGCGCCAGCGAGATCATGAGCGCGCTGGAGTTTCGTGTGGCTGACGTGGCGCAGGTGCTGCATACCGCCAAGGCAAAGGGGCACGCGGTCGCGGGCAATGAGTTTCTGCTGGGCGGCGTGACGTTCCGGGTTGTAGCTTGAGCGGTTGCCACACATACCGCTGTCGTCCCGGACAAGCGAAGCGCAGATCCGGGACCCATAGCCACAGGGAGTGGTTTGGCGAAGACTCGGAGTTGTCAACTCGCGCTACAACCACTCCCTGTGGTTATGGGTCCCCGCTTTCGCGGGGACGACAGGGGAGTTTGTGGAAGCGCTAGAGGGACACGGCGAGACCCTGCCGCGATCACCTTCCCCTAAAATTCGCCACCCGGCGCTCTTCGGTCGCCTTCACACCTTCCTTAAAATCCTCCGTCGCGCGCAACCTTGTCTGCTCGGCGAGCTCGTGATTGGTCGCGGCCATGACGCGGTCGGCGAGGCCATTGCGTAACGTGGCGCGCGTCGAGAGCAGTCCGAGCGGGGAGCATTCGGCGATCTCGCCGGCGAGCTTCATCGCGGCCGCCTTGACCTCGTCCTGCGGCACCAGCTCGTTGGCGAGGCCCCATTTGTAGGCCTCTTCGCCGGTGACGCGGCGGCTGGTGTAGAACATCAGCTCGGCGTTGTTCTTGCCGATCAGCTCGGGCAGCGTCACGGTCAGGCCGAAGCCGGGATGGAAGCCGAGCTTGGTAAAATTCGCCGAGAAACGGGCTTCGGGGCAGGTGACGCGGAAATCGGCTGACACCGCAAGGCCCAACCCACCGCCGATGGCCGCGCCCTGCACGGCGGCAACGATCGGCTTCTTGGCGCGGAAGATGCGCACGGCCTGGATGTAGAGATGGTTGATCGAGCCGAGACTGTCGGCCGGATCGCCTTTCTTCTCGGCCTCGTGCGCTTCCTGCGCCTGCCGCGCCGGATCCTGGAAATTGGCGCCGGCGCAGAACGCCTTGCCCTGCGCGGAGAGGACGGAGGCACGAATTTCGATGTCGCGGTCGAACTCGTCGAGCGCATCTGCGATCTGGTTGATCAGCGAGATGTCGAAGAAGTTGAGCGGCGGACGGCGGATTTCGATGGTGCCGACGTGTCCGACCTTCTCGACGCCGATGTCTTTGTAGGTGCTCATGATGATCCTCGATTGAATTAGCGCAGGCCCAAACCGCGCGCGATGATGCCGCGCAGCACCTCGGTGGTGCCGCCCTGGATGGTGAGTTTCGGCGCGGTCTTGATCGCGAAGTCGAGCTGCCGCTCCAGCGTCTCGCGGTTGGTCGCGGTCTCCTCGACGAAAGCGGCGAGATCGCGCACGCGATGCGGCAGCTGCTGCTCCCAGACCGTGCCGATGTCCTTGACGATGGACGCCTCGACCACCGGCTCCTTGCCGGCTTCCAGCATGCCGGCCACCGAGACCGACATGCGCCGCATGGTGTGGAGCTGCGCGACGAGGCGGCCGATACCCTCGGCACTGCGCGTATCCGGGTTGGGGCCGACCGCGCGGACCAGCTCCGTCAGCACGTAATAGGTCTCCAGGAAACGCTCGGGGCCCGAGCGCTCGTATGCGAGCTCGCTCGTCGCCTGCTTCCAGGCGCCGTCGACCTCGCCGAGCACGTGATCGTCAGGGATGAAGTGATCGGTGAAGACGACCTCGTTGAACTCGTACTGGCCGGTGATCTGGCCGATCGGGTTCACCTTGATGCCCGGCTGCTTCATCTTGACCAAAAACTGCGTCAGGCCGTGGCGGCGGTTCTCCTTGGTCGGCGGCGAGGTCCGGAAGATCGCGATCATGTAGTCGGCGATATGCGCCGACGAGGTCCAGATCTTGGTGCCGTTGATGAGATAGCCGCCGTCGGTCTTGGTCGCGCGCGTCTTCGCGGCGAACAGGTCGGAGCCGGAGTTAGGCTCGCTCATGCCGATGGCAAAGCAGATCTCGCCGCGGCAGATGCGCGGCAGGATGTCCATCTTGATATGTTCAGGCGCGTATTTCAAAAGCACCGGCCCGCTCTGGCGGTCGGCGACGAAGAAGCGCCGGGTCGGCGCGTTGGCGACGCGCATCTCCTCGGTCACCACGTAACGTTCCAGGAACGAGCGCTCCTGGCCGCCATACTTTTTCGGCCAGGTCATCCCGAGCCAGCCCTTGGCGCCGACCCGGCGGGAAAATTCCGGCGCGTCGGTGTCCTCGCGGTTGGGCTTGTTCGGATCGAAGGTGCCGGCGGCGATCTCCTCGGCGAGGAAGGCGCGCACTTCCTTGCGCAGTTGCTCGCACTTCTCGGGCAGGCGGATCGGATCGAAACGGAGGGCAGCGGTCATTGTGGTCGTCCCCTGATCAGCGCGAAGCCACGAGCGGCCACAATTCGTCGGCGCCGCGGTTTGCTATGAGCTTGCCGAGCTCGACGGCCCAGTAGCTCTCCGAGCCGAAATCGTCGCGCCAGGCCAGCGCCCGCAGCGAATAGCGGTGCAGGATGTGCTCCATGGTGAAGCCGATCGCGCCGTGGACCTGGTGCGCGATGCCGCCGCCTTTCTCGGCTGCTTCCGCGCAGCGGATTTTGGCGGAGGCGGCTTCGAGATAGACCTCGTCGTTGAACGACTTGGCGTTCGCGATCGCGTCGGCGGCCGAGGTCGCGGCCGCAAGCGCTGCGGCGGATTCGCCGGCAAGGCGCGCGAGATTGTGTTGCACGGCCTGGAATTTCGAGATCTTCTTCTCGAAGGCGACGCGCTCGTTGGAGTAGCGCACCGAGATGTCGAGCATCGATTCCAGCGCGCCGGCGATCTGAAGGCTGCGCGCAACGCCGCCCATCAGCATCAGGATCGTCTGGTCGAGGCCCTTTGGCGCTGGCTTGATGGTGATCGGCTGGACCTTGTCGAGCGTGACGGTGTCACTGTGGTCGTAGCCGACATTGAGTCCGGATTCGATCCGCGTCTTGCTCGCATCGACCAGCGCGATGACCGCGCCATCCTTGCCGTGCGCCAGCACCGCAAAATGTCTCGCCGCCTTGGCGAAGGGCACGCCGCGGGCGCGGCCGGAGAGCGCGCCATCGGCATCGAGGCTGATGCGATCCTTCGGGCCCGCCGGCACGATCGTCATCTCGCCCTCGGGCGATGCGATCCTGGCCTGTGCGAGCAGCCAGCCTGCGAGCATGGTCTCGGCCAGCGGCACCGCGACCGCGAAGCGGCCGGCGGCGTTCAGCAAGGCAAAACCGTCGGCGAGGCTGGCACCGGAGCCGCCGAGATCGTCGGGCACCCACGACAATGGCAGGCCGGCTTCGCTCAGCGCCTGCCACAGCGGCGCCTGCCAGGAATTCTTCTTGTCGTTGTTGATGGTTTGCGGATCGGCGAGATCGGCGAAGATCTTCTCCGCGGTCTCGACGACGATATTGTCACTCTCCGCCACAGCGTTCCCCGTGTCTTGCCATTGGCGCGTCCCGCCTCCTTGGGCCGGCGCGCAGGTTCTTCTTGCGCCCGATGATCGGAAAAAGCCATGGCCCTGACAAGCGTTGATCGCAGGTCCATCTGCGGCGCCGGCATGGGGGCAGGCTTCAAGAAATGCTAATTCCGCTTAGCGGAGTTTGCTCGATTTGCAGGGCGCGGCAAACTCGCTAAACAAGGCGCGGAAGATCAGAGCCACGGGGAAGGAAATCAGGATGGCCAAGGACAATCTGTGCGCAATCGTGACGGGGTCTGCCTCAGGCCTTGGCGCGGCAACCGCGGAAATTCTGGCGCGCAGCGGGGCGCGGCTCGTCATCAACTATTCGTCGAGCCAGAAGGAAGCCGAGGCGACGGCTGAGCTCTGCCGCAAGGCCGGCGCGGCGGAGGTGCTGGTTGCGCAGGGCGACGTCTCGAAGGACGAGGATTGCCGCAAGATCGTCGCGGCGGCCAGCGGCTGGGGCCGACTGGACATCCTCATCAACAATGCCGGCACCACCAAGCATGTCGCCCACGCCGATCTCGACGGCTTGTTGGCTGAAGATTTCCAGCGGCTCTATGGCGTCAACACCATCGGCCCGTTCCAGATGGTGCGCGCCGCGCGCAGCCTGCTCGAGGCCGGTGCGAAGGCTTCAGGGCGGCCATCGGCGGTCGTGAACGTCTCCTCGGTCGCCGGCATCAGCGGCGTCGGTTCGTCGATCGCCTATGCCGCGAGCAAAGGCGCGCTCAACACCATGACGCTGTCGCTGTCGCGCGCGCTGGCGCCGCTGATCCGCGTCAACACGGTCTGCCCCGGCTATATCGACACGCCCTGGTTCACCAAGGGGCGTGGCGAGGCGCAGGCAAAGCAGGTGCGCGACAGCGTGGTGGCGAAGGTGCCGCTGAAGGTCGCATCATCGGCAGAGGACATCGCCCAGCTCGTCTGCTTCCTGGCGATGCCGGCCTCCAGCAACATGACCGGCGAGGTCGTGCGGATGGATGCGGGGATGCATTTGATTACGTGATTGGCGCGGCTGGTGCGGCACACACAGGTGTCGTCCCGGCGAAGGCCGGGACCCATAACCACAGGGAGTGGTTTGACGAAGACTGGTAACTCCGAGTCTTCGTCAAACCACTCCCTGTGGTTATGGGTCCCGGATCTGCGCGCGCTTGTGGCGCGCTTGTCCGGGACGACAGCGAGTGTGTTCAGCCTTTTATCACGCCGCTCGCGACCAGGCGGTGCCAGATGAACAGCACCACCACTGCGCCGACCGTGGCCATGATGAAGCCGGCGCCCTGGTCGGGGCTGTAATGGCCGATGGCCTGGCCGACGAAGGTCGCCAGAAAGGCGCCGGCGATGCCGAGGATGGTGGTGAGGATGAAGCCGCTCGGATTGTTCGGCCCCGGCGCCAGCCAGCGCGCGATGAGGCCGGCGACGAAGCCGACGACGATGATCCACAACAGGCCGCCCATGCTCATGAGTGTGCTCCCCTTTCCGAGAACGGCTTCAGATTCGGCCCGAGAGTTCGTTCTCGGTCGGCAGCCGCCCGTCCGGAGTCAGATGGTCGATCACCTGCGGCAGATATTGGCTGAGGCCGGAGAGCAGCTCCTCGCGTGACAGCCCGCTCTGGGCGGACAGGCTGTCGATCTGGTCGGCGCCGAGGGCGCTGGCGAGATCGCCCGGTGCGATCGGCTTGTTCTCGCCCTTGCCGACCCAGGAATTCGCAGTGTCGCCTTGGCCGCTCTGCTGCAGCTGGTTGAGGAGATCGCCGAGCCCGCCGCTGAGCACGGTGCCGGCCGCGCCGCCCGCGAGCAGGCCGCCGAGGCCGCCCTTGAGCAGATCGCTGAGGCCGCCGCTATTGCCGCCGAGCGTGCTGTTGCTCGTATTGGCAGGCGTGGGAGGCGGCAGCGGTGAGCGTTGCTGCGGGGCAGGCGCCGCACCGGGCTGGCCGGCCGTCAGATGCTTGAACGCCTTCCAGGCGAGCAGGCCGAGCAGCGCCATGGTCATCGGCGACATGCCGCCGGAGGATTTCTCGGAGCTCGGCATGCTGGGGCCGCGCGGGCCGTTCTGCATGCCGTTGAGGACGTCGAGTAGACCCATGGTGCTCTCCTTTGGCGTTCTCGTTCGGCGAGCGCTCGCCGCTGACTGCCCCCGGCGCGAGAGCATATGGGGCACTCATGACCGTTACAAGTCGGATGCGACGCGATTGGTTGCCGGCCGCGCCTCTGCTATCGAAGGCCGGTCATTCAGGGGAGCGAGCTCAGTGGTTACGGATCGACCGATCGTGGTGGCCGGCGCCGGCGCCATCGGCTGTTTCGCCGGCGGCATGCTGGCCGCTGCCGGCCGCCGCGTCGCGCTGCTGGTGCGGCCGCGGGTGAAGACCGAGATCGAGCGGTTCGGCCTGCTTCTGACCGATTTCGACGGCTCCGAGAAGAGGCTTGGCGCGGGGCAGCTCGCGTTGTCAGAGGATCCTGCGATCTTCCACAGCGCCGGCATCGTGCTGGTGACGGTGAAGAGCGCCGACACCGCCGCTGTCGCGGACCAGATCGCGCAGCATGCGCCGCAGGATGCCGTCATCGTCTCGCTCCAGAACGGCATCGGCAATGTCGCGGTGCTGCGCGAGCGGCTCGGCGGCCGCCGCGTGCTGGCCGGCATGGTCCCGTTCAACGTGATCGCGATGGGCGAGGGCCGTTTCCACCGCTCGACCTCCGGCGACATCCATGTCGGAGAGGACGCTGAGAACACGGCCGCCGCGCTCTCGGTCGCAGGCCTGATGGTGCGCGCGAGCGGTGACATCACCGGCGTGCAATGGGGCAAGCTGATCATCAATCTGAACAATGCGCTCAGCGCGCTGTCGGACTTGCCGCTCGCTGCGCAATTGGCGAACCGCGACTGGCGCAGATTGTTCGCCGACCAGATGGCAGAGGGGCTGGCCGTGCTGAAGGCCGCCGGCATCGTGCCGGTTTCGTCGACGCCGATCCCGATGAGCTGGTCTCCGACCCTGCTGCGGCTGCCGGATGCGATCTTCACCGTGATCCTGGGACGCACGATGAAGATCGATCCCGAGGCGCGCTCCTCGATGTGGCAGGATCTGAAGCAGGGCCGCACGACCGAGATCGACTATCTCCAGGGTGCGGTCATCGCGCTCGCCGAGCAAAACAATGTCGGCGTGCCGTTGATGCGCCGCATTGTTGCGCTGATCAAGCAAGCCGAGGCGGCCGGCAAGGGCCCGCCGCGGCTGAC
The DNA here is from genome assembly GCF_018130245.1 of Bradyrhizobium sp. SZCCT0231. Classification (GTDB taxonomy): domain Bacteria; phylum Pseudomonadota; class Alphaproteobacteria; order Rhizobiales; family Xanthobacteraceae; genus Bradyrhizobium; species Bradyrhizobium japonicum_F. The sequence continues at coordinate 124,062 of NZ_JAFCKP010000014.1, forward strand.
GCCGCAGCAGATCCGCGGGGCGGCGTGAGTGAAGGAGGAACGCGATGAAGCGTTGTCTGATGATCGGGATCGCGCTGGCCGCGTTCTGCGGCGCATCGGCGCTCGCCCATGCGAGGCCGCCGACGGTCGTGAACTCTCCCGGCTATGACAGGCGATTGCAGGAGAGCAGGTCGCAGTTGGGTGGTTCGCCCGTAGTGACTGCGCCGGCAAATGCGCCGAAGCGCAGCAAGAAGAAGCATCCAGACTGAGTCCACACCCTCCGCCGTCGTCCCGGACAAGCGCGCCTCAAGCGCGCGCCGATCCGGGACCCATAACCACAGGGAGGAGTTGTGACGCGAGGCTGGTAACTCCGAGTCTTCGCCAAATTCAATTCGGTGGCTATGGATCCCGGATCTACGCGCGCTTGAGGCGCGCTTGTCCGGGACGACAGCGGAGTTTGCCGCAGCAGCGGAACGAAAGCCGAGAAACTCACCCCTTCTTCGCGGGCTTGCTCGGTGTCGGGTTGAACAGCTTCTTCAGATCGTTCAGGCTTTCCGATAGCCGCGGCCATTCGCAGGAGAACGAGCCCTTGGTGCAGGGTGCGCTCTTTGGCCTCGCACCTGCGGCCTGCTGGACCTTCGGCCGCTCGACCGGGATAGGCACGCGCTCGACTTCGGTTCGCAGCGCGACCTGCTGAAGCTGCTGCACCTGTTGCTCTTGCTGCTCGCGCTGCTGGCGCGCCGTGGCTCGGGCCACTTCATTGCTGCGGCGCTGATTGGCGAGATAGGCGGTGTAGGCTTCGTCGATCTTCTTCTGTTCCTCCGGCGTCGGATTGGGGCCGGCGATGTCGAAGGTGCGATCCTGAAGGAAGTCGTAATAGGAATAGCCGCCGCCCGGCTTGCGGCGGCCGGCAAACTTGGCGTTGCAATCGGCAAGCGCGGCGGTCTTCTCGGATTTGGTTGCGGCCTTCTCGGCGGCGTCGGCGCATTCCTCGAAATCGACCGGCGCACGTTTCCACCATTGCGCCTCGGCATCCGTATGCGTCAGCAGGAAAAAGCCTGCTGCGGCAACGAGAAGCAGCGCTGCACGAGGCGATGTAACGACGGCCGACATTCTACGAGAGCATTCCTTGCGAAACTCAACCCGAACTGAGTCGAGTCGGATTTTTGCCCCTTTATCGCCGCCTTGTCACCCATGGAACCCTGGAATTTCATGGCTGGAATGCTGACATTTTGTGCTTGACGTGGCGCAGGAGTCACAGCGCCGTGCCGACAGGCTGTTACACTCATGTTGCGAGCGCCTCACTCTCTGCGGCGACGCCAAGAAAACGATGTGGAAACGAAGTGGAAACGCCTGATGCTGCTCCCCCTGTCCGACGTGCCGCGCTGGTACGCTGAACGCAAACCGCAAGGCACGATCGCCGTCCGTCATGGACAGGACACGCTGACATGGGACGAGCTCGAGCGCGGCGCCAACCGGCGCGCGCGGGCGTTTGCGGCCAAGGGCGTCAAGCCCGGCGATTTCGTCGCGATCGGTTTGCCCAACGGCAACGCGTTCTTCGAGACCTCCTTCGCGGTCTGGAAATGCGGAGCGACGCCGACCTCGCTGTCATGGCGGCTGCCGCGCGGCGAAGCCGCCGCGGTGCTCGACATTCTCAAGCCGGCGCTGGTGGTCGGCGGCGAGGCAGACTGGAACGCGCCGAACCGCCTGCCTGCGGATTTCGTGCCGGAAGGCTTTTCGGACGAGCCGCTCAATCCGCCGGTGGCGCGCTACTGGAAGGCCATGACCTCAGGCGGTTCGACCGGGCGACCGAAGGTGATTCTCGATCATCATCCGGCTGTCACCGACACCGTCGCCGTGCCGCCGCTCAACATTCCCTTCGGCGTCTCGCTGCTCAATCCCGGTCCGCTCTACCACAATGCGCCGTTCATCGTGTCGCATTATGCGCTGTTTGCGGGCGGGAAGCTTACGGGCCTGACCAGGTTCGACGCCGAGGAGACATTGCGCCAGATCGAACGCGAGCGCGTGCAATGGGTCAATTTCGTGCCGACCATGATGCACCGGATCTGGGCGCTGCCGGAGCACGTGCGCAACTCTTACGACGTAGCGAGCCTGCAGACAGTCTTCCACATGGCAGCTCCGATGCCGCCCTGGCTGAAGGAGAACTGGATCGCTTGGCTCGGACCTGAGCGGATCTGGGAGCTCTATGGCGGCACCGAGCGCCAGGGCGCCTGCATCATATCAGGCACGGAATGGCTGATGCACAAGGGCTCGGTCGGCAAGATCGGCGACATGGCGAAGCTTCGCATCATCGGCGAGGACGGCAACGATGTCGCGCCGGGCGAGACCGGCGAGATCTACTTCCTCAACAATGACGGCAAGGACGCCACCTATCATTATCTCGGTGCCGAGCCGAAACGCCGCGCTGACGGCTGGGAGTCGCTCGGCGATATCGGCCGGCTGGATGCGGAAGGCTATCTCTATCTCGGTGACCGCCTCGCCGACATGGTGCTGCGTGGCGGCGCCAACATCTATCCGGCCGAGGTCGAGGCCGCGGTCTCTGCCTGCCCCGGCGTGCGCTCCAGCGTCGTCGTGGGCTTGCCAGATCCGGAATTGGGCCAGCGCGTGCATGCCATCATCGAGCCGGAGCCCGATGCGGACGGCCAGGCCATCGCTGACGGCATGGCGGATTTCCTCAAGGACCGGCTGAGCCGCTACAAGCATCCCGAGAGCTTCGAATTCGTCAGCGCCCCGCCGCGCGATGATTCAGGCAAGGTTCGCAGAACGCTGTTGCGCGACGAGCGCGCGGCGTGGATGAAGGAAGGGCGCGCGTTCCGGATTTTGCCGGCGAAGGCGTCGGCGCATGCCGAATAAGAAAATTCACGAAAGGACTCTTTGACATGACGATCACGATCGCAGCGAACAGCGTGCCCAAGCCGCCGGCCGAGATCATCGAAGGTTTCAGGGGGGCGCCGACCTCGGTCATTTCAGACAATCTCGCCCGGCTGCCCGGCGCGGTGGGGCTGAAACCCTATCATCGCGGCGGCAAGCTGGTGGGGACGGCCTTCACCGTGCGCACCCGTCCCGGCGACAATCTCGCCATCCACCGCGCGCTCGAGCTGGTCGGCCCCGGCGACGTCATCGTGGTCGATGGCGGCGGCGATGAGACCCGCGCGCTGGTCGGCGAGATCATGAAGAACATCGCGCAATGGCGCAAAGCGGAAGGCTATGTCATCGACGGCGCGATCCGCGATGTCGCGGCCTTCGCGGCCGACGACTTTCCCTGCTACGCCCGCGCTGTGATCCATCGCGGCCCGTACAAGAACGGCCCCGGCGAGATCAACGTGCCGGTGACGATCGGCGGCAGCGTGATTGCGCCCGGCGACATCGTCGTCGGCGACGAGGACGGCGTGGTGTCGTTTCCCGCCGCCGGCGCCGCCGCCCTGCTGGACGCGGTCCGCACCCAGGTCGCGCGCGAGGAGGAGACCATGAAGGCGATCCGCGAGGGCCGCTATCAGGGCTCGTATGGCAAAGCCTGACCAGAGAAAATGTAGGGAGGATGGCGTGAGCCAGAAGGACGAATTCCACAATCTCGACGATACCAGCGACGGGCTGTTCCGCGAGCTCGCAGCCGGCGTGACCACGCGCATCTTCTCCGGCGAGCAGGCGATGCTGTCGGTGGTGACGCTGGCGCCGCATGCGCAAGGTTCGCTGCACCATCATCCCGAGGAGCAGTGGGGCGTGCTGCTCGACGGCTCCGCCATCCGGGTCCAGGGCGATGAGGAAATTCCGGTGAAAAAGGGCGATTTCTGGCGCACGCCAGGGAACGTGCCGCACACCATGCGCGCCGGCCCTGAGGGCGCCCGCGTGCTGGACATCTTCAGTCCGCCTCGGCCAGAATACAGAAAAGCGGGTTCGGGTTTCGGAATGACCTAAGCGCCAAAGAGCAAAAGCCAGGCGCGGAAACAAAGGGAGGGGACCATGACGATCACACGACGGGCGCTGCTGGCTGCGCCCGCCATCCTCGCGATGGCACCGGCGAGCGCGCAGGCCTCGAAGATCACGCTGGTGGTGCCGTTTCCGCCGGGCGGCTCGACCGATGCCATGGCGCGGCTGCTGCAGAGCAACCTGCAGACCAAGCTCAACCGCATCGTCGTGGTCGAGAACAAATCGGGGGCGGCCGGTGCGCTCGGTGCGGCGCAGGTCGCCAAGAGCCCGGCGGACGGCTCGACGTTCCTGGTGACGTTCGATTCCCATGCGGTGATCCCGTCGATCCTCGACAAGCCTCCGGTCGATGTCGAGCGCGAGCTGATGCCGGTGCTGCTGATCGGCACCGCGCCTTACGTGATCGCCGCCGGCGCCGGCCGTCCCTACAAGAGCTTTGCCGACGTGGTCGCCGCCTGCAAGGCGACGCCCGGCGCGGTGAAATACGCTTCCGTCGGCATCGGCACGCTCGGCCATCTCGCCATGACCGTGCTCGGCAGCAAAGCCGGGGTCGAGATCATGCATGTGCCCTATCGCGGCGGCGGGCCGGCCATGAACGACGTGCTCGGCGGCCATGTCGATCTCATCGCGGGATCGGCTGCGCTGGTCGCCGCCCAGCTCGGCACCAACATGCTGCGCCCGATCCTGCAGCTCGGCCGCGAGCGGCTGCCGGCCCTGCCGGACACGCAGACCGCGATCGAGGCTGGCTTTCCCGATTTCGAGACGTTGGCCTGGTGGGGCATCTTCGCGCCCGCGGGCACGCCGCCGGACGTGGTCGCGGCCATGGCGACGGCATCCAAGGAGATCCTGAGCGAGCCCGCGACCGCCGCTCAGCTCAAGGACACCCAGCACATGACGCTGCTGCTCCAGGACGGCGCCGCCTTCAAGACCTTCTTCGACAGGCAGGTCGCCTATTGGGGCAAGGTGGTGAAGGACAACAATATCAGGGCATGAGAGGCCCTTGCCCGGGATTGCCATCCCAGGTCCGGTGGCAAGTCCGATGTCAGGTCCGGTGCGCTCGCGCGGGCCTGAGCGTCAGAGCATCTTGCCAACGATCTTTGTCATATCCGCCGCCGAAAACGCGCGCAGCGTTTCGGTGCGGACATTGCCGAGTGCGCTGAGACTGAGGCTGAGCGACATCGCGGAAGCCTCATCTGGAGCCTCGAGAAAGGTCACGACGTCATATCGTCCCTGCGTCCAGACGATCTCTTTCACAGTCACGCCGAACGTTTTGGCCATCTCCTTGAAGGCCTCGGCCCGCTTCGGCGAGTCCTTGACGTTGCGGACGCCCTGATCCGTGAAGCTCCCCAGCACAACATAGGTTACCATGGTCGTCCTCCTTGGTTAGAACTTGAGGAAACCGCGCCGAGCTTGCCACAGCGGCCGAGACAGCGCTACTTGCGCGTTGGAACGTCAGCAGATGCGACTTATTCGGTCAGGACAACGGCCGTGCGAAACTGAGTTCATGGCCGTCGGGGTCGGTGAGGTGGAAGTAGCGCTCGCCCCATTCGGCATCGCGCGGCGTGGTCGACGGCTGCCACCCGGCAGCGCGCGCCTGCGCGTAGGTCTCGTCGACATCGGCCACGTAGAAGATGACGCGGCCCCACCAGGACCAGCGCTTGTCGTCCGGCTGCGCCGTCAGGTTGAGATAGCCGCTGCCGGCGCGAAAGCTCGTGAATGCTGCGGCTTCGCCGCCATAGAGAAGCTCGAACCCGAGCGAGCGGTAGAAGTGCACGGCGCATGCCATGTCATGGGTGCCGAGCGTGATGGCGCTGATGCTCTCGATCATGTGGGCTGCTCCGCCAAGAGGGACTCCGACACGAGGGACCTGGGCGCATTGTACGACCGCCTTGCTCAGCTTGCAGGTGATCTCGTCCGCCTTGCGGCTGGCGAACCGCATCCTGCTCTGCTATGAGGGGCCGAACCCGTACCCACGGGTTCCGCGGTCCCGTAGCTCAGCCGGATAGAGCGGCGGTTTCCTAAAACTGAGCGACGCTGTTACATAGCAGCACATAGCGTCTCATTTTCTCAATAAAATCAAAAGCTTATCCGATTTTGGCGTGATATGCTGTCTCACAGCAAATCACCTCTACTCATGCACTTTGAGAGCCAAATCGGAGCCAAAAAATGCCTGTCGCACACCTCACAGATATCGTGGTGTCGCGTCTCAAAACGCCCGGCACCTATTTTGATGAAACAACTCCCGCGTTCGGAATCCGTGTCGGCAAAAATCGCAAGACGTGGATTGTCATGCGCGGTGTGGAGCGCCAGCGGGTTCGGATCGGCCACTATCCCGCCATGTCGCTTGCGGATGCTCGCAAGGAGGCGAAAAAACTCCTCACGGAAGAGCCGACCAAGCATTCCAAGATGACGTTCGCCGCCGCGTGCGATGAATACAAAGAGGCCATCAAGTCGAAGAAGCCGCGCACCCAGCGCGACTACAACCGCATCCTCGACAAATACCTCCTGCCGAAGCTCGGCAAGAAGAAGCTATCCGAGATCGAATACGAGGACGTGTCCGCGATCGCAGCCAAGCTCAAGGTCTCGGAGAAGTCACACTGCCTCGCAGTCGCCCGAACATTCCTGCGTTGGTGCGTCCAGCCGCCCCGCCGCTACATCCCGCACTCGCCGCTCGAAGGCGTGAAGGTCGGACAGGGCAGGGGCCGCAAACGCATCCTGAAACCGGATGAACTGAAAAAGGTCTGGGACGCTGCCGGGGCCGTTGGCTATCCGTACGGCACCGTCGTGCAACTGCTGATCTTGAATGGTCAGCGAAAAGGCGAGACCGCGAATCTGCGTTGGCCGTGGATTAACGAAAAGGACCGCTTAATCACATTGCCCGAGTGGGTCACGAAAAACGGCCGGGCGCACACCTTCCCCTACGGCGACATGACAGCCGCGATCCTCGACGCCATCCCGCGACGGAACAGCACCGATCTTCTATTCCCGTCGGCGGTGTCGGACGAGCGGCCGATATCGGGCTGGAGCAAGTACAAGAAGAACCTGGGGGATGGCGTCGAGGGATGGACGCTCCATGATCTGCGCCGGACGTTCGCCACCATGCTTGCGGAAATGAAAGTGCCGCCGCACGTCGTCGAGAAACTACTGAACCACACGATGGGCAGCATCGGAAACAAGGCCGACAGCATCGTGAGCGCCGTTGCCGAGGTTTATAACCTCGCCCGGTATCTGCCAGAGATGCGGGACGCTGTTGAGAAGAGCTGGGAGCCGTACCTTCAGAACCTGACCCGCGCCGCTTGAGGCGCGGGTTTCTCTACTGTTAAAGAGCAGAGTCCAGCGCGAAACCGTGTTCGCCGCGCTTGAAGTGCTTGACCTAATCCCATCGGAGGGTGAACAATAAGGAATATACACCTATCCCGAGTGCCATTTATGACTTTCCAATTCGACCCAGAAAAGCCACTCGACGAGAACGTGGCAGCATTCAAGACCCACGTGTCAGCACTTGATCCGGAATGCGCTGCCATTCTTTTTGATAATCTGGACGTTCTGCTGGGAGACGGTGATCCGACCCGGATGCGAGCCCGCCGCGGGGAATTCAATGCTGCCGTCGTCGAGGCGCTCGAAGCGCTGCCTGCGCCGATCGAAGGCAAGCCATGACGCGGTACTACCTGTGCGAAATATCGGTCGAGGGTTTCCGCGGAATTAACAACGACGGCGACCCCCTCGTCATCAAGTTGAAGCCCGCTGCGGTGAACTCGGTCGCTGCTCCAAATGGAGTCGGGAAGACATCGATATTCGAGGCGATACACTTCGCAATCTTTGGGACAGTGCCTCGTCTCGCGAAGCTCCAGGCTGCGGAACGACCCGATTCGTACATCATAAATCGCTTCCATCCCTCCGGCCATGCGGTGGTTGTCCTGACGTTCGAGCCGGACGACGGTTCGCGCAAGGTCGTGATCAAGGTCGAGAGGACGAGGACCGGGGTGCGCACGGTTAGTTCGCCCTCAGGCCAATCCGATCCAGAGGGATTTCTCAAGAGCTTGCGCGAAGACTTCGTGCTAGTCGATTACGCAAAATTTGCGGAATTCATCGACGCATCAGCGTTGGAGCGCGGGCGGTCATTCGCATCGCTTGTCGGGCTCAGCAATTACTCTGGTCTGCGGCAGGCGCTTGAAGGCGCCGCCGACACGCGGACCCTTAATACTGACTTCGACATCAGAAAGATTGAGGCAGAAATTACGGCGCGTGAGCGCGAAATGGTGGAAGCGTCCGCACGTGCTCTGACGGCATACGCTGAAATCACCGGCCAGACGGCGGCAGACCTCAACGATGTCGAGGCCCTGTGCAAGACCGTCTCATCCGCGCTGCAGGGCCTCGAGATTTTGAAATCGGTTGTGGGGTCCCTCGACGTGCGGCAGGTGGATTTAGCTGCGGCCGAGAAAGTGATCGAGAAAGAAGAAGGTGGTACAGGTCGGAAGCGGCAAGTCGAACTACGACAATCGATAACTGATCTGGGCAATCTCGCACCCGCCGCTTCGGAACAGACGGAACGGGCTGCGCTCGTGAAGGCCGCAGCTGATCGCGATACGGCCCTTGCCAAGGTCGGTAGCCCTCTGCTTCGGGAACTGTACGAGAAGGCCAGGGTAGTTATCGACGACGCGGGATGGCCTGACCCAAAGCGATGCCCGGTGTGCGAATCGACACTGACGAAGAATTTGGCCGAGCACCTTCAAGAGCGCATCGCGCAATACGCCGCCGCCGACGCTGCGAACGAGGCAATCGAGACAGCCATCCTAGCTGCCGCAAGTATCGCCCGGTTGGGACGATTGGAAACGGCGAACACGCTGGCGGTGCCCGTTGCCGAACGTATGCACGCGACGATCATGCAGGCAGCGCGCAGTCACTCACTGGCGACGGCAGAGATCAACACGGTCTTCGCTCGGCTGGAAGAGCTTGAGGCCAAGCGAGAGCAAGTGCTCTCTGGTGTACGCACTGAACTTGCGGAGATCGAGAAGACTCTCCCGCCGTCCCTCGTCGCCGTGGCGAGGACTATCGCGAACGTCAGGCAGTTTTGCGACGCGATTAATTCGTATGGTAAAACCGCAACGGCTCTGGCGGAGCGTAAGCGAGCGCTGGCGCTCCGTGAGCGATGGCGAAAGTTTATTGGGTCGGCTGCGCAGGTCTTCAGCGCTGCGGAAACGGGGCTCGCAAATACGCGGATCGCTGGCTGTGAGACCGAGTATCAGGGTCTCTTTGGATCACTTGTTCGCGGCGGCCCCGATGTCCGGCCGACGCTTCAGCGCGCTGCGGGAAGTGAGAATATCGACCTGACTCTCGCAAATTTTCACGGACAAGCCAATGTCAACGCCCGCGCAGTGCTTTCGGAAAGCTACCGCAATGCGGTGGCAGCGTCGATCTTTCTTGCGTCTGCCACGCGCTACAAAGGAGCGCCGCGCTTCGTGATCCTTGATGACGTGACGTCGAGTTTCGATGCTGGACACCAATTTAGTTTGATGGAAGCGATCCGGACAAAGCTGCAACAGCCGGCGAATCCGGACGGTTTGCAGTTCATCATTCTCAGCCACGATACGGCTCTAGAAAAGTACTTTGACAGGCAGAACGGAACAAAAGACTGGCACCATCAGAAACTGCAGGGAATGCCGCCGGTCGGACGTGTGATGATTTCCGCGCAAGAGGCGGATCGACTGAAAGTACTTGCGCACAGCCAACTGAGTGCCGGACAGATCGATCTGGGAGCGCCTTTTCTGCGCCAATATCTCGAATTCAAGCTCGGGCATATTATCTCGAAGCTCGAAATACCGTGCCCGCCAGACTATGCCACACGTGGCGATAAGAGGACGCTATCGACGTATCTCGATGCCATTATAGACGCGGTGGATTTGTATCAAGCCGCGAACCGTTGCGTACTGACGGCCGCGCAAATCAACGACATCAAGAATACGCACGTGCCGTCAATCGTCGGCAACTTCGTGAGTCATTACGAAACCGGAGCTGGCACACCATTCAACGCCCATGCACTGTTGGGGGTGCTTCAGGCGATCGATGATCTGGCGGATTGCTTTACGTGGCAGGACACCGGGGTCACACCGCCAGTGAAGCGATACTATCGCCGTCTCAACGCACGCTGAGCTAGGCGAGAAAACGCCTTATTCGCTTCTCAACTTCCTGCAGGTCTTTTGTTTCGCATTCCCAGATTGTGAGAACAGACCAACCCATCGACTGGAGCGCTGCTACTCGCTCGGCGTCCCGCTGCTTGTTGCGACTGAGTTTCGGGGTCCAATATTCGGTGTTCGATTTCGGTCGCCGGGAATCAAGACATCCCTCACGATCATGCCCGTGCCAGAAGCATCCGTGGACGAAAATCAATTTGCGCCTCGGGCCGAACACCAAATCGGGCTTGCCCGGAAGGTCCGCCCGATGGAGGCGGTATCGATAACCTAAACGATGCACGAGCTGTCGCACCGCCAGCTCGGGCTTCATGTCCTTGCTCTTGATGCGCCGCATGTTTTCGGAGCGGCGTTCGGGCGTCAGTTTGTCCATAACGCGAGACTCTTCCCGTTGGGTGCGGTACTCAAGTGAAAAAGGTCCCGCTGATTCGCGGGCATTGGGCGCAGGGACCGGACCTGATGGCGCAAGATACACCGTTTGGGCAGGGCACGCGTATGCGTGTGCTGGAGGGCTATTTTGCCGAGGCGGGCGAAGTCACCGAATCGAACGCGTGGGAGCACGTGTACCGGTGCCTTTTGTGGATGAACGTCGGTGCGGGTCTCGCGCACATCTACGATTCCAATCACATGCAGCCTGGCGGTGTCTTCCACAGCCGCGCCGTCCGCTTTACCGAGCTGCTTTGCGAGCGGTGGAAGATTACACCGAAAGAACTGCCCGACTTAATCGATATTCTTTTCAAAGGATGCGTCGCCGAGTTGAAGCGGCGGCAGGCCGAGGAGCCGATAGACAGCGAAACTGAATCCGAGTTGATCTCGGCCGTCCAAGGGGTGCTGCGCGGGGAGGGCCTTGCGGACGACAAAGCCCTCGCAGTCTCTCGGAAAATAGAAGTGCTGAGCCGCGACTTCTTCACGATCGGGAATAAGCGGAAAAATGCGCTTGGCGAAGGGCTAGAGGATCTGCTGCTGATCCTTCTGCAGCGCGTGTCTAAAGTCCCCATTGAGAAACTTGCGCTCCGGCAACCGGTCTCAAAACTGCCGGGATTCCGGCGTGCGCCACCCCCGCAAAAGGGTGAGAAGCGCAAACGCGAACCTCATCCAGATGTCGCGATTGTGGAGGGAAAAGTAACGCACGTCATCGCAACAGCGAAATGGTCGATGCGGCAAGATCGCGAGACGCAATTTCAATCGGAATACGCCTCATTCCAAAGGAATAAGGTGCAAGATACGGAATTGACATATGCGCTGATTACAAATGAATTCGATATTGCGCGCCTTAAGAACGTGGCGAAAGCCATGCCTGGTAGCGAGGGCGGATACATTTTTCACAACATGTATCACGTATGCTTACCGCTTCTTCGAGAAACGCACGGCGAGCGGTTCAAGGAGCTTGAGCCGTGGGTTGGAACCGGCAAGCTCCAGTCGCTATCCGACTTTCTCACCGACATGCGGGGCCGGTATGGGGAGCTCTAATTGCCGGGAGTGGGATGCCGCGAGTTTATCAGCATCGCTCAAGATAGCTGAAATCGTGCGGCCAATCGCTTGGGCAAAGAGTGGGGGAACAGCATTGCCGATTTGGCGGTAACGGCTGTGGCGGTCGCCCGCCAGGAAGTGATACGTGTCGTCAAACGAATGCAATCGCGCAAACTCGCGAACGGTGAGTGCGCGCGGTGTGCCATAGTGAAAAACGCAATCCGCTTTCGTGTTGAGCGTCCAGCTGAAATAGGCTGGGTGGAGTTTCCGGTACGCGAAGAAGTACTTTCGGCTCAAGGTCTCGCGGCCGAGTTCCGGTCCCCATTTTTTCCCGGAGAGATAGCGGGCCGCAAGCTCTTCAGGGAGATCGCGGAAGTTTCCACCTTGGGGAATGCTGCGCAAACGCTTGACCGTATCTTCCCGTATTGAGGGAACATCCGCGTTGAAGAGTTCTTTTGCTTTACCGCGGCGTGCCCGTTGATACGCCGAGGTTGGCGCAGCTTCATACTCAATCGGATCATTCGAAGGCTTTCGCACAAGCTTAGCGTTAGGGCGCAACCATGTGAGATCACCGATCGCCTGCTCGACGGTCACAAGTGCGACGGATGCGGGATCGAGCAATTTCGCCAACGAGCGCACAGTCTCGGGAGACTTCCGGTGGCGATACGACCAGCGGCTTCCGGATGCTTTCCGGTCGAGAATGGGAATCGAGTTCGAAAAAGGGCTCTCCGGGAAGCGAGGTGCAATCCCAAGATCACGGCGCACGCCAATGAAAAGAATTCGCAGCCTATTCTGCGGTACGCCAAACGCAGCCGCATCCAGCACCCTGCATTCGACGCGGTATTCACCGTCAAGCGTAAGATCCTCAAGAATTTGAGCGCGGACCAATCCTCCGGCGAGGTTTTCGAGACCAGGTACATTTTCCATGACGAACGTACGCGGCCGAAGTTTGCCGATGACGGAAACGTAATCCCGGTAAAGCCGGTTTAATGGATGCTCGATAAGCCGGGCGTGATTGCGAACCTGTGAGAAGCCTTGGCACGGCGGCCCGCCGATGATTACGTCGAGTTCCTGCGTGCCGACTGCGGCAAATATTTCTTCCCGAACTTCGCGGCGAGAGATATCGCCAAGGATGAACGCGGTGCCGTGCTTGCGATGGTTGAGATCGTACGTCGCGCCTGCTGAGGGGTCTATGTCGGTAGCGGCGACGGTATGAAAACCCGCCTGCCGGAAGCCCTCGGAAAAGCCCCCGGCGCCGGAGAAAAGATCAAGGCAGAACAGTGCGTCTTGATGGGTGCGGGATACGGTCTCGGACATCGTCCCGGCCTCAATCTTTCTTCATGCCGCGCACAGGCATATCCAAGGGCAGCTGAAGGCCCTTACTCTCTTCTTCAATCAGCCGCTCTACCGCGTGCCGAATCAGCCAAGACACAGAGACCTTCTGCCGCTCGGCCATGAGCCGGAGCAGGCGGCCTTGTTCTGCCGTCAGCGTGGCAGTCGTGCGGGGCTTCTTCGGGAGGGCCAGCTTGTTCATCGAAATGCATCACATTGCAGCGTGATGATGCATATCGTCGCTATGCAATTCAAAACAATTCCTGAACGAACCCCAGCTTTTTAAAGCCTGCGATCCCGAAACACCTCCAAAATTTGAACGCAATAGAACATATAGTGAACACTTGGCTCCTGTCAAATCGGCGTTCGATAACCCAACAGTCGCGCGGTCGATTGCAGTCCCATGGGTCTGGGAGGGGCCCTCTTTGTCGCAGTATGGCGTGAGGGGTCGGGTCGCTGTCCGCCAGGAACGTGGGGGCTTGTGAAAATAACTGCCCGCTTTGGTCTGCCGCGAGCACGATCCTCAACGAGCGTGGTTTCCAACCAGATATGATTGAAGCGGCGCTCGCGCATCAAGACGAGAATGAAATCCGCCGCGCCTACATCGCGCGACGTATTGGCCGGAGCGTGTCAAGCTCCTACAGTCGTGGGCCGACTTGCGCGATGAGTTCAAACAGTTGGCCGTGCATAACCGCAGTGCGGCTTGAAATGAGCAGACCAAGCGGAAAAAGTGTCCGCGACTCCATTGGAATCGCTTGTTAGGCCGAATCGCGCATTTTAGGTTTTCCGACTGGCCGAACGTTTATGTTGTGGTTCGCGACTCCACAACCAAAAAGCGTTAGAGTACACTTACCGGCCTAAGCCGATTTAGGCCTATCGGTATTCGTCATGGCAACCACGATACAATCCTCATTTGAGAAATTTAGATCGAATTTAGAAATCTCCGACCTCCAAGCTACGACGGTATCAACGCGGCAGACCAATGTGAGGAAAGTCGTAGAAGACGGAATGACCGTCCTCGACAGCTTTCTGACCGGATCATACTCCCGCTCGACGATGATCGCGCCCCTTAAGGAGGCCGACATTGATATCTTTGTCGTGCTCGATGCGAAGTATTACCACAATTACAATGGGCAAAATGGCGGACAGGGCGGGTTGCTCGATCTCGTTAAGCGAACACTGCTTAAGACGTATACCACGACGCCTGCAATCAGCCGCAATGGTCAAGCTGTCACGATCCGCTTCAGTGATTTCATGGTTGATGTAGTCCCGGGGTTTTACCGGGAAGGTGGGGGATTTCTGATACCGAATTCAATCACGAAGACTTGGCTACCTACTGATCCGAAGAAACACGTGGAGCTAATGTCGGCGGCGAACGAAGCTCACAATGGAGACCTCGTCCCGCTAATCAAAATGATCAAAGCGTGGAACAGAAGCCACAGTGCATACTTTCGGTCGTTTCATCTTGAGGTCTTAGCTTTGCAGATCCTAAATAACGTCACAATTTCCAATTTCTCGTCGGGCGCGAGGTACTATTTTGAGAAAGGAATAGATCTCATCAAGAAGCAAAATGTTGATCCTGCCGGTTATGGGGACGATGTGGGGCGCTATATTACTGGAGCAGATGTAGAGGAGGCAGTACGCAGATTTCAGTTGGCCTATGACAGGGCCATAAAGGCCGAACAGTATGCCGCGAACGGCAGGATAGGCGACGCAGTTGAGATGTGGATAAAGAATTTCGGAGGGTATTTTCCCGCATATGGCTGAAGAAACTGAAAAGTCTGACACCAGTTGGTGAGCGATACTTCCGTCCGCTTCTTGTCGCCGAGAAGACGCTGGAAAGGGTGAGTGCCGTTCTGGCAAAGCTGTCAAAAGGGCGACGCATCGCCGGAGATGAAGGAGGGAATGCTAGAATTGTCTAATGGCTTATACCGTCACTTCTGCTTTCAACACATTCTACGACGCAATCAATCTCGGTGGTGACCATCGCGAGACAGCGAATGCGCGGCGTGATCGCCTTGTGCAGCTCCTCAGCAATCACTTTACGATACTTGACGCGTTCTCGATGGGATCGATTCCCAAGTTCACGGCCCTCAGGACCCGATCGGATTTGGACGTAATGGTCGTTCTTCACTACGGCAAGCATATTCAAAACAGAACGCCGTCGGCGGTCTTGCAATCCGTCCGAGATAGCCTCGCGGGATACCGCACCGGCGCCAGAAAGAATGGCCAAGCGGTCACACTCTATTATGATACGTGGCCCAATGTGGACATCGTGCCAGTTGCACGTTTTGTCGATGGGAATGGCACCGTTACTCATTTCACCGTGCCCGACTCAAACAGCGAGACGTGGATTGAATCTCGCCCCAAGGAATTTGCGGATGCCATCGAAAACAAGTCGTCGTCGTGCGGAGCCAATTTTCGTCGCATCATCAAAATGGCCAAGGCCTGGAACGCAGCACATAGCGAGTATCTAACCGGGTATCATATCGAGGTACTGGCGCTCCGCTGCTTGGAGGGAAATCTCGACGAAACGCCATGGCAAATGTTTAGGTTTTTTGAGAATGCACGAGCCCTGGTTGCCAATTCGCTCTGGTACGATCGCAGCTATGCCGATGCATATCTATCCTATACAGATCGGCAGGAAGCGTTGAAGCGCTTCGATAACGCGATTTCGACGAGTCGCGAGGCGTGGTACGCTACTTATGGCGCGAACAATGACCACCAGAATGGCATCCGTTTATGGAGACAGGTTTTCGGCAGCGACTTTCCAACCTACGGATAAGCAATTTACATGAATAACATTCCCGAAGTTCAGAACCAGGAACCGCAGCAGCGCCTGCTTTGGGCTAGGCGAAACCTATATACGACTGGTAAGCGGATTTTATCTGCTCAATTGATCTTGACCCTCGCCATCCCTATCCTTGGCTCGATCTTGTCGATTTGGCTCACTGCGTTGAAGCCGTACGTTGCGTTAGTATCGCTAGTCATCGCAGTGCTTGACCCAACGATCTTTGACCGATGGCAAAAGAAGATTCGAAGTCAGGCGGCGCGTCTGCAGGAACAATTCGATTGCGCGGTCCTCAGCCTTCCCTGGGATGAATTTACGGCCGGACGTCGCGAAGAATATGAGACTATCCATCAACTCTCAACCAGCTTCGATCCTCATCATCCAGATCCAAAGTTGTTGGATTGGTATCCGCAGATCGTAGGTACGGTTCCGTTGCATCTCGCACGAATTATCTGTCAGCGGACCAATCTCTGGTACGATGGAAAGCTCCGGCGGCAATATGCTGGATGGGCACTGGCCCTCACAATCGCATTAACGTTCTTACTATTGGGAATCGCAATCTATACTGGATTGACAGTCGAATCATTTGTGGTGAGTGTGCTTGCTCCCGCATCGCCGATTATCATATGGGGACTTCGCGAGCATTTTCGACAGAGAGATACGGCGGACTCTCTCGACGGGCTTCGACATGCCGCCGAGGCGCTGTGGGAGCGCGGACGTTCCGGGGCCTGCGCGGAAGAAGAATGCACGCGTCAATCGAGACAATTCCAGGATGGCATTTTCGAGCGTCGCAGCAGCAGCCCACTTATTTTCAGCTGGATCTATAACTTGCGCCGTAACACGCTTGAGCAAAGTATGAATAAAGGGGCAGAGGAATTGATCAGGGAGATCACTGTCAACACTTTGGCAACCTAGCGCCACATGCGCGCGGCGAAAGCGCGCTCTTCCGGTCCAATGACATCGCCATAGATCGCGGTCGTCTTCAACGATGCATGCCCGAGCCATCGTTGCACGAGGTGCGGCGGGACGTTCGCCTGGAAGGCGCCGACGCCGAAGGCATGTCGGAGGCCTTTGGGCATTGCAGGCGTTCCATATATTCCCGAGGCTGCCATGACGGATTTCACCTTTCGCCAGGCAGTGGTGCGGCTCCAACCCCAGATTTTCATGCCAGCAAGCGCTGGGTCCAGCTGTCGGATGCGAATACGGTATCGCTGCTTCAATTGACCGACGAGCGGTCGTGGCAGCGGTATCTGTCTAAACTTCCCGTCTTTACGTTGTTTGAGAGTCTCAATCGTTACCGAGCTACTGTCGAGGTCAAAGCTCGACGGCGTAAGTGCTAAGACCTCTGACAGGCGACCACCAGTTGCGGCCAAGAGAACGCAGAAAAGGTGGACATCCGGCGGAGCCGCTTTCGCTGTGCGGATGAATCGTCGAAGCTCCACCGCGGTGAGATATTTCCTGGCACCGGACTTGTCATGGAGGCTCATACCAGAGAGGGGACTCCGCTTACGCAATTCGTATTCAAGACGTTCCTCCGCCGCTGAAACAGAATAGCCAATAGTGTTGCAACAGAAAAACGCACCAGCAGCGCGATCTTTCGAGGAGTGTTGCGATAAGCTACGGAAATCAGAGTCATATTTTGCGCGTAATGCCTTGGAAAAATCCAAAGCTGAAACACTATTGGCTATAGTGTAACGCATCGCATTGCCCAGGACCGAGAATTGTCTCGGCCAACCTACTGAGGGGCAACGCAATGTACATTCCCGATCTCATCCCCTTGTCCCACGCAAGTGCTGGAGGCCATAGCCTCCGCAAATCGATCGTCGCCGCAGTGGTGGCGATCACAATGGCGTCAGTTCCGAGCGCTCGCGCCATCGGTGCAGTCGACAGCTGCCTCCAGTGCAATACGACCGGCACCGATTGCGCCACTCAGTGCGGTCCGATGCGTCACCACAGTCCGAATGAACAGCGGCCCGTGATGATCGCAGTCAACGCAGAGCGACCACTAGTCGGTAAAACTCGAACATACACCGACGATAGGGGACGCCCGTTCTGGGTGACCTATCACGGCGATGGGACCATCGCGGCCCGCTCGGCGAACGGAACGTCGTCCGGCGGTACGTGGCAGATTGAAGGAAATCAAGTCTGCCACGACTACAACAACCCAAATTGGGTGCGAAGAGCGTGCAAGCCTCTCAAGTAATTCAATCGAGAGAGCCCTTGCGTCTCCCTTCCTGCGCAGAGGTGACGCAGAGTCGGTCACACGCCGCTGCAAGCAACATCGAGCTCGACGAACATGACATTGAAGTTCTGCTCGCGAGCACGGAGTTCAAGGCGTTCCTGGCTGTCCCAGATGATTTCTTCCCGGTTGCGGTCCTTCCCGAACGCCTCCGGCGGCTGTCCCCGAAGCATCGCCTGCTGGTCTTGACGGCTCCCGTCGCCGCCAAGATCGGAGAAAAGCACGCTGATGTCCTGTCTGCGGACTACCGAGCGATCAAGACGCTCCTGTGCGATGGCCATGTGCTCGCCTCGAAGCGGGACGCTCCCGATCGCCTCACACTCTTCGGAAAGGACGAGCATAGCCGCAGGTGGTGTCTTGTCATTGCGTTGAGTGACCGTCAACCGTCGGCACGTGTGGTGACGTTCTTTCGGATGAGAAAAAACGTCTACCGTCGACGCGTCGCTCTCATTCAATCGACTCGTCCATTCGTAAGGTAATAGATCGCGAGAAGGAGCCAGAGACCGCCTACCATTAAAAGGAAGCTAGTGGCGACGTCGAATAAGCCCTCCGCTGATCTTTCGCTCATCAATTGGTTTCGAAAGAGGCGCGATGAGATCCACGGAATAATATTCCGCCTTCGATTCGTGTAGAGATTCATGTATATCGCAACTAGGAGCGCCCCGATCAACAGCCCCGAAAGTGGTTGCCAGTAAGTGACGAGGTAGGAAACGATGGTGTCCATAAGTAGTGGTTATTGTTAGTGACAAATAATTTGCTCTACTTATTTGGTGGCGCAGCGACCAGCTGTCCGCCCCAATTCACTACCGCGCCGCTTGGCGTAAACCTATCCCGTAAATACGGCTTACTTCTTAGTGCGATCTTTTATTGCTAATATGGCTACGAGACCAAATATTGCCAAAACAACTAACGCGTTACGCGATAACTCCAAAAGAGCCGCATCACCTATCCCAGAAAGGATTAACTCTCTAACGGATACCCCCCATATGACAATTAAGACCGTGTAACTACCTAAAATGCCCCAAGCCAGCTCTCTCTTCTTGCCGTACCACCTCCACTGACAATACCCGTAAACTGCGACCGAGATGCCACTTAGGAAGGCCGCTACATAGATAACGAAGGCAACTGTTGGTATTCCTAGCATATATAACTGTTTTTAATGCGGAACTATCGCGTGTAATTCAGGGGCTACAGGAAATATTGTACCACCTGGGTACGTGACCGGTGTAGACCCGCCTTGTCCCGCCTTCGATGAATAAGTAGTTCCGGCGTTCGAGTAGGTTCCGCTACTGTGCGTCGCATAAGACGTTTGAGGCATTACTGCGTGTGAAGAATTGCCGCATGAAGAGCCGCACACTCCACTAACTGTAGGTGAATAGAGATTATTTACCATCGTCGGCGTTGCTAACGCTGAACCAATTCCCGACTGGTGCACGGTCGCTTGCGTACCCCCATCCAAATCACAGTTCAGCAATGTGCAACCAGCTTCAGAAATGAGGCTGCTAGCTAGAATTATTTTTCCGACTGTTCCCCAGCTGGGCGGTGGAGTAATTGGGCCTTCAGGCAAATCACTGCGATACGCGTTTTGCTGTACCATTTCTTGCAATGGGCCAAATCCAGGCGCTCCGTCCGCGCTATTTGAATAGGCTGTGTATCCCGTAAAAAGTGCCGTTCCTATAGCGGTGCCTACGATGGCGTCGAATGGTCCAGATTCGGAACCAAGGAAGTATCCAGTCCCATAGGAAATTGCAGCTGCGGCCTGCTTCCCGTTCGGATCGCTCTTAGTGATCGGGTTACCGTCGGAATACGAATAGGCATTCAACGACTGCGGGTCTCTCAGAAGTTGGCTTGAACTAAGGAAAACGGGGTCTTGCGAGAGGAACTGTCCACGCTGCGAATCATAGTACCTGGCATTCAGATAGCTTAGACCGCTTTGTTCGCTGAACTGCCCGATGAACTTTCGTCCCTCCGAGACGCCCGCCGTGTTCGTGTCTACGCGCGTCGCCCCGTAGGGGTAATAGTCCAAAAGTTCCGAAGCCGTGCCCGATGCATCGGAAATCACACCGGTCGAACCGAGATTGTCGGGATGAATGAAATGCAAGATCGGCGTGCCGGTGGCAGTCCCACCAATGATCCGTTGGTCCACAGTTGCTAGCAGCGTATCCCCAGCAAACGCATATTCGGTACTGGTTGCCGTCGTGGTCGCGCCGGTCGTTGTGGTGAGGCTATAGAACTTGTTGGGGTAGAACGTCGAGGTGCTGCCACTTATCTGTGAGACGCGACTGCCGAACGCGTCATATCCGTAATTCGTCGTCACGCCGCCCACAACAGATTGAACCATTCTGTTTGCGTAATCATACGAGTAGGTCGTGGAAGTACCGACCGCAGTCACGTTGCCATTCAGATCGTATGTGTACGTTGTGGTTGCGCTGCTGCCGGGGTTTGATGCGAACGCCGGAATGCTGAAATAATTCGCGAGCCAATGGCTGGTCCCAGGTATTGTCCAGTTGAGCCCGATCGACCCGGCAGGGGAGACGGGGCCGTTGCTGTCCGCGTAATACAGCTTCCCGGACTGTTGCTGACGGATCGTGGTGTTCGAGCCCGCCGTTGCCGTCCCGGAGATGGACGGCACGCCGACCAAGACGCCCCATGAGTTGATTCCAGATGTTGTCGTGGTCGCCTGGAAGAGCGACACAGCCCCGCTATCGCTGAGCGGATTTCCGCTGCCGGAGGCGTCCGGCACGCCGCTCTGCTTCACGCCGGTGTAGGTGCTTGCGACGGCATACAGGATGCACGATGCGCTCGCAGACACCACTATATTGTGCGTGCCTTGCGCAGGAGCGAAGCCGTAGTAGGTCTTCAGAGCGCCGCCGATCGTGGTCGTGTTGCGAACATAGTATCCGAAGTCTGAGAGGGCAGAGCCGTTGTCGGTAACGCCGGTCACGGTATCACTCGTGCACGGGGTCGTTGTCGCTTCCGCAACCGCGATAACAATCAAGCCATTCGTATTGTTGTTGGTCGTATGCGAGAAGGTGAGGGAAGAAGCCGGGACGCCAATGCCAGAGAGCGTGCTGTTGTCGTATGCAATGGTTGGAGCGGAGGCGCCGGTAGTCAGGACGGTTTGCGTGACTGCGTCGGGATTTGCGCCGCTTCCGCCGCCGTAGGTGTACGTGCCAGCGGGGCCGGTTGTCATATTGCCGAGCAAATCGTATGCGTAGGTCTGGTTGTACGAAGGAAGATATCCGCCGGTTGAGGACGCGGAGGTGAGGCGGTTGAACGCGTCGTACGCGTACGTAATCTGTTGGCCCAACGCTGTATCCGAGTTGTCGGCACGCGACACAATGTTGCCGGCGGCGTCGTACCCGTAGCTCAAATCCTGGAGCTTCACGTTCCGTGTGGTGGTGGCGGACCCTGCCGAGAACGGATACTGCTGGCCGGCACCAGCGTTGTAGAGTTGAGAGATGTCGACGGACGACAACGCCCGGTTCCAAACTGCTACTTCGTCAAGTTTACCGTCCCAGTCGTTGCCGATTTCGCTGTTGGTGTTGTTACCGACGAAGAAATCTCCGGATGGCGTTCCAACTGAATTTCCACTTGAGCTTCCAACGGAGGCGCCGTTGACGAAGAACTCTATCTTTCCTGTCGCAGCTGTGTACACGGCGACGAAGTGATACCACGTGCCGGTTGTGAATGACTGGGCGACCGACAAGCTTCCGCTTCCAAGCGCAGCTTCAAGCTTCGGGGTCCCCCCTATGTTGCGCCACCACAACCGATATTGTTGTCCCGAAACGCCAAAGATGCCGAAGATTGATCCGGACGAATAGCTCGTCACTTGGGAGCTCGGATTGAGCCACGCCTGCACGGTGAAGTCGCCCGTTGGATACAAGCCGCTTGGAGAGGATTTTAGGAAGTACCCGTTCGTGTGGCCAAAGCTCCCTGCGTTGTTGAGTTTGCCAGCCACATACCCGCCTCCCTGAGGGGAGAGCGAGTTTGAGCCCACGCTATCCGACGCGTGTCCGCTTGATTCGTCGAATTTCCAATATGAGGCAAGGCTGCTCGTGAGTGTCGATGATATCGGGTACGTCGTGGTTGAGGCCGGACTCTGCGTAAGAATCTCCGAAAGTCGGTACAGAGCCGCTGGATTGTATGAATACGTCGTCGATGCGCCCGAAGCGAATGCGATTAAGCCCAGCTGGTTCGTTGCTGCGTAGTTTAGCAAAGACGCCATGCGGGTCGTCGTACCGGCGTTCGTTCGACTCACTCCGTTCACGAGCCCGGCAAGGTTGTATCCGTAGCTGAGCTGAGAGCCGTTTGCGTTGGTCACGCTCGTGACGTTCCCTTGGCGGTCGTACGCGGATGAAAGGTCGTAGGCGACCCCGCCAATCGTCGTCGTCGCCCCTGTTGTCCGGCCGAGCACATCGTATGCAGAGGAACTGAGGGCGGCGGTCGATGAGGCACTGCATAGACGGCCGATGCCGTTCTGGCAGGAATCATATGTGTTGGTCACCTGCGTCCCGTGCCCCGTCCAGCTCTCGGTCAAGGGTCGATTCAGGGCGTCGTACGTATGCGTGGTCGTCTGGCTCTTCGGGTCAGTCCGCGAAATCTCGTTGCCCTGATCGTCGTATGAATATGACCAGGTGCCAAAGGAGCCGGCGCCGGAAGCATGAAGGTCCTCCGCCGAAAGACGATTGCTAATGCCGTCATAGGTGAAGTTGCGGATATTACCGAGCGCATCGGTAATCTTGATCAGATTGTTGGCGGCATCATAGAGGTAGTTCGTCGTGGCGTTAGACGGTGAGATATGTTCGACGACCTGCGCGAGGTTGCCGTATGCATCAGTTGTGTAATCCTTGACGTTCCCATTGGGATCGGTCGTCGTCGTACTCCACTTGGCATATGCATTGGTCGTGGTGCCGACCGCCGTTCCGATCATTGTCTTGCGCCCGAGGGGATCGTATGTGTACGTTGCGTACAGTGTGCGCGTCGATGTTGCGGAGGTGTTGCTGCTTCCCGAGGAGAAGTAGGGAAGACTTTGTGACGCGAGAAGACCCGCTGTGCTGTACGTTGAATCCGTAGTCGTATACGTACCGCTGTTCTCTGACGATTTGCGCTCCTGGATGAGGCGAGAAAGGCCATCGTAATAGTCGAACGTGTCGGTGGTCGTTGCGGACGTGAGGTAGTCGCTTTCGTGCACGGACGGTGGGGTGGTCGTGCTGTCGGTAAATTGGAACGTGGATTTTGTTACGAGAGACGATGGATTCGCGACATCGGATTGATCAATCTCGGTTATGCGACCGACGCCATCAAACAGTGTCTTTGCAATTGCGCCGTTGGGGTCGGTTGATTGTTTCGGTTTGCCGTTGGAATAGTTGTACGCATATCCCGTCGATTGTGAGAGTGTGTTCGTCGAAGTTGCAGGATAGAGATTGAATGAGTCGTAGCTGTAGGTGGTGGCGTTGCCGTTGCGATCGGTAGACTGGGTGACCAATCCGTACGAGTTGTACGACTTGGTTGAAGATGCATAGTGCGTACCGGAAACCCAATCCTCCTGACGTGTCTGATTGCCCGCGCCAATCGAGCCGAACGGTAGGGTGTCGTAATACAGCTTCGTGTCGGTGGTCGTCGCACCAGTGTTGTTGAGCACCGTCTTTTTCGTCGGGACACTCAGATTGACCGAGCTGCTCGCGGCATACGTGATAAGTGTCGT
Source organism: Bradyrhizobium sp. SZCCT0231 (assembly GCF_018130245.1). Taxonomy (GTDB): domain Bacteria; phylum Pseudomonadota; class Alphaproteobacteria; order Rhizobiales; family Xanthobacteraceae; genus Bradyrhizobium; species Bradyrhizobium japonicum_F. Next base: position 147,713 of record NZ_JAFCKP010000014.1, read on the forward strand.
TCGTGAATCACCAGAGACGTCGGTGAATGTCCCATCGGAGTTCCCCGTCACTTCACCGTAGTTGTCAGTCTCGATGAGGTCGTCCGTCGTGGAAGAGTATTTATAATCCGTATCCTTATCCCGATGACTTCCATCGCTTGCGTAGTCAAACTCCAATTGTCTTCCGAGCGCCACGAAGGTGCTGCTCGCGTGTGGGTACGCGTCCCAGCGGTATAGAAACTTTTGGACGGCCGTACCAGCAGGGGTGAAAGTCTCCTTGCGAAACGGATGATTGATTTGCGCGAACCCGTCGCTTTGCTCGCCCAGTGATGTCGTGGTGGCGTCGCCCTGATTAAAGTACGTGACGACGGTACGATCCGAGCGTGATTCAGTGGTCGATGCGAATCCGCCGAATTTGCGATCAAACACATTTGTTGGCAGGTATTGCAGACCGCCAGAGTAGGAATAGTCGGTCTCTTCGTTGCTGCCACGGCCGTCGTGGTTGATGAGCTTTGTTACCGTGAGCAAGGAATACGGCAGCTGGGGGTTTTTGCTGGATTGTGCGGTGTATCCGTATGTAACAGTCGTACTGCCGCCTTTGGGTAACGTGACGGTTGAAAGGGCGTCTTGGTCCATCTGGCCGTTGCCGGTCCAGTTTTCATATTCGTCGTTGCAGAAATTGCCGCTACTCGATGACGTTGTGATCGTTGCGGGGAACGTGTACGCGGTTGATGTCGCCCATCCGTGACCTGTGTTGAGGAAGGCTTGACTGTACGTGGCAAGCTCTGCGGCCGATCCACTGCCGCTATACGAGTGGATCATGTCAGGTAGGCCGTCGCCGTTCACGTCAAAGAAGCGAATGCCACGGTCGTAGTATGAAGTCACTCCGAGATTGGTGAAGGCGAAGAGTGTCGAGGTGGAGATGGTCCAAGCGGGATCGGCTGTTGTGTTCCAGCCCCTGCCATTGTTCAGAAGCGCGTACGTTTTGTTAGCATCCGAATATACCCAGTCGGCTAGGCCATCACCATTGACGTCGAGCAGCTGGGAGTTGGTAGGAGTTGATTCGACGGACGTGGGGAAACTTTGCGCTGGAGCGAAAATCGTCGTCGTGCCGGCATTCCATCCCGACCCGTTCGCCAGGTATGCCGTGGGGCTGAAATAGCTGGTCACCGATTGCTCGAAGGAGGGCAATCCCGTGCCGTTGACGTCACCAAAGATGCCGGCTGTCAGGCCGTGAATACTACCTGACCCGTCCTCGCCGAAGGTTGGGATTGTGCCGGTGGCCATGCTTGTCCAGCCATAGCCGGTCGAGGTCGCATACGTGTTGAGGTACAGTCCGGTTGTATCAGCACCTGTCGTGTAATTGTGAAAACTGGTGACTACGTCGGCCTTTCCGTCTCCATTTATGTCGAGAAAGCGGACGCCGCGTTCGTATATGAGTGCAGGTGGCCCATTCGGGCAACTTGCACTGGAAACGCCGGAGGACCAATAGTCAGGTGCGGCACTGACGTTAGCCGTCCATACAGATGGAGGACTCGCACCGTCCGCAAGGACGGTCCCGTGCGCCTGACCAAAACTATCTACATAGAAAACGGTCGTGTCATTGATCCCGTTGCCGTTCACGTCGGTGACGACTTGTGCGGGGCTCGTTATTACTCCGCCTCCACCGCCTCCGCTCGGCCCCGGCGTGTAGAACGGAGTTGTGGTGCTGTCGTATCCGAAGAGTGTCGGCGGCAAAGTAGTCTGCGTCCCGGCGTCGTTCCAACCCGTCTCTTGGACCGACGAAAGCAAGGAACGCGTTCCGTTGTTTCCGACCGTGTAAGAAAGATTGTATTGCCGAACGTTGCTGCCGTTGAATGCGGCGGTGATCGACGATATGCGATAGCTAGTTGTTTCCGCGAAGCCGGGTCTGTAACTCGTAACGACATCGCTGCGCGTTGACGTCGCGATGGTTATTGTTGCCGGTCCATCTGTCGATCCATTGCCGGTGTATATGATCTGATACGGAAAAATCTGGTTGCCGTCTTTGTGGTACGTATACTTTATGTAGTTGCCGTTGGTGTCGCGCACCTCTTCGAGCATCCACTTATAGACATTGCTCGGGCTCGTTGTTGCGCTCTGCTCACTCTGGCTGCTCGCGCCAAAGAGATAGCGCGTGCCGTTCTTGTCGTACATCGTCCAGGAGTTTGTGGACGTTGCGTACGTGTATGAGTGGAACGATCCGTCATCAATGCGGGCACCATACGTGCTTATCTGCGAGTTTGTCGTCGTTGATGTTACCGACAGCGGATATGCGAGGCCGCTACCGCCGTTGTAGAGCTGGGAAATTTCGGTAGGCGACAGTGCTCGGTTCCACACCGCCACCTCGTCGATCTTGCCGTCCCAGTCGTTTCCAATCTCGCTGTTGAAGTTATTGCCGACGAAGAAGTCGCCGGACGGGGTGCCCACGGAGTTGCCGGTCGAGCTTCCAATCGAGGTTCCGTTGATGAAAAATTCAAGCTTTCCAGACGAAGCGGTGTAGACGGCGACGAAGTGGTACCACGTGCCCGGGGTGAAGGATTGAGCGACCGAGAGGCTGCCGCTTCCCGGCGCGCCCACCAGTGTCGCTACTCCTCCCACGTTGCGCCACCAGAACCGGTACTGCTGTCCCGAGACGCCGAGGATGCCGAACAAGGAACCGGAGGAGTAACTCGTAATGTTCGATGCCGGATTGAGCCAAGCTTGCACGGTGAAATCGCCGGTAGGATAAAGGCCACTCGGCGAAGTCTTGAGGAAGTAACCCGCGCTTCCGCTGTGCGCGGTACTCCCGGCATTGTTGATCTTGCCGGTTGCATATGTCGCAGAGCCTTGCGGCGTGAGCGCATTCGATCCGGCACTGTCGGACGCATTTCCGCTCGACTCGTCCAGTTTCCAGTATGAGACGAGGCTGGCCGCGACTGATGACGTGCTGACGGTCGAACTGGTGCTGGTTGAAAGAGGAGCAAGCTCGCCGTCGAGCGATGAGGCGAAGTACGCATTCGGACCGTACATATCCTGCGAGCCGGTTTTGTTGAGCCGCTGGATATATGGAATTGAGAGCGACCAGCCATAGCCAACGATACTATCTTGGTCGGTGTTCTGACTGTTGTAGTCCAATGACAATGATGGTTGTAGCCCATTGCGACCGGGCGGAATATCGATCGGAATATGTTGAGTGAAGGCACCGGTCGCCCCGTCGACCCTTGCGGCCGTTGACTCTGAGGTGAAAACCGCTTGCCCGGACGCGGTCGGCGGCGGCGGGGTTGTTGCGAATGCGGGACCAACAGGGGAAAGGATTGTAATGCAGAAGATTGCAAGCGCGCCGGTCAGTTTAGGAAGGGAAACGTTTGAGCTTGTGTATGTGTGCGACCCCATGGAGAGAGTGAGACGTGGATAGTCGTCATGAGACTTATTGCCATCAGCGTATCATGCTCATTCCGTCCGAGTTAGCGGTAGTGTGGACAGCGCAAAGCGCGCGCCGGTTCTCGCGTGCCGCAGTTATCAACACCACGATCGAGGTGTCACACCGTTCGATGATACACTACCCCCAAATGGGTATGCGCGTTCTTGGTCACCGCAACGGCGAACGATGGAGCATTGCAATCGGCGTGATGATCGCGGCTATGAGCATGGGAACGGCCCTCGCAGACACAACGAGCTCGGATGCAGTCACGACATCGACTTCGACAGATGCGACAATTGCGACCGTTGATCTCTCGACAGTGACTGCAGATACGACAATAGCAACGCTCGACGCGAGCAGCTCGGCCCCCGGAACGGCCGATGCTGGCTCGACGACGGATGAAACCAAGGAGTTGGTGTCGGACGCAACTTCCACCAATTCCGACGCGTCGGAAAGTGCGAGCACGTCGACGCCAATTCTCTCCGGCGATACCGGCACAACCAGCACCGAGCTCGACGGCGGAGCATCAAGCACGACGGAGCAGGATACGACGAGTTCTGCTACTTCGACAGCCAGAACGACGCTCGATATTGCAACGAGCAGCGAAGCGGTGAGACTTGACTGTCCCATGGCCTATACCGCCGATTTGTACGACACGCCTTCCGGGCACCTCGATCCGGGCTACTCACTGGATACGGGTTTGGGAACGACGACTGGACAAAGTGCGCACAAAATCGGTACGCAGTCGTGGACCGTCTGTCACGATGCCGAAAGCCACACGTACGAGTTCAAGATCGCCCCGTCCGACTATTCCGGTCTAGACCAACCGGGTGCGGAGATGATCCGGGAAACGGTCACAAAACTGCCCGTTCAAACAGGCGTCGCTTCAATCTAGGAACCCTCGCGCTGCGAAGGTCGAGAACCTGTCTGGTCCCTGCCTGTGCAGGGGGTGTCAAGGGTATACGACCGGGCGCTCGATACCGCGAAAATCAGGAACCTATATCTCGCGGAGGCGTCCGCATATGGGCTTGCGGTGAGATAGGTGAATTGTCTGCCCGGTAGCTACCCGGTCTGTTACGTGCCGAAGTGTTGTCGTATCGCCGGTATCAGGAACTGCTCAATGCGCTCTATGCCCTGACATGCGATGTGCGTTGCGTCCCGCTGAAATGATGCAAGACCGCAAAGTCTCGTCTCTACCTCTCCGTATGAGCCGTCAGTCCCGACGTTGAGATACATGCGCCAAAGGCCACCTCCGCTTGTGCCCCCGAACGATTGGGGCAGGCGACGGACATTGTAATCCATACACTCCAGCGTCATGACGCCTTTGTCCCGGGCTACAACATGCCCTGGGGTCAAGACACCTTGCATCGGAGTTGTAACCAAGCCGCCGCCGCGAACCGGCTCGCCGGAAAACTCGTCCACCAGGCCGAACACCGCATCAACGTGGGCATCACGCTTTGGCTCGCCGCTTGTGAACTTCTTGTAGTTCAGATCCCAATTGAGAAACACGCATGTGGCGTTCAACGTCGCGACATCGCGTTCTGGAAGCCGCGTGAAGGCGAGGTCAACAGCATCTGGATTCGACCAGCGTGGTTCGCCCACGTTTTCCTCTATGTACAAAGTCTTCGTGCCGCCGAGCATCAGCTTCTGCATTTGAATAGTTTCGTCTCTGCTAAAGCGCAGCAAGCCAATCTCTGTGCGTTCCCTGAAAACTTCTGCAACATGAGCGCAGGTGAGTATCCCGCTAACCTCACCGATCGTAACAAGTACCCCCGAGCCCAAGACACGTGGAGCGGGCGGGTCGTTCAAGACAAACCCGACCGTGTACCGCCGCGCGTGAGGCACCAGAAGATCGCTCGCGTCGCTTGTCATGTTCACTTTCGCGGGGCTGTTCGGCTTTTCGATAACGTGGGTTGGAAGAATAGACCGGGAGGCAAACTGTCGCCAGCACGACATCGGCCACAAGGTCAGCCAGCACATATGCCGCTACATCCGGCATGTGGCGGCGGCATGTGGTGGTCCGACTGAAATTCAAATGTATTCACAGTACCTTACGCCTCCACGCTTCCTGCCGCTGAACCCCGACTTAATATGGCCTTCCAGCCATATTGCTCGGCCTCGCGGCCTCGCTCCAAAAAATCATGGTGCCCCCTAATCGCTCCTCACTACCTGCTCTACTGAGCCAGGTAGGTATCGTCGCTTCTTTAGGGGAGAACATGGACGTAGAGCTATACGAATCGCTCTGTTCCTTTTGACTTTGGCAGGTTGCCCATTCAGACTTGGATATCCGATATTGATGCGAGTTTGTGCGCACCAGTTCGAAATGTCCTGTGCAAAAATCTCTCGAAACTAAAATGATGAAGTCGAGCGAACTTCGAATCGTTGACAGTTCTTTTGCGTTTATTTGATCAGCGCAATGCGTTTGGCTCAGACGTTGGCGACTGCCCCTAGTTGCGTGAGTGGCACCTGCCGAACGGTACGCATAGCAGGGCACTTGAGGGGCCAGTGATCCGCCGCAACGGCCGACTGGAATGCATGATGGAAAAGGACCCGGAACGACGACATGGGGGAGGTTGTCGTGGAGGAAGTTCTAGAAGTATTCTTTTTCTTGATAAGCCTGGAGCTCGTCAATCTTGTTTGCGCTGCACTCTGTGTGGTGTGGATCATATGGGCGCTCGGCGCCTACGGGATACGGGGAATTTGCAGAGACTATTTGCCCGTCGTCTTGCTTGGAGGTGTCGCTCTTTTCATCGGGCTAGATGACGCGCGTACGATTGCTGGTTCGACCTCAAATCTGCCGGCCGACTTCAGGTCATCGTTCTTCATACGGCTGTTTGGGCCGAGTTACCTGAGTCTCGTTCTGGGAGCGTATGTCGGTCAGTGGCATCGCAAGAGCGCGTATCAGAAACACAAGGCTTGGTATTTGCTTTTGCCAGCTGCGACTTTCGCGCTCGTCCTGAGGGGCGCTCTCAAGTACTCTGCCACGGTCATTGCCTCTGTGCCTGAACCGATTGTACTCATCGTACTCTCCTTGATGGCAGTCGGATTGTTTGGATATGTGTGCGGCGATTGGATTGTTCGTGGTCTCGATGAATTGCGGTCAACCATCATGACGAAAGCTGAAGAAGAGAAAGCTCAACAAACGTCGTCTGAGGCAGGCAGCCGATGGCAGCAAGCAGGGAAAGCACTTGAGCGCGACGTACTGTTCGCAAGGCTCGGGTCGGCTCGACGGGAGGTTTCCCAGCCGGAGCCGCAGCCCCCGAATCCCGCGGATGCAATCGAGGCACAATCGCAATCAAGTGGCGTAGAAGTGCCGCCTGCGAGAGTTCCTCGGGAAGTGGAGCAAGCATCTATCCAGCGCGGCCAGCCCAACACGCCCTCCACTCCAGCAGCGAAAGCGGAAACAATCAACGAACCGGGACCGCCGGCATTCCTGCTTCCCACCTTGAACAAACAGTCAACTGATCAAGCAAATGAGGAACCGCCTCCTCCATCATTTCTACTGGCTCGCGAAAGGCAAAATCTGCCGGCAGTCGTGCCTGAGGTACAGGTCGCCGATGAAGAAATCCCGGCAGTTCGTCAAACACCTCGGATGCAACTCAAACTGAAACGTTCGCAGCGGCTGAGTACCTTTGGCAAGCCAATCTTCGTTCTCGATGCGCGTATGGAAATCGCACCGGAGGAGTGCGCCCTCATCGAACGTTACCGTCTTGGGGATTGCGTTGTGTACGACAGCGCGGCTCGGGAGAAATACCAAGAAGCAGCGAAGCAGCATTTGGAGCAGACAAAGGATTACGAAAAGAGCAGCTCTGGCGGTGCCGCTTTGAAGAGCCTGGGGAGAATGCTCTACCGTCTGACCCGAGCAGGTGTAAGCACCGCCCTGGCCAGCATGTCACTTCGGATCACCATCAACAGCCTTATGCGCGGAGTCCATGTCGAGTGTAAAGACATGGACGAACTGCTCGGAGCGAAGACGGCAATCGTCCAGGCTGGCGAAAACCTCCGGTCATACATCGACACCGCGGTTACCTTCGACGGGCGGGAGGAAATCCTTGAGTTCTGACCCCAACCGCCCGTCCGTTTACAGTCCCTTTTTGCGCCGGTTCACCGACGAGATCGCGCTCGACCTCTCCGAGACCATCGCCCTGTACCGGGACGTGAAGCGTGAGCACGAGGCGTCCACTTGGTCCGCCAAGGACATCGTCGAGCGAATCCACCGTCACTGTGTCGAGATCATCGAACAGGCGGCGAAATCTCCAGAGTATCAGCCACTGTGCGAAGCGCTCGACCGCTGCCAAAAGGCCATCATCAAGCAAGAAGCGACCCTTGTGTCGTTTCCGGAGATAGACTTCGGAAGCAGGCGCCTGTCCATGAAAGAGATGGTGGACCTGCGGCGCTTTCTCCGGGCGAAGCAGCATTTCCTCTCGAACCAGGACCGGGTGTTCGGGCAGCTTTGCGAAACCCTGTGCGTCCTGTTTGCGGGTATCCTCGGTGAACTTCCGCCGATATCGAGTGACGACAGTCCGACACTGAGTGTGCCGCTCGTCTCCCTTCTGCCAAAGCCCGGCGAGATTATCGACAAGCTCATCGGCACCATTATTACGACGCCACTCATCAACGCGGGCCTCTTTACCGCACTACAAAAACGACTGTACGAGAACCAGTGCCGGGTCTCAAAGGTAGACCCGAACGCCGAGAGCAGTCGTCCGCTCGTGGACGCCGAAGACGCGGATCTTCCGCCCGAAGAACTTCTCGATGCGTACCTGGGCGGCACGCCGTTTCTCGACCTCTTCAAGACAAATGTTCCGTTCGAGCTTCCGCAGCATGCCCGATTTGAGCACCACTGGATTGTCGGCGGCTCCGGTCACGGCAAGACCAACGCGCTCTCGAACCTCATCATCGACGACCTGCAGCGCGTTGCGGACGGAGAAGCTTCAATAGTCGTTATCGACTCCCAAAATTCGCTTGTTCCCACCATTGCGCACCTGCCGGTGTTCGCTCCCGGCGAAATGCTCGACGGGAAGCTGGTCCTTGTGGACGCCTCCGACGTGGAATACCCGGTCGCACTGAACCTCTTTGACGTTGGGTTGAAGCGACTTGATACGTATTCGCTCCTCGATCGCGAACGCCTGCTCAATACCGCCTCCGAGGTCATGGAGTTTATCCTCTCCAGCCTCCTGGGTGCCGACATGACAAGTCGTCAGTCGACCCTGTTTGGATTTGCGCTTCAGGCAATGCAGCTCATTCCGAACGCGACCATACATACCTTCCGCGAACTCATGGAACCCGGCGGTCGCAAGAAGTTCGCGCCGTACCTCGAAAAGCTCCAGGGCAGGGCGCGCGAGTTCTTCGATTCCCAGTTCGACGCCACCATTTTCTCGCAGACCAAGCAGCAGGTCGTCGCCCGACTGTACGCCATCTGCGAAAACCGCACCTTTGACCGGATGCTCTCCAATCCGCAGACGAAGCTGGACTTGTTCGAAGAAATCAACGCGGGGAAGGTCATCCTCATCAATACCGCCAAGGACTTGCTCAAGGGGCAGGGGACGGAGACCTTTGGTCGCTTCCTCCTGGCGCTCCTCGCCCAGGCCGCCCAGGAGCGGGCGACAATCCATCCCACCAAGCGGCTGCCCTGCTTCGTCTATATAGATGAATGCCAGGATTACCTCTCGACCGACTCAAACTTCACCATGATCCTAGAGCAGGCGAGGAAGCAGAACGTTGGGATGATCGTGGCGCACCAATACCTGTCCCAGCTCTCGCAGAACACGCTGGACAGTTTGTATGCGAATACGAGCATAAAGTTCGCGGGCGGGGTGAGCGACAAGGACGCATATGCCTTGGCGCGCAACATGCGGTGCGAGCCGTCTTTCATTGCCGAGCAGGGGAAAGGCTCATTCGCGGCGTACGTGCGCAACACGACGAAAAGCGCTGTGTCCCTGAAATTCAAGCTTCTGCATTTCGGGGCGAACGCGCGCATGAGCAACGCGGAATACGCCCGGGTTCGTGATGGCATTCGCGCGAAGTATGCGGTGCATTACACGACGTTGCTTGCGCCGCCACCGCAAACTCCCGCGCCAGTCGTAGCCGCATCGCCAACTGTCGCGCCGCCTGCCGAGCCGAAATCGGCAACGGCGCCACAAGCAGTGCCGGCGCTGCCGAAGAAGAGCAAAACGGCAGAGAAGCCGAATGAATCGTCTTCGGCGAAAGCCGAACCGGAGCCACCGAAACGGAAGAAGTGGCCGATGGAGTAAGTACAGGGCGAGAGTTGTAACAACTCTGCGAGAAATCAAAATTCGTTCGACGCGCATGCCGTAACAAGGCGACTCATCCACGTCGCTGCAGCGCACTGTGAACCTGTTCTTGTCTTCTAGTCCGGTGCATGTAGTCCGGTATGGATGTCCATACCAAACAGCACCGCCGGCCGCGCAACAATCCGCGCAAGACATCTGGGATCGTCGTCAGGACGATGCATGATGCAAAAGGCATTGCCGAGCCACTGGTCCGGTACGGCGAGCTTCTTGCTTGCCAGATCGTCGGCCTTTACAACGCAATCCACGGCTTATCGGTGACGAGCGACCATTGCCGCGCGCGGCTTGGACGGCTTTTTCACGAGGCAGAAGGATTGCCTGCCAGTGGCAAACTGCTCACGCGTCCGACATACCAGTGGCGGTACGGCTACAACCACCAGACCATCTATCGTGTTGCGCCAGGCGCTGGTCGTCTATTGATTGGCAACGGCCTTTGCGATGCGCAGATGTTACGGTGGTCAGCGGCAACTCGCATCGTCCACATGCAGGAGGACGCAGAGCGCGAGCCCTCCGACCACGATGCGGCACTCTCGTTCGTCGTCTCGTCAATCGAGATTGGTGTCAGAAGGACGCCGGGCCTGCTGTTCGTTACGCATCTTGATGTCGTGAGGAATGCGTCGCCTGCGGCACAGAGCGCGTCAAGTCCGTTCGCCATTCCAATCTCCGAATTGTCCCACATGTTCCCGGCGGGACACCATGCCACGCTCAGAGACATTCATCTCAAACCCGATGCGATCTTCGGTATCCAGTATCCTCCGGCCGACGATCCCGAGTTTGTTTTCTTCGCCGTCGAGTACGACCGGAGCACTGAGGACGTTGAGCCATCGCGCAATCTCGCCCGCGCCTCGTGGCTGCGCAAAGTTCTGTCGTATTCTGCGATATCGACGGGCCGCTCGCCAATCTACGAGAGCCATCTCAAGGTGCCGAGTCTTTTAGTGCTCTGCATTTTCTCTGACCCGCAGCGGACGGCGCACGTTATGGATCTTGTGCAGCGTTGCGCGATGGATAAAAGCCAATTCCTCTTCAAGACGGTCCCGCCCGTCGATCCGCTCTTGGTGAGCGCTCCCATGCCCACACTTTTCACAGACCCATGGCAGGGGATACGCGGACCCAGAAAACTTACAACTATCGAAAGGAGGTGAAGAGCGTGGATATCGACACTCAAATTACACGAGTGAAAGACCTTATCGCAAAACGCGAAGCGATTGACGCCGAGCTTTCAAGTTTGCTGGGCGTTACGCCGCGAGTACGCAAGACACTTCGTTGCTCGATCTGCAACGAAGAGGGGCATACCGCACGGAGCTGTGAAAAACGCTCGTCAGGGGATTGAGAAGAACGGGCCGCGCAAATGCGGCCCGTATCTCGTCGTCGGCAGTATCAGACGACATCAATTCCGATAGAACACATTTCAATGTGACGCCTCATCGACTGAATGCGGTGGAAGCGTCACCGCGCTGAATGGTCTCGACGGCATGCCGTCAATCATGACTTTCATATACGCATGGTGGTTCGGGAGCTGTAGCAGGTCGAGCTGCTCAAAACGTTCGTGGAATTCGCGCATCATATATGGCGCATCTTCGGCGCCGACCCGAAACGATACAATCGTCCCCGCATTACCGAGCACCGCATGCCGGATATCCGGGTCCAGTTGGTTCAAATACTGGTGCGCAACCGTGAAGCCGACACGGTACTTGCGCAGCTCCGAGAACATGTTGACGAGTGCCAGGGTCGTGAAGCTCTGGAATTCGTCGACGTATACAAAAAATGGTCGCCGGTTCGCGGCCGGCATGTCCGCTCGGCTGAATGCCGCAAGCCCAATCGTTGTAACGAGAAGCGCGCCAAGAAGGGACGAGCTGTCCTCTCCCAGTCGGCCCTTCGCCAGATTGACGAGCAGCGCCTTGCCCTCGTCCATAATGCGGCGGATGCGGAGGTCTTCGGCCGGCGCCGTCAAGATGCGGTTGAGGAGAGGATCGGCGAGGAAGGCCCCAATCTTGTTTTGGATTGGGGCTATGCCGTCCGCGCGATATCCGAAGGTGAACCGTTCGAATTCCTTCTCAAGGAAGGTGCGTACGGTTTCGTTTTGCAGTGACTGTGCGACGTCCTGGCGATAGTCTTTGTCTGAAAAGAGCCGGAGTACGTCCCGCAGGGTCGCATCCGGTTGCTCAAGGAGCGCGAGAAGCACATTGCGCAAAATGTGCTCCATGCGCACGCCCCAAGCGTCCGCCCACATTTTCTTCATCGCCTCCAACAGGCCCGAAGCCGCAAGTGTGATGAATTCCGGCCGCACCTGGCGAAGGGGATTGTATCCGTACGGTTGTGCAGGATCGGGAGCATTGAAGTAGATGGCGTCCTCCCTGCGGGACCGGGGAATGTGGGCTGCGACCCGCTCTACGAGGTCCCCGTGCGGGTCTATGAGGGCAAATCCGTTACCCTGCTCCAGGTCCTGGATTGCCATGCTCTCTATCAGCGTTGACTTGCCGGTGCCTGTTTTTCCGATGATGTAGATATGCGAGAAGCGGTCTTCGCTTTTGATACCGAAGACGCGCGGGTCATTGCGAAAATCGACACGCCCGAGGTGAGTGACGGTCATATCCGACCATTGTTCTCGACCATCGCGGGTATGACAGACGAGCGCGTTTGCCAAAGCGGACAAAGCGGCGGGCATGCCGTGTCGATCCGACGTGCGTTTGTGCCAATTCGGCAACATCGCACGTCTGTCGCCCCTTGCAATCCCACGCGAACATTGGCGCAGAGAAGCCTCGGTCCTGCAATTCGACACCTCAGAGTGGCGGGGTGTCGGTAGCGGGACGGAGGCGCTGCGGATTTCAGCCAGGTCCGTCCGCAGCCCTCCTCCTTGCGAACCGGTGCCCGAGATGGTTCGGGCGCCGTTAGCGAGGAGGAGAGAATGAGTACTATTGCTCTTACCAAGAAGGCCATGCGGCTCTTGGAATTGTGTGAGGCCGAGGGGTTCGAAACGGTCGAGGACCTGATTCAGGCTTCAATGACTGACAGCGTTTCGCCTGCCATCTGCATGGAATGCGCGCACGCGGCGAAGATGGAGCCCGACCAACGCGCGGGATACTGCGAAGCCTGCCATACCAATCGGATGGTGAGCGGGCTGGTTCTCGCCGATTTCATCTAGGAGGTCGGCATGACGGAAACCATCAACAGAACCGATTGCATCAGAGAATTAAACGATGCGTTCCGGCGCACGTTTTCCGGCGGACGCGTGACCATGACGGCCGGCGTAGCCGAACTTCCCGATATGGTCAGGGCTGCGGCGCTATGCGAGGTCGCGACCTTCGACAGGTTCACGGAGAACAACGATCCGCACGGGGAGCATGACTTCGGCGGCTTCGAGCTCGTCAATCGCACGTTCTTTTGGAAGATTGATTACTACGACGAGCGTTGCGACTTGGGATCGGAAGACCCCACCGACCCGGCGAAGACGACGCGCGTCCTCACATTGATGCTTGCCAGCGAATACTGACAGGCCAAGAAGGGGACGCCATTGAGACGTCGACCCTATCCGCCTCCCGCCTAGGCGCTGCGGACTGTCATCCGAGCAAGCACGGATGCCGTCGCGGGGACCATCGGTACAGCTTGTCAGGTGGCGGAAACGCTGCCATGCCCGGTCAGTGCGGAGCAAACTCGGACTGCTCTTTTTGTCCATGCCCTCGCGTCATTGCGAGGGCACTTTTCTGGGAAGGTGTGCCTCGGTAATGCAGCCCGAGGTTCACCCTGACTATCCCGAAGGCCGCCTATCGGCGGCTCTTGCGGTACTGCCTTTATCACAGCCCCTGTGCTGATCCTTGTGCTAGTAATTTCCGTGGCGTGCCGATAAAGATCGGCTGCCCACGGGTTGCCCACAAAGTGATAAAAGCTGGCTAATCTTGTTGGCTACTGAGTACAGTTGAGCTTCTCACGATTTTCCGAGTCGTTCTTTGCTTAAGCCAAGAATCCTTGTTTTCAGCGCTGTCTCGGCAAGTTGTTGAAGTGGTTGTGTTCGGTTTCGAATCCCTCCCTCTCCGCAACTGTTTCAATCGTTGTTCCATTGTTATTGGTGATTATAGCGCGGAGAATAAGCATTTTCTGGCGTGAGATATTGTTGAGCAGCCTCCTCGTTTTGCGTCGAAATCCATTCATTGCCCACTGGTTGCCCAAGAATTGCGGCAGGCATTGTCTTTGGATTCAGCATCTCAATCGCTGCGCGCAATGCCGAAGGCGCGACATGCGCATACCTCATTGTCGTTGTGATTGTGGAATGACCGAGAAGAGCTTGCACAATATGAAGCGGCGCTCCTTTCATTGCGAGGTGCGATGCGAATGTATGACGCAGCGTATGCCACCCGAATCGTCTTAGTCCCGCTTCGTCACGCACTTTGTTCAATCTGCGGATGAGGCATTGGCCATCGAATGGCTGATGAGCGTCATTCAGAAAGACGTATCCTGTTGCTCTTTTTCGCTTGAACAAGACCTCTTGGATGTCGATATCCATCGGAATATGCCGCTCTCGATTATTTTTAGGCGATTCCAATTGCTTCGTGCGGTCGCATCTTGAATGCCGCACCGTTATGATACGAGCCTCCCAGTTAATCGAGGGCCACTGGAGTCCTTTCAGTTCGCCTTGTCGCATGCCCGTCCGCAGTGCGGTCAGGATCATTTCACGTATCACGCCATCTGCATGCGCTAGCAGGAGGCTGCATTCATCGGCCGAGAGGAAGGTCGTCTGCGCCGGAGGGCATTTCAGCGGTGCGCGTTTGGGCGCTGGTCCTGGAAAGCCGTACCACTCATACGCTGTCGTTAGACATTTGCCCAAGATTGCCAGCCGGTTGTTCACGGTCTTCCGCGCAAGGCCGCCCTTGAGCACATGCGCCTTATACTGTTCGATATGATGCGTCGTAATCGCATCGACCCGCAGTGTTCCGAAAAATGGAACGAGAGACGAGCCGAGGATATATCGCTTCATTCGTTGTTCTGAGTACTTATTGTTAGGAATCACGTACTCATCGAACCACTTCCATGCGAAGTCCGCGAACAAGAGAGCTTGCGGAGCGGTCTCTTGAGGGCGATCGATGTTCTCACCTCGGGCCAATCTGTTCCGGAGCGCAGCTTCATATGCGAGCGCTCCGCTTCTTGTATTTTCGGGACTGCGTTTCCTATGCCTCACGTGGTCCGACCGAAAATCGACCCACCATGAGTTGTTAATTCTTCGTACTGCCATAGTTGTGTTAGTTGACCGGTCCGACCCGCCGCGATTGCAGGTATGACAGGATGTCGGCTTTGGCGAAGCGCAGAGCTCCGCCGACCTTGAAGAAGGGGAGGCGCCGCGCCTGTTGCAGGCGCCGCACGCTCGATACAGAAATCTTGAGCGCCTCGGCGACTTCAATGAGGGTGAGCAGCTCTATCGTTGGGCCGGACCCGGTCGATGTATTGTCAAGGATCGTTTGCACAGGGGCTGGCCCCATACTGACTCTAGATCGCCGAAAATGCGAGTCCCGCATGGGTGGGGGGAAGCTATCCGCGCCGTTCTCGTTCGAGCAGGATAGTGACGGTGAGTCAGAGCGCCGCTTGCGAGCCATGCAGCAAGCGTACGTCTACACCGAGGAGTTAAACAGGCGGGCGTATTGCTCGATCGGGCAATATCGCCTTCCTATCGCGTGCTCGCGCTCACCGATACGCTTGCCACATGGAGAGCGAGAAAGGCCAGGAGAAGAAGCAGATCGTATCGACCGTATCGGCGATTCTCGATGACGGTTCGATTGCGGAGCTGGTATATCGCTCCGAAGACAGAAAGACACTCTTCGCGGTGTACAGCGCCGGTCGGTGGACTCTGAAAGCCGGCATCGATATCAATTCGACCACCCGCCTTGCGCCGTTCTCGCCGGAGAACAATCTCATCAAGAATGCCGCCGTCCTTCTCCCGTCAGAGCCCGTTATATATGGAAGCGACGCGCGGCTCGTCTCGGACATAGCAGCCTTCATTCACCGATATGTTGATCTCTCGCCTGTCTTTGAGAAGGTCGCAACATACTATGTCCTGCTCTCCTGGCTATACGATGCATTCAATGAATTGCCGTATCTTCGCCTGCGTGGGGATTACGGGAGCGGCAAGACCAGGGCGCTGCTCACGATTGGTTCAATTTGCTACAAGCCGTTCTTCGCGAGCGGCGCATCGACCGTGTCGCCGATCTTCCATACCCTGAATGCATTTCGCGGGACGCTTATCTTCGACGAGGCGGATTTTCGTTTCAGTGATGAGAAATCGGAACTGGTGAAGATACTCAATAATGGCAACGTACGGGGCCTTCCGGTACTGCGGACCGTGATGAACCGCCAACGGGAATTCAATCCGGAGGCGTTTCAAGTCTTCGGACCAAAAATCGTCGCGGCGCGCGGGAGCTATGAGGACAGGGGACTGGAAAGCCGCTTCCTGACTGAGGAGACCGGCGCCCGGAAGCTGCGTGCGGATATTCCAATAAACTTGCCGGACTCATTCCAAAGCGAAGCGCTGGAGCTGCGCAACAAGCTGTTGCTGTATCGTTTTCACCGATTGCGGGAGGTAAAGCTCGACGAAAGCCTGATTGATCGGCAACTGGAGCCGCGCATGAACCAGATTCTGCTGCCGCTTCTGTCTGTGGTCTCGGACGAGAGCCTGCGGGCCGAGCTCCGAGCGATGGCGCGGGACACACAATTCGGCCTGGTTGCTGAGCGAGGCCTTTTGGTCGAAGCACAGGTCTTGGAAATCCTCAATGAGCTCATGACCGCCTGCACCCGACCAGTGCTCCCTCTCAAGGAAGTCGTTGAGGAGTTATGGGAACGGTACGGTGAGGAATACGACCGGCCGATCACGAACCGTTGGGTTGGCAGCGTTCTGCGCAAGCGCCTGAACATTCGTACTCACAAAAGTCACGGCGTCTACGTGGTGCCGATGAGCGAACGTGAGAAGATTGAGCTGCTCTGCCATCGCTATGGCGTTGCTGTCCTTGTCGAGGAAACGAACGGGTAGACGTGGGGACGTGGGGACGTCGTATCGAGTGCATAAGCCAAGGCGTCAAAGGCGCGTAGCGCAGCTTGTAGAGATGTCAATACGTTGTCCCCACGTCCCCACGTCCACCCGCACGTTACAATGCGGACATCGGAAATGGTTCGCACAGTGACGTGCGAAATTGCCAATCTGGCATATTCGCACGTCTGTTGCGCGAAGGTGTAATCGTCCAAGATGAGTATGTTCGGCAACCGTTGGAGTCGACCGAAAATAATATGAATTCAAACAAGAAGTTTTCATATTTGCGCTCATACCGGCTTCGGTGGGGTCTCTCGCAGCGAGAACTTGCGAATCTCTTGGGATGCAAAAGCCCCGGCATTATTTCTAAACTGGAAAAGTCGACGCGCGTGCCAAGCGTGAAAGTCGTCATTGGCTGTTTCATTCTGTTTGGCACTCGCGCTGCAGAACTATTCCCCGGCGTGTTTGATGGTGTTGAGAGTGGTGTCATGAAGCGTGTCTGGGAAATGTACGAAAAGACTCAAGGCTCCAATTCGAAAATGGCAAAAACAAAAATGGAGCTCTTCGAGGATGCCATCGAGCGCGAGAGGCAGCGCAATGAACGCGCATGATTTCACGCAGGCGGTACGAACATATATTGGCTCTGTATCCGCAGACCCGTGGATTTGCGTTTGCACTGTTCGAGGGATTGCTTGTGCCGGTGGATTGGGGAATCCGGGAAGCGCGCGGTCCCGAGAAGAATGCGCGCTGCCTCCGGAGGATCAAGGAATTATTGACGCTGTATAGCCCGGATGCCATCGTATTGCAGGACGTCCCGCAATGCGGTGATCGGCGGAAAGCCCGTATCCATGAACTTCACTACTGGATCGTAGAGCTTGCGGAGTCGGAGAAAATACCGACGCATCTATTCACCCGTGATGCAGTGTTGTCTCACTTTGCGCAGCTTGGCGCGACGAGCAAGCAGGCCGTCGCCGAGACAATCGGCAAGCACGTGCCTGCGCTGCGCCTCTACGTCCCGGCACGGCAAAGGTCCTGGAAGAACCAGCATCCGCATCTCGGGATCTTCGAAGCTGCGGCGCTCGCGTGGATGTATTTTGAATCAGCAAAGGGAAAGTCGTGAAGGGTCACTGTTCTGACTTGAATTGCTTTGCGCGGTGAAACTGTTCAGACGCTGCGATCCTGACTTGACGTTTTCATAAACAGGATTGAGATTCCCGTTGCAGCTGTATGGTTGAAGTATGCGCGGCTGAGTACGCTGCAGTGCGGTCTATGTTTGAGAAGATTTTTGGGAGGTATTTGCAATGGCTGTGAAATGCCAGCATCCAGGTTGTAGCGATGTTTCCTTCGACAACTGTGATGTTTGCGGAAAGGCGGCCTGCCGTCGTCATGGAAAACAGGTCGGCGACCGCTTTGTGTGTCGGCAGTGTATCGAGAAGGGCAGATAGGACGGTAACTTGCCGAATTTCCGCTTTGTGGTATAATTGTAGCGTATGAAATTGAGAGACAATCGGCTCGATAGAATCACCGAAATCAAGATTTCGAAGCTCGACAAGAGCAATGCAGCCGGGCTGGTAAGGCGAGAGGCTCAAGCGTTCATTCGAAAATGCTCGCCTTCAGTTGAGGACCTGTACGTCTTCGCATTGCAGAAGCTGCTTATCGCCGAAGGAAATGTGCATCATCGCCAGACGTGGCGTGGGCTCTACGATCGAGAGGCGATTGCCGAAGCAAAATTCCAGCATTCGGGTTGGCATCAGATAACGAGGAAGCTGACCAAGGTCGTCGGCGCCTAAAACTCATCGCCGGATTGCCGACTGTCTTTCGGGCGCATCAGCCTTGCAGCAAAAGAGCCCCGGGTTGGACACCGGGGCTCTGCCCTTCGCAGAAGAAGATGTTTTAGCGGTTGCCGATTCTCTCCTCGATCCACGTTTCCACTTCTTCCGCGACCCACGCCACTCGACAGGCACCCAGCTTTACCCGCTTGGGGAATTGGCCGGCGACTTCGAGCCGCGCAATGTGCGCGGGGCAGTAGGGGACACCGTAGACCGATTTGAGTTCCTTCTTTGTGACTAGCTTCCGTGTCATTGCAAATCCCTCGTGAAAGGGACGTTGCAACGCCCGGTTAGCCCTGGGCGAGGGAGAGCATAGGGTCAGATGGAAAACCAGGCAACGGGAGCATAGCGGCTCATTGCGTTGCAAAGCCTGCCGCCCGGCGTTGGGGAAGAGCAGTCTCCAGTTGTTTGCGGCTCATCTAGCTTGTATGAAGTCGGTGATCGCCAAGATCGAAATCGCGGAGCCAAAAAAGAGCCAAAAAATTGAGGAGCCAAAAATTCCTCAATGAAATCAATCCGGTCCCGTAGCTCAGCCGGATAGAGCGACGGTTTCCTAAACCGTAGGTCGGAAGTTCGAGTCTTCCCGGGATCGCCATTTTCCGAGCGTTTGCGCGGGCGCCTAAGGCCGGTATCCCTCCAAGCGTTTTTCTATCGCGACGTGTGCCGGCAGCCGGCTAAAATACGCCGGGTGCAGGGGGACGTTGCATGGCGGACTTATGGTTCTACGCGGACGGCGGGCAGAAGCGCGGTCCGCTCTCGATTTCGGACCTGCTTACGATCCTCGCTCATGTCGCCGATCCCAGGCGTGTGTTGATCTGGCGGCACGGCTTCGAGCAATGGAAGCCGGCCGGGGAGGTGTACGAGATCGCGCAGCAGCTTCTTCAATCGCCGCCGCCGGCCCCGGCATCATCGCCGGTTGAGATCACGCGCGCGCCTGCCATTCCCGCTGAAGACGCTGCTGCGTTCAAGAACGTCGAGCCTGAAATGATCGGCATCAGTGGTTGGCTCGGGCTTCTGGCCTTCGGTCAGATGATCGGTATCGTGCGGCTGGTCGTCAGTGCTGCGCAATATGTGCAGTCGATCAGCGCCGACATGTGGACGCAATATTCGATCGTATTTTGGGGCGAGATTGCGATGAACGTTGCGCTGATCGGCCTCGCAATCTGGACGGCGGTGCTCCTGTTCATGCATTCCCGCAGATTTCCAGCCTTCTTCATCGTGCAGACGATCTGTGTGGTGCTGATGCCGCTGATCGATCTGTTTTGGGTCGCATTAATCTTTTCCGTGGGCCTAAACCGTCCATTCGGCGATTTTTTCCTCGTGTCACCATTGCAGATCGCACGTTTCGTTGTCGGTGCGATCGGTGCCGCAGTTTGGATATCGTACGTGCTTCGCTCTCGCAGAGTCGCGAATACGTTCACGAACTAAGCTCCAACAAACACGGCGCGCCCGATTTGCTTTGGCGGCGTGAAAATTGCTAACAAAAACGGCCGGGCTGGAAGCGTGCCTTCCAGCTTTGTCCATGCTTGCCCCATCCGGAGACCACAATGCCTTTCGACTTGATCCTGCGCGGGGGGCGGGTGATCGACCCGTCCCAGAAGCTCGATGCCGTGACCGATGTCGCCTTTGCCGGCGGGAAGGTCGCGGCGATCGGCAGCGGGCTCAAGGCCGATCCGGGCACCGATGTGCGCGACGTCTCGCGGTTCATCGTCACGCCGGGGCTGATCGATCTGCACACCCATGTCTATTGGGGCGGCACCTCGCTCGGCATCGATGCCGAGGAATTCTGCCGCACCTCCGGCGTCACCACCTCCGTCGACACCGGCAGCGCGGGTCCCGGAAACTTCGCCGGCTTCCGCAAGCATGTGATCGAGCCGAGCCAGGTCCGTATTCTCGCCTATCTGCACGTCTCGCATGCCGGCATCTTCGGCTTCTCGCACCGGATCATGGTCGGCGAAAGCGAGGAGCTGCGGCTGATGAATCCGATCGAGGCGGCCAAGGTGGCCGATGCCAACCGCGATCTCATCGTCGGCATCAAGGTGCGCGTGGGCCTGCATTCTTCCGGTACGTCAGGGGTCGTGCCGCTCGACATCGCGCTCGAGGTCGCCAACGAGGTCGGCATGCCGCTGATGGCGCATATCGACCATCCGCCGCCGAGCTATGAGGACGTGCTCGCCCGCCTCCGCCCCGGCGACGTGCTCACCCACGCGTTCCGTCCCTTCCCCAACACGCCGGCGACCGCGCAGGGCACGGTGAAGAAGGCGGTGCTGGACGCGCGCGAGCGCGGCGTGCTGTTCGATATCGGCCACGGCAAGGGCTCTTTTGCGTTCAAGACCGCGCGCGCCATGCTCGCCAACGGCTTCTATCCGGACACCATCTCCTCCGACATCCACCAGCTCTGCATCGACGGCCCGGCCTACGACCAGGTCACGACCATGTCGAAGTTCCTGTGCATGGGCATGGAGCTGCCGGATGTGATCGCGGCATCGACGGTGAATGCGGCGATGGCGCTGCGGCGCCCCGAACTCGGCAGCCTCAAGCCGGGCAGCGTCGGCGACGCCACGCTGATTTCGGTGAGGCAAGGCCAGTTCGACTATGAGGACGTCGTCGGCGAGCACCTGACGGGGAATCGCAAGATCGTCTCGGAGGGCGTCGTCATCGGCGGCCGCTGGTGGCATCCGAATTGACGCGGCGCTAATCCCGCTCGCGATAGAATTGCAGCAGCCGCGCGCCCGCCGGTGAGAGCCAGTCGGGCGCGCCGGCGATGTATCCCTCGACGCGTCCATCTGTCCCGACGAGATAGGTGATGGGCATTCCGACGTTTGAAAACATCTCGGTGGATGCCCGGGCCGCTGCGCCATAGGCATCGACATAGCAGGCGAGGTTCTGCACGGCGAGGCCGCCGAGAAATGCGCGGATCTTGCGCAGGTCTTTGGTGTCCGTGCAGATCGCGACGATATCGAGCCGATCGGGCCGCGAGGCGGCAAGGCTTGCGAGCATCGGCAGATCGAGCTTGCAGGCCGCGCACCAGGTCGCCCAGAAGTTCACCAAGGTGACGCGGCCCGGCTTTGCCGTCACGACGGTATCCCTGCCGTGCAGGTCCTGAAGCCTGAGCTGTGGCATCGCTACGCGCGGCCGCACCAGTGTGAACTGGCTGCGGCCGGCCTCGAACACCGGCGGCCAGCTGTCCTGCGCGCCGCTCGCATGCGGGACAGCGAGAGAGGCTGCCGCGGCGATCAGGATCGATCGCCGCGACAGCGTAACGCCTTCGCTCGCTTCGTCACGCATGGATATAGGCCCAGCCCTTCAGTTGCAGATCGACGACGCGGCCGATGCCGAACGGGACGAGACTCGCGCCTGAGATCAGCGGGATCGAGATCTGCTCCTTGGCTTCCGCGATCGCCTTTGACGAGGCGCACATGCTGTAGGTGAGATTGGGCAGCGACTGCCGCAGTGTCGCGAGCGGCCCGACCAGCGGCGTCTTGTCGGCGCGGAAGACGTCGATGCCCTTGCCGTTGGCGACGACCTCGATCAGCAGCCGCGCGCCCCTGTCGGCAAAATGCTTGGACAGGTTGGCCGAGTAGCTGATCGCGTGACCCATGACATAGGGCTCGTTGCTGTCGATCAGGATCACGACGCCGTCAGTGAGGCGATCCTCCTTGGCCGCGGCGCCGCCGGCCGTGAGGATCGCGGTGCCGGCGAGCAGGCCCCTGCGGGACCATCCGTTGGCGGAGATCATGGCGACGGCGCTCCTACCGGTCAGAACTGCCGCGGCGCGATCGGTGCCTTGTTGTTGCGTCCCCACAGCACGAACAGGGCGAGCGCGAGCAGGACGACATTGAGCGGCGTCACCGCTGCCTCGCCGCGCGAGAGATGGAAGAGGAGCGCAATCACCTGCAGCACCGCGCAGCCGAGCGCGGCGAGCACCGTCAGCCGCGGCAGGATCCGCGTCAGGGCCGGCAGCAGGATGCCGATGCCGCCGGCGAGGTCGACCAGCGCGATGGATCGGACGAACGTCTCGGAATACTGGCCCGCCCACGGCATCATTGCGGCCAGCTGGGGAATCGGCGTGGTCAGCTTGACGTACCCCGCCGCGATGAAGACGAAGGCGAGGACGATTTGGGCGGCCCAGAGGCCGATGCGAAGGGCCCGACCCGGGGTGGCGGTCTCGAAGGTGGTTGTGGACACGGTGGTTCTCCAAACAGTGAGGGGGTTCCCACCATTTGATGGTTTCTCCATTTTTGATCATTATATGTTCCGGGATAGATTCATTTCCTGGATGTTGATGATCTCATGGATACCCTGGTCAGCATGAGGGTGTTTTGTCTGGTTGCCGAGCTGAAGAGCTTTGCCGCCGCGGCGCAGCGCCTGCGCATCTCCCCCGCCATGGCGAGCAAGCATGTGATGCAGCTCGAGAAGCGGCTGGGCACGCGGCTGCTCAACCGGACCAGCCGGCGCGTCAGTCTGAGCGAGAGCGGCACGCTCTATTTCGAGCAGGCCCGGCAGATGCTGGATTCGCTCGACGAGGTCGAGGCCGCCGTCAGCAAGGCGACCGTCGTTCCGCGCGGCACGCTGCGGCTGACCGCGCCGGTGTGGATGGCGAACGCGATCTTCGCGGGCGTGCTCGCGGACTACCAGGCTCGATATCCGGAGGTGCGGCTCGACGTCGATCTCAGCGGGCGCCTCGTCAATCTGGTCGAGGAGGGTTTTGATCTGGCCTTGCGCGCGACGGGCGCACCTGATGAGGCGCTGATCGCGCGCCCGATCACCAGCGTCCCGTTCCACCTGGTGGCCACCCCGGCCTTTCTCAAACGCGCGGGCCGACCGAAGACATTCGCCGATCTCTCCGGCCAGCCCCTGTTGCACTACGCGCTTTATCCGGGCGAGAGCTTCTCGCTCAACACGAACGGCACGGTCGAGACCGTCAAGCTCAATCCGGTGCTGCGCAGCGGCAACGAGACGCTGCTGCACATGGCGGCGCTGGAAGGCATGGG
Organism: Bradyrhizobium sp. SZCCT0231; assembly: GCF_018130245.1. GTDB lineage: Bacteria > Pseudomonadota > Alphaproteobacteria > Rhizobiales > Xanthobacteraceae > Bradyrhizobium > Bradyrhizobium japonicum_F. Next base: position 171,253 of record NZ_JAFCKP010000014.1, read on the forward strand.
CTTCGCCTTCCTGCCGAAATGGCTGGTCACCGAGGACATCGCCAGCGGACGTCTCGTCCACGTCCTGCCCGACGAAGTCATCTTCGAGGGACGACTGCTCGCGGTCTATCCCAGCCGCAAATATCTGTCCGCGAAGGTGAGGACCTTCATCGACTTCGTCGCCGCCGACAAGCGGATGAGGTAGCCGCGTGCGGCACCGCGAGATCAGCGGCGTGGCGGCTGTCAGTCGCGTCCCGCCACCATGATCGCCTTGGCGAGGCGCGCCGGATCGGAGAAGCACAGCTCGTGGCTTCCCGCGACCTGCACCAGGCGGAACAGGCCGAGCTTCTCCGACAGGCGCGGATGCCAGCCATAGCTGTGCGGCAGCGCGGTGTCTTCGGTGCAGTTGATGTAGGATTTGGCCAGCGGCATCTCGGCTGGATTGGCCTTGAGCACGATCTTGTCGGTGAAGGTCGCCAGCGGATGCGGATTGAGCACGTCATAAGCGCGCTGCGCCGTCTCCAGATCGGCATCGTTGATGAAGGCCTCGCGCCAGATCGGGAAGGGCAGCACCACCGAGCCGTCGCCGCGCTCGGCCGCGATGGCGTCGAACAGTCCGATATAGTGCGGCGGCACCATGTCGTTGAGGCACTCGCCATTGTTGGGCACGAAAGCATTCCAATAGACCAGGCGGCGGATGCGCTCCGGCACGAGGTCGGCGACCCCCGTGATGACCATGCCGCCATAGGAATGGCCGAGCAGGATGACGTCCTTCAGATCGTTCTCCGCAAAATAGTCGGCGATCGACTGGATCGCTTCCTTCAGGCCGGTCGTCTTGGCATCGCCCGGACGGTTGCCCTTGATGGTGGGGGTATGGACCTGATGGCCGGCTGCGCGGATCGGCGCGGCGACCGGCTCGAACTCGGCACCGGTGTGCCAGGCGCCATGAACGAGAACGTAGGTCGACATGTTGTGGCTCCTCCCAAGGGTGTGGTTAGATTGAGGCCGCGCCGCTTTGGCCGGTGCGGTGCCGCCGCGCGTCAATTGTGGACCGGCGACTGATTGGCCGCTTGGCTGGAAGTGAACCGGATTGGTCTCGGAGTGAACCGATGCAGCAGATCGAGCGCGCCGTTCCGCCACGCCAATCGGCCTGGAATACCGTGGGCGTGCGGCCGGACGAGCAATTCGCCTATTATCGCGAGGCGATCTGTCAGGCCTTCATGAACCTGACGCCGGAGCCGGCGGCCGCAGCCGGCTTTCCGGCCAGCGTCGAGCACGTCCGCCTCGGCGATGCTGCGATCAACCGCGTCAGCTTTCCCGAACACGTGGTGCGGCGCTCTGCGGCCGACATTGCTGCATCCGACCGCAGCTGCTTCTACCTCAACCTGAAGCTCTCCGGCCGCTGTCGCATCCTGCAAGGGGATCGCGAGATCAGCCTGTCACCCGGACAGGTCGGCATCTTCGACAGCGATCGGCAGTTCGCCCTCCTGCACGATCGTGGTCCACAGTTGCGCGTTGCCTCGTTCTGGGTGCCGGCAGAGGCCCTGCGCGAACGGCTGCCCGCCTCGTTCGACGTCGCTGCGGCGCGCGTCTCCGATGACCCCTATGTTGGCCATCTCATCGTCGAGACGGCGCGCGCCCTCAGCGAGGGAGCGCTGCGCATGACCGAGGATGAGGGCGTGCGGCTGCTCCGGGCGTTGATCGAACTGGTCGCCGTGAGCCTGTCGCGGCGCAGCCGGGCAGGCGCTGCGGAGTCCGAGCGTCTTGCCGACGCAACCACGCTGGCGTTGAAGCGTGCCATTCACCGGCGGCTCCGCGAGCCCGGTCTTGCGGTCGCGGACGTCGCCGGCGCCGTCGGCATCAGCGAGCGCTACGTGCATAAACTGCTCGCACGATCAGGCTCCAGCTTCACCGATTACGTCATCGACCATCGGCTCGACGGCGCGGCAAGGGATCTCAGGGATGCTGCGATGGCGGACCGTACGATCGGCGCCATCGCGTTCGACTGGGGTTTCTCGGATCTCTCCCACTTCACGCGGCGCTTCAAGCAGCGCTTCGGCTGCCGGCCGCGCGACTGGCGCGGGCGGTGAGGGGAGTTTGCGTGCGGGCCGCTTGTGGCAACGCCGTAGCCCCGATCTCCGCTCGTCGTCCCGGACAAGCGCGCCTCAAGCGCGCGCAGATCCGGGACCCATAACCACAGGATCTAGTTGTCACGCGAAGTCGTAACTCCGAGTCTTCGTCACAACTTCTCCCTGTGGTTATGGGTCCCGGATCGGCGCTCCGCTCCGCTTCGCTTGTCCGGGACGACGAGTTGGGATTGCTGTGCAAGCGTGCGTGCCCCTCCCCGACAGCGACCTGATTACAGCGACCTCGCGATCAGCAGCTTCATGATCTCGTTGGTACCGCCATAGATCTTCTGGATGCGGGAATCGATGAAGATGCGCGAGATCGGGTATTCCTGCATGTAGCCGTAGCCGCCGAACAGCTGCAGGCATTCGTCGGCGGTCTCGACCTGCTTGTCCGAGCACCAGTATTTCGCCATCGAGGCCGTCACGGTGTCGAGGTCCTTTGCTATCAAGCGCTCGATGCACCAGTCCACGAAGACGCGCGCGATCATCGCCTCGGTCTTGCGCTCGGCCAGCGTGAAGGCGGTGTTCTGGAAATCCATCAGCGGCTTGCCGAACGCCTTGCGCTCCTTGGTGTAATCGATGGTGAGCTTGACCGCGCGCTCCATCGCGGCGACGGCTCCGACCGCGAGCGCGAGGCGTTCCTGCGGCAATTGCTGCATCAGCTGGACAAAACCCTGGCCTTCTTCCTTGCCGAGCAGGTTTTCCGGCGGCACCGTCACACTGTCGAAGAACAGTTCCGAGGTGTCGGAGGCGTGCAGGCCGATCTTGTCGAGGTTGCGCCCGCGCTTGTAGCCATCCGCGCCCGCGGTCTCGACCACGATCAGCGAAATGCCCTTGGCGCCGGCCTCGCCGGTGCGGGCGACCACGATGACGAGATCGGCGGCCTGGCCGTTGGTGATGAACGTCTTCTGGCCGTTGATGACGTAGGAATTGCCCTGTTTCTTGGCCGTGGTTTTCACGGCTTGCAGGTCCGAGCCGGTGCCGGGCTCGGTCATGGCGATGGCGCCGACCATCTCGCCCGATGCCATCTTCGGCAGCCAGCGCTTCTTCTGCTCCTCCGAGCCGTAATTGAGGATGTAGTGGGCGACGATGGCGCTGTGCACGGAGACGCCGGTGGTCAGCTCCGGCACCGTGCTTTCGAGATCGTCCAGCACGGCGGCATCATAGGCGAAGGTCGCACCCAGCCCGCCATATTCCTCCGGCACGCTCGCCAGCAGCGCGCCCATCTCGCCGAGCCCGCGCCAGGCGAAGCGGTCGACCATCTTCTGCTCGCGCCATTTCTCGGCATGCGGCGCCAGGTCCTTGGCGAGATATTTCCGGAACTGGTCGCGGAAGATTTCGAGCTCTTCGGTCATCCAGGAGGAGCGGTAGGACATGATTACCTCGGTTGGTGCGGCGTTCCGGCTTGGTAGGCCAGTCCGCCGCGGCAATTATTGTGTTTTCAGGCTGCGCCGGGGACGCTACCAAGGCGGCCGTAACAGCGTCTGTCGGGATGGCTGATTGTGGCGACCAAAGCTCAAGAGCTCAAGCTCGACATCGAGCGCATCGGGACGGTGTCGGCGATGCTGACGCGGCCGGACCATGCGCGCGGCTGCTACGTCCTCGCGCACGGCGCCGGTGCGGACATGCGGCATTCCTTCATGGAGAAGGCCGCAGCTGGCCTTGCCGAGCGCGGCATCGCGACGTTCCGCTTCAATTTTCCTTACATGGAAGAGAAGAAGGGACGTCCCGACCCGCCCGCAATCGCGCACGCGAGCGTCCGCGCGGCGGTCACGGAGGCGGCGCGGCTCTGTCCCGGTCTCAAGCTCGTCGCCGGCGGAAAGTCGTTCGGCGGACGCATGACCTCGCAGGCGCAGTCGAAAGCATCGCTGCCCGATGTCAAAGGCCTCGCCTTCCTCGGCTTTCCCCTGCATGCCGCCAAGAAGCCGTCGAGCGAGCGCGCCGAGCATCTCGCCGGCATCGCAATCCCCATGCTGTTCCTGCAAGGCACGCGCGACGGGCTTGCCGATCTGAGCTACCTCAAGCCTGTCGTCGAGAAGCTCGGCCCGAAGGCGACGTTGCATGAAATCGAGGGAGGGGATCACTCTTTCGCGGTGCTGAAGAAGTCCGGCCGTAGCAATGACGAGGCGCTCACCGAGGTCCTGGACGCCCTCGCGGCCTGGATCGATGCGCTCGCCTGACGTTCAGGCGGAATAAAGCCCCTTGTCGCGCGCCTTCTGGATCGCGAGCGCGGCGATCAGGTCGAGTGTCGGTGTCGACAGGCCGGCGGTGCGCGCGAAGGCTTGGGGCGCCTTCACCAGCACGTCGATCTCCATGGCGCGGCCGAGCTCGTAGTCCTGCAGCAGCGACGGCTTGTGGTTGGGGGCAGGGCCGCTGCGGGTGACGCGCTTGACCTCGGGAATGAAGTGCTGGGCGATCTCGTTGGCCTCGTTCAGCATGCGCGGAATCACCTCCGCGAAGGCGGGGTCGTCGCGCACGCCGCGCGCGGTCTGGCCGGTGAGCAGACACAGCACCGAGAGCGACATGTTGGTCAGCAGCTTTGACCAGATCGCCTCGCGGATCTCGGCGATCGGCGGCGATTCCAGCCGGGCATCGTTGAAGACGCCGCGCAGCCTGGTGATGCGCTCGCAATTGCGGTCGTCGCATTCGCCGATCAGGAGGCGATTGCGGTCCGGCGTCAGGTTCTGCACGACACCGGGCGCAGTCACCTCGTTGGAGGAGAAGATGACGCCGCCGATGATCCGCTCCTTCGGGATGCAGGCGCGCAGGCGCCCGCCGGGGTCGAGGAATGAAATATCGGGCGGTGTCGGGTGGCGCGGCGGCAGGCCGATACCGTACCACCAGGGAATGCCGTTCTGGGCGAACACGATCGCGGTGTCGTCCTGGAGCAGCGGCTTGATGCTGGAGACCAGCCCCTGAAGCGCGGTCGCCTTCAGCGTCGAGATCACGACGTCCTGCGGGCCGAGCTGGGCCGGATCGCCTGACGCGTTCACCTTGGCGCCGACCTCGGAATCGCCGACGCGCAGCTTGAGACCATTGGCGCGAGCCGCCTCCAGATGCGCCCCCCGCATCACGCAACTGACCTCATGGCCGGCACGCGCCAGCCGTACCGCAATATGGCTGCCGACGGCGCCCGCGCCGAAAATGCAGATGCGCATGATGGTATCCCGTATCTATCCGTTGGTGCGGTCCGGCGGCAGCATGACACAAGCCGCCATGCGATGGACGCGGCCGCCCTACGCCGGAAAGATATGGATCGGGATGCGTTGCCTCGGCCATAGTGCGTGGCAAACAACCGGAGGATCGCCGATGACTGCCAGCCCTGTCCTGTGGACCCTGGATGAACGCGGGGTTGCGACCGTCACGTTGAACCGGCCGGAGGTGAACAACGCCTATGACGGCGCGCTGATCGCAGGCTTGCTCGCGGCCATGGACGAGCTGGCTAAGAAGCCGAACCTGCGGGTCGTCGTTCTCAAGGGCAACGGCAAGCATTTCCAGGCCGGGGCCGATCTCAAATGGATCAACGGCGTGCGGCCGCAATCGGCTGAAGCGAACGAGGCGGCGTCGCGGGCGACGTTCGAAGTCGTGCAGCGGCTCAACACCGTGGCCGTCCCGACGGTCGCGTTGGTGCAGGGCGGCTGCTTCGGCGGCGGCACCGGCGTGATCGCGGCCTGTGACGTCGTGATTGCCGCGGACAACGCCCTGTTCTCCATCACCGAGGTGCGCTGGGGGCTGACCGCGGCGATCATCATCCCGCAGCTCTGCGATGCCATCGGTGTCCGCCAAGTCCGCCGTTACGCGCTCACCGGCGAGCGCTTCGGTGCCGAGGACGCCCGCCGCATCGGCCTCGTCCACGACGTGGTGCCGCTCGCCGAGCTTGAGGCCGCAGGAGCCAAGGTGGTCGAGCAGCTGCTCGCCAACGGACCCGAGGCGATGGCCGAGACCAAGAAGCTCGCGCTGGAGAGCTCGTTCGGCGGCATGGCGGTGGACGATGCCGCCTACAAGCGGCTCGTGCAGCTGCATTCGCTCAAGCGCCAGAGCGCGGAGGCCGCGGAAGGACTGGCGTCGTTCGCAGAGAAGCGTGCGGCGAGGTGGGGCGGCGGCAAAGGTTAGGCTTCAGCAGCCGCGACAGATGTTGTTGATGCTGCGATAGACGGCGTCGTCCTCCTGCCGCAGCTGGCGCAACGTTTCGAATGTCTTGCCCTCGTCGGTCGGCGCGGCCGGCTTGCGCTTCGTCGCCAGCTCTTCCTCCTGCCGCTTGTAGCAGGCCTCGCGATCGGGCTTGGCCTGGATGAAGCGGCAGTTTTGCTCCAGGGCCGCGGCGGGAGCCGAGAGGGCGAGGGCAATAAGAGCGGCGAAGCAGTATCTGACGGTGATCGAATTCATGGCCGCCGTTGTCTCAGGTTCACCGATGGCGAGCAACCGCGATCTTGCGGGCATGAGGACCGCCGGCTAAGTCGTGATCCAGTTCGATACAGACTCCGGGAGCGGACGCGCTATGCGGGCCACGACGATCGATGAACCAGCGCGCAAAGTGCCGCTCTACGGCGAATATGAAGTCGTCGTGCTCGGCGGCGGTCCTGCCGGCATTACCGCGGCGGCCTCGGCGGCGCGTGCGGGCCGGAACACATTGCTGATCGAGCGTTACGGCTTCCTCGGCGGCATGGGTACGGCCGCGGGCGTCACCAATTTCTGCGGCCTGCACGGCAACGTCCATGGCGAGCACCGGCGGCTGGTGCAGGGGCTGGCCTCGGAGCTGCTGGCGCGGATCGATCGCTTGAACGGCCTCAACGCGCCGCATCTGATCCTGGGCAAGGTTTTTGCTCAGGCCTATGACACCGCCGCCTACAAGATCGCGGCCGACGAGCTGCTCGCCAGCCACAGGGTGAATATCCTGTTCCACGCGCTTGGCGCCGGCGTCGTCATGGCTGATGAGCGCCGCATTGATGCGCTGATGGTCGAGACCAAGGCCGGCCGGCAGGCGGTGCGATCGGAGATCTTCATCGATTGTTCCGGCGATGGCGATCTCGCCGTCTGGGCCGGTGCACCGTTCGACATCGGCGACGCGCACGGCCATCCCCTCTATCCGTCGATGATGCTGCGCCTCAACGGTATCGACCCGGAGAAGGCGGGCGAGGCCTGGCGCACCATTCCGCAATTGATGGAAAAGGCCGTCGCGGCCGGCACCCACACATTCCCGCGCAGAAGCGCGATCGTGCGGCCGCAAAAGTCCGGCATCGAATGGCGGGTGAATTTCACCCAAGTGGCGCGCGAGGACGGCCATGCCATCAACGGCGTCGAGCCCGACGATCTCACGCGCGGCGAGATCGAAGGCCGCAAGCAGGCGCTTGCCGCGTACGAGTTCCTGCGCAGCACTGTGCCGGGCTTCGAAAACTCCTACATCGTCGATCTGCCGCCGCAGCTCGGCATCCGCGAGACCCGCCGCGTCAGGGGCGGCTACCAGCTCAGCGGCGAGGATGTGCTCGGCTGCGCCTCGTTCGCGGATTCCATCGGCGTCAACGGCTGGCCGATCGAGGCCCATGTGCCCGGCGACGTCGTCTTCACCTTCCCGCCGATCCCGGAATCGCGCGGCTACAACGAGCTGCCTTACCGGATGCTGGTGCCTGAAGGCGTCGACAATCTCCTGGTCGCCGGCCGCTGTGCTTCGATGACCCATGAGGGCCAGTCGGCGGCGCGGGTCTCCGGTGCCTGTTTCGTGATGGGCGAGGCCGCCGGTTCCGCTGCCGCGTTGGCGCTCTCCGGAAACCGGATCCCGCGTGACATCCCCATTGAAAAATTGCAGGAAACGTTGAAACAACAGGGCGCCTTCATCGGGCGAGACCAGGCGCTGCCCGAAGGCCTGTAGCAGACTGCAAGACAACCACGAGAGGAAACGGGATGATCGGAATTGCACGGCTCGCAGCTGCCGGCCTGTTGGCGATCATGGCGATGGGCACGGCGCGGGCCGAGGATGCGCTGAAGGCCAAGATCGGCGTGCTCCGCCTGTCGTCCTCCGCGCCTGTCTTCATCGCGCAGGACAAGGGCTATTTCCGCGACGCCGGCCTGGAGGTCGAGCTGAAGTTCTTCGACGCGGCGCAGCCGATCGCGGTGGCCACCACCTCGGGCGACGTCGATTTCGGCGTCACCGCCTTCACCGCCGGTCTCTACAATCTCGCCGGCAAGGGCGTGCTGAAGGTGATCGGCGGCATGAGCCGCGAGAAGCCCGGCTATCCCCTGATCGGCTATTTCGCCAGCAACAACGCCTATGCGAGCGGTCTGAAGACGCCGAAGGACCTTGCGGGCAAGCGCGTGGCGATGACGCAGGTCGGATCGAGCTTTCACTATTCGCTCGGCCTGCTGGCCGACAAATACGGCTTCAAGCTGGCGGACGTGAAGATCGTGCCGCTGCAATCGCTGTCGAATGCAGCGGCTGCGCTAAAGGGCGAGACTGTCGATGCCGCGCTGCTCCCCATCTCCACCGCGCGAAAACTGATGGACGAAGGCGGCGCGAAATTCCTGGGCTGGGTCGGCGACGAGACGCCCTGGCAGTTAGGGGCGGTATTCGCCTCGCCGAAGACGCTGACCAACAAGGCGCTGGTGACGAAATTCCTCGGCGTGCTCGCGAAAGCCGACCGCGAATATCACGACGTCATCCTCGCCGCGATGAAGGACGGCGTCGCCCCGATCAACGAGCAGACAAAACCGCTGCTGGAGATCATCGCGAAGTACACCAACCTGCCGGTCGAGCAGGTGGTCGGCAACTGCGCCTATATCGATCCCGACGGTAAGCTCGACGTGAAGAACGTCGACAACCAGATCAAATGGCTGCAGGAGCAGGGTTTTGCGGACAAGGGTTTTGATACGAATGCGATCATCGCCAAGGATTTTGTGAAGGCGGATTGATGCTGACTCTCGCAGCGAGCTATCTGCCACCCTCCCCTGGAGGGGTCCCTCCAGGGGAGGGTGGAGAGAGCGGGTTTGCCACATGGACCTGATCGCCAACCACATCACCCACCGCTTCGGCGATCTTGCCGTGCTCGACGACGTCTCCTTCACCGTCGGTGCCGGCGAGGTGGTCGCGATCGTCGGCCCCTCCGGCTGCGGCAAGAGCACGTTGCTGTCGATCCTGGGCGGGCTGTTGCAGCCGACCTCGGGCGCGCCCGAGCTGCGCGGCGCGCCGCCGGCAGACAGTCTCAATCCGCTCACCTTCGTGTTCCAGGATTTCGCGCTGCTGCCCTGGGCGACGGTGGAGGAGAACGTCGAATTCCCGCTGCTGCACACCCAGCTCTCGGCAGCGCAGCGCCGCGTGCTGGTCGAGGATGCCCTGCGCCGCACCGGCCTCACCGACTTTCGCCAGACCTATCCCAAGCAGCTCTCGGGCGGCATGCGCCAGCGCGTCGGCATCTCGCGCGCGCTTGCGGTGAAGCCCGCGATCCTCTTGATGGACGAGCCGCTGTCTGCGCTGGATTCACAGACTCGAGAGCTCTTGATGGAGGATTTCGTCCGCCTGCTCGCCGATGGCGGCATGGGCGCGGTCTACGTCACGCACAATCTCGAAGAGGCCGCCCGGCTCGCCGACCGCATCGTGGTGCTGTCGCGGCGGCCCGGCCGCATCCGCGAGGTCGTGACCGTGCCGATGACGCGTGCAGCGCGCGGCGAGGCGGCCGCGCGCGAAAAATTGCTGGCGCTGCAGAACCAGATCTGGTCGCTGATCCGCAACGAAGCCATCGATGCCGAGCGCGAGGTCCAGCATGCTTGATCGCGCGGCAACGGACATGGCGGCCAAGAACGAAGCGACGCGGCCCGTCCGCTTCCGCGGCGCCGGCTTCGTGCCTGCCTCGAGCCGGTACGGCGGCTGGATCGCGCTCGCTTTGGTGATCGCGATCTGGCAGGCGGCGGGCAGCGCCGGCCTTGTCAATGCGCTGTTTCTGCCGACCCCCTCTGCAATTGTCCGCGCGATCTATCAGCTCGCCGTTTCCGGCGCGCTCTGGCAGCATCTCTCGGCCTCGCTGCTGCGCATCGGCGTCGGCTGGCTGCTGGGGACCGCGGCCGGCGTCGCCGTCGGCTTCGCCATCGGCCTGTCGCGGCTCGCGCGCAGCGTCGGCATTACCTTCATCTCGGCGCTGTTTCCGATCCCGAAGATCGCGCTGCTGCCGCTCCTGATCCTCTGGCTTGGGATCGGCGAGGAGCCGAAGATCGCGACCATTGCGCTCGGCGTATTCTTCTCGACCGCGATCTCGGTCTATAGCGGCGTCGATGCGGTGCCGCGCAACCTCATCCGCATGGCGCAGAGCTTCAACGTGCCCTTCGCCACCATCGTGCGCAAGGTGATCTGGCCGGGCGCGCTGCCCGCGATCCTCGCCGGCTTCCGCATCACCGCATCCGTCGCGCTGCTGCTCGTCGTCAGTGCCGAGATGATCGGCGCGCAATACGGCATCGGCGCCTTCGTGCTGCAGGCCGGCAATCTGATGCAGACGGATCAGCTGCTCGCGGGCGTGGTGATCCTGTCGGTGTTCGGCCTCGCGGTGGGTAAGGTAATCGGCTGGCTGGAGACGCGGCTGTTACATTGGAGGTAGCTGCAAACGCCGCCACCGTAGGGTGGGCAAAGCGACTTGTCCGCCGTAGCTCGAAGAGCGAAGGCGGAAGCGTGCCCACCACTTCTTCATCGGTCGCGGAGGCATGGTGGGCACGGCGCAAGGGCGCCTTTGCCCACCCTACGAGACTGTCCGGGACGACACCGGGTATGGGGCCAATGCCTCGTCCTCACGCATTCCCGCGATCCTCGCGGAACAAATCCAGCTTCTGCTGCACCGGCCGATCCGAGAAGCTGAACAGCACGGCGTCCTCGTCCGCCTCGTGCGTCACCCAGTGCCAGCTCGGCACCACGAACAAATCGCGCGGCCCCCATTCGAACACCGCATCGCCGATGCGGCTGCGGCCGCGGCCTTCGATCGGGCAGAACACGGTGGCGTCGGTCGAACGATAGCGCGCAGTGTTGAAACCCTTGGGCAGCAGCTGGATGAACGTGCCGATGGTCGGCATCGCGAAATCGCCGGTCTCGGGGTTGCTGAACTTCAGCTTCAGCCCGTGGCAGGCGTCCCACTCCTGGCTCGTCCTGGCCTTCTCCAGCGCCTCACGGGTATAGGCATAGGGATAGCTGAAGATCGGCGAGGTCTTCGAGCTCCGCTTGACGTCGACCGGCAAGAGGTTGTGGCCATAGCGCGCAAAGCTGTCGCCTGCGGGTTTTGTAATTTTCTGCTGGTCCTCTTTCGCGCCTTCCGCGAAGGAGCAGTCGAAGAACTGCACCAAGGGGATGTCGAGGCCGTCGAGCCAGAACATCGGCTGATCGGTCTCATTGGAATGATCGTGCCATGTCATCGACGGCGTGATGATGAAGTCCCCTCGCTCCATCGCAGTGCGCTCGCCGTCGACGGCGGTATGGGCGCCCTTGCCTTCGAGCACGAAGCGCAGCGCTGACTGGCTGTGGCGGTGCGCGGGCGCGACGTCGCCGGGTACCACCATCTGCACGCCGGCATAGAGCGAGGTCGTGATCTTGGACTGCCCGCGCAGGCCGGGGTTCTCCAGCACCAGCACGCGCCGCTCGGCTTCCTTGGCCGTGATCAGCTTGCCGGCCTCCGTCATGTAATCGCGGATGACGTCGAACTTCCAGAGGTGAGGACGGCAGGCGCTCCTCGGCTCTGGCGTGATCAGGTCGCCCATCACCGTCCACAGCGCGGTAAGATTTTCGCCGTCGATCTTCTTGTAGAACGCCTCGCGTTCCGGCGTCTTGGTCACGGCTTCCATGGCGCGGCTCCCGTCGTCGTTCTCGTTGAGATTGACAGCATACTGACAATCTTTGTAGCGTCAATGGCAGCTCTGACTGCTAAGCAACGAGAAAACCGGGAGGGTTCCGATGAAGCTGCATGGCTATTTCCGCTCAAGCGCCGCCTACCGCGTGCGGATCGCGCTGAACCTCAAGGGTCTCGGCGCCGAGCATCTGCCGCATCATCTGCGCAAGGGCGAGCAATGCGCCCCTAGCTATCTCGCCATCAATCCGCAGGGCTTGGTGCCGGCGCTGGAGAACGATGCAGGCACAGTGCTGACCCAATCGGTCGCGATCATCGAATGGCTCGACGAAACGCACCCCAATCCGCCGCTGCTGCCGAAGGATCCGCTGCGGCGCGCCAAGGTGAGGGCGTTCGCGCTGGCGATCGCTTGCGACACCCATCCGGTGCAGAACCTGAAAGTGCTGGCGCGATTGCGCGAGCTCGGCCTGCCCGAGGAGAAGGTCCAGGACTGGGCCGCCTGGGTCAACCGCGAGGGCCTGTCGGCTTGCGAGACGCTGATCAAGGACGAGCCGGGCCCGTTCTGCTTCGGCGCTGCGCCGACGCTCGCCGACCTCTGCCTGGTGCCGCAGCTCGCCAATGCGCGCCGCTTCGGCGTCGATGTTTCCGCCTATCCGCGCCTGCTCACGGCGGAGGCCGCGGCCAAGGCGCTGCCGGCCTTCGCCGATGCCGCGCCGGAGAAGCAGCCCGATGCCGAGTAAGCCTTCCGCTCCGATCACGATCGACGCGGTCTATGCCGCGCCGGGCTATCTGTTCCGGCGCATGCAGCAGATCGCGGTCTCGATCTTCATGGAGGAGTGCAAGGCGTTCGACCTCACCCCGGTGCAATATGCCGCGCTGATCGCGATCCACACCCACCCCGGCATCGACGCGACCCGGCTGTCGGCGGTGATTGCCTTCGACCGCTCGACGCTCGGCAGCGTGATCGAGCGGTTGCAGGCCAAGGACTATATCGAGCGCAAGCCGGCGCCCGAGGACAAGCGCATCAAGCTGCTCTATCTGACCAAGTCAGGGGCGGCAATCCTGCGCGAGATCATCCCCGCCGTCGAACGCGCCCAGGCGCGGATGCTGGAGCCGCTCAAGCCCGCCGATCGCAAGGCGCTGATGGGTCTGCTGGCGCAACTGGTCGATCTCAACAACGAGGCCTCGCGCGTGCCGCTGCGGGCCGAGGATGCGCTGGAGCATCTGGGGAAGGGTGGGTGAGGGGGCGCCACAGTGTCCGACCGCGAGATCTCGTAGGGTAGGCAAAGGCGCTCTTGCGCCGTGCCCACCATCTCTCCTCCAATGACCAGATGTGGTGGGCACGCTTCGCTTTGCCCACCCTCATATGGGGATTTGCGAGTCAAGGCCTTTCGGTTGGCTTGAGTGAGTTTGGCGCGGTGCGAGGG
>NZ_JAFCKP010000015.1 GCF_018130245.1 Bradyrhizobium sp. SZCCT0231
GGCTTCGCCAATGCTCCGGACACGGTGTTCGTCACCGGCTCGCAGCAGGAGACGGTCAAGACCTGGGGCTTCCGTGGCGCGTACACCCACAACTGGGATCCGTACTGGAACACCGCACTCTACGGTGCCTACGCTCAGGCCCAGTTCGGCACCCTCGCCAAGACCACGCTCTGCGGCGCTGGCGGTGCTGGCGGCGTGTTCGGCGGCCTCGCGGGTGTCACGGGTTGTAACCCTGACTTCGCCATCGGTCAGATCGGTGTCATCACCCGCTGGACTCCGGTCAAGAACCTGACCTTCTCGGCAGACTTCAACTGGACCCATCTGGACCAGAAGTATTCGGGCACGGCTGTTCTCAGCCCGGCTGTTAACACTGCCAAGCCGACCGCAGTGTATGAGCTCAAGGATCAGGACTCGTTCACCCTGCTCCTCCGCGCTCAGCGCAACTGGTAAGACCTGTCGAAGCATTTCGACCAGCACCCGGCGGGAAACCGCCGGGTGTTTTTTTGTGCGCATTCTGCGTGATATCCGACGCCCCTGTAGCCCGGATGGAGCGAAAGCGTAATCCGGGGCTGCTCCGGCATTTCGCACTGTCCCGGATTACGCTTTCGCTCCATCCGGGCTACAGGTCTCGGCCCTGTGTCGCCCTCTGTCAATCCAGCAACGTAAAAATATTCCGCTTTACCGAAATTCGGAAATGGCGTATGCATCGCCCATCCCGGCTCATTCTTGAGGGGCGATCGTGTGGTCGTCATGTTCGCGAGCTGGGCTTGCGGTGGACGCGGCAGCGTCGTGTACGAGAAGTGCGGGCAGGGCGGATTGCTCTCCGTGAGCCCGAAACTGCGTGCGGACGAACGGCGCTGTCAGGTTCGTCTCGTCTGTAAGTTTCCGGCTCCGTCGACGGGGCTGGGAAAACTGCGGCGAAATGGCGGGCCGTGCGTACGGCAAAACCGTGTGGTCCTGGCCGTCGTTGCTACGGTCAAGCTCTTGCGGAGGCGGTGATCGCGTCAACCGGCGCGGCGCCGGCGACTTTCGTGAAAGTGAGGGAGGCCAGAACGAACTCGGCTCCCGGGAGAGCATGGCATAAGCCGTCCGACCATCGCGCAGGGAAGGCCGTGTGTACGGCTACACCTGTATGCTGCTGTGCGGTTTTCTGCGTGTGCCTTTTGCGCAGCAGACCGCGGGTGCCAGTCTGCACCCGGCCTTCCCTGCGCCCTCTTGATTTAGAGGGTGGCGAGATTAAGCAAAGCTCGGGCGAATTAAGCCGCGAGACTGCGAAGGTGTGCCTGCGATTTGAATTCGAATGCGAAGAGCAATTTCGCTCTCGTGCCCCGGACGCAGCGCAGCGTCCCTTCGACGATGCGCTGCAGAGCCGGGGCCCATGTCTCCGAGAGCAATCCGTGTGCTTTTTGGGTCCCGGCTCGGCACTGCAACGCTTCACGCGTTGCAGCTTGTCCGGGACGCGAGAGTTGCCAACGATGGATGTTGGCACGGCCTCTCTCCGCTGGCCTTACCGATGTTGTCCGTTCCGACCCTGGACGCGCCTCACCCCTGGCTCGCCACGCGCGCGCGGTCGAGATGCTGCTCGATCTTGGGGCGGTCACGCGTGCGCTCGAAACTGGTGCAGAGCAGTTCGGTCTCCGCGAGCGAGATCGGAGCACGATAGAGCCGGCACATGAATTCGGCGGTTCCACGTCCCTTGCCGGTGCCCGGGCCGCGCTCTGCGAGAAACATGCAGTCCCGGCAGATGCTGGCATCGAGCCGCTGATGGGCGGCGTCGAGATGATTGAGGATCTCGCGGAGAGAGTCGCGCAGCCTGATACACTCGTCGGTTCCGAGCGCCGTGACCGCATTCACCACGTGGTTGATCGGGTCGTGCTGGCTCAGGCATTTCTCGCCCTGAGCGGTGACGTGCAGGACGACGGAACGCTTGTCCTCATGCGACGGCTTTCGCACCAGGAAGGACTTGCTCTCCAGAGTCTTCACGATCTGCGATGCAGTCGCGCGGGTGGCGCCGATGAAGCCGGCCAGCGCGGACGGGGTGCGCGAAAACCTGTTGGCGCGGCCGAGAAAGCGCAGCGCCATCCACTCCCGATCGCGCAATCCATGCTGATTGCCTTCGAAATACCAAGCCCTCGCCGCCTGAACCAGCAGCTCGACGGCTTCTCGCGCCAATGGCATGAATCTACCTCGTCCCCGGAACTTCGTCTGCGGCGTCCCGAAGCCGCTTCGCGCCTTGAGTGTCCGACCAGCATGTCGTGTCGAACTCTCGTTCAAAGGCACGGACCGCAACGCGTCGGATCTTGGCTGATGGGCGTCGCATCGTCCGGAGCGAGAGGTTGCGTCGCCGATGGCATGCCAACAGCGTCGTCGCGCGGGAGCCCGGGTTGCCGTCGCCGGCAGACGGTGGATCGGAGTAGTTCAACCGAAGCCCCCAAAGTTCAAGTCACAAGCAGACGTTTCTTGTATTCCGCGGAAACGATGAATGAGCTTCTCAACAAAATCAAGTAGAGACCCTCGCGGAGACTGGATGTCGTTGCAAGTGAATGTAACGTTCAAGGCAATCTCGCTGTTCGGGACACATGATGGTGAACGCAATACGCTGCCTACCGAGCAGCATGCGCTCAACTCCACGAAGGTTTGATTGCACGGCACGTTGTTGTCTGTCGTTGACGCAAATTGATCGAAGCTTGTGCACGACGATCATGTTTGCCGGCACGTCATCCACAACTTGTGCGCTCTGTCGGAGAATCGCCGGGGGAACTCACAGGAATTACACGTGCCGGTTGTTGTTGCCGTGCTTGCGGAACCGTCCGCTCGATCGCTTGCACCGCGGCTGCGCGTTGCGCTCACCCGAACGGTGGACGGGAATCACGACGGAAATCGGTGACGGATGTGCGCGCGCATGCGCTGGAAGCGTGGCGACATGCGCAATCTGCTGTCGAAAACCACGAGCAGAATGGACGGCGAGACGCCTCGCGCGCCGCCTCACGCTCTCCACCGGTCAGTCGCCCTTGAGCATGTCCCGGAGCTCGCGGAACGGATCGGCGCTCGGCGGAGCCGAAGCGCCTTGCCGCATCGCGCTGTAGATTCTCGGAACCATCTCGACCGCCTGGTCGAGGCCCGAATCACGCCCCGACTGATATCCACCCATCAGGCGAAGGTCGCGCGTGTCCTCGTATTTCGCGATCATGGCGCGCAGCTTGCTCACCAATTCGCGCTCCTCGGGGTCCCAGACGTTATGGGCGAGTCGGGAGACCGAGGCCAGAACGTCGACGGCTGGATAGCGCGCCTGGTCGGCGATGTGCCTGGAGAGCACGATGTGTCCATCGAGTGTGCTGCGAATCGTATCCGCGATCGGCTCGTTGTGATCGTCGCCGTCGACCAGCACGGAGAAGATCCCGGTAATCGTGCCGGAACCTTCCTCGCCGGGCCCGGCGCGCTCCAGGAGGCGCGGCAGATCGGTGAAGACCGTCGGCGCGTAGCCGCGCGCGACCGCGGGCTCGCCTGCGGCGAGCGCGACCTCGCGGGCGGCGTGGGCGAACCGAGTGATCGAATCGACCATCAGCAAGACCGATTCGCCGCGGTCACGGAAATATTCCGCGACCGCCATGGCCGTCTTCGGCGCCAGCCGCCGCATCATCGGGCTTTCGTCGCCCGTCGATACGATTGTGACGGCGCGGTGCCGGTCGGGACCCAGCACGTCCTCGATGAACTCGCGCACCTCGCGGCCGCGCTCGCCGACCAGGGCCAGCACGACGGTGTCGAAACCCTGGCTGCGGGCGAGCATCGCGAGCAGCGTCGATTTGCCGACGCCTGATCCGGCAAAGATGCCGACGCGCTGGCCGGCGCAGATCGGCGCGAACAGGTCGATGACGCGCACGCCGGTGCGCAGCGGCCTGTGCACGCGTGCGCGCTTCATGGCCGACGGCGCCTCCGCCTCCGCCGAGACCGCCCGGGATCCCTGGGTGAGGGGACCCTGTCCGTCCAGCGGCGCGCCGAGGGCGTTGATGACGCGGCCCTTCCAGCTCGGATCGGGCGCAAAGGACAGAGGCGGCATCCGGTAGGCGGCCGAGCCGAGCCCGCCGGCAAATTGCCGGTCGAACGGCTTGGCAACGATGCCGTCGCTGTCGATCCGCACCACCTCGCCGATCTGGCGCTTGCCGGCCGAATTGACGCCGATGAGCTCGCCGAGCCTGACGAAGCGCGACAGGCCGGAGACGCGGAAATGCGTCGGCGCGATCTCGGAGATCGCGCCGCTGACGCTTGCCATGGGAGTGCTCTGCTGAAGCTCCAGCAGCGCCCACTCGAGTTGCCGAAGAGCGTTCAAGGAAACCGTCCAACCTCAATCTCAATGCGCGCGAGGCGCAGTCTACTTGCCGGGCTCGCCGAGCGTCCGGATCGCGTTCTGGAGCGAGCTCTCGGTGCCCTCGATCATCGAGTTGGTGCCGTCGAAGGCACGCGAGGCCGAGATCAGCCGCGTCAATTCGAGCATCGGATTGGCGCCGGAACCCTCGACATAGCCTTGCTTGAAGCCGTCCCGGGAGAAATCGGCGATGGCGGTCGCGGGCCGGTCGGGTGTCACGCCGGAATTGCCGTAACGTTCGAGATTGGCGTCGGCCGGAATGTTGAACAGGCCGATGGTGCCGATCTCGTTGTTGTCCTGGGTGATCGCGCCGCTGCGCGCGATCGAGATCGGTCCGCCGTTCGGATCGAGCGTGATCTGCGCGCCGCCGGAATCGACGACGGGGAAGCCGCTCACGGTCTGAAGATCGCCGTTGGGGGCGATCTGGAGTCGGCCGTCGCGCGTGTAGACCGTGCCGTTCGGACCGGCGAAGGCGATCCAGCCCTGGCCGACCACCGCGACGTCGAGCGGGTTGCCGCTCTCGGTGATGTTGCCCATCTCGCGCGAGATGATGTTGTCGCCAGGCGAGGAGAACGCCACCGGGGTCGGCCCCGCCTTGGACAGCACGGTCTCGAACTTCACCACGTCGGTGCGGAACGCCGCCGTGTTGACGTTGGCGACGTTGTTGGCGATCGTCTGGAGGCGCTTTTCGAGGGCGACCTGCGCCGACAGTCCCACATAGAGAGCCGATTGCATGACTTACCTGTTGAACTTGATGTTCTGAAGTGTCGTGAGCATGTTGGTATCCATGCTGATCGACGTCGCGGCACCGGCGATCAGGACCAGCGCGGGATTGGTCGAGCTGTCGCTCTGGGCCTGGGTCGCATCCCACATCGCCGCAAAGCGCTGCACGAACTTGGTCACCTCGGCGGGGTCCTGGAAGTCGGTGAGGTTGATCTTGCTCGCGATCATCTTGGCCTGGGCATCGATATCGGCCGAGCTGATCGTCGCCGGCAGGCCGAGTGCGGTCTGCACCACCTGCGTCAGCGCCTTGTCCGCGAGGACCTGGTAGGCGGTCGTGATCGTGGAAGCCTTGCGGGTGAAATACAACGCCAAACGCAGGCCTTCGTTCTGATCGCCGGCCTTCTCCTCCATCGTCTGCGTGACGTATTGGGTCGCGGTGCCGGTCGTGGCCGCGGCGGTCTGGGTCGCCTTGTCGCCGAGGGCGGCGAAATTGAAGGCGGTTGCGAATTGCCGGTAGCGGGTGTCGGTCAGCTTGTTGGCGAAGGCGTCCTTGCTCGCAACCCCCTCGGTCAGAACCTTGCGCATGAACGCCTTGGCATAGGTCATGTCGCTGAGGCCATAGGCCTTCATCGCGTAGGAATAGAGACGATAGTCCTTCAGGAAATCGTCGATGGTCTTCACCTTGCCGATATGGCTGAGGAAATAATCGGTCTCGCGGCTGACGTCCGGCTGCTGTGCGACCTGCGTCAGCGACTTGCCCATGTCCTTGGTCAGCCTGGTATAGTCCGCGATGGTGGATAGCATGACACGCGCCCCTCTGGCCGCCGTTGCGACACCGCTTCAAGCTGCCGCCAATTGCTTGCGCGGGGCTGGCGAGGAAGAAGCCAGCTTCGCGCAAGCGTCGCCGACTAGGTATTCCCGGTGGGATCGGCGATGGAGCGGCGTGTTGGGCAGTTTCGTGGGGATTTTCATCACGGTAGCGGCGCTGCTCGGCGGCTTTGCCGCCATGGGCGGGCACTTGGCCGTGCTCATGCAGCCGTGGGAATTCGTCATCATCATAGGCACCGCGGTCGGCACCTTCATCGTGGCCAATCCGTGGAAGACGGTCGTCGACAGCGGGGTCGCCTGCATGCAGGCCATCACCAACGCGGTGCCGGGACAGCGCTACTACCTCGACCTGCTCGGGGCGCTGCATGCCCTGATGCGTGAGCTGCGGGGCAAGGGCCGCAACGAGGTGGAGGCGCATATCGACGATCCCTCGTCGTCCGAGATCTTCAAGGCATTCCCCAGCGTGCTCGGCGACCCCTCGCTGCTTCAGTTCATCTGCGACTATGTCCGTCTCATCATCATGGGCAACGCGCGCACGCACGAGATCGAGGCGCTGATGGACGAGGAGATCCACACCATCGTAAAGGGCAAGCTGGCGCCTTATCATGCGCTGGTGACGGTGTCCGAGGCGATGCCGGCGCTCGGCATCGTCGCCGCGGTGCTCGGCGTCATCAAGGCGATGGGCGCGCTCGACCAGTCGCCGAAGCTGCTGGGCGGCTTCATCGGCGCCGCCCTCGTCGGAACCTTCGCCGGCATCTTCCTGTCCTACGGCATCATTTCGCCCTTCGCGATCAAGATCAAGATGACGCGCGAGAAGAAGTGCCGGCCCTACATCATCGTCAAGCAGACGCTGCTGGCGTTCATGAACGGCGCCATGCCGCAGATCGCGGTCGAGCACGGCCGCAAGATGATCTCCAGCAGCGAGCGTCCCTCGATCGACGTCGTCGAGAACGAGACGATCGCAGGTCCCAAGACCGTCGTTGCCGATGCTGAACCCAAGGCGGCGCGCGCATGATGATGGAAGACGCCGAAGTCGATCAGCGCAAGCAGCTGCCGAACTACCTGCTGGACGCCGCCGGCATATCGATCGATCGTATGCCGATGCTCAATGTGATCTTCGATCGCATGGCCGCATCGTGCACCGACAGCCTGCAGCCGATGGCCGGAACGCCCTGCTATTTCTCGGTCAACGGCATCACCAACGACCGTGTCGGCGACATCATCAAGGACTACGAGGCCAACGCGGTTGCGGCGGTGCTCTATGCCGAGCAGTGGGACTCGCGCGTCATCATCATGCTCGACCGTGACTTCGTGTTCACGATGGTCGAGGCGATGTTCGGCTCCGACGGCGCCGAGCCGCCGCTCGACGTCGAGCGCTCGTTCTCGAACATCGAGCTTCGCCTGGTGCAGGCGCTGTTCGAACGGTTCGCCAAGGCGCTGCAATCCGCCTTCGCCGGCACCTCGAACGTCACCTTTCGCGTGGAGCGGGTCGAGACGGCGATGGCCTCGCTGGCGATCGGGCGCGCCAGCAACATGTCGATCTGCGCGAACATGATGGTGCAGGCACTCTACCGCGGCGGCCAGATGTTCCTGATCATTCCCCACTCCGCGCTCAACCCGCTGCGGCAGAAGCTTGCTCACGTCGTCGTCAGCGACGGCCGCGCGACCGATCCGCGCTGGCGCGAGCAGATGGAGAGCGAGGTTCACCGGACCGAGGTGACGCTGAGCGCGGTGCTCGACGAGAAGATGATTTTGCTCGAGGACGTCGTGAAATTCAAGGTAGGACAGGTGCTCGAGCTGGAGGCCACGCCGCGCACGCTGGCCCGTCTCGAAAGCAACAATCAGGTGCTGTTCTGGTGTCAGATCGGCCAGCTTGATGGCTATTACGCCATGCAGGTGGCAGATCCCGTCGATCAGAAGCGGGAGTTCGTCGATGATATCCTATCTCGTTGATGTCGTGCTGCTGATTGCGCTCGCCTTCACCAGCATGCGGGTGACCAGGATGCACCGCGAGCTGGCGCGGTTGCGCAGCTATCAGGGCGAATTCTCGACCATCGTGCACGAGACGGCGGGCGCCTTCGACACGGTCATCACCGCGGCGCACGATTCCACCGCAAATCTCGGACGGCTCGCCAACGTGCTGAGCACGAAGATCGATCAGGCCCACGAGGCGATCGCGGCGCTCGATGCGCGGAGCGGGCTCGCACCCGCCGCGACCGCAGGCGCCGACCTGAACAAGCATTGAAGCCGAAGCCGGCAGAACGATACGATCGGAACGCTACGGCGCTCCGGGAGCGGAAATACCAAGAGGCGATAGCAAATGGCGCAATCCTTCGACTATGAGTCTGCACCTGCATCGGCAGAGGCCGAGACGTCTCCGCTGGAGCGGCTGGCGGAGATCGCCCAGCGCACGGCCGAGGAGACCGGCAAGTTCGCTAATGTCGACGCCATCCTGCGCATTCCCGTCACCATGCAGGTGGTGCTGGGATCGGCGACCATTCCGGTGGCAAACCTGATGAAGCTCGGCCGCGGCGCGGTGGTTCCGCTCGATCACCGGGTCGGGGAGCCCGTCGATGTCGTCGTCAACGGCCGCATCGTCGCCCGTGGCGAGGTGGTCGTCGTCGAAGAGGACAATTCCCGCTTCGGCGTCTCGCTCACGGAGATCGTCGGACCGCTGGGGCAGGGTGATACCTGACCATGGCGGCACCGGTCGGCATCGCTCCCGTCAAGCAGCGAGGCGTTACCACGCTGGGCGGCACGGAAAAGGTCGCCGCGCTCCTGCTGGCGATGGGCCGGCAGGCGGCGGCGAGCGTGCTGCAGCAGTTCGAGCCGCAGGAGATCCGCATCGTCACCAAGGCGGCGGCGGAGCTGCGGCCGATCACCGCGCAGGAGCTCGAGGGTATAGTCGAGGAGTTCGCCCAGCAGTTCTCGATGGGCGCGAACATCCTCGGCACGCTCGGCGGTCTGGAGGCCGTGCTCGGCGACGTGCTGCCGGCCGACCAGGTCTCGCAGATCATGTCGGACCTACTCGGCAATTCGAGCCGGTCGGTGTGGGACCGCGTCTCGTCGGTGTCGGAGAACTCGCTGGCGAGCTACCTGTCCAAGGAGCATCCGCAGACCGCGGCGCTGATCCTGTCCAAGGTCAAGCCGGCCTGCGCTGCCAAGGTCATGAGCCAGCTGCCCTCGAGCCTGCGCAACGAGCTGATGCGGCGTGTCCTGAGCCTCAAGCCGATCGTCGACGACGCCATGCGCATCATCGAGAAGACGCTGCACGAGGACCTGACGCTGAACTTCGCCCGCAACCTCGGCGCCGACACCTACGCCCGCGTTGCCGACATCATCAACAAGATGGAACGCGGCCATATCGAGGACATGCTGAAGAGCCTGTCGGAGAAGCGGCCGAAGTCGGCCGAAGTGCTGAAGGAGCTGCTGTTCACCTTCGACGACGTGGTCAACCTGACGCCGAAGGCGCGCACCATGATCTTCGACCAGGTGCCGACCGATCGCATCGTCGTTGCGCTGAAGGGCACCGACAAGCATTTCCGCGAGCTGATCCTGTCCTCGGTCGCCTCGCGCGTCCGCCGTGTCGTCGAGCACGAGCTCGCCATCGGCGAGCCGTCCAACCAGCGCGACGTGCTGGAGGCGCGCCGCGTGATCACCGACCTCGCGCTTGAACTGGCGGAGAAGGGCGAAATCGAGCTCAACCCCGAGCAGGAGGATGAGCTGGTCTTCCGCTGACCGCTGAACGGGCATGGCAGAAACATCCGATCAGGAGAGCAAGACAGAAGAGCCGACCGAGAAGAAAGTCCGCGATGCGCTCGAGCAGGGCAAGATTCCGGTCTCTCGGGAGGCGTCCATTTTCGCCTCGATGGCCGCGCTGATGGTGATCCAGGCGTTCCTGATCGGCCAGGGCGTGCAGCAATTGACGCCGACGCTGAAGAGCCTGCTCGACGATCCCGAGGGCTTCCCGCTCAGCACCGGCGCTGACGCGCAGAACCTGCTCACCGTGGTCGGCCTCCAGGCCCTGCGGTTCCTGGTGCCGCTGGTCGTCATCCTGGTGGTGTTCGGGCTCGCCGCTTCGCTGCTGCAAAACGCGCCGCGCCTGGTGCTCGAGCGCATCAAGCCGGACCTGTCGCGAATCTCTCCGGTCAGCGGCTGGAGCCGGTTGTTCGGGACGCAGGGCCTGATCGAGTTCGCCAAGTCGCTGTTCAAGCTCGCCGCGGTGACCGCCGTCGTCGCCTTCGTGCTGCGCTCGTCCGAAGCGAGGGCGTTCGAGGCGATGTACACCGATCCGGTCGCGCTGCCGGAGATGATTCTCAATATCGCGATGCGCATAGTCTCGGCGATCTGCATCGCGACCATCGTCCTGGTGGCGATCGACCTCGCCTGGGCGCGCTTCCACTGGCGGCGCGAGCTGCGCATGACCAAGCAGGAGATCAAGGACGAGCACAAGCAGGCGGAAGGCGATCCGCTGATCAAGGCGCGCCTGCGCTCGCTGGCGCGCGACCGTTCGCGCCAACGCATGATCGCCGCGGCCTCGCGCGCGACGCTGGTGATTGCGAATCCGACGCACGTCGCGATCGCGTTGCGCTACAAGCGCGAGGAAAACGCTGCGCCGCTCGTGGTGGCCAAGGGCATGGACGTGATCGCGCTGAAGATCCGCGAAGTCGCCGAGCAGAACCGAATCCCCGTCATCGAGAACAAGGCGTTGGCGCGCGCGCTCTACGAGGCGGTCCAGGTCGATCAGGTGATCCCGGCGGAATTCTTCCGGCCCGTCGCCGAGATCATCTACTTCCTCCAATCCAAGCAGACGCCGCGGCCCGAGAAGGTTCAGTAGATTTCCGAGGATGGTGCTTCGCGCATCAGCTTGACGAAAGCTTAACACCCTAGGCTTGTCCCGAATGGATCAGAATGGGGCCGTCGTGGGACCGCTTTATCTCTTCGAACTCGCATCGTCGCAAGCGCGGTACCTCGAACTGCGCCAGTCGACCATCGCCACCAACGTTGCCAACGCCAACACGCCGGGCTTTCGGGCGCGCGACGTCGAGCCGTTCAGCAAGGTGCTCGACGGCATGCCGGTCAGGCTTGCGACGACGTCGCCGTCGCACATGCAATTGTCCGCAACCGAGACCGACACGCGGGCGACCGCGAAGAAGGACAGCTGGGAAGTGGTTCACTCCGGCAACTCCGTCAGCCTCGAGCAGGAAATGATCAAGGGCAACGACGTCAATCGCGACTATTCGATGAACGCGGCGATCGTGCGGTCGTTCCATCGCATGGTTCTGTCGAGTGCAAAGGCCTGAGGTGAACTGACATGCTGGACTCACTGAGCGCCTCTCTGACGGTCGCGAGCTCCGGGCTCGAAGCGCAGTCGACGCGCATGCGCATCGTCTCGGAGAACCTCGCGAACGCCACCTCGACCGGGCGTGCCGCCGGCGCCGATCCGTATCAGCGCAAGACCATCACCTTCGACGCCGCGATGGACCGCGCCTCGGGCGCGCAGCTCGCGAAGGTCAAGGAGATCGGGGTCGATACCACGCCGTACCGTGTCGAGTACGATCCGGGGCATCCCGCTGCCGACAAAGCCGGCTACGTCAAGCTGCCGAACGTGAACATGATGATCGAGATGGCCGACATGCGGGAGGTCAACCGGTCCTATGAAGCCAATCTCCAGGTCGTGAAGCAGGTGAGGTCCATGCTCGGCATGAGCATCGACCTCCTAAGGAGCTGACAATGCTTGAGGCGATTTCATCCACGGCGGTCTCCGCAGGACAGGCGGCGACCCGCGCCACCGAGACGCAGGCAATCTCGCCCGCTGCCACGGCTCCGATCCAGACTGGCGAAGATGTCGGCTTCGAGTCGGTGATGAAGCAGGTGACGACTGACGCGATCGGGACGTTGAAGGCGGGCGAAGCGGCGTCGATCTCGGCGATGCAGGGCAAGGAATCGACGCGCAAGGTCGTGGAGGCGCTGATGTCGGCCGAGCAGGCCCTGCAGACGGCGGTCGCGGTTCGCGACAAGGTCGTGCAGGCCTACCAGGAAGTCGTCCGGATGTCGATTTGATCTGAAGGAGTGAGATAAGTGAAATCGCTCGCCATTGCGGCCACGGGCATGAACGCCCAGCAGACCAACATCGAAGTCATCGCGAACAACATCGCCAACATCAACTCGACCTCGTACAAGCGGGCCCGCGCGGAGTTCACCGATCTGTTCTACCAGATGGACCGCATGCAGGGCGTCGCGAACGTCAACGGCTCCTCGCCGATCCCGGAAGGCGCCAATCTCGGTCTCGGCGTCAAGTCGGCGGCGATCCGCAAGCTGCACATCCAGGGCGCGCTGACGCAGACCGGCAACCCCTACGATATGGCGATCAACGGTCGCGGCTGGTTCCAGGTGCTCGGCCCGAACAACGAGGTGCAATACACCCGCGCAGGCTCGTTCAACACCAATGCCAACGCCCAGCTCGTCACGATCGACGGCTATCTGCTGGACCCTGCGATCACGGTGCCGCAAGGCACGGTCGAGGTCACGGTCAACCAGACCGGACAGGTGTTTGCCAAGCTCGACACGGAAGTGAATCCGCGGCAGATCGGCCAGCTCAACCTCGCCAATTTTGCCAACGAAGCGGGCCTCGAACCGCTGGGCGGCAATCTCTATCGCGAGACCACGGCGTCCGGCACGCCGGTCGTTGGTCTGCCGGGCGATGCCGGCTACGGCAAGATCAACCAGAAATGGCTCGAAGCCTCCAACGTCGACCCGGTCAAGGAAATCACCGAATTGATCTCGGCGCAGCGCGCCTACGAAATGAACGCCAAGGTCATTCAGGCCTCGGATGAAATGGCCCAGACGGTCTCGAAGGGCATGCGCTAGTTCCGGTGTCTCGATGTTGAACTGGGTGGGCCTGATCATGCGCGGGTTGGCCGCCGTGCTGCTGGTTCTCGCCGCGGCGCGGATCGCTGCGGCCGAGGAGAAGCGGCTTCCCGTGCCGGCCGTCTCGATCCGCGCCGGCGAGTTGATCCGGGAGGAGATGATCACCGAGCGCGCCTTCGCGCCGAGCCTGCTCGGCGTCGCCATGTTCATCGAAGGACGCCAGGTGCTGGTCGGCCGCATGGCCCGGCGCGCGCTGCTGCCTGGCCAGCCGATCCCGACCAATGCGGTGGAGGACCCCTGGACCGTCGCCCGCGGCGCCATGGTCAAGGTCGTGGTCGAAGACAGCGGCCTGTCCATCGTCACTTACGGCTCGGCGATGCAGTCGGGTGCGGCCGGCGCGCTGATCCCGGTGCGCAATACGGACACCGGGGTGATCATCAGAGGCGTCGTCCAGCCGGACGGCACCGTCAAGGTCGTGGACGGGTCATGACCAGGCTCCTGCTTGCGCTAGTTCTGCTCATGTCGTCCGCCAGCGCCCAGGCCGCCGTCCGCGTCAAGGACATCGCGGACATCAAGGGTCTGCGCGAGAACCAGATCGTCGGCTACGGCCTCGTCATCGGTTTGAACGGCACAGGCGATACGCTTCGCAACGCTCCGTTCACCGAACAGTCCCTGCAATCGATGCTCGAGAACATGGGCATCAACGTCAGGAACGAGACCACGAGCACCAACAACCCCCCGCGTCCGACGACGCTGCGCACGCGCAACGTCGCGGCGGTGATGGTAACCGCGGACCTGCCGCCCTCGATCGGGCCCGGAGAGCGCATGGACGTCACCGTGTCGTCGCTTGGCGATGCGACATCGCTGCTCGGCGGCACGCTGGTCATGACGTCGCTGCGCGCGGCGGACGGCGCCGTCTACGCCGTGGCGCAGGGCGCGATCACGGTCGCCGGCTACAGCGTTGGAGGCCAGGCGCAGAACGTCAGCCAGGGCACGCCGACGGCTGGGCGCATCCCGAACGGTGCGCTGGTCGAACGCGAGGTGCAGGGAAGCCTCCACGAGATGGAGTTCCTGGTGCTACAGCTGAAGAACCCGGACTTCGTCAC
The DNA here is from genome assembly GCF_018130245.1 of Bradyrhizobium sp. SZCCT0231. Taxonomy (GTDB): domain Bacteria; phylum Pseudomonadota; class Alphaproteobacteria; order Rhizobiales; family Xanthobacteraceae; genus Bradyrhizobium; species Bradyrhizobium japonicum_F. The sequence goes on from NZ_JAFCKP010000015.1 coordinate 13,891, forward strand.
TGCAACGCGCATCCTCGACGCCATCAACCGCTACGCCGGCGGTCGCTACCGCGCGCAGATTGCCTTCGAGCGCGACTACCGCACCATCGTGCTGTCGAAGCCCCGCAATATCGGCCCTGTCCGCTTCCTCGCTGAGATCGGCGAATTGGCGGTCGAGCCGGACACGCCGGCGCGGGTCGTCATCAACGAGCGCACCGGCACGGTCGTGATCGGGCGCGACGTGCGAATATCGACCGTTGCCGTGACCCACGGCAATCTGACGGTTCGCGTCACGGAAATGCCGGTGGTGTCGCAGCCGGCGCCGTTCTCGCGAGGACAGACGGTGGTCGTTCCGCAGACGGTGGTCGAGGCCAACGAGGCCGGATCGCAGGTGGCGATCCTGAGCGGGGTCGATCTCCAGCGCCTGGTGCGCGGGCTGAACCAGATCGGCCTGAAGCCCTCAGGGATCATCGCGATCCTCCAGGCGATCAAGACCGCAGGCGCGCTCCAGGCCGACGTCATCGTGCAATGATGCACAAGCGTCGTGCAAGCTTGGTCGCTCAATGCTCAGGTCTGAAGCGAGAATCGCACGCGGCCCGATGTTGAAGCTGGATCACAAAGCCAAACTCCTCCTGCTGGCCGCGGCCTCTGTGCTCGCGAGCGCCTCGCCCGTGCTGGCCTTGGACGAGGCCAAGCCGCCGAAGCCGCTCAACCTGCTCTCCTTCGCGCGCGCCCGCGCGGCCGGACCGCAGAAGCCGCAGCCGCCGGCCACCGCGATACCTGGCGACAATGCCGCGGTCCGGGCGACGGCATGGGCGGCCGAAGATTCAGGACCGGCGATCACCGGTGCGGTGCCGGCTCCGGAGGCGCCGACACCCGCGCCTGCGTCCGCGCCGGTCCGTCCGGCCAAGCCCGGCAGCGTCACGGCACCGCCCAAGGCTGCGCCGCAGCAGGCTGCGCCGGCCCCGGACAACGAAATCGCCCTGTTCTGCAGCAACGTCGCCGATCCCGCCGTCGACGCAAGGCTGGCCTGGCAGCTCAAGGAGCTGGAGAAGGCCGAGACCCTGCTCCGCGAGCGCATCGCCGAAGTCGAGGCCAAGCGCGCCGAATACGAGAAGTGGATGGCGCTGCGCGACGACTTCCTGAAGAAAGCCGAAGCGAGCGTGGTCGAGATCTATTCGCGCATGAAGCCCGAAGCTGCGGCGACCCAGATCGCCGGCATGGCCGACGAGACCGCCGCCGCCGTGCTCGCCAAGCTCAGCCCGAGAAGCTCGAGCGCGATCTTCAATGAGATGGATACGGCACGCGCGGCGCACCTCGCCGATCTGCTCGGCGGCATGCGTCGCGTGGATGACGGAAAGACCAAATAGATGAACAAGCCGATCCTCATCCTCTCGCTCGCGCTCGCATCGGTGCCCCTAGCCGGATGCTACCACGATCCCGCCGAAGTCCTGACCGGCCCGCGACTGTCGCCGGTCGGGAGCGGCCTGAGAACGCAGGCCGATCCGATCCCGGTGACGCCGCGCATGCGCACGCCCGTCAGCTATCGCTCGACCTGGGACGACGGCACCGATCTCTACCGCGATCCCCGCGCCCGGCGCACCGGTGACGTCGTGACGGTGATCATCTCGATGCAGGACAAGGCCAAGCTCGACAACAAGACCGGCCGCTCCCGCGATTCGCAGATCAAGTTCGGGCTCGACTGGCTGATGGACGTGGCCGGATGGAACGACACGGGTTCAGCCAACGCCAATCTCAGCACCAACACCCAGATCAAGGGCAATGGCCAGATCGATCGCACCGAGGACATCAAGCTGTCGATCGCGGCCATCGTCACCGACGTGCTGCCGAACGGCAATATGATGATCAGCGGATCGCAGGAATTTCGCGTCAACACGGAGATGCGCGTGCTCAATGTCGGCGGCATCGTGCGTCCGCGCGACATCTCGCGAGCCAACACGATCACCTACGACAAGATCGCAGAGGCGCGCGTGTCCTATGGCGGGCGCGGAAATCTGTCGGACGTGCAGCAGCCTGGATGGGGACACCGGATCTATGACGCCGTGGCACCATTCTGAGGCTGGCGCCGATCGGGTCGCACAGCGACGGCAGGGGACGCCATGCGCCTGATTGCCGCCATCGTCGTGCTGACCCTGATCGCGATCGGTGCGGGCGCCCTTGCCGGACTGCATCTGATCGCGACCGCCGAGCGCGTTGCCGATGCCAAGAAGAGCGCCACACCGCCGCCGATGGCGTCGAGCTACGCCGGCAGTGCGCGGCTCCGGAAACTATCTCCGATCGTGACCAATCTCGCCGCACCGGCCAACAACTGGGCGCGCATCGAGGCCTCCATGGTGACTGACAGCATGAGCGACGAGGATGCCGGCATTCTGGCCGCCCACATCAGCGAGGACATCGTCACCTATCTGCGGTCGACGACGGTTGCGCAGTTCGAGGGCTCGCGCGGGCTCCAGCATCTGCGTGACGACCTGACCGAGCGCGCCAACATCCGCTCGTCGGGCAAGGTCCGCGAATTGATCATCGAGACGCTGGTGATCCAGTGAGAGCGAGAGTCCTGCTGCTCGCGTTGGTTCTGGTCGTGCTGCCCGAAGCGGCGCTGGCCCAGATTCCGGACCTGAATTCGCTGCTGCCGCCCGGAAACGGCTCGACCAGCGGCAGGATCATCCAGCTGATGGCACTGATCACGGTGCTGTCGGTGGCGCCGGGGCTGCTCATCATGGTGACGAGCTTCACGCGATTTGCGGTGGCGTTGTCGTTCCTGCGCGCCGGTCTCGGCCTCCAGACCACGCCGGCCAACCTGGTGCTGATCAGTCTCGCGCTGTTCATGACCTTCTACGTCATGGCGCCGACCTTCGACAGGGCCTGGGAGAGCGGCGTCCAGCCGCTGATGAAGAACGAGATCTCGGAGGAGGAAGCCTATCTGAAGATCACCGATCCCTTCCGCGAGTTCATGCTGGCTCATGTCCGCGACAAGGATCTCCAGACCTTCGAAGCGCTCGCCGCAGAGAGCTTCCGCAAGAAGTTCGACGACAAGCGCGTGGATCTGCGCGTCATCATTCCGGCCTTCATGATCTCCGAGCTCAGGCGCTCGTTCGAGATCGGATTCCTCATCATCCTGCCGTTCCTGGTGATCGACATGATCGTGGCGACGCTGACCATGTCGATGGGCATGATGATGATGCCGCCGACGATCCTCGCGCTGCCGTTCAAGATGCTGTTCTTCGTGCTGATCGACGGCTGGAACCTGCTGGCCTCCGGACTGGTGCGGTCGTTCTCGTAGCCGCCGCGATCGCCGAGCCGCTGGTTATGGTTAAGCGAAACGTGTCGGTTATGGTTAGCGGCGGGTAATGTTAACCATATGATTTTACTGCGGAATTGGGCTGAGCCTTAATCTGGAGGCAAGATTCGGCGTGCTAGCAATGCGGCACGGCGGGTTGGACCCCACCCACATCAGTCCAAAGGCATGATGCCGTCCCTCCGTACCGGTGAAAGCCCGGTATGTCCCCTCGTGAAAATGTATCGCGTACAAAAAAGGGACATTCGCAATGTCAAGCCTGCTTACGAACTCGACTGCCATGACCGCACTCCAGACCCTGCGGTCTGTGGGATCGCAACTCTCCACCACGCAGAACCGGATCGCCACCGGTCAGCGCGTGGCCACCGCTTCGGACAACGCCGCCTATTGGTCGATTGCCACCTCGATGCGCGCCGACAACGCCGCGCTCTCCGCCGTCTCCGACTCGCTCGGTCTGTCGGCCGCGACCGTCGACACGGAGTACACCGCCCTGACCACGGTCATCGGCGACAAGGACTCCGGTTTGACCAAGCTCCAGTCGCTGCTGGTCCAGGCCAAGACCGCCGGTATCGACCGCACCAAGATCCAGGCGGACGTCACCCAGATCCAGCAACAGATGAAGAGCACGGCCAATGCCGCGACCTTCAACGGCATCAACTGGCTGAGCACGACGACCGGCACCACACCGACGAGCTTCAGCCTCGTGTCGTCGTATTCTCGCGTCGGCGGCACGCCCACCATCGGCTCCATCACCGTGACGACCGCCAACTACACGCTCTACTCCAGCACCCAGACCGGCATTCTGGACACCGTGAGCGGCAGTGCGTCGGTCGACACGATCAACATCTCCGCGCTGACGGACTCGGCAGCTGACCAGACCACGCTCGATGCCTACATCGCGCAGGTCACGACCGCCATCAACTCGGTGGCCGCGTCCGCCGCCAATCTCGGTGCCGTCAAGAACCGTATCTCGACCAACACGGAGTTCGTGAAGTCGCTGATGGACTCGGTTGACCGCGGTGTCGGCCAGCTCGTCGACGCGGACATGAACGCGGAATCCACCCGCCTGGCCGCCCTTCAGGTCCAGCAGCAGCTCGGCGTTCAGGCGCTTTCGATCGCCAACAACAGCAGCCAGAGCATCCTGTCGCTGTTCCGCTAAGACTTAGATCATCGGAGAAGGGCCGCGCTTCTCGCGAAGCGCGGCCCTTTTCGTTTGGCGTGACGCTGCGCCCGCCGTCATTTCGGCTACCTGTTGCAGCTGGAGCACAGAGCCACAAGCCTCGCACAAGCTTCGCTCGCTAACCTCGCCGTTACGACAGATTGGGCCTTGAACTCGCGTTTTGCGGAAAGCCCAAAGGCATGACGCCGTTCTGTCGTACCGGTGCAAGCCCGGTATGTCCCCCAAGCTCGATTCAATCTTCAAAGGGACATCAAAATGGGTTCTAGTCTTCTCACCAACTCCTCCGCCATGACCGCGCTCCAGACCTTGCGGTCTGTCAGCACGCAACTCGCCACCACCCAGAACCGGATCTCCACCGGCCAGCGCGTGTCCACCGCTTCGGACAACGCCGCCTATTGGTCGATCGCGACGTCGATGCGCTCCGACAACGCCGCGCTGTCCGCGGTCTCCGACTCGCTCGGTCTGTCGGCCGCGACCGTCGACACCGAATATACCGCTCTGACCTCGGTGATCGGCGACAAGGAATCCGGCCTGACCAAGCTCCAGGCGCTGCTGGTCGAAGCCAAGACTGCCGGTATCGACCGCACCAAGATCCAGGCCGACATCACCCAGATCCAGCAGGACATGAAGCTCAAGGCCAATTCGGCCACCTTCAACGGCATCAACTGGCTGAGCACGACGACGGGTACCACCCCGACGAGCTTCAACCTCGTGTCGTCCTACTCGCGTGTCGGCGGCACGCCCACCATCGGCTCGATCACGGTGACGACCGCCAACTACACGCTCTACTCCACCACGCAGACCGGCATCCTGGACACCGTGGCCGGCAGCGCCTCGGTCGACACGATCAACATCTCCGCGCTGACCGACTCGGCGGCCGACCAGACCACGCTCGACGCCTACATCGCGCAGGTCACCGCCGCGATCAACTCGGTGGCCTCGGCCGCTGCCGATCTCGGCGCGGTCAAGAACCGCATCTCGACCAACTCGGAGTTCGTCAAGACCCTGATGGACTCCGTGGATCGCGGCGTTGGTCAGCTCGTCGACGCCGACATGAACGCTGAATCGACCCGCCTCCAGGCTCTGCAGACCCAGCAGCAGCTCGGCGTTCAGGCGCTCTCGATCGCCAACCAGAACAGCCAGAGCATCCTGTCGCTGTTCCGCGGCTAAGCGGCGCTTTCGAAAACGACCGTGCTCCCTCAGGGAGCACGGTCCCCGCCGTGATCGGCGGACGCGACGGCACAAGATGTGCCGGCAATCGACCTCCCGACGTCAGACTTCTTGCGACACGCCGCAGCCGTTCGCGCCGCCATGCGCCCGAGCGTCCGCTTGTGGCTGCCAAGCTGATTGGTCGGCTTCTTGTAAAATTGCAACGCCTCGCCCGCGAACCGACACATTGGTGGCCTTGCGCAACCTTCAGACAAGGTTGGCAGCTGAGTGTCCTCTACGTTCGCATTGGTACGAGGTCATATGCTCAGTCGTGCGCAGGTACAGCAACTGCTCAACAATCTGCTGGAGCTTGGGCCGCGGCGCCTGATGGCCTTGGGGCTGATCGGCTTTGCAGTTCTCGTCACCGTCGTCGGCGGCGCCTACTATCTCAGCCGGCCGGAGTTCGAAACGCTCTACACCGGCCTCACCCGCGAAGACGTGACGCGCATGGGCGCGGCGCTGCGCGAGCAGAACGTCACCTTCGACGTCAATACGGCCGGCGACGCGCTCTCGGTGCGCCCAAGCCAGACCATGCAGGCGCGGATGCTGCTTGCCGAGAAGGGGCTGCCGACCAGCGCCAATTCCGGCTACGAGCTGTTCGACAAGATCGGCTCGCTCGGGCTGACCTCGTTCATGCAGGAGGTCACCAAGCTGCGCGCGCTCGAGGGCGAGATCGCCCGCACCGTCCAATTGATGAAGGGCGTGAAGGCGGCGCGGGTGCATATCGTGCTGCCGGTGCGCGGCTCGTTCCGCGCGACGCAGCAGCCGCCTTCGGCATCGGTCGTGCTGCGCACCGACGGCGCGATCGAGGCGCGCACGGCGCAGTCGATCCGTCATCTCGTCGCCGCCGCCATCCCCGGCATGAGCCGGGACAAGGTGACGGTGCTCGACGCCGACGGATCGATGCTGCTCGCCGAGGAGGACGAGGCCAGCGCCGCGCCGACCAAGATGGCGAGCCTGCAGAAGACGGTCAGCGGCATGGTGCAGGAGAACATCCGCAAGGCGCTGACGCCGTATCTCGGCCTCGACAATTTCGAGGTGAGTGTCGCTCCGCAGCTGTCCACCGACAAGCGGCAGATCAACGAGACGGTCTACGATCCCGAGAACCGCGCCGAGCGTTCGGTGCGGAACGTGCGCGAGAAGGAATCATCGCAGAACGCCGACCGTTCGACGCCGACCACGGTGCAGCAGAATCTCCCCGACCAGCAGGTGAATGCGGGCGGCGGCAAGAACTCCAGCGAGGACAAGACCCGCCGCGAGGACGTCACCAATTTCGAGGTCTCGTCCAAGACCACGACGACGGTGAGCGACGGCTATTCGGTCAAGAAGCTGTTCATCGCCGTCCTGGTCAACCGCGCGCGGCTGGTCGCCGATCTCGGCGACAAGAGCAACCAGGCCATCGTCGACAGCAAGCTCGCCGAGATCAGTCAGCTCGCGGCGACGGCGGGCGGACTGGACAAGGCGCGCGGCGATCAGATCCAGGTGACGGCCGTCGACTTCATCGAGGGTTCGCGTGAGCTGGCACCGGTGCCCCCGATCAGCTTCGTCGAGATGATCAACAAGCAGCTCGGCAGCGTGATCAACGCGGTGACGATCCTGGCCGTTGCTTCGATGCTGGTCTGGTTCGGGCTGCGGCCCGCGGTCAACGGCATTCTGACCCATCGCGCGGAGCAGGAGCAGGCCGAGGCGGCTGAGGCCGCCCAGCTCGAGGCTTCGGCGGCCCTTGCGTTGGCCGACGGCGAGGAGGCCGAGCTCAACCTCGTCGAAGACCTCGAAGGTAAGATGCAGCGAACGCCGCAGAAGCGGCTGGAGCAGATCGTCCGGCTCGATCAGATGCAGGCGGCAGCGATCCTTAAAGACTGGATGCGGCGCGAGGAGGCGGCATGAACGCGGCAATCGGAAAACTCCTGACGCAGTTCGATGCGAATGGCCGGGTCAAGTCGCCGCCGCCTCCGCCGCCGAAAATCCAGGACGTGCTGACCAGGCCGAAGGAAGCCCGGCGCGAGCCGCAGCCTCAACCGCAGGTTCAGGCGCCGTCTCCGGCGCCCGCGACGGAAGCGCCGCCGGTCAATCTCCTGGATGATGCCTATCGGCGCGGCCATGCGGCCGGCGTCGCGGAGGGCGAAGCCAAGCTCGCCGAGGAACGCGTTCGCAGCGCGATCCGGCTCGGCGAGGAGCGGGCCAAATGGTCCGACCAGCAGGCGGTCGCGATCGTCAGCGGCTTCGAGGCGGCCTGCCGCGAGATCGAGACCAACATCGCAAGCTCCGTTGCGCGGATCCTGCTGCCGTTCCTCGCCGAGGCGGTGCGCGACAAGGCAATCGAATCGCTGGTCGAGCAGGTTGCGGCACTGACCGGCAATTCTCCGGCGCCGGTGTTCAAGGTCACCGGCCCGAGCGAGCTGCTCGACCTCGTGAAGACGCAGCTCGAGGCGTCCAGGCGAACGGGCATCGCGTACGAGGCTGCCGACACCCTCGAGGTTCGAGTCGTGGCCGACCAGACCGTGATCGAGACGCAGATCTCCGCCTGGAGTGAACGCCTCAAGGAAGCGCGCCGGTAGTCCGCCATGGAAGAGGTCAAGCATGAGATCGTGATCGTCCGCCGGCGCAGCGCCTTCGCCGAGGAGGCGCACCACGGCGGCGTCTGGAAGATCGCCTATGCGGACTTCATGACCGCGATGATGGCATTCTTCCTGGTCATGTGGCTGCTCAATGCGCTCAACCAGGACCAGAAGCAGGTGGTCGCGAGCTATTTCAACCCGATCAAGCTCGCGGAGAACGCACCTGCCCCGAAGGGTCTCAGGGATCTCACCAAGAAGGAGCCGTCGTCGCTCGAAGGCCAGGATGGCAAGCGTCAGCCGGCCGGGCCGAACGAAGAACGTCGCGGTGACTCTCCAACCGCCGAGAAGCCGGCCTCCTATGAGGAGAAGGTCCTGTTCCGCGATCCCTATGCGACGCTCGCGGAGATCGCCAATAGCGCGAACCAGTCCACGGGCCAGCGTCGCGCCGGCGCTCTGACGTCCGTGGAAGAGGAGGGCCTCAAGGGTGGCGATGCCTACCGCGATCCCTTCGACCCCGGCTATTGGAGGCTGGCGCCGCAGGCGTCCAAGGACGCCGATCGCTTCATCGAGAGCGAGCCGAAGCCGAATGCCTCCGCGCGCGACAACGCGTCCGGCGCAAGTCAGGGAGATGCGCAGCCGCGCCGGACCAAGACGGATGATGCCGGCGGCAGCGTGGCGCCGAACGCAGATGGCTCGTCCGCAAGCCTGTCGCCTCTGCTGCCGCCGGGCCCTGCGGCGACGCAATCCTCGCGCGAGGGCAACGGCCAGGTCGGCGTTCAGGCCAATACCGCCCCGCAGGCGCGTCCCAACGACACGGCGAAGGAATCCGAACCGCGCGATGCGGCGCAAACGCAGCAGCCGACCCTCAAGCAGCTTCAGTCCGCGATCGCGGACGCGCTGTCGGACATCAAAGCGGGTGCGGGGCCGGCGGCCGAGGTGCGTCAGGTCGAGGAAGGACTCCTGGTCAGCCTGACCGACGATGCGAGCTTCGGCATGTTCGCGGTCGGCTCGGCCGAGCCAAGGCCCGAGTTGATCCGCGTGATCGACAAGATCGGGCCGCTGCTGACGAAGCGCCAGGGCGTGATCATCGTCCGCGGCCATACCGACAATCGGCCGTATCGCTCGGAGACCTACGACAATTGGCGGCTGTCGACCGCTCGTGCGCAGATGGCCTATTACATGCTGGTCCGCTCCGGGGTCGATGCGCGGCGGATCGAGCATGTCGAAGGTTACGCCGACCGGCGGCCGAAGCTTCCGAACGATCCGGCGGCCGCACAGAACCGCCGGATCGAGATCCTGATCCGGGAGAAGCGCCCTTGATCAGGCTGCTGCGCCGCGCCGCCTTGCTGCTGCTGCCGCTCACGGCGGCGGCGCACGCGCTTGCTCAACCTGCGCCCCAGTCCGGCGAGCCCTATGAGCTCGTCCGTGCGTTACAGGCGGTGCAGGACGGCATCGCCAACGGCGACACCGCCGCGCATGGCAGTCACATCGCGCTGATACGGCAGATCGGCGAGAAGTTTCTCGCTGCCGATCCCGCCGTGTGGAGCAATCCGCAGAACAGCCAGGCGGTGGTCATCTATCTGCTCAGCGGCGGTGCGCCGCAAGTCGTCCGCAAGCTGCCGCGCGACAAGATGAACGTCGACGAGCGGCTGTTCAACGGCGCGCTCGCCTATGTCGAGGGTCGTCAGGACGAAGCGCGGGAGCTGCTCAAGGACGTCAAGCCGCGGACGATTCCCTCAGGTCTGGGCGGACAGGTCGCGCTGGTTCAAGGTGCGCTGTTCGCACGTGCCGAGGCATCGCTCGCGATCGAGCGTCTCGACGACGCGCGCCTGCTGTTGCCCGGCACGCTGGTCGAGGAGGCGGCGCTGCGGCGCGAGATCCTGCTGGTGGGGCAGGCGGAGGATTTCGAGAAGTTCGAGTTCCTGACGCTGGCCTATATCCGCCATTACCGCAACTCGATCTATGCCGGCGATTTCTGGCAGCGCTTCTCCTCGGGCCTGACGCAATCGAGCCTGGCGCTCGACGAGCGCCGCTTCGCGCGGATCGCAACCCTGCTGGAGCAGATCGATCGCACGAGCCGCGTCAAGCTGTATCTCGTGATCGCGCGCGCCGCGATGGTGCGCGGACGGCTGGCCGTGACCCGCCTTGCCGGCGAGCGGGCGCTGACGCTCAGCGCGGATGCCTCGGCGGATCGCGAGCGGGCCCATTTCTTCCGCGGCGCCTCGCGGGCGCTCACCGACGAATATGACGGCGGTCTCGCCGAGCTGAAGGCGCTCGACCGGTCGAAGCTGCCCGAGCGCGACATCCCCCTCCTGAATGCCACGGTGCAGCTCGCGCTCGACGTCCGCAAGCCGTTCGCGGGCGGACCCGCTGCCGCAGCCGACAAGCCTCCGGCAACGCCGGCGCGACTTGATCTGGCGTCATCGACCGTGACGCTGGCGCGCGCACAGAAGCAGCTCGGCGAACTCGAACTCCTTACCAGGGACCGCCGTCCATGACCAAGCTCAGTGGAACCTCCGGACAGCTCTTCTCGGGTCTCGCCGAGAGTCTCAACATGCGCGGGACGTCGCGTTCCGCAAAGAGCGCCGGGACCAAATCGCAGGCAAATTCGTCGTTCAACGATCTGCTCCACACCGTCTCGAACCTCGCGAAGCAGGCATTGAGGGATGATGGCAGCGATACGACTGCGAAGACCGGAACGTTGCGCACGCGTCTGGCCCACCCGACCGAGCAGGAGAAGCAGAAGAACGCGACGGTGCGCGAACGCATCGCGGCCTCCGAGGGACCGGAGTCCACAGAGGAGTCCTCCGACAAGAAGGCCGACAGGTCGCCGGAGAAACTACGTCCGGTGGATCATGCCGCCGGGGCGGACGTCCAGGGGCAATCGGGCATTGCTGTGGCAATCGGGCAGGAGATCGCAGCCGCGCCTGCCGTGAAGACGCAGATGCAATTGCAGTCCGCCGACAAGGACGCGCCCGCGCGCGACGAGCGGTCCTTCGCCGCGAAGCGCGAGGCTGCCGCCACGGGCGCGGCGAAGGCGGCGACGGTCGACACGGTCCCGTCCAGTGTCGCTCCCACTGCTGCGCGCTCGCAGGCTGCGGCTTCGCAAGCGGCTGGTGCGGCGCAGTCCGCACCGACGCAAGGCACGGAGGCTTCGAGCGCAATGCCGGCGCCAGCGGGCTTCGAGGCGGTCACGGCCAATGTCGAGCGCGCTGCCAAGGCCTCGGCGCGGGCCGCGCTGCCCGAGACGACCAAGGTCACCGTGGTCCAGCAGGAGACCCATCTGCCGCCAGCGCAGTTCAACGCTCCGCAACAGGTCGCCAATGCAGTCGTAGCCGAGCTGAAGGAGACCTCGGCACCGGCCGCGTCCGCAGTGCCGGATCTTGCAGCGTCCCAGACCAATGCGCCGGATCAGCCGCTCAAGATCCTGACCGTCAATCTCGAACCGCCCGCGCTCGGCAACGTCACCGTGCGCCTGCGGCTCGTCGGCACCGAAGTGTCCGTCCAGCTTGCGGCCGAGCGCAAGGACACGAGCCAGATGCTCGACCAGCAGCGCGATCAGATCCGCGATCTCATGCAGTCGGCGGGCTATGTCGCCGACGTCGCGCCGGTCCAGCACGGCTCGCTGGACGGATTCCAGAGCGGCTCCGGCCAATCGCAGCCGCAGCTGTCGGGCCAGCAACAGTCCTCGCCGCAGTCGCAAGGCACGTTCGGCGGCGCCGGCACGTCGTCGGGGCAGTCCGACGGCGGCGCGAAGCAGGCCCGCCAGGAGCGCCAGTTCAACCAGGAGACGCGTCATGATCAGGACGTGGCGCCGCATCATCGTCGCGGCCCTGTCTATCTCTAATGCCGGCGCCGCCCTGGCCGCCGCTGAAACTGCGCGCCCCTGCGAGCGCGAGATGGCGCGCGCGGCGCGGCAGCACGGGATTCCGCTCGGCATTCTCTACGCGGTCGGCCTCACCGAGACCGGTCGGCGCGGCGCGCTCCACCCTTACGCCCTCGGTGCCGACGGCCAGACCGTGTTCGCCAAGGACATGGATGATGCAATCGCGAATTTCGAGACGATGCGCAGCAAGGGGATCAAGTTGATCGACCTCGGTTGCATGCAGATCAACCACTATTACCACGGCGACAAGTTCGCTTCGGTACGGGCGATGTTCGATCCCGCCAGGAACGTCGACTATGCCGCGCGCTTCCTCAAGGAGCTGAAGCAGCGCGAAGGCAGCTGGACCATGGCAGTCGCCCGCTACAATGCAGGTCCCAACAACCAGCCGGCGCAGAAGCGCTACGTCTGTCACATCGTCGCTCATCTCGTCTCGAGCGGCTTCGGCGCGTGGACCGACAAGGCGCGCTCGTTCTGTCAGCCGAAAACGACCTGACAACATGAAGTTGTGCATCGCGTCCAATCATCAGCCCCGCGCAAGCAAGACCCCCCATTGTAGCTGCAACCTACCGAAGGAGCCCAATTCATGAGCCTGTATGGTGTTATGCGCACCGGCGTTTCCGGCATGTCTGCGCAGTCCAACAAGCTGTCGACGGTCTCGGACAACATCGCCAACGTCAACACGACCGGTTACAAGCGGGCTTCCACGGAGTTCTCCTCGCTGATCCTGAAGAGCGGCTCCGGCAATTACGATTCCGGCGCCGTCGAGACCACGGTCCGCTACGCCATCAGCGACGCGGGACATACGCAGTTCACCACGTCGAGCACGGACCTCGCCGTTCAGGGCAACGGCTTCTTCGTGGTGTCGAACGCCAACAATACGCAGCAGTTTCTGACGCGCGCCGGCTCCTTCGTGCCGGACGCCCAGGGCAATCTGGTCAACGCGGCCGGCTACTATCTTCTGGGCCAGCCCGGTCTCGTGACCAACTTCTCGCAAAATAGCCTGGCCGGAATGCAGATCGTGAACGTCGCCCAGGTCTCACAGGTGCCTGTGCCGTCGACCGCGGGAACGCTGACGGCCGGCAATCTGGATCCGAAGGCGGCTGTCATTGCCGGTCCGCCCGGCCCGGCATCATATTCCTCGAAGAGCTCGATCGTGGCCTACAACAATATCGGCCAGCCGGTCACGCTCGACGTCTATATGTCTCACACCGCGACGGCGGCCGGCTCGGACACCTGGCAGATCCAGGTGTACGATTCCGCGACCGGCACCTCGCTCGCTCCCGCCACCACCTTCACCTTCGACACCACGGCGGCCGGCAAGGGCGCTCTGGCTGGTGCAAGCCCGACCGGTCTCACCGTGACTGTGCCGGGCGGTGCGGCGCTGACCATGAACCTGTCGAACATGACGCAGACCGGAACCGACTTCAGCTTCAAGGCGACCGTCAACGGCAGTGCTCCCTCGGCCATCGACAAGGTCGACGTCGACGAGGCGGGTCACGTGACGGCGATCCTCAAGAACGGCCAGCAACGGACGCTCTACACCATCATGCTCGCCGATGTCGCGAGCCCCGACAATCTGACGCCGGAGCCGGGCAACGTCTATTCGACCAACATGAATTCCGGCAATGCGCAGGCCGGCAATGCCGGCACTGGCGGGCTCGGCACGATCCAGTCCGGCGCCCTGGAAGATTCCAACGTCGATCTCGCGGACGAGCTCACCGGGATGATCGAGGCCCAGCGCGGCTTCACCGCCAACTCGAAATCGTTCCAGACCGGTGCCGACCTGCTCGACGTCGTCGTCAACTTGAAGCGTTGAATTCTTCAGCGCCCATTCCGGGCAAGAGCAAACCATGTCCCTTACCGCCGCCCTCGACTCCGCCCGCGCTTCGCTCATGGCGTCGGGCATCCAGTCCTCGACGATCTCGCGCAACATCGCCGGTGCCAGCGCTGCCGGCTATTCGCGCAAGATCGCCGTGCTGGACAATCTGCCGAATGCCGGTGTCTATGTCGCGGCGATCCAGCGCGCCGCGAGCGGCGGCCTGTTCACCAACGTCCTGACCGCGACCTCGGCGTCCGCCAAGCAAAGCGTGGTCTATGACGGTCTCCAGAAGATCGCGGCATCGACCGTGGACGATCCCGAGCTCGACCAGTCGCCGACGGCGCAGCTCAATGCGCTCAAGCAGGCGTTGCAGAAATACGCCAACGCCCCCGACAACACCACGCTGGCGCAGGCGGCCGTTACGTCCGCCAAGGACATGGCCGCCGCGCTCAACCAGGCGACCCGGACCGTGCAGTCGGTCCGTGAGAGCGCGGATGCCGACATGAAGACGTCGGTTCAGAACATCAACCAGCTGCTCTCCCAGTTCGAGACCGTGAACACCGCGATCGTGAAGGGCACGATCTCCGGCGACGACATCACCGACTACCTCGACCAGCGTGACAACATCGTCTCGAAGCTGTCGCAGGAGCTCGGCGTCTCGATGTCGATCCGCCCCAACGGCGACGCGGCGCTCTACGCCGACAGTGGCGTCGTGCTGTTCGACAAAACGGCGCGGACGGTGAGCTTTGCGCCGACGAATATCTACACCGCGGGCACCACGGGCAATGCCGTCTACATCGACGGCGTCCCCGTGACCGGCGCCAATTCGGTGATGCCGCTGAAGTCGGGCAAGCTCGCCGGCCTCGCTCAGCTGCGTGATCAGGACACCGTCACCTATCAGAGCCAGCTCGACGAAATCGCGCGCGGCCTGATCAACACTTTCAGGGAAAGCGATCAGACGGCCGCGGCGCTGCCCGACGTCCCCGGTCTCTTCACCTATCCCGGCGCGCCGGCGATGCCGGCGAGCGCGACCGTCTCGGTGGGCCTCGCCGGCACGATCTCGGTCGCCGCATCGGTCGATCCGGCCCAGGGCGGCAACCCCAATCTGCTGCGCGACGGCGCGATCAACGGCAACCCCGCCTACCGATACAACACCGCGGGCAACGGCGGCTATTCGGTCCGGCTGCAGCAGCTCATCGGCGGCATGGATGCTTCGCAGCCGTTCGATGCAACCACGCAAGGCAAGCCAAGCGGCAGCCTGATCGACTTCGCGTCGTCGTCGGCGAGCTGGATCGAAAACCAGCGCAAGACCGCCAACGACAACTCCGAGTACCAGAACACGCTGCTCAACCGCAGCATCACGGCGTTGTCGAACGTCAACGGCGTCAACATGGACGACGAGATGGCGTTGATGCTCCAGGTCGAGCGCACCTATTCGGCCTCGTCAAAGATCATTTCGACCGTCGATGAAATGCTGCAGAGCCTGCTCGCTGCCGTGGGGAATTAAGTCATGATGAGCGCGAACTACATTTCCACCCTGATGTTGTCCTCGTCGTTGAGGTATTCGATCACGAGCAACCAGGCGGCGCTGAGCAAGGCCTCGACCGAGGCGACCACCGGCCGCTTCGCCGATGTCGGCCTCGAGCTCGGTGCCACGACGGGAAGCGACCTGACGCTGCGGGCTGACTGGAGCTTCGCCGATCAACTCGTCGATACCAACGGGCTCGTTGCGGGACGCCTGGACGTGACGCAGAACCGCATCACCCAGCTCAACAAGACCGCGACCGACTTCCTCAAGGATCTGATCGCGGCCCGCAGCACCGACGGCGGCGGGCGGGTCATCCTGCCGCCTGCAGCCTCCAATCTCCAGGATCTGATTGGCGCGTTGAATGTCTCCTATAACGGCTCGTCGCTGTTCTCGGGCATCAACACGCAGAACGCGCCGATCACGCCGTACGCCGCGGGCTCGGCCAGCAAGAACCAGGTCGATGCGGATTTTCTCGCGAGCTTCGGCTTCCCGCAATCCTCGCCCGCTGTGGGCACCATTACTCCGGCCCAGATGCAGACCTTCCTCGACACCACGTTCGATGCCGAGTTTGCCAGCCCGGCCTGGAACACCAACTGGTCGTCGGCCACCGACCAGACCATGCAAAGCCGCATCTCGACGACCGAGATCGCCGATACGTCCGTCAGCGCCAACGAGGCCGGCTTCCGCAAGCTCGCGGAGGCCTACACCATGATGGCCGATCTCGGGAATGTGAACCTGAGCCAGGAGACGTTCCAGGTCGTCGTGGACAAGGCCATCGGCCTTGTCGGCAACGCCATCAACGACCTCGCTGCGCTCGGCGGCAGCGTCGGCACGGTCCAGCAGCGGGTCACCACCGCAACCGCCAAGCTCAAGACGCAGCAGGACATCCTGAACAATCAGATCGTCGGTATCGAGAAGGTCGACCCGACCGAGGCCTCGGTCCGGGTCAACACCTTGCAGACCCAGATCAAGACGGCGCTGGCGCTGACCTCGCAGCTCCAGCAGATCAGCCTCATCAATTACCTCTGAGCCGGGGCTCGTAACCTTTGTCCAGTTGTTCGGTCTCCTGCGAAGAGTGGTCCTGATGACGTTTGAAGCCTATGAAGCGGTCGTTGACGAAAGTGGCTATGAGGCGCGAAGCCGCGAGCGGCAGGCGCTCAGCCTCGGCATCGACCGGCTCGAGCGGATCCAGAAGGGGCGTTTCAGTCTCGAGGATCTGGTCGAGAGCCTGCTCTATGTGCGGCGGCTGTGGACGATCTTCATCGAGGATCTCGCGCACCCGGAAAACGGGCTTCCGGACAAGCTGCGCGCCGACATCATCTCGATCGGCCTGTGGGTCGTCAAGGAGGCCGATCGCCTTCGCGAGGAGAGATCGGACGACGTGGTGCAGCTCATCGAAATCAACCGCCTGATCCGAGACGCGCTTTGATGAAGATCTCCTTGCGGGCGGGTGAACGGATCTACATCAACGGTGCGGTGCTCCGCGTGGACCGCAAGGTCTCCGTCGAGCTCGTGAACGACGTGATGTTCCTGCTCGAAGGGCAGGTCATGCAGGCTTCCGACGCCACCACGGCGCTGCGGCAGCTCTATTTCATCGTCCAGCTCATGCTGATGAACCCGACCGACGTCCGCGACGCTGCGGTGCTCTACGCGCAGCATCACGCAGCCCTGTCTGCGGTGTGCGAGAACCGCGAGATGCTGGATGGACTCGGCGCGATCGACGAACTGGTCGGCGCGACCCGCTACTTCGAGGCGCTCAAGCGGATTCGGGCCTTGTTCCCGGTGGAGCAGGCCATCTTGGCCGGCGCCGCCACCGTTTCCCCATTCGAGGCTGCCTGACAGCGGAGAGGCTAGATGAACGTCAACAGCGCGACCGACACGACCGGCAAGTCGTCCAGCTCGACAGGCACCACCTCGGCGACGTCGAGCAACAGCGTGGACTACAACACGTTTCTTCAGCTCCTCGTCGCCGAGATGAAGAACCAGGATCCGACCAATCCGATGGATACCTCGCAATATATGAGCCAGTTCGCCCAGCTCTCGACGGTCGAGCAGGCGATGCAGACGAATTCGAAGCTGGACGCGCTGCTGTCCTCGCAGTCCCTGTCGCAGGCCAACGGGCTGATCGGGAAGACGGTCAGCTTCACCGACTCGACCGGTGCCACCTTCAGCGGCAAGGTCGTCTCGGTCTCCATCAACAGCGACGGCTCCATCGCGACCCTTCAGGACGGCACGAAGGTCGCGGTCGGACCGGGGCTCACGATCAGCCAGTCATGAACGAGCGGGACGCCCTCGATATCGTCCAGGCGGCGATCTGGACCATCATCGTCGCCTCCGGGCCCGCGGTCGGCGCCGCGATGCTGGTCGGCACCGTCATCGCGCTGATCCAGGCCCTGACCCAGATCCAGGAGGTGACGCTGACCTTCGTTCCGAAGATCATCGTCATTCTCCTGGTCGTTGCGGTCTCCGGCTCCTTCATCGGCGCGCATCTGTCGACCTTCACCGAGATGGTCTATTCGCGGATCGAACACGGCTTCTGATCCGGACAGTCCCGGCACCACCCTCGCGTAAGCTTTGCGCGGCAGATTACGGGTGGACCCCTCTGCCGGTGACCCATGGCCGATACGTTAGCTGCTAGCCTGCCCAATCCGCGCCGCCTCGGGGCGGATGCCTTCTTCGCTGGCGGCATCGTGACCATGCTCACGATCCTGTTCCTGCCGATTCCTCCGATCCTGATCGATCTCGGCCTCGCGTTCTCGATCGCACTTTCGGCGCTGATCCTGATGGTCGCGCTGTGGATTCAGCGGCCGCTCGACTTCTCGGCCTTCCCGACCGTGCTGCTGATCGCGACGATCCTGCGCCTGGCGCTGAACATCGCGACGACGCGACTGATCCTGTCGCGGGGCGGGGAGGGCGAACAGGCCGCGGGCCACGTCGTTGCCGGCTTCTCGAAGTTCGTCATGGGCGGCGACTTCGTCATCGGCCTGATCATCTTCGCGATCCTCGTTACGGTGAATTTCGTCGTGATCACCAAGGGTGCGACGCGCATCGCCGAAGTCGGCGCCCGTTTCACCTTGGACGCCATCCCCGGCAAGCAGATGGCGATCGACGCGGACCTGTCCGCAGGCCTGATCGACGACAAGGAAGCCCAGCGCCGGCGGCGCGAGCTCGAAGAGGAGAGCGCGTTCTTCGGCGCCATGGACGGCGCCTCGAAATTCGTCCGCGGCGACGCCATTGCCGGCCTCCTCATTACCGCGATCAACATCTTCGGCGGCATCGTCATCGGCGTCACCCATCACGGATTGACGCTGTCCCGCGCCGCCGACGTCTATACCAAGCTCTCCGTCGGCGATGGTCTGGTGTCGCAGATGCCGGCTCTGATCGTGTCGCTGTCGGCGGGCCTCCTGGTCTCCAAGGGCGGCACCAGGGGCTCGGCCGAGCAGGCGGTGCTGCGGCAGCTCGGCGGCTATCCGCGCGCGGTGTCGGCTGCCGCGCTGATGATGTTCGTGCTCGCCCTGATGCCGGGGCTGCCGATGGCGCCGTTCGTGCTGCTTGGGGGTGTCATGGCCTTCGTCGGCTACTCGCTGCCGAGGCGGCAGGCGGCGCGGGAGCGCAAGGAGGCGGCATCCAAGGCCGACGAGCGCGCCCAGGCCGAGGCCAAGGAATCGGTGAAGGAGCAGCTCAAGACCGCCGAGATCGAGCTGGCGCTCGGCGG
This sequence comes from Bradyrhizobium sp. SZCCT0231, assembly GCF_018130245.1. GTDB lineage: Bacteria > Pseudomonadota > Alphaproteobacteria > Rhizobiales > Xanthobacteraceae > Bradyrhizobium > Bradyrhizobium japonicum_F. Next base: position 33,081 of record NZ_JAFCKP010000015.1, read on the forward strand.
CCACCTTTCGGTCCATCTCCTGGGCTCGCGCACCGAGCTTGCCCACCGTGTGGCCAAGATCCGCAAGAAGTTCGCCAAGCAGTACGGATTCGTCATTCCCGAGATCAAGCTCACCGACAATCTGTCGATCGACCCCAAGAGCTACCAGATCCGGATTCACGACACGCGCGTCGCCCATGGCGAGCTCAGGCTCGGCGAGGTACTGGTGCTGGTCGACAAGGACGGCAAGCCCGACGTGCCGGGCGACGAGGTGATCGAACCCGCCTTCGGCATGAAGGCGCTGTGGGTGACTGAAGCCTTCACCGACGAAGTCAAGCGACAGGGCTGCAAGCCGGTCGACAACCTGTCGGTGCTGCTCACGCACTTGAGCGAGGTGATCAGGGCGAACCTCGCCCAGCTGCTGTCCTACAAGGACATGCGCGCCCTGCTCGAGCGGCTCGATCCCGAATACAAGCGCCTGGTCGAGGATCTCTGCCCTTCGCAGATCTCCTATTCGGGCCTGCTGGCGATCCTGAAGATCCTGCTGGCCGAGCGCGTGTCGATCCGTAACCTCCATCTGATCCTCGAGGCGATTGCCGAGATAGCGCCCCATGTGCGGCGCTCCGAGCAGGTCGCAGAGCATGTGCGCACGCGGCTTGCCCAGCAGATCTGCGGCGACCTCTCCGACAATGGCGTCCTCAACGTGGTCCGTCTCGGCAACCGCTGGGACCTCGCTTTCCACCAAAGCCTGAAGCGCGACGCCAAGGGCGACGTCGTCGAGTTCGACGCCGACCCGCGCCTGATCGAGCAGTTCGCGACCGAAGCCAGCGCCGTGATCCGCAAGTTCACCGAGAACGGCACCAGCGTGGTGCTGGCGGTGACGCCGGAAGCGCGGCCCTATGTCCGGATGATCCTGGAGCGGGTGTTCCCGACTTTGCCGATCCTGTCGCATGTCGAAGTCGCGCGCAGCGCCGAGATCAGGGCACTCGGAGCCATATCGTGATCTCTGGGCTCGCCGACAGCGTGCTGGTGACGTTTATCGTGTTCTGCCGTATCGGTGCCTGCCTGATGCTGGTGCCCGGCTATTCCAGCGTCAACGTTCCGCCCCAGGTGCGCCTGTTCGTCGCGCTGGTCACGACGTTTGCACTGACGCCGATCCTCGTCTCGGTCCTGAAACCGATCACGGACAACGCGGCGCCGCTGACGCTGGCCCTCCTGATCTGCTCCGAGCTCGTGGTCGGCAGCGTCATCGGGCTCGGCGGGCGCGTGTTCTTCCTCGCCCTCCAGACCATGGCGACCATGATGGCGAGCGCGATCGGGCTGAGCAACATCCCGGGCACACCGGTCGGCGATACCGATCCGGCGCCGGCCCTGGTGCCGCTGATCATGGCGGCCGTCACCACGCTGTTCTTCATGACCGACCAGCATTGGCAGGTGCTGCGCGGGCTGATGAACTCCTACGACGTCTGGCATCCCGGCAACAGGCTCGGCGGCAACATGGCGCTCGAGCTGCTCGTCGGCCGCCTGTCGGAAGCGTTCGTGCTGACGCTGCGGATCACCAGCCCCTTCATCGTCTACTCCGTCATCGTCAACCTGGCAGTCGGGCTGATCAACAAGCTGACGCCGGCAATTCCGGTCTATTTCATCTCGGTGCCCTTCGTGCTGTTCGGCGGCTTCCTGCTGCTCTACCTCACCAGCGACGAGCTGCTGACGCAGTTCATGCTGGGCGTCTCGTCGTGGCTGGCGGAGTGATCGGTCATGGCGTCGCGCGCGGACAAGCTCGGCCGGATGGTCTCCCTCGTGAAGCTCCAGCTCCGGCTGTCCGAATGGCAGCTCGCGCAATTGCGGCAGCAGGAGCGCAGCCTGCAGGACGAGCAGGAATGGTTGGTCGGAGCCCTGAACGATGGAAGGCCGCCGGCGGGATCATCGAGCGAATCGATCGCGCGGCGGCTCAACAGGACGAGCGTCGGCGCGCGCGCCGTGAAGGAGCAGGCCTCGCTACAGCTCGACCAGGTTCGCCGCGAGAGCCGCCGCGTGAAGCAGCTCGAGGAGGTCGCGAAGGCCGCGCTCGCGGACAAGCTTCGCGACGCCGAGAAGCGCTCGCTCGAGGAAATGACGGGAACGAGCCTTACCGTGCAAGCGTGGACGCCACAGCCAGCCAACCGGAACAAGACATGATCGTGACAGCGACGCCCGACCTCGTTCTCGATGTCCTCGAAGCCGCCGATCCCGTGACGCAGCGGGCGGCGACCGCGAAGCTCGACGCGCTGAAATCGTCGGACGCCGATTTCGCCGCCACGATGGAGGCGGAGGTCGGCAGGGCCGCGGCGGCTGCCGATCAATCCGCGGCGAAGGTCGCCGAAGCGCAGTCGGGTGCAGTGAACGGAGCGCCGGTGCAGGTGATCAAGGCGCCGGCATCCGGCGAGGTCTACCGCAAGTTCGAAGCCTTCATCCTCCAGACCTTCGTCGAGACGATGTTGCCGAAGGAGTCGGAGGAGGTCTTTGGCAAGGGCACGGCTGGCGGCGTCTGGAAGTCGATGCTTGCAGAGCAGCTCGGCAACCAGCTGGCAAAGGGCAAGGGCATTGGCATCGCCAAGCAGCTCGCCGCCGCACATCCGGCCGGACCGGGCGCCGCAGGGAAGGCCGAATGACGATCCACGAACGAGTGACAGAAGTTGAGGGGTGAATTTCCGATGCAGGTACCAGAAGGCGCGGCGGCCATGGCGATAGACCAGGTGGTCGCGGAGACCGAGGTGATGACGACGGAAGCGGCAGCAGGCGATGCGCTGCTGCCCGTCCTGCTGCCGATCGCGAATGGCAAGGCGATGGCCGACGCTGCGAATGCGGTGAGGTCGGACGAGGTGCGTGGCCTCCTGGCCGCAATCCGCCGGCTCGCGGGTATCGTCGAGGAGGAGACGGTCGCGCTCGCGGCGGGGCAGAAGATCGATTTCGACGAGTTCAGCGCCCGGAAGAGCCGGAGCATGCTCGAGTTCGTCCGCCTGATGCGGGCGCGGATGCACCTCGGCGGCGAAGTCGAGATCACCGAGGAGATTCAGCGGCTACGGGAGAAGCTCGAGCGGAATCGTTCCATCCTGGAAATGCACTACGACGCGGTGCGCGAGGTCGCGGGCATCATCGTCAAGGCGATCAAGGAAGCCGAGTCGGACGGCACCTATACCGGTCGCGCAGCTCAGGACGGAAAATGATCAGACTGGTGCTGGCCGGACTCTGGGTATGCATCCTCACCGCGGGCACGAGCTATGCCGTCGCCTATTGGAAGGAGAACGGCAGCCTGCTGCCGGCGAAGGACGAATACCTCGACGGGCTGCAATATCAGAAGACGCGGGCCCTGAGCGTGCCCATGGTCGAGAACGGCAATGTGCAGGGCTACATCGTCGCGCGCTTCGTCTACACCGTGGAGGCGCGGACCATGCACCAGCTGAACGTTCCGCCGGAGCCGTTCGTCGTCGATGAGGCCTTCCGCAGGATCTATGCCGACGAGCGTCTCGACTTCAGGAAGCTCGCCCGTTACGACCTCTCCATTCTGACGACGGCGATCAAGCAGCGCGTCAATGAACGGATGCAGGCTGACATCGTCCAGGACGTCCTGGTCGAGGACTTCAACTACGTGTCCAAGGAAGAATTCCAGCAGAAGCCGTAGAGCAGGTCGTTCGGAAATACTGTTTCCGGAAGGATCGTGCCCAATCGCCACCTGAGGCCGGCGCCACGACGGTTGCGTCGCCAATGCAGGCATGTGCCCTGCCGTCTCTGCCGCTGAAAGTACAACGGCCTCTGCAAAAGTGTTCGCAGAGGCCGTTGCCGGTTTCGTGGCAGTGTCTTGCCGTCAGTTTCCGGCCGGATATGCCGCCGGGGCGGCATGCGCCCTGTTCAGGAGGATGCCGACGTCGTCGAGCTCCTGCACCGGCTCGTCGAGGGTCTCGCCGGCGGGGATGTTGAGGCGGTATCCGACGTAACGCCGGGCCACGATCGCGTCGAAGCCGAGGCGGTCGCGGAGCTTCTTGCGCAGCTTGCTGACGTGACTCTCGATCACGCTCTCGTCGAAGGTGGACTCGAAGATACCGTAGACCGCGTTGAAGATCTGCGTCTTGGTGATCCACTTGCCGTGGTTGGCGACCATATATTCGAGAATGCGCAGTTCGCGGCGGGGCAGGGTGAGGGCGTGGCCCGCGATCTCGGGGTCACGGCCGTTGAAGAAGACCTGGATCCTGCTCTCGCAGGGCCTCGGCAGCTCGCCCACCCGGCGGCGCGCGATTGCGGCCGTTCGGGCGAGGATCTCGCGCAGGTGAATCGGCACGTGCACGACGTCGTCGACGCCCGATTCGAACAGCTCCAGCGTGTTCTTGAGCATCTTCTGGCCGCTCATGGCGATGATGGGCGCCGAGGAGCGCTTGCGCATCGCCCGCGGCAGGCTTCCGCGGGCATCGCAATCCCCGAGCAGAAAGGCGTCTACCGCCGCCAGATCCGATTCACTCGCAGATTGCAGCCAGTCCCAGAATTCTCCGGAGGAGAAGCCGATCGACGATACGCCTTCGCGAACCAGCCCTCCGACGTAGCTGTTCGCGACGCTCTCGCGATCATCAACGATAATATACATCAGTCTTTCGCCCCTGTTTCGCACTTGTTGCGGCCGGTTGGTTGTTGTGATGCCCGGCTCGGCAACGATGCTGTTTGACGACATTCCATCCCGCGAACCGTTGTTATGGTTTCGATATTCGCGGGCAGCCCTACGCATTCAGTGCCTGCGTCTCGCAGGCCTGTTACTTCAACTCGATACTGAAACGCTTACTGCGTGAGGCTCGGCGGGTGTCTTACGGATCACCTCGCGGAGCGGATTGAGAAACGACCTAGAACAGTTGCGCCAAGTTGCTCATCGCGTCCGAACACTGCTGAACTGTGTCGATCTCCTCGCCAACTGGCGAGAATCACTTGAGTAGGACCGTAACAATTGCCGATTTCCGATCAAGCGTGCGTAAGAAAGCGATTGCTACGCGTGCTTGATGCTGTTGATTCGTTTCGGGTTGTTTCTTGATGTATTCAATCGCATCAGTTGATTTGGATTTTAAACTAGTTTTGCACCGTAGCGGCTGTATAGTTCCGCATCCCCGTACAATTACAGCTATTTTGGGTGGTGCTCCGAGTCATGCACATTGAGGGGTTTTCAACCCCGGATTGACTCCGGCACTCGCTTTTCCACATGCGACAATTCGACTCACGCTCGGCGCAGCGACTCCAGCTTGGTGAAATCTTGGCGAGTGTGTGTCTTTCGAGTCGCACTATCGCCACGTGTATGACGCGGATCGACTCCGATTGACTCATGCGGCGTCGCATCTCGCGCGATGAAAAGTTTCCGATGCGCACGTTTCAGGCAAGCTTCGGCAAATAACGTCACCGTTCGGTAGATCGAAACGAACGGAGCATTTTCACATGTTGTCCGATGGACAAGCTCGTCCCACCGCGACCGCGGATGCTTCCGCGGCGGCGAAGCCGGCTCCGGAGGCGAGCGATACAAAGGACAATGCCACGCGAGCGACCAAGCCTGCTGCGAGCGCAAAGCGTGCATCGGCCGCGACGAGCGACGAAGCTCTCGCAAAAGAGGCACTCGAGGGGCTGAAGCGCATTCGTGCCAAGGCCCGCCTCGACAAGATGGCGATCCCGAAACCTGCGCCGGTCGTGATCAAGCCGGCCGTGATCGTGGCGAAGCCGCCGCCACCCCGTCCGACATGGGTCGCGCCGCTCGCAACTCTGGCGGTCGCTGCCATGTTGGTGGTCTGCGCCTGCACCGGCGTGATCGCCTATCTCACCACCCAGCCCGCTCAGAACAACGCTGCAGCCAATGCGGAGATCAGAATTCTGCGCGAGACCGTCGCGCAGCTGCGCAAGCAGGTGTCGGGCGTATCCGAAAATCTCGACGGCTTGCGCACCGCGGTCGATCAATCGAGCAAGGTGACGAATGATCGCTTCGGCAGGTTTGCCGAGAACCTGGACCGGATCGAGCGGGTGAGCTCGTCCTCCACGGCGAAGCTCGACAAGCTCGCTCAGGTGCAGGCCCAGGCCCAGGCTCCCGCGCCGGCAATGGTGCAATCCCAGCCCGTGTCACAGCAGGGGCCGATGATGGCCTCGGTCGCAGCGCCCGAATTCACGGGATCGGTGCCAGCGCCCGAGCGTGCGTCGGCGCCGCGCAAGACGATCAAGGGCTGGTCGGTCCGCCAGGCCTATGAGGGGATTGCGATCCTGCAAAGCCCGAACGGCGTCATCGAGGCCGTGCTCGGGCAACAGGTGCCCGGTCTTGGCCGGATCGAAGAGATCAGGAACGAGAACGGGCGCCTGGTCGTGGAATCCAGCGGCGGCGTCATCTATTCGTCACGCAAGGCAACGCCCTGATCGAGCCGCTCTCTATTGACGGTGATGCTCGAAGCTGGTGCATAGCAGATCGACCTCCGCCTCCGCGATCGGCGCACGAAACAGGCGGCAGCTGAACTCGACGGTCGTCTTGCTGTCCGTGGTGGTGCGATCTTCCCGCAGGAAGATGCACCGCTTGCAAACGTCGGTGTGGTGCCGCTGCTCGGCAGCATCCGAATGGTCCAGCACGTGCCGGAACGTGTCGCGGAAGCGGATCTTGACGTCGTCGTCGAGAGTGGCAATCGCCTCGACGAGAACGTTGACGGGGTCGCGCACGAGGAACTTCTTGCCCTGCTGCGTCACGCTCAACATCACCGACCGTTTGTCCGTGGCCGAGCGCTTTCGTTCGAGATAACCGAGCCGCTCGAGCTCGCCGATGATGAAGGAGGCAGTGCCGCGCGTGGTGCCGACGTAGCTCGCCAGCGCCGACGGCGTTCGGGAGAACCGGTTGGCGCGGGAGAGGAACCGCAGCGCCATCCATTCGCGGTCGCGCAAACCGTGCTTGGTGCCTTCGAACCACAGGATTCGCGCGGCCTGCTCCAACAGTTCAATCGATTCGCGAGCCAAATTCATTTCAATTCCAGGTCGGATAAACGTTTATTCAATTGAGCCTTGGGCAGCGCAATCTGAGTGAACGAGAATGAAACCCGGGCGCTCCCTCGTCCGTTGCCGGGCGGCCGATCGCGCGTCGGGAGGAAGCCTCTCTGTTTGCAGAGATGGAGCTTCCGGCCGTGGAACTACGGTGTCACAAAGAAAGTTCGAGTAAATCGCGCGGCCCAGATCCTTCGAAAATTTCAATCAAATGACGACGGTTCGCACGAGAATTGGCGATGATGTGCGATGCGCGAGCAACATGATGTGTCATTCTCGTAGCCGCGATTGCCATTTGTTGCGGCCGAGCCTGTCGCGGGCGCGAACACGAGCATCCCATGCGAGGTCTGACGGTCCGGCCGGCAGGGAAGAACCGCATTTTTCGGTTAATGGATGTTGCGATGCAATGCAGCCAGACGGTTAAGTTACACGCGCGATCCAGGGAACGTCGGAGTGTCGTTGCGAGTCCAGCACCGTTCAGCGTCAATCGTGCCGCATTGGCAGTCACTCTCGGCAGCATCCTCGAATTCGACGACTTCGTGCGGCTGCTCGCGCGTTCGCCGGCCCTCGTGGCTTGGCGTGAAAGCGAGTGTGCTCGCAGGCTGGTGACTTGCGTTCCGCCGGCAACTATTGGCGAATGCGTCGCCCCCCGGGGGGATGGCAATCAGCAGGAAGGAATGGGCCAATGAGCTTCGAAACCACCATGACATCCGACGTCGTCGGGCTGACCAAAAGCGCCCCTGTCTCGCGCCGCGGATTCATGAGTGCCACCGCGGCCGTGGCGGCGGGCTATACGCTTGCGGCCGGACCGGTGCGCGCCGAAGTGGTCACGACCGACACCAATGGTCTTCAGGCCGGCGATGCCAGGATCAAGCTGGGTTCCGAGGAGATGCCGGCCTATTTCGCCCGCCCCGCCGGCAACACCAAGGCGCCGATGATCATCGTGGCGATGGAGATCTTCGGCCTGCACGAATACATCAAGGACGTGACGCGGCGCCTCGCCAAGCTCGGCGCGTTTGCGGTCGCGCCCGACTATTATTTCCGCAAGGGCGTCGACCTGACCAAGGTCTCGGACGTCAAGGACCTGCTGCCGGTGGTGAATGCGAAGCCGGACGCCGAGATGTGGTCGGATCTCGATGCAACGGTGGCGTGGGCAGGATCGCAAGGCGGTGACGCCACAAGGCTCGGCATGATCGGCTTCTGCCGGGGCGGCCGCACGGTCTGGGAATATGCCGCCCATAGCGGCGCGCTCAAGGCGGGCGTTGCCTTCTATGGGACGTTGGTCGATCCTGCCAATCCGCTGTGGCCGAAGAGCCCGATGCAGCTCGCGCCCGAGATGAAGGCGCCGGTGCTCGGCCTCTACGGCGGCGCCGATACCGGCATTCCCGTCGCCCAGGTCGAGCAGATGAAGGCAGCGCTCGAGCAGAACAAGAAGACGGCCGAGTTCAAGATCTATCCCGAAGCGCCGCACGGCTTCCATGCCGATTATCGCGGCAGCTACCGCAAGGACGCCGCGGAAGATGGCTGGAAGCGGGCCGAGGCCTGGTTCAAGAAGTATGGCGTCTTGAGCTGACGCATGGTTTCGAAGGGCGGTCCGAACGGCCGCCCTTTTGATTTCGGCGCGGACCACACAGGGACGAAGTCAAGCGCGGGCAAGGCATGTCTGGGAGGAATGGGGGTGCAGGAACCCTATCGTCCTTCGCCTGCGCGCCACAACGCGTCGAGGCCGTGCCGATAGGTGGGGCAGGCCAGCGTGACGCCGAGCTCGCGCTTCAATTTCGCGTTGGAGACACGCGCGCTGCTGGCATAGAAGCTGCGCGCCATTGCCGACATCTCGGCTGTCTCGAACGCCTCTTCAGGCGGCGGCGCCACGCCCATCAGCTTCGCCGCATAGGCGATCACGTCCTGCGGCGGCGCGGGCTCGTCGTCGCAGACGTTCCAAACGCCGCCGTTCGGGTGATGAACCGCGGCCATGATCGCGCTTGCGATGTCGTCGACGTGGATGCGGTTGAAGACCTGTCCCGGCTTGATGATGCGCCTCGCCGTCCCCGCGCGCAGCGTCGCCAGCGCGTTGCGGCCGGGACCGTAGATGCCGGCGAGCCGCAGGATGGCGGCATCGCCGCGCGCCGCATCCGTCCAGGCCTGCTCCGCAGCGATCCGCATGCGCGTGCGGTCGAGGGTTGCCTGCGGCGGCGTGCTCTCGTCGACCCATGCACCGCCGTGATCACCGTACACCCCGATCGTGGAGAGATAGACGACCTTGCGGCGGCTCCCCTGGAGCACGTCGCCGAACGCCGCGATCGCGGGATCGCCGGTGCTGCCGGGCGGGATCGACACCAGGAGGACATCGGCGTCGCGAACCTGTTGAACCATCTCGCGCGACGGACGGCTGCCCGAAAACGGATGCGCCTCGAAGCCGGCGAGATCGTTCCGCTGCGCGGGATCGCGCACAGTGCCGGCGACATGCGAGAAGCGGTCGCCGTGTCTGCGGACGAAGTGCCGGGCACTGTAGCCGAGGCCAAGGATGAAGAGCCGCATGCGTCTCCCGTGCTGGACGATCTGTCGGAACTTTTGGGCCGCCAAACAAAGACTGAAAAACAACCCCATGCACAGTAGATCACGCTCGCGTGATCGCTGCCTTCAGTGGACGCGGTGACTGGTTCTATCGTCCTCGGCTTGCTCGACAATCTGCGCGATCGGGCTGGACTGATGGTGCACCAGGCGCCAGTCGTCGCCGACGCGGCGAAAATGGTTGGCGGCGGCCAAAGCGGTGCCGTCGACGATCTCGATGCAGAGCACCCGCGCGCTGTCGCCGTCGATGATCGCCTGCGGCTCGGCGCAGACGATCTGCGGCCGCTGCGGGTCTTGCAGGATGTCGCGCCAGCTTCCGATCACGGTGGCGCGCCCGACGATGGCCGGCCAGCCGGGATGGATGCAGGAGATGGAGTCGTCGTCCGCCCACATCCGCTCCATGCCGGCGAAGTCGCCCGCTGAGAATGCGGCGTAAAAGGCCGCGTTGGCGGCGATGACCTTGCTGTCCTTTCCCATCGCTCTCGGGTGGGGCAAGGACTGGCAAAAATCAAGCGCGACTTTCCGTCGATTTTGGCCGCAGTGCAGCATTCAAGATGCTGCCCGCTCAGTGGTCACGCCGAGACGTGCGTTGCCACGGCCTGTCGCGCGCCATCCTTGTAAAGGCGGCCGAGCGCCGCGGTGACGGCCTCGCGCAGGCGCGGCTCGGCGCCGAGCGGGCCGAACACCTTCGCCACCCCGAGCAGTGCCGGCGCGAGCCGCTCGGCGACGGGGCCCGCCTCGCGCGCCAGCGCGGCGAACTCGCCGGCGAGTGGATCGCGCACGTCGATCGGCCGGCCCTGCTCGTCGAGGCCGGTGACGTAGCGCATCCAGCCGGCCACCGCGAGCGCATGCGTTGCGATCGGCAGGCTCCTGGCAAGGCGATCCTGCATCGCGCCGAGAAGCCGCTGCGGCAGCTTTTGCGAGCCGTCCATGGCGATCTGCCAGGTGCGGTGGTGCAGCGCCGGATTGGCGAAGCGCTTGAGCAACGAGGCGCGATACGCTGCAAGGTCGGTGCCCGCGGGCATGGTCAGCGTCACCGCGGCCTCTTCCATCACCTGCGCGGCAAGGCGCGCAAAATGCGGATCCTGCATGGTGTCGGCGATGGTCTCGTAGCCTGAGAGATAGCCGAGATAGGCGAGCGCGGAATGGCTGGCGTTGAGTAGCCGCAGCTTCATCAACTCGAACGGCTTGACGTCGGTGACGAGCTCGACGCCCGCAGCGGCAAGGTCCGGCCGGCCTGCGGTGAAGCGGTCCTCGACCACCCATTGCGTGAACGGCTCGGTCATCACCGGCCAGGCGTCGCGCATGCCCAGCGCCGATGCGACCGCATCGCGGTCGCGATCCGTCGTCTCCGGCACGATGCGGTCGACCATGGTCGAGGGAAAGGCGACCGCATCCGCGATCCACTTGCCGAGATCCTTCGAGCGCAGCGCGGCGAACTGCGTCACGATCCGCTGCACGGTGTGGCCGTTGGCGGCGAGATTGTCGCAGCACAGCACGGTGAACGGTGCGGCGCCTAGCGCCCGCCGGCGTGCCAGCGCGGCGACGATGAAGCCGGGCGCCGAGCGCGGCGCATCGAAATTGTTGAGATCGTGCACGATATCGGGGTGCCGCTCGTCGAGGTCGCCGGTCTGTGGCGTGTGGCAATAGCCCTTCTCGGTAACCGTCAGCGAGACGATGCGGGTGGCGGGACCGGCCATGCGCTCGACCAGCGCTGCCGGCTTCTCGCGCGCGACGACGCTGTCGAGCAGCGCACCGATGACGCGGTGCTCGGTGCCTTCGGCGGCGCGTACGGCAACGGTGTAGAGATGATCCTGCGGGGCGAGGGCCTCGCGCGTGCCCGGGCTGCGCAGGCTGGCGCCGACGATGCCCCAGGACGTGGCGCCGGTGGCAAGGCAGTCATCGATGACGACCGCTTGGTGCGCGCGATGAAACGCCCCGAGGCCGAGATGCACGATGCCGGGCGTGACGCGCGAACGATCATAGGCCGGGCGGCGGATGGCCGGCGGCAGCCGGTCGAGATTGGCGCGGCCAAGGCAAGTGGAATCAAGGCGCATCGAGCTCTGGCGCATGGACGTCTCCCCTTTGCTTTGCCGCTGCTTGACATGGCGCCTGTCCTCGGTCAATGCTCCGGTCAATTGGTAAGACCAATTTTCCAAAATTGGCGGGCCGCGGGCTGCAAAATCCCCCGCGAGACCCTTTCGGGAGGACCAGCGTGCCGCTGGAAGCTGTGGAGGCGAGACGGCTCTATCGCCAGGTCGCCGATCAATTGCGAAGCCTGATCGACAGCGGCGAGTACGCGGTCGGCAGCCGCTTGCCGACCGAGCGCGAGCTCGCCGAGCAGCTCAAGGTGTCGCGGCCGACGGTGCGCGAAGCCCTGATCGCGCTCGAGGTCGAAGGCCGCGTCCGCATCCGCGTCGGGTCCGGCATCTATGTGATCGAGCCCGCCGCCGTGGCCGCGCCCGCACCCGCTGCCGTCATCGAGGGTCCGTTCGAGCTGCTGCGCGCCCGCGAATTCCTGGAAAGCGCCATTGCCGAAGAGGCCGCGCGCGTGGCGACAAAGGATGACGTCGCCCGCATCGATGCGTCCCTGGTCGCCATGGAGAATGTCGAGCATCCCGGCGAAGCCTCGATGGTGCACGACCGCGCGTTCCACGTCGCGATCGCCGGAAGCCTCGGCAATGCCGTTCTGGTGCGCGTGGTCGGCGAGCTGTTCGACCAGCGTCTCAATCCCTATTTCGCGAAGCTTGCGCATTATTTCGAGAGTCCGGGCACCTGGCGCACGGCGCTCGACGAGCATCGCGCCGTGCGCGACGCGATCGCGGCGCATGATCCCGACGCCGCGCGTGAAGCCATGCGCGCTCATCTGGCGCGATCCCAGGAACGCTTTGCACAAAACTTCGGTGCCGAGACCGCGGCGGGATCGGCTTCGGGGCAAAGCCGCACGGTGCGATCGGCGGCAGAACCGTCGAAACCGAAACATGCGCCGAAGAAGAAGCCAGCCGCGAGCAGCGGCGCGCGGCGGCGATGAGATTGGGCGCCCCGCATCCGCTTCGGACGCGGGCGAACAAGAAGCAGACTTGAACGATGGAGGAAAAGTCGATGTTGAAGAAGATGACGATTGCCGCGGCGATCTCCGCCGCCACGCTGCTGGCAGCGACCAGCGCGAGCATGGCGCAGACCAAGCTCAAATGGGCCCATGTCTACGAGACCTCGGAGCCGTTCCACACTGCGTCGGTCTGGGCCGCGCAGGAGATCGGCAAGCGCACCAACGGGCGCTACCAGATCGAAGTCTATCCGGCCTCCCAGCTCGGCAAGGAAGCCGACATCAACCAGGGCCTGTCGCTCGGCTCGGTCGACATCATCATCTCCGGCTCGAGCTTCGCAGCCAAGAGCTTTGCGCCGATCGGCGTGACCTATTATCCCTACACCTTCCGCGACGCCGATCATCTCCTCGCCTACACCAAGAGCGACATCTTCAAGGAGCTCGCCAAGGGCTATGAGGACAAGAGCGGCCACCACATCGTCGCGGTGACCTATTACGGCGTGCGCCAGACCTCGTCGAACAAGCCGATCAAGACCTGCGCCGACATGAAGGGCCTGAAGATACGCGTGCCCGACGTGCCGGCCTACCTCGCAATGCCCCGCGCCTGCGGCGCCAACACCGCGCCGATCGCGTTTGCCGAAGTCTATCTCGCGCTCCAGAACGGCACCGTCGAGGCGCAGGAGAATCCGCTGACCACGATCGAGGCCAAGAAGTTCTACGAGGTGCAGAAGCACATCGTGCTGACCGGTCACATCGTCGACCACCTCAACACGGTGGTGGCGGGCGCGCTCTGGAAGAAGCTCTCCGACGAGGACAAGAAGATCTTCACCGACGTCGCGCAGGAGGCGGCGGCCAAGGCCACCGGGGAGATCAAGCAGAACGAAGCCAAGCTGGTCGCCTTCTTCAAGGAGAAGGGCCTGACCGTGACCGAGGTCGACAAGAACGAGTTCCGCGACACCGTGCTGAAGAACGTCGCGTTCGAGACGTTCGGTTACCGCAAGGCTGATTGGGAAAAGATCCAGGCGGTGAAATAACCAGCGCCCGTCGTTCCGGGGCTCGCGAAAGCGAGAGCCCGGAACCTCGAGATTCCGGGTTCGGCTCGCCGGGCCGCGCGTTGCGCGGTCCCGTTGAGCCGCCCCGGAATGACGATGAAAAGGTTTGAGGAGCCCACCATGTCGACCGCCGAAATCCACCGGCAGATCACCGCGGAGGAGATCGCCCATACCTTCGAGGAGGAGGCGACGCCGAAGGTCGATCTCGGCATCTACGCGTTCGAGGATTGGGTGGCGCTGGCGATCTTCTGGGTGATGGCGCTCGCCGTCTTCCTCCAGTTCTTCACCCGTTACGTGCTCAACGACAGCTACGCCTGGACCGAGGAGATCGCGACCTATTGCCTGATCGGCGTGGTCTTCATCGGCTCCTCGATGTGCGTGCGGCTGTCGCGGCACATCCAGGTCGACCTGGTCTATCGCTATCTGCCGCATCCAGTAGGGCGCGCGCTGGCGACGATGATCGACCTGATTCGGATCGCCTTCTTCGGCTACGCCATCAAGCTGGTCTGGGTCTACATCCAGATCATCGGCGACGAGCAGATGACCACGATCAATCTTCCCAAGGACTACGTCTACTACGCCGTGCTGCTCAGCTTCGTGCTGATGTTCGCGCGCTCCGTGCAGGTGGCGCTACAGAACTGGCGGCAGGGCTACTCGGTCCTCGAGCGTCCCGGTGCCTACGACGGATCGGAAGGATAAGACCATGCTGCTGCTGCTCGGAGGCTTTCTGATCCTGATGCTGCTCGGCGTTCCCGTGGCGATCGCCATGGCCGCGTCGTCGCTGCTCTACATCCTGGTCAGCGGCGTGACGCCCGACGTCACGCTGGCGCAGCGCATGATCGCCGGTGTCGAGAGCTTTCCGCTGCTCGCCGTGCCGTTCTTCATCCTGGCCGGCAACCTCATGAACATCGCCGGTGTCACCGGGCGCATCTACAAGTTCGCCGTCGCGCTGGTCGGCTGGATGCGCGGCGGCCTCGGCCACGTCAACATCATCGGCTCGGTGATCTTCTCGGGCATGTCCGGTACCGCGATCGCGGACGCTGCCGGCCTCGGCACCATCGAGATCAAGGCGATGAAGGACCACGGCTACTCCACCGAATTCTCGGTCGGCGTCACCGCGGCCTCGGCGACGCTCGGGCCGATCATCCCGCCGTCGCTGCCGTTCGTGATCTACGGCATGATGGCGAACGTCTCGATCGGCGCCCTGTTCCTCGGCGGCCTCATTCCCGGCGTCGTGCTGACGCTGTTCATGATGGTGACCGTCACCTATTTCGCGCACAAGAACAAATGGGGCAGCGACACGCCGTTCTCCTGGCCGCAACTCGGCTCGGCCGGCCTCGAGATCTTGATCGTGCTGTCGTTCCCGATGGCAATCTGGCTGATGGTGCTCGCCGGCCTCTCGGTCAACATGGCGGTCGTCATCGGCCTCGGTACGCTGCTCCTGATCGACTGGTATTTCGACTTCTCGGCGGTGATGGCGCTGATGGCGCCGGTGATCCTGATCGGCGGCATGACGCTCGGCTGGTTCACGCCGACCGAAGCCGCCGTCGCCGCGGTGATCTGGTCGCTGTTCCTCGGCCTCGTGCGCTACCGGACCATGACGTTCCAGACCGTTGCGAAGGCGACTTTCGACACCATCGAGACCACGGCCTCGGTGCTGTTCATCGTGACCGCCGCCTCGATCTTCGCCTGGCTGCTGACGGTGTCGCAGGCGGCGCAGATGCTGTCGGACTGGATGCTCAGCATCACCCACAACAAATGGGTGTTCCTGGCGCTCGCCAACGTGCTGATCCTGTTCGTCGGCTGCTTCATCGACACAACGGCGGCGATCACCATCCTGGTGCCGATCCTGCTGCCGATCGTGCTCAAGCTCGGCATCGATCCGATCCACTTCGGCCTGATCATGACGCTGAACTTGATGATCGGCCTGTTGCATCCGCCGCTCGGCATGGTGCTGTTCGTGCTCGCCCGCGTCGCAAAGCTCTCGGTCGAGCGCACGACGGTCGCGATCCTGCCTTGGCTGGTGCCGCTGATGCTCGCGCTGATCGCGATCACCTACATTCCCGACCTGACCCTCTGGCTGCCAAAATACATGGGACTCTCCAAATGACCTCCACAGCTCTCGCCGCGACCCTGTTCGGCCCCGAAGACCTGCGCATGATCGAGCATCCGCTCGACAAGCTTAGCCAGGGCATGGTGCGCATCCGCTTCGGCGCCGGCGGCATCTGCGGCTCGGACATGCACTATTTCCGTCATGCCCGGACCGGCGATTTCGTGGTGAAGTCGCCGCTGGTGCTGGGACATGAGATCTCGGGCGAGGTCGTGGAGATCTCGGGCACCGCAGCGAACCTGAAGGTCGGCGACCGCGTCGCGGTCAACCCCTCGCGCTGGTGCGGCCATTGCGTCGCCTGCCGCGAGGGCCGGCCGAACCTGTGCGAGAATATCTATTTCATGGGTTCGGCTTCGAAGACCCCGCACATGCAGGGTGGCTTCGCCAACTATTTCGACGCAATCCCCGCGCAGTGCGTGAAGATTCCCGACCACGTCTCCTACCAGGCCGCGGCGCTGGCCGAGCCGCTCGCGGTCTGCCTGCACGCTGTCGCGCGCGCCGGCAATATCGAGGGCAAGCGCGGCATCATCTTCGGCGCCGGCCCGATCGGGCTATTGACCATGCTGGCCGCACACCGCGCCGGCATGGCTGACATCACGGTGGCCGACATCGCCCCGGCACCGCTCGCCTTCGCGAGCCGGCTCGGGGCGTCCCACGTCGAGAATGTCTCCGGTGGCGAGGAAGGACTGAAGGCGCAGGCTGCGTCGCGACCCTACGACGTCGCGTTCGAGGTCTCCGGCACCGCAGCAGGCCTTGCCAGCGCGATCGGTATCGTCAGGCGCGGCGGCGTCGTGGTGCAGATCGGCAATCTGCCGGGCGGCCAGATCCCGACGCCGTCGAATGCGGTGATGGCCAAGGAGATCGACCTGCGCGGCTCGTTCCGGTTCGGCTTCGAGTTCATGAATGCGGTGGAACTGATCGGCAACGGCAGCGTCGATGTGCTGTCGCTGGTCACCGCCGAGCGGCCGCTCTCGACCGCGCCGGACGCGCTGCGGCTCGCGCTCGACCGCTCGCAGAGCGTGAAGGTCGTGCTGACCGCGAATTGACTTTTGTTTTGACGCGTTTTCTTCACGCGAACCGGTGCCCACTTCGCTCGAAAACGCTTTAGGAGATGCCCATGATGCTGGAGGGATGGCGCTGGTACGGTCCGGATGATCCGGTGTCTTTGGATGACGTCAGGCAGGCCGGGGCGAGCGATATCGTCTCGGCGCTGCATCAGGTGCCGATCGGCGAAGCCTGGACGCGCAAGGCGGTCGAGGCGCGCAAGAACTTCATCGAGAATGGCCAGCCCGGCCGCACGCAACTGACCTGGTCGGTGGTGGAATCGATTCCGATCCCCGACGACGTCAAGCGGCTCGGGGGCAAGGCAAACAAGTCGATCGAGGCGTGGATCGCGAGCCTGGAGGCGGTCGCGAGCGCTGGCATCAAGATCATCTGCTACAATTTCATGCCTGTTGTGGACTGGTGCCGCACCGATCTCGAATGGGAGCTGCCGAACGGCGCCCGCGCCATGCGCTTCGACCAGGACCGCTTTGCGGCGTTCGAGCTGCACATCCTGAAGCGCCCGGCCGCCGTGCAGGACTATTCGCAGGAAGCGCAGGCGCGCGCGAAAAAGCTGTTCGACCAGATGAGCCAGGCCGATATCGACTATCTCGTCATGGTCATCGCCAGCGCGCTGCCGGGCTCGACCACCGAGCCGATGACCATCCCGCAGTTCCGCGAGCGGCTGGAAACCTATCGCGACATCACGCCTGAGATCCTGCGGCAGCATCTCGCCGAGTTCCTGGCGCGTGTCGCGCCGGTCGCCGAGCAGCTCGGCGTCTCCCTGACGTTGCATCCGGACGATCCGCCGCGGCCGCTGTTCGGCCTGCCGCGCATCGCTTCGTCCGCCGACGACTACCAGGCGCTGTTCGATGCCGTGCCGTCCAAGGCGAACGGCATCTGCCTGTGCACGGGCTCGCTCGGCGTGCGCGCGGAGAACAATCTGCCTGAAATGGCGGAGCGCTTCGGTCCGCGCATTGCGTTCGCCCATCTGCGCGCGACCAAGCGCGAAGCCGACGGCCTCTCGTTCTACGAGTCCGATCATCTCGACGGCGACGTCGATATGGTCGCGGTGCTGAAGGCGCTGTTGAAGGAGAATGCGCGGCGCTCGCCGGACAAGAAAATCGTGTTCCGCCCCGACCACGGCCACCGCATGCTCGACGATCTCGCCGCCACCAAGCGCACCAATCCCGGCTACACCGCCATCGGCCGCCTCCGCGGCCTCGCCGAGCTCCGCGGCGCGATCAGGGCGATCGAGCATCGATAGACGGAGCTCTATCCACCGTCATTGCGAGCGCAGCGAAGCAATCCAGGATCCCTCCGCGGAAAGACTCTGGATTGCTTCGCTGCGCTCGCAATGACGTGGGGAGAGGGTGCTTCACCTTAACACCGCCTGCTTGATGGCAAACCGCCGTCGCGGCGCCTTAACTCAAGATCACCCGATCGCGAAATCGGCTGCCGTCTCTGCGTGAATTGCGGTTGTGTCGAACGTCTCGACCGAAATGTCGTCCGGACCGACCAGCATCGTGATCTCGGTGCAGCCGAGGATGATGCACTCCGCGCCGGCGGCGACGAGCGCTGCCATCGCGTCCTGGTAGCGACGGCGGGACGGCGCGGCGACGATCCCAAGGCACAGCTCGTCATAGATGATGCGGTTCACCTCGGCGCGCTCGTCCGCGGGAGGAATCAGGACGTCGAGATCGTGCGCGCGCAATCGGTCGACGTAAAAGGCTTCCTCCATCGTGAACCTGGTGCCGAGCAACCCGACCCGGCTATATCCCTTGGCCCGGATCCGCTCCGCCGTCGCATCGCCGATGTGAATGAAAGGGACGGTCATGCTCGAGATGATCTCGGGGGCCAATTTGTGCATCGTGTTCGTGCACAGCACGATCGCTCGCGCGCCGGCGCTTTCGAGGCGCCGGGCCACCTCCGCGAGGCTGGCCGCCGCCTCGCTCCAGCGGCCGGCGTATTGCATCTCCTTGATGTCCTGGAAATCGTAGGAATACATCAGCAGCGGGGCGGAGTGCAGCTTGCCCATGCGGTCGCGGACGCGCTCGTTGATGAGCTTATAGTAGAGCGCGGTGCTCTCCCAGCTCATGCCTCCGATCAGGCCGATGGTTTGCATTCCGGTGCTCCAGGCGAGTTGGTTCGGCCGGATCGTAGACGAAGATTTCGAAGCTCGCCATCTTGGCCGCGGCAGGGCCTGTAGTGCAAACGGCAGGGACGGGCATGACGCCTGCGCAGGCTGCGAGAAGCCTTTCGACCTTGCGCACTCTCTCGGCCTGTCCTAGGCCAGTTCCCGAATAAGTGCGCATCGCTGAAGTCTCGAGGGAGCCGACATGACCATTCGCAACACCCGCACCGGGGGCCAGATCCTGATCGATCAGCTCGTCGCCCAAGGCGTCGAGCGCGTCACCTGCGTGCCGGGCGAGAGCTATCTGGCGGCCCTCGATGCGCTGCATGACAGCCCGATCGACGTCGTGATCTGCCGCGCCGAAGGCGGCGCGGCGATGATGGCGGAGGCCTATGGCAAGCTCACGGGGCGGCCCGGAATCTGCTTCGTCACCCGCGGCCCCGGCGCCACCAATGCCAGCCACGGCGTCCACATCGCGATGCAGGATTCGACGCCGATGATCCTGTTCGTCGGCCAGGTCGACACCGGCATGCGCGAGCGCGAGGCGTTCCAGGAGCTCGACTACAAGGCGGTGTTCGGCCCGATGGCGAAATGGGCGGTCGAGATCGATCGCCCCGACCGCATTCCGGAGCTGGTCGCGCGTGCCTTCCGCGTCGCCATGCAGGGCCGTCCCGGTCCCGTGGTGATCGCGCTGCCGGAGAACATGCTGACCGAGAGCGCGGCCGTTGCCGATGCCATGCGCATCGAGCCCGCCGTGAGCTGGCCGGCGCCTGCCGATATCGAGAAGCTCGGCGTCATGCTGGCCGACGCCAAGGCGCCGCTCGTCATTCTCGGCGGGTCACGCTGGACCGATGAAGCGGCGAAGAGCATCGCGCGGTTTGCCGAGCGGTTCGACCTGCCGGTCGCGACCTCGTTCCGCCGGGCTTCGCTGATCGACGCAGACCATTCGCATTATGCCGGCGATCTCGGCATCGGGCCGAGCCCGGGCCTGAAGGCGCGCATCGACAATGCCGATGTCCTCCTGCTGATCGGCGGCCGCATGTCGGAAATGCCGTCCTCGTCCTACACGCTGCTCGACATTCCCACTCCGCGGCAGAAGCTGATCCATGTGCATCCGGGCTCCGAAGAGCTCGGCCGCGTCTATCAGCCGGCGCTGGCGATCCAGGCGACGCCGGCCGCCTTCGCCGCTGCCGTCGAGACGCTGAAGCCTTCAGGCGCGGTGGCCTGGAAGGGCGAGGCCGCCAAGGCGCATGCCGATTACCTCGCCTGGACCGAGAAGGCGCGCGACCTGCCGGGCAGGTTCCAGTACGGCCAGGTCATGACCTGGCTGCGCGACCGCCTGCCGAAGGACGCGATCGTTTGCAACGGTGCCGGCAATTATGCCGGCTGGATCCATCGTCATCACCGCTTCCACAGCTTTGCCGCCCAGCTCGCGCCGACCTCGGGCTCGATGGGCTACGGCGTGCCGGCGGGCGTGCTGGCAAAACGGCAATATCCGGATCGCGTCGTCGTCGCTTTTGCCGGGGACGGCTGCTTCCTGATGAACGGCCAGGAATTCGCCACCGCCGTGCAATATGACGCGCCGCTCGTCGTCATCGTCGTCGACAACTCGCAATACGGCACCATCCGCATGCACCAGGAGCGCGACTATCCCGGCCGCGTCGTCGGCACCCAGCTGAAGAACCCGGATTTCGCGATGTACGCGAAAGCGTTCGGCGGCCATGGCGAGCGCATCGAACGCACCGAAGAGTTCGCGCCGGCGTTCGAGCGCGCGCTGGCCTCGGGCAAGCCGTCGATCCTGCATTGCATCATCGATTCCAGGGCTATCTCGGTCGGCAAGGATTTCACGCCGGCGGTGAAGGCTTAAAGCGATGCCGGAAGGCCGCCACGTCGCCATCATCGGAGCCGGCGCGGTCGGCGTGATCAGCGCCATCGAGGCGCTGCGCGAGGGTCATCGCGTCACGCTGATCGATCCCGGCGAGCCGGGCGGCGAACAGGCGGCGAGCTACGGCAATGCCGGCTGGCTCTCCTCGCATTCGGTGATCCCGCCGGCGGAGCCGGGCATCTGGAAGAAGGTGCCGGGCTATCTCCTGGACCCGCTCGGGCCGCTCGCAATCCGCTGGTCTTACCTGCCGAAGGCGCTGCCCTGGCTGGTCAAGTATCTGCTCTCCGGCTGGACCGAGGCGCGGGTCGAGACGACGGCGTTTGCGCTGCGCGACCTCTTGAAGGACGCGCCGCTGCTGCACCGCAAGCTCGCGGAAGAGGCCGGCGTGCCCGACCTGATCGAGCGCAACGGCGTGATGCATGTCTTCACCTCGCGCGGCAATTTCGACAATGATCTCGGCTGGCGCTTGCGCAAGAAGGTCGGCGTCGAATGGCTGGAGCTCAATGCCGACGAGATGCGCCAGCGCGAGCCGGACCTGCATCCGCGCTACACCTTTGGCGTGGTGGTGGAGGAAGCCGGGCGCTGTCGCGATCCCGGCGCTTATGTCGCGGCCCTTGCCGCTCATGCGATCGCCAGTGGCGCGAGGCACGTGCGGGCCAAGGCGACCGGCCTGAAGCTGTCCGGCAACAAGCTCGTGGCTGTTCTCACCGAGACCGGCGAGATTCCTTGCGATGCCGCGGTGGTCGCGGCCGGCGCCCGCTCGAAGCAGCTTACTGCGTCGGTCGGCGATTCCCTCCCGCTCGAGACCGAGCGCGGCTATCACGTCATGATCGAGAATCCGGAAGCAGGTCCGCGCAGCTCGATGATGGCCTCCGACGCCAAGATGGTGGTGAACTGGACCAACAAGGGCCTGCGCGCCGCCGGCACGGTCGAGATCGCCGGCTTAGAGGCTGCGCCGAACTGGAAGCGGGCCGAGATCCTGCGCAACCATCTGCTCGGCATGTTCCCGAAGCTGCCCAAGGACATCCCGGCCTCGCGCGTCAAGACGTGGTTCGGCCATCGCCCGAGCATGCCGGACGGACGTCCCTGCATCGGCCATGCGCGCGCCTCGCGCGACGTCGTCTATGCTTTCGGCCACGGCCATGTCGGCCTGGTCGGCTCGGCCCGCACCGGCCGTCTTGTCGCCCAGCTCGTGAGCGGCAAGGCGCCGGAGATTCCACTCGCGCCGTTCGCGCCCGATCGTTTCCTCTGAGAGCGCACCATGACCATCTCAGCCAGCTCGTCCTCCCGCATCGCCCGTGGCGGCAAGGCCATCTATGGCGCGCCGCTCGGCATCCTGATGCTGGAGGCGCGCTTCCCGCGCATTCCCGGCGACATGGGCAACGGCACGACCTGGCCATTCCCCGTGCTCTATCGTGTGGTGAGCGGGGCTTCGCCGGAGAAGGTGGTGCTGAAGGGCGCGGCCGGCCTGCTGCCCGACTTCATCGACGCGGCCAAGGACCTGGTGCGGCTGGGGGCCGAGGCCATCACCACCAATTGCGGCTTCCTCTCGCTGTTCCAGAAGGAGATCGCGGCGGCGGTCGGCGTTCCCGTTGCGACCTCCTCGCTGATGCAGGTGCCGTGGGTGCAGGCGACCTTGCCACCCGGCAAGCGCGTCGGTCTCGTCACGGTCTCGGGCTCGACGCTGACGCCGGCCCATCTCGAAGGCGCCGGGGTGCCGCTCGACACGCCGCTGGTCGGCACCGAGAACGGCAAGGAGTTTTTCCGCGTCCTGATCAAGGCCGAGAAGGACGACATGGACATCGCGCAAGCCGAGCGCGACGTGGTCGAGGCCGGCAAGGAGCTCGTTGCCAAAAATCCGGATGTCGGCGCCATCGTGCTCGAATGCACCAACATGCCGCCTTATGCCGCAGCACTTCAGGCCGAGGTCGGGCTGCCGGTCTATGACATCTATTCCATGATCACCTGGTTTCACGCCGGACTGCGCCCGCGCGTCTTTGCCTGATTTCGATCGTGGCAAAGGCCAGAACAATTTCTGCCGGCTCCACCCTGTGCATTGCCATCGCGCCCGCGCCCCCGGTATATTCGGCTGTGTTCGAGCGCAATTGCAGCTTATGACAAGCAACGTGGAACCGGCTTCCGACAGCATCGTCGATCGCGTCTATGAACAGCTCAAGGCGATGGCCGTGAACTACGCGTTCAAGCCGGGGGAGCGGCTCAACGAGGGCGAGCTGGCCAAGCGGCTCGGCGTCAGCCGCACGCCGCTGCGCGAAGCGCTCAACCGCCTCAACACCGAAGGTTTCCTGCGCTTCACGCCGGGCAAGGGCTTCTTCTGCCGCGAGCTCGACGCCCACGAGATCTTCGATCTCTACGAGCTGCGTAAGTCGATCGAGGTCGCCTCGATCCGCCTCGCCATCAAGCGCGCAAGGGATGAAGACATCGATGCGCTGCTGAAATTCCTCGAAGCGACCGGCCCCGATCCCGGCGAGCGCTCCTCGCTGGAGCTGGTCGAGCTCGACGAGACCTTTCACGAGCGGCTGATGGCCATGTCCGACAATGCCGAGATGCTCCGCGTGCTGCGCAACGTCAACGCCCGCATCCGCTTCGTGCGCTGGATCGACATGGACCGCGTCAACCGCTCCAACACGCAAGGCGAGCACCGTGCCGTCGTCGAGGGCCTCAAGTCGCGCGATGAGGGGACTTGCGTCTCCGTGCTGGAGAAGCACATCGACCGCCGCCTCGACCGCATCACCGCCGCGATCAAGGAAGGCTACGCGCAGATCTACATGCCGGCCGCAGCGAGGTCCGCGGCGAATTGACGCCCACGCGGCGTCCTGTTTCCAGGAGGAGCAAACATGAAGCTCAAGGACAAGGTCGCAGCCATCACCGGCGCGGCGCGCGGTATCGGCAAGGCCTGCGCGAAGAGATTTTTGGACGACGGCGTCAAGGTCGTGATCTCGGACGTCGATGCCGATGGCTTGGCGGCGACAGCCGCCGAGCTCGGGCGGCCGGATGCCTTGCGCACCGTCGTCGGCAATGTCGCCAAGCGCACGGATGTGGATCAGCTCGTCGCGACCGCGGTGAAGGAGTTCGGCCGGCTCGACGTCATGGTCAACAACGCCGGCGTCGCCCGCAACCGGGACATCCTCGATATCACCGAGCAGGAATTCGACGAAATCATCGGCATCAATCTGAAAGGCGCGTTCTTCGGCGTGCAGGCGGCCGCCAGGCAGATGATCGCGCAGGGCGGCGGCGGGGTCATCATCAACATGTCCTCGGTGAATGCGCTGCTGGCGATCCCGGCGCTGGCGACCTACGCCATGTCCAAGGGCGGCATGAAGCAGCTGACGTCGGTCGCCGCCGTCGCGCTCGCCCCGCACAACATTCGCGTCGTCGCGGTCGGGCCGGGCACGATCCTGACCGACATGGTGGCCTCCGCGATCTACACGTCCGAGGATGCGCGCAAGACCGTGCTGTCGCGTACACCCGCGGGCCGCGGCGGCGAGCCGAGCGAGGTGGCGTCCGTCGTGGCATTCCTTGCCAGCGACGATGCGTCCTACATCACCGGGCAGACGATTTATCCGGATGGCGGCCGGCTGGTCCTGAACTACACGGTGCCGGTGAAGGACAAGTAGGGTGCGGGGAAGATCGCTCCACACTCGGTGTCATCGCCCGGCTTGACCGGGCGATCCAGTACTCCCAGACGGCAGCGATTGAACCGATAGGCCGCGGCGTACTGGATTCCCCGCCCCCGTGCGCAATTGCGCACTAGGCGGGGAATGACAATCGTTGTGAAGCGGGCCGTCTGCCCCTCACTCCGCCGCAACCGTCATCCCGTGGCCGAGCCGCTTCGAGATGCCCCCGGCACAGTCGCGCAGGGCGTGCGCGATCGGGCTGTCCCAACGGGTATCGAAAGTGCCTTCCGGCCCCATCGCGGTGATGACCAGCGCGACGTGGCCGGAATGATCGAACACCGGCGCGGAGAACGCATTGACCCCGGGCAGGGGATCGCCGAGCGCGCGGGCGAGGCCGTGCTTGCGGACTTCAGCGAGCATCTCGGCGACCTTCGCGCCTTTCACGGCGCGCTTGGGATTGTAGCCGACGCCGTGACGGTCGAGGCCGCTTTCGAGTGCGGCGTTGATCGTCTTCTCCGGCAGGAACGCCGCGAACGCGCGGCCCGTCGCGGTCTCCAGCAGCGCCATCACCGAACCGACGCGCATCACGATGTGCACCGGCTGGGCCGGCTCTTCGAGCTGCACCACGGTCGGGCCGTGGGTGCCCCAGACCGCGAGCGAGACGGCGTGGCCGATCTGGCTTGCGAGGCCAGCTATCTTGGGACGCGCGATGCGGACGCCTGAGAGGCGGCGCAGGCTGATCAGGCCGAGCTCCAGCGCCAGTGCGCCGATCTCGTAGCGGCCGGTGGTTTCGTCCTGCTCGATCAGGCCGATACGGGAGAAGCTGGCGAGGTAGGGGTGCGCCTTGGCCGGCGTCATGCCGGCCTCGCGGGCGAGATCGCGCAGCATCATCGGCTCGCCGCTCTTTGCGAGCGCGCGAAGCAATTCTCCGCCGACCTCGATCGACTGGATGCCGCGGCTCTCTCTCTTCATGCGCCTCCTGGCGTGCGTCCGATTAAGCCGCGTCGCGCTTGGCGGCGCTGTCGGCAAGATGTCTGCCGGCAATGTAGCCGAAGGTCAGCGCCGGCCCAAGCGTGATGCCGGCGCCGGGATAATTGCCGCCCATGATGCTCGCCATGTCGTTGCCGGCGGCATAGAGGCCGGGAATCACCCGTCCCTCGGCGTCGAGCGCCCGCGCGTTCTCGTCGGTGACGATGCCGGCATAGGTGCCGAGATCGCCGATCATCATCTTGATGGCGTAGAACGGACCGTTGTCGATCGGCGCGACGCAGGGATTGGGACCGTGCAGCGCATCGCCCTGGTAGCGATTGTAGGCCTTCGAGCCCTTGCCGAAGGCGGCATCGTGCCCGAGCGGCGCGCTCGCGTTGAACTGCGTGACCGTCTCGGTGAAGGCCTTCGCATCGATCCCGGCCTTCGCCGCCAGCGCGTCCAGCGTATCGCCGCGCATGAGATAGCCGGTCTTCAAATGATGAGCCAGCGGCATCGGGAAGGGCGGCACGCAGCCGAGGCCGTATTTCCGCAGCGTCTTGTGGTCGCAGACCAGGAAGGCGGCGATCTCCTCGCCGGGCTTTGCGGCCTTGATCATGGCCTGGACGAAGTCGTGATAGGAATTGCCTTCATTGGCAAAACGTTTGCCGTCGCGCATCACCGCGATCACGCCGGGCTTGGCGCGGTCGATGAAATGCGGCATCACGCCCTTTGAACCGTCCTTGCGCGTGGTGAGCGACACCGGCACCCAGGCCGCCGCGTTCGGCAGGCGGTCCTCGACATGACCGCCGGCGGCTTCCGCAAGGCGCAGGCCGTCGCCGGTGTTGCCGGTCGGTCCTGGTGAATAGTGCTCATTGCCGGTCGGCGCGTGCGGAAACATTTTCCTGCGGCGTGCCACGTCGTGCGGAAAGCCGCCGCAGGCGAGCACGACACCCTGCCTTGCACGAACGCGCACCTTGCGTCCCTCGCGCGAAACGATCGCGCCGGTCACGACGCCATTCTCGACCGTCAGCTCGCGCACCGGCGAGGACAGCCACATCGGAATCTTCAGATCGAGCGCGGACTTCGCCAGGCGTCCTGCGAGCGCATTGCCGTTGGTCAGCGTCATGCCGCGGCCGTAGCGCAGCACGTCCATCAGATGCCGCGACAGGCGCTTGGCGACATAGACCGCCGAGGTCAGCGACTTCGTCACCCGCATGAAATGAATGATCTCCTTGCCGGAGCCGAGCATCATGCCGAACACGGTGAGCTCGGGCAGCGGGTTGCCCAGCGTCTTGATGAGGTCGCCGAGCTCGCGGCCGTCGAAGGGGCGCGTCACCATGGAGCGGCCGCCCTGCGCGCCGCCGGGCGCCTCGGCATGATAGTCCGGGAACACCAGCGGCATGTCGAAGCGCAGCGCCGTCTTGGCGGTGAAGAAGTCGACCGCCTCGGGGCCGGCGCTCAGGAAGGCATCGACGCGCACAGCGTCGTAATTGTTGCCGGCCTCATGGCGCAAATATGTGCGGGCCTGCTCCGGTGTCTCCTCGATGCCATAGGCTTTTGCCAGCGAGGTACCGGGGATCCAGAGCCAGCCGCCGGAACGGGCGGTTGTGCCGCCGAAGCGCGGTTCCTTCTCGACGATCAGCACCTCGAGTCCGCGATGGCGCGCGGTGATCGCCGCCGACATGCCGGAGCAACCCGATCCGGCCACGAGCACGTCGCACTCGTACGTCTCAATTGCGCCATGCTCGTTGCCGGTCATCTGGACCTCACTTCTTCAAGAGCGGACATTTGGATTCGGAGACCGGGCGGAAGGCGTCCTCGCCTTTCACGGTCTTGACGATATCCAGATAATCCCACGGCTCCTTCGACTGCTCGGGCGACTTCACCTTGGCGAGATACATGTCGCGGATGACGCGGCCGTCCTCGCGCAATTTGCCGCCGTGGACGAAGATATCCTCGATCGGCAGCTCGCGCATCTTGGCCATCGCCTTGGCGGAATCGTCGGTGCCGGCCGCCTTGATGGCCTTCAGGTAATGCAGCACCGAACCGTAGACGCCGGTCTGGATCATGGTCGGCATCACCTTGGTGCGCTCGTAGAACTTCTTCGACCAAGCGCGCGTCGCCTCATCCATGGCCCAGTAGGAGGCCGTGGTCATGTAGGTGCCCTGCGCGGCCTTCAGCCCGATCGCGTGCACGTCGGTGTCGAACATCAACAGGCCGACCAGCTTCTGGCCGCCCTGGACCAGGCCGAACTCGCCGGACTGCTTGATGGCGTTGTCGGTGTCCTGACCGGCATTGGCGAAAGCGACCACGTCGGATTTCGAGCTCTGCGCCTGCAGCGCGAAGGAGGAGAAATCGGCGGTGTTGGTCGGATGCTTCACGCCGCCGAGCACCTTGCCGCCCGCCTCGTTGATGAAGCGGGTTGCGTCCTTCTCGAGCTGCTGGCCGAAGGCATAATCCGCCGTGATGAAGTACCAGGACTTGCCGCCTTCCTTGATCACGGCGGAGGCCGTCACCTTCGAGAGCGCGTAGGTGTCGTAGGTGAAATGCACGGTGTTCGGGCTGCACAGCTCGTCGGTCAGCGAGCTCGCGCCGGGGCCGGAGAGCAGCGCGATCTTGCCGCGCTCACGCACCATGTTGTGCACGGCGATCGCGATGCCGGAATTGGGGATGTCGACGACGGCGTCGACCTTGCTGTTGTCGAACCAGCCGCGGACGATCTGAACGCCGACATCGGTCTTCATCTGGTGGTCGGCGCTGATGATCTCGATCGGCTTGCCGAGCACGGTGGGGCCGAATTCCTCCACGGCCATCTTGGCCGCCTCGACCGAGCCCGGCCCGCTATTGTCGCGGCCCCAGCTCGACAGGTCCGTCAGCACGCCGATCCGCACCACGTCGTCGGAGATCTGTGCGGTCGCCGCTGTGGTCATGGCAGCCGAAGTCATGGCCGCGAGCATGGCGGAGGCCAGAAGCCCTTTCATTGTCGTTCCCTCTCTTCTTGGCCGCTTGGTACGGCGGGTCGTTGTGGAGGTAAATTAGATAATGACGAATGAATTTGTCAATGGCGAATAGGTATGATCTGTCGGGTTCCACGATCGCCCGACGACGCAAATCCCCTTGCGATCACGGATGTGGCGAGTGCCTGCATCCCCGTTCTCGTGTCCCGGACGCGACGCGGCGCGTAGCGATGCGGCGCAGAGCCGGGACCCAGCAGGCCGCGTAACTCGCAGCAACATGGGCCCCGGCTCTGCAGCGCATCACCGTAGCGCGTCGAAGACGCGCGTAAACGCGCTTCCGGTGCTGCGCAGCGTCCGGGGCACGAGAGCAAACAGAACTCCCACAAGTTGCAACCCTCCGCACGATTGGCCATGATGCCCACTGGAATCTTTGGGGGGCAGGGTATGACGACAGCAACGGGGATCGCCGCTTCCGCGGAGAGATCGACGACGGCGCATGTGGTGTGGGCGAGCGCGCTCGGCACCGCCATCGAGTGGTATGATTTCCTGATCTACGGCACGGCGGCGGCGCTGGTCTTCAACAAGCTGTTCTTCCCGAGCTTCGATCCCTTCGTTGGCACGCTGGCGGCGTTCTCGACCTACGCGGTCGGCTTCGTCGCGCGGCCGATCGGCGGCGCGATCATCGGGCATTACGGGGACCGGCTCGGCCGCAAGACCATGCTGGTTGCGACCATGATCGCGATGGGACTCGGCACCTTCCTGATCGGCTGCCTGCCGACCTACAGCCAGATCGGCGTCTGGGCCCCGATCCTGCTCGTTGTCCTTCGTTTCGTTCAGGGCATTGGGCTCGGGGGCGAGTGGAGCGGCGCGGTCGTGATGGTGATCGAGCACGCCGGCAATCGCCGCGGCTTCTACGGCAGCC
The DNA here is from genome assembly GCF_018130245.1 of Bradyrhizobium sp. SZCCT0231. Lineage (GTDB taxonomy): Bacteria > Pseudomonadota > Alphaproteobacteria > Rhizobiales > Xanthobacteraceae > Bradyrhizobium > Bradyrhizobium japonicum_F. The sequence goes on from NZ_JAFCKP010000015.1 coordinate 62,393, forward strand.
TGGTGCAGGTCGGCTTTCCCGTCGGCGTCGCCGCATCGACCGGCATCTTCGGCCTGATGACGAAGCTGCCCGAGGCGGATTTCCTCAGCTGGGGCTGGCGCGTGCCGTTCCTGATCAGCATTCTGCTCGTCGGCATCGGCTTCATCGTGCGGCTCAAGCTCGCGGAGACGCCTCACTTCAAGGAGATCGTCGAACGCAAGGAGGTGCTGGCGCAGCCGGCCCTCGAAGTGCTGCGCCGCGACTGGCGCAGCTTTCTGCTCGCGATCGGCATCACGGTCTCGGAGGTCGGGCTCGCCTATCTCCTCACCGTGTTCACGGTGGTTTACGCGACGACCAAGCTCGGCCTTCCCCGGCAAGTGATCCTGGATGCCGTCGTCTATGCCGCGATCGTCGAGTTCGCGACGCTGCCGCTGGCCGGCTGGCTGTCCGACATCTTCGGACGCAAGGCGCTGTATCTCGCCGGCGGCGTCTTCTCGGTTGCGCTGGCGTTTCCGCTGTTCTGGTTCCTCGACACCAGGGAGCCGGCGCTGATCACGCTCGCGCTCGTCGTCACGATGACGCTCACCCATGCGCTGCTGTTCGGGCCGAAGGCCGCGTTCATGCCGGAGCTGTTCCGCACCCAGGTGCGCTACAGCGGTGCCTCGCTCGGCGCCAACGTCGCGGCGGCGTTGAGCGGCGGCTTCTCGCCGCTGATCGCGGCCGGGCTGCTGGCATGGGCCGGCTCGTACTGGGCGGTGTCGGTCTACATCGTCGCGCTGTCGATCGTCACGATCATCGCGACGCTGATGGCGCCGGAGACGGCGCGGGACTCGCTACAATCCTGAACGTCGGGACAAGCAAGCGGGATTTGCAGCGTTCGGAAACACCAGGAAGGTGATGGTCGTCGGCGCAAGCCCGATTGCTTCCGGCGGCGTTGCGCGTGGCTCGAGTCGAGGCAGCTGGCCGTCAGGGGTCAGCGCGAGCCTCTCGCCGTTCAACTGCACAATCGTGCCCTGCAACTGCGCCGCGTGCAGTGTGTACCGTTCGGCGGAATCCGGTAGCGTCAGCGCGTGTGACGTGTGGCGCGAGGCGTTGATTGCGAGCAGCGACACCGCACCTGCCCTGGCTGGATGGCAATGCGCATAGAGATGGAGATCGCGCGGAGCAGGTTTGCCTGCGTCGAGCACGATCGTTCCCATCAGCCGGTGCCAGAGCAGCGCGGCCCAGTAGCTCGGCCGCGGCCGGAACGTTGTTTCGTCGAGCAGGCCGTAATCGCTGGCGGCCAGCGTGTTGTGCATCACCACCTGGACGCCGGCCCTCGCCAGGCGTCCGAGCTGGTCGAGATAGCGGAACGTGTCGAGAAAGGTCTGGTCCCATGGGCCGCCGCCACAGGCCGCATCAGCCGTCTCTGTCAGCCAGATCGGCTTGCCCGGCTCGAATGCGTCGCGTAGGGCCTGATAGGTCTTGAGGGTCGTATCCGTGCGCGCCAGCCATTCCTCCGAGAGGGCCTGCGCCGGATCATCGTGCCCGCCGCAGCGCGGCGAGATCGTGTTGTAATGGTGATAGGAGAAACGATCGACGCCGGGATCGGATGCAGCAAGCAGCTCGCGTGTGGTGATGCCCGAGCCGGATGGTGATGATGCATGGCCGACCGAGCCCGGGCCGAGGATCAGCGTCTCAGGTGCGGCGCGCCGCATCCAATCGTGGAAGACCTTGAAGTCGCGGCCATAGGCGATCGCATCGTATCCCGCCGGTGCGCCGCCTGTCGCTGCGAGCGTCGGCTCGTTCATGAATTCGGCGGCGGCGATGCGGCCACCCAGCGCGCGCGTGGTGTCGACCAGCTGCTGCGCCTGATCCGGCTTCCATATGCCGTTGGCATCGCGGATGCCGGGACTGATCGCAAAGGAGGTGACGATCTCCGCATCGACCGCACGCGCGAACTCCACGACGTCGCGCCACTGCGCTCGGCTGAGCACCGAGTTGAATCCCGGCGGCGGCTTTTGCGGCGCCTCGGCAAAGAACGTCGCATTGGCCCAGGTGCCGCTCACGCGCAGATAGGCCGGCGACAACGCCGCGGCGAGCAGGCGCAGTCGCCCATTGGCAAGATCGATCGGCGGCCGCGCGCTGTAACGATCCCGCCCATCGAAAGCGCGTCCCGCTGGCGGATAAGGCTTCCAGAACCGTCCGCCGGTCACCTCCACCATCTCGATGTTGTAGGACTGAAAGCGCGCGTCGATCGTTCCGATCGGCCTCAGACCGGCAGGCGAGATGGCAACGTCGTCGGCGTGCGCCACACACGCCGATGCTGCGGCGAGCAGGGCAATCATCATCGCGCCTGCCGCGCGGCCGGCCGGACGCGGTCGGGACCCTGGCCCGTGGTTTGCTGCCGTCTCGTTATTCATGCGCGTTGTCCGGGGCCGGACGCCCGAAGGCAATCCGGCCTTACCCCCGACCCGCCGATTTTATCCCTATCTTACCTTGCGGTTGCCGCCGAGAGCGTCCGGGCCCGGCGGGTCATCGATGGGGTCGAAAAAAATTTCATTGGCCCTCTTGAAACCGACGTCCGGTTTTCTAAGTCGTTTTTCGCCGCGAGAGCGGTGTGCCGGAATGCCAAATCGGATCCGGCACGGGCGCCGGGCTGGTCTTTTCGGACCCGTCTGAATCCCCGCCTTGCGCTCCTTCGTATCCATCTTGCTCTTTGGAGGACTTGGTTATGAGGACCAGTTTCGACTTCGCGCCCCTGTGGCGCTCCACAATCGGCTTCGATCATCTGGCCGACCTCGTCGACAGCACGCTGCGCCAGGCGACCGAGGACAACTATCCCCCCTACAATATCGAGCGCTCCGGCGAAGACCACTACCGGATCAGCCTTGCAGTGGCAGGCTTCGGCGTTGGCGATATTGCCGTAACGGCGGAACAGAACGCACTCATCATCGAGGGCCAGAAGCCCGAGAGCAGCACGCGCGAATATCTGTACCACGGCATTGCGGCCCGCCCCTTCAGGCGCGTATTCAATCTCGCCGACTATGTTCAGGTGAAGCAGGCGTCCTTCCGGGACGGGCTGCTGATCATCGATCTCGTCCGCGAGGTTCCGGAGGCCATGAAGCCGCGCCGGATCGAGATCGCGAGCAGCAGCACATCTCCGACGTCGCAGATCGAGCAGCAGAAAGCAGCTTAGGGGCGTCCAAAGTGTTGTCTTGGAGCGTGGACGGCACGTGGCCTCCGCGCTCGAGACCGTTGAATGAAGGAGAACACCATGGCTATTCGCGATCTTATTCCCTGGTCGAGGAACCAGGAGCTTGTGCAGGCGCGCGGCAGCTACGATCCGTTCATGACGCTGCATCGCGAGATGAACCGTCTGTTCGACGATGTGTTCCGGGGCTTCGGCGGCCCCAGCCTGTCGCCGCTGATGGAGGGGCGCTTCGGCTGGCCCAAGATCGAGCTCAGCGACACCGACAAGACGCTGACGATCTCGGCGGAACTGCCCGGGATGACGGAAAAGGACGTCCAGATCGAAATCGCCAGGGGCGTCCTGACGATCCGCGGCGAGAAGAAGGATGAGCGCAAGCACGAAGGCAAATACTTCACCGAGCGCTACTACGGCGCCTTCGAGCGGCAGATTCCGCTTGAGGACGTCGATGAAGACAAGGCAGAGGCATCGTTTAAGGACGGTGTCCTGACCGTATCGCTGCCGAAGTCGGAGAAGGCACGCGAAGGCGTCAAGCGCATCGCAATCAATACGCACTAGCGTCAAGCGGGGCGGCGGCGATTGGCGCCGCCGTCTCATCGTCAACAAAACCGTCCCCCCGGAAAGGAGCATGTGGGAGACACACCAATGACCAATGTGAATAGCAATGTCGGCACTCTCAATTCGCTGTTTCACCCCGCGGCCCATTACAATTCGCCTGCCGAAGTCCTGAATGCCGAGGAACTCTCCACGCCGGAGAAGCGTATCATCCTGTCGTCCTGGGCATCCGACATGTACGCGGTCGAATCCTGTCCGGCCTTGCGCGAGATTCCCGGCATGAGCCGCACGGTCCGGCTCGCCGACATTCTGGCCGCCTTACGCAAGCTCGACGGCGACAACGACAATGACGACCCGCCGCGGGGCGGCGGCGTGCCGATGCGGCTGCGGCGGCCATGGGCCGCCGCAGAAGGGCGGGCCGCATGATGCTCACACAAGCCGTTCTCGGACTCGTGCTGCTTGGCCAATCCTCGGCAGCCTGGGCCGTTCCGCTTCTGGCCCTGCAGGGCTGGTTCCTCGCGTCACCTGACGCAGGTTGAAGCAACCAAGTTCTCCGATATCCACATAAGACAATGCGGCAGGTGACGAAGATGAATGCTCTGCGTCTGGTTTTCCTAGCCTTGCTGGCGCTGACATTCATGGCCTCGCAGCCTGCCGCCGGCCAGATCCCGGATATGAAGACCGGCGGCTCGGTGCCGACCTTGGCGCCGCTGGTGCGTCAGGTGACGCCGGCCGTCGTCAACATTTCCGTGCACGGCCGCGTGCGCGAGGACAACCCGCTCTATCGCGACCCGCTCTTCCGTGAGTTCTTCGATGTTCCCCGGCAGATCGAAAAGGAGGTCAATGCGACCGGCTCCGGGGTCATCGTCGACGCCCAGCGCGGCTATGTGCTGACCAACAATCACGTGGTCGAAGGCACCTCTATCGTTCAGATCACGACCAAGGACGGCCGACAGTTTTCCGCCAGGGTCATCGGCCGCGATCCGCCCACGGATGTCGCGGTGCTCCAGGTCCAGAACCCGGCGGGGCTGAAGGCGCTTCCCTTCGGCGACAGCGATGGGCTCGCAGTCGGCGACTTCGTCCTTGCGATCGGCAATCCCTTCGGCCTCGGTCAGACCGTGACATCAGGACTCGTCAGCGCGCTGGGCCGCACCGGCCTCGGCAAGCAGGGCTATGAGGATTTCATCCAGACCGATGCGGCGATCAATCCCGGCAATTCCGGTGGAGCGCTGGTCAGCTTGCACGGCGAACTCGTCGGCATCAATTCGGCGATCATCTCGCCCGCGGGCGGCAATGTCGGCATCGGCTTTGCCATTCCAGTCAACATGGCGCGCAAGGTGATGGAGCAGATCATCGCCAAGGGTCGCGTCGAGCGAGGCCGCATCGGCATTTCGCTGAAAGACCTGCATCCATCAGTCAACAAGGGATTGAATCAAGGCGCCGTCATCGCCGAGATCGCCGCGGATTCGCCCGCAGAGAAGGCCGGCTTGCGCAAGGGCGATATCGTGACCGGAGCCGACGACCGCCCGATCCGCACCGCCGCCCAGCTCCGCAACACGATCGGCCTTGCGCGGGTCGGCGAAGATGTGAAGCTTACTCTGCTGCGCAATGGTGCGCCGCTCACCGCCACCGTGAGAGTGGCGCCCGCAGCCGAGCCGAGCAGCGCGCTCGCAGGCCCCAATCGCCTCGTCCGCTGAAACGAATGCGGGGACGAACCGCGGAAGCGGTTCGCCCCCTGCGACGGCAGGGTTATCGCATATGAGATGTGGCTATGGGCACCGGCTGTCTCCACAGCGTCATGGCCGGGCTTGTCCCGGCCATCCACGCCTTTCCACGCGGCACAAAGAACGTGGATGCCCGGGACAAGCCCGGGCATGACGACCTCTGCAAAATTCAAATGCGATTGCCCTGGGGTGCCGGAGCGTGTGATCTCCCAGCTCAGGCGGCGCGGTGATCCGGTCCGCCTTGCCGGTCGCGGATCAGCCGCCGCTCGCGCTCGATGCGCTGGCGATAGAGCTCGCGTTCATGCTCGCTCTTGGCGCTGGCGAGAAGCAGCTCGCAATGGCCGACGACCTTCTCGCTGCCGCGGATGAGCAGGTCGCGCTGGCTGTTCATTGCGCCGCACCCGTCGCATTGGCCGGCGCTTCCGGGGCGCGGAAGCTGACAGGAAAGGTCGCTGCGGTCAGGCCATCGAGCGCCGATTGCTCTTCTGCGAGGCGTCTCTCGATGAAATGGCGCTCCAGCTGCGACAGCCTGGTCTTCAGCAGGCGCCGGTAGCGGTGGATATTGTTGCGGTGCGCGCGAATGCGGGCCAGATTCTCATCGAGCATCATCGTCTCTCCAGACGGTCGCGTTACATCCTTTGGTTTTCGAGGATGAGAAAGTCTCTTCTCGGCGAAAAAATATTCAGCGTGTGAGCGGTGTCAAGATGTTCGAAGCCGCATTCGCCTCTCCCCACTCGCGGCAGAGCAATCGCATTTGACTCTTGGGGCTGACCTTGAGCGCGCGCCTCGTCCTTCGAGGAGCCCGCCTAAAGCGGGCGTCTCGAAGGATGGCCCACAAGGAGCTCTATAGCCGGGTTCCGTCAGCGATTGCCTTCTGTTGGCCAGCAAGCGAACCTCGTGCGGCCATATTTGAGCAGGAGTGATCTCCCGCGAGGGAGGCGCTCCGATGAACAAAGCTCTGATCACTGCTGTCGCAATGCTGGCCTGCGTGCCCGCGAGTGCGGTTGCGCAGGAGCGCGCGGGCGATGCGGCGCTCGGCGCGGTCTCGGGCGCGGTCGTGCTGGGCCCGGTCGGTGCGGTCGCCGGAGCCTTGATCGGCTACACGGCCGGACCTTCGATCGCCCGCTCCTGGGGCATGAGAGGCTCGCAGTCGGCAAGGCACCGGCAGCCGCCGCGCCGCGCCGCCGCAACCGGCGGCCCGTCGCGCACGCGCGAGGCGATGGCCGCCAACGGCCAGATGAGAGCTGCCGGCAATCCGGCCCCGCCGGTTCAAGCCGCGCCTGCCGTGCCGGCGCAACCTTCGGCACCGCCCGTTCAGGGATTCGACTGAGGCCGGGAGCTTCAAGCCGGAGCCTTCGGACGCAGTCGATCGACCTGGCGAGGCTTGCGTCCTGATCTAGGGATGTCCGAGAATCTTCTTCGCGGCGCGAAGGTGCGGCTTGTCGATCATCTGGCCGTCGAGCCGCAGCGTGCCGGAATTGGGATTGCTCGCGAACGCCGCGATCACCTTCTCCGCCCAGGTCCGTTCGGCGTCCGTCGGCTCGAACGCCGCGTTGACGATGTCGACGTGCTTGGGATGGATCAGTGCCTTGGCCGAAAAACCGTCGCGCCGCGCCGCGCGCGTTTCCTGCTCGAGGCCCGCGAGGTTGTCGATGTCGGTGTAGACGGTGTCGATCGGCGCGACCTCGGCCGCGGCCGCGGCCATCAGGCAGAGATCGCGCGCGAGGCGATAGGGGCTGTGGAACACGCCGCCGCTCGATTTCTCGGTGGCGCCGAGCGAGGCCGAGAGATCCTCCGCGCCCCACATCAGCCCGGCGAGACGAGGGGAGCAGCCCTTGTAGCTGCCGAGCCCGAAGATCGAGCTGGCGGTTTCGGTCGCCACGCAGACGATGCGGGTCGCGCCGACCTCGATGCCGGCTGCCGCCTCGAGCGCTTCGAGCCAGGTTGCGACCTGCCGGACGTCGTCGCCGCCCTGCGATTTCGGCAGCACGATGCCGTCGGGCCTACCCGGCATCACCGCGGCGAGATCGGCCAGCGTCATGCCGGTGTCGAGCGCGTTGACGCGGACATAGAGCTGATGCGGCTTGCTGCGACCTTTCAGCATTGCAAGTGTCAGCCCGCGCGCTTCCGCCTTCTTCTCGGTGACGACGGAGTCCTCGAGATCGATGATCAGCGCGTCGGCCCTGCCTTCGCTCGCCTTCTCGAATTTGCGCGGGGAATCGCCCGGCACGAACAGCATCGAACGCATCAGACCGGCCTCCTGTGCATCATCGCCATGCGGCGGCATGTGCCGACGATCTCGTCGTTCTGGTTCAAGGCATGATGCTCGAACTCGACGATGCCGGCCTTGGGCCGCGATCTGGATTCCCGCACCGAGAGCACCTTTGTCGTGGCCCGCAACGTGTCGCCATGGAAGACCGGCTTTGGAAAGGTGACGTCGGTCATGCCGAGATTGGCGACGGTGGTGCCTAAGGTCGTATCATAGACCGTCATGCCGATCATGATGCCGAGGGTGTAAAGGCTGTTGAAAATGCGCTGGCCGAACTCGGTCTTTTCGGCGAAATGCGCGTCGATGTGCAGCGGCTGCGGATTGAGCGTCAGCAGGCTGAACATGGTGTTGTCCATCTCCGTGACGGTCCGGGTCAGGGGATGCCTGAACTCCTGGCCCACGGAAAAGTCCTCGAAATAAAGTCCGGCCATCGCGGTTTCCCTCCCTGCGAAATAACGGCGCGCGCATACTTCGCGCCGCATGACCCCATGCATGGTAGACACACTTCGCGGGCAAATTCACGTATCTGCATGCAGTTTTTCGAGCTAAAGAACGCTTGGCGAAGGGAGATCAACAGCATGGATTTCGCGCTCACCGATCAGCAGGAAGCCATTCGCGACGCCATCGCCAAGATCTGCGAGGGCTTTCCCGACGCTTACTGGCTGAAGAAGGACCACGACGGCGGCTTCCCGCACGACTTCCACAAGGCGCTGGCAGACACCGGCTGGCTCGGCATCTGCGTGCCGGAAGAATATGGCGGCTCCGGGCTCGGCATCACCGAGGCTGCGATCATGATGCGCACCATCGCCGAATCCGGTGCCGGAATGTCCGGCGCCTCGGCCGTGCATATCAACGTGTTCGGGCTCAATCCGGTGGTCGTGTTCGGCACTGAAGAACAGCGCAGGCGCATGCTGCCGCCGATGGTCGAGGGCCGCGAAAAGGCGTGCTTTGCCGTCACCGAGCCCAACACCGGTCTCAACACCACGCAGCTCAAGACCCGCGCGGTCGCCAAGAACGACCGCTACATCGTCAACGGCCAGAAGGTGTGGATCTCGACCGCGCAGGTCGCGCACAAGATCCTGCTGCTGGCGCGCACCACGCCGCTGGAGGAGGTGCGCTCGCCCACCCACGGGCTCAGCCTGTTCTACACCGATTTCGACCGCAACAGGATCAAGGTCCACGAGATCGAGAAGATGGGCCGCAAGATCGTCGATTCCAACGAGCTGTTCTTCGAGGACTTCGAGATCCCGATGGAGGACCGCATCGGCGAAGAGGGCAAAGGCTTCCAGTACATCCTCGAGGGCATGAACCCCGAGCGCATTCTGATTGCCGCGGAAGCGGTCGGCCTCGGCAAGCTCGCGCTGTCGCGCGCCACAGAATACGCCAAGACGCGCGTCGTGTTCAATCGTCCGATCGGCAAGAACCAGGGCATCCAGCATCCGCTCGCGGTGAACTGGGTCGAGCTCGAGGCCGCCTGGCTGATGGTGATGCAGGCGGCCTGGCAATACGACAAGGGCTTGCCCTGCGGCGCCGGTGCGAACGCCGCTAAATATTTCGCAGGCGAAGCCGGCTATCACGCCTGCGAGCAGGCGGTCATGACCCATGGCGGCTTCGGCTACGCCAAGGAATTCCACGTCGAGCGCTATTTGCGCGAGGTGCTGATCCCGCGCATCGCACCGGTCAGCCCGCAGCTCGCGCTCAGCTTCATCGCGGAAAAGGTGCTGGGGCTCGCGAAGTCGTACTGAACGGGTCTTGTGGCGCAAACCAAATAGGCGGCGCTATTCGGCGGCGATCCGTTCCATCGCCATGGCACGAAGCCTGGCGCGTTGGATCTTGACGCCGTTGGCACTGTCGGTGACGGGGAAGGCGTCCACCACATAGATCCGCGCCGGCACCTTGTAGCCGGCGAGCCGCTCGCGCAGGCGCGCCGTGAGCGCTTCCTGCTGGGGCGGCTCACTTGCCGGGATCACGAAGGCGACGCAGCGTGCCTGGCCTTTGAGATCGACCGCGACGACCTGGGCGTCGGCGACACCGGTGCAGGATTTGAGCTCGTCCTCGATCTCCCCGGGCGCGACCAGGAAGCCGCCGAGGCGCATCGCATCGCCGGCGCGCGTCTCGTAGACGAAGGAGCCGTCGCCGCGCAGCCGGCCGATGTCGCCGGTGCGGAAGAACCCGTCGGCGGTGATAGCCTCGCGAGTTGCCGCGGGATTGTTGAAGTAGCCGAGAAAGCGTGACGGCGCGCTGATCTCGATCTCGCCGGAGATGAGGCTTCCGGCAAGCTCGCCGGTCTCGACATCGCGCACGCGGACCTTCGCGTCGGGCGACATCGGCCAGCCGCCGCCCTCGATGCGATCGGCAAAGGCATCACTGGGGCGGCCAATCGAGAACAGCGCCTGCACCTCGCTCGAACCGTAGAGACCGAACAGCTTCATGCCGCGCGCTTCGGCCTCCACTGCGAGCTCGCGCCAGCCGGGCTGGAACGCGGCGAAGCCGCAGACTTCGAGATGTGGAAATGGGCGTGGCGCATCGGTGAGCGCAAGGATACGGCGGAACATCTCGTCCGAGCCGAAGGAATGCGTGATCCTGCACTCGCTGAGGATGTTCAGGGCCGGCGCCGCTTCGAAGGCGTCGAGCAAATGGATGGTCGCGCCGGCTGCGACGAAACCGAGCAGGCTCGTCATGCCGAAGGTGCCGCAGAACGGCAGCAACGCCAGCAGCGAATGACGGTGGTGATCGAGCTGGAGCGCATGGGCGACGGAGACGGCGTGCGTCGCCAGCGTCCGCTGCGAATGCGCGACGAGTTTTGGGCCTTTGGTCGTGCCTGACGTGGTGTACAGCAGCACGGGCAGGTCGACATCGTCTTGAGCCGGCGGGGCAGGCGGATAGGATTGGTCAAAGGCATCGAACCGCACACAGGACCAGTGCGCCGGGATCGCATCGGCGCCGATCACGGCAAGCTGTTGCAGCGCCGGCACCTCGGCCTTGGCGACGTCGGCGAGGATGGCGGCAAAGTCGATCGAGCGGAATGCGGCCTCGACCACCATGAGCTTTGCACCGGACACGCGAAGCAGATGCGCGACTTCCGCGCTGCGGTAGCGCGTATTGACGGCGGCGACGACCGCGCCGAGCCGTGCGGCGGCGAACAGCAGTGCGATCCACTCGATCCGGTTGACCAGCCAGACCGCGACGACGTCGCCCTTGCCGATGCCTTGGGCCGCAAGCCAGGCGGCGGCCTGCTCGATCTTCGCCGAGAATTCCGCGCGAGAGACGGGTGTGCCGTCGAACACGAAGGCCGGATCGGCGGCGGTCTCGATCCGGATCAGCGATTGCAGCGAAAAGTCGTTGGCGCTCATGCCAACCGGAGTAACCCGCTTGCGCAAACCTGTCTACTTGGTGCCGAACATCCGGTCGCCGGCATCGCCCAGGCCCGGCACGATGTAGCCGTGGTCGTTGAGCCGCTCGTCGATCGCGGCGGTCCAGATCGGCACGTCGGGATGCTCGCTCTGGAACTGGGCGATGCCCTCGGGCGCGGCCAGAAGACAGACGAAGCGGATGTCGCGGGCGCCGCGCGCCTTGAGCAGGGACGCGCCGGCGCAGGCGGAGTTGCCGGTCGCCAGCATCGGGTCCATCAGGATCACGGTGCGGTCGGACAGGTCCTGCGGTGCCTTGAAGTAATATTCCACGGCCTGCAACGTCTCGGGGTCGCGGTAAAGCCCGATATGGGCGATGCGCGCCGAAGGCATCAAGGCGAGCATGCCGTCGAGGAAGCCGACGCCGGCGCGCAGGATCGGCGCCAGCGTGAGCTTCTTGCCGGCGATCTTGGGCGCCCGCATCGGCGCGATCGGCGTCTCGATCTCGACCAGCTCCAGCGGCAGATCGCGCGTCACCTCGTAGCAGAGCAGCATCCCGATCTCGTTGAGGATCTCGCGAAAGCTCTTGGTCGAGCGGTCCTTCTCCCGCATCAGGGAGAGCTTGTGCTGGACCAGGGGGTGGGCGACGACGTTGACGTTGCTGATGCTCATGAAACCGCTCTACACGGTTCCGTGAAATTGCGCCAGATCGGGCAGGTACTTTTAGGCAAAGCCTTTTCCGCGGGATTGCCGGCCTCAACCGGCGCATCGCGACCGCGCTGCGGGGGCCTTGGTCCGGGGTCCGCGTCGGTGGCTTCCTGCCCCAGGCGAGCTCGAAGGTCTCGGCCGGAAACACCGCCGGTCAGGCGGGGAGATGCCAGATATGGATTGCGGTTCTCAGCGCGATCAGCGCGGTGAGCACGCTGCCCATCGAGAGCAGGCCAAGCGCCTGGAGTGCGATGCGCTTTAGCTGGGCCTTGCGCGCTTCGGAGATGCGCGCCGGGCGTTCGGCCCCGAAGGGCCGGCCAAAGTCATGTGTCAGGATCGACATAGTGGAAGTCCTCGTCCTTGGCGCGGCGAAAGGGGCGCGCCAACCTGCCGCTTATGATGTCGATCGTTGCGTAGGATTGCGAGATGAGCGCCGACGCGTCCGCATAGGAATGTCATAAAGACGCCGATCATCGCGCCGGCAGCCCTCTGAAGAGATCCGGGTGCCTGTCGGACTCATCCCGCGTCACGGCAAAGCGCAGCAGCGCCAGCTTCCAGGCGTGGAGCAGCTTGTGAGATCCGTCGACGAGATTGAGCATGAAAATCTGAACGGCCTCGGCCCGTCAGGCTCCGACGCTGTCGATCAATTCCTTGTCCGCGATCGCAGCGAATGCGCGCACTACGCCTCTCTGCGCGGCTGCATCCAGCGGCACGATCGGAAGCCTGGTGGCGGCGGACATCAGGCCAAGGACGTTGAGCGCGTATTTGAGCGCGGCCGGACTTTCCCTGGACAGGCAGGCGATGAGCGGGATCAGGCGCTTGTGCAGATAGCGGGCGGATTGCAGCCGGCCCTGCCTGAGATGTGAGAAGATCGTGCGGCAGAGATCCGGGGCGATGTTGGCGACCTCCGAGATCGCGCCGTCGCCGCCGTCCGCGATGAAACCGAACGCGGTGGTGTCGTCGCCGGAGAGAAAGCGAAAACTCGCCGGCAAGTTGCGGGACAGCCGCATCGGACGGGTGATGTCACCGCTCCCATCGCGCAGGCCGACGAACTGGCGGGACTCGACCAGACGCAGAAGCGTCTCGTCGGCAAGCGGGCGCAGCGTGCGGGAGGGACTATCGTGCAGGATCACGGGCAGTCCGATCGCCCCGGCGATGGCGCGGAAATGCGCGAGCATGCCCTCCTGCATCGGCTTGTTGTAGGCGGGCACGACCGACATGACGGCATCGGCGCCGGCCGCTTCCGCGCGCCGCGCAAGCTCGATGGCGTGGCTGGTTGCGTTGGATACCGCGCCCGCGATGACGCGCACGCGGCCGCGGGCGACGTCGACCGCGGTGCGAATGACGAGCTCCTGCTCGGCCGGCGAGAGCGTCGGTGCCTCGCCGGCCGTCTCGCAGACCACGATGGCGGGAGCGCCGGCCGCGACCTGTCGCTCGCAGAGTGCGGCGAACGCCTTGAGATCGATCGCATCCGTCACGTCGAACGGGGTCGGCAGGTCCGGAATGAATCCGGTGAACCAGGCAGCGGGAGGGATGAGCATGGTTTTCGCCTGTTGGCGCCGGCTCAGGCGGCGCGCTGCGCGACGATGGTGCTGGAGCTCTTGCCCATGTCGAGCTCGATCTCGCGCGGCAGCTCGACGATGGTTTCCGGATGCTGCCCGTTCTCGAACAGCACATATTTGATGGCCTGGGCGCGGCTGACGAACAGGCCGCCATAGAGGCCGTTCTGCTCCTGCGCGACCCATTGTCCCCGGCGATTCCTGCCGATGAAGACGATGGTTGAAGGGGAGCTGCACGAGGGAGGTTCGACGAGTTTCACAGGTTTATTCCTTCCGAACGATGCCGGCCTCGGACGCACATCCTTGCCGGCGTGCTCAATATCCTCAGTCGCGAATATGATTTCGAGGGCGGGCGCGGAGCGATCTCATAGGAAGGTCATAAAGCCGGCGGCTCACACCACACCGTTGGCGATGTGGACCAGCGCGAACAGCGCCCCGAAGGCGACAGCTTCGTCCCAGTGATTGAGCGCTGCGCCGAACGGAGGTTCGCGCCTGACGAGGCCGGCGAGCGCGCACAAGATGATCGACATCCAGAGCAGGCCGGCAAGGCTCCGGCCAAACCCGACGCTGCCGAATGCGGCGAAGGCGGCGAGCAGCACGACGCGGACGGCGAAACGCGCCAGCACCCGCGCCGGGCTCAGCGTGCGCGGCATGTTCGAAAGCTTCGCCACTGGGGTCGTCCGTCAAGCTGGATCTATCTGAAATTGTCGCAGGCGAGCGGTTCGTAACGCGGGTCCAGCGCCTGGCGAACGGAGGGAACGCTCGGCCGCGACGCTTCTGCGGCCAGCGCCTGGACCTCGACGAAAGCCGATATCAGGGCGATCGCGAGGTCGCCATGGCATCCTTCGACCGCAGCATCGAGCCAATCCGGCAGCTCGCGCTCGCGCGAGAGCGCGCAGTGCCACTCGCCCTCGTCATAGGCAATGCGGCGGACCCGCCACAGCGGCAGCTCGAGCTCCATCAGTGCCAGCGCCGCATCGGTCCAGGCTTCCGAATCGATCAGGCGCATGACGCGGGCCGTGCGTTCGCTCTGGCCCAGCGACGGGAAGCGCCGGCAGGCGTGACCGATGATGTCGAGCATCAGCGGCCGCGTCATTGCATGTGCCTTGCGCAGCTGCTCGGCGGGCGAGGGGGGATCAAGCGGGCGGAGAGCGGCGGTCATGTCAGGCCTCCTGGAGTTGGCGTCGGTCAGTCGGCCGGCCTCGCCAAGATGGCCTGGAGGGCATTTGAAAACGAGATAGGGAACGGGCGAGACATATAAGGATTTCATAGGCGGACGGGACCTTCCGGCTCGTCGCGATAGTTCCTCGACTTTCGTCTTCGCCCGCGGTGGAAGCTATAGAAGCAGGGCTTTTTGAAAGACCTTGTCCGCTGTCCCCGGTAACAATCGTCGGCGAAGGCGGGTGGACGCCGCCGCTGCGCTGCCTGCTTGATACGACCGCCCGGAATGGATCGTGGTCATGTGGCCGCCTGCCGGGACGGGCCGGCCTTTATGAGATTCCTATAACGTCGTCATAGGCCTCATCTCGAAAACCTATGTGCGCGGTGGCACCTCACACGCGTGAAATCCCGACTGGGCATCGCGGTACGTTGATCACTTGATCTGCCACAAGATGCCCGCCGAAATCTACGGAACAGTTGCGTCGCGAGTAAACGCAACGAGGAGCATCCCCATGATGGACATTCTAATGCTGGCGCTGGGCTTCGCTCTATTCGCCCTCGCGATCGGCTACACCTACGCCTGCGAACGGCTGTGAGGGAGCGGATCATGATCTTCGATTATGCCCTCGCCGGCGTCGTCTCGTTCGGCCTCCTGGTCTACCTCACCTACGCGCTGCTGCGGCCCGAGCGGTTCTGACGCCGTGCTGCTGCTTCTCGAATTGCTGCTGGCGGACGTCGTGCTCGTCGCCGGCCTGCTTGCGCTGCTCCTGCCGCTATTGCGCCGGACACAATGCCTGAAGGGTTAATGCCATGACTGTGATCGGTTGGCTCCAGATCATTCTCTACTGCGCGATCGTCGTCGCGCTGACCAAGCCGCTCGGCTGGTACATGACGCGCGTATTCAACGGCGAGCGCACCTTCCTGTCGCCCGTCCTGCGCCCGATCGAGGCCGGCATCTATTGGATCTCCGGCGTCGACGAGAAGCGCGAGCAGCACTGGCTGACCTACACGGTCGCCATGCTGCTGTTCCATGTCGGCGGCTTCCTCATCATCTACGGCCTGATGCGCCTGCAGGCCGTGCTGCCGTTCAACCCGGCCGGCCAGTCCGCGGTCGCCGAGGATCTGTCCTTCAACACTGCGATCTCCTTCATCACCAACACCAACTGGCAGAACTACGGCGGCGAAAGCACGCTGTCCTATCTGACCCAGATGGTCGGCCTGACGCATCAGAATTTCCTGTCGGCGGCGACCGGCATCGTACTGGCGGTTGCTCTGATCCGCGGCTTTGCCCGCGCGTCCATGCGCACGGTCGGTAACTTCTGGGTCGATGTAACCCGTTGCACGCTTTATATCCTGCTGCCGATCTGCGTCGTGTTCACGCTGTTCCTGGTCTGGCAGGGCATGCCGCAAACGCTTGGAGACTACGTCGAAGCGACCACGCTCGAGGGCGCCAAGCAGACCATCGCGGTCGGCCCGGTGGCCTCGCAGGTCGCGATCAAGATGTTAGGGACCAATGGCGGCGGCTTCTTCAATGCCAACGCCGCGCACCCCTTCGAGAACCCGACTGCGCTGTCGAACTTCGTGCAGATGCTGTCGATCTTCGCGCTCGGCGCGGCGCTCACCAACGTGTTCGGCCGCATGGTCGGCAACCAGCGCCAGGGCTGGGCGATCCTCGCCGTGATGGGCGTGCTGTTCATCGCCGGCGTCGCCGTCGCCTACTGGGCGGAAGCTCAGGGCACCTCGACGCTGCACGCGCTGGGGCTGACCGGCGGCAACATGGAGGGCAAGGAAGTCCGTTTCGGCATCGTCGCGTCCTCGCTGTTCGCCGTGATCACGACGGCGGCCTCCTGCGGTGCCGTCAACGCGATGCATGACAGCTTCACTGCGCTTGGCGGCATGATCCCGCTGATCAACATCGAGCTCGGCGAGATCATCGTCGGCGGCGTCGGCGCCGGCATGTACGGCATGCTGCTGTTCGTCATCCTCGCGATCTTCGTCGCTGGCCTGATGGTCGGCCGCACGCCGGAATATGTCGGCAAGAAGATCGAGGCGCGAGAGGTCAAGATGGCGATGCTCGCGATCCTGATCCTGCCGCTGATGATCCTGGGCTGGTCGGCCGTGGCGGTCGTGCTGCCGACGGGCGTTGCCTCGATGGCGAATGCCGGTCCGCACGGCTTCTCGGAAGTGCTCTATGCCTATTCCTCGCAGACCGGAAACAACGGTTCGGCCTTCGCGGGTCTGACCGGGAACACCCCGTTCTATAACCTGACCGGCGCATCCGCGATGTTCGTCGGCCGCTTCCTGATGATCGTCCCGGCGATGGCGATTGCGGGCTCGCTCGCGGAGAAGAAGTCCATCCCGCCGTCGATGGGGACCTTTCCGACCACGGGCGGCCTGTTCGTCGGCCTTGTCGTCGGCGTGATCCTGATCATGGGCGGCCTGACCTTCTTCCCGGCGCTCGCCCTCGGCCCCATCGTCGAGCAACTCGCGATGAACGCCGGCAACGTCTTCTGATCCAGCTCTTTCGGAGTGACCTCCATGGAACCAGTTTCTAAACCCAACAAGCGCATGCCGGTCTCGGCGATGCTGGATCCCAGGATCGTGGTGCCTGCGATTGGTGCTGCCTTCACCAAGCTCGATCCGCGGTCCATGATCAAGAACCCTGTGATGTTCGTGGTCGAGATCGTGGCCGCGCTCACCACCGTGATCTTCGTCCGCGACCTCGTCACCGGCGGAGAAAATCTCGCCTTCACCTTCCAGATCATCCTCTGGCTGTGGTTCACCGTGCTGTTCGCCAACCTTGCCGAAGCCGTGGCCGAGGGCCGGGGCAAGGCGCAGGCCGAGACGCTGCGCAAGACCCGCACCGAGAGCCAGGCCAAGCTCCTGAGCGCCGCGGGCCGTGACTACAAGCTCGTATCAGGCACGAGCCTGAAGGTCGGCGATCTCGTGCTGGTCGAGGCGGGCGACACCATCCCCTCGGACGGTGAAGTGATCGAGGGCGTCGCCTCCGTCAACGAGGCCGCCATCACCGGCGAGTCCGCGCCCGTGATCCGCGAATCCGGCGGCGACCGTTCGGCGGTGACCGGCGGAACGCAGGTGCTGTCGGACTGGATCCGCGTCCGCATCACGGCAGCCCAGGGCTCGACCTTCATCGACCGCATGATCAAGCTGGTCGAGGGCGCCGAGCGGCAGAAGACGCCGAACGAGATCGCGCTCAACATCCTGCTCGCCGGCCTCACCATCATCTTCGTGTTCGCCACCGTGACGATCCCGAGCTACGCCGCCTATGCCGGCGGCTCGATCTCGGTGATCGTGCTGGTGGCTCTCTTCGTGACGCTGATCCCGACCACGATCGGCGCGCTGTTGTCGGCGATCGGCATCGCCGGCATGGACCGCCTGGTGCGCTTCAACGTGCTGGCGATGTCGGGCCGCGCGGTCGAAGCCGCCGGCGACGTCGACACGCTGCTGCTCGACAAGACCGGCACCATCACGCTCGGCAACCGGCAGGCGACCGCGTTCCGTCCGGTGCGTGGCGTCACCGAGCAGGAGCTGGCGGACGCCGCCCAGCTCGCCTCGCTCGCCGACGAGACCCCGGAAGGCCGCTCCATCGTCGTGCTGGCGAAGGAGAAGTACGGCATCCGCGGCCGCGACATGGCCGAGCTCGGGGCCACCTTCATCCCGTTCACGGCGCAGACCCGCATGAGCGGCGTCGATGCCGGCGGCTCGTCGGTGCGCAAGGGCGCGGTCGATGCCATGCTGAACTATGTCGGCGGCGGCGCTCCGACCGCGGTCGCGTCCGGCAACACGGCGCGGGCGATGCAACCTGCCGCGCTTTCCGAGCTCGGCCGCGAGATCCAGGCCATTGCCGATGAAGTGTCGAAGTCCGGCGGCACGCCGCTGGCTGTCGCCAGGGATGGCAAGCTGCTCGGGATCGTCCAGCTCAAGGACATCGTCAAGGGCGGCATCCGCGAGCGCTTCGCGGAGCTGCGCCGCATGGGCATCCGCACCATCATGATCACCGGCGACAATCCGATGACGGCCGCTGCCATCGCGGCGGAGGCCGGCGTCGACGATTTCCTGGCGCAGGCAACTCCCGAGGACAAGCTCAAGCTGATCCGCGACGAGCAGGCCAAAGGCAAGCTGGTGGCGATGTGCGGCGACGGCACCAACGACGCCCCGGCGCTCGCCCAGGCCGATGTCGGCGTCGCCATGAACACCGGCACGCAAGCCGCCCGCGAGGCCGGCAACATGGTCGACCTCGACTCCAACCCGACCAAGCTGATCGAGGTGGTCGAGATCGGCAAGCAGCTCTTGATGACGCGCGGTGCGCTGACGACGTTCTCGATCGCCAACGACGTCGCCAAATATTTCGCGATCATCCCGGCGATGTTCCTGGCGTTCTACCCGCAGCTCAACGTGCTCAACGTCATGAACCTGTCGAGCCCGCAGAGCGCCATCCTGTCGGCGATCATCTTCAACGCGCTGATCATCATCGCGCTGATCCCGCTGGCGCTGAAGGGCGTCGCCTATCGCGCCGTCGGTGCCGGCGCGCTGCTCCGCCGTAACCTCTTGATCTACGGCCTTGGCGGCATCGTCATTCCCTTCATCGGCATCAAGGTGATCGACCTCGCCGTCACCGCCTTGCACCTGGCTTGATCGCCATCGTGCACGACGCGAAGACTTAGGAGACGTAACATGCTCAGAGAAATCCGCCCCGCCATCGTCCTGTTGCTGGCGCTCACCGCCATCACCGGCCTGGCCTATCCGCTCGCCATGACCGGCATTGCCGGCGCGCTGTTTCCCGTGCAGGCGCAAGGCAGCCTGATCGAGAAGGACGGCAAGGTGATCGGCTCCGCCCTGATCGGGCAGGAGTTCAAGGACGACAAGTACTTCCATGGCCGCCCCTCGGCGACGCTGGCGCCGGACCCGAATGATTCGACCAAGACGGTGCCCGCCCCCTACAATGCCGCCAATTCGGGCGGCTCCAACCTCGGTCCGACCAGCAAGGCGTTGGCCGACCGATTGAAGGAAGATGTGGACAAGCTCAGGAGCGAAAATCCGAATGCGACCGTGCCGGTCGACCTGGTGACGACCTCGGCCAGCGGCCTCGACCCGAACATCTCGCCGGAAGCGGCGCAATTCCAGGTGCCGCGCGTGGCCAAGGCGCGGAATCTGCCTGAGGATCAGGTCAAGCAGCTCGTGACCGCCAGTACCGAAGGCCGTCTGCTCGGCCTGCTCGGCGAACCCAGGGTTAACGTTCTGGCACTGAATCTCGCGCTCGATCGCATGGCCGCGAAGTAGCAGTCTAGGCTCGCGGCACGCAGATGATTATATTCGACCGCGAAGCCTCCCTCTCCCTCTCCCCGCAAGCGGGGAGAGGCGAAACGACAGGCGGAGAATGTAACGGATAGACAAGCCGTCCTGATGGTCCGAGAGCGCCGCGATCCCGAACAACGTCCCTCTCCCGAGGCACTGCTGGAAGCAGCGCGCCGGGAGGAGAGCGCGAGCGGCAGGCTGAAGATCTTCGTCGGCGCCGCTCCCGGCGTCGGCAAGACCTACGAGATGCTGCAAAGCGCCCATGCCAAGCGCAAGGCCGGCATCGATGTCGTGGTCGGTTTCGTCGAGACCCACGGCCGCGCCGAGACCGAGGCGCTGGTGCGCGATCTCGAAGTGGTCCCGCGCAAGAGGCTGGACTACCGCGGCCAGATTGTCGAGGAGATGGACCTCGACGCGGTGATCGCGCGGCGGCCGCAGATTGCGCTGGTCGACGAGCTCGCCCACACCAATGCGGCCGGCAGCCGCCATCCCAAGCGCTATCTCGACGTCGAGGAGCTGCTGTCCCACGGCATCGACGTCTACACCGCCGTCAATATCCAGCACATCGAGAGCCTGAACGACGTCGTTGCCCAGATCACCCATGTCCGGGTACGCGAGACCGTGCCGGATTCGGTGTTCGACCGCGCCGACGCGATCGAGCTGATCGACCTCACGCCAGACGACCTGATCCAGCGGCTGAGGGAGGGCAAGGTCTACGTCCCCAAGCAGGCCGAGCGGGCGCTGGAGCATTATTTCTCGCCGGGCAACCTCACCGCGCTGCGCGAGCTTGCGCTGCGGCGGACGGCCGAGCGGGTCGACGAGCAGCTTCTCACCCACATGCAGGCCAATGCGATCGCCGGCCCCTGGGCCGCGGGCGAGCGCATCCTGGTCTGCGTCAGCGAGGATCCGCGTGCGGCCGGCCTCGT
The DNA here is from genome assembly GCF_018130245.1 of Bradyrhizobium sp. SZCCT0231. GTDB lineage: Bacteria > Pseudomonadota > Alphaproteobacteria > Rhizobiales > Xanthobacteraceae > Bradyrhizobium > Bradyrhizobium japonicum_F. Next base: position 83,130 of record NZ_JAFCKP010000015.1, read on the forward strand.
GCGCTATACCAAGCGGCTGGCCGACCGGCTGCATGCGCCGTTCACCGCGATCTCGATCGAGACGCGGCGATCGCTGCAATTGTCCGACGAGGAGCGGGATCGGCTGGCCGACACGTTGCGGCTTGCCGAATCGCTCGGCGGCGAAGCGCTGACCATTCCCGCCGTCGGCGGCCGCATCGCCGACGACGTCGTCAATTTCGCGCAAGGCAACAACGTCACCCAGATCGTGATCGGGAAGTCGACGCGCTCGCGCTGGTTCGAGATGACGCGCGGCTCCGTCGTGCACGACCTGGTGCGCCGCGCCGGCAACATCACGGTTCACGTCATCGCCGGTGACGAGCTGCCCGGCGAGGCCGTGCCCAAGACCGCGGTGCAGACCGCAGCGCGCTCGGAGCCGTTCAACCCGCTGCCCTATCTGAAGGCGCTCGGCATCGTGCTGATCGGCCTCGGCGCCGCGGAGCTGATCCAGCCCCGTTTCGGCATCGAGAACGTCGACCTGGTGCTGCTGACGGCGGTGGTCGCGGTCGCGGTCCGCTACGGCCTGTGGCCGTCGCTGCTTGCGACCGTCGCGGCCTCGCTGTGCTACAATTTCTTTTTCCTGCCGCCGATCTACACCTTCACGATCACCGACCCGACCAATGTCGCCGCCTTCGTGTTGTTCATGGTGGTGGCGATGATCGTCTCCAATGTCGCAGCGCGCGTGCGCACGCAGGCCGATGCCGCGATTGGCCGGATCAGGATGACCGAGCAGCTCTATGCATTCAGCCGCAAGCTCGCCGGCACGGCCACGCTCGACGACGTCTTGTGGGCGAGCGCCTACCAGATCGCGTTGATGCTGAAAGTGCGCGTGGTGCTGCTGTTGCCGGACGCGGGCCTGCTTACGGTGAAATCCGGCTATCCGCCCGAGGACGAGCTCGATCAGGCCGATCTTGCCGCCGCCAATTGGGCCTGGAGCAACGATCGCCCCGCCGGCCGCGGCTCGGACACGTTGCCGGGCGCAAAACGACTGTTTCTGCCGATGCGGACCGGCCGGGGCCCGATCGGTGTGATCGGCATCGACAACGACCGCACCGGCCCGCTGCTGACGCCGGACCAGCGGCGGCTGCTCGACGCGCTGGTCGACCAGGGCGCGCTCGCGATCGAGCGCGTGCTGCTGGTCGAGGACATGGACCGCGTCAAGCGCACCGTCGAATCCGAGCGGCTGCGCTCGGCGCTGCTAACCTCGATCTCACATGACCTGAAGACGCCGCTCGCCTCCGTGTTGGGGGCGGCCTCCACCATGCGCGATCTCTCCGGTGCCCTCTCCGACACCGAGAAGCGCGACCTGCTCGCCACCGTGATTGACGAATCCGAGCGGCTCAACCGCTTCATCGCCAATCTGCTCGACATGACCAAGCTCGAATCCGGCGCCATCGTGCCCAACACGGCGCTGCACGATCTCGGCGAAATCATCGGCAGCGCGCTGCGGCGCACGAGCAAGATCCTGACCGCCCACAAGGTCGAGCTGGTGCTTGCCGCCGATCTGCCGATGCTCCAGCTCGATGCCGTGCTGTTCGAGCAGGTGCTGTTCAATCTGCTCGACAACGCCGCCAAATACTCGCCACCCGAGACCACGATCTCGATCCGCGGACGGCGCGACAGCGGTCATGTCGTGCTCGAGGTCGCCGACGAGGGCGCCGGCATTCCGCCCGGTGAGCTCGAGAGCGTGTTCGACAAGTTCTATCGCGTGCAGAAGGGCGATCACGTCCGCCCCGGCACCGGGCTCGGGCTCGCCATCTCCCGCGGCTTCGTCGAGGCGATGCGCGGCACGATCTCCGCTGCCAATCGCAGCGAGCGCAGCGGCGCGGTCCTCACCATACGCCTGCCCGTTCCGGCAGAGAGCCACGCATTGGATACCGCCGCATGAGCGCTGCTCCGATCAAGGTCCTGGTCATCGACGACGAGCCGCCGATCCGCAAATTGCTGCGGATGGGCCTGACGACGCAAGGCTACGAGATCCTGGAGGCGTCGAACGGCAAGACTGCGCTGGAAAAGCTCGACGAAGAGCCGGCGCTGATCATCCTCGATCTGGGCCTGCCCGACGTTCAGGGGCATGAGCTGCTCCGCACCATCCGCGCCCGCAACGACGGCGTGCCGATCGTGGTGCTGTCAAGCCGCGGCGACGAAGCCGGCAAGGTCCAGGCGCTCGATCTCGGAGCCGACGATTATCTGACCAAGCCGTTCGGCATGGAGGAGCTCCTGGCGCGCCTGCGCGCCGCGCTGCGTCACCAGCTTCAGGTCAAGGGCGAACGCCCGGTGTTCCGCACCGGCGATCTCTCGGTCGATCTCGTCCGCCGCATCGTCAAGCTCGGGGATCGCGACGTGAAGCTCTCGCCGAAGGAATATGACCTGTTGCGCGTGCTGGTGCAGCATGCCGGCAAGGTGCTCACCCACCGCTTCCTGCTCAAGGAGCTCTGGGACGAATTGACCGACGCGCAATACTTGCGCGTCTATGTCCGCCAGCTCCGCCAGAAGATCGAAGCCGATCCGGAACGGCCGCAATATGTGCTGACGGAAACGGGGATCGGGTACCGGCTGAAGGCGGGGGAATGATTCTCGCTGTCATTCCGGGGCGCGCCTCTTGGCGCAAGCCCGGAATCCATCTCTCCCCGGTATGCTTGTCACGATGGATTCCGGGCTCGATGCTTTGCATCGCCCCGGAATGACGAGGCCTATTCAGCCCGCCTTCCTGTGCCTCGCCGCTGTCCGCTGCGTCTTCCTCGCGGCTCGGTGCCGTCCCGTCGCACGCCGTGCATGTGACTTCGCCGCCGTCTTCTTGCCGCTGCGTCCTTTCAGGCTCTGCTTCAGCGCGTCCATCAGGCTGATGACGTTGCTCGGTCGCTCCTCGGGCTCCGGCAGCTCGATCTTCTTGCCGCTGGCCTTGCGCCTCACCAGTGCCTTCAGAGCATCCTCGTATTCGTCCTTGAACTTGCCGGGATCGAAATGCGCCGCCTTGGTGTGCAGGATGTGGCCAGCGAGCTCGACCATGTCCTTGGTGATCTTCGGGCTCTTGATGTCGTCGAAGAACTGGTCCTCGTCGCGCAGCTCGTAAGGGAAGCGCAGCGTGGTGCCGAGCAGGCCCTTGCCGAGCGGCTCGATCGCCATGACATGCTCGCGGTTGGTGAGAACGATCTTGGCGAGCGCCACGCGCTCCTCGTCCTTCATCGCGTCGCGGATCACCGCAAAGGCATCGACCGCCGCCTTGCCGTCGGGCGCGATGTAATAGGGATGGTTGAGGTAGCGCTGGTCGATCTCCTCGCGCGGCACGAAGCTCTCGATGTCGATGGTATGGTTGCTTTCGATCTGGACCGCCTCGAGCTCCTCCGGTTCGATCTCGACATATTTGCCCTTGCGCAGCTCGTAGCCGCGGCCCTTCTGGTCGCTCTCGACGACGTCACCGGTCTCGGAATCGATCATCTGCTGCTTGAGCCGGTTGCCGGTCTCGCGGTTGATCAGGTGAAACCGCGTCTTCTCGGCCGCGGTGGTCGCCGGATACAGCACGACCGGGCAACTGACCAGCGACAGCTTCAACGTTCCCTTCCAGTAGGCGCGCGGGGCCATTCCATTCTCCAGCGTTTTCAAGGTGTTTTGGAACCCCAACCGTCCCATAGGGTTTTGGTTCCGGGCGGGACTTTTGCCGTGATAGGCTTGGATGCTGAAAGAGAAGCGGGACCGGTCGTGCTGCAAAAACTTTCCACTTACCGACAGAAGCGGGACTTCGAGAAGACGCCCGAGCCATCGGGCAAGACCGCAGTGGCCCCCTCGAAACAGCGGCGCTTCGTGATCCAGAAGCACGATGCGAGCCGGCTGCATTACGATTTCCGGCTCGAATTCGACGGCGTGTTCAAGTCCTGGGCCGTGACGAAGGGGCCCTCGCTCGATCCGCACGACAAGCGGCTGGCAGTGGAGGTCGAGGATCATCCGCTCGACTATGGCGATTTCGAAGGCACGATTCCGGAAAAGCAATATGGCGGCGGCACGGTGATGCTGTGGGACCGCGGCACGTGGGAATCGGATGATCCCGAAGCCGGCTTCAGGAAGGGCGACCTGAAGTTCACCCTGCATGGCGAGAAGCTGCATGGAAGCTGGGTCCTGGTGCGGATGCGCAACCGCGGCGGCGAGAAGCGGACCAACTGGCTCCTGATCAAGCATCGTGACGACTATGTTCGCGAAGGCGCGGACAACGATATTCTCGAGCAAGACAGGTCCGTCGCCTCCGGCCGCGCGATGGAGCAGATCGCCGAAGGCAAGGGCCGCGCGCCAAAGCCGTTCATGCTGGCCAAGGGTCCCAAGGGCAAGGCGGATGCGGTGTGGCAGTCCAATCGTGCGGAGGAGACGAAGGGGAGGACCGTCCAGCCGGCGCCGCGCATGGCGTTGAAGGCCAGGAAGACGGGAAAGAAGACGACGACGGCCACGAACGCCAAGAAGGTCTCGGCGATGCCGGATTTCGTGGCGCCGCAGCTCTGCACGCCGGTCGAGCGGCCGCCGGCTGGCGCGGGCTGGTGCCACGAGATCAAGTTCGACGGCTACCGCGTGCAGCTCCGGGTCGAGGACGGCGAGGCAACGCTCATGACGCGAAAGGGTCTCGATTGGACCGACAAGTTCGCTTCGATCGCGAAGGAGGCGACTTCGCTGCCGGACGTCATGATCGACGGCGAGATCGTCGCGCTCGATCACAACGGCGCGCCGAATTTCTCCTCGCTGCAGGCCGCACTGTCGGACGGCAAGACCGAGGATCTCATCTTCTTTGCCTTCGATCTCCTCTTCGCGGAGAATCAGGACTACCGCCGGCTCCCACTCGGCGAGCGCAAGGCGCGGCTCAAGGAGCTATTGGAGGCGCGCAAGCGCAAGTTAGCGCAGATCCGCTATGTCGAGCATTTCGAGAGCGGCGGCGATGCCGTGCTGCAATCGGCCTGCAAGCTCGAGCTCGAAGGCGTGGTGTCGAAGAAGCTGAACGCGCCGTATCGTTCCGGCCGCACCGAGAGCTGGGTCAAGGCCAAATGCCGCGCCGGCCATGAGGTCGTGATCGGCGGTTACAAGACCACCAACGGCAAATTCCGCTCGCTGATGGCCGGCGTGCATCGGGGCGATCATCTCGTCTTCGTCGGCATGGTCGGCACCGGCTTTGGCGCCGACAAGGTCAAGCACATCATGCCTGCACTGAAGGCGATGGAGACCAAGGAAAGCCCCTTCGGCGGCAAGAATGCGCCGAAAAAGACGCGCGAGGTGCACTGGCTGAAGCCGGAGCTCGTCGCCGAGATCGAGTTCGCCGGCTTCACCGCCGACGGCAATATCCGCCAGGCGGCGTTCAAGGGACTGCGGCAGGACAAGCCGGCCGAGGAGGTCGAGGCCGAGACGCCCGTCGACATCGAGCTCGCAAAACCTTCGGCCCGGAAGCGGGTCGTTTCAAAAGCAGGCAAGAAGGACGCCGGCGCTGCCGAAGTGATGGGCGTCGTCATCTCGAAGCCGGACAAGGAGCTGTGGCCGGATGGCGGCGACGGAGAGGGCGTGACCAAGCTCGACCTCGCGCGCTACTTCGAGGCGGTCGGCCCCTGGATGATCGACCATCTCAAAGGGCGTCCATGCTCGATCCTGCGTGCGCCCGACGGCATTGGTGGCGAAAAGTTCTTCCAGCGTCATGCCATGCAGGGCATGTCGAACCTGCTCGAGCTCGCCAAAGTCTCGGGCGATCGCAAGCCCTATCTTCAGATCGATCGGATCGAGGGGCTCGCGGCGGTCGCGCAGATCGGCGGCGTCGAGCTGCATCCCTGGAACTGCGCGCCCGATGCCTATGACACGCCGGGCCGATTGGTGTTCGATCTCGACCCGGCGCCGGACGTGGACTTTGCCGACGTCGTCGAGGCCGCCAAGGAGATGCGGCAGCGGCTGAGCGATGTCGGCATGGACAGCTTCTGCAAGACCACGGGCGGCAAGGGCCTGCACGTGGTGGTGCCGCTGCTCCACGGCGCGCGCGACAAGGTGAGCTGGAAGGAGGCCAAGGCGTTTGCGCAAGGAATCTGCCAGTGGATGGCCGACGACGATTCCGAGCGCTATCTGCTCAACATGTCGAAGAAGCTGCGCAACGGAAAGATCTTCCTGGACTATCTCCGCAACGACCGCATGTCGACGGCGGTCGCGCCGTTGTCGCCCCGCGCGCGCGCCGGCGCGACGGTGTCGATGCCCGTGACCTGGGCGCAGGTGAAGAGCGATCTCGACCCTAAGAAATATACGGTGAGGACCGTGCCGGGCTTGCTGGCGCGTTCGAAGGCGTGGGAGGGCTATGACGATGCGGCGGCGCCGATCAAGGCCGCGATCAAGAAGCTGGCGGGGAAGGTGAAGTAGGTCTGTCGCTGTTGCAGCGAAGGCCGGTCCCGTAGGGTGGGCAAAGCAAAGCGTGCCCACCGTCTTTCCTTGTAGTGGCGAGGAAGGTGGGCACGGCGCGTTGCGCCTTTGCCCACCTTACGAGATCTTCGTTGGGTCGCTAGATCCTTCCCATCAGCAGCAGGATCAGCAGAATGACGATGACAAGCCCAAGGCCGCCGCCGCCATAATAGCCGGTGCCATAGAACGGGCCGCCGCCGATGCCGCTGAAACCGCCGAGCAGGGCGATCACCAGAATGATCAGAATGATCGTGCCGATTGACATGCGAGTCTCCTCAGCCCTTTGTCGAAAGGGTCGTTTGCACCTGTCCCGTCGTGTGGGGGCAACTTGCCGCAGGTTTTATAGTTCCGGCTTCGCAACGTAGGCGCCGGCTCCAGCTCGCATGGAACCTTTGCCCTTCCGCCGGCCATGAGTAGGTGAGGATCTCTCAACAGGGATTAGGGCTATGTCAGCACCACTTGTCGTCTCAATTCCGCATCGTCTCGGTCGCGAGGAGGCGGTGCGCCGGCTCAAGGCGGGGCTTGGCCGCGCCGCAGCAAGCATTCCCGTGATGCAGGTCGAGGAGGAGCGCTGGAGCGGCGATAGCATGAACTTCCGCATCCGTGCGCTGGGGCAGGTCGCGACCGGCCAAATCGACGTCGCCGACGATCAGGTCCGGGTCGAGGTGGTGCTGCCCTGGCTGTTGCAGCGCTTTGCCGAGATGGCGCAGGCGACGATCAGGAAGCGCGGGCAATTGCTGCTGACGAAGGACGGGGGAAAGTAACTTCAGGCGCGCACGCGCTGCCGCGACGGCCTGACGGCGCTGGCCGTTCGGGCCTCGATGGCTGAGGCGGGAAAATCGCGAAAAGCCTGCGCGAGCGGCAAGTCGCTACCCGCAAGGCCGGGCGCGGTGTAGCCGGTGATGTCGATCGTGGCGTCAGAACCCGCCAGTGCGGGCCATTCCCGGCCCGCTTGGGTGAACGGCGCGAACTGACGCCCGACCGCGACAATCGCGGCTGCGCGGCCATGGCGACGGGCAAAGGCGATGACGTGGTCGGCATGTGCGCCCCGTACCTCCAGCGGCTGGTAGTCGCCCTGCGCGAAGACGTCGGCAAGCTCGCTGCGCAACTTCAGGAGATGCCGCGTCCAGGCCAGCTTGAGCCGGCCGTCCGGCCAGCTCTCGATCAGACCGCTCCAGTCCGGCGCTTCCAATGACGTCAGCGCTGCGTGGCGCGCGGCAAAGTTGACCGGACGGCGGTTGTCGGGATCGACCAGCGACAGGTCCCAGAATTCGGTGCCTTGATAGAAGTCCGGCACGCCCGGCAGCGTCGCCTTGAGCGTGAGCTGGCTCAGCGAGTTCAACGTGCCGAGCAGCGCCACACGGCGAGCCAGGGTCTGCAACGCCTCCAGGAATTCTGCGGATCGGGCGGGGTCGAGGATCTTCTCGATGAAGTCTCGGATGCCGTTCTCATACGCCTCATGCGGATTGAGCCAGCTCGTCTCCTCCTTGCCCTCGCGCGCGGCCTTGAGCGCATAGGCCTGGATGCGATCGACGAAGCCGCCATCGGCCGGCTCCTCGAGCGGCCAGGCGCCGAGCAGGGTCTGGTAGAGCATGTATTCGAACGTCGCCGACGGTGCGCGGAATTTGCCGTGCAGTGTGAGATGCGGCGCGTTCAGCACCTTCCAGCGCGCCACCGCGCTGGTCCATTCGCCGGGAATCTCGCTGAGCGCCGCGATGCGCGTGCGGGCATCCTCGCCGCGCTTGGTGTCGTGGGTGGCGGTCGCCGTCATGCCTTGCGGCCATTCCCTGGCGCGCGCTCGCATCGCCTCGTGGAAGGCGGGAATGGCGAGGCCGGTGCTTGCGGGATCGCCGCCGACCTCGTTCAGCGCCAGCAGCCGATGGAATTGGTAGAACGCGGTGTCCTCCAGCGACTTCGCCATTACCGGCCCGGTGAACTGCTGCACCTTCAGTGCGAAGCGGCGCACGCGCGGCGTGCTGTGCGGGGGCCGGCCAGGCTTGAGCAGATCCATGGTCAGGGCATCGCGCAGGAAGTCGAAGATGCCTTCGTCCGCGGCGAACCATTCGGCGCGGGCGCGCGCGATGGTGTCCTCGATCAGCTTGCGGTCGTGCGCCGTCGCCCCGGCCGTGGTGAGATAGGTGCGATAGACCGGGAAGTGCAGCACATAGAGCTCGAGCGCCTGTCGCAGGCTGTCGGCTGAGAAGTCGCGCGTCGAATAATGCCCGTTGGCGATGCGCGCGAGCAGGCGCGTCAGCACGGTGAATTCGCTGGTCAGCAGCGTCTCCAGCACCCGCCGCTTGGCCTCCTTGACGTAAGGCGCAAGCCGCGGTGGCCGGTTGCTGATCTGCCGCCAGGTCTCGTCCAGCGCCTCCAGGCCTTTGGGATCGACCAATACATGGGTGATGACGTTCATCCACTCGTAGCCGGTGGTGCCCTGGACGCCGGCGAAATGCGGCAGGCGCTCGTGCTCGCACAGGATCTTTTCGATCAGCGTATAGAACGGTTTTGTCTTGCCCTGCGCATCGCGCACCAGCCGGCGGAGCCGCTGGCAATATTGCGCGGGATCGCGCAGGCCGTCGATGTGATCGAGGCGGATGCCCTGTAATTTGCCGTCGGCAATGAGTTGCTTCACCAGCCGGTGGGTGGCGGCAAAAGTGCTCGCGTCCTCGACGCGCAGGCCGGCGAGGCCGTTGACATCGAAGAAGCGGCGATAGTTGATGTCGCTGGAGGCAAGCCGCCAGTGCCCGAGCTTGTAGTGCTGGCGCTCCAGGAGGTGATGCAGCGTCAGCGTCTGTGCCGGGCGGTCCTTGCCGGCGCGATAGACGGCAAGGCCGCGATCGATGATGTCGGCGGCGCCTGCGATCTCCTTGAGCTCGGTCTTGAAGCCGGGAGCTTCCTTGCGATTGGGACGGCGCAGCCCCGCGTAGCGGGTCGCGAGCGCGAGCAGGCGCTTGCCGGGCTCCGTCTCCGCCGCGTCCGCCTCCTTGACGACCACCCGCAGCACCTCGCCATAGCGCTCGGGGGCGACCGGCAGGCGATGCTCGAAATACCAGGCGGAGAGACTTCCCTCATCGGGATCGTAACGCAGCTCGATGTCGCCGCGCTCCAGCGCCTCGCCGTAGGATGTGCCGAGGATCGGCAGCAACACGCCGCCGCGGGCGCGGTAGGCGAGTTGATCCCAGTCGATGTCGAACGAAGCCGCGTGCGGCGAGGCCTGGCCCCATTCCAGCACGTCGAGCCACCAGGGATTGTCGGCGAAATGCACGCCAACATGGTTGGGCACGAAATCGATGATGAGCCCGAGATCGTGCTGCTGAAGCGCCTCGCTCAGCCGTGCAAAGCCGGCCTCGCCGCCGAGTTCGGGATTGAACTGGCTGTGATCGACGGTGTCGTAGCCGTGCGTCGAGCCCTTGCGCGCCTTCATCACCGGCGAGCTGTAGAGATGCGTGATCCCGAGCGCCTTGAGGTAAGGAACGACCTCGGCGGCCCTGTCGAAGTCGAAATCCGCGGTGAGCTGAAGCCGGTAGGTCGCGAGCGGAATGGCGGGAGGCATGTCAACCTCCGAGGCGCCAGACCACCGACCAGGGCGGAAGCCGCTCGCTGGCCCCGCCCCAGATCGCCGTGCCCGCGCTGACGTCGGACATGATCTCGTGATCCGACAGATTGGCGACAAGGCGCAACGTCGTGCCGTCGCCCATGCGCCAATGCGCGGTGAGCAGGCCGTTGTCGGCCGCCTCGGCATCACCGAAGCTCGCGCCGTTCAGTCGCGGCATGACCTCCTTGCGACGGAGCGCGAGCAGCTCCTTCACCAGCGCAAGCCGCGCCTCCTGCTGTGGCGTGCGGCCGGTCCAGTCGAGCACGGCCGATTGCAGCGTTGCCGGATCGAGCGGGTCGGGCACCTCATCGCCATATTTCTCGTAGGCCCAGGCGTACTCCTGCTTGCGCCCATTGCGCACGGCGTCGGCGAGTCCGCCTTGGAAATCGCAGAAGAACGGGAAGGGGACCGTCGAGCCCCATTCCTCACCCTGAAACAGCATCGGCACCATCGGCGCCAGCAGGGTGACCGCGAGCGCGGCCTCGATCTGTTTTGGCGATGCCAGGCTTTCCAGCCGCTCGCCGAGCGGACGATTCCCGATCTGATCGTGGTTCTGCAGGAAGTTGACGAAGGTTGCCGGCGGCAGCTTGCCGCTCGGCTCGCCGCGCGGCTTCTTGCCCCAGAATTCCGAGATCTCGCCCTGATAGACGAAGCCGGAGGCCAGCGCGCGCGCAAGATCCATGCGCGGCGTCTGGTAGTCGCCATAATAGCCGGCATGCTCGCCGGTCAGCATCACGTGCCAGACGTGGTGATAATCGTCGTTCCACTGTCCGCGATACTTGCCGTTCGGCGGCTCCTGCGTGGCGTCGAGCAGGCTGGCGCGGTTGTCGCCGTTCTCCAGCACGAGATGGATGTGGCGTCCCGTGGCCTTGGCGAGCTCGCCCGCGGCGACGCTGAGGTCTTGCAGCATGGACTGCTCGCCCGGGACAGCCATGATGTGGTTGGCGGCATCCAGCCTGAGGCCGTCGAAACGGTAGTCGCTGAGCCAGGACAGCGCGTTCTCGACGGCGAAGGCTCGCACCTGCGGAAGGCGATAATCGATCGCGCTGCCCCACGGCGTGTGCGAATCGGTGAAGAAGGTCGGCGCATAGCGGCCGAGGTAGTTTCCTTCCGGGCCGAAATGATTGTAGACCACGTCGAGGAATACCATCAGCCCGCGCAGATGCGCCTCGTCGATCAGCGTCTTCAGGTCTTCGGGCCGGCCATAGGCGCTGTCGGGCGCATACCACAGCACGCCGTCATAGCCCCAGCCGCGGCGTCCTGCGAAATCGGCGAGCGGCATCAATTCCAGCGCGGTGATGCCGGTCGCCGTGAGATGATCGAGCTTGTCGATCATGGCGCGGTAGGTGCCCTCCGGCGTGAAGGTGCCGACATGGGCCTCGATCAGCACCGTCTCTTCCCACGGACGGCCGCGCCAATCCCGCGCGCGCCACACGAAGGCGTCGTGGTCGATCACTTCGCTCGGGCCGAACACGTCCTCGGGTTGGAAAGCCGAAGCAGGATCCGGCACGTCGATCTCGTCGTCGATCCTGAACTTGTAGGGGCTGCCAGCGGTGAGGCCGGCGATGTCGGCGACGTACCAGCCATCATGCCGGCGCGGCATCGCGTGCCTGCGGTCGAGCAGGAGGTCGACACGACGCGCGCCGGGCGCCCATAGCCGGAACGACACGCCGTCTTTCGTCGGCCTCGCCCCGAAGGATGGCCTCATGGCGCCCCCGCGAAGGCGAGCACGGAGCGCGGCGGCGCCTTGCTGTCGCTCCCTGGCGGGAAGTCGATCGTGTTCAATTTGGCATCGGTCGTGTTCAGGATCTGCTGCCAGCTCTTGTATTCGGCCATTTGGGGCAATTTGAATGCGATCTCTTCGGGGGCGGCGTTCAATACGATAAAGATCGCAGCCCTGCCCGGTTCCATCGGCCCCATCACATAGGAGAGGAATCTGCCTTCCGGGAATTTCCAGTCGCTCTCCGTCATCTCGCCACCTGTGGGCGTCAGCCACAACGCACCGTAGGAGACGCCGTCCTTGGGCCGGCCATCAAGCCAGCGATGGCTGCGGAGCTGCGAGAACCGGCGGCGGATGTCGGCGAGTTGGGCGACGAAGTCGACCATGTCGTCGCCCTCCTTGCCGAGATTGTCCCAGCCGATCCAGCCGACCTCGTTGTCCTGGCAATAGGCGTTGTTGTTGCCGGATTGCGAGTTGCCGACCTCGTCGCCGGCGAGGATCAGCGGAACGCCCTGCGCCAGCATCAGGCAGGCCAGCACGTTCTTGCGCAGCTGGCGGCGCAGGCTGATGATGTCAGGATCGTCGGTCGGTCCCTCGACACCGCAATTGTTGCTGTGATTGTCGTTGGAGCCGTCGCGATTGTCCTCGCCATTGGCCTCGTTGTGCTTCTCATTGTAGCTGAAGAGGTCGGCGAGCGTGAAGCCGTCGTGGACGGTGATGTGGTTGATGCTGGCGCGCGGCCGCCGTCCGTCGTGGTTGAACAGGTCGGACGATGCGGTCATGCGGCTGGAGATGTCGCCGATCAGGCTGCCTTCGCCGCTCCAGTAGCGGCGCATGGCGCTGCGATAGCGGTCGTTCCATTCCGACCATTGCGAGGGGAAGGCCCCGACCTGGTAGCCGCCGAGCCCGAGGTCCCAGGGCTCGGCGACGAGCTTGACGGCGGCCAGGACCGGATCCTGCCGGATCGCGGTCAGGAACGAGCTGCCGCGGTCGAAACCGTTCGGCCCGCGCGCCAGCGTGGTGGCGAGGTCGAAGCGGAAGCCGTCGACATGGCAGACCTCGACCCAGTAGCGCAGGGAATCCATCGCCATCTGCAGCACGCGCGGATGGGTGAGGTTCATCGACGAGCCGCAGCCGGTGAAGTCGTCGTAGTAGCGCGGGTTCTCGCGGTTCAGCCAGTAATAGGAGGCGTTGTCGATGCCGCGATAGCACAGCGTCGGGCCGAGGTGGTTGCCCTCGGCGGTGTGGTTGTAGACGACGTCGAGCATCACTTCGATCCCGGCATCGTGCAGCCGCGCGATGGTGGTGCGGAAGGAATCGAGCGCATTGTCCTGAGCGTAGCGCGGCTCGGGCGCGAAGAAGGACAGCGTGTTGTAGCCCCAGTAATTGGCGAGCTTCTTTTCCACGAGGATGCGGTCGTCGACGAAGCTGTGGATCGGCAGCAGCTCGACCGTGGTGACGCCGAGCCTCTTCAGGTGCTCGATCATGGCCGGCGAGGACAGGCCGCCATAGGTGCCGCGCAAATTCGGCGGCACGTCATTGCGCTTCTGGGTCAGGCCCTTGACGTGGGCCTCGTAGATGATGGTGTCTTCCCAGGGGATGTTGGGACGGATCTCGCGGCGGCCCCAGTTGAAGGTCTCGTCGACCACGACGGCCTTCGGCATGCCGCGCGCATTGTCGCGCCGGTCGAAGGACAGGTCTTCGCGCGGCGAGCCGGTGCGATAGGCAAAATGCGCATCGCTCCAGACCAGCCGTCCGGCGAGCCGCTTGGCATAGGGGTCGAGCAGCAGCTTGTTGGCGTTGAAGCGATGGCCGTGCTCGGGCTCGTAGGGGCCGTGCACGCGATAGCCGTAGAGCTGGCCGGGCGAGACGTCGTTGAGATAGCCGTGCCAGACATCCTCGGTCTTCTCAGGCAGCTCGATACGCTCGAGCTCGCGGCGGCCTTGCGCGTCGAACAGGCAGAGCTCGACCTTCTGCGCATTGGCGGAGAACAGCGCGAAATTGGTGCCGCGTCCGTCCCAGCTTGCGCCGAGCCGTGCGGGCGATCCAGCGGTCAGGCGCATCGATCAGCTTTCCGGAACGAGGAAGATCGCGGCGAGCGGCGGAATGGTGAGGCGGAGCTCGCCGCTCTCGGCATGAACTTCGCCGATGTTACCGACATTGCTGCCGCCATAATGGGCGGAATCCGAGTTGAGCACTTCCTTCCACTTGCCGCCGAGGGGCACACGAACGCGATAGTTCTGGTAAACGTTCGGCGAGAAGTTGACGATGACGAGACACCGTGCGTGCTCGTCGAATCCCTTGCGCAGCCAGGCGAACACGTTGCGGCTGGCATCGTCCGTGATCAGCCATTCGAAACCGGCCTGGTCGCAATCCATCTGGTGCAGCGCCGGCACCGCGCGGTAGAGCCGGTTGAGGTCGCGGATCAGCGCCTGGATGCCGGAATGGTACTTGTATTCGAGCAGGTGCCAGTCGAGCGACTGGTCGTGATTCCATTCGCGGCTCTGCGCGATCTCCGCGCCCATGAACAGCAGCTTCTTGCCGGGATGGCCGAACATGAAGCTGTAATAGGCGCGCAAATTGGCGAAGCGCTGCCACTCGTCGCCGGGCATCCGTCCGAGGATCGAGCGCTTGCCGTGCACGACCTCGTCATGCGACAGCGGCAGGATGAAGTTCTCCGAGAACGCATAGTGCAAGCCGAACAGGATCTCGCCGTGGTGATGCTTGCGATAGATCGGATCCTTGCTGATGTAGTTCAGCGTGTCGTGCATCCAGCCCATGTTCCATTTGTAGCCGAAGCCGAGCCCGCCGAACTCGACCGGGCGCGAGACCTGGGGCCAGGCAGTGGACTCCTCCGCGGCGGTCGTCGCCTGCGGGAAGCGGGCGAATACTTCCGTGTTGAAACGACGCAGGAAGTTGATCGCCTCGATGTTCTCCCGCCCGCCATACTGGTTCGGAATCCACGCGTCGGGCGGCCGGCTGTAGTCGAGATAGAGCATGGACGCGACCGCATCGACGCGCAGGCCGTCGATCGCATAACGCTCCAGCCAGAACAGTGCATTCGACACCAGGAAGTTCGTCACTTCGGTGCGGCCGTAATTGTAGATCAGCGTGCCCCAGTCGAGGTGGCGGCCCTGGAGCGGATTGGCGTGCTCATAGAGCGAGGTGCCGTCAAAACTGCCGAGCCCGTGCGGATCGTCCGGGAAATGACCGGGCACCCAGTCCAGCAGCACGCCGATGCCTTCGCGGTGGCAGGCATCGACCAGCGTCGCAAAGTCATCGGGTGGGCCGAAGCGGCTGGTTGGCGCGTAGAGGCCGGTCGGCTGATAGCCCCAGGAGCCGTCGAAAGGATGCTCGCTCACGGGGAGGAATTCGAGATGGGTGAAGCCCATGTCGCGGGCGTAGGCCGGCAGCTGCTCGGCCAGCTCGCGATAGCTCAGCCATTCATTGCCGTTCTTGCGCCGCCACGAGCCGAGATGGACCTCGTAGATCGACATCGGCGCCGACAGCGCGTTGATGCCGTCTGGCGCCGGGCGCGGCCGCGCCAGGCGCGCCTCGTCGAACACGATCGAAGCCGTCTTCGGCCGTACCTCGCTTGCAAACGCCAGCGGATCGGATTTCAGCGGCAGCAGGTGGCCGTGCGGGCCGATGATCTCGAACTTATAGTGATCGCCGGTCTTCGCATGCGGAATGAACAATTCCCAATAGCCGCTGCCGCGCACCCGCATCGGGTGACGCCGCCCATCCCACAAGTTGAAGTCGCCGACCACGGATACGCGCTGCGCATTTGGCGCCAGCACCACGAAGCCGATGCCGTCGACGCCCTCGAGCCGCATCGGATGCGCGCCGAGCTTGTCGTAGAGGCGCTGATGGGTGCCTTCGCCGAGCAGGTAGAGATCGAAATCGGTCAGGATCGGCGGAAAGCGGTAGGCATCCTCGAACTCGACGACGTGGTTGCCGAACTTTGCGCGCAGCTGATAGTGCTTCGAGCCATTGGGCAGGGCTCCGATGAACAAGCCTGAATCGTGCACGCGGTCGAGCGAAGCGACCTCACCATGCTCGCCGACCGCCTCGACATTGGTGGCCTCGGGCAGAAACGCGCGTACCACGCTTTTGCCGCCCTCGGGATGGAGCCCGAGATAGTGGAAGGGATCGGAGTGGCGGCCCTCGATGATCGCATAGGCTTCGGCAGGCAGTTTAGGCATGGGCTTCGCTCTCGGCACTGGACAGAATGCGAAGCAGTCCGGTCAGCGGCGCATGGAGCCCCTCGGGCCGGTGGGACAGCTCGTACTCTACTTCGTCGAACGCTTGATCAAGCAGGAAAAACCCTAACAGGCCTTCCGCGGATTGCCGATCTTCCGGCCACAGCCTCCGATCGGTCATGGCTTCGCGGTAGGCGGACAGGAAGGTCGCGGTGGCGCGCTCGCGCCATTCGTCGAGCGCGGCCGCAAGCCGATCTTGCTCGTCGGAAGCGCCCGTGAGCGCGCGGTTCAGCGCTGCGTTGACCGAAAGGTCAATGGAGTGGATCAGGCCGGCGACGTCGCGCGCGGCCGGCGCCTTGCGCCGCTTATTGGCCAGCGGCACGCGCGGATCGCCGTCGAAGTCGATGATGAAGATATCGTCCTTCACGATCAGAGTTTGCCCGAGCCGGAAGTCGCCATGATGACGGATGTTCAACCCGCCGATGCCGGATGGCAAGAGCGCATTCAGGCCGTCGGGCAGGCTCGCGCGCATCGCCGTGAGCCGGTCGATCAGGGGCCGGTCCGCCTCCCGCAGCCCGTCGCGGCTGTCGGCCAGCCGCTCGAGCATCCGCTCGGCACGTGCCTCGAGGTCGGACAGCCAGGCCCTGGTCTGGGCGGCGTCGATCGGCACCGGGGCGAGATCGTCGGGCTTTGCCGCGGCGAGAGCGACATGCAGCTCGGCGAGCCGCCGGCCGATCTGCGCGATGAAATGCAGATACGGCGCCTGCCCCTGGGTCTCGCGTGGCATCTCATCGGCCGGCGCCACGCGCTGCTCGTCGATATAGCGATCGAGATAGCCCGTGGTCACGGTCCAGCCGTCACCCTGGTTCTCGACATAGGCATGCAGCACGCCGAGCGCGCTGCGCTGGTTGCCCTCGACCAGCTCAACGCTGCCGAGCAGCGCCGGCGTGTTGGCGAAGCGCGCGACTTCGGTGAGATAGTGGCCGATCTCGATCTCGGGGCTGATGCCGCTTTCGAGCCGGCGGTAGATCTTGGCGACGTACTGGTTGTCGACCAGCGCAGTGCTGTTCGACTGCTCGATCGCGCGGATGCGTTCGGGCTCCTTGATGGTGTAATCGGCGAAGCGGCTGGTGGGCTTGAAGTCCAGCCGCAGATTGTTCTCTTCCACCACGAGATTCTGCGACAGATTGCGCAGGAACAGGCCGATGAAGATCTGGTCGGTCGCGACGTCGAGCAGCGTGCCTTCGCGCGCGCCCTGGCGCACGGCGGCCAGCGCCTTGGGGTTGAAGCGCTCGCGGTCGAAGCGCACCCACTCGATCTGCAGCGGCAGCACGTAGCGCGACGCCGCTTCCCCTTGCTTGTTCTCGAAGAACGCGATCCAGGGCCGGTTGTCGCCGATGTCGCAGAACGGCACCGCTGAGGTCAGCGCGGTCTTGATGTGCTTGGGATTGTGCTCGGGATACCATCGTGTCCTCGATAGGAATCCCGGCAGCACGTCGCGCTCGAACACGCCGCGCTCGCGGGCCAGCGACACCCAGTTGGAATTCACCGGCACCACCAGCGTCTCGAACTCCGGCACCGCGCGCGGCGTCACCGGCTCGGACTTGTCGCGCTCCTGAAGCTGGAACCAGTAGAAGCCGTAGGGCCCCAGCGTGATCATGTAGGGCAATTCGCCGATCGCGGGGAAGCGGGTGCGGCCGAGCATCTCCTGGGGGATGCGGTCCTTCCAGGGCGACAGGTCGAGCTCGGTCGCCTGCGCCGCGCGCGAGAGGTTGGCGACGCAGAGGATCACCTCGTCGCGGTATTGCCGGACATAGGCCAGCACGGCGCGGTTGGCCGGGCGGATGAAGGTCATGGTGCCGCGGCCGAAGGCGAGCGTCGACTTGCGCACCGAGATCAGCCGCTTGGTGGCGCTGAGCAGCGAGGACAGGCTGCGCGACTGCGCCTCCACGTTCACCGATTCATAGCCGTAGACGGGGTCCATGATCAGCGGTGCGTAGAGACGGGCCGGGTCGCAGCGCGAGAAGCCGCCGTTGCGGTCCGGGCTCCACTGCATCGGCGTGCGCACGCCGTTGCGGTCGCCGAGATAGATGTTGTCGCCCATGCCGATCTCGTCGCCGTAATAGATGATCGGCGTGCCGGGGAACGACAGCAGCAGCGAGTTCATCAGCTCGATCTTGCGCCGGTCGTTGTCCATCAGCGGCGCAAGGCGCCGGCGGATGCCGACATTGATGCGCGCGCGCGGATCGTTGGCGTAGGTGGTCCAGAGATAGTCGCGCTCGACGTCGGTGACCATCTCGAGCGTCAGCTCGTCGTGGTTGCGCAGGAACAGAGCCCATTGGCAGCTCGCCGGGATGTCCGGTGTCTGGCGCAGGATGTCGGTGATCGGGAAACGGTCCTCCTGCGCGATCGCCATGTAGATGCGCGGCATCAGCGGGAAATGGTAGGCCATGTGGCACTCGTCGCCGCGGCCGAAATATTCCTGCACGTCCTCCGGCCATTGATTGGCTTCGGCCAGCAGCAGCTTGCCCTTGGAATACGCGTCGAGCTCCTGGCGCAGGCGCTTGATGATCGTATGCGTCTCCGGCAGGTTCTCGTTCGAGGTGCCCTCGCGCTCGCAGAGATAGGGAATGGCGTCGAGCCGGAAGCCATCGACGCCGGCATCGAGCCAGCGCTTCATCACCTGGATGAGTGCGCTCACCACGCGCGGATTGTCGAAGTTGAGATCCGGCTGGTGCGAGAAGAAGCGGTGCCAGTAGAACGCCCCGGCCTCGCGATCCCAGGTCCAGTTCGACTTCTCCGTGTCGGTGAAGATGATGCGCGTGCCCTGGTACTTCTGGTCGGTGTCGCTCCAGACGTACCAGTTGCGCGCGCTGGAGCCCGGATGGCTGCGCCGCGCGCGCTTGAACCATTTGTGCTGGTCCGAGGTGTGGTTGACGACGAGCTCGGTGATGACGCGCAGGCCGCGCTTCTGCGCCTCCTGGATGAAGCGCTTGAAGTCCTTCATCGTCCCGAAATCGGGATTGACCGAGCCGTAGTCCGCGATGTCGTAGCCGTCGTCGCGGCCGGGCGAGGGATAGAACGGCAGCAGCCACAGCGCGGTGACGCCGAGCTCCTGGAGGTAGGCCAGCTTCTCGGTCAGTCCGGCGAAGTCGCCGATGCCGTCATTGTTGCTGTCGGCGAAGGCCTTGACGTGGAGCTGGTAGATGACGGCGTCCTTGTACCAGAGCTCGTCCACGATCTCGGCAGCCTCAACTTTCTTGGTGTCGACGGAAGACAGAACATTCATGGCGTGCCCCCTACGCCAGGCAGCGGAACAGAAGCGCCGGATCGCGGTCGGGATCGATGCGCAACCTGGCCCCGCCCCATTCGACGCGGGATTGTTCGCCGGTGAGGAGGTTTTCGAGTGTCGTCACATGGTGACGCTGTCCACCGGCGTCAACGGTGACGTCGCCGAGCGGCAGCCAGCATTCGCGCTCGTGGCGCGACAGCGCGATCACGATGACGACGGTGTTGGCCGGATCGGCCGCCTGCTTCACGAAAGCGATCGTCTCGCCATCCTCGATGCCAAGGAAGCGTAAATTCGCCGTCTGCCGCAGCGCCGCGTTCTCGTTGCGGATGCGGTTGAGCGCGGCAATGTAGGGCTTGATGTTGCCGGGCTTGTCCCAGTCGCGCTGCCTGATCTGGTATTTCTCGGAATCGAGATATTCCTCGCGGCCGGGGATCGCCTCGTGCTCCAGCAGCTCGAAGCCGCCAAAAATGCCGTAATTGCCCGAGAGCGTCGCCGCCAGCGCGATGCGGGACTTGAATGCCCAGGCCTCTCCGCTCTGGAGGTGATAGGGCAACAGGTCAGGCGTGTTGACGAACATGTGCGGACGGTAGAAATCGCGCTCGGGATAGCGCGTCAGCTCGCCGAGATATTGCTCCAGCTCCCACTTTTCCGTGCGCCAGGGGAAATAGCTGAAGGACTGCGCGAAGCCGAGCTTGGCGAGGCCCTTCATCAGCTTTGGCCGTGCATAGGTCTTGGAGAACAGGATCACCTCGGGGCGACGCTGGCGGATGTCGTGGATCAGCCACTCCCAGAACGCAAGCGGCGCGGTGTCGTGATTGTCGATGGCGAAGATGGTCACACCATGGTCGATCCAGAACAGCATGGCATCGCGAAACGCGTTCCACAGGCCGACGCGATCCACCGAGGCGAAATCGGGGATGACGATGTCGGAATAGGGGCCGTCCGCCGTCCGCACCGAGCGGTCCGGCCGCCATTTGAACCATTCCGGATGCTGCGTCAGCCAGGGGTGGTCCGGCGAGCACTGCACTGCGAAGTCCAGCGCAAGCTCGAGCCCGTACTCGAGACATGTGGCGACCAGCGCGCGAAAGTCCTCGATCGTGCCGAGCTCGGGATGCAGCGCATCGTGGCCGCCCTCGGCCGAGCCGATCGCATAGGGCGAGCCGGGCTCGCCGTCATTTGCCACCGGCGCGTTGTTGCGGCCCTTGCGGCTTGTGTGGCCGATGGGATGGATCGGTGCGAAGTAGAGCACGTCGAAGCCCATGGCGGCGATATCAGGCACGCGCGCGATGCAGTCGCGCAGCGTGCCGTGCCGGCCCGGCAATGCGCTCTGGCTACGCGGCATCATCTGATACCAGGCGCCAAAGCGCGCCTTGTCGCGGTCTATGGTCAGCGGGAAGAGCGGCGAGCGCGTGAGGTCTGGCCGCGACTGGCTCTCGGCCATGGCTTCGCCGAGCTCGGCTGCGAGCAGCGAAGCGACGTCGCCGGTCCTCAGATAGTCCTCGCACTGCCTGATGATGACCGCTGCTGCGTCCTGCCGCGCGCCATGCGCCTTGGTCAAAAGGCCGGCGCCCTCGATCGCATCGAGGCTGACATCGGCTCCCCTGCGCCGCTTGCGCGCGACTGCGTGCGACCAGGTGGCGAACTCGTCGGTCCAGGCTTCGATCGCATAGACATATTGGCCGGGCTCAACGGGCGTGAACGCGCCGCACCAGCGGTCATTGCCGTGATGGCTCATCGGCTCGCTCCGCCAGTCGCGGTCGTGCTCGCGGCGCCAGATCAGTGCGGCTGATATCACGGCCTCGCCATCGCGGTAGATGTCGGCCCAGACCTCGACCGGTTCGCCCGCGATCCGCTTCACGGCAAAGCGGCCGCCGTCGATCAAGGGATAGACGTCCTCGATCAGGAAAGCGCTGCCGGCTGCGGCACTTTCGACAGTTTGAATTGTCTTGTTCACGGTGATGCCATTGACAAGAAAGCAGGAGCCCGTTTCCCTTGTCGGGAACCCACGCTTGGTACCATTATAGAAAGCCGCTTGTGTGTCATTGGTTCCCTTGGGAACGGCAAGCGCAGTTTGCGAGTTACCCCTGACTAACCTCTTCCGCGACCTCGTTAAAATCGATGCCCCTGGCCAAACAATGGCCTGCAAGCTGCGTGCCGAATGGATCTTTTAGCTCAAGCCCGGATCAAGGGCGTCCAGTCCGAATTCATCGATGCCCTCGGCAAGCTGCGGGTCACCGCGCCCGAGGCGCTCAAATCCATCCTCGACGCCCTGCCGGAGAAGCGGGTCTACCGCTTCGTCAGCGGGCCGGTCGTGGTGCGTGCGCTGGGACATCCGCGTACGGAATTGGCTTCCATCGGCGCGCCGCCGCTGCAATGGAAAATCCTCGGCAACGGCAATGTGATCGCTCAAGGCGACACGCGCGAGCCCGTCATCGCCTGGCCCGCGGGCCTGGCGCTTGGGTATCACCGCTTGACGCTGACCGATGCCGAAGGCGTGACCGAAGAGGTGCCGATGATCGTGGCGCCCGAACGCGCCTTCGGCGGCGATTTCGATCGCGGCTGGCTGCTTGCCGTGCAGCTCTACAGCGTCCGTTCGGACCGCAACTGGGGCATCGGCGACTTCACCGACCTCGCAGGCCTGGTCCGGCTTGCCAAGCAGCTCGGGGCCGACGGCGTCGGGCTCAATCCGTTGCATGTCCTGTTCGACGACCACCCGGCCGATTGCAGCCCCTATTCGCCCAACAGCCGGCTCTTCCTCAACCCGCTCTATATCGACGTCGAGGCGATTCCCGAATTCTCGCCAGACCTCGTGCCCGACGCCGCCGCGACGGCCGCCCGTCTGCGCGAGGGGGATCGCGTCCCTTATACCGACATGGCGGCGTTGAAATGGCTGGGGCTTCGCGCCGCCTTTGACAGCTTCGTGAGAAGCGCGAGCGAGGCGCGCCGCAAGGCGTTTGACGCTTTCCGCGCCGCCCGGGCGCCGCTGTTGTCCCGCTTTGCCTGCTTCGAAGCCCTGCGCCATCGCTACCCCGCGCCCTGGTGGGAATGGCCGGCGGAATGGCAGCAGCCGGATGCGGCGAAATGCGCCGAGCTGCGCAATGGCCCGGACAAGCGCGAGGTCGAGTTCGTCGAATTCGTGCAATGGACGGCCGATAGCCAGCTGCATGCCGCCAAAGAGCTCGCCAGTCAGCTCGGCATGCGGGTCGGGCTTTATCTCGATGTTGCCGTCGGCGTGCAGTCCAACGGGTTCGATGCCTGGAACGAGCAGACCGCGATTTCCCGCCATCTCGCGGTCGGCGCGCCGCCCGACGTGCTCAACACCGTCGGCCAGGACTGGGGCCTCGCCGGCTTCAATGCCGGCGGCCTGGAAGCGCAGTCCTTCGTGCCGTTCGCCGACATGCTCGCGGCGTCGATGCGCCATGCCGGCGCCATCAGGCTCGATCACGTGCTCGGGCTGAAGCGGCTCTATCTCGTGCCGCGCGGCTTCAAGCCCGACAACGGCGCCTATGTGCAGATGCCGTTCGAGGCGCTGCTCGCCGCAGTGGTGCGCGAGAGCGCAGCCCACAAATGCATCGTGATCGGCGAGGACCTCGGCACCGTGCCGGAAGGTTTCCGCGAGACCATGCAGGATTTCGGCATCTGGTCCTATCTCGTCATGATGTTCGAGCGCGACGATGCCGGCCATTTCCGCAATGTCGACCACTACCGGCCCAATGCACTGGTGACGCTGAACACGCATGATTTGTGCACCTATGCAGGCTGGCGCTCCTTCAGCGATCTCGAGATGAAGCGCTCGCTCGGGCTCGATCCCGGCGAGAACGACCAGGCCCGCTGGGACGCGCTCGGCAGGCTCGACGAGATCCTGCGCCAGAACGGCATCGGCAACAACGATCTCTATTCGGTGCTCGCCTTCCTGTCGCGCACGCCGTCCCGGCTGCTCGCGGTGTCCATGGAGGACCTGCTGGGCGTGATCGACCAGCCCAACATTCCCGGCACGATCGACGAGCATCCGAACTGGCGCCAGCGCCTTCCTGTCGCGCTCGACAAGATCGCGTCCAGGATCGATCTCGCGGCTTTGAAGGCTGCGACGCGGGAACGTTCATTGCCCGGTGGGAGTTGACAGCCGGGATTGCTAGGCTTGCACCACATTGTCTCAGAGGATCGAGGACTATGCGCTGATCGGCGATTGCGAGACCGCGGCGCTGGTCGGGCGCAACGGCTCGATCGACTGGCTGTGCTGGCCTGCCTTCGATTCCGACGCCTGCTTTGCCGCCATCCTCGGTACCCACAGGAACGGCCGCTGGCTGATCGCGCCGAGCGAGAACGCGACCCGAATCTCGCGGCGCTATCTCGGCAATACCCTCATCCTCGAAACGCGTTTTGAGACGAGTAGCGGCACCGTCGCGCTGATCGACTTCATGCCGCCGCGCGGCAAGGCCTCGGACATCGTGCGGATGGTCCGAGGCGTCAGCGGCATCGTGAAGATGCGGATGGAGCTCGTCATCCGCTTCGGCTTCGGCGCCGACATTCCCTGGGTGCGGCGGCTGGATCATTCGCTGCTGGCAATCTGCGGCCAGGACATGACGGTGCTGCGAACACCCGTAAAGACCCACGGCGAGGACCTGACGACGATCGCCGAATTCGACGTCGGGGCGGGCGAGACCGTACCCTTCGTGCTGACTTACGGCCCCTCGCATCTCGAGCCGCCCGGACCGATCGATCCGGAGGCCGCTTTCCGGGAAACCGAGAAATTCTGGCAGGACTGGTGCGGCCATTGCACCCGCGACGGCGGCTATCAAGACCTCGTCTTGCGTTCGCTGATCACGCTGAAGGCGCTGACCTTTGCTCCGACCGGCGGCATCGTCGCGGCACCCACCACATCCTTGCCGGAAAAGCTCGGGGGAAGCAGGAACTGGGACTACCGCTTCTGCTGGCTGCGCGACGCCACCTTCACGCTGCTGGCGCTGATGAACTCGGGCTACACCGAGGAAGCCGCGGCCTGGCACAATTGGCTGCTGCGCGCGGCCGCCGGCTCGCCGGCGAACATGCAAATCATGTACGGCATCTGGGGCCAGCGACGGCTGCTCGAATGGGAAGCGGGCTGGCTCAGGGGCTACGAGGGCGCGCGGCCGGTGCGCATCGGCAACGCCGCGCACGCGCAGCTCCAGCTCGACGTCTACGGCGAGTTGATCGATGCCTTCCACCAGTCGCGCATGGCCAGGCTCAAGCTCGACGAGCAGAGCTGGGCGCTGGAATGCGCCGTGCTCAATCATCTGGCCGAGGTCTGGGACCGGCCCGACCATGGCATCTGGGAGCGGCGCGGACAGCCCAAGCATTATGTCTTTTCCAAGGTGATGACCTGGGTCGCCTTCGACCGCGGCATCAAGAGCGCCGAGACGTTTGGCTTCAAGGCGCCGCTGCTGCATTGGCGCGCCTTACGCGAAGCCATTCATCGCGACGTCTGCAACAAGGGGTTTGACGCGGAGGCGGGCGCCTTCGTCGAATCCTATGGCTCAAAACTGCTCGATGCCAGCGTGCTGCTGCTGCCGGGGGTCGGCTTCCTGCCGCCATCGGATCCGCGCATCTGCGGCACCATCGCCGCCGTCGAGAAGCGCCTGATGCGCGACGGTTTCGTGCTGCGGCACGATCCGCGCGAGCTGCCTGCCGGGCAGCCGCCGCTCGAAGGTGCGTTCCTCGCCTGCAGCCTCTGGCTGGCAGACGCCTATGTGCTGTCGGGCAATCTCGACAAGGCGCAAGGATTGTTCGATCGCGTGGTCGGCATCGCGAACGATGTCGGGCTATTCGCCGAGGAATACGATTCCGTGGCCGGTCGCCAGACCGGCAACTTCCCGCAGGCGCTGACCCACATCGCGCTGATCAACACGGCACATAATTTGTCGGCAGCAAGGCTGCGCAGCGAGAAGCCGGCGATGCAGCGGTCGCAGTAGTGACCGTGGGTATCGCAATCGCATCCAGAGCGGAGGTGCGCTCCCTCTCCCGCTTGCGGGGCAGGGCTATCGCATTTGAGAGCTTTTCCCTGCGGCCATCCTTCGAGACGCCCGCTTTAGGCGGGCTCCTCAGGATGAGGACGGAGTGCGTGGCTGCAGTTTCAACGGGCACTGACGCTGATTAGCCTCATCCTGAGGAGGCGTGTAAGCGCCGTCTCGAAGGACGAGGCGTGCGTGCAGGCCGCCGCCACGGGTCATATGCGATCGTTCCATCAACTCGATGCGATCCAGCTCAGCCGACCCCATTCCGCTTCAAGATCATCTCCATCGCCTCGGCGAAACCGTCCTGCTCGTTGCTCGCTGTGACATGCGTCGCCTCGTCCTTGACGTTGTCGGCGGCGTTGCCCATCGCGATCGAGGTGCCGCTGACGCGGAACATGGCGAGGTCGTTCTGCATGTCGCCGATGGTGGCAATGGCGTCCGTTGAGATGTCGAGGCGCCTGGCCATGGCCTCGACGAACGTGCCCTTGTCGAAGCCGGGCGGGGTGATGTCGAGATAGTAGGTCTGCGAACGCACTGCAGTGGCCTCGCGGCCGAGCGCCTCCTGCATCGCTTTCTCGCAGGCCGCGAGCCCCGCGGCATCGGCGCTGGCGCCGACGATCTTGCAGGCGCTCGACAGATACGGCGAGAAATCGGACACGATGGTGGGATCGGCGCGGATCGTGTGCTGCTCGTGGCCGACGTAGCTGCCGCTGGGATTGTCGATCAGCCATTGGTCGGTGGTGAACAGCCAGATATCGGCGCCGTAGTCGCGGAGGATCTGTAAGGAGCGCTCGGCGGCGCCCGGCGGAATCAGGTGCTGCTCGACCGGCCTCATCTCGGGATCGACGATCGAGGAGCCGTTGAACGGGCCGACCGGCAGCCACAGCGCCAGCGGCTCGATCAGGAAGCGCATGCCGATCGCAGGGCGGCTGGACGTGATGGTGAAGCCGATGCCGGCCTTGTGCAGCCGCTGCACCGCGGACGTCGCGCGCGCCGTCAGCGTCTTGTCCTTGGTCAGCAGCGTGCCGTCGACGTCGGACACCACGAGTGAAATTTGCGTCATGGCAGGACCTTCGGTATCGCACCGCTCAGCTTCAATTGGCGCACCACGCCGTCCACGATCGCTTCGACGGATTCGTCGATCGAGACGGTGACGACGTGCTCGCCCGCCTCCGGCGGTTCCAGCGTGTTGAACTGGCTCGTCAGCAGTCCGGGCGGCATGAAGTGTCCCTTGCGCTGCGCCAGCCGTTCGGCGATCAGCTCTTTCGTGCCCTTCAGGAAGACGAAGCGGACGTCGTCGCGACCGCGCAGCAGCACGTCGCGGTAGGCGTGCTTCAGCGCCGAGCAGGCGATGATGACGTGCTCGCCGCGTCCGCACACGAGCGCGATCTCGTCGGCGATGGCGTTCAGCCAGGGCCAGCGGTCTTCGTCGGTGAGCGGATGGCCGGCCCGCATTTTCTCGACATTGCTGGCGGGATGAAAGCTGTCGCCGTCCTCGAACCGCCAGCCGAGCCGCTCGCCGAGTGCCTTCGCAACCGTGCTCTTGCCCGAACCCGACACGCCCATCACGATCAATGCACAAGGTGCTTCAACGCGGCCCACGAATTTCCTCCGGAAGCGCGGCCTGATCGACCAGCCAGATGGTCTCACCATTCGAGCGCGCGCGTAAGGCCGGCAGATTCTCGCCATTGAAGAGGCGCGTCAAGATCGGCCGCTTGTCGTGCCCGGCAATCTCGAACAGCATCTCCCGGCAGGAGGCCAGAACGGGCAGGGTGAGCGAGACCCGCGGCACGAACGGTGCGACATTGGCTTTGGCGACGCCGACGACCCAGCGTCGGGTCTCCTCGAGCTCGGGATAACCGGGAAACAGCGAGGCGGTGTGGCCGTCCGGCCCCGCGCCCATCAGAACGAGGTCGAACAGCGGGCGCCCCGGATCGAGCTGGTCCGCGCCATAGAAGGCCTGCAGCTCGTGTGCATAGGCTCCCGCGCCGGCATCGGGATTGTCAGCCGTGGTGGGAATCGGGTGGATATGGCCGGCGGGCGCATGGCGGTCGAGAAACGCCGCGCGCGCGACCGCCATGTTGTTGAGGGGATCGCTTTCGGGCACGAAGCGCTCGTCGCCGATGAACCAGTGCACGCGGTCCCATGGAATCCTGCCGCGCCAGGCATCGCTGCCGAGCAATTGATAGAGCTGCTTCGGACTGGAGCCGCCGGTGAGGCAGATCGCGATCCGTCCGGGATTGGCCGCGATCCGCGCCATCACCCGTTCGGCCGCGGCGCGGGCGAGAGCTTCGGCGTCGGCTTCGACGATCAGCTTCGGCTGTCCGGCCGCAATCACGAGTATTTCCGCCAGCTTCGCCCATCGCGCCGCAGCAGCTCGTCGGCGCAGTTGGGGCCGTCGCTGCCGGCTTCATAGGTTTCGATGCCGTTGGTGCCGGCGCTCTTCCAGGCGTCCAGGAACGGCTGCACCGCCTGCCAGCCCGCCTCGACGCCGTCGGCGCGCTGGAACAGGATGTTGTCGCCGATCATGCAGTCGTAGATCAGCGTCTCGTAGCCGGTCGAGGGATCGGCCCGGAAATAGTCGCCGTAGCGGAACTTCATCTCGACGCCGTCGATCGTGACGCTTGGCCCCGGAATCTTGGCGTTGAACTGGAGCTCGATGGTCTCAGTGGGGGCGATGCCGATGGTGAGGAAGTTCTGCGACAGGCGGTCGACCGCCGTGCCTGAGAACATCGAGAGCGGCGCCTGCTTGAACTTGATCGCCACCTCGGTGCGCTTGTGCCCCAGCGCCTTGCCGGTGCGCAGATAGAACGGCACGCCGGCCCAGCGCCAATTGTCGATCATCAGCTTCAGCGCGACATAGGTTTCGGTGGTGCTGCCCGACTTGACGTCCGCGGTCTTGCGATAGTCCGGCATCTCCTCGTCGCCGATGCGGCCCGCGAGATATTGCGCGCGCACCGAGCTCCTCAGCGCTTCCTCCCGGCTCGGCCGCTGGATCGCCGTGAGCACCTCCGCCTTCTCCGAACGGACCGAATGGGCATCGAAACGGGTCGGCGGCTCCATGGCCACCAGCGACATCAGCTGGAACAGATGGTTCGGCACCATGTCGCGCAACGCGCCGGTGGCATCATAGAAGCCGCCGCGATGCCCGACGCCGAGCTTCTCCTCGACCGTGATCTGGACGTGGTCGATGTGGTTGCGATTCCAGATCGGCTCGAACATGCCGTTGGCAAAGCGCAGCACCAGGATGTTCTGCACCGTCTCCTTGCCGAGATAGTGATCGATCCGGTAGATCTGGTGCTCCTCCATGATCTTCAAAAGTTCGGCGTTGAGCGCGCGCGCCGAGGCGAGGTCGGTGCCGAACGGTTTTTCGATCACCAGGCGCCGCCAGGTGCCGTTCTCCTTCGTCATGCCGGTGCGGCCGAGCTCGCGCGCGGTCGGCGCAAAGGCGGCGGGCGGCGTTGCCAGATAGAACAGGCGGTTGCCGCCGGTCTCCTGCGCGCATTCCAGCGAATCCAGATGCTCGCGCAGGCGGTCGAAGGAGGGCGGATCCTTTGCGTCGGCCTCGACGAAGGTCACGCATTCCAGCAGCTTCTTGGCGATGTCGTCGTCCACGGGCCGCGTCGCGAACTGACGCAGGCCCTTCAGCAGGCTGTCGCGCAGCTCATCATCCGATTGGCTCCTGCGGGCGACCCCGACGACGCAGAATTTTTCCGGCAACAGGTGCTCGGCCGCCAGATTGTAGAGCGAGGGCATCACCAGGCGATGGGTGAGGTCGCCGGTCACGCCAAAGATGACGAAGGCGCAATTTTCCGGCTTGCGCTTGGCTTGCGGGTCTTTTGTCACGAACTGTCGGCCTTCGCTTGGTCTACTCGTTACTTTGGTTTCGAAGCGCCCGGCTGCTTCGGCTCCTTGTGGCCGCCGAAACCCGCACGCATCGCGGAGAGAATTTTTTCGGCGAAGGTGTGTTCCTTGCGGGAACGGAAACGTGTGTAGAGCGCCGCGGTCAAGACTTCGGCCGGCACCGCCTCGTCGATCGCGGCGTTCACGGTCCAGCGACCTTCGCCGGAATCCTCGACGAAGCCGGAATATTCCGACAGAAGCGGGCTGTCGGCGAGTGCGGTCGAGGTGAGGTCGAGCAGCCAGGACGGGATCACGCTGCCGCGCCGCCACACTTCGGCGATGTCGGCGAGATCGAAATCGTAGCGGTGATCTGCCGGCAGGGCCTCGATATTGGCATTCTTGAGAATGTCGAAACCTTCGGCGTAGGCCTGCATCAGGCCGTATTCGATGCCGTTGTGGATCATCTTGACGAAGTGACCGGCGCCCACGGGGCCGGCATGGATGTAGCCCTGCTCGATGCGGGGATCGCGCCCCTCGCGTCCTTCCGTACGTGGGATGTCGCCGGCGCCGGGCGCGAGCGCGGCGAAGATCGGATCGAGCCGGTCGACCACCTGCTTCTCGCCGCCGATCATCATGCAATAGCCGCGGTCGAGGCCCCAGACGCCGCCGGAGGTTCCGACGTCGACATAATGGATGCCGCGCTCCTTCAGCGCCTTGCCGCGGCGGACGTCGTCCTGCCAGAACGTGTTGCCGCCGTCGATGATGACGTCGCCAGCCTGCATCACGCCAGCGATCGTCTCGATCGTGGTCTCGGTGATGCGCCCTGCCGGCAGCATCACCCAGGCCGTGCGTGGCCGCTCCAGCTTCGCGACGAACTCCTCCAGCGTCGCCGAGCCGACCGCGCCGTCTGCGGCAAGGCCGGCGACGGCCTTGGCGTCCTTGTCGTAGACCACGGTCGAATGGCCCTGGCGCATCAGGCGGCGAACGATGTTGCCGCCCATTCGGCCGAGGCCGATCATGCCGAGTTGCATCTGCATCATTCCCTTAGTTCAGCGCGTCGTTGAGCGCCGCGTTGAGGGCCAGAAGACCCTTCTTGAGCCCGCCCTTCAAGTGCACGCGCAGCGCACGCCGGCCCCGTTCGGTGAGCACGTCGAAATCGCCGCGCGCCTGCGCCGCCTTGATCACGCCGAAGCTGGCCTTCTGGCCCGGCACCGGCAGATCCTTGGCATCGTCGGCCGTGATCTGGAGGAACACGCCGCTGTCGGGCCCGCCCTTGTAGGCCTGTCCCGTCGAGTGCAGAAAGCGCGGTCCGAACTCGGCGCAGGTCGCGACATGCCGCTTCTCGCGCACCTCGAGCCGCATGGCCTGGAGCGCGTCGATCGTCGCCTTGTCACGCGCGATGTAGCCGAGCAGGGCGACATAGTCGCCATGGTTCGAGCGGGAGAGATGCGCCTTCAGCCAGGAGCTGAGATCGCCGTTGGCGCCGGCCGCGCGCAGCGCCGCCGCGTTGGCCTCGTCGGTGTAGAGATCGGCCTCATCCGTGCTGACCACCGGCTGCTCTTCCGGCAACGCGCCGGTCTTCTCGAACGCGGCGGTGAGCTCGCGGGTCTTGATCTTGGCCGCTTCCACGTCCGGCTGGTCGAACGGGTTGATGCCGAGGATCGAGCCCGCCACGGCCGTCGCCATCTCGAAGCGGAAGAACTCCTGGCCGAGATGGTCGACCGACTTCATGACGATGCGCACCACGGGATGGCCGGCCGCTTCGATGGCGGCAAGCTTGGAGTCGTGGGCGGCGTCCGCTTCGCCATCGATGCGGATGTCGATGAAGAAGCGATCGTTGCCGTAGACCGAGGGATCGCCCAGCGGCTCGCCCTCGATCGGGATCAGGCCCTTGCCCTCCTTGCCGGTTGATTCCGCGATGAGCTGCTCGGCCCAGGCGCCGAAATCGGCAATCTTCTTCGACGCCAGGATCGTCACCTTGTCGCGGCCTTCGAGCCCGGCGAGGCCCATGGCAAGCCCGAGCTGCACGCCCGGGTTCTCGGATGGCGGCACGTCCGGCCCGCAGGAGCGGGCCATCGCGAGCGCATGCTTGACGAAGGTCTTGACGTCGATGCCCGCGGTCGCCGCCGGCACCAGACCGAACGGCGAGAGCACCGAATAGCGTCCGCCGATCGAGGGCTCGCCGTGGAAGATGCGGGCGTAGTTCAGCTTCTTTGCCGCCTTCTCCAGCGACGAGCCGGGATCGGTCACCGCGATGAAGCGATGGCCGGTCTTCACCTTGGTTCCGACCGCCTTGGCGACCTGCTCATGGAAATAGTCCTTCATCGCGTTCGGCTCGGTGGTGCCGCCGGACTTGCTGGAGACGATGAACACGGTGTTGGCGATGTCGATCTTCCCTTCCATCGCCCGCACCTGCGCGGGATCGGTGGAATCAAGCACATGCAGCTTGGGGAAGCCGGGCTTCTTGCCAAAGGTCTCGGCCAGCACCTCGGGGCCCAGGCTCGATCCGCCCATGCCGAGCACGACGGCGTCGGAGAATTTCTGGCCCTTCACGCGGCCGGCATAATCCTCGTAGTCGGCAATGTCGGCCTTGGCGGCGCTGTCGAGCCAGCCGAGCCATTTGTCCTCGTCCGTGCCGGTCCACACTGACTTGTCGCGCTGCCAGAGCCTGCGGATCTTGGCTGAGGCGCGCCACTCCTCGGTGCTCTCAGCCACGGCCTTGCCGAGGCCATCGCCGAGCGAGAGAAACTGGCGGTCGAGCGCGGGCCCCAGCACGGTGGCACGCTTGTGCGCGACGGCGCCGTAGAGCTTGTCGGCGGCGTCGGCGAACAGCTTGACGCCGTCCTTGACCAGCTCCTCGGTGATCGCATCGAGGGAGATGCCGGAGCGCTCCAGCTCCTCCAGCACGCGCCTGGCGTCATCGACATCCTCTTCCAGGCTGTCGCGCGGCTTGCCGTGGTCGCGGAACGCATCCAGCGTCGCCGGCGGCATGGTGTTGATGGTGTCGGGGCCGATCAGCTCCTCGACATAGAGGACGTCGCTGTAGTCCTTGTTCTTGGTGCCGGTGGAGGCCCAAAGCATGCGCTGCGGCCTGGCGCCCTTGGCGGCGAGCTTCTGCCAGCGCGAACCTGTGAACAGGCGCTTGTAATCCTGGTAGGCGAGCTTGGCATTGGCGATCGCGACCTTGCCCTTCAGCGCGGCAAGCCGCTCCTTCTCCGACGGATCATTGGCGCGGGCGATCTTCTCGTCGAGCTGCTTGTCGACCGCCGAGTCGATCCGGCTGACGAAGAAGCTCGCCACGCTCGCGACATGCGACGGATCGCCGCCGCCGGCGACGTATTTCTCGAGGCCGGCGAGATAGGCTTCGGCGACCTCGAGATAGACCGCCTTCGAGAACAGCAGCGTGATGTTGATGCTGATGCCTTCGCCGATCAGCTGTTCGATCGCCGGCAGGCCTTCCGGCGTCGCCGGCACCTTCACCATCAGGTTCTTGCGACCCACGTCCTTCCACAGCCGGCGCGCCTCGGCGACGGTGCCGGCGGTGTCCATCGCCAGATAGGGCGACACTTCCAGGCTGACGAAGCCGTCCTGGCCCTCGAGGCGATCATAGACCGGGCGCAGCACGTCGGCGGCATTCTGGATGTCCTCGATCGCGACCGCCTCGAACAGGTCGGCCACGGTCCGGTCGCCGCGCTTCAGCGCCTTGCCGATCGAGGCGTCATATTCGTCGGAGCTGCCGATCGCCTTCTCGAAGATCGACGGATTGGAGGTGACGCCCTTGACGCCGTCGGTGTCGATCAGCCGCTTCAGGTCGCCCTTGGCGATGAAACCGCGAGCCAGGAAGTCCAGCCAGACGGCCTGTCCGTGCTTTTCCAGTTCTTTGACGGGATTCATGATGCTTATTTATCTCCAAGCCTGCGGGCGAGGGGTTTCCGCGCCGGTCCTGACGCGCTATCCTGTAGCGTACATGCTACCGGGAGGGAACCAATCAGGGTCATACCCTCCAGTGTAACTCCGTCGCGATCATGGCGATCCAGGCGAGAGTGGCAGGTGTTGCGTAAAACTTGGCCGGAGAACGCGGCCGAAATCGCTTGGCGTGAAGTCGCTTTGCGTAGCGACAGCCGTCTCGCCCCGTCAGCCAGACGTGGCTGATCTGGATGCTTCCCGCCGAGCGAGCAGCCGTGGTGGTCGTCACCCCCTACGGCATCCGCGATCTCCGCATCGGCAATGAATTTCTGCCGTGGGAGTCGATCGCGGAGATTTCGGCTGAAGAATACCGCGGCCACGAGACGATCGTGCTGACGCCGTCGCCGGCATTGCGCCGCCAGCTGTGCGCCATTCCCTCCCTGGCCCGGGGCGCGCAGGATGGTCGCATCGTCATCCGCTCGGAGGGCCTGGCGACCGATTTTGATACATTGCTGCACGCCTGTCGCGACTGCCACGCTGCCAGCAGCGCGCACACCGCATTGCAGCAGGAAGATGAACGCGGCCCCCAAAGCTTCGCCGTACAAGTGTCATAAGTTCGCCGCGCCCGGATCGCTATGCTGCATTGCCGGATGGACACAGCCTCCGGGAATGCCCGGATGTTGCGACCAAGTGACATTTTCTGGAAATGAGCCAATATAGATAGAGATTCGCACAAATTACAGGCATGTGCCTGTTCGTAACTCATGGAGTGCCTACGTTGTGCGTTGCGTCGTGTTGGCACGCGGGTGTCCAATGATCGTCATGTGCTCACGCTGATTCGAAACGGCCTGAGGAACGGTCCGGTAACTGCTTTCGTTTCAGCTTGTAGCGGAACTCACGCGGAGAGGGATCATGTACAACGATTCTCTATTCAACGCTTTCGCTCGGTCGTTCGAGGCGAGAAGCCAGCACGACATGTCGATGGCTGAATATCTGGAATCGTGTCGAAGCGATCCCATGAAATACGCCAACGCGGCCGAGCGACTACTAGCAGCGATCGGCGATCCGCAGACGATTGACACGGCCAAGGACCCACGCCTTGGCCGTATTTTTTTGAACCGCACGATCCGCACCTATCCGGCCTTCGCCGGCTTCTATGGCATGGAAGAAACCATCGAGCGCATCGTCGGTTTCTTCCGCCACGCGGCGCAGGGTCTCGAAGAGCGCAAGCAGATCCTCTATTTGCTCGGCCCGGTCGGCGGCGGCAAATCCTCGCTCGCCGAGCGGCTCAAGTCGCTGATGGAAGTGCAGCCGATCTACGTGCTCAAAGCCGGCGACGAACTCTCGCCCGTCTTTGAAAGCCCGCTCAGCCTGTTCGATCCCGATAATCTCGGGCCGATGCTGGAAGAGAAGTACGGCATTCCGCGCCGGCGCCTCACTGGCCTGATGAGTCCGTGGTGCTACAAGCGGCTGGAAGCCTTCGGCGGCGACATTTCCCAGTTCCGGGTCGCAAAAATCCAGCCGTCGCGGCTGCGCCAGATCGCGGTCTCCAAGACCGAGCCGGGTGACGAGAACAACCAGGACATCTCCTCGCTGGTCGGCAAGGTCGACATCCGCAAGCTCGAGACCTACGCGCAGAACGATCCCGATGCCTACAGCTATTCCGGCGGCCTCAATCGCGCCAACCAGGGCATCCTTGAATTCGTCGAGATGTTCAAGGCGCCGATCAAGATGCTGCACCCGCTGCTCACCGCAACGCAGGAGGGCAACTACATTGGCACCGAGAATATCGGCGCGATCCCGTTCACCGGCGTCATTCTCGCGCACTCCAACGAGGCGGAGTGGGCGAGCTTCAAGGCCAACAAGAACAACGAAGCCTTCATCGACCGCATCTGCGTGATCAAGGTGCCGTATGTGCTGCGGGTCACCGAAGAGCAGAAGATCTACGAGAAGCTGATCCAGGGTTCGGAGCTGGCGTCTGCGCCGTGCGCGCCGTCGACACTGGAAACGATGGCTCGGTTCTCGGTGATGTCGCGCCTGCGCAAGCACGAGAATTCCACGCTGTTCGCCAAGATGCGGGTTTACGACGGCGAAAGCCTGAAGGAATCCGATCCCAAGGCACGAAGCGTCCAGGAATACCGGGATGCCGCCGGTGTCGACGAAGGCATGGACGGCGTGTCCACCCGCTTCGCCTTCAAGATCCTGGCTGCGACCTTCAACCACGATCCGCAGGAGGTCGCCGCCGATGCCGTGCACCTGATGTACGCGCTGGAACAGGCGATCCGCCGCGAGCAGCTGCCGGAGGAAACCGAGAAACGTTACCTGGAGTTCATCAAGGCGGAGTTGGCACCGCGCTATGCCGAGTTCATCGGCAACGAGATCCAGAAGGCTTATCTCGAATCCTACTCGGATTACGGCCAGAATCTGTTCGACCGCTATGTGGATTACGCCGATGCCTGGATCGAGGACCAGGATTTCAAGGATCCGGACACCGGCCAGTTGCTCGATCGCGAACTGTTGAACCAGGAGTTGACCAAGATCGAAAAGCCGGCCGGCATTGCCAATCCGAAGGATTTCCGCAACGAGGTGGTCAAGTTCTCGTTACGGGCCAGAGCACAGAATGCCGGCAAGAATCCGACCTGGACCTCCTACGAGAAGATTCGCGACGTGATCGAAAAGCGGATATTCTCCCAGGTCGAGGACCTGCTTCCGGTCATCTCCTTCGGGTCGAAGAAGGACGGCGAGACGGAGAAGAAGCACGGCGAGTTCGTCGCACGCATGGTGGAGCGCGGCTACACCGAGCGTCAGGTTCGCCGGCTCGTCGAATGGTACATGCGCGTGAAGCAGGCCGGTTGAGGCGGATGGAAAAGTGCCCATTCACATCATTGACAGGCGCCTGAATCCAGGCGGCAAGAGTCTTGAGAACCGGCAGCGGTTCTTGCGTCGGGCCAAATCCCTGGTGCAGGGCGCCGTCAAGAAGACCTCGCAGGAACGCGACATCAAGGACGTCCTGGAGGGTGGTGAGGTCACGATCCCGCTGGACGGGATGCACGAGCCGCGCTTCCGCCGCGAAGGCGGAACGCGCGACATGGTGCTGCCCGGGAACAAGAAGTTCATCGAGGGCGACTATCTGCAGCGCTCTGGCCAGGGCAGCGCCAAGGACTCTGGTCCCGGCGAAGGCGACAGCGAGGACGCGTTCCGCTTCGTCCTCAGCCGCGACGAATTCGTCGATCTCTTCCTCGACGACCTCGAGCTGCCGGATCTCGCCAAGCGCAAGATCGCGCAGACCGAGAGCGAGGGCATCCAGCGCGCCGGCTACACCACGTCGGGCTCGCCCGCCAACATTTCGGTCAGCCGGACTGTCCGGCTAGCTCTGGCGCGCCGCATCGCGCTCAAGCGTCCCCGCAAGGAGGAGATCGAGGAGCTGGAGGCGGCGATCGCCGCCTGCACCGACGAGGATGAACGGGTAGAGCTGGTCGCCGAGCTGGAAAGGCTGAAGGCGAAGTCCAAGCGCATTCCCTTCATCGATCCGCTCGACATCCGCTACCGCCGTTTCGAGACCGTGCCGAAGCCGGTCGCGCAGGCCGTGATGTTCTGCCTGATGGACGTCTCCGGCTCGATGTCCGAGCACATGAAGGACCTCGCCAAGCGCTTCTACATGCTGCTCTACGTCTTCCTGAAGCGCCGCTACAAGCATGTCGAGATCGTCTTCATCCGGCACACCGATCGCGCCGAGGAGGTGGACGAGCAGACCTTCTTCTACGGTCCCGCCTCGGGCGGCACGCTGGTCTCCAGCGCGCTGCAGGCGATGCACGAGATCGTGCGCGAGCGCTTCAATCCCGCGGACTGGAACATCTACGCCGCGCAAGCCTCCGACGGCGACAATTCCTATTCCGACGGCGAGCTCACGGGCCTGCTGCTGACCGACAAGATCCTGCCGGTCTGCCAGTTCTTCGCCTATCTCGAGGTCGGGGAATCCGGCGGCAGCGCCTTCGATCTCTCCGACTCCTCGCTCTGGACCCTCTATGAGCGCCTGCGCACCGGCGGCGCACCGCTCTCGATGCGCAAGGTCTCGGAGCGCAGCGAGATCTTTCCGGTGTTCCACGATTTGTTCCAGCGCCGCGAAACTGCCCAGGAGAAGACTGCTCCATGACGGAACGATTGTTCGAAGGCGCCGATTGGGATTTCCACACCTTGCAGCGCATCACCGATGCCTGCGAGGAGGTGGCGTTGAAGGATCTCGGGCTCGACGTCTATCCGAACCAGATCGAGGTCATCACCGCCGAGCAGATGCTGGACGCCTATTCGTCGGTCGGCATGCCCTTGTTCTACAAGCACTGGTCGTTCGGCAAGCACTTTGCGTTCCACGAGGCATCCTATCGCAAGGGCCTGATGGGGCTCGCCTATGAGATCGTGATCAACTCCTCGCCCTGCATCTCCTATCTGATGGAGGAGAACACGGCGACGATGCAGGCGCTGGTGATCGCGCACGCCGCCTTCGGCCACAACCATTTCTTCAAGAACAATTATCTGTTCAAGCAGTGGACCGATGCCGACGGCATCCTGGACTATCTCGACTTCGCCAAGAACTACGTCATGCAATGCGAGGATCGCTACGGCCGCGTCGAGGTCGAGCGCACGCTCGATGCCGCGCATGCGCTGATGTCGCATGGCATCGACCGTTATCCCGGCAAGAAGAAGCTCGATCTGCGCGCCGAGGAGAAGCGGGCAGGGCGCCGCCGCCAGCACGAGGAGGAGGTCTTCAACGATCTCTGGCGCACAGTCCCCAAGGGCGCGACCAAGAGCCGGTCCGCGCTCAGCATCGAGCGCCGCCGCAAGCTGCTCGGCCTGCCGCAGGAGAATTTGCTCTATTTCCTGGAGAAGAGCGCGCCGCGGCTGGCGCCCTGGCAGCGCGAGCTGCTGCGCATCGTCCGCCACATCGCGCAGTATTTCTATCCGCAGAGCCAGACCAAGGTGATGAACGAGGGGACGGCGACCTACGTCCACTATCGCATCATGACCAAGCTGCACGAGCAGGGGCGCATCAGCGACGGCAACTTCCTCGAATTCCTGGGATCGCACACCAACGTGGTGTTCCAGCCCGAATTCGACGATCCCCGCTTCTCCGGCTTCAATCCTTACGCGCTCGGCTTTGCCGTGATGCAGGACATCGAGCGCATCGTCACCAGGCCGGAAGACGAGGACCGCGAATGGTTCCCCGACATTGCCGGCAGGAACGATGTCATGGGCGTGCTGCGCGACGTCTGGGCCAATTACCGCGACGAGAGCTTCATCGGCCAGTTCCTGAGCCCCAGATTGATGCGGCACTTCCGCATGTTCCATCTGCACGACGATCCCGAGGAGCGCGCCGGCATCCGGGTCGATGCCATCCATGACGAGCGCGGCTTCCGCCGCGTCCGCCGCGAGCTGGCGCGGCAGCACGACGTCGGCTTCATCGACGCCAATATCGAGGTGGTCGACGTCGATCTCTCCGGCGACCGCCGCCTGATCCTGCATCACCACGTCATCAAGGGCTCGCAGCTCAACGAGACCGATGCCAAGCGCGTGTTGCAGCATCTCGCCGATCTCTGGACCTACGATGTCGCGCTGATCGAGGTCGACACCAACGACAAGGTCCTGCGCGAATACGTCGTGAGCCCGCGCCCGATTCCCGCCGCGGTGGCTTGAAGGCGGCACATGAGGCGATGAGGTATTGAGAGACTAGCGCTAGCCCTCGCCGTCACCCTGAGGTGCTTGTTCAGCGGCGCAAATGCGCCGTTGAACAAGCCTCGAAGGGCGACGGCCCGGGTGCATCGGCCGTGCACGCGCAGCAAACAAATCCGGTAGGACTTCAGTCCGATCGCTTGGCGGATTTGCCTTTGGCCTTTGACCCATTCAGCTCCACCGCCGCGCGGATCAGCGCCTTCAACGCCTTCCCGTCGACCCTTTCGCCCTCGCGAATATCGATCGCGCGGCGCAAATTGCCGTCGAGGCTGGAATTGAACAGGCCCGCGGGATCCTCCAGCGCGGCGCCCTTGGCGAAGGTCAGCTTCACCACGTCCTTGTAGGTCTCGCCGGTGCAGATGATGCCGTCGTGCTCCCACACGGGAACGCCGCGCCATTTCCACGCCTCGACGACGTCAGGATCGGCTTCCCTGATCAGGCCGCGGATTCGCGCCAGCATCTCGCCGCGCCAGTCGCCGAGCTCCTTGATCCGGCCGTCGATCAGCCTGGAGGGCGAGGCCCCGTCCGCCGCCTTCGCGCTGCTTTTCTTCGCCGCCGCCGCTTTCTTCACGACCTGGCCTCGCTGTGAGCACCGCTATGCCGGCCGAGATAAGGCAGCGCGAACAGATAGAGCCCGGTCGCGAGCAGCGGGATCAGCGGGACGAGCGCCAGGAAGCCGATCCAGGCGGCATCGAGCTGCATCGTCATGGCGACGATGTTCGCGATCACCGCGAGGGTGAAGGCGATGGACAGCCAGCGATGGATTTGTCGAATCCACATCTTCAACGGGACCTCCTCTGCAATGATCGAAATGGCTGCGCTCAATCCGGCCGCGCCAGGACTTCGTCCAGCCTGGCCAAAAACTGCTTCCAGCCGGCATGCGCGCCGCCAAAAGCCTGCTTCTGCGTCGGGCTGAAGCCCGCCTGCTCGACGCGCAGATGCGTGCCTGCGCCGGTCGGCGTCAGCGTGAAGGTCACCACGCTCTTGAGATCGAAGGCGGCATCCTCGTGCGAGAAATTCCAGGTGTAGGCGAGCGTCTTCTGCGGCTCGATGGTGAGCACCTCGCAGTCCAGCACGCCGCCCCATTCGCCGCGCAGGTTGAAGCGATGGCCGACGGTCGGCTTGAAGTCGTTCTTCATCAGCCATTCCTCGATCAGATGCGGCTGCGTCAGCGCGCGCCAGATCCGCTCGGCCGGAAAGGCAAATTCGCGCTCGATGACGACGGTGCGAGTCTCGGCAGGTTCGTTCATTGGTCCATCCTCTTCAGGAGATCGTCGAGGGCGTCGAGCCTCCTCTGCCAGAACCCGGCCATCTGGCCGGTCCAGTCGATCAGCGGATTGAGCGCACCGGGCCGCGCGCTGTAGTGGGTCTGGCGTCCTTCATGGCGGTCGCGCACCAGGCCGGCCTGCTTCAGGGCGCCGAGATGTTTTGAGACCGCCGGCTGGGACACTCCGGATCGCGCCGTCAGCGCCCCGACGGTCTGCTCCCCCTCGCGGCACAGCCGCTCGAAGATCGCCCGCCGCGTCGGATCGGCGAGGGTCCTGAACAGGAGATCGGGGGCGGCGGACATGGGTAATCCATAACCAGGGAGTTATGAATAAACTCATAACTGTGGAGTTATGGGTAAGTCAAGCGCAATGAGAGGATACGGCGGAAGCCGGCCTCGTAGCCCGGATGGAGCGAAGCGTAATCCGGGACCTTTCCCGCATTACTCTGCGCTCCATGCGGGCTACGATCGCTCCTCGCAAGGACGGGGGATGTGGCGGCGCCGCTGCCCCTACGGCCGCAAATACAGATACCCCTGCGACTGCAGCTCGGCGAGGCGCACCACGCCGCCTTTCTCCGCACTGACGAAGCCCGGCAGCAGCTCGCTCAGCGTGACGTTCTGCGCCTTCATCGTGTTGCCGCAGGCGGCGAGCTCGACGCCGTCCTTGGAGAAATCGCCGACGCGCTTGCTGACGTCGGGGTTGGCCTGCGCCGAGTGAAACGCCTTCAGCGCCGGGCCGTGGATCACCAGCGCGATCGTCACATGCTCGGGGCCGCCGACGCCGTCGATGTGGTTCTGGATGTTGCCGAGCACGAAATTGACCTTCTCGGCATCGCTGAGATGATAGACGACCTTCAGCTTGTTGCTCGCGCCGGCTTCGGTCGCGGCCTTCGCGCTGGAGGCGCCAAGCGCCGCGCCCAGGGCCGAGACGGCGCTCCATAAGATGTTCCGGCGGTTCATGGCGACCTCCCTAGCCTGACTTGCCGGACAGATATCATTTGTGGCGCAGCGCGGCGAGTTCCTTGCGGTCGGTCACCAGCGAAGCGCACTCGCTGGTATCGACACGGTCGAGCCGAAAGATCCTGTCGTCGGCGCCGCCCACCAGCGACTGTTCGGCGTCGTCATCGGGCTTGTTGTTCTGCCAGACCCTGACCCGTTCGAGCCGCACGATTGCCGACTTGTCGTCCTTTGACAGCGCCACGCCGATGCCGCCGCCTTCGCAGTCGACGCCGCAGCCGAGGCGGATTTCGGTGCCGTCCTTGGTGAACGCGGCGTGGTTACAGGAGCCGCTGGAATCGAAATCGCCGCTGCGATGGCGATACCTGAAGCCGAGGCGGAACGAGTTGTGGAGCTGCTTGTCCTCCTTGTCGACCTCCGCGGAGACCAGCAGCTTCATCGAGGCGACCTTCTGCTTCGGGTGGCGCGCCAGATGCTCGGCGTCGTAACGGCGGACGAAGCAGGCATAGGCCTTGTCGCCCGGCCTGCCCGCATACATACGCGCGTTGAAGCTGTCGGCCTCGGCCTTGGTGGCCTCCCGGATGTCGTCGGCCTCATCGGCATGGGCGGCGCCGGCCAGCGCAGCGAAAGTCAGGGCGGCAATGACAGGGAGCTTCATGACACGGCCTCGGGCGCGATAATTTCACCGCAGCACAACAGTGCTGCTGTCCGTTAGACGCGAGCGAGGTGCAGCGCGTTCAACCTCCGCACGTCGCTCGTGTGACCATCGTGCAGGCGATACGGGCCAACGGCCTCCGGCCGGGCCTTAGTCATCGCTGCGATCAGGAAGGTTCAATGGGTGTGACGGCCTTGAGTCTCCGGAACCCGACGCCGGCGATCGCTGCGACATTGTCTCGGTTCGTCAATGTGATAGCCTTCACAGACGAACGCCTCTGGCGGTCGTAGGCTGCGGTTGCCTCGCAAGTTTGTGGAGTCCCCCGCATGGGCGAAATTCGCAACTTCAGATCCGGAAATCAGGATGAGCCGCCGCCGCACAGCGGAATGCCTCGTCGTCTCGCCGCGATCATCGTCGGCGACATCGCCTCCTACAGCCGGTTGATGCAGGCCGACGAGGAAGGCACGCATGTTCGCGTCAAGCGGATCGAACGAGATCTCATTCAGCCCAGCATCATCGAGCACCATGGAAGCTTGGTGAAGACGACCGGCGACGGCTTCATCGCCATTTTCGACAGTCCCGTGGAGGCCGTTCGATGCAGCATCGTCATCCAGCAGAATCTCGTCGGCCGCAACGCCTCGGTTCCCAGGCATTCCCGGCTCGAATATCGGATTGGCGTCAATCTCGGCGACGTCATCGTGGAGCCGGACGACATCTATGGTGACGGCGTCAACATCGCCACGCGTATCGAGGGCATCGCGGAGCCGGGGCAGGTCTACATCTCCGGCGCGATCTACGAGCAGATCAAGCACAAGATCGTGTGCGGTTATGAGTCGCTCGGCGACCGCAAGGTCAAGAACATCACCGATCCCGTGCGGGTCTATCGCGTGCTGCCGGATGCAGATGCCGTCGGCAAGACGAGGAGCCAGCGCGAGAACGCGCTGATCTTTCTCCTGGCCATCACGCTGCTCGTCATTGCCGCCGGCGCACTCTGGTATTTGCTGGCACGGCCTCAGGGCAGGGTGGGCGAGCAGCTCGCAGCACCCGCCGCCTCTCCGGCGCCATCCCCCGTCCCGCAAGCTCCGCCGCGCGACGTGGCGACGCAGGCGCCGCAACCATCTCCCTCATTGGCTTCGGCGCCTTCATCGCCCGCGCCGGCGCCAAGCCCGTCCGCGACGCCGGTGCGCGAGCCCGAAATGATCGCCATTCGCGGCGGCAGCTTCGCGATGGGAAGCAACGACGATCCGACCGAGCGTCCCGTCCACCAGGTCACGATCAAGCCGTTCTCGATCGGAAAATATCCGGTGACGGTGCGGGAGTGGAACGAATGCGCGGCTGCGAACGCGTGTGGTTTCACCGCGACCGGCAAGGACGATGCACCGGTCAGCAATGTGAGCTGGACCGACGCGCAGCAATATGCCGTCTTTCTGTCGCAGGCGACGAAAAAGCAGTACCGGCTCCCGAGCGAGGCCGAATGGGAATACGCGGCTCGCGGCGGTACGCAAACAAAGTACTGGTGGGGCGACAAGCTGCAGCCGGGCATGGCCGGATGCAAGGATTGCGGCGACCTCGCGGCC
This sequence comes from Bradyrhizobium sp. SZCCT0231, assembly GCF_018130245.1. GTDB lineage: Bacteria > Pseudomonadota > Alphaproteobacteria > Rhizobiales > Xanthobacteraceae > Bradyrhizobium > Bradyrhizobium japonicum_F. The sequence continues at coordinate 126,278 of NZ_JAFCKP010000015.1, forward strand.
GAGCAGCCGGCGAAGGTGGGCAGCTTCAAGCCCAATCCATTCGGACTCCACGATATGGGTGGCGGCGTCGACCAATGGGTCGAGGATTGCTGGCACAAGAATTATCAGGGTGCGCCGGTCGACGGCTCGGCATGGACCGGCGGCGACTGCTCATCGCACGTCCTGCGTTCGGGCTCCTGGAAGAACGATTCGAGATACGTTCGGCCGTCCAACCGCGATGGCTATGACACCAATGTCCGTTACCCCACGCATGGATTCCGTGTCGCGCTCAGTCCTTGAAGCTGGAGTAGGTTTGATGAAAATCATTCGCTGCGCCGCGCTGGCGGCGCTCGCATTGCTGCCGGGTGTTTTGCTGCCAAGTGTTTTGCTGCCAAGCGCTGCTTACTCTCAGGGCAAGACCGCTCCCAAAGACGCAAAGCTCTATTTCATCACCCCGCAGGAGGGGCAGAAGATCCGCGGTGGGTTCTGGGTCCGGTTCGGTCTGCGCAACATGGGCGTGACGCATGCTGGCGATGACTACCAGAACGCCGGTCATCATCATCTGCTGGTCGACGTCAACGAGCCCATCGATACCAAGGAACCGATCCCGCAGGACAAGTCCCATCTGCATTTCGGGGCAGGGCAAACCGAAACGTTTCTCGAGCTTCCGCCCGGCACGCACACGCTGCAACTGGTGCTGGGCGATGCGAAGCACTATCCCTTCGATCCGCCCGTCGCGTCCGAGAAGATCACCGTACGAGTGAGGCAGCCCGGTTCAGTACGGCGCCGTTGATCACCGCAGGCTGGCGTTGATCTTGTCCAGCCCCGCGCAAGGTTCCTGCCTTAACAGTTTAGAAGGAGGGGCGTTGGTAAACCCCTGGTTGTTGCAGATGACTGGTGGCGGTCGAAATGTCCATAAGTCAGAACTTGCCCAACCTTGCGATCGGCTATTCCGTGCTGCGGCTGCTGAAGATGCTGGCCGCGGGACTGTTCCTCACACTCTTGTTCGCCGCGATCGCATTCAACTGGTTGAATATCAAGACTCTCAACGCGTTCCAGATCACGGCCAGCTACGTTGGACTCGCGGTGTGCGGCTTTGCCACGATCAGAGTGCTCTGGAGGCTGGTCTCCACAAGGAAGCCGGTCCTCTTCATCACCCGCGTCGGTATTCGCGACACCCGCATCGCCGATGACACCATCTCCTGGAGATCCGTGCGGGACATATCGGTTTGGCAGTATCGCAGTCAGATGATTGTGATCCTCAAGCTCGACCCGCTTGTCGCCGACCGCTTCGACGTCGGCCTTCTGAAGCGCATTGTATCGATGATGAACAAAGCGGTCGGCGCGGAGGGAGTGCTCGTCAATCCCGGCGGCCTGACCATGGATGGCGAAACGCTGCTCGAGACTTGCAAGCAGTACTGGAAGGCCGGCCGTTTGGCATATACGGCCCACCCCAAGACCGAACCCGAACCTGTCCATTAGATCCCGCTGAACCGGTGTCGGCCCCGGTCTCTGGATCACCTCTCCCCGATGGGGAGAGGTAACAACACGGCGCGTCACCGCAGGCTGGCGTTGATCTTGTCCAGGACCGCCGAGCCCGGGCAGAGCGTGTCCGCTTCCAGCGTGTTCACGGGCGTGTCAACAGCGAAACTGGCGCTACCTCGGCGAGCAAGATGCTTTCTGTTAACGATTTCCGAGAAGGATGCGCACGTCAGCATCGCTGCGTTCTTTCGCTTTTTCGGACCTCAACCATGGCGTCAAATCTAGAACTGCCCACGATCGAGATTGGATATTCACCGCTCCGATTGGTTGGCTTGATCGGAGCGGGCGTCCTCATGACGGTCGCGAGCGCAAGTCTGGCGTTTCAATGGATAGCAATTGGCGGATCGGGACCGGCGGGGACCTTGAGGGGCGCCGTCGGGGTCGTCGCAGGCTATGTTGGTTTGGCTTTCTTCGGCCTGGGCACCGTTGCGGCGGTCTGGCTGTGGAGGCGAGTAGAGGGACCCATTGTCGTTATCAGCCGAGACGGTATTCGCGACAGACGAATTGCCGAAGAAGTCATTCCATGGAAGCTGGTGGAAGACATTTCGCACCAGAACCGTGAGCGATTTCTGCTGCTCAGACTCAGTCGGGCCGCCGACTATATTCGGTTCCACATCGGGCCGAAGCGCCACCCCATCCAACTCACCAACAGGACACTTGGTGTGGACAAGGTGCAGATTGGGACGGCCGGCTTCAATGTGACGACAGAAATGCTTCTGGAAACCTGCCGCACCTACCATGCTGCTGCGCGCGCCACATGACGATTCGGTTGCCTGCTAGCGCAGGCTGGCGTTGATCTTGTCCAGCACCGCCGAGCCCGGGCAGAGCGTGTCCGCTTCCAGCGTGTTGAGCGGGGTCTCGACCGTGTTGAGATGCTCGTGCAGGTCGTCTGCGTCGGGGTCGACATAGAGCAGGCCGGTGACGATCTGTCCCTTGGCGGCGTGCCTCGCGAGGAAGGTCTGGGCCCCTAACCGGTCATGCGGATCGTAGTCGGCGTCGATCTTGCGCAACGCGATCTTGCTGCCGTCATGCTGCTCGACCACCTGCACCGTGCCCGGCGCGTAGTCGACCGCGATCGGATCGCGGCCGACCAGCACGTCGAGCCGGTTCACGGCGTCATTGTGCTCGCGGACATAATCGAAGCTCTTGGTCGAGCCGGCGTGGTTGTTGAAGGCGATGCAGGGGCTGATGACGTCGATGAAGGACGCGCCCTTGTGGCCGATCGCGGCCGCGATCAGCGGTACCAGCTGGCTCTTGTCGCCGGAGAACGAGCGCGCCACGAAGGTCGCGCCCAGCTGCAGCGCGATCGCGGCGAGATCGATGGCGTTGTCGGTGTTGGTGACGCCCTTCTTGCTCTTCGAGCCGCGGTCGGCGGTGGCCGAGAACTGGCCCTTGGTCAGGCCGTAGACGCCGTTGTTCTCGACGATATAGGTCATGTTGACGCCGCGCCGGATCGAATGCGCGAACTGGCCGAAGCCGATCGAGGCGGAATCGCCGTCGCCGGAGACGCCGAGATAGATCAGATCGCGGTTGGCGAGATTGGCGCCCGTGAGCACGCTGGGCATGCGGCCGTGCACGGAATTGAAGCCGTGCGAGTTGCCGAGGAAATAGTCCGGCGTCTTCGACGAGCAGCCGATGCCGGAGATCTTTGCCACCCGATGCGGCTCGATCGAGAGCTCGTAGCAGGCTTCGATGATCGAGGCCGTGATCGAATCGTGGCCGCAGCCCGCGCACAGCGTCGAGATCTTGCCCTCGTAGTCGCGATGGGTGTAGCCGAGCTCGTTCTTCTTCAGGCCCGGATGATGGAATTTCGGTTTTGCAATGTAGGTCATGAGAGCACCTGAAGCTTCCGCGGCGTCATGGCCGGGCTTGTCCCGGCCATCCACGTCTTGGCCAGGAAGAAGAAAGGCGTGGATGCCCGCGCATAGGCGAGCGGAAGCGACGCCGTCCTTCGGACGGCTATGCGCGGGCATGACGGCGGTGAGAACAACGCGTAGGTCATGACACGGCCTTGCGGAGCGGGGTCACCTTGAGGTGATCCTGGTGGTCGCCAATGGCTTTTGCGATGAAACGGGCGGTGATCGGCGTGCCGTCGTAATGCACGATCGGCACGAGGCGGACGGGGTCGATGCCGTTCTCGTTGACGATGAGCTGGCGCAGCTGGCTGTCGCGGTTCTGCTCGACGACGTAGACGAAATCGTGCTCGGCGAGGAAGCTCGCGACGCTGGAGTGGAACGGGAAGGCGCGGATGCGCAGCCGGTCGAGCTGATGCCCTCGCGCCTCCAACAGGCCGATCGCCTCGTCCATCGCCGGCGAGGTCGAGCCGAAATAGATCACGCCATATTTGGTCGGCCGTTCCGCATTGGCCTGCAGCGGCCGCGGCACCAGATCCTGCGCGGTCTCGAACTTGCGCACCAGGCGCTGCATGTTGTCGGCGTAGACGGTGCCTTCCTCGGAATAGCGCGCATAGCGGTCGCGCGACGTGCCGCGGGTGAAATAGGAACCCTTGGTCGGATGCGTGCCGGGATAGGTGCGGTAGGGAATGCCGTCGCCGTCGACGTCGAGATAGCGGCCGAAGTCGCGGCCCTCCTCCAGCATCTCCGCGGTCATGATCTTGCCGCGGTCATATTGCCGGGCGTCGTCCCACTTCAGCGGACGGCAGAGCCGGTGGTTCATGCCGATGTCGAGGTCGAGCATCAGGAAGATCGTGGTCTGCAGCCGCTCGGCGAGATCGAACGCGGCAGCCGCGAACTCGAACGCCTCGGCCGGATCTTCCGGGAACAGCAGCACATGCTTGGTGTCGCCATGGGAAGCATAGGCGCAGGCGATGATGTCGCATTGCTGGGTGCGGGTCGGCATGCCCGTGGAGGGGCCGGCGCGCTGGATGTTCATGATCACCGCCGGAATCTCGGCGAAATAGGACAGGCCGATGAACTCCGTCATCAGCGAGATGCCGGGACCGGAGGTCGCGGTGAAAGCACGCGCGCCGTTCCAGGAGGCACCGATGACGATGCCAATCGAGGCCAGCTCGTCCTCGCCCTGCACGATGGCGTATTTCGCTTTGCCGGTCTCCGGATCGTGCCGGTACTTCTTGCAATGGGCGGTGAAGGCCTCCGCCACCGACGAGGACGGCGTAATCGGATACCAGGCGCACACGGTGGCGCCGCCATAGACCGCGCCGAGCGCGGCGGCACTGTTGCCCTCGATGAAGATGCGGTCGCCGACCTTGTCGGACTTCTTTACCTTCAGCCCGATCGGGCATTTCAGGTTCTGCAGCGCCCAGTCGCGGCCGAGATGCAGCGCATGAACGTTGGAGGAGAGCAGCTTCTCCTTGCCCTTGTACTGCTCGCCGATCAGCTGCTCGATCAGCTTCGGGTCCATGTCGAGCAGCGCGCTGAGGCTACCCAGATAGATGATGTTCTTGAACAGCTGGCGCTGGCGCGGATCGGTATAGGTCGAGTTGGTGATCGCGGTCAGCGGCACGCCGATCACGGTGATGTCGTCGCGGAATTTTGTCGACGGCATCGGCTTGGTGGAATCGTAGAACAGATAGCCGCCGGGCTCGATGCCGGCGACGTCCTTGTCCCAGGTCTGCGGGTTCATCGCCACCATCATGTCGACGCCGCCACGCGCGCCGAGATGGCCGGCCTCCGTCACCCGCACCTCGTACCAGGTCGGCAGGCCCTGGATGTTGGAGGGGAAGATGTTGCGTGGCGACACCGGCACGCCATGGCGCAGGATCGCGCGCGCGAACATCTCGTTGGCGCTGGCCGAGCCGGAGCCGTTGACGTTGGCGAAGCGGACGACGAAGTCGTTTACGCTGCTGATCGGCTTTTTGTCGGGCATGTCGAACCTGCGTGGGTCATATCGATGAAATATTTCTGCATGTCCCAGGCTCCGGTGGGACAGCGCTCGGCGCACAGCCCGCAATGCAGGCAGACATCCTCGTCCTTCACCATCACGCGCCCGGTCTTGAGATCCGAGGAGACGTAGAGGTCCTGGTCCGGATGCAGTGAAGGCGCCTTCAGGCGCTGGCGCAAATCGCTTTCCTCGCCGTTGCCCGTGAAGGTGATGCAATCCATCGGGCAGATATCGGCGCAGGCATCGCATTCGATGCAGAGCGAGGTCGAGAACACGGTCTGGACGTCGCAGTTCAGGCAGCGCTCGGCTTCGCCCAGTGCGAGCTTGACGTCGTAGCCCAGCTCGACCTCGGCGCGGATGTCCTTCAGCGCGATGACCTTGTCGCGATGCGGCACCTTGAAGCGCTTGTCGTTGGAGATGTCGTTGTCATAGCTCCATTCGTGGATGCCCATCTTCTGCGAGGAGATTTGCACCTCCGGCAGCGGGCGCTCGGTGATATCCTCGCCCGACAGCATCTTGTGGATCGACAGCGCGGCGTCATGGCCGTGCGCGACCGCCCAGATGATGTTCTTCGGCCCGAAGGCGGCGTCGCCGCCGAAGAACACCTTCGGGTTGGTCGAGACGAAGGTCTTCGGATCGACCTTTGGCATGTGCCATTTGTCGAACTCGATGCCGCAATCCTGCTCGATCCAGGGGAAGGCGTTCTCCTGGCCGACCGCGACCAGCACGTCGTCGCAGGTGATCGTCTCGTCCGGTTCGCCCGATGGCACCAGGTTGCGCCGGCCCTTGGCGTCGTATTCGGCTTTCACCTTCTGGAAGGTGACGCCGATCAGCTTGCCGGCGACATGCTTGAAAGCCACCGGGACCATGTAGTTGAGGATCGGGATGTCCTCGTGGAGCGCGTCCTCCTTCTCCCAGGGCGAGGCCTTCATCTCCTCGAAGCCGGAGCGGACGACCACCTTGACGGTCTCGCCGCCGAGCCGGCGCGCGGTACGGCAGCAATCCATCGCGGTGTTGCCGCCGCCGAGCACGATGACGCGCTTTCCGATCTTGTCGACATGGCCGAACGACACATTGGCCAGCCACTCGATGCCGATATGGATGTTGGCGGCGGCCTCTTTCCGGCCGGGAATGTCGAGCTCGCGGCCGCGCGGCGCGCCGGAGCCGACGAAGATCGCATCGTATTTCTCCGCCAGCAGCGACTTCATGCTCTCGATGCGATGGCCGCCCTTGAAGTCGACGCCGAGACCCAGGATGTAGCCGGTCTCCTCGTCGATCACGGAATTGGGCAGGCGGAATTTCGGGATCTGCGAGCGCATCATGCCGCCGGCTTCGGGATCGCCGTCGAACACGGTGCAATGGTAACCGAGCGGCGCGAGATCGCGCGCCACCGTCAACGACGCCGGCCCGCCGCCGACCAGCGCAACGCGCTTGCCGTTCTTCGGCGAGGGGCGTGGCAGACGCTGCCTGATGTCGTCCTTGAAGTCGGCGGCGACGCGCTTGAGGCGGCAGATCGCCACCGGATTGTCCTCGACGCGTCCGCGGCGGCATGCCGGCTCGCAGGGACGGTCGCAGGTGCGCCCCAGGATTCCGGGAAACACGTTCGATTTCCAATTGATCATGTAGGCGTCGCTGTAGCGGCCTTGCGCGATCAGTCGGATGTATTCGGGAACCGGGGTGTGCGCAGGACAGGCCCACTGGCAATCGACCACTTTGTGAAAGTAGTCGGGGGCCGCGATATCGGTCGGTTTCATTCCTACCCTGTCCGCGCAGGCTCAAAGACCCCGCGGCCTTTTCTTGAGCTTGGCGGACGCTTAATGCGTCTCGATCCGGTTTCTGAATGACGTCATTGGGTTAGCTTATTAGAACCGTTCCGAAGTACAACGGCAAATTTGCGCGCTTACCCTCTTTCATGGGAGCTACGCGCGCACAGCATTCACGCCGGCACGCGATGCGCGTGCGGTGCAGCATGCTGCGATGCGACTGCTGGTTCAGCCGCGCGCGATGTCGCTCTTCGCGAGGTCCCACATCAGGCAATAGGTACCGACGGAGATGGGAAGCGGGAAGGGCGCAGCGGCCGGGCCGGTGAAGCGCTCGACGATGACGGCGGAGACCGCGCCGACATGTGTGCCGTCGATCAGCACGAACCAGTCGCGCGCGCCCTCGTTGCGTGCCGCCGGTATCTCCGCCGTCGCGCCCGACAATTCGGGCTCGCTTTCGAGCAGATGCATCGAGGCGATGCCGTCGCGCTGGTCCGGCGTCAGTCTGTCTTGCAGTGCATCACGCCAGGACGCGGCATTGTCGGGCGTCGGCCGCAGCCGTACCACGCCGAGCGCAGCCCCGCGTCCGGTGCCCTTGCTGATGGTGATGCGTGCGACGACGCGCAGCATGTCCTTGAAGCGTGCCATGGTTTGCCGCGACCAGTCGGTCGGGGTCGCGAGCCGCGTCTTGTAGGCGGGACTGTCGAGCACCTCTAGCGTCGCGGTCGAATACAGGCACAGATATTTGGGATTTGCCGCATGCGCGACGTAGCGCCGCGCTTCGAGAAATCCGTCGATCGCGACACGCTCTTCCAGATGCTCGCGATCGTACCAGCGATTGAAATCGGCTTCGTCTGAAACGTCGATGTTCATCGACGTCAGCAGCATGCCTTTCCCGGCGAGCGGCATTTTCTTGTTGTCCTTTTCTCGCGCGTCAGCGCACGGCCTTCGACGCGAGGTCCGCAATCGACTTCATGACCGCGTCCCTCACGCCGCCATCATAGAGCGAATGTCCGGCCTCTTCCACGATGCGAAGCTCGGAACCGGGCCAGACTTTCGCAAGGGCCTGGGATGTCGCGGGAGGGCACAACAGGTCGTAGCGCCCCTGCACGATAATGCCGGGAATGCCCTCGAGCCGGCCCGCGTTTCGCAGCAGCTGGTCCTCGGCCATGAAGCTGTCGTTGACGAAATAATGCGCTTCCATGAACGGGGTCGCCGGCAATGTGCGCCAGACGTTCAGCGCGGCGAGGTCGAGCCGCGTCCTTGCGGGCTTGTGCTCGGACAAGGTGCGCTCGGTGTCGTGCCAGGCCCGCACGACAGGGCCGTGCACGGCAGGGTCAGCATCGAGGATGCGGCGCCAATAGGCATCGACCGGCCGGTCGCGCTCCTCGGGCGGCAGCACGCTGAGGAAATCCTCGTAAAGCGCGGGATGGAACTGCGACAGGCGCGAGGTGAAGGCCGTCTCGACCTCGGCCCGCGTGCCGAGAAACGTCGCGCGTAGCGCGATGCCCGAGACGCGCTCGGGATGCGCTTCCGCATAAGCCAGCGCCAGCGTCGCGCCCCAGGAGCCGCCGACCACGATCCAGCGCGGGATGCCGAACCTTTCGCGGATCTTCTCCATGTCCGCGATCAGGTGCGCCGTGGTGTTGTGCTCGCGCGATCCCTTGGGACGGCTGCGGCCGCAGCCGCGCTGGTCGAACAGCACGGCGCAGAAACGGTCGGGATCGAACAGCCGGCGATGGTCGGGCTGGCAGCCGCTGCCGGGACCGCCATGCAGATAGATCGCAGGGATTCCGTCGGCACGGCCGATGCTCTCGACATAGAGCTCGTGGCCGTCGCCGACGTCGAGCATGTCGGAGGTCAGCGGCGCAAAGGGGGCGGCGCGTCTGCTGGATGCGGCCGCGTCCGCGTCAGGCGTCATTCTCGGGTTCCAGGGTGCCGCCGGCGAAGTTGCGGTAGAGGAAACGGTTGGTCTCGCCCTCGGCCTCGCGCTCGGCCTGCTTGAAGATGGTCTCGTGCAGCGGCGACAGCGCGCAGGCCGGATCGGTATTGGCGGCATCGCCGGTCAGCGCGAAGGCCTGGCAGCGGCAGCCGCCGAAATCGATCTCGCGGAACTCGCAAGACTTGCACGGCTCCTTCATCCAGCCGGTGCCGCGATAGCGGTTGAAGGCCTCCGAGTTCTGCCAGATCCAGGCGATCGAATGGTTGGAGCGCACCGATTCGAACGCGAGCCCGGTGATGCTCTCGGCGGCATGGCACGGCAGCACCTTGCCGGCAGGCGAGATGTTGAAGAACTGCCGGCCCCAGCCGCCCATGCACTTCTTCGGCCGCAGCGCGTAATAGTCCGGCACGACATAGTCGATGGTCAGCCGGCCCTTCAGCCGCTCGCGCGCCTCCTCGACGAGGCGGGTGCATTCGTCGAGCTGCGCCACGGTCGGCATCAAGGCGGCGCGGTTCTTCAGCGCCCAGCCGTAATATTGCACATTGGCGACCTCGAGCCGGTCGGCGTCGAGATCGAGCGCCATCTGGATGATATCAGGGAGCTGGTGCAGGTTCTGCCGGTGCATCACCGCGTTCACGGTGAGCGGCAGGTCGATCTCGCGCGTCCATTTCGCGACTTCGAGCTTCTTGCGATGAGCGTTCCTGTAGCCCGCGACGCGATCGGCAAGGCCTTCCTCGATGCCCTGGAAGCTGATCTGCACGTGGCAGAGCCCGGCGTCGGCGAGATCGCTGAGCTTCTCGCGCGTCAGCAGCACGGCCGAGGTGATCAGGTTGGTGTAGAGGCCGGCGTCGCTGGCATGCTTGACCAGCTCGACGAGGTCCTTGCGCGCCGTCGGCTCGCCGCCGGAGAAGTGCACCTGGAGCACGCCGATCTCGGCGAGCTCGCCCAACACCTTCTTCCACTCGTCCGTGGTCAGCTCCTTGCCGGAGCGGTCGAGCTCGACGGGATTGGAGCAATAGGGGCACTGCAGCGGACAGCGATGGGTGATCTCGAGCAGCACGGCGAGCGGAATGCCGAACGTCTCCGCCGTCGAGCGCTGCTTCTCCAGCACCGCGAGGCTGTCGCTGGTCTCGGGCGGGATGTTGCCGAGCACGTCGCTCATGACGTCTTCTCCCGGGCCTCGGTCAGAAAGCCCTTGTCGGCGAGATCCTGGAGCATGACGATGACGTCGGCCAGGATCGCCTCGCGCGGTGCGGCGTATTTCGCCGCCAATTGATCGGCGACCACGCCGACATTGCGCTCACCGTTGCAGAGCTGCAAGACCTCGACCGCGATCTCATCGGGTGCCAGCACCCGTTCCGGCGCCAGGATCACCCAGACCTTGCGGGTCTCGTCGTATTTCAGCTTGGCATGCCGCGGCAGCACGGGGCGGCTTGCCTCGCTGACGCTGATGTTCCGCGGCCCGGCCATCGATCCTCCTCTTAACTCGCTTTGGGCACGAACGCCCCCGGCGGAATATGGCCCTCGACATAGGCGTGCTGGAGCGCATCCAGCTGCACCCACAGCACGTTGGTCTTGAAGATCAGCGCGTTGCAGACCTGCGCGCGCTGCTCCGGCGTCGTGGCGTGCGTCTTGACATAATGAAGCGCGAAATTGGCATCGCGCGGCGCCTGGGTGAGGCGGCGCTTGAAGTAGCTCATGATGTCGGGGTTGACGAAATCATAATGCTGCAGCATGCCGGCAATGCGCTCTTCGTGGATGCTCGGCGCGAACAGCTCGGTGAGCGAGGAGGCGATCGCCTCCAGCGGGCTCTTCTCGCGGCAATAATGCACATAGGCTTCCACGGCGAAGCGCGTCGCCGGCAGGATGCCCTCGGTCGATTCCACGTAAGCCGTATCGAGCCCGAGCCCTTCGGTCAGCTTGAGCCAGCGCTCGATGCCGCCTTCACTGCCGACGTCGCCGTCATGGTCCTCGATGCGATGGCGCCATTCCAGGCGCGTGGCGCGGTCGCGGAAGCGCGAGATCACCACCGCGTCCTTGATCGGGATCGTGCTCTGGTAATAGTAGCGGTTGAGCGCCCAGGCCTGCACCTGGCCCTTGTTCAGCTTGCCGCCATGCAGCAGCTTATGGAACGGATGCAGGCTGTGATAGCGCGTCGCCCCGATATGGCGCAGCGTTGCCTCCAGCTCCTCGGCCGAGTTGAGCCTCAAGTCCTTGCCGATCGAGAGCGCGGTCATTCCAGTCAGTGATGCGGCATTCACAGCACGATCTCCGTTCCATCCGCGGGTATCTGCCAGCCCGCCTGCTCCGCGGCCTTGCGCTCGGGCGAGCCGGGCAGCAGCGCCGGATTCGAGTTATTGATATGCAGAAACAGCTTCCTGTCGATATTGAGGTCGGCCAGCCGCGCGATGGCGCCGTCGTCGCCGGACATCGCGACATGTCCCATGCTCTTGCCGGTCTTGTGGCCGAGGCCGGCCCTGATCATTTCGTCGTCGCGCCAGACCGTGCCGTCGAAGAACACCAGCGCGGCGCCGTCGATCTCGGCCTTGAGCGCGTCGGTGACCTCGGCGCAGGCCGCGATGAAGTAGAAGAACTTGCCCGTGGCCTTGTCGGTGATCTTCAGGCCCAGCGTGTCGCCGTCGCCGCTCTCGCCGCCCGGATGCACCTTGCCTTCCAGATACCAGGCCGACTTGCCCGGCACCGGGAAGGGCAGCACCTCCAGGCCGGAGCGCGCACCATCCGGCAGCCGCGGCTCGAACGGCTCGCGGAGAGCGATCGGCTGGCGCCGCACGTTCTTCTCGTTCAGCACGTTGAAGATGCTGTTGGTGCTGAGGATCGCCAGCACCTTCTCATGCGCATACACCGTAAAGGGCGAGCCCTCGCGCATCGACAGCAGGCCCGCGACGGCATCGACTTCGCTGTTGGTCAAGATCACGCCCGCAATCGGCGTATGACGCAGCGCGCCCGCCTTGGGGTGCAGCTGTGGCGTGGCATTCAATTGCTGCCGCAGGTCGGGAGAGGCGTTGATCAGGAACCAGTGCTCGCCGTCGCCGCTGAAGGCGACCGAGGCTTGGGTCCTTTGAAGCTCGTGGCCGCCGCTGCGGGCCGCTCGGCAGCCCTCGCAGCCGCAATTCCATTGCGGTACTCCGCCGCCGGCCCCGGCGCCCAGGACGACGACGCGAAGCATGATCCGTCTCCTGGAGGCAAATTCGCGAGGTGGATCTCAGGCCGACACAAATCCCGTCTTCCGGAAATGCATCGTGACCGAAAGATCCACCTGCGCAGAACGCGTTCTCACCAGCCGCTTACTTGCGGGTGGCGCTCACATACATGTTGATTTCCATGCCGCAGGGCACTTCGACGATCTTAGGGGCTTTCCAGGCCATTTCGGCTCTCCATCTTGGGAATTCGGGACGTATCCGCCCGCCCGCTAAACTAATGCTGGCGGAAAACTTAGCCAGTGAAATTTTCCCGACCTAGGTAGTAGGCTGGGAGAATTGTTGCACTGCAAAGAGAGCGCATTGCGGCCGTAAAGATGAACGAAGCCATACGCAAAATTGCCGATAGGTCGTGATCCCTGTCAGGATAGACGAGTTGTGAGTATGGAACGGCTTCTCTTCGGCTCCAGGCGACCCCATTGGATCAGGCATGCCCAGATATTTCTTCAACACCCGTATCGGCGACGAATTGATCGTGGATCCTGACGGCGAGGACCTGCGCAACCCCGATCGCGCCTGGGAGGTCGCGCGCCAGATGATCCTTGAAGTCGTGAAGTCGGAAGGCACCCAACGGGCCCTGCTGGAGGCAGTCATCGAGGTGACCGACGTCGACGGTGAGATCGTGCTGGAGTTTCCCTTCACCGAGGCCCTGCTGGACCTGCCGGACCAGTCCGCGACGAAGCATTAGCCGCGCGCGAGTAAGGGGCGCGCCGCTCTCTCCACCGTCATTGCGAGGAGCCCCTTGCGACGAAGCAATCCAGACTGCTTCCTCGGAGGCAGTCTGGATTGCTTCGCTTCGCTCGCAATGACGGAGGCACCCCCGCGAAATCCGCATGGCTTTGCCGCGTTGCCGGCGTTAAAAGACGCCGGTCATACGGAGCAAGCCATGCAAGATCTCTGGCGCCTGTCGGCCGCCGACCTCGCCACCCTCGTCAAGTCCAAACAGGTATCCGCCAGGGAGGCCGCCAAGGCCGGTCTCGCGCGCCTGGATGCCGTCAACCCCCAACTGAACGCCGTGATCGACCACCGGCCGGAGGACGTGCTCAAGCAGGCCGATGCCGTCGATGCCGCAATTGCCAGGGGCGAGGACCCCGGCGTGCTCGCCGGCGTGCCCGTCACCATCAAGGCCAATGTCGACCAGGAGGGCTTTGCCACCACCAACGGCCTGAAACTCCAGCGCGATCTGATCGCGCGCGAGGACAATCCGGTGGTCGCCAATTTCCGCAAAGCCGGCGCCGTCATGCTCGGCCGCACCAATTGTCCGGCCTTCTCCTATCGCTGGTTCACCACCAATCTGGTCCATGGCGACACCAAGAACCCGCGCGACCCTTCGCTGACCCCGGGCGGCTCCTCCGGCGGCGCCGGCTCGGCGGTCGCGGCCGGCATCGGCCACATTGCTCACGGCACCGACATCGCCGGCTCGATCCGCTACCCCGCCTATGCCTGCGGCGTGCACGGCTTGCGCCCGACGCTCGGCCGCATCCCCGCCTTCAATCCGGCGCTGCCGGAGCGCCCGATCGGCCCGCAGATCATGGCGGTGTCAGGCCCCCTGGCGCGGACCGTCAACGACATCAGGATCTCGCTCGAAGCGATGTCGGCCCGCGACATCCGCGATCCCTGGTATGTGCCGGCGCCGCTGCAAGGCCCGGCACGGGAGAAGCGCGCCGCGCTCTGCCTCAACCCGGATGGCCTTGCCACCGCTCCGGAAGTGAAGGCCGCGGTGAGCGATGCCGGCAAGCGCCTGGAGCGCGCCGGCTGGACCGTCGATGTGATCGAGAACACCCCGCCGATGCGCGATGCCGTCGAGTGGCAGATCAAGCTCTGGCTCGGCGACGGCTATGAGGCGCAGCTGGAAATGGCCGAGCGCGAGGGCGATCCCGGCGCGCTGGCGTGCCTGCGCGGCAATCGCAGCAGGGTCACGCCGATGGACCAGGCGAATTACGCCAAGGCGTTGACCCGACGCGCCACGCTGACGCGCGAGTGGATGCTGTTCTTCGAAAAATATGCCGTGCTGCTGACGCCGGTCTCCGGCGAGCTGCCGTTCCCCGATCATCTCGACTGCAAGGACGACGAGTCCTTCAAGCGCGTCTGGGAAGCGCAGCTGCCGCAGATCGCGATTCCCTTCATGGGACTGCCCGGCCTCGTGGTCTCCACCGGCCTCGTCGGCAAGGCCCCGGTCGGCGTGCACATCGTCTCCGGCCGCTATCGCGAGGATCTGTGCCTGCTCGCGGGCGAAGCGATCGAGGCCGGCGGCGTGCCGCCGTCGCCGATCGATCCCGTGGGCTAGCGATGACCGTCATCTACGATTTCAAGGCCAACTCGCTCGCCGGCGAGGAGGTGCCGATGAGGCGTTTCGAGGGGCAGGTGCTGTTGATCGTCAACACCGCGAGCAAATGCGGCTTCACGCCGCAATATCGCGGCCTCGAGGATCTCTATCGCGACCTCTCCCCGCGCGGCTTCTCGGTGCTCGGCTTTCCCTGCAACCAGTTCGGCGCGCAGGAGCCGGGGCAGGCGAGCGAGATCCAGGAGTTCTGCTCGACCCATTACGACGTCACCTTTCCGCTGTTCGAGAAGATCGACGTCAACGGGCCGAACGCGCATCCTTTGTATGAGTACCTGAAACGCCGGCAATCCGGCCTGCTAGGGGCCTCCATCAAATGGAATTTCACCAAATTCCTGGTGGACCGTGCCGGCAAGGTGGTCGCGCGCTACGCGCCGACCGCCCGGCCCGAAGGATTGCGGCAGCAAATCGAAACACTGTTGTGAAGCGAGACAATCATGAGCGACGAATTTCCCGACCGCCTGTCGGTCGACCCGAACAGCCCGTACTACAACGCGGACATCCTGGCGCGCGACGTCGGCATCCGCTTCAAGGGCATCGAGAAGACCAATGTCGAGGAGTACTGCATCAGCGAAGGCTGGGTCCGCGTCACCGCCGGCAACGCCAAGGACCGCCACGGCAACCCGCTGACCATCAAGGTGCACGGTCCGGTCGAGCCGTATTTCAGGGATAGGAAATAGCTTGAGCTGAGCGCGCGCCGCTCTCTCCTCGTCATTGCGAGGAGCCCTTGCGACGAAGCAATCCAGAATCTTTCCGCAGTGACACTCTGGATTGCTTCGCTCCGCTCGCAATGACGAAAGTGAAAGGCCCCCCATGTCCGTCCGCATCGTCGACGTCCGCGAAATTACAAAACCGATCTCATCGCCGATCCGCAATGCCTATATCGACTTCACCAAGATGACGACGAGCCTCGTCGCCGTCGTCACCGACGTCGTCCGCGACGGCAAGCGTGTCGTCGGCTACGGCTTCAACTCCAACGGCCGCTACGGGCAGGGCGGCCTGATCCGCGAGCGCTTTGCCGCGCGCATCCTGGAGGCCGATCCAAAGTCGTTGCGCGATGAAGCCGGCGACAATCTCGACCCCGACAAGGTCTGGGCCGCGATGATGACCAACGAGAAGCCGGGCGGCCATGGCGAACGCTCGGTCGCGGTCGGCACCATCGACATGGCGGTGTGGGATGCGGTGGCGAAGATCGCCGGCAAGCCACTGTTCCGCCTGCTCGCCGAACGTCACGGCGTCACCGCCAATCCGCGCGTCTTCGTCTACGCCGCCGGCGGCTATTACTATCCCGGCAAGGGCCTGTCGATGCTGCGTGGCGAGATGCGCGGCTATCTCGACCGCGGCTACAACGTCGTGAAGATGAAGATCGGCGGCGCTGATATCGACGAGGACCGTAAGCGCATCGAGGCCGTGCTGGAAGAGATCGGCAACGACGCGCAGCTCGCCGTCGACGCCAATGGCCGCTTCAATCTCGAGACCGGCATCGCCTACGCCAAGATGCTGCGCGACTATCCCTTGTTCTGGTACGAGGAGGCCGGCGATCCCCTCGACTACGCGCTGCAGGCCGCGCTCGCCGAATTCTATCCGGGCCCGATGGCGACAGGCGAGAATCTCTTCAGCCACCAGGACGCCCGCAACCTGATCCGCTACGGCGGCATGCGCCCCGACCGCGACTGGCTGCAATTCGACTGCGCGCTGTCCTACGGCCTGTGCGAATACCAGCGCACGCTGGAGGTGCTGAAGACCCACGGCTGGTCGCCCAGTCGCTGCATCCCGCATGGCGGCCACCAGATGTCGCTGAACATCGCCGCCGGCTTGGGCTTAGGCGGCAACGAGAGCTATCCCGACCTGTTCCAGCCTTACGGCGGCTTCCCCGACGGCGTCCGCGTCGAGAACGGCCACATCACCATGCCCGAGCTTGCAGGCATCGGCTTCGAAGGCAAGTCCGATCTCTACAAGGAGATGAAGGCGCTGGCGGAGTAGGGGGCGGACGGCCGCGCCACACGCTCGCTGTCGTCCCGGACAAGCGCGCCCCAAGCGCGCGCCGATCCGGGACCCATACTCCCAGGTAGGAGTTTTCGCGCGAGCCGGCAACTCCGAATCTTCGCCAAACGCAACCCTGTGGTTTTGGGTCCCGGATCTGCGCTTCGCTTGTCCGGGACGACGACCGAGTATGTCGCTACGACAACCGCATGTCCAGCAGCCGCCGTCCTTCGCCCTTCAGCAGCTTCTTCACCGCGCTCGACGCCACCACCTCGCCGTCATTGGCGTAGGCCTCGTGGTTCTTCTCGATGTCGTCGAGGCGGTAGAGGTAGTTGACCATCACGCCGGCGGACTCCCGCATGCCCTTGGGCGAGAGGTCCCCTAACCAGTTGATGCGCTCGAGCCTGGCGCCGTTGCCGAGATGGAAGCGGGCGACGGAATCGATCAGCCGGCCCTTCGGCGTGCGCGCCCTCAGGAAATAGTACGCCGCGAGCGGCTCGATCACGCTGCGGAGCAGCGCCGCCGTCTCGGGGCTTTCGAACCATTTGGGATCGTCGAGCCGCTTCAGCATCTCGCGGTCCTCGTCCGACAGCGGCAGGTCCTTGTCCTGCTTCACCCAGGCCATGAAGCCCGGCACCGGCGACAGCGTCACGAAGCTGTCGAGCTTCGGCAGCTCGCGGCGCAGCTCTTCCACCACCTGCTTGATCAGGAAGCTGCCGAAGGAGATGCCGCCAAGGCCGCGCTGGGTGTTGGAGATCGAATAGAACACGGCGGTGCGCGCCTTCGCGATCGGAAGGTGCTGGCGGTCGACCGCGAGCAGCGGCGCGATCGCGCCGGGAATCGTCTCGGTCAGCGCCACCTCGACGAAGATCAGCGGCTCGTCCACCATCGCGGGATGGAAGAAGGCGTAGCAGCGGCGGTCGACGGGATCGATGCGGCGGCGCAGATCGTCCCAGTCGGAGATCTCGTGCACGGCTTCGTAACGGATGATCTTTTCGAGGATGTTGGCCGGGGTCGACCAGTCGATCCTGCGCAGCACGAGAAACCCCCTGTTGAACCACGAAGAGAGAAGATGCGAGACGTCGCGGTCGAGCGCGGCGAGATCGGCATGCCCGTTCATCATGCCGAGCAAATCGGCGCGCATGTTGACGAGATCGCCGGTACCGCCGGGCGCGCGGTTGAGGCGGCGGATCAGCTCCTGCCGCCGTGGCTCGGAGGCGAAGTGCAGGGCGCTGGCATCCTCGTCGCTCGGCTTGGCGCGCCATTGCTCGATGGCCTTGGACAATCGTTCCCGGTCGGGGCCGAAAAAGCGCACCAGTCCTTCGAAGAAGGCGCGGCGTCCCGCCGCATCCAGCTCGTGATAGAGATCGAGCACCTCGCGCGCCATGGCGGTGCCGGACGCTTCGCCCCGGCCGGACAGCAGCGCGCCGCAAAGCTCGAGCAGTCCGTCGGCATCCCGTCTGGTGTCCGAGGCGTCGCCGCGGCGAAGCAGCGTGCGGCCGCGCTCGGAGATGGTGGTGAGCAGGTCGGAGAAGAAGGCGTTGGCCATCTGGGCTTTCGTATCAGGTTTGTGCGACGCGGGAGCTTACACGGGATTTGGGTGGAAACCGATCACAATCAAGCAGGGGAGTTTTGTATCTTTAGTGGTGCCATGCACCCCACGGTACACTGTCATGCTCCGCGTAGGCGGGGCATCCAGTACGCCGCGGCTTCTCGGTTCTAGCCGCGCCGCCTCTGGAATACTGGATCGCCCGCCCCTGTGCGCAATTGCGCACTAGGCGGGCGATGACGCCGAGTGTGTGGCAAACTCCGTCGGCGTCCGCCCCGTCACCTGGCGGAACGCGGCCGAGAACGCCGGCACGCTGGCATAGCCGAGCTGGGTGGCGAGCTGCTTCACCGACACGTTGGCGTCCGTCGACAGGCGCTGGATCGCCGCCGCAATCCTCGCGCGCTGGCACCAGCTCTTGAAGCTCAGCTGCGTCTCGCTCGAGAACAGCCGCGACAGCGTGCGCGCCGAGGTTCCGACCTCGCGCGCCAGCGTGTCGATGTCGTGCAGGCCGGTGGGATCGTCGAGCACGATCATCGCGGCGCGGCGGCAGCGCGGCTCGCGCGGCAGCGGCACGAAGGTCGCGGAATCCTCGGCCTGATGCAATTCCAGCATCACCAGGCGCACCAGGAGCTCGGTGCGCTCCTCGGTGTTGCGCGCGTCGAACAGCGCCAGGATCGCCTGATTGAGCAGCGGCGACACCCGCACCACGAACTCCCTGGTCAGGCCGTCATGGCGCTGCTCGCGCTTCAGCCAGGCCAGGTCGAAATACAGCGTGCGCATCTCGATGTCGGCGAGCAGGTCGAGGGCGTGCTCCAGCCCGGCCGGCACCCAGACGGCCCGATCCGGCGGCACCAGCCAGCGTCCCCCGGGCGTCGTCACCTGCATCGTGCCCTTCGCGGCATAGATCAGCTGCGCCTCGCGGTGCAGGTGTGGCTCGATTCGCATCCCCTTGGGATAGTCGCGGGCGACCAGGTGCACGCCTGCGGGCGAGCGGTGGTTGCTCCGGACCTCCCGCAGGATTGGCGTTTCCAAGACAGTCATTGGCAGCATCCCGTCATGGGTCCGACATATAACTCATTTTCGGAGCAGGAGAAGATTCCGTATGAACAGCCCCAGCCGGGTCATCAGTTTCGTCAATGCAGGCCATTTCATCGACCATTATTCGATGCTGATCTTCGCCGCTGCGGTCATCATCATGGGCCCGGCGCTCGGCATGGCGTATTCGGAGCTCCTGCCTTACGCGACGCCGGGCTTCGTTGCCTTCGGCGCGGGCTCGCTGCTCACCGGCTGGCTCGGGGACCGCTGGAGCCGCCGCCACATGATGCTGATCTTCTTCGCCGGCATCGGCGCCTCCATGATCGCGGTCGGCTTCGTGCAGACCCCCGTGCAACTCGGCGCTGCGCTGCTCGCGATCGGCATCTTCGCCTCGATCTATCACCCCGTCGGCACCGCCATGATCGTGTCCTATGCCGACCGGCTCGGCCGCGAGATGGGCATCAACGGCGTCTGGGGCAATCTCGGCGTGGCGTCGTCGGCCTTGGTCACCGGCGTGATCGGCCAATATCTCGGCTGGCGCTTTGCGTTCATCGTTCCCGGCGCGGTCACGGTCCTGATCGGCATCGGCTTCGCGATGAGTGTCGTCCATGAGGATCGCAAGGGCTCGAAGCAGGCGGCGGCCCAGGCCCGGGTGGCCAAACAGGACATGTGGCGCGTGATCCTGTCGCTGCTGATCGTGGTGATCGCGATCTCCACGACGTTCAATGCCGTCACCGTGGCGCTGCCGAAGCTGTTCGCCGAGCGGCTCGCGGATCTCACCAGGAGCCCGGCGCTGCTCGGGGTCATCGCGGCCGGCGTCTACGTGTTCGGCGCGATGACGCAGTACACGATCGGCCGGCTGCTCGACCGCTATTCGCTGAAGACGGTGGCGCTGCCGCTGTCCTTCATGCTGGCGCCGTTCCTGTATCTCGCCGCAAGCCTGAACAACCTGCCGCTGATCCTGGTCTCGATCGGCATCGTCATGGGCGCGTTCGGGCAGGTCACGGTGAACGATGCCATGGTCGGCAAGTACACCACCGAGGAATGGCGCTCGCGCGCCTATGCCGTGCGCTATTTCGTCGGCTTCACCGCGGCCGGCGCGTCGGTCGGCCTGGTCGCCTGGCTCTACGAGCAGGGCGGCTTCGTCACCATGCTGCACGCCTTCGCCGCCCTCTGCCTGCTCGCGATCGCCGCCGCCCTGATCCTGCCGCGCGAGATCAGGACGCCGCAGACGGTGTGAGGGCTCCGTCATTCCGGGGCGTCGCGTAGCGACGAGCCCGGAATCCATTTGTCCGCAATCTCTGCTGCCCTATGGATTCCGGGCTCGCGCTTACGCGCGCCCCGGAATGACGAGAGGGGTGCGCTCGCAACGAGCGCGGCACCTCACCCATGCCGCCCATGATGCCATTATGCCCCTGTTTTGCCCGACGGAGCAAATCGCTTCGGCAAGACCGAAATTTTCCAAGCCTTTTCAACCCCATCCCTACTGTGCATGGGGTTGTTTTCGCACTTTTTGTTTTGAGCGGACGAAAGGAAGCTAAGTCTTCACCTCCACCGCCTTGACCTTCACCGCCTTCTTGCTCGCCCGCCAGTTCTCGAAGCGCTGCACCACCACGAAGAAGGCCGGCACGAACAGCACCGCAAGGCAGGTCGAGGCTAGCATGCCCGAGAACACGGTGATGCCGATCGACTTGCGGGCGCTGGCGCCGGCGCCGGTGGCGAGTACCAGGGGCACCACGCCGAGGATGAAGGCGAATGACGTCATCAGGATCGGGCGGAAGCGGGCGCGCGCGGCTTCGATCGCGGACTCCAGGATCGGCTTGCCGTCGCGGCCGTGCAGCTCGAGCCCGACCTCGACGATCAGGATGGCGTTCTTGGCCGAGAGCGCGATCAAGAGGATCAGGCCGATCTGGCAATAGAGGTTGTTGTCGATCTTAAGCGCGGAGAGGATCAGCATCGGCCCGAGCAGCGACAGCGGCACCGCGAGGATCACCGAGATCGGCGCGTACCAGCTCTCGTACTGGCCGGCGAGCACGAGATAGACCAGCAGCATGGCAAGGCCGAACACCCAGTAGATCTGGTTGGAGACGGCTTTCTCCTGATAGGACATCGCGGTCCATTCATAGCCGGTGCCCGGCGGCAGCGTCTTGTCCGCGATCTCCTCCATCAGCTTCAGCGATTGGCCGGAGGAGTAGCCCTGCGCCGGCAGGCCGATCACGGTCGAGGATGGATAGAGGTTGTAGAGGCTGATCAGCGACGGGCCGGTGGCCGGCGTGATCTTGGCGACGGTGCCGATCGGGATCATGTCGCCGTTCGAGTTGCGCACCTGCATGTTGGCGATGTCGCGCTCGGTGACGCGGAAGGCCGGATCGGCCTGGGTGTAGACCTGGAACACGCGGCCGAACTTGTTGAACTGGTTGACGTAGGACGAGCCGAGATAGGTCGACAGCGCCGAGAACACCTGGTCCGTCGTCACGTGCAGGGTCTGGGTCTTGATGCGGTCGATCTCGATGTTGAATTGCGGCACCGACGAGCGGAACGAGGACTGCACACGCTGCAGCGCGCTCTGGCTCTGAGCGTTGGAGACCATCGCAGCGGTGATGGCCTGCAGCTTGGCGAAATCGCTGTTGCCGTCGCGCAGCTCGACCTGCATCGAGAACCCGGCCGCATTCCCAATGCCCTGGATCGGCGGCGGCGGCAGCACGATGGTGCGCGCCTCCATGATGGTCGCGAGCTTGTCGTTGAGGCCAAAGACCAGCGAGCGCAGATCCTCGCCGGGCCCTTTGCGGGCCTCCCAATCCTTCAGGATGATGTAGGCGACGCCGGCATTGGCAAGGCTGGCGCTGTTGTCGAGCGCGGAGATGCCGGCGATGGTGATGACCTGCGCCACGCCCGGCGTCTCCTTGATCAGCTCGCTCGCTCTGTCGAGCACGGCTTGCGTCCGCTCCAGCGCGGCGCCGTCTGGCAGCTGCACGGCGGCGATCAGATAGCCCTGGTCCTCGATCGGCAGGAAGCCGGTCGGCACCCGCGACAGGCCGTAGCCGCTGGCTCCGATCACCAGCAGGGCGAATGCGACCGAGATGGTGGCGTGTTTCACGAGGAACGTGATCAGCCTCGTGTAGCCGCGCTCGACGCGGTCGTAGACCGCATTGAAGCCCCGATAGAAGAAATTGCGCTGCTCCGGCGGCACCGCCGGCCGCAGCCACAGCGCGCATTGCGTCGGCTTCAGCGTCGCTGCGTTGATGGCGGAGAGCAGCGCAGTCGCCGCGATCACCAGCGCGAATTGCGAATAGATCCGCCCGGTGAGCCCGGCGAGGAACGAGGCCGGCAAGAACACCGAGATCAGCACCAGGGTGATGCCGACGATCGGCGCGAACAGCTGGTCCATCGCCTTGATCGCGGCGTCGTGGCCGTTCATGCCCTGCTCGATGTTGTGGGCGGCGCCTTCGACCACGACGATGGCGTCGTCGACCACGATGCCGATCGCGAGCACGATCGCGAACAGCGTCGACATGTTGATGGTGAAGCCGAGCGCCGCCATCGCGGCGAAGGCGCCGATGATGGTGACAGGAACGGTCGTCGCCGGCACCAGCATCGCGCGCCAGTCCTGCAAGAAGACAAGGATCACCACCAGCACCAGCAGGCCGGCTTCGATCAAGGTCATGTAGACCTCGTGCACCGAGGCTTCCACGAACTTGGTGGTGTCGAACGGCGTGTCGTACTTGATGCCTTCGGGGAAGCGCCTGGCGAGCTCGGCCATCTTCTTCTCGACGGCCCGCTCGACCTGGAGCGCGTTGGCGCCGGGCGACTGGAACACGCCGATGCCGACCGCCGGCTGCTTGTTGAGCGAGAAGATCTGGCTGTAGGTCTGCGCGCCGAGCTCGACCCAGCCAACGTCGCGCACCCGCGTGACGTCGCCGTTGCTGCCTGACTTGACGATGATGTTCTCGAACTGGCTGGCGTCGTCGAGCCTTCCGTTGACGTTGAGCGTGTACTGGAACGCCTGTCCCGGCGGCGTCGGCGGCGCGCCGACCTGGCCGGCCGAGACCTGCTGGCTCTGCTGCTGGATCGCCTGGATGACGTCCTGCGGCACGAGGCCACGCACTTGCAGCTTGTTGGGATCGAGCCAGATCCGCATCGAGTATTGGCCGGCACCGAACACGGTGACGTTGCCGACGCCCGGCAGGCGGGAGAGCTCGTCGCGAATGTTGATGGTGGCGTAGTTGCTCAAGTAAAGGCTGTCGTACCTCGCATCCGGCGAGGTCAGCGTCACGAAGAGCAGGATCGAGGTCGACCGCTTCTGCACGGTGACGCCCTGGTTCTGCACAGCCTGGGGCAATTGCGACAATGCGCTGGAGACGCGGTTCTGCACCAGCACCTGCGCGAAGTTGAGGTCGGTGCCGATCTTGAAGGTCACGGTCAGCGTGTAGGTGCCGTCGGAGCCGCTGTAGGACTGCATGTACAGCATGTCCTCGACGCCGTTGACTTGCTGCTCGATCGGCAGCGCCACGGTGTCGATCACGGTCTTGGCGCTGGCGCCGGGATAACGCGTCGTGACCTGCACCGTCGGCGGCACCACGTCGGGATATTGCGCGATGGCAAGGTTGAACAGCGCAACGCCGCCGATCAGGATCATCAGGAGCGCGATGACGTTGGAGAGGACCGGCCGCTCGATGAAGAATTTTGAGATCATGGCTGGCGCCCCTTCACTTGGCGGATATCACTTGGCAGAGGCCTGCGGCTGCTCGATCTTCGTCACTTGCGGGTCGATCTTCTGGCCCGGGATGACGCGCAGCAGCCCTGCGATCACCACGCGGTCCTCTGGCTTCAGGCCGCTCTCGATCACGCGCAGGCCGTTGTCGACGGGGCCGATCTGCACCTTGCGCTGCTCGACGATGTTGTCGCCGTTGACCACGAGCAGATAGCGGCCGCCCTGGTCGCTGCCGAGCGCGGTGTCGGGAACGAGCAGGGCGCTCTTCTCCTGGTCGAAGGGCACGCGGACCCGGACGAAATAACCGGGCAGCAGCACCCGCTTGTCGTTGGGAACGAGGCCGCGCACCGCCAGCGTGCCCGTCGATTGATTGAGGGTCGGCGAGACGTAGTCGAGCTTGCCTTCGTGCGGATAGCCGGTCTCGGTCTGCAGTCCCACGTGAATCGGGAATTGCTTCATATCTGCGGGCGTCAGTCCGCGGCGGGCCGCCTCGGCGCGGATGCGCAGCACGTCCTGCTCGTTGACGGTGAAGTTCACATAGATCGGGTCCATCGCGACGATGGTGGCGAGCTGGGTCGGCGAGGAGACGCCGACGAGCTCGCCGATCGAGACCATATGTGCGCTGACGACGCCGTCGAACGGCGCGGTCACCCTGGTGTAGCCGTAATTGACTTCGGCAAGCTTGGTGTTGGCCTGGGCCTGCTGGAGATTGGCCTGGGCGTTGTCGCGGTTCGAGGTAGAGGTGTCGAGGGTGGATTGCGAGACCGCCTGGCGCTGCACGAGCTCGACCTGCCGCTTGTAATCGGCTTCGGCCTGCTTGACCGTGGCTTGCGCGCCGACCTCCGCGGCCTTCGCCTGCTCGACCTTGAGCTTGTAGGTCTCCGGCTCGATCGTGAACAGCTGGGTGCCCTGCTTGACGAAAGTACCGTCCTGATAGTCGATCGTTTGCAGGAAGCCCTGCACGCGCGCGACCAGATCGACGCTCTTGATCGGCGCGGTGTTGCCGGTGGCCTCGATATAGCGCGTCACGGAACGCTGCACCGGCGTCGCGACGTCCACCTTGGGCGGCGGTGGCGCCACGAACGTGTTCTTGTCCTCGCATCCCGCGAGCGCAACCAATGCCGCGGTTGCGGCGAGTGCCCGACCGATATGTTTCCTCGCTGCTCCATGGCGTCGTGCGGGAGATGCGGGATTGGCGCAGGTCATTCGGCGGCCTCGGGTTGCTGTCTGTCGGTGCGGCAGGCTAGCAACAAATGACTGGCCGTGAAACACCATAGCCATGGCAGTCAACGGCCTTGAACCGCAAGGAGAGGTGTGGCCTTTGACAGATTTGTCATGACAAGGCGCTTTTCACGGGGCGCACGATCGACGCGTCCGCACCCAGGGCTATCGCATTTGAGAGCTCTTCCCTGCGGCCATCCTTCGAGACGCCCGCTTGAGGCGGGCCCTCAGGATGAGGGCGGAGTGCGCGGTAGCAGTTTCAACGGGCACCGACGCCGATGAGCCTCATCCTGAGGAGGCGCGTCAGCGCCGTCTCGAAGGACGAGGCGTGCGCGCAGGCCGCCGCCACGAGTCATGTGCGATCGCCCTGCGTCCGCACCGGATAGTCGTCGGACTGCGTTGCGGACTACATTCCGGTTGCGACCGGCTGGTGCGCATGCCACGCCGCGAGCACATCCTTCTCTTCTTCGGCGGCCAGCCCGATGACCGGGCCCTTGCTGGCGTTGAGCCAATGAAGCGTATCGCGCGCGGTAACGCCGACGGGCCGCGCGTTCAGCCCAGCCGCGCGGGCCGGCGAGGTATCGCGCGTCAGGAAGCCGGCGTAGTCCGGCAATGGCAGCCACATCGGCAGTGACCGCGGACCTGCCCAGCGCCGCACGTCATGCGCTTCCAGAAAGGCGCGATCGACCCAGGTGAAGGTGCAGGATGCGTCCAGCGCGGATGCGCACTCGGCCAGGAATTCGCCGCGCGTGCGAATTGGCCCAATCCCGTCATAGATGCCGGTGAGACGGGTCTCTGCCGCATGCACGATCCACTGCGCGAGATCACGCACGTCGATGAATTGGACGGCATCCTCCGGCGATCCCGGCGCCAGCACCTCGCCGCCGCGCGCAAGCCGCGCCGGCCAGTAGGCGAACCGTCCGGTCGGGTCCTCCGGCCCGGCGATCAGGCCCGCCCGGCAGATGAAGGCGTCGGTGCCGACTGTCTGTTCGCAGGCGACCTTGGCGGCGCCATAGATGGCGTCGGTGCTGTGCTCCACGTCCTCGGCGGCAGGCTCGCGCAGCGGCGCCGTGTCGGCGCGTTGCCCCGGGACGCGGTTGTCCGCATACACGCTGATTGTCGACACGAAGGTCCAATGCACGCCCGGTCGCTTCAGCGCGGCGACCGCGCGCCGGACCTGGGCGGGATGACGCGAGACATCGACGACGGTATCGAACGTCTCGCCCGCAAGCGGCGCGAGGCCGTCCGCGACGTCGCGATCGATCCGGACGAAGCGGGCGCCTTGCGCGATCGGCCCGGCGAGGCCGCGGGCCGCGCAGGTCACGTCGTGGCCGGCGGCACAGGCACGAGCGGCGATCGCCCGGCCGAGAAACTGGCTGCCGCCGAGAATGAGCATGCGCATGAAACGGACCGTGTCGCCGATGAGATCGACAGACTACAACGTGCGGTAGCGGTTGCAATCATTCTCTCAGCGCCCCTTGATCTCCTCGTACTTCGCCATCGCACGCTCGAACTTCCGGTTGAACAGCCACATCGCAGCGAAAATCTCGCGGTAGCTTGCCGAGGTCTTCGCCCGGTCGGCCTGTCCGAAGGCAAAAATGCTGTTGTTGCGCAAATGCTTCATGATCGTGGGGCTGGAGACCCCATAGTTCAGGAGATCGCCCGATTTGAGTGCGGACCGGGTCGGGGTGGGAACGATCTGGATCAGTTCGAACAGCTTCATCTGGTCGATCGGGTCGGGCAGCGTCTTTACGATTCCGGGTATCTCACGGAACAGGTCGGCATGCGCGTTCATCAGCCCGTCGCGCACGTTGGTCCAATGGTTGAAGCGGTGATCGGTGCCGCGGGCCCGCGCCTCTTCCTTGTCGTCGCGCGCGCTCAAGCCCGGATCAATCGCCGCGATGTCGCCCTTGATGGCCTCCCATTTCCTGCGGCCGTTGCGGTCCTCGGAGGGGCCGGTCTGGAAGCTGCCCATATAGGTGTTCGAACGCGCATTGCGGACATTCTGCTTGCCGTTGGTCTCCGCAAAGAACAGCCCGAGGCTGATGCGGCCCGCAGCCGCGGCATGTTCAGGCGCAAGTCCCTTGGCGCGCGCAATCGCGACCGCAAGATCGACGACGTCCTTGAACGGCGTTGGCGAGTTCTGCGCGCTGGCAGGCGGTGCCTCCATGATGTCGAACAGCCTTCCGTATTCGTCGACCAGCGGCTCGATCTCGGCATCGAAATAGGCCGGAGGAATCTCGAACTTGTTCGGCCGGCCGATCCGCGACGGCATGGCGTCGGTGAGGTCCTTGTAGCTGCTGATCACAGCGACGCGCGCGAGATAGAGCGCCTGTCCCGGCAGGTTCGGCAGCGGCTCCTTCGCCTCGATCTGGCGCCGCCGCTCGGCGAGGATAGATTTGAAGTCGCCGAGCGCGCGCTCGTAAGCTGCGAGCGCCTCGGATTGCTTTGGCGTCGGCGCGGCCTTCTGCGCAACGGCGGGCGCCGCGACGAAGAAGGCAACAGTCGCAAATGCCACGGCGGCAAGTCGTCTCGATCCCATGGCTGGTTCCCGTCGATTCGATGGCCAGCGAGATCGTAACCATCAGACGCGAGCAGCCGCAATTCTCCTCTCATGCCGTGGCCCGGTAGTCTGGCGCCGTCGCCAGGAATTTTGCATAGGCGTCCGCATCCGGCGGCTGGAAGCGCCCCGCGAGTCCGCCGCGCTTCTGCTGCTTCGCGCCGATGTCGGCCATCAGCTCGTCGAAATGGCGGTAGTGATAGGGCGCAACGCAGAGGCCGCCATAGACGCCCGCGGCCGGCCGCTCGACGCGCTTAAAGTGCAGCATCATCTCGATGTTGTCGCGCATCGCCTGCGCCGTCGGCTGGTTCGCGAGCTGGCCGTCGGCATAGCGCACCAGCCAGTTGGCGGCGAGGTCGGCGCAGAGCACGGTGCAGAACGACGAGTTGAAGCCGACGAAGCCGAGCTCCGGCAGATCAGGGTTGGCGATCAGGCGATAGAGCCGGTATTGCCCGTCCTCGTCGACCAGCTTCTGCGTGTAGGCCTCGGGCAGGAACGGCACGCCGAGCTTGTAGCCGATCGCGAGCACGGCGACATCGGCCTTGATGCGCTCGCCGCCGCTCATCACGATGCTGTCGCCCTCGTAGTGATCGAACGTGCCGAACACCGCCTTGATGCGGCCGTCGGCGACCATCGGATAGAAGCCCGGCGTTGCGATCGGCACCGAGCAGTTGACGCCGTCCTCGATCCGCTCCTTCGGCACCATGTTGCAGCGGCCGAGCTTGAGCTGCGCCTTCAGCAGGCTTTCCAGCCCGCGCCAGTTCGCCCAGACCAGCGGCGCGGCGATGCGGTGGGCGAGCCGCGCCATTGTGCTGATGCCCCATCCCGGAAACATCTCCTCCTGCGCGCGGATGTAGAGGATGCGCTTGAAGTTCACGAGGCCGCCGATGAAATAGGGGATGCGCCAGACCGGCTCGCGCATCACGATCGTCACCTCGCGCGCGCCCGACTTCACCGCGTTCACGGCGATGTCGGTCGCCGATTTCGAGCCGCCGAGCACGACGACGCGGCGTCCCTTCGCCAGGGCGGGATCGCCGTATTTCGACGAGTGCAGGATCTGGCCGCCCTGCGCCAGAAAGCCGTCCTCGCCCGGACAATGCAGCTCGCGCGGCTCGTTGAACTGCCCGGTGCAGATCGCGGCGAAATCGAAATCCTCGTTCGTCGTGCCGTCCTTACTCGTCAGGGCGAGGGTCCAGCCCGGTCTGCCGTCGGCGCGGCGCGCCATGCCGGCGACCTCCGTGTTGAGGCGCAGCATGCCGTTGAGGCCAAAGCTCTTGGCATAGTCGGCGAGGTAGGCGTGGACCTGCGGCCCGGTCGGCCATTCCGGATAGGCGTCCGGCATGGCGCGGTCGGTGTAGCGGTAGAGCTCCTTCGGGCTCTGCGTCTGCACCTCAGGATAGGAGCGCGCCGGCTCCCAGACGCCGCCGAGATCGCCGCTGCGCTCGACGATGGTGACGCGGTGGCCGCGGGTGGCGAAAGCTTTTGCGGCGGCAAGGCCGGAGACGCCGGAGCCGATCACGCAGACATGTTTTGGGCTGACCATGGGATTGCTCGCAATCGATGTGTTTCGCGCGCATGCGGCCAGGTTCGGCCGCAAGGTGTGGCCGGCCGAGCTGCAGGCAGATGAAAGTGGGCGAGGAGGCGGGTCGCCTAGTCGTTGGCCTCGGGCGGCAGGAAGTCGACCTCATGCAGCGCCGAGATGCGCACGACCTCTGCGGGGTCGGTCAGGTTGTGGAGCTGGTTGAACAGCGCCTCCAGCTTCTGCATCGGCGAAACCCAGAACAGCGCGCGGCACGGCTTGTCGGACTTGTTGAAATAGCCGTGCGGAATGCCGCGCGGCATGCGCACGAGGTCGCCGGCATGAGCCTTGACCCATTGGCCGTCGAGCTTGAGATCGAGCGTGCCTTCCTGCACCAGGATGAACTCGTCCTGGGTCGGGTGGATGTGCACCGGCACGAACTGCCCGGGATCGCTGTTGGTTTCGAACGCGAAGGTGGAATCAGTGACGGCCTTGGGGAAATAGACCTGGCCAAGGATGTTCCAGCTCTTGCCGCCATAGCCCGTGCCGTTTGCAGTAATGCCCTTTTCGAGTGCAGTCATGGCTTGCTCCTCATGGATTCCGGCGGGGACGGAGCTTCCGCCAGCTGGTGGCCGGCTGTCTATCCGCTAAACGAATCCGGATGCGCCTATTGCCATGCAGCACGACGATTTCTAGGGCGCGGCCCTTTTCGCATCTGGGGAACTATTATAGGCTTAAAGCAATTCCGCGACGCGAAGCGTGGTCGATGATGTCCGCAGCCGTGCTGGAAATGAGCGCAAGGGCGCCCGCAGCCGAGCGGCTTGCGGCCTTCGCCCGCGTCACCACTGACGATGTCGACGAAGCCGCCGAGCAGATCGGCCGCATCTTCTGCCCGCACGACCTCAAGCCGGGAGAGGCGCGGGCGGCCGGCTTCTCCGCCCGGCACAATTGCGCGGCGTTCGACGGCTTCTCCATCAACTACGTGGCCTATGGCGGATCGGTCAGCATCGATCCCGGCTGCCTCGAGCGCTTCTTCCTGGTGCAAGTCCCGCTCGCGGGCAGCGCCCGCATTCGCGCCGGTGTCACCGAGCTCGATGCCGCGCCGGACCGGACGGCGTCACTGCTGTCGCCGACGATCCCGACCCGGATGATGTGGAGCGACTGCGCGCAGGCGATTTTGCTGCTCGACCGCCGCATGGTCGAGCAGCGCGCCGCGGCGCTGTCGGGCAGGGCGGCCGGGGTGGTCGAGTTCGATCCCGCGATCGAGCTGGACGCGCCGTCCGGGCGGGCCTTGCAGACCAGCCTTGCCGGGCTGATGACGCTCGCCGAGCGTCTCGGTCCGTCCGGCAGGCTGTCGCCGGTCGCGATGGCCGATTGGCGCGAAGCGCTGCTCGATCATCTCCTCAACCGGCAGCGGCACGGCCTGTCGGATGCGATCCGGACGTTCTCGGGGCAAGCCGAGCGTCTGCCGCGCGCACTCCGCGCCGCGCGCGACCATCTGGCCGACAAGGCCGGCGAGCCGCTCGATCTCGCGCAGCTCGCCTGCGCTTCCGGCATCGGCATCCGCGCGCTCCAGCTCGGCTTCCGCCGTCACTTCGGCGTGTCGATCTCGCAGATGCTGCTCGACATGCGCCTTGCTGGCCTGAACACGCGCCTCGCGCACGCCGCCCCCGATGCCTCCATCACCGAGATCGCCTTCGATCTCGGCTTCACCCATCTCGGCCGCATGGCCGGCGCCTACCGCGAGAAATTCGGCGAGACACCATCGGCCACGCTGCGGCGACGGATGAGCTAGGGCGGCCGCCTACTTCCGCGACCGCGTCGTATTGTCTTCCGCCGCCTGCCTGCGCAGAAAAGCTTCGACATCGGCCTGCACCGAGTAGGGCGTCGGGATGGCGTCGCCGGCGGAATCGACGGCGGTGTCGAGGCAGCGGCGCAGCAGGCGTGCCAGCTCGGCCTTGCGGTACGGCTTTCGCAGCAGCGGTGCGCCCATCGTGGCGCGTCCCTGGGTATGCAGCGAGTCGTAGGCGTAACCGGAGGTGAACAGGACCCTTAAGGACGGCCGCGCGGCCACCATCTGCTCGGCGAGCTCGCGTCCGTTCATGCTGCCGGCCATCACGATGTCGGTGAAGAGCAGATCGAACGGCGTGCCTTCGGCTGCGATGGCGAGGGCTTCGGTCGCATCGGCGGCGGGGATGACCTTATAGCCGAGGCCTTCGAGCTGGACCGTGACGTAGTGGCGGACCTCGCGGTCGTCCTCGACGCAGAGGATGGTTTCGTTCCCGCCGACGATCTTGCGATCGTCGTAGCCGGTCGGGCGAAGCGTGCTCGCCTCCGCCTTCGGCAGGTAGATCGTGAAGATCGTGCCGCGTCCTTCCTCGGACGCGACCTTGATGCCGCCGCCGGACTGCTTGACGAAACCGAACACCATGCTGAGCCCGAGCCCCGTGCCCTTGCCGACCTCCTTGGTCGAGAAGAACGGGTCGAAGATGCGTTCGAGAATGGCCTGCGGAATGCCCGTGCCGGTGTCGGCGATCTCGATCCCGACATAGTCGCCGGCATAGCCGGCACCGACCGCCAGCGCCTCGCGCACGCCGAACACGACGTTGCACGTCGTCAGCGTCAGCCTGCCGCCGTCCAGCATGGCATCGCGGGCGTTGATCGCGAGATTGAGCAGCGCCGAGCTCAGCTGGCCGCGGTCGGCGTAGGCGAGCCAGACGGCGCGATCGAGCTTCGTCGCGATCTCGATCTTCTTGTCGAAGGTCGCCAGCAGCAGCCTGGCGAGCTCCTCGATCAGCTCGTTGACGTCGATCTCGGCCGGCTGGAGCGCCTGCTTGCGGGCAAAGGAGAGCAAGCTCGATGTCAGTGCAGCGCCGCGGTCGGCGGCCTCGCTGATCAGCTTGGTGATGGTCGCGAGCGGCGGGTTGTCCTTGACGGCGTCGGCGAGGATCTCGATCGTGCCTGTTATCACCGTGAGCATGTTGTTGAATTCATGCGCGATGCCGCCGGTGAGTTGCCCGACCGCCTCCATCTTCTGGGACTGGATCAGCTGCTCCTCGGCGGCGCGCTTCTGGGTGATGTCCCTGACGAAGGTGTTGATGATGGAGCGCTCTCCGATCCGCGTCACCGTGCCGGCCGCCTCGGCCAGAATGGGCTCGCCGTTCCTGTGGACCAGGGTGACTTCGAAGCGCATGCCGGCCGGCGCAGCGGACAATTCCGGAACGAGGCGCGCCATGCGTTGCCTGAACGCGGCGCGCAGCGGCTCGGCGACGACGAGATCGACAACGTCGGCGCCGAGCGCCTCCTGCCGCGTCCATCCGGTCAGCGCCTCCGCCTGAAAGCTCCACTCCAGCACGGCGCCGCTCTCGTCGATCTGAACGAAGGCATCGAGCGCGGTTCTGATGACCGCTTGCATCATCTGTGCGCCGGCCTGCGCCCGCTCGGCCAGCTGCCCAGCGGTGCGTTTTTGCTGCGATGTCTCGATCGTGCGGGTGCAGAGATGGGCAAGCAACACCGCAACAGCGGCGCTCGCGAGCAGCGCGATGAGCTGGGCCGTGCCGAATTCCGCAACGCCGGTCGCCAGATCGGAGGTCAGGAAGACTGCAGCAGTCACGACGAGCTGTGCGGCCAACGCGAGTGTCAGAAGCCCCCTGAGTTTCATGGTCTCACACCAAAGACGCCTGCCGCGGACCGCCCGGCCGCCTTGTCGAGCGGCGGGCATCACGTGAGCTACAGACTCGGCGCGGCGGCGTCGAGGGGCATTTCCGGTGGTGCAGAACGGGGCCGCCTTAACCGGCCGGCGAATCGGTCTGGAGCAGCGTCGTCACCCAGATCGCGCGCGCCACCTGCTGGGTCGGGTTGTCGAACATGTGCGGCACGATGCTCGGGAAACGAAAGCTGTCGCCGGCTTCCAGCAGGTGGGCCTGGTTGTCGAGCCACAGCCGCAGGCTGCCCGACAGGATGTAACCCGCCTTCTCGCCGGTGTGCTGCAGGAAGTCGGTGCCGGAGGAGGCGCCGGGGTTGAGCGTGAGCTCGTAGAGCTCGAGCTGGCCTTTGCCTTCCGGGGTCAGCGCTTCCTTGACGACGCCGCTGGCGGTGAGCCGCAGCAGCCGCCGGTTGTTCTTGCGCACGATGTAGCGTTGCCCGTCGGCGGGATCGCTGCTTTCGAAGAAGTAGGAGATGGGAACGTCGAGCGCGATGCTGAGCAGGCGCAGCGTGCGGATCGACGGCATGGCGCGCGCGCGTTCGAGCTGGCTGATCATGCCGGTGGACAGGCCGGTCTTGTTGGCGACGTCCTGGATCGAGAGGCCGGCGCGCTGCCGCAGCAGCCGCACGGTTTCACCCAGGCGCTGGTCGACGGCGTCGTCGGCCTCGACCGTCGCAACATCCTTGGGGCCATCCTTGGGGCCGTTCGTGTCGCCGCGACCATTCATGTCGCTCTCCCATGCATCATCTCAGCCTCGGACCGGTCCCGTGGCTTTTAGTCAGAGTGAAAAAGATTGCGCATACTAGCAATGCGATTGACAGCTGTATTTAGTCATGATGAAATTTTGGCTGAAAAATTTAGAAGCACTAAAGCCCACTCCTGTCCCTCTGCCGGGGTCTCGGGGGCGCGGGAGAAGGTGCCGCGTGCGGAAACGGAGAGTGGGTCATGGCAGACGACACCGGCAAGCTCGGCGTTGGGACACTGCATCTCGGCATTCCGAATCGCCGTCAATTCTTCCAGCTCGGCGCGGGCGCAGCAGCGGGGTGGACGCTTTCGAGCAACGCCTTCGCCCAGACCGAACGCCCGACCAATCCGCCGGACAAGCCGCGCGGACAGGTGATCGCGGCGCTGTCGCAGGAGCCGACCGTCTTTCACCCCTTGATGCCAGGTATCGAGGTCGATCAGGGCATCTGGTGGCAGGTGTTCTCGCCGCTCTGGTTCATCGAGCCCGACGGCAAGTTCGTCCCCGACCTCGCCCGCGAAGTCCCGACCATCGAGAATGGCGGCCTGTCCGCGGACGGCCTGACCTGGAAGATCAAGCTGCGCAATGATGTGAAGTGGCACGACGGCACGGCCTTCACGGCCGAGGACGTCAAGTTCTCGCTCGAGCTGATCAACAATCCCGATTTCCGCGTCCGCAACCGCGTCGGCCACAGCCTCGTCAAGGACATCAAGGTCGTCGCGCCCGACGAGATCCACTGGCGAATGGAGGCTCCCTATTCGCCCTACATGTCGATCCTCTCGCTCACCTTCATCGTGCCCAAACACATCCTGGCGAAGGTGTCCGATCCGAATTCCTCGCCGTTCCACAACGCGCCCGTCGGTACCGGGCCGTTCCGCTGGGCCGAGCGCGTGCCGGGCGACCACATCCAGCTGAATGCCCATGCCGGCTATCACGGCAAAGGACCTTACGTCGAACGCGTCGTCTTCAAGTACATTCCGGACCTCACCGTTCTCTACACCCAGTTCCGCACCGGCCAGGTCGACTACACCGGCCTGCAGGGCATCCTGCCGAACTTCGTGCAGGAGGCGAAGACGCTGAAGGGCCGCAAGATCTTCGTGTCCTCGACGTCCTCGGTGGAGCACATTGCGCCCAATCTGGAATTCGGTCCCTTTGCCGATCGCACCGTGCGCGAGGCGCTGTATCTCGCTATCAACAAGCAGGCGATCATCGACGCGCTGAACTACGGCCTGCCGACGCCGACCGAGAGCTTCGTGCCGCAGCAGGCCTGGTCGTTCCAGCAGGGTCTGCCGCAGCACAAATACGATCCCGCCAAGGCCAACGCGCTGCTCGATGCCGCAGGATGGGTGCGCGGCTCCGGCGGCGTGCGCGAGAAGGGCGGCGTCAAGCTCGAATTCACCAATTCGACGACGTCGGGCAATGCAGTCCGCGAGCAGACCCAGCAGCTCCTGATCCAGGATTGGCGCGCGATCGGCGCTGCGATGCGCGTCAACAACATGCCGGCGGCGGTGATCTGGGGCGAGTTCTGGCAGCAGTCGAAGTTCAATTCAGTGCTGGTCTCTGTCAACTTCATGCTCGGCAGCGACCCCGACGTGACGCCGCGCTTCGGCTCCGGCGCCATTCCCGCCAAGGGCGGCCGCGGCTTCAACACCTATCAGTACAGAAGCCCGGAAGCGGATCGTCTGCTCGCCGAAGGCGCCAAGCAGTTCGAGCTCACCCAGCGCAAGACCACTTATGGTGACCTGCAGAAGCTGATCCGCAACGACCTTGCGATCCTGCCGCTGTTCCAGGGCTTCATCGCCGAGGGCGTGAAGGAGGGGCTGC
This sequence comes from Bradyrhizobium sp. SZCCT0231, assembly GCF_018130245.1. GTDB lineage: Bacteria > Pseudomonadota > Alphaproteobacteria > Rhizobiales > Xanthobacteraceae > Bradyrhizobium > Bradyrhizobium japonicum_F. Next base: position 161,771 of record NZ_JAFCKP010000015.1, read on the forward strand.
AAGGCTTCCGTCCCAACATCAACACCTCCATCAATTGCTGGAATATCCGCGAATGGTATTGGGCCTGATGTCCCGGGCACGCTGGATCGCCTGAGATGGCCCGCTACGTCGTCAACCGCCTGGCGCAGGCGATCATGCTGCTGGTGATCGTCTCGGGGATCGGCTTTGCCATCCTGCATCTGGCGCCCGGCGGTCCGCTGTCTCAGTTCGCGGCGTCCGCACAGATGACGCAGGAGGATCTCGACCGCGTCACCAGGCAGCTCGGGCTCGATCGACCGCTGCCGATCCAGTATCTCGACTGGTTCGGCCGGATGCTCAAAGGCGACTGGGGCCGCTCCTATCGCGACGGCGAGGCGGTGCTGTCGGTGATCTCATCGCATCTCGGCGCCACGCTGGAGCTGATGGCGACGGCGACGATCATCGCGGTGCTGCTCGGCTGCTGGATCGGCATCCTTGGCGCGCTGCGCCGCTATTCGCTGTTCGATACGCTCGCCACTGTCGGCGCCATGATCGCGCTGTCGATCCCGACCTTCTGGTTCGGCCTCGTCACCATCTACCTCTTCTCGGTGAAGCTCGGCTGGCTGCCGGCCGGCAACCGGCAGACGGTCGGCGACGGCTCCTTCCTCGACCTGCTGCATCACCTGATCGCGCCGGCAATGGTGCTGGCGCTGGTCGAGACCGCGATGTGGGGCCGCTTCATGCGCTCCTCGATGCTCGAGGTGATCAACCAGGATTACATCCGCACCGCGCGCGCCAAGGGCATGCCGGAATGGCGCATCCTCACCGTGCACGCGCTGCGCAATGCGCTGCTGCCGATGATCACGGTGGCCGGCCTGCAGTTTCCGACCCTGCTCGGCGGCGCGCTGGTCGCCGAGACCGTGTTCACCTGGCCCGGCATGGGGCGGCTGTTCCTGGATTCGATTGGCTATCGCGACTATCCCGTGGTGATGGGCATCCTGATGTTCTCGGCGACGATGGTGCTGATCGGCTCGCTGCTCGCCGATATCTTCTATGCCGTCGTCGATCCGCGCATTCGGGTGGGCTAAGCGATGGCGACCGCAGCCCTCTCCACCGTCCAACTCGCCCCCGGGCAAGCCGCATGGCGGCGCTTCCGCCGCCACCGGCTGGCGCTCGCGGGCGCCGTGATCATCCTGGTTCTCGTGCTCGGCTCGGCCTTCGGTCCCTATCTGCTGCCGTTCGACGACACCTATATCGACATCATGAAGCGGTTCGCGCCACCGCTGTCGGGCGCGCATATCCTCGGCACCGATGAGCTCGGCCGCGACGTGCTGGCGCGGCTGATGATGGGCGGCCGCGTCTCGCTCTCGATCGGCATCGTCGCGATGGTGATCGCGATGGCGGTCGGAATTGCCGTCGGCGCCTTCGCCGGCTTCTATGGCGGCGTGGTCGGCGCAGTCCTGATGCGGCTCGTCGATGCCGTGCTGTGCTTTCCGACCATCTTCCTCCTGCTCGCGCTCGCGGCGCTCACCGAGCCGGGCCTCGTCACCACCACCATGCTGATCGCGGCGACCGCGTGGATGGCAGTTGCCCGCGTCGTCGAGGCCCAGGTGCGGTCGTTGCGCGAGCGTGAGTTCGCGGTGGCCGCGCTCGCCTTCGGCTCGTCCAACCTGCGGATCATGTTCCGCGAGCTCGTGCCCAATGCGATCGCGCCGATCGTGGTCGCGGCGACGCTGAATGTCGCCAAGGCGATCCTGCTCGAATCCTATGTCAGCTACCTCGGCTACGGCATCCAGCCGCCGGCGGCGAGCTGGGGCAACATGCTCAACAACGCGCAGATCTATCTCACCAGCGCGCCCTGGCTCGCGATCGCGCCGGGCGTTGCCATCACGCTCGCGGTGACCAGCTTCAACTTTCTCGGTGACGGGCTGCGCGACGCGCTCGATCCGCGAATGAGCATCCCGTGACGAGCAAGACCCGATCGAACTGAACTCCAGGAGTGCCCCATGTCCCCGCCGCTCAACCGTATCAACAGCGACGAGCGCTTGCCGCAGCAGGTGGATGCCGTCGTCATCGGCGGCGGCGTTATCGGCGTGTCCGCGGCCTATCATCTGGCGAAAAAGGGGCACTCCGTCGCGCTGGTCGAGAAGGGCCATGTCGGCGGCGAGCAGTCGAGCCGCAATTGGGGCTGGTGCCGCCAGCAGGGACGCGCCCGCGAGGAAATCCCGCTCGCCCGCGAGGCGCTGCTTCTGTGGGAGGACATGCAGAATGACGCCGGCGTCGATGCCGGCTTCCGCCGTACCGGCGTCTTGTTCCTGACCAAGAGCAAGGACGAGCTCGCAAGCTGGGAGCGCTGGGCCGCGGTGGCGCGCGAGCAGCAGGTGCACTCCACCGTGCTGACGCCGGCCGAGGTCGCCGAGCGCATGCCCGGCAATGCCGACACATGGGTCGGCGGCCTGCACACACCGAGCGACGGCCGCGCCGAGCCGTCGATGGCCGTGCCCGCGCTCGCCACCGCCGCACGAAAGCACGGCGTCACCATCCATCAGGGCTGCGCCGCGCGCGGGCTGGAGACGACCGGCGGGAGGGTCAGCGCCGTCGTCACCGAGAAGGGCACTATCCGCACGCAATCCGTTCTGCTGGCGGGCGGCGCGTGGTCGTCGCTGTTCTGCCGCCGCCACGGCATCGAGCTGCCGATCGGCCTCGTCAACGCCACCGCCTGCCGCACCACGCCGGGACCGGAGATCACCTCCGGCGCGCTCGGCACCGATTTCTATTGCATCCGTCGCCGCCTCGACGGCGGTTTTACACTCGCGCTGCGCAACCGCGGCACGGTGGAGCTGTCGCCCGACCTGTTCCGCTACGCGCGCACGTTCTGGCCGACCTATCTGCACCGCCGTAACGGATTGAAGATGTCGTTTGGCAAGTCGTTCTTCGACCAGATCATGCGCGGCACGAATTGGAGCTTCGACAATCCGTCGCCGTTCGAGGCCGAGCGCGTGCGTGATCCCGCGCCCGACATGTCGCTGGTCAATTCGGCGCTGGCGGCGCTGATCAAGTCCAATCCCGAGCTGAAGGACATCGAGATCGCGGAAGCCTGGGGCGGCACGATCGACTGCACGCCCGATACGATCCCCGTGATCTCATCGGTCGATGCCTTGCCCGGCTTCTTCCTCGCCACCGGTTTCTCCGGCCATGGCTTCGGTATCGGCCCCGCGGCCGGCAAGCTCGCCGCCGACATCGTGACCGGCTCAACGCCGCTGGTCGATCCCGCCGCTTACAGCCACAAGCGCATGATCGACGGCCGGCGGCTCGCGCCGGTCAGCCCGTTCTGAGGGCGGCATGACGGTTCTCTACAAGGCCAACATGGTGCGCGGCGCCGAGTGGGCGCGCCTCTTCGCGGAGCGCGCGCCCAACATGCCGTTCCGGCTCTGGCCCGACATCGGCAATCCCACAGAAATCCGCCATCTGGTGGCATGGGTGCCGCCGGACGACATCGCGACGACCTTTCCCAATCTCGAACTGGTCTTCTCGGTTGGCGCGGGCGTCGATCAGTTCGACACCACGAAAGTTCCAGCGCACATTCCGCTGGTCCGCATGCTGGAGCCCGGCATCGCCGAGACCATGGTCGAATACGTCACCATGGCCGTGCTCGGCCTGCATCGCGATCTCCTCGATTTCATCAGCCAGCAGAAGCAGCAGGTTTGGCGCGAGATCCGGATCACGCCGGCCAAGCGCCGGCGCGTCGGCGTGATGGGGCTCGGCCAGCTCGGCCAGGCCGTGCTCGAACGCCTCAAGGCGTTCGGCTTTGCGTTATCGGGGTGGAATCGTTCGCCGCGCGAGATCGAAGGCGTCACCTGTTACGCGGGCGTTGACGCATTGCCGGACTTTCTGGCGCAGGCCGACATTCTCGTCTGCCTGCTGCCGCTGACGGATCAGACGCGCGGCATTCTCAATGCCGACCTGTTCGCGCGCCTGCCGCGCGGGGCAGGGCTCGTCAATGTCGGGCGCGGCCCGCATCTCGTCGAGGCCGATTTCCTCGCGGCCCTCGACAGCGGCGCACTGTCCGGCGCGGTGCTCGACGTCGCCGATCCCGAGCCGCTGCCTGCAGGACATCCGTTCTGGAGCCATCCGCGCATCCTGCTGACGCCGCACAATGCCAGCATGACCACGCCCGATACGGCGGTCGATTTCGTGCTCGACGTCATCGCCCGTCACCGCCGCGGCGAGGAGCTGCCGGGACGCGTCGATCGCAGGCGTGGTTATTAGGGCAATCGCATGAGCATGGACGCGAGCAGAGCTGACGAGGTGATCGCGCAAGCACAGTCCCCCGTGCTGTCGGTCTCCGGCCTCACCACCTCCTTCATGCTCGAGCGGCGATGGATACCCGTGGTCCGCAACGTGTCGTTCGACATCGCGCCCCGGGAAACCGTGGCGATCGTCGGCGAGTCCGGCTCGGGCAAGAGCGTCACCGCGCTCTCGATCATGCGTCTTGTTCCGAAGGAGATCGGCCGCGTCGAGGGCCGCGTCATGCTGGCCGGCCGCGATCTGCTCGCGCTGCCCGAAGCGAGCATGAAAGACATCCGCGGCAATGACGTCGCCATGATCTTCCAGGAACCGATGACGAGCCTCAATCCGGTGCTCACCATCGGTTTCCAGATCGCGGAGGCGCTGATCCAGCATCGCGGCCTGTCGCGCGCGGCGGCGGAGGCCGAAACCATCCGCCTGCTCGATCGCGTCCGCATCCCCGCGGCGAGATCCCGCTTCCACGAGCATCCGCATCGCTTCTCCGGCGGCATGCGCCAGCGCGTCATGATCGCGATGGCGCTGGCCTGCAAGCCGAAGCTGTTGATCGCGGACGAGCCGACCACCGCGCTCGACGTCACCATCCAGGCCCAGATCCTCGAGCTCTTGAAGGAGCTTCAGCAGGAGGAGGGGATGTCGATCCTTTTCATCACCCACGACATGGGCGTGGTCGCCGAGATCGCGGATCGCACCGTGGTGATGTATGGCGGACAGGCGGTGGAGCTTGATGCAACGTCGCGCATCTTCGCGACGCCCTCGCATCCCTATACGCGCGCGCTGCTCGCGGCCGTGCCGCGTCTCGGCTCAATGGACGGACGCGCGCGTCCGATGCGCTTTCCGATCGTCGACAGGGTGACGGGGACTTCGGACGAGCCGATGGAAACGCCCGATACCGTTTCGACGGCTGAGCGGCCGCTGCTGGAAGTCTCGGGCCTCACCACGCGTTTCCCGATCCGCTCGGGCCTGTTCGGCAAGGTTTCGGGCCGCGTCCATGCGGTCGAGAACGTCTCCTTCACCTTGCGCGCCGGCGAGACGCTGGCCCTGGTCGGCGAATCCGGCTGCGGCAAGTCGACGACGGGCCGCTCCATCCTGAAATTGACGGAGCCGGACAGCGGCACGGTTCTGATCGAAGGTCAGGACGTGCTGGCGATGAACGGCCGAGCTTTACGCGATGTCCGCAAGCACATGCAAATCGTGTTTCAGGATCCGTTCGCGAGCCTCAATCCGCGCATGTCGGTGGGAGCTGCGATTGCAGCGCCACTGCTCGCCAATGGACTTGCCTCTGCGGCGCAGGCGCGCGACAGGGTCGCCGACCTTCTCGTCCGCGTCGGCCTCTCCGCCGACATGGCGGCGCGCTTCCCGCACGAATTCTCCGGCGGCCAACGCCAGCGCATCTGCATCGCCCGCGCGCTCGCGCTGGGGCCGAAGCTGATCGTCGCGGACGAGGCGGTCTCCGCGCTCGACGTCTCGGTGAAGGCGCAGGTCGTCAACTTGATGCTCGACCTTCAGGCCAGCATGGGCCTCGCCTATCTCTTCATCTCCCACGACATCGCCGTGGTCGAGCGCATGAGCCACCGCGTCGCCGTGATGTATCTCGGCGAGATCGTCGAAATCGGTCCGCGCGCTTCGGTGTTCGGCAACCCGCAGCATCCCTATACGAAAAAGCTGATGGCCGCGGTGCCGGTGCCAGACCCGTCGCGTCGCGGCACCAGGCGCGAGGCCTCCAACGACGAGATCAGAAGCCCGGTGCGCGCGCCGGATTATCAGCCGCCGGTGCGGCAATATCGCGAAGTTTCGCCCGGCCACGTCGTACAGGCCTGGGGCGAGGAGTGGTCGGCATGACACTGCGAGCTTCACGAAGCCAAGCGCGGATCTTTGATCTCGGCGCGACGCGGGCAGCTTGCTGACCAACCGCGCGTTGCAGATCCAGCGTGTTCGCGTCCGGTTATCGCGACGATGCAGACGCGTGCTCCGGAAATCGTGACCGAATGGAGCGACAGTGTGTGAACCGCTTCATACTCGATCGCTCTCTTTCTGAATTACCACTCCCGCAAGAAATTGCCGCACCCGCACCATTTGCCAGACTCGGGTGAGATGCAATGCCTGCGCAGCCGCATGCTCGCAGCTTTGGATTGGCTCAGCCTCGCTCACGAGCAAGCCAATCCCATCACTCAGCAAAGATCCTTCAGAAATCGGAATGAAAGGGCATCGCGCAACTCACGCAGCTTCTGTTCGGGGTCGGCCGGTAGGCTGCTACTAGCTCAGAAGGAGCTTCCTATGAAGATAAGCAGCGCAATTTCCAGCGCCTTCTCTTTAACGAGGCGCGTCAGCAATCTTCGGATCGCCCGTTCCAGTCTGATCAAATCGGCCCATCTTCTTGAAAGAATCGGACTGGCAGCCGTTGGGGCCTCTGGCGGCCTCTATGTTGGCGCGACCGTGTTACGTCAGAAAGCCGGACTGTTTGAAAGCGGCTGGATCGTCCTGATAACGATGCTCTACGGAGCTCTTGGCTATTATGTCGGAATTGATTTGTCCGGCAAGGCACAGAGGCCGACATCGAGCATCTCGGAAGAATGGAACGGTTCCGAGCCGGTCGAGATCATGAGTGCGGCCGGAACGTTCGGCGCGGCAATCGCCGCAACTCTCTCCGTCAGCATCCTTGTCCTTGACCAAAACCTGCCCAACGGCTTGATAGGTTTTGTTGCCGGCTGTTGGGCGGTTGGTTCTTCGCTCCAAGTTGCGGCGGGCACGATGGCTCGCAGCTATGAAGCGCCGATCGGCGAGCAATGAAAGAACTGCGGTCGCGGAAAACATCCGCTTGGCACCATGCGTGAGCACGAGCCGCAGTGTTGGTTCGGCTCTGGTTTGAAACGACGACTCATCGCAACCTCTGCCGTCCAACGCTGCGCGCCAATGATGTTTGGTAGCAAAGCCGTTCGCATCGAGCAGCGTCACTGCTTGAAAGCGGTATCGGTATCGAGAAACCTAAGCCATCGCGCAACAAACAAGACGTGCCATCATGGTGGCGTTGGTATATTGTCCCCGCGTGCCGTGGTCCAAAATTCTGCTAACCGCCAACCACACGATCGGTGGAGCCAATGCAGATTGCGGAGTGGCTCGAGAAGCTGGGGCTTGGGCAATACGCAGAGCGTTTTGCCCAGAATGGGATCGACGTAGGCATCCTTCCCGAACTGATGGACGAGGACTTCGATAAGCTCGGAGTCCTGCTCGGCCATCGCCGCAAGATGCTGCGTGCTATCGCCGACCTCGATCCAGCCGCGTTGATCGCATCGCCCGTTCCTCCTCAGGACGCCGAGCGGCGTCACCTCACCGTCATGTTTTGCGATCTGGTCGGCTCGACTGCGCTCTCGGCGCGTCTCGATCCCGAGGATATGTGGGAAGTGATCCGGGCCTACCGCGCTGCCTGCGCGAGCGCCGTTGCTGCTTACGATGGCAGGATAGCCAGATTCGTCGGTGACGGAATACTCGTCTATTTCGGCTATCCACGCGCCCACGAAGATGATGCGGAGCGCGCGGTGCGCGCGGGCCTCGACATGATCTCCGCGATACGCCAGCTCAAAACAGGCGCTGGCGAACGAGCTGAACTGCGGATCGCAATTGCGACCGGACTTGTGGTGGTCGGCGACCTCATCAGCGGAGATGCGTCGGAGGAGCACGCAACCATCGGCGATACACCAAACCTCGCCGCCCGGCTCCAGAGCCTGGCGGAGCCGGGGGTGGTCGTCGTTGCCTCGTCCACGCGCAGGCTGCTTGGCGATCTCTTCTGCCTTCGCAATCTCGGCCGCCGGGAGGTCAAGGGATTAGCAGAACCCATCGCAGTCTGGGCGGTGGAAGGAGCGACCGCATCCGAGAGTCGCTTCGAGGCAGTCCGTGCCGCGCGCTCGATCGGCTTTGTCGGCCGCAAGAACGAGATCGAATTCATCCTTTCGCGGCAGCGGGAGGCATGGCAGGGCCGGGGCCAGATCGTATTGATTTCCGGCGAAGCGGGCATCGGCAAGTCGCGTCTTGTGGCAACGCTGTCCGAAAGCCCCTCGTTGGGGGCGCACCGTCGCGTGCGATATCAGTGTTCGCCTTACCACACCAACAGTGCGCTTCATCCCTTTGTCGCGCAGCTCGAGCGTGCCGCCGGAATTCGCTCGCACGACACGCCGGAACAAAAGCTCGACAAGCTCGAGGCGATGCTGGCAATAGGAACCCAGCAGGTCGCCCGGGCAACACCGCTCATTGCGGCTCTGCTTTCGATTCCGACCGGCGACCATTGCCCGCCCCTCGGCTTGAGCCCGGCGCAGCAGCGGCGGCAGACATTTGCCGCCCTTCTCGATCAGCTCGAGGGATTGGCGCGAGACCAGCCGTTGCTGATCATCTGCGAGGATATGCATTGGGCCGATGCCACGACACTTGAACTGTTCGATCTCGCGGTCGATCGGATCAGGGGACTGCCGATACTCGTGCTCTTGACGTCCCGGCCGGAGTTCGAGCCCTCCTGGTCGGGCCTTGCCAACGTCAGTCTGTTGCGGCTCGACCGGCTCGATCGGCAGGACACGCGCGCGCTGGTCGAGCAGGTGGCGGTTGGCCGCCGGCTGCCGCGCGAGATGATGGAGCAAATCATCGGCAAGACCGATGGCATCCCGCTATTCGTCGAGGAACTGACCAAGATGGTGCTGGAGTCCGGGCTGCTCGTCGAAGATGCCGGGCGCTACCGCCTGAATAGTCCGCTCCCGCCGCTTGCCATTCCCGCGACGCTGCAGGATTCGCTGATGGCGCGGCTCGACCGGCTCGCTCCGGTCAAGGAGGTGGCGCAGATAGGCGCCGCCATTGGCCGCGACTTCTCGTACGCGCTGCTGAAGACCGTGGCGGGACGCGACGATCTGACGTTGAGCGCTGCGCTCGGTCAACTTGAAGAGGCCGAACTGCTGTTGCGTCGTGGGACTCCGCCCGAAGCAAATTATAGTTTCAAGCACGCCCTTGTTCAGGAGGCGGCCTACGAGAGTCTGCTCAAGAGCAAACGGCAGGTGCTTCACACACGAATTGGCGATGTCCTGCGCGAGAAGTTTCCAGCGGTCGCCGAGACCGAGCCGGAAGTTCTGGCGCACCATTTCACTGAGGCGGGGCTGAGCGAGATCGCCCTCGAATGGTGGCGCAAGGCGGGCCAGCAGGCGTTGAAACGCTCGGCCTATTCCGAGGCGATCGCGCATCTCGGCAAGGCCATTGCGACCGCCGATCAGTTGCCTGCCGATCCCCGCCGGATGATGAGCAGGCTGCATCTTCAAATCGCATATGGCCGTGCCCTGCGGGGCAGCCTCGGCCACAGCGCTCCAGAAACGGTCGCGGCATGGACGCGCGCGCGCCAATTCGCGACCGGTATCGATGATCCCGTTGAACTTGCGCCGGTCCATTCGGGCCTCTTCAATGCCTGCCTGACGCATGGCGAACTTGCTCCGATGCGGGAGCTGGCGGATGCCATCAGGAGCGCCGCTGACCGACGGCCAGACTCGCCGGTTGCCGCCGTCGTTGCCCATTGGACTGGCGGCGTTACCTGCTGGTTCGGAGGCGACTATTTGAACGCGCGAACGCATCTTGAGCGGGCTCTGGCGATCTATCGGGCCGAACCGGATCCCGCGACCTTCAGGGCTTCGGCGCTGGATCTTCCGTTCGTGATCATGCGATTTCTCGCCCTGGTGCTCTGGCCGCTCGGCACCGTCGCTCGCGCGCGCGGGCTCGCCGCCGACGCGGTGAGTGCTTCAGGGGAAAAGCGGGCGCTTTCCCAGGCCAATGCGCTTGTTCATCGCGCCGTGTTCGACGGACTGTGCGGCGGCATGTTGCAGCAGACAGAGACGATCCTGGCGCTCGGTCTCGCGCGCGACCATACGATGCCGCTGTACGTGGCCGCCGGCACCTACCTGAATGGCCTCGCCAAGTGGCGCGCCGGCGACCGAATGGCCGGCCTGGCGGACATGCGTCACGGCTGGACCTTGCTGCATGAGAACGATTGCTACCTCTGCGAACCGTTTTGGGGAATGCATGTCGCCATGGCGGACGCAGAGGTGGGCCAGGTCGAAACCGGGCTGGAAATCTTGAGCGAATTGATCGCCTGGACGGGACAATCCGGTCAGAGTTGGCTCGATGCCGAGCTGCACCGCGTCCACGGCGAGCTTTTGCTGCGGCACGACCCTCCAGACGATCCCGGTGCCGAGAATGCTCTCGAGCGAGCGCTGGAAATCGCACGAGGCCAGCAGACGAAGACTTTCGAGCTGCGCAGCGCCCTTGGACTTGCGCGCCTGCACAAGCGGCGTGGTCGAACGGGCGCGGCATCCGAAGTGCTCGCTCCCGTGCTCGCCGAATTCGAGGCGGAGCGAAATCTTGCCGAAGTCGAGGAGGCGAAAGAGCTGCTCAGGCAAGAGCATTGACGACGTGCCGCGTCCCTGGCGGGACGGCCTTGCGATTCAGGGGATGTCGGTCACGAATTCACGTGCACGAAATCCCGCAGCAACGGATAGATCTCGTTGTTCCAGCGCTTGCCGGAGAACACGCCGTAATGGCCGACGCCGGCCTGCATGTGGTGGACGCGCCGATAGGCGCGCACGCCGGTGCAGAGGTCTTGCGCCGCGAGCGTCTGGCCGATCGAGCAGATGTCGTCCTTCTCGCCCTCGACCGTCATCAGGCCCATGCGGCTGACGGCTTTGGTGTTCACGGGACGGCCGCGATGCATCAGCCTGCCTTGCGGCAAGAGATGCTCCTGGAACACGTCGCGCACGGTCTCGATGTAGAACTCGGCCGGCAGGTCCATCACGGCGAAATATTCGTCGTAGAACGTCTTGATGGTCGCGGCCTTCTCCTTCTCGCCCTTGGCGATGTGGTTGGCGAGGTCGAGATGCTGCTTGATGTGGCGCTCGAGATTCATCGAGACGAAGGCGGTGAGCTGCACGAAGCCGGGATAGACCTTGCGCAAGGCGCCACGGCACTGCATCGGCACGTAATTGATCAAATTGCGCTCGAACCACTCGATCGGCTTGCTCTTGGCGAAGTCGTTGACCCTGGTCGGCTGAATCCGCGTGTCGATCGGTCCCGCCATCAGCGTCAGCGTCGCCGGGCGCGAAGGATGGTTGTCCTCGCACATGATCGCCGCGGCCGCGAGCGCCGACACCGAGGGCTGGCAGATCGCGACCATGTGCGGGCGCGGACCCAATTGTCCGAGGAAATCGATCAGGTGCTCGGTGTAGTCGTCGAGCCCGAAGCGGCCTTCGCTGCGCGGGATGTCGCGCGGATTGTGCCAGTCGGTGATGTAGACGTCGTGGTCCTGCAGCAGCGTCTTCACGGTGCCGCGCAGCAGCGTGGCGAAGTGTCCGGACATCGGCGCCACCAGCAGCATGCGCGGCTGCTCGCCCACGCCGTCCTTGCGAAAATGCAGCAGCGAGCCGAATGGCGTCGCATAGGCGATCTCCTCGGTGACGGCGATTTCGCGGTTGCCCACCATGACGCTGTCGATGCCATAGGCGGGACGGTCATAGGTGAGGGTGGAGCGCGAGATCAGCTCCAGCGCGGCCGACAGCCGGCCGACGACCTGATCGGACGTGCCCTGAGGCACCAGATTGAGGAATTTGAGCGCGGACGAAGCCCCCGCGCGCCATGGCGCCGTCAGGTCCATATGGTTCTGAAAGGCCTGATAATACATCGACATCATACTGAAATGCCCACCTGTCTCCTGTCGTGATGCAATATCGAAGCCAGACGGGAGCCGGACAGCCCGGAAAATTGGCACGTCGCTTGCTGCTCTCTGGGCGGGAAGCACAGGTCACGGGCCCGCACGCCCGGCGGTGCGTTGCCCAGGCGTGAGGGAAGGGCTCCATGGCGAAGGCGACACTAACCATCAGCAGCAAGAACTACTCGTCCTGGTCGCTGCGCGGATGGCTGCTGACGAAGTTCTCCGGGCTCGACTTCGAGGAGATCGTCACCGCGCCCGACGATCCGTCGGCGCGCGCCGAAATCCTGCTGCTGTCATCGTCGATCCTGGTGCCGTGCCTACGGCACGAGGGCGCCGTGGTCTGGGATACGCTGGCGATTGCCGAATATCTCAACGAGGCGATGCCGGACGCCGGCCTGTTGCCGGCCGACCGCATCCAGCGCGCCCATTGCCGCTCGATCTCAGGCGAAATCCATTCCGGCTTCACCACGCTGCGCGCCTCGCTGCCGGTCAACCTGAAGGGGCACTTTCCCGGCTTCAAGATCTGGTCGCGGGCGCAGGCCGACATCGACCGCGTCTGGTTCATCTGGCGCGACTGTCTGGAGAAATCGGGCGGCCCGTTCCTGTTCGGCGCGCAGCGCACCATGGCGGATGCGATGTACGCCCCGGTGGTGACGCGCTTTGTGACCTACGACGTCAAGCTCGCGCCGCCGCTGAAGGCCTATGCCGACACCATCATGGCCATGCCCGAGATGCAGGAATGGATCGCGGCGGCGAAGGAGGAGCCGGCCGAGATCGAGGAGCTCGAGGTCGAATATTAGGCAGATGTTGCACGGCGCTGCCTGTTTCGGCGGCGAGGATCCTCCCGCGGCGGCCTCTCAGCTATGCCTTTGTCACGATTAACCTTTGGCGCCGGTGCCAGACCCGGCCCATCCGGCGCGCTGCCGAGATATTGTACACGCCCGTGGAGCCGCGTCGACATCTAGCCGTGAACAGATGCGTACACGGCGTTTCGGCTGATTCGGACGTGATTCGTTCGGGCCGCGTTCCGAAGGTTAAAGCGGAGCGCAGCCCCGTCGCATTTTGAAACAGAGACCGCCCTCAGGCGGCCCCGCGCTGTTTCACGCGCGGCAGGCGCCAGCCGATCACGGTTGCTTCGACCGCAATGCCGGCCTCGTGGTTCTGCCAGCGTCCCTCGACGTAGCGGCAGGCGAACGGCAGTTGATATGTTCCGCTGTGATCCTCGCATAGCACTTCGAGTGGCAGGCCCGGCGGTGGTTCTCCGGCGCCATCGAATTCCGCCAAACGTCTATCGCGCGTTGCCATTCCAAAAGTCTCCCCTAATCAAAGCCGCGGGAAGAGCGCCCACTTCTTCCGCGTGCGGTTCATTGCTCCCCGTCTCCCAGGGAACGAGCCCAAGCTCAACGCGAGAATGCGGTGCGAGTGTGGTAGCCTCACGCTGCAGCGCGCAAACAGCGCACATTGCTGTGATCGATTCGACGAGGAACTTTCATGCTGCTTCGAAACGCCGGCGTTTGTTTCGCTATGTTGCTGCTCGCCACGCAGGCAGCCCTGCCGGTGCGCGCGCAGGACGTGCCCGGCATCGAGATCTGCACCGTCGAGAAGACCATGGAGCGCCGCACCAGCTGCCTCCAGAGCAATGTCGACTTCCTGCAGAAGACGATCACCAAGCTCACCCTCGATCATCAGCAGAAGCTGGATGCCGCCAATCGCCAGATCGACGCGTTGAAGACAGGCATCGCCGGCTTGCAAAAGACGCTCGGCGACCTTCAGGCCGCCCAGGTGAAGACGGCCGAGGATCTGAAGAAGAAGCAGGACGCGCCGCCGCCCAAGGACGCGGCGAAATAAGCACCGTTCACGCGACGCGATATCGCTCCATCACGCCACGATCAGGCTCATGGCCGAGCCCGGGGCCCGAGGGCACCGCGACATGGCCGGTGGCATCGACATCGGCGCGGCCGCCCCAGAGGCAGGCCTCGCGCTTCAAATGGAACATCTCGACCAGCCCGTCGTCGCGCGTTGCGAGCAGATGCAGCGTCGCCAGCAGGCCCGGGCCAAAGTAAGGGGAGTGCGGCACGATCTTGACGCCGAGCCGATCGGCCAAGCCTGCGACCTTCAGGAATTCCGTGATGCCGCCGACCTTGATGACCGACGGCTGGGCGTGGCTGACCGCGCCCGCCTCCATCATCTGGCGGAATTGATATTCGGTGCAGGCATTCTCGCCGGCGGCAATGCCGAGCCCGCCTTTGCCGCGCACCTCGGCAAGCGTCGCAAAGTCTTCCGGCGGCCAGACCGGCTCCTCCAGAAACATCGGCTGTGCGTCGCGGCACGCTTTCGCAAACGCGATCGCCTGCTCGCCGGTCAACGGGCAGTTCATGTCGACCATCAGTGGAATGTTGGGCCCGATCGCCTCGCGCGCGGCGAACACCGCGTGCGTCGTGGTCTCGTGCAGCTTGATCGCGCCATAGCCGAGCGCGAGTGCCTTCCTGCATTCGGCGGCGATGTTATCGGGCGAGCCGATCCGGAGCAGGCTCGCGTAAGCCGGAATGGCCGTGCGCCTGATCCCGCCCAGCAGGCGGTGCAGCGGCACGCCCTCGACCTTTGCGGCGAGGTCCCACAACGCGATATCGAGGCCGGAGATCGCGAACATGGTGATGCCGTAGCGGCCGAACAGATGCAGGTTGCGCTGGATCTGCTCCATCACCGCGGCAATGCCGGCGGCATCGGGCACCTTCAGCCCGCGGGCCTGCGGCGCGATCATCTCCTCGACGGCGCTGCGGGTGGTGCGCGGGCAGACATAGGCGAAGGCATCGCCCCAGCCGGTCAGCCCGGCATCGGTCGTGACCTCGACGAGGACCATGTCGAGGGCCGTGATGGCGGAAGCGCCCTGGCGGAAGCTGGCGACACCGGCGTCATAGGGGATGCGGATGTGGTGCGCCCGCACATCGGTGATTTCCATGACCCGGTTCCTCTTTCTCGTGAGCGGTTTGGACGAGTGTAGCCACGAACGCCGGGGCGTTGCCAGTGGCCATTGCCGGACTATGCTCATGCGACGCACGGCAATGCCGATCAAGCAGAGTGCTGCCGACCGGCGCATCATCGCCGCGCTTCGAACGAGGGCCTGAACCGCCATGAACCCAGCCCAGCGCGCGCTCTGGTATATCGAGAGCCATCTGGCCGAGCCGATGACGCTCGACGAGATTGCGGCGGTCGCCGGCGTGTCGCGGTTCCACATCGTGCGTGCGTTTGCCGCAGCAGTCGGTCTTCCGGTGATGCGTTACGTGCGCGCGCGGCGGCTGACGGAGGCCGCGCGCAGTCTGGCCAAGGGCGCCCCCGACATCCTGTCACTGGCGCTGGAGGCGGATTACGGCTCGCACGAAGCCTTCACCCGCGCGTTCCGCGACCATTTCGGCACCACGCCCGAAGCGGTGCGGGCGGCAACGTGCGTCAACCAGCTTAGGCTACAGGAGCCGATCCTCATGGATTCCACGATGCTCGACACTCTCGCCCCGCCGCGTTTCGAGACCGCAACGGCCTTCCTCGTCGCCGGTCCCGCCGAGCGCATCTCCTGCGACAACGGCGCCATGATCCCCGGTCTTTGGCAACGCTTCCATCAGGAGGTCGCCGACATCCCGGCCCGCGTCGGCCAAGGAAAAAATCAAGTCGCCTACGGCGTCTGCTGCAACGGCGATGATGCCGGCAATCTCGACTACATCGCCGGCGTCGAGGTCGCCGATTTCTCCGACCTGCCGCGCCGCTTCGGCCGCATCCGCATTCCCGAGCAGCGCTATGCGGTGTTCACCCACAAGGACCACGTCGCCTCGATCCGCCGCACGGTGAACACGATCTGGAATCAGTGGTTGCCGGCGTCGGGTTTGAAAGCCGCGGACGCGCCGAACTTCGAGCGCTATGACGAGAAATTCGACCCCGCGACCGGCCATGGCGGCTTCGAAATCTGGATACCGGTGCGGGAATAGCATGATCCGGACCCGAAGGGCCGCGTTCGCGCAAAGTGCGAAGCGGTTTTCCGAAAAGATCATGCTCAAACAATAACGCAAGGCGCGATGACCCTCATCGCGCTTTGCAGCGCAACGCTGGCATACCGTCCCGCTTGCTTGGCAAGCCCCGGCGACTTTGCCATAACCGCAGGCAAATCTTGCCTGCGGAGCCCGTGCCGGACATCCCGTGCAAGCCATAACAAGCAGCCGGGAGGGTCTCCAATGTCCACTGCCACGCCCAACGTCCGCGTTCTCGCCACCGACCTCGAATTTCCCGAAGGGCCGGTCGCGATGCCTGATGGTTCGGTGGTGCTGGTGGAGATCCGGGGCCAGCGCCTGACCCGCGTCCACCCTGATGGCCGCAAGGAGATCGTTGCCAGGATTCCGGGCGGCCCGAATGGCGCCGCGCTCGGGCCGGACGGCAAGATCTACATCTGCAACAATGGCGGCTTCTCCTGGATCCCGACCCGCAACATGATCATGCCGGGCCCACAGCCGGACGATTATCTCGGCGGATCGATCCAGCGCGTCGACCTGCAATCCGGCAAGGTCGAAACCGTCGTCACCAAATGCGGCGCCCACGATCTGCGCGGGCCGAACGACCTCGTGTTCGACAGGCAGGGCGGCCTCTGGTTCTCCGATCTCGGCAAGCGCCGCGCGCGCGAGATGGACGTCGGCGGCATGTACTATCTCAAGCCCGGCATGACCGAGCTCGTGGAGGTCGTGCACGGCGTGCTGCCGGCCAACGGCATCGGGCTGTCGCCGGACGAGAGCACCGTCTACATCGCGGAGACGCCGACGGGCCGGCTCTGGGCTTACGAGCTCTCCGCGCCCGGCACGCTGAAGCCGCGCGATCCGATCTATCGCGGCGAGCGCGGCAAGCCGATCTGCGGCCTCGGCGGCTACCAGATGTTCGACTCGCTTGCGGTGGAAGCGAACGGCAACGTCTGCGTTGCCACCCTCGTCTCCGGCTGCATCTCGGTGATCGCGCCCGACGGCACCCTGGTCGAGCAGGTCCCGACCGGCGACCGCGTCACCACCAACATCGCCTTCGGCGGCCCCGGGCTGAAGACCGCCTACATCACGCTGTCGGGCAAGGGCGAGCTGATCGCCATGGACTGGCCGCGCGGCGGTTTGCCGTTGAACTTTCTGAACAAGTGAGAATGTGTTGAGCCGGCATTCTGAACGTGCTGTACAAATTCTCCGGTCATTCCGGGATGCGTGCGCAAGCACGCAGGCCCGGAATCCATAACCCCAGCTCGTGGTTATGGATTCCGGGCTCGCCGCTTCGCGTCGCCCCGGAATGACGATCAGTCGTTTTCTTGGAGACAACTTCAATGCCCTGGCCCGATCCCGTCACCCTGCGCGGACAGCACGCCCGTCTGGAGCCGCTGTCGCATGATCATCGCGAGGGGCTGGTCGAGGCCGTCAAGGACGGCGAGCTGTCGAAACTCTGGTACACCGCGATCCCGCTGCCGGAGAACATGGGCAAGGAGATCGACCGCCGCCTGGCCTTGCAGGCCGCCGGCTCGATGCTGCCCTTCACCGTGTTCGACGCCGGTGGCCGGATCGTCGGAATGACCACCTACATGAACATCGATGCCGCCAACCGCCGCGTCGAGATCGGCTCGACCTGGTATGGCAAGAGCGCGCAGCGCGGCCCGCTCAACACCCAGTGCAAGCTGCTGCTGCTGCGCCATGCCTTCGAGACCCTGAGCTGCATCGCCGTCGAGTTCCGCACGCACTTCTTCAACCACCAGAGCCGCCGCGCCATCGAGCGCCTGGGCGCCAAGCAGGACGGCATTTTGCGCAGCCACCAGATCGCGCCGAACGGCACGCTGCGCGATACCGTCGTTTACAGCATCACCGCCGCCGAATGGCCGACGGTGCAGGCGCATCTGGAATTCCAACTCAACGACAAGCCGCGCTAGGGGCGGCCGAGGGACCATGGATAGATTTGATTATGTGATCGTCGGCGCGGGCTCCGCCGGTTGCGTGCTCGCCAGCCGGCTCAGCGAAGATCCTGATATCAGCGTCTGCGTGCTCGAGGCGGGCCCGAGCGACTGGCACCCCTACATTCATCTGCCGGCGGGGTTCATCAAGACCTTCCACATGAAGAGCATCAACTGGGCCTACCAGCAGGAGCCCGGACCTTACACCGGCGGCCGCAGCATCTACGCGCCGCGCGGCAAGACGCTCGGCGGCTCGTCCTCGATCAACGGCCACATCTACAACCGCGGCCAGCGCATGGACTTCGACACCTGGGCGCAGATGGGCAATCGCGGCTGGGGCTATGCCGACGTGCTGCCGTATTTCCGGCGGCTGGAGAAGCGGGTCGGCGAAGGCGAGGACACCTATCGCGGCCGCGACGGCAACCTCATCGTCACCACCATGGACTGGCGCGATCCGCTCTGCGAGGCCTTCATGGAAGGCGCGGTCTCGCTCGGCATTCCCCGCAATCCCGATTACAACGGCAAGACCCAGGAAGGCGTCTCCTACTGCCAGCGCACCATCAACAACGGCCTGCGCGTCTCCGGCTCGACCGCGTTCCTCAAGCCCGCGATGAAGCGGCCGAACGTGCATGTGCACACGCATGCGCATGCGACCGAGATCATCTTCGAGGGCAAGCGCGCCGTTGGCGTTCGCTACACCAAGGGCGGCCGCGGCGGCCAGCCTGTCGAAATACGCGCCAACAAGGAAGTGATCCTCTCCGGCGGCACCTATAATTCGCCGCAACTCCTTCAGCTCTCCGGCGTCGGCTCGCCGGACCTGTTGCAGCAGCACGGCATCGCGGTGCGCCATGCGCTGCCGGTCGGCGAGGGCCTGCAGGACCATTACGCCCCGCGCACGGTGGCGCGGGTCAAGGACATCAAGACCATCAACGAGCTCCGCCGCGGCCTCTCGCTGTGGATCGAGGCGCTGAAATGGGCGACCGCGCGCCGCGGCCTGCTCTCGCTGTCGCCGACCATGGTCTATTGCTTCTGGCACTCCGGCGAGAGCGCCGAGAGCTCCGACCTCCAGCTCACCTTCACCCCCGCAAGCTACAAGGAAGGCGTGCAGGGCCAGCTCGAGGACGAGCCCGGCATGACCGTGGCCTCCTGGCAGCAGCGGCCGGAGAGCCGCGGCTATGTCCGCATCCGCTCCAACGATCCGTTCGCGCCGCCGATCATCCAGACCAACTATCTCGATGCCGAGCTCGACCGCCGCGTCATCGTCGGCGGCATGAAGCTCGCGCGGAGGCTTTTGAAGTCCGCTCCGCTGTCGCCCTATTACGCCTACGAGGATTTCCCCGGCCCCAACGTCAACACCGACGACGAGTTTTTGCACGCCGCCACCGAGCGCGGCACCACCACCTTCCACCCCGGCTGCACCTGCCGCATGGGCCCGGCGGACTCGACCTGGGCGGTGGTCGACGACCAGCTCCGCGTCCACGGCCTCGAAGGCCTCCGCGTCATCGATGCCTCCGTCATGCCCCGCATGATCTCGGCGAATTTGAATGCCTCGACGATGATGATCGCCGACCGCGCCTCGGACCTCATCCGCGGCAAGCAGCCGATGGAAGCCGCGCGTATTCCGGACGCGGCGGTGGCGTAGTCTGCGTAGGGTGGGTTAGCGCAGCGTAACCCACCGCTTCTGCCGATGCGGAAACGAAAGAGGTGGGTTACGCTGACGCTAACCCACCCTACGAGCTTCACTGATGGACAAACGGCAAATGCCCCAAACTGGTCGTGAGCGGCAGTCCGTTGGCCAGATTGCCATCTCCGGCCTCGTCTTTGTCTGCACGGCCATTCCGGTTGGCCTGCTGTTGCGCGTGGGTTGGCGCGATTGGACCCTCTTTGCCGGTCTTTGGGCGGTAATGTACTTCATGGGCGGAATCGGCTGGTTTCCTCGGGGCACACCAGTTCAAAAGGCCTTTTCTTATGGCCTGCTCGTCGGCACGGTGCTTCCGGCTCTGGAGTGGGCGGCGACGCTTCACGGCCCGTGACCCGTCGGGCAAAACACCCCGCCTCGCCGTCAATCCCTCTGCGCAAAAATATTCCACTTTACCGAAATTCGGAATTGCGGCATAAATCGTGGCAGCCCGGCCCGACGAAGAGGGGCGGTTCGCGAGTCGTTCGAAACGCGGGTCGGGTTGCGGTGGACGCGGCAGCGTCGTGTGCGAAAGCTAAGGGCAGGGCGGATTGCTCTCCGTGAGCCCGAGGCTTCGTGCGGACGAACGGCGCTGAATGCGTACGGCAAAACCGTGTGGTCCTGGCCGTCGTTGCTACGGTCAAGCTCTTGCAGATGCGGCAGTCGCGTCAACCGGCGCGGTGCCGGTGAATTCCGCGGGGTGAGGGAGGCCAGAAGGAATTCGGCTCCCGGGAGAGCGCGGCATAAGCCGTCCGACCACTGCGCAGGGAAGGCCGAGTGATTGGCTACACCTGTATGCTGCTGTGCGGTTCTCTGCGTGTGCTTTTCGCGCAGCGGACCGCGGGTGCGGCCGGCACCCGGTCTTCCCCATAGGCGTTAAGTTTATTCTTGAGTGTTGGAATCACACGTGATTCCAAGGGGCATGGCAGACGAATCGCTTCTGAACGAGGACTGGACGAGAGTGGTTGCGCAGCTGGGTGGAGCTGAGCAGCTTGAGACGAGTGCGCGCCAGACGAAGGCTTTCGTGCGGCGGCGCCAAATTCCAG
>NZ_JAFCKP010000016.1:0-52500 GCF_018130245.1 Bradyrhizobium sp. SZCCT0231
GTTTTCCGAAAAGATCATGCTCAAACAAAGACCTAAAGCGCGATGACGATTCATCCAAATCTCATCGCGCTTTAGGCCCGGCCGGATATGGCCGCTACGAGCACAGACCGGCAGCGTACGCTGCTGGTTGACGGCGGGTCAATGGTGGGCTCCGAGAGCGCCGTTCGCGAGGTTTGCCGATCGCGCCCGACGTGGGGCCGCAATCACTCTTCGAGCGTGAAGCCGACGCGCAAGGTTACTTGATAGTGGCCGACGGTGCCGTTGTCGATGTGGCCACGTGTCTGCACCACCTCGAACCACCTCATCTCGCGAACGGTCTTCGACGCGCGGCTGATGGCGTTCTTGATCGCGTCCTCGATCGAGGTCTCGGACGATCCGACCAGGTCCAGGATCTTGTAGACGTGATCGTGCTCGGCTGCGGGCATGATGGCCTCCCCTTCGTTTGATTTGCCGGACGACATCTTCTGCGGCATGCGCGACCGACGCCGTCCGGCTCCTGGTCTGAACGGGCGCCGGAGCTGCCGGTTCCCGCCGCGTGCTCCGGATGCGCAGTGGAGATTGGCGCCGGGGCCTTAAGGGACCGTAACGATACGGCGGCAGACGCCGATGGTCCGGCCGTCAAGGGGCCGCGGAGTGCTCGTTAACGAATAAATGATACATCTGGCCGGCTGCGAAGCCGTGGCAAATCCGGATTAAGCTTTTGTCCCTATCGGATGGATTGCGAAGGTCGGCCGTCGCGCCGACCGCATCTCTGATCTGGGGGGCTTCGTGGGATTCACCGTTGATGATGTCGATCGCCCGAGCAAGGCGGACGGATCATCGTCTGTGGCCCGGCCCATTGGCGCGTGGAGGCGCCCTTCATCCATCGCCTTGCTGTTTTGGCTGTCGCTGCTTGCAGTAGAATTCATGGCGGCGGTGGTGCTGTGCGGCTTTCGCGTCGTCTTCACGCTCGACGACGCCTACATTCACCTTGCCGTGGCAGACCAGATCCTCTCGGGCGGCTACGGCATCAATGCCGGGGAATATTCATCCCCGAGTTCGTCGATCGTCTGGCCCTATATTCTCGCGCTGACGGAGGCGATGCGCCTCGGGATCGCCGGTCCGTTGCTGATCAACGTCGCGGCGGCGGGTGCGACGGTCTTCACGCTCGTGCGTCTGTACGAAACCGGCTCGTTGTTCGACGGCAGCCCGCTGTCCTGGCTGATCGTGCTGCTGCTGGTCTTCAACGTGAGCGCGGTCGCGCTGCCCATGACCGGAATGGAGCACAGCCTGCACGTTTGGGCGACAGTCGCGACCTTTGCCGGCCTCGTGGTGGCCGCGCGCGGATCGGCGCCCTCGCCGGTACACTTCATCGCTCTGGTGCTGCTTCCCTTCATCCGTTTCGAAGGGGCCGCATTCGCCTGTGCGGCGACCGCGGGGTTCGCGATGCTCGGCTACCGACGCTTTGCCGCCGCAGCAGCGGTCGTCATGATAGCCGCCCTTGCGGCCTATCTCGCGTTGATGGCATCCCGCGGGCTGCCGCTCCTGCCGAGCTCGGTGCTTCTGAAAGGCTACCTTGCTAACCTCGATGGGACCACCGGCTCGTACCCCGCCATTGTCCAGAATCTGCTGCGCAGCGTGCTGAGCGCCTACGGGCTGCGGCTGATCCTGCTGGGATTCGCCGTTGCCGCCTGCGCCAATTGGCTGCGCACCGATCGCAGGGCCCTGATCGTTCTCCTGACCGTCCTGGCGGCGGTCGGAGCGCATCTCGTATTTGGTCAATATGGTTGGCTCAATCGCTACGAGGTCTACATCATGGCGCTCGCGACGGCAGCGCTGGTGTGGGGTGCCGCGCAATTCAGGCCCCATGTCCCGGCCGCCCGGTGGGGGCTTGCGAAGGGCGCGCTGGGCGTCATGCTGGGCATGGCGGCGCTGCCTTATGTGACGAGCGCGGTGATATCTCCGGTCGCTGCGAGCGACATCTACGAACAGCAATATCAGATGGCGCGCTTCGCTCACGCGTTCTACCGGCGTGCGGTCGGGGTCAACGATCTCGGCCTGGTCGCCTACGGCAACTCCGACTACGTGCTCGATCTATGGGGTCTTGGATCCGAGCCGGTGCGCAAGGCGAGAACGGCCGGCGAATATGGCCCGGCCGAAATGGATGCCCTGGTGCGTCAACACGATGTCGGGGTGGTGATGATCTACGACGCCTGGTTTCCGCAGGGCGTGCCGTCGGACTGGACCCGGGTCGCTATCCTCCAGACCAGAACCGTGATGCTGTCGCAAAGAAACATTGCGTTCTATCGCACGCCGTTGGGCGACGCTGCAGCCGTGGAAGCGGCGCTCCGTGCCCTCGGCGCGACGCTGCCACCGCGGGACACGCTCCACATCGTCGCGCCATAGCGGCACGCACGATCCCGCGCGCCTTACGGATCCAGCTCCGTATCCCAGTACAGATAATCCAGCCAGCTGTCGTGCAGGTAGTTCGGCGGGAAGAGGCGGCCGTTGCGGTGGAGCTGGTGCACGGTCGGCGCAAACGCCGTCTGGCGCGGAAACATTTTTGCCTGCACCGGCGTGAGGTTGCCCTTGCGCAGATTACACGGCGAGCACGCCGCGACCACGTTCTCCCAGGTGGTCTGGCCGCCTTTGCTGCGCGGGATGATGTGATCGAAGGTGAGGTCTTCGGGCGAGCCGCAATATTGGCAGGCGAAACGATCGCGCAGGAAGACGTTGAACCGGGTAAAGGCAGGATGGGTGGTCGGCTTGACGAAGGATTTGAGCGAAACGACGCTCGGTAATTGCATCTCTAACGTCGGACTTCGAACCGCCTGGTCGTAATGGGCGACGATGTTGACGCGGTCGAGGAACACCGCCTTGATCGCGTCCTGCCACGACCACAGAGACAGTGGGTAGTAACTCAGCGGCCGGAAGTCCGCATTCAGCACCAACACCGGCCAACTGCCTTGCGAGACATGTGCGTTCAAGTAACGCTCCCGGCCTCCAATATACGCTGCGAAGCAGCATGTACTGACATACTACATGCAGCGTGACGGGATTGTGAAGCCCGTTGAGCGACTTATTCAAGCGCAAGCAATGCGGCGGCCGGGTGGCAAAAGTGCTCAAAAAGCCGCGATCCCGCGGGCTCGGAACCGCTCGCCCAGCGTGGGCTGGCTTTGCCATGGCAGCTACTCCCGTACCCGCTCCAGCTTCTGCAGGCACCGCGTCGCGCGCACCGCGGCCGGCATCTCCTCGTCCGGAAAGCTGGTCTCCCAATTGGTGACGCCGACCTCGCCGACATAGATGTCGCCCCTTGAGTCCAATGCGAGCCCATGCGGCGCGAGGAACTTGCCGCTGGCAACGCCCGGGCCCTCCTCGCCGCCGAGCCGTGCGATGCGATTTCCCCTGGCGTCCACGATCGACAGCCGCGGGCCGAGATTGCGCACATTGCGGTTGATGGCAAGGCCGGGGCCGAGCTCACCAATCACGAAGGTCGGGCTCTCGGCCCCACCGCAGCAGCACAGCGCGCAGGGCCGGTGCAGATTGTTCCACTGCGCCTCGTACTTGCCCTCGCCGTCGAACACCTGCACGCGATGGTTCTCGCGGTCGGCGACATAGACCCAGCCGTCGGCATCGGTCGCGATATTGTGCACGATGTTGAACTGGCCGGGATCGGTGCCCGGCTCGCCCCAGCTCTTGATCAGCTTGCCGCCGGGCGTGAACTTGTGCACGCGCGCATTGCCATAGCCGTCGGAGACGTAGATCTCGCCCTTCGGCGACAGCGCGGTGTGGGTGCAGCGGTGGAACGGCTCGCCGCTCATGAACGGCGCCGGCTTTGCCGGGATGCCGATCGTCAGCAGCACTTTGCCGTCGGTCGTGCATTTGCGCACGGTGTGGTCGCCGTCATCGGTGCAATAGAGATTGTCGTCGGCATCGATGTGCAGGCCATGCGCACGGGAGAACAGGCCTTCGCCCCAGCTGCGCAGGAAATTGCCCTCGCGGTCCAGCACGACCATCGGATGGGCGCCGCGGTTGAAGACGTAGATCTGGTCCTTGCTGTCGACCCCGACCGAGGCGACGTCGGTGAGCTGCCAGCCGTCCGGCAGCTTTGCGAAGTTGTCGACGACGCGGTAACGGTGCTCGCCGCTGCCGAGAATGGCTGGCATTGATCTCTCCTCTTGTCATTCCGGGGCACGCGAAGCGTGAACTATGATGCGCAATTGCGCATCTGAGAATCCATCGTACGGCGTTTTCGGGGATAAATGGATTCCGGGCTCGCGCTTCGCGCGCCCCGGAATGACGGCTGTAGCTATATTCGTGCCAGAATCCCTGCCTCGATCGCCTTGATCTGGAGCGCCAGATATTTCGAGTTGATGCGGCATTGGGCGAGGCTGCCGGCGATGAACCAAAGGCCGGGCTGCCGGGTTCGCGCATACATGTTGCGCAGCTCGAAGCCGTCCCCAAAACCCCAGATCGGGCCGACGCGGTCGGCGATGTCATCGCCGAACAGCTTGCGCACCAGATATTCCTGCGGCTTGTAGCCGGTGGAGAGCACGATGAGATCGTCGAAAGCGCCTTACCCGAGCAGCGAGAGCATGTGGCCCTGCTCAGGCGGAATGCGCCCCTTCAGCGTGTCGAGATAGACCTGCCGCACCACATCGGGCCCGCGGCCCTCGACCACGCTCAGGCATCTCTCCAACAGCGGCGCGAAGCCGGACCATGCCGCGCCAAAACGCTGCTCGATACCACCCGGGCCCCATTCCTTGGCACGCTTGCGGATCTGGTCGGGCGCGAAGAACCAGCGCGGTTTTGCACCGGGCAGCTCGCCTTCGTCGGCTTCGGTGGCACGATGCGTCAAACCGACGCGCACCGAGCATTTCATCTGCTCGCCGAAATGCCGGTGCAGCGCGGCCCGCAGTGCGCTGTTGCCGGCCATGTCGACGAAGGCGACCGGGGCCTCCGTTGGCAACGACGTCACGCGGTCATAGGTGATGACCTCGTCATAACAGCCGAGCGACGTCACGAAGCCTGTGTTTCCAGCCGATGTCAGCCCGATCACCTTGCGCCCGCGCGTGTGAAGCAGGTGGGCGAGCCCGAACGCGGTCTTGCTCGATGCGCTCGAGAGCAGCACGGCGCGCGCGCCGAAATCGTCGTTCTCGGCGAGGAAGTCGTCGACCAGGAACGACAGCATGAACAACGGCCGCAGCAGCGCCTGGTAATCGCCCTGCCGCCCGGCGTAAGCAGGGTCGCCGCCGACGCGTGCATAGGCGTTGTAGACCGGCGCTACGCCCTGCCGGTGGGCGGCACCGTCGCGCAAGCCGCGCTTGCTGACGTCGGTGGCCTCGATGACAAGATGCGTCGCCATCGGGAAATAGCCGAACAGGCGCTCACCGACGGGTACGTTCGGATGTGTTGAGGCGATGACCTCGCCAAAGCCCCATACCGGAATGTTGCCGAAGCCAGTCGGCGCCGGAAACAGCTGCCAGTATTTCAGCTCGTCGCCGAGCACGGCATAGGTGATGTTGTTGGCGGTCAGCGCAAAGCGGTCGACCTTCACCAGCAGGGCGTCCTGCGGCAGCGCATCCGGAAGCGCGGTCGCGACCGTCTTGCAATTTTCGAAATCGTCGCGCGCAACGATGAAATCGGTGGCTGTCATGATGTCGATCCCGGCTCGTGTCCGTGCCGGCATCTCATCGGTCATGGGCGCGTCGTTTGCAACCGCAACATAGTTTTAAACGCTGTTTATCAGCGTCCCGCTAGGTGCGGTCCGCCCAATAGGGATCGCGCAGCTTACGCTTGAAGATCTTCCCGGTCGCCTCGCGGGGCAGCGCATCCAGGAACTGGATCTCCTTCGGCACCTTGAAGTTGGCCAAGCGCTCGCGCAGAAAAGCCTGCACCGCGGCGGCCGAGAGCTGCGCACCCGACTCCGGCTCGATGCAGGCGCACAATCGCTCGCCAAATTCGGCGTCGGGGATGCCGAACACGGCGCAATCGCGCACGCCAGGCATCGCGATCAGCGCGTTCTCGATCTCGGCGGGATAGATGTTGACGCCGCCCGATATCACCATGTCGCGCTTGCGGTCGCACAGGAACAGATAGCCGTCCTCGTCGAGATAGCCGACGTCGCCGACGCTGACGAGGCCGTCGCGCCCGGCCTCGGCCCGCGCCTGCGCCTTGCCGTGATAGTCGAAATCGGGCACCGCGGTCTGGCGCATGTAGATCTCGCCGACCTCACCAGCGCCGCAGAGGCTGCCGTCATCGCGAAAAATCTTGACGATGCCGCCTTCGATGGCGCGGCCGACCGTGCCGGGCTTCTTCAGCGCCTCTTCGGCCGAGTGCCAGACCGGGATGCCGGTCTCGGTCGAGCCGAAATATTCGTTGATCACCGGTCCCCACCAGTCGATCATGGCCCGCTTCACCTCGGGCGGGCAGGGCGCCGCACCGTGCACGACGAAGCGCAGCGACGAGAGGTCGTAACGCTGCCTGACCGTTTCGGGCAGGCGCAGCAGACGGACGAACATGGTCGGCACCATGTGGATGTGCGTCACACGGTGACGCTCGATCAGCGCCAGCAGCTCCTCGGCGTCGAACCGCGCCTGGAGCACGATGGTGCAGCCGTTGCGGAAGGCCATCATGCCGTAGGAATGCGGCGCCGAGTGATACATCGGCCCGTTGATCAGCACGACCTGGTCCTCGCGCGGCTTGATGCCGTAGGCGATCGCACCGACGCGCTCGGAGGCGGCGGCCTGTTCCGGCTGCATCGGCATGCGCCGAACGCCCTTCGGCATGCCTGTCGTCCCCGAGGTGTAGATCATCGCCGCGGCCCGGCGCGGCGGCTGCTGGGTTTCCGTGTGGCCGTCGCGCCAGCGGTCCCAATCGGTCAGTCCCGCCGGGACTTGGGTCAGCTCGGGTGGAATGGCAAAGGTTGCCGCGAGCTCCGGCGGCGTTGCGACGACGAGCAGGCGAACATGCTCGGGCAGGCCGGTGCGGATCTGCGGCAGCAGGTCGGCATGGCAGACCAGGATCTTCGCGCCGCTGTCGGTCAGGATGTAACGGACCTCCTCGGCCTTGAGGTGCCAGTTGATCGGCACCACGGGGCTGCCCAGTGCGGCCGAGGCCGCGACCACCTCGAACAAGGCGAAATCGTTGCGCAGCATCATGGCAACCGGCGCGGCTTCGGCAAGGCCGAGGATGCGCAGCCCGCTCGCCGCGCGTTTGATGCGCGCCTGGATCTCGTCATAGCCGATCCGGCGTTCGCCGCTGATGATCATGGCCTGTCCTTATTCCGTTCGAGTCAGCGATCGTCCAGCACGTCGCCGAAGCCGACCCAGCTCTTGCCGTTGAAGCGCCGCAGCTGGAGCTGCTGGAACGGCAGATAGTCGTCGGGGCCGGTGGTAACGGATATGCCCGGCAGCAGCAGCGGCAGCTTCACGTCCTTAAGCGAAGCGGCCTGGCGCAGGATGTTGTCGCGGCTGACATCATCCTTGCATGCCTTCAGCACCGTCATCAGCAGCGTCGCGTAGTGGTAGCCGGCCGCGTAGTTGGAATTGGAAAGGTCCGCGTTCGGCATGTATTGCTTCATGAAGGCGAAATACTCCTTCACGCCGGGATCGCTGGCCCATTGCGGGTCCATCGTGTCCTTCTGGTTGCTCGACGAGATCAGGCCGACCGCGTTGTCGAGCCCGGCCG
This sequence comes from Bradyrhizobium sp. SZCCT0231, assembly GCF_018130245.1. GTDB lineage: Bacteria > Pseudomonadota > Alphaproteobacteria > Rhizobiales > Xanthobacteraceae > Bradyrhizobium > Bradyrhizobium japonicum_F. Next base: position 7,669 of record NZ_JAFCKP010000016.1, read on the forward strand.
GCTCCAGGAACGAGATCGACGAGGCCGAGGTCGGCACGAAGAACAGCTCGGGTTTCCAGCCGATCTCGGCGACGCCCTTGATCATCTGCGAGGTGAACTTGCCGAGCACGACGCCGAACAGCACGTCGGCCCCTGACGCCTTCAGGGTCGAGAGCTGCGAACTGATCGTCGGCGCGCTGGTCTCGTAGGTCGCCTCCGCCACGATCATGCTGGCGGCCTTGGCGCCGAGCGCGCGCTTGAAGCCCGCGACATAATCGCGGCCGAAATCGTCGTTTTGGGACAGGATGGCGATCTTCGCGTCGGGCTTGGTCCGCAGCACGTGCTTGGCATAGACCACGCCCTCGGATTCGTAGGCGGCCATGCCGGGCATGGTCCACGGATATTTCTGCGGATCGGCCCATTTGGTCGCGCCCGAAAGCACGAACAGCTGCGGCACCTTCTTGCCGTTGAGATAGCGCTGCACGGCGCTGTTGGTGGCCGTGCCGAGCGAGCCGAACATCATCAGCACCTCGTCCTGCTCCACCAGCTTGCGGGTCTGCTCGACCGTCTTCGGCGGCGAATAGGCATCGTCCAGCGTGATGAATCTGACCTTGCGGCCGTTGATGCCGCCCTCGGCATTGATCTTCTCGAAGAAGGCTTCCTGCGTCCGTCCGATCGCCCCGAAACCGGAGGCCGGGCCGCTATAGGGCAGGGTCTGTCCGATCCGGATCTCATCGCTGCCTTCGGCATGGGCGCCGCCGCCGGCGAGCGCCAGCAGGGACAGGCCGATCAATGCGGCTGCCAGCTTCATGATGTCCTCCCGTTTTTGTTGCCAGTCCAGTTTTCTTGTCGGACCAAGCCGTCAGGCGCTTGCGCGCATCAGGAAATCCTGCCGGGCCTGATCGAATTCACCCTTCATGCGGTCGACGAGCTCCGCCACGGGAGGGACATCGGTGATCTGGCCGATGCCCTGGCCCGATCCCCAGATGTCGCGCCACGCTTTCGATTTCATGTTGCCGCCGGAGCCGAAATTCATCTTCGATTTGTCTGCGGCCGGGAGATTGTCCGGGTCCAGCCCTGCGGCAGCGATCGACGGGCCGAGATAATTGCCGTGCACGCCGGTGAACAGGTTGGTGTAGACGATGTCGTGCGCGGCGTGTTGTGTCAGCGCCGATTTGTAGGCTTCGTCGGCGTTGGCTTCCTGCGTGGCGATGAAGCGCGTCCCCATATAAGCGAGGTCGGCGCCCAGCGTCAGCGCGGAGGCGATGCCAAAGCCGTCGCTGATCGCGCCTGACAGCAGGATGGCGCCGCCAAACCATTGCTTGACCTCGCGCACCAGCGCGAAGGGCGACAGCGTGCCGGCATGTCCGCCCGCGCCGGCGCAGACCAGGATCAGGCCGTCGACGCCCTGCTCGGCGGCCTTGCGGGCGTGCTTGACGTTGATGACGTCGTGGAACACCAGCCCGCCATAGGAATGCGCGGCCTCGACGATCTCCGCCGGCGGCCGCAGCGAGGTGATGATGATGGGCGCCTTGTGCTTTACGCAGGTCTCCATGTCCTTCATCAGCCGGTCGTTGGAGGCATGGCAGATCTGATTGACGGCGTAGGGCGCGACCTTCTTGCCGGGATTGCGCGATCTGTATTCGCCGAGCTCGTCCTCGATCCGGCTCAGCCATTCGTCGAGCTTCTCGACCGGGCGAGCATTGAGCGCTGGAAACGAGCCGACAACGCCCGCCTTGCATTGGGCGATCACCAGCTCCGGGCCGGAGACGATGAAGAGCGGCGAGCCGACGACGGGCAGCTCGAGCGAATCCTTCAAGAGAGTAGGCAGCGCCATCATGTCCTCCCGAAACGCAGCCCCGCCGGCGGGCGGATGACGAGGCGTTTCCCTGTTGATTGTCGCGCGGGCGGAGTGCCGCCCGTGTTGCGGATTTGATCCCACTATAAGGTTGGACGGCGCGCCCCGGCCGTTCAATAATGAACGGACGGTCATCCAACTATGAACAGGGCTGCCGATGGACTGGGACCTTTGCAAGACCTTCGTCGCGGTTGCCGATACCGGCAGCTTCACCGCCGCCGCCCGCCGGCTGCACACCAGCCATCCCACCGTCAGCCGCAAGATCGCGGCGCTGGAAGCCCAGCTCGGCACCCGATTGGTGGCGCGCGCCGCCGACGGTCTGGCGCTGACGGCGGATGGAAGGACGTTGCGCGAGCACGCCGAGGCCATGGCGGCGGCGGCGCTACGGGCTGAGACCGCGGTCGCGGCGGGAGGACACAAGGCGCGCGGCATCGTCAAGCTGTCGATCGGCGCGACGCTGGCTTCGCATTGGCTGATGCCGCGCTTGCCTGCCTTCCTGCGTGCGCACGATCATATCCAGCTCGAGATCATCACCCATCCGTTTCCGGCGAGCGTGCGCCGGCGTGAGGCGGACGTGGTGCTGCGGCCCTTCGACAGCGGCGAGGAGAACCTGGTCGGCCGCAAGATCGGCCGTCTCGGCACGGGATTCTACGCCTCGCGCGATTATGCCGCCGGGCGGTCCTTGCCTGAACGCCGCGGCGAGTGGAAGGAGCACAGCGTCATCGGCTTCGCCGACCAGACGTCCAATGCGCAGCTTGCGCGCTGGAGCGACGTCGTCACGCGGCAGGCGAGGGTGGTGATGCGCTGCTCGTCCCAGGGGGACATGCTGGCGGCGGTCCGCGCCGGGATCGGAATCTCGGCGCTGTCGTGCTTCGTCGCCGAAACCTATTCCGATCTCGTGCGCGTCGCCCCGCAGAAGCTCGCCAGCGTCGCGGATCTCTGGCTCTTGGCCCATCCCGACCTCGTCGAGCTCCCGGCGGTGCGCGCCGTGGTCGATTTCGTCGCTGAATGCGCCCGGGCCGACCGCGCGAGGCTGCGGGGTTAGCCCGATGCCGCCAGCACGCCCTCGCGCTTCTTCACGGCACGATAATAGCTCCACCACAGATGCGCCGCCGCACCGCGCAGCGGGCGCCAGGGTTCGGCGAGCGGCGCCATCTGCTTCTCCGTCGGCCGCGCCTTGAGGCCGAGCCCGATGCGGATGCCCTCCTGCACGGCGAGGTCGCCGGCCGGCCAGGCATCGCCGTGGCCGAGGCAGAACAGCAGGTAGACGTCGGCGGTCCAGGGGCCGATGCCGGGCAGCGCGATCAGCGTGTGATGCGCGGCGTCGGCATCTTCCTCCGCGAGCACGTCGAGGTTCAGCCGCTGCGCGGTGATCTCGCGGGCGAGATGCTTCAGCGTCTTGATCTTGGCGGCGGAGAGGCCGAGCCGCCCCAGTCGGTCGGTGCGGGCACGGCGCACGGCCTCATGGTCGAATGGATTGAAGGCAGCGGACAGTCGCCCCCAGATCGCCGCCGCGCTGGCGGTCGAGAGCTGCTGCCCGCAGACGATGTGCGCGAGCCCGGTAAAGCCCGGCTCGCGCCGCCGCAACGCCGGCATGCCCGCGATCTCGAGCACGGGTTTGAGACGCGGATCGCGCTTGATCAGCGCGTGGACGGCTTCTTCGAGGTCGGATTGGGTTTCGAGGTGGATGGTCATGGTGGGCTCGGTACGCTCTCTCCGGCGTCGTGGCCGGGCTTGACCCAGCCATCCATCTCCTATCGTAACAGAGTCATGGAGGATGGATGGCCGGGTCAAGCCCCGGCAATGACGGATACACCGAGAACTCATGCCACCCGTTTTCCGATTTGCCCCCAGCCCGAACGGGCTCCTCCATCTCGGCCACGCCTATTCGGCGCTGCTGAACTTCGATCGCGCGCTTAAGACCGGGGGGCGGCTGTTGCTGCGGATCGAGGACATCGACGCGACACGCTGCCGGCCGGACTATGAGACGGCGATCTATGAGGACCTTGCCTGGCTCGGGATCGCCTGGGAGGCGCCGGTGCGACGGCAGTCGGAGCATCTTTCCGACTATCGCGCCGCGCTCGAAAAGCTCTCTGCGCTCGGGCTCGTCTATCCCGCCTTCGAAAGCCGGGCCGAGATCGCAAGGCTGGTGGCCGCGCGCGAGGCCGATGGGCCGTGGCCGCGCGATCCCGATGGCGCGCCGCTTTATCCCGGTGATGCCAAATCGCTGTCGGCTGACGAGCGGACACAACTGATCGCCTCGGGCGCGCCCTACGCGCTCCGGCTCGACATGGCGGCCGCCTGCCGCCGCGCCGCCGGCCTGAGCTGGAACGAGCTCGGCGAGGGGCCCGATGGCGAGCGCGGCATCGTCCCTGCGCGGCCGGAGGCCTGGGGCGACGTGGTCCTGGCCCGCAAGGAGACGCCGACCAGCTACCATCTGTCGGTGGTCGTCGACGACGCGCTCCAGGGCATCAGCGAGATCGTGCGGGGCCAGGACCTGTTTTACGCCACCTCGGTGCACCGCTTGCTTCAGGTCCTGCTCGGCCTGCCCGAGCCCGCCTATCGCCATCACCGGCTGATTCGCGATGAGGCCGGCCGGAAGTTGTCGAAGTCGAACCGCTCGACTGGTCTGCGCGAATTGCGCGCGGCCGGCATCACGGCTGCCCGCATCCGCCAGCTGGTGGGATTAGGTTAAGTTTCTCTGGGGGTTAGCAAAACGTCGCCGTGACTCCGGGTGTTCCTCCGTGCCATGCTTGGCCAGCGCGGGGTTCGAAGAGGGTACTTCGAAGGGGTTTCATGGCGGCGAAAACGCGTCCAGTGCGCACCACGCGGACGTCCAGGCGGCTGCCTCGGAAGCGGCCCAGGGCGGCCGGCCGGTTGCGCAAGCGCAGCAGCACCAAGACCGTCGCGCCGGACGTCGTCCAGGCGGCGCTGGCCGCCTTTGCCCATGAGGTCCGCACCCCCCTGACTGGCATTCTGGCGATCAGCGACCTGCTCGCGACGTCCGATCTCGGCGAACGGGAGCGGCGCTGGGCCGACACCATCAAGGCCGGCGCCGAGCATCTGGCGAGCCTTGCCACGCTGTTCGTGGACGCTGCCAGAACGGGCAAGGGCGCCGGAAAGGGCGGCAGCACGCTGCGGCAGGACCTGTTCGACCTCAGGACGCTTGCCCGCAACGCCGGCGATTCGCTGGCCGGCCGCGCCGCGGCCAAAGGTCTCCAGGCCGAGGTCAAGATCTTCGAAAAGCTGCCTGGGCTCGTGGTCGGCGATCCCGTCCGCCTGCGCGCTGCGCTCGAGAACCTGATCGACAATGCCGTGAAATTCACCGACCAGGGCGGCGTGGCGCTCGCAGTCGAGCCATGGCGTCCCGCCAAAGGGAAAGCGAAGGGCAAGTCAAAAGAGAAGGGCAGGGTCGGCGTCGCCTTTGCGGTCTCCGACAGCGGCATCGGCCTCACCATGGCCGAGATCAAGCGGCTGTTCCGCCCGTTCACCCAGGCCAATGTCACCATCGCCTCGCGCTTCGGCGGCGCCGGCTTGGGGCTCTCCTCGGTCAAGCAATTGGCGCGTGCGATGGGCGGCGACATCACTGTCGCTCCGCGCCGCGGCGGCGGCGCCACCTTCACGTTGACGGTGTCGCTGGACGCAGCGGGATCGGGCAGGACCCGCAAGACGAAGAACGGCAGCGAGCCCGAGGCGGTGGCCGCCCTTCGCGTGCTCAGCGTCGAGGACAATCCGTTCGGCCGTGTCGTGCTCAACACCATCCTGACCGAGCTTGGCCATCATGCCGAGTTCATCGGGCGCGGCGAGGATGCCGTGAACCGGCTGGAGCAGGGTGCGTTCGACGCGGTGCTGATGGACATGGTGCTGCCGGGCATCGACGGCATCGAGGCCATCAGGCGGATCCGCGCGCTGCCGACGCCGCTGGCTCAGATCCCGATCATCGGCGTGTCCGGCCGCGGTGAGGACGAGGCGGCCTCGCGCGAGGCCGGCGCCGACGCCTTCCTGGTCAAGCCTGTGTCTCCGCGGGCGCTAGCGACTGCGCTGCTTGAAGCGACACGCCGTGAGGCAGCCGCGACTTGATGATCGCGGCGTTGAGCTCTCCGCCGTAAACGAAGATCGCGGCGATGAAATACAGGAACACCAGCGCGATGATCACCGAGGCGAGCCCCGCATACATCGTGACGTAGTTGTTGGCGAAGCGCGCCAGATATTGTCCGAACACGATACCGGAGATCAGCGACGCCACGATGGTGAAGACGATGCCGGGCAGTATCTGGAGGAAGCCGCGCCGTCCCGCCGGCAGCCAGGCATGCAGGATGATCAACGCCACCACCAGCGCACTGATGGTGATGCCGTAGCGCAGCCAGGTGAGGATGCTTTCGTTCGATTCGACGAACAGCGGAATGTGGCGGCGCGCGGCCTCGATGATCAGCGGGCCGAGCACGATCAGGAACGCCATGGCGAGCGCAGTGAAGGCTGCAATCAGCGTGTAGGCAATCGATTCCAGCCGCAGCCAGTACCAGCGCCGCATCTCCACCACCGCATAGGCGCGGTTGAGCGCGACCCGGAGCGCCTCGACGCCATTCGAGGCGAAATAGACCGACAGCGCCGCGCCGATGGTCAGAATGCCGGTGCGGGTGGTGGTCAGCACGTCATGCACCTCGCCCGAGATCGAATCGGCGACCTGCTTGGGCCAGATCTGCAGCATCAGGCTGGCGGCCTGGTCGGCGAGTTCCTTGGAGCCGACGAAGCCGGCGAGCGAGGTCAGCACGATCAGGAACGGGAATAGCGCCATCAGCGTCGACAGCGCGATGTGGCTTGCGATCGCCCAGCCGTCGTCGGCGAGGAACGTGTAGAACGCGTCCATCACGACGACGTAGATGTAGCGGATCGCTTTCACGGCTTGCCCTGTACTGCTCCCTCCTCCCGCTTGCGGGCGGAGGGGAAGACGGTCGGCGAGGGACACAAATCGGAAATCATTTAGGCAGCTTCTGACATTATTGGCTCAAAAGCCAGATCGCGAAGCGCCCCGCCGTCATTCCGGGGCGCGCGAAGCGCGAGCCCGGAATCCATCTAGCCGCAGCGCAAGTGGCGCGATGGATTCCGGGCTCGACGCGCCGGCCTCGCTTCGCTCGGTCCCGCCGCATCGCCCCGGAATGACGAACTGGGGAGATGGCGGACCGCCGCACACGGTGTTATCTAGCCCCAATGGCATCTCTCCTGAGTACTTTCATCCTGCCGGCGGCAGCCGGCGCCGTGGCGTTGGTGCTGCTGCTCGGGCTCATCAACATGATGCGCGGTGGTTCGCCCAACACCTCGCAGAAGCTGATGCGCTGGCGCGTGCTGCTTCAGTTCGTGGCGATCATCATCGCGATGCTCGCGGTCTGGGCGATGGGACGTTAATCATGGTGGTGCTGAACCGCATCTACACGAAGACCGGTGACGACGGCACGACGGCGCTCGGAACCGGCGAGCGGCGTCCGAAATACGATCTGCGCATCGAGGCCTATGGCACCGTTGACGAGACCAACGCTGCGATCGGCGTGGTCAGGCTCCACACCCGGGACATGCCCGAGTTCGATGCGATGCTCGGCCGCATCCAGAATGATCTGTTCGACCTCGGCGCCGATCTCGCCGTGCCCGAACGGGAGGGGAAAGCCGAGCGGCTGCGGGTGGTGACGAGCCAGGTCGAGCGGCTCGAGCGCGACATCGACACGCTCAACGACAAGCTCGCGCCGCTGACCTCCTTCGTGCTTCCCGGCGGCACGCCGGCCGCTGCCTATCTGCATGTGGCGCGCACGATATGCCGCAGGGCGGAACGCGTGATCGTGGAACTGGCGGCTCGGCCCGGCGAGCCGGTCAGCGCGGCTGGCATCCAATATATGAACCGCCTGTCCGACTTCCTGTTCGTGGCCAGCCGGGCCGCTAACGGCAATGGCGCCGGCGATGTGCTCTGGGTTCCCGGCCAGAACCGCTGACCCATCGCGCTCCCGCATTTCAGAAGGCCAAAATTAGACCCGTTCGCGCGTTGACCGGGGCAGATCAGGCCTTTAGGTTCCGCGCCAGTTGATAACCCCCTTCCCAAATTGAGTGAAAGAGGATCGATGAAGGTCTTAGTGCCGGTAAAGCGGGTGGTCGATTACAACGTCAAGGTCCGCGTCAAGGGCGATGGATCGGGCGTTGAACTCGCCAACGTCAAGATGTCGATGAACCCGTTCGATGAAATCGCGGTAGAGGAAGCGTTGCGCCTGAAGGAAGCCGGCAAGGCGACCGAGGTCGTCGTGGTCTCCATTGGACCTGCGCAGGCATCGGAGACGATCCGCACCGGTCTTGCCATGGGCGCCGATCGCGGCATCCTGGTGAAGGCCGAAGGCACCGTCGAGCCGCTCGCCGTCGCCAAGATCCTGAAGAAGGTTGCCGAAGAAGAGCAGCCCGGCCTGATCATCCTCGGCAAGCAGGCGATCGACGACGACAGCAATCAGACCGGCCAGATGCTGGCCGCGCTGCTCGGCTGGTCGCAGGCGACCTTCGCCTCCAAGCTCGAGGTCGAAGGCTCTGACTTCAAGGTCACCCGCGAAGTCGATGGTGGCTTGCAGACCGTGAAGCTGAAGGGACCGGCGATCGTCACCACCGATCTCCGCCTCAACGAGCCGCGCTACGCCTCGCTGCCCAACATCATGAAGGCCAAGAAGAAGCCGATCGCGGAGAAGACCGTCGCCGATTACGGCGTCGACGTCGCCGCGCGTCTCGAGGTTCTCAAGACGACGGAGCCGGCGGGCCGCAAGGCAGGCGTCAAGGTCAAGGACGTCGCCGAGCTGGTGTCGAAACTCAAGAACGAAGCCGGGGTGCTCTGATGACGACGCTTCTGATTGCCGAACACGACAATGCGTCGCTCAAGGATGCGACCAACAAGGCCCTCACCGCGGCTGCCGCGCTCGGCGCGGATGTCGAGGTGCTGGTCGCCGGAAAGAACGCCAAGGCCGCGGCGGATGCCGCTGCCAAGCTCGCCGGCGTCAAGAAGGTGCTGCTCGCCGATGGCGATCTCTACGCGCACGATCTCGCCGAGCCGCTGGCCGCACTGGTCGTGTCGCTGGCGTCCGGCTATGACGCGATCGTCGCGCCGGCGACCTCGCGCTTCAAGAATGTGATGCCGCGCGTCGCAGCCCTGCTCGACGTCATGCAGGTCTCGGAGATCATCAAGGTGGTCGCGCCCGACACCTATGAGCGCCCGATCTATGCCGGCAACGCCATCCAGACCGTGAAGTCGAAGGACGCCAAGAAGGTCATCACGGTGCGGACCTCAACCTTCACTGCTGCAGGTGAAGGCGGCAGCGCGCCGGTCGAGACCGTGGCGGCGGCGGCCGATCCGGGTCTGTCGACCTTCGTCGGCGAGGAAGTCGCCAAGAGCGACCGTCCCGAACTGACCTCGGCCAAGATCATCGTCTCCGGTGGCCGGGCCATGCAGAGCCGCGAGAACTTCGCCAAGTACATCGAGCCGCTCGCCGACAAGCTGGGCGCCGGTGTCGGTGCCTCGCGCGCGGCGGTCGATGCCGGCTATGCGCCGAACGACTGGCAGGTCGGGCAGACCGGCAAGGTCGTGGCGCCCGAGCTCTATGTCGCGGTCGGCATTTCCGGCGCCATCCAGCATCTGGCCGGCATGAAAGACTCCAAGGTGATCGTTGCGATCAACAAGGACGAGGACGCGCCGATCTTCCAAGTCGCCGATTACGGCCTGGTCGCCGATCTCTACCAGGCGGTTCCGGAGCTGACGGCCGAACTCGGCAAGCTCGGCAAGTAAAAGGCATCACAAACACCGGCCGGAGGTATAAACTCCGGCCGGTGTTGCATTTCTGAGGCGTTTTCTTTGGCGTGGGGCACGCCTTCGAAGCGATCCAATCTAGGTTTCGAGCCAAGGTTCTGATTAAATCAGGCTTCTGGTCAAATCAGACCTCCCGGCTCGGGGGATAGGCAGGGCGCGATATGCGCGCCGTTCCGGTGGATGACATTATGGCGGCAGTGATCAAGAAGGTCGGCGTGATCGGCGCGGGTCAGATGGGCAATGGCATCGCGCATGTTGCGGCGCTGGCCGGCTTCGACGTGGTGCTCAACGACGTTTCGGCCGATCGCCTCAAGTCGGGCATGGCCACCATCAACGGCAATCTGGCGCGCCAGGTCTCCAAGAAGGTCGTCACCGAGGAGGCCAAGACCCAGGCGCTGGCGCGCATCGTGGCCGCCGAGAAGCTCGACGACCTCGCCGACTGCGATCTCGTGATCGAGACCGCGGTCGAGAAGGAAGAGGTCAAGCGCAAGATCTTCCACGAGCTCTGCGCGCTGTTGAAGCCGGAGGCGATCGTCGCCTCCGATACGTCCTCGATCTCGATCACGCGGCTGGCCGCCGCCACCGACCGGCCCGAGCGCTTCATCGGCATCCACTTCATGAATCCGGTGCCGCTGATGGAGCTGGTCGAGCTGATCCGCGGCATCGCCACCGACGATGCGACCTTCGAGGCGTCCAAGGAATTCGTCGCCAAGCTCGGCAAGCAGGTCGCGGTCTCCGAGGATTTCCCGGCCTTCATCGTCAACCGCATCCTGCTGCCGATGATCAACGAGGCGATCTACACGCTGTATGAAGGCGTCGGCAATGTCGAGGCGATCGACGCCGCGATGAAGCTTGGCGCCCATCATCCGATGGGCCCGCTCGAGCTTGCCGATTTCATCGGCCTCGACACCTGTCTCTCCATCATGCAGGTGCTGCATGAGGGGCTCGCCGATTCCAAGTATCGCCCGTGCCCGCTGCTGGTGAAATACGTCGAGGCCGGCTGGCTCGGTCGCAAGACCCAGCGCGGCTTCTACGACTACCGCGGCGCCAAGCCGGTTCCGACGCGGTAAGGCGGTTTCGCGCCCCGGACGCAGTGCAGCGCGCCAGCGATGCGCTGCAGAGCCGGGGCCCAGAAACGGCGTGCACGCTGGGGCATGGGTCCCGGCTCTGCGGCGCGTCACCATAGTGCGTCGAAGACGCGCGTGAACGCGCTTATGGTGCCGCGCCTTGTTCGGGACACGAGAATTCCCTCCGCTCACCTCCCATTAACCCCTCGCGCCTAGGTTACGCCCGGAACGAGGGTTCGCGTAATGGACATGATGGCAATGGTCAGCACCATGCTGGCCGCTCAGCAAGGCGCGCTGCAGTCGAATATTGCGGCGACGCTGACCAAGCAGAACATGGATATGGAGAAATCCACCGTCCTGACGCTGCTCGGTGCCGGTCAGCCTTCGCTCGCCAATGTCGCCCCCGGCGTCGGCAGCAATCTCAACGTCACCGCCTGAACCAATCTAGAGCGACGCGGCAGCCTTGCCGGTCGCGGCGCGGATCAGCTCGAGCGCGTCCTCGCTCGCCCATTCCGCCGGCCCCGCGATCGTCGCGATCTCGCAGCCTTGGGGGTCGACCAGCACCGAGGTCGGCATGCCAAGTGCCCGGCCTATGGCCTTAAGATCCTGAAAAACCTTGGCTTTCTGGTCGCTGAAATAGCCGAGCCGGGTCAGATTGGCATCTTTCAGGAAGGTTTTCGGCTTCTCGGGGTCGCGGGTGTCGATATTGATCGCCACCACCTCGAAATTCGGGCCCGACAGCTTGCCCTGGAGCTCGTCCAGCGCTGGCATCTCTTTTCGACAAGGCACGCACCAGGTCGCCCAGAGGTTCACCAGCAGCGTCTTGCCGCGGAAGTCGGACAGCTTTTTCGGCTTGCCGTCCGCGTCCTCGAAGGCGAGGTCGGGCAGCTTCAACGGGACGCTCGCCATGGTCAGCGCCGCCACCTCGCCATGGGCGAGCGGGGCAATCTTCTGCGCCGTAGCCACCGCTGTCCGGCATGCAGGGTCGCCTGACGGCGCCCGGCTGAGGCCTAGCCCGTACAGCGCGGCGAAGCCGGCCAGTCCTCCGATCGCCACGGTGGCGATGACGAGGGGGATGCGGCGCGTGGCGGAGGGCTTCTGGTCGAGCATATCGTTTGTCATCCGGTCGCAGATATGGCTATCAGGGGCCTCTTAATACGGCTGGCTGCGGCCAGCAAACGTGCGGCAAATCAGGCGTGAGCAGGGGATCATGAGCAACAAGATGTGGGGCGGCCGGTTCTCGGAACGTCCCGACGAGATCATGGAGGAGATCAACGTCTCCATCGACGTCGATCGTCACCTCTTCGCCCAGGACATTGCCGCGTCCAAGGCCCACGCCGCGATGCTGGCCGCGCAGGGCATCATCACGGCCTCTGATGCGAAAAATATCGGCAAGGGTCTAGACACGATTTTGTCAGAGATCGGCAAAGGCGGCTTCGAATTCAAGCGCGCGCTCGAGGACATCCATATGAATGTCGAGAGCCGCCTGTCGGAGCTGATCGGCCCGGCCGCCGGAAGGCTGCATACCGCGCGTTCGCGCAACGACCAGGTCGCGACCGACTTTCGTCTGTTCGTCCGCGACGTGATCGACGAGACCGATGCCGCGCTCGCCGCGTTCCAGCAGGTGCTGGTCGAGCGCGCGCTGGAGCACGCCGCAACCGTGATGCCCGGCTTCACGCATCTGCAGACGGCGCAGCCCGTCACCTTCGGCCACCATCTGCTGGCCTATGTCGAGATGGCCGCGCGCGACCGCGGCCGTTTTCAGGACGCGCGCAAGCGACTGAATGAATCCCCGCTCGGCGCTGCCGCGCTCGCCGGCACCTCGTTCCCGATCGACCGCCACGCCACCGCGAAGGCGCTCCTGTTCGATCGTCCGATGGCGAACTCGCTCGACGCCGTCTCCGACCGCGACTTCGTGCTGGAGACGCTGTCGGCGGCCTCGATCTGCGCCGTGCACATGTCGCGCTTTGCCGAGGAGATCGTGATCTGGACCTCGCCGCTGGTCGGCCTTGTCAGGCTCAGCGACAAATTCACCACCGGCTCCTCGATCATGCCGCAGAAGCGCAACCCGGATGCCGCCGAGCTGGTGCGTGCCAAGACCGGCCGCGTCATCGGCGCGCTCAATGGCCTCTTGATCGTGATGAAGGGCCTGCCGCTCGCCTATCAAAAGGACATGCAGGAGGACAAGCAGGGCGCCATGGAAGGCTTCGCCGCGCTGTCGCTGGCGATCCGCGCCATGACCGGCATGGTCCGCGACCTCGTACCCGATGAAGCCAAGATGAAGGTGGCCGCCGGCGAGGGCTACGCCACCGCGACCGATCTTGCCGACTGGCTGGTGCGGACGCTGAAGATGCCGTTCCGCGAGGCCCACCACGTCACCGGCCGCATCGTCGCCAAGGCCGCCGAGGGCGGCGTGGCGCTGCACGAGCTGCCGCTCAAGGAAATGCAGGCGATCGAGCCCAAAATCACCAAGGACGTGCTCGGCGTGCTCTCGGTCGAATCGTCGGTGAAGAGCCGGACCAGCTTTGGCGGCACCGCGCCGAAGAACGTGGCGTCCCAGGCCAAGGCCTGGGCGAAGCGGCTGGAAAAAGAGCGAAAATTGGGCTGAGGGCAAAATTTCGCTTATGTTTCATGGTCATCCGGCTCTCGCCAGAACGTGCCAATCTCTGTATGGTGCGCCGCGCGTAGTGGGGATTTCGTCGTGACGTCAAAGTTTCGCCCGGCCGGCTCGGGGTGGGCCATCATTGTCTTGAGCCTGACGGCGCTCGCGCTTGCCGGCTGCGGCCGCAAGGGCCCGCTGGATCTGCCGCCGACCGCCTCCAACGCGCCCGCGACCAACGGTGCCGCGCCCGTCGATACCGAGACCGCAGCCCAGAAGACGCCGAGCCTGTTCGACCCCACGTCCACCTCCGGCGCGGATGCCGCGCCCGCGGCGGCCAAAGGCCGGAAGAAACCGTTTATTCTCGACCCGCTCCTGGACGAACCTCCCGGCAAGAAATAAGCCGGGACAACCGAGCCTAAGCCATGAACCATTTCGACTATCGCAACGGCGTGCTGCACGCCGAGGCGGTGAACCTGTCCGAGCTGGCCGCGACCGTCGGCACGCCGTTCTATTGCTATTCGACCGCAACGCTGGAGCGGCACTACCGCGTCTTCGCCGAGGCCTTCGCCGGCGAGAAGGTGCTGGTCTGCTACGCCATGAAGGCGAACTCGAACCAGTCGGTGCTGCGCACGCTGGCCAAGCTGGGCGCCGGCGCCGACGTCGTCTCCGGCGGTGAACTGAAGCGCGCGCTGGCCGCCGGTTTCCCGGCAAGCAAGATCGTGTTCTCCGGCGTCGGCAAGACGGAAGCGGAGCTGCGCGCGGCGCTGGCCGCCGACATCCTCTGCCTCAACGTCGAATCCGAGCCTGAGCTCGAGCTGCTGTCGCGCCTGGCGACCGAGACGGGCAAGACCGCGCGGATCTCGCTCCGCGTCAATCCCGACGTCGATGCCGGCACCCACGCCAAGATCTCCACCGGCAAGTCCGAGAACAAGTTCGGCATCCCGATCGTGCATGCCCGTGAGGTCTATGCTCGCGCCGCCAAGCTGCCGGGGATCGAGGTGACGGGCACCGATGTCCATATCGGCAGCCAGATCACCGACCTCTCCGGCATGGAGACCGCCTTCCGCATCCTCTCCGAGTTCGTGCAGACGCTGCGCGCCGACGGCCACAACATCAGCCACGTCGATTTCGGCGGCGGCCTCGGCATTCCCTATTATATGGACCGCGAGGCGCCGCCGGCGCCGGCGGCCTATGCCGCCATGGTCAAGCGCGTCAGCCACAATCTCGGCTGCACGCTGATGTTCGAGCCGGGCCGCATGATCGTCGGCAATGCCGGCATCCTGGTCGCCAAGGTGATCTATGTGAAGCACGGCGACGGCAAGAACTTCGTCATCATCGACGCCGCCATGAACGATCTGATCCGCCCGACGCTGTACGAGGCCCATCACGACATTCTGCCGGTGACGCAAGCCCCGAAGGGCGCCGCCACCATCAGGGCCGACGTCGTCGGCCCTGTCTGCGAGACCGGCGACTATCTTGCCCTCGACCGCACGCTGCCGACGCCGAAGGCGGGCGATCTCCTCGCCATCATGACCGCAGGCGCGTATGGCGCCGTGCAGGCCGGCACCTACAACACCCGGGCGCTGGTGCCCGAGGTGCTGGTGAAGGGCGACCAATACGCGGTGGTGCGCCCGCGCATCGAGGTCGAGCAGCTCATCGCGATGGATACGCCGGCGCCGTGGCTGTGAGTGATTAGGGGCGGCACGGCGCTTCAACAATTTCGGTGTCGTCCCGGACAAGCGCGCCTCAAGCGCGCGCCGATCCGGGACCCATACTCCCAGGAAGAAGTTGCGGCGCTCGCTGGTCACTCCGAGTCCCCGCAATCACGTCGTCCTGTGGTTATGGGTCCCGGATCGGCGCTTCACTCCGACAACGCTGCGCGTTGTCGGAGCTCCGCTTGTCCGGGACGACAGCGGAGTTGGTGGCGCGGCGCTACGTCTTCCCCCCGACCACAACCCCCGCCTTCCTCTCGATCGGCTTGATCGCCGCGGTGAAATCGGACTCGGCGCCTTCCGCGCTGATCACCGTTTCCCACAACCGTCCGACTGCGTCGGCAACTTCCATCGACAGGCCGAGCTGCTTCATCTCCTCCAGCGCCAGCCGCACGTCCTTCACCATCAATCCCGTGGCGAAGCCGAAGTCGAACGTGCGCGGCAGCACCGAGCGCGGAAACTTGTCGCGGCTCGCCGTGTTCATGCCCGAGCCCGCATTGATGACGTCGATCATGACGGCGGGATCGAGCCCCGCTTTTACGCCCATCACCACCGCTTCCGACGTCGCCACGATTGCGGTGGCCGACAGGAAATTGTTGGCGAGCTTCATGGTCTGCGCCGCGCCGGGCTTCTCGCCGATGAAGAACACCTTTCCGATCATATCGAGCGCGGGCTTGAGCGGCTCGAACTCGGCTTTCGGGCCCGACACCATCACCGCAAGCGTGCCCTTCTCGGCGCCGCCGACGCCGCCGGAGACGGGACAGTCGATCTGCACAATGCCGCGCCTGGCGAGCAGGCCGTGAATCTTCACGGCCATTGCCGAGCCGACGGTGGAGAGATCGATGAAACGTTTGGCGCGCTTGCCCTCGATCACGCCGTTTGCGCCGGTGGCAACGTCCAAGGAAGCCTGTAGCGAAGGCAGGCTCGCCATGACAGTCTCGACGTGATCGGCGACGTCCTTCGGCGACGACGCCGCAGTCGCGCCGCGCCCAACCAGCTTGTCCATGGCCTCCTTGCGCGCATCGAACACGACGAGCCTGTGTCCCGCCTCGATCAGCCGCCGCGCCATCGGGAAACCCATGTTTCCAAGGCCGATGAATCCGATGTCCATGGTGTTTCCTTTTGGTTGTCGTTCGTTGTTGAAAATGCGCACTCCACCCGCGATGTCGTCCCGGACAAGCGCGCCCTCAAGCGCGCGCCGATCCGGGACCCATACCCCCAGGGAGAAGCTGTCGTGCGAAAGCGGTAACTCCGAGTCTTCGTAACCACATGGTCCTGTGGCTATGGGTCCCGGATCTGCGCTCCGCTTCGCTGCGCTTGTCCGGGACGACGGCGGAGATTGGCGCTGCGTCTCACGCCTTCCCGTCGATCTCCGCGAACACCTCGCGCGCGATGCGGAAACTGTCGACCGCGGCGGGCATGCCGCCATAGATCGCGACCTGCATCAGGATCTCGCGGATCTCCTCGCGCGTCACGCCATTGGTCAGCGCGCCCTTCAGATGCGCGCGAAACTCGTGCTGGCGGTTGAGGATCGCGATCATGGCGATGTTGAGCATGCTGCGGGTCTTGCGCGGCAGCTCCTCGCGGCCCCACACCGCGCCCCAGCAATATTCGTTGAGCATCTCCTGGAACGGACGGTTGAAATCGTCGACGTTCTTCAGGGCGTTGTCGACATAGGCCTCGCCCAGCACCGCTTTGCGGACTTCCAGGCCCTTGTCGTGCATCTTCCTGTCCATGGCGTTTCCTTCGTTCCCTCGTGGCGCGCGGAAATTACGGGGTTGCGCCGGGCCAGTCACGTCCTCGTGTTATGCGGGAAAAGGAGGCTCTCCCGTACAGGAACGGATGCCTCAGTGCTGCCGTTGTGATAGGCTTTTCTCCACCGGGCAACCTGGAGAGCTGATTGAACGGCGTCACCCCCGACCCGTCAGACCCGACCCGCGACAGTGATGCGCTGTCGCGGCTGAAGCTGGCGCAGGCCCTTGATCGGGCTATTTATGCCATCGCGTGGGAGCGTGCCTGGCCTAATGCGGCGCGCCTTTTGACCGTCGTCGGCCTGTTCCTGGTGGTGTCCTGGGCCGGCCTCTGGCTTGCGGTGCCGTTTGTTGCCCGGGCCATTGGCCTTGCGCTCTTCGCCGTGATCGCGGTCGTCGCCCTGTTCCCGCTGATTCGCTTCCGCTGGCCGAGCCGCGAGGAAGCGCTCGCCCGGCTCGACCGTGGCTCCGGCATCCGGCACCGCCCGGCTACCGCGCTCACGGACACGCTGACCTCGCAGGATCCGGTCGCGCAGGCGCTGTGGCAGGCGCAGCGCGAGCGGACGCTGGCCTCCATCAAGCGCATCCGCGCCGGTGTACCGCATCCGCGGCTCGCGCTTCATGACCCCTGGGCGCTGCGTGCCCTGGTCATGGTGATGCTGGTTGCGACCTTCTTCGCCGCCGGTAACGAGCGTGCGATGCGGCTTGGCGCCGCCTTCGACTGGAACGGGGTGCTGGCGCCGACCAATGTTCGCGTCGATGCCTGGGTCACGCCGCCGCTCTACACCGGCAAGCCGCCGGTCATCCTGTCGGCCGCCAACAAGGAGGCCGCGGCGCTGCCCGCCAGCGGCCCGCTTGCCGTTCCCGCCGGCTCGACCCTGATCGTGCGCTCCTCCGGTGGCAACCTGGATGTCGCCGTCTCGGGCGGCCTCAAGGAGGTCGCCCCTACTGAGGCCAGCCCCAAGGGCACCAACGAAAAGCATTTTGCCATTTCCAGCGACGGCACCGCGCATGTCCGTGCGCCCTCCGGCCAGCCGCAATGGGCGTTTGCAGCAACGCCGGACCGTCCGCCGACGATCGCGCTCGCCAAGGACCCGGAGCGCCAGGCGCGCGGCGCGCTCCAGCTCTCCTACAAGATCGAGGACGATTACGGCGTCACCGGCGCCGCGGCGAAATTTGCCCCGCGGTCGACCGATGCCAAGGATGGGGCCAAAGACGGTACGAAGGCTGCTGCCGGCGATGGCGACGCCAGGACGGCTCCGCGGCCGCTGTTCCAGCCGCCGCAATTCCCGCTCGCGCTGCCGAATGCGCGGACCCGCAACGGCGTCGGACAGTCGGTGAAGGATCTCAGCGAGGACCCCTATGCCGGCGCCGAGGTCACGCTGACCCTCACGGCCAAGGACGAGGCCGGCAATGAGGCCGCAAGCGAACCGTTCAACATGCGCCTGCCCGAACGGCTCTTTACCAAGCCGCTGGCACGTGCACTGATCGAGCAGCGCCGCATTCTCGCGCTCGACGCCAACAAGAATTCGGACGTGTATGCCGCGCTCGACGCGCTGATGATCGCGCCCGAAATGTTCACGCCGGAGCCCGGACAATATCTCGGCCTGCACAGCGTGGCCCGACAGCTCGAGGCCGCGCGCACCGATGATGCCCTGCGCGAGGTCGTGGCAAGCCTGTGGGCGCTCGCGGTGACGATCGAGGACGGCAAGATCTCCGACGTCGAGAAGGCGTTGCGCGCGGCTCAGGACGCGCTGAAGCAGGCGCTGGAGCGCGGCGCGAGCGACGAGGAGATCAAGAAGCTCACGCAGGATCTGCGTCAGGCGCTGAACGATTTCATGCGTCAGCTCGCCGAGCAGTTCCGCAACAACAACGACCCGCAGCAGCTGGCGCGACCGCTCGACCCGAATACCAAGGTCCTGCGCCAGCAGGATCTGCAGAACATGATCGACCGCATGGAGCGCCTGTCGCGCTCCGGCGACAAGGACGCCGCCAAGCAGTTGCTCGACCAGCTCCAGCAGATGTTGGAAGGCCTCCAGATGGCGCAGCCGGGGCAGTCCGGCGAGAGCGACATGGAGCAGGCGCTCAATGAGCTCGGCGACATGATCCGCAAGCAGCAGCAATTGCGCGACAAGACGTTCAAGCAGGGCCAGGATTCCCGGCGCGACCGCTCGCGCGGCAAGCAGCAGCAGGGTGATCAGTCCATGTCGGAGCTGCAGCAGGACCAGCAGGGGCTGCGCGACCGCCTGAAGAAGCTGCAGGACGAGCTTGCCAAGCGCGGCCTCACGCAGAAGGGGGAAAAGGGGCAGAAAGGCCAACAGGGACAGAAGGGCCAGCAAGGGGACCAGGGCCAGCCCGGCCAGAACGGCGATCAGGACGGCGACCAGGGCGATGACGACGGCAGCCTGGATGCAGCCGACGGTGCCATGGGCGATGCGGGATCAAAGCTCGGCGAGGGCAATGCCGACGGTGCCGTGGACTCGCAGGGCAAGGCGCTCGACGCGATGCGCAAGGGTGCGCAGAAAATGGCCGAGGCGATGCAGCAGGGCGATGGTGACGGCCAGGGCGACGGCCCCGGCCAGCGCGCCGGCCGTCAGCAGAGCGGTGGCAACCAGACCGATCCGCTCGGCCGTCCGCTGCATGGGCGCGAATATGGCGACGATTACACGGTCAAGATTCCCGGCGAGATCGACACCCAGCGTGTCCGCCGCATTCTCGAAGAGCTCCGCCGTCGTCTCGGCGATCCCTCGCGGCCGCAGATCGAGCTCGACTATCTCGAGCGGCTGCTGAAGGAGTTTTGACTCCACACTCTTTGACTCCACACTCGGTGTCATCGCCCGGCCTTGACCGGGCGATCCAGGGCGAGCCGGGGCATGACAGGGGAATGAGCAGTCGACGACGCTAACCCTTCTTCGCTGCCAGCGCATCCGCCACGGCCGTGCGGATGTCCGCGACCGAGAAGGGCTTGGTCACGACGTCATGCACCAGCGCATTCAGGTTCGAGGCGCGCTCGCGCTGGTCGGCAAAGCCGGTCATCAGCAAGATGGTCAGGTCAGGGAAATCGCGCGCGGCGAAGAGCGCCAGCGCGATGCCGTCCATGACCGGCATCTGGATGTCGGTGAGCAACAGGTCGAAGGCACCGTCCTCGCGGGTCAGGATCTCCAGTGCCTCGGCGCCGTCCTGGGCGGTGACGGTCTCGTGGCCGTCCATGGCGATGGCGCGCGCCACCAGCGTGCGCATCGAATCCTCGTCGTCGGCGATCAGGATTTTCGGCATGAGACCAACCTTGGGACCAACCTCCCCTGCGCGACCTCGAGCATGGTCCGGAGGAGTGCGTAGCGGTTTTCCGAAGAGATCATGCTCCAATAATAGCCTGATCGACTATACGCTGCCGCCGGCAATGTCGCGCCGGTTGAAGAAACGAACGTCGATATTGCGGCCCTCCGGCGGCGGCGAGGCAAGGCGCGAGCGGAAGAAGGCGCGCTCGCCGGGCCGCAGCACGGTCTGTTCCAGCACCGTATTCCAGGCGTAGATCTCCGCGCCTTGGGCGTCGCGCACGGCAAAGCGCAGCCTGGGGATGTCGAGCGGCTTCTTGCCCTCGCCCACGATCACGCCCTCGATCACCAGCACCTGCTTACCGTTGACGGTCTCGCTGGAGAGCTTGACGTCCTTGAAGGCGAGGCCCCGCAGGTTCACGTCGAGCCCGACCATTTTGTAGAACGCTGCCGTCTGGGGCAGCAGCCGCACCACATCGCCGCGCCAGATCGCCAGTGCCAGCACCAGCGCGCCCATCGCGGCGCAGGCGGTCGGCAGGCCAAAATAGGATTTGCGCGGGGCCGCGGTGGCGACCGGGCGGCTCACCCGCGCGCCGCGACGGCGGAACAGGCCACGGAACCAGGACTGGTGCTGTGCGCCGGCGGCCTCCTCCTCGGCCTGCCGGGCCGCCGCTGACCATTCGTCCTCGGTTTCGCGAGCCTCCTCATCCGGCCAGTCGCTGGCGATCGAGGGGCTGTCGACGACAGGCGTGTCAGCGGTGCCGTCGTCCTTGGCATAGGAGTTCCATTGCTCGGCGAGGTCGGACTGGTCGTGGGCTCGGCTGGCCGCGGCCAGGGCCGGAACGGACGCCTCCTCGATGGCATCCTCGGCATGGGCGATCCAGGTCTCCTTGCAGCGGGAGCAGCGGACCGCCCGCCCGTTCGCCCCAAGGCTCGCGAGCTTGATGGCGTAGGATGTCATACAATGGGGGCAGACGATATGCATGGACGAGCCTTGATGCATGAACGAAGGTCTTGGACTGGTCTTGACGATGCCACGGTCGCGGAGAGCCAGACGCCCCTTATGCTACAGGGCGACCGTTAACGAACCGGAAACCATAACGGCGGCAAAACCCGCTGATCGCGCATGGCGGAACGCCGCAGTGCGACCTGCGCCCCCTCTCGAACGGAGCTGAGCTTGGTTCGGTTCGAAAATGTCGGATTGCGTTACGGTCTGGGGCCGGAGATCCTGCGCGATCTCAGCTTCCAGATCCCGGCGCATTCCTTCCAGTTTCTCACCGGACCGTCCGGTGCCGGCAAGACCTCCCTGCTGCGCCTGTTGTTCCTGTCGCATCGGCCGACGCGGGGCCTCGTCAATCTGTTCGGCCACGACGTCTCGCAGCTCGGCAAGGACGAGATCGCGGACCTGCGCAAGCGCATCGGCATCGTGCTGCAGGATTTCCGCCTGCTCGACCACATGACGACCTATGAGAACGTCGCGCTGCCGTTCCGGGTCATGGGCCGCAGCGAGTCGAGCTACCGCAAGGAAGTCATCGACCTGTTGCGCTGGGTCGGCCTCGGCGATCGCATGGACGCGCTGCCGCCGATCCTGTCGGGCGGCGAGAAGCAGCGCGCGGCGATCGCGCGCGCCGTGATCTCGCGGCCGCAGCTGCTGCTCGCGGACGAGCCGACCGGCAGCGTCGATCCGACGCTCGGCCGCCGCCTGCTGCGGCTCTTCATCGAGCTCAACAAATCAGGCACCGCCGTCATCATCGCCACGCACGACATCGGCCTGATGGATCAGTACGAAGCACGGCGGCTTGTGCTGCACCAGGGACGGCTGCACGTCTATGAGTAGGACAGACGAGCGCGGCGTGCTGATCGACCTCGGACAGGAGCGTCCGCAGCTTCCGGCCAAGGCGCGCAACATGTCGCCGATCGTGCCGCGCGCCTCGATCCACGGCAGAGCGCTGGTCGCCGTCGTCGCCATCATGACCTTCCTCGCCTCGATGGCCACGGGCACCGTGCTGCTGGTCAGTGCCTCCGCCGCCGAATGGCAGTCGGATGTCGCGAGTGAGATCACCATCCAGGTTCGTCCGCAGGCCGGCCGCGATCTCGAGCGCGACACCGCAGCCGTGACCGAGGCGATGCGGGCGCAAGCCGGTATCGTCGAGGTCAAGCCGTTCACCAGGGAGGAGAGCGGCAAGCTGCTCGAGCCTTGGCTCGGCACCGGCCTGTCGATGGACGATCTGCCGGTGCCGCGCATGATCATTGCGCGCGTGCAGCCGGGCACGCCGCTCGATCTCGGTGCCTTGCGCGCGCGCGTGACGCAGGTCGCGCCGGGCGCCAGCGTCGACGATCACCGCGCCTGGATCGAGCGCATGCGCTTGATGACGAACGCCACCGTGCTTGCCGGCCTCGGCATCCTCGCGCTCGTCATCGTCGCAACCATCATCTCGGTTTCGTTCGCGACCCGCGGTGCCATGGCGGCGAACCGTCCGATCGTCGAGGTCCTGCATTTCGTCGGCGCCGGCGACCGCTACATCGCCAACCGTTTCCTGCGTCATTTCCTCAGGCTGGGCCTGGAGGGCGGCGTGATCGGCGGCGGCGCCGCCATGCTGGTGTTCGGCTTCTCCGAGTCCATCGCAGGCTGGTTTTCCGGGACCCCCGTCGGCGATCAGTTCGCCGCGCTGCTCGGCACCTTCTCGTTGCGGCCATCCGGCTACATCGTGCTCGCGGTCCAGGCCGTGCTGATCGGCGGCATCACCGCGGTGGCCTCACGCCAGACGCTGTTCGCGACCTTGAATGATGTTGATTGAGTTTCTTTCTTCCTTCTCCCCTTGTGGGAGAAGGTGACCGAGTTCGCAGCCGGAGTGTTCTTCACATTCGCAGGACTCCACTTCGCCTCAAAACGTCATAAAATCACTCAGGGAAGGGATCACCGACATCGCATGACCTCGCCGACCGACGATCGATCGCCGAAACTGCCGCGCGGCTGGCTGCGCGCGACAATCGTGTCGACGATCGCGCTTGCCTTCGTCGGCGCGGCGGCCGGCTTCATTGCGTTCCTGTCGCAATTGCGCGGCGCCGAGATGGTGCCGGACCGCAAGGCGGACGGCATCGTGGTGCTGACCGGCGGCTCCTCGCGGGTATCGGACGCCATGGAGCTGCTCGCTGCCGGTTACGGCAGGCGGCTCCTGATCTCCGGCGTGCATCCGACTTCGACGGCGAGCGACATCTCCCGGACCGTGCCGGAGAGCCAGTCCTTCATGACCTGTTGCGTCGATCTCGACCGCACCGCGCTCTCGACCCGCGGCAACGCGGCCGAGGCGCGGCGCTGGGCCGAGGGGCGCCGGTTCAAGTCGCTGATCGTGGTGACCTCGAACTATCACATGCCGCGCGCGCTGGTGGAATTCTCGCATGCGATGCCACAGACGACGCTTATCCCGTTCGCGGTGGTCGGCGACAAATGGCGCGAGGAGCCGTGGTGGACCTCAGGCTCGACGCTGCGGCTGCTCCTGTCGGAATATGTCAAGTACATCGCGGCCGAGCTCAGGGTCCGGCTAGAGGATTTCGGGATTGACCTTTCGCCCGAGATGTCGGAGCAGCCTGCAGGTCGGCAACCGAGGCGGCCCGCCACCGCACAGGCCAATTGATCGGACCATCGATGTTCTTGATTTTCCTGCGCTCGCTCGTGTTCAACGTGCTGTTCTACGCCGTGCTGGTGTGCCTTGCGATCGCGGCGCTGCCGACCTTCGCGTTGCCGCCGCGCGCCATGCTGACGGTGGCGCAATGGTGGGCCAAGGCCACGCTGGTCCTGATGCGCGTGATCTGCAACATCAAGGTGGAGTTCCGCGGTGTCGAGAACATCCCGAAAGGACCGCTGCTGATCGTGGCCAAGCATCAGTCGTTCTGGGAGACGTTCGTGCTGCCGGGTTTCTTCAACCGGCCGATCTTCATCCTCAAGCGCCAGCTGATGCAGATCCCGGTGTTCGGCCAATTCCTGGTCAAGACCGGGATGATTGCGATCGACCGCAACGCCGGCGTGAAGGCGCTTCTGGACATGACGCGGCGGGCGCGGGAGGCGGTGCGCGGCGGCCGCCAGCTCGTGATCTTTCCGGAAGGCACGCGCCGTGCGCCGGGCGCGCCGCCCGACTACAAGACCGGCTTTGCGCAGATCTATTCGTCCTGCGGCGTGCCGTGCCTGCCGATCGCGCTCAACTCCGGCCTGTTCTGGCCGCGCCGCACCTTCATGCGCTATCCCGGCACGCTGGTGGTGGAGTTTCTCGAACCGTTGCCGCCGGGTTTGCCGAAGGACGAGTTTCTCGCACGCGTGCAGGCGGCGATCGAGGACGCGACCGGTCGTCTCGTAGAAGTGGGGCGGAAAGAGCAGGAGCAGTTGATCGGCTCCGCACCGAGCTACGCGCCGACTGGCTAGCGGCTTTCGCGGTCTTCGTCCCGACCCGCCGCGTGCAGGGAATGCGCATCACCATGCAGCATCAATGCGAGCTGATGCAGCTGCGTATCGCGAAAGCCTTCGGCCTCGATCGCCTTCACCGTCGCGGTGACGTAGTCGCGGTTGGCGCCGGACTGACCGTGGCCCTGGATGACATGGCGATGCTGCTCGGCGAGCGACAGCCGGCCGGCATATTGCACATGGCCGCGGTCGACGACGTAGGCGAGTGCGGAGACGCGCTGGCGCGCATCGTTCTCCAGCCAGACCGAGCGCATCACCTCGCGATAGACCGAGGTGACCTGCTCGCGTTCCCGCAAATAGGCGACGACCTCGGTGCGGTTCTTTTCAGCGACGCGGAAGGCGATGCCGCGGCAGGCGCCGCCGCGGTCGAGGCCGAGCACCAGGCCCGGCTTCTCCGGCGTGCCGCGGTGCACGAAGGAATAGACGCAGAGCGCGCGATGCTCGCCGACCAGCCGCGCCGGGACGCGCTCCTCGAATTCGAAGCCCGGCCGCCACATCAGCGAGCCGTAGCCGAACACCCAGAGGTCGTCCGTGGCAGTGGTGACGGAGGGGAGGGTGATTTCCGACATTTCGGGCACGGCTACCAGAACTGTACCGCCAAGCGAAGCGATTTCTCCGCCTTTTGTCGCAGGCGGGCCTCGCTTACATTTGCCTGAATCTGGGATCAAAGGGTGCCGCATGTCCAATATGACCGTTGCCGCAGGCCGCCGCTCCCGTTGGGGCCTTTTCATCGCACCCGTTTTCGTTTTGATCCTCGCCGTCGCGTGGAGCTGCTTCTGGTTCTATGCGGCGTCGCAGGCCGAAATCGCCGCCGACGCCTGGCGCGCACAGGAGGCCAAGTCCGGCCGCATTTACGATTGCGCCAAGCGCTCGATCGCGGGCTTCCCGTTCCGCTTCGAGGTCCAGTGCTCCGGCGCCAGCGTCGCCCTGGTCTCGCAGAACGCGAGCAAGACGCCGTTCACGGCGAAGCTCGACAACATCCTGGTCGTGGCCCAGGTCTACGATCCCAAGCGCGTCATCGCCGAATTCTCCGCGCCTGCGACGCTGATCGACGGCGTCACGCAAAACACCTTCGCCGTGAATTGGAGCAAGGGCCGCGCCAGCGTGGCCGGCCTGCCGGCCGTGCCGGACCGTGCCTCCATCGTGTTCGACGATCCCAGCCTCAACCGGCTCGACGGCAGCGTGCAGGTGCCGCTTGCGCGCGCCAAGCAGGTCGAGCTGCACGGCCGCCTCGCCGACGGATCGCCGGCCGATCATCCCGTGATCGAGACCGTGCTCCATGTCGCGCAAGGCAGCATCCAGGGCGTGCATCCGCTGCTCGCCGAGCCGTTCGAGGCGGACACCCGCGCCAAGGTCACCGGCCTCTCCGACCTCACGCCAAAGCCTTGGCCGCAGCGCTTCCGCGAGATCCAGGCTGCCGGCGGTCATATCGAGATCGTTCAGTCGCGGATCCAGCAGGGCGAGATGATCGCGGTTGCGGCCGGCACGCTCGGCCTCTCGGCCAATGGCCGACTTGACGGCGAATTGCAGATGACGGTGACCGGCCTCGAGCGCGTGATCCCGGCGCTCGGCATCGAGAAGATGCTGGAGGAGGGCGTGCCGCAGGCAACGCTCGACCGCGTCGCGCCCGGCGTGAAGTCGCAGGACCTCAACAATTTGTTCGGCGCGCTCGACCGCGCCGTGCCCGGCCTCGGCAAGGTCATCAAGCAGAACGCCAACGCGGGCGTCGCCGCCGGTATCAATTCGATCGGCACCGAGAGCACGCTGGAAGGCAAGAAGGCGAGAAGCTTCCCGCTGAAATTCGTCGACGGCGCCGTGCTGCTCGGCCCGGTCAAGGTCGGCCAGATTCCGCCGCTGTATTAGTTGGCTCCCGTAGCCCGGATGGAGCGGAGCGCAATCCGGGGTTCTTGATCACAGTTGGCACTGGCCCGGATGACGCTTGCGCTCCATCCGGGCTACGCAGCTTTGTCCGGGCTACAAGCTCACGGCTTCTTCAGCGCCGCGTGCGGGCGGCCGAAGTCGGGCGCCGCCGAATCCTGGCCGATCTCGACGATGCCGCGGCGGATGGCGCGGGTGCGGGTGAAGTGGTCGAACAGCGCATCGCCGTCGCCGCGGCGGATCGCGCGGGTGAGCTTGGCGAGATCCTCGGTGAAGGTGCCGAGCATCTCCAGCACGGCCTCCTTGTTGGCGAGGAAGACGTCGCGCCACATCGTCGGATCGGACGCCGCGATGCGGGTGAAATCGCGAAAACCGCCGGCGGAGAATTTGATCACCTCGGATTCCGTCACCTGCGCCAGCTCGTCGGCGGTGCCGACGATGGTGTAGGCGATCAGATGTGGCAGATGGCTGGTGATCGCGAGCACGAGATCATGATGATCCGGCGTCATCACCTCGACCTTGGCGCCCATCGCCGCCCAGAAGGCGCGCAGGCGATCGGTCGCCGCCGCGTCGGTGCCATCGGGCGGGGTCAGGATGCACCAGCGGTTGATGAAGAGCTCGGCAAAGCCGGAATCCGGGCCCGAATGCTCGGTGCCTGCGACCGGATGCGCCGGCACGAAATGAATGCCCTGCGGCAGATGCGGGGCCATGTCCCGGACCACCGCGCCCTTGACCGAGCCGACGTCGGAGATGATCGCGCCCGGCTTCAGATGCGCAGCGATCTCCTGCGCCACAGGTCCGCAGGCGCCGACGGGAATGCAGAGGATGACGAGATCGGCATCCTTCACCGCCTCCGCATTGCTCGCCACGACCTGATCGACGATGCCGAGCTCGGCAACCCGCGCGCGCGTCTTCTCCGAGCGCGCGGTCGTGACGATCTCGCCAGCCAAGCCCTGGAGCTTCGCAGCACGCGCGATCGAGCCGCCGATCAGGCCGAAGCCGATCAGCGCGACGCGCTGGAAGTGCGGGTTCGCGCTCATTTGCCGACCATGAAGTCGCGCAAGGCCTCGACCACGAGGCGGTTGGCCTCCTCGGTGCCGATGGTCATGCGCAGCGCATGCGGCAGGCCGTAGTTCTTTAGGCCGCGCAGCACGAGGCCCCGCTTGGTCAGGAAGGCGTCGGCGTCATCAGCGGTCTTGCCCTTGTCGGTCGGGAAGTGGATCAGCACGAAATTGGCGACGCTCGGCGTCACCTTCAGCCCGAGCTTGCCGATCTCCTCGGTCAGCCAGTTGCGCCAGGTCTCGGTGAACTGCTTCGACATCGCCTGATGCGCGGTGTCCTCGATCGCGGCGACCGCGGCATACATCGCCGGCGTCGACACGTTGAAGGGGCCGCGGATGCGGTTGACCGCGTCGATGATGTGCTCGGGCCCGAACATCCAGCCGATGCGCAGTGCCGCAAGACCGTGGATCTTGGAGAAGGTGTGCGTCACCACCGTGTTCTCGGTGGTGGCGACGAGCTCGATTCCCATCTCGTAGTCGTTGCGCGAGACGTAATCGCAATAGGCGGCATCCAGCACCAGCAGCACGTGCGAGGGCAGGCCGGCGCGCAGCCGCTTGACCTCGTCGAACGGCAGATAGGTGCCGGTCGGGTTGTTGGGGTTGGCGAGCCAGACCAGCTTCGTCTTCGGCGTCACGGCCTTCAGGATGGCGTCGACGTCAGCGGTGAGGTTGGTCTCCTGCGCGACGACGTTCCGGGCGCCGACCGCCATCGTCGCGATCGGGTAGACCAGGAAGCCGTGCGTGGTCGAGATCGCCTCGTCGCCGTGGCTGAGATAGGTGTGGGCGAGCAGATTGAGGATCTCGTCCGAGCCGGCGCCGCAGATGATGCGGTTGGGATCGAGCCCGAAAGAGCGGCCGATCGCCTCGCGCAGCACCCGCGAGGTGCCTTCCGGATAGTCCTCCAGATGGTCCGCCACGCGCTTGAACGCCTCGATCGCCTTGAGCGAGGGTCCGAACGGCGTCTCGTTGGCCGAGAGCTTGAATACCTTGCGGCCCGGCTCCGCCACCGGGCTCTTGCCGGGGGTGTAGGGCGCAATATCGAGAATGCCGGGATTCGGCACGGGGCGGGACATCTTGGACTCCGGATAGGCTGGGCTGCTCGCGATTTACGATTTCGGCCCGGTCGGGGGCACCGTATAGCGCGTTGCGTGGCTGCCGACGAGGGCCGTGGAGCGCACCGAGGCCCCCGCCTCGATCAGGGCAGCCCTGATTTTGTCGATGCTGGTCGCGCTGGTGACCGAGACCAGCAGCGCCGCGCCGTCGAAGGCGGTGTCGGGCACCGCCACGATCTCGGCGAGCGGCGACAGGGCGCGCGCGACCTCGGCGTTCCACCCGGAGACGCGCACGCTGAAGGTCTCGACCTCCGTCACCAGAGCGCTGTCGGCGACGCGCGAGACCGCGAACACCGGCAACGCCGCCGGATGATCGGCGCGTTCGACGAAAGGCAGCCGCGCGATGATCTTCGGTGCGCCTTCCGCTTCCAGCTCCAGCCACCACGGCGTGCGGCTGGAGGTCGCCGAGACCAGCGCCAGGTCGCCCTTGGATTTCGCCACCGCCTCGACCGCGGCCTGTGCGCTGAAATGCGCGACGTAAGGCACCGTGAAGCCGAAATGGAAGCGCGCGGAATCACGCATCGCCGGCTCGCTCACCGAGATGTCGGCATGCACTGAGAACGGCGCCTGCACATAAGTGAACGTCGAGATGATGACGCGCCAGATGCTCTCGACGGTGTCGAGCGGCAGGATGCCGCGATGACGCTGCACGAGGTGGCGCATCATGTCGGCCTCGCGCGCAGGCCGAAATGCCGAGCCGACCTCCTGGGTCTGCTTCACCTGGATCAGGCGGTCGATGATGTCGCCGCGCTGCATCAGCAGGCGATGCATGCCCTCGTCGATCGCGTCGATCTCCTTGCGCAGTTCCTGGAGCGATGGTGGCGCGGGCGGACGTTGGGACATATCTGGCTGCGATGGTTTCGAGGGGGATGTCCTGATTAGGCAGTCGGGGCGGCGAAAGCAAAGAGAAATGACGGCCTTTTTAGCCGATGAGGCGGAGACGAATCTGGTCGACCCGAGCCGCGACTTGACGAAAACCGCCCAAGACGGTAGCTTTTTGCCCGTTCCGTGGTCATTTGAGCCGGCCGGCTTGCAGCCACGTTAAAAAACTCGCTAAACAGGCCGGGGACGCTTCCGATCCCGGCCGAACCTATCGTTCAGGCCGGGTTTTTCATGGCCTGATGTCAGCGGCGCGGTCCAGCAGCCGGTCGCAAACGAGGTCGATGTCAGAGATGGGTAGCGTCAAGTCGATACCGAGTCCTGCGATCAGCGCCGATGAACGGTCGCACGAGGTGGATCGTCCAAGCTCGCAGGTTATGCATTTCGGCACAGAGCAGCCGCTGCGGCTCGATTGCGGCGTCGATCTCTCTCCGTTCCAGATCGCCTACCAGACCTATGGCGAGCTCAACGCCGATCGCTCCAACGCGGTGCTGATCTGCCATGCGCTGACCGGCGATCAGCATGTCGCCAATGTGCATCCCGTCACCGGCAAGCCCGGCTGGTGGGAGACGCTGGTCGGCCCCGGCCGGCCCATCGATCCCAAGCACTACTTCGTCATCTGCTCCAACGTGATCGGCGGCTGCATGGGCTCGACCGGGCCGGCGTCGATCAATCCCGCCACCGGCAAGGTCTGGGGCCTGGATTTCCCTGTCATCACCATCCCCGACATGGTGCGCGCGCAGGCGATGCTGATCGACCGGCTCGGCATCGACACGCTGTTTGCCGTCGTCGGCGGCTCGATGGGCGGCATGCAGGTGCTGCAATGGACCGCGGCCTATCCTGCCCGCGTGTTCTCCGCGCTGGCGATTGCCTGCGCGACGCGGCACTCGGCGCAGAACATCGCCTTCCACGAGCTCGGCCGCCAGGCCGTGATGGCCGACCCCGACTGGCACGGCGGCGGCTATGCCGACCGCGGCATCCATCCGCATCGCGGGCTCGCGGTGGCGCGGATGGCGGCGCACATCACCTATCTCTCCGACGCCGCGCTGCATCGCAAGTTCGGCCGGCGCATGCAGGATCGCGAGCTGCCGACCTTCTCGTTCGACGCCGACTTCCAGGTCGAAAGCTACCTGCGTTACCAGGGCTCGTCCTTCGTCGAGCGCTTCGACGCCAACTCATATCTCTATCTGACCCGCGCGATGGACTATTTCGACATCGCCGCCGACCATGGCGGCGTGCTGGCGAAGGCGTTTGCGGGCATCAAGACCCGCTTCTGCGTGGTCTCCTTCACCAGCGACTGGCTGTTTCCGACCTCGGAATCGCGCGCGCTGGTGCACGCGCTGAACGCCTCGAGCGCCCGGGTGTCGTTTGCCGAGATCGAGACCGATCGCGGCCACGACGCCTTCCTGCTCGACGTGCCCGAATTCTTCGACATCTCCCGCGCCTTCCTGCAATCGGCAGGCAAGGCACGCGGTCTCACCCCCAAGGACCGCTAGCGATGTCCGTCCAGGAAGTGCTGCCCTTGAACGGCGTTGCGGCCGCCCCGTCCGGCCAGTTTCGCGCCGATCACCTGCTGGTCGCCGAGATGGTCAAGCCGGGCTCCAAAGTGCTCGACGTCGGCTGCGGCGAGGGTGATCTGCTTCAGCTGCTGGAGACCCGCGGCATCGACGGCCGCGGCATCGAGCTGTCGCGCGAGGGCGTCAACCGCTGCGTCGCCAAGGGGCTTGCGGTGGTGCAGGGCGATGCCGACACCGATCTCGTCAACTATCCCGACGACGCCTTCGACTACGTGATCCTGTCGCAGACGCTGCAGGCGACGCGGCAGCCGAAGGTCGTGCTGGAGAACCTGCTGCGCATCGGCCGCCGGGCCATCGTCTCGTTCCCGAATTTCGGGTTCTGGAAGATGCGGCTCCAGCTCCTGATCGGCGGCCACATGCCGCGCACGGAGAATCTGCCGGCGACCTGGTACGACACCGCCAACATCCATTTCTGCACCATCAAGGACTTCGTGCAGCTCTGCGACGAGATCAACGTCAAGATGGAGCGCTCGGTCGCGCTCGATCTCTACGGCCGCCCCGTGCCGCTGAACCTGCCCTGGTGGGTGTGGAACATGTTCGGCGAGCAGGCGGTGTTTTTGCTGAGCAGGGGCGGGCGGAAATAATCTCTCCGTCATTCCGGGGCGATGCGAAGCATCGAGCCCGGAATCCATCGTGCAACAGTGCCTGCCGCCCGATGGATTCCGGGCCTGCGCCTTCGGCGCATCCCGGAATGACAGCTAGCTAGTGTGGAGCCAGCGACCGCGGGTCGCACACCGGCCAGCGTCCCGCTTCCACCAGCGTCACGAACCGCTCCACGCTCTCGTTGAACAGCGCGGGCTCCTCGAGATTGAGCACGTGGCCCGACTTCGGAAACATCGCGAGCCCTGCGGCCGGCAGATGCTTCTTCAGGAACAGGCTTGGCCCGATGCAGGGATCGTCCTCGTCGCCGCAGATGATCAGTGCGGGTGTTGTCACCTTCGCGATCGCATCCGTCATCGTGTAGATCGAGGGGCGGCCGCCCTGGAAGCCGCGCATCGTGCGTGCCGAACCCTTGGCATCGTGCCGCGCCAGCGCGGCATAGAAATCGGCGTGCCCGCGCGGGTCCTTCACCAGGAAGGGAATCCGGCTCGGTGCCTCGCGCGTGACCTTCGCGACCTCGGCGGAGCCCAGCGTCTCGAACTGCTCGGCATTGGCGCGGCACTGCTGGCGCCAATTCTCGAGATTTTCGATCTCCGCGCCGGAGCCGACGCCGGCGAGCGTCATCGACAGTGCGCGCTGCGGCGCGTTCAATCCGATCTGAAGCGATGAATACGCGCCCATCGACAGCCCGACGAGATGCGCGCGATCGATGCCGAGATGATCGAGCACCGCAAGCGCATCGGTGTAGAAATGCGTGTGGGTGTAGACCTCGCCGTCAGGCACGTCCGACGGCGTGTAGCCGCGCGCCGAATAGGTGATGCAGCGGTGGCCGCGCGAGAAGTAGCGCATCTGCGGCTCCCAATTGGTGTAGTCGGCCGCGAACTCGTGCAGAAAAACTATCGGCGTTCCCTGACCCGCCTCTTCGAAATAGATGCGAACGTCGTCCCTGGTCGTGGCGTGGGGCATTAACTATTTCCCTCTCTTCAAGCCGTGTTTGCAGGATTGCAGTTAACGCAGTTGTCCGCAATGCGGCAGCCTCAGGCCAGTCCCGATACAAAATCATCGCAGCCATTCGCCGGCGTGGCGTCTTTTTCTCGCCACATCCGGAAGCTTTACGCCCCGGCGGATGTCGGCCACCGCACCGGGCCGATGGGAAGTGGGGGTGTAACGAAGGATGAAGAATGGTTGAGTTGTTTGCGTATCGCCTGTCGCGTTGTGTTGTCGCGCTGGCGCTCTTCTTCGCGGCGGTCGCCGCGTTCGTTTCTCCGGCCTCGGCCCGGCCGCATCATCGTCATAGCGCAGAGCGGCACACTCACGTGCACCACGCCAGGCATCATCACCACCGCCATCATGCACGCAGCTCGCGCTTCGAGCGCAGCGCGGCGCAATTGCAGGCGAGCGGTTTCGCCGACACCCAGGCCAGCTACAATCCGAACGCCGACAGCGGCGGTGCGGGCATGAGCGGCGGCTTCGGCGGCGGATCGGGCCTCGTGTCCGAGGCGCGCCGCCATCTCGGTGGCAATCCGACCGGGCGCGGCAGCCTGTGGTGCGCGCGCTTCATGAACATGGTGCTCGAGCACACCGGCCATCGTGGCACCGGCTCGGACATGGCGAGCTCGTTCGCACGTTACGGCACGCGCATCTCCGGTCCGCAGGTCGGGGCCATCGCGGTGATGTCGCGCGGCCGCCGCGGCGGCCATGTCGGCATCGTCACCGGCATCGACGCGCAGGGCAATCCGATCATGATCTCCGGAAACAACGGCAACCGCGTCCGCGAAGCCCCGGTCTCGCGCGGCCGGATCTATGCCTATGTGATGCCGAACTGAGGTGACGGTGCGTGGGGCGGGTGGACCCTCGCGTCATGTGAGGTTGTCGTCCCGGACAAGCGTCAGCGCAGATCCGGGACCCATAACCACAGGCGCGTGCCTTCGCGCGAGCCGGTGACCACGAGTCTTCGCCAAACCACTCCCTGTGGCTATGGGTCCCGGATCGGCGCGCGCTTGAGGAGCGCGCTTGTCCGGGACGACGAGAGAGGGCTCACACCAATCTCGGCTCTTCCACCGCGACCGCATCGCCGACGCCGACGTCACCACCTTCGATCACCTCGGCATAGATGCCGCAGTCCATGTGGCCGAGATGGCGCGAGAGCGTCGGTGGTATTTCGAGATCGCGCTTGGCGGTTTCTGGATCGACATTGGTGGCCGGGCAGCGGACGATGCGCTTGACCACCTTCAGCCGGGCCTCGCCGATCGCGAGCGTCTGGCCGACGAGATCGAGCTCCGACCAGGCCGGCCAGCCCTTCAGGTAAAGATTGGCGCGGAAGCGCAGGGGATGCACGGCGGCGCCGCCCAGCATGGCCTCGATGGCGCGGACGCTGTCGATATTGATGATGGAGACGACCTTGCGGGCGACGTCGGAGAAGCTGTGGTCGCGGCCGGACAGAACCTTGGGCGGGCCCTTCAACTCGGGCTGAAAGTTCTCGCTGAAAAAGGCCTCGATGGCGGCGCGCCCGGCGGCGGTCTCGAGATCGCCGCTGGCGACGATTTGGCCGTCCTTGCGGATGGTCAACAGATTGGTGGCGTCGTCGAACCGGCTGTCGAGCTCAGCCAGCCGCTCATTGCGCGCCAGCATCAGAAACTGGATTTTCGGCTTCCATTCGGGAGCATCAGGGTCGAACCCGCTCGGGCCGTTCTCGATGGCGTAGCGGCGGTCGGCCGGCAGGGTCTGGCCGACCCGCAAAGGGGCGCGCGACAGGCGTTCCGGCGTCAGGCCCTTGATCGGGTAGCGGTAGAGGCCGGTGATCTCGGCGGTGTGGCTGGCTGTCATGCCGCTACTTAAGGGATTCGGTCCGCCACCGCCAAGCCCGCCCACGAGCGCACGAAATTGTGATGCCGCCTCTTTCGCATCCGCAAGCCGCTTCCCACATCTGCCTCGGGCCGGCGGCAACGTCGGCAAAAAGACGGCCGTTGCCGCTTGAGAAACCTCAATGCGGTAAGCGGAAACCCAATGAAGATGCCGTATTGGGGTGCCTGAGAGGGCCCCAAGGGCAGGCCGAGGGACAGAAAAGATGAACATCGAGAAGTATACCGAACGCTCCAGGGGCTTCATCCAGTCTGCGCAGTCGCTCGCGATGCGCGAGGGGCACCAGCAGTTTTCCACCCTGCACGTCCTGAAAGTCCTCCTGGACGACAACGAGGGCCTCGCTGCCGGTCTGATCGACCGCGCTGGCGGCAATTCCCGTGCAATCCTGAAGGCGACCGAGGACGCCCTCAACAAGGTGCCGAAGGTCTCCGGCGGCGGCGCCGGGCAGATCTATCTGGCGCCCGAGCTGGCCCGCACTTTTGATGCCGCCGAAAAGGCCGGCGAGAAGGCCGGCGACAGCTTCGTCACCGTCGAGCGGCTGCTGCTCGGGCTCACGCTGGAGAAGACCAGCGAGGCCGGCGCCATTCTCGCCAAGGGCGGCGTCACTCCGCAAAACCTCAACGCGGCGATCGAGGCGCTGCGCAAGGGCCGGACTGCGGACTCGGCGACCGCCGAGAACGCCTATGATGCGCTGAAGAAATATGCCCGCGACCTCACCCAGGCCGCGCGCGATGGCAAGCTCGACCCGGTCATCGGCCGCGACGAGGAGATCCGCCGCACCATCCAGGTGCTGTCGCGCCGGACCAAGAACAATCCGGTCCTGATCGGCGAGCCCGGCGTCGGCAAGACCGCCATCGCGGAAGGGCTCGCGCTGCGCATCGTCAATGGCGACGTGCCGGAGAGCCTGAAGGACAAGAAGCTGCTCGCGCTCGACCTGGGCGCGCTGATCGCTGGCGCAAAATACCGTGGCGAGTTCGAGGAGCGGCTGAAGGCCGTGCTCCAGGAGGTGACCGGAAGCGAGGGCACCTTCATCCTGTTCATCGACGAGATGCACACGCTGATCGGCGCCGGCAAGGGCGACGGCGCGATGGACGCCTCCAACCTGCTCAAGCCCGCGCTCGCCCGCGGCGAGCTGCACTGCATCGGCGCGACCACGCTCGACGAGTACCAGAAGCACGTCGAGAAGGATGCAGCGCTGGCG
This sequence comes from Bradyrhizobium sp. SZCCT0231, assembly GCF_018130245.1. GTDB lineage: Bacteria > Pseudomonadota > Alphaproteobacteria > Rhizobiales > Xanthobacteraceae > Bradyrhizobium > Bradyrhizobium japonicum_F. The sequence goes on from NZ_JAFCKP010000016.1 coordinate 43,358, forward strand.
CGGCGCTTCCAGCCGATCTTCGTCAGCGAGCCCTCGGTCGAGGACACCATCTCGATCCTGCGCGGCCTGAAGGACAAGTACGAGCAGCACCATGGCGTGCGGATCACCGATTCCGCGCTGGTGGCGTCCGCGACCCTGTCCAACCGCTACATCACCGACCGCTTCCTGCCCGACAAGGCGATCGACCTGATGGACGAGGCTGCGGCGCGGCTGAAGATGCAGGTCGATTCCAAGCCGGAAGAGCTGGATTCGCTCGACCGCGAGATCATCCGGCTCAAGATCGAGCAGGAGGCGCTGAAGAAGGAGAGCGATCCCGGCTCCAAGTCCCGGCTCCAGACCCTGGAGAAGGACCTTGCCGAGCTCGAGGAGAAGTCTGCGGCGCTGACGGCGCGCTGGAGCGCGGAGAAGAGCAAGCTCTCCGACGCCCAGAAGCTGAAGGCCGAGCTCGACGGCCTCCGTGTCGAGCTCGCCAACGCGCAGCGGCGCGGCGAATTCCAGAAGGCCGGCGAGCTGGCCTATGGACGGATCCCGCAGCTCGAGAAGCAGCTCGCGGACATCGAGGCCAAGGAGAATTCCGGCGAGATGATGGAGGAGGCGGTCACCGCCAATCACATCGCGCAAGTGGTCTCGCGCTGGACCGGCGTGCCCGTCGACAAGATGCTGGAAGGCGAGAAGGAGAAGCTCCTGAAGATGGAGGAGCAGCTCGGCAAGCGGGTCGTCGGCCAGACCGAGGCGGTGCGTGCGGTCGCAACCGCCGTGCGCCGCTCGCGCGCAGGCCTGCAGGACCCAAACCGCCCCACCGGCTCGTTCATGTTCTTGGGCCCCACCGGCGTCGGCAAGACCGAGCTGACCAAGGCTCTCGCGGAGTACCTGTTCAACGACGAGACCGCGATGGTCCGCCTCGACATGTCCGAATACATGGAGAAGCACTCGGTCTCGCGGCTGATCGGCGCGCCTCCGGGCTATGTCGGCTATGACGAGGGCGGCGCGCTCACCGAGGCGGTGCGGCGCCGGCCCTACCAGGTGGTGCTGTTCGACGAGATCGAGAAGGCGCACCCTGACGTCTTCAACGTCCTGCTGCAGGTGCTCGACGACGGCCGCCTGACCGACGGCCAGGGCCGGACCGTCGACTTCCGCAACACGCTGATCATCATGACCTCGAATCTCGGTTCGGAATTCCTGGTGAACCAGCCGGAGGGCGAGGACACCTCGGCGGTGCGCGATCAGGTGATGGGAATGGTGCGGGCGCATTTCCGCCCCGAATTCCTCAACCGCGTCGACGAGATCATCCTGTTCCACCGCCTGCAGAAGAGCGAGATGGGCCGGATCGTCGAGATCCAGTTCGCGCGGCTCCAGAAGCTCTTGACCGATCGCAAGATCGTACTGACGCTCGATGCCGCTGGGCGCGACTGGCTTGCTGCCAAGGGCTGGGATCCCGCCTACGGTGCACGGCCCTTGAAGCGGGTGATCCAGCGCCACCTCCAGGACCCGCTCGCCGAGATGATCCTGGCCGGCGACGTCAGGGACGGCGACAATGTCGCGATCTCGTCCGAAGGCAACGTGCTGACCTTCAACGGCAAGGCGCCGCAGACCGCGGAGATCGCCCAGTTCGAGGCGCCGGTGGCGAAGCGGAAGCTGAACTGAGGGCCAGTGCTCAGGCCTGAAATGAAATCCGCCCCGGAGAGGTCATCTTCTCCGGGGCGTCTTGTTTTGTCGGCTGCGTTGCCAATTAGTTCCCGGGTGCCGAGGCGGAGCGCGGCTCGACGCCGTCCTCCTCGCCCTCCTCCAGCTCCGACAAAATATCCACCAGCTCGCGCACCCGTCCCTGCGCCAGCGGGCGCAAATCGTTGATCATCGGCTCGTCATTGGCGAGCCAGGCCTGGGCTTCGGCGAGCTCCTCGGCGGTCGCGCCGGTTCCGATGATCTGGGCAATGGTGACGTCGTCGGCGCGGTCCACGGCCTTGATGACATCGTCGCGTGAGAGGCGCGTCATGGGCGATCCTCCTGCTGGTCGGCTTCCGTCAGCGTCTAACCGTGGAACCGGCGCGCCGGTTCCACGGCCAATCCCGTGCAAGCCATTCCTACTTCTTCACCACCTTGTAGATCGCATTCTCGACGTCCGAGCTGAAGTAGATCACGCCCGTCGCGCCGACAGCGACACCGGTGGGGATATGCGTCGGCAAACCGCCCGGCGCGCCTGTCAGGCCGATCGGGAGGTTGGCGGCGATCTCGGTGACCTTGCCGGTTTCCGGCACGATCTCGATCAGCCGCTTGGCGCCGACTTCCGCCACGATCAGCTGGCCGTCGCGGCCGCGCGCGATGCCTTCCGGCATGTTCAGCTCCTTGGCGACCACGGTCTTTTCGCCATTGCTGTCGATCCTGGAGACGATGCCGGCAAAGGCCTCGGTGACGTAAACCTCGTTGCCGGCCCCGCGGACGAGGCCCATCGGTCCCTCGAGGGCGCCGATCAGCGTGGTGCGATCCTTGCCATGCTCGCCGCTCACCTTGACCAGTGACTTGGTGCCGAGCTCGGCCACCAGGATGCTGCCGTCCGCGAGCACGACCGCGTCATGGGGCGTCTTGAAGTCGTGCAACATGTCGCGCGTCGCACCGGTCTTGCCGTCGATCACCTGCACGGTGCCGGTGAACCAGCTCGACAGGACCACGTCGTTGCCCTTCGCCGTCGCGCTCATCGGATATTCGAGCGTGACGCCGGCGGCGTGCATGCGCGCCTTCTCGGTGACCTCGCCGGTCGTCCCGTCCACCGTGCGATAGGCGAACACGTCGGCGACGTGGATCGTATCCTTGCCGTTCTCCGAGGTGACGCCGATGCCGCCGGGCAGGGCGAGCTTGCCGATGATGATCTGCCTGGCCTGGCCGGTCGCGGGGTCGACCTCCTGGATGCCGTTGTCGGCCATGTTGGAGACGTAGATGCGGCCCTTGTCGTCGATGACGAGATTGTCCAGGGATGGCTTCAGTTGCGCGACCATGGCCTTGGCGCCCGAGTTGGGATCGACCCGGACGAGCTGGCCGAGCGCGGTGTCGACGACGAAGAGGTTGCCCTTGGAATCGAAGTTCACGGCGGCCGGGACCTTGAAGCCGTCGGCAACGACGGTCAACTCGGCCTTGTCGACGTCGACCTTTGCGACCTGGCCCTTGAACCAGAGCGGACCATAGAGCTTGTCGTCGGGACCGAACTCGAAGCCGTTGAGGCCGCCCATCTTCTCCATGATCTGGCGGGGCGGTTTGACGCCCTCGACGTCGATCTCGTAGAGCGCATCGCCGAGGAAGACGGTGGTGGCGTAGAGCCTGCCGTCCTTGCGGAAGGCGAGCGAGTTGATGCCGGGAAGGCCGCTTGCAAGCTTCTTGATCGGGCCGTCGCCCTTGCGCGCATAGAGGTCGCCAGCGAGGAATCCGGTCCAGGCCATGGTGCCGTCGGGCGCAAATGCGATGTCGTCGGCCATTCCGACCGGCGCGGGAATTGCAACCTTGGCGCTACCGCCCGCAATGTCGACCTCATAGAGCGCCGCGCCCGCCACGCTGCCGGCAAACAGATGGCCGGCCTTGTCGATACCGAGCCCGTGCACGCCATGGAATGCCGAGCCGGGGACCAGTCGCGTCACCTCCCAGGTCTCTGCCGATGCGTTCGTGACGGCGAACATCGCAGCGACGGCGGCTGCGCAGGCGAGCCTGTTGCCCATGACGTGACCTCCCGATTTTTCGGAAAGTATTTGCCCGTCATGCGGCTTTGGCAAACGAAACTTGACGTTGTGCCGGCAAGCCTTGCGGCACCTCGTCGATATGATGGCCCCGCCAAATTGGTGCGGGCGGGCTTTGCCTGCTACCGGCCCGTCGTCAGCCGCGGCGGGTTCTGGGACATCATCCAGATCTCGACCGCAGCAAGCACGGCGACCAGAATGCCGACCACGACGTGAACGGTCATTGCCGTCGTGGCGCCCTGGAACCCGAGCACCCAAGGCGCAATGAGCGTCCACAGGCCGACGATCAGGTTGAGCCACTCTTCCCACACCGCGAAGGCTGCGAGCGCTGCGACGGCCAGGATCGCAATCACGAGCCCCGCGACATACGCGTTCTGAGAGGCCGGTCCGGCATCGAAACCGAGAATCCAGGGCGAGAAGAACAGGAATGCGCCGAGGATCAGGTTCGCGACGTCGCACCATTTTGCGTTCGTCCAGTTGTCCATGACATTCCTCCGTGAACTCCGCCCCCTCATGCAATGACAACTGGGCCGCTCCCCAGCGTGTTCCCTGCGGTTCCACCGAAATTGAATGAAGATGGAGGAGGGCGCCCAGCCGCGCCACGAGGTCGGCCCGACCGATTTACCGGTTGGTGACCTGCAGCGGGCCGCCGGTCGCATCCGACATGCGGGCGATGGCGCCGCCGCGGCCGCTCATCATGCCGTCGAGCCGGTCGCGCTCCTTCTCGAAGCTTGCCAGCATCGGGCCTTCCAGCGAACGGCCGCGCGGCAGCTTCACGCGCATCGGGTCGACGAAGCGGCCATTGACCAGGATCTCGTAGTGGACGTGCGGGCCGGTCGACAGGCCGGAGGAGCCGACGAAGCCGATCACCTGGCCCTGCCGCACCTTCTTGCCGACCTCCATGCCCTTGGCGAAGGCCGACATGTGGCCGTAGGCGGTCTCGTAGCCGTTGGCGTGCTTGATGCGGATGTACTTGCCGTAGCCGCCCTCGGGGCCGGCCTTCTCGATCATGCCGTTGCCGGAGGCGAAGATCGGCGTGCCGTAGCTGGTGGACCAGTCGACGCCGGTATGCATCTTCACGTAGCCCAGGATCGGGTGGCGGCGGCCGCCGAAGCCGGAGCGCATGATGGCGTTGTTGACGGGCTTTCTGACCAGGAACTTCTTCGCGCTCTTGCCGGTCTCGTCGTAGTAGTCGACGAGGCCGTCGTCGGGGCTCTGGTAGCGATAGTATTTCTTGGTTTCGCCGCCGACCGTGAGGGAGGCGAACAGCACCTCGTTCTTCTCGCTCGACGTCACGCCCTCGTCCTCGCCGGCGTAGAACACGTCGAAGGAATCGCCGGGCTGCACCTTGCGCTGGAAATCGACGTCGTAGGAGTAGATCTTGATCATGTCCTCGATGACGGGCATCGGCACCTTGTTGCGCATCGCGGTCTCGTAGATGCTCTGGTAGAGCCGCACGCCGGAGCCGTCGTCATCGTCGTCGTCGTCGCTGCTGGCGCTCGCCGCGGTGTCGGCGACGGTATTCATGCTGGAGACGTCGACTGCGACGTATTTGCCGAGGTCGGACAGTGCCGCGATCGCCTCGACCATGGTCTCGTTGGCGACGACGACGCGGTAGGGTTGCAGGCGGGCGCCGGGACTCGCGGGCGCCATCAGGATGCGGAGCTTCTCGCCTTCCTTGAGGCCACCGTCGCGGCCGCGCGGCCCGAGCGTTGCGGTGATCGCCTTGATCTCGTCGGCATTGGCGCCGAGATCGCGCAGCACCGAGGCGACGCTGTCGCCCTTCTTGACCATGTGGACGCGTTCGCCGTTGGGATTGCCGCCGGTGATCTGCTCCTTGGTCTTGGGCAGCAGCGTGACGTTTTCCGGCACCACGCGCGTCTCGAAACCGGCATAGGGATCGGACGACGACGCTTCGGGAGCGTAGGCGCTTCTGATGTCGGACGGGCCGGTCGCGCCGGAGACGTCGGCTGTGGTATTGGCGAGCGAGGCATAGCGCACCCCGCCATTGCCGCGCCAGTTGGCGGCATCGCGGACCCGCATCAGGATGTCGTCGAGCGCCACCACCGCGGAAATCTTGGCCTTCGGCAGCACCGGCGACAGGTCCTTGGTGACGAAGGACACTTCCGCGTCGGGCTCGACGGCTTCCGGATTGTTGGGATCGTCGGATGCCGTCTTCGGATCGGAACCGACGTCGGTGAGCAGGCGCTGGGCGTTGAACGGCGGGATCTTCGCCGACAGATCGCTCGTCGTCATCGACAAATTGCCTGCGATCCGGACGAACGGACGCACCCGCATCACGTCACGGTTGCCGACGCGGGCGACCGTCGAAACGCGCATGACGTTGCGCGAGGCCGTGGATTCGCTCGGCGGCGGCAGGCGGTCGCTCTTGTGCAGCGTGGCGGCGCGATCGGCGGCGCCGAATGCACCACGCAGCGCGCCTTCGACCCGCTCCGGCACCTTGGCGAAGGTCATTTCGCCGTCGAGCGATGCGAAAACGGCGCCGCCGATCAGGGCTGCGCCGCAGAGTCCGGTCAAGATTGTCCCGCTGAACCATTGCACCGAGACGCGGCGGCGGTCGATCACGGCGGCTTCCGAACCATCGACGGACAGCGGCGGCTCGTGGCCGAGATCGATGATCCCGGTCTCACGCCCGTAAGTGCCGCGTGACGTCCTGTGGTTCAACCCAAGTCCCCCAACTCAACGACCCAAGAAAGTTCCGCTTCGAACCTTGTCTCTGGTCCCCTCTTGAAGGGGGATCGCCGGAAAAGGCAAGCCGTACGGCCGTCCGCGCTCAGAAAGCCCCGGAACAGGGCCGGCGGAAATTACGAACAGCTGGACGGGTAAAGCTCTCTCGATGTCTTTCGAATGCCGAAGGAAGGTCGCGTCATTTGCAAGATCGCCTTCCTCGGACCCCATGAAAATCGCCGGCAGCCCCCACAGGCATTCCCGCGATTCAAGCTCGTCTCTTATCAGAACGCCGCGGGATTGTGGCTCAAGTACGGCGCCAAATATGGAAAAAACTTCCCAAAGGGGGCGGCGCGAGGGGCGTCCCCGGCGGGGCGCTGCAAGCTGCCTCAGGAGCCCCTCAGGAGGCCCTCCGGAGCCCTCCGGGCCCCAAACTTTTTTTCAGTTTTTTCTTCGAGCAGGCTCGGTTCGCTCACTCCGCGCCGCTCTAACTGCCTGTAATCGTGTAATTTTTTCCGACAATCCACTGTGCGACGATTTGTTGACGATGGGCGTTGACAGCCCGGAAGGCGGGGCCTATAACCCCAACCACTGAGCGCGGCGCCGCCGGGTCACTGACCAAGGCGAGCGAACGCGCCACTGATGCTCCTCACCTTGTTGAGTGACACAACAATCGACACCAGTCGGTTGGAGTCATTCATCGTCGGTAAGGTTGTCGGAACCCTTCCTCCTCGGAAGGTTGGGGCCTCTCCGGTCCCGGGCTGTTTGACAAGTGAAGATGAAGAAAGAGAAACGTGGACGGCGGAGTCCTTGCGGGTCTCGCTTCTGAAAAGCCTCGGCTTTTCTGATCGAGACCGGACGAAAGACTTCGGCGGTACACGTTTTAAAGGAAACACCATCGTTGCCAGCGATGTGAATCGCAGGCAGCTCATCGGCTTCGGTCGATGAAAAATGGTGGGACCTCGTCAAACGTTGTGATCAGCCGGTTCAAAGTTCAAGTCCAACTTGAGAGTTTGATCCTGGCTCAGAGCGAACGCTGGCGGCAGGCTTAACACATGCAAGTCGAGCGGGCGTAGCAATACGTCAGCGGCAGACGGGTGAGTAACGCGTGGGAACGTACCTTTTGGTTCGGAACAACACAGGGAAACTTGTGCTAATACCGGATAAGCCCTTACGGGGAAAGATTTATCGCCGAAAGATCGGCCCGCGTCTGATTAGCTAGTTGGTGAGGTAATGGCTCACCAAGGCGACGATCAGTAGCTGGTCTGAGAGGATGATCAGCCACATTGGGACTGAGACACGGCCCAAACTCCTACGGGAGGCAGCAGTGGGGAATATTGGACAATGGGGGCAACCCTGATCCAGCCATGCCGCGTGAGTGATGAAGGCCCTAGGGTTGTAAAGCTCTTTTGTGCGGGAAGATAATGACGGTACCGCAAGAATAAGCCCCGGCTAACTTCGTGCCAGCAGCCGCGGTAATACGAAGGGGGCTAGCGTTGCTCGGAATCACTGGGCGTAAAGGGTGCGTAGGCGGGTCTTTAAGTCAGGGGTGAAATCCTGGAGCTCAACTCCAGAACTGCCTTTGATACTGAAGATCTTGAGTCCGGGAGAGGTGAGTGGAACTGCGAGTGTAGAGGTGAAATTCGTAGATATTCGCAAGAACACCAGTGGCGAAGGCGGCTCACTGGCCCGGTACTGACGCTGAGGCACGAAAGCGTGGGGAGCAAACAGGATTAGATACCCTGGTAGTCCACGCCGTAAACGATGAATGCCAGCCGTTAGTGGGTTTACTCACTAGTGGCGCAGCTAACGCTTTAAGCATTCCGCCTGGGGAGTACGGTCGCAAGATTAAAACTCAAAGGAATTGACGGGGGCCCGCACAAGCGGTGGAGCATGTGGTTTAATTCGACGCAACGCGCAGAACCTTACCAGCCCTTGACATGTCCAGGACCGGTCGCAGAGATGTGACCTTCTCTTCGGAGCCTGGAGCACAGGTGCTGCATGGCTGTCGTCAGCTCGTGTCGTGAGATGTTGGGTTAAGTCCCGCAACGAGCGCAACCCCCGTCCTTAGTTGCTACCATTTAGTTGAGCACTCTAAGGAGACTGCCGGTGATAAGCCGCGAGGAAGGTGGGGATGACGTCAAGTCCTCATGGCCCTTACGGGCTGGGCTACACACGTGCTACAATGGCGGTGACAATGGGATGCTAAGGGGCGACCCTTCGCAAATCTCAAAAAGCCGTCTCAGTTCGGATTGGGCTCTGCAACTCGAGCCCATGAAGTTGGAATCGCTAGTAATCGTGGATCAGCACGCCACGGTGAATACGTTCCCGGGCCTTGTACACACCGCCCGTCACACCATGGGAGTTGGTTTTACCTGAAGACGGTGCGCTAACCCGCAAGGGAGGCAGCCGGCCACGGTAGGGTCAGCGACTGGGGTGAAGTCGTAACAAGGTAGCCGTAGGGGAACCTGCGGCTGGATCACCTCCTTTCTAAGGATGATCCTTCAGCGAGCTCACGCTCACTATCGGATCGTTTTAGAAACATCAGTGGCCAACAGATCGCCAGATCGTTGAGCTGCATTGGCGGGATTTCGCCGTCTTCGTTTCTCTTTCTTCGCGGACGAACACGCGCTGGGCCTGCAACGGCAGGATCCGGGGTCCTTAACGGGATGTGCGTTAGGGGCTTGTAGCTCAGTTGGTTAGAGCGCGCGCTTGATAAGCGTGAGGTCGGAAGTT
>NZ_JAFCKP010000016.1:57500-177695 GCF_018130245.1 Bradyrhizobium sp. SZCCT0231
AGCTTGCCGTAACCTGCTAATTTGGTCGGATCAGACGGACGATGCGAACTCTTCAGTGACAGATTCGCTAGGTCACAAAGTAGTCCGACCAGCGCCGCACCATCCGCGGTCTGGTCCACTGCAGGCCCGTCCAGGCTGATCCCGATGCTGAAATAGCCACCAAGCAGCCCGTCGAAGAACATCCTCTTGAAAGCAATCCGCTGCTTTTTGTCGCCGGATCTTTTGAGCTCGATATCAATGGAGCGCACCGCACAGAGGCTGCTCTCTCCGATCCAGCCGAGAAAACCGCCGCTCGGCCGGTCGATGATATCACCCAGATTGCGATAGAACCGATGCGGTTCGTCAAGCTTGGAGAAGCGGCTCTGTACGAGCGCAGATCGGCTCGGAAACAGAGCTCTCTCGTCCGCAAACGGATAATAGACGCTAACAAGCATGCTCTATTCCCGTGGAGCTGGCGGGTTAGAACCACCAGCTCCAGCTCTGAAGGGACGAGCTAGTCTCGCTCGCCCCGATCCCTTGCGGGCTGTAGATGCCGGTCATGTGCCGGCGATCCACGCCTCTATCTTAAGGTGCACTCGCGACGGAATTCAATGGATTTCTCGATCGCCACATGCCGGCGATCCACCACCGGATTGTGATCATTCAGCCACGATTGCTCGTTAGCGATGGGGTCAGTTCATTCGGAGTTCATGTCCGGTTCCCCAGTTTCCCGGATGTCGAGACCTTCCACCGCCGACATCTTCCAGCGCCAAAACCAACCATCCCCTTCAGGAGGAGACTCCCATGCCAGCATTGCTTCGTCCCGCCCTGTCCGCGTTCGGCGTCGCGTGCCTTGTGTGCGCAGCATCGCTTGCTTCCTCCGGTGCCGCTTTCGCGCAAGCCAAGCAGCAGCCCGCACCTGCTCAGCAGGCCGCGCCGGCGCAGCAGCAGGCTCCCGCGCTCAAGCAGATTGTGCTGACCGACAAGCAGCTCGACGGTGTACTCGCCGCCCAGAAGGACGTGGATGCGATCACCGAAAAGCTCCCCGAGAACACCGCGCCCGATCAGAAGGTCATCGCGCAGCTCGAGGAGGTTGCAAAGAAACACGGCTTTGCCGGCTATGACGATTACAGCAACGTCATCGACAACATCAGCCTCGTCATCGGTGGCTTCGATCCTGGGACCAAGAAATATGTCGGCCCCGAAGCGGTGATCAAGGCGCAGATCGCGCAGATCCAGGCCGACAAGAAGATGCCGGCGAAGGACAAGAAAGAAGCCCTCGACGAGCTCAACCAGGCGCTGAAGACGCCGGCGCTCCAGGTCGAGAACAAGGGCAACATCGATCTCGTCGCCAAGTATTACGACAAGCTCGTTGCAGCGCTCGGGGATGATGAGAATTGAGGATGTTGCTGCGTCTTCGCAAAGCGCGATGCTTGGCGCGGCCTGAGGATGACGCACCGCATGCCACAACCCCCGCTGTGATGCTCCGCGAAAGCGGGCCATCCAGTACGCCGCGGCGGATGCGGTGAGAGCGAGCACTTTCATGACCGCCTCTGGAATCCTGGATCGCCCGGTCGAAGCCGGGCGATGACACTTCCGGCGCGGCCCGTTCGTCGCCAAACAAAAAAGCCCCGGAGCCAGCTCCGGGGCTTTCGTCGTTTTGCGGCTCGCAGCGCGATGCAGCTACGTCCTCGTCCGCATCCGCATCATGAAGGTGTCGAAGCTGAGCTCGGCCACCTGCATCCAGGCGAGCGACTCGCTGCGGAAAGCGGTGAGGCTCGCATACATCTTGCTGAAATGCGGGTTGCTCTTGGCGAGATCGGCGTAAATCTCGTTGGCTGCGCCGTAGCAGGCTTCGAGCACCTCCTGCGGGAAGGGCTTGAGGATCGCGCCGGCAGCGAGCAGCCGCTTGAGGGCGGGTGGATTGACCGAGTCGTACTTGCCGGTCACCCAGGTGAAGGTATCGAGCGATGCCGTCGAGATCGCCGCCTGATAGTGTTTCGGCAACGCGTTCCATTTCTCCAGATTCATGATGTTGTGGCCTTGGCCGGTCCCTTCCCACCAGCCCGGATAGTAATAGTACTTCGCCACCTTCACGAAGCCGAGCTTCTCGTCGTCATATGGCCCGACCCACTCCGCCGCGTCGATCGTCCCCTTCTCCAGCGCCGGATAGATGTCGCCCGCCGCGATCTGCTGCGGCACGCCACCGAGCTTCGAGACGATGGTGCCGGCGAAGCCGCCGACGCGGAATTTCAGGCCCTTGAGATCATCGACGGTCTTGATCTCTTTGCGAAACCATCCGCCCATCTGGGCGCCGGTCGAACCCGTAGGAACGCCGATCGCATTGTGCTCCTTCAACAGACCGTTGAGCATGTCCTGACCGCCATTCCACAACAGCCAGGAGATGTGCTGGCGCGTGTTGAGACCGAACGGCAGCGACGTGCCGAAGGTGAACGCCGGGTTCTTGCCCCAATAGTAGTAGAGCGCAGTGTTGCCCATCTCGACGGTGCCGTTCGAGACTGCGTCGAGCACTTGCAGGCCCGGCACGATCTCGCCGGCGGCAAACGGCTGGATCTGAAAGCGGTTGTCCGTGATCTCGGCGACTCGCTTGCAGAAATACTCGCAGCCGCCATAGAGCGTATCGAGTGACTTCGGCCAACTCGCCGCCAGCCGCCATTTCACCTCGGGCATCGATTGTGCGACGGCCGGCGCGGCAACAGCAGTTGCGGCCAGGCCCAATCCGCCTGCCGTCAGGAATTTACGACGTTCCATGCATTTCCTCCTGTGATGTCGTGTCCTCGACGATGGATCGCGGTCTTGTCGCCGCTTTGGTCTTCGCCGGTGGCCGACGTTTCTTGGTGTCCGAAATTCAGTATTCCCGGATCGCGGTCAGGATGACCAAAGGGGGCCTGCAAATCAAGCGCACTTTGGTTGTGCGGCTGTCAAAGCCGTCAATGCTGCGCTGCGAACGCGGCTTCCATGGCCTTGCGCGTCTTCATCGTTTCGTTGGCCGGGTCGAATTCGACATCGCTCCAGCGCACCACCGCGCCATGGGCGACGTCATGTTTCAGCTTCACGCGATGTGCGAGCCCGATCGGCAGGGCGCCGGCCTTGAGGCTCGCAGCCGCCGGTACCAGCTTGCCCCACACCGTATAGCCGCCTTCGCCGTCGAGCATCTCCCCGGCGCGCAGATTTCGCTTGGCCACTGCTGCGACATCGCCACGGAAGCCGATGGCTTGCCCGGTGGGCTCGCCCCGCAGCGCGGCCGACAGCACCGAGATGTTCAGCTCGAGCCCGATCAGATGATACGGCTTGTACATGGCGGCGAAGCGTCCGCTGGCGTCGGTCTTCAGGCCGTATTGCCTGAAGCAATCGGCGGCGTAGTCATTCGGCGCCTCCAGCACGACGTAGACGCCCCAGCGCAGGTCGCGAAACACCGGCCGGCCGTCGCGCTCGATCGAGGAGACGACCTCGACGACGCCGGACCGCTCCAGCACGCCGCCGCGCGAGCGCGGCCGCATGATGTGCGGCAGGTCGTCGACGCCGCAGGGCGGAAACAGCAGGCCGTCCGCGGGCACGTCGAGGCTGCAGGCATTGGCGATCGCGGCCATCTCGATCGCCGATTTGGTGCCGTCGAGGAAGGAGTTGAACATCTGCGGATTCATGCCGGCCGACTGCGCCTCGCCCGCGGTCAGGCCGTAATGCTGCCAGACACCGTCAGGCGTCACGTCGTGATAGGCCGGCAGGTACTTTGTCCCCTTGCCGGCGGCGACGACGCGAAAGCCGGTGGCCCGCGCCCAGTCGACCATCTCGGCGGTCAGCGCCGGCTGGTCGCCATAGGCGAGCGAATAGACCACGCCGGCCTTGCGCGCTTCCTCCGCAAGCAGGGGGCCCGCCAGCACGTCGGCCTCGACATTCACCATCACGATATGCTTGCCCGCCGCAATCGCCGCGCGCGCATGTCTGATGCCGACGGCGGGATTGCCGGTCGCCTCCACCACCACATCCATCGCGCCGCCGGCAATGGCGCGCGCACCGTCATCGGTGAACGTGGTCGCCGCGATGCGCGCCGGATCCCAGCCGACGGTGCGGCAGGCCTCGCGCGCGCGGTCGCGGTCGATGTCGACGATGATTGGCACCTCCAGCCCCGGCGTGTGCGGCACCTGCGCCAAAAACATCGAGCCGAATTTGCCCGCGCCGATCAGCGCGACACGGACGGGCTTGCCGGCGGATGCGCGGGCTTGCAGGAGGCGGAAGAGGTTCATGTTGTCATCCGATAAGTCTCGTGTCCCGGACGCGGTGCAGCGCTTCTTCAGCGCTGCTCCGCAGAGCCGGGACCCAGTGCGAGGGAATTCGGGGCGGCGTGGGCCCCGGCTCAGCAGCGCACCGCTGAAGAAGCGCTGCGCTGCGTCCGGGGCACGAGAGCATTCTATTCCGCCGCTTGCCGCGGCGCACGGGCAAGCCGCAGCAGCGCGTCGTCGTCCACCGTCCTGATCGGCGTGAAATCGCGATGCGCGATGTAGTCCGGCCGCGTCGGTGTGCGGATATAGTTCGAGACCGCGTTCAGCGTCAGGTACACGATCTTGCGCGGGTAGGGCGTGATGTTGCCGCTCGATCCGTGCACGAGATTGCCGTGGAACATCAGCATGCCGCCGGGCTTGCCGGTGGGCGCCACGATGCCGCCCTGCTTGACGAGGCGCGTCACGGTGTCCTCGTCCAGCGTCCACAGCGGATAGGAGGTGGTGGCGAGGTCATGCGAGGCTTCGAGATCGCCGGCATTCTGGCTGCGCGGCACCAGCATCAACGGGCCGTTGATCGGCATCACCTCGTCGAGGAAGATCGCGATGTTCATCGCGCGCGGCTCCGGCATGCCGTCGTCGCGCTTCCAGGTGCCGTAGTCCTGGTGCCACTGCCAGACGTCGCCGGTGAAGGCCGATTTCGCATTGATCTTGAACTGGTGCATGTACACGGGCTCGCCGAACACCTGCTCGACCGGCTCGATCATGCGCGGATGCGCGCCGAGAATGCGGAACGCCTCGTTGTAGAGATGCGCGGCAAACGCCGTGCGCGGCGCGCCGCTCTTCTCGCGCCAGACCTCCGGCCGGTTGGCGTCGTAGATGCCGATCGCCTCGCGCGCGAGCAAATCGACCTCCTCCGGGCTGAACAGTTCGGGCAGGAACAGCCAGCCCTCGCGGTGGAAGAATTCCAATTGCTCCTGGGACAGTTTCATGGGTCGTCCTCCTTGTGTTGTTTTTGTCATTCCGGGGCGCGCGCAGCGCGAGCCCGGAATCCATTTCTCCTCAGCGCTTGCCGCCTGATGGATTCCGGGCTCGACGCTTACGCGTCGCCCCGGAATGACGGCGTTTGTCGCTACGCCGCCGCCGCGTCCGTTGCCCGCAATCTCTCCTCGGTCATTCGTCCCGCCGTCTGCGCATGCGCCAGCGCCGCGCGCTCGGCGGCGCTCGCATTCCCAGCGAAAATGTATCCGGCAATATCGGCATGCTCGGCCCAGGCGCTGTCGCGATAATCGAGCTCCGACAGCACCGTGGCCATCGAGCGGCGCATATGCGGCCATTGCGGCGCCATCGTCTCCTCGATCACGGGATTGCCGGCGAGCTGATAGATCGCGCGGTGAAAGTCGACATCGAGCACGATGAGCTCGGCCAGCGTCGTGTTGCGGTCGCTGCGGCGTCCGGCGGCAAGCGCCGCGTCGAGGCGCGCGCGTCCGGCCGCATCGGTGCCGGCGCGCGCTGCGGCGAGCCGGGCCGCCAGCGCGTCGATGGCGCCGCGCACCTCGTAGAGCTGGCGGATGCGGGCGGGATCGAGCTGGGTGACCTCGAAGCCCCGGCGGCCGCTTTCGGCGACCAGACCTTGCCGGTGCAACAGGTGCAGCGCATGCGACACCGGCTGGCGCGACACGCCGAGCCTGTCGGCGAGTTCGTTCTGCCGGATGCGCTGGCCGGGCCGCAGCGTGCGGTCGGAGATGGCCTCCAGGATCCGTTCATAGACCTGGTCGATCAGGTTCGGGAGCGGGTCGAGAGGGATCACGCCGGCAGCTCCTGGGACGGAATACGGAATTCCGTATTCGAAGGTACTGTGAGGGGGGCGGGGCGTCAAGGCAGACTTGGAGACCTCGCTCCAGCGGCTCTGGAGGGGTCAGCTAAGCCATTGATATCGCTATGCCCGTCTACTTTGCATGGGGTTGTTTTCGTCAAGATGGGGTATCCGCGTCAACCCTCCAGCACCTCCAAATCGAGCACCGCGATCCGCTCCGCATCGGCCACCGCCTCGATTGCCGCGATCCGCTCGCCCTCGAATGTCACGCGCAGCGCAATGCGCAGCTGTCCGCCGAGCACGACGGCAACGCCCAGCTCGCCATCGACCAGCGCCGTGCGAGCGGCTTGGGCGCGACCCTTGAAGCTCTGCGCGACGGCGTCGGCGCCGCGGATCTCGGGCAGCGAGCCGAGCCGCACCGCGGCCTGGTCGGCGCGGAATACGACGTCGGGATCGAGCACCGCGAGCAGCCCTTCGAAATCGCCTTCGCGCGACGCTTTGAGAAACGCATCGACGATCCTGCGTTGATGCGACAGATCCGTCTCGGGCACCGGTGCGCCCTGCACGCGCCGCCGGGCGCGGCTCGCCAGCTGCCGCGAGGCATCGACGGAGCGGCCGACGATCGGCGCGATCTCCTCGAAGGGCACCGCAAACATGTCGTGCAGGACGAAGGCGAGCCGCTCCGCCGGCTGCAACGTCTCCAGCACGACCAGCAGCGCCGCGCCGACGGAGTCTGCCATCTCCGCCTCGCGCTCCCGCGTCTCGTCGACCGGCTCCGGCACGTGCGGACCGATCGGCTCTTCCTTGCGCGATTTCCGCGCGCGCAGCATGTCGAGGCAGATGCGCGCGACCACGGTGGTGAGCCAGCCGCGCAAATTCGCGACGTCTGACATGTCGTAGCGGCTGACCCGCAGCCACGCCTCCTGCACGGCATCGTCGACCTCGGCACGGGACCCCAGCATCCGATAGGCGACCGCGCGCAAATGGTCCCTGCTCGCCTCGAACTGTTCGGTCAGAAAATTTTGTTCGGTCATCGGTCACATTCCCTCGTCGCGATCCGTCATGCCCATGACGAAGCCAATCCGGCCGATGTGACCGGAACCTTCGAAATTCGGCAGATGGAGACGAAAATGATGCACGCCCGCATGAATCACCCCGTCATGGTGCTGCCCGAGGCCATGAATGTCCTTCAGTCCCTCGGCAACCTGACAAAGCAGGGCCTGCCGGAAAAGCTCCTGGAACTGGTGCACCTGCGCGCCAGCCAGATCAATGGCTGCAGCGTCTGCGTCGATATGCATCCCAAGGTCGCGCGCAAGCTGGGCGAGACCGACGAGCGCCTGTTCGCCGTGTCCGCCTGGCGCGATGTGCCCTATTTCACCGACGCCGAGCGCGCCGCGCTGGCCTTGACCGAGGCGGTCACGCGCCTCGCCGATCGCGAAGACCCGGTGCCGGACGCGGTCTGGAACGAGGCCGACAAGCATTTCGACGAGCGCGAGCTCGCAACCCTGATCCTCGCCATTGCGACGATCAACGTGTGGAACCGGCTGAACGCGACGATCAAGATGCCGGTCGGCGTTTGGAAGGTGTGAGTTACTTCGCCAGAAACCTGCTCACCACCTCGCCGAACTCGAGCGGCGCCTGCTCGAACATCCAGTGGCCGGCGTTGGCGATCACCGCCGTCTGGGCGCCCGCGATGTGGGCGGCCAGCACGCGCCACATCACCGACAGGCTGCCGGTGGTCGCGCCGCCGCCGATCAGCAGCGTCGGTGTCCCGATCGCCTGCGCATCGCCGAGCGTGTAGGGCCTGCGCTGCTCGTTGATCTGGCCGAGGAAGGTGAGCGCGTTGTCGCGGAGTTGCTGCTTGGCCGCAGCAGGCACGCGCCGCCAGGAGCCGTCGCCCTCGATGCCTTCATAGAAGTTCCGCAGCGCGCCCTCGTGGTCGCCGGCGCGGATCATCTCGACCGAGCGCGCGGTGCGGGTCGCCAGCGACGCATGCGCGGGCGTGCCTTCTGGCACAGGCAGGGATGCGTCGAGATCGCCGCCGGGCTCGGCCAGCACCAGTTTTCGCAACAGATCAGGCCGCGCCTGCGCCACGCGAAAGGCGATGTGGCCGCCGCGCGAATGGCCCATCAGGTCGACGGGGCCGGGCTTGACCTGCTCGATGAAGGCGATCGTGTCGGCGACATGTTGGGCCATCTTGTAGTCGTCGCCGACGGCATCCCAATGCTCGGGGAAGAAGTGCCGCAGGCTGACCGAGATCACCCGATGCGCCTTCGACAGTGGTCCCAGCACCGAATACCAGGTACGGAAATCCCCGAGCGTGCCATGCACGCAGACCAGCGGCGGGCCGCTTCCCACCTCGAGATAGGCCATGTCGTAACCGTTGACGTGGAAGATCTGCATTGGTCAGCTCGCAAAGAATCAACTTGCTAAGAAATCCAGCACCACTTCGGAGAATTTCTGCGGCGCCTGCTCGAACATCGGATGCGTCGCGTTCGGGATGATTGCCGTCTTGGAGTAGGGCACATGTGTGGCCAGTGCATGCAGCACCTTCGGCAGCAGGCCCTTGGTCCGCGCGCCCAGGATGAACAACGTCGGCATCTTGATGGACTCCGCATCCGCCTTCGAGAACGGTGGGCGGTCGTCGCGGACCTGACCGATCAGCGTAGAGGCATTGTCTCGCAGATTCTGCTTCACCATCGCCGGCAATCGCGGCCAGGTGCCGGCACCCTCCAGCGTGTCGACGAAGACGCCGAGGCCGCCGTCGACATCGCCGGCTGCGATCTTCTCTGCGGAAGCCGTGAAGCGCGCCAGCAGCGGCGAGGGGCCGCCGACGTAATCCGGATCAAGGCTCGCATCGAGCTCGCCGCCGGGCTCGGCCAGGATCAGCCGCCGGAGCAGGTCCGGCCGCCGCTGCGCCACGCGGAAGCAGATATGCCCGCCGCGGGAATGACCCATCAGATCGACCGGCCCGAGATCGAGCTTGTCGATGAAGGCAATGACGTCCTCGACATGCTGGGCGATCGAATAGGTGTCACCGAGGCCGTCCCAGCGCTCCGGGAAGAAGTGCCGCAGGCTAACGGCAATCACCCGGTGCCGCTGCGTCAGCGGCCCGAGCACGCAGCCCCAGACGCGGAAGTCATTCAGCGATCCATGCACGCAGACCAGCGGCGCGCGGCCTTTGTCTTCGCCCACGTCGAGATAGGGCATGTCGTATCCGTTGACGTGGAGGCTTTGCATTCAGGGCTCGCGAGGAATCGGAACTCCTGTGCAAGATTCCCGGAAACCGGGTGGATCGCAACTATTTCCAAGCCTAGATTTGCCAGGAAATCAAAGTGGGGGCCTGCACCGGAAGCAAGCCAGGAACCTAGCCATGACCGACCAGCATTTTGCCCTGTTCGACACCCGGATCGGCCTGTGCGCCATCGCCTGGGGCCCACGCGGCATCAACGGCACGCAATTGCCGATGGGCGGAGAGCGGAAGATCCGCACCCGCATCAGCCAGCGCCATGCGGACGCCACCGAAGCCGAGCCGACCGCCGAGGTGCAGCAGGCGATCGACCGCATCACAAAACTGCTCGCAGGCGAGCCGGATGACCTCACCGACATCCCGCTCGACCTCGACGGTGTTCCCGAATTCAACCGCGGCGTCTACGATATCGCCCGCACCATCCCGCCGGGCAAGACCATCACCTATGGCGACATCGCCAAGCAGCTCGGCGGCGTCCAGCTGTCGCGCGACGTCGGCCAGGCGCTCGGCCGCAACCCGTGCCCGATCGTGGTGCCCTGCCATCGCGTGCTAGCTGCCGGCAACAAGCCCGGCGGCTTCTCGGCCAATGGTGGCGTGGTGACGAAGCTGAAGATGCTCGAGATCGAAGGCGCGCTGGTGAACCACACGCCGAACCTGTTTGACTGATCTCCGCTTCACCCTCCAGGGGAGGGTAAGAGCGCCTCAAATCTTCGCCGCGGTCTTCGGCCAATATTTGTCGCGCAGATGCCGCTTCACCAGCTTGCCCGTGGGCGTGCGCGGCAGCTCGGCTTCGAAGTCGATCGAGCGCGGGCATTTGATCGCGGAGAGGCGGCTCTTGCAGTAGGCGATCAGATCGGCCTCCAGCGCCTTGCCGGCGCGCGTCGTGTCGTGCGGCTGCACCACGGCCTTCACTTCCTCGCCCATCTCCTCGTTCGGCACGCCGAACACGGCGACGTCGGCGACGTCGGGGTGGGTGATCAGCACGTCCTCGGTCTCCTGCGGGTAGATGTTCACGCCGCCGGAGATGATCATGTAGGACTTGCGGTCGGTGAGATAGAGGAAGCCGTCCTTGTCGAGATAGCCGACATCACCGAGCGTCGACCAGCCCTTGGCGTTGTAGGCCTTCTTCGTCTTTTCGGGGTCATTGTGATAGGTGAACGCGGGCGCATCGGCAAAATAGACGGTGCCGATCTCGCCAACCGGCTGCTCCTCGTCGTTCTCGTCGAGAATCTTGATCTTGCCGACCACGGCGCGGCCGACGCTGCCGCGATGCTCCAGCCATTGCTGCGAGTTGCAGACGGTGACGCCGTTGCCTTCCGAGCCGGCGTAGTACTCGATCAGGATCGGACCCCACCATTCGATCATCTTCGCCTTGACGTCGACCGGGCAGGGCGCGGCGGCGTGGATCGCCCCCTTCAGCGTGGAGACGTCGTACTTGGTTCGGACCTCGTCCGGCAGCTTCAGCATGCGCACGAACATGGTCGGCACCAGCTGCGACTGCGTCACCTCGTATTTCTCGACCAGCTTCAAGAATTCCTCGGCGTCAAAATGCTCCATGATGATGGAGGTGCCGCCGAGCACGATCGCCATCATGTTGAAGCGCAGGGGCGCCGCGTGATAGAGCGGCGCTGGCGAGAGATAAGTGCTCTCCGCGTTCATGCCGCACATGTCGGCGCAGAGCACGCGCAGGAAGGCGTTCGGCACGTCGATCCTGTTCCCCTCGAAGGCCTTCTTGATGCCCTTGGGCCGGCCGGTGGTGCCCGACGAATACAGCATGTCGTAGCCGGCGACCTCATCGGCGATCGGCGTGGTCGGCTGCGCGCCCGCTTCCTTGTCGAAGGAACGGAAGCCGGGCAGCGGCTCGTCCATCATGTAGAAGATCGGCTCGCCTGCCGTGCCCGTGATCAGGGCCTTGATCTGGTCGGCGCATTTCGGCGTGGTGATGACGACCTTGGCGCCGCAATCCTTGATGATGTAGTCGATCTCGTCCTGCTTCAGATAGCGGCTGATCGCGGTGTAATAGAGCCCGCTGCGCTGCGCGGCCCAGCAGATCTCCATGAAGGCGAGGCGGTTCTCCATCAAGAGCGCGATGTGGTCGCCGGCCTTCAGGCCGAGCGATCGGAAGAGATGCGCGCCCTGGTTCGAGAGCTCGTCGAGCTCGCGATAGGTGATCGCCTTGCCGGTCCCGGCCATCTGGTAGGCGATCTTGTCGGGCGTCATCTTTGCGTGGATGGAGGGGTGGGTCATGGCGTTTCCTCAAAACGCGAATGGCGAGTAGCGAGTGGCGAATAGGGAAGAAGGGCAAACCGCTCTTCGCCTGCTCACCATTCGCTACTCGCCACTCACTACTCGCTTTTGTTTCTTCTTACAGTCGCTCCACGATCGTCACATTCGCCATGCCGCCGCCTTCGCACATGGTCTGCAGGCCATAGCGCTTGCCGCGCTGGTGCAGGGCATGGATCAGCGTGGTCATCAGCTTGGTGCCGGAGCCGCCGAGGGGATGGCCGAGCGCGATGGCGCCGCCGTTGACGTTGAGACGCTCCGGATCGGCGCCGGTGGCCTTCAGCCAGGCGGTCGGCACCGAGGCGAAGGCCTCGTTGACCTCGAACAGGTCGATGTCGCCGATCTTCATGCCGGCCTTCTCGAGCGCGCGCTTGGTGGCGTGCAGCGGGGCGTCCAGCATGATCACGGGATCGCCGCCGGTCATGGTCATGTGGTGGACGCGCGCGAGCGGCTTGACGCCGAGTTGCTTCAGGCCGCGCTCGTTCACGACCATCACGCCGGAGGCGCCGTCGCAGATCTGGCTGGCGCTGGCTGCGGAGAGCTTGCCGTTCTCGGCGATCAGCTTGACGCTCTTGATGCCGTCGAGGCTGACGTCGAAGCGGATGCCCTCGTCGATGTGATGGGTGTCCTTGCTGCCGTCGGCGCGGGTGATCTCGAGCGGCACGATCTCCTTCTTGAAGTGCCCGGCTTGCGTTGCTGCAATCGCACGCTGATGGCTGTTGTAGGAGAATTCGTCGAGCTCAGCCTTGGAGAGGCCGTACCGCTCCGCCATCATCTCCGCGCCGGTGAACTGGCTGAACACGATGTTCGGATACTTCTTCTCGATGCCCGGGCTCTTGTAGTTGCCGAAGCCGTTCTTGGCCGGCAACTGTGACGACAGGCCCATCGGCACGCGCGTCATGGATTCCACGCCCGCCGCGATCACCACGTCCATCGCGCCCGACATCACGGCTTGCGCGGCGAAGTGCAGCGCCTGCTGCGAGGAGCCGCACTGGCGGTCGATCGAGGTGCCCGGCACGCTCTCCGGCAGCTTTGACGCCATCACCGCGTTGCGCGCGACGTTGTTGGACTGCTCGCCGACCTGCATCACGCAGCCCATGATCACGTCCTCGACCTGGGCCGGATCGACCTTGGTCCGATCGACCAGCTCGTCCAGCACCTTCGCGGCGAGATCGGCCGGATGCCAGCCGGCGAGGCGGCCCCCCTTGCGCCCGCCGGCGGTACGCGCAGCGGCGACGATGTAAGCCTCGGCCATTTCGGTCTCTCCCATGACTGTTCTGAATTGGGTTGTCGGGGGCGGATTTAAGGGGTGGGACATCGTTTAGTCAATCGATCAATTAACTCTTGTGATGAGGCGCTGCTTGGGCTTATCTGCGCCCCGCTTCCAGCGGCCAAACAGGGATCTCCGTGGCGACCAGCGTTCCGAACAGGCTCCCCGGCGGGAGAAATTCCACGGCAGAGAAATTGCTGGTGGCCGCCAGCGAGCTGATGATCGAACGCTCCTCGATCGATATCTCGCTGTCCGATATTGCGCAGAAGTCGGGCGCCAACGCCGCGCTGGTCAAATATCACTTCGGCAACAAGGACGGCCTGTTGCTGGCGTTGCTCGCGCGCGATGCTGCGACCGAGATGTCCAACCTCGAATATCTGCTGGCGCAGCCGATCACATCGACGGCGAAGCTGAAACTGCATATCGCCGGCATCATCCGCGCCTATCACCGGTTCCCGTACATGAACCGACTGATCCACTATCTGCTACACGAGACCAGCGCGAGTTCCGCCGATGAAGTCTCGAAATTCTTCGTCGCGCCGCTATTGGACTTCCACCGCCGCCTGCTGGCCGAAGGCGTCAGCCGCGGCGAATTCCGCCAGACCGACCCGGTGCTGTTCTACACCAGCCTGATCGGCGCCTGCGATCACCTGTTCTTCGGCCGGCACGCGATGTCCCGCGCGACCGGCGTCGGCCCGGTCACCGACGACGTCTGCCGGCAATACATCAAACACATGGAAACGCTGATCTGCGGCGGCATCCTCACGCAAGCCGAGGAAGCCGCCGCGGCCGGATGATCCGGCTGAACCTCTCAAATCTAGAGAAGAAACGCCCAAGGAAAGGTACACGCGATGCAGTTGAAAGACGTAGCCGTTCTCATCACCGGTGGTGGTTCGGGTCTCGGTGAAGCCACCGCCCGCGCCATGGCGGCCAAGGGCGCCAGGATCGGCGTGATCGACCAGAACAAGGAGAATGCCGAGAAGGTCGCGGCCGAGGTGAAGGGGGTGGCGCTCCATGCCGACGTCACCAGCGAAGAGCAGATCAAGGCGGCGATCGCCAAGGCGGAAGCTACGCACGGCGTCGCGCGCGTGCTGATGAACTGCGCCGGCATCGGTGGCTCGCAGCGCATCGTCGGCCGCGATGGCGTCTACCCGCTCGAAAAGTTCGCGCGCATCATCAACGTCAACCTGATCGGCACGTTCAACTGCCTGCGGCTGTTCGCCGAGCGCCTCGTCACCATCGCGCCCGTCGGCGAAGAGCGCGGCGTCATCATCAACACCGCCTCGGTTGCCGCTTACGAAGGCCAGATCGGCCAGATCGCCTATTCGGCCTCGAAGGGTGGCGTCGTCGGCCTCACGCTTCCGGCTGCGCGCGATCTCGCCAGCCAGAAGATCCGCGTCAACACCATCGCGCCCGGCCTGTTCTTCACGCCGCTGCTGATGGGCCTGAACGAAGAGGCCCGCAAGAGCCTGGGTGCCCAGGTGCCGCATCCTTCTCGTCTCGGTGATGCCAACGAGTACGGCATGCTCGCGGTGCACATCGTCGAGAACCCGATGCTGAACGGCGAGACCATCCGTCTCGATGGCGCCATCCGCATGGCGCCGCGGTAGCAGCTGCTCTCTTCTTACCCTCCCCTGGAGGGGGAGGGTCGATCGCGCGAAGCGCGAGCGGGGTGGGGTGATCTCTCCACTCGGGCAGTGTTGGTCGCGGAGAGACCTTCACCCCACCCCGTCTCACATTTCGCTGCGCGCATTGTGAGCCGACCCTCCCCCTCCAGGGGAGGGTGGGAGACGGTCCCCGTGTCACACGAAAGTGCGAGGCTCTCATGTCCCAACCGCTGCTGATCGAGCACAACGACGGCGTCGACCGGGTGACGCTCAATCGTCCTGACAGCCTCAATGCGCTCGATCCTGTGCTGATCGATGCGCTCAATACCTATTTCCAAGGCCTGCAGCGCAACCGCGACACCCGCGTCGTCGTGCTCAGGGGGGCCGGCAAGAATTTCTGCGCGGGCCTCGACCTCAAGGCGGCAATGGCGCGTCGCGCGGGGCAGCAGGAGCCGCCCGGCGTTACGGAGTCGCTCGACTCGCAACGCCGCATCGCCGACATCGTGATGCTGATGCGGCGTTGTCCGCAGCCGATCCTTGCGCTGGTGCAAGGTGCGGCGGCCGGTGGCGGCTTTGCGCTGGCGCTGGCCTCCGACATCCGCATTGCCGCCAAGTCGGCGCGAATGAACTGCGCCTTCATCAAGCTCGGCCTCGGCGGCTGCGACATCGGCACCAGCTATTTCCTGCCGCGCCTCGTCGGCGTCTCCGTCGCATCCGAGCTGGTCCTCACCGGGCGCTTCATCGGCGCCGAGCGCGCGCTGGCGGTCGGGCTCGTCTCGGAGGTCGTGGACGAGGACAAGCTCGACGCGGCGGCCGAGCCCTATGTCGAGGCGATGATGACGGCCTCGCCCGTGGGGCTGCGGCTGTCCAAGGAATGCCTCAACATGAGCGTCGATGCCGGATCGCTGGAAGCTGTGATCGCGATGGAGGATCGCAACCAGGTCCTGTGCAGCCGCTCCGAGGAATTTTCGGAAGGCATCAGGGCCTTCCTTGAGAAGCGAAAGCCTGTCTATATCAAGCGCTGAACGACGAAGATCCGCAAAGGACAGTAATTCCGGGAGACGCAAAATGAGTGGAAGCGCGGCGGCGGTGATGACGAAGCCCGCCTTTCGCAAGGTCCAGTGGCTCAAGCGCGACATCGACGTCGAGCGCCGCGGCGACGGCACGGTGGTGCTGAAGTCGCGCATTCCGCTGCAGCCCCACGAGAAGCACATCCCGGCCTCGCTGGCGAAATGGGCGAAGGAAGCACCCGAGCGCATTTGGCTGGCGCAGCGCGGCGGTCCGAACCGCGAATGGCGCAAGGTGTCTTATGGCGAAGCCAAGCGCACGGTGGACGCGTTGACGCAAGGACTGCTGAACCTCAAGCTCGAGGGACGGCCGGTCACGATCCTCTCCGGCAATTCGATCGAGCATGCGCTGATGACGCAGGCAGCGATGCAGGCGCGGGTCCCGGCAGCTCCAGTGTCGCCGGCCTACTCGCTGATGAGCCACGATCACGTCAAGCTGAAATATTTGTTCGACCTGATCAAGCCGGCCGTGGTGATGGTGCAGGACGGCCCGACCTTCGAGAAGGCGCTGAAAGCGCTCGACCTCAGCGATGTCACCGTGGTTCACGTCGCGCGGCCCTGCGACGGCATCAAGAGCGTCAGCTTTGCCGAACTCGCCGCGACGCCTGTGAGGCCTGAGGTCGATGCGTCGATCGCGGAGATTACGCCGCAGACTGTCGGCAAGCTGCTGTTCACGTCGGGCTCGACCGGCATGCCAAAGGCCGTCATCAATACGCAAGCGATGATGTGCGCCAATGCGGCGATGATGATGCAGGTGCGGCCGCGCGATCCGAGCGGTCCGATCTCGACCATGCTGGATTGGATGCCCTGGAATCACACCATGGGCGGCAACGCCGCGTTCCACCCCATCCTGGTCGATGGCGGCACGCTCTATATCGATGACGGAAGGCCGATGCCGGGCCAGTTCGAGGAGACGCTGCGAAATCTGCACGAGATCTCGCCGACCTACTACGCCAACGTTCCCGCCGGCTATGCCGCACTTGCGGCCGCGATGGAGAAGGACGACGCGCTGTGCCGCTCCTTCTTCAGGAACCTGTCGATCATGGCCTATGGCGGCGCGCGGCTGCCGGACGATCTCTACGAGCGGATGCAAGCACTGGCGGTGAAGACCACCGGTGAGCGCATCGTGTTCTACACCGGCTGGGGCTCGACCGAGACCGCGCCGACCTCGACCGGCACCTATTGGGACACCGAGCGCGTCGGCCTGATCGGCTTGCCGTTCCCCGGCGTCGAGTTGAAGATGGTGCCGTGCGGCTCGAAATACGAGCTGCGCCTGCGCGGCGTCAACGTCACGCCCGGCTATTTCGGCCAGCCGGAGCTGACGCAGAAGATGTTCGACGAGGAAGGCTTTTACTGCATCGGCGATGCCGGCATCTTCGTCGACGACTCCGACCCGGTGCAAGGCATCATCTTCGCCGGCCGCGTGGTTGAAGACTTCAAGCTCACCACGGGCACCTTTGTGCATGTCGGCTCGCTGCGGACCGATGCGATCGCGGCCGCCACGCCAGTGGTGCACGACGCGTTGGTCGCAGGGCAGGATCGCGCCTTCATCGGCCTCTTGGCCTGGCCCAATTTGCACGCCTGCCGCCAGCTCGTCGGCAATCCCGATTTGAGCTTTACGGATGCGGTGAAGCATCCGGAGGTGATTGCCTGCTTTCGGCGCGGGCTGGAGGCTCACAACCGGGAATGCGAAGGCGCCAGCAGCCGCATCATCGCGCGCGCCATGCTGATGGTCGAGCCGCCCTCGATCGACGGCAACGAGCTCACCGACAAGGGCTACATCAACCAGCGCGCCGGCCTGGACCGCCGCGCCGCGCTGGTGGAGCGGCTTTATGCGGATAAGCCGGATCAGGATGTGATCGTGCTGCGATGAGTGAATACTCTCTCCAATCGTCATTCCGGGGCGCGCGTAGCGCGAACCCGGAATCCATCGGGCCGCAAACGTGTGGCGAAATGGATTCCGGGCTCGCGACTTCGTCGCGCCCCGGAATGACAGCAAGAAAAAGGTAGCCCGCCATGAACTTCGATTTCTCCGACGATCAAAAGCAGCTCCGCGACCAGGCGCGCAAGTTCCTCGCGGAAAAGTGCCCGCCCAAGGCGGTGCGCGTCGTGCTCGACGGCAAGGCGGCCTATGACAAGGAGCTGTGGAAGGGCCTCGCCGAGATGGGCTTTCTCGGCGTTGCGATTCCCGAGGAGTTCGGCGGCGCCGGTGCCGGCCATCTCGAGCTTTGCGTGATCGCGGAGGAGATGGGCCGGGCCAATGCGCCGGTGCCGTTCTCCTCGACCGTGTACCTTGCCGCCGAAGCGCTGCTGATCGCGGGCAGCGACGCGCAGAAGAAGAGATGGTTGCCGGCGATCGCCGCGGGCGAGGCGATCGGCACGCTCGCGCTGTTCGAGGGCAAGGGCAACCCTGCGCCGAAGAACCTCAAGCTCACCGCAGCGAACGGCGTGCTCAATGGCGTCAAGAAGCCGGTCGCCGATGGCGGGATCGCCGATTTCGCGGTGGTTGCCGCGCGTACGGGATCGAGCGGGCGCGAGAACGACATCTCGCTGTTCCTGGTTGACCTCAAGGCCGGCGGCGTCGAGGTCAAGAGCCTCACCAATCTCGACCCGACCCGCGGGCAGGCCGAGATCATCTTCAGCGATTGCAAGGCCGAGCCGCTGGGAGCGGCCGGCGAAGGCTGGAGCATCCTCACCCAGGTGCTCGACCGGGCAGCGGTGCTGTGCGCGTTCGAGCAGGTCGGCGGTGCTGACCGCGCCTTAGAGATGGGCCGTGACTACGCGCTCGACCGCATTGCCTTCGGCCGGCAGATCGGCTCGTTCCAGGCGGTCAAGCACATGCTCGCCGACATGTATGTGTCGGCGACGCTGGCGCGCTCCAACAGCTATTACGGCGCCTGGGCGCTCTCGACCAATGCGGCCGAGCTGCCGGAAGCCGCGGCCGCCGCGCGCATCAGCGCGACACAGGCGTTCCAGCACTGCGCCAAGAACAACATCCAGGTTCACGGCGGCATGGGTTTCACCTGGGAGTTCGACTGCCACATGTACTATCGCCGCGCCAACGCGATGGCGCTGGGGCTTGGCAGCCTGTCCTATTGGGAGGATCAACTGATCGATCGCATGCGGAAGAAGAACGCGGCGTAACCGTCGCTCGTGTCCCGGACGCGGCGCGGAGCGCCGCAGAGCCGGGACCCAGGGGCCGCAATGGACCCCGGCTCTGCAGCGCACCGCCATAGCGCGTCTAAGACGCGCGTAAACGCGCTAACGGCGCTGCGCAGCGTCCGGGGAGCGAACCGAGAGAGAAGACGATGAACTTCGACGACACCCCGCAGGAAGCCGAGTTCCGCGCCACCGCCCGCGCCTGGATCAGCGCGAACGCGCCGAAGCAGTACGAGGAGGAACTGCGCAAATCCTCGCTCGGCCGCACGCAGCTCAAGAACGCCAACATTCTGGAGGTCGCAAAAGCCTGGCAGAAGAAGAAGGCCGACGCCGGCTGGGCCTGCCTGCACTGGCCGAAGGAATATGGCGGCCGCGGCTCATCGCCGATCGAGCGCGTGATCTGGCAGCAGGAAGAGGGGCCGTTCGGCCAGCTGTCCCGCATGTTCATCATCGGCCACGGCATGTGCGGGCCGACCATGATGGCGTTCGCGCGCGAAGAGCATAAGCGGACCTATCTGCCGCCGCTCGCCTCCGGCGCGAAGGTGTGGTGTCAGCTGTTCTCCGAGCCCGCCGGCGGCTCGGACGTCGCGGGCCTGCGCACGCGCGCCGAGAAGGACGGCGACGACTGGATCATCAACGGTCAGAAGATCTGGACCTCGGGCGCGCATTATTCCGACTATGGCATCCTCTTGACGCGCACCGATCCGACCGTGCCCAAGCACAAGGGCCTCACCATGTTTTTCCTGGACATGAAGAGCCCCGGAGTCGAGGTGCGGCCGATCAAGCAGGCAAGTGGCGCCTCCGACTTCAACGAGGTCTATTTCACCAACGTCCGCATTCCCGATCATCAGCGCCTCGGCGAGGTCGGCGACGGCTGGAACGTCTCGCTGACCACGCTGATGAACGAGCGCAGTGCGATCGGTGCCGGCGTCTCGACCGGCTTTCCGGAGCTGTTCGAATATTGCTCCAGCCTGATGCTCGATGATGGGCCTGCGATCGAGGATCGCGCGGTGCGCTCGAAGCTCGCGAACTGGGCGGTGAAGGCGAGCGGGCTGAAATACACCAGCATGCGCGCGATCTCGGCGTTGTCGAAGGGCGAACGGCCGGGGCCGGAGAATTCGATCGGCAAGCTGGTCGCGGGCTCGATGATCCAGGATGTCGCGACCTATGCACTGGACTTGCAGGGTGCGAGCGGTGTGATCAGCGGCGAGGATGGCGAGCTGGCCGGCCGTTTCCAGGCCATGCTGCTGCGCGCGCCCGGCACCCGCGTCGAGGGCGGCACCGACGAGATCATGCGCAACATCATCGCCGAGCGGGTGCTGGGCCTGCCCGGCGACATCCGTGTCGACAAGGACGTGCCGTTCAACAAGATCCCGACGAAGGGAAGAGGCTGAAATCGTAGGGTGGGCAAAGGCGCGGTACGCGCCGTGCCCGCCAATTCTGTCGAGAACGAGGGAAGGTGGTGGGCACGCTTCGCTTTGCCCACCCTACGCACCGCGCAAGGATTGAGAGGTCTGCCATGAATTTCGACGACACCCCGCAGGAAGCCGCGTTCCGCGAGACCGCGCGCAAATGGATCGAGGCCAACGCGCCGAAGGAGCTGCATGCCGAGCTGTCGAAATCCTCGCTCGGCCGCATCCGGCTCGCTCACCACGACATCGTCGATGTCGGCAAGGCCTGGCAGAAGAAGAAGTTCGCGGGCAACTGGTCCTGTCTGCACTGGCCTAGGGAATATGGCGGCCGCGGCGCGACGCCGATCGAGCGCGTGATCTGGCAGCAGGAGGAGGGCGTCTACGGCAAGCTGACGCAGCCGTTCCAGATTGGCGAGGGCATGTGCGGACCGACCGTGATGGCCTTCGGCAGCGAGGAGGCCAAGCGCCGCTATTTGCCCAAGCTCGCATCGGGCGAGGAGATCTGGTGCCAGCTGTTCTCCGAGCCATCAGCCGGCTCGGACGTCGCAGGCCTGCGCACGCGCGCGGAGAAGAAGGGTGACGATTGGGTCGTCAATGGCCAGAAGATCTGGACCTCGGGCGCGCATTACTCCGACTACGGCCTCCTGATCGCGCGCACCGATCCGAACGTGCCGAAGCACAAGGGCCTCACCATGTTCTTCCTGGACATGAAGAGCCCCGGCGTCGAGGTGCGGCCGATCAAGCAGGCCAACGGCATGCAGGAGTTCAACGAGGTCTATTTCACCGACGTCGTGATTCCCGACAGCCAGCGGTTGGGGGCCGTCGGCGAGGGCTGGAGTGTGTCGCTGACCACGCTGATGAACGAGCGCATGTCGATCGGCGCGCGGCTCGCGACCGGCGTGCCTGAGATGTTCGAGTTCTGCTCCAATCTGATGCTGGAGGACGGGCTCGCCATCGACGATCCCGCCGTGCGCTCGAAGCTTGCGAGCTGGGCGGCGAAGTCGAGCGGGCTGAAATACACCAGCTACCGCACGATCTCGGCGCTGTCGAAGGGCGAGCGGCCGGGCCCGGAGAATTCGATCGGCAAGCTGGTCTCGGGCATGATGCTCCAGGATATCGCGACCTACGCCATGGACCTGCAGGGCGCGGCCGGTGTTCTCACAGGCAACGACGAGGAGACGGTGCAGGGCCAGTTCCAACAGATGCTGCTGTCCTCGCCCTCGATGCGCATCGCCGGCGGCACCGACGAGATCCTGCGCAACATCATCGCCGAGCGCGTGCTGGGCTTGCCGGGCGACATTCGCGTTGACAAGGACGTGCCATTTAACAAGATCCCGACCAAGGGGCGGTGATGTCTCTCCGTGCCTCGGCTCTCGTAGGGTGGGCAAAGCGTAGCGTGCCCACCATATGCAGATGTTCCGGGGTAAGTCTGTCGGTGGGCACGACGCTTGCGCGTCTTTGCCCACCCTACGAAGCGAAGGGCACGAGCTGATTCATGGACGCACAAGTGAAACAAAACGACCGCATCGGCGTGCTCGAAGAGCTCCTCAGCGAGCGCTACTCCGTCCGCGCGTTTCTTCCCAAGGAAGTCGATCGCGCGACCATCGAGCACGTGCTGACCACTGCGCAGCGCACAGCGTCCTGGTGCAACAGCCAGCCCTGGCAGGTCATCGTCGCCAGCGGCGAGGCCAAGGAACGTTTTCGCAAGGCGATCTACGCCGAAGCCTCGAAAGGCCTCGGCGACGACTACGATTTCACTCCGCCGCGTGAATATGTCGGAATCTACCTCGAGCGCCGCCGCGAGAGCGGCTTCCAGCTCTACAACACGCTTGGCATCGCCCGCGGCGACAAGGCCGCCTACGCCAGGCAGGCGCTTGAGAACTACAATTTCTTCGGCGCGCCGCATGTCGCCATCATCCACACCAACGAGCCGCTCGGCATCTACGGTGCGATCGATTGCGGCGCTTATGTCTCCAACTTCATGCTGGCGGCGCAGGCGCTCGGGCTAGGGACGATTCCGCAGGCAGCGCTCGCGCGGCATTCCGGCCTGATCCGCCGCCACTTCAATCTGCCCGACGACCGCCGCGTCGTCTGCGGCATTTCGTTCGGTTATGCGGACAATGCGCACAAGGTCAACAGCTACCGCACCTCGCGTGCGAGCGTGGCCGAGGCCGTAACCTTCGTGGACGCGTGATCGAGTCTTGTGAGCTCGGCGCCATCGGCGCCGGACGCGCGCGAAGACGGCCGTGGAAACAGCCGTCTTCGTCTCGTCCCGGTGCGATTGACGCCGGCTGTCAGCCGCCGCTGCCGCCGATCACGGCTCGCACGGTCTCGTCGGGGCCGAAATCCTCGGCGCCGTCGACATAGAGCAGCGCGGCGAGCTTCGAGCGGGCGCGGTTCACGCGGCTCTTGATCGTTCCGACGGCGCAGCCGCAGATCGAAGCCGCGTCCTCGTACGAGAAGCCGGAGGCTCCGACCAGGATCAGCGCTTCACGCTGATCTTGCGGAAGCTTGTCCAGCGCCGTGCGAAACTCCTCGAATTCGAGATGCGCGTTCTGCGAAGGCTGTGTCTTCAGCGTCTTGGCGTAGTTGCCTTCGGCATCCTCGACCTCGCGCCGTCGCTTGCGATAGTCGGAGCGAAACAGGTTGCGCAGAATCGTGAACAGCCAGGCCGGCAGGTTGGAGCCGGGCTGGAACGAGTCGATGTTGGCGAGCGCTCGCAGCAGCGTCTCCTGGACCAAATCGTCGGCGCGGTCCGCATTGCCGCTGAGCGAGATGGCGAAGGCGCGCAGACTGGGCACCGCCGCCAGGATGTCGTTACGCAGGGAGTCCGTGAGAGGCATTAATCCCTCCCATTGTTGTTGTCGTTGGATCCGCCCTCATTTTCCACGTGGGGTGTCGCTCCCGGCGCATCAAGCTTCTTGATCAGTTCTGCGAACCGATCCGGAACCCCTTGACGCACGACATCGTCGTACATGGCGCGCAACTGGTGCCCAATCCGGGATTGAATCTCCGGAGTGAGGCCTCCCTTGCCGGGGGTCGTGCTTCTGCTGGCTTGAGACTTGAGATCTTTCATGACCTGTTCCACGTTTCCCCGAGTTAAGTGACTGTAAAATCGAGAGGTTTTCTCAACCGGGAGCCGTTCCCTGGATAGGCACAATTCCAGCTGCGCGAAAAAGTTCCCAGCCCGGCGGAACTTTTCTTGACCTGATGCGTAATCAGCCCAGCAGGGGAACCCGGGCCCCCCGCGTGACGCCTAGACGTTGGCCCGGAGACGAATGGAGTGGGGATGTCCCGTTCACAGCTTGTTGCTGAACACTTGCCGTTGTTGCGCCGGTACGCGCGCGCCCTGACGGGCAGCCAGGCCTCCGGTGACGCCTATGTCGCAGCCATGTTGGAAGCCATGCTGGGAGATCCGTCGGTGCTCGACGAGAGCCATGGGCCACGGGCTGGCCTGTTTCGGCTGTTCACCCAGATCTGGAATTCGGTCTCCGTCAACGACGATTCCGAGGTGACGACCCTGCCGATGCCGCCGGAGCGGCGGCTGTCGAACATCACGCCGCTGCCGCGTCAGGCCTTCTTGCTGCTTTCGCTCGAGGGCTTTTCGGAAGAGGAGGTCGCCTTCATTCTCGGCACCGATGTCGCGGAGACGCGGCGGTTTGCGGACGCTGCCGGACGCGAGATGGCGGCCGAGATCGCGACCGACGTGCTGATCATCGAGGACGAGACCTTCATCGCCATGGACCTCGAGAGCCTGGTGAAGAATCTCGGCCATAACGTCGTCGGCGTCGCGCGCACTCATGCCGATGCGGTGGCGCTGGCCAAGAACAGGCGGCCCGGCCTGATCCTCGCCGACATTCAGCTCGCCGACGGCTCGTCGGGACTGGACGCGGTCAACGAACTGCTGCGTACCTTCGAGGTGCCGGTGGTGTTCATCACCGCCTATCCGGAGCGCTTCCTCACCGGCGAGCGCCCCGAGCCGGCATTCCTGATCTCAAAGCCGTTCCAACCCGCGATGGTGTCGGCGGTGGCGAGCCAGGCGCTGTTCTTCCAGCGCAATTCGCGCAACCGCGCGCCGAAAGCGCCGGCGGCGTAAGGAAAGCACCATTTCGCGAAACGATTTAATCCGGCGTGCCGCAAGGCATGCCGGATTTTTCGTATCGGCCTTCCGCGCTTGACGCGCATCCACTTCGCCGCTCATACCTCATGCATCTATCCCAGTCGGAGATGTGCCTCATGGACCAGCAACTCCTCGATCGTCTCGCCATTCGCGACCTCGTCGAGAACTGGGCGGTGTGGCGTGACGCCGGCGATTGGGAGCGCTTTGCCACGCTGTGGCATGACGAGGGCTGGATGTCCGCCACCTGGTTTCAGGGACCGGCGCGGGATTTCATGCACGTCAGCCAGGAGGGCTTCGCCAGGGGCGTGCGCATCCTGCACTTCCTCGGCGGCACCAGCATCGATCTCGCGGGTGCGCGGGCCATCGCCCAGACCAAGATGACGATCTCGCAGCGCGCCCTCGTGCACGACGTGCTCTGCGACGTCGTCTGCACCGGTCGCTTCTACGATTTCCTGGAGAAGCGGCATGACCAATCAGGTATTGGCAAATGGGGCATCGTCCGCCGCCAGCCGATCTATGAGAGGGACCGGATCGATCCGGTCGATCCCGCCGCGACACTCCGCCTCGACCAGAAGGCGCTGGCTGCGCTCCCCGAGGGCTACCGCCACCTCGCCTACATGCAGGAGCTGATCGGCTACGAGGTCAAGCGCGACATGCCCGGGCTGATCGGCGCCGAAGTGGAGAAGCTGTATGGCGAGGGACGGACATGGCTGGCAGGGAAGGTTTCCTGACGCCTCGCGCGATAGCAGGGCGCTGTTGCGTTGACCGCTACGGGCGTCCCTTCGCCGGCAAACTCACAAATCAGCCGCTTCGTGCAGGGATGCCGCGAAACGGAGTTGCACGATCCACTATACTTTAGGGTGTGTTTCGTGCAAGATGGTTGTCTTGAAGCGACCGATTTTGAAGGTCGGATCGAATTTGATGCTGCGGCACATTCCGTAGCCGTTGCATATAAGAATTATTGCGAGCCATTGAATTGCTGCAGCCGGCATCGCCGGCAGCCTTTGCCGCCTGGGAGGGTCGAATGCCCAAGACTCGGATGCCCAAGCCTCGGATGCCCAAGACCAAGCAACAACATCTGGACGCGACGAACGGACCAAAGCGGATACTGGCGCTCGATGGTGGTGGGATACGCGGCATTCTCACCCTCGAATATCTTGAAGTGATGGAGCGCGAGTTCAGGAGACGATTCGACGATCCGAAATTCCTGCTCTGCGACTATTTCGATCTCATCGGGGGGACATCGACCGGGTCGATCATTGC
Organism: Bradyrhizobium sp. SZCCT0231; assembly: GCF_018130245.1. GTDB lineage: Bacteria > Pseudomonadota > Alphaproteobacteria > Rhizobiales > Xanthobacteraceae > Bradyrhizobium > Bradyrhizobium japonicum_F. Next base: position 82,965 of record NZ_JAFCKP010000016.1, read on the forward strand.
GGCCGGTCTGGCCTGTGGATTGACGGTGGAGCAGCTCAAGACGCTCTACACCGGGATCGGGACGGATGTTTTCCAGGCCGAGTTCTGGAGGCTCGGGCTGCTGGCGCCGAAGTTCAAATCCGAGCCGCTTCAAGTTGCGCTCGATGCGCAGCTCGGGGCAGATACAACGCTCGACAGCGAGCGCATCCGCACCGGCTTGATGATCATGACGAAGCGCCTCGACACGGGCAGTCCCTGGCCGCTGCACAACCATCCCGCCGCTCGATATGCCGCACAGGACGGCAAGTTGCATTTGACCAAGGCGGTCCGGGCGAGCACGGCAGCTCCGACCTATTTCGAGCCTCAGAAAATCGACATCTCCTCGCGTCAGGGAGACGTCGTCGCCGGCGCGTTCGTCGACGGCGGTGTGAGCCCCTTCAACGACCCGTCGTTGCAACTGCTGATGCTGGCCGCGCTCGATGGCCATGGTTTTCGCTGGCCAACCGGCAGAGAAGAGTTGTTGCTGATCTCGGTCGGCACGGGCACGTTCAAGAAGACTTTCACGACAGAAAAGATCACGGGCATGCCTGCGGCCGAGCAGGGCCTGCGATCGCTGCAATCCCTCATGGATGATTGCGGGCGCGTCAATCAGGCAATGCTGCAATGGCTGACGAACTGCCTGACGCCATGGGCGATCGACAGCGCTGTGGGGGATATGAAGCTGGACAGCCAGAGCGGTCCGCAACTCGCCACCTATGCACGCTATAACGTGCTCCTGGAACCCGCCTGGCTGAAGACCACGGTCAAGCGCGACCTGGCGCCGGAAGCTGTCGCGAAGATCGCGGCGATGGATGATCCCAACAATATCGCGGACCTTGCCGACATCGGGCGGCTTGCCGCGAAGGAGCAGGTCAAGCCGGAACACTTCCCGCCCCGCTTCGATGTGAGCTGATCCGGCGGCGGCCGGTGCTCAGACGCAGGCTTCTGATCCAGACCTGAGGATCTCAGTCATGGAAGTAACGCGCGCGTTCATCGTTCGTCCCTTCGGCACGCAGGGCGGCATCGATTTCGATCGGGTGGAAAGGGATCTTATCGGACCTGCGCTCACGCTGGCCGGGATTGAAGGCCGCACCACGCTCGAGATCACGCGGCAGGGCAATATTCGGGAGGATATGTTCCGGCTGCTGGTGCTCTCCGATCTGGTGATCGCCGACGTCTCCATCCACAACGCCAACGTATTCTACGAGCTTGGTATCCGGCACGGTTTGCGCGATCGGCACACCCTGCTGATGCGCGCCAAGGATACGAAGGACAAGTATCCCTTCGATCTTCAGACCGATCGATATGGTCAATACGATCCGGCGGATCCTGCCGCCGCGCTCCCCGGCTTTCTCGAGTCGCTCAAGGCGACGCTTGCGGACACCAACAAGGACAGCCCGGTCTTCAAGTTGCTCCCGCGCCTGACGCCGCACGACCGGGCGGCGCTCATGGTCGTGCCGTTCGATTTCCAGGAAGAGGTCGAGATCGCGCAAAAGGCGGGTCGCGCCGGCGACCTGCGGCTGCTCGCTCAGGAGGTCCGCGGCTTCGAATGGGGGAGCGCGGGGTTGCGGATTGTCGGCGACGCGCAATTTCGTATCAAGGCCTTCGCCGGAGCCAAGGAGACGTTCGAACTGCTTCGGGGCCTGGACAGCAACGATTTTCAGGCCAATTACCGCCTGGGCACGATCTATCAGAAGCTGGCGGCCAGGGCCCTCGGTCCCGATTCGAAGCTCGACTGCATCACGCGCTCGGAGCTGGCGATCAATCGGGTGCTCGCCCGCACGATGCCGCCGAACGATCGCGATGAGACGCCCAGGGAATCGGCGGAGCGGCGGTTTTACCGCGCCGAAGGACATTCACTGCTGGGAAGCAACGCCAAGACGCGATGGATCGACGATTGGCAGGCCGCAGCATCCGCCGACGCGCAACGCGAGGCCGCCCTCCGCTCGCCACATCTTGCCTCCGCCATCCAGCATTATCTCGATGGCTTCGCCGAAGATCTCGACAGTTTCTATGCCGGGATCAATGCGCTCGCGATGCTGACGATCCAGATCAGTCTCGCCAGGGCGCTTCCCGACGTCTGGGCTGAAGCTTTCGATGACGGGGACGCGGCGATCACTGATCTCAAGACCAGCGAACGCCGCGCCGGTCGTCTCGCTGCGGCGTTGCACCTGGCCGTCGGCAACGATGACAAGGTGGTGCGGAAGGGCGAGAAATTCGACGTCTGGAAGGAAATCAGCCGTGCGGACCTGTCGTTCCTCACGGCCGAGAAGCCGGCGCAAGCCGGGACCGCCTATCGAAGGGGCGTGGCAAATGCGGGCCCGTTCGAAATCGACGCGGTGCGGCGCAATCTCCTGCTGTTTCGCGCGCTCGGGGTGCTGTCGGCAAATGTCGAAGCCGTCCTGAAGGAGATGAACCAGGCTGCGCCGGATAAACCCGCGGCCCTGCCCGTCAGGGTCATTCTTTTCACGGGCCACATGCTGGACACGTCCCGCCGGGACAAGAACGACCCGCGTTTTCCCAACACCCCCGAGGCCGTGGCCGCGGCGCGCAAGATGATCGAAAAGGCGGTCAAGGACGAGATGAAAGAGAATGGCGGCGTCGCGTTCGGCATCGCAGGCGGGGCTTGCGGCGGCGATATCCTGTTCCACGAGGTCTGCCACGAGCTCGGCATCCCGACACAGCTCTTGCTGGCCTTGCCGGAGGCCGAGTTCCAGGCTGAATCGGTCAATCACGGAGGCGTCGATTGGGTGATGCGATACCAGCAACTCTGCCAACGCGTGACGCCTCGCGTGCTTGCCGAATCCAAGGATTTGCCGCGCTGGCTCTCCGGCAGGAAGGGTTACGATATCTGGCAACGGAATAATCTCTGGATGATGTTCAACGCCCTCGCCACGCAAGCGCGTTACCTGACGCTGGTCGCGCTCTACAATCGCGAGAAGGACCCCGGCGGCCCCGGGGGCACGGCGCATCTCGTGACCGTCGCTGCGGATTGGGGATTCAAGACGGTCGAGCTCGACGCGCGGCAATTGCTGAAGGCCGGCGGGTCGTGAGTCGAAGCCGGGTGGCGGCAATGGGTGCAAAAAAGTAAGGCGCGACTGGCATCACCACAGTCGCGCCCTACGTCGCCGGCTTATGGGGCAGGGGGGAATAGCCGGCTGTTGAGACGACTCCCGACTGGCAGAGTCGTTCCACGGCTTGCGAAATATTTTGCCGACCCTGCGGCATTTTTCGCACACGGTTAAGTGATCGTAGCGGTCGAGAACCCCCGATCCTTCGGCGGCGTTGTTCCCGCGATCGCCATGGGGCGAGGGATCGACAGCCATGTCACAGATTCAAAAGGTATTTTTGTGCGCCGTCGCGATCGTCGCCACGCTCGGCGCTGTGCAATTAGCCTCCGGCCACGATCTGGCTGACCGCTGGCAAGCGGTCGCCGACAAGGCTGACAAGCCGAGCCACGACGTCAATCGCGCCGCGAAGGCGGACCGGCTCGCGGAGATCAAGCCGGCAGCAGTTCCTACCCGCACGGTGTCGATGCGGCTGAACGACCTCGCCGATACGTCGGTGCTGCTGCGGGTCCCCGCGGTGATCGAGGCCGGCAACGCCAAGCCGCCAGTGCTGCTCCAGAACCAGAAGAAGCCTCGCACCAAGCCGACGATCGCCTGTGAGCCGATGGTCAGCTCCCTGACCGAGGTCGCCAGGCTGCTCCAGCCCGGCCGCTGCGTGACCTGATCCGGGCCTGTTGTGAGGCGGCCCCGCCGGGCGGATGCTTCACATCCTCTTGATCCGCCGTCGCCTCGCGCTATATCCGGGTTCCTCCGTTTTGTTTTGACCGGGTAAGCGCATGACGACGTCAGATACGGCTGTGCATACGCAGCCTTTCCAGGCCGAAGTTTCCGAACTGCTGCACCTGATGGTGCACTCCGTTTATTCGGAAACCGACATCTTCCTCCGCGAACTCATCTCCAATGCCTCCGATGCCTGCGACAAGCTGCGCTACGAGGCCATCGCAAGTCCGGCTCTGCTGGGCGAGGGCGACGCGCTCAGGATCCGCATCGTCCCGAACAAGACGGCCAAAACGCTCACCATCGCCGACAACGGCATCGGCATGGAGCGGCAGGAGCTGATCGACCACCTCGGCACCATCGCCCGTTCCGGCACCAAGGCGTTCGTGTCCAAGCTGAAAGAGGCCAAGGACGGGCTCGGCCTGATCGGCCAGTTCGGCGTCGGCTTCTATTCCGCCTTCATGGTCGCCGAGAAGATCGTCGTGATCAGCCGCCGCGCCGGCGAGAGCGACGTCTGGACCTGGACGTCCTCCGGCGGCTCCGGCTTCGAAATCGCCCGTGCCAGCGACGAGGAGGCGGCGCGCGTGACGCGCGGTACCGAGATCGTGCTGCACCTGAAGGACGACGCCAAGAAATACCTCGAGACCTACGAGATCGAGCGCATCGTCACGGCCTATTCCGACAACATACTGTTTCCGATCGAGCTGGTGCCCGAAGAGGGCGAGCCGCGCCAGATCAATTCGGCGAGCGCGCTGTGGCAGCGCTCCAAATCCGAGCTGACGGCAGACGACTACAAGAAAGCCTATCAGCAGATAGCCTCCGCCTTCGACGATCCCGCGATGACGCTGCACTACCGCGCGGAAGGGCGCTACTCCTACGCCGTGCTGCTGTTTGCGCCCTCGACCAAGCCGTTCGACCTGTTCGAGCCGAACCGCAAGGGGCGGGTGAAGCTCTACGTCCGGCGCGTCTTCATCACCGATGATGCCGATCTGTTGCCGGGGTACTTGCGTTTCATCCGCGGCGTCGTCGACAGCGAGGATCTCCCGCTCAACATTTCGCGCGAGATGCTCCAGAACAATCCGCAGCTCGCGCAGATCCGCAAAGCCGTGGCGACCCGGGGCGTATCCGAGCTCGAAAGCCTTGCCGACAAGGACCCGGAGAATTTTGCCAAGATCTGGGACGCCTTCGGCGCGGTGCTGAAGGAAGGCATCTACGAGGATTTCGAGCGGCGCGAAAAGCTGCTCGCGCTGTCGCGCTTCACCACCACGTCGGGCGACAAGCGGTCGCTGAAGCAGGTCATCGCCGATTTCAAGCCGAACCAGACCGAGATCTATTATCTCGTCGGCGACAGCATCGAGCGGCTGAAGTCCAATCCGCGGCTGGAAGCTGCGACCGCGCGCGGCATCGAGGTGCTGCTGCTGTCCGATCCTGTCGATGCCTTCTGGACCTCGATGCCGTCGGAGTTCGAAGGCAAGCCGCTGAAGTCGCTGAGCCAGGGCGATCTCAATCTCGACCTGATTCCGCGCCTCGACGAGGCGGACGAGGCGAAGAAGGACGAGCCGGCCGCGGATGAAGCGGCCACCATCGCCGTGATCAAGGCCGCGCTCGGGGAGCGCGTCAGCGACGTCAAGGCCTCGACGCGCCTCACCAGCTCGGCCTCCTGCCTCGTCGCCGACAGCCAGGGCCCCAGCCGCGAGCTCGAGCGCATCTTGGCGCAGCAGAACCGCGGCATGAAGACCAAGCCGATCCTCGAGATCAACCTGCGCCATCCGCTGGTCACCGCAGTCACCAAGGCGCAAGCTGGCTCGAAGGTCGTCGACGATCTCAGCCTGCTCCTGCTCGAACAGGCGCAGATCCTGGACGGCGAATTGCCGGAAGACCCGGCGGCGTTCGCGGCAAGGCTGAACCGGCTCGTGTTGCAGGGGCTGGGCGCGTAGCGCCGCAGCCCCACCGTACTCACCTTGCCGTCATCTATCTCCAGGAACAGTCGCGTCCGCCGTGGTGTTATGCCATATGAAGCCGCCGGCCTCCGATCCGCCGGCGGCTACTGACTTGAGGATTTCTCCATGCGTTTGCTGACTTTGACCCTCACGGCGGTTGCCGCGCTGTTCGTCGCGGCCGATGCCAGCGCGCAGACCTACGATCCCCGCTATCCCGTGTGCATGCACGTCTATACGCCCGGTGGCTTCGCCGGTGGCGGCGGTGACTATTACGACTGCTCCTTCACGTCGCTGCCGCAGTGCCGCGCCACGGCGTCGGGCCGCGCGGCGAGCTGCGACCTCAATCCCTATTACGCCTTCGACGAACGCCCGCCGCCGCGCCGGCGCCACAAGAAACAACACTAGCGGTCCGCAATGCCGTTTTCGCGGATATTCACGTTGCATCGTCCGCTCGGCCTGACCATCGCCGTCGGTGCCTTGCTCGCCGCCGCGCCGTCGCATGGGCAGACCTTCGATCCCCGCTATCCCGTCTGCATGCACGTCTATTCCGGCGCGAATGGCGGTGGCGGGGACTGGTATGACTGCTCCTTCACCTCTCTTGCGCAGTGCCGCGCCACCGCTTCGGGGCGTGCCGCGACCTGTGACCTCAATCCGTATTATACGGTCAACGCGCCGCCGCGCCTGCGTTACAGGCGAAGCGGTTAGCGCCGGGGGATCGCCGGCCGCAAGCGGGGCTGGGGGACACGCGCAGCGCTAGGTCGCACGCCGATCGGGCCGGCCCGGTAAAGGATCACTAGAGTTAATCGCGCACTAACCGGCTTTTACCTTGTCTCTTAACGCCTGGGCAGGGCGCCGTGGACTAAGCTGCCGGGACCAGCAGACACGTTCCGAAAGCATGAACGGCATGACCACCGGCGTCATCGAGCAAACGAAAGCCGCGCGCGCGCCGTCGGCATCGAAGATCTGGCTGAAGGCCATCGAGCTCACCGCGCGGATCGAGACGCTACCGGGCCGGCTGTTCGCCGACGTTGTCGACGATTGGGCGCGGCGCCAGCCCGGTCGCATCGCACTGGTCACGGATGACGCAGCGCTCGACTATGAAGGCTTGTCGAAGCGCATCAACCGCTATGCGCGCTGGGCGCGCTCGGTCGGCGTGGCCAAGGGCGATACCGTTGCGCTGATCATGCCGAACCGCGCCGACTATGTTGCCGCCTGGCTCGGCATCAGCCGGATCGGCGGCGTGGTTGCACTGATCAACACCAAGCTCGTCGGCCAATCGCTCGCGCATTGCCTCGACGTCGCAAGGCCGGCGCATATCATCGTCGCGCACGATGCGATGGCGACGCTGGAGAGCGCGAAGCCCTATCTGAAGACAGAGGCAAAGATCTGGACTCACGGCGATGCCCGCGGTGAGCGTGCCATCGACGTCGCGCTCGCCGTGCTCGACGACGGTCCGCTCCTCGCGGAGGAGCATGGCGACGTCACGATCGACGACCGTGCGCTGCTGATCTACACCTCGGGCACCACTGGCCTGCCCAAGGCGGCGAGCATCAGCCACCGCCGCATCCTCAATTGGGGCTTCTGGTTCGCCGGTCTCACCGGCGCGAGCCCGCAGGACCGGCTCTACGATTGCCTGCCGCTGTTCCACTCGGTCGGCGGCATCGTCGCGCCGTGCAGCATGCTGGCTGCCGGCGGCTCGGTGGTGCTTGCCGAGAGGTTCTCGGCCTCGCATTTCTGGTCCGACATCGTGCGGCATGACTGCACGCTGTTCCAGTATATCGGCGAGCTCTGCCGCTATCTGCTCAAGGCGCCGCCGTCGGAATACGAGAACCGGCACCGCTTGCGGCTCGTCTGCGGCAACGGCCTGCGCGGCGACATCTGGGAAGATTTCCAGGCGCGCTTTTCCATTCCGCGCATCCTCGAATTCTACGCGGCGACGGAAGGCAATTTCTCGCTGTTCAACGTTGAGGGACAGCCGGGCGCGATCGGGCGCATCCCGCCGCTGCTCGCGCACCGCTTTCCGGCCAGTCTCGTCAAGCTCGACCCGGATAGCGGTGCGCCGCTGCGCAATGACGAGGGCTTCTGCATCGCATGCGCGCGCGGCGAGGCCGGCGAAGCCATCGGCCGCATCGGCACCGCGGAGGAGGGCGGCGGCCGCTTCGAGGGCTACACCGATGTCGGTGAGACCGAGACGAAGATCCTGCGCGACGTCTTTGCCAAGGGCGATGCCTGGTTCCGTACCGGCGATCTGATGCGGATCGACGACAAGGGTTTTTTCCATTTCGTCGACCGCATCGGCGACACCTTCCGCTGGAAGGGCGAGAACGTCGCGACCTCGGAGGTCAACGACGCCGTGCGCGATTTCACCGGCGTGGTCGATGCCACCACCTACGGCGTCAGCATTCCCGGCACCGACGGCCGGGCCGGCATGAGCGCAATCGTCGTGAACGAGGGTTTTGACATCACCGCGCTGCCTGCCCATCTCGCGCAACGCCTGCCGGCTTACGCCCGCCCGGTCTTCATCCGCATCTCGTGCGAGCTCGATGCCACCGAGACCTTCAAGCAGAAGAAGGGGGATCTCGCGCGTGAGGGATTTGATCCGGCCGCGATCTCCGATCCGCTGTTCGTGCTCGATCCGAAGTCCGGTGCCTATGTGGCGCTGGACGGGCAGGCGTATGCGGCGATCTCGGACGGTACGATCAGGCTGTAGCGGCACCAAAATCGAGAGATAGGTCCAATTTTATCTGAATTGTCCAAGAAGCCATTTACTTCTGTCGGGTAAACAGACGGCCATGGGGAGGCGGTCATCAAGAGCCGCCGCAACACCGAAATCGATAACAAAAAGCGAGCCAGCCATGTCGGTAAGGTCTAAGGTCATTGAAGCGATCCAGCAGATCGCCAAGGAGCAGCACGTCACGCTTCCCGCACTGTCGGACGATCTGTCCCTGCACGAGACGGGCTTCGACTCGCTCGCCTTCGCGATTCTTGTGGCGCGCCTCGAGGACGAGACCGGCGTCGACCCTTTCACCATTTCCGAGGATGCCGCGTTCCCCGCCACGGTGGGCGATTTCGTGCGGGCCTACGAAAATGTCCCCGCGTGAGATCTTTGCGCTTCGCGACCATCTCGGCGCGGAGCTGAAGGGCCGCACGATCTCCGATGCGCACGACGTCGTGTCGCTGACCGACATCCTGTCGCACACGGTTTTGGGCGGCCGGCTGCACGAATTGTCCGGCCGCGCCATGCTGCTCAGGCTGTCCGACCAGCTCCGGTCGGGCCTTGCCATGATCGAGCTCGACGGCATCGCCCGTCGCATGCTGCTGTGTCCGCCCGATCTCAACCCGGCGCATCTCGACACCTTGATCGCGGATGCCGGGATCGATGCCGTCGTCACCGACGAGCCCGGTCGCTGGGCGGAGACCGGCGTGCCGCTGGTCGTCGCCGCGCATTTGCCGCTTCAAGCCGCCGCGCCGGCCAGGACCGAGCGCGCCACCGAATGGCTGATGCTGACCTCGGGCACCTCAGGCGTGCCAAAGATCGCCGGCCATACGCTGGAAGCGTTGACCGGCGCGATCGTTGCCGAAGGTCCTGCGCGCGGACCTGCGCCGGTCTGGGCGACGTTCTACGACATTCGCCGCTATGGCGGCCTGCAAATCTTCCTCCGGGCTATCCTCTCCGGCGGCTCGATGGTGCTGTCGGACCCGCATGAGGCATTGGCCGATCACGTCGTGCGGCTGAACGCGCGCGGCGTCTCGCATATCTCCGGCACGCCCTCGCATTGGCGCAAGCTCCTGATGAGCGGCTCGGCCGCGCAATTCGCACCTCGCTACGTCCGTCTCTCCGGCGAGATCGCCGACCAGGCCGTGCTCGACGGCCTGAAGGCGGCGTTCCCGAATGCCTCCGTCGGCCACGCCTACGCCTCGACCGAGGCTGGCGTCGGCTTCGCGGTCAATGACGGGCTCGAGGGTTTTCCGGCCGACTATCTCGGCAACCGCAATGGCGTCGAGATGAAGGTCGTCGACGGCTCGCTGCGGATCCGCTCGGCGCGCACCGCGCATGCCTATGTCGGCCGCAATGCGGCGGCGCTCACCGATGCCGACGGCTTCGTCGACAGCGGCGACATCGTCGAGCTGCGCGGCGACCGCTATTATTTCGTCGGGCGCCGCGGCGGCATCATCAATATCGGCGGGCTGAAGGTCCACCCCGAGGAGATCGAGGCGGTGATCAACCGCCATCCCGACGTGCGGATGTCGCGGGCCAAATCCCGCAAGAGCCCGATCACCGGCGGCATCGTCGTTGCCGACGTGATCCTCACCGACGGCACCGATCCGGCGCGCGCGAAGGAGATCCGCGACCAGATCCTGGATCAGTGTCGCGCCCAGCTCGCGTCCCACAAGGTGCCGGCGGTGATCCGCTTCGTCGAGGCGCTCGACGTCACCCCGGCCGGAAAACTGGCGCGCACCGATGCATAACGTTCTCGTCACCGGCGGCAGCCGCGGCATCGGCCTTGCGATTGCGAGGCGCCTCGTTGGTGCAGGCTTCAACGTGATCGCGGCCGCGCGGCGCGAAAGCGACGAGCTCAAGGGCGCGATTGCCGAGGCCGAGGGGCGCCTGCATTTCCGCGCCTGCGATCTCGCCGTGATCGACGCGATCCCGGCCTTCGCAAAACTGGTGCGCGACGAGTTCGGCCCGATCTACGGCCTCGTCAACAATGCCGGCCTCGGCACCGAAGGCCTGCTCGCCACCATGCACAATTCGGAGATTGCGGCGCTGGTGCAGCTCAACGTGCTGTCGCCGATCATCCTCACCAAATATGTCGCGCGGCAGATGATGGCCGATGGTGCCGGCCGCATCATCAACATCTCCTCGATCATCGCGACCACGGGCTACAACGGCCTGTCGGTCTACGGCGCGACCAAGGCGGCCGCCACCGGCTTCACCCGCTCGCTCGCGCGCGAGGTCGGCAAGCTCGGCATCACCGTGAATGCGATCGCTCCGGGCTTCATCGACACCGAGCTCACCCACAATCTCTCCGACGAGGGACGCAAGCGCATCGCCGGCCGCAGCGCGCTGCGTCGCCTGCCGGAGACGGGCGACGTCGCGCGCATGGTGGAATACCTGCTGGGAGAAGGCGGCCGCAATGTCACCGGGACGGTGTTCACGGTCGACGCGGGGAATACGGCATAAGCGGAACTCTGCCGCCATGATCGCGTTGATCCGGCACAATGACATCCAGCCGGATTTGGTCGTAAAATGTTCTATAATCGGTTGGGTTACGTCAATCGATCTGCCCTAATCGACAGGGGGAGCAGTCCATGACCGCGCCAAGCATGACGGCTTCAAATCAGGGCCACACGGAGCAATCCCGTGCGGAGCCGGACGATGTCCACTCCCCGCCGATGACGCATCAGAATTCCGGCAGTCACGGGCATGAAATGTACCCGCAGCAATTCGTTCGCCTGATCGGCTGCCATGATGCGTCTCTCGACACCTTGCGCAAGCATCAAGACGAGAAGCTGCACTAATTCAGCTATCACGTCCGCTGCTTCGGCAAGTCCTTCGGCAGGTCAATTCGTTCGTGCGAAAATTCCGGCGGCCCTTCGGTGAGGCGGCGGACGCGGCGCTCGCGTTCGTCTGCCGGCAGGGCGGGATCGAGCAGCGACTCGATCTCGTGTACTGCGATCTCTTCGATCTTGGTGGCGTCCGATGCGATCGGGTGCGCCGACGTGAGGGCCGGGGGGGCGATCTTCAGGCCCAGCTCGATCAGCTTGCAGATCGCATCCGAGCGGGTCAGGTAGTGCGCTTCCGCCCAGGCATCGACGGCTGCCGTCAGTCGTTCGGGCATCTTCACTGCGCTGATCGGGTCGATGCCCGTGCGTCGGCGGACCGGAGGGGTGGAGTCCTTGCTGCCGAAGTCGGACACCTCGATCATCCCATGCAACCCTTAAAACTGACAAACGATAGCCGCTCTCCCCCGGCGGTCGTTTGATGCCGATCAATGACCCGCCGCGGCATTGCAGCGCGGCCGCATCTTGTTGTCGGAGGCCGTTTCGGCCAATGATCGAAAGGGGAGGCCGGCCAGCGAACCCGGATCGATCCTGCCACGTATTTGTCTCGTATTCCAGCCATCCGGCATTCCCGATGACCTCAGGCGAATCCTTCTACAGCGGCATTCCGGTCTTCCGCGGCTTCACCAGCCTGATGGATCCGGTGCTGTATTCGCCGCTGCCGGACGACTGGAGCATCGGCGTTGCCGACATCGTCGATTCGACCAAGGCGATCGCGGCGCAGCGCTACAAGGCGGTGAACATGGCCGGTGCCGCCGTGATCGCGGCGATGACCAATGCGCTGGAGGGGCGGGAATTCCCCTTCGTGTTTGGCGGCGACGGCGCGAGCTTCGCGGTTGCGCCGGACGATATCGAACTTGCCCGCGAGGCACTGGCTGCGACCGCGACCTGGGTGCGAGAAGATCTCGATCTGACCATGCGCGTCGCACTGGTGCCGGTCAGCGTCATTCGCGCTCAAGGTCTTGACGTGCGCGTCGCCCGCTTCGGGCCGTCGGCAAACCTGTCCTACGCGATGTTCTCGGGCGGCGGGCTTGCCTGGGCCGACGCCGCGATGAAGCGCGGCGAGTTTGCGGTCGAGGAGGCGCCCGCCGGCGCACAACCGGACCTCTCGGGCCTGTCGTGCCGCTTCGAGGTGATGCCGGCTGCGCGCGGCCTGATCCTGTCGGTGCTGGTGATGCCGACGCGCGGCGTCGATTCGCACGCCTTCCGCAAGGTGATCGAGGACATCATCCATCTCGTGGAGCGCAGCCCGGAAGGCGGCCGCCCGGTGCCGCCGCAGGGGCCGCCGCTGAAATGGCCGCCGCAGGGGGTGGAATTCGAAGCCCGCACCAGGCGCGGCGGTCCGCTGCTCGCGCGCAGAGCCAGCGTGCTGGCCTATACGCTGTTCGCCTATCTCATCATGCGCTTCGACATCAAGATCGGCGGTTTCGTGCCCAGCCTCTACAAGCGCCAGGTCGTCGAGAACTCGGACTTCCGCAAATATGACGACGGCCTGCGCATGATTCTGGACTGCACCCCGCAGCTCGAGCGCGCGTTGAGCGATCGTCTCGCGGCCGCCGCGCGCGACGGCATCGTGCGCTACGGCCTGCACCGGCAGGATGCCGCGATGATGACCTGCTTCACGCCGTCGGCGCTGCGCAGCGACCACGTCCACTTCATCGACGGTGCGCGGGGCGGCTATGCATCGGCGGCGACGGCGTTGAAGGCGATGGCGGCGTAAGGGTTCCGTGTCCCGGACGCGCTGCGGCACCGAAAGCGCGTTCACGCGCGTCTTCGACGCGCTATGGTGACGCTGCGCAGAGCCGGGACCCAGAGCGCCGCAATGGGCCCCGGCTCAGCAGCGCATCACTATGTGCTGCGCTGCGTCCGGGGCACGAGAGCATTACTGTCCTCAGCGCCCCGCGCGCGTCCAGGTTTCACCGCCGCAGAGCGCGCCGACGCAGCCTTCGACCCGAAGCGTTTCCGCGCCGGTGAGGCTGATGTTGCTCGCATAGGTGCTGCCGTCGTCGGCATTGTAGATCTGGCCCGACCATTTGTTCGGTCCCGCCGGCTCCATGCCGCTGAACAATGGCAGGCCGATCATCGGGCGCCTGGCGAGCGCGGGATTGGGATTCTTGCTGTCGGTGGCGGGCTGGCCGGTTGAGGTGTCATAGGGCTCGCGCAGCCAGACGATATGGCCGCAGATGCCGCCGCCGCATTTGCTGATCTTGACGCGTGCATCGCCCGCCTGGGTCAGCCAGGTCCCGTCAGCGCTCTGCGCATGGGCGCTCGTTGCGCCAAGCAGAGCAGCCAGGAGGACGAAAGGAATCGCGAATCTGCCGAACATGGAGAGAGCCCCCGAAAATGACGGCGCCTCCATAGCAGCCCGGCAGGATAGTGCAACGCCGGCTGGAATCACATTCCTGCGTTCATTGGCTGAATATCTGCCTGCGATCATTTGCCCCATCGCACGAGGGCGACCGAGGCCGCGGTCGACAGCCCGAACACGACCATGGCGCCGCCGACCAGCGCGAACAAGGTCCAGGCCGGCGCCTGCGCCATCATGAGACCGATCCCGCCGATCGCGACGATCAGCAGCCGTGCGGTGGAAGCGAGCACGGGACCGCCGACGCGTGCGGCGCCTTGCGAGGAGAAATACAGCGACACGCCCATGCCGAAGAACACGAAGGCCGGACCTGCCCAGCGGAAATAGCTGTGCGCGGCGGCTGTGACGCCGGGATCCCGCGTGAACAGTGCGACCCACAGCGACGGAGCAAGTGCGACGGCGAGGCCGATCAGGCCGACCGTGAGTCCGGAGGCCGCAGCCGCCGTCCAGGCCACATGCCGCGCGCGCGTCACATGACCGGCGCCGATCGCGATGCCGACCATCGGCACCGAGGCGATACCGAAGGCGAAAGTGATCGGGATCAGCAAGAACTCCAGCCGCGATCCGATGCCGTAGCCGGCCAGCATCTCGGTGCCGAAGGTCGCGAGGATCTTTGTGAAGATCAGAATGGTGAGCACGGTCTGGAGCGGCGACAAGCAGGCCACCGCGCCGACTTTGAGGATGTCCAGGAACATCGCGCGCTCGAAATGGAAGGTGCGGAAATCGAGCGGCAACCGGCTGCGCCCGGACAAGAGATACCAGAGGAAGAAGATCGCGGCGCAGCCGAACGCGATCAGCTGGCCGCTTGCGACGCCCGGCATGCCGAATTGCGGTACGCCGAACAGGCCGAGCCCCAGCGTGCCGCCGAGCGCGATCTGGAGCACGCTCGCCCCGATCAGCGTCATCGAAGGCAGGCGCATGTCGCCGGTGCCGCGGATCACGGAGGCAAGTGTGTTGACGAGCCAGATCGCGACCGCGCCGGAGAACAGCACCTGCGAATAGCCAGAGGCCTCCTCAAGCACGCGCTCGCGTCCCCCGAGCAGCGCGAAGAAGGAGCGGCCAAAGACCAGCATCATCACCGTGAAGAACAGCCCGCCGCAGAAGCCGATGATGGCGGCATGCAGCGCCAGCGTCGCGGCGCGGTCGCTATTCCCCGCACCGAGCGCGCGGCTGATCGCCGACGATACCCCGCCGCCCATCGCGCCCGCGCTCATCATCTGCGTCAGCATCGCGAACGGAAATACCAGCGCGATCGCGGCGAGCGGAATGGTGCCGAGCCGGCCGATATAGGAGGTCTCGGCCACCGCAACCAGCGTGCTGCCGACCATCGCGATCATGTTGGGGATCGCGAGCCGCAGCAGCGTCGGCAGGATCGGCGCGGTCAGGAGGCTGGCGATTGGGGAAGCGACCGGGGCAACCGGCGGGACGGCGTCTGCAGGGGCGTCGATCGTCATGTGCCACGGTGCGGAATATTGGATGATGATCGACATATTATAGGGTATGAGGCGGCCGGCGCAGCCCTTGCTCACGCAGGGCTCACCAGGGCAGGCCGCATAGGTCGATGGTGCCCAGCGTCGGCGCGCGGACGATGTCGAAGACGTAGGGCGCCATGTAGTCGAAGCGGATCCGCCCCTCCGGCTGCTCGCAATAGACCTCGCCCTTGAAGGGCTGCCATTTGCGGGCCTCGTAGAACGCGAAATTGTGCGGCTCGCAGAACAGCAGCCCGAAGCGGACCGCCTCGTTGGCGCGCATGGTATGCACCGCCGCGTCGATCGCGATCGTCGCGTAGCCGCGGCCGCGCCGGTCCTCGCGCGTGCAGACGCCGCCGATGCCGCCGACGTGAACTTTCTGCCCGTTCCAGGTGACGGTGCGGAAGTAGATGCCGACATGGCAGACGAGGCCGTCCTCGGGCGTTTCGAGCAGCACACGAAGATGGGCGTTGTCCCATTTGACGTGAGCCCAGGGCTTATTCGCGACCAATTGCGGTCCCCAGACCGCCTGAAGAAGCGGCTCCGCAATCGGCCACGAGGCGTCGCCGTTCAAAATGTCGATCTCGATGCTCATGGCTCTGTCTCTCGCAACGTCGGTGCGTAGGGAATTCGTTCTGCCATAAGCGCCTCAAAGGCAATGATAATTTGCATCGAGCCATCACGACCGCGCGGTGTCCGCGTGCTGCGACGATTTTATGCAATCGTGCCAAGCATCCCCATCCCGCGTTTTCGAAATTCTGAGGTATTTAATGGCGGCGGAACCTTCTATAAGGGGTAACCGTTAGAACTCGTTCCCCACCAGTTGCGGACAACAACCCATGACCTTTACGCTGCCCCCACTCCCTTACGCCTATGACGCCCTCGGCCAGTACATGTCGAAGGAGACGCTGGAATATCACCACGACAAGCATCATCAGGCCTACGTCACCAACGGCAACAACGCGCTCAAGGGGACCGAATGGGAAGGCAAGTCCCTTGAAGAGATCGTCAAGGGCTCGTTCGGCAAGAACCCCGCGGTGTTCAACAATGCCGGCCAGCACTACAACCACATCCACTTCTGGAGCTGGATGAAGCCCAATGGCGGCGGCACCAAGCTGCCTGCCAAGCTCGAGAAGAAGATCAACGAGGACCTCGGCGGCTTCGATAAGTTCAAGACCGACTTCCAGGCGGCCGGCGTCGGCCAGTTCGGCTCCGGCTGGTGCTGGCTCCAGGTCAAGAACGGCAAGCTCGAGATCTCCAAGACCCCGAATGGCGAGAATCCGCTGGTGCACGGCGCTACCCCGATCCTCGGCTGCGACGTCTGGGAGCATTCCTACTACATCGACTACCGCAACCGCCGCCCGGACTATCTCAAGGCGTTCGTCGAGAACCTCGTGAACTGGGAATACGTGGAGTCCCTGTTCGAGAAGGCGTGAGTTCTCACCTCGTCATTCCGGGTTCGCACTTCGTGCGCCCCGGAATGACGGAAGTAAAAGGGCGGTCGCACCAGCGGGCCGCCTTTTTTGCTGTGCGGAATTGCCCTGCGTGGTGCGCGCATGGGTCTGTCATCACACCGTTTGCATCACCTCGCCGGCGCCCTTAATCAGGACGGGCATCACCCTCGATCCGACCCGAGCCCGTTGTCAGAACCTTCCCCGAAAGACCCGGCGCCCGCCGAGGACGCGGAGTCCGAGCCGCGGCCGGGGCGTGTGCGCAAGCCGATCGGCTGGTCGACCATCATCATCGCGGCCCTGGTGGCGGTCAGCGCGGCGCTGGTCTGGCGGCGTGATGGCAGCGCCGGCGTTCTCGACATCCTCACCCACGATCTCTCGCTGTTCTCTGGCATCCTGCCGCGCGTGCTGGCCGGCTGCCTGCTCGGCGCCTTCATCTCCGAGATCCTGCCGCACGAAAAAGTCTCTCGCTCGCTCGGGCCGAAATCCGGCCTGATGGGCCTTCTGATCGGCACCGCCTTCGGCGCAATTTTGCCCGGCGGTCCCTTCACCGCTTATCCCGTGGCGAGCGCGCTGCTCGCGGTTGGCGCCGATTTCGGCGCCACCATCGCCATGGTCGTGAGCTGGACGCTGATCGGCTACGGCCGGGCGGTCGCCTGGGAAATCCCGATCATGGGCACCGATTTCACGCTGTGGCGGATCGTGATCTCGCTGCCGCTGCCGGTGCTCGCCGGCGCCCTCGGCCGCTTCGTCTATATCAGGCTCTATCCGAAGCAGCTTGCGAAGGACGACGAGAGTTGAGCGCAGCGCTTCTGATCGACATCCTGTTGTGGGGCTCGGTGCTCGGCGTCGGCCTGATCGCGTTTCGCCGCGGCCCGCCGGTGTTCAAGGCATCCTTGCGCGAAGGCTCGATGGATTTCGTCAACATCGTGCCGCGGATCGCGCTGGGGGTGATCGGCTCCGGCTACATCGCCGCCATCATCCCCCAGGAGGTGATTACCGGCTGGCTCGGCCCGGATAGTGGCTGGCTTGGGGTTGCCACCGCCGCGATCGCCGGCGCGGCCACGCCCGGCGGCCCCGTGGTCGGCTTCTCCATCGGCACCGTGGCGCTGAAGTCGGGCGGTGGGGTGCCGCAAGTGGTCGCCTATGTCGTCGCCTGGGCGCTGTTCGCCTTCCAGCGGGTGATTCTGTGGGAAATCCCGTTCATGCCAGCCCGCTTCGTCTGGTTCCGCTGCGCCGTCTCGGTGCCGTTCCCGTTCGTGGCGGCCGCCATCGCCATGGTGATCGGTAAGCCCTGAGCCCGGGATGACAGCCAGCCGTGGACAGGCGTAATGTTATAATATAACGTTCTGGGATGGTTCCTGCCGCGTCACACGCTCACCATCACGACCATGCCCATGGCCATTCTCATGGCCACGGGCATTCGCATGGGCACGACCACATCCACGCCCATGTTCACGATGCGGCCTCACCGCATCCGGCCCAGGCGGCGCCCTGGTCGATCCTGCGCATGACCATGGCGGGCCGTCTCGCGGCCGCGCTCGCCGTCTGCGCCGTGCTCTGGGGCATCGTCTTCCTGGCGATGAGGTGACCATGGCAGCGCTGCACTTTCACAACGTCACGCTGGGCTATGACCGGCATCCGGCCGTGCACCATCTCAACGGCGAGGTTGTGCGAGGCGCGCTGGTCGCCGTGATCGGTCCGAACGGCGCCGGCAAGTCGACGCTGCTGCGCGGCATCGTCGGCATCCTCAAACCGCTCGACGGCAGCATCCATCTCGGCGGGCTCGACAGCAGAGACATCGCCTATCTGCCGCAAAGCGCGGAGATCGACCGCAGCTTCCCGATCTCGGTGTTCGATTTCGTCAGCACCGGGCTGTGGCGCGGGGCCGGCCTGTTCGGCGGCATCGGCAAGGCCGCGCGCGAAAAGATACGTCGTGCGATCGCGTCCGTTGGCCTCAGCGGTTTCGAGAACCGTCCGATCGGCACGCTCTCCGGCGGCCAAATGCAGCGCGTGCTGTTTGCGCGTGTGCTGCTTCAGGACGCGAGCCTGATCGTGCTGGACGAGCCGTTCAACGCCATCGACAGCAAGACCACGGCCGATCTGCTCGCGCTGGTGAAGCGCTGGCATGTCGAGGGCCGCACCGTGCTCGCCGCACTGCACGACATGGAGATGGTGCGCAACCATTTCACCGAGACGCTGGTGCTGGCGCGGGGCCCGGTCGCGTGGGGCCCGACGGCGGAGGTGCTGACGCCGGAAAACCTGATGGTCGCGATGCGGATGTGCGAGGCTTTCGACGATACCGCCGCGGCCTGCGCGGCCGACGATATCGGCTCGCGGGCGGCCTGATATCCGATGATCTATGATGCGCTGATCGGTCCGTTCACCGAATTCGAGTTCATGCGGCGGGCGCTCGCCGCCGCGATCGCGCTGGCGCTGGCCGGCGCGCCGATCGGCGTGTTCCTGATGCTGCGGCGGATGAGCCTCGTCGGCGACGCCATGGCGCATGCGATCTTGCCCGGCGCCGCAATCGGCTTCCTGCTCTCCGGTCTCAACCTGTTCGCGATGACGGCCGGGGGCCTGATCGCCGGCTTTGCGGTGGCGATCCTCGCCGGCGTGGTCGCGCGCTCGACCGGGCTGAAGGAGGACGCTTCGCTCGCGACCTTCTATCTGGCCTCGCTCGCGCTCGGCGTCACCATCGTCTCGATCAAGGGCACCAATATCGATCTGCTCCACGTGCTGTTTGGCAACATCCTGGCGATGGACGATCAGACGCTGCTGGTGGTGGCTTTCAACGCCACGGTCACGCTGCTGGTGCTCGCGGTGATCTACCGCCCGCTGGTGATCGAGAGTGTCGACCCCCTGTTCCTGCGCACCGTCAGCCGCGCCGGGGGACCTGCGCATCTCGCCTTCCTCGCGCTCGTCGTCATCAACCTCGTCAACGGCTTTCAGGCGCTCGGCACGCTGCTTGCGGTCGGCCTCATGATATTGCCGGCTGGCATCGCGCGGTTCTGGTCGCGCGATCTCACCGCCATGATTTGCATCGCCGTCGTTGCTGCCGCAGTCTCGGGCTATGCGGGCCTCGTGCTGTCGTTTCAGACCCGCGTGCCATCGGGCCCAGCGATCATTCTCGTGGCGACGGTGCTCTACGTGGTCTCCGTCCTGTTCGGCCGCGTCGGCGGTATCGTCCGGCAGCTGTTTCCCGGCCGGCATCTGGAAGCGTGACGATGCGGCTCATCCTGCTTTGTGCGCTGTTGCTGATTGGCTCGCCGCTGCATGCTGCGGAGCGGCTCAACGTGGTCGCAAGCTTCTCGATCCTCGGCGATTTCGTCCGCAACGTCGGTGGTGACCGCGTCAATCTGACGACGCTGGTCGGCGCCGACAGCGACGTCCACGTCTATACGCCGGCGCCCGCCGACGCGAAGCGGATCGCGGATGCAAAGCTCGTCATCGTCAATGGACTCGGCCTCGAGGGCTGGTTGCCGCGTCTCGTCCAATCCTCCGGCGGCAAGGCAACGGTCGTCACGGCCAGTGCCGGCATCGCACCGCTGAAGCTCGGCTCAGCCGCGGATCCCCACGCCTGGCAGTCCATCCCGAACGCCAAGATCTACGTGACCGACATCGCCAATGCGCTCGCCGCGGCCGTCCCGGCCGAGGCGGACTTCTTCCTCGCCCAGGCCAAGGCCTATCTGGAAAAGCTCGAAACACTGGACCGCGAGGTCCGCGACGCCGTGGCGAAAATCCCGCCAGAGCGGCGCAAGGTGATCTCCACCCACGACGCCTTCGGCTATTTTTCCGCCGAGTACGGTATCCGGTTCATCGCTCCCCTGGGCGTCTCGACGGAAACCGAACCCAGCGCGCGCGACATTGCGGCCATCATCGGCCAGATCAAGGCCCAGAAAATCCCGGCCGTGTTCCTCGAAAATATCAGCGACGACCGGCTGATCCGGCGGATCGCGGCCGAGACTGGCGCAAGGGTCGGCGGGACCCTGATTTCGGACGGTTTGACCGGCGAAAAGGGGCCTGCACCCACTTACATTGACATGGTCAGGCACAATATAAAGGCCCTGACCAGCGCGCTTGACCACTAGGGCAGGGGCCACCCCGCCTCGCGTCGCGCGAAAAAAGCCTTAAAGTCCGGAGTTGTTATGTCTGACGCGACCTCCCAAAAGATTCCCGTGACCGTCCTGACCGGCTATCTCGGTGCCGGCAAGACCACGCTCTTGAACCGCATCCTGTCCGAGAACCACGGCAAGAAATACGCCGTCATCGTCAACGAATTCGGCGAGATCGGCATCGACAACGACCTCATCATCGGCGCCGATGAGGAAGTGTTCGAGATGAACAATGGTTGCATCTGCTGCACCGTGCGCGGCGACCTCGTCCGCATCATGGACGGCCTGATGAAGCGCAAGGGCAAGTTCGACGCCATCATCGTCGAGACCACCGGTCTCGCCGATCCGGCGCCGGTCGCCCAGACCTTCTTCGTCGACGAGGACGTGCAGAAGAACGCGCGGCTCGACGCGGTGGTCACGGTCGCCGACGCAAAGTGGCTGTCCGACCGTTTGAAGGATGCACCCGAGGCCAAGAACCAGATCGCCTTTGCCGACGTCATCGTGCTGAACAAGACCGACCTCGTCAACAAGGGCGAGCTCGCCGAGGTCGAGGCCCGCATTCGCGGCATCAACCCCTATGCGAAACTCCACCGCACCGAGCGCTGCTCGGTGGCGCTGGCCGACGTGCTCGACCGCGGCGCGTTCGACCTCGACCGCATCCTCGACATCGAGCCGGATTTCCTGGAGGCCGACGATCATGACCACGACCATGATCATCACCACCATCACGGCCACGATCATCATCACGGCAACGGCCTGAAGCATTATCACGACGAGGAGATGCAGTCGCTCTCGCTCAAGACGGACAAGCCGCTCGATCCCAACATGTTCATGCCCTGGCTGCAGAACCTGGTGCAGGTCGAGGGCGGCAAGATCCTGCGCTCCAAGGGCATCCTCGCCTTCCACGACGACGAGGATCGCTACGTCTTCCAGGGCGTCCACATGATGCTGGAGGGCAACCACCAGCGGAAGTGGAAGGACGGCGAGCCGCGCGAGAGCCGGCTCGTCTTCATCGGCCGCGAATTGCCTGAGGAGGCGATCCGCAAGGGTTTCGAGAGCTGCATCGTCTCGTGATGAAAGAGTTTACGCCGTCCCCGGATTCCGCTTCGATCGTCTCTGTCACCGACCGGGTCAAGCCTGTTACGCTCGGCATGGCCGTGACCTCGGTGCACTTCCTTGGCCCTCGCGCCGCTTTCGTCGGCGGCGAGGAGAACGTCGCGTTCGTCGACGCCAAGGGTGAGATCACCAAGGTCGCCGTGCACAGCGGCGGCATTCTCTCGACCGCTTCCGACGGCAAGAGCCTCGTGATGGGCGGCGACGACGGCAAGGTCGTCTCGCTCGACGCCAAGGGCGAGGTGACGCTGCTCGCCACCGACCCCAAGCGGCGCTGGATCGACGCGGTAGCGCTGCACGCCGACGGCGCCTTCGCCTGGTCGGCCGGCAAGACGGCTACCGTCAAGAGCGGCAAGGCCGAGGAGAAGTCGATCGACGTGCCTTCGACCGTCGGCGGCCTTGCCTTCGCGCCGAAGGGCCTGCGGCTCGCGATCGCGCATTACAACGGCGTGACGCTGTGGTTTCCCAACATGGCGGGATCGGCCGAATTCCTGCCCTGGGCCGGCTCGCATCACAGCGTCGCCTTCAGCCCCGACAACAAGTTTCTCGTCACCGCGATGCACGAGCCGGCACTGCATGGCTGGCGGCTTGCCGACAACAGGCACATGCGCATGACCGGCTATCCCGGCCGCGTCCGCTCGATGTCCTGGAGCGTGGGCGGCAAGGGGCTCGCGACCTCGGGCGCCGACACCGTCATCATCTGGCCGTTCGGCAGCAAGGACGGTCCGATGGGCAAGGAGCCCGCGATGCTCGCCCCGCTGCAGGCGCGCGTGTCCGTGGTCGCCTGCCATCCCAAGAACGACATCCTCGCCGCCGGCTACAGCGACGGCACAGTGCTGATGGTGCGGCTGGAGGACGGGGCGGAAATCCTGGTCCGCCGCAACGGCACGCCGCCCGTGGCCGCGCTCGCCTGGAACGCCAAGGGCACGCTGCTGGCCTTTGCCGACGAAGATGGGGATGGCGGCCTGCTGGAGCTTTAATCTGTCATCTTTCAGGTCGTAGGGTGGGCAAAGGCGCTCTTGCGCCGTGCCCACGTTCTGTTTGCGTTGACGGGAGCCGTGGGCATGCTTCCGCCTTCGCTCTTCGAGCTACGGCGGACAAGTCGCTTTGCCCACCTACGGCAGCTCACATTCATGCGGTTTCTGACGACCTTCCAGCTTGCCGATTTCGCCGACACGCTGGTCAGCCTGACCACGGCCTTCGTGCTGGGCACGCTGATCGGCGCCGAGCGGCAATACCGCCAGCGCACCGCGGGCCTGCGCACCAACGTGCTGGTCGCAGTCGGCGCCGCCGCCTTCGTCGACCTTGCCATGCATCTGGATGGCGCCGAGGGCGCGGTGCGGGTGATTTCCTATGTCGTCTCCGGCATCGGCTTTCTCGGCGCCGGTGTCATCATGAAGCAGGGCATGGACGTGCGCGGCCTCAACACCGCGGCGACGCTGTGGGCCTCGGCCGCGGTCGGCTCCTGCGCCGGCGCCGATATGGTCGCGCAGGCGGCCGCGCTGACCGTGTTCGTCATCGCCGGCAACACCATGCTGCGTCCGCTGGTCAACGCCATCAACCGCATTCCCCTCAACGAGAAGGCGTTGGAGGCGACCTACTATTTCAAGCTGGCGGTCGCGGCCGACGCTCTTCCGGATATGCGCGACCGGCTCGTCGAGAAGCTCGAGGCTGCGAAATATTCGGTGGCCGATATCGATGTGGCCGAAATCGGCGACGGCATTCTGGAGATCGCCGCCAGGCTGGTCGCAAGCGCGGTCGACCCGAACGAGCTGAACGCGGTGGCAACCGATCTGCAGCATCTGCCGGGCGTGCGGCATGCGACCTGGGAGGTCAGCACGACGGAGTGAGGGCGGCGTTTTGGCGCGCAAGGGGGCGGGTTCCCGCTTCTTCGGTCCCGGAACCGGCGCGCCCCGGTTTCGTTGATTCCGCGGACAAAGGCGGTGATCGACATGCCCGGCCACGATGACAAACGCAGACTGAAGCTCGATCTGGCAATTGCCGCTGCGCTGTTCGCAGCCGGCGTCGTGGTGTCGGTGATATCGCTCGCGCAAATCCGTGCCGAAAATCGGCTGGAGCTGGCACAGGCGACGCCACCGCTTCAGGGCACCCCGTCCGACGATCAAAGCAAGACACCTGCCAAGACACCTGCGGAGTCCAAGCCCGGCGGCGACCGGCCCACCACCCCGGCGCCCGAACCGGCGCGGCCGGATTCCCAGACGCAGGGTGCGGCGACCAAGCCTGCATTGCCGCAGGCGCCGCCTGAGAAGATCGCGCCGCCGATCGAGAAGAAGTAGGTCTCTCCGTCATTCCGGGGCGCGCGAAGCGCGAGCCCGGAATCCATTTATCCGCACGCACTGCCGCCCGATGGATTCTCTGATGTGCAATTGCGCATCATAGCTCGACGCTACGCGTCGCCCCGGAATGACGGGCGGAGAGAGTCCGCCTCACCGCACCAGGATATTCCGGAACTGCCAGGGATCGCTCGTATCGATATCCTCCGGAAACAGTCCCGGACGATCCGTCAGCGGCGTCCAGTCGGTGTAGAAGCCGTTCACCGGGCCGAGATACGGCAGCTGGATTTCCAGGAGGCGATCGAAGTCCATCTCGTCGGCTTCGACGATGCCCTCGTTCGGGTTCTCCAGCGCCCACACCATGCCGCCGAGCACGGCGGAGGTCACTTGCAGGCCGGTGGCGTTCTGGTAGGGCGCGAGCTCGCGGGTCTCCTCGATGGAGAGCTGCGAGCCATACCAATAGGCATTGTTGTCGTGGCCGAACAGCAGCACGCCGAGCTCGTCGATGCCGTCGACGATCTCGTTCTCGTCGAGGATGTGGTGCTTCTCCTGCATCTTCCCGGCGCGGCCGAACATTTCATGCAGCGACAGCACGGCATCGTCAGCCGGATGGTAGGCATAGTGGCAGGTCGGCCGGTAGATCGCCTTGCCCGACGCGTCGCGCACGGTGAAATAATCGGCGATCGAGATCGACTCGTTGTGGGTGACGAGGAAACCGTATTGCGCGCCGCGGGTCGGGCACCAGGTGCGCACGCGCGTGTTGGCGCCGGGCTGCATCAGATAGATGGCGGCGCCGCAGCCGGCTTCGTGGGTGCGTGCATTCTCGGGCATCCATTTCTCATGGGTGCCCCAGCCGAGCTCGGACGGCTGCACGCCTTCCGACAGGAAGCCTTCCACCGACCAGGTGTTGACGAAGACGTCGGGCTCCTTCGGCTTCTTGGAGCGCTGGGTGTCGCGTTCGGCGATGTGGATGCCCTTGATGCCGGCCTGCCGCATCAGGTCTGCCCATTCGGCCTTGGTCTTCGGCTTGGGGGCATTGAGCTTCAGATCGGCGGCGACATTGAGCAGCGCCTGCTTGACGAAGAACGAGACCATGCCGGGATTGGCGCCACAGCAGGAGACCGCCGTCGTCGAGCCCGCCGGGCGCGCCTTCTTGGCGGCCAGCGTCACTTCGCGCAGGGCGTAGTTCGAGCGCGCTTCCGGGCCCTTCGAAGCGTCGAAATAGAAGCCGAGCCAGGGCTCGTTGACGGTGTCGATATAGAGCGCGCCGAGCTCGTTGCAGAGCTCCATGATGTCGGTCGAGCCGGTATCCACCGAGAGATTGACGCAAAAGCCCTGTCCGCCGCCCTCGGTGAGCAGCGTGGTCAGCACCTCGCGGTAATTGTCCTTGGTCAGGCCCTTCTGGATGAAGCGGACATTGTGCTTCTCGCAAAGCGCCTTGCGGCCCTCGTCCTTGGGATCGAGCACCGTGATGCGCGACTTGTCATAGTCGAGGTGCCGCTCGATCAGCGGCAGCGTGCCTTTGCCGATGGAGCCGAAGCCGACCATGACGATGGGGCCGGTGATCTTCGCGTAGATCTGCGAGGGAGGGCTCATGGGATAGTTTCTCCGGAACGTGCTGGCGGACAAAGGGTGGGTGGTTCAGGCGCTGCGGCGCTTGTCAGATGCTGCGGCGCTTGGCGGTGACTTCGATCTCGACCTTCATCTCGGGCTTGGCGAGGGCAGAGACGACCAGCAAGGTCGCAGCCGGCCTGATGTCGCCGAGAACCTCGCCGCAGACGGCAAAGTGGGCATCGATGTAGCTGGCGTCGGTGACGTAGTAGGTCGCACGGACGATATCGGCCATCTCGAATCCGCCCTCCTTCAGGGCGGCTGCGATGGTCTTGAAGCAGTTGCGTGACTGGCTCGTGACATCGGTCGGCATCGTCATCGTCGTGTAGTCATATCCGGTGGTTCCCGCGACGAAGGCGAACTCGCCGTCGATCACGGCCCGGCTATAGCCGACGGTCTTCTCGAGCGGAGAACCGGTGGAGATCAGGCGACGGGACATATTTCGAACCTCGGCTGAAGGGGGTGTTTCGCGGGGTTAAAGGGCGTTTCCGGCGCCTGCGCAACCCCAAAGGAACGGGCTTGGTGCAGGCGCGGCCGGGCGTTGCCGCTCAGTGCGGCTTGGGTCGTCGCGACGAGAGCGATCCCTTAGGCCGCGTGCGCCTCAGGTGCGCGAACCGACCTCCGTTTGGGCAAGGCCGCGCCGGTCGGGACGATCATCCCGGCGGCGCCATCGAGCGCACCTTGGGCGAACTCGATCGCCAGCAGCCGGTCGCGCTCGAACGGGCCGGGCAGCGACAGCTCGGCCGTCTTCTCGGCCGAGAAGCCGAAGCGGGCGTAATAGGGCGCATCGCCGAGCAGGATCACGGCTTCATGCCCGCGCGCCCGGGCGGCGGCCAGCGCTTGTTGCATCAGCGCGGCGCCGATCCCGAGCTCGCGGCAGGCAGGGTCGACCGCCAGCGGTCCGAGGACCAGAGCGGGCCTGCCTCCGGCGCTGACATGCCACAGCCGCACGGTTCCCACGAGCTTGCCCTCGCGCATCGCCGACAGGGCAAGGCCTGCAGCGGGCGCGCGTCCGTCGCGCAGGCGCTGGCAGGTGCGGCCGTGGCGGGTCTCGCCAAAGCAGGCATCGAGCAGCGCTTCACGCGTCGCGACGTCGGCAGCACGTTCCGCACGGATCGCGAACGGAGCGGCTTTCGAGGTGAGGGCAATCTGTGGCTTCCGAGGAGCAGTCATGGCACGTCAGTCCCCGCTTGAATCCGTGCGCCAGGGGCACGCGGACTCGAGCGTCGTCAGAATGGCAATGTCAGGGAGGGAGCCGGCGGACCGGCTCCCGGGTTCGTCAGGCCTCAGACAGCGAGGCGGATCAGATGTGATACGTCTTCAGCGGCGGAATGCCGTTGAACGCGACCGACGAGTAGGTCGACGTATAGGCCCCGGTGCCCTCGATCAGCACCTTGTCGCCGATCTCGAGCGTCACGGGAAGCGGATACGGGTTCTTCTCGTACAGCACGTCGGCGCTGTCGCAGGTGGGACCCGCGAGCACGCACGGCGTCATGTCCGCGCCGTCGTGACGGGTGCGGATGGCGTAGCGGATCGACTCGTCCATGGTCTCGGCGAGACCGCCGAACTTGCCGATGTCCAGGTACACCCAGCGGACCTCGTCCTCGTCGCTCTTCTTCGAGATGAGCACGACCTCGGATTCGATGACGCCGGCGTTGCCCACCATGCCGCGGCCCGGCTCGATGATGGTCTCCGGAATCTGGTTGCCGAAGTGCTTGCGCAGCGCGCGGAAGATCGAGCGGCCGTAGGTCACGACCGGCGGCACGTCCTTCAGGTACTTGGTCGGGAAGCCGCCGCCCATGTTGACCATGGTGAGGTTGATGCCGCGCTCGGCGCAGTCGCGGAACACCTGCGAGGCCATCGCCAGCGCACGGTCCCACGCCTTCACCTTGCGCTGCTGCGAGCCGACATGGAAGGAGATGCCGCACGGCTCCAGCCGGAGGCGCTTGGCGAGGTCGAGCACCTCGACCGCCATCTCCGGGTCGCAGCCGAACTTGCGCGACAGCGGCCACTCGGCGCCGGCGCAGTCATAGAGGATGCGGCAGAACACCTTCGCGCCGGGGGCGGCACGGGCGACCTTCTCGACCTCGGCGGCGCAGTCGACCGCGAACAGCCGGATGCCGAGCGCGAAGGCGCGCGCGATGTCGCGCTCCTTCTTGATCGTGTTGCCGAAGGAGATGCGGTCGGGCGTCGCACCAGCGGCCAGCGCCATCTCGACCTCGGCGACGGTCGCGGTGTCGAAGCAGGAGCCCATGGACGCGAGCAGGGCCAGCACTTCCGGCGCCGGGTTCGCCTTGACGGCATAGAACACGCGGCTGTCGGGCAGCGCCTTGGCGAAGCTCTGGTAATTGTCGCGCACGACCTCGAGGTCGACGACGAGGCACGGCTCGGTGTCGAGGCCTTCCTTGCGGCGGTTGCGCAGGAATTCCTGGATGCGTTCGGTCATGGCACTCTCCCAAACGGCCCAGCGACGGGCCCGTTCAAAACATGACGTCGGATAGGAGTGCTCTGGCCGGATCGCGCGATGGAGGCGCGACGAAGCCAAAAGACTCAAACCAGACTGTGCTGCCGTGGATTGGTTGGGAGTGTTCCCGCCCGCACACCTGGCAATGAAGGACAAGCCTTTTCAGTAGCCCGCGCCGGCGTTGGACTGCCGGTAGAGACCAAAAAAGCCCGATCCGTCGTTGCTTTAAGTCGCGTCCCCCGTTGAGAGCGGGGTGCGCCGGTTCGCCTCCGGCTGCCAGTCACGGTTGCAAAGAGCGAAGTCACCTTCGACATGGCATCTCTTTGAGAGAGATGCTGGGCGCTCCGGGTTTGCTTCGTCGTCTGACCTCCTCGTCTTGCGACGTTGGGTCTTCCGACTTCTGCACTTCCGAAGAGCCCCTCGGCTTCTTCACCCCTTGGCGGCTGTCCGGCCTCTTGTCCGGATACCTACCGACTGACACACGACCACAGGCACGTGCGAAATTGGGCAAGAGCGCACATAAGCGTTTTGACTCTGCTTCGCAAGAATTTTTTTAGGCTGAGAACAGAATTGCCTAACATCTGCTTGCGCAGTGTTGCGCGAGCGACGCGGAAGATGAACGGGCGTTAAGTTTCTTGCGGCGCGCGCGAGTCTCTCGCTCGCGAGAAGCGTCAGCCGCGCTTCGTGAAGGGCTCGACGCGCTGAGCGCCGCGGATGAAGGCAGTCATCACGAGCACGCCGAGTGCGAACAGCACGGCCTGGAGGATGTGCGCGCCCTGGTCGCCGAGACCGAACAGGATCGCGAGCGCCCAGCCGCCGGCGAAGGCCGCGCCGAACACCTCGGCGCCGATCAGGATGGCGGCGCTGATGACGGTGATGACGCTCGGCCAGACGATCCGGCGGGAAGAGGAAGAAGGCGCGTTCATGGGGCTCAGGGGTCCTGACTTCGAGGGCCGCAATCTCCCCGAAAAGGCGGCCGGGAGCAAGGGCAAATGGCCCAAAAAAGCCCCATCGCGTGCTATAGCTGGCCGCAACAATCGAGCCACGAAAACCGGACTTGTGATGTCAGAATCCCGCCAAATTACGGACGCCGAGACCAACCCGCTGCTGAAGGCCTGGGTGACGCCGTTCGCGACTCCGCCCTTCGACGAGATCAAGCCGGAGCACTTCCTGCCGGCGTTCGAGCAGGCCTTTGCCGACCACGCCGCCGAGATCGCGGCGATCACCAATGATCCGGCGGCGCCCGACTTCGCCAACACCATCACGGCGCTGGAGCGCTCGGGCAAGCTCTTGAGCAAGGTTGCGGCGGTGTTCTACGACCTCGTCTCGGCGCATTCCAACCCGGCCATCCTGGAGATCGACAAGGAGGTCTCCTTGCGGATGGCGCGACACTGGAATCCGATCATGATGAACGCGGTGCTGTTCGGCCGCATCGCCCAGCTGCACGAAAACCGCGCCGGTCTTGGGCTCACGCCCGAGCAGCTGCGTCTGCTGGAGCGCACCTACACCCGCTTCCACCGCGCCGGCGCCGGTCTCTCCGAGGAGGCCAAGGCGCGGATGGCCGAGATCAACGAGAGGCTCGCCCAGCTCGGCACCGGCTTCAGCCACCATCTGCTGGGCGACGAGCAGGACTGGTTCATGGAGCTCGGGGAGGCCGACCGCCAGGGCCTGCCGGAGAGCTTTGTGGCCGGCGCCAAGGCTGCGGCGGAAGAGCGCGGCATGGCAGGCAAGGCCATCGTCACGTTGTCGCGCTCCTCGGTCGAGCAATTCCTGAAGAGCTCTGCCCGGCGTGACCTCCGCGAGAAGGCCTACAAAGCCTTCATCGCGCGTGGCGACAACGGCAACGCCAATGACAACAATGGCACCATTGTCGAGATCCTGAAGCTGCGCGAGGAGAGCGCCAAGCTTCTGGGCTACCCGACTTTCGCCGCCTACCGGCTCGAAGACTCCATGGCCAAGACGCCGGACGCGGTGCGGGGCCTTCTGGAGCGGGTCTGGAAGCCGGCGCGGGCGCGGGCGCTCGCCGACCGCGACGAGATGCAGGCGCTGATCACGGAAGAGGGCGGCAATTTCAAGCTCGCGCCCTGGGACTGGCGCTTCTACGCCGAGAAGCTGCGCCTGCAGCGCGCCAATTTCGACGATTCCGCGATCAAGCCGTATCTCAGCCTCGACAACATGATTGCCGCCGCCTTCGACTGCGCGACGCGCCTGTTCGGCGTCACCTTCGAGGAGCGCAAGGACGTTCCGGTCTGGCACCCGGACGTCCGGGTCTGGGAGCTCAAGGGTCCGGACGGCAAGCACAAGGCGCTGTTCTATGGCGACTACTTCGCCCGGCCGTCGAAGCGTTCCGGCGCCTGGATGACCTCGCTGCGCGACCAGCAGAAGCTCGACGGCGACGTCGCGCCGCTCGTTCTCAACATCTGCAATTTCGCCAAGGGCGCCGGCGGCGAGCCTTCGCTGCTGTCGCCCGACGATGCCCGCACCCTGTTCCACGAGTTCGGCCACGGCCTGCACGGCATGCTCTCCAACGTGACCTATCCCTCGCTGTCGGGCACGTCAGTGTTCACCGACTTCGTCGAGCTGCCGTCGCAGCTCTACGAGCACTGGCAGGAGCGGCCCGAGGTGCTGCAGACGTTCGCCCGTCACTACCAGACCGGCGAGCCGCTGCCCGACGACCTGCTCCAGCGCTTCCTTGCCGCGCGAAAATTCAATCAGGGCTTTGCCACGGTCGAGTTCGTCTCCTCGGCGCTGATCGATCTCGAATTTCACACCCAGCCGGCAGCCGCCGCGCAGGATGTCCGCGCCTTCGAGAGGAAGGAGCTGGAGAAGATCGGCATGCCCGAGGAGATCGCGCTGCGGCACCGTCCGACGCAGTTCGGTCACATCTTCACCGGCGACCACTACGCCGCCGGCTATTACAGCTACATGTGGTCGGAGGTGATGGACGCCGACGCCTTCGGCGCCTTCGAGGAGGCCGGCGACATCTTCGATCCTGCCGTGGCCAAGCGCCTGCACGACGACATCTATTCTTCCGGCGGATCGGTCGATCCGGAGGCCGCTTACGAGGCCTTTCGCGGCCGCCCGCCCGAGCCGGACGCGCTGCTGCGCCGCCGCGGCCTGCTCGACGACGCAAAGGCGGCCTGATGGACATGCGCGCTCTTTACGGTTGGCTGCTCGCCGTAGGCCTGTCGTTCGCGGCGGGTGCCGCGCAGGCGCATCCGCATGTCTGGATCACCGCAACTAGCGAGCTGCTCTACGCCGCCGACGGCACCATCACCGGCGTGCGCCACGCCTGGACCTTCGACGACATGTTCTCGGCCTATGCGGTGCAGGGGCTCGAGAGCAAGACCAAGGGCACCTATACAAGCGAGGAGCTCAAGCCGCTGGCGCAGACCAATGTCGAGTCGCTGAAGGAATATGCCTACTTCACCTTTGCGCGAGCCGACGGCAAGAAGGAGCGATTTCAGGAGCCGGTCGACTATTTCCTCGACTACAAGGACACGGTGCTGACCCTGCACTTCACGCTGCCGCTGAAGAGCCCGGTCAAGCCCAGGCAGCTGGTGCTCGAAGTGTTCGACCGTTCCTTCTTCATCGACTTCCAGATGGCCAAGGACAGCCCGGTCAAGCTGGTCGGTGCGCCCGCGGGCTGCCAGATGAAGCTGGAACGGCCGAACGACGGCACCGCGAGCGCGCAGAAGCTCAACGAGCAGACCTTCCTGAACGGCGAGAACTCCAATTTCGGCATGATGTTCGCCAACAAGATCACGGTGGATTGCCCTTGAAGCCGCAACTCTCCTCGCTCGTGCGCGGGCTGCTCGCTGGCGCCGCAATTATCCTCGTGCTCGGCCTGGCCGATGCCGCGCTCCACGATCTCCTCGCGCAAAACCCCTTTGGCGCCCCGCGGCCCGCACAGGCAGCCGAACCCGAGGCCAGCGGCCTCATCGGCTGGCTGCTGGCAAAGCAGTCGGAATTCTATCGCCAGATGTCGTCGACCATCCGCGCCGCGAAGTCTGACGGCTCGGCAGTTTGGACGCTGCTGTTCATCTCCTTTGCCTACGGCATCTTCCATGCCGCCGGTCCCGGCCATGGCAAGGCGGTGATCGCCTCCTATCTGGTCGCCAACCGCGAGACCGCGCGCCGCGGCATCGCGCTGTCGTTTGCCTCCGCCCTGATGCAGTCGCTGGTCGCGATCCTCATCGTCGGCATTTCGGCCTGGGTGCTGAATGCGACGGCGAAAACCATGTGCAAGGCGGAAGGGGTGATCGAGATCGCGAGCTACGCCCTGATTGCAGCGTTCGGCCTGCGCCTGGTCTGGGTCAAGGGCGGCGCCTTCATCCGCGCGCTGCAGGCGGCCCAGCCGGTGCCGGCGATGGCGGGCGTGCCGCACGATCATGACCACGATCACCACCATCATCATGATGCGCATGATCATCACGATCACGGTCATGATCACCATCATCACGATCATGCCCACGCCGCCCACCACCATGCGCACGACCACGTCCATGACGAGCATTGCGGCCATTCCCACGGCCCCACCCCGAGTGAGCTCGCCGGGCCCGGCGGCTGGCGGCGCGGCTTTGCGGCGATCCTCACCGTCGGTATCCGTCCCTGCTCCGGCGCCATCCTGGTGCTGGTGTTCGCGCTGGCGCAGGGCCTGTTCTGGGCCGGCATCGCCGCGACCTTCCTGATGGGGCTCGGCACCGCCATCACGGTCGCGGCGATCGCAGTCGTCGCCGTCTCCGCCAAGGACATCGCGCAGCGCCTGAGCGCCGGCCGCGACGGCGGCGGTGCGCTGTTCATGCGCGGCATCGAGTTCGGTGCCGCCGGCCTGGTCCTGCTGTTCGGCGTCGGCCTGTTGTTCGGCTACATCGCCGCCGAACGGACGACGTGTTTTTGAGGCGAACTCTTACCCTCCCCTGGAGGGGGAGGGTCGGCTCACATTGAGCGCAGCGAAATGAGAGCCGGGGTGGGGTGATCTCTCAACACGGGCAGTGTGCGATGTGGAGAGACCGTCACCCCACCCCGCTCGCGCTGCGCGCGATCGACCCTCCCCCTCCAGGGGAGGGTAAGAGTCACACCGGCAGAAACCGCTTCAGCATCGGCATGAGAAAAATCCCGAGATTGATCGCAAAGCCGATGGTCCAGAGGATCGAGCGCAGCGTCGGGCGGTTGCCGAGATAGGTCAGCACATAGGCGATCCGCACGATCAGGAACAGCGCCGCGAGCTCGTCGATCAGCCGCTGCGGCGAATCCCTGTATTCGGCGAGCAGCACCGCGAAGGCGAAGAACGGAAAGGTCTCGATGCCGTTCTGGTGCGCGCCGAGCGCGCGTTGTGAGAGGGCGTCCTCGTAGAACGCGGGGTCGCGTGGCCGGGAATTGTCGAAGCGGCGAAACCTGATCCATTTGATCGAGGCGATCGTCAAGAGATAGAGCAGCAGCGCTCCGAAGACGCACCATTCCGCGAGTGTCATCTTTCCTCCCCCGCTTGGGTGCGACCCTAGCGAACCCCGGCTCATCTTGACAAGTTCGGACCAACGCGCGACCCACAGAGCCATGACCAGCGTCGTCCCCATCGAGACTACGAAACCGGCCGCGAAACCCGCCCAGCCGCGTGTGGGCGTGCTCCTGATCAATCTCGGAACGCCTGACACCGCGGATGCCCCCGGCGTGCGCATCTACCTCAGGGAGTTCCTCAGTGACGCCCGCGTCATCGAGGACCAGGGCCTGGTCTGGAAGCTGGTGCTGAACGGGATCATCCTGCGCCGTCGTCCCCGCACCAAGGCCCTCGATTACCGGAAGATCTGGAACAATGAGCGGGACGAGTCGCCGCTGAAAACCATCACGCGCTCGCAAAGCGACAAGCTCGCAGCCGCCCTGTCGGACCGCGACCACGTCGTTGTCGATTGGGCGATGCGCTACGGCAATCCCTCGATCAAATCCGGCATCGACGCGCTGATCGCGAAGGGCTGCGAGCGCATTCTGGCCGTGCCGCTCTATCCGCAATATTCGGCCTCGACCTCGGCGACCGTCTGCGACGAGGTGTTCCGCGTGCTGGCGCAGCTCCGCAACCAGCCGACGCTGCGGGTGACGCCGCCCTACTATGACGACGCGGCCTATATCGAGGCGCTCGCGACCTCGATCGAGGCGCATCTGGCGGACTTGCCTTTCAAGCCGGAGCTGATCGTGGCGTCCTTCCACGGCATGCCGAAATCCTATGTCGAGAAGGGCGATCCCTATCAGCAGCACTGCATCGCGACGACGGAGGCGCTGCGCCGCCGGCTCGGCATGGATGAGACCAAGCTGCTGCTGACATTCCAGTCCCGCTTCGGCAATGACGAGTGGCTCCAGCCCTACACCGACAAGACCATGGAGCGGCTCGCCAGGGAAGGCGTGCGGCGGATCGCGGTGGTGACGCCGGGCTTCTCCGCCGACTGCCTGGAGACGCTGGAGGAGATCGCGCAGGAGAACGCCGAGATTTTCAGGCACAATGGCGGCGAGCAGTTTTCCGCGATCCCGTGCCTCAACGACAGCGCATCGGGCATGGACGCGATCCGCAGCCTGGTGCTGCGCGAGCTTCAGGGCTGGATCTGATGGGCGCCCCATGAATCGCCGCGAGTGCCTGGCGCTTCTTGGGATGATCGTGGCGCTGCCGGCCCCGGCACTGGGGCAGCAGCGGAACGCGACGCGGCGGCTCGGCGTACTCTCGGTGACGGCCGCCGATGACGCGATCGGGCAGGCGCGCAGCACGATCCTGGTCGAGGCGCTCGCCGGCCAGGGCTGGAAGGAGCGCGACAATCTCAAGATCGATTGGCGCAGCGGCGGCGGTGACCGCGCCCGCATCGCGCAGCTTGCGGACGAGCTGATCGCGCTCGAGCCCGACATCCTGCTCGCGGTCGGCACGCCCTCGGTCGAGGAGCTGCGCCGGCGCACCACGACGATCCCGATCGTGTTCGCCGTGGTCACCGATCCCGTCAGCCAGGGCTTTGTCGAAAACCTCGCGCATCCCGGTGGCAACATCACCGGTTTCACCGATTATGACGGTCCGCTCGCCGGCAAGTGGCTGGAGATGCTGAGCCAGGTCACGCCGCCCGTCCGCCGCGTGTTCGTCGTCTACAACCCCGCCACCGCGCCGTTCGCGCCCCTGATGCTGCGCACGATCGAGGACGCCGCACGGACGCTGCGCCTGACGGTCGAGCCCGCGCCCGTCCGTGACGCCGTCTCGATCGGCGCGCTGGCTTCGCGGCAAGACAGTGCCGTCCTGGTCCTGCCGGACTTCTTCACCATGGCCAACCGCGCGCAACTGCTCTCGGCGATCGCACAGGCTCGCGTCCCCGCGGTGTTCTGGAGCCGGACCTTCGTCGACGAGGGTGGGCTGATGTCCTACAGCACCGACAGCGCCGAGCAGCTCCGCCGCGCCGCGGGCTACATCGACCGCATTCTGAAGGGGGCGCGCGCGGCCGACCTCCCGGTCCAGAACCCCACCAAGTTCGAGCTGACGGTCAACCTCAAGGCGGCCGGGGCGCTCGGCGTCACGCTGTCCCCGGGTCTGCTCGCGATTGCGAATGACGTCATCGAATGAAGCCGCCCTTGGCGGAGGCTTGGCCCGCATTCGTTAATTTCCGCTGCTAGGTCTGCGCCCCTGCGCTTTCAAGAGCCGGTCGTAAATACATATCGTGGTCGTTCTCTCCCTCGACGTCTTGTGCAGAATTACGCCTATACCGACGTGAATTGCGACCGCTGAACCGGTAGGGTCGCGATCCCGACCAATGACAGCGCCGGAAGGGGCCTTTTTCGCCGGCTTGGAGGAGATATGAGCGGTTTCGACATTTTCGCGATTGTTCTGGTATTGCTCGTCATCGTCACGCTGGTGGCCGGCGTGAAGACGGTGCCGCAGGGCTATGACTGGACCATCGAGCGGTTCGGCAAGTACACCCAGACGCTCAGCCCCGGGCTCAACCTGATCGTGCCCTATTTCGATCGCGTCGGACGCAAGATCAACATGATGGAGCAGGTGATCGACATCCCCGAGCAGGAGGTGATCACCAAGGACAACGCCACCGTGACGGTCGACGGCGTCGCCTTTTTTCAGGTGTTCGACGCTGCGAAGGCGAGCTACGAGGTCGCCAACCTGAACCAGGCGATTACGGTCCTCACCATGACCAACATCCGGTCGGTGATGGGCTCGATGGACCTCGACCAGGTGCT
The DNA here is from genome assembly GCF_018130245.1 of Bradyrhizobium sp. SZCCT0231. Classification (GTDB taxonomy): domain Bacteria; phylum Pseudomonadota; class Alphaproteobacteria; order Rhizobiales; family Xanthobacteraceae; genus Bradyrhizobium; species Bradyrhizobium japonicum_F. Next base: position 119,363 of record NZ_JAFCKP010000016.1, read on the forward strand.
GTCGCACCGCGACGAGATCAACGAACGCCTGTTGCGCGTGGTCGATGCCGCGGTCTCGCCCTGGGGCGTCAAGGTCAACCGTATCGAGATCAAGGACATCGTGCCGCCCGCCGACCTCGTCGAGGCCATGGGCCGGCAGATGAAGGCCGAGCGCGTCAAGCGCGCCGACATCCTCGCCGCCGAAGGCCAGCGCCAGTCGGAGATCCTGCGCGCCGAGGGCGCCAAGCAGGGCCAGATCCTCCAGGCCGAAGGCCGCCGCGAGGCCGCCTTCCGCGACGCCGAGGCGCGCGAGCGGTCGGCGGAAGCCGAGGCCAAGGCCACGCAAATGGTCAGCGAGGCCATCGCCAAGGGCGATGTCGCTGCGCTAAACTATTTTATCGCCGACAAATATATCAAGGCATTCGGGCAACTGGCCGACTCGCCGAACCAGAAGGTCATCATGCTTCCGGTCGAAGCGATGAGCATGCTGGGCTCGCTCGCCGGCATCGGCGAGATCGCCAAGGCCACGTTCGGCGAAAGTGCGGCCTTTGCAACGGCCGCGGCCCGCCGCGGCGGCTCGGTGCCGTCGTCTGGTCCGACGCCGCCCGCGGTGCCGCCGCAGTAACGGGGTATTTTACAGAGGTCGTGTCATGACCGACATGTTCGTATCGCTGGGCAACTGGAACTGGCTGATCTTCGGCTTCGTCCTGATGGCGCTGGAGGTGCTGGCGCCGGGCGTCTTCCTGTTCTGGCTCGGCCTTGCTGCGCTGCTGGTCGGCCTGATCTCGTTCGCAGCTGCCATCTCCTGGCAGATCCAGCTCGTGATGTTCGCGATCTTCGCCGCCGCCGCCGTGCCGGTCTGGCGCCGCCTCGCCAAGCCGAAGCCGGACGCGAGCGCCAGCCCATTCCTCAATAAGCGCACCGAAGCGTTGCTCGGCCGTGAGTTCACGCTGGAGAAGCCGATCATCGACGGCACCGGCACCGTGCGCATCGGCGACACGGTGTGGCGCGTGGCTGGGCCCGATACGCCGGCCGGCACGCGGGTCAAGGTGGTGCAGGTCGACGGTGCCAACCTGACGGTGGCAGCGGCGTAGCTTCGCTCGTCCCGGACCCCCTCCAGGGGAGGGTAAGAGGCGCCTCACCTCTTCCACCTCTCCGCAAACCTGTGCAGCGGCATGAACGTCTCGCACAATTCCCGCCCCAGCGGTGTCAGCCCGTAACCGCCGCCGTCACCCAGTTCCACGAAGCCGGCCTCGCGTAGTTCGGTCAGCCGCGCTTGCAGCACCGTGGGCGAAGCCTCGTCGCAGGCGGTGCGTAAGCTGCGCGAGGTGAGGGGCTCTTCGCGCAACTCCCATAATATCCGCAGGCTCCAGCGCCGGCCGAGCAGGTCGAGCAATGCCATGATCGGCCGCCCGGTGCGCGAGCCGCGGACGCTGCGTGTCGTCGAGCCAGCCTGTTTCGCCATCGTCGCCTCTTGCGTTGCGCTACAAATAATGTAGCGTATTGCTACTATAAATGTAGCAAAGGAGGCGGCCCCATGTCTTCTGCCATGTCTTCTGCCATGTCCGAAGCCACACCGCGCATTGCCCTGCTCATGCCGCCTTATGCCCCGGAGATCCAGGCGCAGTTCGACCGCATCATGCGCGGCGCGCCGCCGCTGGTGCTGTTCCGGGTGATGGCGGGCCACGGCCGCGCCTGGGACAAGTTTCGCGCCGGCGGCCTGCTCGATCCCGGCCCGCTGTCGCTCCGCGAACGCGAGATCGTCATCGACCGCACTTGCGCGCTGAACGGATGCGAATATGAATGGGGCGTGCATGTCGCGATTTTCGCTGGGGCGGCAAAGCTCACCGCGGACGAGGTCCGTGCCACCGTGCACGGCGATGCGAATTCAGCCTGCTGGTCGCCGGCCGAGCAGGCGCTGATCGCGGCCGTCGACGCGCTGCATCACCGCGCGACGTTGAGCGACGAGGAATTCGCCGCGCTCTCGGCGCATTACGACGAGGCGCAGATTCTGGAGATCATGCTGCTGTGCGGCTTCTATCGCACGGTGTCGTATCTGGCGAACGGGCTGCGCTTGCCGCTGGAGGAGACGGCGGCGCGGTTTCCGGCGTAGGTCTCTCCACCGTCATTGCGAGGAGCCTTGCGACGAAGCAATCCAGACTGTCTCCGCGGAGGCAGTCTGGATTGCTTCGCTGCGCTCGCAATGACGAGTGGAAAGCGCGCGCCCTACGCCACCCCCGCGCGCAGCAGGTCGTGCAGGTGCACGATGCCCACCACCTTGTTCGCCTCGGTCACCAGCAGCGTCGTGATCTTGCGGGTGTTCAACACCTCGATCATCTCGCTCGCCAGCATCGAAGGCGGCACGGACTTCGGCTGCTTCGTCATGATCTCATCGACCGCCACCGTCAAAAGATCGGGCCGCATGTGGCGGCGCAGGTCGCCGTCGGTGATGATGCCGACGGCCTCGCCCGCAGCGTTGACGATGCAGACGCAGCCGAGCCCCTTGGCCGACATCTCGACCACGGCTTCGGACATCTCGGTACCTTCAGGCTTGACCGGAATCTCCGCGCCGGTGCGCATGTAGTCACGGACGAATTTCAGCATCGCGCCCAGCTTGCCGCCGGGGTGGAAATGCGCGAACTCCAGCGCTGTGAAGCCGCGCCCCTCCAGCAGCGCGATCGCAATGGCGTCGCCGATCGCGGCCTGCATCAGGGTCGAGGTGGTCGGCGCCAGATTGTGCGGGCAGGCCTCGCGCGCCTTCGGCAGCTCGATCACGATGTCGGCGGCCTGGCCGAGCGAGGATGCGGCGTTCGACGTCACTGCGATCATGGGGATCGCAAAGCGGGCCGAATAGTTCACCAGCGTCTTCATCTCCGGCTGCTCGCCGGACCAGGACAGCGCCATGATGACGTCGTCAGTGGTGATCATGCCGAGGTCGCCATGGGCGGCTTCCGCGGTGTGGACGAAGAAGGCGGGCGTGCCGGTCGAGGCCAGCGTCGCCGCGATCTTGCGTCCCATGTGGCCGGACTTGCCGAGCCCGGTGACGATGACGCGGCCCTTGGCCTGCCGGATCAGCTCGACGGCCTTGGCGAAGGTCGCGCCGAGCGGGCCGCGCAGGGCGGCGGCGAGCGCGTTGATGCCGCCGCTCTCCGTCTCCAGCGTGCGGAGCGCGGATTCGACGCTTGTCGGAATGGGGCCGGATGATTGGGTCATCAGCGGTTTCGAGCTCGGCATGGTCTGGTCCAGGGAGGAGGGGCGTGCGCCCGTTGGCGCCTGCTTAGCACGCCCCGACCAGCGAGGCGACGAGCGCGCCAACACCCTCAACGGGTCATTAACCATAATTGTTTTAACTCCATTAACGATGGTTCCCGCCTGTCGGCGGAGGCGATCGTGAAAGTATTTGATTTCGTTGGGGTAATTCCATCGTGGGGTCGTCTCCAGGCAGGAGCCGGAGCAAACGCGCGCAGTTCCTGCGCGCCGCATTGCCGTGCCTGGCGCTGACTGCCCTCGGAAGCGGCCCCGCGGCCGCCCAGAGCCTCACGCCCGACCTGTTCAATCCCAACCGCGGCGGCTTCGCCTCGCCCGACACGCTGCCGACGCGCCGCACGGCGGGCGTGCCGCAGGCGCCGTCGGATGCGCTGCCGGCACTGCCCGATCCCAATGCCGATCCGCGCAAGGCCCGCGAGAGGCCGGCGACCTCGCGCATCGGTCAGGTCCCGACCTACGGCCTGCCCGCCGCCACCGGCGCGAGCAGCTCCGGCTACGACTCGCTCAACCGCAAGCGGCAGCAGCCAAAGCTTCATCCTGGCCAGCCAAAGCCGAAGCGTCCCGTCGGCCCGGGTTCGCCGCCGCCACCGGCAACGCCGGTCACGACGCTGGGTCCGCCGCGCATCGCGCCGCCGCCGTCCGAGACCGCGCACAAGACGCCGGTAGCCCCGGCGATGGCCGGCAACGTGCCCGGCCAGCCGCTGCGCCGCCGCCTCAAGCTGGATGAGGATCCGTTCGGCGCGGTCGGCGATTATGCCGGCAGCTTCCTGATCAAAGGCGGGCTCGAGCTCTCTGCCGGCTACGACACCAATCCGACGCGCCTCAACAAGCCTGTCGGTTCGCCGGCCTATGTGGTCGCGCCCGATCTCCTCGTGGTGTCCGATTGGGAGCGCCACGCGCTGGTCGCCGATTTGCGCGGCTCGTTCTCGGGCTACACCAACGACATGCCGGCGACCATCGACGGCTTCGCCTCGCCGTCGCCGGTCGAGGCCAACCGTCCCGATTTCAACGGCCATGTCGATGGCCGGCTCGACGTCACCCGCGACTTCAAGCTGACCTCGCAGCTGCGCCTGCGGCTCGCCACCGACAATCCCGGCAGCCCCAACGTGCAGGCCGGCCTGCAGAAATATCCTGTCTATGCCACCTACGGCACGACGATCGGCTTCGACCAGACCTTCAATCGCTTCCAGGTCGCTGCCGGCGCCACGGTCGATCGCACCGCCTACACCGACTCGAAACTTACCGACGGCTCGACCTTCAGCAATAGCGACCGCGACTTCAATCAGTATGGCGGCGTCGGACGCTTCTCCTACGATCTGAAGCCGGGCCTGAAGCCCTTCGTCGAGATCGAGGGCGACACCCGCGTCCACGACCTGGCGGCCGATCGCAACGGTTATTTCCGCGATTCGAACGGCGGCTATGCCAAGATCGGATCGTCCTTCGAGTTCTCGCGCATCCTCACCGGCGAGATCTCGGTCGGCTATTCCGCGCGCAACTACACCGACCCGCGTCTCAGCCAGCTGTCCGGCTTCCTCACCACGGGCTCCCTGATCTGGAATGCCAGCGGCCTCACCACGGTGAAATTCTTCACCGACACGCAGATCAACGAGACCACGATCCCCGGGTCCTCCGGCGTCCTGGTGCGCACCTACGCCGCGGAAGTCGACCACGACTTCCGCCGTTGGCTCACCGCAATCGGCAAGTTCACCTACGGCACCTACGACTACCAGGGCCAGAACCGCAACGACAAGACCTACTCGCTCGAAGGCAATTTGATCTACAAGCTCAACCGCAACATCTGGATCAAGGGCACACTGCGCCACGACATCCTGGATTCGAACCAGGCGGGATCGAGCTCGCAGGGCACGGTGGTGATGCTGGGGGTGAGGCTGCAGAATTGAGAGGCGGCGGCGGGTATTTGAGCGTGTGCGGCACTATGGGCACCGCTCTTGCCACTCACTCCGCCGTCATGCCCCGGCTTGACCGGGGCATCCAGTACGCCGCGCCTCATCCGTATACGTTTGACGTCTCTGGAATACTGGATCGCCCGGTCAAGCCGGGCGATGACACCGTTTGCTGATTTGGCGGCGGAGCAAAAAACTCAGCGCGGCAGATCCGTCTTCCCCATCAGGAACGTGTCGATCGACCTTGCGCACAGCCGGCCCTCGCGGATCGCCCAGACCACCAGCGACTGGCCGCGGCGCATGTCGCCGGCGGTGAACACGTTGGGGCGCGAGGTCTGATAGTCGAGCGTGTTGGCCTTGACGTTGCCGCGCGGGTCGAGCTCGACCGCGAGCGTCTTCAGGAGGCCCTCGTGCACGGGATGGACGAAGCCCATCGCGAGCAGGACGAGCTCGGCGTCGAGCTCGAACTCGGTGCCGGCGATCGGCTTGAACTTGTCGTCGACGCGCACGCAGTGCAGCTTCTTGACCTGGCCGTTCTCGCCCGTGAACTTCTGCGTCAGCACGGCGTATTCGCGGATCGCGCCTTCGGCCTGGCTGGAGGAGGTGCGCATCTTCAGCGGCCAGTTCGGCCAGGTCAGGCCCTTGTTCTCGCGCTCGGGCGGGGCGGGCATGATCTCGAGCTGGGTCACCGACAGCGCGCCCTGGCGCAGCGAGGTGCCGATGCAGTCCGAGCCGGTGTCGCCGCCGCCGATGACGACGACATGCTTGCCGCCGGCCAAAATCTCCTGGACGCCGCCGAGCGGCTCCTCGGAGACGCGGCGGTTCTGCTGCGGCAGGAAGTCCATGGCGTAGTGGATGCCGGCGAGGTCGCGGCCGGGGATCGGCAGGTCGCGCGGGGCTTCCGCGCCGCCGGTCAGCGCCACGGCGTCATACTCGTTGAGCAGCTCGCGCGGATCGACATTGCCTTCGGCGCCGACATGGCTGTTGTAGTGGAAGGTGACGCCTTCGGCTTCCATCTGCGCCACGCGGCGGTCGATGACGCCCTTCTCCATCTTGAAGTCGGGGATGCCGTAGCGCAGCAGGCCGCCGGCCTTGGCGTATTTCTCGAACAGATGCACGTCGTGGCCGGCGCGGGCGAGCTGCTGCGCGCAGGCCATGCCGGCCGGGCCCGAGCCGATCACGGCGACCTTCTTGCCGGTCTTCTCCGCGGCCACTTCCGGCTTCAGCCAGCCATTGTCCCAGGCGCGGTCGACGATCGCGCATTCGATGGTCTTGATGGTGACGGGGTTGTCGTCGATGTTGAGCGTGCAGGACGCTTCGCACGGCGCCGGGCAGATGCGCCCCGTGAACTCCGGGAAATTGTTGGTCGAGTGCAGGTTGCGCGAGGCTTCTTCCCAATTGCCCTGGTAGACGAGGTCGTTCCAGTCGGGGATCTGGTTGTTGACCGGGCAGCCGGGCGTGCCGGGCGCGACCGAGCCGGTGCCGTGGCAATAGGGAATGCCGCAGTTCATGCAGCGCGCGGCCTGGTCGCGCACCTCCTTCTCGGAGAGCGGAACGACGAATTCCTTGTAATGCTTCACGCGCTCGGCGACCGGGGTGTACTTGCGATCGTGCCGTTCGATTTCCAGAAAACCCGTGATCTTGCCCATTAAACCCGAAGTCCCTGCCGCTTAGTCGTTTGTTCTCTCACTCCTCATCCTGAGGAGCGGCGCACCCTTTGCGCCGCGTCTCGAAGGATAGAGGCCCGGATGGTGACCTCATGGTTCGAGACGGCGCTACGCACCTCCTCACCATGAGGGCTTCTTCTTACGCCCCGATCGCGATTTTCGGCTCGGCGTCCGCGTTGGCGGCCAGTTCGCGCAGCGCGCGCCGGTACTCGACCGGCATCACCTTGCGGAATTTGGGCAGCCATTCCTTCCAATTGGCGAGGATCTCAGTGGCGCGCTTGGAGCCGGTTGCCTTGGCGTGGCGCGTGATCAGCACGTGCAGCCGCTCGACGTCGGAGGCGAGCAGGTTGTTGAACACGTCGACCCGGCCATGCGCCTCGAGGTCACCGGAGGCGTGATAGGTGTCGGCGTTGATCATCTCCTCCGACAGCACCGGCTCGAGCTCGACCATGCTGAGGTTGCACAGCTTGTCGAAGTCGCCGGCCTCGTCCAGCACATAGGCGATGCCGCCCGACATGCCGGCCGCGAAGTTGCGCCCGGTCTTGCCGAGCACGACCACGATGCCGCCGGTCATGTATTCGCAGCAATGATCGCCCGCGCCCTCGACCACCGCCACGGCACCGGAATTGCGCACGGCAAAACGTTCGCCGGCGATGCCGCGGAAGTAGCATTCGCCCTGGATCGCGCCGTACATCACGGTGTTGCCGACGATGATCGATTCTTCCGGCACGATCGCGGAGTTCTTCGGCGGCTTGACGATGATCTTGCCGCCCGAGAGGCCCTTGCCGACATAGTCGTTGCCTTCACCTTCGAGCTCGAAGGTGACGCCATTGGCAAGCCACGCGCCGAAGGCCTGGCCGGCAGTGCCCTTGAGGCTGACATGGATAGTGTCCTGCGGCAGGCCGGCATGGCCGTAGATCTTGGCGACCGCGCCCGACAGCATCGCACCCGCAGAGCGGTTGGTGCTGTTGATCGCGGCCTCGATCTTCACCGGCGCGCCGCGGTCGAGCGCAGGCGTCGCCTGCTCGATCAGCGAGCGGTCGAGCACCGCCTCCAGATGATGGTTCTGGCGCTCGGAGTGATAGATCTTCTGGCCCTTCTCTTCCTTCTGCTTGACGAACAGCTTCGAGAAGTCGAGCCCCTTGGCCTTCCAGTGCGCGACCAGACGGGTCTGGTCGAGCAGCTGCACCTGGCCGACCATCTCGTTGAAGGTGCGGAAGCCGAGGCTCGCCATGATCTCGCGGACCTCTTCTGCGACGAAGAAGAAGTAGTTGATCACGTGCTCGGGCTGGCCGGTGAAGCGCTTGCGCAGCACCGGGTCCTGGGTCGCGACGCCGACCGGGCAGGTGTTGAGATGGCACTTGCGCATCATGATGCAGCCGGCCGCGATCAGCGGCGCGGTGGCAAAGCCGAACTCGTCGGCCCCGAGGAGGGCGCCGATCACGACGTCACGTCCGGTGCGGAAGCCGCCGTCGACCTGGACCACGATGCGGCTGCGCAGCCGCTCGCGCACCAGCGTCTGGTGGGTCTCGGCTAGCCCAATCTCCCACGGCGAGCCGGCGTGCTTGATCGAGGTCAGGGGCGATGCGCCCGTGCCGCCCTCGAAGCCCGCGATCGTGACATGGTCGGCGCGGGCCTTGGCAACGCCCGCGGCCACCGTGCCGACGCCGATCTCGGAGACGAGCTTGACCGAGACGTCGCCCGTCGGGTTGACGTTCTTGAGGTCGTAGATCAGCTGCGCCAGGTCCTCGATCGAGTAGATGTCGTGGTGCGGCGGCGGCGAGATCAGGCCGACGCCCGGCGTCGAGTGCCGGACTCTTGCGATGGTCGCGTCGACCTTGTGGCCGGGCAGCTGGCCGCCTTCGCCGGGCTTGGCACCCTGCGCCATCTTGATCTGCATCATGTCGGAGTTGACGAGATACTCCGTGGTGACGCCGAAGCGGCCCGAGGCGACCTGCTTGATCGCCGAACGCATGGAATCGCCGTTCGGCATCGGCTTGAAGCGGTCGGCTTCCTCGCCGCCTTCGCCGGTGTTCGACTTGCCGCCGATCCGGTTCATGGCGATGGCGAGCGTGGTGTGCGCCTCGCGCGAGATCGAGCCGAAGCTCATCGCACCGGTGGCGAAGCGCTTGACGATGTCCTTGGCCGGCTCGACCTGGTCGAGCGGGATTGGCTTGCGCTTCTCTTCCTCCGCGTTCTTGATCCGGAACAGGCCGCGCAGCGTCAAAAGACGCTCCGACTGCTCGTTGAGGATCTTGGCGAAGGCGCGATAGCGCTCCAGCGAATTGCCGCGGGCGGCATGCTGGAGGAGGCCGACCGACTCGGCGGTCCAGGCATGGTCCTCGCCGCGGCTGCGATAGGCATATTCGCCGCCGACGTCGAGCGCGCTCTTGTAGACCTGCGCCTCGCCGAACGCGTCGGCATGGCGGCGCACGGCCTCTTCCGCGATCTCGGCGAGACCGACGCCCTCGACGCGCGTGTGCGTGCCCGCGAAGAACTTGGCGACGAAATCGGCCTTGAGACCGACGGCGTCGAAGATCTGCGCGCCGCAGTAGGACTGGTAGGTCGAGATGCCCATCTTGGACATCACCTTCAGAAGCCCCTTGCCGATCGACTTGATGTAGCGCTTGACGATCTCGTAGTCGTCGAGCGAGCTGGGCAGGCGGTCCTTCATCGCGATGATGGTCTCGAACGCGAGGTAAGGATTGATCGCTTCGGCGCCGTAGCCGGCCAGGCAGGCGAAGTGATGCACTTCGCGCGGCTCGCCGGATTCGACGACGAGACCGACCGAGGTGCGCAGTCCGACGCGGATCAGATGATGATGCACGGCGGCGCAGGCCAGCAGTGCCGGGATCGGCACCCGGTCGGTGCCGACCATGCGGTCGGACAGGATGATGATGTTGACGCCCTCGCGCACCGCGCTTTCCGCGCGCGCGCAGAGCTCGTCGAGCACCTGGTCCATGCCCGCCGCGCCGAGGCCGGCGTGGAACGTGGTGTCCAGCGTGCGCGACTTGAAGTGCGAATCGGCCACCTCCGAGATCGAGCGGATCTTCTCGAGGTCCGCGTCGGTCAGGATCGGCTGGCGCACTTCGAGGCGCTTGGTCGTGGCCATGCCCTGCAGGTCGAACAGGTTCGGCCGCGGTCCGATGATGGAGACGAGGCTCATCACCAGCTCCTCGCGGATCGGGTCGATCGGCGGGTTGGTGACCTGCGCGAAGTTCTGCTTGAAATAGGTGAACAGCGGCTTGGCCTTGTCCGACAGCGCCGAGATCGGCGTGTCGTTGCCCATCGAGCCCGCGGCTTCCTCGCCGGTGGCCGCCATCGGCGTCATCAGGATGGCGATGTCTTCCTGGCTGTAGCCGAACGCCTGCTGGCGATCGAGCAGCGACAGGTTGGAGCGCACGCCGGTGGTCGGAACCTTCGGCAGCTCTTCCAGCACGATCTGGGTCCGCTCCAGCCACTCCTTGTAGGGATGGCTCCTGGCGAGCTCGGCCTTGATCTCGTCGTCCGGGATCAGGCGGCCCTGCTCGAGGTCGACCAGCAGCATCTTGCCGGGCTGCAGGCGCCACTTGGTGATGATCTGGTCCTCGGGGATGGTCAGCACGCCCATCTCCGACGCCATCACGATGCGGTCGTCCTTGGTGACGAGATAGCGCGCCGGCCGCAATCCATTGCGGTCGAGCGTGGCGCCGATCTGGCGGCCGTCGGTGAAGGCGATCGCGGCGGGGCCGTCCCACGGCTCCATCAGCGCGGCATGATATTCGTAGAAGGCGCGGCGCTTCTCATCCATCAAGGGATTGCCGGCCCATGCCTCCGGAATCATCATCATCACGGCGTGCGGCAGCGAGTAGCCGCCCTGCACCAGGAATTCGAGCGCGTTGTCGAAACAGGCGGTGTCCGACTGGCCTTCGTAGGAGATCGGCCAGAGCCGGTTGATGTCCTTGCCGTAGAGCTCGGAGCTCACCGAGGCCTGGCGCGCCGCCATCCAGTTGGTGTTGCCGCGCAGCGTGTTGATCTCGCCATTATGCGCGATCATGCGGTACGGGTGCGCCAGCGACCAGGCCGGGAAGGTGTTGGTCGAGAAGCGCTGGTGAACGAGGGCGAGCGCGCTCTCGAAATCCTTCTCGTGCAGGTCGGGGTAGTACTTGCCGAGCTGGTCGGCGAGAAACATGCCCTTGTAGATCACGGTGCGGCAGGACATCGAGCAGGGGTAATAGCCGGCGAGGCCGCGGTCGCGGCGCTGGTAGATCGCCTGCGAGATCGACTTGCGCAGGATGTAGAGCCGGCGCTCGAACTCGTCCTCGGTCTTGGCGGTGCCGTTGCGGCCGATGAACACCTGCATGCAGGCGGGCTCGGTCGGCTTCACGGTGACGCCGAGCGAGGAATTGTCGGTCGGCACGTCGCGCCAGCCCAGCAGGGTCAGACCCTCTTCCTTGATCTGGTCGGCGATGATGCTCTTGATGACGTTGCGCCAGGCGGTGTCGCGCGGCATGAACAGCGCGCCGATGGCGTATTCGCCCGGCGCCGGCAGCGCGAAGCCGAGTTCCTTCGCCTTGCGGCTGAAGAAGGCGTGCGGGATCTGCACCAGGATGCCGGCGCCGTCACCGGCGCGCGGGTCGGCGCCGACGGCGCCGCGGTGCTCGAGGTTGCAGAGGATGCTCAGCGCGTCCGAGACGATCTCGTGCGACTTCTTGCCCTTTATGTTGGCGATGAAGCCGACGCCGCAGGAGTCCTTCTCCAGGCTCGGATCGTAGAGGCCCTCGGCTTTGGGCCGCGAATTGTGCTCCTGAATCGGATCGGTCGTTTTCGAGGCGACCGTCGCCGACAGCTCTTCTGCCACGATGTTTGCGCGCTCGAATTGCGACCCGTTCATTGTTCCTATCCTCTCCATGCGGCAAGCTGCCTCACCGCCACCTTCGGCGCACCTTGGGCGTCCCGCGGCACCCGCTCCTGGGCCACCGCTCGTCCGCTGCGAGCCGCATTTTCTTAAATTCAGGCCCAGGCGTTCTTCGTCCCCGAGAACGGCTTTGCCCGTTGCCTTATGGTGCTCGGAAGCACCAGCTTTCGCTGCAATCCCTGTGCCGGAACCGCAAGCAAAATTGAGACAGTCTTCCTGTCCTAACCATCACCTTGCCAAATTTTTGTCTAGCACACAAGCGCGCGAAAGTCCCGATTCCCGATAAGTCAATCAATCGCTTTCCAAAAGTTGCGCAGCCCCGGTTTTGAAGCAAACGCGCCCTGATCCGGCCCCGCCGGCGCCGAAATCCCGAATGAAGCTTCGGATTAACCCTTCGGAAGGCGCGCCACGCCGCAAGAAGCGAAAGAGGGCGGCCACCGGAGGGCCTGACAGGAGCGTCTCGATCATGAAGTTTTTCACAGGATGTGTGGCGGCCGCCGCGCTGGCGCTGGCTGCGAGTGCGGTGCACGCCCAGGTTCCCGCGAGCGGTATCGCGAGAGGGGCCGTTATCGCGGTGTCGGATTTCGACGGACCCTACGCGCCGCCGGAGGCCGCCCCGCCGCCGCGTTACGGTTATGGCTACGGCTACGAGGAACGCGGTCCGGCGCAAGTCCTGTTGCCGTCAACGGAGGTTTACGCGGTGCTGCGCGAAAACGGCTTCTCGCCGCTCGGCATCCCACGCCTGCGCGGCAACGTCTACACCATCGCGGTGATCGACCATCGCGGCGACGATGGCCGGCTGGTGATCGACGCCCGCGACGGGCGGATCATCCGCTTCATGCCCGCCGCCGACGCCTATGGCATGGCACCCGCCTATGACGACCGCGCGGTCGCGCCTTACGGGCCGCAAAGCGCGCTGCCGTCGCCGACCGTGATCCGCAGCGGTCCCCCGCGCCCGCCGGCGTCGATCCCGCATGTGGCAAGCCGCGCCGTGCCGCTGCCCAAGGCCGCCCCGCGGCGCGGCGAGACGCCGGTCGCTGCGGCAAAGCCGGCCGAGCCGGCGGCGCAGCAGGCCCAGGCAGCGCAGGCCCAGCCCGCGCAGCAAGCCGCCGCTGTGCAGGCGAAGCCGGCCGAGGCCGCTGCACCCACAGTTGGTCAGGCCAAGCCTGCGCCGACGATTCTGCCGACACAGGAGATGCCGGCCGTGCAGGGGCTGGATTAGCGCTGCGAGTTTGGCGCGACAGTGCCCATCACACCCTCGCTGTCGTCCCCGCGAAGGCGTCCGTTCGCAGGGACGACATCGCGGAGAGAGCTGAGCAAACAAAAGGCGCCTGGAATGCTCAGGCGCCCGTGGTGGCGTTCATGCGCTCTGTGATGCGATGTAAAACGAAAAACGCCCCGGGGCACCGGGGCGTTCTTGCAACCTGGAAGTCGCTTGGCTTAGGCGGCTTGCGCGGCCGAGCTCTCGATCACCTGCGCCTTTGCGCTGGCGTTGATCGCGATCTGGCGCGGCTTCTTGGCCTCGGGAATCTCGCGGACGAGGTCGACGTGAAGCAGCCCGTTCTCGAGCGAGGCGTCCTTCACCTGCACGAAATCGGCAAGCTGGAAGGCGCGCTCGAACGCACGCGCGGCGATGCCGCGGTAGAGCACTTCGGACTTCGAGTTCTCGCCTGCGACTTTCTCGCCCTTGATCGTCAGCGTGTTTTCCTTCGCGACGATGGAGAGCTCGTCTTTGGCAAAGCCCGAGACCGCGACGGTGATGCGGTAGGCGTTCTCGCCGGTGCGCTCGATGTTGTAGGGGGGATAACCGGGGCTGCCGTCCGAGCTGGCCTGGTCGAGCAGGTTGAAGAGGCGGTCGAAGCCGACGGTGGAACGATAAAACGGAGTGAGATCGTAGGTACGCATGGTCAAGTCCTCCATTGAGCGACTGTTTAGGTAACCCGCCCGCCATCGGGCCGGGCTCATCTCTGTGTGCAGCCTGATGTTCCGGTTCCGAAACACTGGTAGCGGCCTGCACGAAGGTGATATGGGTGGAACGAGACGGCGTTCAAGAGGGCGGCATTTGCGCCTTTTCGGCGCTTTAGCCCCTTGATTTGCAGTACTTCCCGCCTATGACGCTGGTCTCGATCCCGTCCAATCCCGTTCCCGAAAACGTCGTCAGCGGCACCATCAAGACACCCGACGGCGCCGAGCTGCGCTTTGCGCGGTGGGCGCCGCCGGCGAACCGCAAGGGCACCGTCTGCGTCTTCACCGGGCGCAGCGAGCAGATCGAGAAATATTTCGAGACCGTGCGCGACCTGCGCGACCGCGGCTTCGCGGTGGCGATGATCGACTGGCGCGGGCAGGGCCACTCGTCGCGCCGCCTGCGCGATCCGCGCAAGGGCTATGTGCGCGACTTCGCCGATTTCGAGATCGACGTCGAGACCTTCGTGCAGCAGGTGGTGCTGCCGGATTGTCCGCCGCCGTTCTTCGCGCTCGCCCACTCCATGGGCGGCACGGTGCTGCTGCGGGTGGCGCATGCCGGCAAGCGCTGGTTCGACCGCATGGTGCTGTCGGCGCCGATGATCGACCTGCCCGGGCGCACCACCTCGTTCCCGGTGCGTGCGCTGCTCAAGACGATGCGCCTGCTCGGGCAGGGCGGCCGTTACGTTCCCGGCGGCAGCAACCGCCTCACCGGGCTCGATCCCTTCATCAACAATCCCCTGACCAGCGATCCGGTGCGCTATGCGCGCAATGCCGCGATCCTGGAGGAAGACCCGACGCTCGGACTGGCGTCGCCGACGGTCGCCTGGGCCGATACCGCCTTCCGCGCCATGCACACCTTCAAGCGCGTGAACTATCCCTCTCAGATCCGCCAGCCGATCCTGATGCTGGCGGCGTCCAACGACACCGTGGTCTCGACCGCGGCGATCGAGGAGTTCGCCTATCACTTGCGCGCCGGTTCACACCTCGTGATCGCCGGCTCCAAGCATGAGATCCTCCAGGAGCAGGACCGCTACCGCTCCCAGTTCTGGGCCGCCTTCGACGCCTTCGTGCCGGGCACGCCGCTGTTCAAGTGAGGGCTTGAGCGAGGGATCGAGCCACAAACTCGTCATGCCCGGGCTTGTCCCGCCTGCGCGGCCGAAGCCGCTTCGGCGAGGCGAAGGCCCTGGCATCCACGTTCTTCGCGCCGCGCAGCAAGACGTGGATGGCCGGGACAAGCCCGGCCATGACGACGGCGAATTCCGGTCGCCCTACAGCGTCTTCAGATATTCGATCAAATCGTAGCGCTCCTGCTCCTTGAGCACGCGGCCGATGGTGCCGTCCTTGCCGGGGCCTGGCGTACCGTCGAACGAGTGGCCGGCATTGCTGTTACCGAACAGCTCGGTGCCGTCAGACGCCCGCGTCGAGAAGCGCGACTGCCCGGTCTTGCAGCTCTCGCCGTCGGCGACCGCGAAGCCGACCTGCTTCGGATCGTAGTCGCGGCCACCACCCATGCAGAACGATTTGGGGCGCTCGGCCGCGGGGCTCAGCATCCAGTAGAGCGAGGGGACCGATCCGTTGTGCAGGTAAGGTGCGGTGGCCCAGACGCCATCGAGCGGGCGCGCGCGATACCAGGGCCCCGGCTCGTTCTTCTCGGCCGGCTGCGGACCGGGATTGGGGCAGTTCTTGCGCTTGCCCCACCAGGCCTGCTGAACCTTCGGGTCGATCTTGGCATCGTCCATTGCCTTCCGGGCGACGATGTCGACGAGCACCATCAGGCCAAGCGAATATGGCATGTCGGTCGAAGAAACATCCGGCAGATTGCAATTCCACCAGGCATTGAGGTTCTGCGTGGGATCGAGCTTGAGAAAGCCCGGCACCTGAACCGTGCGCGTCGCCAGCACGCTGGCCTGAGCGGGGTCGGTCCCCATGCCTTTGGCGCTCTTCTGGACCTCGTTCAGGAATTTGTCCTCGCCGATGGTTTCCCACCGTGACGAGGACCAGATGCTCTGGGCCGGAAACTCGGTGTCGAACACGGGATCGTTGACCGGACCAAGATGGCATTCGACGCAGATCTCCGAGTAGAGCTTGCGGCCACGTTTGACGCGGTCGCCATCGATCTTCCAGGCATCATCGCCGAAGATGTCCGACGGCCATTTCGGCGATGTCAGTCCGGAGAGCTGCTTTTTCGGATAGGGCGCCGATCCCTTCAGCAGATCCTCGATCCAGTTCAGATTCTTGACGTCCATCGACGAGCGGAACAGCCTGTCCTTGGGCGTATTGTCGGACAGGTTGAGCAGCGCGGTCACGCCCAGCGCTTCGCCGGCGTTGCGGATCAGCGGCTGTTCGATCGAAGCGTCATATTGCGCGTATTTGAGCCAGGGTACGGTCCAGATCGGCGGGAAGCTGACCGGCGCGTCCTTGGCATGCAAATTCTTCTCGAAGCCGCTGAGGCCGCTGAGCGTCATGTCCTGGGAGAAGACCTGGTTGCCGATGCGGTTGAGCGCATCGAGGCGGCCATAACCTTCCTCGGTGTCCTGCTGCTTCTCTTCCCGCTTCGTCTTCTCGTTGAACCTCGTCTTGCCGTCGATGGTCTTCGCGTAGGTCTTCTCCCAGTCGACCAGGAACGTGCCGATCGCACTCAGCTTCTGCTTCAGCGCGTCGCGGTCTGCATCGCTGGCGGAAGGGCCGAGCACGCGGTCGGCGAAGCGCGTGAAACGCCCCGGTACGTAGAGCGTGTAGGCGATCGACAGGCCGGTCGTGACCTCGAGCTTCCTCAGGTCGGTCATCGCCGGGCCGCCGTCGAAGCGGATGTCGGTGCCCTTGTAGTGGATCTGGCCGGTGTGGCAGGCGGCGCAGGTCAGGCCGATGCGGTCCTCGCCGATCTGGCCGGTCGCGGGATCGGCCACGCCGGTCATGCGTGCGAAGCCGACCGGCAGGCCGTCGACGTTTTCGGCCTGGGGACCCCAGTTCACCGGCGGATTCCAGAGCCGCGCCGGCACCGGCTTGGTCTTGTCGTAGACGTTGGCATAGCCGAACCGGCGCAGCGTGGCGTCGTCGGTGTTGATCGTTTGCGGGCTCGGGATGAAGCCGAAGCGCTGAAGATGGTCGCTGTCATGCAGCATCCCGGGCTTTGCGAAGAAATGAAGCCGCGGCTGCTCGAGCGCCATGAACCAGCTATAGGGCACCGGGAAGGTCGCGGTGCCCTGGCTGGCGTGATGAAACCAGTGCCGGTCCTCCAGCGCCCAGTTCTGCTCGAGCCAGTACGCGGCCCGGGGTTCGACGTGCGCGGGCAATGGCGGGGCCACGAGGTCCCCGAGGATGCCGGGCAGCATCGGCTGGAATTGATCGGGAAAGCGCAGCGCCACGATGCCGAAGACGAGGAGCGCGGCGACCAGTCCGCCGGCAGCGCGCAAGATCAGCGAGGGCGGGGTGACCGGCTGGCTGGCGACCCGCTGGGTGATCCTGTCAGGGAATTTGCGCTCGTTGAACAATGTCCTCACCTCGGCCACGCTGAGATAGCGGTCGTCGCCCTGACCCTTGCCCATGATCTTGAGCAGGATCGGCCATTCGAACTTCATCAGGATCGGGTAGTACCAGCGCGCTTGATTGCCGGCGCGCTTGAGGTTGTCCTTCATGAAGGTCTGGATTTGCGAGGCGTTGAGCCCGGTCTCGGTGCCGCCGCCATCGGGATCGGCATAGGTGCCGCCGAAACTGGCAAGCCGTGCAATCTCGTCCTCGTTGACGCGACCGTCGACGCCGAGGATGCGCGAGCCGGCACCGAGCTTGTCGAGCGGGCCGCCGCGCAGCGTGTTGAGCTGCGCGCCCCAGAAGATGCTTTGCAGGATGTGACAGGCGCCGTTGGCGATCAGTGCGACGCCGCGGACCTGGATGCGGGCCGAGGTCTTCCTCAGCCCGGTCTCGCCGCTCGCATTTGCGATGGTCTGCGACAGCGTCCGGAGCGGGACGGTGCCGCCATCGACAAAACCTTCGCCGACGAGGCCGCGCAGGAACGGGCAGGGATTGTTCGGCGAGACCTGGATCGAGGGGTCGAAGGGCGGCTTCGAAGCGGGGTCATGCATGGCCCAAATCCTGAAAACGGCGAATCGCAAAGAAGGACGCGCCGATCAAGCGCGGAAAGTCCTAACAAACCGACAGCAGATATACTACTTCAGCGTGTGATGAAGTGTGGCTGATTTCACTGTCGTGTCAACAACAGCGGCGCAAGCAGCTTGCCGCGAAGGAACCGCGGCCTGCCGTTCAGGACTCGGCGGCCCGTTTGAGGTCGCTCTGAACCAGCGTCAGCTTGCCGAGCGGCACGCCGGCCTTCAGCAGCCCCTCGCGATAATGGGCGATGTCCTCGGGCCGCTTCCAGTGGAAGTTGCGCAAGTGCCTGTCGACGTTCAGCGCTGGATAGTTTGCCATCAGCACGCGGGCGGCTTCGCTCGCCTCGTCGCTTCGCCCCAGTTGCGCCAGCGCCGCGGCGCGGATCGCCAGCGCCTGCATGTGATTCGGGTTGATGTAGAGCTGCTCGCGGGCCCATGACAGGGTCGCGTCATATTGGCGCAGAAGATAATGGCTGAAGGCGTTCAGCGCCGCCCATTGGTAGCGCGGGTCGCTGTTGTCGCGTTGCGCGGCCATCGAGAACAGCTCGATCGCCTCGCGGTGCTCGCCGATCATGAAATGGCAGATGCCGAGCACGCCGCGCGCGCCATTGTCGTAGGGGTTGAGCGCGACCGCGCGCTTGGCGGCGTCCATCGCCGCCTCGTGATGTCCCTCCATCGCATGGGCCCAGGACAGGATCGAGAACGCAAAGGAGGAGCGCGGGTCGAGCCGGACGCTGGTTTCGGCGAGGTTCATCGCCTCGGCCCACATCTCGCGCGTGCCCTTGACCCAGCCGAACTGAATGCTCTGGATCTGGATCGTGGCGAGATAGGCGTGCGCGATCGACAGCTTGGGATCGAGCCCGATGGCCTCGCGGAACAGGTCGACGGCGGCGGCCAGATCCTCCTTGGTCTGACGGTAGTAGTGCGACAGTCCCTTGAGGAAGCGGTCCCAGGCGGTGACGTCGGTCGAGAGCCGCGCCGGAGCCGAGGCCTCGGCACGGACGATCTCGGTGGCGATGGCGGCGGACAGGTTGGTCGTGATCTCGTCCTGCATCGCGAACAAATCGCCGATGTCGCGGTCGTAGCGGCCGGTCCAGAGCTGCTCGCCGGTCTCCGGCGCGATCAGCTCGGCGGTGACGCGGATCTTGGCGCCGGCGCGCCGCACCGAGCCCTGGATCAGATAGGTGGCGTCGATCTCGCGCGCGATCAGCCGCGTGCTCGTGTTCTTGCCCTTGAAGGCGAACGTCGAGTTGCGGCTCAGCACCCGATAGAAGGATTGCAGCGACAGCGCGTGGATCAGGTCCTCGGTGAGGCCATCGGAGAAATATTCGTCCTGGGCGTCGCTGAGATTGGCAAAGGGCAGCACGCCGACGATCGCGGTGCGGTACTGCTGCGACAGCGTGGAAGCCTCCCGGAGCTCGGGGGCAAGCGCCGGCGCGCCCTCGGGCGTCCAGGTCCAGACCCCGATCGCATCCTTGATGTTCTTGAAGCGATGGTTGCCGGCATCGGTCAGCGGCACGGTGAGATGCTTGCTTGCCTCCCGGTAGGCCTTGGCCGAGATCGCGAAGCCGCCGGGGCTCGCCACCGATTCCAGGCGGACGGCAATGTTGACGTCGTCACCGAAAACCTCGTCCTCATCGGCGATGACGTCGCCCATGTGGATGCCGAGCCGGAACTGCATGGCGCGGTCGGCCGGCAGATGGTGGTTGCGCTCCGCCATCAGCGTCTGCATCGCGATCGAAGCCTCGGTGGCGCCGACGATGGAGGGGAACTCGAGCAGGAAGCCATCGCCGGTGTTCTTCACGACGCGGCCGCCGTGATTGAGGATGATGGGATGGATCGCGCTGCGATGGGCCTTGAAGGCGGCGTGGGTGCCGGCCTCGTCGCTGCCCATCATGCGCGAATAGCCGGCGACATCGGCGCAGACGATGGCGGCCAGACGTCTTTCCATATCCGCGAAGCTCCAAAGGATAGGGGACCGGCCACGGCGTGGCAGTCGCCTCGAATCCCGCATTTCAAGAACCCTGCCTTTATAAAGCAGATGAGGCCCAGCGGAAGCAGGATCCGCATTGCAAATTCGAGGTAAATCCCAAGCAATCCCGGCGGTGGACGGGGACGGGCGAACCGACTAAGCGGAACCAGGACCGCCCGGACGGGGCGGCGGGAGGCAGCTTGCATGCTGGGCATTCACGAGATCGGGCTTTTCATCCTGTCGGGCGTGCTGCTCAACATCACGCCGGGGCCGGATTCGGTCTATGTGATCGGCCGCAGCATGCAGATGGGCTGGCGAGGCGGCGCCGCTGCCGCCTTGGGCATCAGTTGCGGCTGTTTTGTCCATGTCGCGGGCGCGGCGGTCGGTCTTTCGGCCCTGCTGATGGCCTCGTCCACCGCCTTCTCGATCCTGAAGCTGGTCGGCGCGGCCTATCTGGTCGTGACCGGCCTCCAGATGCTGTGGTCGCGCCCGGTGCTGGCCTCAAGCGTCGACGCGCCGGTGCGGAGCTCGTTGCGGCAGGTCTTCCTCCAGGGCGTCTTCACCAACGCGCTCAATCCCAAGGTCGCGCTGTTCTTCCTGGCCTTCCTGCCGCAATTCGTCGCAGCCGATGCGCCGCACAAGCCGCTCGCCTTCCTGACGCTCGGCCTGATCTTCATCTTTACGGGGACGTTGTGGTGCCTGGTGCTCGCCGCATTCGCGGCCAAGGCCGCGCACCGGCTGCGTCGGTCCGAGGGGGCGATCGCCTGGGTCAATCGCGCGCTGGGCGGCCTCTTTGTCTATCTCGGCATCCGCGTCGCCATGCTAGAGACGCGGTAACTCGTTCAGGCGAACTCCTTCGCCAGCGCGCTGCCGGCGAGATAGAGACCGAGCAAGATCATCGCGATCAGGAACCAGCGGCGAAACGCTTCGGCCGGCATCCGCGCCCGCACCGACTGGCCGATGAACATGCCGGCAAAGGCCATGGCAAGGCCCACGGCGCCCGGCACGGCATTGGCCGGGGTCAGCAATCCGACCGCGCTCAGGTTGAAGGCGAGCGCCAGCGTTGCGGTGGTGAAAAACACGCCGAGCGCCTGCACCAGCTCGTCCTTCTCCATGCCGATCGCCTGCATGAACGGCATCGAGGGAATCACCTGCACGCCGGTCGAGGCCGAGATCACGCCGGTGATGACGCCAACCACGCCGCCGACCCATTTCTCGTTTCCGGGCGCGACGCGGAAGTGGAACTTGTTCAGCCCGATCACGGCATAGACGACGAGCAGGGCGCCGAGCACGATCGTGCCGTAGCGCGCATGGGGCCCGGTCAGCGCGCCGGCATTGAGCCAGCAGCCGATCACGGTGCCGATCATCAGCGGCCACAGCCGCCGCAGGATGTCGCGCAAATACGGGCCGACGAAGGTCTGCCAGATGTTGGTGATGATGGCCGGCACGATCACGATGGCGATGGCGCGGCTCGGGGCCATGCTCACGGCGAGCAGGCCCATGGACACCGTCGGCAGGCCGAGCCCGACCACGCCCTTGACGAATCCGGCAAGCAGGAAGACGGCGGCGATGAGGATGAGCATCGGGTCGATCATATCTGCACATTGACCGATACCGCGATCAGGCACAATCTGGAGGTTACGGAGAGAGCCTTCGCTACAAACGAAGGCTGAGGAGACATCTCATGCGCTTCGACCTCGTCGACCTCCAGCTCTTCATCGCGGTTGCCGACCAGCGCAGCATCACCCGCGGTGCGGAGCGGTCGCATCTCGCTCTGGCCTCGGCCAGCGCGCGCATCAAGGGGCTGGAGGATGCGCTCGGCGTCGCACTGCTCAAGCGCGGGCGCCGCGGCGTCGAGTTGACCGCGGCCGGCGAGAGCCTGCTCGATCATGCCAGGCTCGTGATTCACCAGATCGACGCCATGCGCGGCGATCTCGCCGGCTTTGCCAGCGGCGTGCGCGCCAGCGTGCACTTCCTCGCCAACACGTCGGGCCTGTCGGAGCATCTGCCGAAGGCGCTCGCCGGTTTCCTGCGCGAGCATCGCGACGTCGCCATCGACATCGAGGAGCGCGAGAGCACCGATATCGCCGCCGCCATCACCGCCGGTGCCGCCGATCTCGGCTTTGCCGCCGAGCACGCGCTGCCGGACCATATCGAACGCTTCCCCTTCAGCGAGGATCGCCTGACGCTGGTGACCTCGCGCCGCGGCCCGTTCGCCGGCCGCCGCCAGATCGATTTCCAGGAGGCCGCGGCTTGCGAGTTCGTCGGGCTCACCAGCGCCACCGCGCTCCAGATGCACATCTCGAAGCACGCCGCGCGGCTCGGCATGCGCCCGCATTTCCGCGCGCGCCTGCGCGACTTCGACGCGATCTGCCAGATGGTCGCCGCCGATGTCGGCGTGGCGCTGGTGCCCGAAGCCGCCGCCCGCCGCTGCGCCAAGACCATGCCACTCGCCATGGTCCGCCTGCGCGACAATTGGGCCAACCGCCGCCTCGTGATCTGCGCGCGCAGCTTCAAGGCGCTGCCAAAGCCGGCCAAGATGCTGGTGGAGCATTTGCGAGCAGAGGCGGTGTGAGGAGACTCTTACCCTCCCGCAAGGGGAGGGTAAGAACCACCTACTTCGCCGTCTCCGCTCCCGCGTCGGTCATGCAAGCCCTCCGCCCGCTCGCTACTGGTTCAAGAGCCTCAGGGCTTCCTCGTGAACCCGCGCGTCGCCGGCCGCGATGATGCGGCCGCCGCCCTGGGCCGGCTTACCTTCCCACGTCGTGACGACGCCGCCGGCGCCGGTCACGATCGGGATCAGCGCTGCGATGTCGTAGGACTTCAACTCGGTCTCGACCACGAGGTCGACGTGGCCGGCCGCCAGCATGCAATAGGAGTAGCAGTCGCCGCCATAGCGCGACAGCCGCGCGCCCCGCTCGATGCGGCCGAAGATGGCGCGGTCGCTCTCGTTCATCAGCAGCGGGCTGGTGGTGTAGGTCGTGGCTTCCGACAGCGAAGCGCAGCGGCGGACCTGGAGCCGACGCTCGCCGGAGGGCCCTTTATAGTTGGCCGAACCGTTGTCGCCGGAAAAGCGCTCGCCGATGAAGGGCTGGTGCATCATGCCGAACACCGGTGTGCCCTTGTGCAAGAGCGCGATCAGCGTGCCCCAGATCGGAAAGCCGCCGATGAAGGATTTGGTGCCGTCGATGGGGTCGAGCACCCAGACGTAGTCGGCGTCCTCGCGCTCGTTGCCGAATTCCTCGCCGACGATGCCGTGCTGGGGGAAGTTGGCCTTGATCAGCCGCCGCATCACCGCCTCCGCGGCGCGGTCGGCCTCCGTCACGGGGTCGAAATCCTTGGTCTTGCTCTTGTCGTCGATCGACAGCGAGGTGCGGAAGAACGGCAGGATGGTTTCGCCGGAGGCGGTGGCGAGCCGTCCGATGAAGGCGGAGAAGTCGATCACCGTCACAGGCCGAATCCTCGAAGCGAAGGTTGGATGAAGCTCTCTCCTGCCTAGCTCAATTCGCCTGCCGCGTGCAGCGCTGTCTTGATCTTGCTCCCTGGTATTTTGGATGCCGAGGCGCGCTGCCTCATCCCAGTCATCTCCTGGCCAAATATCGATCACAGAGTTGAAAACTTAGTTCCGAAGTTGCCTTGTTCGTATGCAAATGACTATCAACCCATTGAATTTCCTTATCAAAGAAACTGAATCTGGGTTTCCATGGAAGCAACTGAGCCATGTGCGAATTGCATGGAAAACGGCTCAAAAGCCCTTGCACTTTGTGCGGCGCGGTCGCATATTGTTGCGGTGCGGTAGCGCTTTGGCGTTACCGCTGCCCTCCTTGGGCGTTTCCTCCCTAGACTTGGGCCGCTTCTTCATCAGAAGCGGCCCTTTTTTCTTTGCGCCTTTTTCCTTGTGTGCCTTGCTTTCGTTTCGGAGTGCGCAGCGAAGCGACGCCGCCTTCGCGCCAATCCCGGACAACGTGGTCGCAAGAAAAGTCGGCGCCTACTCCGCCGCGGCCTGGAACGGGCCGAGATCGGCGAACGGAATCGTGGTTGCCAGCACGTCGGCGAGAATGCCGAAGTCGGCGGCCACTTTCGCAAAGCGTGCACTCCGCTCGCGCCGCCGCTCGTCCATGTAGATCGCGCGATTGAGCTCGAGCTGCACCGTGTGCAGGCCGCTTGCGGGATTGCCGTAATGTTCGGTGATGAAGCCGCCGGCATAGGGCTTGTTACGGCCGGTCGAATAGCCGAGGCCTGACAAGGTCTCCTCGACGCGATCGGGAAGCAGCGGCGTGCAGCTGGTGCCGTAGCGGTCGCCGATCACGACGTCGGGCCGCCGCGGCTCGTCTCTGCTGACGCCGACCGAGGGCATCGAGTGGCAGTCGACCAGCACCACGGTGCCGAACATCTGATGCACCTTGTTGATCAGCCGGCGCAGCGCGCGATGGTAGGGCTTGTAGAGCGTCTCGATCCGCCCCAGCGCATCGTCGACCAGGATGCGCTCGCGATAGATCTCCTGGCCGTCGCCGACCACGCGCGGAATGGTGCCGAGGCCGCCGGCGACCCGCATCGAGCGGGTGTTGGCAAAGCTCGGCAGCCGGCCGGTGAACATGCGGGGATCGAGCTCATAGGGCTCGCGGTTGACGTCGACATAGGAGCGCGGAAAGTTGACCCGCACCGTCGGAAAGCCGCGCGCGCTCAAATGGCCGATCAGCTCGTCCATGAACGAGTCTTCCGACCGCCGCAGCGTCGGCAGGTCGATCCGCGACGCCGCCAGGAATTCGTCCGGATAGATCGAGCCGGAATGAGGCGAGTTGAAGATGACAGGCGCGCGCCATTCGGCGGGCTCGAAGATCTCGAAGGCTGGCGACATGTCGCCGTCAAACCGGGTCATCTTCTCAGGCTTCGTCCCTTCGTGCCGGGATCTGGCAGGGACCAGATCGCATCGATTCGGCCGATCGAGCGGCTCTTATGTGTCGTCATTGTCCGGAATCGCAACCATTCTGCCAAGCGAAAAGATGTGAAGCACGCTGGAACATGTCTTAACCGTGCAGCTATCGCGGCGGGGATCAGTCGATCCGGCTCGATTGATTCGGAGCCCATTCCGGTTCACAAAGGGCCGGCAGCGCAGCCGGCCCAAGGTAAAGATTTTCACCCCAAATTTACCCTCTGTCGGGCTTAGTGACCTCTGCTGATATCCTCTGGGGATGCGACGTTTCCTGCCATGCCAAAGATCCTGCTCGCCGAAGACGACAACGACATGCGCCGTTTCCTGGTCAAGGCGCTGGAAAACGCCGGTTTTCAGGTCTCGTCCCACGACAACGGCATGGCCGCCTATCAGCGGCTGCGGGAAGAGCCGTTCGAGATGCTGCTCACCGACATCGTGATGCCGGAGATGGACGGCATCGAGCTCGCCCGTCGGGCCTCGGAACTCGATCCCGACATCAAGATCATGTTCATCACCGGCTTCGCCGCGGTCGCCCTGAACTCGGATTCGGACGCCCCCAAGAACGCCAAGGTGCTGTCCAAGCCCGTGCATCTGCGCGAATTGGTCAGCGAAGTGAACAAGATGCTGGCGGCCTAAATCGGCCCCGTTCCGTCCTTGCGCACGCTCCCCTGAGCCGTTATAGGGACCCCACCGATGAAATGACCTCTAGGGCACGTAGCTCAGCGGGAGAGCACTACCTTGACATGGTAGGGGTCACAGGTTCGATCCCTGTCGTGCCCACCATCCTTCGCTCGCGATAGCGAGAGAAGGATGCCGCGCCGAAGCCCAAAGGGCGAAGGCGGGCTTGCATCCGCGAGCTACGGCTAGGCAGGCCATCCTTCGCTCGCGATAGCGCGAGAAGGATGCCACGCCGAAGCCCAAAGGGCGCAGGCGGGCTGGTCGCCGCGAGCTACGGCTCGGCAGGCCAGGATCTCACTTTATCAATAGCGGCCCGTAGCCCGGATGAAGCCAACGGGTCGGCGCGAAGCGCCGCCCGATGACAGGCTCCGCGCAATCCGGGGTGTATCCTCACGGGCGCCGTCCCGGATTACGCTTCCGCTCCATCCGGGCTACGATCTCCCTTTCAGACGCGAAGGTCGCCCATGACCGTATCCGTCATCGAACAGGCAAAGATCCAGGCGCAGGTGCTGGTGCCGCTGGTCAAGGCGTTGCAGGCCGAGCTCGGCGAGGCGCGCGCCAACGCGCTGGTGCGCAAGGCGCTCGGCGATCTCTATCGCCGCTTCGGCGAGGAATTCTGGAAGGCGAAGAACGAAGCCGATCTCGGCAAGGCCGTGTCGTCGGCATTCAGGACCTATGCCCGCGGCGATGCGCTCGCCTATGACGTGATCGAACAGACGGCGGACGCCTTCGCGTTCGACGTGACGCGCTGCGCCTATGCCGAGTTCTACAAGGCACTCGGCGAGCCCGAACTCGGCTTCCTGTTGATCTGCACCGCGGACTTCGCGACCGCGGAGGGGTTCGGTCCCGACATCAAGCTCACGCGCACGCAGACGATCATGCAAGGCGCCTCTCATTGCGACTTCCGCTACCGGCGCGATGGAGGCGGATCACAGTGAGGGCAACGATGCGGGCGAGCTGTCTCGCCGTGGCGGTGCTGGCGCTGATTGCGTCACGCGCCGACGCCGCGATCATCGATTGGCAGGCCGAGCTCCAGCGCTGCCGCGCGCTGCGCCAAAACGTGGCGCCGCTGCTTCAGGCCGGCGAGGGAATCTCCGCCGTCGGCCGCTCCAACAGATCGGTCCGCCGCGAGGCTCGCCGAAGAGGCGAGCGCCTCAGGGTGACGGTCACAAAATGGCGCGCACTGCCTACCTAAGCACCGCGCAGCAAGCCCTTCAGTCCGGTCGGATAGAGGCTTGGCCCGCCATCCACGTCGAGATCGGCAAGGTCGAACCAGCGCGCGACGATCTCGATGCCGTTATCCTCGCGGAAATCGATGTGGTCCCGGCCGGCGAAAGCGCCGTCCGGAAAGGCGACCTCGGTGATGAACATCACCTCGTGCCCGGTCGATCCCTCGTGCACAAAAATGTTCTCCAGCATCAAGGGCTCACCCGTGATGGTGACGTCGATGCCGAGCTCTTCGTTGAATTCCCGCACGAGAGCGGCCCGCCAGCTCTCGCCGAATTCGATCTCGCCGCCGAGCGGACGCACGCCCTTGATCCGGCCCGCATCGTCGCGAACCTCGGCCGCCAGCAGCCGTCCGTCGCGCCAGTGCAGGCCGATCGCGACGACGCGGATGTGGGGATGTGGGCGCCAAGTGGTCATGGGGAATCGTTAGTCCGTGTCGCACGCTTTCGCAATGAGGGAGGAGATCGTGTGCCTGCAATGGCGACATGGGTGACGGGGCCGGCACCCCGCGATCACTCCACCAGATATTTCCTCACCGCCGCTTCGTCCCACGCGATCCCGTTGCCCGGCTCCTCGCCCGGCAGCGCAAAGCCGTCCTTGATCTGCAACCGCGTTGCCAGCACGGCGTCGGCCCAGTCGACATATTCCAGCCAGTGCGCGGTCGGCGTCACGCAGAGCAGATGCGCGCTCACTTCCGAGAACAGATGCGTCGACATCTCGATGCCGGCGGCATGGGCCAGCGCGGCGGCGCGGAGCCAGCCGGTGACGCCGCCGATGCGCTGCACGTCGGGCATCACGTAATCGCAGGCTTCCGCCGAGAGCGCGGACTGCATCGAAAAGGCGCTGTCGAAATTCTCGCCGATCTGCACCGGCGTATGCAGCGCGTCGGCGATGCGGGCGCAGCCGGCATAATCGTCATGGCGGATCGGCTCCTCGATCCAGGTGAGGCCCTCGTCGTCGAGCATCTCACCGCGGCGGATCGCCTCGGTCACCGTCAGCGCCTGGTTGTAGTCGCACATCAGCGTCATCTCGTCGCCGACGGCATTGCGCACCGCGCGCACCACGGCGAGGTCCTCCCGCGCATCGGGCCGGCCGACGCGGATCTTGGCGGCCTGAAATCCTTCAGCCAGCAGCTTGTGGGCTTCCTCGACGGCGGCGCCGGCCGGCATGATGCCGAGCCCTTTCGAATTGTAGGCGCGCACCGGCTTCGGTGCGCCGCCGAGCAGCCGCGCCAGCGGCAGGCCGCGTGCGCGGGCCAGCGCATCCCAGGCGGCCATGTCGATGCCGGATTGCGCCAGCCGTTGCAGCCCGGCGAGGCCGAGCAAGGTGAAGCGCTGGGCCAGCTTGCGCTCGATCTCGAACGGCAGCAGCGCGTCGCCGGCGAGCAAGTCTGACATTTCCGTGACCATCGCCGTCAGCGGTTTCAAGGCGGACGGCGTGATCGAGAACAGATAGGCATGGCCCACCGCGCCCTGATCGGTCTCGCAGTCGATCAGCACCAGCGGCGCCTTGGCGACTGCGCCGGTCGAGGTCTGGAGCGGCAGGTTCATCGGCACGATCACGGGCCGCGCGTGGAAGCGCTTGATGCGGATGGCTTCGGTCATGGGTCTCTCCCGGCGGGGCGGATGCAGGTCGGGGCCGATCTTAAGCATCCGTGATCAAACGAAAAGGCGCTTGGCCCGACCACCATAAAATGGGGTTGCGTGGGCCTGCAATTCTTGGCTCTGTGCCGCCGCATTCCTTGCCGCGGATTCTGGACGATTTGCGACAAAATCGCACATGACGGAGCCACAGCGTGAAACGAGAGATATCCGAAGAGCAGCGCAAGAGCGGCATCCTCACTGGCGCCGTGATTGCCTTCCTCCTGCTTGCCCTGCCGGTCGCGGTGTGGCTGGACCTGACCGAGCTCAGCAAGACGGCTTTGCGCCGGCAGGCGATCGATCTCAATTCGGTGATATCAAGCGTGCGCAGCTATTACGCCTCCAACGTGGTCGGACGCGTGCTCGCCAACCCCAATGGCACCACCAAGGTCGTGCACAATTACGAAGCCGTTCCCGGCGCGATCCCGATCCCGGCAACACTATCGCTCGAGCTCGGCCGCGTGATTGGCGCGCAGCAGGAGAACATCGCCTACCGCTTCGTCTCGGACTTCCCGTTCCAGAACCGCGCCCCGCACCAGCTCGACAAGTTCGAGAAGGACGCGCTCGATGCGCTGCGCAAGGATCCCGAGCAGAAGATCGTGGAGACCGAGACCTCGCTGTTCAACGACAAGGTCCGCCTGGTCGCCCCCGTCACCATGGGCCCGGCCTGCGTCAGCTGCCACAACAGCCACCCCGAAAGCCCGAAGAAGGACTGGAAGGTCGGCGACGTCAGAGGCATCCAGGAGGTCGTCATCGCGCAGCCGATCGCCGCCAACATCTTCTCGTTCAAGTTCCTCCTGGCCTATTTCGTGATCGCCGCCGGCAGCGGGCTGTCGTTCCTCTCGCTGCAGCGCCGCCAGGCGCGCCGCATCAAGGGCATGAACAAGGAGCTCGAAGCCGCCAACGACTTCCTCGCCTCGCTGTCGATGAAGATCTCGCGCTATATTCCGCCGCAGGTCTACAAGAGCATCTTCTCGGGCCAGAAGGACGTCACCATCCATACCGAACGCAAGAAGCTCACCATCTTCTTCTCCGACATCCAGAATTTCACCGCGACCGCCGAGCGGCTCCAGCCGGAGCAGCTGACGCAGCTCCTCAACGAATATTTCACGGAGATGTCGGCGATCGCCCACGACTATGGCGGCACCATCGACAAGTTCATCGGCGACGCCATGCTGATCTTCTTCGGCGACCCCGAGACCAAAGGCGATCGCGCCGATGCGCAGGCCTGCCTGCAGATGGCCTGGCGCATGCAGCAGCGCCTTGCCGAGCTCAATGCGAAATGGCGGGCGTCCGGCATCGAGCAGCCGTTCCGCTCGCGCATGGGCATCAACTCGGGCTATTGCAATGTCGGCAATTTCGGCAGCGCCGACCGCATGGACTACACCATCATCGGTGCCGAGGCGAACCTCGCCGCGCGCCTGCAATCGATCGCCGAGCCCGGCGGCATCGTGCTGAGCTACGAGACCTTTGCGCTGGTCAGCGACATCGTCCGCGCGCATGCGCTGCCGGCGATCACGATGAAGGGCATCAGCCGCGAGGTCATTCCTTATTCGGTGGACGCACTGAACGACACTGCTGCGGAGAACAGCGGCATCATCACCGAGCGCGCGCCGGGCCTCGAGCTGTATCTCGACCCGGCCGTGGTGAAATCAGGCGACGCCGCACGCGTGCGCTCGCTGCTGGAGAACGCGCTGGCCTCGCTGAAGCCGGCGTGAGTCTCTCTCTCTCTCTCTCTCTCTCTCTCTCTCTCTCTCTCTCTCTCTCTCTCACCCTCCCCTGGAGGGGGAGGGTCGATCGCGCGTAGCGCGAGCGGGGTGGGGTGATCTCTCAACACGGGCAGTGTTCGATGCGGAGAGACCTTCACCCCACCCCGTCTCATGTCTCGCTTCGCTCAACATGAGCCGACCCACGGGCGAGCTACGCTCGTCCCGGACCCCTCCAGGGGAGGGTAAGAGTCCCAACTCTCACCGCGGCACACCAAGTCACCTCACCTTGCCGCGCCTTCCGTGAACGCCGTCTCGATCACCTCGCCAAAAGGCTGCCACGAGCGCCCGTCGAACTGCACCAGCCGCATCTGCCGGATCGGCAGATAGTTGCTGGGCGAGGTGTTCATCCTGATGTTGGGCAGCGCCACGGAGGGCTGATGGTCCCTGAGCGAGGCCGCCTGGCGCATGATGTTGTCGCGCGAAAAATCATCGCCGCACTGCTTCAGCACCTGTGTCAGCGCCTCGGCCGCGGCGTAGCCATAGAGCGCGGCGCTGTTGTTGGTGCTTTCGACCTGATGGTATTTGTCCATGAAGGCGAACCAATTCTTCATGGTGGCATCGTCTTTCCAGGCGGGATCGCTCGGATCCTTCAGGAACGCCGCCGCGATCACGCCGGCGGAGTTCTCCAGGCCCGCGGGCGCCATCGCATTGGCGATCGAGGCGGAGGCATCGTTGACGATGAAGACCGGGTGCCAATTGAGCGACGCCGTCAGCTTGATCACCTTGGACGCCGTCGACGGCACGCCGAGAAAGACGAAGATGTCGGCGCCGGCGCGCTTGAGGATCGAGACGTGCCCGTCGAGATGCTCGTCGGCAATGTCGAAGGCGATGTCGACGAGGACGTGACGGTTGAGATCGCCAAGGCCTTCCTGGATGCCCTTGTAGAGCATGCGCCCGAACTGGTCGTTCTGCCAGAGCACCACGATCTTCTTCCGGGGGTAATAGGCCTGGATGTAGTTGGCGTAGATGCGCCCCTCCGACCTGAACGACGGCTGCCAGCCCATGGTCCAGGGAAACGCGCTTGGCTGGCTCAGCTCCTCGTCGCCGGAGGCGACGAACAGCTGCGGGATCTTCTTCTCGTTCAGATACCGGCGCGTCGCGAGATTGCCGGGCGTGCCGAACGAACCGAACATCAGGTGGACGTCCTCGCTCTCGACCAGATTGCGCGTCAGCTCCAACGCGCGTCCCGGATCGGAATTGTCGTCGCGCGTGATGAAGCGGATCCTGCGACCGTTGATGCCGCCACGCGCGTTGACCATGTCGAAATAGGCGGCCTCAGCCTGGCCGATGGCGCCGAACTCCGAGAGCGGTCCCGAATACGGCATGACATTGCCGATTCGGATTTCCTTGTCGGTTGCGGGTTGATCCGAGTGCTGCTGCTGCGACATCGCGCCGAGCGACGCGGCGGCAATCATGGAAACGAACAGCATCTTGCCGATGACGCGCATGTTCGATGCCTTGTGGTTGGCCCCCAACGAGGTCGGCTCAATCTCCACCAAGGCCGCTTGATCTAGGTCAAGCGTTTGTCAAAGCTGTGGCTGGGCGGCGCGCTTTGATGAAAGCGGCAGGCGTACTGACGCGCTGCATCGATTTCTGATCGAGAGAGTGTGCCGTGTGGCACCTGTCTTACCCGCCCCTGGAGGGGGAGGGTCGATCGCGCGCAGCGCGAGCGGGGTGGGGTGATCTCTCAACTCGGGCACTGTTCGATGCGGAGAGACCGTCACCCCACCCCGTCTCACATGTCGCTACGCTCCATGTGAGCCGACCCTCCCCCTCCAGGGGAGGGTAAGGACGACCTCCCACGACGCAAGAGGTGTGCTCCCTTCCTCCTCTTGTCCGCCGTAGCTTTGGCGAAGGCGGATGCGGGGGAGAGGGGGTGGCCCAGCAATCGGTCGGAGTAATAAGCGTGCTGCCACAACGCGCTACGGCAGCCCCCGCGCCTCCAGTTGCTTCACCAGCAGCAGCGTCGGTTCCGCAAGACTGTCGCCGGAGCCATCGAGGCCAAACGCGGCGGCGATGCCGTCGCGGCTGCGCAGCAATGCGCTGCGCGGGCAATGGCCGGCGCCGCACAGCGTCTTCTTCAGCGTCTCGCCCTGCGCCACGAGGCCGGCGGAATCGTCCGCGGCCCAGGCCAGCACGATCGGCACGTCGACATTGAGGATGCCGGGGAAGACCGATCGCTTGTCGTATTGGGTGGCATCCGGGCCGAGATAGGCCTTCTCGCTGTCGCTGGCGTCCTTGCCGACGCGGTAGATTCCGGACACCAGCACGACGCCGGCGACGTCGGCGCCGTCGGTCTGCAGCTCGGGATGCGCCAGCAGCGAGGCGACATGGAAGGCGCCGGCGCCGTAGCCGACCGCGACGATTTCGCGGGCATCGCCGTTGAAGAGGTCGATATTGCCATGAACCCAGGACAGCGCAGCCGCCACATCGGCCGCGCCGGCCGGCCAAGGCGCCGCGGGCGCCAGGCGATAATTGACGCGGACCCCGATCATGTCGTTGCGCGCGGCAAAGCACATCGCCTGGTCCTGGATCTGGCGCGACAGCTCCGGCGCCGCGCGGTCGCCGGTGAAGGTGTCACCCGCCACGAACAGCAGCACCGGCCGTGGCGTATCCGCCTTGGTCGCGCTGGTCGCGACATCGAGCACATTGGCTTCGCTGTCGCCATAACGCAGGCCGCGCGAGAAGGCGACCTGCTCGCACAGGCGCGCGGTGCCGCCGGCGGTGGTGTCGGAATCGGTGAGGCCCGCTTGCACGAGATCGGACGGCGGCGAGAGATGGCCCGGCAAAGGTCCGTGCGCAGAGGCCGCAGTCATGGTCAGAAGCAGGAAAAATATCAGATAATTCTTCATCGTGATGCCGGCCTTGCGGGGCTCATATTGGCGCGCTGATCTGGCCTGTCTTTTCAATTCGCCACATTAGTCAGCTGGCCTTGAGGCGAATTCGCGGCGCCCTGGCCGGCACGCGGCCGGCGCGGAACGGGCGCCCCCTCGCATGCGGCCGCATTTGGTACACAAGTTCGCGGGGCCCGGAAGGATTGCGCGGAGCGACGATTTTGTCTCGATCCGTCAGGCCGTTGGCCGGCGCCGCCCAGCCTCGAGCCGGAAACGGCTTCCTACTGTGCATGGGGTTGTTTCGCAGTTTTTGTTTTGGACGACCGGTCAGGCCCGCTTCATCGTCCGGAAGGTGATGGAGTAGCGCCGCGCCGCGACCGGCGGGATGCCGCGTCATTCCTCGCATTTCCGTGATGGAACCTAATGGCGGCTGATGCGACTTATCTATGGCGCGGGAAGGAATGTGCGAGGCTGTCATGGCAGAGAAGCATACCGCCGATCCGGTTGAGATCATGCGGGCGAACGGTCATCCTGAGCTGGAATACGCCGCCGGCTGGACCATCGCCGGTCTCGTCACCATCGGCGCCATCGTTGCCGCCTGGGTGTTCGCGATCTAGGCCAGAGGGAATTGGAGCTCGAAGGCCGCGCCCTCGTCGGTCGGCTTCAGCCTGATCGAGCCGCCATGGCTCGCCATCACTGCACGCGCGATCGCCAGCCCCATCCCGGTACCGCCCTGGTCGCGGCGGGTGGTGAAGAACGCGTCAAAAATCCTGTCGCGGTTC
Source organism: Bradyrhizobium sp. SZCCT0231 (assembly GCF_018130245.1). Classification (GTDB taxonomy): domain Bacteria; phylum Pseudomonadota; class Alphaproteobacteria; order Rhizobiales; family Xanthobacteraceae; genus Bradyrhizobium; species Bradyrhizobium japonicum_F. The sequence continues at coordinate 152,980 of NZ_JAFCKP010000016.1, forward strand.
GGGGCCGAGATCGGCTCGCCGTCATTGCTCATGGTCAGCCGCAGGGTCGTCCGCTCGTCCGCCGCCTCCAGCCTGATCGTCCGCGCCTTGTGCCGCATCGCGTTGTCGGCGAGATGCGACAGCACGATCAGCGCCTTCTCGCCGGACATGCCGACGGCGCGGTCGAGGCTACCGCTGGCTTCGATCGAGCTTGCCGGAAACCTGCTCCTGAGATCGGCGATCACGGGCGCAAGCTCGGTGCGCTCGTTCTGCGGCAGGCTCTCGGCACGGGCCAGCTCGCGCAGCCGCTGCGCCATCGCCTCGAGGCGCTGGGTGTCGGACAGGATGTTGGCGATGAACGTCTTCTGCTCCGCCGGCGTCAGGCCCTCGGCCTTGCCCTGAAGTGAATCCTGCAGCAGCTCGGCCGCGCCCTTGATCGAGGTCAGCGGCGATTTCAGCTCGTGGGTGAGATGGGCCGAGAACGTCGCGATATAGTCGGAGCGCCTTGCGAGCTGTTCGGCCATGCCGAGAAAGCTGTGCGAGAGCTGGGCGAACTCGCGCGTGCCGTAATGCTTCAGCGGCTGGAACGCCTCGCGGTCGCCGCGGCCGATCCGGGCGGCGCGGTCGATCAGCTCGCGCATCGGCAGCGTGATGGTGCGCGAGAACACGAGGCCGATCGCGATCGTGCCGAGAATGACGGCGAGCCCCGCAAGCACGAACTTGGCCCGCTCCTGGTAAAGATGGTCGAAGATGTTGCTGGGCGTCCGCGTGGTGTAGATCACCCCGGCGACGCGGTTGTTGACGATGACGGGCATGGCCGAGAACACATGCACGCCGAGGCCGCGGCTGAAGGAATAGATCGGCGGCGGCGGCTTGTCCGGCACGCGGTTGCGCAAGGTCGCCCGGTATTGCCCGTGCAGCGCGTCCGCGACCTCCTCGATATGGGCGAGCGACTGCCCGACCTCCTGCCGCCCGGCAATCACCACGCCTTGGGGATCGAGAATGCGAAAGCCCGCCAGTGTCACCTTCTGGGTCTCGCGGATGATCGGCGTCAGCCTGGCGCCGATCTCGACATAGGCTGCTTGCGCTGCTTGCGGCGCCGGTAGCGCATCGGGCCGCCGCCGCAAGAGGTCGTTGGCGGTGAGGTCGAGCGCGGGGCGGATCGGCGTGACCTGGTCGCCGGGATCGGGCAGCACGCCCGGCGGCACCTCGGCGCCGAGCACGAGGCCGCTGTCGAGCCGTGCCGCGGCCTCCTGTGCATAGATCGTCGCGAGCACGCGGCTCTGTGCGATCAGCTCGGCCTGGGTCTGGCGGATGAGCTGGTTATCGTAGAGACGAAAGAAGAACAGGCCGACCAGCGGCAGGATGGCGACGGTGGCCAGCACCGTGAAGATGACGAGCCCAAGCGACGGCCGCCATTTGTCGGGCGCCGCGCTCATGCCTCTTTCTCGCAGCGGCCGAGCTTGAAGCCGACGCCGTGGATGGTCTCGATGACGTTGTCGCAGGCCAGCGCCGCGAGCTTGGCGCGGATGTTGCGGATATGGCTGTCGATGGTGCGGTCGGAGACCTGGATGTTGAGCTGATAGGCCGCCCGCATCAGCTGCTCGCGGTTGAACACCGATGTCGGCCGGGTCAGGAATGCGCGCAGGATGCCGAACTCGATCGCGGTCAGCTTCAGCGGCGTGCCGGCAAAGGACGCGACATGCTGCTCGGGATCGATCAGGAGTCCGCCTTGCACCAGCGCGGTGGGCCCGGCCTTGGCCTCGCCATTGCGCGGGCTGAGGCGGCGCAGGATGACATTGACCCGCGCCACCAGCTCGCGCGGGCTGAACGGCTTTGTGACGTAGTCGTCGCCGCCGATCTCGAGGCCGAGGATGCGGTCGATCTCCTCGTCGCGCGCCGACAGGAACAGGATCGGCACGTCGGAGACTTTGCGGACCTCGCGGCAGACGTCGAGGCCGTCGAACTCGGGCATGCCGATGTCGAGCACGATCAGATCGGGCCTGTCGGCGGCAAAGCGGCTGAGCGCCTCCTTGCCGTCGCGCGCCTCGATCACGTCCATGCCGGCTTTCTTCAGGGCGACGCGGATGACCTCGCGGATATGGCCCTCGTCGTCGACGATGAGAATGCGATGCGCCAAGAATCTCTCCGCTGCCTCGTCAACCCGCCGGCTGATTCGTCGTCTGGGCGTCCAGCCTGCGCTGCAGCCGCCAGTTGCGAAAGCCCCAGCTCCGCCAGGCCATATCCTGGCGCTGCTGTTCTACAAGGCGGTCGCGCCGTGACACAAGGCAGGTCTCGGGATTGCCGGGCCTGAGCATGATCGCCTTGTCGATGGCGGGCAGCGCCTGCGGCCCGAGCGCCAGGAGATAGTTAATGTCGATCTGCACGCCGTTGCCCGATGCCTCCCGGCTGTGGGCGACATTGTAGTCGGCAATGAAGGCATCGAAGTTCACGAGCGAGCAAGCATAGAGCACGATCGCGAGCGCGATCAGGTTGACGCCGACCAGCCACTCGTTGGAGCGGTCGAGCACGATGCGGGCCACGATCAGGATCAGCCCCATCGCCACCAGCCCCATCCAGATGAAGGCCGCAATCCGCCAATAGGTCAGCATGTAAATGCCGACATAAAGATCGAGCCGGAGGATGGAGGAGGCGACGAGAAGGACGTTCTGCCCAACCCAGAGATAGACCAGCGGCCGGATCACTCTCGACTTCTCGGCCGGTCCGCCCGGGCGCATCGCCACCAGCACAAAGGCGGCGGCCAGCAGCGCGGTCGCAATCAGCGGATAGGCGCCGCGGTGGGCATAGGCCGCGTAAGTCAAATTGTCGGGCAGCGCGGCGTGGCCCCAGAGATAGATGCCGTCGAGAATGGACTGCGCTGCAAACAGCAGGTTGAACAGGATCAGCGAGCGCAGGATGGTGGAGGGTCCCAGAAACTCCGGCGAGATGAAGGGCGCAAGCGGCTCCGGCTCCACGACATCGGTCTGGGCGGTTGCGACAATCTTCCTGCGCCGCCAGCGCACGTGGATGAACGGCCAGACCAGCGCCAGCATCAGGATCCAGAACAGCACGCGCGGGACGCTGACATAGTCGAGGATGATCCTTGGATTGAGCAGCGAGACCCATTGCTCGATCAAGGGATTGGCGGCGGCGAACAGCGCGACGAACACGGTGCCCAGCACCACCGGCATCAGCCACAGCGCGATGCCGCGGGTGAACGCCGACATGTTGAAGACCTGAAGCGCCTCGGGGAAGACTCTGAAGGGGCCGAACAGGACTAAGTTTCGCAGTGCGCGGGCTCGGTCGGCAAGGCCAGTCGTTTCAGGATTGGTTGCCAGCAGCAGGGCGATGACCAGCGCTGCAATGAGGATCAGGAATGAAAGCGTGTTGAGCTCTTCGATGGCTGGCACGAGACCGAGGACGATGACGGCGGCACCGATCGCCGCGCGGCGAATGTCCAGCGATGCGTGGTTGGCGAGGAGCGAGGCGCAGACGATCGCTACCGCAAAGACGACCAGCGACAGCCCGGCCCGCTGGCCATAGAAGAGCCAGTCGGCGAGCGCGGCGAGCACCAGCGCCATCGCGAGCTTGAGCGATAGTGTCGAAGGCCTGATCGGTTGGATGTCCGTCGTCGGCGTCGTAGCCAGGCTCGTCATGTGCAGATGACCCTCTCGTGAATATCGATATCGTGCAGTCTGCATGGCGCTTGCGCAGAAGCCGGGGCCTTCGTCTGCACGGTTTCAGGAGTCTTTTGCAGTTTTCGTGCAGCTGCGCTTTTGCCCCTCGCGCAGCTTCAGCCGCCCTGATAGGTGCGATGCGTTCATCACCTCAGGCGTGACGCATCATGCAATTCCTCAATCGCCTCGGTCTCATCCTGCTCTGGCTTGCCGCGCCACTTGCCGCATTCGCGGCGGCGAACAAGAACGATCCCTATCTGCTCGTGCTGCGCGGCGCCGGAAACATTGCGCTTGTCGTCGCAAGCATCGCGATCGTCATCGTCCTGCTGCGCAGAGGTCGCTGGCGCAGCATCGCGGGCAAGCTGCTCGTCACACTCTGGTGCCTGCCGCCGGTGCTGATGTCCGCCGCGCATTTGAAGTTCGAGCTGCGCAAGCACGACGTTCTCAGCGCGAACGCTGCCGAGGTACGCCAGCTCGGGCCTCACTTCATGGTCGGCTATTCCTCCTTTCCCGAGGTCGCGCGCCTTGCCGAGCAGGGCCTGATCGGCGGCGTCTATGTCACCCGGCACAACATCCGCGGCCGGACCGTCGAGGCGCTGCGCGCCGAGATCGCGGCGCTCCAGGATATCAGGCGCGCCGCCGGCCTGCCGCCGCTGGTTGTCGCCGCAGATCAGGAGGGCGGCATCGTCGGGCATCTCGCGCCGCCGCTGACGAAAGTGCCGGCGCTGGCGACACTCGCGGGGCTCGCTCCCGACGAGCAGCAGGCCAAGGCCGAAGAGTTTGGCCGCATCCACGGCCGCGAGCTCGCCGGGCTCGGCGTCAATCTCAACCTCGCGCCGGTGCTCGATCTCAAGCCGCCGGCGCGGCGCAGCCGTCTCGATTTCCATACGCTGATCGGCCAACGCGCGATCGCGAGCGATCCCGCCGTCGTCAGCACGATCGCCAGCGCCTATGTGCGCGGGCTGGAGCAGTCCGGCGTCGGCGCCACGCTCAAGCACTTTCCCGGCATCGGCCGCGTGCGCACCGACACGCATCATTTCAGCGCCAATCTCGATACGCCGGTGAAGGAGCTGGAAGCAAGCGACTGGCTTCCGTTCCGCGAGGTGCTGTCGCATTCGCGCAGCGCGCTCATGGTCGGCCATGTCACGCTCACCGCCGTCGATCCTGACCGCGCCGCCTCGCATTCGAAGCGCGTCGTCGAGGGAATCATTCGCGAGAAGTGGGGTTACCGGGGCGTGGTGATGACCGACGATCTCGTGATGGGCGCGATCTACCAGAGCGATGTCTGCAAGGCCGTGGTGGAAGCGATCAACGCCGGTGTCGATCTGCTGCTGGTTGCCTATGATGGCGCGCAGTTCTACCGCGTCTTCGCCTGCGCTCTCGACGGATTGCGGCAGGGCAGGCTCGATGCGGCGATGCTACACGCGAGTGCGGCGCGGCTGGAGCGCGGTTTCCCGACCGCGCAGGCGCGAGCCTCGTCAGTCGTAGTCAGCATCGCCCGCCGGAACTAGCCCTTCGCGAACTGGCGGTAGTCCGGCTCGCGGTGAAACCAGAATTCGTAGCCGCTGACGCTCTTCTGCATGGCGACGTCGTGGATCGGCTGGTTGAGTGGAATGACGGGAACGTCGCGCATACAGAGCGCGATGAAATCCTTCACGGTCTTGGCGTATTCCGCGGCATCCGTGGTGAAGCGCGCCTTGTCGATCAGCGCGTCCATCTCCTTGTTCCGGTAGGACGAGATGTTGAAGATCGAGTTGTTGCCGTGGAAATTCCAGTAGAAGTAATATTCGGGATAATCCAGCCAGCCGCTGAAGCGGTTGAGCGCGAGCGGCAGCTCCTTCTTGTTCAGCGTCGTGCGCCAGTTCGCGCCGGGGATTTTTTCGATTCCCGCCTTGATGCCGATCTTGGCGAGGTTCTCCTGGATCAGGATCGCGGTCGGCTCGCCGACGGTGGCCGTGCCAGTGTCCAGCGACAGCGTCGTCTCAAGGCCGGATTCGAAACCTGCTTCCTTCAGTAAAGCCTTGGCCTTGTCGAGATCGGTGACGTAAGGAAACGGCTGCGGCCAGACCGGTTTTGAGACTTCGGCCGCGCCGCCGTACATGGGAACGGCACGCCCGAAGAAGGCGCTGGTCTGGATCTGCTCGTAGGGCATCGCCCAGGCGATGGCCTGACGCAGTTTGGCATTGTCGAACGGCGGCTTTGCGGTGTTCAGCGCGACGTACCAGAGCGCGTTCGGGATCGGCACGCCAGAGACCTTGACCTTGCCCTCCTTGATGATCTGCTCGAAATCGCGCGGCGCAAAGCCGCTGGAAATGTCGGCATCGCCACGCTCCAGCATGGCGCGGCGGGTGCCGGCGGAGGGGACGTCGCGCGCGATCACGCGCTTGACCTTCGGCAGCGGTCCGCTCTTCCAGTCGTCGAACCGCGCCAGCACGGTCTCGCTGCCGGGCTTCCAGCTCTCGATCCTGTAAGCGCCGCCGCCGGCCTCGTTGTTCCTGAGCCACGCCAGCGCCCACGGATCTTCCGCCGTCGCGTTCTTCCTGGCGAGTTCGGAGTTGATGATGAAGGGCACGACGACGGCGACGTTGAACAGCAGCATCTTGTCCTTGCGGACGTAGTCGATGCGGAAGGTGTGGTCGTCGACCACAACGAACTGCTCGGGCTTCTCCAGCGATCCCGCCGACATCTGGAAAGTCGGGAAGCCGCCAACCTTCACGGCGCGGTCGAACGACCATTTGACGTCCTTGGCGGTAACAGGCGCGCCGTCGTGGAATTTGGCGTCCTTGCGAAGCTTGAAGGTGCAGGACATGCCGTCGGCCGCGACCTCCCAGCTCTCGGCGAGCTCGGGCGCGAGCTTTTCGCAGTCGTAGGAGATCGTCCCATCGGGCAGCGACTTGGAGGCGTAGGTCAGCAGCCGGTCGTAGCAATTCCAGGAGAGACCATTGACTGTCTGGTTGGAGCCGACGCCCTGCATATCCAACGAATTCGGCCCGAGCTCCTGCACCACCAGCAGTGTCTCCGCGCGGCTCTGTGCCCAGGCGAGACGTGGAGCAAATGCTGCCATACCGCCGGCGCCGAGGCCGCCAAGCACCACGTCGCGCCGGGTCATATTATGGGGTGCATTGCTCATCGCCGCCTCCGTCAGAGAATTATCCGACATCGAGAGGCAAGGCGTGTGCCATCACCGCGCACCAAGGTGTCACATGCCTAGCACCCGAACGCGCTACGGCGTCACTGCGCCACGTGCGACCGCGCGCGGGGCGGTCAGCTCCTTCCAGGTCGAATTCGCCACATGCACCGGCGAGAAGGCGGGACGTTCGACGTAGCGGCCATCGCCGGCCTCGGCGCGCAGGTCACCATTCTTCCAGACGATACGGCCGCGCGACAGCGTCGCGGCCGGTCCGCCCGTGCAGGCAAAGCCTTCGAACACGTTGTAATCGATCTTGCTCATCTGCCGCTTGGCGCTGATGGTCTTCGTCGCCTTCGGATCCCACACCACGATGTCGGCGTCCGAGCCGACGGCGACCGCGCCCTTGCGCGGATAGATGTTGAGGATGCGGGCGATGTTCGCCGACGTCACCGCGACGAATTCTTCCTTCGTCAGCCTCCCCGTGGCGACGCCCGCAGTCCACAATAGCGCAAGGCGGTCTTCGAGGCCGCCGGTGCCGTTCGGGATCTTCCTGAAGTCGTCGAGGCCGAACCGCTTCTGCTCCGTGGTGAAAGCGCAGTGGTCGGTCGCGACCACCTGGAGCGAGCCGGCTTGCAGGCCGGCCCAAAGACTATCCTGATGCGACTTGTCGCGGAACGGCGGCGACATCACGCGCTGTGCGGAATGATCCCAGTCCTTGTCCTGGTATTCGCCGGCATCGAGCAGCAGATGCTGGATCAGCGGCTCGCCATAGACCCGCTTTCCCGCAGCCCGCGCGCGGGCGATCGCCTCATGCGCCTCGCGGCAGCTGGTGTGCACGATGTAGACCGGCGTGCCCGTCATGTCGGCGATCATGATGGCGCGGTTGGTGGCTTCGCCCTCGACCTCCGGCGGCCGTGAATAGGCGTGGCCCTCGGGGCCGGTGATGCCGCGCGCGATCAGGGCCTCTTGCATCAGGGCAACGACGTCGCCGTTCTCGGCGTGCACCACCGGCATCGCGCCGAGATGGGCGCAGCGTGCGAACGAGTTGTAGAGCTCGTCATCGTTCACCATCAGCGCGCCCTTGTAGGCCATGAAGTGCTTGAAGGTGTTGATGCCGTAGGTTTTGACCACGGTCTCCATCTCGTCATAGATCTGCTTCGACCACGACGTCACCGCCATGTGGAAGCCGTAGTCGCTGGCCGCCTTCTCGGATTTGTGCCGCCACTCCTGATAGGCTGCCAGCATCGACTGGCCTGGATCGGGCAGGCAGAAATCCACCACCATGGTGGTGCCGCCGCTCAGCGCCGCCTTGGTTCCCGATTCGAAATCGTCGGCGGTGACGGTGCCCATGAACGGCATTTCGAGATGGGTGTGCGGATCGATGCCGCCCGGGATGACGTAGGCGCCGCCGGCATCGACGATCTCGGTACCTGCCGGCGCCTCGATCGATGCGCCCACCGCGACGATGGTCTCGCCGTCGATCAGCACGTCCGCGCGGCGCGAATGATCGTGATTGACGACGGTGCCGCCGCGGATGAGGAGGGGCATGAGAGGCTCCGGGGAACGGTGAGGGACGGCCCGAAAGCTAAGCGCACCACTCGCGACGCGACAGGCGAAATGTTAGTCAGCCGCCGCCGATCCTTTTTGCTCCGCGCGCCCGATCAGTCCGTCGATCATCGCGTGCACGAGGTTTGCGATCTCCTTGCGCAGTGCCGGCAGCGGCACGGCAACCAGCTTCTGCTCCAGTCCCAGCGCCACCATCCCATGCACGGCCGAGAACAGGCTGCGCGCCGTGATGCCGAGTTCCTCCGGGCTGCGCTCTGGAAACAGCGCGGCCAGCGGCTGGTAGATGTGGCGGAACAGCTGCAGCTGGTCGTTGATGGACCAATCGGGGAGGGGCTTGTCGGCCGCCATGCGGTGCTCGAACAGCGCGCGCCAGAGCTCGAGATTTTCGGCGGCGAAATCGCAATAGGCAATCGCGATGCGGATCAGCGTCGCCTGTGGCGACGGGGCGCCCGCGCCTTCCGCCGCGCTGAGCGCCTCATCGAGGCGAAGCAGCGTGCGCGAGCCGACGCGCAGGACGAGTTCGTCCACGTCAGCGACGAGATTGTAGACCGCGCCATTGGCGCAGCCGATCTCGCGGGCCAAATCGCGGGTCTTCAGACCCGCCAACCCCCGCTCAGCGATCATCTGCTCGGCCGCCTGGATCAGGTCGACCCGTAATTTCTCTCGACGCTCCAGGGCCTTAGTCATTCTCGACCAAATTCTTGAGCGTCGCTCAAATATTTATTGAACGATGTTCAAGATCGCTGCTACAAAGCATTGTGAGCAATGCTCATAAACCAGGGAGCAGACAATGTTCAAGACCGTAGTGACCCTCTTCCGCGGCAGCGTGGCCGCTGCGGGCGAGGAACTGGAAGACCGCACCGCCCTTCTGATCCTCGACCAGCAGATGCGCGATGCGGCCGCGGCCGTCGAGCGCAGCAAGCGCACGCTGGCGCTGGCGATCGCGCAGGACCAGCAGGAGGGCCGCAAGCTCGAGGCGACCGTCGCCCGCATCGCCGATCTCGAGACCCGCGCGGTTGCCGCGCTCGAAGGCGGCCGTGAGGATCTTGCCAGGGACGCCGCCGAAGCCATCGCCGGCTTGGAGGCCGATCGCGATGCGGCGATGACGGCTCGCGCCTTGTTCGCGACCGAGATCGCGCGGCTGAAGCGGCACGTCGCGAGCGCGCAGGCGCGTATCACCGAGCTCGATCGCGGCCGTCGCCTCGCCCGAGCCTCGGAGGCGGTGCGCTCGCTTCGCCGCAGCGGCATCGAGGCGGCACGTCCTTACGAATCCACGCTGCCGGAGGCGGAGAGCACCTTGCGGCGGCTGCGCGAGCGGCAGATGGAGGCCCAGGCCGCCGACGATGCGCTGGTCGAGCTCGATGCGGCCACCGGTCCGCTCGCCACCGCCGAGAGACTCGCCGAGCAGGGCTTTGGCCCGCGGCTGAAGACGACTGCGGACGATGTGCTGGCGCGATTGAAATCCAAGCATACGCCGGCGGCCTGATCTCACACCCAAACGTCATTCGAACCAACAGGAGACCATCATGAACCAGAACGGCCAGCCCCACAGCAGCGCCTGGGTGACCTTTACTTACGTGTCCTTCGCAGCCTCCGCGTTCCTCGTGGCCGTCGGCGTCTTCTTCCTGCCGATCGACCTCTGGATGAAAGGCTATCTCACCATGGGCATCGTCATGTTGATCCAGACCTGCATCACCCTGACCAAGACCGTGCGCGACAATCACGAGAGCAGCCGGCTGGTGAACCGCATCGAGGACGCCAAGGCCGAGCGGCTGCTGATGGAGGTTTCCAAGGCAGCCTGAGCACGACCGGCCGCGACCGGGAGTTGCGGAGCACACGCTCCGCGGCTCTCACGTCCGGCAGTTATCCGGAACGACGTCTTGATGGGCCCGCGATCCTCATCACGCATTGTGCTTCGAATGCAGGTGCGATATGGCTCTCGCGCTTTCCAGAGGCGGAGATGAGCTTTGTCGAAACAGTCCCTGCGCGAGGAGGCCGAACGCCTGATCCGCGAATCGATGGAAAAGAAGACCATCGTCGTCAAGCAGGGCACGACCCGCATCGAGGCCGTCTGCGGCAAATGCGGCGCGCCGAACCGGGTGCAGGCGGAAAAGGGCCAGACCCGCGTCAAGTTTGCGTGCAAGAACTGCGGGCATAAGCAAGAGACGTTGTAGGCTTCTCCACCTCTCCCCGTAAGAACGGGGCGAGGGAGTGAGCGAGCGGTGCAAGCTTACTCTCCCTCCACATACCTCTTGAACGCATCCGCGTAGTCCGGATGCCAGCGCGACAGCGGCGGACGGTTCTCGACGATGTCGCCGGCGGCCCAGAGCATGCGCTTCTCGTCGAGGGCGCGCGGCACGTCATTGTCCGGGCACAGAATATAGAAGTCGCCGGCCTCCAGCCGCGCCAGCATGAAATCGACCGTTTGCTCCGGCGTCCAGGCGCCGGCCGGCTTCTCGGTGCGTCCCTTCGCAGTCAGGCCGGTGAAGACGAAGCCCGGGATCAACAGATGTGCCGTGACGTGGCAGTCCTTCCTGTTGCGCAGCTCGTGTTGGAGCGCCTCGGTGAACGCTTTCACGCCGGCCTTCGAGACATTGTAGGCGGGATCGCCCGGCGGCGTGGTGATGCCCTGCTTGGAGCCGGTGTTGATGATCAGGCCGCATTTGCCGCGTACGATCATGCTCGGCGCGAAGATGCGCGAGCCGTTGATGATGCCCCACATGTTGACGGCGATGATGCGCTGCCAATTGTCGGGCTCGCCGAACAACGTGCTGCCCGGCTGGATGCCGGCATTGTTCATGAGGATGTCGGTGCTGCCGAACCGCTCGCGCACCGCGCGCTCCAGTTCCATCACGCTCTCGACCTGGCTGACATCGACGGCCATGGTCATCACGTCTGTGGCAATCGTGACGGATGACAGTTTTGTTGCAGCTTCTGCCAACCGTGTCTCGTCGACATCCGCGATACACACCTTCATTCCAGCGCGGGCAAAGGCGGTGGCGGCGGCAAATCCGATGCCGGACGCGCCACCTGTGATCACGGCAACATTGTCTTTGACGATGGCGGGATGTGGCATGGAATGTCTCCGTGGACGGCTCTCGTCGAGCTATAGCATGGCAGCAGTGCGACCCTGCACAAGTCGGCATGGGAGGTCTTCGTTCTGCGCTGCCTTTACGCCTATCCGGCACGGCTGTATCCTCGATCGAACGATCCCGCCCAGATCGAACCAATCAATCACCTGACAGGGAGTGCAGCCATGGCTGTGTCGCAGGCTATTCCGATCACGCGCCATCCGTTCGCAAACGGGTCCTACAAGCAGATGCTGATCGACGGGAAGTGGGTCGATGCAGCCTCAGGCAAGCGCTTCGAGACCCGCAATCCCGCCACGGGCGAGCTGCTCGCAACCGTTGCCGAGGGTGACAAGGAGGACATCGATCGTGCGGTTGCCGCCGCCCGTCGCGCCTTCGAAGGACCCTGGAGCAAAATTAAGCCGTTCGAGCGGCAGAACCTGCTCTTGAGGCTCGCCGACCTCGTCGAGAAGAACTTCGACGAATTGTCGCAGCTCGACACGCTCGACATGGGCGCGCCTCTCAGCCGCACCCGCGCCTATCGCCTGCGCGCCGTCGGCATGCTGCGCTATTACGCCGGCCAGACCACGGCCATCCACGGCGAGACCATCGAGAACTCGCTGCCCGGCGAGATCTTTTCCTATACGCTGAAGGAGCCTGTCGGCGTCGTCGGCGCCATCATTCCCTGGAATGGCCCGCTCACTGCGACGATCTGGAAGATCGGCCCGGCGATCGCGACCGGCTGCACGGTGGTGCTCAAACCGGCGGAAGAAGCGCCGCTAACCTCGCTGCGCATCGCCGAGCTCGCGATGGAAGCGGGCGTGCCGCCCGGCGTCATCAATGTCGTTCCCGGCTACGGCGAGACCGCGGGCGCGGCGCTCGCCTCCCACCACGACGTCGACAAGGTCGCCTTCACCGGCTCGCATGTCACGGGACAATCGATCATCCGCGCCTCGGCCAGCAACCTCAAGCGCGTCTCGCTCGAGCTCGGCGGCAAGTCGCCGGACATCGTGTTCGCGGATGCCGATCTCGACGCGGCGGTGCCGGGCGCGGCGATGGCGGTGTTCGCCAATTCGGGGCAGATCTGCAGCGCCGGCACGCGCCTGTTCGTCGAGCAGTCGATCTATGACGAGTTCGTCGGCCGCGTCGCCGAGTTCGGCAAGAAGCTGCAGGTCGGCAACGGTCTCGATCCCAATGTGCAGATCGGCCCGCTGGTCTCCGAGCAGCAGCTCGAACGCGTCACCGGCTATCTCGATATCGGTCAGAAGGAAGGCGCGCGGGCGCTCGCCGGCGGCGGACGCGTCACCGAGGGCGCATTGTCAAAGGGCTTCTTCGTCTCACCGACGGTGTTCGCGGGCGTCCAGGACAACATGCGCATCGCGCAGGAGGAGATTTTCGGCCCGGTCATCTCCGCGATCGCGTTCAAGGACATGGACGAGCTGGTCAAGCGCGCCAACAACACCACTTTCGGCCTCGGCTCCGGCTTGTGGACGCGCGATGTCAGCAAGGCCCATGCGGTGGCGAAGTCGCTGCGTGCCGGCTCCGTGTGGGTCAACTGCTACCAGGCGATGGATCCGGCCGTGCCGTTCGGCGGCTACAAGATGAGCGGCTACGGCCGCGAATCCGGCAAGCAGCATGTCGAGGAATATCTCAACGTGAAGGCCGTCTGGGTCAAGACGGCGTAAGACGTGCTCTCTCGCGTTCCGTGAGAGAGAATATCTGCTTGGGGGGCGGCGCCTTTTCCGGTGCCGCCCCTCGCTATATGATCCATATCCTTTCATCGACATCCGGGGACCACATGAAATTCGAAGCATTGTTCAAGCCGCTGCAGGTCGGTCCGTACAAGCTTGCGCATCGCGTCGCGATGGCGCCGCTCACGCGCATGCGGGCCGAGCGCGAGAGCTTTTCGCCGCGACCGCTCAATGCTGAATATTACGGCCAGCGCGCGACGAAAGGCGGCCTGATCGTTGCCGAAGCCTCGCCGGTGCTCTCGCACGGCCGCGGCAACCCGGCGACACCAGGCATCTATTCGGAGGCGCAGATCGCGGGCTGGCGCAAGGTGGTCGATTCCGTCCATGCCAAGGGTGGCATCATCTTCCTCCAGCTCTGGCATGTCGGCCGCGTCTCGCATTCTTCTTTCCACGGCGGTGCGCTGCCGGTTTCGGCTTCGGCGATCCCGATCAAGGCCGAAGGCATGAAGGCGATGACGGCCGACGGCAAGATCGCCGATTACGAGACGCCGCGCGCGCTGGAGACCGAGGAGGTCAAGGACATCGTCGAGGCGTTCCGGCAAGGCGCCAAGAATGCGCTCGCCGCCGGCTTCGACGGCGTCGAGATCCACGGCGCCAACGGCTATCTGCTCGAGCAGTTCCTGCAATCGCGCAGCAATCACCGCACTGATCAGTATGGCGGCTCCATCGAGAACCGCACACGACTGCTGCTGGAGGTCACGCAGGCCGCGATCGATGTCTGGGGCGCGAACCGCGTCGCCGTCCGGCTGTCGCCGCACGGCATCGCCAATGATTCCGGCGAGCCCGATCCGATGCCGCTCTACACCTTCGTCGTGAAGGCGCTCGACAAGCTCGGTCTCGCCTATCTCCACTTCATCGAGCCGCGCTCCAGCGGCGCCGGCCGGGTCGATGTCCACTGGGAGAACGTGCCCTCTGCCATGGTGCTGTTCCGTCCGCTTTACAGCGGCGTGCTGATGACCGCCGGCGGCTTTACCGGCGAGACCGCGAACGCTGCGATCGATGAGGGCCACGCCGACATCATCGCCTTCGGCCGCATCTTCATCTCCAACCCCGACCTGCCGCGGCGCCTGGAGCACGACTATCCGATCACGCCGTACAACCGCGCGACGTTCTATGGCGGCGAGGAGAAGGGGTACACGGATTATCCGGTGTATGACGAGCTGACGCCGGCGTAGCTTGCTCCGTCATTCCGGGGCGATGCGGAGCATCGAACCCGGAATCCATTTCACGTCCTGGCTTGCCGCTTGATGGATTCTCAGATGCGCAATTGCGCATCGTAGCTCGCGACTTCGTCGCGCCCCGGAATGACAATCGTGTATGGTCGCTCCTCGCAATGACGACGGAGGGACCTACCATGGCCAAAGCCGCAGCCGCCGCAGGGATCGCCACGGGCCGGTGCCTCTGCGGCAAGGTCACCTTCGAGATCGATGTTCCCGCGCGCTGGGCCTGGCATGATCATTCTGCCAGTAGCCGCCGCGCCCACGGCGCGGCTTACGCGACCTATATCGGCAGCTGGAAGAAGCGCTTTCGCATCACCTCCGGCAAGAGTGAGCTGACCCGTTTCGAGGACAAGGCCACGAAGACCGCCCGCAGCTTCTGCTCGCATTGCGGTACGCCGATCATGTACGAACGTCCGCGCGGACCGCACATGGTCAACATTCCTCGCGCGCTGTTCAACGAGCGCACCGGCCGTCAGCCGCTCTATCACATCGCGATCGAGGAGCTGCAGGAATGGGCCTATACCGGCGAACCCCTGGTGCCGTTGAAGGGGTTTCCGGGCGTGGTGTGGCAGCGCTCGAAAAAGAAGAAGCGCGCGGGCGGCGAGGATCCATTCGAGCTAGGGCGGGAGGAGATGTAGCGCGGCATAAGCTGCTCTCGTGCCCCGGACGCAGCGCAGCGCCTCCCCGGCGATGCGAAGCATCGTCCGGTGCGGCGGTGCGCTGCTGAGCCGGGGCCCATGTAGCAGCGAGTTCGGCGCGAATCTGGGTCCCGGCTCAGCGTCGCAACGTTGCACTTTGCGCCGCGTCCGGGACACGAGAGCGCAGTTTGCCTCGCCGCGTGCAACGCAGCCATGACCGCGCTTCCTTGCGCGCCTCGCAAGACTTCGGCCATCATGCCTTCGGTCCTTGCGGCAACGTCCGCTCCTGGAGGAAACATGAAGAACAAGATCGCCGGCCGCTCCGCCTTTCTCGCGTTGCTCAAGGACGAGGGCATCACGCACCTGTTCGGCAACCCTGGAACCACCGAGCTGCCGATCATGCATGCGCTGAAGGACCATCCTGACCTCACCTATGTGATGGCGATGCAGGAGAGCCTGGTGGTCGCGATTGCCGACGGCTACAGCCGCGCCTCGGGCAAGCTCGTCGCCTGCAACGTCCATGTTGCGCCCGGTCTCGGCAACGCCATGGGCTCGCTCTACAACGCCCAGTTCACGGGCACGCCGATGATCCTGACCGCGGGCCAGCAGGAGCAGGGCCACGGCCTGATGGAGCCGGTGCTCTATGGTCCGCTGGTGCGCATGGCCGAGCCGCTGGTGAAATGGGCGGTCGAGGTGACGCGGCTGGAGGACCTGCCGCGCATCGTGCGTCGCGCCGCCAAGGTGGCGATGACGCCGCCGACCGGACCGGTGTTCATCTCGCTGCCGGGCGACATCCTCAACAGCGAGGCCGGCATCGACCTCGGCCGCTCCACTCGCATCGATGCCCGCACAAGACCGTCGGACGAGGCGTTGAAGATCTTTGCCGCACGGCTGCTTAGGTCCGAACGTCCCGTGATCGTCACCATGGACGAGGTGGTCAAGAGCGATGCTCTGAAGGAGGCGGCTGAGTTGGCCGAGCTGCTCGGCGCGGCCGCCTATCAATCCTCGACACCCTATGGCGCGCACTTCCTCTCGGAGAGTCCGAGCTTCATCGGCACGCTCGCGCGCGTGCAGAAGGCCGCCCACGATACCCTCGCACCTTACGATCTCCTGATCGCGCTGGGCGGCGATCCCCTGCGGATGTCGGTCTATAGCGAGGTCGATGCGCTGCCTGACGGACTCGGCATCGTGCAGGTCGGTCTCGTCGATTGGGAGATCGCCAAGAACTACGGCGCCGAGATCGCGTTGAAAGCTGATTTGAAGGAAACGCTGCGCGCGCTGATCCCGGTGCTGAAGGAGATGGGCGGCGCGACACTCGCGAGCCGCGCGAAGCAGCGTCTCGCCGAACTCGCGCCCAAGAACTGGACTGCGCGCCGCGCCGCGCTGGTCGAGCAGATCGGCAAGAGTGCTGGCCGCGCGCCGATCGATCCGGATTTCCTGGTGCTGCAAATGGTCGAGGCCATGCCCGACCATGCGATCCTCGTCGATGAAGGTCTCACCTCCAGCCGCCAGGTCACGGCGCTGCGGCCGCACCGCGACCGCTACGGCTACCACGGCCTTGCATCCGGCGGCATCGGCTGGGGCCTGCCGGCCTCCGTCGGCGCCAGCATTGCCAATCCGGATCGTCCCGTCGTCTGCTTCTCAGGCGATGGCAGCGCGATGTATTCGATCCAGTCGCTGTGGACCGCGGCGCATCACAAGCTGCCGCTCAACGTCGTCATCGTCAACAATGGCGGCTATCGCATCATCAAGCAGCGCCTGCTCGCCTTCCACGGCGATGACAATTACGTCGGAATGGATTTCGTCGATCCGCCCGTGGATTTCGCCGGCGTCGCCAAGGCGCTCGGCTGCGAGGCGATCAGGATCAGCGATCCCCGCGAGCTGAAGGCGACGCTGGCGTCGGCGTTTGGCCGGCCGGGGACGAAGCTGATCGAGGTGATGGTGGACGGGAAGGTGTAGCCCCGCTGTCGTCCCCGCGAAGGCGGGGACCCATACCGCGTGATCTATCGACTGCGGCTGGTAGGCGTACCGAACTCCCGAGTCTTCGCCAAACCACTCCCTGTGGTTATGGGTCCCCGCCTTCGCGGGGACGACAGCCTGGCTGTGGCGCGATTTTCCGCCTACCCCTTCCTCCCCACGCGATACGCCGCCGCCGGATGCGGCGCATCGAGCCTTGCACGCCCCCCACCGAACAGCTTCTCCCGCAGCGTACCCTTCGCATACTCGCTCTTGTACCGTCCCCGCCGCGTCAGCTCCGGCACCAGCATGTCGGCGATATCTTCGAAATCGCCGGGCGAGATCGCGAAGGCAACGTTGAGGCCGTCGACGTCCGTCGCTTCGAACCATTGCTCGATCTTGTCTGCGACCATCTCGGGCGTGCCGATCACGACCGGGCCGGCGCCGCCGATGCCGACATGCTCGATGACGTCGCGCACGGTCCAGATGCGATCAGGATCGGCACGGGTGACGTTGTCCATCGCGCTGCGGCCGGCGTCGTTCTGGACGTGACGGACCTGCTGGTCGAGGTCGTAGCCGGAGAAGTCGACGCCGGTCCATCCCGACATCAGCGCCAGCGCCCCTTCGGGGCTGATATGGCGGCGATAGTCGGCGTATTTCTCCTTCGCCTCGGCTTCGGTCCGTCCGAGGATGATCGTCATCATCGAGAACATCAGGATCTCGGCCGGGTTGCGGCCGAGCGCGGCAGCCTCCTGGCGGATCGCGGAGACGCGCGGCGCGATCACCTTGGCCGACGGCCCCGACATGAACACGCATTCGGCGTGCTTGGCCGCGAATTGCCGGCCGCGCGGCGAGGTGCCGGCCTGGTACAGCACGGGCGTGCGCTGCGGCGACGGCTCGCTGAGATGGATGGTGTTGTTGATGCGGTAGTTCGCACCCTCATGATTGACACGATGAACTTTTGTGGGATCGGTGAAGATGCCTCGTGCCCGGTCGCGCAGCACGGCGTCGTCCTCCCAGCTGCCTTCCCAGAGCTTGTAGACGACCTCCATATATTCGTCGGCGATGTCGTAGCGGTCGTCATGTCCGGTCTGCTTGTCCTTGCCGGCACCGCGTGCGGCGCTGTCGAGATAGCCGGTGACGACGTTCCAGCCGATCCGCCCCTCGGTGAGGTGGTCCAGCGTCGACATCCGCCGTGCGAACGGGTAGGGCGGCTCGAAGGACAGATTGCTGGTGACGCCGAAACCGAGATTTTGCGTCACCGCGGCCATCGCCGAGAGCAGCAGCAGCGGCTCGTTCGACGGCGTCTGTGCTGCATTGCGCAAGGCTGCGTCAGGGCTGTTGCCATAGACGTCATAGACGCCGAGCACGTCGGCCAGGAACAGCCCGTCGAAACGGCCACGCTCCAATGTCTTGGCGAGATCGATCCAGTAGGGCAGGCGGTTATACTCGGCGGTGCGGTCGCGCGGATGGGTCCAGAGGCCCGGTGACTGGTGTGCGACGCAATTCATCGCAAAGGCGTTGAGCCTGATCTCTTTGGCCATGCTGGTCCCTCGGCGCCCTGTACTGAGCGCTCTTCGAATGATAGATGTGCGCCCCAACTTGGCGAAGTTCTTGCATATAATTGGCCCTTGGCAAGGACCAAGATAGAAAGGCTTGGGTATTGGCAAGACCAGATTCAGCGGCGCCGCTGCGCTTGGCAAGCCAATCTCAAGCGAGCAAGAACGAAATCGCAAGAGAAACTACAAGAACTGTCCAAGCCCCCGCCACTTTCGACGGCCTATGTAGCCCGCTACGTTCGCCCGCGTCGAAACCTTGAAAACGAAAGCAATGACCAGAGCCGACGCCATCACCCGCGCCCGGGATGACTTCAAATCCGGTGCGTTCCTCGCTGAACTCGACCGCCGCGTCGCCTACAAGACCGAGAGCCAGAATCCGTCGCGCGGCGCCGAGCTGCGCGCCTATCTGGAACAGGAGATGCAACCCGCCTTCGCGGCGCTCGACTTCACCAGCCGCATCGTCGAATCCCCGAGCGGCAAGGCGCCGTTCCTGTTCGCCGAGCATCACGAGAGCGCGTCCGCGCCGACCGTGCTGGTCTACGGCCATGGCGACGTCGTCGACGGCATGGAAGGCGAGTGGCGCGAGGGGCGCGATCCCTGGTGCACGACGGTTGCGGGGACGCGCCTCTATGGCCGCGGCACCGCCGACAACAAGGGCCAGCACAGTATCAACATGGCGGCGCTGCGCGCGGTGCGCGAGGCCCGCGGCGGCAAGCTCGGTTTCAATGCCAAGTTCATCATCGAGATGGGCGAGGAGATCGGCTCGCCCGATCTCGGCAAGGTCTGCGATCTCCATCGCGACGCGCTCAAGGCCGACCTGTTCGTGGCTTCCGACGGGCCGCGCCTGTCCGCCGACCGGCCGACGCTCTTTCTTGGCTGCCGTGGCGGCATCCGCATCCATCTCGACGTGAACTTGCGCGACGGCGGCCACCATTCCGGCAATTGGGGTGGCGTGCTCGCCAACCCCGCGACCATCCTGGTCAATGCAATCTCGACGTTGGTCGATGGCCACGGCCGCCTTCAGCTCGACGCCCTGAAGCCGCCGCGGCTCACCAATCAGATCCGCTCCTATCTCGCCGACGTGCAGGTGGTGCCGACCGCGGACGAGCCGGCGCTGGCCGAGAATTGGGGCGAGGAGGGGCTGTCCGCCGCCGAACGGCTCTACGCCTGGAATACGCTGGAAGTGCTGGCGATGTCCTCCGGCAATATCGAGAAGCCGGCGAACGCCATTCCCGGCCACGCCAATGCCGTGCTGCAACTGCGTTTCGTGGTCGGCACCAAAATTGACGGGCTGATCGAGGCGATCCGCGCGCATCTGGTCCAGAAGGGTTTTCCCATGGTCGAGGTCAGGGCGGCCCAGAGCTTTGCCGCCTCACGCACCGATTTCGACAGTCCCTGGATCAAATGGGCGGCGGATTCGGTGACGGAGACCACCGGCAAGGCGCCGGCCGTGCTGCCGAATTTCGGCGGCTCGCTGCCGAACGACGTGTTTTCCGAGATTTTGGGCCTGCCGACGATCTGGGTCCCGCACTCCTATCCCGGCTGCTCCCAGCATGCGCCCAATGAGCACATCCTGCTGCCATTGACCGAAGAGGCCTTGACGGTGATGGCCGGGCTGTTCTGGGATCTCGGCGAGTTGCCGGCGCCGTTAACCTGAGCCGTTGATCCCGCCGAAAGTTACATTCTAATCCGGCTCGATTTGTGCTTGCATCCGGGCCGCATCATCCGAAAGGGGAAGAGAAAAGTGAAACATTTCCGCCACATCGGGCTCGCGCTCGCCGCGACCTTCGTCGTCAGCCAGGCCGGGGCCCAGGAGCTGACCGGCACGCTGAAGAACATCAAGGACACCGGCGCGATCACGCTGGGCTTCCGCGACTCCTCGATCCCGTTCTCCTATCTCGACGACAACCAGAAGCCCATCGGGTTCGCGATGGACATCTGCTACAAGATCGTCGACGCCGTGAAGAAGGAGCTCAAGCTCGACAAGCTCGAGGTCAAGCTCAACCCGGTGACCTCGGCAACCCGCATCCCGCTGATGGCCAACGGCACCATCGACCTCGAATGCGGCTCGACCACGAACAATGCCGAGCGCCAGAAGCAGGTCGCTTTCACCAATACCCACTTCCTGACCGCCAGCCGCTACGTGTTCAAGAAGTCGAGCGGCCTGAAGTCGATCGACGACCTCAAGGGCAAGACCGTGGTCTCGACCGCCGGCACCACCAACATCAAGCAGCTTACCGAGGCCAACGTCGCGAAAAGCCTCGGCGCCAACATCATCCCGGCCAAGGACCACGCCGAAGCCTTCCTGATGGTCGAGACCGACCGCGCGGTCGCTTTCGTCATGGACGACATCCTGCTCGCGAGCCTCGTCGCCGGCTCGAAGTCACCGGGTGACTACGTCGTCTCCAAGGACGCGTTCTCCAAGCCCGAGCCCTACGGCATCATGCTGCGCAAGGACGACCCCGCCTTCAAGAAGGTGGTGGATGCTGCGACCGCCGCGCTCTACACCTCGGGCGAGGCCCAGAAGATCTACGACAAGTGGTTCATGAGCAAGGTCCCGCCGAAGGGCCTGAACCTCAACACGCCGATCTCGGCCGAGCTGAAGAACGAGTTCGCCAAGCCGACGGACTCGCCGAACCCGGACGACTACAAGTAAGCTACAACCTCGATCTTTTCGATCGGGATCATGTCCGGCCACTCTTGACTCCAGGGTGGCCGGACATTTGCATAGGCGCTCAGGACATCCATGACTGGCGCGTTCGCGCGGGGGACACGTGAACTACAACTGGAACTGGGGAATCTTTTTCCAGCCGAACCCGATGGGGACCGGCACCTATCTCGACATGCTGCTGTCGGGCCTGGCGCTGACCCTCAAGACCGCGGCGCTGGCCTGGGTCATCGCGCTGATCACCGGCTCGATCGTCGGCGTCATGCGCACGCTGCCGTCGAAGGGGGCCGCCTGGTTCGGCTTCGCCTACGTCGAATTCTTCCGCAACATGCCGCTCCTGGTGCAGCTGTTCCTGTGGTTCTTCGTGCTGCCGGAAATCCTGCCCAAGGCCGCGGGCCTGTGGCTGAAGCAAATGCCGAACGCGCCGTTCTGGACGGCTGCAATCGGCGTCGGCTTGTTCATGTCGGCCCGCGTCGCCGTACAATTGCAGGCCGGCATTGGTTCGCTGCCGCGCGGGCAGAAGATGGCGGCGACCGCGCTGGGCCTGACCACCGTGCAGGGCTATCGCTACGTGCTGCTGCCGATGGCGTTCCGCATCATCCTGCCGCCGCTGACCTCGGAGTTCCTCAACACCATCAAGAACACCGCGGTCGCCATCACCATCGGCCTGCTCGAGCTGACCGGACAGGCGCGCTCGATGCAGGAGTTCTCGTTCCAGGTGTTCGAGGCCTTCACGGCCGCGACCATCCTCTATCTCCTCGTCAACGCCGTCGTCGTGACCGCGATGCGCTTCCTTGAGCGCTGGGTCGCGATTCCCGGCTACATCACGGGGAAATAAGCGATGCTCGGAAATTTCGATTTCGACGTCATCCGCCGCGCGCTGCCCTATCTGTTCTACGAGGGCATGACGTTCACGCTGACGCTGACGGCGCTCGCGGCGCTCGGCGGCCTGGTCTTCGGCACGGCGCTCGCCCTGATGCGCCTCTCCGGCCTCAAGCTGCTCGGCCGGATCGCCGGCGTCTATGTCGACTTCATGCGCTCGCTGCCGCTGGTGCTGGTGATCTTCTGGTTCTACTTCCTGGTGCCCTATATTGGGCAGTGGCTGACCGGCGCCTCGCGTCCGATCAGCGTCGGCGCGTTCGCATCCTCGCTCATCACCTTCATCATGTTCGAGGCGGCGTACTTCTCCGAGATCATGCGTGCGGGCATCCAGTCGATCTCGCGCGGCCAGCCGGCCGCAGCCAGCGCGCTGGGGCTGACCTACGCGCAGACCATGCGCTACGTCGTGCTGCCGCAGGCCTTCCGCAACATGCTGCCGGTCCTGATCACGCAGACCATCGTGCTGTTCCAGGACACCTCGCTGGTCTACGTCCTGTCGATCACGGACTTCCTGGGAGCGGCGAGCAAGGTGGCGCAGCGCGACGGGCGCCTCGTCGAAATGTATCTGTTCGCAGCAGTCGTCTACTTCACCATTTCCTGTATCGCGTCCTTCGGCGTCCGCCGCCTCCAGGCGCGCATCGCCATCATTCGATAGAGCGTGTCGGTCATGATCGAAATCAGCCACGTCAACAAATGGTACAGCCCGAGTTTCCAGGTGCTGACCGACTGCACCACCAGCGTCACCAAGGGCGAGGTGGTCGTGGTCTGCGGCCCCTCCGGATCGGGCAAGTCGACGCTGATCAAATGCGTCAATGCGCTGGAGCCGTTCCAGAGCGGTGACATCCTGGTCGACGGCACCAAGGTCAACGATCCCAAGACCAACCTGCCGAAGCTGCGGTCGCGCGTCGGCATGGTGTTCCAGCACTTCGAGCTGTTCCCGCACCTCAAGATCATCGACAATCTCTGCCTCGCGCAGGAGAAGGTGCTCGGCCGGTCGCACGACAAGGCGGTGACGAAGGGCATGCAACTGCTGGAGCGCGTCGGGTTGAAGGAGCAGGCGCAGAAATTCCCGGCGCAGCTCTCCGGCGGCCAGCAGCAGCGCGTCGCCATCGCGCGCGCACTCGCGATGGATCCGATCGTGATGCTGTTCGACGAGCCGACCTCGGCGCTCGATCCGGAAATGGTCAGCGAAGTTCTCGACGTCATGGTCGATCTCGCCCGCGAAGGCATGACCATGATGGTCGTGACCCACGAAATGGGCTTCGCCCGCAAGGTCGCCAACCGCGTGATCTTCATGGATCGCGGCGAGATCGTCGAGGACGCGGCAAAGGACGATTTCTTCGGTAAGCCCCGCAGCGACCGCGCGCAGAAGTTCTTGTCGAAGATTCTGTCGCATTAGCCACCGCCGTCATTCCGGGACGCGCCTCTTGGCGCGGGCCCGGAATCCATTGTGCGACAGGACGCGAGGTGAGATGGATTCCGGGCTCATTCGCTTTGCGAATGCCCCGGAATGACAGATCGAGGGTTTATCGGCCCCGCCAAATCTCCTATACCGATGGCCAATCCCCCTTTTCCCTCCCAGGAGATCCGCCTTGGACCCGCTCGCCTACGTCAACGGCTCATTCGTCCCGCTCTCGGAAGCCAAAATCTCGGTGCTCGATCGCGGCTTCCTGTTTGCCGACGGCATCTACGAGGTCTCGGCGGTGCTGGACGGCAAGCTGGTCGACAACGCCTCGCATCTGGCGCGGCTTGAGCGGTCCGTCGGCGAGATCAAGCTGAAGCTCCCGGAGACGATCGAGCGCATCACCGAGCTGCAGAAGGAGCTGATCGCGCGCAACAAGCTCGTGAACGGCCTCGTCTACCTCCAGGTCACGCGCGGCGCCGACAAGGGGCGCGACTTCCCGTTCCCCAAGGCTGACGTCAAGTCGAGCCTGGTGATGTTCACCTCGGAGAAGGACATCATCAACACCCCCGTGGCAAAGACCGGCATCAATGTCATCACGGTACCCGACATCCGCTGGGAGCGCCGCGACATCAAGAGCGTGGCGCTGCTGGCGCAAGTGCTGGCGAAGCAGGCCGCAGCCGAAGCCGGTGCGGGGGAAGCCTGGATGCTGCAGGACGGCTACGTGACCGAGGGCGGCTCGTCCTCGGCGTTCATCCTGACCAAGGACGACGTCATCGTCACCCGCAAGAACTCCAACGCGATCTTGCCGGGCTGCACCCGCAAGGCCGTGATAGCGCTTGCCGAGGAGCGCCAGCTCCGCGTCGAGGAGCGGTCCTTCACGGTTGCCGAGGCGCTCGCCGCCAAGGAAGCGTTCATCACGTCGGCCTCGTCGTTCGTGCAGCCGGTGGTCGCAATCGACGGCAAGACGATCGGCGACGGCAAGCCCGGTCCGATGGCGACGCGCCTTCGCGAGATCTACGTGGAGTTCGCCAAGGCGACGGCGGTTTAGGCCACACGTTCAGCTATCGTAGGGTGGGCAAAGGCGCACTTGCGCCGTGCCCACCTCTTCTCTCGCGTTTGCTGAAACAAGGTGGGCACGCTACGCTTTGCCCACCCTCATATGGGGATTTGCGAGTCAAGGCCTTTCGGTTGGCTTGAGTGAGTTTGGCGCGGTGCGAGGG
>NZ_JAFCKP010000017.1 GCF_018130245.1 Bradyrhizobium sp. SZCCT0231
TCTGACTCTCCGTGGGTTCGAGTGTGGAAACCCAAACCTATCGGAAAGGCCACGCTCACCGCCCATGGAATCTACGAGTGCTCGTGCGCGGCGGCCTCTACGGACAAACCGCCTCGACATTGTTGCCATCGGGGTCAATCAGGAACGCCGCGTAATAGGTCGGGCTGTAATCCTTGCGCGGCCCGGCGCCACCATTGTCGCGGCCGCCGCTCTTCAGGCCCTCGCTGTGGAACGCCTTGACCGCGTCGTGATTCTTGGCGCGAAACGCGATATGTGCACCATCCGCCTTTCGGCCCTTGTTCAGGTGCAGCCATAGCGCCGGCTCGCCCTTCGGCCCGAAGCCGGCATAACCGTCGCCGCTCGAGCACAGGACATAGCCGAGCGGCGCCAGCACTGCGGTGTAGAAGCGCGTCGCTGCGTCGAGGTCGGCAACACGCAATCCGATGTGGTCGTACATATTCGTCTCCATTGCGAAAAGCGTGCCGCGAATGGCACGCGCCGGAGACGACCCTAGTCAGTTGAGGGCAAGCTGCTCTTGGAGAATCTTGCGCATCCCCTTCGAGGCCTGGCGGAACTTGGTCGGCGACACGCCGGCGGCGCGATGGAAGGTGCGGACGAAGTTGGAGAGATCGCCGAAGCCGACGTCATAGGCGATGTCGGTGACGGCGATGTCGTCCTCAGTAAGCCTGCGCGCGGCGTGCCGCAGCCGCGAGCGCACCAGATATTGATGCGGGGTGACGCCGAGCACGCTCGAGAACAGCCGCAGGAAATGGAACGGGCTGAGGCCGGCCTGCCATGCGGCCTGCTCGAGATCGAGCTCGGCATGCGAGTTGTCGTCGATCCACAGCGCAGCCTCCACCGCGCGGCGGCGGTCGCGCGCGGTGGGGTTGGCTGGCTTGCGCGCTTTGCCCGAGACGGCGTCGACGAAACGGCCGGCCAGGATCTGTCCGATCTCGTCGAGACCAAGGTCGCTGTTGCCATCTGCTGCCGTCTGGGCCAGCTCGCCCAGCACCATCAGCTCGGGCAGCGGCGGTGTCGCGCCGACCTGCCAGATCTCGCGCCGCCCGCCGAGGGCATCGACCAGGTCCTCGCTGAAGAAGAAGCCGAGACAGACGTCGCCGGACACGTGCTCGTGCGTGCAGGTGTATTCCTCGCCGGGGGCGCCGATCAGCATCGAGCCCGCCACCAGCTCGAAGAAGCCGGCACGGCAATGGCAGCCAAAACTGCCGGAGCGGACATAGGCGATGGAATGGCCGGTGCGGCATTCCGCGAACGGCGTGTCGTCCGGTCCCGCATCGCAGCGAAACTCGGAGACCGTCATCGATGGCGTCGTCAGCAGCGTGGTGGCTTCCATGCCGCCTATTTAGGTAGGCGCGCGGGGCGGAGCAACCGGCAGCAGCACTTCGAACAGCGTCTTGCTGGCGACCGGATGGGCGCCTTCGAGCGCCAGTAGCCGTCGCTTGGAGATCACGCCGCCATAGGGCGAGAGCCGGTCGGTGTAATTGCCGGCCTCCAGCACCCGGTGGCAGGGCACGATCAGCATGAAGGGATTTTTCGCGATCGCCTGCGCCACCGAATAAGCCGCGCCGGAGGCGCCCAGCGCCTTGGCGATCTCGCGATAGGTGCGTGTCTCTCCGCGCGGAATGGTGCAGGCGTACTCGTAGACGCGCCGGTTGAAGCCAGGCACCCCGCCGGCATCCAGGCTGACGTCGGAGAAATCGGCTTCGTTGCCTTGCAGCAGGCCTCTGATGCCCTCGATCGCAAGCTCGGCGTTCTCGGACGGGCGCTGCTCGCGCGCCTCGGGATGGACCTGGAAAATCCGGCGGCGGGTATCGATCTCCCTCGCCTCCGGCAAATGCACGGCGACCACGCCGATGCTGCTCCAGATGATGCCACAGCGCCCCAGCGCCGTGTCGAATACCGTGTAGCCACGCCCCACCATGCACACGCCCCACTCAGTGCACGTTTTTCCCCCGACAGGTCGACCATAACACCGCCACAATCCAGCGCACCTGGAATCTTATCAGGACGTTAACAACCGTCCGGGCGGACGCGCCAAACCGCTTGGCGGGAGGCGCCGTCTCGGCTAATCAGGAGGCGCGCAAGCTGCGCATCCGCGGGCGTAGTTCAATGGTAGAACGGCAGCTTCCCAAGCTGCATACGAGGGTTCGATTCCCTTCGCCCGCTCCAAGTTTTCGAAGCACAGAGACTTGGTGGCGGACATATCCTATCCAGCGCTGGCGGACTTGGGCGGGCCGCAATTCGTCTTGGGGTGATTTCCATGTGGGCATCCGTCAAAAGAATTCTGGCGAAATCCAAGCTCTTGAATCAGACCGTCGGCGACGTCGTGTTTGAAACACCCGAAATCAAAGGCTCATCTTCACACTCCTTTTTTCAATGGCGCATTAAGAAGAGCATGGTGGGTGGGCAGTATTTCGTCGCGCTCAGGATGCGCCCCGACGCCTATGCAGGCCCCGAAGGGGCGCCGACCAACTATGTGAACTTCGACATAGAAGCCGCGCAGCGCCTCCGGTCCGATCTCGACCTCTGTATACGCGAATATGATCGGTTGGCGGGCGATGCTTCCGCGCGGAATGCGCAAGAGCGGGCCAGCGGAGAGTAACTCCGCGCTCGTGAACCGGGCGAAGATTCTAATATATTGGCCCCTTGAGCCCGGCATTGGCCGCTCGCTGGCTTAAGCTTCCTCATGCCCCGGCGGGTGCGGTCCTCCTGTCGGGCGATGTTCGGATGAAGACCAGGACCTGCAAAGAGATGGACCAGCAGAAACTCGACCGCGCGATCGGCCGGCGCCTGAAGACGCTGCGGACGCAGGCGGGCATGACGTTGAACGAACTCGCAGCACGCTCCGGTGTCAGCCGGGCCATGATCGGGCGGGTGGAGCGGGCGCAGAGCAGTGCGACGGCGGCGCTGCTCAACAAGCTCTGTGCGGCGCTCGACGTCACGCTCAGCGATGTCGTCGCGCTCGCGGAGAAGCCGCCGGAGCGCCTGGTGCGGCTTGCCGACCAGCCGCATTGGCGCGATCCCGACAGCGGCTACCGCCGGCGTCACGCCTCGCCGCCGGATGCGGCCAGCGGCATCGAGATCATCGTCGTCGACCTGCCGGCCGGCGCGCGCGTCTCCTACAGCCCCTGGGGCCGCAACGCCTTCACCCAGCAGCTCCTGATGCTGGAGGGCGCGGTCTGCGTGCATATCGACGCCAAGACGGTGCGCCTGCGCACCGGCGACTGTCTCGACTTCGACGTGATGCGCGCGGTGACCTTCGAGAACGAAACCAAGCAGGACGCGCGCTATGTCATCATCACGCGGCGCGGCACATCGTACGGGAAAATGTGATGTCGCCGCCCGACAATGGATACGTTGAAATGAGGCCGACCATGCAGATCCGCATCGGTGACACCTATGATCCGCGCGTGGTTGCGCTGCTCGATCATCACGTCACAGCCGCGCGGGCGCAGACTGCGCCGGGCAGCGCGCATGCGCTCGATCTGGCCGGTCTGCGTGCGAGCGACGTTGCGTTCTGGACCGGCTGGGACGGCGAGACGCTGGTCGCCACCGGTGCGCTGAAGACGCTCTCGCCTGGCCACGGCGAGGTGAAGTCGATGCACACGCTCCAGACCACGCGGCGCCGCGGCTTTGGCGGCCAGATGCTCCGCCACATCATCGCGGAAGCCCGCGCACGCGGCCTTCGGCGGCTCAGCCTCGAGACCGGCTCATGGGATTACTTCAAGCCGGCGCATGCGCTCTATCAGGCGCATGGCTTCGTCCTCTGCGGCCCGTTCGAGGGCTATGTCGAGGATCCCAACAGCCTGTTCCTGACGCTCGACCTGAGCGGCCGCTGAGCCTTCCGGCCGACGGCCGGGCCCGAAATGCCGGCATTCCCCTCAAAATGAGTTGCGTACCTCAAAACACCTCTGCTAGCCTTCAACCATGGCCGAGACACTCACCCCGACTGCGCTGACCCTGAAGGACATCGCCCGCGAGGCTGGCGTCAGTCTCGCGACGGTCGACCGCGTCCTGCACAACAGGACGGGGGTACGCCCGGACACGGTCCGCCGCGTCAAGGAAGCCATCGAGCGCAATTCGTTCCAACCGCATGTGGCCGCCGCCGAGCTCGCCCGCGGCCGCGCCCGCCGCTTCGCCTTCGTGATGCCGTCGGGGCCGAACCCGTTCATGCAGCAGATCGAGGACTATCTCGGCGAGATGTCGGGCTGGCTCTCGGCCCGCCGCCTCAGTGTCGAGATGGTCGCAACCGACGTGTTCGATCCGTCGGTGCTCGCGGCCTCGCTGGAGGCGCTGTCGGGCGATTACGACGGCATCGCCGTCGTGGCGCTGGACCATCCCGGCGTCCGCGCGGCCATCAATGATCTGGTCGATGCCGGCACCAAGGTGGTGACGCTGGTCTCGGACGTGCCGTCCTCGCGCCGCCACCATTATGTCGGCATCGACAACATCGCGGCGGGGCGCACCGCCGGCGCGCTGGTCGGGCGGCTGGTCGGCCAAAGGTCCGGCAAGGTCGCGATCGTCGCGGGCTCGCAGGGCCTGCGCGATCATGCCGAGCGCATCTTCGGCTTCAACCAGGTGATGACGACCGAATTCCCCGATCTCAGCGTCCTGCCGGTGCTGGAAGGGCGCGACGAGGACGATCGCTCGGAGCAGCTACTGGCACGGCTGTTCGGCCAGCATGCTGACATTGTCGGCCTTTATAACGTCGGCGCCGGCACGCAGGGCGTCGCCAAAGCGCTGAGCGAGGCCGGGCGCGACAAGCAGGTGGTGTTCGTCGGGCACGACGTCACCGCACTGACGCGCCGATTGTTGCTGCAGGGCGTGATGGATGCCGCGATCTCGCAGAACCCCGGACATGAAGCGCGCGCGGCTGTCCGCGTGCTGCTCGCGCTCGCTCGCGGCGAGCCGATCTTGCACGAGCAGGAGAAGATCAGGATCGACATCGTGATGCGGGACAATCTGCCTTAGCGGCAGGTGGATTTCGAAGCGGCCCGTTGCGGGGGAAAGCGACGCAAGATCGCACTCCGCAGCAGGCGAAAGGGAGGAAGACGTGTATCTCGGGATCGACATCGGCACGTCCGGTGTGAAAGCGGTGCTCGTGAGCGAAGCCGGCGCGGTTGTCGCGACCGCGGCGCGCGAGCTTGCGCTGTCGCACCCCGCGCCGCTGTGGTCCGAGCAGGATCCCGATGCCTGGGTCGATGCGGCGATCGGCGCAGTCGACGATCTCGCCGCGCGCCATCCGCGGGAGGTTGCGCAGGTTCGTGGCGTCGGGCTGTCAGGTCAGATGCATGGCGCGACGCTGCTTGGCGAGGACGGTCGGCCGCTGCGTCCGGCCATCCTCTGGAACGACGGCCGCTCGCAGGCCGAATGCGCAGCGCTGGAGCGGCGCTGTCCCTCGTTGCACGCGATCGCCGGCAATCTCGCGATGCCCGGCTTCACCGCGCCGAAGCTGCTCTGGGTGGCGCGGCATGAGCCAAAGATCTTCGACCGCGTGGCAAAGGTGCTGCTGCCGAAAGCCTATGTCCGCTATCGCCTCACCGGCGAGATGGTCGAAGATATGTCGGACGCGGCGGGCACGCTGTGGCTGGATGTCGGTCTGCGCCGCTGGTCGGCCCTGCTGCTGCATGCCACCGGGCTCGATCTGCACCACATGCCGCGCCTCGTCGAGGGCAGCGCGGTGAGCGCGGTGCTCGCGCCTGATTACGCGCAGCGCTGGGGCATGGCGAAAGATGTCGTGGTCGCCGGCGGCGCCGGCGACAATGCGGCCAGCGCGATCGGGCTTGGCGCGATCGCGCCGGGCGATGCGTTCCTGTCGCTGGGAACGTCGGGTGTCCTGTTCCGCGTCACCGATCGCTTCGCCCCGGCGCCGGCATCAGTCGTGCATGCCTTCTGCCACGCGCTGCCCGGCCTCTGGCACCAGATGGGCGTGATGCTGTCGGCGGCGGCCTCGCTCGCCTGGCTCGCCGGCGTGATGGAGACGCCGGCCGCAGCGCTGCTGGCGCCGCTCGGTGAGCGCGTCGACGGGCCAAGCCCGATCAAATTCCTCCCTTATCTCGACGGCGAGCGCACGCCGCACAACGATGCCGCCGCGAGCGGCGCCTTCGTCGGCTTGCGCGGCGCGACCGGGCGCGGCGAGATCGTGCAGGCCGTGCTCGAAGGCGTCGCCTTTGCTGCGCGCGACAATCTGGCGGCGCTGAGCGCGACGAGTGGGCCGATTGCCGAGCTCGATCTCGTCGGCGGCGGCTCGCGCTCATCGCTCTGGGCGCAGATCTGCGCCGACGTGCTCGGCATTCCCGTCCACCGCGTCGAGGAAGGCGAGGTGGGCGCCGCGCTCGGCGCTGCGCGGCTGGGCCGGCTTGCCGCGACGGGCCAAGATCCCGCGGATGTCTGTACGCGCCCGCGGCGGCTCGCGAGCTTCACACCCCGCCCGTCCGTCGCGGCGGCCTATGACGAGGCCTATCGGCGATGGCGCGCACTTTATCCCGCATTGAAGGAGTCTGTTTAAGTGAACGTGTCAGCCAAATTCTTCGATGCAAGCGCACCGGTCGCCTTCGCCGGCAAGGAAGCAGAAAGCGCGCCCGCCTTCCGTTGGTACGACAAGGACCGCCTCGTGCATGGCCGCCGGCTTGAGGATCATCTGCGCTTTGCGGTCTGCTATTGGCACTCCTTCTGTTGGCCCGGCAGCGATCCCTTCGGCGGCGAGACCTTTTTGCGGCCCTGGCACCACGGCACCGATCCGATGGCGATGGCGCGCGCCAAGGCCGATGTCGCCTTCGAGCTGTTCCGCCTGCTGGATGTGCCCTTCTTCACCTTCCACGACGTCGACGCCGCGCCGGAAGGGGATTCGCTCAGTGAGTCCGTCGCCAACCTCAACGCGATCGGCGATTTGTTCGAAGCGAAGATGGCCTCGGCAAAAGTGCGCCTGCTCTGGGGCACTGCAAACCTGTTCACGCATCGCCGCTACATGGCGGGCGCCGCGACCAACCCGGACCCCGATATCTTCACCTATGCTGCCGGCCAGGTCCGCGCCGCGCTGGAAGTGACGCACCGGCTCGGCGGTCAGAACTACGTGCTGTGGGGCGGCCGCGAGGGCTACGAGACGCTGCTCAATACCGATCTCAAGCGCGAGCTCGACCAGCTCGGCCGCTTCGTCTCGCTCGTCGTCGAGCACAAGCACAGAATAGGCTTCAAGGGCCCGATCCTGATCGAGCCCAAGCCGAAGGAGCCGACCAAGCATCAATATGATTTCGACGTCGCCACCTGCTACGGCTTCCTCGAACGCTACGACCTGCTCAAGGACGTCAAGCTCAACATCGAGCAGAATCATGCCATCCTCGCCGGCCACTCCTTCCATCACGAGGTCGCGCTGGCCGAGGCGCTCGGCGTGTTCGGCTCGCTCGACATCAACCGCGGCGACGATCTGCTCGGCTGGGACACCGACCAGTTCGCGATGAATGTGCCGGAGCTCGCCCTGGTGTTCCACGAGATCCTGAACCGCGGCGGCTTCACCACGGGCGGGCTCAATTTCGATGCCAAGATCCGCCGCCAGTCGATCGATCCCGATGATCTCATCCATGCCCATGTCGGCTCGATGGATGCCTGTGCGCGCGCCTTCCTCGCCGCCGCCGACATGCTCGATGCCGGCGTCCTCGCTGCGCCGCTTGCGAAGCGATACGACGGATGGGCCGGCCCCGAGGGACGCGCCATTCTCGGCGGCCAGCGCTCGCTCGCCGATCTCGCCGACCGCGCCATGAGTCCCGGCTTCGATCCGCAGCCGCGCTCGGGCCGGCAGGAATATCTGGAATCCCTGGTCAACCGCTATGTCTGAGGAACGCCGCTGATGACAAAGGCTGACGCGACACCGGTGCTCGAGCTCTCCGGCATCGGCAAGGAGTTCGGTGCGATCCGCGCGCTGCATGACGTCGACATGCAGGTGTTTCCGGGCGAGGTGGTCGGGCTGATGGGCGACAACGGCGCGGGCAAGTCGACGCTGGTCAAGATCATCGCCGGCAATTTCCGCCCCACCCACGGCGAGATCCGTTTCGCCGGCAGCGCCGTGCATTTCAATCGTCCCGTCGATGCCCGCGCCGTCGGCATCGAGGTCGTCTACCAGGACCTCGCGCTATCGGACAATCTGACCGCCGCCGCCAACGTCTTCCTCGGCCGCGAGCTGAAGCGCAGGTTTGGACCGCTGGCCTTGCTTGACCACAAGGCGATGGCGGCGCGCGCGCTGGAACTATTCGGCGAATTGCGCTCGGAGACGCGCCCCGACGATCTCGTCAAGCAGATGTCCGGCGGCCAGCGCCAGGCGGTCGCGATCGCGCGGACGCGGCTCTCCAATGCGCGGCTGGTGATGATGGACGAGCCGACCGCCGCGATCTCGGTGCGCCAGGTCGAGCAGGTGCTCGGCCTGATCCATCGTCTCAAGGAGCAGGGCGTCGCCGTGATGCTGATCTCGCATCGCATGCCCGACGTGTTCGCGGTGTGCGACCGCGTCGTCGTCATGCGCCGCGGCGAGAAGCGGGCCGACAAGCCGATTCATCAGACGTCCCCGGAAGAGGTCACCGCCCTGATCACCGGCGCGAAGGAGGCGGCGTGATGGCCATGCCCATGGAATCCCCGATCACCTTCACCAATGTCGGCAAGATCAGGTGGTGGCAGCGCGGCATCTTCGCCTCGCAGACCGGCTACGTCCTGCTCGCGCTGGCGGTGCTGCTGGTGATCATGCATTTCGCCAGCCCTTACTTCTTCACCCAAGGCAACATGCAGAACGTGGCGAAGAATTTTTCCTTCATCGCCATCGCCACTCTCGGCGTCACCTTCGTCATCATCACCGGCGGCATCGACCTGTCGGTCGGCTCGATGATGTGCTTCTCCGCCATGATCACCTCGATGGTGATGACCGAGCTGTCGGCGCCCGGTTCGCCGTTGGTGCACATGGCGGCCGACGGCAAGACCGTGCTCGCCAATGTGCCGGGGCTGATCCTGCTTGTCTCGCTCCTCGCCGGCCTCGGCGTCGCGCTGGTCGCGGGCCTCGTCAACGGCTTCTGCATCGCCGTGCTCGGCCTGTCGCCCTTCGTCACCACGCTCGGCATGCTCTCGATCGTGCGCGGGCTCGGCTATGTCGTCTCCAACGGACGCGGCAGTTTTCCGGGCGGGCCGGACGCCGATTATTTCTATGCGCTGACCTCGGGCGACGTGCTCGGCGTGCCCGTGCCCTTCATCTATCTCGTGATCCTGGCGCTGGCGATGGCCGTGGTGCTGCACCACACCTCGTTCGGCCGCCACGTCTTTGCGCTTGGCGGCAACGAGAAGGCGGCGGAGCTCACCGGCATCCCGGTGGTCCGGGTGAAGATCGAGGTTTACGTGATCTGCGCGCTCGCAGCAGGCCTCCAGGGCATCATCATCTCCGGCTGGCTCGGATCGGCGCCGGCCAACATGGCGACGTCCTACGAGCTCAACGTGATCGCTGCGGCCGTGATCGGCGGCGCCAATCTCGCCGGCGGCATCGGCGGTCCGCTCGGGGCCATCGTCGGCTGCGTGCTGCTGGAAGTGATCCGCAACGGTCTCGTGCTGGCACAGGTCAGCTCCTACTGGCAGCAGACGCTGGTGGGCGTGATCATCATCCTGGCCGTGCTGGTCGATCGCATCCGCTCGCGGATGACCTGACGTGACGTCGTCCCGGGAAGGCAACGAAAATGCCGCCTGTCCGCTTCCCGGGCGCTTTCGAATGGATGGGCACCAAACAAGGGTGGAGGAGACAATGAGGAAACTTCTTCTTGCCGGTATCGCCGTTGCGATGATGGCGACGCCGGCGTTCGCTGCGAACTATCGCTTCGTCATCGTGCCCAAGGCGATGAACAATCCGTTCTTCGACTTCGCGCGCGACGGCTGCCTGAAGCGCGCCAAGGAGCTAGGAAACATTGAGTGCATCTACAAGGGACCGGTGGAGCATGAGCCGGCGACGCAGGCCCAGATCATCCAGGACTTCGTCACCCAGAAGGTCGACGGCCTCGCCATCTCGGTTGCGGACGTCGCGGCCATGACCAAGTCGATCGAGGCGGCGACCGCCGCCGGCATCCCCGTCATCACCTTCGATGCCGATGCTCCTGGCTCCAAGCGCATCGCCTATATCGGCACCAACAACAAGGAGTTCGGCCTGGCCCTCGGCAAGCAGCTTCTGAAGATGCGGCCGGACGGCGGCAAATACGCGATGGTTTCCGGCGGCCCCGGCGCCAAGAACCTCGCCGAGCGTGTCGATGGCGTGCGCGAGGCGCTGAAGGGCTCGAAATGGACCGAGGTCGCGGGCTCCCCGACCTTCTGCAACGACGATCCCGCGCTGGCGGTCCAGCAGATGACGGACATGCGCACCGCAACGCCCGACCTCGCCGCAATCGTTCCCATCGGCGGCTGGCCGATGTTCGCCCCCGAAGGCTTCAAGGCCTTCGCCTCCCGCAACAAGAAGGACATTGATTCCGGCAAGTTCACGCTGGTCGTCGCCGATACGCTGAAGATGCAGCTCGAGCTGCTGCGTGACGGCTATGCCAATGCGCTGGTCGGCCAGCGTCCGTTCGAGATGGGCGAGAAGGCGATGGACACGCTGCTCGCCATCAAGAAGGGCGAGAAGGTGCCGGAGATCGTTTATACCGGCCTCGATCTCGTCACCAAGGACAACGTCGCGCAGATGTTGAAGTAGGAGCGCCGCCAGCCCCGTGCTCCTGCATGTCTCTCCCGCTTGCGGTTTGCGCAAGCGGGAGAGATGATTTGGACTGTCTGGAAGAAGACTGCTGGAAGGCAATGGGAATGAAAAGGTTACGGCTCGGCGCTCTCGACGTCACTTCAATCGGCCTTGGTTCCGCCCCGCTCGGCGGATTGTTCGCGCCAGTCAGCGACGCCGATGCGGAGGCGACACTCGCAAGAGCCTGGGCGCTCGGTGTCCGCTTCTTCGATACCGCGCCGCTCTACGGCTTTGGCCTGGCGGAGCGGCGGCTCGGTGCATTCCTGCGGCAACAGAAGCGCGATTCCTACGTCATCTCGACCAAGGTCGGCCGCCTGCTGCGCGCACCGGATGGCGCTGCCGCCGAGGACGAGCACTACAAGGGCACACCGCGCGAGCGGCCGGTGTTCGATTTCAGCCATGACGGCGTGATGCGATCGGTCGAGGAGAGCCTGGAGCGCCTTGGGCTCGACCGCGTCGACGTCCTGCTCGTGCATGATCCCGACGACCATTATGACGAGGCCGTCACCGGCGCCTTCCGCGCGCTCCAGCGGTTGCGTGAGGCCGGCACGGTCAAGGCGATCGGCGCCGGCATGAACCAATCGGAAATGCCGGTTCGCTTCGCCGAGGCCGTGCCGGTCGACTGCTTCCTGCTCGCCGGGCGCTACACGCTGCTCGATCAGGGCGCGCTGGAGGCGCTGTTTCCGCTCTGCCAGGCCAGAAATATCGGAATCCTGCTCGGCGGCATCTACAACAGCGGCATCCTGGCCAATCCGCGGACCGGCGCGAAGTTCAACTATCAGGATGCCGATGCGGCGCTCATGGCACGTGCGCTGGAGCTTGATGAACTCTGCCGCAGGCACGACACGGAGCTGAAAGCCGCTGCGCTGCAGTTCTGCATGGCGCACCCGGCGGTGACGGTCGCCGTGTTAGGTGCGCGCAACGCCGGTGAGGTTGCCGACAATATCGCGATGTCGGAAAAGGCGGTGCCCGCCGCGTTCTGGCAGGAGTTGCGTGCACGAAAGCTCGTCGATGCGCGGGCGCCACTTCCCGGCGGAACGTAAGGCATGATCATCGACAGCCATCAGCATTTCTGGGATCCGGCGCGCGCCGACTATCCCTGGATGGCGGCGGACGAGCTCGCGCCCATCCGCCGCGCTTTCGGCGCTGCCGATCTCGCGCCATTGCTGAAAGCAAACGGCGTCGACGCCAGCATCGTGGTGCAGTGCCGCTCCACGCTGGAGGAGACCGAGCAGTTCTTGCGTATCGCGCAGGCAAATCCCTTCGTCGTCGGCGTGGTCGGCTGGGCCGATCTGACCGATGGTGCGCTTGACGAAACGCTCGACCGGCTGCGCGCGTTGCCCGGCGGCGGCAAGCTGGTCGGCATCCGCCACCAGGTCCACGACGAGGCCGATCCTGATTGGCTGCTTCGCGAGGATGTTCAGCGCGGCCTCACGGCGGTGTTCGCCCGCGATCTCGCTTACGATTTCCTCGTTCGTGCCCGCGAGCTGCCGTCGGCGATCGCAACCGCGCAGGCCTTTCCGCAGGCGCGCTTCGTGCTCGACCACGCCGCCAAGCCGCCGATCGCGGACGGTGGAAGCGACGAATGGGCCGACCGCATCGCCGCGTTAGCCGCTTGCGGCAATGTCTGGTGCAAGATCTCGGGGCTCGCGACCGAGGCGGTCTGGAATGACTGGGATGCGGAACGGCTGTTTCCGTTCGTCGAGCACGCCGCAAAATGCTTTGGCGAGGACAGGCTGATCTTCGGCTCGGACTGGCCAGTGTGCCTGCTTGCGGGAGGTTACGGCGAGATCAAGACCGCGCTGGAGGCCTGCCTGGCGAGGCTTGGCCCGCGCGTGCGGGACAAGGCTTTTGGTGTGAATGCGACGCGGGCGTATCGGCTGGCTATCGCAGGTTAGCTCGAAGCGTTGGTGTCCTCCTGCCTCTCCTGGCAGAGCAGGAGAGGGGAAGCACGGCGGGGGCCCCAAGCCTACTCCGACATCGGCTTGTCGGAGATGTCCCAGTCCTTGCCGGTGAAGGTGGAGATGAACAGCGTCTTCATCGGCGTGTAGTTCTCGGGCGTGTAGCTGTAGGTGACGCCGTCGAGGAAATAGGGCGAGTGGAAGCCCGCGAGCGTCGAGGCCTGCTTCAGCACGTTGGCGCGGGTGAGGTCGTCGCCGCAGCGGCGCAGGATCTCGCCCATGGTCACGGCCTGCCCGTAGCCGGCGAAGGCGATGGTGTTGTCGGGGTCGATCGCCGGTGTGTACTTCTTGCGCAGTTCCTCGAACGCCATCACGTCGGGGTCCTTCTCCCATTTGGGCAGGCCGACCTCCTTGTTATAGCGGATCGCGACGATGCCGGTGGCGTTCTCGAGGCCCGCGGCATTGAGGATCGACCGGCCGGTCGAGCCGGCGGAAAGAAGCTGCAGCGGCTTCCAGCCGAGCTCGGCCACTTTCCGGATCGACTGCGACGAGGCCTTGCCGGTCGAGATGTTGTAGAACACGTCGGCGCCGGACTTGGAGAGATTGATGAGCTGGGAATCGACCGTCGGCTCGGTGAGATCGTAGGTCTGCTCCATGATCACTTGCGCGGTGCCGCCGGCGTCGGTCAGCACCTTCTTGAAGGGACCCAAGAAGTCGCGGCCGAAGTCGTCGTTCTGGTAGAGGATGCCGATCTTCGCATTCGGCTTCACGGCAACGACGTGTCGCGCCAGGATGCGCGCTTCGGTCGGATAGAGCGGCAGGCCCGCCATCGTCCATTTGAACTCTTTCGGGTTGTTCCACTTCGATGCGCCGGTGTTGAGCAGCAGCTGCGGTACGCCCTTGGAGTTCAGGTATTTGTGCACGGCGGTCTGTGGCGCGGTGCCGAGCGAGCCATAGAGCGCCAGCACTTCTTCCTGCTCGACCAGCCGTCGCGTCGCCTCGACGCATTTCGGCGCGCTGTAGGCGTCGTCCATGGTGAGGAATTTGACCTTGCGTCCGTTGATGCCGCCCCTCTCGTTCAGCATCTGGAAATAGGCTTCGCCGATGCGGCCGAGCACGCCATACAGCGAGCCGGGGCCGGAATGCGGCACGGTCTGCCCGATCTTGATCTCGGTGTCGCTGGCGCCCGCATCGTATTTCTTCTCCGCGGCCCAGACATAGGGCGCGGGCAAGGTCGATGCGGCGATGGTGGCGAGCGCGGCGGCGCTGAAATCGCGCCGCGATGGATTCTTCGTCATTATTTGTTTCTCCCTAGCGAGCGTATTGTGCTGGCATCGCAGCTACGCTCGCAAGTGGGAAGTCGCAGCTTTGCGACGCAATGACGCTCAAATCGTGGGGGCGCTAGCGCCTAGACTCAAGTTTTTTCCGCGACGATGACGAGGCCGCGCACCGGCTCGTTGTTCTCGTTGCGCGGCGAGGCCGGCTCCAATGTCAGCAGCTTCAACCCGGTCTTGGCGATCGCACCGCGCACATATTCCGCGGAATGGGCATAGCGCAGGCCCTCGCCGAGCACGATGCCACTGCCGTCATGCGTCTCCAGCGTGAAGGCGAGCACGCCGCCTGATACGAGCACGCGCCTGGCTTCGCTCAGCACCGGTGCGAGATCGGAGAGATAGACGAACGCATCCGCGGCCACGACGAGGTTCGCGCTGGCGTCGGCCTTGCCGCGCAGGCCCTCGATCATGTCGGCGACTTCGAGCTCGGCATAGAGGTTCGTCGCGCGCGCCTCCTTGATCATGCCGGACGACAGATCGATGCCGATGAAATGGTCGACCTGTTTGGCGAACGCGGCTGCCGCAAGACCAGTGCCGCAACCGAGATCGATGGTGCGCTTGAAGAAGGCCGGCTTCTTCGCGGCAACGCGCGCGGCCAGCACCGCCTTGAAGATCAGCGCGGGGGCGCGGTAGCCGAGATCGTTGATCAGCACGTGCTCGAAGCGAGGCGCATATTGATCGAACAGCGTCTGCACATAGGCCTTGGGCATCTCCGCCATCTCGGTATCGCCGAGGCGCGTCAGATGCAGGCCGGCGCCGTGCTGGTCCCCGGGGTCGGACCTCCGCGCCTCTCGAAACGCCGCGATCGCCTTGTCGCGCTCGCCGAGCTGCTGACGGATTTCGCCGAGCGTGAACCAGGCCGAGGTGAAATTCGGCGCAAGCTCGATCGCCTGCTCCAGGAGGTCGGCGGCGGCGGGCAGGTCGCCCTTGAGCTGGAGGTCGCGCGCGAACTCGAAACGGCGGTCGGCCATGAGATCGCCGGAGGTCAGGAACAGGCGGAGCGGCATTGAGGAACCAGGAAGCGAAGCGGGTAAGTGACTCGAAGATGTGATGGCCCGACTTATATAACAAGCATGCGTCCGCAAGACATCCTGCTGCCAGTTGCTGCCGGCTTGTACTGCAAGCCCGGCGGCTTCCATATCGACCCCGTCCGCCCGGTGGAGCGGGCCGTGATCACCCACGGGCATTCCGACCATGCCCGCGCCGGCCATGGCGCGGTGCTGGCGACGCAGGAAACGCTCGACATGATGCGGCTGCGCTACGGCGAGAATTTTGCCGGCTCGACCCAAGCAATCCGCTATGGCGAGGAAATCCGGCTCGGCGACGTCAGGGTCAAGTTTCACCCGGCCGGCCACGTGCTGGGCTCCGCACAGATCGCCGTGACCTGCAAGGACACCTGCATCGTCGCCTCCGGCGACTACAAGGACGCGCCCGACCCGACCTGCACGCCGTTCGAGCTGGTGCCCTGCGACGTCTTCATCACCGAGGCGACGTTCGGGCTGCCGGTATTCCGGCATGGCGACGCCGCCGACGAGGTGAGGAAGTTGCTGGCGTCGGTCGCGCTGTTTCCGGAACGCGCGCATCTCGTTGGTGCCTATTCGCTCGGCAAGGCGCAGCGCGTGATCGCGCTGCTGCGTGCGGCCGGCTATGACGCGCCGATCTACCTTCATGGCGCCATGGAGACGATCACGCATTACTATCAGGGCCGCGGCATCGACCTCGGCGAGCTCAGACCGGTGAAGGGCGTGAAGAAGACGGCGCTCGCCGGCACCATCACGCTGGCGCCGCCGTCGGCCACTTCCGATCTGTGGACGCGACGCTTTCCCGATCCCGTCACCGCCTTCGCCTCGGGCTGGATGCGCGTGCGTGCCCGGGCGCGGCAGCGTGGCGTCGAGCTGCCGCTGGTGATCTCCGATCATGCCGATTGGGACGGCCTCACCGCCACGATCGCGGCGACCGGCGCCGGCGAGATCTGGGTCACGCACGGTCAGGAAGATGCGCTGGTGCATTGGTGCCGGAGCAAGGGCCTGAAAGCGCAGCCGCTCGATCTCGTCGGTTATGGCGACGAGGAGGAGAGCGAGACGCCCATTCAGGGCGAGGCCGAAGCATGAACCGCTTCGCCGAGCTTCTGGACCGGCTCGCCTACGAGCCCGGCCGCAACAACAAGCTGCGACTGATCACCGGCTATTTCCGCGAGGTCGGCGATCCCGACCGCGGCTACGCGCTGGCGGCGCTGACCGGCGCACTCAGCTTCAAGCACGCCAAGCCGGCGCTGATCCGCGATCTCATCGCGGCGCGCGCGGACGAGGTGCTGTTCGGCTTGAGTTACGATTATGTCGGCGATCTCTCGGAGACGGTGGCGCTGATGTGGCCGAAGGCCGCGCTCGCTGCCCACAACAACCCTCCACCCCCAACCCTCACCGAAGTCGTCGCCACGCTACGCAACCTCGGCAAGACCGAACTGCCAAAGCAGCTCGAGCGCTGGCTCGACGAGCTGGACGAGACCGGCCGCTGGGCACTGCTGAAGCTCGTCACCGGTGCGTTGCGGATCGGTATCTCCGCGCGGCTCGCCAAGACTGCGGCCGCGGCGCTCGGCGACAAGGATCCGCATGAGGTCGAGCTGATCTGGCCGGGGCTCGCCCCGCCCTATCTCGACCTGTTCGCCTGGCTGGAAGGCCGCGGCGAAAAACCTGTAAATCGCGATCCCGCGCCGTTCCGGCCCGTGATGCTGGCGCATGCGATCGAGGACGGCGATTTCGCGGCACTCGACCCCGCCGACTACATCGCCGAATGGAAATGGGACGGCATCCGCGTGCAGGCGGTGGCTGGCCGCGACGATCGCGGCCACATCACGGCGCGGCTCTACTCGCGCACCGGCGAGGACATCACCGGCAGCTTTCCGGATCTCTTGCCGTCGCTGCGCCTGCCCGGCGCGATCGACGGCGAGCTGCTGATCCTGCGCGAAGGTCGCGTGCAGAGTTTCAACGTCCTGCAGCAGCGGCTCAACCGCAAGGTCGTCTCGCCGAAGCTGATCAAGGAATTTCCGATCCACCTTCGCGCCTACGATCTGCTCGGCGATGACGAGAACGATCTGCGCGAGCTGCCTTTTGCCGAGCGACGCGAAGGGCTGGAGAGGTTCATCAAGAAGCTCGACGATCCCCGCATCGATCTGTCGCCCACCGTCCCCTTCACAAGCTGGGAGGCGCTGACCGCCGCGCGCGCCGATCCTGCGAGTGCCGGCGCCGGCGAGGATGCAGAGGCCGTCGAGGGCGTGATGCTGAAGCGGCGCGATGCGCCCTATCTGCCGGGGCGACCGAAGGGCCAATGGTGGAAGTGGAAGCGCGATCCGCACATCAT
Source organism: Bradyrhizobium sp. SZCCT0231 (assembly GCF_018130245.1). Classification (GTDB taxonomy): domain Bacteria; phylum Pseudomonadota; class Alphaproteobacteria; order Rhizobiales; family Xanthobacteraceae; genus Bradyrhizobium; species Bradyrhizobium japonicum_F. The sequence continues at coordinate 17,355 of NZ_JAFCKP010000017.1, forward strand.
CGACGCCGTGCTGATGTATGCGCAGCGCGGTCACGGCAAGCGCTCGTCCTATTATTCCGACTATACGTTCGGCGTCTGGACCGAGGGCGAGACGGGCGACGAGCTGGTGCCGGTCGGGAAAGCCTATTTCGGCTTCACCGACGAGGAATTGCTGCAGATCGATCGTTTCGTCCGCCGTAACACCACCGAAAAATTCGGCCCCGTGCGTCATGTCGTGCACGAGAGCGACAAGGGGCTGGTGCTGGAAGTGGCGTTCGAAGGCTTGCAGCGCTCGCCGCGGCACAAATCCGGCGTCGCCATGCGTTTTCCCCGCATCAGCCGCCTGCGCTGGGACAAGCCGCCGCGCGAGGCAGACCGATTGGAAACGCTGGAGAAGATGCTGAAGGCGGAGCCGGCGGAGATTGATGTTTGAGGCGCGGCAGGTGCGCTCCCTCTCCCGCTTGCGGGAGAGGGCTGGGGAGAGGGTGTCTCCGCAACGGGACAATCTCCCAGAGGAGAAAGCCCTCACCCGGCGCTCCGCGCCGACCTCTCCCGCATCCGCGTTGGCCAAGGCTTCGGCGGACAAGCGCGGTAGAGGTGCCGCACCGCCCGAATTAAACTCCCGTAACCAGATTGACGCCCCGTTCCGGGTTCCCCATGTGCCTCGCCGTGCCCTATAATGGGTCGAATCCCCTGAGGAGTTTGCGATGGTCCAAGACGTCAGAGATTTGCCGGCCGGCCGCAGCGACGGCCTGCACCGCTTTCTCGGCGGCTCCCCGCTGGCGGTCGCGTTCCGGCTGGTCCTGCTCTCGATCCTGGTCGGCGTCGTGCTCGCGGCGATCGGCTTCGACCCCTGGAACATCATCCACAGCATTCGCCTCTTGTTCCAGCGTCTGTGGGATCTCGGCTTCGATGCCGTGAACTGGCTGTGGCGCTACTTCCTGCTTGGCGCGGTCATCGTGATTCCGATCTGGCTGCTCTCGCGCGTGTTCGGCGCGCCGCGCGGCCGGTGAGGATTTGATTGAGGGAGTGCGCAGCCGATGCAACTGCGTTTCGTCGGCTGCGGTGACGCCTTCGGCTCCGGCGGCAGGCTCAACACCTGCTTCCACGTCTCGGGGCGCGCGGCCAACTTCCTGATCGATTGCGGCGCGTCGGCGCTGCCGGCGCTGAAGCGGCTCGAGATCGACCGCAACGAGATCGACCTGATCCTGATCACGCATTTCCACGGCGATCATTTTGCCGGGCTGCCGTTTGTCTTGCTCGATGCGCAATTCTCGCGGCGGACGCGGCCGCTGACGATCGCGGGTCCGCAGGGCATCGCGGCGCGGCTTGCCCAAGTGATGGAAGCCCTGTTCGAGCATTCCTCGAACACCAAACAGCGCTTCGAGCTGAACGTGGTCGAACTCGCGCCCCGGCAAAGCCAAAGCTTCGGCGCGGCAACGGTGACACCCTACCCGGTCGTGCACGGCGAATCCGGCGGGCCTTTCCTCGCCTATCGCGTCGAGGCCGAGGGCCGCACGCTGGCCTACAGCGCCGACACCGAATGGACGGAGACGCTCATTCCGCTGGCGCATGGCGCGGACCTTTTCATCGCGGAAGCTTATATGTACGAGAAGGTGGTCAAGAACCATCTCAGCCTGAAGACCTTGGAACAGCATTTGCCCGACATCGGCGCCAAGCGGCTCGTCCTCACCCATATGAGCGACGACATGCTGTCGCGCCTGGGCGAAGTGCCGCATCTCGCTGCAGAGGACGGCATGGTGCTCGTGTTCTGACATGCACGCACCGGTTCATCCCAGGATCGGCTCCCGCCAGGTGTTCGCCATCGCGGGACCGGCGATGGTCGCGAATCTGACCACGCCGCTGATCGGCGTGGTCTCGACCACCGCGATCGGACGGCTCGACGATGCCGCGCTGCTCGGCGGCGTCGCGATGGCCTCCGTCATCTTCGACTGCCTGTTCTGGCTGTTCGGCTTCCTGCGCATGAGCACGCTCGCCTTCACCGCACAGGCGCTGGGTGCCGGCGAGGCGCGCGAGCAGACCGCGATCCTGGTGCGCGGCTTCATCGTTGCCGGCCTGATCGGCGCCGCGCTGATCGCGCTGCAACTGCCGCTGACGTCGGCGCTGTTCGACCTGATGGGCGGCAGCGAAGGCGCGACGCGCGCCGCGAAGACCTACTTCATGATCCGGATCTGGTCATCGCCATTCGCCTTCGCCAATTACGTCGTGCTCGGCTGGCTGGTCGGGCAGGCCCGTGCCAATCCGGCGCTCGCGCTGCAGGTCGTCATCAACCTCATCAACATGGTGGCGACGATCCTGCTGGTGCTGGTCTACGACACCGGCATCGCCGGCGCGGCCATCGCCGCGCTGCTGTCGGAGATGACAGGCTTCGTGCTGGGCGTGATCGTCTGCCGCCGTTATGCTGCCGGCGGCTTCAAAGTGCCCCGCGCGACGCTGTTCGATCGGGCCAAGCTGATGCGGCTCCTGGCGGTCAATGCCGACATCCTGATCCGCACCGCGGCGCTGATCGCCGTGTTCCTGTTCTTCACCGCGAAGGGCGCGCGTGCCGGCGACGTCACGCTGGCGGCGAACTCGGTGCTCAACAATTTCCTCCTGGTCAGCGCTTTCTTCCTCGACGGGCTCGCCAATGCGGCCCAGCAGCTCTGCGGCCGCACCTTTGGCGCACGCGACGCCAAGGGATTTGCGGATTCGACCAAGCTGGTGCTGCTCTGGGGCCTCGGCTTCGCGCTGGTCGTCGCCGTGCTGTTCGCGCTGTTCGGCCCCAACCTGATCAATGTCATGACCGCCAGTGAGGACGTCCGCCGTGCCGCGCGCGACTTCCTGCCGTTCATCGTGCTCGCGCCCATCCCCGGTGTGTTCGCCTTCGGCTTCGACGGCATCTATGTCGGCGCGACCTGGGCGCACGAGATGCGCAATCTGATGCTGGCCTCGCTGGCAATCTTTTTCGGCATTTGGCTGGGGCTGCAATCGTTCGGCAATGCCGGACTGTGGTGCGCGCTGATCGCGTTCTACGTCGCCCGCGGCGGCTTGCAGGGTGCGAGGTATCCGGCGCTGTATCGGGCGACGTTTGCGAAGCCGTAGCTCTCGTGTCCCGGACGCGCTGCAGCGTGAAACGCTGCTGCGCAGAGCCGGGACCCAGAGCGCTGCCACATGGGCCCCGGCTCTGCAGCGCACCGTGCCGGACGATGCTTCGCATCGCCGTGAGCGCTGTGCTGCGTCCGGGGCACGAGACCGCGCTACATTCCCGGCCAGTCTTCCGCCGTGAGCGTCGCGGCATCGGCGCCGACGATATCGGACAGCGAATCCCGTCCCGTTCGTAGCAGCGTCGAGGTCAGGTCGCGCTTGATCTCGTCGACGAGGCCGAGACCCTTGTAGACCAGCGACGAATAGAGCTGGATCAGGCTGGCGCCGGCGCGGATCTTCGTCAGTGCGGCGCCGCCCGAGTCCACGCCGCCGACGCCGATCAGCGGGAACGCACCCTCGACACGCACATAGGTTTCCGCGACCATGCGCGTCGACAGACGGAACAGCGGCCGGCCGGACAGGCCGCCTTGCTCCTTCGCCCGCGTCTGATCGCGCAACGTGCTCGGCCGCGCGATCGTGGTGTTCGACACGATCATGCCGTCGACCCGGCGCGAGCGCGCCACCTGCACGACGTCGTCGAGCTGGGCGAGGCTCAAATCCGGCGCGATCTTGAGCAGCACCGGCGTGTCGCCGGCCTTCTGACGCACCCGCTCGCGGGCGTCGATCACGCGTGCGAGGAGCTCGTCGAGCAGCGCGCCTTCCTGCAAATTGCGCAGGCCCGGCGTGTTCGGCGAGGAGACGTTGACGGTGAAATAGCTCGCCACCGGTGCAAAGGTCTCGATCAGCTTGACGTAGTCGGCGACGCGGTCCGGCGAATCCTTGTTGGCGCCGACATTGACGCCGACGATGCCGCCGTGCTGCGCGCGCGCGGCAAGCCGGCGCAGAGCCGCCTCCGCGCCGTCATTGTTGAAGCCCATGCGGTTGATGATCGCCTCGTCGCGCTCGAGCCGGAACAGCCGCGGCCGCGGATTGCCTTCTTGCGGCTTCGGCGTGACGGAGCCGATCTCGACGAAGCCGAAGCCGAGCCGCAGCAGCGCGTCCGGAACCTCGGCGCTCTTGTCGAAGCCCGCGGCCATGCCGATCGGATTGGGAAAGTTCAGCCCGAAGGCGCGCACCGCGAGCTTGGGATCATCGGCGCGCGGCTTGACCGGCGGCAGGAAGCGCAGGCCCTGGATCGCGAGGCGATGCGCGTCTTCGGGATCGAGCCAGCGCAGCACCGGCAGCGAAAAGGCGTCGAACGCGCGGATCACGGCAACAGCTCCGGAACATCGTGACCGCCGTCGGAGCGCATGTTGAGGTTCATCACCGCGATCACTGCGCCCAGATCCAGCTCGCCATAGAGATGCGGGAAGAGCTCGTCATTGCGCGAACGTTCCCAGCGGAGCTCGCTGCCCAGCGTATCGCCGTCGACCTCGACCAGGAACAGCGCACGCTGCCCGAAATAGTGCTTGCGCAGGGTCTCGGGAACCTGGGCGGCGGTCGAGAAATGGATGAACCCGTCGCGTGCGTCATCCGCGCTGCCGCGGTAGACACCCTGCCGTTCCGCCTCGCGCCAGGCCGAGGCCGGACAGATTTTGTAGATCTTGACCACCGCTTACGCAGCCTTGTTTGTTCTTTGAGTCTTTTGGGTTTTTTCGTCTCTCGCGGGTCCTCAAAACCCGGGCGCGACCGTAAAGGCCGTCCCTTCCGAACTCAAGACCTAGAGCCTTTTCCGGTCCGGTGAAATCGCCGCCTCTTGCGCAAAAAACGGAAAACCGGTTGATTTGAGGACAGTTTTCCTGAGTTGCGACGGGCTGGACCTTCCATGGTCAAACAGGCCAAAGCGCAGAGGATGCTGACTCACGACCAGATCTGGGCCGCGCTGGATCGGCTGGCGGCGCGCGCCGGATTGTCGCCGTCCGGCCTTGCCAAGCGTGCCGGGCTCGACCCCACCACTTTCAACAGGTCCAAGCGCGTCACCGCCGACGGCCGCGAGCGCTGGCCCTCGACCGAATCGATCGCAAAGGCGCTGGCCGCGGCCGACGCCTCGATCGACAGCTTTGCGAAGTTGATTGACGACGACGGCGTGCGCGACGGCCGTTCGGTGCCGCTGCTCGGCTTCGCGCAGGCCGGGACGAGCGGCGCGTTCGACGAGGCCGGCCTTCCATCCGGCAGGGGCTGGACCGAAATCGCGCTTCCCACCACCGAGGACCGCCACACGTTTGCGCTGGAGATTTCCGGCGATGCGCTTGCGCCTGTCTATCGCGACGGCGACATCGTCCTGGTCTCACCCGGCGCGCCGATCCGCAAAGGCGATCGCGTGGTGGTGAGGAGCAGAGCGGGTGAGATGACGGTCGCGACGCTGAAGCGCCGCACTGCAAGGGCGCTGGAGCTCGAGCCGCTCGATGGGACGCAGACCGAATCCACGATGGCCGCGGGCGATGTGGCGTGGATTGCGCGGATCCTGTGGGCAAGCCAGTAATTGTTTCCCGCCGGCGTCGGATCAGGCGAGGACATCAGCCACGCCGCGTCTTGTCTGCCGCGACCTTGCGACTCACTGCCCCCCTCGCATAGGTTGCGCACCTATTGCCGACCAAATTCATCGCAGGGGGAATATGATGAATCGCCGTCACGCATTGAAGGCCTTGGCGGGTCTTGCGCTTTGTCCGTTGTGCAAGCCGGGCTTCGCCGCCGAGGGCGCGCATTGGAGCTATGAGGGCGCCGGCGGCCCGGCCAAATGGGGCGATCTCGACGCGGCCAACAAGGCCTGCGCGGTCGGCCTGCAACAATCGCCGATCGACATCGAGGCGACGATCAAGTCGCAATTGCCGGTCCTGAAGCTGAACTGGGGCAAGAGCGCCGACACCATCGTCAACAACGGGCATACGATCCAGCTCAACTTTGCTGAAGGTAGCACGCTCACGCTCGGCGACGTCAAGTACAAGCTGCTCCAGGTGCACTTTCATCGGCCGAGCGAGCACAAGATCGGCGGCAAGAATTTTCCGATGGAGGCGCATTTCGTCCACCGCAACGAGGCCGGCGGGCTCGCCGTGGTCGGCGTGCTGATGACCGAGGGCAGGCCGAACGCATCCTTCGCCAAGATCGTCAAGACCATGCCGGCTGCGGAAGGGCCCGCGGTGAAGGCGGATGCGAGCATCAATCCGCTCGCCATGCTGCCACCGAAGCTCAGCTATTACCGCTATCCCGGCTCGCTGACGACGCCGCCCTGCTCGGAGGTCGTCGAATGGCTGTTGCTGACCGACCCGATCCAGGTGTCGGCATCTGATATCGCCGCGTTCGCAAAGCTCTACCCGATGAACGCGCGCCCGGTGCAGAAGGACAATCGCCGTTACGTGCTGCGGTCGAATTGAATGGGCTCTGCAGCTTCGCCATCCGGTTTGACGTCATTCCCCGCGAAGGCGGGGAATCCAGTACGCCGCGGCTTCTCGATTCATCACATCTGCCGCAGCGTACTGGATCGCCCGGTCAAGCCGGGCGATGACAGTGGAAGTGCGGTTACGCGCTCCTCGCCAGCGCGCCGTCGATCATGTTCACCGCGTTCTGCACGCCGTAGACCGCGACGAAGGAGCCGAAGCGCGGGCCCTTCTCCTGGCCGAGCAGGACCTGGTAGAGCATGTTGAACCAGTCCAGCGTCACGCCGGGGCGGCCGTCCTTGCCCTTCTTGACCTGGTCGAGGAACGGCTCGCGTCGGCCGATCTCGTAGACGACGTTCTGGATGTCCTCGGCCGAGGCATCCTGCGGAAGCTGTGAGAGCGCATCGCGCAGGTCCTGCAGCGCCGCGCGCTCGCTGTCTGTCGGCACGCGGAACTGTTTCGTCGGCGCGACGAAGTCGCGATAATAGTTGATGGCGTAGCCGACCATCGCATCCAGCTTCGGATGCGTCTGCGGGCTCACGCCGGGACGATAGCGGCCGATGAAGCCCCACAGCGTCTCGGCATTCTCCGCGTTCGACGACGACACCAGCGTCAAGAGCAGCTGGAAGGTGACCGGCATGTCGCCCTTCGGCGGCTTGCCGTTATGGATATGCCAGACCGGATTGCCGAGCTGCTGCTTGCCATCCTGTTTGGCGAAGCCGTCGATGAACTGCTGGTAGTCGTCGACGTTGCGCGGGATGACGTCGAAATACAGCCGCTTGGCCGCCTTCGGCTCGCGGTACATGAACAACGACAGCGATTCCGGCGAAGCGTAGCGCAGCCATTCGTCGATGGTGAGGCCGTTGCCCTTCGACTTCGAGATCTTCTGGCCCTTCTCGTCGAGGAAGAGCTCGTAGTTGAAACCTTCAGGCGGCGTGGCGCCGAGCGCCTTGGCGATCGCGCCGGAGAGCTTCACGGAATCGATCAGGTCCTTGCCGGCCATCTCGTAATCGACGCCAAGCGCGACCCAGCGCATCGCCCAGTCAGCCTTCCACTGACACTTGACGTTGCCACCGGTGACTGATGTCTCGACTTCCTGGTTGGTATCGGGATCGACATAGGTCACCGTGCCGGCCGCGACGTCGCGGCGGATCATCGGCACCTGCAGCACGACACCCGTGGTCTTGCTGATGGGCAGGAACGGCGAATAGGTGGCGCGGCGGTCCGGTCCCAGCGTCGGCAGGATGATCGCCATGACCTTGTCGTAGGCAGCTAACATCTTCAGCAGCGTCGCGTCGAAGCGGCCGGACGTATAGTAGTCGGTCGAGCTCGCGAACTCGTAGTCGAAGCCGAAATGATCGAGGAAGGCGCGCAGCCGCGCATTGTTGTGGTGGCCGAACGACGGGTACTCGTTGGAGAACGGATCCGGCACCCGCGTCAGCGGCTTGCCGAGATGCGCAGCCAGCATCTCCTTGTTGGGGACGTTGTCCGGCACCTTCCGAAACCCGTCCATGTCATCGGAGAATGCGAGCAGGCGCGTCTTGATCCTGTCCTCGGTCAGCACGCGGAAGGCATGGCGCACCATCGAGGTGCGCGCGACCTCGCCGAAGGTGCCGATATGCGGCAGGCCGGACGGGCCGTAGCCGGTCTCGAACAGCACCTCGTCCTTCGGGCTTTTCTTCAGCCGCGCGACAATGGCCTTCGCCTGCTCGAACGGCCAGGCATTGGATTGTTCGGCGAGCGCACGCAGGTCGCTCGGGTTCGCGGCAAGATCGATAACGGACATCAGGGGCCTCCGGGCCGCGGAAAATAGCGATTTCCGGGCAGAATGCAAAAGTTGCGGAGCAACTATCGCGGAATCGTAGGGTGGGCAAAGCGAAGCGTGCCCACCACTTCCAAAGACGGTGGGCACGGCGCTGACGCGCCTTTGCCCACCCTACGGCAGCTGCACTGGCAGCGACGAAACTAAAACGGGCTCACCGAGAAATAGCGCAGCCATAGATCGGTATAGCGGCCTTTCTCCCAGACGCGGAACATCGCCCAGTTCAAGGCCTGTCGCAGCACGTCGTTGCCCTTGCGCACGGCGATGCCGATGCCTTCGCCGAAGAAACGGCTCTCGACGAAGGGACCGCCGGAGAAGGCGCAGCAATCGCCGGAATCGGTGCCATTGATCCAGAACGCCAGCGAGATGGCGTCGCCGAAGATGAAATCGACCTCGCCCCTGCGTAGAGCTGCGCGCATCGCATCGTCGCTGGGGTAGGCGTGCAGCTCGGCGTCGGTGAACATCGCCTTGAGATACGCCTCATGCGCGGAGCCGGCGATGACGCCGACCTTCTTGCCCTCGAGATATTCGGGGCGGATCTCCGGCATCACCGCATCCTTGCGCGAGACGAAGCGCGCCGGCACCCGGTAATAGGGATCGGTGAAGTCGACGCGGGCGCGCAGCTGCGGGCTCACCGCCATCGAGGCGATGATGGCATCGCCCCGGTTGGAGGTGAGCGCATCGACCAGCGTCTCGAAACGCCGCATCTGCACCGTGCAGGTGACCTTGATCTCCTCGCACAGGGCGCGGGCGAGATCGACGTTGAAGCCGGCCGGATTGCCGTCGGCGCCGGTGTAATTGAACGGCGGGTAGTCGGTCTCGGTCAGGAAGCGGATCACGGTCAGGCGCGACAGGTCCGGCCGCTCCGGTCGCCGGCGCGGGTCCCAGAAACCGGGCACGGCCTGCGGGGCGGCCTGAGGGGTGGTCTGTGGCGCTGCCGGAGGCCGCTTGGCTGGCGTCTGGGCCTCGGCGGGCAGGGCTGCGAGCAGGCACGCGGCGGCGGCCAACCCCGTCAGCAAGCCACGGGCAGATTTGAACGATTTCGCCTGTTGCGATGAAGCCATCGGCCGGAAATGAATGAATTTCGTTGGGATCGGAGGGCGTTATAGACCATCCCGCCGGGAACGCGAGCGCCGATTGCGGGCTGAGCAAAGGTCTCTCAGACGTCATGCCCGGGCTTGTCCCGGGCATCCACGAACTCTCTCGCCCGCCCAAGAACGTGGATGGCCGGGACATAGGCGAGCGGAAGCGACGCCGTCCATCGACGGCTATGCCCGGCCATGACGACGTGAAGCAGCCGCGCCCGGGCGAGGCCCTCAGAGATACTTCTTCAAATCGGCCGCCGCCTCTTCCGGCGTGCGCTTCAAATTGAACGGCGAGACGAACCTCCCGTCGCGATCCATCAGATAGATCAGCGCGGTGTGGTCCATGGTGTAGTCGCCGTCCTTGGTCGGGACCTTCTTGGCATAGACCCGATAGGAGGTGATGACCTTGGCGGTCTCGGCGGGATCGCCGCTGAGGCCTTCGAGATGCGGATCGAAGCTCGACAGGTAGTCCTTCATCGTCGCCGGCGTATCGCGCTCGGGATCGACCGAGATGAAGACGGCATTGATCTTGTCGGCATCCTTGCCCATCGCGCGCAGCACTTCCGAGATCTCGAACAGCGAGGTTGGGCAGACGTCGGGGCAATGGGTGTAGCCGAAGAAGATCAGGGTCGGCTTGCCCTTGAGGCTCTTGTCCGTGACGGCTTTGCCGTTCTGGTTGGTCAGCTGGAACGGGCCGCCGATCGCGGCCGGCTGCGTCACCTTGCTGACCCCGCCCATGGCCCAGAACATGATCAGGAGCCCGACAATGAGGCTTGCGGCGAAGGCGGTCGCGATCACCAGCGGACGGGCGGCGGGGCTCATGGGCGGAATACTTCCTGTCGCAGGTCAGAAGCAGGCGGCAAAGCCGGTCCTGATCATTTCGAAGAACACCTGGCTGCCATAGTGGAACCAGAGCGCCAGCGCGCCGATCACGGCGAGGCCGCCGATTGCCGCGCCAACCCAGAGCAGCACGGATGACATCCGGCCGGCAGTGGGCGAATTGTCCGATAGCCGATGCGCTGGATGCAGTGGTTGAGCCATGACAACGATCGGGACGAAGGCCCGGTTCCCAGGCTTTCAGATAGGCCTTGCACCGCCTGCGGGCAAGACGCCGCCGGCGGCGCAAGAGCCGCCGTCAGGCTGCGAATATCAGTGGAGAAGCTGGCCCCGGGCGGATTCGAGTTGCTCCGCCTGTGGGAGCGATCGGCGCGACGGCCTGGCTGTCGAGGCCTGCGCGTCCAGGTAGCAGGGCTTGTACATGGCCTCGAGCTGCTTGCCCCTCAGGAACAGCATGCGTGGGGTCAGCCCGCCCCGCTGGCCGATCCAGCGCCTCACCTGCGAGGGATACATCGCATAGAGCATCTGGGTTGCTTCAGGATTGGTGACGGCGCGGCCGTTGACACCGAAATCCCAGGCGGCGTGGAAGCCCAGCGTCGCATGCGAGGTCACGCAGATCCGGTCGTGCGGGATGGCGCCGAGGACGATGGTGCAGGCCGAGGCACAGAGGCCGTCGATGATGACGGTTTCGCCCGATTGCCTGAGGTCCTGGTATTTGTCGACGTAGGTTCCAATCCGGCCGCCGCGGTCATCCGCGATACGAACCACCGCGTGAGAAGCCCCCATGCCCGCGATCAAGAGACCCGCCGCAAGCAACCCCGTCAGAAACTTCATTGTCCCCCGCCCCGGTCGAATTCGAATCTGCGTGTCAGGTGGTGATGCACGACTAGCGTCCGTCGTAACCAAGGTTTTGTCTAGGCAGGCCGGCTGACGCAAAACAAATTCAAGTCCAGTGTTGCGTCCGCGCTGCACCGGCCTGTCTTTATCCCAATGTGGAACAAGTTAATGAGGTCTTACGCGCCATACCCTTGATCTCAGTTACAACCGCTGGCTTCAATCCGGGCAATTACAGGGGGGAACTCATGGAGGGGGAACGCATGGCTGAAGAAACGGACATCATCGTGGTCGGCGCGGGACTGTCGGGCCTCGTTGCCGCCACCGAGATCGCCGACGCGGGCAAGCGCGTGATCGTCGTGGACCAGGAAGGCGAGCAGTCGCTCGGCGGCCAGGCGTTCTGGTCGTTCGGCGGGTTGTTCCTGGTCGATTCGCCGGAGCAGCGGCGGCTCGGCATCAAGGATTCCTACGAGCTCGCCATGCAGGACTGGCTCGGCGCCGCCGGCTTCGACCGCGACGAGGATTTCTGGCCGCGCCAATGGGCCGAGGCCTATGTGGCGTTCGCGGCCGGCGAGAAGCGCGGCTGGCTGCGTGCGATGGGCCACCGCATCTTCCCGGTGGTCGGCTGGGCCGAGCGCGGCGGCTACGACGCGATGGGCCACGGCAATTCGGTACCGCGCTTTCACGTCACCTGGGGAACCGGGCCGGGCATCGTCGAGCCGTTCGAGCGCCGCGCGCGCGAGGCGATGAAGAATGGCCGATTGATCTTCAAATTCCGCCATCGCGTCGATGCGCTCTCCGTGACCAACGGTACTGTGGACGGCGTCAGCGGCGCGATCCTCGCCCCCGACACTATCGAGCGCGGCAAGAGCTCCTCGCGCGACGTCGTCGGCGAGTTCGCGCTGAAGGCGCAGGCCGTGATCGTCGCCTCCGGCGGCATCGGCGGCAACCACGAGCTGGTGCGGCAGAACTGGCCGAGGCGGTTGGGTGAGCCGCCGAAATTCATGATCTCGGGCGTGCCCGAGCATGTCGACGGCCGCATGATCGGCATCACCGAGAAGACCGGCGCGCGGCTGATCAACCGCGACCGCATGTGGCACTATGTCGAGGGCATCCAGAACTGGAACCCGATCTGGCCGCGCCACGGCATCCGCATCCTGCCAGGTCCCTCCTCGATGTGGTTCGACGCAACAGGCACGCGATTGCCGGCGCCGCTGTTCCCCGGCTCCGACACGCTCGGCCAGCTCAAATACATCATGTCGACCGGCTATGATTATTCCTGGTTCATCCTGACCCAGAGCATCATCAAGAAGGAGTTTGCGCTGTCGGGCTCGGAGCAGAACCCCGATCTGACCGGCAAGAGCTGGCGCATGACCTTGCGCCGTGCGACCAACAAGGGGGCGCCGGCTCCAGTGGAGGCGTTCAAAAGCCATGGTGTCGACTTCATCGTCCGCGACAAGGTCGATGAGCTCGTTGCGGCCATGAACAAGCTCGCCGGCAGCGATCTCCTCAAGCTCGAGCACATCAAGATGCAGATCGAGGCGCGCGACCGTGAGATCGCCAATCCTTACGTCAAGGATGCGCAGGTCATGAACATCCACAATGCGCGCCGCTACATCGGCGACAAGTTGATCCGCACCGCTTCCCCGCACCGCATCCTGGATCCCGCGCACGGGCCGCTGATCGCCGTGAAGCTCAACATCCTCACTCGCAAGACGCTGGGCGGCTTCGAGACCGATCTCGACTCCCGCGTGTTCGGGGAAGAGGGCAGCGTCATTCCCGGTCTCTACGCCGTCGGCGAAGCCGCCGGCTTTGGTGGCGGCGGCGTGCATGGCTATCGATCGCTGGAGGGGACTTTCCTGGGCGGCTGCCTGTTCTCGGGCCGCAATGCGGGCCGTGCCGCCGCCAAGGCGGTGGGCTAGATCGTGCGGCGGTGGATGCGCATCGGGACGCTGATCGCTGCATTGGCGGCAGCTTCAGCTGCATCCGCCGATACGATCGACGTCAACGGCGTGAAACGCTCCTACACCGCGCAGCTGCCGGCCAAGCGGCCCGCACCGCTCGTGATCGTGCTGCATGGCAAGACCCAGCGCGGCGCCGACATGGTCGCGCGGACGGCCTGGCCGCAGGTTGCAAAGCGCGAGGGCCTGGCCGTGGTGTTTCCGGACGGGTTCAACCATGCATGGGCGGACGCGCGAACCAAGGCGGGGCCTGCCTTGCGTGGACCCCCGGCGGGCACCGATGACGTCGCTTTCATCGCAAAGCTCGTCGAGAAGCTGGTGGCCGACGGCACGGCCGATGCGAAGCGCGTCTTCGTCGCGGGCGTCTCCAACGGCGGCGCTATGGCGATGACCATGGCCTGCGCGCGCGCCGATTTGTTTGCGGCAGCTGCGAGTGTGATCATGAATCTCACCGATGAAGCCGCCGTCACCTGTCATCCGTCGCGGCCGCTGCCGATGCTGCTCATGAACGGGACCGCCGACCCGCTGGTCCCCTACGAGGGCGGGCGCGGATCGAGCTATTTCGCCGCAGACGGATTCTGGTCCACGGACGAGACGCTGGCGTTCTGGCGCAGGCTCAATGGCTGCGAGACCGATGACGCCGGGGTAACCGACATGCCCGACAGGGCGCCCGCAGACCAGTCCACAGTGACACGGATCAGCTCGCGCTGCCCGACTGGGCACGACGTCGTGCTCTATCGCGTCAACCATGGCGGCCACCGCATGCCCGGTTTCGCTCCGGATGCCCGCTTCCCGAAGATGGCCAGGAGTTTGCTTGGATCGCAAAACGGCGACATCGACGGCGCCGAAATGATCTGGACGTTCTTCAGTCAGTTTCCATGAACGACGCATGCGTGCCGGGCAATGCATGCGTGGCAGGGGTGGCACACCGCAAACCGCTGGGCTAGACAGGGCCGCCATTCCACCAGGAGATCCCAGATGAGCATTCAGCGTTTTGAAACCGGCTCGCGCATGAGCCAGGTCGTCGTGCACGGCAACACCGTCTATCTCGCCGGCGTCGTCGCCAACAAGGCGGCCGGCGAAAGCGTGACGAAGCAGACCCAGGACATCCTGGCGACCATCGACGGCCACCTCGCCAAGGCCGGCACCGACAAGTCGAAGCTGCTCTCGGCCACGATCTACATCACCGACATGAAGACCTTCGGCGAGATGAATGCGGTGTGGGACGCCTGGGTGTCGCCCGGCAACACCCCGGCGCGCGCCACCGTAGAAGCCAAGCTGGCGGCCCCGCAATACACCGTCGAGATCATGGTGACGGCGGCGAAGTAACTTTTGCGAACACCTCACGCGCGTTGATGACCTCCGAGGTAATCGATCAACGCGCGTGAACCTTCGATAGTCACGGTCAGCCGGACAACACGGCGCCATCGAAGGAGAGCACCATGACCGATCCCGTCACCATCGCCCGCCGCTACATCGAGCTCTGGAACGAGCGTACGGCCGAGCGACGCCGCGAGCTGCTCAGCGAAAGTTGGACGACGGATGCGAGCTATGTCGATCCCCTCATGAAGGGCGACGGCCGCGACGGCATCGAGGCGCTGATCGCCGGCGTGCAGCAGCGCTTTCCCGAGTTCAAATTCAAGCTGATCGGCGAGCCCAATGGCTACGGCGATCACATCCGCTTTTCGTGGGGACTTGGTCCCGACGGCGCCGACAGCCCGATCAAGGGCACCGATTTCGCCGTGCTGAAGGACGGTCGGATCAGAAGCGTCACCGGATTTCTCGATCAGGTACCGGCAGGGGTGTGAGACCTCTTGCCCTTCTCGCCGCAGGCGGGGAGGGCAACACCCCTCGACGAAGCCATTTTTGCGGCTTACCTGTCATGCCGTGCCGCCCCGTATCCTCCCAACATCGGTCGAGCCGGCCGCGCTGCTGCCGGATCGCTTCCAGCAATGGTTCGCAGCCCGCGGCTGGTCGCCGCGCGCGCATCAGTTGGCGCTGCTGGAGAAGGCGCGCGAAGACCGCTCGGCGCTCTTGATCGCGCCGACCGGCGCCGGCAAGACGCTGGCGGGATTTCTGCCGACGCTGGTGGAGCTTTCGGCGCGGTCGCTCAAACGAGACGCGGGCGCGAAGCAGAACCTCGTCTCCACCGGCCGCAGCGTGCAACGCAGTGGCGGTCTCCACACCCTCTACATCTCGCCGCTCAAGGCACTCGCCGTCGACATCGCGCGCAACCTGGAGCGGCCGATCGCGGAGATGGCGCTGCCGATCAAGGTCGAGACCCGCACCGGCGACACGCCGGTCTCGCGGCGGCAGCGGCAGCGGCGCTATCCGCCGGACGTGTTGCTGACGACGCCCGAGCAGCTCGCGCTGCTGCTCTCATCCGACGACGCACCGTACCTGTTTTCCTCCCTGAAGCGCATCGTGCTCGACGAGCTGCATGCGCTGGTGACGTCCAAGCGTGGCGATCTGCTCTCGCTCGGGCTGGCGCGGCTCTGGCGCCTCGTGCCGCAGATGCGCGCGATCGGCCTGTCGGCGACCGTGGCTGAGCCGGATCAGCTCGCGCGCTTCCTGGTGCCGCAGCCCGACGGTAGGGAGCGAGCAGCCGACATCGTCATCGCCGGCGGCGCCGCGTCGCCCGTGGTCGAGATGCTCGATACGCGCGAGCGGCTGCCTTGGGCCGGCCACAGCGCACGCCACGCGCTCCCCGAGATCTACGAGCTGATCAAGGCCAACAGGACCACGCTGGTCTTCGTCAACACGCGCAGCCAGGCCGAGATGCTGTTCCAGAATCTCTGGAGCATGAACGACGATGGCCTTGCCATCGCGCTGCATCACGGCTCGCTCGATGTCGCCCAGCGCCGCAAGGTCGAGGACGCCATGTCGGCGGGCCGACTGCGCGGCGTGGTCTGCACCTCCTCGCTCGATCTCGGCGTCGACTGGGGCGACGTCGATCTCGTGGTCAATATCGGCGCGCCCAAGGGCTCCTCGCGCCTGATGCAGCGCATCGGCCGCGCCAATCACCGCCTCGATGAAGCCTCGCGCGCGGTGCTGGTGCCGGCCAACCGCTTCGAGGTGCTGGAGTGTCGCGTCGCCATCGATGCCATCGCCGAGAATGCGCAGGACACGCCGCCGTTGCGCCTAGGGGCGCTCGACGTGCTGTCGCAGCACGTGCTCGGCTGCGCCTGCGGCGAACCCTTCTTCTCGGACGAGCTCTATGGCGAAGTCCGCACCGCCGCGCCGTACGCAGACCTCTCGCGGCAGGATTTCGACGACGTCGTCGATTTCGTCGCCTCCGGCGGCTACGCGCTGAAGACCTATGAGCGCTTCGCCCGCATCAAGCAGGACAAGGAAGGCCGCTGGCGCGTCGCCAATCCAAAGGTGCGGCAGAGCTACCGGCTGAATGTCGGCACCATCGTCGAGGACGACATGCTGAAGGTACGGCTGGTGCGCCCGCGTGGCGGCGGTCAAGGAAAGACGGGCGGCTCAACCGGCGTGATCGCACGTGGCGGCCGGCTGCTTGGCGAGATCGAGGAGGCCTTCATCGAGGGCTTGAGCCCCGGCGATACCTTCGTGTTCTCAGGCGAAGTGGTGCGCTACGAGACCCTGGTCGAGGATCAGGTCTATGTCTCGCGCGCGCACGACAAGGACCCGAAGGTGCCGTCCTATATGGGCGGCAAGTTTCCGCTCTCGACCTATCTCGCCGAGCGCGTCCGCCGCCTGCTCGACGACGGCCGCGCATGGGGCGGCTTGCCGGAGCAGGTGCGCGACTGGCTGTCGCTGCAGAAGGACGTCTCACGCGTGCCGGCGGTGCGCGAGCTCCTGGTCGAGAGCTTTCCGCGCGCCAACAAGCACTATCTGGTCTGCTATCCCTTCGAGGGACGTCTCGCACATCAGACCCTCGGCATGCTGCTGACGCGGCGGCTGGAGCGCGCCCGCGCGCGGCCGCTCGGCTTCGTCGCCAATGAATATGCGGTGGCGATCTGGGGGCTTGGCGATCTCTCGTTCATGATCCGGGACGGCAGGATCGACCTCAACGCGCTGTTCGACCCTGACATGCTCGGCGACGATCTCGAAGCTTGGCTTGCCGAATCCGCGCTGATGAAGCGCACCTTCCGCAACTGCGCGATCATCTCCGGCCTGATCGCGCGCCGCCACACCGGCGAAGAGAAGAGCCGCCGTCAGGTGCTGTTCTCGACCGACCTCGTCTACGACGTGCTGCGCAAGCACCAGGCGGATCACGTGCTCTTGCGCGCCGCGCGCGCCGATGCCGCCACCGGCCTGCTCGACCTGCGCCGCCTCGGCGACATGCTGATGCGCATCCAGGGCCGCATCACGCACCGGGAACTCGACCACGTCTCCCCGCTCGCCGTGCCCGTGATGCTGGAAATCGGCCGCGAGTCAGTTTATGGCGAAGCTGCAGACGAGCTTTTGGCGGAAGCCGCCGATGAACTCGTCAAAGAGGCGATGTCGTAGAGAATTTTGCCAGTGAGGCGCGCTAATCCATCCACACCGTCATGCCCGGGCTTGTCCCGGGCATCCACGTTCTCATCGCCGCAGCAAGAACGTGGATGGCCGGGACAAGCCCGGCCATGACGGAGCATGTTGCACTATCGATTACGTCAACGGGCGGGCTGGATGTCGCGGGCATCTCGTTCCTCGCCGATCTCTCCGGCGCCCTGTTCTGGGAAGAGCAGCGCCTGCTCGTCGTCTCCGACCTGCATCTGGAGAAGGGTTCTAGCTTCGCCACGCGCGGCGTGCTGCTGCCGCCTTACGATACCATCGCGACGCTCGGCCGGCTCGCTGCTGTCATCTCCCGCCATGATCCGCGAACCGTCATCGCGCTTGGCGACAGTTTTCACGACCGAAGCGCGCATGAGCGCCTGTCGGCCGAGGACCGCGACGCGGTGGCCGCACTCCAGACCGGCCGCGACTGGATCTGGATCTCAGGCAATCACGATCCCATGCTGCCGCGCGATCTCGGCGGCACCATCGCGGACGAAGTCGCGATCGGCCCGATCACCTTCCGTCACGAGCCGACCGGCGCGCATGGCGAGATCGCCGGCCATCTGCATCCCAAGGCGCGCGTCTCCGCGCGCGGCCGCTCGATGGAGCGCCGCTGCTTCGCCAGTGACGGGATGCGTGCCGTGATGCCCGCCTTCGGCGCCTATGCCGGCGGCCTCAGCATCCGCGACGCTGCCTTCGCCAAGATCTTTCCGAAGAACGGCTTTGTCGCCCATCTCCTCGGCGACCGCCGCGTCCACGCCATTGCGGCCTCGCGCTGTTATTGAGGCGTCGGTCGCGCCTCAGAACAAATTAGGAACAATTTAGCAAGTCTTTGATATATCATTGTGATTCGGCGTATCGCCGACACAATATCTAGCGTCTGTCCGACTTTGCGAGGACTACATGTCCATCATTGCCTTCGACCAGTTTGCCCTCACCCGGATCGCCGATTTCGCGCGCTCGCTGTCACGGCTGCATCAGGCGGCACGGCGCTACGCCGTCGATGACGACCAGTTCGATCGCGAGTTCAACGCGGTGTGCCAGTCGATCTGGGGCTACACCATCGACGACATCAGCGACGATCTGTTCTCGACCGAGGACCATCTGTTTCTCGACACCCTGGACGAGGCGCATGCGCGCATCTTCGCGGCCGAGCAGGGTTATGACCTCGTCGACGAGGCGGGCATGCTGACCGATTGGTGGGGCTTCTGCTGGATGATCTTGGCCGAGAAGCGCGGCCTCTTGACGCCGGAAAACCGTGCCGCTGCGCGCGCGGCGATCGAGGAGAAATATCTGGCAGCCCCGAACGTGATCGGGGTGATCATCGGGAGGTGATCGCCGTGCGCCGGACAAAGCGCAGCGCTCCCGGCGATGCGAAGCATCGTCCGGTGCGATGCGCTGCAGAGCCGGGGCCCATCTCGCGGCATATGGGTCCCGCCTCGGCGGCGCATCGCTTTCGCGCTGCGCCGCCGTCCAGGACACGAGATCAATCCAATCCCGCCCGCTTCGCCGGCTTCTGCGCCGTCGCCTTCGGCACCGACACATCCGGCAGCGCCTCACGCACGATCTCGTTTGAAGCCGGGGCATCTGCCGACACCGTCTCTGCCCGCACCGGCGCCACCTTCATTTCGCCAAGGCGTGCGCGGACCTGGGCGGTGAGGCCGGGGTAGGAGGCAACCGGGGTGAATTCCGCAGCCTGGTCGTTGCCGACGCGGATGCCGGTATAGGCGACGAGGCCGTCGGTGGTGGCGATCACGTCACCGGCCTTCAACGAGGAATCCAGCGCAAGATCGACCGGGGCGAGGCCGACCGGCTCACGGCCGTTGCAGGTGCAGTCGGCGCGTAGCGCCTTGCGATAGGCGAACGCGTTCTCGCTGTCGGCGTAGCGCTCACCGGTCTGCGAATAGGCGCCGTCGATGCTGGACCCAAAATACACTTTTGTGGCAGTGGCGGGACAGAAGGCCTGACACATCTGCGCCGGTGAGACGGTGCCTCGCATCAGCGGAAAATACTTGCCATCGCAGCTGCGCACGCAGAAAGCCGGGCCCGAGCCGGCTGCGGCCGAGCGTGTCGGCGGTACATATTGCGGGTTTGCGGGATTCTGCTGGCCTGTGAACGGATCGGAGTAGGAGGTTGTCGGCTGTGGCTGCGGCCGCTGCATTCCCCCGAACAAGAAGTCGAACAGGCCTTCGGCCGAAACCGGCGCCGAGGTCGCGAGCATGGGAACCGCAACCATGACGGCCACGAGCATCGCACGACGCTGCCGCCGCGTATGGGATAACTCTGTACGCAAGGCTCACTCCACCCGACGCTACTGAACCGGCCAAGACCGTTCGAGGTCTCAGCACACGGTTCACCTTAATTCGCGATGGTAAATGAGCAGTTGCGTGGAGGCGGTTTCAAGACGAGGCGGTGATCTCTTTAAGGCCAGGCGCAGCTTCACGGACGGCGTTGCTTCCGGGGCACGCTCGGGCATGTCGACGGAGAATGTCTCGTCCTCCTATGCCTTCAAGAATTCCGACGCCTTGTACAGCGAGCGGAACGGCAGGCCGGCCGCACCGAACGTGTCGGTGGCGCCTTCCTCGCGGTCGACCATGGTCAGCACCAGCACGACGTTGGCGCCGGTCTCGCGCACGGATTCCACCGCCTTCATCGCCGAGCCGCCCGTGGTGGTGACATCCTCGACGATCACGACGCGCTTGCCGGCCAGCGTCTCGCCCTTGGGCAGGCCCTCGATCGCGAGCTTGGCGCCGTGCTCCTTCGGCTTCTTGCGCACGAAGAACGCTGCAATCGGATGGCCCTTGATCCAGGAGATCTGCGCCAGCGCGCCGGCGAGCGGCACCGCGCCCATCTCGAGCCCGCCGATGAAATCGAGCTGGTCGTCCTTGAGCGCCTCATAGGTCAGCTCGGCGAGCAGCGTCGCGCCCTCGGGGTCGAGCATGGTCGGCTTCAGGTTGAAGTAGAAATCGCTCTTGCGGCCCGACGCGAGCGTCACCTCGCCGCGGCCGAATGAGCGCCGGCGGATGATTTCGAACAGGCGGGCGCGGGAGGCAGATTTCGACACGGCGGTCCCTCGAACAGCGTCTTTGGTGGAGGCGGAATTTATCCGCGACGGCCGCGACATTCCAGAGGGGTTGTCTCCCGTCAACAGGGATCGGCCATCCCGGTCCGCCGGTTGTGAGGGCGCAACCTTCTGGAGTAGTTGAGGGGGCAAGCCTCTTGAGAAGGAAATGGGAATGACGATCGAGCTGCACACCTGGAACACGCCGAACGGACGCAAGATCTCGGTCGCGCTGGAGGAGATGGGGCTGCCCTACAAGGTGATCCCGGTGAACATCACCAAGGGCGAGCAGATGGCGCCCGAGTTCCTCAAGCTCTCTCCGAACAACAAGATCCCCGCGATCGTCGATCCCGAGGGGCCCGACGGCAAGCCGGTCAGCATCTTCGAATCCGGCGCCATCCTGCTTTATCTAGGTGAAAAGACCGGCAAATTCCTGCCGAAATCGCTTGGCCAGCGGATCCCCGTCTACGAATGGCTGATGTGGCAGATGGGCGGCTTCGGCCCGATGCCGGGCCAGGTGCACCATTTCATCGCGTTGGAGAACGAGCAGGATCGCGCCTACGGCTTGAAGCGCTTCATGGCTGAGACGCGTCGGCTCTACGGCGTGCTGGATCGCCGCCTGGAGGGGCGCGACTTCGTCGCCGGCGAGCTCTCGATTGCCGATTTTGCCATCCTGGGCTGGGCCTGGCGTCATCCTCGCCACAAGGTTGATCTGGCCGACTTCCCCAACGTCAAGCGCTGGTACGAGGCCCTGATGGCGCGCCCGGCGGTGAAGCGCGGGATGGACGCGAAGCTGGATTGAGGGCGCTCTTACCCTCCCCTGGAGGGGGAGGGTCGATCGCGCGCAGCGCGAGCGGGGTGGGGTGACGGTCTCTCCGCGTCGAACAGTGCCCGTGGGGAGAGATCACCCCACCCCGTCACGCAATCTCGCTTTGCTCGATCGCGTGCCGACCCTCCCCCTCCAGGGGAGGGTAAGAAAGTCCTCACACCTTCTTCGCTTCCACCGCCATCCGCACCGCGAGCCCGGCCAGCACCGTGCCCATCAGCCAGCGCTGCACCAGCATCCAGCTCGGCCGGTTCGCCAGGAACAGCGCGATCGATCCGGCCGCGAGCGCAATCATCGCATTGACGCTGACGCTGATCGCGATCTGGATCACCCCCAGCGCCACCGACTGCGCCAGCACGCTGCCGGCGGCGGGATCGATGAACTGCGGCAGCAGCGCCAGATACAGCATCGCGATCTTCGGGTTGAGCAGGTTGGTGACGAATCCCATCGCGAACAATTTGCGCGGGCTGTCGATCGCGAGCTTTCTCACCTGGAACGGCGAACGCCCGCCCGGCTTCACCGCCTGCCAGGCGAGCCACAGCAAGTATCCGGCGCCGGCAAAGCGCAGCGCGTCATAAGCGAAGGGAATGGCGAGCAAGAGCGCCGTGATGCCGAACGCCGCGCACAGCATATAGAACACGAAGCCGAGCGCGACGCCGCCGAGCGAGACGATACCGGCCGCAGGCCCTTGCGTGATCGAGCGCGAGATCAGATAGATCATGTTCGGTCCCGGCGTGAGCACGAGACCGAGGCAGACGAGGGCAAAGCCGAGCAGAGCTGAGGTGTGGGGCATGGGCGAACCGGTGCGGGAGATGGCACGGTTCTAATATGCGCGGTGGTGCCGGGCCATCGCGCAATTGCTCGGAGGACAATTCACATCCCGTGTCCCGGACGCGGCGCAGCGTGAAACGGTGCGCCGCAGAGCCGGGACCCAACAGTTGGTGCGGCGTGGGCCCCGGATCAGCAGCGCACCACGCCGCAAAGTGCGGCGCGTTGCGCAGCATCCGGGGAAAGCAGCCGTCAATGCGCCTCGTCCCAATTGTTCGCCGCGCGTGCGTCCACATGCAGCGGCACCGACAGCAGAACGGCCGGGAACGGCGCGTCCTGCATCACGTGCTGCACGACAGGGAGCGTCGCCTCGACTTCGTCGTCCGGCACCTCGAAGATCAATTCGTCATGCACCTGGAGCAGCATCTGCGCCGACAGCTTCTTCGCGGCCAGCGCATCCTCCACACGCGTCATGGCGCGGCGGATGATGTCGGCCGCGGTGCCCTGAAGCCGCGCGTTGATCGCGGCGCGCTCGTTGAAGGCGCGCACCGAGGCGTTGGAGGCCTTGATGTCGGGGTAATGGCACTTGCGGCCGAACAGCGTGGTGACGTAGCCGTGGCTCCGGCAGAAATCGCGCGTCTCGTCCATGTAGGCGCGGATGCCGGGGAAGCGCTCGAAATATTTCTTGATGTAGGCGGAGGCTTCCTCGCGCGCGATGCCGAGCTGGTTGGCGAGGCCGAACGCGGAGATGCCGTAGATGATGCCGAAATTGATCGCCTTGGCGCGGCGGCGGATCTCGCTCGGCATGCCCTTGATCGGTACGCCGAACATTTCCGACGCCGTCATGGCGTGAATGTCGAGCCCGTCGCGGAAGGCCTGCTTCAGCACGGGAATGTCGGCGATCTCGGCGAGCAGTCGCAGCTCGATCTGCGAATAGTCGGCGGAGACCAGCTTGTGTCCGGGTGTCGCGACAAAGGCGCGGCGGATCTTGCGGCCATCCTCGGTGCGCACCGGAATGTTCTGAAGGTTCGGCTCATTCGACGACAGCCGCCCCGTCGTGGTCGCGGCCAGCGCGTAGGTGGTGTGGACGCGATGGGTCTGCGGGTTGACATAGGTCGGCAGCGCGTCGGTGTAGGTCGATTTCAGCTTGGAGACCTGGCGCCACTCCAGAATCTTCTTCGGGAAGTCGTGGCCCTGCTCGGCGAGCTCGTCCAGCACCTGCGCGGTGGTCGACCACGCGCCGGTCTTGGTCTTGGTGCCGCCTGATAGTCCCATCTTGCCGAACAGGATGTCGCCGATCTGCTTGGGGCTGCCGACATTGACCGGTTCGCCCGCAATCTCCTGGATCTCGGCCTCGACGCGCGCTGCGGTCTGGGCGAAGTCGCCGGAGAGCCGCGCCAGCACCTGGCGGTCGATCGAGATGCCGCGCCGCTCCATGCGCGCGAGCACCGTTACCAGCGGCCGCTCCAGGGTCTCGTAGACCGCGCTCATGTGCTCGGCGACGAGGCGCGGCTTCAGCACCCGCCAGACGCGCAGGGCGATGTCGGCGCCCTCCGCCGACAGTGGCGCGGCCTTGTCGATCGGCACCTGGTCGAAGGTGATCTTGCCCTTGCCGCTGCCGAGCAGCTCGCTTTCCTTCAGCATGGCATGACCGAACCAGCGCTCGGACAGAGATTCCAGCGCATGCGAGCCGCGGCCGGCATCGAGCACGTAGGAGATCAGGAGCGCATCGTCGATGTTGCGCAGGGTGATGCCGTGCTGCGCCAGCATCACGGCGGTGAACTTGACGTCGAACCCGATCTTGAGGACGCCTGACGATTCCAGCACCGGCCGCAGCGCTTGCAGCGCGTCGTCATGCTTGACCTGGTCCGGCGCGAGGCCGGCATCGAACAGGCCGGCGCCGCCGCCGGACTGCTTGTGCGCCAGCGGCACGTAGCAGGCCTCGTTCGGTGCCAGTGCCAGTGCGATGCCGCAGAGATCGGCCTGCATCGGATCGATCGAGTTGGCTCTCGTCTCGATCGCGACATGGCCGGCATCATGGATGCGCGCGATGAAGGCGTCGAGCTCCCTAGGGGTCTTGATGGTCTGGTACTTGCCGCGATCGACCGGAAGCTTGCGCAGCGCCTCCTCGCGCGCGGCGGCGAGCGAGATCGGCGCACCCTTCGGGCTCGCAGCCTTGTCCTCCTTGCCCGCCGACTTGTTGCGCGCGCCCGGCGCGGTCTGCGCCGGTGTGCCGGTCCCTGGTGCGGGCGCGACGTCCGAGGGCGGCAGCGGCGAGAATACGCTCGCGCCCTTTGCGTAGCCGGGATCGGCATCGACATTGGCAGGATCGATCTGCGAATAGTCGGCGACACGTCGCGTCAGCGTCGTGAACTCCATCGCCTTCAGGAAGGCGACCAGCTTGCGCGCGTCGGGCTCGTGGACGGCGAGGTCGTCCAGCGGCACGTCCAGGTCGACCTTGTCGTCGAGCAGCACGAGCTGCCGCGAGATCCGCGCCTTCTCCGCGTTCTCGAGCAGCGCCTCGCGCCGCTTGGGCTGCTTGATCTCGCCGGCGCGGAACAACAACTGGTCGAGATCGCCATATTCGGTGATCAGCTGCGCCGCGGTCTTGATGCCGATGCCGGGCACGCCGGGCACGTTGTCGGTGGAATCGCCGGCCAAAGCCTGCACCTCGACCACCTTCTCCGGCGGCACGCCGAACTTCTCGATCACCTCGGGGATGCCGATGCGGCGATCCTTCATGGTGTCGTACATCATGATCTTGTCATTCACGAGCTGCATCAGGTCCTTGTCGGAGGACACGATGGTCGTGGTGGCGCCGCGCTCGCTGGCCTGCCGCGCATAGGTCGCAATGAGGTCGTCGGCCTCGAAACCGCCCTGTTCCAGGCAGGGCAGGTCGAACGCGCGCACCGCCTCGCGGATCAGCGCGAATTGCGGAATGAGATCCTCCGGCGCCGGCGGCCGGTGCGCCTTGTACTCAGGATAGATCTTGTTGCGGAAGGTGATCTCCGACTTGTCGAAGACGATCGCCAGATGCGTCGGCCGGTTGTCCTCGGGCATGTCGCGCAAGAGCTTCCACAGCATGTTGCAGAAGCCGAGCACGGCGTTGACCTGGAGCCCGTCGGACTTGCGGTTCAGCGGCGGCAGCGCGTGATAGGCGCGGAAGATGTAGGAGGAACCATCGACCAGGAAGACGTGGTCGCCTTTGCCGGCCGCCTTCGCCGCGACCGGTTTGGCAGCAGCCTTGGCAACAGACTTGGCAGCAGCGGGCTTGGTCTCGGCAGCTTTCGGCGCGGCCTTGGTGTCAGCTTTGGCGGTGGTCTTCGGGGATGTTTTGGGCATGGCCGCAATGTATGAATTTTTGCGGGCTTTGACAGCCATGGGAGAGGGATTTTTGGCGCGATTCCCACACCTCTCGTCGTCCCGGACAAGCGCGCCTCAAGCGCGCGCAGATCCGGGACATAGCCACAGGATGTAGTTTTGCGAAGACCCGTGGTTGCCATCTCCCGCCATAACCGCTTCCTGGGGTTATAGGTCCCTGCCCCTGTGCGCAATTGCGCACTAGGCGGGGACGACCTCGGGGAGAGAGCGCTACTCCGCCGCCTGCAACCGCACGCCGGCCTTCCTCGGCGCGATCCAGAACACATCGGGCCGCTCGAACAGGAAGTGCGCACCAAGCCGCAACGCAATCCGCCAGATCGCCAGCGCTCCGATCACGCCGGCGATGGTGACGATAAGCGACACCGTGCCGATGTCGGCAATGACGCCCGTGCGCAGCAGCAGCGTCCGCGTCGCCGCCATCGGCAGGAAGAAGGCGAGGTAGATCACGATCGAATGCTCGCCGCAGAAGCGGAGGAAATTGAGCCACTGCGCGCGCGCGAGCAGCGTGCCTGTCGTAATGATGGCGCAGGCGCCGGCAAAGCCGAGCACGAGCGAGACGAGCTTCCATTCGCTGGCCCCATGCGCGACCAGGCCGGCATTGACCAGCGCCCAGGCCGCGAGCGCCGCGACTGCGAGCACGGGACGTGCCCGCGCGCGATCCGACAGGGCGAACACATAAGGCGCGAACAAATAGCCCGAATAGAAATAGACGAAGCGCGCGCAGAACTCGTCGATGACCGTCCAGCCGGTCGTGATGCGTGCGGTCTCCAGCGCGGCGGCGACGAGCCAGATCGCGAGCGGCGGGAGCTTGCGTGTCAGTTTCGTGACGATGAAGAAGATCGGCAGCAGATAGATGAACCACAGCGTGCCGAACGGCTCGATGAAGGATTCGAGGTACAGGAAGCCGACCGCGCGCCAGCCGGTCTCCGCGGCGAAGGCCGGCGCCTTGAAGCCGAACTGGATTGTCACCCAGACGACATAGAAATAGGCGAAATGCACCACCTTGCGGTCGAGATAGGTTCGCCAGTCCCGATCGATCACCAGAGACAGGAACAAGCCCGAGATCAGGAAGAAATCCGGCATCCGGAACGGCTTTGCGAAGGCCACGGCGACGTGCATGAAACCGGTCTGGCCGGCGGCGAGCTCGACCCCCAGCACCGAATGCATCATCACGACCATGACGATGCAGATGCCCTTGGCGTAGTCGACCCAGTCGATACGCGCGGCCGAAGGGGCCTTGGAAAGGCTGGCCGCCGCGATTGTGCCTGATCGTGCCATGGTGTCCCTTTTCGAGGCGCGTTCCGCCTGTCCCTGTGTGGGTGTGGGGCAGTTTGGAGCCCAGTGGTTTCCGACTTCTTTACCGGTTCAAATCGCGGGCCGGTTTTTGCATGCGGACTGTTCCATGACCTCGGGAAAATGCTAAACCGCCCCAAATTGGGCTTCCGTTAACCAAGCTGGAACAGGATTTTTCATGCGAATTGCGATGATCGGCACGGGCTATGTGGGACTGGTGTCCGGTGCCTGCTTTGCGGATTTCGGCCACGACGTCACCTGCGTCGACAAGGACGAGAGGAAGATCGCGGCGCTCCATCGCGGCGAGATCCCGATCTACGAGCCCGGGCTGGACGAGCTGGTCGCGAACAATGTCAAAGCCAAGCGGCTGGATTTCACCACCGACCTTTCCAAGCCGGTTGCCGATGCGGATGCCGTGTTCATCGCGGTCGGCACGCCTTCCCGCCGCGGCGATGGGCACGCCGACCTCTCCTACGTCTACGCCGCCGCCCGCGAGATCGCGCAATCGCTTCAAGGCTTCACTGTGGTGGTGACGAAATCGACCGTGCCGGTCGGCACCGGCGATGAGGTCGAGCGCATCATCCGCGAAGCCAATCCCAAGGCCGATGTGGTTGTCGCCTCCAATCCCGAATTCCTGCGCGAGGGCGCGGCGATCCGCGATTTCAAATTCCCCGACCGCGTCGTGGTCGGCACCTCCGACGAGCGCGGGCGCAAGGTGATGGGCGACATCTACCGCCCGCTGTCGCTGAACCAGGCGCCGATGATGTTCACCGCGCGCCGCACCGCCGAGATGATCAAATACGCCGCCAACGCGTTCCTGGCGACCAAGATCACCTTCATCAACGAGATCGCCGATCTCTCCGAAAAGGCCGGCGCCAATGTCCAGGAGGTCGCGCGCGGCATTGGCCTCGACAACCGCATCGGCACCAAGTTCCTGCATGCCGGTCCCGGCTTCGGCGGCTCGTGTTTCCCGAAGGACACCAAGGCGCTGATCAAGATCGCGCAGGATTACGACGTCAACTTGCGCATCGTCGAATCCGTGCTCGCAGTCAACGAGAACCGCAAGCGCGCGATGGCGCGCAAAGTGAGCCAGGCGCTCGGCGGGGGCTTGCGCGGCAAGACCATCGCCGTGCTCGGCCTCACCTTCAAGCCCGACACCGACGACATGCGCGACGCGCCGTCGATCCCGCTGGTGACAGGCCTGATCGACATGGGCGCGAAGGTGAAGGCGTTCGATCCCGTCGGCATGGAGCAGGCCAAGGGCGAATTGCCCGATATCACCTATTGCGAGGACGCTTATTCCTGCGCGCAAGGCGCCGACGCGCTCGTCATCGTCACCGAATGGGTGCAGTTCCGCGCGCTCGATCTCGACCGGTTGAAGGCGACCATGGCGCAGCCGGTCGTCGTCGACCTCCGCAACATCTACCGCCCCGAAGACATGCAAGCCGCCGGCTTCACCTACGAGAGCATCGGCCGCCCGCCGGTGCAGGGCTGATCGTTACACGGCGCCACATAAATTCGTCATGGCCGGGCTTGTCCCGGCCATCCACGTCTGTTTTCTGGTCGAGGACGTGGATGCCCGGGCCTTCGCCTCGCCGAAGCGGCTTCGGCCGCGCAGGCGGGACAAGCCCGGGCATGACGAGTGGATAGATCTTGCCCCGCAGCTTCGACACGCCCCTCCCGATCGATGTCGTGCTCGACGATTTGTCGCGCACGCTGGAGGCGCATAACGCCGCCGTGCTGGTGGCGCCGCCGGGGGCCGGCAAGACCACACGCGTGCCGCTGGCCTTGCTCGATGCGCCCTGGGCCAAGGACAAGAAGATCATCGTGCTGGAGCCGCGCCGCATCGCCGCGCGCGCCAGTGCCGATCGCATGGCCAAATCGCTTGGCGAGCGTACTGGGGAAACCGTCGGCTACCGCGTCCGCTTCGGCTCGAAGATCTCGCGCGCGACGCGCATCGAGGTGGTGACGGAGGGTATCTTCAGCCGCCAGATCCTCGACGATCCCGAACTCTCCGGCGTCGCCGCGATCCTGTTCGACGAATTTCACGAGCGCTCGCTCGACGCCGATCTCGGCCTCGCACTGGCGCGCGATGCGCAAACCGGCCTGCGCGAAGACCTGCGCATCCTCGTGATGTCGGCGACGCTCGATGGCGCGCGCGTGGCAAGGCTGCTCGGCGATGCCCCCGTCGTCGAAAGCGAGGGCCGCGCCTTTCCGGTCGAGACGCACTATCTCGGCCGCAAGGCGGATGCGCCGATCGAGCGGCAGATGGCGGATGCGATTGCGTCCGCGCTACGCGCCGATGGCGGCTCGGTGCTGGCGTTCCTGCCGGGCGCTGCCGAGATCCGCCGCACCCAGAATTTTCTCGGCGAGCGCGTGCAGGATGCCTCCGTCGAGATCGTGCCGCTGTTCGGCGCGCTCGATGCCGCCGTGCAGGACCGTGCCATCGCGCCGGCGCCCAAGGGCATGCGCAAGGTGGTGCTGGCGACATCGATCGCGGAGACCTCGCTCACCATCGAGGGCGTCCGCATCGTGGTCGATTGCGGTCTCGCCCGCGTGCCGCGCTATGAGCCCGACATCGGCCTGACACGGCTCGAGACCGTGCGCGCCTCGCGAGCGGCGGTGGACCAGCGCCGCGGCCGCGCCGGCCGCACCGAGCCCGGTGTCTGCTACCGGCTCTGGGACGAGCCGCAGACGGCCTCGCTTGCGCCCTACACCCAGCCGGAAATCCTCAGCGCCGATCTGTCGTCGCTCGTGCTCGATCTCGCGCAATGGGGCGTCAGCGACCCCGCCGCGCTGTCGTTCCTCGATCCGCCGCCGCAGCCGGCCTGGAAGGAAGCGAAGAGCCTGCTGACCGAGCTCGACGCGCTCGATGGCGACGGCCGCATCACTGCCGAGGGCAAGAGCCTGCGCGCACTGGCGCTGCCGCCGCGGCTGGCGCGCATGATCGTGGATTCGCATCGCGCCGGCAGCGGTGAGGCCGCCGCCGAGATCGCCGCCATCATCACCGAGCGCGGGTTAGGGGGCGACAGCGTCGATCTCGAGCACCGGCGCGACCAGTTCCGCCGTGACCGCTCGCCGCGCGCCGCGAGCGCGCGCGATCTGGCGCGACGCTGGGCCTCGCAGGTCGCGGCGTCGGAGAAGGCTGGGCAGCATGAGGATCTTTCAACCGGCCTGATGCTCGCCTATGCATTCCCGGACCGTGTCGCGCGCAATCGCGGCAATGGCAGCTTCGTGCTGGCCAACGGCCGTGGCGCTGCCGTCGAGCAGACCTCCTCGCTCGCCCGCGCGCCCTACATCGCGATCGGCGAGATGACCGGGACGGCGGCGAGCGGACGCATCCTGCTCGCTGCGCAAATCACCCAGGACGAGATCGAGCGGCATTTCGCCGAGCATATCGAGACCGCCGACGAGATCTCCTTTGATCGCGGCGCGATGGCGCTGCGGGCGCGGCGCAAGCGCGTGCTGCACGCGATCACGCTGTCCGAGGCGACGCTTTCAGTGTCGCCCTCGGAGGACACCGCGCGCATCTTTGCCGAAGGACTGATTGCGGCCGGCCTCGACCGGCTGCCCTGGTCGAAGGCCGCCAAGCAATGGCGCGATCGCGTGATGTTCCTGCGCAAGGCCGAAGGCGACGGCTGGCCCGACCTGTCCGACGACGGCCTGATCGCGCGGCGCGACGATTGGCTGGTGCCGGCGCTCTACGACAAGATCGCGCTCAAGGACATCTCAGCGGGGGATATCTCCGATGCGCTGATGGCGCTGCTGCCCTGGGACATGCGCGCACGGCTCGATCGCGAGGCACCGACCCATTTCGAGGCGCCGACCGGAAGCGCACTCGCGATCGACTACGAGGCCGAGCAGGGGCCGACCATCGCGGTGCGGCTGCAGGAATTGTTCGGCCTCAACACCCATCCCTCGGTCGCCGGGGGCAAGGTGCCGCTGGTGCTGGAATTGCTGTCGCCGGCCCAGCGTCCGGTGCAGGTGACGCGCGATCTCCCCGGGTTCTGGCGCGGCAGCTACGCCGCCGTGCGCTCCGACCTGCGCGGCCGCTATCCGCGTCATCCCTGGCCCGACGATCCCGCGAGCGCAGTGCCGACAAGGCGGGCGAAGCCGCGCGGGACGTGATGTGTCTTTCTCCCTCGCCCGCGATTGCGGGGAGAGGTTTAAACCAGCGCATTAACCGTCCGCTCATCCTTTTCGTCAAAATGACAGGAGCCCCGGCGCGTCTTCGCTCGCGGACGGGTGCGCCGCGTGGTGAAATCGAGCTCTCGGCTCGGAAGTGGTGTGATGCGTAACATTATGATCATCGCGGCCGTCATGATCGGCCTCGGCACCTTCATGGCGCAGATGGCGGACAAGATGAGCTCGGCTTCCGCCACGTCAGTGCCGCGCACGACGGTCGCGGTCGCGGCCACAGCCCCGGCCGGCGGCCGCAGCCTGGCCATTTCCCGTGACGGCCGCGGTCATTTCCAGACCGAGGGCCGGATCGACGGCCAGCGCCTGGGCTTCATGGTCGATACCGGCGCCTCCGTGGTTGCGCTGAACGAGACCTCGGCCGCACGCTTTGGGCTCCGTCCGTCGCGCAGCGAGTACAACGCCACCGTCTCCACCGCCAACGGCACCATCAAGGCCGCGCGCACCCGCATCGCCATGCTCGAGGTCGGCGGCCTGATCGTGCGCGACGTCGATGCCATGGTATTGCCGGACGAAGCGCTGTCGGAGAACCTGCTCGGCCTCTCCTTCCTGTCCCGCCTCAAGCGCTTCGAATACGCCAACGGCCAGATGGTGCTCGAGCAGTAGGCAGAGCCCGTCGCGATCGGGCGCCGCTCATTTCAAAAAGATTTCTTGCTTCGGCCGCCTTCGCGGTAACGTTTCTCCGTTACCAAACTGCCGCAATTATCGGCCATAAGCCTTCATTCCCGCCTTTCGTTGCGGCCTGGCATTCGCTAAGGCTGCAGCAAATCCTGCTCCCCTTTTCAAGAGACCGTCTCAATGTTCCCGAAGCCGAAATCCGTATTGTTGCCAAACACCTACGCCTTCGAATCCGAGCCGATGGTGAAGCCGACGGGCTTTCGCGAATACGACGCGCGCTGGTTGTTCCAGAAGGAAATCAACCTGATGGGTGTGCAGGCGCTCGGCATGGGGCTGGGCGCGCTGATCGCTGAGCTCGGCGTCCGCCAGGAGATCGTCACCGGCCACGATTTCCGCGGCTATTCGGCCTCGATCAAATATGCGCTGATCACCGGCCTGATGGCAGCGGGGTGCAAGGTGCACGACATCGGCCTTGCGGTGACGCCGATGGCCTATTTCGCGCAGTTCGATCTCGACGTGCCCTGCGTCGCCATGGTTACGGCCTCGCACAACGACAATGGCTGGACCGGCGTGAAGATGGGCGCCAACCGTCCGTTGACCTTCGGCCCCGACGAGATGACGCGGCTGAAGGAGATCGTGCTCAACGCAGAGTTCAAGAACAAAGCCGGCGGCTCCTACCAGTTCCACGAGAATTACCCGGCGCGCTACATCGCCGACCTCACCAATCGTCCGAAGCTCAAGCGCAAGCTCAAGGTCGTCGCGGCCTGCGGCAACGGCACCGCCGGCGCCTTCGCGCCGCAAGTGCTGGAAGCGATCGGCTGCGAGGTGATCCCGCTCGACACCGAGCTCGACCACACCTTCCCGAAATACAATCCGAACCCCGAGGACATGGAGATGCTGCACGCGATCCGCGACGCGGTGCTGCATCACAAGGCCGATGTCGGCCTCGGCTTCGACGGTGACGGCGACCGCTGCGGCGTCGTCGACAACACCGGCGAGGAGATCTTTGCCGACAAGGTCGGCGTCATGCTGGCGCGCGACATGTCGGCGATCCACAAGGACGCGCAGTTCGTCGTCGACGTGAAGTCGACCGGCCTGTTCGTCACCGATCCCGTGCTGCAGAAGCAGGGCGCCAAGACCGCCTATTGGAAGACCGGCCATTCCTACATGAAGCGCCGCACCAACGAGATGGGCGCGCTGGCGGGGTTCGAGAAGTCCGGCCACTTCTTCTTCAACAAGCCGTTCGGCCGCGGCTATGACGACGGTCTGGTCTCGGCGATCGCGATCTGCGACATGCTCGATCGCGCGCCCGGCAAGTCGATGGCCGACCTGAAGAACGCGCTGCCGAAAACCTGGTCGTCGCCGACGATGTCGCCGCACTGCGCCGACGAGGTCAAATACGGCGTCATCGACAAGGTGGTGAAGCATTTCGAGGGCTTGCAGGCCAAGGGCGCCAAGATTGGCGATCAGGCGATCCGCGATCTCGTCACCGTCAATGGCGTGCGCGTCACCGTCGAAGACGGCAGCTGGGGCCTGGTGCGCGCCTCCTCCAACAAGCCCGAGCTCGTCGTCGTGGTCGAGAGTCCGGTCTCCGAGCAGCGTATGCACGACATGTTCGAGATGGTGAACAGCGTGCTGCGCACGCATCCCGAAGTCGGCGAGTACAACCAGAAGATATGAGCGCTAACGCGCTCAGCCTCCGGGCGGGCCGAACAGGGTACGGAGCTTCGCGCCCGCACCCTGTGCCTTCCAGGCGTCGCCCAGCATCGCGATCCATTCGCCGAGCGCGATCCGGATCGGGTTGAAGGATTGCGCGCCGCCAACGAGGCCAAAGCGGAGAGGTTGGTCGGAGGGCCGTTCGGCAAAGGTCCCGAACAGGCGGTCGAACACGATCAGGATGCCGCCATAGTTCTTGTCGAGGCAGGCCTCGTTGCAGGCGTGATGCACGCGATGATGGCTCGGGGTGTTGAGCACCCATTCGAGCACGCCGAGCTTCGGCGCGAAGTTGCTGTGGATGAAGAACTGATAGGACAGGTTGATCCCGAGCATCGCGACGATCGCGAACGGGTGGAAGCCGATCAGCGCAAGCGGCAGGAAGAACAGGAAATTGCCCGAGATGTTGCCGGTCCAGCCGAGCCGGATCGCCGCGGTCAGGTTCAGCCGCGTCGTCGAGTGATGCACGGCATGCGTCGCCCACATCCAGCGGATGCGATGCGAGGCGCGATGCTGCCAGTAGTACAGGAATTCGCTGCCCAGGAATAATCCCGCGAGCGCAAGCGGAGCGGTCTGCGCGAAGTCGAACAGGCGATGCTCGTACAGGAACGCGAACGGCACCGCGAGGAGGCCGGCCTCGATCGCGCGCAGCAGGTTCTGTCCGAGGGCCACGCCGAACGATGCAGCGCTCTCGCGCCAGTCGTGGGTGTCGCGATTGGCAAGCCGGCCGATGCCGTATTCGAGCAGCATCAGGCAGATCGCCGTCGCCAGGATCACGCGCCTGAGCGTCGGATCGAGCAGAAGTGAGACGTAGCCCACGGCATCCTCCTATTTCGTTACGGCGCCGTCCCCCGCCGCCTGCGTGCGAGGCAGCGTCTGCGCGCAGGTCGGGGTGAGCTGGCCGGCGTGAGATTGCAGGCAGGCGAGAATGCGTCCGCCGCCCGGTGCGACGTCGCTGCAAAGGCGGCGATAGTCGGTGCGGCAGGCCTGCATGACCGCTCGTGCTTCGCTGCGCATCTGCGGGGTGATCTGCGTTTGCAACTGGCTCTGGGCGAACGCGGACGTCGAAGCGCCGAGGGCCACGATGGCTGCAGCTTGCGGCAGGAAACGGAAAATCGATGACACGGTGCTGATCCTTTCTGATTCGACGAGATCGGCCGTCGCCGCGCGGGGCTGACGCGGCGACGGCGGCGCGGCGTCAGCGCGAGACCGTGCCGGTGCGGGTGTAGGTGTTCCCCGCGGGACCGGTGCGGGTCACGCTGCGCGTGCAGCTTCCGTTGGCGCAGCTTCCCGTCGCGGTGACGCTCGAGGTGCCGCGCGGCCCGCTCGCCGTCGCCGAGCGCGTCCAGGCATTGGCGTCGGCCGCCGCGGCAACCGACAGGGCGCCGATGACGAGGGAGGTGAGGAAGAACTTGGTCATGCTTGTCGTCTCCTTCTGGGGGCTGCCGTGAGCGGGAGCCATGCGGAGGAGACTGGGGCCGCGGCGTCTGCGTCGCATTGCCGGGACGAAACGAATGTTATGGCTTTGTCGGCCTCGTGTAACACTATGTAACAACGGCGCCGCTGCCCTTGCGCGGCGCGCGCGGTCGTCCACAATGCGGCGATGAACGCGCATTCGGCCACAATTCTCATGGTGGAGGACGATCCCGAGATCAGCCGCCTCGTTGCCGACTTCATGCGGCGCGAGGGGTTCGAGGTCGCCTGCGTCGCCGACGGCAAGGCGATGGATTCCATGCTCCAGCGCCTGCGGCCCGACCTCGTCATCCTCGATTTGATGCTGCCGGGCGAGGACGGGCTTTCGATCTGCCGTCGCTTGCGCGCCGACGACACCCTCCCGATCCTGATGCTCACCGCCAAGAGCGACGAGATCGATCGCGTGGTCGGTCTCGAGATGGGCGCCGACGATTATCTGACAAAACCGTTCGGGCCGCGTGAGCTCCTTGCGCGCGTTCGCGCCATCCTGCGCCGCGCCAACGGGGCGCCGGCGAAGCCGCTGGTCCGGCGCTTCGCATTCGATCGCTTTGTCATCGATCTGGATTCACGCACTGTCGAGGCAGTCGAGGCCGAGACGCCGGCGCTGCAATTGACCGGCGCCGAGTTCGACCTGCTCGGCTGCTTCGTGCAGCGCCCGCGCCGGGTGCTGACGCGTGACCAGATCCTCGACTGGACGCGTGGCCGCTCGGCCGAGCCGTTCGATCGCACCGTGGACATGCTGATCTCGCGGCTGCGCAAGAAGCTCGACGGCGCCAGCCCAGGCTCCAACCTGATCACCACGGTGCGCAACGGCGGCTATCTGTTCACCGCGACCGTCAAGCAGGTGTCGTGATGCTGCGCGTGACGCTCGCCGCGCGCCTGGCGCTGATCGGACTGGTCGGCTTCATCGTGGTGGTTACCGTGCTCGTGGGGATCTTCTACCGTACGACGCTGCAGGAGAACGAGCTCACGCGGCCATCGCCTGCGCGCCTCGATGCGCTTGCAACGTTGCTCGAGGGCACGGTCGGCGACGCACGGCAGGCCGTCCTCGACGCAGTGTCGTCGCCGCAATTCATGGCGCGGATCGTGTCGTCGGGGGCACCGGTCGACGGCGAGACGCCGGAGCCGCAGCGACAATTGCGCGAGATCTATGCGGCCGGTCTTGCGGGCCGCCCCGTGGAGATTGTGTCGCCGCCCGATCACCGCGCCAGTCGATTGTTTCCTCGGCTCGCGCGGCTGATGGCCAATGCGATCGAATTCCGCATTGGCCTGCGCAGCGGCGATCTGCTCGTCATCGACGCCTATACCCGCCTGCCGGTGACCCAGTTCGGGCTGCCCGTGGGTTTCGGCGCGGGCCTGTTCGGCTCGATCGTGGCGCTGCTCGCGCTTCTGGTCATGCAGCGCGAGACCCGGCCGTTGGCGCAGCTCGCCGCTGCCGTCGATCGTGTCGATCTGTCCGCCGATCCGCCGCCGCTGCCGGATGCGCGGCGCAGCGCGCCGGAGATCCGCGCCGTCATCGCCGCGTTCAACCGCCTCCAGGGCCGGCTTGCCGAGATGCTGCGCGCGCGCATGACGCTGGTTGGTGGCATCGCCCATGATGTCAGGACGTTTGCGACACGGCTGCGGCTGCGGGTCGAGCACATCCCCGATGATGCCGAGCGGCGACGGGCGGTTGCCGATATCGACGACATGATCCGGCTGCTCGACGATGCGTTGCTGTCGACGCGGGCGGGCGCCGGCGGACTGTCGCAGGAGATGGTCGAGCTGGCCGCGCTGCTGGCTGTCGATATTCACGACCGCCGTCAGGGCGCGGCGGTCGATCTGGTCGCGGACGAGCGTGCGCGCAACGCCGTCGTCCTCGGCGACCGCCTCGCCCTGCGGCGGGTCTTCGCCAACATCCTCGACAACGCACTCGCCTATGGCCATGCCGCGCATGTGTGCGCGGCCGTGAAGGACGGCGCCATCGTCGTGTCGATCGACGACGAGGGGCCG
This sequence comes from Bradyrhizobium sp. SZCCT0231, assembly GCF_018130245.1. Classification (GTDB taxonomy): domain Bacteria; phylum Pseudomonadota; class Alphaproteobacteria; order Rhizobiales; family Xanthobacteraceae; genus Bradyrhizobium; species Bradyrhizobium japonicum_F. Next base: position 54,159 of record NZ_JAFCKP010000017.1, read on the forward strand.
GGCATTCCTTCAGATCAGCGTCAGACCGTGCTGGAGCCGTTCCACCGGCTGGAGAGGTCGCGCAATCGCGCGACCGGTGGCGCCGGCCTCGGCCTCGCCGTGGTCCGCAATCTGGTCGAGGCCCATGGCGGGACCGTCGAAATCGGCGCGGCTCCGGGCGGAGGCACGCGCGTCAATGTCACGCTGCCGGTGTTCCAGCCGGCTTGAAGCGTTTTTGAGCGAAGTGGATACCGGCTCGCGTGAAGAAAACGCGTCAAGGTAACGATCGGGCGTCAGGCTGCCACCACCGCCGGGATCGGCAGTGCGGTGACCGACTTGATCTTCTCCATCGCGAAGCGCGAGGTGACGTTCTTCAGCGGCACGGCGCTGATCAGCTTCTTGTAGAACACGTCATAGGCCTGCATGTCCGCGACCACGACGCGCAGCATGTAATCGACGTCGCCGGCCATGCGATAGAACTCCATCACCTCCGGCATGGCGCTGACGGCCTCGGCGAACCGCTTCAGCCAGGCATCCGAATGATCGGAACTCTCGACCGAGACGAACACGGAGATGCCGAGCCCGATCTTGTTCTGGTCGACGAGCGCCACGCGCTTGATGATCACGCCGTCGGCCTCCAGCCGCTGGATGCGCTTCCAGCAGGGGGTCGAGGACAGGCCGACGCGGTCGCCGATCTCGGCGACGGAGAGGGAGGCATCTTCCTGGAGGACCATCAGAATCTTGCGGTCGATGGCATCGAGGCGGCGGCTGGTCTCGGGGATCTGGACGGCGACATCAGTCATTTGAAGAACTTTGTTCCATTTCAAGGGTCGATTTCCCTGATATAGAGAAAATCCTTCCACAGCAAGCCCATAATCTGCGCGCAGCAGTGGAATTGCTCTAGGGATACCCGCGTAAAAGCTCTTCAACTTCAATGCGTTGCGGGGCGGCGAGGCCGCCGCCATGGTGGGTGCATTTCAGCGCTGCGGCGGCCGCGGCGAATCGGAGCGCCTCCCGCGCCCCCTCGCCCTCGGCGAGCCGGAGCGTGAAGGCGCCATGGAAGACGTCGCCGGCGCCAAGCGTATCGACCGCCCGGACCGGGAAGGCCGGTGCTTCCTCCAACTGGCCCATTTCGTTCAGCCAGATCGTGCCATGCGGTCCGCGAGTGGCCGCGAGGAAGGCCGGCGTCAGCTTGGCGAGACGCCTCAGCGCCGCGCCGTCGTCGGCTATGCCTGTCGTCTCCTGCAGCTGCGCGCTGGCGAACAGCAGATGCGAGGCGGCCGCGAGCAGGCCATCCTGCAACGCCATCGCGCGATCGACGCCGACGATGACGGGAATGCCGCGCCGGCGTGCCTCGGTGCAAAGGGACGTTGCGAACGCCGCGCAGCGGCTTTCGACGAGCACCGCCTGACAATCGGCGAGCAGCGCGTCGGCGTCCGGCAGCTCCACGCGCCACAGGCCGGGATCGCGATAGATGGTGAGTGTCCGCTCGCCGGAGGGCTCGATCATGATCGCCGAGACCGGCGTCGCCAGGCCCGGCATGCGCACGATGTGCGCGACGTCGATGCCCTCCTGCACCATCTGCGCGAGAATGAAGCCGCTCGAGGTCTCCCGTGCATCGCCCATCGGCCCAGCGAACGCGACGCGGCCGCCGAGCCGCGCGATGGCGATCGCGGCATTGAGCGCGTTGCCGCCGCAAATCTCGGCGAGATGGCTGGCGTTCGCCTTGCTGCCGCGTTCGGGCAGGGCCTCGACGCGCAGGATGAGGTCGCGCACCGGCATGCCGATGCAGAGGAGACGCGGCGCAATCCCGGCCATCGATGGCCTCGGCTCAGGCGCTGCTCTTGTCGTGCACCCAACGGCCGAGCAGATGGTGGGCGATGGCGAAGGGATGCGGGCCGGCGAGCCCGTCCGGATGCGTCCGCGTCAGCATCTTTGCGGCCTCCTCGCGCGTGAACCAGCGCGCATCCTCCAGCTCGGAGTGATCGACCACGACGTCCTCGTTCAGCGCCCGCGCGCTGCAGCCGATCATCAGCGACGACGGATAGGGCCAGGGCTGGGTCATGTAATACTGCACGTCGGTGCAGCTGATGCCGGACTCTTCGAGGATCTCGCGGCACACCGCGTCCTCGATGGTCTCGGCGGCCTCGACGAAGCCGGCGAGGCAGGAATACATGCCGGGCGGAAAATGCTTCTGGCGGCCGAGCAGGCATTTGTCGCCGGAGGCAACCAGCATGATCACGACCGGGTCGGTCCGCGGAAAATGCTCGGCCTTGCAGGCCGGGCAGTCGCGTTTCCAGCCGCCTTCCTTCATCGCGGTCCGCGTGCCGCAATTGGCACAATAGCCGTGGCGCTGATGCCAGCTCACCATCGACTTTGCCATCGCGATCGCCGACAGCTCCTGTGGCGGAAGCGCGCCCTGCATCGCCATGCCGCGCAGCTCGGTCACGGTATAGTCCTCGCGGCCGACCAGCTTCTCGGCAGCGGCCTGCGACAGGCCCATGCCGAACATGGCGGCGCCATCGCGCAGGCCGAGGAAGATCGTGCCGGGATTGGCGCCGCATTTCAGCGCCTCGTCGACCCCGAGCAGCGCGCGCACCTTGTCATCCTCGCGCTTCACCAGCAGCGAGTCGCGATAGACCACATAGGCGCGCGATGACGGCTTCTGCTCCAGCGCGAACAGTTTTTCGTCGTCGCGGCGCAGATGCGCGGCGCGGTCGAGAATGTTGCTGACGAAGGCCGGCTGCCCCAGCGGAAATGCGTCGAATGCTGACATTGTTGTTCTTTCAACCCAACCAGATTTTTCGGCGAAGCGCGCTGATGAAGTTCTGCACCTCTGCGGCATCGTGTGCCAGAGGCGGCATCACGCCCCACACCGGCCGCGGCCAGGCCGCGTCACTGGTTCGGCGCGCGATGATATGGACGTGCAGCTGCGGCACGAGATTGCCGAGCGCGGCAATGTTGAGCTTGTCGCATTTGGTGATCTCCTTGAGCGCACGCGAGACGCGGGAGATCTCCGTCATCAGCTGCGCCTGCTGCACCTCGTCGAGATCGATGATCTCGACCGTATCGGCGCGCCGCGGCACCAGCAGCAGCCAGGGATAATGCGCGTCCTTGATGACCAGCACCTTCGACAGCGGCAGATCGCCGATATCGATGGTGTCCTCTTTCAAGCGGGAGTGCAGCGACCAGGCGGGTTCGGGCATAGGTGTTTCCGGATGGCCCGATGGGAACGGGCTTGTCTAATGCGACCATACGATAGGGCGTTAGCGAGGGGAAGGTTGGCAACTGCATACACGCTCGTCGTCCCGGACAAGCGCGCCCAAAGCGCGCGCCGATCCGGGACCCATAGCCACAGGGCGTGGTTTGACGAAGACTCGTGGTTGCCGGCTTGCGCCGCAACTCAACCCTGTGGTTATGGGTCCCGGGTCAGCGCTGACGCTTGCCCGGGACGACAGCGAGATTGTGACCTACGCCTCCGCGATCACCCTTGCATTGCCGCGGATCGAGGCTTCGCTCACGCGAATGCCGAGGCCGGGGCCGTCGGGCACCACGACATGGCCGGCGCGGTTGGCAACGCGCTCCTCCAGCACGTCCTCGGTCAGCACGTGATGCGGCATGTAGAATTCGCAGCCGAGCGAGATGCCCGGTGTGGCCGCGATCAGCTGCGTGCCGGCGGCGAGCCCGATGCCGCCCTCCCACAGCGTGCCGCCATAGCCGGGCAGGCCGGCGATGTCGGCAATCGCCATGATCGCCTGCGCCTCGAACAGGCCGCCGGCCTTCATCAGCTTGACCGAGACGGCGTCGGCCGCTTCGCGCCGCACCACCTCCATCATGTCGCGGCGGTCGAAGCAGCTCTCGTCGGCCAGCACGGGCGTCTCCAGCGCCGCGGTGAGCTGCGCCATCACGTCGAGATATTTGCGCGGCACCGGCTGCTCGATGAAGGTCGGCGCGAACTGTTCGACATCGCGCAGGATCTTGATCGCGCCGAACGGCGCCAGCGCCTGGTTGTAGTCGACGCGCAGGTCGACCTTGTCGCCGAATTCTTTGCGAATCGCATCGAGGTGATCGAGGTCTTCGCGATGCGGCTTCACGCCGGTCTTGACCTTGTAGATGACGTTGCCCTCGGGGACCATCTTGCGCATGCGTTCGAGGTCGGCGGCGAAATCCGGATCGGCGATCGAGAAGGAGAGGGGGATGGTGTCGCGCACGCGGCCGCCGAGCAGGTCGGCGACCGAAAGTCCCGACGATTTGCCGACGATGTCGAGCAGCGCCATCTCGATTCCAACCTTGGCTTCGGCGTGACCGACCAGCGCGCGGTCGAGCTCGGCCATCAGCGCGCGGATGCGGCGCACCGGCTTGCCGAGCACGATCGGCCGCAAGTAAATGTCGAGCGCAGCGAACGCGGCTTCCGGCGTTCCCGTGAACACCTCCCACGGCGCCGCCTCGCCCCAGCCGATCACGCCGTCGCTCGCGGTGAGCTCGATCAGCACACGCTTCACGGTGCCCTTGACGTTGCCGACGCCCTGCAGGCGCGCCATCTTGATCGGGCTCTCGATCAGGAACAGCCTGAGACGTTCGACGGTCGCTTCGGTCATGTCAGGCCTCCATTGACGTGCCAGACCTGGCCGGTGACGTAGGACGCTTTTGGAGATGCCAGGAAGGCGATGATCTCGGCGACCTCCTCGGGCCGCCCGCGGCGGCGCATCGGGATCAGCGCTTCGGTTGCGGCAATCTGCTCGGGTGAAAGACGGCTCTCGCTCGGCTTGTCCTTGACGATGAGGCCGGGTGAAACCGCATTGACGGTGATGCCGTCCTTCGCGAGCTCGATCGCGGTCAGCCGCACCAAGGCTTCAAGCGCGGAACGGCTCGCGGCCGTCGCAGCGAACGGCGCGAATTCGGGCCGGATCGCGTGCGCGACGAAGGAAGACACGGCGACGATGCGCGCATCGCGCCCAGCACGGAGTTGCGGAAGCGCAAGCTTCACGAAACGCGTGAAGGCGAGAGCGGATTCGTCCATCGCCTGCATGAATTGATCGGCCGGCGTGCCGATCGCGCTGCCGCGACGGGCGTGGCCTCCAATCAGGATCAATCCGTCAAGCCGACCGAAATCGAGGTGCGCCGTCGCGCACGCAAGCGTCACGGCGACTTCGTTGGCGAGATCGCCGAGGCATGTTGCAACGGCCGCACCACGTGCTTCGGCATCCGCTTTGGTCGCCTTAAGTCCGTCCTCGTTCGATCGGGTGTGCAGCACGAGCCCGATGCCGGGTGCCGCGAGCAGTTTTGCGGTGGCGCGGCCGATTCCGCTGGCGGCACCGGTGACGAGATAGACGCGATTGATTTCGGACATCACGATACTGCATTTGCCGGCGGCAAAGCGCCGGTGCGATGGAAATGGCTGAGGAAGGCGCGCGTGGCGGCTTCCCTTGGGTTGTCGATCACCTGCCGCGCCGGGCCTTCCTCGATCACGATGCCGTCGCGCATGAAGATGAGGCGGTCGGCGACCTCGCGGGCAAACGCAATTTCGTGGGTCACGATCACCATGGTCATGCCTTCGGACGCCAGTTGCTGGATCACGCTCAGCACCTCGCCGACCAATTCAGGGTCGAGCGCCGAGGTCGCCTCGTCGAACAGCATGACATCAGGTTCCATCGCCAGCGCCCGTGCGATCGCAACGCGCTGCTTCTGTCCGCCGGAGAGCGTCGCCGGATATTGGTCGGCCTTCTCGGCCAGGCCGACCTTGGCAAGCTGTGCGCGCGCGAGCGTCTCGGCGTCCGCCTTGGCCATACGCCGCACCGTGACCGGTCCCTCCATCACGTTCTGCAGCGTCGTCATGTGCGGGAACAGGTTGAAGTGCTGGAACACCATGCCGGTGGTGGCGCGGAATCTTGCCAGCGTCGTCACGTCGGGCAGCTTGGCGCCGTCGCCGAATGCAAAGCGGGTGTCGCCGACGCGGACGCTGCCGCCGTCGGGCACGACCAGCAGGTTGATGCAGCGGAGCAGCGTCGACTTGCCCGAGCCCGACGGCCCGATCAGCGCAACGACGCCGCCCTTGGCGACGTCGAGATTGATGTTCTTCAGGACCTCGTTGCTGCCGAAGCTCTTGCGAAGGCTGCGGATCTCGATTTTCGAAGTGTTCTTTGACGTCTCGCTCATTCGCTCACCGCCAGTCGCTTCTCGCCGCGCCGGACGATGATGGTGAGCGGAATCAGGATCGCCGCATAGGCGACCGCGACCGCGGTGTAGGTCTCCAGCGGCCGGTAGCTGTCATGGGCGGCGACCTGGCTCTGATAGACCAGATCAGGCACCGCCAGCACCGAGACCAGCGAAGTGTTCTTGAACTGAATGATCGACTGGTTCATCAGCGCCGGGATCATGCGCTTGATCGCCTGCGGCAGCACGATGCGCCGCATGGTCTGGCCGGGCGTCATGCCGAGCGCGGCGCCGGCCTCGGACTGGCCGCGGTCGATCGACACGATGCCGCCGCGGATGATCTCCGAATAGAACGAGCCGCCATAGAGCGAGAGCGCCAGCGCCGAGGCCGTGATCGGCGTCATCTCGACGCCGGCGAGGATCGGCAGCGCGTAGTAGAACCAGATCAGCTGCACCAGGATCGGCGTGCAGCGGAACGCCTCGATGAAGGCGAGGGCGGTGAGGCGCAGCGCCCTGAAGCGCGACAGGCTGCCGAAGGCCCCGAGCAGGCCGAACAGCAGCCCGCACAGGACGATGACCACGGTGAAGCCGACCGTGACGCCGAGCCCGTTGAGAAAGAGCCAGCGATAGCTCCAGAGGATGCCGAAGTCCCACTGATACATGCGTGCGATTACTCGTCGTGGGTGCCATTTTGCACCGTCGTTCCGGGGCGATGCGAAGCATCGAACCCGGAACCTCGAGATTCCGGGTTCGCCCTTCGGGCGCCCCGGAATGACGGTGGAAACCTACAACGACACGCCCGGCGGAATGTCCGCCTCGGTCACGCCCACCAGCTCCATATTCGTGATGATCGCGTTGCGGATGAAGCCGAGGCCCTTGTTGAAGTCGATCCAGGTGTTGACGTAATCGCGCCAGGTCTTGTCGGCCTCGCGGCGGAAACCGGCATTCGACGTGGTGGCGAAGATTGGCGTCGGCAGCACGAGCTGGCCGAGCGAGGGATTCTTCTTCAGCACGGTCAGCGACAGCATGGTGATCAGGCACTGCGCGTCGACGCGGCCGGTCTGCAACGCGGCGGTGGCATCGTCGGCGGTCTTCAGCCGCGTGATCTGCGCCTTCGGCGTCAGGCGGCTGACGACCTGGTCATGCGAGGAGCCCTGGTCGACCGCGATCTTGATGTCGGGCGAGTTCAGCTCGGCCCAGCTCTTCGGCTTGAAGTCTTTCTTGCAAAGGATGGCGAAGGCGTTGTTGAAGACCGGCACCGAGAAGTCGATCACCAGCGCGCGCTTCGGGGTCGGGTTGAGGCCGAAGAAGATGTCGATCTTGTTGGCCTGCAGGTCGAGCACCGAATTGCCCCAGGTGGTCTCGGTGATCTCGAGCTCGGCCTCCATGTCGTCGGCCAGCCCCTTGGCGATGTCGATGTAGAAGCCCTTCCACTGGCCGCTGGACAGGTCCTTCATGTAATAGGGCGCCCCGCCGCCGACGGCGCCGATCCGCATCTTCTTGGTCCGGCGGATGCGGGCGAAGGTCGATTCGTTCGGATCGGCGGTCTGGGCCACGGCCGGAGCGGCCAGCGCGGCCGCGGTCACCGCACCGAGTCCGACAATCGATGCAACATCACGACGTGTAACCATTGGGATCAATCGCTTTTCTGGTTGATTGGAAGTTCCGGCAGGCGTTCTTAGCAAGGTGGTCCGTGCGGCGAAAGCACAGCCTATCGGCTGGGGAGGCCGGGAATTGCCCGGATGCTGGGCAAACTCAAACCGTGCGAGCCGATACCCGCTTGCTTTCCGGCTCCTTTGGCCCCAAATAGGGACCGGGAGATTGGCGGTGGACGAGCCACTCGCCAACCGGGTCAGGTCCGGAAGGAAGCAGCCCTAACGAGGTCCGGATCGGGTCGCTCGTCAGTCTCCTACCTGTTTTTCCGAGCGAATTGCGCCGGCGGGCTCCCCGCCAGCGCGCTCCTTTCCGCAAAAGCCGGCCGAGAGAGATTTCATTGCGGATCGACCGATGACCGACGCTGGCGCCCCTCCCAATCCTGACAGCGCCGGCCCGGCTGGCAACGCGCCTTACCGGGTTCTGGCGCGCAAATACCGCCCTTCCAGCTTCGATGATCTAATCGGCCAGGAGGCCGTGGTCCGCACCGTCTCCAATGCGTTCGAGACCGGGCGCATTCCGCAGGCCTGGATCCTCACCGGCGTCCGCGGCGTCGGCAAGACCACCACCGCGCGCATCCTGGCCCGTGCGCTCAACTACGAGATGCCGGACGGCTCGGTGAAGGGGCCGACCATCCACATGCCGACGCTGGGCGTGCATTGCCAGGCGATCATGGAAAGCCGGCACATGGACGTGCTGGAGATGGACGCCGCCTCCCATACCGGCGTCGACGATGTCCGCCAGATCAATGACAGCGTGCGCTATGCCCCCGCCAGCGCCCGCTACAAGGTCTACATCATCGACGAAGTCCACATGCTGTCGACGGCGGCGTTCAACGCCTTCCTGAAGACGCTGGAGGAGCCGCCGGAGCACGCCAAATTCGTGTTCGCGACCACCGAGATCCGCAAGGTTCCGGTCACCGTGCTGTCGCGCTGCCAGCGTTTTGACCTGCGCCGCGTCGAGGCCGACGTGCTGATGAAGCACCTTGCCAACATCGCGGCCAAGGAAAGCGTCGAGATCGAGCCGGAAGCGCTCGGTATCATCGCACGCGCCGCGGAGGGCTCGGTGCGTGATTCGCTGTCGCTGCTCGACCAGGCGATCGCCCATGCGGCGGGGCAGGTGAAGGCCGATGCGGTCAGGCAGATGCTGGGCCTCGCCGACCGCACCCGCGTCATCGAGCTCTTCGATTCGCTGGTGCGCGGCGACATCGCGAGCGCCTTCAAGGAGTTCCGCGATCAGTACGATGTCGGCGCCGATCCCATCGTCGTGCTCTCGGACCTCGCGGAGTTCGTCAATTTCGTCACCCGCGTGAAGATCGTGCCGGCCACCGCCGACAACGTCGCCTATGGCGAGACCGAGCGCGTCCGCGCGAAGGATTTCGCCTCGAAAATCTCGATGCGCGTGCTGTCGCGGATGTGGCAGATGCTGCTCAAGGGCATCACCGAGGTGCAGGCCGCGACGCGCCCTGCGGCCGCGGCTGAAATGGTTCTGGTGCGCATCGCCTATGTCGCCGACCTGCCGACGCCCGACGAAGCCATCAGGATGCTGGAGCAGAACGGCGGCGGCTCGCCGGTCGTGAGCGGCGGCAGTGCGGCGCGCAGCAGCGCGCCTTCCGCGCCGGTTGCCTCCGCGGCCCCTGTCCGCATGCCGACATCCTCGCCGTCCTCGTTCGGCGGCGGCGCGGCCCGGCCGCAGATGGCGGCACCGGTGCCGGATCCGCAAGGTGCAGCGCCGCAGCTGCGCATCACCAGCTTCACCCAGCTCGTCGCGCTCGCCGGGCAGAAGCGCGACCTCATGACCAAGGGCGCGCTCGAAGGCGACATGCGCCTCGTCCGTTTCGAGGAGGGCCGGCTGGAAGTCGCGCTCGAGCCCAACGCCTCCAAGACCATGATCTCGGAGCTTGCGAAGAAATTCGAGCTTTGGACCGGCCGCCGCTGGACCGTGATCGTCTCCAACGAGCAGGGCCAGCCGACGCTGCGCTCGATGAACCAGGCGGCCAAGCAGGAGCATGCCCGTACCGCGGAAGCCGATCCGCGCGTGCAGGAGGTGCTGTCGCGTTTCCCCGGCGCCAAGGTCGTCGAGGTCCGCAGGCTTGCCCCCGAGACGCCGGAATCCAATATTAACGCGGACTATGGCAGTGACGATCCGCCGGACGGTTCCGACGGCGACGACGATCTCTAGAGCCAATTCTTTGTTTCCAAGGACACGCACCCATGGCTGATTTTCTCGGCATGATGAAGCAGGCGGCGCAGCTGCAATCCAAGATGCAGGAGATGCAGGACCAGCTCGCCAACGTCGAGGTCGAGGGCATCTCCGGCGGCGGCCTCGTCGCCGTGCGCATGACTGCGAAGATGGACGTGAAGGGCATCAAGATCGATCCCTCGCTGATGAAGCCGGAGGAGCGCGAGGTGCTGGAAGACCTGCTCGTCACCGCGCTCAGTGATGCGCGCCGCAAGGCGGAGACCGCCATGCAGGAGAAGATGCAGGCCCTCACCGGCGGGCTCGGCCTGCCGCCGGGGCTGTTCGGCCAGTAAGATGGGCGCGGTTGCAGGTCCTGAGATCGAGCGGCTGGTCCAGCTTCTGGCGCGGCTGCCGGGCCTCGGCCCGCGCTCGGCGCGGCGCGCGGCGCTGCACCTGATCAAGAAGCGCGAAGCGCTGATGATGCCGCTGTCGTCCGCCCTGCAGGTCGCGCTCGACAAGGTCGAGGTATGCAAGACCTGCGGCAACATCGACACGCAAAATCCCTGCACCGTTTGCACCGATCCGAAGCGCGACCCCTCCATCATCGTCGTCGTCGCCGACGTCGCCGACCTCTGGGCGCTGGAGCGGGCCAACGCGACCCAGGGGCGTTATCATGTGCTCGGCGCGACATTGTCGCCGCTCGACGGCGTCGGTCCGCAGGACCTCACCATCGACGCACTTGTCGCGCGTGCCCACGCACCGGAAGTGCACGAGATCATCCTGGCGCTGAATGCGACGGTGGACGGCCAGACCACGGCGCATTACATCACCGACCTGCTTCAGGACGCCAATGTGAAGGTGACGCGGCTCGCCCATGGCGTGCCTGTCGGCGGCGAGCTTGATTATCTCGATGAAGGTACGCTATCGGCTGCGATGCGGCAGCGTACCCTGTTCTAGCCATCCAGATCTTACGGAACGGACGACATGACGAAACTTTTCGCCACACGCTTGGCTTTGGTCGCGATGATGACGCTGCTGGTGAGCCCGGCCATCTCCGCGCAGCAGGGCGACGAGGCGCCGCCGCCGTCCAAGCCCGGCAAGCCCATCAACACCGGCGACGTGCTCTCCGGTGAGCTCAACGCGATGAAGGTCCGCGACGTCAAGAACGGCAAGCGCGTCGCGACCTACCAGATCACCTCCGAGCCGCGCCGGCTGCCGCCGCCGAGCGGGCTCTGCAATCTCGAGACCGGCCCCGAAACCTTTCAGCTCGTCACCTCCAGCGACGCGCAGGCCACGCAGTTGAAGTCGTTCGTCGGCAAGGAGATCTCGGTCAAGGTCGACGAGATCGCCTGCGCCAGCGATGCCGGCCAGATGAGCGAGGCCGTGATCACGAAGTGGAGCCTGATCAAGAAGCAGTAGGGGCGATATCGCCGGGCCGGGTGACGAGCACAGCGCCTTGATCTCGGTTGTGCGTCGAGCATAGTGCAAGCGATTGTGCTGTGAGAGGTCGCTAGGCTGTGCGTGGAATAGCCCTTGCCGTCCTGCTGGTCCTTGCCGGCGCGACACCGCCGGTCTCGGCCGCCCCGGACGCCGCGTCTTATCCGACTGCCGCGGCTGCGCTTGCCTCGCTGCGCGCCAAGCCGGGGGTGAAGACGTCGATTCAATCAGGATGGACCTTGATCGAGGATGCGGCCACTCTGAGCCTGTGGTCGTTTCCGCCGATGGGACATCCGGCCTATCCGGCAGCCATTCAGCGCCGCGTCGTGCAGGAAGGAAGCGAGCTCGTCATCCGAATGAACGTCCTGTGCGAAGCGTCCAAGGCCGCTTGCGATGCGCTGGTAGCCGATTTCGAGGTGCTCAACGGACGTGTTCGGAAAGGGATGCAGCGCTAGGCTTACACCCGCGCCGGCTCCAGCGTTTCGAAATGGTCGCGCCTCTGCAAGTACGCCAGCAGCATCAGGCTCGGGATGGCGACGAGGACGGAGATCGCGAAGAACATCGGCCAGCCCGTCGCTTTCGCCAGATAGCCCGCACCCGACGACAAATAGGTGCGTCCCACGGCGGCGAGCGCCGTCAGCAGCGCATATTGGGTCGCGGTGTGCAACGGGTTCTGGCACAGCGCGGAGAGATAGGCGACGAAGATCACGGTGCCGATGGCGTTGCAGAAATTGTCGGAGGTGATCGCGAGGGTCAGTGCCCATTCGTTGACGCCGACCAGCGCAAGCCACGAGAACGACAGGTTGGACATCGCCTGGACGATGCCGCCGATCCACAGGCTCGTTGCGAGCGAATAGCGCCGAGCCACAAAGCCGCCCACAAAGCCGCCGGCCAAGGTCGCGATGATGCCGATGCCCTTGACGATCACGGCGTAGTCGTTCCGCGTGAAGCCGATGTCGATGACGAGCGGCACGGTCATGTTGCCGGAGAGCGCGTCGGTGAATTTGAACAGCACGACGAAGGCAAGCGCGGCCAACGCATCTTTCCGATCCAGAAAATCGACGAATGCACTGGTCGCGGCTCGCGCAATTCGCGTTTCCATGACGTTGTGAGGGACGATCCGGTGAATGCCGCGAAGCAGCGCCTTGGCCCATTCCCGCCGGGGATTCGGATGATAGTCGACCAGCGCATCTTCAGCCTGCGCCGATTGTTCAGGCTCGGTCGCGACCAGCGCCGTGATCGTCCCAATCAGCACCAGAGCCGCCATCACCACATAGCCCCACATCCAGGCGGCGCCACGAGGGACGATCGCCTCGAAGCCGGTGACGATGAACAGGGCGCCTGCGGTCGATACCAACATGCCGATGCGATAGGCCGCGACGTAAGCGGCCATGCCGGCGGCCTGCTCGCTTTCGGGCAGGCTCTCGACGCGGAAGGCGTCGACGACGATGTCCTGCGTCGAGGACATCGTCGCGACCAGCAGCGCACCGAGCGCGACAAGCAGCGGCGAACGTGCCGGATCGGTCAGCGCCAACAGCAGAATCGCGCCGATCAGCAGCAGCTGCGAAAACACCAGCCACCCGCGGCGACGTCCGAAGGACTGTGTGAAGAACGGCACATGCAGCGCATCGACCAGCGGCGCCCACAGGAATTTGAGCGTGTATGGCGTTCCAACCAGCGCAAACAGCCCGATCGTTCCGAGATCGACCCCGGCCTCGGCCATCCACACCAGCAGCGTCGAGCCCGACAGCGCCAGTGGTAGCCCCGAGGAGAAGCCGAGGAACAGCACGATCAGCACCCGCGGCTGCAGGTAAACGGCAAGGCTGTCGCGCCAGGAGGTCGCGGGAGCGGAAGTCGCGGCGGGGGAGGTCGCGTCGGGTGCGGTCATGGGGAGGTGTTAGCAGATTCTGGGGGAAAAGACTCTTGTGTGAGCTCAGTGGGGCGCATGCTCTCTCCACCCTCTCGATGTCATCGTCCGCGAAGGCGGACGATCCAGTACTCCGCGGCGAATCGGCTCAATCACATGGGCTGCGGAATACTGGATGCCCCGCCTTCGCGGGGCATGACAGTCATGGGGCATGACAGCGTCATGGTGGTCCGGCTATCTCGTGATAGAGATCATCCCAGTTCGGGTTATGCTGCTCGATCAACCGAACCTTCCAGGCCCTGTTCCACTTTTTGAGCCGCTTCTCCCGCTTGATCGCATTCTCGGGATCATCGAACTGCTCGAAATAGACCAATCTTGCGACGTCATATTTCTCTGTGAAGCTCTCGATGACCTTCGACTTATGCTCCGCCACGCGGCGAATGAGGTCATTGGTCACGCCAATGTAGAGCGTGCCTCCAATTTTGCTGGCCAGAATGTAGACGTAGTAATGGCGTGTGCCCATCTGCCGCCTCCCACTCCGCCGTCATCGTCCGCGAAGGCGGACGATCCAGTAATCACCAGCGGCTCGGTTCAATCACGATCGCTGCGGCGTACTGGATGCCCCGCCTGCGCGGGGCATGACAGTGTGCCCCTACTCCCCCGCCTGAAGCTTCCTTGGGAACAACTCGCCCGCGCCCGTTGCCACCAGCCGCGGGCCTTCCGGCGCATCGCTCTTGCTGAAGTCCAGCTCCTCTATCCGTCCCGCGCGCTTTTCGATCTTGTCGGCGGAGATCAGCACCTGGCGGACGTCCTCGTTCACGTCGGCAAAATGCTTCTGCAGTTTCAGCACGCGGTCGCGCAGGCGGCCGAGATCGTCGCCGAGCCTGATCACTTCGGTGCGGATCTGGTCGGCGGCATCGCGCATGCGCGCGTCCTTCATGATCTGCTGCATCACCTGGATCGCCAGCATCAAGAGTGACGGCGACACCAGCACGACGCGAGCGCGATAGGCCTTCTGGATCACGTCGTCGAAGCCGTCATGGATCTCGGCGTAGACCGATTCCGACGGCACGAACATCAATGCCATCTCCTGGGTCTCGCCGGCGACGAGGTATTTTTCGGCGATGTCGCTGACATGCTTCATCACGTCGCCGCGCAGCCGCTGCGTGGCCACGCGCCGCTCCTCGTCGCTGCGGGCGTCGTGCAGCGCGGTCATCGCCTCCAGCGGAAATTTGGCGTCGATGCAGAGCGGGCGCTGGTCGGGCAGGAACACGACGCAGTCCGGGCGCTTGCCGGTCGAGAGCGTGAACTGGAACTCGTAGGACCCCTTCGGCAGCCCATCCTGGACGATCGCCTCCATCCGCGCCTGACCGAAGGCGCCGCGCGACTGCTTGTTGGCGAGCACGTCGCGCAAGGTGGTCACCTGGGTGGTGAGGTCGGTGAGGTTCTTGTGCGCGCTGTCGATGATGCCGAGCCGCTCGTGCAGGGCGCGCAGGCTCTCCATGGTGTTGCGGGTCGAATGTTCCATGGACTGGCCGACGCGATGCGTCACCGAATCCAGCCGCTCGTTCACCGCGCGCGCCATCTCGGCCTGGCGGCCGGCGAGCGCCTGGGTCATGGCGTCAACCCGGCCCGAGGCCTCGCTCTGGGCGCGAAGCACTTGGGCGAGGCGCTCCTCGAGCTCGTCGGCCCGGATCGCGTGCGCCATGGCGAGTTCCGCGCCGCGCCGCCCCGAGCGCGCGATCACGACCGCAATCACAACCAGCAGGATGAGGACGAGGGCGCCGAAGCCGATCAGCGCATCGATGGTGCGCACCGGCCAGTCGCCGAGCATGACAATGATCTCGTTCATGCCCGCCCTTCTAGCCGATTCGCAGCCTGGCGCGAACGAAGAGAGAACGTCGACGGTTAACCGCCCCCTGATATTTACGGTTAACGAAATCTGAAGCTTTATGGTTAGCGGAGGGTTAACGGGGTTCCTGGCCGCATTGACCGCATCCGGCGCGCGGCTTAAATCGCGGCCATGGCCCTACGAGAAATCATCATCCTGCCCGACAAGCAGCTGCGCCTGGTCTCCAAGCCGATCGAGAAGGTCACGCCGGAGATCCGCAAGCTTGCCGACGACATGTTCGAGACCATGTACGACGCGCCCGGCATTGGCCTCGCAGCGATCCAGGTCGCGCAGCCCTTGCGTCTCATTACCATGGACCTTGCCAAGCGCGACGAGAGCGGCGAGACCAAGCGTGAGCCGCGCGTCTTCATCAATCCCGAGATCCTCGCCTCCTCCGCGGAACTCTCCACTTACGAGGAAGGCTGCCTCTCGATCCCC
Source organism: Bradyrhizobium sp. SZCCT0231 (assembly GCF_018130245.1). Lineage (GTDB taxonomy): Bacteria > Pseudomonadota > Alphaproteobacteria > Rhizobiales > Xanthobacteraceae > Bradyrhizobium > Bradyrhizobium japonicum_F. The sequence continues at coordinate 69,758 of NZ_JAFCKP010000017.1, forward strand.
GAATATTACGAGGAGGTCGAGCGCCCTGCGAAGGTGCGCGTGCGCTTCACCGATCTCGACGGCAAGGTGCACGAGGAGGACGCCGAAGGCCTCTACGCCACCTGCATCCAGCACGAGATCGACCATCTCAACGGCGTGCTGTTCGTCGACCATCTGTCGAAGCTCAAGCGCGACCGCGTCATGAAGAAGTTCGAGAAAGCCGCCAAGCGCGCGGCGGAGTGACAATTCTTCCGCCGTCATGCCCGGGCTTGTCCCGCCTGCGCGGCCGAAGCCGCTTCGGCGAGGCGAAGGCCCGGGCATCCACGTTCTTTGCCGCCGCGAGCAGGAAGAACGTGGATGGCCGGGACAAGCCCGGCCATGACGAGTACCTTGCTCGTTTCAAGGATTGTCTCGCCACATGCCCCTTCGCCTCATCTTCATGGGCACGCCCGACTTCTCCGTGCCGACGCTGCTCGAGCTGGTCGCGCATGGCCACGACATCGCGGCGGTCTACACCCGCGCGCCGAAGCCGGGCGGGCGGCGCGGCCTGCAATTGCAGCCGACCCCGGTCGAGGAAGCCGCGCGAAAACTCGGCATTCCCGTGCTGACGCCGAAGACGCTGAAGACGCCGGAAGCGCTCGACGAGTTTCGTGCGTTCGATGCCGATGCGGCCGTCGTCGTCGCCTACGGCATGATCCTGCCGCAGGCGATCCTCGATGCGCCAAAACTCGGCTGCTACAATCTGCATGCTTCGCTGCTGCCGCGCTGGCGCGGCGCCGCCCCCATCAATCGCGCAATCATGGCAGGCGATGCCGAGAGCGGCGTCATGGTGATGAAGATGGATGTCGGCCTCGACACCGGCGACGTCGCCATGGCCGAGCGCATCGCGATATCAGACAGCATGACCGCGCTCGACCTGCACGATCGCCTGTCCCGATTGGGTGCCGATCTGATGGTGCGCGCGATGGCCGCGCTCGAACGCGGCGGGCTCCAGCTGAAAAAGCAGAGCGAGGACGGCGTCACCTATGCCGCCAAGATCGAGAAGGCCGAGGCGCGGATCGACTGGACAAAGCCCGCGCGCGCGGTGCTGCGCCACATCCATGGCCTGTCGCCGTTCCCCGGCGCCTGGGCCGAGCTCGAGAATGCGCGCGTCAAGATCCTGCGCTGCGAGCTGGCGAAAGGCTCGGGCGAGCCGGGCGCGGTGCTCGATGACAAGCTCACGATCGCCTGCGGCGACGGTGCCATCCGCATCATCGAGCTGCAGCGCGAGGGCAAGGGCCGGATGCAGGCCGCGGACTTTTTGCGCGGCGTGCCGTTGAAGCCGCCGATGCGGCTGGCCTGATGCCCCGCTACAAGCTCACCATCGAATATGACGGCGCGCCGTTCTTCGGCTGGCAGGTGCAGGAGACGCTGCCGTCGGTGCAAGGCGCGCTGCAGGCTGCGGTGAAGGCGATGACCGGGGCGGATTTGCGCGTCCACGGTGCCGGCCGCACCGATGCCGGCGTGCATGCGCGCGGCCAGGTCGCGCATGTCGATGTCGAGAAGCAGTTCCCGCCGGGCCGTTTTCGCGACGGGCTCAACGCGCATCTGCGTCCGCATCCGATCGCGGTGCTCGAGGCCGAGATCGTGCCCGACACCTTCGAAGCGCGGTTCTCGGCGGTCAAGCGCCACTACCGCTATCGCATCGTCAACACCCGCGCCAATCTCGCGCTCGATGTCGGCCACGCCTGGCGCGTGCCGCGCAAGCTCGACACTGACGCGATGCATGCCGCGGCGCAGCGCCTGCTCGGCAAGCACGACTTCACCACGTTCCGCGACACCGAGTGCCAGGCCAAATCGCCGGAGAAGACGCTCGACCAGCTCGATGTGATCCGCGACGGCCGCGAGATCACGATCGTCACCTCGGCGCGCTCGTTCCTGCACAGCCAGGTGCGCTCGATGGTGGGCTCGCTGGTCTGGGTCGGCGAGGGGCGCTGGACCGCCGACGATCTCTCCGCCGCACTCGCAGCCCGCAACCGCGCCGCCTGCGGCATCGTCGCCCCGCCAGAGGGGCTGTATCTGATGAAGGTGGATTATTAGAGCCTGATGGCGCCAACCGCGTCATGGCCGGGCTTTTCCCGCCATCCACGTTCTTTCTTGTCAGGGGCGCCGAAGAGCGTGGATGCCCGGGCCTTCGCCTCGCCGAAGCGGCTTCGGCCGCGCAGGCGGGACAAGCCCGGGCATGACGGCGGAATGTTTGGTGATATCGAGGCTAAGCAAAATACCGAGCCAAAATCCCGCGATACACCCGCGTCAGCTTCTCCAGATCCGCCACCGGCACGCGCTCGTCGACCTGATGCATGGTCTGGCCGACCAGGCCGAACTCGATCACGGGGCAATAGCTCGAGATGAAGCGCGCATCCGACGTGCCGCCTGAGGTCGACAGCTCCGGCTTGCGTCCCGTCACCTCCTCGATCGCGGACACCGCAAGATCGGTGAACGGGCCGGGCTTGGTCACGAACACGTTGGAGTTGGAGGGCTCCCAGACGATGCGGGCCTTGATGCGGTTGCCGCAGGCTTTGGCGAGGCGCGCTTCGACCAGCTCGCGCAGGCTCGCCTGGGTGTGGTTGTCGTTGTAGCGGATGTTGAATTTCGCGCGGGCCTCGCCGGGAATGACGTTGAAGGCCTTGTTGCCGACATCGACCGAGACGAATTCGAGATTGGAGGCCTGGAATTGCGCGCTGCCATGATCGAGCGGCTCGTCGCTGATCGCAACGATCAGCCGCGAAATATCCGGCACCGGGTTGGCCGCCCGATGCGGATAGGCGACATGCCCCTGCACGCCGTCGACGACGAGCGTGCCGGACTGCGAGCCGCGGCGGCCGACCTTGATGGTGTCGCCGAGCGTCTCGACATTGGAGGGCTCGCCCAGCACGCAATGGTCGAATTTCTCGCCGCGCTCCGCGGCCCATTTCAACAGCTTGATGGTGCCGTTGATGGAGACGTCTTCCTCATCGCCCGTGATCAGGAACGAGATCGAGCCCTTGCCGTCGCCGCGCGATTTGCCGCCATTTGCAGCGAGATGCTCCAGCACCGCAGCGACCGAGCAGGCGATGCCGCCCTTCATGTCGACCGCGCCGCGGCCGTGCAGCACGCCGTCCTTCACCTCGCCCGAGAACGCGCCGACGCTCCAGGCGCTCTCGTCGCCCGGCGGCACCACGTCGGTGTGGCCGGCAAAGGTGATGTGCGGGCTTTCATTGCCGATCCGCGCATAGAGATTGTCGACGTCGGCGGTGCCTTCCTCGCTGAAGGTCACGCGGTGGCAGGTGAAGCCGGCTGCGTTCAGGGCTTTTTCAAGCACCCCGAGCGCGCCGGCGTCGGCCGGGGTCACCGAGGGGCAGCGGATCAGGTCGCGGGCAATCGAGAGAGCATCGGTCATGCGCGTCGGATCAATCCCGCAGCAGCTCGTTGATGCTGGTCTTGGACCGCGTGCGCTCGTCGACGCGCTTGACGATCACGGCGCAGGCGGTACTCGGGCCGATCTGGCCGTTCTTCATCGGCTTGCCGGGCAGCGCGCCGGGGACCACGACGGAATATTCAGGCACTTCACCCATGAAAACCTCGCCAGTCTCGCGGTCGACGATCTTGGTCGAGGCGCCCAAAAACACGCCCATCGCCAGCACCGCGCCCTTGCGCACGATCACGCCTTCGGCGACCTCGGAGCGTGCGCCGATGAAGCAATCGTCCTCGATGATGACGGGCTCGGCCTGCAGCGGCTCGAGCACGCCGCCGATGCCGGCACCGCCGGAGATGTGCACGCGCTTGCCGATCTGCGCGCAGGAGCCGACGGTGGCCCAGGTGTCGACCATCGTGCTCTCATCGACATAGGCGCCGAGATTGACGAAGGACGGCATCAAGACCACGTTCTTGGCGATGAAGGCCGAGCGGCGAACGACGGCGCCCGGCACCGCACGAAACCCGGCATCGCGAAAACGGTTCTCGCCCCAGCCTTCGAACTTCGAGGGCACCTTGTCCCACCAGGTCGCCTTGCCGGGACCGCCGGGAATGACGCCCATGTCGTTGAGGCGGAAGGACAGCAGCACGGCCTTCTTCAGCCATTGATTGACCTTCCACTTGCCGTCAGCGCCGCGCTCGGCAACGCGCGCCTCGCCCTTGTCCAGGATCTCCAGCGACTGGTCCACGGCCTCGCGCACCTCGCCCTTGGTCGTTGTCGAGATGCCGTCACGCGCCTCGAAGGCGCTGTTGATGGTGGATTCGAGGGCTGCAAGCGACATCGGGATTTCCTCTGGGGAGCGGGAATTTTGATGGATTGGTGCGCTTTTTCGAGATTTGGGGGGACGGAGTCAAGACATACTCCTCCGTTGCCCATACTCCGCTGTCGTCCCGGACAAGCGCGCCCCAAGCGCGCGCCGATCCGGGATCCATAACCACAGGAAGGAGTTTGGCGAAGACTCGGAGTTGCCAAGCTCGCGCGACAACCGGATCCTGTGGTTATGGGTCCCGGGTCTGCGCTTACGCTTGCCCGGGACGACAGTTGTTATCGCGGCGATAACTTGCCCAAAAACCCCGCCAGATCATCCGTGACATGATCGACATGGGCGGCATCCCGGCCCTCCAGTTCCCAGTCTTCCCGCACCACCTCCTTCGTCCCATCCGGCACCACCAGCACCGTGGTCATGCCGAGCTGGTGCGGGACGGTGAGATTGCGGGCGAGGTCCTCGAACATGGCGGCGCGGGTCGGATCGACCGCATGCTGGCTGAGGAATTTCCGGTAGGTCTGCTCCGCCGGCTTCGGCTCGAACTCGGCGGCGATGATGTCGAACACGCCGTCGAAATGCGAGGCGAAGCCGAGCCGCGCCAGCACGGCGTCGACATGGTCGACCGAGCCGTTGGTCAGGATCAGTTTTCGCCCCGGCAGTCTTGCGATGGCTGCACCGAGCGCCGGGTTTGGTTCCAGCGGCGAGTGGTCGATCTCATGCACATAGGCGAGATAGTCGTCGGCGCGGACGCCATGCAGGGTCATCATGCCCCGCATCGTGGTGCCGAAGCGTCGGTAATAGTCCTTCTGGATAGCCCGCGCTTGCTCCGGGCCGACGTTCAGCCAGTTGCAAACGAACTCCCCGATCCGCGCATCGACCTGCTGCCACAGATTGACGTGATGCGGATAGAGCGTGTTGTCGAGATCGAACACCCAGGTGTCGACATGGCTGAAGCTGCGGGGTGGGCTCATCACAAGTCTCTCGCTCACGGCACGGCGAAGCGCAGCGTCTTGCCGCCGCTCGAGATGTCCACGGCGCCAAAGCCCGTTGGCGCAAATCCACGCGCGCCGCAATCGGTCTGCTCGCTGGTCTCGAACTTGGTCTCGCGCGTGCAGAGCTGCCTGTCGCCGCCCCAGTTCAGCGGCCGGTCCTTCAGCTTGACGACGCGGTTGTCGGCGTCGACCGCTTCGGCGAAGCTGAAGATCTGCTTCGGCTGGCCGGTCACATCGGGATGCAGGCAGGTCTTGGGATCGATGCGGTACCAGCCGCGGCTCGTCACCGCCTTGCCGTCGTCGGTCGCGATCGCCGCCATCACCTTGTGCGGCGTGTCGTTGCACCAGGTCAGCCCGCTCGCGGAGGGCGTCTGCACGGCATCGACCATGGTCTTGAAGAAGTTTTGCGAGGCCACGATGTCCTGAGACAATCCGCGGCTCTTCAGGAAGGCGGCGAGGGCCGCTTGCGTCTTCGGCCCGTCGACGCCATCGATCGGCGCTGCGTCGTAGCCTGCGATCACCAGCAGCCGCTGGATGCCGGCGAGGCGCGCCTGCTCGTCGTCATATTCGGAATCCTCGGCGAGATAGGCAACGAGGTTGCCGTCCGCGCCTTGCGTCGGGGTCACTTGCGTGAACGGGACTTGCGTCTGGCCGCTGCGGCACTGCCGCGCCGCGGCGATGACGAAATTGTCCTGTGCGACGCAGAGCATGTCGCTGCCGCTTTGCGGGATCGGGGACGCGCCGTAGACGCCGAGCGCGCGGGCGTTGAGCAGGATGCGGTCGGCGGTCAGCGTGCCCTGCACCACCACGCGGCAGGCGGCGGGATCGATCCTGAACCAGCCGCGCGTCGCGGTGGCCGCCTTGTCGTCGATGCCGATCGCGGCCTCGACGACATAGGACATGCGGTTGCAGATCTTGAGGTCGGCAAAGGCCGGCGCGGAGGAGAAGAGGAACGAGACGACCGCGGCCGGCAGCGTCATCAGGAAGCGGGTGAGGGGCGAGCGGCGGTGTGGCCTCGGCCTCCGCTCGTCATGCCCGGGCTTGTCCCGGGCATCCACGTTCTTGGCGCGGGACGAAAGATCGTGGATGGCCGGGACAAGCCCGGCCATGACGGTGTCTCTCGTCCGCTCGTCCCTCACTTGTGGATCAGCGTGCCCGTGCCCTGGTTGGTGAAGAGCTCGAGCAGCACCGCGTGCTGCATCTTGCCGTCGATGATGACGACGCCCTCGACGCCCTGCTCAAGCGCGTAGATGCAGGTCTCGACCTTCGGGATCATGCCGCCGGAGATGGTGCCGTCGGCGATCAGCTTGCGCGCGTCCTTGATCGATAGTTCCGGAATGAGCTTCTTGGACTTGTCGAGCACACCAGGCACGTCGGTGAGCAGCAACAGGCGCTTGGCCTTCAGCGCGCCCGCGACTGCGCCGGCAAAGGTATCGGCGTTGATGTTCAGCGTCTGGCCGTCTTGGGAGGTCGCGAGCGGCGCCAGCACCGGGATCAGCTCGTAGCCGATCAGCTGGTTGAGCAGCGTCAGGTCGACCTTCTCCGGGTCGCCGACGAAGCCGAGATCGACCGCCTTCTCGATGTGCGAGTCCGGATCGATGATGGTGCGCGTCGTCTTCGACGCCTTCACCATGTTGCCGTCCTTGCCGGAGAGACCCACGGCCTTGCCGCCGGCTTCGTTGATGTAGCCGACGATCTGCTTGTTGACCGAGCCGGCCAGCACCATTTCGACGATCTCGATGGTCGCGGCATCGGTGATGCGCAAGCCCGCGGCGAATTCCGAGACGATGCCGAGACGCTTGAGCATGGTCGCGATCTGCGGCCCGCCGCCATGCACCACCACCGGATTGATCGCGGTCTGCTCGAGCAGCACGATATCTCGCGCAAAGTTCTTGGCGGTCTCCTCGTCGCCCATGGCATGGCCGCCATATTTGATGACGATGGTTTCCTCGTCATACTGCTGCATGTGCGGCAGCGCTTCGGACAGGATGCGGGCCTGGTCGAGCGGGGAGATGTCGGTCATGTCGCGGATCTCGCTGGCGGGACGGTTGGGCCGCGTTCTATCCGATTGGCGGGCAGGGCGCAAAGTGTGGCTGATATGCCGTCGCGTAGTCCGCTGCCGTGTAGCCCGGATGGAGCGAAGCGTAATCCGGGTTCTTACCGCAGGCACCGTCCCGGATTGCGCTTCGCTCCATCCGGGCTACGGGTTCAGCGCTTCGCCGCCGCCGCCACACTCACCGCCAGCCAGCTCGCGATCATCACCGTCCCGCCGGTCGGCGCCGCATAGGGAAACAGCGAATGGCCGGCAAACTGCCGCAAGGTCAGGTCGCCCGCGAACAGCGCGGCACCGATCACGAAGCCGAATGCCGTCACGAGTCCAATTCCGCCGTGCAGAAGGCCGCGCGCAAGCAAGGCGACGGTCGCAAGTATGGCCGTTGCATGAAACAGCAGCATGGCGCTCGCCGAGGCCAGCCGGCTGGCGTCCGCACCATGGGCGGAGGCAGCGGCCAGCGCGACGCCGGCGGCGCCCATCAAGCCGGCAAGCCCGATCAGCAGGCGGTTTGCCAGCATCATGAAGCCCGCTCTTCCAGGAGCTTCGCCATCGCGGCGCGCAAGCTCTCCATGCCGGTCGAGCTGCGCGACGAGGTCGCGAGCACGGTCGGGAACGCGGCCGGGTGCTTGGCCAGCGCGGCCTCGGTCTCGGCGATGCGCGCTTGCAGCTCGGCGGCCTTCACCTGGTCGGCCTTGGTCAGCACGATCTGGTAGCTGACGGCGGAGCGGTCGAGCGTCTTGAGCACTTCGAGATCGACGTCCTTGAGGCCGTGCCGCGCGTCGATCAGCACGTAGACGCGCGCCAGCGAAGCGCGGCCCAGCAGGAATTTGTGGATCAGCTCGGTCCAGGACGCGACCTGGCTCTTGGGCGCCTTGGCGTAGCCGTAGCCGGGCATGTCGACGAGGCGCAGGTCGCTCTTGCCGGGGACCTCGAAGAAGATCAGCTCCTGGGTGCGGCCCGGCGTATGCGAGGTGCGCGCCAGCGCGTTGCGCCCCGTGAGCGCGTTGATCAGGCTGGACTTGCCGACATTGGAGCGGCCGGCAAAGGCGATCTCCAGCCCCGCCATCGGCGGCAGCGTTTCGATCGAGGGCGAGGCCCAGATGAACTGCCAGTCGCGGGCGAACAGCTTTCGCCCGGCCTCGATCAGCTTCGCAACTTTGTCGTCGGTCTTGTCGTTCATCCGACCGGTCTATCCTCTCGTCATGGCCGGGCTTGTCCCGGCCATCCACGTCTGTCTGCGGGGCACCCTCCTAAACGTGGATGCCCGGGACAAGCCCGGGCATGACGCTGTGGAGGCAGTTTGCCTGACAGTCTCGAAGAGCTACGTCGCCTTCCTCGCGAACGTCGCCTTGAGATTGTCGAATAACTCCACCTTCACGCCGTTGCGGCGCATGATGTAGCTCTGCTGGATCACCGAGAGCAGGTTGTTCCAGGCCCAGTAGATCACGAGACCTGCCGGGAAGCCTGCCAGCATGAAGGTGAAGATCAGCGGCATCCAGTTGAAGATGATCTGCTGCGTCGGATCCGGCGGCGTCGGATTCAGCTTCATCTGGAACCACATCGTGATGCCCATGATGATCGGCCAGATGCCGAGCGCGAGATATAGGCCGAAGACGGGAATCGTGGTCGGATCGAACGGAATCAACCCGAACAGGTTGAACAGATTGGTCGGATCCGGCGCCGAGAGGTCCTTGATCCAGCCATAGAACGGCGCGTGCCGCATTTCGATGGTGACGAACAGCACCTTGTAGAGCGAGAAGAACACCGGGATCTGGATCAGCACGGGAAGACAGCCGGCGACCGGATTGATCTTCTCCTTGCGGTAGATCTCCATCATCTCCTGCTGCTGCTTCACCTTGTCGTCGGGGTAGCGCTCCTTCAACGCCTGAAGCTGCGGCTGGATCGACTTCATCTTCGCCATCGAGGCGTAGGACTTGTTCGCCAGCGGGAAGAACAACAGCTTCACGATCACCGTCACCAGCAGGATCGAGATGCCGAAATTGCCGAAGAAGCGGTAGAAGAAGTCGAGGCCGAGGAACATCGGCTTGGTGATGAAGTAGAACCAGCCCCAGTCGATCAACAGGTCGAAATGGTTGAGGCCGAGCTCCTTGTTGTAGCCGCCGAGGCCGGCGAGCGGGAAGTTGATGCCGACCACGCCGGCTTCCTTGGCGCCGGCGAACAGCCGCGCGTTCGCCGTCGCGGTGCCGCCGATCGCGACGGTGACGGGATCGAGCAGATAGTCGGTCTGGTAAGTGTGGACCTTGCCGACCGGATTGGACGAGTAGCGCGCCTGCAGCTGCGCATCGGTGTCCGGCAGCAGCGCGGAGGCCCAGTATTTGTCGGTGATGCCGAGCCAGCCGTTCGTGGCCTTGAAGTTCACCTGCTTGGCTTCGTCGATCTGCTTGTAGGAATATTCCTGCAGCTTCTGGTCGCCGAGATAGCCGATCAGGCCTTCATGCAGGATGTAGTAGCCCGAGACCTGCGGCGCGCCGTGGCGCGAGATCAATGCGAACGGATAGAGCGTGACAGGCGCATTGCCGACATTGCTCACCTCGTCCTTGATGGTGAAGAGATAATGGTCATCGACCGCAATGGTGCGGCGGAAGGTGAGGCCCTCGCCATTGTCCCATTTCAGCGCCACCGGCGTTGATGGCGTCAGGCTGCCGCTGCCGTCCTGCTGCCAGACGGTCTGGGCATCAGGCATCTTCGCCGTCACGCCCGTCGCCGCCACCCAGCCGAATTCGGCGTAATAGGGCTCGGCCGTGCCCGAGGGCGAATAGAGAACGATCGGCGGCGACTTCGGATCGACCGTTTCGCGGAATTGCACCAGCGCGATGTCGTCGATGCGGCCGCCCTTCAGCGAGATGCTGCCGGCGATTCGCGGCGTGTCGATCTTCACGCGCGGGCTGGCTGCGATCGCGGCGTCGCGGGTGACGGCCGGCTGGGCCTGCTGACTCGCACCCGGCGTTGCCGGCTGGGTCGCGCCGCCCGCCTGCGGCGCGGCACCGGGCGTCGCGGAGGCGGTCGGCTGTGGCGTGGTCTTCTGGAGCTCGGTCTGCGCCTGCTGCTGGGCGCGCTGCTTCTCCATCTGCGGCACGTTGTAGAAATACTGCCAGGCGATCAGCACCAGGCCGGACAGAATGACGGCGAGGATGGTATTGCGGTTGTCGGTCATCTCGAATGTCTCGTCATCAATCCGGTTTGCGGCTGGTCGCGGCGGCGTGACCCGGCCTCTGGCCGCGCGCTTTGGCCGTATGCCGCGCGGGCTTCGTGAACGCTATGCGCAGATCGTCGAGCATGGTGGCGAAGTCGCGCGAGAGCGCGTCCCTTCGTCCGACCAGGACATAATCATGATGGGGCTGCATCGACACCGGATCGAGCCGCTTCACCAATTCGCGAAGCCGGCGCCGGATGCGATTGCGCTCGGGGGCGTTGCCGTTCTTTTTGGTGACGGTGAAGCCGATCCTGACAGGGCCAAGATCATCGCGGCGGCGGCTCTGCAGGACGAACGCGGGACTATTCACCCGCGCGCCATTGGCAACGGCGAGGAAATCCGCCCGCTGCCTCAGCCGATCCATGATGAAATCCCAAAAGGGGGTCCGGCTCAGGCGCTCAGACGCTTGCGGCCGCGGGCACGGCGGGCGGCGAGGACCTTGCGGCCGCCGGCAGTGGCGAGACGGGCGCGGAAGCCGTGACGGCGCTTGCGCACCAGTTTGCTGGGTTGATAAGTCCGCTTCACGGGTTTTTCTCCGCTGACCGGGCAATTTGCCTGTAGAATTGATGGTAAAGTCCGGAAGATGCGGCCCAAAACGGGCCCTTTCCGGCCCTAAGAGAGCCGCTCCCGGTGTCGCACCGGGTCATCGCGGACAATTCGCGCGGCTTATAAGGGAGCGCCTTCTTTTCGTCAACGCCGCACAAGCGCGCGATTTCCGTCAATATCGCTGTTTGTGCGCGGTTTTTAGCCCTTGAGGTGGCGACTCCCGATATCCGCGCTTACATCCCACCTTGGTAGATTAGCGATCCGTAATTTGACCGGACTCCGGGCGGGTCGCATCTTCCATCAGCCAAGGCCAACAGGGGCGAATTTCGTGGCATCCACAGATCGCCAGCCGATCCAGGATCTGGATCAGCCGGACCAGCCGGCGATGCGGCCCCGCGGGTCGCGCGGGCTCGGGCTGTCTGGCAAGCTGCTGCTGCTCACCATTCCCCTGGTGATGATCGCCGCCGTGCTGCTCTACGTGCCCGCCATCGCCAATTTCTGGGTCAACCGGTTGAACGACCGCGTTGCGGCGGCCAACACCGCGGCGCTGGTGCTGGATGCGGCGCCGCTCGGCATGGTGCCCGATTCGCTGTCGCGCCAGATCTTGAAAAGCATCAATGCCCGCGCCGTCGCCATCAAGATGGGCCAGCAGCGCCGGCTGCTCGCCAGCGACAACATTCCGGCCGCCATCGAGCATGACATCGACCTGCGCGACATGACCGCCTGGGAGGCGATCACCGGCTCGTTCCGGATGATGCTGGAGACCGGCAACCAGGCGATCCGCATCGTCGGCCCCGGGGTCGGCAATGCCCAGTTCATCGAGATCGTCACCGACGAGCTGCCGCTGCGGAAGCAGATGTACCGCTTCTCCCGCAACCTCGTGGTGGTCGCGCTGATCATCGCGGTGCTGACCGCGGGCCTCGTCTATCTCGCGCTCCATTATCTCTTCGTGCGGCCGATGCGGCGGCTGACCGCGAGCCTGGTCGGCTTCCACGAGAACCCCGAGAGTTCGGCCGGGATCATCGTGCCGAGCCAGCGCAGCGATGAGATCGGGGTGGCCGAACGCGAATTGTCGGACATGCAGCGAGATCTGATGTCGATGCTGCATCAGAAGAGCCGGCTCGCCGCCCTTGGCCTTGCCGTCTCCAAGATCAACCACGATCTGCGCAATCTGCTCGCCTCGGCCCAGCTTCTGTCGGACCAGCTCGCCAGCGTGCCGGATCCGCGGGTGCAGCGCTTTGCGCCCAAGCTCGTGCGCTCGCTCGAACGCGCCATCGCCTTCTGTCAGTCGACATTGTCCTATGGCCGCGCCCAGGAGGCCGCGCCCGATCGCCGCATGATCCTGATCGAGCCGGTCGTGCTGGAGGTGCGCGAGACCGCGGGGCTCACCAACGACGCCTCGATCGCCTGGGTCGCTGCGGTCGAGCGCGGGCTCGCGGTCGATGCCGATCCAGACCAGCTGTTCCGCGTATTGCTGAACCTCGTCCGCAACGCCGCCCAGGCGCTCGAAAGCCATGCGTCGGGCGAGGGCCGCGTGCAGCAGATCCGGATCACCGGAAAGCGGGAAGGTGCCGTCGCCATTATCGAGGTCTCCGACACCGGCCCCGGCGTCCCCCAGAAGACCCGGGAGCACCTGTTCGAGGCCTTCCAGACCTCCGGCCGCCCCGGCGGCAGCGGCCTTGGCCTCGCCATCGCCGCCGAGCTGGTCCGCGCCCATGGCGGCGACATCCACCTGGTCGAAGGCACCATCGGCGCCACCTTCCGCATCGTCATCCCCGACCGTCCCGTGGAACTGCTTTCCATCCGCAACGAGCGGCAGCGGGCGTAGTCGGCCAGTGGGCGACTAACGACCGAGGCAATCTCCATGATTTCCGTCATTCCGGGATGGCCCCACCGGGTCCGGCCATCGGCCGGCCCGATGACAGGCTCCGGGCCAGGCCCGGAATCCATAACCCCGGCTGGTGGTTATGGATTCTCAGGTGCGCAATTGCGCACCATAGCTCGCGACTTCGTCGCGCCCCGGAAAGACGACCTGAGATGCGGAAATGCGCGAAAATCTTCCCATCCCGGACCTTGCCAACGCCGACAAGAGCGGTTAGTCAGAGCGCTCTTTCGCACCCCCTCCGGCTCCGCCGGGGGGCTGCGTCGCGGGTCACGCCCGCGCTGTTTGCGAAAACGCGCCCGTAGCTCAGCTGGATAGAGCATCAGACTACGAATCTGAGGGTCGGACGTTCGAATCGTTCCGGGCGCGCCAGCTTCTTCCGATGCCGGCAAAAGCAATGCAGCGTCCGGTCGCTCGTCCGAGATCGCGGATGGGGCGCGCCCCTTGGAAATCAGATGAAGATATCGCAGGCATTCAAATTCGAGGCGGCACATCGCTTGCCGAACGTGCCGGAAACGCACCGGTGCAGCCGGCTGCACGGCCATTCCTATCGGGTCGAGGTTCAATTGGAGGGGCCCGTGGACCCGCACACGGGTTTCGTCGCGGACTTCTTCGATATTGAAGAATGCTTTGCCGGCGTCCTGGAGGCCCTGGACCACAGATGCCTGAACGACGTCGAAGGACTCGAGAACCCAACCGCTGAGAATATCTCAATCTGGATATGGGACCGGTTGGGCCCGCGTCTCCACCAGCTTTCCGCAGTTCGAGTTTACGAAACGGCGGACTGTTGGGCCGAATATCAAGGGCGGTGACGACAACCGCAAGCTGACCCGTTCAGCACGACCAGATCAAAAAGCGACCGCTGCCGGGGTGGCCCAATGGCTCCTGACGAAGTCCCGGATGTGCTCCGGCACGGGCATGGTGTCGATGTCGCAACGCGTCTGGATTTCTTCCGCAAGCTCTCTCGACACGTCCTTCGACCAATGACCCAACGGATCGAACGCGACGATGCGGACGGGGTCGTTGAAACGGCCGGCGATCAGGTTCGAGATGACGGTTTCGATGTCAGTCCGCTCGACCTCGGTTTTCCGGCCGGCTCTGCCGGGCCGTCCGGCAATGTTGTCGACGATCAGATAGACGATTCGATCTGCCGCATCCTGAGCCGCACCTTTATGAGCCGCGCATGGGGCGGCCATCGACGTCATGCCATTTCCAGCCATACGCGTCTCCAATGCAATAGAGCCGGCAATTTGTCCGGACGGGACCAGCCTGAACCAAGCGCAATGCAATTACCCGGGCCACTGCGGTTCCGCATCAGGACCAAAGTACGATCAAGACCAAAGTATGATGACGCGCGGATCGTGCTTTGTAAGATCGGACACTGCCATTCGAGGGGCAATGAAGCCGCAATCGTGCACGCTCCGGCCAGGCGAAACCGAGTCCGCAACTCACTCGCAATCAAGTGGAACTGATGCAGCTCGACACCATCTCGCCGCCGCAACTGCCTGGGTTTGCTGAACTTGAAATTTCGCCGCGCTCGATCGAGCTCGTCCTTCAGGAGATGCTATCAAGCCCCGCAGGACTCCGGAATTGGAGAGCATCGCGACGTTCGGCAACGAGCGGGTTTTCGAACTCGCTTCACTTCGTGCCGTGTATGTAATGCACAAGCTGCTCGATGACGAATGTTTGATCGCTGATCTTGTCCTTCACCAAATCTCCGATTGAGATCATTCCCACCACGTTTCCCTGCTCAATGACGGGAAGATGGCGCACGGCCTTTTCGGTCATGATGGCCATGGCTTCTTCGACAGATTGATCGGGCCGCACAAAGACGACTTTCGATTCCATGATATCGCGCACGGGAGTGGTGGGCGATGCGCGGCCTTTCAAGAACACGTTCCGCGCATAGTGGCGTTCCGTCATGATGCCTACGAGCTTGTCGCCCTCCATCACGACCAGAGAACCCACGTTCTTGTCCGCCATCTTCTTGATGGCATCAGACACAGTCTCGTCCGGACGAACGGACAAGACCTCATGGCCTTTCTTGTCCAGCAACTGCCCAACGGTTGTCATGGGACGCAACCTTCACCGTAAGTACATATTTCAATGACTATTTCGGTTGACGCGCATTGATCCAGATCATGCGTCAAGACGATGTGATGAGGATCAGGACAGGACAGCATCTGGCCGCCAGACCGGCCCGAGACCGGATGGCCACGTCGTGTGAGGAGCTGGATGAGGATATCGCAGGCGTTCAAGTTCGAGGCGGCGCATCGGCTGCCAAACGTGCACGGGACTCACCGGTGCAGCCGGCTGCATGGTCATTCCTATCGGGTCGAGGTCCAGTTGGACGGTCCGGTGGACCCGCACACCGGCTTCGTCGCGGACTTCTTCGATATCGAAAGAAGCTTCGCCGACATCATGGGCGCGCTGGACCACCAATGCCTGAACGAGGTCGAAGGACTCGAGAACCCGACCGCCGAGAACATCGCGGTCTGGATCTGGGACCGGTTGAAGCCGAGCCTGCCGCAGCTCTCGGCGGTCCGCGTCTATGAGACGGCGGACTGCTGGGCCGAATGTCAGGGGCGGTGACGACAGCCCAGCGCTGACCCGGCGCGGTCTCATTACTCACGCATATATGAGCCGTGTTGATAACCGCATGCGGGTTGGAAGGTTTAATCTCAAGCTGGCGTCGAATGTCCGCAATGCCAGTTTATGCCTGGCCCCTGTACAGGGAAGCCGTTGATGGAACGCAAGCTCGCCGCGATCATGGCCGCCGACATCGTCGGCTACAGCCTGATGATGGCCGAAAACGAGGCCTCCACCTATAAAGAGCTGCGCACGGTCTTCGACAATCTGATCGAACCCACAGTCGCGCAGCATAGTGGACGCATCTTCAAGATGACCGGGGACGGGTTTCTGGCGATGTTTCCAAGCGTCAACGAAGCCGTTGATGCGGCCGCTGCTATCCAGCAAGGCTTCGACAACGCCCCGTTTGAGCTGCGCATAGGCATCAACCTCGGTGATGTCATCGAGGATAATGGCGATATGTACGGCGACGGCGTTAATGTCGCCACACGGCTTGAGGCGATGGCCGATCCCGGTAGCATCTTTGTCAGCGGCGCTGTCGTCATGGCCGCAGACCGCAATCGCGGCGAGGTGTTCGCGCGTGTGGGCCGCAGGCGCGCCAAAAACATTCCCGAGCTTCTTGATGTCTACCGGGTACGGCGCGCGCAATCCTCGTGGTCTCGCTGGCGAAAAGTCCCGCGCGTTCTACACGGTACCGCTGCGCACTGGTCGTATGGCGTCGCCGCCCTAGCCCTTGTCCTCATCGGCACCCAAATCCAACCGCTTTCCCTGGCGGCGATGGTCAGCCGGCTCCCGGCCGCACTGTTTTTCGACCAGACCCGCGCCGACCCGCGGCCGTCAGTTGCGGTCATGCCTTTTGCGACCATGAGCGGCGACCAGCCGTACTTTGCAGACGGGCTGACCGAGGATGTGACCACGGCGCTTGCAAGGAATTCCGAGCTTCAGATCATCGCGCGCGACTCCACATATGCCGCGCGCGGGCAAGAAAGCGATGTGCGCAAGCTCGGGGTAAAGCTGGGCGTTTCCTACGTGGTGGAAGGCAGCGCGCGCCGCGAGGGGGACCGGCTTCGCGTCTCGGCGCAGCTGATCGACGTGAAATCGGGCGCGCACCTTTGGTCGCGCAGCTTCGACAGGCAGGTTGCCGACGTCTTCACCGTACAAAGCGAGCTGACCACGGAAATCGTCGCCCAGCTCGCGCCGTATATCGGCCGAAGTGAAGCCACCGCTGCCGCGCAACGTCCGACCGACAACCTTCAGGCTTACGATCTTCTCCTGCGGGCTCGTCATCGATACCGGCATGGCGTCCAGGATGCGGAAGCACTTATGGAGGCCCGCGGCATATATCAGCGCGCGCTGGAAATGGACCCGGCCTATGCCGCCGCCCGTGCGGGCTTGGCCCTCACTTACATCGCGGAGGTGGCCAGGAGGTCGAATGGTCGGGCGACAGCGCATGAGCTGGAACTAGGTCTTAGCGAAGCGCGCCAGGCTGTGCGCCTCGATCCCAATCTCTCGCTCGGCTATCAGGTGATCAGCTTCGGGCTCGCGGTGCAGGGCGATTATGCGGGCGGCTTGCAGGCCGCCAAGCGCGCCGTCGAACTGAATCCCAATGACCCGGATAGCATGATGGCATTGGCAAAAGCGCAAGTCCGTTTCGGGGACTACGCGGACGCCGTTGCCAATGCCGAGCGGGCACGTCGCCTTCATCCCATGGCGCCGGAATATTACGCCTATGTGCATGGCCAGGCTCTTTACGCCGCTGATCGTCGCGATGAATCGGCTGCCGTGATCTCCGAATGCCTTGTAAGGGCGCCGCGCGATGCCAACTGCCTGCTAATCCAGGCTGCGCTGCAAGGGGGGCGCGGTGATATAGAAGCGGCGCAGCTGACGATGGCAAACCTGGTAGGGGCCCAACCGACATTTTCGTTAGAGGCAGAGCGCTCTTATCGCAGGTTTGGCAACAAGCCGCTCATGGAGCAGTTCCTAAAGGACCTGACGCGGGCGAAGGCACCGGGGACTGCGTAATGGGATCTTTTTGTATATTAAATTCAATGAGATAGCAGTTCTCAATTTCATCTCGTCGGGCGCGCCGTTTCGATAGTAAGTTCGTCCCATGCGCACGATCGACCGTCTGCTCTCCTGCCTCGTTTTATTCCTTGCAATCGCAGCCGCCCCGCTTCCCGTGCGCGCAGCCGAAACCTGCCCGTTCATCAGCGCCCAGGAGCTCGCCCGCGCGATGCCGGCGCTCAAATGGTCGCTGATTTCAAACCAGGACGGCCGCGGCTGCATCTACCAGGGCGGGCGCGGCGACACGATGATGCTCTCCGTGTTCCGCAATCCCGACAAGGACCGCGCCAGGGAATTGTACGCGACCTTCGTCAAGACGCTTGGCGAGCGCATGCCGCTCAACGCAGTCGCTGACATCGGCGACGAAGGTCAGGGTGGAACGAGCGCCGCCGGAGCGGAGCGCCAGGAGGCATCGGTCGTGGCCTTGTCCGGCGACTACATTCTGCAGATTAGCGTTTATCCGATCGGCCGGCGTGCCGACGACGCGCTGCTCGGACCGCTCACCGAAGCTGCGCGCGTTGCCATCGCAAGCGTGAGCAAGAGCAGCGAGCGGTTCGGCAATTGCGAGTGGCTCACGGCCGCCGATGCCGACGGCTTTCTCGACAACAGCACGCTGACGGTGCAGCGGACCGGCGCGGGCAGCTGCATGATGTTCGATCGCGAGGCCAACACCATGACCGTCGCGGTGATCGCGATGTCGCGCGACACCGTCATCGGCATGATGAAACGCGCAGGCCCCTGCAAGCACGTGGCGATACCCGAGCTCGGCCGCGAAGCGTTCGGCGAGCATTCCTGCACCAAGGGCAACGGCAACGCCGTCAACATCCATGTCTGGAAGAACGGCAGGCAGGCGTCGATCCTGTTCGCGCCGGTCAAGCCGCATCCGGAGTCCGGCTCGGTCGAGCGCCTGAAGGCGGTCGCCGGGCGGGTGTATGGGAAATTGTAACGGCGCCGCGTGACATTGCCGGCGTATGCGTCCGTACATCATCGCGTCGTGGCGATACAATAGGGCCAGCAACATCCGGGGTCGCCCGGCGGCCCCGGATGTCGTCCGACTAGTACACCGGCCCGCAAGCCCGCCGGATCGCGATCTGAACCGGCGACGGTGGCAGCGCCGGATCAAACTCACCCTTCGGCAGCAGCGGAGGCTGTGCCATGAAACGCGGCCGTTTCCCGCGATGTGGTTGCGCGGCGTGAACAACGAACGGATGGCACAGATAGACGCTGCCTGCCGCGCCAGTCGCCAGTTCGATCTCGCAATCTCTCGTCGACGCCCAGTTCTCGGAAGCGAGCTGCCGGAGCGTCGCGCCGGTCTCACCATAGGGCAGTAGCTCCCGCGCGATGGCCGCATGCGAGCCTTTCCGGATCCGCGTGGGCGCATCATCGTTTCCGACATCCGAGAACAGGAAGAGCATCAGGAGCGCACGCCCGCTGCTCTTCACATCGACACGCCACTCCATGAAATCCGGACTGGCGGTGCCAAAGCTCATGTCCACATGCCAGCCGTCATCGCCTGGCGATTCCGCCGAAGGGAAGCGGATCGGAAAGGTTCCGAGGCCCCTGGGCGCAAGCCAGCGCCCTTCGCCGACGAGTTGATCATAGGCCTTGTGCAGGGGCGGTGCGTTCGCGGCTTCAATGAATGGGGGCGAAGCCTTCGACGCCACGCGAACAACGGGCTCGTTCCAGTGTTCGGGTTCGTCTGGTGACAGGCCGATATCCGCCCACAGCTCGTCCCTGCATCGCCTTGCCAGGTCGGAGCTGAAGGCGTTCTCGATCTTGACGAAGCCGTCGTCGATGAAGGTCTGGACCTGACGAGGCGTCAGGCCAGCCTGTTCGGTCTTGGGCATTGCACATTCTCCGTTTCGGCTACCGCATCGAGCGCAGCCGGCTTTGATCTGATCGGCGTGGATACGCCGGAACGACTTTCTGCCGTTCAGATCAGCGGGAAGAATGTGGACATGAACATCATGATGCGAACGTATACCGGGGCGGACCACCAGATCAAGATGCGCTCGACATGCCATCCCGACGACGGACCTCGCCCTCTTATCCTTGCTGAATCGAGGATTCGGACAATCCCTCCGCCGCCAGTTTTTCGACATCGAGCGGCTTGCTGACCATCTTCAACGAGCCGTCGGGATTGCGTGGCCACTCTTCCTCCGGTCGATCCCAGTAGAGCTCGACGCCATTGCCGTCAGGGTCGCGGAGATAGATGGCCTCCGAACCGCCGTGGTCGCTGGCGCCGGTGAGCTGGACGGCCGCTGCTCGGAGGCGGCGGAGTGCGTCGCCGAGCGCGGCTCGCGTCGGATAGACAAAGGCAACGTGGTGGAGGCCTGTCGATCCTTCAGGTGGCGGCGAACCGCCCTGGCTCTCCCAGGTGTTGATCGCGAGGTGGTGATGATAGCTGCCGGCGGCGAGGAACGCTGCTTCGTTGCCAATCAGTCCGTGCAGGCCGAAGCCGAGCACCCCGCAATAGAACGCAAGTGATCGCTCGAGGTCTGCCGCCTTCAGATGAACATGCCCGACGCGGACGCGCGGGTCGATCGGTTCGCTGTCGGCCACCGGCGCGATCGGTCCCGTCATCCTTCAGCTCCTTGGGCAGGGCCTTCCCTGATCGAAAGCAGATCGCAGAAGCCGTTTCGCCGCAAGTCAGGGGAATCTGGAATCATCGTCCATAATTCTGCATAATGGCCTGGCGATGCGCATCGATGAGATCAGTGTCTTCGTCCAGGTGCTGGAGGCCGGCAGCTTTGCCGGCGCTGCCCGAAGGCTCCGCATGCCCGCCAGCACGGTGAGCGCAAAGGTGGCGGCGCTCGAACAGCGCCTCGGCGTCAGCCTGATCCAGCGTACGACCCGCAAGCTCCGCGTCACGCCGGCGGGCCAGGCTTATTTCGAACGGTGCCGCGCCGGGCTTCGTGAGATCGAGGCAGCCGAAGCTGCGATTACGTCAGAGGCAGGAAGCCTCAGTGGCCTGCTTCGGCTCACAGCGGCCGTCGACATCGCGCAAAGCCTGCTGCCGCCCATCATCAGCACGTTTCGCGAAACGTTCCCGATGGTGAAAATCGAGCTGATTGTAACGGACCGGATCGTCGACATGATCGCCGAAGGCGTCGATCTCGCCATCCGCGTCGGCCCGCTGCGCGATTCCAGTCTGGTGATCAGGTCTTTTGTGACGGGCCCATCGGGACTGTTTGCAAGCCAACACTATCTCGACCGACGCGGCGTCCCCAGTCATGTGGATGATCTCAAACACCACGACCTGATTGGATTCGGCAAGCCTTGGGCCCGTCCTCTGCCCATGCTGATGGGAAACCGGAAGATCAGCATCGATCTATCGGGCGACCTGACCTGCGATGACCTGTTGACGGTAAGAACCTTTGTCGCCATGGGAATGGGGATCGGATTTCTGCCGGCCTTTTTCGCAGACCAACAACGGCTAGTGCGCGTGCTGCCGGCTCTTCGCTCGCCCCTGACCGGACTCTATTTCGCCTACCCTCCGCAGAAATTCGTGGCAGCGCGGGTCAAAAGGTTCATCACCTTTGCAGTCACGAGTGTGAGCCGCCTGCGCCTGCATCCGTAGTCTCACGCTCGGCGGCCGGGCCCTTGACCGCGCCGCCGCACGATTTCCACATCATTGATCTGAAACAATGATGGTCTTCGGCACAAATGCTAGGGCGAGCCGCAGGTCACGTGCAAGGCTCCCCAGGCCAGTCGAGACAATCTCAGCGCGTGATGGAATCCGAGGGCTCAATGGGACGACTGCTGAATATTGTGACGCCACTGCATACTGCGACCAAGCGCGACTACATGGGCCGCATGAACGACGACAAGATCGGCTGCTCGCTGAAGGCGCGGGAATACGAAGCCGATTATTGGGACGGCGACCGCCGCTTCGGCTATGGCGGCTACCGCTTCATCGAGGGGCGCTGGGCGCCGGTCGCCAAGGCGCTGATCGAGACCTATGGTCTGAAGGACGGGTCCAGCGTGCTCGACGTCGGCTGCGGCAAGGGTTTTCTGCTGTACGAGATGCAGAAGATCCTGCCGGGCCTGAAGGTCACCGGCTTCGACATCTCAAAGCATGGTCTCGCCAATTCGCACGAGCAGGTGAAACCATACCTGTTCAATTATCGCGCCCAGGACGTCTATCCCTATGGCGACGACAGTTTCGATCTCGTCATCTCGCTCGGCACCCTGCACAATCTCAGGCTCTACGAGCTCGAGGCGGCGCTCAAGGAGATCGAGCGGGTCGGCAAGAATAAATACGTCATGGTCGAGGGCTACCGGAACGTCGCCGAGCTGCACAACCTCGAATGCTGGGCGCTGACGGCGGAGTCCATCCTGCACACGTCGGAATGGATCTGGCTGTACGGCAAGCTCGGCTACACCGGCGATTACGAATTCATCTATTTCGAGTGACCGGGCGCGCCTCATGGATATCAAGACCGCAAAGGCCGCGATACTCGTCGAATCCGGCAAGCCGCTGATCGTCGACGAGTTCACCCTGCCTGACAGGCTCGAGCACGGTCAGGTGCTCGCCCATGTGCACACCTCGAGCATCTGCGGCGCACAGATCAACGAGATCGACGCCGTCAAGGGCGTCGACAAGTTCCTGCCGCACCTTTTGGGACACGAGGCGCTGGCGACCATCGTCGACACCGGACCCGGCGTCGTCTCCTGCAAGCAGGGCGACACCGTCGTCATGCATTGGCGCCCGGGCAAGGGCATCCAGTCCAACACGCCGGTCTATTCCTGGCGCGGCAAGCGGCTCAATGCGGGCTGGGTCACCACCTTCAATGAATATGCCGTGGTGTCGGAAAATCGCGTCACGCCCGTTCCCGCCTCGATCGATCGCACCAGCGCGCCGCTGCTCGGCTGCGCGGTGACGACCGCACTCGGCGTCGTCAACAACGATGCGCAGATCGCCATCGGCGAAGCCGTCGTCGTGTTCGGCGTCGGCGGCGTCGGATTGAACATCGTGCAATTTGCCGCGATGGTCGGCGCCTGGCCGGTCATTGCGATCGACCGCCTCGACAACAAGCTGGCGATGGCGAAGGATTTCGGCGCCACCCACACCATCAATTCCGAGACCGTGAAGGATGTGGCCGCCGAGGTTCGCTCCATCACGGGGGCCGACGGACCCGACAAGGTCGTCGAGACCACCGGCGTCAAGAACCTGATCGAGCTCGCCTACGAGATCACGGCGAAAAAAGGCCGCTGCATCCTTGTCGGCGTTCCCCGTGAGAAGGCCGAGATCTATACGCTGCCGTTGCACTTCGAGAAGGTGTTGAAGGGCTCGGAAGGCGGGCAATGCCAGCCCGCGCGGGATATCCCGCGCCTGGTTCGCCTCAGCGATGCCGGCAAGGTGAGCTACCGCGGCATCGTGACCCACGAATTCGCGCTTGATGACATCAACAACGCACTGGACCTGATGCGCAGCGGCACATCGGGACGGATCCTGCTCAACATCAGCTGAGCGCTGTGCTCGCCGCGTACGCGCCGGCAGCATGCCGACGCTGGCGCTCCAGCAGCCAGGCTGCGATCGCCATGTTCACGATATTCCAGGCGATGCCATTGATCAGCGCGGAAGCGTAGGAGCCGGTCCAGTCGTAGATCGCGCCGGCCATCCAGCTTCCCAGCGCCATGCCGGCGAGAGTGACCGAGATGGCGAGGCTGACGCGAAAGCCGGCCTCTCGCGCCGGGAACAGCTCACGGATGATCACCGCATAACTCGGCACGATGCCACCCTGCGCCAGGCCGAAAACAGCGGAAACGACATAGAGTGAGGCCAGCCCGTTGAACGGCAGATAAAGCGCGAGGGCCATGGCCTGCATGGCCGAGCCCAGCAGCAAGGTCGGCAGGCCGCCGATGAGGTTCAACACCCAGCCGAAGATCAGGCGGCTCGCCACGCCAAAGCCGAGCATGACCGCCAGCATCTCGGCGCCGCGCGCAGCGCCGTAGCCGAGGTCGCCGCAATAGGCGACCAGGTGCACCTGCGGCATCGACATGGCGACGCAGCAGCACATCCCGGCGAGGGCGAGCAGGCCCTGGGTGGCACCGGGAGACAGGCCGATGGCTTGTATCGTGTCACCGGGGCTCACCGCTGCGGGCGTCGCCTTCTGGAAGATTGGCCGGCGCAACAGAACCAGGGAGAGCGGCAGCATCGTTGCGAGGCAGAACAGGCCGATGCCGATATGGGTCTGCCGCCAGCCGATCGCGGCGATGGCGTGCTGGACGATGGGCGGCCAGACCACTCCGGCCAGGGAGCTGCCGGCCGTCGCCAGGGAAACGGCGAGGCCGCGGTGCCTGTCGAACCACAGTGAGGTGTCGGCTACCAGGGGCGCGAAGCTCGCCGCGCCGCCGAGTCCGATCGTGAGGCCGCAGATCATCGCAAAGACCGACAGGTTGGATGCGAAGGCGGTGAGGACGTAACCGAGGCTCATCAGGATCGTGCCGGCGGCCAGCGGCGTCAGGATGCCGAAGCGATCCGCCAATCGGCCGACGATGATGCCGCCGATCATGAAGCCGATGATGGCGAGCGTGTAGGGCAAGGTCGCCTCGGCGCGAGGCGCATTGAAGTCGGCCTGCACCGCCGGCAAGGCCACGACCAGGGACCACATCCCGACGCAGCCCAGTGTGCTGAGAGTGATGGAGGCGGAAAGACGAATCCAGGAATAGGGAGTCTCGATCGACGGCATGTCAGGTGGCACGGCGGCAGGTTTCCTCGGGCTGCGTGGAGGTCGGCCCCGGGGTATCGCCCGCCGTCACCGGCGACAAAGCAGGATTTCTCTTTTGTCGAGCGAACGAAACTCATGCATCTTCCCGAGCTTCCTGCATCGCCTGGAGCCGGCCATGACCTATCTGCTGCCGCCACTCAATGCCCTGCGCGCCTTCGAGGCCGCCGCCCGCCATCTCAGCTTCAAGCAGGCCGCTCACGAGCTGCACGTCACGGCCGGCGCCGTCAGCCAGCAAGTCCGCCTGCTGGAGGAGCGGCTGGGCGTGCAGCTGTTCGAGCGGCGGACACGGCAGGTCATCCTGACGTCCGGCGGCGAAACCTATCTGGCGCAGGTGCGTCAGGCGTTTCGTTGCCTCGCCGAGGCCACTGCCGAGCTCAAGCCTGAGGGCGTCACGAGCCTGCTGCATATCGGGCTCCACGCGAGCTTTGCCGTCGATGCATTGCGGGCGCGCCTTTCGCGGTTCCGCCGGGCCCAGCCCCAGCTCGCCATTCGCATCAGCCAGCCGGCCGGGCTGCACGAGCTGCTCGAAGGCAAGGTCGATGTCGTGATCGCGGACCGGGTGCAGCGCTGCCCAGGCTACAGGTGCGAGCCTCTGGACAGCGGCTTCCTGATCGGCCCGCTCGGCACCGCCGATTGTCCGGAGATCGAGACGTTGCGGTCCTGCCTGCTTGGCCATGTCGAGCTCGGGCCTCCGGCCAAAACCAAGGCGCCGTCGCCGCCCAAGGACGCGAACATCGAGGTGCAATAGGTCACTAATCGATCTCCGCCTTGGTCTTCAGTCCGGGCAACACGGTGCGGACGTGCTCGGCCAGCGTCGTCGCCAGCAGCGAGGGCCTCGCCTCCGAGAATTCGAGCGCGATGCCGATGGTCGGAAGTAGGGGCAGTCCGGCCGAGACGACGTGAAGATCGAACGGAACGGCGGTTCGTGTCAGG
This sequence comes from Bradyrhizobium sp. SZCCT0231, assembly GCF_018130245.1. Taxonomy (GTDB): domain Bacteria; phylum Pseudomonadota; class Alphaproteobacteria; order Rhizobiales; family Xanthobacteraceae; genus Bradyrhizobium; species Bradyrhizobium japonicum_F. Next base: position 95,003 of record NZ_JAFCKP010000017.1, read on the forward strand.
ACGCTGATCGCATGACCGGACCGCGCGATCGCGATCAGGCCGGCGAGGCTGTTGCTCGCGTAGGCGACCCTGTAGCGCCGATTGACCGCGTCCATCGCGGCGCAAGCGGCGCGGTAGTCCAGGCTCATCGGCGCCGCCAGCGCCAGCGGCAGCACATCCTGCGTCAGTATTTTCGGCTCGGCCTCGTTCGCGACCCAGACGAAGCGCTCCTCGCGGATCACCTCGCGCGCTCCGGCATCGGACAGCGAGACCAGCGCCATGTCGATCTGGCGCCGCACCAGCATCGGGCGCAGCTCGGAGGTCGGTGCGCAGACCATGCGCAGCTCGACATTGGGATGCAGCGCGCAGAACCCCTTCAGCAGCGCCGGCAGGAAAGCGATCGAATAGTCCTCCGGGCAGCCGAGGCTCAGCGTCCCCTTGAGACTCTCGCCGCTCATGTCGGCGAGAATCTCGTCGTGCTGCGCCAGCAGCGTCTCGGCGTGGGCGAGCAGTTTCTCGCCGGCCGCGGTCAGCCTCATGCCGGATCCGCTGCGGTGAAACAGCGGCTGCGTGATCGTCTGTTCCAGCCGTTGCATCTGCATGCTGAGCGCGGACTGTGTCCGGCCAATCTGCAAGGCCGCCAGGCTGATCGAGCCGGTGCGGGCCACGACGACGAAATTCCTCAGAAGGGTGAGATCCAGCATCGACATCAGGAAGATTGATATCCAGATTGAATTATATCAATTAGCCTGAAGTCAAATTCTTGACTAGAGGTCAGACGTCCAAGCGCAGGTGGCTGTCATGACCTTGAACGCCGATCCCGATTTCTGGGCTTCCGCCAACACGCATCTGACCCGCTACGGCCCGAGTTTCGAACCCGTCATTATCGAGCGGGCGGCCGGCAGTTTCGTCTACGACGCCGACGGACGCGCCATCCTCGACTTCACCTCGGGTCAGATGAGTGCCGTGCTGGGGCACACGCATCCCGACATCGTCGCCACGGTCGCACGGCAAATGGGTGCGGTCGCTCATCTCTTCAGCGGCATGCTCTCGCGTCCGGTGGTGACGCTGGCCGAGCGTCTCGCTGCGCTTGCGCCCGGTCTCGACCGCGTGCAGCTGCTGACGACAGGCGCGGAAGCCAATGAAGCGGCGATCCGGATGGCCAAGCTCGTCACCGGCAGGCACGAAATCGTCGCCTTCGCGCAAAGCTGGCACGGCATGACCGGCGCGGCGGCGTCGGCGACCTACAGCGCGGGCCGGCGCGGTTATGGGCCGGCCGCGGTCGGATCGTTCGTCATTCCCGCGCCGAACGCCTATCGGCCGCGCTTCAGGAACGTCGACGGCAGCAACGACTGGCAGACCGAGCTGGACGATGCGTTCGCACTGATCGACAGCCAGTCGACCGGTAATCTGGCGGCCTTCATCGCCGAGCCGATCCTCTCCAGCGGCGGCATTCTGGAACTGCCGCTCGGCTATCTCGCGGCCTTGAAGCAAAAATGCGAGCAGCGCGGCATGCTGCTGATCCTCGACGAAGCTCAGACCGGCATCGGCCGCACCGGGCACATGTTTGCCTTCGAGCGTGACGGCGTGGTGCCTGATATTCTCACGCTGTCGAAGACGCTCGGCGCCGGTCTGCCGCTCGCCGCGGTCATGACGACAAAGGCCATCGAGCAGACCGCGTTCGAGCGCGGCTTCCTGTTCTACACCACGCATGTCTCCGATCCCTTGCCCGCCGCGATCGGCGTCACGGTGCTCGACGTGGTCGCGCGCGACGGGTTAGTGGCGCAGGCAACCGCCAGGGGCAACAGGCTCCGGGATGGATTGCTGTCGCTGCAGCAAAAGTTCGAATGCGTCGGCGACGTCAGGGGCCGCGGGCTTCTGCTCGGTCTCGAAATCGTCGTCGACCGGCAGTCCAAGACGCCGGGGTTTGAACTCGGTGCGCGGATCATGGAGGAGACCATGCGTCGCGGTCTCAGCATGAACATCGTCAAGTTGCCCAGCATGGGCGGCGTATTCCGCATCGCGCCGCCGCTCACAGTGTCCGAGGCCGAAATCGATCGCGGTCTCGAGATCATGTCGGAGGCGATCCAGGCTGCTGCGACGACGCACTGACCGGCGGAAGGCCTGACCGGATGCAACTCGCCAGGACATATGGGCGTCCGACGCTGTTCTCGCGGCACGGCATGGTCGCCGCCGCGCATCCGCTCGCGGCACAGGCCGGTGCACGAATCCTGATGCAGGGCGGCAATGCGTTCGATGCGGCCGTCGCCACGGCGGCCGCCCTCAACGTGGTCGAGCCGTTCATGTCGGGGCTTGCCGGGTTTGGACTGGCCACGATCTGGGTGGCGATCGAGCAGCGCATTCGCGTGCTCGACTTCGCTCCGCCGATGCCCGCAAGCTTCCCGGTCGGCAGATACACCAGCAGATTCGAGCTCGAGCGCGGTCCGCAGGCGGCCTCGACGCCCGGCAATCTCGCGGGCTGGTGCGAGCTGCTCTCGCGCTATGGACGCAAATCGCTTCCAGACGTCTTTGCGCCGGCGATCACGCTGGCGCGCGACGGGTTTGCGCTCTCGGACTTCGGTGTTGATGAGATCAACGAGCAGGTGCCGCTGCTCGAACCCTGGCCGGAGCTGCACGCCGCACTGGTCAGGAACTATCTCCCGGATGGAATGCCGGTGAAGCTCGGCAGGATCGTCGCGCAGCCTGATCTCGCGCAGACTCTTGCCGAGATCTCCGAATTGGGGCCCGAGTATCTGTATGGCGGCAAGCTCGGCCGGCGCATCGTGGACTATCTCGCCACGCTCGGCGGCAGCCTGACGCTGGACGATGTCATCGCCGTCAAGCCGCATTGGTTCGATCCCCTGACCGTGTCCTATCGGGGGCTCGAGCTTCACGTCCCGGCGCAGCAATGCGGCGGCTTCCAGTTCGCCCTGACCCTCAAGATCCTTGAAGGCTTTGACCTCGGGCGTCTGCCGAAGGACGGCGCCGATCATCTCGATACGGTCTATCGCGCGATCCGTCTCGCCGCCGGCGAGCGCATCGCCCATGGCAATCTGGGACCGGATCAAGCCGCTGGAGCAATGTCCGACGCGACGATCGCGCGGCTTCGCCAGCGTGTGAGCGACGGCCGGCCGATCACGGGCCCGACAGAGCAATGGATGCCGCAGGATCGTGCCGATCCCGGCCACACCACCTCGTTCTCGATCGCCGACGCCGAAGGCAATCTGGTCTGCATTACGCAAAGTCTCGGCAGCCCGTTCGGCAGCGGCGTCGTGGTGCCGGGGACCGGCGTTTGCCTCAACAATCATCTGCATTGGGCTGACGTGCAGCCGGGAAGCCCGAACCTCGCCAAGCCGGGCGACGCGTTGCCGGTGACGATGGCACCGTCGATTGCGACGCGCGGCAGCCGTCCGGTGCTCGCGCTGGGGACGCCCGGCAGCTACGGCATCCCGCAAACCCAGGCCCAGGCTTATGTGCAGCACATCGAGTTCGGCCTTCCGCTGCAGCCGGCGATCGAGGCGCCGCGTTCACGGCTGTGGGACGGCCGCTTCATTCAGGCAGAGAACCGCATCGCGCCGGAGACCATCGCCGAACTGAAGCGCCGCGGCCACGAGATCGAGATTTTGGACACCGGATGGACCATGCTCTGCGGGGGCATGCAGGCCGTCGCGCTCGATCCGGTAACCGGCGTGATGACGGGTGCCGCCGATCCCCGGCGGGACGGGTATGTCATCGGCTTGTGAGCGGTCGCACATCGAGGCGAGCGCAGGCAGGCGCCGCCGATGCGCGCCGCGCCTGAATGCAACTAAGCCGACGGATGCAAGAGCCGGTTGATGAGCTGAACCAGGGTGCTTTCCAGCTCTTCAGGAGAGCTGATCGTGAGGCCCTCCTTGTAGTACTGCTCGACCGGATGGCCGATACCTATTGCGGCAAGCCTGATATCGCCGGCCTGCTCGATCTCGCCGATGACACGGCGCAGATGGCCGTCCAGGTACCTGTCGCCATTCTCGTGCAACGTGGAATCGTCGACCGGCGCTCCGTCGGACAGCACGATAAGACATTTCTGTCTTTCGTCGCGCTGGCGCAAGCGCGACGCAGCCCATTCGATGGCCTCGCCATCGATGTGGTCAAATACAGCGCGTGGCTGGCCGCGTCTCGTTAACGAATCGTTCACGCCCAAGGCCAGCCCAGCCGTAACCGCCGGTTAACCATGGATATTTACGGTGCGGCAAGCCTCCAGGCCTGTCAGTTGATTTCGAGTCCAACCCCATGGCGTTCGGTCGAAGCGCATCTCCGCGAAGCATCGCCCCGACGGAGCAAGCGGCTTCGTGGGAAGCGCCGCGGGCTGCGAAGGTGAAGCCCGACGGCACCGGGCCCGCCCTGATCAAGGGATCGCTGACCGTCTTCGGTACACTCTCCTTTCTGCGCGAGAACGGCCGGCGCATTCTGACGCTGGCCGCGGCGCTGTTCGCCCTCGGCATCGTCGTCCTGATGGTCCTTCCGGTCCGCTATGCCGCGACGGCCCTGGTCGTGCTCGATCCCCGCGAGCTGCGCGTGACCTCGGATCAGGACGTGCTGCCCGGCATCGGCCAGGATGCCGCGGCGCTTCAGAGCCAGATCGAAATCGCCAAATCCGACGGCTTTCTCCGCCCCCTGATCGAGCAGCTCAAGATCGCGGACGACGAGGACGTCTCGGCCGGCTATACCGACATGACGCGCCTGCTCGAGAAATTCCGCAACCGCCTCGACATCACCCGGCGCGGGCTCACCTACGTCATTGCGATTTCCTTCACCTCGAACCGCCCGGACCGGGCCGCTTACTACGCCAATGCCATCGCCGAGGCCTTCGTTGCCAGCCAGGGCCGCGTCCGCACCGAGGCGACGGACGAGGCCGCCGACTGGCTCAAGGACCGGCTGAAGGCGCTGAGCGAGCGCCTGCGCGCCTCGGAAGACGCCGTCGCCGCCTTCCGGCTCGAGCACAACATCGTCAATGCCGGCAAGGAATCCACCACGCAGCAATTGCGGGTGACCGATCTCACGCAGCAGGTCTCCGCCGCGCGCGCGCGCACCGAGGAGGCCAAGGCGCGCTACGAGCAGGTGCAACGCGATCTCAAGGCCAATGTCGAAGGGCCGGTGAAGCAGGACCTCCTGAGCATGCTGCGCACGCAGCGCTCGGCCCTGAACGACCAGATCGCGCAGAAGAAGGCGGTGTATGGCGACCGCCATCCCGACCTCGCGATCTCCTACAGCCAGCTGGCGGATATCAACCGGCAGATCGAGATCGAGCGGAAGAAGAACATCGACACGGCCAAATCCGAATATGAGGCCCAGCGGGAGCAGCAGAACGCGCTGGAAAAGCAGCTCAAGGCGGTCGAGACCAAGATGCTGGTCGACGGCCAGGCGCTGGTGAAGCTGCAGGAGCTGCAGCGCGACGCCGATGCCAACAGGAACATCTACGAGCAGTTCCTGTCGCGGTTCAAGACCACCAGCGAGCAGCGTCAGCTGCAGGCGTCCCAGACCAAGATCGCCTCGGTCGCCATTCCGCCGTTGCGCTCGACGCGTCCGCCGCTCGCCCTGCTGCTCGCGGCGTTGGCGATCGGCTCGCTGTTGACGTCGACCGCCGCCGTTGCGGTGACGACGAGCGCGTCCGCCGACGAGCCCGAATCCGTTCAGGCGGCTGCCTCTGTGCAAGCGGAGGAGGCGCCCGGCCGGCAGGTCCAGCCTCCGGCCGCAGCCGTGCGCCGAGCCGAGGCGATACCCAGCCTTCCCGTCTGGGGCCGCATCCCCGAGCTGGCATCCGGAGCCGGGACCAACACGGTCTGGCAAAGACCGATCGCGGCGGCGGCCGAGCTCGATCTCGGCACCCATCTGCGGCCGCTGCTCGAACGCATTGAGCGTGTGCCGGTGCGCGGCTGCAAGGTCGCGCTGGTGTTGTCGGTCGGCAAGAGCGCAGGCGGCAACACGGTTGCACGCTCCCTCAATCGCGCCGCCGTGAATCGGGGCATGATGAGCGTGCTGATCCGGCTCCAGCCGGAATTCGCAGGCCACCAGCCGCCGGTGACCGAATGGCACGATGGCTCGACCACGGCTGGACTTCAGTCGATCGACGAGCTCCTCAGTGCCGGCCGAAGACCCGATGCGAGACCCGAGGACGATATTCGTTCGGAGTTCGACCTGATGGTCGTCCACGCCAGCAATCTGGCCTTGCAGCCCGACGCCATCGCCCTGGCCGCGCATGCGGACCTGATCGTCCTGGTGGCGCGCGCCGGCGAGCTCGGTTCGGCCGCGATGCGCCGGGTGACCGCGGCGCTGTCGAGGTACGAGGCCGTGCCGACGGGGCTCGTCGTCAATCACGTGCCCGCCGGTTCAATGGCGCCTCACCCCGAGGGGGGCGCATTGGGTCTTGCGGTTTGACGATGACGGCGTTGCGCCGCTCGCCGGCCGCCAGACGGTGACGTAGCTCGGCGTCACCACGGCCGTTACCACCGCGTTTACCAATCATCGCAAGCAAATCGTAGCGGCGGCTTGGTATAGCGCCGGCGACAGGGTGAGAATCATGCCGCTGCTCCATGTCCCGACGATCTACGTGCTGATGCTGGCAGTCATGGTGCTGCTCATCCGCGGAGCACGCGCGAGCCGCAACAAAGCGGGCGGCAGCCTGATCCTGCAATCTACGTTGCTCGATCATCGCATTGTCATGCTCCGGTCATCTCAGCTGCATGGTCCGTTGCTCTCTTCCCGGCGCGCCAGAGCCTCGTCTGCTTCGATGACATCGGAACGGAGCTCTGGATTGTTGTTTGACGCGTTTTCATGACGCGAGCCGGACGCCGCTTCGCTCGAAAACGCTCCCGGGGGAGAGCTGACAAATGCAACTGATCAAGACGATTTCGGCTGACCGCCGGCGGGTCCTCAAGGGCCTCGCGGCAGCAGCCGTGGCGCCGCTTGCTGCGCCGGCTTTTGCCGCCGAGGGCCTTCCGGCGCAGCCGACCGGCTCAGTGGCCGCTGTCGCCACCGACAAGGCCTATTGGGCGGCTGTGAAGGGGCTTTATGCCGTCACGCCTGATGTCGTCAATTTGGAGAACGGCTATTGGGGCATCATGGCCGAGCCCGTGAGGCGCGAGTTCATCCGCCAGTCCGACATGGTCAATTATCAGAACACCTATTACGCGCGGCTGCGTGCGGGTACGGATTTCGAGGCCGTGCGTGCCAAGGTGGCGGAGGCGGTCGGCGCGGCACTCGAGGAGATCGCGCTCACCCGCGGCGCGACCGAAGCGCTTCAGCTCCTCATCGGCGGTTACAACAGGCTGAAACCCGGCGACGGCGTGCTCTATGCCGATCTCGACTATGATTCGATGCAATATGCGATGAACGCGCTGAAGGCGCGCCGCGGCGTCGACGTGGTCAAGTTCGAGGTGCCGGAGCCCGCCACCCGCCAGGCGGTGCTCGACGCCTATGCCCGCGCCATCGAGGCGAACCCGAAGACGAGACTTCTCCTCCTGACCCACGTCAGCCATCGCACCGGCTTCGTCATGCCGGTCGCCGAGATCACCCGCATGGCGAAGGCCAAGGGCATCGACACCATCGTCGACGCCGCCCATTCCTGGGGGCAGATCGACTTCCGGGTGAGCGAGCTCGAGGCCGATTTCGTCGGGTTCAATCTGCACAAATGGATCGGCGCGCCGCTCGGCGTCGGCTTCCTCTACATCAGGAAGGACCGCCTCGCGGCCATCGATCGCGACATGGGCGACGAGGATTTTCCGCAAGAGGATATCCGTTCGCGGGTGCATACCGGCACGGTCAATTTCGCTACGGTGCTGACGGTGCCGATGGCCGTGGCGCTGCATCTAGAGATCGGCGCGGCGGCCAAGCAAGCGCGCTTGCGACATTTGCGCGACTATTGGGTGAGCCGCGCCCGTGCATTCAAGGACATCGAGATCCTGACGCCGGACGAAGCCGGCTCATATGGCGCGATCACGTCCTTCCGCCTCGCCGGCAAGACCGGCAAGGCCGACAACGAGGCCATCGTTGCGAAGCTTCGGGACAGCCACAAGATCATGACGGTGCGCCGGGCCGGCCTCGCCAGGGGCCAGTGCATCCGTGTGACGCCCGCCCTCTACACTGACGAGGCCGATCTCGACCGCCTCGTCGAGGCGCTGGCCGTCATCACGGGGACGAAGACGGGGTGAGGTGGGGCGGATAGGGATAGGGCTATCGCATGCGAGGTTAGTTTGAGGCACGATAGTCCCCACACCGTCATGGCCGGGCTTGTCCCGGCCATCCACGCCTCGCCACCCCGCACCGGGAACGTGGATGCCCGGGACAAGCCCGGGCATGACGACCGTTTGTAAGGGTTCAAATGTGATTCCTCTGGGGCATATCGCCGTTCGCCTCACCGCCACCCCAGGGCCGGCGCGACATGCGCCAAGATCGCCTCGATCGCATGCGCGCAGTAGTCCACACCCAGCTGGTTCGGGATCGTCAGCAGCAGCGTGTCCGCTTCCGCAATCGCCTCGTCCTGGCGCAGCTGCTCGATCAGCACATCCGGCTCGGCCGCATAACTCCGGCCGAAGATCGCGCGGGTGCGCGGGTCGATGAAACCGATCTGGTCTTCGCTTCCGCGCTCGCCGCCGAAATAGGCGCGGTCGCGATCGTCCACCAGCGCAAAGATGCTGCGGCTGACGGAGACGCGCGGCTCACGGGTGTGACCGGCGTCTTTCCACGCCGCGCGAAAGCTACGAATTTGCGCGGCTTGCTGCACGTGAAAAGCCTCGCCGGTCTCGTCGCTCTTCAGCGTCGAGCTCTGCAGGTTCATGCCGAGCTTGGCCGCCCACACCGCGGTGGCGTTCGAGCCGGCGCCCCACCAGATGCGCTCGCGCAAGCCCTGCGCATGCGGCTCCAGGCGGAGCAGCCCCGGCGGATTGGGAAACATCGGCTGCGGATTGGGCTCGGCAAAGCCCTCGCCGCGCAAGAGGTCGAGAAAGACCTCCGCATGGCGCCGCCCCATGTCGGCATCGCTCTGGCCCTCGGCCGGCTGGTAGCCGAAATAGCGCCAGCCGTCGATCACCTGCTCGGGCGAGCCGCGGCTGATGCCGAGCTGCAGCCGCCCGCCGGCGATGAGATCGGCGCTACCGGCGTCCTCCACCATGTAGAGCGGGTTCTCGTAGCGCATGTCGATCACGGCCGTGCCGATCTCGATCCTGCTGGTCTTGGCGCCGACCGCGGCAAGCAGCGGAAAGGGCGAGGCAAGCTGGCGCGCGAAGTGATGGACGCGGAAATAGGCGCCGTCCGCCCCTAACTGCTCCGCCGCCACCGCAAGCTCGATCGATTGCAGCAGAGTATCGGCTGCCGAGCGGGTCTGCGATTGCGGCGAGGGCGTCCAGTGCCCGAAGGAGAGGAATCCGATCTTTTTCATGGGCGTCATTTAATGCTGGCGGGGATGGCGTCAACCGCCTGCGCCGGCGGCATGGGTATGCATGGGGGCCGGTACAAAATGCGCGGCGCGTTCGACCAACAGATCCAGGAAGCTTCGCGCACGCAGCGACATCCATTGTGTCTCCGGATAGACCGCATGCAGCGGCAGTGCGGCGATGGTGTAGTCAGGCAGCACATGCTCGAGCTCGCCGGTGCTCAGACCCTCGGCCGCGTTCCACTCGGGCAGGATGGCGATGCCGAGATGATGCATCGTCGCCTCCTGCATCGCATCGGCATCGTCGACGTGAATGGGCCCGTTGATCGACGCGACGTGGCGGCCATGCTCGGATTCGAAGGCCCATTGGTGCGCCGGAGACATCCTGGAATAGACGATGCATTGGTGCGAACTGAGGTCGTCCGGCGTCCGGGGCAGCGGGCGCCCGTGCAGATAGGTGGGCGTCGCCACCAGGTAGCGCTGCACGGTGCCGAGCCGGCGCGCGACCAGCGTGCTCGCCTCCAGGTTTCCGATCCGCAGCGCCAGCTCGATGCCTTCTTCCACGAGGTTGACGAACCGCTCGCTGAAGCGGATGTCGACCCGCACTTCCGGATGGTGCCGCACATAGTCGGCGATCACAGGCATCATGTAGCGCCGTCCGAATGACGACGGCACGCCGATCCGGAGTGTGCCGCTGGGGCGTGGCGCCGACTGCTCGACGCTCGACCGCGCCATGTCGAAGCTGTCGAGGATCTGCCGCGCGAGATCGTAGATGCGGTGTGCCTCGGCGGTCGGCTTCAGCGTGCGCGTCGTGCGCGAGAACAGCTGCGTGCCGAACTCGCTCTCCAGCACCGCGATCCGCTTGCTGATGGCGGGCTGGCCAATGCCGAGCTCCTTGGCCGCCGCAGAGAAGCTGCCGCCCTCGAGGGTGCGAACGAAAGCGCGCAGGCAATCGATCCGGTCCATTATTCATTCCGATCTGGAATAAATCATATCCCATATATTCCATAGTGCGCAACACGGCGGGCCGTTAGGCTTCCCAAAACAAGCAATTACAGGGCAAGGAAACGGGGAGAGATCACGTGGCGCGCCATATCGGAATTGTCGGCGCCGGCATCGCCGGCCTGCATCTCGCACTCTACCTGCAAAAGCATGGCGTGGACGCCACCATCATTACGGACCGGCCGCCGGAGGAGTACCGCACCATCCGGTTGCTCAACACCGTCGCGCATCACCACGTGACGATCGCGCGCGAGGATTATCTCGGCGTTAATCACTGGACCGATCCGAAGGAGCACTACTACTACCACGATCACGTCTTCAATTTTCCGCAGCCGCTCAGCTTCCGCGGCGACTTCTCGAAGGCGAGCCGGGCGGTCGATTACAGGCTCTATCTTCCCGCCTTGATGCAGGATTTTACGAAGCGCGGCGGCAAGATCGAGTACAGGCGGATCGAGGAGCGAGACATCCGTCCGCTGGTCGCGCGTTTCGACCTCCTGGTCGTCTCGACCGGCAAGGGTCCGCTGGGCCAGCTCTTCACCTATCGTCCCGAGCACACGCCCTATTCGCAGCCGCAGCGCCGGCTGTGCGTCGGCCTCTACACCGGCGTGCGCCAGCCCGATCCCATGAACGTCACGCTCTCGGTCTCGCCGGGCCATGGCGAGATGATCGTGATTCCCACCGTCACCTTCGGCGGTATCGCCAGCGCACTGCTGATGGAGAACGTACCGGGCGGCGACATGGAGGAGCTGGCCACGCTCAGCTACGACGACAATCCAAAGCAGTTCCTGAAGGTGCTCTTGGGCAAGCTGGAGAAGCATCACCCGACCACCTATGACCGCATCGATACCGCGCGTTTCGATCTCGCGCAGCCGCAGGATCTCCTGCAGGGCGGCGTGGTCCCGACGGTGCGCAACACGGTGGTCGAGTTCGACGACGGCAAATGCGCGATCGCGCTCGGCGACGTCCACGCGATCGTCGATCCCATGATGGGGCAGGGCGCCAACGTCGCCTCCTACGCGGCTTTCGTGCTCGGCGAGGAGATCGTCAATTCCGACGCGCTCGATGCGCGCCTGTGCGAGAAGATCGACCTGAAGCGGCAGGACCGCGTGCTGGCCGCCTCGCGCTGGACCAATGTGATGCTGCAGCCGCCGACCGAAGCGCTGGGCATGCTGATCGGCGCGATGAGCCAGAATCCGGCGCTGGCCAACGAATTCACCGAGAACTTCAACTACCCGGACCGGCAGTGGGACCGCATCTCCACGCCGCAGCGCATCCGGGCCTGGATTGAGCGCATGTCGGCGCCATCGCAGCCGGTCAGGGCCATTGCGTGAGGATCGATGCGGACGGCAAGTGACATGCCGCGCGCCAATCCGGCGTCCTTCCGCGAAGCTGCATCGCGCTTTGCGACCGGCGTCGCGGTGCTGACGGCGCTCGACGAGCACGGCCGGGTCTGTGGCATGACGGCGAACAGCTTCGTCACCGTCAGCCTGTCGCCGCCGACCGTGCTGGTCTCGGTCATGCCAGGACGCATGCACCGCGCGATCTCGGCGACCGGACGCTATTGCGTCAACGTCCTGCCCGACCACGGCCGTGACCTGTCGCGGCATTTCGCCAGCCAGCCGAGCGCGGGCGCTGCTCCCGACTACGAGATCGTGGATGGCCTGCCGCGCCTGTCCGGCTGCATCGCCTGGTTCGCCTGCGAGGTCACGCGCCACGTCGACGTCAGCGACCACACGCTGATCATCGCCGAAGTCTCGGCTTGCGATCATCGCGACACCACGCCGCTGGTGTTCTTTTCCAGCCGCTATCATCTCGGGCCGGGCGTGCCGGTGGATAGATGATGATCGCGCGCTGTCTTGCGATCATTCAGGCATAGGCCACCCAGCCGCGGAAGGCGAAGCCGGTGTAGAACAGGGTCGGGTCGGAGAAGCCGGCCTCGCGCAAGATCGCCTCGTCCTGCGCGGGCGCCAAAATCTGCAGATGGTTGGTGACGGCATCCCTTGCGGCAGCCGCCTGGTCCGGCGCGACGCCGGACGCCGCCAGGAATGCGGAGTACCGCGCCAGCCATAGCGGACGCTCCTTCTCTCCATCGGGCGCGCTCAGATGTGCGATCACGAACGGTGCGCGCGGCTTGAGCCGGCGGCGGACCTCCGACGCGATGCGGCGCCGTTCGGCGACATCGACGAAGTGCAAGGTCAACAGGCAGGTGGCGCCGTCGAACGGTCCTTCCGGGGCATCGTCGATGTAACCTTCATGAAAGCGTACACGCGGTGCGAGCTCTCCCAGAGTCTGCCTCGCCAGTCCCAGCATCGCCGCGGAGGGGTCGACGCCGTCGAAGCGCCAGCCGGGATGCGCCTGCGCAAAGGCCTTGAGCTCCAGGCCCCCGCCGGCGCCGAGGACGAGCACCCGCGCATCGCCGGGGACGCTTTCGGCCAGCAGAATCGCCGCCATGGACTGCATCGCCTCATAGCCGGGCACGAAGCGCCGCGGCCCTTCGGTGTAGCGATCCACGAATTGCGGATTCGAGAATGCGGCTTGAATGTCGGTCATGATGTTGTCCTGAGAATGGAGCTGTTCACGCGCGGTGCGCGCTGATGTCGTGGATCTTTCGAGACCCGAGCCGCTTGCGCAGATCCTCGCCCAGCATCGCCAGCGTCACCTCACCGAGGCGCGACAGCAGCAGCGCCTCCGCATCGTGAAAGGCCTGATCGAGCGCGGCATTCACCGCCTGCTCGACGAGGCAGCCCGGCGCCTCCGTCCGGTTGCGCATGGCGAGCAGCGCGGGACTGCCGAGTGCGGCGTAGACGTCGCGCAGCGTCACCTTCGACAAGTCGCATGCGAGCGTCCAGCCGCCGCCATGCCCCTTCTCGGAGCGGACGTAACCAAGCTCGCGCAGGCCCGCCATGACGCGCCGGATCACCACCGGGTTGGTGTCCATGGCTTTCGCCAGCGTCTCGGACGTGAATGGCCCAGGCTGCTGCGCCATGTGCAGCAGGATGTGCAGCACGCCGGACAGTCGGGAATCTCGTTTCATGTAACTTTGTATGTTACATCTCTGGCGAAAGGTCAACCGGCCTGAGCGCGGCGATCGCGCGCATGGTGCCTCGGTTCGAGATGATGCGGTGAATTTGTGCCCGAGCCTGCATGCCAGCGGAGAAGGTCAGCAGCATGATCGCGGTTTGACACGGTCTCACCTATAGCTCTGCAAGTTCCTCACGCCGAAGCAGTTCGATCCGTCTTTGTGTCGTCCCCTCGAACCGAAGCAAGTTCTGATCGCGAAGCGTAGATAAAGCGCGCGAAACAGTCTCCAACGTAAGCCCGAGATAATCGGCAATGTCGCGACGGCTCATGGGAAGGGCCATGAGTTGAGGACGTCCCAGTCGCGCGTCCATCTCGACGAGGAACGTGGCAACTCTCTCCAACGCAGTCTTTCGCCCCAGCAGGAGCATGTGGTCCTCGGCGTGCTGGAGGTTCTGCGTGACCAGTCTCAGAAGGCTCTTTGTGCCGCCCATCCGGCTCTCGGTTGCCTCGATGATGCTGCCTCGTCTCATGATACGCGTGTTGGTTTCGATGATGGCTTCGGCCGTAAAGCGGTGACTGGTTCCATTCTCGAATCCGAACATGTCGCCCGGCAGATGAAACGCATTGATCTGGCGACGGCCGTCTGCGAGCAGCTTGTGGGTCCGGACTGCTCCCGCGGTGATCTGATAGACGTATTCAGCGCTTTCGCCCTCACCGAAAATCTCGGTCCCTCTGCGATATCTATGTTCACTGCAAAGCACCCGCTCACCAGCGAGAGCGGCGAGGTGTCCGTCGACGGGCCGTCGATGCGTGTTGATATTCACCAGCATAGGCGCCTCCCTGATAACTCGACGCAAGTTAAGTAGACGGAGCCGCGCCGGTTTGATCGAGCGCAAATTCAGCGCTCAACCCTACGTGCTTGTCGGTAGGAATTGCCACGCGCGCAGGGTTGACGGAGGACGGAGAAAAAGAAAGCCGCCAGCCCTTGGGAAGCCGACGGCTTGGGTGGGGTCGCGTAGCGGAACTGCGCGGCACCTCGTTTAGCGAAGCAGGAGAGGGGCTCGTTGATCTGGATCAAACGGCGTCAGCGGGAGCGCATGTGGCAGGCCATGGTTAGGTGCAGTTCCGCAATGGGGCGAAGGCTGCCCTAGCCAGCTGCATGGCCCTGTTCGGGTCAGCTTCAGGAAGCAGACTCGCGGCGCTCTGAGCTAAGGTCAGCAACGGGCCAACAACGGGCGTCCGGCAACGACATCAATGTCTCGGCGCTTGCTGCGACCCGCGCCAGCCTCGGTAAACCGGCTCCGATGTAAGATTGACGATGAGCGCGTTCATGGTCTACCTCGCCGCAGCACCGCGAATCTACGGCCCCGTCTCCGACCGGATCGGCCGCAAGCTACACAAACGGATTGCTGAACGTTTGACGCCTCGCGCTCGCGCTATCACGCTCTCCTATCAAACTGACGTCCTGGTCAGTCGAAATTCCAGTGCGTAACGGGAGAATAAATCACCGTCGTGTCGCGCCTCGTACTGATGTTCCTGCACCCAAGTTGCAACCAACTCACCAGGGTTCCCAAGTTTCGGCAGAGGTACTTGGGCGACCCTAATCAG
Organism: Bradyrhizobium sp. SZCCT0231; assembly: GCF_018130245.1. Lineage (GTDB taxonomy): Bacteria > Pseudomonadota > Alphaproteobacteria > Rhizobiales > Xanthobacteraceae > Bradyrhizobium > Bradyrhizobium japonicum_F. The sequence goes on from NZ_JAFCKP010000017.1 coordinate 110,019, forward strand.
CACGTCGTTGTCGTCGAATTCACCGCCAAATTCACGCTTGGTGAGGCCCGGTAGCGGCCTCTTCGAATCCGTCATGTCCCATGCCGACTCGGCATCCAGGCAAAAGATGTCCAGAGCGATAAGGTCGGCGGGCGCCCAGACAGCCCAGAATCCCGCCGTGACGAGCGTAATAACTGCGAGATAAAATACGGCTACAATTGCAGCGCTAAGTGCTTGCGTTGCAAGCGCCTGAATTCCAGACTTCGCAAACACTTCGGCAAGTCCTGCAACTGCACTAGGCCCCCCGAAAGCACCGGCGAGGTCCGCAATTTTCTTAAAGGCTTCGAAGAAGGCGTTCCAAAACCCTTGAAGCTGATCGCGTGCGGCCGCCTCGCTGTCAATTTCAAAGCCCACGATTGCGAATGCCACGACACCATTGAGCTCAAATGGACCAGGGCCAAAGACATCGCAAACGTATGTGGCCGGTTTGCCGTCGTCCATATCTTCCCACGGTGCGCGCGGAAACGGCTTTCGACTGATGTCCTTCACGTGGAAAGGAATGGAACCCTCCACGTCTAGCGGTACCTTATTGGCGACCAGATGACCGACGAAAGCATCCCACCAAATCTCGTCGTCGCCACCCCCAGGAGTTTCCTTGATGCAACGGCCACGATCACTTCGGAACAGGAAGTGGATGTTCTCATTCGGCAGGATCCTGAGCAGCAATCTATTCGATTCACGAACGATCGGGATGCCCGAGGTACCGGGGTCAATCACGCTGATCCAAACGTCGTATAGGCCTGCTGCGAGAGGTGCACCTGGTCGAGCGGGATCTTCAGAGGGAATTGGTACATCGACCCAGTCTCTCACTCGAAGATCGGTGATCACCCTGCCTTGCTCGTCATTCACAGCTGTTTCGCGATCGCCCCAAATGACGCATTCCTGGGGTGGTAGGGGTGGGTGGTCTTTGAGTTGAAGATGCACTTTGACGGTAGGGGTTATGAAATTGAAACCCCTTAGCCGTATTGAGCCCCCGGCACGCTGTGTGGGTATCCGAAGGCAGTCGTTGCCAAACGTATAGTTTGGTCCTCCCTCGCAATTGCCGCCAAAAAGCCCGCCCGGAGGGGCCGGCGGAGGATGCATTCTCTCGCAATGCGCGACGATTCCGCCTGAGGCGTCGGGATCGAACCTACACGCTTGAGCGAACTGATAATCGAGCGGCGTCACCGCTCCCGTCTCTGGGGGAACCGCTCTAACGCTTTCGAGATTGCCGAACTCATTGGTGCTTGAGGCATCCGTTCGAATGGCCGTGAGCCAAGGCCACGGAGCTAGAGGCGTCGTACTCTCGCCCGGAACACCTCCTGGAGGCCTCCAGGGGCGCACCTGACCAGGTCCTATAACACCGCCTGAACCGCTGAACAGTTGCTGGCCTGCAAACGCAACGCCCTCACGCATGAACTCGGCGACGAATTCAGCCTTCTCGAGCGGGCGATCCCTTACTTTCTTGGCAAGCCCGTCATCGAAAAAGCACTCGGCTGTGCCGTCCTTTCGCAATTCGCCGTATCCGGCAAACGCAAACGCCATACTCTTGCGCTGCTCAGGCTCTAGACTAGCGAAGACTGCGTATATTCCGGCTTCGAATTCGTTCCTGCTCGGTTTCCCTGTGTTGTGGCGATCCCAAACCGCCGCTATGGCCGGTAGTATGCCTTCTTTGATCTTAGTCGCGCGGCAGAGAGCCTGTACCCTACTTGCAGCCGACTTCTTGGGCAATTTTGCGGGAAGCTTACCGCCATTGTCCACGATGGCAATGACCAAACGTGTGTGCAGCCACATGTTCATCGTGCCTGAACCGCTGAGCTCACCTGTAAAGCCGAGCCCTGTCGCGAGTTTCTTGCGCTCGTCAATGTGGCTCTTTAAGCCAAAGAGCTTCATCAGATCGACGATGGAATCACGCCAGTCTAGCCTCTCAGAATTCCTGGCAACGAGGTCGTCAAGAGTTGCAACCACTTCAACCGCATGGTTCTGCACGATCGCCATGATGATCCGATTATGAAGAAAAATATTCATCATCGCGCTGCCGCTGACGTCACCAGCAAAGCCTAGCGTGCCGGCCAGATTCTGGCGCTGGTGTAGGCTGCTATCCATGCCAAGAAGCTTCAGCAAATCGATGATCGAATCGCGCCAGTTTGGCTTCTCGGTACTGTTTGCGGCGGCGAGGCCGTCAAGAATAGCTGAGAGGCGTGATACGGCTGCGTTCTGGTCGCGGAATATCGTTTCCAGGGACGTCGCTAACGACTGCATGATTGGATGCTCCTGAATGTTTCGATATTTGATGCTCCTGAATGTTTCGATCGAGCATACTAGCATCACCCAGTAGTGCAATTTAAGATTGCTGACCGTAACCTGCGCCAAAATGTCTCTTGATTTCGCATTGGCGAGCCGCGCCGCGTTCAACACCGGTAAGGAGCTATTGCACCTTCAACCGTTACATCGATCTCTACTCGAGTCCGTCGCGACGTCCCTGGTCATTCACACTCGAGGAATGGCTTGCAGTAACGAAGGCGGCGGGACTCCGGTTAGGGTGATATCGCGCAATGCAGGGCTCGGAGGTCAGCCACGGGTCACAAGCCGCCTATCCCGCTCAAGACGGCGCACTTCCGCCTTGCGTTGGAAACCCGACATCTATGAGCACCGCGAACCATGATAGGAAGCACTTGGAGCGCGGTGCGGGCAAGGCAGAGTCTGCGGCGGTTATTTCGCAGACGTTGCTGGGCTGCCAGGTGAGCAGGCGATCAGGCGATCAGGGACACCAGCTTTTGCAACGCGTCGAACAGCGGAACGGCTTGCGCGCGCGTCTTGGTGTGAAGCTTGAGGATGTTGATACGGAGCAGCGGAAGGGCTCGCCCTATCCTGGTTCTCCGATGCTGCCATCCTGCTCCTGTTTTGCCCGACGGTGCAACAGTTTCGTAAAATCAGCAGAGTGCGCAGCGGTCCTTCGAAAAGATCGTGCCCAATCAACGAGCTGAGGCGCGGTGACGATCCATCCCCATCTCATCGCGCTCTAAGCCGTTGATTTTGCTGCCCCCGGCTACTGTGCATGGGGTTGTTTTCGAGCTTTTTGTCTTGGAGGTGAGAAAGCGCCACGGCCGAGCCGGACCTGATCCGCCTCCCGCCCGCTACTTCATCACCCGCAGGCCCTTGGTCGTGAACCGCTGCGTCTTGCCGCCGGGGCGAACGGGGCGCTTGGTGCCGGCGGCCTTGCCGGTGCCGGGCGGCTGGTGCGCGGGCACGAGCTGGTGCGGCTGCGATCCGATCAGGTCGCGGCGGCCCATCTCGATCAAGGCCTCACGCAGCACCGGCCAATTGTCGGGGTCGTGATAGCGCAGGAAGGCCTTGTGCAGGCGGCGCTGGCGCAGGCCCTTGATCGCCTCGACCTTGTCGCTGCCGCCGTGGCGCACGCCGCGCAAGGGGTTGACGCCGGTGTGGTACATCGCGGTCGCGGTCGCCATCGGCGAGGGCAGGAAGGTCTGCACCTGATCGGCGCGATAGCGGTTCTTCTTCAGCCACAGCGCGAGGTTCATCATGTCCTCGTCGGTCGTGCCCGGATGCGCCGCGATGAAATAGGGGATCAGATAATATTTCTTGCCGGCGCGCTCGGCCGCTTCATCGAACATCCGCTTGAACTTGTTGTAGGCGCCGATGCCCGGCTTCATCATCTTGTCGAGCGGGCCGCGCTCGGTATGCTCAGGCGCGATCTTCAAGTAGCCGCCGACGTGATGGGTGACGAGCTCCTTGATGTATTCGGGGCTCTCGACCGCAAGGTCGTAGCGTACGCCGGAGGCGACCATCACCTTCTTGATGCCTTTGGTCTCGCGCACCTTGCGATAGAGCCGGATCAAATCGTCATGCGAGGTGTTGAGGTTCGGGCAGATCTCGGGGAAGACGCAGGACGGCCGCCGGCACGCCGCCTCGACCTTCGGGTCCTTGCACGCCATCCGGTACATGTTGGCGGTGGGGCCGCCGATGTCGGAGATCACGCCGGTGAAGCCCGGCGTCCTGTCGCGGATCTTTTCGATCTCGCGCAGGATCGAGCCTTCCGAACGGTTCTGGATGATGCGCCCCTCGTGCTCGGTGATCGAGCAGAAGGTGCAGCCGCCAAAGCAGCCGCGCATGATCGTCACCGAAAATTTTATCATGTCCCAGGCGGGGATCCGTGCGTCGCCATAGGACGGGTGCGGGGCGCGCGCGTAAGGCAGATCGTAGACCGCGTCCATCTCCTCGGTGGTGAGCGGGATCGGCGGCGGGTTGAGCCAGAGGTCGCGATCGCCGTGACGCTGCACCAGCGGCCGCGCATTGCCGGGATTGCTCTCCCGGTGCAGCACGCGTGAGGCGCGCGCATAGGCCTCGCGGTCTTGCTCGACCTGCTCCAGCGCCGGCAGGCGGATCACGGTGGCCCCGCGCTGACGCGATGCGCCCTCGTCGGCGGAATCGAGATCGTCGGCGTGCAGCTCCGCGTAATCAGCAGGGACCTTGCGGAACAGCGCGACGCCCCTGATGTCGTCGAGCTCGCGCGGTGCCTCGCCTGCGGCAAGGCGCTGCGCCACCTCCACGACGGCGCGCTCGGCATTGCCGTAAAGCAGCAGGTCCGCCTTGGCATCGGCCAGCACCGAGCGGCGCACCTTGTCCGACCAGTAATCGTAATGCGCGATCCGGCGCAGCGAGGCCTCGATGCCGCCGAGCACGATCGGGGTGTCCTTGAATGCCTCGCGGCAGCGCTGGGCGTAGACGATAGTGCAGCGGTCCGGCCGCTTGCCGCCTTCGCCGCCGGCCGTATAGGCGTCGTCGTGGCGCAGGCGGCGATCGGCGGTGTAGCGGTTCACCATGGAATCCATGTTGCCGCCGGTGACGCCGAAGAACACGCGTGGCTTGCCCAGCGCCTTGAATGGCTCGGCCGAGTGCCAGTCCGGCTGCGCGATGATGCCGACCCGGAAACCCTGCGCCTCCAGCAGCCGGCCGATGATCGCCATACCGAAGCTCGGATGGTCGACATAGGCATCCCCCGTCACCAGCACGATGTCGCAGGCGTCCCAGCCGAGTGCATTCATCTCGACGCGGCTCATCGGCAGGAACGGCGCCGGCTTGCGCGGCTGCGCCCGGGCCATCAGCGGCTTTTCGGCGGTGATCATCTGGGTGTCCATGGGGATTACGGATAAGACCCCGGGGCCCCGAATACAACCGACGGCCGCGTGAAAGATCCGGGTTCCGGGCTCCGGGGTTCCTCAGGGCCGCGAGGAGAGCGCCTGCTCGATCCTTGCAGCGAAAGAGATCAGGCGCCCCTCGCTGTGGGGCGGGCCGACGAGCTGCAAGGAGACGGGCATGCCGGCCTGGTCGCGGCCGGCGGGCACCGCGAGCGCGGGGCAGCCGAGGATCGACCAGACATAGGTGATCATGATCCAGTCGATGTAGCTCTCGGATGCGGTGCCCTCGATCTCGGCCGGCCACATGATCTCGACGGGGAACGGCGCGACCTGCGTGGTCGGACAGATCAGGATGTCGAAGTCCGTGAAGAAGTCCTGCATGCGCCGGTAGATTGCCGCCCGCTGCTCCATCGCGGCCGCGATGTCTCTCGCAGACAGGCTTTCGCCATGTGCCATGTCGCTCGCAACCTCGGGCGTGAAGCGGTCGCGCGACTGCGGCCAAAGTCTGCCCCAGCTGGCAAGATAAGCCAGACCGCGCAGAGCGCGGATCACGCGCGGCAGCCCGGTGATATCGGGTGCGGTCTCGCTCATTTGGCAGCCGGCGCGCTGCAGCCGATCGATCGCGCCGCGGAAGCCGGAACGAATCTCCGGATCGACCGGCAACAGGTCGAGGTCCTCGGACACCGCGATTCGTCCCGCCCATCCCGGCTGCGCGGCGGCATTTCGAAATGACGCGGGTTGCTCGCGTGACAGCAGATCAGGCGGATGAAAGCCAGCCATCGCATCCAGCATCAGGGCAAGATCGGGAATCGTCCGCGCCATCGGCCCTTCGACGAAGACGGTGTCGAAGGGATCCGAAAGCGGCTTTCTCGGTACCAGGCCCGGTGTGGGCCTCAGTCCGGCAACGCCGCAGAACGCGGCCGGCGTGCGCAGGCTGCCGCCGACATCGTTGCCATGGCCCAGATGGACCTGATGCGCGGCCAGCGCTGCCGCCGAGCCGCCGGAGGAGCCTCCCGACGTCAGGGCGGGAAAGAACGGATTGCGCGTCGCGCCGAACAGCGCGTTGGTGGTGTTGGCGCCGCCGAGCTCCGACAGATTGCTCTTGCCGACAACGATCGCACCGTTGCGCTGCAGGCGGTCGACGGCCGGATTCGAAACGTCCGGCGCAGGGCGGGCCGCCAGCGCGCTGCCGCCGCTGGTCGGCACGCCCGCGACGTCGGTATTGTCCTTGACCGCGAGCGGAAGGCCGCAGAGAAGCGGCCAGTCTTCACCCCCAGCCCTTCTCTCCATCAGCCGCCGCGCTTCACTGCGTGCGGCCTCGAAGCAGCGAACCGGAATCGCGTTGATCGCCGCATCCGTCGCCTCGATCCTGTCGATTGCGGCATCGACGACATCGAGCGGTGACAGATGGCCTCCGCGAATCTCGGCGATGGCAGCGACGGCGGACAGCGCAAGAGGGCCAGTGCGAGGCGCAAGGCCGGATGCAGCACTCATGTCTATGTCCGGACCGCGGCGGTGGACCCGCGCACCACGAGCGCCGGCTGAAGCTGGATCGACCTCGCTGCGTCCTCGGCGCGTCCCTCCGAAATGCGCGACAGCAAGGTCGAGATCGTGGTCTCGGCGATCGCCTCGGACGGCTGCGTTACGACGGTCATGCCCGGCCGCACCAGCCCGGCCCATGGAAGCTCGTCCACCGCGATGACGGAGAGGTCGTCGGGAATCGAGAGCCCGCGCTCGGCAATGGCACGAAGCAATCCGAGCGAGAGATGATTGTTGGTGGCGAAGATCGCGGTTGGCCGCTGCGCATGGCCGAGCAGCCGCATTGCTGCGGCATGACCGGCGGCCTCCGAAAAATTGTCCTTCTCGATCAGCCGTTCGTCGAGCGTGACGCCGCGCGAGGCCAAGCCGCTTCTCAGTCCGTCGAGCCGGTGACGCGCGATCTGATGCTCGGGCGAACCCATGATCACGGCGATGCGGCGATGGCCGAGATCGTCGAGATGTTCGGCCGCGAGCCGTCCCAGCGCGACATTGTCGGTCGTGACCGAATCGAGGTCGAGCCCCTCGATGCGTCGGTCCACCAAGATGCCCGGCATCGGCAGGTTCGCAAGCGCGGCCTGGCGTCCGCTCCAGCCGCGCCGGGTCGGGATGACGATGGCGCCGTCGGCGCGCTGCGACAGCAGCATTGCAAGATGCCGCTCCTCGCGCTCGGGGTCTTCGGCACTGTTGCAGAGAATGACGGAATAGCCCGCGGCGCTCGACAGCCGCTCGATGCTCTCGACCAGCTTCAGGAAATAGGGATTGGCGAGATCCGCCACCAGCAGCCCGAGGATGCGCGTGGCGCCGCTGCGCAGGCTGCGGGCGCTGGCATGCGGCGCATAGCCGAGCTTTTGTGCCGCCGCATTGACGCGCTCCTGGAGCAGTTCGCTGACCTTGCCCGACCGGTTGAGCGTCTTCGACACGGTGGCGACGGAAACGCCGGCCAGCCGCGCGACCTCGTGGATGGTGGGCAGCGGCCCTCCCGACATCAGCTCCTCCTGTTAAACGATTTCTGTATCGTTGCGATCGGCCCTATGCAAGCAAAAATGCCTATTATTGATTTCTGAACTGTTGCGGATGGCGGGCCTTCGTGCTTCATTAGAAAAACGTTTAACAATCTCGGGGGAGGCAACGGTGCGGAGCGTGGATTGCGTTCGGCAACCGCCGGACCGCATTCGCGGGCCGGAAGGCGCGGCATGACCGGCTATGTGCTAGGCCGGCTGTTCGCGGCGGTACCCGTGCTCCTCGCGGTCGCGGTATTCGTCTTCCTGCTGCTGAGCCTCGTGCCGGGCGATCCCGCCGTGCTGATCGCCGGCGACTTCGCCTCACCGCAGCAGGTCGAGGCGGTGCGCCAGGCGCTGGGACTCAATCTGCCGCTGCTGCAGCGTTTTCTCGCATGGGCAGGACGTATGCTGAGCGGCGATTTCGGTCTGTCGCTGTTCAGCCGCATTCCGGTCTCGCAGCTTGTCGCGCAGCGCATCGAGCCCACGCTGCTTCTCTCTCTCATGACGATCACGATTGCGGTCGTCGTCGCGGTGCCGCTTGGCCTCGTCGCGGCCTATCGTCCCAGGGGACTCGTAGCGCGCATGACGATGGCGGGGGCGGTGCTCGGCTTTTCACTGCCGGTCTTCGTCGTCGCTTTCGCGCTCGTCTATACGCTCGCGCTCGGGCTGCACTGGTTTCCGGTGCAGGGCTACAAGCCGCTGTCGCAGGGCGTATTGGCCTGCCTGCATTCGCTGGTGCTGCCCGCGATCTCGCTCTCCTACCTCTATATCGCCCTGATCGCGCGGGTGACGCGCGCCGCGGTGCTGGAGGTGCTGCGCGAAGATTATGTCCGCACCGCCCATGCCAAGGGGCTCTCGCCTCGCAAGATCATCGCGCGGCACGTGCTCAGCAATGCCGCGGTCCCGATCATCACGGTCGTCGGCATCGGATTCGCCGCGCTGCTTGGCGGCGTCGTCGTCACCGAGACCGTGTTTTCGATCCCCGGCCTCGGCCGGCTGACGGCCGACTCCATTCTCCGGCGCGACTACCCGGTGGTGCAAGCCCTGATCCTGCTGTTCGCCTTCGTCTATGTCGTCGTCAATCTCGTGGTCGACATTCTCTACGCCGTCGTCGATCCGAGGATCCGGTACTGATGCGGGACGAGCCGATGACGATCACCTCCACAGCAGAAGGGCTCGATACGCCGGACATCCGGGTCAACCGGTTCGCGCGGATCGCGAGCCTGCCGGTTCGTCATCCGATGCTGGCTCTAAGTTGCGCGCTGCTCCTCGCCTTTGGCGCGCTGGCCGTGGTCAGCCCGTGGGTCGCCGCGGATCCCGCCGCGCTAGACCCGCTGAGCCGGCTTCAATCGCCCTCGCTCGCGCAGCTGTTCGGCACCGATCAGGTCGGTCGGTCCGTGCTCGCCCGCGCGCTGTGGGGAACGCGCGTCTCGCTGTTGGTCGGTATTGCCGTCGCGAGTCTCACCACCCTGATCGGCGTGAGCATCGGTGTCATCGCCGGCTACTTCCGCAGCGTCGACAAGGTCGTGATGCGCGCGATGGATGCGGTCATGGCGATCCCAGCGATCCTGCTCGCGATCGCACTCGTGGCCCTGATCGGCGCTTCGCCGCTCGTGATCGTCACGGCGATCAGCCTGCCCGAAATTCCCCGTATGGCGCGTGTGGTGCGCGCCAGCGTCCTCACGTTGCGTGAACGCGTTTATGTCGAGGCCGCCATCACCTGCGGCGGACGCGCCGCGACCATCCTGCGCCGTCACATCCTGCCCGGCGCCGCCGGGCCGATCATGGTGCAGTCGACCTACGTCTTTGCATCCGCGATGATCCTGGAATCGATCCTGTCGTTTCTCGGCGCGGGCACGCCGCCCGATGTGCCGAGCTGGGGCAACATGATGTCGGAGGGCCGGCAGTTCCTCCAGATCGCGCCCTGGATCCTCGGCTTTCCCGCTCTGATGTTGGCGATCACGGTGCTCGCCGCCAACCTGCTCGGTGATGCCCTTCGCGATCTGCTCGATCCGAGCCTTGGGGGAGGCGAGGTGCGATGAGTGCGCCGCTGCTCTCCGTCGAGAACCTCTCTATTGCTCTCAAGGCGCGAGGTGCTTCGGTGCCGCTCGTTCGCGACGTCTCATTCGCGATCGATCCGGGTGAAACACTGTGCCTCGTCGGCGAGAGCGGTTGCGGCAAGAGCCTGACCGCGCTCTCCATCATTGGCCTGCTCAACCGCAACGTCATGCAGGTCGCTTCCGGCCGCATCCTGTTCGAAGGGCGCGACCTCGTCACGCTCGGCGCGGAGGAGATGCGCAAGCTTCGAGGCGATCGTCTCGCCATGGTATTCCAGGAGCCGATGACGTCGCTCAATCCGCTGCTGCGGGTTGGCCAGCAGATCGCCGAGGTGATCGTCGAGCATCGTGGCGTGTCCGAGTCGGACGCGCGGCGGCAGGTGATCGGGCTGCTCGATCTCGTCCGCATTCCGGATGCGCAACGGCGGGCCTCCGAATTTCCGCACCAGCTCTCCGGTGGGATGCGGCAGCGGGTGATGATTGCGATGGCGCTCGCTCTGCGCCCCGCATTGCTGATCGCCGACGAGCCGACCACCGCACTCGACGTCACCATCCAGGCCCAGGTCCTGACCTTGATCGACGATCTGCGCCGCGAGTTCGGCACGTCGGTGCTGCTGATCACGCACGATCTCGGGGTGGTCGCGGAAATGGCCGACCGTGTCGTCGTGCTCTATGCCGGCAGCATCGTCGAGCAGGCCGGTGTCGACGACATTTTCGATGCCGCGGCCCATCCCTATACGCGCGGCCTGCTTGGTGCGATCGGCCAACTCAATAGCGGCACCCGCGATCGTCTCGCCGAGATTCCAGGCAGCGTGCCGAACCCGGCTTCGCTCGGCACCGGCTGCGCCTTTCGCCAACGCTGCCGCGAGGCAATGCCGGTGTGTCAGTCCGAGCTGCCGTCGTTAGCGGGCGCAGGCGAGCACCTGGCGGCATGCTGGCTGGGCAGGGTCGGCGCGGAGCGGCCCGCATGAGTGCTGTCCTCGAAGTCTCCGGCCTGACCCGGATCTTCACCTCACGGAAGGGGCCGTTCGGCCTGTTCGGCCGGCGCGAGCTTCGCGCGGTCGACGACGTCAGCTTCGCCGTCGCGCGCGGACGCACCTTCTGCCTCGTTGGCGAGAGCGGCTGCGGCAAGACCACGATCGGTCGCATGGTCGTGCGCCTGTTGCAGCCGACGGCCGGCTCCGTCCGCATCAATGGCGAGGATTTTGGCGATCTGTCCGGCGAGACGCTGCGCAAGAAACGCCGGCAGGTGCAGATGGTGTTCCAGGATCCCTACGCCTGCCTCAACTCGCGCATGACGGCGGCGGAGATCGTCGAAGAACCCTTGCAGAATTTTGGCATCGGCGATGCCATGTCGCGACGGCGCAAGGTCGCGCGGCTGTTCGACCAGGTCGGTCTGCCCCAGCACTTTCGCTCACGTTTGCCGCATCATCTGTCGGGAGGGCAGCGGCAGCGCCTAGGCATCGCGCGGGCGCTCGCTGCAGATCCTGCGCTGATCGTCGCGGACGAGGCGGTCGCCGCGCTCGACGTGTCGATCCGTTCTCAAATCCTGAACCTCTTGAAGGAGGTGCAGCGAGAGATCGGAATCTCCTATCTCTTCATCTCGCATGATCTCGCTGTGGTGCGTTATCTCGCGGACGACGTAGCGGTGATGTATCTCGGCGCCATCGTCGAGCAGGGGCCGGCGGAGGCCGTGTTCGCTGCACCGGCGCATCCCTATACGCGCGCGTTGATCGATTCGGTCCCCGCAATCCACCCGCGCAACCGGCGCCGCCGCCCGGCCCTCGAAGGCGAGGTGCCGAGCGCCGCTTCGCTGCCGTCCGGATGCCGCTTCCGCACGCGTTGTCCGTTCGCGACGGACATTTGCGCGAAGGAAGCGCCAACGATGACCGAGATCGCGCCCGGGCATGCCGCGGCCTGTCACCACGTACGATCGCTGCCACGCTGCGACGCTTCGCGTCCGGGCTTGGCCGTGGCCGCCGACGCAGTCAACCAGAAACGGTCAACGGGAGGAGTAGCAAAATGAACTGGCCGAACAGAACATTTGCCGTGATGCTCGCAGCAGGTTTGCTGGGTGTAATGTCGCCTGCCGCTGCAGAGGCGGTGCTCAAGATCCGCCCCTTCGGCGACCTCAAGCAGATCGATCCCGTGATCACGTCCGACTATATGGTTCGTAACCACGGCTATATGGTCTACGACACGCTGTTCTCGCTGGATGAGAAGCTCGTCGCGCAGCCGCAGATGCTCGAGTCCTTTGCGGTCGGCAGCGATCAACTCACCTATGCCTTCACGCTGCGCGGCGGCCTGACCTTCAGCAACGGCCAGCCGGTCACCGCGGAGGATGCGGTCGTATCGCTGAAGCGCTGGTGGCAGCGCGATGGCCTTGGCCAACAGCTTGCCTCCGTCAGCGACAGCCTGACGGTCAAGGACGAAAAATCCTTCGAACTGAAGCTCAAGCGCCCGTGGGGGCTGGTGATCGAGGCGCTCTCCAAGCCGAGCTCCAACGTGCCCTTCATCATGCCGAAGGCGATCGCGGCGACGCCGGTGGATACCGCCATCACGGATGCGACCGGCTCCGGTCCCTTCATCATGAAGAAGGACGAATGGGTGCCGGGCTCCAAGGTCGTCTATGTCAAGAACCCGTCCTACAAACCGCGCTCGGAGCCGGCGAACGGGCTCGCCGGCGGCAAGCTCGCCAAGGTCGACCGCGTCGAATGGCATTACATTCCGGACGCGCAGACCGCGCTGAATGCGCTCCAGGCCGGCGAGATCGACATTTTCGAGGAGGTGCCGCCGGACTTCCTGCCGACACTTGCCGGCAACTCCGACATCAAGACCATGCCGCAGGACACGCTCGGCATGCAAATGGTGTTCCGCATGAACACGACGGTCCCGCCGTTCAACAATCCAAAGGTCCGGCAGGCGATCAGCTACATGATCGACCAGGAGAAATTCGCGCGAGCCTATGTCAGCGATCCCAAGCTCTACAAGAACTGCCCGAGCTTCTACATGTGCTCGTCGCCCTATTTCACCGCCGCCGGCTGGACCAAGCCTGATATCGAAAAAGCCAAGAAGCTGATCGCCGAGAGTGGTTATGACGGCACGCCGGTTGTGGTGCTGCACGCGACCGAAAGCGGGCCGACAAATACGTTCAGCCTCGTCGCCGAGCAGCTGATGCGGCAGATCGGCCTCAAGGTCGAGTCGCAGGCGATGGACTGGGGCACGTTGGTCGGACGCCGCGCGTCCAAGGAAACCGTCGACAAGGGCGGCTGGTCGCTGTTCATGTCGGGACCGACAGGTGCCGACATGTTCGAGCCGGTCGGCCACCTTGGGCTGCGCGCAAATTGTGACAAGGCCTGGTTTGGCTGGCCTTGCGACGAGCAGATCGAGAAGTTGCGCAACGAATTCGCGTTTGCGACGGATCCCGAGCAGAAAAGGAAGATCGCGGCCGACCTCCAGCTTCGCGCTGTCGACTATGTGCCGTATTGGCCGGCTGCACAGCTTTACCTGGTGCGGGCCGTGCGCGGCAATGTCGATGGCATCGTGAAAGGCGCGGTCCCAGTCTACTGGAATATCACCAAGAAATAGTGCGATTTCGCCAGGCGTCGCAATCTGCGCTCGCCTGGCAGCCCGCCTTCAGCCGCCGCGAACGGCTGCCGGATTCGGCGACCGTCGCCGATTCGGCGGTCTCCATCACCCGCCCCCGGGTTGTGTAGAGGTCGCAGGCATCGCCTCGACGCAGTGAGCCGAGAGTTCCATCCGTGCGACGGACTGAATGTCGGCTGCCAGGAACCAACTGCTCGCGGGGACATTCTGATTGAGGGTTCGACACGAGCCCGGCTTGTGCGCGCCTTCGCGATCGTGGCGCTCGTGCTTGCAACGAAATTCGCCGGGACGCCAGCCTCGGCCGAGGGGGGAGCCGTGGGTACGGTCATAGAGAACTTGCTGATGCGGAAGCAGAAGCTCGTTGAGGAACTCGAGCAGGCGCAAGCCGTCGAGGACCGCGACAGGATCGAGCATGAACTCGAACAGATCAACACCGCGCTGGATTTCCTGGACAGGCCGGGACCGGGGGACGGGACGTAACGGCGCTCAGTCGAACTTCAGCGCCTCTACCTTCAGCGCCTCTACTTTCAGCGCTTTGGCATAGACCACGCCTGATTTGGTGATGTGCGTCGTCATCAGGTCTTCGAAGGCGGCGAACTCGCCGCGTGCGAACAAATCGAGCAGCTTGCGATGCTCGTCGAAGGACGTGCGGGTGCGCACGTCGATCGGCGAGGTCAAATTGGTGCGGAGCGCGGCGACGCGGCCGGACACGAGCTGGTAGGATTCGGCGAGATAGCGGTTGCCGCAATGGATGAATAGCGCCTCGTGGAAGGCGGCATCGGCGCGGCCGTAGGCGATGTTGTCCTTCGCCGCGACCGCGGGCTCCATCGCCGCGATCGCTGCGCTCATTGTCGCAATCGCACTGTTGCGATCGTGGCGGAAGGCGAGCTCGGCTGCCTTGGGCTCCAGCGCGATGCGGAAGGTGCAGAGCGCATTGATGTCCTCCGCGCTCGGCGTGAACACGAAGCTGCCGACCTGCGGCCGGATCACGACGAGGCCTTGCGCCTGCAACTGTCCCATCGCCTCGCGCACCGGCGTGCGGCTGACGCCGAAGGAGCTGGCCACCATCTCCTCGGAGATGGCAGCCCCCAGTGCGAACTCGCCGTCGATGATGGCCTGGCGCAGCCGCTGCATCACCCGCTGCGCCAGCGATTTCGGCGGATCGAGCTTGAGCGATCGCATGGCGCTCTCAGATCACTTTGCCGGGATTGAGCAGGTGATCGGGATCGAGCGCAGCCTTGAGCGTCCGCATCAGCGCGATCTCGGCCTCGCTCCTGGCGTGGCCCAGCCACTGCTTCTTCAGCGTGCCGATGCCGTGCTCGGCGGAGACGCTGCCGCCCATCTCGCGAACCAGACCGTAGATGATCGCGTCCATCTCCTCCTTCGGCTGCTGCGCGACGGAAAGGCCGGTGACCCAGGAGACGAGATGCAGGTTGCCATCGCCGATATGGCCGTAATAGACGCTCTCGCAGCCTTTGATGCCGTCGGCGAGCGCGGCCTTGCAGCGCGTGACGAACTCGTCCATGCGCTTAACCGCAAGGCCGATGTCGTAGGAGATGTGCGGCCCCAGCACCTGGCCGAACTCGGCGCAGATGTCGCGCACCCGCCAGAAGGCTTGCGTCTGCGCCAGCGACTGCGCCACCGCAGCATCCGCCAGCAGCCCGCGCTCCATCAGCTCTTCGAGCCAGCTCTGGAAGCGCGGCGCATCGATGCTCTCGTCGGTGCCCTGCGCTTCCACCAGCACGTAAAGGCCGTGACCTGCTGCGACCGGCGGCTTCACCCCGGCGCGATTCGTGATGACGTCCCAATAGTCCGGCCACATCACCTCGAACGCCGACAGTAGCGGGCCAAGCCCCGAACGCGCGGCATCGAGCAGCGCGACCACCGCGGCATAATCCTTCAGCGCACAGAGCGCGGCCATGGTCGAGCGCGGTTTCGGGAACAGCTTGAGCACCACGCGGGTGATGATGCCGAGCGTGCCTTCCGAGCCGATGAACAGATGCTTCAGATCATAGCCGGCATTGTTCTTCATCAGCTTGTTGAGGCTGGTGATGATGGTGCCGTCGGGCAGCACCACTTCCAGGCCGAGGACGAGCTCGCGCGTCATGCCGTAGCGGATCACGCGGTTGCCGCCGGCATTGGTCGAGAGATTGCCGCCGATCGCACAGGAGCCGCGCGAGCCGAGGTCGAGCGGAAAGAAGAAGCCGGCCTCGTCCGCAGTCTTCTGGATCGTCTCCAGCGGCGTGCCTGCCTTCACCGTCATCGTCGCGGAGGCGCGATCGATCTCCTCGATGCCGGTCATGCGCTCCAGCGAGATCGCGACCCAGCCCACTTCGGGCGAAGCGCCGCGGCACAGCCCGGTCAAGCCGCCCTGCGGCACGAACGGCAGATGCGCCTGCCGGCAGGTCGCAATCGCATCGGCGACGCCTTGCGCATCGAGCGGGCGGATCACCGCCAGCGGTGTTTGCGGCAGGCTCGCGCTCCAGTCGTTGCAATTGCGGGCGGGCACATCAGTGCCAACAAGCACCGCGGCCGCGCCGAGCCTGTCGCGCAGGGCGCCGAACACTTGGTCCGGGCCTTCAATGGGGGTCACCATGTTCATGCGAGACCTCCTCTGGATTCGGCTGCGCCTCATGCGCGCCGTGACGGTGGAAAGGGTTTGCGTCCCTCTTGTATGTAAGGTACAAGACCAAAAGTAAAGCAAAAACAAGGTCTCGGTAAGCGCGAAAGATCGTTAGAGATCAGCGGCTTAGTTCGGGACGGCAGCAAAGGGCGGTGTGATGACGGAGGCAATTCGCGGGTTCTGGGTGGCGTCGCCGACGCCGCTGGCGGCCGATGGCGGCGTGGATCACGCCCGGCTCGCGGGCCATGCCGAGCACCTCTTCAGCAAAGGTGTCGACGGCGTCGTGCTGTTCGGCACCACCGGCGAGGGCACCTCGTTCAATGCTGCCGAGCGCGTCGCGACCATCGAGGCTCTGCTCAAGAACGGCGTCGCGCCGGACCGCATCGGAATCGGCGGCGGCTTTCCCGCCATCACCGACAGCATCGCGCTGACGCGCGCCGTGCTCGGCCTCGGCCTGCGCCACGTGCTGTTGCTGCCGCCTTATTTCGACCGCAGCGTCACGCCTGAAGGCATCGAGGATGCCTTTGCCGCGATCATCGATGGTGTCGCCGACGATCGGCTGCGCGCCTCGCTCTATCACATCCCGCAGGTCTCGGGCGTCGCGATCCCGACGACGGTCGCCGCAAGCCTGCGCAAGCGCTACGGCAAGATTGTCGCCGGCCTGAAGGACTCCAGCGGCGACTTCAAGCAATTCCAGGCGTTTCGCAATGCCGCGCCCGAGCTCGCCATCACCGTCGGCAACGAAACCGACATCGCCCGTGCGATCGCCGCGGGCGGCGCCGGCACCATTTGCGGCATGGCCAATGTCGTGCCCGAGCTGGTCAAGGGCATGCTCGACGGCAAGGACGTCGAAGCGCGCATGCAGGCGGCGGTCGACGTCGTGGTGAAGACGCCGTCTCTGGTCGCGACGCTGAAGGCGATCCTCGCGGTGCAGACCGGCGATACAGGCTGGTTGCGCGTGCGCCCGCCGCTCCGCGCGTTGTCCGACGGCACCGCGTTCAAGCAGAAGCTCGACGCGTTGATGGCTCCCGCTCTCGCGTGAGATGACGCAACATAGCGACATGCTGCTGCGAATTCTCGCGCAGCGTGCCGCGATTGCTGCGAGATCAATCGGAGATTGACGTTCGGAGCTGCCCTACGCTTAGAACGATTCAACACTAGAGCGATTCAAGCGCGGCTACGGTTCTCTTCGATTGCAGCGACTGTTACAGGCGCACACTTCAACGTTCTTGACTTGAAGTGGAATAAAAGTGCGTGCCTTCGTGGATGGCCAACGCGTCAGCGGCCATCATCTTCGTGCCGGCAAGAGCCGTGCCGGTCTTCTCATCGGAGCAGTCGTGCTGCTCGCCGAATGTCCCTCCAACATGACGACCGCGCAGGCGCAATCGGCATTGCCGCCGGTGACGGTGGAAGCGCCCGCACAGCGACCGAAGCCGGCGCGGGCATCGGACAAGTCCTCACGCCGCACGCAAGTCGCCGCACGCCAGCGCAGTCGCACTGCCACGTCCGCGCCTGCGGTGCCGACGCTCTCGGAGCGCGCCGCTGCGGAAGCCGCCGCACAGCAAGCCGCAAAGCTCGGCTACCGCGCGATGCCGAGCGCGACCACGTTGCGCAGCGGCGCCTCGCCGCTCGATACCTCGCAGGCCGTCAACATCGTGCCGGAGCAGGTGTTGAAGGATCAGCTCCCGCGCAACATCGACGATGCGCTCATCAACATCTCCGGCATCACCCAGACCAATACGCTCGCCGGCACCCAGGACGCCGTCATTCGCCGCGGCTTCGGCGACAACCGCGACGGCTCGATCATGCGCAACGGCATGCCGCTGGTGCAGGGCCGCAGCCTCAATGCCGCGGTCGAAAGCGTCGAGGTGCTGAAGGGGCCGGCCTCGCTGCTCTACGGCATCATGGATCCCGGCGGCATCGTCAACACCATCAGCAAGCGTCCGGAGCTCTATCAGCACGGTTCGGTCACGCTGCTGGGCTCGACCTACGCCAACAACCGGAACGGCGCTGATGGCACGCTCGACATCACCGGTCCGATCGGCGACGGCGGTCTCGCCTATCGCTTCATCGGCTACGGTGTCAGCGAGGACTATTGGCGCAATTTCGGCCGCCACCGCGAGATGCTGGTCGCGCCGTCGCTCGCCTGGTACGGTCAGGACACCACGGTTCAGCTCAACTACGAGCACCGCGAGTTCATCTCTCCGTTCGATCGCGGCACGGCCTTCGTCAACGGCGCTCCGCTGGCAATCCCGAAGACGCGCCGGCTCGACGAGCCCTTCAACAACATGTGGGGCACCTCCGACCTGATACAGGGCTCGGTCGAGCAGAAGCTCGACGACAATTGGAAGGTCACGGCAGCCTACAGCTACAACACCGAGACCTACAGCGCCAATCAGCTTCGCATCACTAGCGTCAACGCCAAAACCGGCGTCGAGACCCGCAGCAACGACGGCACCCATAACTCGCTGAGCAACGCCAGCTACGGCACCTCTTATCTGCAGGGTGATGTCTGGGTCGGCGGATTCCGCAACGAGATCCTGTTCGGTGGCGAGGCGCTGTATCGCACAATCGATCGTCACGACCTGATCCGCCAGGCGACCCCGAGTTTCAATTTTTACAACCCGGTCTACGGGCTGGTCACACCGGGCACGACCGTTTCTGCAACCGACAGCGAGCAGACCGACAAGCTCGGCACCCGCAGCTTCTTCGCCCAAGACACATTCCACGTGACTAACTGGCTGTCCGTGGTCGGCGGCGTGCGTTGGATGGAATATGAGCAGCTCGCTGGAAAGGGCCGGCCGAACTTCATCACGAACACAAATCTGGCGGGCGACAAGGTGCTGCCGCTCGGCGGCATCATCTTCAGGCTGAACGATCAGCTCTCGTACTACGTGAGCTACACGCAGTCGCTGAAGCCGACCTCGACCATCGCGCTCTTCACCGGTGCTCCCATCGGCTTCGTCGTCGACTCCACCATTGTGCCCGAAGAGGGCACCCAATGGGAGACTGGCGTCAAATTCGACGTCAACAAGCGGCTGTCCGGCACTTTGGCGATCTACGACATCGAGAAGAAGAACGTGCTGGTCTCCGACCCTTTTGCTAGCGGCACGGTCTTGGTACGAACGTCCGCGAAGGCGCGGTCGCGCGGCGTGGAATTGGACGTGACCGGCAGGCTGACCGATCAATGGAGCATGATCGGAAGTTACGGCTACACCGACGCCCGCCTGGAGGACGATCCCATCAACGGCAACGCCAAGTTGCTGAACTCCGCGATGAACACGGCTTCGCTCTATCTCGTCTACGATTTCGGCGATGCGCTCCCCGGACGCCTGCGACTCGGCGGCGGCGCGCACTACGTCGGTGACCGGCCGGGCGATTCCGCCAACAAGTTCTTCTTGCCGGCCTATACCGTCGCGGACATCTTTGCGACCTACGACACGAAAATCGACAATCTGCCGGTGACTTATCAGTTCAACGTCAAGAATTTGTTCGACAAGCTCTACTATACGTCCAGCACCGGGAACGCTTTGAACGTCGCGATCGGCGATGCACGGCGCTTCTCGCTGTCGGCAACGGTGAAGTTCTAGCGATGGCAGCGCGGCTGGGGCACACCATCAAGGCCGCTCTGCTCCAGGTCCATTCCATCGCGGGCCTGGTGCTCGCGCTGCTGCTCGCCTTGATCGCGCTGACCGGCGCGATCATGAGTTTCGAGGACGAGATCGTCGATCATCTCAACGCCGGCATCATGCAAGTCACGCCGCGTCAAGCGCCGGCGCTGATGCCTGATGACCTGATCGCCCGGCTGAAGGCGGCGCAGGACGTCGGCAAGGTTTCGGCCGTCACCCTGTCGAGCGATCCCGCGGCGGCGGTCCATGTCCGCTTCGCGCGCGACGAGCGCGGCGCGCGGCCGACCTCGCTCTATGTCGATCCCTACGACGCGCGCGTGCTGGGCTCGCCGCGCGGCGAGGCGTTCTTCGCGACCGTGCGCAGGCTGCACCGCTGGCTGCTGCTCCCCGGCGATGCCAAGGGCTGGGGAC
The DNA here is from genome assembly GCF_018130245.1 of Bradyrhizobium sp. SZCCT0231. GTDB lineage: Bacteria > Pseudomonadota > Alphaproteobacteria > Rhizobiales > Xanthobacteraceae > Bradyrhizobium > Bradyrhizobium japonicum_F. The sequence goes on from NZ_JAFCKP010000017.1 coordinate 130,062, forward strand.
GCCCGATCACCGGCACCGTCGCGCTCAGTCTGATCGTCATGCTGGTTTCGGGCCTCGTGCTGCGCTGGCCGCGCCGCGCCGGCAGCGTGAAGCTGTGGCTGAAGCCGAATCTTGGGCTCAGCGGCCGCGGACTGCACCGGTCGCTGCACACCGTGATCGGCACCTGGGTACTTCCGGTCTATCTGGCGATGACGCTCACCGGGCTGTGGTTCTCCTTCGAGTGGTACAGGGATGGAGTGGCCTGGCTGCTGTCGCGTCCGCAAGTCACTGCCGCGAAGATGCCCGCAAAGTCGCCGCGGGGGGCCGGCCGGGCCGAGCCGGCGCAGCCGATCGGATTCGACCAGGCATGGACGGCGTTCCAGCGCGAGGAGGGCGGACGTTTCTCCAGGGCCCTGCTGACGCTGCCGGCCGGCCCGGGCACGGTGATGCGGATCCGGTCGTGGGGGATGAACAGCACGCTCGAGACCACGCGCGACGAATTCCGCATCGACGCGGTCACCGGGCAGCTGGTCTCCGCTGAGCGCTATGCCGACAAGACATTCGGCGACAAGATCATTGCGGCCATATACGACATCCATCGCGGCGCGATCCTGGGTTGGCCGGGCAAGCTTGTCTTCATGATTGCCGCCGCCTTGATGCCACTGTTCTCGGTCACGGGAATCCTGCTCTATCTGTCGCGCCGCAAGTTGCGGCGCCCGGCGCAGCCGCCGCTCGGGCGGCTCGTTCCGGACCGGGTGAGCCGGGAAGGCTAGCCAACGCGCTCTCAATCGTTCAAAAGCCCATGGCCTGTCCTTCCCAGGGTCCATGCCATGAAGCTCCCGACCGTCACCCCCGCCGATATCCGCCGCGCACTGCTCCTGCGCGAAGAAGTCGCGCTGCTCGATCTCAGATACGAGGCGGCCTTCGCGACCGGCCATCCGCTGTTCGCCGCCAACATGGCGGTGGACCGGATCGCGGTCGAGGCCGAGGTCAGGCTGCCGCGCAAGGATGTGGCGATCGTGCTCTATGATGACGGGGAGGGGCTGGTCGCGACCGGAGCCGAGCGCCTGGCTGCGCTCGGCTACACCAATATCAGCGCGCTCGACGGCGGGCTGACGGCTTGGCGCGCGTCCGGCTTTGAGATCTTCGAGGACGTCAATTCCTACTCGAAAGCGTTTGGCGAGCTGGTCGAGTCGCGCCGCCACACGCCCTCGCTCAGCGCCGACGAGGTGGCAAAGCTCATCGCCGACAAGGCCAACATCGCCATCCTCGACGTCCGCCGTTTCGACGAATATGCGACCATGAACATCCCGGGCTCGGTCAGCGTGCCCGGCGCGGAGCTGGTGTTGCGGGCAGGCCAGGCCGCGCCCGATCCCGACACCACCATCATCGTCAATTGCGCCGGCCGCACCCGCTCGATCATCGGCACCCAGTCCTTGATCAATGCCGGCGTGCCCAACAGGGTCCGCGCGCTGCGCAACGGCACCATCGGCTGGACGCTGGCGCGCCATGCGCTCGATCGCGGCGCCGACAGGCGCGGCGTGATCGGCCCGTTCGAGGGCGGCCCGGCCAATGCCCGCGATGTCGCCTATCGCGCCGGTGTTCGCCATATCGGAGCGAACGAGATGTCGGCGCTGGCCGCGCAGACCCATCGTACGCTGTATCGCTTCGACGTGCGCGATGCCGAGGAATATGCGGCCGGGCATCTCCCCGGTTTCCGCCATTATCCCGGCGGGCAGCTCGTCCAGGAAACCGACATGGCTGCCCCCGTGCGCGGTGCGCGCATCCTCCTGACCGACGACAGATGCGTCCGCGCCGACATGACGGCGTCCTGGCTGGCGCAGATGGGCTGGGAGGTCTATGTGCTCGAAGGCGGCTATGACGGTGCGCGCGAGGTCGGCCCGCCGCAAATCTTGCCGAAGCCGGATCCGGCACACCGCTACCGCCGGCCCTACGAAGGCACCGATGTGGCCGAAGCTGCGATGCAGGCCTATCTCGACTGGGAATACGGCCTCGTCGAGCAGCTCCGCCGCGACGGCACGCACGGGTTTTATGTGATTTGAGACTGGGCTAAACGCGCGCTGGACCGAGCACTACTCCATCACCGTCACCCCCGCGCAACGGCGAAGCCGTTGTCGCTGGAGGTGGCCGCTTCTTAGTCTAGCGGCCCTCGAAGGGCGACGGCCCGGCTGCATCGGGGCCGTTCATCCTTCGAGGCTCCCGGCGCGATGCCAAGGATCGCGCCACTCGCACCTCCAGCGACAGCGGCTTCGCCGCTGCGCAGGGATGACGGAACTAGCAGGGGTGCCAAGCATATCTACCCCGCCATCTTCTCCCCGTATCCGACCCCTATTGTGCTGCACATCCTCCACGGTCTATGAGCTGCGGCAAAGCTGTGACTTACGGAGATTCCATGTCAGCCCCAGGCCAAAGCCCTGAGCGAAGCGCCAAGGCGCTGCTGCTCGAAGGCGTCAATGACAGTGCCGTGGACCTGTTCAGGAGCGCGGGTTTCACCAATGTCGAGCGGTTGACCAAGGCGCTGGACGGCGAGGATCTGCGGCGCGCGCTCAAGGGCGTGTCGCTGCTCGGCATCCGTTCGCGCACCCAGATCACCGATGAGGTGCTCGGGGCCGCCGACCAGCTTCTCGCGGTCGGCTGCTTCAGCGTCGGCACCAACCAGGTCGATCTTTCGGCGGCGCGCAAGCGCGGTATTCCCGTCTTCAACGCGCCGTTCTCCAACACGCGCAGCGTCGCCGAGCTCGTGATCGGCGAGATCGTGATGCTGCTGCGGCGCATCTTCCCGCGCTCGGTGTCGGCCCATGCGGGCGGCTGGGACAAGTCGGCGACCGGCAGCCGCGAGGTGCGCGGCCGCACGCTCGGCATCGTCGGCTACGGCAATATCGGCTCGCAGCTTTCGACCCTGGCCGAAGCCATGGGCATGCGCGTGATCTATTTCGACCGCACCGACAAGCTCCGCCACGGCAACACCGAGCCGGTCGAGAAGCTCGAGGAACTGCTGGCGCAGAGCGACGTCGTCAGCCTGCACGTGCCGGAGACACCGGAGACCGCGGGCATGATCGGCGAGAAAGAGCTGCGGGCGATGAAGCCGGGCTCGTTCCTGATCAACAACAGCCGCGGCACCGTGGTCGATCTCGACGCGCTCGCGCGCGCCTTGCGCGACGGTCATCTCGCCGGCGCGGCCATCGACGTCTTTCCGGTCGAGCCTTCGTCGAATGCGGAACGCTTCAAGAGCCCGGTGCAGGGCCTGGAGAACGTCATCCTCACGCCGCATGTCGGCGGCTCGACCGAGGAGGCGCAGGAGCGGATCGGCGGCGAGGTCGCGCGCAAGCTGGTCGACTATTTCATCACCGGCTCGACCATGGGCGCGGTGAATTTCCCCGAAGTGCAATTGCATCTTCGCCCCTCCGGCGCGCGCTTCAGCCATATCCATCGCAACGTGCCGGGCATGCTGCGGCGGCTCAACGAGGTCTTCCTCCAGCGCGATATCAACATCGCCGCGCAATATCTGGAGACCGCCGGCGACCTCGGTTATGTCGTCCTCGACGCCGATCTCGGTGGTCAGGACTCCGGCGAACTGCTCCAGCAGATCCGCGCCCTCGACGGCACCGTCGGCGCGCGGCTGGTGTTCGAGCACTAGAGGCTTGTTGACGGCAGTCGGGAGGTCGCATTCAATGCGGCCTCCTGACAGATCGAACAAACAACAAAGCCGGGTGGAAACGATGACTCTGACGAGGGCGAAGCTGTGCGCATGGCTCGTGGGAACGGCGGCTGCGTTGAGCGCGGACGCCGCGTTCGCCGTGACATTGGCGGAGGATGCGGACACGGTCTGCAAGGGCCTCGTTGGCGGGGCCGATGCCGTGAGGATCGATTCCGCGACGCTGCAGGCATCCTCGCAACTCGCCGTCGCCGAACGTGGGCCGACCCCGTCCGGGCGCATCGCGCCGGCCAATCCGCGCTTCTGCAAGGTGCTCGGCCATATCGACCCCGCCGATCCCAAGGCGCCGCCGATCAAATTCCAGGTCAACCTTCCCGTCGAATGGAACGGCCGCTCGCTGCAGTATGGCGGCGGCGGTTTCAATGGTGTGCTGATCACCGGCCTTGCGCTGCCGCCAGCCTATCCCTTCGACAAGCCGTCGCCGCTCGCGCGCGGCTTCGTCACCTACGGCACGGACTCCGGCCACGAATCCAGGCCGGGCGAGCCGCCGCAGCTTTTCGCGCTGAACGACGAGGCCTTCGAGAATTTCGCCCATCGCGCCTACAAGAAGGTGCGCGACGCTGCCGTTGCGCTGATGCAGCGCGCCTACGGCAAGAAGCCCGAGAAGCTGTACTTCATGGGCTCGTCCGAAGGCGGCCGTGAAGGCCTGACCATGGCGCAGCGCTATCCCGACGATTTCGACGGCATCTTCGCCCGCGTGCCCGTCATCAATTGGGTCGGCTTGCAGCATGCCGGCACGCGCTCGGGCCTCGTCACCATGGGCGAGGGCTGGATCAACCCGGCGCAGGTCAAGCTCGTCGCCGACGCTGTGCGCGCGGCCTGCGACAAGGCCGACGGCTCCGACGATGCGCTGGTGCAGGATCCCGTCGCCTGCAAGGCGGCGTTCAAGGTCGAGACGCTGCGCTGCGCGGCGGGCAAGAGCGGCGATCAGTGTCTCACCGATGCGCAGATCAAGGCGATCAACACGCTGCACGCGACCTACAAATTCCCGTTCACGCTCGCCAATGGCCTCGACGATTATCCGGGCTGGGGCGTGTCGGGCGAGGACACGCCGGCGATCGGGCCGACCGGCGGCTGGGTCTCGTGGTGGCTCGGCACCGCACCGCCGGCGCAGCCGCCTGCGCCGAACAACGGCATCGCCTGGATCTACGGCGCCGGCGGCATTCAATATGTGTTCGCGCGCGATCCGAAGCTTGATGTGACCACCTACAAGGCGGAGGACCACAAGGCGCGGCTGCTCGAGGTCTCCAGCCTGATGGACTCGACCGATCCCGATCTCAGCCGTTTCCGCGCACGGGGCGGCCGGCTGATCATGCTCGAGCACATGGCCGACTACGCGCAGAGTCCCTATGCCGGCATCCGTTATTTCGAGAGTGTCGAGCGCAAGATGGGCAAGGCCGAGACCGCGGAGTTCGCGCGGCTCTACACCGCGCCCGGCGTCGACCACGTCGGCTCCGGCGCGCCCGCCAATGTCGACATGCTGAGCGTGCTGGTCGACTGGGCGGAGAACGGCAAGGCGCCCGGCGACCTCGACGTCAGCGAGCAGAAGGTCGAGGCGCCGTCGTTTGCAGTGACGCGCGCGATGCCGCTCTGCCGCTGGCCCGCCTGGCCGCACTACAAGAATGGGCCGGTCACGGAGGCGTCGAGTTTCACCTGCGCGCCGTAGCGAAACCGCTCGTTTGACAACCGTCTCGCGCCCGGTTATGTATTTCGCATGCGAAATAAAGCGGCCGGCGCGAGACACCATCGGCTGATCTATCTGCTGAGCGTCGCGCACCGCCGGTTGCAGCGCTGGATGGCGGCGCAGCCCGAGAGCGAGGTGACGCCGGCGCAGGCGGGACTGCTGTTCATCCTCGGCAAGCAGGAAGGCGTCCTGATCGGCGAGGCCGGCGCGGCGCTCGATCTTGGCCCGGCCGGCATTTCCGGCCTCGTCGACCGCACGGCGGCTGCCAAGCTGATCGAGCGGCGGGCCGACCGCGAGGATGGCCGCGCCTTTCGCATCTGGCTGACGCCGAAGGGGCGCACCGCGCTGGCGCAGGCGAAAGCCGGTGCGGCCGAGGTCAACGCGGCGCTGACGGAAGGATTCACGGCTGCGGAAATCGACGTCGTCGCACGCTGGCTGACGAGCATTCAGGACAAGTTTCCAAGAAGTTCAGACGAATAACACGGAGCAGACGAATGACCGAGCACGTCCGGATCGAGAGCAACGGCGGAATTCTCACCCTGACATTGGCGCGTCCCGACAAGAAGAACGCGTTGACCGATGCGATGTACGGCAAGCTCGCCGACGCAATCGAATCCGCCGAGTTCGATCCGTCCGCTCGCGTGATCCTGATCCGCGGCGAGGGCGACATGTTCACCGCCGGCAACGACGTCGGCGAGTTCGCTGCGGTCGCAGCCGGCAAGTCCGAAGGCAGCCGCAACGTCGTGCGCTTCATCCAGTCGCTGGCGCGCTGCACCCGGCCGCTGGTCGCAGCCGTGCAGGGCCGTGCCGTCGGCGTCGGCACCACGATGCTGCTGCATTGCGATCTCGTCGTGCTGGCCGACGACGCGCAATTGTCGACGCCGTTCGTCAGCCTCGCGCTGGTGCCGGAGGCCGCCTCCAGCCTGCTGATGCCGGCGCGCATCGGCCACGCCCGCGCCTACGAGATGTTCGCGCTCGGCGAGACCGTACCTGCCAAATCGGCGCTGGAATGGGGCCTTGCCAACCGCGTGGTGCCGCTCGACAAGCTCGAAGCCGAGGCGCTTGCCCTCGCGCAGCGTCTCGCCCGCCAGCCGGCCGGTGCCCTCATCGCGACCAAACGGCTGATGCGCAACGGAGAGGCGCTGGTCGCGCAGATGCAGGCCGAGGGTGAGCAGTTCGCCCAGCGCCTGCGCACAGCCGAGGCGCGCGAGGCGTTTACGGCGTTTGCGGAACGCCGCCCGCCGGATTTCACCAGGATAGGATAGTATTCCGAATGCGTGCAGGTTGGATCGCTTCGATTCAACTCAAACCTTAACGAAACATTGGCACGTGGCGGTGCAAGGTGGACCTCTCCTGAGAGTTAGGTCCCTCGACCCATGTCCATTTTTAAGAAATCGGTAAGCACGCTCCTCCTGGTCCTGATGACGCTGCTGGCGGCCGGCGCACTGACCAGCACGGCCATCCAGATGGTCGGGGCTTTCGGCCGCTATAGCGACAGTCTGGAGACCGAGCGGCTCGCGAATGCCGACAAGTCGATCTTCCATGGCGTGGTTGCCCTGCGCAGCAATCGTGGCGATGCCCAGAGCGCCCTGCTCGGCGAGGACGATCCGCGCGCCAAGCTCGGCGTTGCCGAGAAGGCGGAGCAGGCCGGCTTTGACGCCATCAGCGCCGCGCTCTCCACCGTCGAATTCGCCCGCCGCGACGAGTTCGCCAGCACGCTGAAGCAGCGCTGGAGTGAGGCCGCACCAAAATTCCAGTTGTTCTATGACGAGGCCAAGCTGCCGCGCGCCGAGCGCAAGCTGGAGCGTACCGCGCCCTGGTACGATGCGGTCACCAAGGTGATCGAGACCGCCAATCTCGCGTCCACCGCGGTGTCGAACCGCGCCTGGATGAACGATCCTTACATCGCCCGCATGATCCAGGCCCGCCGCCTCGCCTGGCAGGTGCGTGATCGCTACGGCATCCAGTGCTCGACCCTGCGCCCGAACGTCAACAACTCCAAGCCTCTCGACGAGGCCCAGAAGCAGACCGTGGCCGGCTGGAACGGCATCGTCACCGCCGGCTGGACCGGCATGGAGGAACTGCTGGCTGCGCCTGACGTGCCGGCCGACCTCGTCAACACGGCCAAGGAGGCGAAGGCCAAGACTGACGGCGTGCTCAAGCAGATCGGCGATCTGACCAAGAACTTCGACGGCAGCGGCCGTCCGGCGATGCCCGCCTCCGAATGGAACGCGCTGTGCCAGTCGCCCTTCGCACCCATCGTCGCGATCGCCAACAAGGCGCTCGACCTGTCGATCGCGCGCGCCGAGACCGTGCAGGCGAAGGCCCTGACTAATCTCATCGTGCAGTCCTTCGCGTTCCTGCTTGCGTTGGCGGTGACCCTGGCCGGCGTGTTCGTGGTGCGCAATCGCCTCATGCGCCCGGTGCGCGCCATCCTCGATGCCATCGCGCGCATCAGCGCGCGCGACTATGCGACGCCGGTTCCGCAATCCCGGCATCCCGACGAGTTCGGCACCATGGCTGCTGCGCTCGAAAGCTTGCGCGAGAGCGCGGCGACCGCGGACCGGCTCGGCCGGGAACGCGAATCGCAGCAGGCGCTTCAGCTCGCCCGGTCCGGCACCGTCGATGCGGCCTGCCGCAGCTTCGACGATGCCGTGCAGGCGGTCATCCAGAGTGTCGTGGCCTCGACGCGGGAGCTCGACGCCACCGCGACCGGCGTGCGCTCGCTGGTGCTGGAATCAAGCAGCCAGACCGCCGCGGTCTCCTCCGCGGCCGAGCAAGCCACCAACAATCTCGAGACCATCGCGGCCGCGACCGAGGAGCTCTCTGCATCCGTCGGGGAGATCTCCGCGCAGGTACAGTCGAGCGCGCGCGAGGCCCGCGAGGCCGTGGCACAGGCCGAGCAGACCAACGCGACGGTCGAGATCCTCGATCAGACCGCAAGCCGCATCGGCGAGGTCGTGAAGATGATCAATGCGATCGCCGCCCAGACCAACCTTCTGGCGCTGAATGCCACCATTGAGGCCGCGCGGGCGGGCGAGGCCGGGCGCGGCTTCGCCGTGGTCGCGGGCGAGGTCAAGAGCCTCGCATCCCAGACGGCGACAGCGACGGAAGAGATCTCGCGCTAGGTCGAGGAGATCCAGGGGGCCACCGGCCAGGCCGTCGCCGCGATCCGCTCGATCGGCGGCGCCATTGGTGGCATCGACGAGAAGATGACGGCGATTGCCGCCGCCGTCGAGCAGCAGCGCGCGGCCACCACCGAGATCTCGCGCAATTTCCAGCAGGCAGCCCAAGGCACCCGCGAGGTCACCGACACCATCGGCAGCGTCGCGAGGCTCAATCAGGAGACTGGTAACGCCGGCACGGTGCTGTCGGAGTCCGTCAAGAAGATGTCCGCCGACGCCGACCGTCTCCGCGTCGCGGTCGAAGGCTTTTTGGGAGCGGTGAAGACCGCATAAACTTCGCTTGGTCCCTCCATCCAACGTCGCGCGGGCATTGCCGCCGGTCCGCGTGGCGGGTAAATCTGTGGCGCCTCGCTCCGCGAGCGCTGAGACAGACGTAAGATATATCAGGGATGGAGAGTTCGATGCCGGTCACGCCACACCACAAGGCCCAGCGCCCCTATCGCGGCGTGTTCCCGGTCGCGCCGACCATCTTCGATGAGCGCGGCGAGCTCGACCTCGAGGGCCAGCGCCGCTGCGTCGATTTCATGATCGATGCCGGCTCGAACGGTCTCTGCATTCTCGCCAACTTCTCCGAGCAGTTCGTGCTGACCGATGCCGAGCGCGAAACCGTGATGCATGCGGTGCTGGAACATGTTGCGGGCCGGGTTCCCGTGATCGTGACCACCACCCATTTCAGCTCCGCCGTCTGCGCCGCGCGTAGCAAGCAGGCCGAGGCTGCTGGCGCCGCCATGGTGATGGTGATGCCGCCCTATCACGGCGCGACCTTCCGGGTCCCGGAGAAGGGCATCGTCGAATTCTTCCGCGTGCTCTCCAGCGCGATCGACATTCCCATCATGATCCAGGACGCACCGGTGGCCGGCACGCCGCTGTCGGTCGAGCTGCTGGCGCGGCTGTCGCGCGAATTCTCCAACATCCGCTATTTCAAGATCGAGGTTCCCGGCGCGGCCTCAAAGCTCCGCAGCCTGATCGAGGCGGGTGGCAAGGACATCGAGGGTCCTTGGGACGGCGAGGAGGCGATCACGCTGCTCGCCGACCTCGACGCCGGCGCCACCGGCGCCATGACCGGCGGCGGCTATCCCGACGGCATCCGCCAGATCATCGATCCCTATTTCGCCGGCAAGCGCGAGGAGGCGAAGGCGGCCTATGAGCGCTGGCTGCCGCTGATCAACTACGAGAACCGCCAATGCGGCCTGATCGCCTGCAAGGTCATGATGCAGGCCGGCGGTGTGATCAAGTCCGAGACGGTGCGGCATCCGCTCCAGCCGCTGCATCCGGCAACGCGCGCGGGCCTGCTCGAGCTCGCCAAGGAGCGCGACGCGCTGGCGCTGCGGTGGGGGAAGTAAGTCTCTCCATCGTCATTGCGAGCGAAGCGAAGCAATCCAGGAATGTGTCCGCGGAGACAGTCTGGATTGCTTCGCTTCGCTCGCAATGACGGGGTCTGCCCATTTCGGCTGTAGGGCGTCGAATTAGCGCGATTCCGCCAGTTTCCCATAGCCCGGCGGTGGCGTATTGTACGCTCGCCAACTGGCCTGCGGAGCAATCTCGACACGTCGAACACCTCTTCATTATGCCGTTATCCCGAGTCAGGTTGGCGCGAACCGACAGAACAGGGAGGCAGTGCCATGACGATGAGGCCGGATCCCACCTTTCACGCATCGCCCAAGCTTGCGATGGAAGCACCTGCGGAGAACTTTGCCTACACATTGCTGCTCAGTCCGGATTTCTCCAAGCCGGATGCTCTCGCGGTCATCGACGTCAAGCCGGGATCGCCGACCTATAGCCAGATCGTCCACACCGTGACGATGCCCAACAAGGGCGACGAGTTTCATCACTTCGGCTGGAATGCCTGCTCCTCCGCCCTGTCGCCGCTCGCCGGACATGCCTTCATCGAGCGGCGCTATCTCATCATCCCCGGACTGCGCTCGTCGCGCATCTACATCATCGACACCAAGCCCGATCCGACGAAAGCCAAGATCCACAAGATCATCGAACCAGAGGAGGTCTTCAAGAAGACCGGCTACTCGCGGCCGCATACGATCCATTGCGGGCCGGACGGCATTTACGTGAGCACGCTGGGCGGCGGCGGCAAGGACGGCACCAACGGACCTCCAGGTGTTTTCATCATGGATTGCGAGACGTTCGAGGTTCTTGGACGATGGGAGATCGACCGCGGTCCGCAGACGCTGCATTATGATTTCTGGTGGAATCTGCCGCGCGACTACATGGTGACGAGCGAATGGGCGTTGCCGCCGCAGTTCGAGAACGGGATCGTTCCGGAAGATCTGCTTGCGAACAAATATGGCCATCGTCTCCACTTCTGGGACCTTCGCGCCCGTCGCAACGTCCAGACCATCGACCTCGGCGCCAATCATCAGATGGCGCTGGAGGTGCGGCCAGCGCACGATCCGGTTCGCGAATACGGCTTCGTCGGCGTCGTGGTCGACACCACCAATCTCGAAGCGTCGATCTGGACCTGGTGGCGCGACGGCGGGAAATTCCATGCCGAGAAGACGGCGACGATCCCTCCCGAGCCCGCGCCCAAGGAGAAGCTCCCGCCGCTGCTGCAGGGATTTGGCGCCGTGCCGCCGCTGGTGACCGACATCGACCTGTCGATGGACGACCGATTCCTCTATGTCTCGTGCTGGGGCACCGGTGAAATGCGTCAGTACGACGTCAGTGATCCGCGCAAGCCGCAGCATGCTGGCTCGGTCCACATCGGCGGCATCGCGCGCCGCACGCCGCATCCGAACGGCAAGGCATTTGCGGCCGGTCCGCAGATGGTCGAGATCAGCCGCGACGGCAAGCGCGTGTACTGGACCAATTCGCTCTATTCCACCTGGGACGACCAGTTCTATCCCGACGGGGTTCCGGGCGCGGAGGTCATGGCCAATGTCGGTCGCAACGGCGGCCTCGAGCTCGACAAGGACTATTTCGTGAGCTTCCCCGACGGATATCGTGCGCACCAGATCAGGCTCGAGGGCGGCGATTGTTCGACGGACTCCTTTTGCTACCCGTCGGTCTAGATGGGATGTACGCGAGCCAGACCCTCGGCTGGCTCTGGCTCGCGCTTGTTGCGAGCGGTCTCTACCACGGCGTCAATCCGGGCATGGGCTGGCCGCTCGCCGTTTCGGCCGGGCTCATGGACAAGAGCCCGCGCGCGCTCTTCCGCGCCTTGTGGGCTCTGGCGGCGGGACATCTCCTCGCAACGCTTCTCGTGCTGCTGCCATTCGCATTCCTGCTCGTGCTGGCGCAGTGGCAGCGTCCGATCCAGCTGGTCGCGAGCCTTGTCGTCATCGGCTTTGGCGTCTATCGGCTGATCGACCGGCGCCATCCGCGCGCGCTGGCACGAATTCCGCCGACGCAATTGGTGCTCTGGTCGTTTGCCGTCGCCATTGCTCACGGCGCCGCCTTGATGCTCGTGCCGATCTATCTCGGGCTCTGCCAGGCCTTCGAGCTCGACGCCGGACACAAGGCGGCGGGCGCGCTGATGAAGGCGAGTGTCGGGATGGCGGTGCTGGTGTCCCTGGTGCACGTTGCCGCCATGGTCAGCGCCGGCGGATGTCTGGCTTGGCTCGTCTACCGCTATCTGGGATTGAAGTTCGTCTCGCGAAGCTGGTTCAATCTGGATGTAGTCTGGGCGATCAGCCTCGTTCTGGTCGGTGCGGTGGCGCTCGCCTTCAATCTTGCGAGCTGGCGCTGAGGTCTACAGTGCCAAAGTCCATTCGCCGATGATGCGAAATCTTGCCCTGGCATCATCCTGCTTGAACAGCGCAATGCGGTCGACCGTCAGCGCATCGAGCTTCAGCGCCGCAAACTGCTCCCGCAGCATCTGCAGAATCGGCCCGCGCCGCTCCACATCCAGCCGCCCCGTCAGCGTCATGTGGAAGCGGAACTCCTCCATGACGTAAGGATAGCCCCAGCGGTCGAGATAGTCGCGTTGTCGCTCGCTGAGTTTTTCGGGCTTCCGCCGCGCGCGGTCTTCCGCCGTCAGCGGCGCACGGAAGGCGTCGAAATCCCGAACGCTGTCGGCGGCGAGCTCCTGTAGCGCATCGACCGGCTCGGCAGGAATGACGGCGATGAAGCCGCTGATTGTATCGACGACGGGGCGGATCACTGGAAGGCGCCGCGCCCTGCCGGCGAACATCGTGCAGGCGGCGATCAGTTCGGCCTCGGTCTTGCCTGATGCCAGCGCCATGGGCGCCTTCAGCGTGCCGTGAAAACCGTATCTGCGGGGATCGGCGCTGACGTCGTGCCAGTCCGGTGCAATCTGCAGCGCCTCGTGCGGAAACCGCGCCTCGTCGCCGGAATAGGCGTCGTAGCCGAGCAGCCCGGCGCCGAAGCGGGAGAGGGCGCTGTCGCGGCCTGCGGCAAAATAGATTGCGTAGCGGGGAAAACCTGTCATCGCCCGAGCATAACCAATTTAGGCCGCGACGACAGCCTCGCGCGGCGCGACCATCGCTGTGAGCAGCCGCGTCGCATCGGTGAGATGCACGAGCTTGCCGCCTGAGATCACCGCGATCAGCCGCGGCCGCAGCTTCACGCTGTCGTCGACGAGCAGAATGTCAGCGCGGCGTCCCTCCGCAAGCAGGCCGCGATCGGTGAGGCCGGTCGCGCGCGCCGGGCCGGCGGAGACCAAATCCCAGGCCGCTGCCAGCGGCACCACGCCATCGGCCGCGAGGCGGAACGCGGCGAGCAGCTGCGCCGGATAATAATAGTCCGACGCCAGCACCGAGCAGAGCCCCTTGGCAATCATGTCGGAGGCCCTGGTCCAGCCGGTGTGGCTGCCGCCGCGCACGACGTTCGGCGCGCCATAGACGATGGCATCGCCGTGGCTCGCTGCCGCCCGCGCCGTCTCCTCGTTGATCGGAAACTCCGCGATGTCAGCGCCGAGCTCGCGAAACTCCCGTCGCATCGCCGGCGTCGCGTCATCGTGCGAGAGCATCCGCACCTCCGCCGCGCGGGCAGAAGCGGCCAGGCGCGACACCGAAGCGGGAACCTTGTCGGCGCGCGAGATCACGCGTTCGACCAGCCGGTCGAATTCTTCGCTCGACAGGCCGGTGCGCTCCACCATGCGGTTGCGCTTGCGCGGTTTGGCCATGTCAGCGACGGTGCCGTCCATGTGGTCGTTGAAGGCGAACAGGTCGACGCGGCCCTCGGCGAGCCACTGGGCGATCTCGGCCTCGGCGTCGAGATTGTAGGTCTCGTGGCGCAGATGGAAGCGGGTGTCGGCAGCGAATTGCGGGCGCTGCCGCTCGATCGCCTCCATCAGGCCACGTGCATTGTCGGCGCTGCGCAGGCCTGGCTCCCAGGAGCAGGTCGTGGCGTGAAAGACGGTGGTGATGCCGTTGCTGATCGCCTGGCGGTCGCTGTCGGCGAGCGCGACATCGATCGGGAAATCGACGCCGGCGCGCGGCATCATCTGCCGCTCGAAGGCATCGCCATGCAGATCGACGATGCCGGGCAGCACCAGCAGGTCGCGGGCATCGATCGCCAGCCGCGCACGGCCGCAAGAAGCATCGACCTCTGCAATGTCCGTTCCGGACACGAGAAGCGAGGCTTCGACGAGCTCGGCGCCGATCAGGGCCCGGCCGCCTTCGAGAAAAATGTCTGTCACGCGACCGCGCTTCGTTTGCTGGGAGAATTGGCGAGAAAGCTCGTCCGTGCTTCGTATGTCGACAGAAAATCTTCAATCCCGAGCCTGCGGAAATCGGGCAGCGCCTCGCGCAATTTGTCGTGATCCCAGTCCCACCAGGCGAGCTTCGCGAGGCGCCCGGCGATCTCCTCCGAGAACCGCCGCCGCACGATGCGGGCCGGATTGCCGGCGACGATGGTGTAGGCCGGCACGTCCTTGGTGACGATGGCGCCGGCGGCGATCACCGCGCCGGTGCCGATGTTGCGGCCCGGCAGCACGATCGCGCCATGGCCGATCCAGACGTCATGGCCGATATGGACGTGATGCTGGCGCCGCCAGTCGAAGAACTCGGCATCGTCGCTCTCGCCTTCGAAATAGGCGCTGGAACGATAGGTGAAGTGCGCCTGCGTCGCGCGGTGCATCGGATGGTTGCCTGGATTGATGCGCGTCATCGCCGCGATCGAGCAGAACTTTCCGATGGTGCTGTAGGTGATCTGCGAATTGTTCACGACATAGGAGTAGTCGCCCATCGTCACTTCATGCAGGATCGTGCGCGCGCCGACCTCGGTATAGGCGCCGAGCCTGGTGTCATGCAGCTTGGCCGAGGGATCGATGGTCGGCTGAACCGAGAGGGCTTTGGCGGCCATGTTGCATCCGAAGTGCGAGGGCGGGCGTTTCTCTTCGAGCGGCTTGATGACGATGTCATGACGCCGAGATGACAGGGGATGAGGTGTGCAGGATCGCCGCACTGCAGCGGCGCTGTCACACAAGTGTTAAGCATGGACGTTAGCGGTTGGCTCCAGCTACTCTGGAGCCCTGCATGCTGGTGGTGGATGGTCTGACGTGTCGCTTCGGCGCAAAAGCCGCGGTGGACGACGCTTCGTTTCAAGTTTCCCCCGGCGGCTTCGTCGGTGTGATCGGGCGATCCGGCGCCGGTAAGTCGACATTGCTGCGGACCATCAACCGCCTTGTGACCCCGACCGGGGGCAGCATCCTGTTCGACGGCGTCGACGTCACCTTGCTGCGCGGCAAGGAGCTGCGGCAGTGGCGCGCGCGCTCGGCGATGATCTTCCAGCAGTTCAACCTGGTCGGCCGGCTCGACGTGCTCACCAACGTCCTGATGGGGCGCCTTGCGACGATGCCCGCCTGGCGTTCGCTGTCGCAAACCTGGCCCGAGCAGGACAAGGCGCTGGCAATGTCGGCGCTCGAGCAGTTCGACATCGCTTCGCTCGCCGCCCAGCGCGCCGACCAGCTCTCCGGCGGTCAGCAGCAGCGCGTGGCGATCGCCCGCGCATTGGTGCAGCAGCCCGATATCATCCTCGCCGACGAGCCGATCGCCTCGCTCGATCCGCGCAACACCAAGATCGTGATGGATGCGCTGCTGCGCATCAACAAGCATTTCGGCATCACCGTGCTCTGCAACCTGCATTCGCTCGATCTGGCGCGGACCTATTGCGACCGCCTGATCGGCATGGCCGCCGGCCGCGTGGTGTTCGACGGCGCGCCGTCCGCGCTGACCGATCACGTCGCGCGCGAGCTCTACGATCTCGAAGCCGCCGACGTCATGGGCGGCATGCCTGTCCCCGCGCCCGAGGGCGTGCCGGCGCTCGGAACGGCCGCGGCCGCCTGAGCCGCGCCGCATCTTTTGTTGCCAGTATTGCGTCAACCGACCCCAACCGATGAAGAGGGTATCATGTTCACTCGCAGACTAGTTCTTGCCGGCGCCGCCGCGCTCGCGTTCACCGCCTCGGCCTCCGCTGAGGACTGGAAGGCCAAATATCCCGAGCTGACCTTCGCGGTCGTCCCGGCCGAGAACGCCTCCGGCGTCACCGAGCGCTGGGCGCCGTTCGTGAGCTATCTCTCCAAGGAGCTCGGCGTGAAGGTCACGCTGCGCATCGCCAACGATTATGCCGCCGTCATCGAAGGCCAGCGCGCCGGCAATATCCACATCGCGAGCTACGGCTCGGCCTCGTTCGCCCGCGCCCGCCTGACCGGCGTCAAGACCGACGCCTTCGCCAACGACATCAACGCCGACGGCTCGACCGGCTATTACTCGGTGTTCTTCGTCAAGGCGAGCAACGCCTACAAGAAGGTCGATGACCTCAAGGGCAAGAACCTCGGCCTCGTCGACCCGAACTCGACCTCCGGCAACAACGTGCCGCGCTTCGAGCTCGACAAGATGGGCATCCACGATGCCGACGGCTATTTCGGCAAGGTCGTCTTCACCGGCAGCCACGAGAACGCGATGCTGGCGCTGGCGCAGGGCACGGTCGACGTCGCCGCCAACCAGTGGACCAGCGACGACGATTCCACGCTGGCGCAGATGCTGACCAAGGGCATGCTGAAGAACGCCGACGGCTCGGCGATGAAGAAGGACGATTTCCGCATCATCCACAAGTCGGCGCCGATCATCAACGGGCCCTATGCCTACAATTCCGACCTGCCGGAAGACGCCAAGGCCGCCATTGCCAAGGCGTTCTTCGACGCGCCGGCCAAGGACAAGGCCGCGTTCGATCGTCTGTCCGACGGCCAGAAGAAGGGTTTTCATCCCGCCACCACCAAGGACTGGGATGGCACGATCGAGCTGATCAAGTTCGTCGACGCGCTGCGTAAAAAGAAGGCGTCCTGAGTCTTCGGGACGATGCACCTGAGCCGGGTCCCAAGGACCCGGCTCTTTCTTTGACGGGACCTGTTTCGAGCGATGACGACAGCGGTTTCGATCCTCCCCGAGCAGCAGCTCGCCGTGCTCAACGCTGCCTATCGCCAGGCGGTTTCGCGCAGGCGGCTTCGTCTCCTGTTGGGAGCCGCGATCTTTGCTGCCGCGCTGGTTCTCGCCGCGATCGGCGCCGAAGTGAATTTGCGCACGCTGTTCACCTATTTCGGCAACTTCATCAGCTATTTCGACCGCATCCTCACCCTCGACAACGGCCAGCGGGTCTGGACCGATGTCGGCGAGTGGTTCTGGGGTTGGCGCAAATGGCTGAAGATGCTGGGTGAGACGCTGCTGATCTCCTATGTCGGCACGCTGATCGGCGCGACTTTCGCATTCTGCCTCAATTTTTTCGCGGCCGAGAACACCTCGCCGGCGCCCTGGCTGCGCTTTACCGTGCGGCGCCTGCTCGAATTCGCCCGCACCGTCCCGGGCATCGTCTTCGCGCTGGTCTTCGTCATCGCATTCGGGCTCGGGCCGATGGCAGGCGTGCTCGCGATCGCGATCCACTCCACCGGCGCACTGGGAAAACTGTTCTCCGAGATCGTCGAGAATGCCGACATGAAGCCGGTCGAGGGTATCCGCTCGACCGGAGCGAGCTGGCTGTCCTGCATGCGTTTTGCGATCGTGCCGCAGGTGACCGCCGGCTATGCCAGCTATGCGCTGCTGCGCTTCGAGATCAATGTCCGCGAAGCCTCCGTGATGGGCTTTGTCGGCGCCGGCGGCATCGGCCAGGAGCTCGTCGTCGCCATCCGCAAGTTCTATTATTCGGACGTCAGCGCCATCCTGCTCACCATCATCGTCACGGTCTTCATCATCGACATCACCACCGGCTGGCTGCGCGGCCGCCTGTTCGGCAAGGAGGCGCGGGCGTGACGAAGCCGCAGGAAGTCGATGCCGCGCAGATTCGCGCGCGCTACCCCGACGTGTTCGACCGGCCGGCCTCGGCGCGGCTCGCGACGCCGGCGATGATCGTCGCGGCGTTCGCGATCCTCATCTACGGGCTCGTCGATCTCGACTTCTCGCCGTCGCGCTTCTTCGCCGGCCTCAGCCAGCTCGGCTGGATCACATTGATGATGATCCCGCCCGATCCCGGCTCGTCGCTGCCGGTCTATCTGAAGGCGCTCGGCGAGACGCTGTCGATCGCGCTGCTCGGCACGACGCTGGCTGCCGTGTTCGCGCTGCCTGTCAGCCTGCTGGCCGCGCGCAACATCGTGCCGTCGAACATCCTGCGCTTCCCGATCCGCCGCTTCCTCGATTCGATCCGCGGCGTCGACACGCTGATCTGGGCGCTGGTGTGGATCAACGTGGTCGGCCTCGGTCCGTTCGCCGGCGTGCTCGCCATCGCGGTGTCGGATTTCGGCGCCTTCGGCAAGCTGTTCTCGGAGGCGATCGAAGGTGCCGACCAGAAGCAGGTCGAGGGCATCCGCGCCTCCGGCGGCAGCGCGCTGCACGAGATTCGCTTCGGCCTGCTGCCGCAGGTGCTGCCCGTGATCGCCGGGCAGGTGCTCTATTTCATCGAATCCAACACCCGCTCGGCCACCATCATCGGCATCGTCGGCGCCGGTGGCATCGGCCTTCAGCTCGCCGAGCAGATCCGCGTGCTGGAATGGCAGAAGGTATCGTTCCTGATCCTGATGATCCTGGTCGCGGTCGCCGCGATCGATTTCATCTCCGGCAAGCTGCGCTTTGCGATCATCGGGCGCAGGGCGGCGGCCTGATCGCAGGTGCCGTAGGGTGGGCAAAGCGTAGCGTGCCCACCACTTTTACTGATCGAGAAAGATCGTGGGCACGGCGCAAGTGCGCCTTTGCCCACCCTACGGCTCCGGTTTTGTGGAGAGGGTCCCCTACGACTCCACCAGAAACTCCACCCGCTCCGCGGCAAACCGCGAGTGCTTCGTCACCAGCGGCTTGCCCGTGAGGTCGTGGTCGGTGGCGTCCACCACCAGGATCGGCCGCCCCAGCGCCAGATCGAGCCGTGCGGCGTCGGTGGCGTCGACGATGCCGGCGGTGATTCGGGTCGCGCCGCGGCGATAATCGCGCACGCCATAATGTGCGAGCAGTTTCGTCATCGAGCGCGTCGCCGCGAACACGGCGCCCGCATCCGGAAACAGGTCCGCCGATAGCCATGTGGTGGAAACACAGATCGGCGTGCGGTCGGCGAGGCGGATCGCTTCGATCCGCACCAAGGGCGCGCCGGTCTTCAATCCCAGCTCCCGCGCGAGCTCGCGCGTCGCGACGTCACCGGTCGCCTCGATCAGCCGGCCATGCGGCTCACGGCCCTCAGCGCCGACGATCTCGGAGAAACGCGTGCGCGAGCGCAAGGGATAGGCGAGCTTCTGCGCCTCGACATAGGTTCCGCTGCCGCGCTCGGCGCGCACGAGGCCGCGCTCGGCAAGGGCTGCCAGCGCGCGCCGCACGGTGTGGCGGTTGACGCGATAGGTTTCGGCGATCTCCATCTCGCCCGGCAGCTTGTCGCCCGCGGCAAAGCGGCCGTCGGCGATGCCGCGCTCGATGCCGTCGGCGACGAGGCGCCACAGCGCGACGCCCGAAGAGGCTGTGTCCTGCATGCTCATGTCGTCGGTCAGCCTAGCCCGAAAATCACATCATTGTCACGAAACAGTCATGGCGCATCCGTATGAAGTTGTCTATTATCATAGACAACTTCGATGCGGCAAGTTCTGTAGAAGGCTCGGTGGACCAGGTGACCCAGCACAATACCCAGCAAGCCCAGCGCAAGGCCGCGATGGCGGTGCTGGCGCACGCGGAGGCGGGCGAGATCGCCGCTCGCCTCCGCGATCTCACTCTGCCGGCCCATCAGGATTTGCGCACGCCCGAAAACGGGCTCGTCATGCTGCGCGGCCGGGTCGGCGGCGACGGCGCGCCGTTCAATCTCGGCGAAGCCACGGTGTCGCGCGCCGCGGTGCGGCTTGCGAGCGGCGAGGTCGGGTTCGGCTACACGCTCGGCCGTGACGGTGAGAAGGCGCGGCTGATCGCGCTGTGCGATGCGCTGGTGCAGTCCCGCGATTTCGGTGGGCTCGTCGAGCGTAGTGTTATCGCGCCGTTGCGCGAGCGGCTTATGGTCAAGCGCGAGCAGGCGGCGGCCGAGACCGCCGCGACGAAGGTTGATTTCTACACCATGGTGCGTGGTGAGGGGTGAGATCATGACCACGATTGCGGAGCTGCCACCGGGTTTCGCCGACAAGGTGTTGTCGGCGCAATCGACCTTTCGCTCGGTCATGGACGCGATGGCACGGCCTGGCTCGGTTCAGCGCATCGTGCCGATGGCGGGGACGCCAGGGCCGATGATGCGAGGCACAGCCGCGATCGCGCTGACGCTGTTCGACCACGATACGCCGCTCTGGCTCGATGCGCGGATGGCGGAGAGCTCGGACGTGGTGAAATGGCTGAAGTTTCACACCGGCGCGCCGGTCGTGCGGGATTGCTCGATCGCGAGCTTCGCGGTGATCGGCGACGGCGCGGCGCTTCCGCCGCTCGATCGCTTTGCGCTCGGCACGAGCGAGTATCCGGACCGTTCGACTACGGTGATCGTTCAGGTCGATAGCCTGGTCTCGGGGCGCGGCTTCGAGCTGCGCGGCCCCGGCATCGATGGGGTCGCCACGCTGCAGGCGTCGGTCAAGCCTTTCGACCTGTTCGAGCGCCTGCATATGAACGAAGCGCTGTTTCCGCGCGGTATCGATGTGGTGCTGGTCGCCGATGATGCCGTGGTTGCGATCCCCCGCACCACGCGCGTCGTGAGCAAGGGAAGCTGAAGCATGTATGTCGCAGTCAAAGGCGGCGAACGCGCCATCGAGAACGCCCATCGCCTGCTCGCAAATGCGCGGCGCGGCGACCAAAGCGTTCCGGAGGTCACCCTCGACCAGATCTCGGAGCAGCTTGGACTCGCCGTCGACCGCGTCATGAGCGAAGGCTCGCTCTATGACCGCGAGCTCGCGGCGCTCGCGATCAAGCAGGCGCGCGGCGATCTGATCGAGGCGATCTTCCTGGTTCGCGCCTTCCGTGCCACCCTGCCTCGCTTCGGCGCCAGCGAGCCGGTCGATACCGGCGCCATGCGGGTGCAACGGCGGGTGTCCTCGACCTTCAAGGACATCCCCGGCGGGCAGATCCTCGGGCCGACCTTCGACTACACACACCGCCTGCTCGACCCCTCGCTCGCCGAAGGTTTTGTGCCGGAGACACCGGCGACGGCTGAAGCCTCGACCGCGCCGACGCCCCGCGTCACCGACATTCTTGGACGCGACGGCCTGATCGAATCCTCGCCAGAGGCCGAGGACGGCGCCAGCGTCGGCGATCTCACCCGCGAGCCGCTGAATTTTCCGGCAGACCGCGATCTGCGCCTGCAGAACCTCGCGCGAGGCGATGAAGGGTTCTTGCTGGCGATGGGCTATTCCACCCAGCGCGGTTATGGCCGTAACCATCCCTTTGCCGGCGAGATCCGATTCGGCGAGGTCGAGGTGGAGTTCTCAGCGGAAGACGCCGGCTTCGCCGTGCCGCTCGGCGCGATCGAGCTGACCGAGTGCCAGATGGTCAATCAGTTCAAGGGTTCTGCGACCGAAGCGCCGTGCTTCACCCGCGGCTATGGCCTCGCCTTCGGCCAGAGTGAGCGCAAGACCATGTCGATGGCGCTGGTCGATCGCGCATTGCGCGCCCGTGAGCTCGGCGAGGAGGCATTGGCCCCGGCGCAAGATGAAGAATTCGTGATGTCGCATTCGGACAACGTCCAGGCGACCGGCTTCGTCGAGCACCTGAAGCTGCCGCACTATGTCGACTTCCAGTCCGAGCTCGGCCTCTTGCGCAAGCTGCGTCAGGAGTTTGCCGATGCCAATGCGCCCGACGCCATGAAGGAGGCCGCGGAATGAACGCGCCCGCCTACAATTTCGCCTATCTCGATGAGCAGACCAAGCGGATGATCCGCCGCGCGATCCTCAAAGCGATCGCGATCCCCGGCTATCAGGTGCCGTTCGCCAGCCGCGAGATGCCGATGCCCTATGGCTGGGGCACCGGCGGCGTGCAGGTCACCGCCGCGATCCTGGGGCCGCAGGACGTGCTGAAGGTGATCGACCAGGGCTCCGACGACACCACCAATGCGATCTCGATCCGAAAGTTCTTCGCCAAGACCGCCGGCGTTGCGACGACGACCGCGACGGACGAGGCAACGGTGATCCAGACCCGTCATCGCATCCCGGAGACGGCGCTCAACGAGAACCAGGTGCTGGTCTATCAGGTGCCGATCCCCGAGCCGTTGCGCTTCCTCGAGCCGCGCGAGACCGAGACGCGGCGCATGCATGCGCTGGCCGAATACGGCCTGATGCATGTGAAGCTCTACGAGGACATCGCCCGCTTCGGCCACATCGCGACCGCCTACGCCTATCCGGTCAAGGTCAACGCGCGCTACGTGATGGATCCGTCGCCGACGCCGAAATTCGACAATCCCAAGATGGACAATTCCCCGGCACTGCAATTGTTCGGCGCCGGCCGCGAGAAGCGCATCTACGCGATTCCGCCCTACACCCAGGTGGTCTCGCTCGATTTCGAGGATCACCCGTTCGAACCCTACCGCTTCAACGCGCCCTGCGCGCTGTGTGGGGCGGAGAATTCCTATCTCGACGAGATCATCACCGACGACAAGGGCGGCCGGATGTTCGTCTGCTCCGACACCGATTATTGCGAGGGCCGCCAGGCCGCCGGCCATCACGGCAGCCTCAGCGCCGCGCCGTACAAGGAGAAGGCGCAGGAGGCCTCGAATGGCTGATCAGAATCTGGTCGAGAACGACGAGCCGCTGCTGGTCGCAAAATCCCTCAGCAAATCCTTCGGCCGCATCAAAGCCTGCCGCGACGTGTCGTTCTCGCTCTATCCCGGCGAGGTGCTGGCGATCGTCGGCGAATCGGGCTCGGGCAAGTCGACGCTGCTGCAAATGCTGTCGGGCCAGCTCGCACCGAGCGGCGGCCATGTGTCCTACCGGATGCGCGACGGCGTCACGCGCGATCTCACGACGCTCGGTGAAGCCGAGCGACGTTTCCTGTTCCGCACCGATTGGGGTTTCGTGCATCAGGACCCCGCGCAGGGCCTGCGCATGGCGGTCTCGGCCGGTGCCAATGTCGGCGAGCGGCTGATGGCTGTGGGCTGGAACCACTATGGCCGCATCCGTGAGACTGCGTCGGACTGGCTCACCCGCGTCGAGATCGACATCGCGCGCATCGACGATGCGCCGCGCACCTATTCCGGCGGCATGCGCCAGCGGCTCCAGATCGCCCGCAATCTCGTCACCGAGCCGCGGCTGGTGTTCATGGACGAGCCGACCGGCGGCCTCGACGTTTCCGTGCAGGCGCGCCTGCTCGATCTCGTGCGCAGTCTCGTTGCCGAGCTGCATCTCGCCGTCATCATCGTCACGCATGATCTCGCGGTCGCTCGGCTGTTGTCGCATCGCGTGATGGTGATGAAGGGCGGCCGCGTCATCGAGACCGGTCTCACCGACCAGGTGCTCGACGATCCCCGTGAGCCCTATACGCAACTCCTCGTTTCCTCCATTCTTCCGCCATGAGCTTTTCGATGACCGCCATGATCGACGTCGCCGATGCGCAAAAGACCTTCACGATGCACCTGCAGGGCGGCATCGAATTGCCCGTCGTCAGCGGCGTGACCTTCCACGTCAATCCGGGCGAATGCGTCGTTCTGTCGGGCCCGTCAGGCGCCGGCAAATCGTCGATCCTGAAGATGATCTTCGGCAATTACCGCTGCGACAGCGGCCGCATCGGCATCCGCCATCGCGGCGCGGTGGTCGATCTCGCCGCCGCCGAGCCGCGGCAGGTCCTCAACATCCGCCGCGCCACCATCGGCTATGTCAGCCAGTTCCTGCGCGCGGTACCGCGCGTTGCCACCATCGACGTCGTCGCCGAGCCGCTGATCGTGAACGGCATGAGCCGGACCGATGCACAGGCGCGCGCCGGCGAGCTGCTGCATCGTCTCAACATCCCCGAGCGTCTGTGGCAGCTTCCGCCGGCGACCTTCTCCGGCGGTGAGCAGCAGCGCGTCAACATCGCGCGCGGCTTCATCTCGGACCTGCCGATCCTGCTGCTGGACGAGCCGACCGCTTCGCTCGATGCCGCCAACCGCGCCGTGGTGGTCGAGCTGGTCGCGGAGAAGAAGCGTCAGGGCGTCGCGATGGTCGCCATTGTCCATGACGACGAAATCCGCCATCTGATTGCCGACCGCATCGTCGACGTCACCAGCTTTGCCGCCGCGGCCTGAAGGACATTGGAAATGAAGCCGAAGGACACAGTGATCGCCAACGCCAGGATCGTGCTGGCTGACCGGGTGATCGAGCAGGGCTGGCTCGCGCTTGCCGATGGACGCATCGCCGAGATCGGCGAGGGCAGGGCGCCCGCGGGTGCCGAGGATGCCGGCGGCGACTTGATCATGCCCGGCCTGATCGAGCTCCACACCGACCATCTCGAAGCGCACTACGTGCCGCGCCCAAAAGTGTTCTGGAATCCGATCGCCGCCGTCATCTCCTATGACGGCCAGCTCGCCACCTCGGGCATCACCACCGTGTTCGATTCGCTCCGGGTCTGGCGCGAGGACGGCGCCGAGGAGGTCGATGGCCGCGCCGGCGTGCTTGCCGCCGCGATCACCACCGCGCGCGAGGCCAGCCTGCTACGCGCCGACCATTTCCTGCATCTGCGCTGCGAAATCCCGATGCCGAGCGTGGTCGAGGAGGCCAAGGAGCTGATCGACCGTCCCGACGTCAAGCTGATGTCGCTGATGGACCACACGCCGGGCCAGCGCCAGTTCCGTGACGAGGTCAAGCTGCGCGACTATTACCGCGGCAAGGGCGGCGGCAAGACCGATGCCGAGCTCGACGAGCTGTTCGCAAAGCGCTTCGAATATCAGAGGCTCTATGCCGCGGCCAACATGCGCGAGATCGTGGCGCTGGCGCATCAGTACGAGATCCCGCTGGCCAGCCATGACGACACCACCGAGGAGAACGTCGCGGACGCCGTGCGCGACCGTGTTTCGGTGGCGGAATTCCCGACCACGCTGGAGGCTGCGCGCGGCCTGCACCAGGCCGGCATCGACATCCTCATGGGCGCGCCGAACGTCGTGCGCGGCGGCTCGCACTCCGGCAACATCGCCGCGGTCGATCTCGCCCGCGAGGGCCTGCTCGACATCCTGTCGTCGGACTATATCCCGTCCAGTCTGCTGATGGCGGCGCTGCAATTGCCCGAGCATGTGCCGGCGATCAGCCTTCCGGCGGCGGTTCGCACAGTGACGAAGGCGCCCGCCGAGGCAGTCGGCCTCACCGACCGCGGCGAGGTCGCGACCGGCAAGCGCGCCGACCTGATCCGCGTCCATGTCGCAGGCCACGTTCCCGTCGTCCGCAGCGTCTGGCGCGAGGGACACCGCGTCGCATGAGCGAAACCTCGACCACGGCCGAGAACGAGGCGGGTGCGATCGGCCCCGGCCGGCTCGTGCTCGTGGTCGGTCCCAGCGGCGCCGGCAAGGACACCTTGCTGCGGCTGGCTCAGGCGGCCTGCATCGACGATCCCGACATCGTCTTCCCGCGCCGCGTCGTGACGCGCGCGTCGTCGGCCGATGAAGACAATATCGCGGTGAACCAGGACGAATTCCGCCGCGCGCGCGAGCACGGCGATTTCGCCGTGCACTGGGAGGCGCATGGACATGCCTATGCGCTGCCGACCGAAATCAACGACGACATTCGCGCGGGTCGCGCGGTCGTCGTCAACGTTTCACGCACCGTGATCGTCGCCTTGCGCCGGACCTATGCCAATGTCGTGGTGGTCGCGATCACGGCGCCGCCGGAGGTGCTGGCGCAGCGACTTGCCGCGCGCGCCCGGCACAGCGACGGCAATATTGCCGATCGCCTTGCGCGCATTGTCGACGACGCTTCGGCCACTGCCGACGTCACCATCCTCAATGCGGGCAGCGCGGACTATCACGGCCGCCAGCTCGTGCGCGTGATCAGGAATGAAGGCTGGCAAGACTAGTTGCCAGTACAGGAAGGAGAGGTGGAATGACGGTGATCGAAACGGTCGAACAGCTGGAGGCCATCTACGGCGCCACCAATGACGCCTCGACCGTGAAAGTCGCCGACCATGTCACCCCGCTCTACCGCGTCTTCATCGAGAAGGCGCCGTTCGCCGCGCTCGCGACCATCGGGCCCGAAGGCATCGATTGCTCGCCGCGCGGGGATCTGCCCGGCTTCGTCCGCATCCACGATCCCAACACGCTGATGCTGCCGGACCGCCGCGGCAACAACCGGGTCGATTCCCTGCGCAACATCGTGCGCGATCCCAGGGTGTCGCTGATGTTCCTGATCCCCGGATCCGGCAATGCGGTCCGTGCCAACGGCCGCGCGCATCTGTCGATCGATCCGGAGCTGCTGGCCTCGTTCAAGGTCGAGGGCAAGGCGCCGCGCAGCGTCATGGTGATGAACGTGGAGGAAATCTATTTCCAGTGCGCCCGCGCCATCGTCCGCTCCGATCTCTGGAACCCCGACAAGCGCGTCGATCCCAAGACGCTGCCGACGCCCGGCCAGATCCTCGCCGAGATGAGTCAGAACAAGGTCGGCGGTGAGGAGTATGATCGCATCTGGCCCGAGCGGGCTGCGGCGACGATGTGGTGAGCCCGCTCTCTCGTCTCCCTCGCCCCGCGCTCGCGAGGAGAGGTGAAGAGGGCACTCGCTGCTGCGAACAGCAGAATCGTAGGGTGGGCAAAGGCGCACTTGCGCCGTGCCCACGAATTCTCACCAATCACACGCAAAGGGTGGGCACGCTTCGCTTTGCCAACCCTGCGGTATTCCCCGAGCTTGGACGAAGGTGCACGCCGCGGCGCCACGCCCTCAGTTAAACGCCATCCCGCCGCTCAGCGCGATGGTCTGCCCGGTCATGTAGGCGTTGTCGACCAGCAGCATCACGGCCTTCGCCACCTCGTCCGCTGTGCCGAAGCGGCCGAGCGGGATGCGGCTGACGAGCGCGGGCTGGCCGCTCATCATGTCGGTCTCGATCAGCGACGGCGCCACCGCGTTGACGGTGATGCCGTCCTTCACCAGCCGCGCCGCATAGCCTCGCGTCAGGCCCTCCATGCCGGCCTTGGACGCATTGTAGTGCGGCCCGATCGAGCCGGCGCCGCGCGCCGCGCCGGAGGAGATGTTGACGATGCGGCCCCATGTCCGCGCGCGCATCGACGGCAGCACCGCCTGCGTGCACAGGAAAGCGGATTTCAGGTTGACCAGGATGGTGCGATCGAAATCGTCCTCGGTGAGATCGTCGACGCCGCGCGTGATGGCAATGCCTGCATTGTTGACCAGGATGTCGATCGGCCCGAGCCCGGCGGTGACGCGCTCGACCATTCCGGCCACGGCCTCGGCTTGCGAGACGTCGGCGGCGACCACGATGGCGCGGCCGCCCTGCTTGCCGATCTCGCCTGCCAGCTGCTCGGCCTGGCCGATTCTCTCGCGGCAGTTGATCGCCACCGCCGCGCCTGCTTCGGCCAGCGCGCGACAGACGGCCGCGCCGATTCCGCGCGAGCCGCCGGTGACGAGCGCCGTGCGCCCCTTCAGAGTATCCGCCATGCCTGGAACCTCCAATACCATTGGCCTTGGGAGCGTATCACGCCCGCTGCTCACGCGCGTTGAACTCATCGCGAGATGAATCCGTCTGCCCGTGCTTGCGGCGGGAGAAGCGCCCCAGCGTGCCGTTGCCAAATATGGATAGCCATTTCATTGACCAATCGTGCCAACCGCTCGATATTCGAAGCATCGAAACTGCTCCTCGAACTCGAAGCCGCGATATGAGAACCGATCACCAGCGCAATCCCAACGACATGCATGTGTGCATGACGCGGCGCTGTTTCTCGGCGGCAACGGGCGCCTGTTGTTGTTGCTGACCGTCTCCTAGCAGCACCTCACACCGAAAATCCCAAGACAGGAACGCCGACATTTCGGCGAACGAGCAGTCATGTCCCAGACCCAGTCGAACGCCTCATCATCGAGATCCACGACCGCGCCGCCGGCATCATCACGAGAGATGAGCGTGGCTTCCGTTTCTTCTCCTCCGAGCGCCTGTTCGACAGCCTCGAAGGCCGCCAATTCCGGTCGGCCCGCGAGGCCGAGCGCGCCGCCCGTGCGGTGTTCTCCGAGCGGAGCCGTCGCGCGAGCTCGCAACTTTTCGCCAACTGAATCCCACCGAAAGGACCCGCGTTATGATCAACCGACGACACATCCTTGCAACGACGCTCCTGTTCGCGACGGCCCTGGCAACCCCCGCGCACGCCGAGGGCACGCCGGCGGAAATCCGCATCGGCACGCAAAAGGGCGGTTTCTTCCCGGCAGTGCGCCAGCGCCAGACTCTGGAAAATGCCTTCAAGCCGCTCGGCATCGAGATCAAGTGGGTCGATTTCCAGTTCGGCCCTCCGCTGCTGGAGGCCATCAATGTCGGCAGCGTCGATTTCGGCTATGTCGGCGACTCCCCGCCGATCTTCGCGCAAGCCGGCGGCGCAAAGATCCGCTACGTCGCCGCGGTGAAATCGGAAGGCAACACCCAGGCGATCATCGTGCCGAAGGATTCGGCCATCAAGACGCTCGCCGATCTCAAGGGCAAGCGCGTCGCCTTCGGCAAGGGATCGAGCGCGCATAATCTCCTGGTCGCGGCGCTCGAAAAGGCCGGCCTGTCCTGGTCCGACATCACGCCGGCGTCGCTCGCGCCTGCCGATGCGACGGCCGCCTTCATCAAGGGCTCGGTCGATGCCTGGTCGATCTGGGATCCGTATCTCGCGCTCGCCGAATTGAAGGAGGGCGCGCGGGTGATCGCTTTCGACAAGGACGTGCACAAGCCGAACGCCTTCTACATCGCCAACACGGATTTCGTTGATAAATATCCTTCGCTGGTCGCGAAGCTCAACACCACCTTCGCGTCCGAAGGCATCTGGGCCAACGAACACCACGAGGACGTCGCCAAAGCGCAGGCAGACGCGACCGGCGTCGACATCGAGGCCGTCAGGCGTTTCGTGGATCGCTCCAACTTCCGCGTCGTGCCGCTGGATGCCGAAATTGTCGCAAGCCAGCAGGCGGTCGCCGATCGCTTCGCAAAGCTTGGCCTGATCCCGAAGCCGGTCAACGTCTCCGACATCGTCTGGAAGTGGACGCCGGGGTCGTGAGCGGCGCCTAGCCCTTCAACGCCGCCAGCAATTCATCCGGGCGCTCGGCCATGATCATGTGGCCGGCGCCGGGCACCACGACTGTCTTTGCATGCGGGATCGCGGCCGCAAGCGCCTTGCCGGCCTTGGCCGGTGTCATCATGTCCCGCTCGCCCAGGATCAGCGTCGTCGGCACCTTCACGCTCGCCGCAGCGGTGAGCGCATTCGTATAGGAGTTGCAGGCGGACAAATCCTTGAACAGGACGCCCGGCTCGCAAGCCTTCAGCACCGCCTGCGCGCCGCCATGCATCCACAGACCCGGCGCGAGGCTGCCGCCGAGTTCCGCGTTGAAGCCGAGGCCCCAGATCGAGACCATGTCGTTGGCATCCTGCGAGTTGGCTTCGGCGGCTTTCAAGAGATCCGGACCCACCGTCATGGTCGCGGCGGTGCCGATCAGGCTCAGCGCCGAGACCTTGTCGGGATGGCGTGCCGCGGTCTCCAGCGCGATCAGCGATCCCATGGAGTGACCGATCAGATGCGCCTTCGCAGCTCCCGCCGCATCGAGTAGCGCCGCCGTCCAATCGGCCATCTCGGCGATGCTGCCGAGTGAAGGTCCGGCCGAGCGGCCGTGGCCGGGCAGATCGGGCGCGAGAACGGAAAAACCATGATGGGCGAACCAGCGCGTGTGCAGCGCCCAGGTCGAATGGTCGAACCCGGCGCCGTGGATGAAGACGACCGCGGGCAGGGACTTGTCGAAGTCGCGGCCGCCGGTTGCGACAAACACATCGGTGCCGTTGACGGAAAGCTTCATGGTGTCAGGCCTTTTGCGAGATGCGCAGCGCTTGGTTGAGGTCGTCGATGATATCGCTTGCCGTCTCGATGCCGACCGAGAGCCGCACCAGCTCCTCGCCGACGCCGGCGGCCTTGAGCTGCTCGGCGTCCATCTGCTGATGCGTGGTCGAGGCGGGATGAATCACCAGCGTCTTGGCATCGCCGACATTGGCGAGATGGCTGATCATGCGCAGCTGTTCGATGAACTTGCGCCCCGCGGGCCGGCCACCCTTGATGCCGAAGGAGACGATCGAACCGGCGCCGCGCGGCAGCAGCGTCTTGGCGAGCTGATAGTCGGGATGGGTCTCCAGCGACGGATGCAGCACCCAGTCGACAGCCTTGTTGGACTTCAGCGCCTCCAGCACCAGGTGCGTGTTCTGCATGTGGCGATCCATGCGGACGCCCAGCGTTTCCACGCCCTGCAATAGCTGGAATGCGTTGGTCGGCGACAGGCAGGCGCCGAAATCGCGCAGGCCTTCGGTGCGGGCGCGCATGATGAAGGCGGCCGTGCCGAACTGCTCGTCGAAGACGATGCCGTGATAGCCGCCATAGGGCTCGGTCAGCACGCCGAACTTGCCGGAGCCGCGCCAGTCGAAGCGGCCGCCATCAATGATCGCGCCGCCGATCGCGATGCCGTGGCCGCCAATCCATTTGGTCGCCGAATGCATCACGATGTCGGCACCCAGCTCGATCGGGCGGCTGAGATAGGGCGTTGCAAAGGTGTTGTCGATCAGCAGCGGAATCTTGGCCTCATGCGCGATCGCCGCGACTTTGGGAATGTCGAGCACCTCGAGCCCGGGGTTGCCGATGGTCTCGCCGATCACGAGCTTCGTGTTCGGCTTGATCGCCGACCGGAACGCGTCGAGATCGCGTGGTTTCACAAATGTCGTGGTGATGCCGAAGCGCGGCAGCGTGTGCGCCAAGAGGTTGATGGTGCCGCCATAGAGCGAGCTCGACGCCACGATGTGGTCGCCGGCATTGAGCAGCGTCGCGATGGCCAGGTGCATCGCCGCCTGGCCGCTTGCGGTGCAGATCGCACCGACGCCGCCTTCCAGCGCGGCGAGCCGCTCCTCCAGCACGCCGGTCGTGGGATTGGAGATGCGGGTATAGATGTGGCCGGCGCGCTCCAGGTTGAACAGCGCGGCGGCGTGGTCGGAATCCTGGAACACGTAGGACGTGGTCTGGTAGATCGGCACCGCCCGGGCGCCGGTCGTGGGATCCGGATGCTGGCCCGCATGCAGGCTCAGGGTCTCGAAGGCAGGCGGTTTTGGTGCGGGCATGCGTGGCCTCGTTGGTCGGTCGGCGGAGGGGGCGTTGTGCCACAAAAATGCGTATGAAGTCAGCCATTGACAGCGCCGCGTTCGCGGTGCGCCCCCTCGCCCCGCTTGCGGGGAGAGGCGAAGGACCGCCGGCTGAGCGCTGGACTGTGATTACCCCCCAATCGCCTGCTCGATGATCCGCGCCTCCCGCAGCAGAATCTCCGCCACCTCCTGCTCGCGCCTTGGCCCAAGCCTCGTGCGAACGGCGGAGACGGTCATCGCCGCGGCGGGCTGCCCGTCCGGAGTCTTGATCCAGGTCGAGATCGATTTCGTCCCCTGCACCAGGCCGATCTCTCTCATGCCGTATCCCAGCCGTCGCGCGGCGGTGACCTCGCCGAGCACCGTCGCGACGTCGGTCCGGTAAGCCTCGAACCGCTTCTCGTTCGCTGCGACGATCTTGCGCGCCTCCGGCGCCGGCATCGCGGCGAGGATGGCGACGCCGGCGCTGGAGACGCCGAGCGGCCGGCGCGCGCCGATCTCGATCGACAGCACCTGGATCGGATAGATTCCGATCCGGCGATCGACGCAGAGCGTGTCGTTGCCGGTGCGCACCGTCAGGAACAGCGTGTCGCCGATTTCGGTGGAGGCACGTTGCAGCGACGGATTGGCGGCGATCTGCAGCCGCGACGGCCGCGGCCGTGCCAGCGCCAGTTCCGGCACCTGGTTGCCGATCGCGTAGCGGCCGCTCCTGCCATGTCGCTCGACGATGCCTTCCTCGATCAGCACGTGGACGATCCGATGTACGGTCGGGCGGGTGAGGCCCGTCGCCCGGACCACCTCGGCCAATGGCACACCGTCTTCGCGACCCGCAGCAAGGATGCGCAGCACCGCGAGCGCGCGCCGGATCGCCTGTGCGCCCTGTCGCGGTTCCACGGCGCTGCGGGCGGATTTCGCTGAACGTCTCTTGTCCATAATATGGACAAGAACGCCACAATTAGCTCGACAGGGCAAGCGCGCATCTGGAGATTGCGCTCGAATCGGAATGCCTTTTGAGCTGTCTTGCGCGACGTCAGGGCGTTCGAAGTGAGTTGGAAGCGCTGCCGGGAGGTTAACATGAGATTAATCTGGATTGCCATAGCTGCCGTCACTGCGATGCTGGCCGCGCCGGCGTCGGGCCAGCAATGGCCGGCGCGCAACGTCAAGCTGATCGTGCCCTATCCCGCCGGCGGCAACGTCGACAGCGCCGCGCGCATCGTCGCCGACAAGCTCCAGGAAAAGCTCGGCCAACCCTTCGTCATCGAGAACAAGGCGGGCGCCGGCGGCATGATCGCGGGCGAAGCCTTCGCGAAGTCGGCGCCCGACGGCTACACGCTGTTCGTCGGCGCCAACGGCCCGGTGCTGTTCGCGACCGAGATCAACAAGCGCGAAGCCTATAACTGGAAAAAGGACTTCATGCCGATCTCGACGATCTCGATGACGCCGCTGGTGCTCGAGGTTCATCCGTCGGTGCAGGCGACCACGCTCAAGGAGTTTCTCGATCTCGCCAAGCGCGAGCCCGGCAAGCTGACCATGGCTTCGCCCGGCCCCGGCACCACCAATCATCTGCTCAGCGAGCTGATGCAGTCCAGCCTCGAGCTGCAATGGGTCACGGCGCATTACCGCGGCAATGCGCCGGCCATCAACGATCTCCTGGGCGGCCAGGTGCAGTTCGCGTTCGACCAGCTCACGGTCAGCCTGCAGCACATCAAGGCCGGTCTGTTCCGCGCGCTCGCCGTCACCTCACCGCATCGCCTGAAGTCGCTGCCGGACGTGCCGACCTTCGCCGAGCTCGGCTACAAGGATCTCGACGGCCAGACCTTTACCGGCCTGTTCGCGCCATCAGGCACGCCGGCGCCGATCGTCGACAAGCTGCACGAGACGCTGGTTGCGATCCTGAAGGACCCCGCCGTGATCGACAAGTTCGAAAAGCTCGGCGGCGAAGCCACGCCGATGACGCCGGGCGAATTCAAGGCCTATCTCGAGCGCGAGGACGCCAAGTGGATTCCGGTGGTGCGCAAGGCCAATATCAGGGCGGATTGATCGATGCGGATCGATCCCACCGAGCTCGGTGCCGAGCGCATCTACCGGCTGATGACCGGCATCGTGGTGCCGCGCCCGATCGCCTGGGTGGCGAGCCTGTCGCGCAGCGGCGTGCTTAACCTCGCCCCCTTCAGCGCCTTCACCTTCGTCTCGCAGAAGCCGCCGATGCTCGCCATCAGCGTCGGCCGCAAGGGCGCCGACTACAAGGACACCGCGCACAACATCCTCGATACCGAGGAATATGTGATCCACATCGCCGACACTCCGCTGATGTCGGCGGTGCACGACAGCTCCGTCGAGCATCCGCCTGAGATCAGCGAGGTCGAGCATCTCGGGCTGGAGACGCTGCCCTGCGAGCGCATCAAGGTGCGCCGGCTCGCCGCCGCGCCGGTCGCGATGGAGTGCCGTTTCCGGCAGTGCCTCGAATTCGGTGATGCGAAGAGCCGGCTCATCGTCGGCGAGGTCGTCATGTTCCACATCCGCGACGGCCTCGTGAATGACGGCAAGGTCGAGACCAAGGCGCTCGACCCGATCGCACGCATCGGCGGCCCGCGTTACGCCCGCCTCGGCGAGATCGTGACGCTCAACACCGTCTTCCAGACGCCCAAATCGAAAGACTGAGCGCGCGGGTCTGTCTCGGGCCCAGCTGCCTCAAGATCATTGGAGGAAATACAATGCGACTCCTGAGCTATCTCGTGGACGGCGAGCCGCGCTACGGCGCGGCCGTCGAAGGCGGCGTGGTCGATCTGACCAAGCGCATCGGCCGCGACTTTTCCGATGTGAAGGCGCTGATCGCGGCGAATGCGCTCGCCGATGCGCAGGAGGTCGTCGCCGGACAGAAGCCGGACTATACGCTGGACAAGCTCGTCCTGCTGCCGCCGGTGCTGGCGCCGGAGAAGCTCTGGTGCATCGGCGTCAACTACGCCGAGCGCAATGCCGAATATAAAGACAGTTCGGACCTGCCCAAATATCCCAGCCTGTTCGTCCGCAGCATGTCCTCGATGACCGGCTCCGGCCAGCCGATCGAGAAGCCCAAGGTTTCGGACCAGCTCGACTATGAAGGCGAGCTGGTCATCGTGATCGGGCAGGGCGGTCGCCACATCCCGCGGGAGAAAGCCTGGTCGCACATCTTCGGCATGACGCTGTGCAACGAGGGCACGATTCGCGACTGGCTGCGCCACGGCAAGTTCAACGTCACGCAGGGCAAGAACTTCGACCGTTCCGGCAGCATCGGCCCGTGGATCGTCACGGCGGACGAGCTCGATCCGCGCGGTCCGCACGACATCGTCACGCGCGTCAACGGCGAGGTGCGGCAGCAGGACACGACGGAACGGCTGATGTTTCCGTTCGACTTCCTGATCTCCTATCTCTCCACCTTCGCCACGCTCAAGCCCGGCGACATGATCGTGACGGGCACGCCGACCGGCGCGGGCGCGCGCTTCGATCCGCCGCGCTGGCTGAAGGTCGGCGATGTCGTCGAGGTCGAGTCGAGCCGCATCGGCGTGCTCCGTAACACCGTGGCCGCGGAGCAATAGATCATGCTGGATGTTGCGACGATCGAACGCCTTGCCGCGCGCCTCGACGAAGCCGAGCGCACCAAGGCGCTGATCCCGATGTTCTCGAAAGAGTACCCCGACTTCAGCATCGAGGATGCCTACGCCATCCAGCGCGCCTGGACGAAGCTCCAGCTCGGCCGCGGCCGCGTCATCAAGGGCCACAAGATCGGCCTGACCTCGAAGGCGATGCAGAATGCGGTCGGCATCAATGAGCCCGATTACGGCGTGCTGTTCGCCGACATGTTCTATGCCGACGCCACGCCTGTTCCATTCGACCGCTTCCACGCGCCGCGCATCGAGGTCGAGCTCGCGTTCGTGCTGAAGGCGCCGCTGCGCGGGCCCGATTGCACCATCTTCGACGTACTCAACGCCACCGATTACGTCACGCCCGCGCTGGAGATTCTGGAGACGCGCATGCATCGCGTCGATCCTGAAACGGGCAAGACGCGAAAGGTCATGGATACGATCTCGGACAATGCGGCCAACGCCGCGCTGGTGCTCGGCGGCCGGCCGATCCGCCCGATGGATGCGGACCTGCGCTGGATCGGCGCGCTGCTGTTCCGCAACGGCGAGGTCGAGGAGACCGGGCTTGCCGCCGGCGTGCTCAATCACCCCGCCAACGGCATCGCCTGGCTTGCCAACCGCCTCGCGCCGCACGACGAACATCTCGCCGCCGGCGAGGTGGTGCTGGCGGGATCGTTCACGCGTCCGGTCGACATCCGCCGCGGCGACACCTTCCATGCCGACTACGGTGCCTTCGGCTCGGTGTCGTGCCAGTTCGTCTGAAGCAACAACAAGCAGGGAGCGCACCATGACGGGTGAAACGCGGCGCAAGAGCATTCACATCGGCGGCTTCAAGCACGTCAATCCGATCCCGAACGCCTGCCGCATCGGCAATCTCGTGATGTCGGGCGTCATCCTCGGCCGCGATCCTGCGACCAATGCGATGCCGGAGAGCCTCGACGCCCAGTGCGCCAACATGTTCGCGCACATGAAGGCGACGGTGGAGGCCGCCGGCGGCACCACCGACGACATCATCAAGATGACGGTGTGGTTGAAGGACCGCGGCAACCGCGGGCCCATCAATGTCGAATGGCTGAAGATGTTTCCGGACGAGCATTCCCGGCCCGCGCGCCATGCGCTGCCGATGGACAACATGGATGGCGGCGCGCTGGTGCAGTGCGACTTCACCGCCGTGATCGACTGAAGGAGCGTTTGCATGCCGACCTATCTGCCGTTCGATCCCAATCCGCGCCGGCCGGTGAAGGCGCCGCCGCCCAAGACCATCGACAGCCAGTTCCACGTGCTGGGTCCCATCGACAAATATCCGGAGCGTCCCGGCGCCGCCTATCGGATGCCGACCGCGACCTGGGAAGCGGCGCTGCGCATGCACAAGGCGCTCGGCATCGAGCGCGGCATCATCGTGCAGACCACGACCTACGGCGCCGACCACGCCGTCGTGCTCGACGGGCTCAAAGCGATGGGCCCGAACTATCGCGGCTGCGCCAATGCCTTGGTGTTCGCCGAAGCGAGCGACTCTTATCTCGCCAAGCTGCATGACGCCGGCGTGCGCGGCGCCCGGTTCAGCTTCCGCCAGGAGCTCGGCGCGGTGCTGTCGGACGCCGATTTCGCCCGCGCCATCGCCCGCATCCGCGAGCTCGGCTGGTACGTCAAGATCCAGCCGGAGAAGGACGGCATCATGTCGAGCGTCGCCAAGTACGAGAATCTCGACGTCCCCGTGCTGATCGACCACATGGCGCGCCCTGATCCGGAAGCCGGCAAGGCCGACCCGAACCTGCGCAAGATGCTGGAGCTGCTCGACAAGGGCAATTTCTGGGTCATGCTGTCGCTCGGCGAGAAGACCTCGAAGACCGGGGCTCCCTACGACGACGTGGTCCCGATCGCGCGTGCCTATATCGAGGCCGCTCCCGACCGCTGCGTCTGGGCCAGCGACTGGCCACATCCGGTCTCGGTGAAGCAGCCGCCCAACGACGCCGATCTGTTAGAGCTGATGTACCGCTACGCCCCCGACCAGACGGAGCTGGAGAAGATCCTGGTGCACAATCCGGCCAAGCTGTTTGGGTTTGCGGATTAGCGGGCGCGAGAGGATTGGGCTGAGCAGCTCGCCACGCGCGCGGTGCGCCCCCTCTCCCGCGTGCGGGAGAGGGTTGGGGTGAGGGCTCTTTCCTCTAGGGGATTGTCCTATTGCGGAGACACCCTCTCCCCAACCCTCCCCCGCAAGCGGGGGAGGGAGCGCACCTTCACCTTGGCGCGATCCCGCCTCACACCGCCGGCTGCTTCGCCAGCCGGTCCCGCACCTCCGCGGCGATCTCGAACGAGCGCAGCCGCGCGGTGTGGTCGTAGATCTGGCCCGTGGTCATCAATTCGTCCGCGCCGGTCTCCGCGATCAGCGCCTTCAGCTTCGCTTCCACCACATCAGGCGAGCCGACTGCCGAGCACGCCAGCGCTTGCGCAACGCCAGCCTTCTCTGCCGGCGACCACAGCGCGTCCATGTCGCCAGTCGGCGGCGGCAGCGGCCCCGGCGTGCCGCGGCGCAGATTGATGAACTGCTGCTGCAGCGAGGAGAACATCCGCTGCGCCTCCACGTCGCTGTCGGCAGCGAACACGTTGACGCCGACCATCGCATAGGGCTTGTCGAGCTGCACTGACGGCTCGAAGCGCGCGCGATATTCGCGCAGCGCCGGCATCATCATCTGCGGCGCGAAATGCGAGGCGAAGGCGAAGGGCAGGCCGAGCATGGCCGCCAGCTGCGCGCCAAACGTGCTCGAGCCCAGGATCCAGAGCGGCACCTTCGTCCCCATGCCGGGCACGGCGCGGATCGCCTGGTTCGGCTGCACGTCGCCGAGCAGCGCCTGCAGCTCCAGCACGTCATGCGGAAAATTCTCGGACGTGGTGGCGAGGTCGCGCCGCAGCGCCCGTGCGGTGAACTGGTCGGTGCCCGGCGCCCGCCCGAGCCCGAGATCGATCCGCCCGGGATAGAGCGATTCCAGCGTGCCGAACTGCTCGGCGATGACCAGCGGCGAATGGTTCGGCAGCATGATCCCGCCGGAGCCGACGCGGATCGTCTTGGTCCCGCCCGCGACATGGCCGATCACCACCGACGTCGCCGCGCTCGCGATCCCCGTCATGTTGTGATGCTCGGCCAGCCAGAAGCGTTTGTAGCCCCAATTCTCCGCGTGCTGGGCGAGATCGAGCGAATTGCGGAACGCTTGCGCCGCATCGCCACCCTGGCGGATGGGGGCGAGGTCGAGGATGGAGAAGGGGATCATGGGGGTACCGGGGGAGGAGGTATGGGCGATCAAGGCTCACATGTAGTGTCAGCGCGCAGGATGGGTAGAGCACTTGCGAAACCCATCCTGCCTCCGCGCAGAAAGCGCGATGGGTTTCTTGCCGCGGTCAGCGGCGGGGCGTAACCTCACGCAATGACCGTCGCGGCCCCCGATCTGAAAGCGTTCCTGCTGGCGACGCCGTTCTTCGGCGGTCTCCCGGATACGAGCCTCGACCTGTTGATCTCGATGCTGGTCGAGTGCCGCTTCGATGCCAACGCGACCGTCGTGGCCGAGGGCGAGCCGGGGCGCTCGATGTTCATCGTCAAATCTGGCCGGCTCGTGGTGAGCAAACGGACGAATTCGGGGCGCGTCGTCCCGATTTCCCGTCTGGAGCGTGGTGATTTCTTCGGCGAGATGACGTTGATCGAAATGCAGAACCGCTCCGCCACGGTGGTCGCGGAGGCGCCGACTGTGTTGTACGAGCTGACGGCCCAGAAGCTTTACGCGTGCTACAAGGCCGACATCCACGCCTATGTGATCGTCCTGCAGAACATCAATCGCGAGCTTTGCCGGCGGCTGCGCCGGGCAGACGATCGGTTTGCTGGACATCACGTGGGTGACGACAACTGATGATGTATAGCGCGTAGGATGGGTAGAGCACTTGCGAAACCCATCATGTTTCTATTCGCGCGAAGGAATTGATGGGTTTCGCTTCGCTCTACCCATCCTACGGCCTTTGTGCGCAAAATGGCGCGAGCCAAGGATCGTCGCAAGGATCGTCGCAAGGATCGTCAGCAAGGATCGTGATTGGGCTGGGAGGCTTCCAAGATGGCAGAGCAGACAATTCACTTCGACGACGGTGCTGCCTACGAGCAGATGATGGGAGTTTGGAGCCGCTTCGCCGGCGAGATATTCGTTGATTGGTTGGCGCCTCCTGCCGGTTTGCGATGGATCGACATCGGTTGCGGCAACGGGGCTTTCACTGAACTGTTGGTCGAGCGGTGCAGCCCCGTCGAGGTTCAGGGCATTGATCCCTCGGGAGAGCAGCTTGCTTTTGCACGGACACGACCTGCGGCGCGCGTGGCAAAGTTTCACCAGGGTGATGCCATGGCGCTCCCTTTCGCCGACGGCAGCTTCGATGCGGCTGTGATGGCCCTGGTTCTCGTATTCGTTCCGGATCCCGCCAAGGGCGTCAGCGAAATGGTGCGAGTCGTTGTCCCCGGCGGTACGGTCGTGACCTACATGTGGGACATGCTGGGTGGCGGCTTTCCGCTCGATCCGATCTACGATGAGATCAAAGCGATGGGCCTTGCGGCGACCCGCCCGCCGCGGATGGACGCCTCTCGCATGGAAACGTTGCGAGACCTATGGACCGGAGCAGGTCTCGAGGACGTTCAAACGCGAGAGATCACAGTGCACCGGACCTTTGCAAATTTCGACGATTTCTGGACAACAAACCTGAAGTCTCCTGCGCTTCGGCCTGCCGTTGCAGCGATGAAGCCCGCAGACGTCGAGACGCTCATCGCGCAGGTCCGTGCGCGCCTGCCGGCGGATGCCGATGGCCGCATCACCTGCAGCGCGCGCGCACACGCAATAAAGGGACGCCGGCCCAAATAACTGGGAGTGGGTAGGATGGGTAGAGCACTTGCGAAACCCATCAGTTTGCCATCGAGCAAGGTCTTGATGGGTTTCGCTTTCGCTCTACCCATCCCACGCTACTGTCGGTGGATGACGACAATTGATGGTGCGTAGGGGATAGAGCAGTTGCGAAACCATCATGTTTCGCCACTGAGCAAGGCCTCGATGGGTCTTGGCAATCACGACTTATCGTGCGCGTACTTCTCCAAGACCAGCCGATTATACTCATCTCTGACGGCTCTTCGGGAAATATGCCCCTTCCGGTCTTTGGCGATTTTCAGAAGGTCAGGGTTGGTCGGTGCCCTTGATTTCCGCCTGAATCTCGCAAAGAGCGGGGTCGCAGGCTCCGACAGCCTCCCAAACAGCTGGTCAAACCATCCCATG
Organism: Bradyrhizobium sp. SZCCT0231; assembly: GCF_018130245.1. Classification (GTDB taxonomy): domain Bacteria; phylum Pseudomonadota; class Alphaproteobacteria; order Rhizobiales; family Xanthobacteraceae; genus Bradyrhizobium; species Bradyrhizobium japonicum_F. The sequence goes on from NZ_JAFCKP010000017.1 coordinate 170,200, forward strand.
GTGTCCTCCCGGACAGGCTGCGAGTTACGAGACTATCACCATGAAATGAGGGGTCAACGCACAGCGTGACTGCACCTTTTCGAAGAGGCGCAACCGAAAGCTGACATCGATCGCAACGGTTCTGACCCGTCGGGCAAAACACCCATCTCCCGCCAAAACCTCGTCAACCCCCGCCAACAAAAATATTCCACTTTACCGAAATTCGGATTTGCGGCATTATTCCGCCATTCCGGTCCTCGAAGAGGGGCGATCGTACGTCGTAACGAACGTGGATCGGGGTGCGGTGGACGCGGCAGCGTCGGGCATGCGAGGCGGACCAGGGCGAGATGAACCTCGTGAGGTCTTGACTGGCGTGCGGACGGATGGCGCTATGTCCGGCGAAGCTGCTAAAGCGAAGCCGGGCCGACGCGTACGGCAAAACCGTGTGGTCCTGACCGTCGTTGCTACGGTCAAGCCTTGCGGAGATGCCTCGAGGCTCAACCGGGTCTGGAGGTATCGCCAATTCGCGAGGTGACGGAGGCCAGAAGGAACTCGGCTCCGGGGAGAGCAGGCATAAGCCGTCAAACCACTGCGCAGGGAAGGCCGTGTGTTGGGCTTCACCTGTATGCCGCTGTGCAGTTTTCTGCGTGTGCTTTCGCACAGTGGACCGTGGGTGCCAGCCGGCACCCGGCCTTCCCCATAGGCGTTAAGGTAGCGCAGGCATGGATTGATACCGACGTTTTCGGGGAGGCTCGCGCAGGTGCCGCCCAAGCGC
>NZ_JAFCKP010000018.1 GCF_018130245.1 Bradyrhizobium sp. SZCCT0231
CTGGAATTTGGCGCCGCCGCACGAAAGCCTTCGTCTGGCGCGCACTCGTCTCAAGCTGCTCAGCTCCACCCAGCTGCGCAACCACTCTCGTCCAGTCCTCGTTCAGAAGCGATTCGTCTGCCATGCCCCTTGGAATCACGTGTGATTCCAACACTCAAGAATAAACTTAACGCCTATGCGGTCTTCCCTGCGCCCTTTCCTTGGAGGGGGTGTGAAGCGGAGCATAGCTCGGGCAGATCATGCCGCGAGAACGAGAGCGCGTACGGGCTGCAATGGACTTCCGTTGGCACCATTTCCACTCACAGTGCTTCGAGCGCCCTGCGCGACGCCGCCATCGGCAGCCAGTCCGGAATGCGGCGCTTGGCGAGCCAGTATGGCCGCCACAGCGACACCCAGCTTTCGCGATCCAGCGGCGCGGTTTCCCAAGCATGTTGCTTCATGTCGATCTGCGACAAGTCGTGCTTGTGCAGCCATTGACGTGCCGCCCACCACAGCTCCTGCGATGCCGTCGCATTGCCGGGACCTTCGAGCTCGACGATGTTCGGCAGCGGATCGCGGTAGCGGCGCGCGATCCGCAACGTCGCGACCCGTTCTCCGTCTTTCCGAATGCTCCAGAGCCGCGACCGATTGTGTGCGAGGTCGCCGCCATAGGAGTTGAGGCAATTCCGCATCGCCTTTGCCTCTTCGGTGATGGCGGCAATGGAATCCAGCGGCACGAATTCGTAACCTGCCATCCGGCCGGGCCGCAGCCACATGTCGGCGATCGGCAGGCGGCCGAGGTTGGTGTGCAAGGCAACGATCGTTCGCCAATCCTCTGCGGCCGAACGTGCGGCATCGATCCGCAGGTCCGGCGTCCACGGCCTCTCGATCAGATCGTGCCCCAATGTCGTGGGCTGAGAGGAAAACCACGCCCAGAGACAGATGAGCCGCAACCGCGCAGTCCTCACACGCTGTGGCTCGCGGACGAACTCACGCGCAATCCACGCAGCCATCGGCTCATGCGCGAGCTCGGCGGTGTCGGCGACGAGCTGAAGCCAGCACGGCGCGAGCTTGAGCGAGCGCGGAAGGTGGTTCGCGATCTGTCGGCGAAACAGCTCGCCGTCAGGCAAGCGCGGGACCGGGCGCACGAATGCCTCCGGCGGCAGCTTGCGCAGCCACATGGGCAGATCGGCAGGTGCGGCGACCTGCGCGAGGGGAGCGCCGTCGACCACGCATGCTATCGCGCGTGCTGGATCGAGCCGTGTCCGCGGAACAGCCAGCGCGAAGAGGAGCGCGGGAAAGCTCGCGGCGAGGTCGGCCAAGCGCGGGTGCCGCGCGGCCAGGGCACGTACGGCGTCCTGGAAACGCGGATGATATCGCCGAAGCCGCCTTTCGAGCAGCTCGGAACGTCCGGCCACCTGACAAGGGGCCGGCAGGACATTGAGTATCATGACACAAGTTCGCAATCGCGCGCCGACAGGCCGCGGAAAATTCGATCTGTTGTAGGGTTTTGTGATCTCACCCGGGTATCGATCCCGGGGGACGCGCTAGGTATCGCGCGGCGAACCCGGGAAGCGTGCAGTCGTAGACACGGTCGCCTCCAGAAATTGAAATTGCGTGCATCCCATAGCTTGGCATTGGCGAAGTTGCAACCCGAGACTGCATCCTGTCTGCACGCTTTCGCGATAGCTGCGCGGCAATACGCATGCAGTATCGGCATCCGCAGCGGTGGTCGTTCTCTCCAGAATCTGCATCATGCGCGCCGGGACGGTCCTGCGATGTGGCCGGTTTCATCCTCCGAAGCTGCCGGGACTTCGGGGGCCTTTGGCTTTCAGCTTTTCGGAGTGACGAGATGAGCGGTTTGGTGATCTCTGGCGGCCGGGTGGTGGATCCCGCGAGCGGGATGGACGCCGTTGGCGACGTGGCGGTGGTGGATGGCAAGATCGCCGCCGTCGGCACGGGCCTCGGCGGCGCCGAGCGGGTGATCGACGCCACTGGGCTCGTGGTCGCCCCCGGCTTCATCGATCTGCACGCCCATGGCCAGTCGATCCCGGCCGACCGCATGCAGGCGTTCGACGGCGTCACCACGTCGCTCGATCTCGAGGCCGGCGTGCTGCCGGTCGGGTCCTGGTACGAGCGCCAGGCGCGGAAGGGCCGCGTGCTGAACTACGGTGCCGCCACCAACTGGGCCTTTGCCCGCATCGGCGCGATGACGGGCTCCAATGCGGAGAGCTCGCTGGAAGCGTTCGGCAACGCCATGCGCGATCGCCGCTGGATGGACAACGTCGCAACCGATGCGGAGGTATCGGGCATCCTCGAGCGCCTCACCCGCGGCCTCAACGAGGGCGGCATCGGTATCGGCATCCTGAACGCCTATGCGCCGGGCGCCGGCGTGCAGGAGCTGACCGCAGTGTGCCAGCTCGCTGCGAAGCAGGACGTGCCGACCTTCACCCATGTCGCCTTCATGTCGCGCATCGATCCCGAGAGCGCGGTTGAAGCCTATATCCGCCTGATCGGCTATGCCGGCGCCACCGGCGCGCACATGCACATTTGCCATTTCAATTCGTCGAGCAAGACCGACGTCGAGCGCTGCCGCGTGCTGATCGAGAAGGCGCAAGGACAGGGCCTGCCGATCACGGTCGAGGCTTACCCTTACGGCACCGGCTCGACCGTGCTGGCCGCCGCCTTCTTCAGCGATCCCCAGTTCGTCGAGCGCAACGGCACTGCTTACGATTCCGTGCAGCGCGTGACCGACGGCTACCGCTTCCACGACCGCGAGGAGTTGCTCAAGGCTCAGGCCGAAGAGCCGTCCTCGCTGGTGCTCTGGCACATCCTCGACACCGAGAACAATGCGCATCACCGCGACCTGCTCGACATGTCGGTGCTCTATCCCGGCGGCGCGATTGCCTCCGACGCAATGCCGTGGACGCTGTCGGACGGCTCGACCTATACCGGCGATGCCTGGCCGCTGCCTGATGATGCGACCTCGCATCCGCGCTCGGCCGGCTGCTTCACGAAATTCATCCGCGAATGGGTGCGCGAGCGCAAAGCCGTGTCGCTGCTGGAAGGCGTGCGCAAATGCGCGCTGACCCCGGCTGAGATCCTCTCGCAGAGCACGCCCGCAATGCAGGCCAAGGGCCGGCTTGCGAAAGGCGCGGATGCCGACATCGTCGTGTTCGACTTCGAGAAGCTCAGCGACCGCGCGACCTTCACCGCGATGAACCGCCCGTCGGAAGGCGTGCGGCATCTCGTCGTCAGCGGCCAGGTGCTGATCAGCGACGGCGTGCTGGACGTGGCGGCGCGGCCGGGCAGGCCCGTGCGCCGCCCCGTCGTCGAGGGCTGACCCATGCCGGTCCCCATTCTCCTGGTGACGGGCTTTTTGGGGGCCGGCAAGACCACGGTCGTGAACCATCTGCTGGCGCATGCGGAGGGGCGGCGCATCGCCGCCGTGGTCAACGATTTCGGCGCGATCAACATCGATGCGGAGCTGATCGCGGGCGCGAGCGATGGCGTGGTCAGCCTTGCCAATGGCTGCATCTGCTGCTCGCTCGAAGGCGATCTGTTGCGCACGCTGTCGACGCTGCTGCGGCGTGATCCGAAGCCCGACCATATCGTCATCGAGACCAGCGGCGTCGCCGATCCCGCCGACATCGTGCGCAATCTGATGGACCCGGTGATCCTGCGCGAGGCGCCGCTGGAGACGGTGCTCTGCGTCATGGACGCGACGGCGCCGCCCGCCGCCCTCGACGACGCGCTCCAGCGGTCGCAGTTGCGCGTCGCCGACATCGTGGCGTTGAGCAAGCTGGATCTGGCGGACGAGGGCGCGGGGGTGCGGATGCGCGCGGCCATCCGCGCGCTGCGTGTTCCCGCCGTCGTGGTCGATGCGCAGCATGGCGAGATTCCGGCCGCGCTGCTGTTTCCCGCGGATGTCGATCGTGCACCCGCGCCGCGTGAGGTCGGCCCGCGGCGGCCGGCAGAAGAGCGCTTCGAGACGCTGAGCTGGACCTCGGATAAGCCGGTCTCGTTGCCCCGCTTGCAGCAGGCCATCAACAGCCTTGCGCCGAAGCTGGCGCGCGCCAAGGGACTGTTCGAGAGCATCGAGCGGCCCGGCCGCATGATAGTGTTTCAGTTCGCCGCCGGCCGCGCGACGCTGGCGCCCGGCGATACGCCGGCACCGGGCGTGGCGCGGACGCGGATCGTCTTCATTGCCGAGCTCGGCCTTCTCTCGAAGGCGGAGCTCGACGGCATCATGGAGGCGTGCGTTGCAGCGGAGTGAAGCCCGCGTGGCGTCTCAATCCTCCACGGGCAATCCATTCCCATGGACATACCATTCCGCGCGCGATGCCCACTGCACATGCCGGTCGGGCGTCGCTCCCAGTTTCTCGTCGAACGCGCCGGCATGGATGATCGCTTCGCGCCCGCTGCGGGTGAGGTGCGGCATCGGGCTGCCGCAGGTCTTGCAGAATGCGGTGGCAAAGCTCCGCGCGTTGGGTAGGTCGAAGCGCACGACGGATGCTTCACCGCGCAGCCATCGCAGCGCCTCTGCCTTCACGATGACCTCGCAGGAATGCGCCGTCCCGGTCGCCTTGCGGCAGCGCGAGCAATGGCAGTTGAGGAAACGGTCGAACGGACCATCGACCTCGAAGGCGACCTCGCCGCACAGGCAGCTGCCGCGGAACGCCACCATCTCATTCAACCTCCGGCTCGGCCGGGCTCTCGGCCGTCTCGTCCGCATGGATCGGGGGAGCACCGTGGGCGCCGCGCAGTTGGATCATCGTGTCGATCACGTCGACGTCGATCTTCAGCATGTCGAGGTCGCGCGTCATCTCGCGCACCTCCTGGCCCTTGCGCGCCAGCTCCTCCGACACGTCGACCGCCATCCTGCGTTCGGTCACACCGCCGGACGTGTTGACGAACAGCTTTGCGCGCATCCATTCCAGCCGCGCGCGCTGGGTGTCGCGCTCGAATTTCTTCTCTGCGTAGCGGCGCCGCGCCTCGGCATAGGCGCCGATCAGCGCGGTCTCCGGCAGGCTCCACAATTGCTCGACCGACATGGTCATTCCGTTCAGGTCCCGGGTTCGGCTCGGCGGAGGCTTGCTCCGCACCCCATCAGACCCTTCCGGCCGGCAATTCTCAAGAGGGCGCCGGCGATTCCGCGCTCGGCCGTTTCAGGCGAATTGCGCGACGCCGTGCCCGACCGACCAGTTCTCCTTGGGGACGTCGAGCACGTTCACGAACACGTCCTCGGGCCGGATGCCCGGGCTCTCGCCGAGCCGCTCGGCGATGCGCCGGTACAGCGCCTTCTTCTGCTCGGGGGTGCGCGAGGCGAACACGGTGATCTGGATCAGCACGGCGTCCTCGCTGCGCGTGACGCCGTAGGCATTGCCGCAGCGGAAGTTTGCGGGCGAAAGCTCGCTGATGGTCATGAACTCGTCGCCTTCGGGCACGTTCAGCGCCTCGCGCATGGCGCGGTAGAGACTGTCGAGGATGGCCTGACGGTAGGCGTCCGGCTTTCCGGCGCGCATCGAGATGTGGAGGAGAGGCATCGTACGTCCCTCTGCATGCGGGCCTGATCGGCCAGGCACATGATCCGCGCCGGCCGTCGGCTTATTGACGAAACGGGATATCAATCCCAATTAGTTTTTGACGTGGCGTCAAGAAAACATGTTCTTGACGTCGTGTCAAATACTTTGAGGAGCAACATTTGAGACCGCGCGAGTTCGACCATGACGATGTTCTGCGCATCGCGTTCGACCAGTTCTGGCGCAAGGGCGTCCGCGGCACCTCGCTGTCGGACATCGCGCGCGACGCCGGCGTGCAGCGCGGCAGCCTCTACAATGCCTTCGGCAGCAAGGAAGCGCTGTTCCTGCAGGCCTATGAGCGCTACGCGGGCGACTATCTGCTCGCCCTGCAAAAGGCGCTCGGGACGGGGTCTTTGCGCAAACGCCTCACCGCATTCTTCGACCTGACGATCACCAATTTCCGATCCGGCTCGCCGCCGCGGGGATGCCCGACCACGCGCGGCCTAATGGAGCTCGGCGCGGCGGAAGGCGAGGGGCTGGATGAAGAAGCGCGCCAGGCCTTCGCGCACCTCATCTCGCGCATCACCGCGCTGGTTCAGGACACCTTGTCGGCCGGCGCCAAGCGTGGCGAGTTCAAGGGCAATCCGGCGGCCGCAGCGCTGCACATCATCACGGTGACGCGTGGCCTCGCCGTGCTCGAGCGCGCCTATGGCGACGAAGCCCAGCTGCGCAAGATCGCAAGCCACACGATCGATCTCGTGCTCGAGAAGGGAGGTTAGGTGTCAGCAGCAGGCCAGCGCGTTGACCGCCCGCGTGGTCGCATCCTCTTTCCCGGAGCCGACGAACTGGCAGACCACGGACTCGAGTTCCCCAGGCTGCTTGTTGCGGGCGACCGCCAGCAGGCGCATCAATTCCGCCTCGTCCTTGGAAAGGCGCCTGCAGGACGGCGGCATGAAGCACAGCTCGCATGGCCGGCCGCCGCGCAGGATCCTGACGAGGGCCGCGGCCCGGGCGACCAGCAGCGGACTGTCGGCGATGCCGGGCGCCTCGTCGGCAAAGCGATAGGCCGCTTCCCAACAATCGGAGGCTCCGGTCGCATAGGCCGCTCCGATGAAGCGGAACAGCGACAGCGCGACGCGGCAGAAATCATCGTAGCTCTCGACGCTTCGTGGCGCCGCAAGCGCGGCCTGGAGCGGACAGAGCTGCGACTGGCCGGCGTCCGATGCCACGGAATCGCATGCATCCTGCATCATGAATGTTCTCGTCAATGCAGCGTGGGGCTTCCGACCAGCCAGCTCTGCATCGTCATCATCCGGTCATGGTCGAGAGACCGCACGTGCCGGTCGGGCAGGATGAGACCGGCCGTGCGGAAGATCGTTGCAAGCCCCTGGACCGGCGCGAGCGCCCAATCGGCGCCGACCGGCGGCAGCCAGCGCTCGAACTGTTCGCGGGCGACATCGACGCGGTCCTGTTGTGCCGCGGCGATGGCGCGCAGAATTCCGTGCTCGCTGTCCGACATGCGTGGACAAGTCGGGCAGTGCACTTCGATGGCGGTATGGGCCGTGCAGGCGAAGATCTCGATGATGGACTCCAGCGAGGGCACGGCGTCGCCGACGCGGAAATGGTCGTACACCTGCTTGATGTCGGCTGCGGTGGGAACGGCGCCTCCATTGCGTGCCTTCGCCCGAAATCCCCAGATGAAGAGCCGCTCCGCTGCGCTCAGCGCGGGGAGGTCGAGGTGCCCGGTATGTGTCGATTGATGCATGGAGCCTCCGGCCTTTGGCTGCGCCCACGCCAGCGCTGGCGCGGATGATCTGCGCCGATCGTTCTGCCAGAGACCTCTCCAAGTCAACGCTCGGAGAGGCGATGTCGAGGTGTTCTAGATTGGAAGAATTCGTATCTCCGATGCTGCATGCCGGCAGCTCTCCCGCGGAATTGCGGGGCAAAATATCTCCGGCGTCACGGAGGCGACCGCGGAGACCGGCCTAGCGCGCGACTTCACGAAAATGCGCCGCGATGTCGGCGCGTGTTGCGACCCAGACCCGGCCCTCCAGCCGCGCCAGCTCGGCCAGAATGGTCTTCACCGCGCGGAAGCGCGCAGGTCGGCCGCAAATGCGCAGGTGAAGGCCGATCGATAGCATCGCCGAACGACCGCGCTCGGCCTCCTCGACCAGCGTCCCGAGTGCGGCGCTGACATAGTTCGAAAAATCCTCCGGCTGCACGAACCCGTTCGGATGGAAGAACTTCATGTCGTTGGTGTCGAAGCCGTAGGGCAGGACCAGCATCGATCCCCGTGGCGACCGGCTCCAATAGGGCAAATCGTCGTCGAGCGCATTGGAATCGTAGGCGAAGCCGAGCTCGGTCAGGAGGTCGCGGGTCCACGCGCTCTGGCTGCCGCGTGACATGAAGCCGACCGGCGTGACGCCGGTCGCACGCGCAATGACGTCGCGCGTCCTTTCGATGTCGCGACGCTCGGTCCCGGCATCGCCATAGAGCGTGTGCGGCAGCCAGCGCCAGCCATGCACCGCCGGCTCGTGGCCGGCCTCGACCACGGCGCGGGCAAGCTCAGGCACGCGCTCGACGGTGCGGCCGCACATCATGAAGGTGGAACGGACTTTGGCCTCAGTGAAGGCATCGAGGAAGCGCCACAGGCCGGCGCGCATGCCGTAGTCGAACACCTGTTCCTGCACGAGATCGCGCACGCCCGGCGGCGAAGTCGAGGCGACCTCGCCATAGCGCTCCGTCTCCGCATCGCCCTGCTCGATCGCGAGCTCGGCGCCTTCCTCGAAATTCACCACCAGCGACACCGCAACGCGGGCGCCGTTGGGCCAGACGATGCCGGGTCGGGCTCGGCCATATCCGCGAAGATCGCGTTCGATCGGCATGGTCAGCGGCTCCCGATCTGGCGGCTGACGCCGCCGAAGATCTCGGCGCAGACGAGGCCGGCCAGAGTCAGCAGCACGATGACGCCGGAGACCGCGGCGACGCGCACGTCGAGGCTGCCTTCGAGGATGGCCCAGAGCTTGATCGGCAGCACCTCGGTCCGCGCATCGGCCAGGAACAGCGACACTGGCACATTATCGAACGAGGTGAGGAACGCGACGAAGCAGCTGGCGACGATGCCGCGGCGGATCAGCGGCAGCGTGATACGCCGGAAGGTGTACCAGCGGCTGGCACCCAGGCTGAGCGAGCAGGTGACCAGCACCGGATTGAGCTGCTGTACCGAGGCACCGACCATCCGGATCACGAAGGGCACGCAGATGATGGTGTGGCCGAGCACCAGCGTTGCCGCCGACAGGCGGATGCCGAGCAGGTTGAAGACCAGCAGCAGCGACAGGCCGAATGCCATTGCGGGCAGCACCATCGGAGACATAAACAAGGCATCCAGGGCGCGTGCGATCTTGAGCCTGCTGCGCGCGAGCCCAAGCGCTGCCGCGCCGCCCAGTATCGCGGAAAGGATCGTCGCTGCCGCGGCAACCTTGAGGCTGGTCAGCGCGGGCTCGATGATTTCCTGCGATTGCAGCAGTTCGACATACCAGCGCAGCGACCAGCTCGGCGGCGGGAATTTCAACGTGATACCGCCGGTGAAGGAAATGATCAGCACGACCAGCGTCGGCGCCAGCAGCAACAGCATGCCGAAGCCGGTGATCGCACCAATGACGCCGGAATAGACGCGGTCGACGAGACTACGCTGCATCGACGCCTCGCACGTAGCGGCGGGAGAGTGCGCCGATGGCAAAGACGATGCCGGTCACCGCCAGCGTGAAGATCAGCGACAGCGCCGCCGAGAACGGCCAGTCCTGCACGCCGACCGCCTGCTGGTAGATGTAGGACGGCATCAGGATGAGGCGGCCGCCGCCGACCAGCGTCTGGGTGATGAAGGCGGTCGCAGCGGCGGCGAAGACGAGCAGCCAGCCGGCGATGGCGCCCGGCAGCGTCAGCGGCAGGATGACGGTGATGAAGATGCGGGCGCGGCTTGCGCCGAGCCCTTCCGCCGCGCGCGTCAGATTGCCGTCGAGCCGCAGCAGGCTGTTGATAACAGGCAGCGCCATCAGGGGGAGCTGGATCTGCGTCAGGGCCAGAACCATGCCCTCCCAGGTGTAAAGCAAGCGAGCCGGGGCTTGCCAGAGCCCCAGCGACAACATCGCCGAATTGACGATGCCGTCGCGGCCGAGGATGACGATCCAGGCGAAGGTGCGTACCACCGTGCTGGTCAAGAGCGGCAGCATGATCAGGAAGGTGATCAGGGTGCGCATGAACTGGCCGCTCGCGACATAGACCAGTGCGAGCGGGTAGGCGAGGATCAGCGTCGCCAGTGCGACCTCCGCCCCCAGCCAGAGCGTGTCCGTCAGCACCTTGATGCTGAACGGATCGGAGAAGAACCGCAGATATTGCGCCAGCGACAGTTCCGCGAACTGTGGCGTGCGGAACAGGCTGATCGCGACAAGCGCAATCAGCGGCAGCACGAAGGCGGCCAGGAACAACGCCGCCAGTGGAATCACCGGCGGCATTTGTCGCGATGCGCTCGTGCTTGCCGGCGTCATTCAGATCTTCACTTCCTTGCTGAAGCGCGTGATCCATTCGCCGCGCAACGGCTGGAACTTGGACCAATCGAGCAGCACGTTGTTGGCGACGAGGTCGTCGACGCTCTTGGCAACGGTGAGGTTGGCGCCGGTCAGCGCCACCTTGCCGTTGGTCGGCATCATCATCCAGGGCGCCGCCTCGAGCCCCTTTTGCGCCTCGACCGACATCACCGTGTCGAGATAGTCCAGCACCGCTTTCGGATCCTGGCTGTTCTTCACGATCTGCGCGCTGGTGCGGATCACGACGGCGCCGGATTTCGGCTTGGCGAAGGCAATGTCGACGCCCTTGGCGGCGAGCAGCGCGACGTTATTCCAGAAATTGAAGGCGATATCGATCTCGCCTTGCTGGAACAGCGCAGCCAGCGCGCCGGGCGAGGCCGCGATCGCACCGACGTTGGGCAGCAGCTTCTTGATGGCCTCGAAGGCCGGCTCGATATTGGTCTCGGAGCCGCCGTTCAGCTTCGCGATCTCGACCATGAAGGCGGTGCCGAGGCTCGAGCCGAGCCCGGTGATGCCGACGCGCCCCTTGTATTCCGGCTTCCAGAGATCCTCCCACGAGGTCGGCGGCGTCGTGATCTTCTTCGGATTGTAGGCGATGCCGATCAATTGCACGGTGATGACGGGGGCGTAGCCGTCGGGATGGCGAAACACGCTCGGGATGTCGGCATATGACTTCGACTGCTCGACCGGAAACTTCTCCAGCACGCCGCTCGCGATCGCCGGGATCAGCGGTCCCTCGTCGAACAGCACGACGTCGAAGGGCGGCGTGTTGCGCGAGGCCTGGATCTTGCCGATCTGGTCGACGCCGAGCAGGGGCGTAAAGGTGACACCGCCGTCGCTCGACTTCTTGAAGGCCGGCCCGACCACCGAACGGAAGGCTTCGTCGAAGCTGCCGGGATAGGTCGTCGCCACGATCGAGGAAGCCGCGCGCGATGATGTCGGCCAGCCCAGGCTTGCCGCCGCAAGTGCGGCCGAACCTGAGGTGAGCAGCGATCTCCGGGATAGGCTCATGTCAAACACTCCTTTGCTAATGCTTGGAAACGTCGTCGACCGGCGTGCTGAAGATGCTGACGCGCGAGACATCGGAGATCGCGAGCCAGGCCGTTTCCCCGGCTTGCGCCTTCGCGACGCCGGCGGCGCGCGCCTGGCTGATCTTCACGGCCTCGCCGCTCGCGGTGACGCCCTCTGTGACGCTGACGGCGCCGAGCGGCACGGTGGCGCGGATCGTGATGGGGATGGCGCCGGGCCGTTCGGCGCCGAACGCGATGTTTTCAGGCCGGACCGAGATCGTCACAGGCGTGCCGCGCCGGCGCTGAACCGAACGGCCGAGATCGATCTCGGGCCCGGCGTCCAGCTGCACGCGGTCAGCGTCGGTAACGGTGCCGCGCAAAAGATTGGTGTGGCCGATGAAGCTCGAGATGAACAGGCTCGCGGGGCGGTCGTAGAGCGCGTCCGGGCTGTCGATCTGCTCGATGAGCCCCTTGTTGAGCACGACGATGCGGTCGGCCATCGACAGCGCTTCCTCCTGGTCGTGCGTGACGATGATGGAGGTGACGCCGAAGGTCTTCAGCAGGCTCTTGATCTCGATTTGCATGTCGAGGCGCAGATTCTTGTCGAGCGCCGAGAACGGCTCGTCGAGCAGGACGAGGCCCGGATCGATCGCAAGCGCCCGGGCCAGCGCCACGCGCTGCTGTTGCCCGCCGGACAATTCTCCGGGAAGCCTTCGCGCGAAAGCCGCCATCTGCGCGAGGCCGAGCATCTGTTCCACCTTCGCGGCGACCTCGGCGTTCGGCCGCTTGCGTGCGCGCAGTCCGTAGGCGACGTTCTCGAATACGGTCAGATGCGGAAACAGCGCGTAGTTCTGGAACACCATGCCGATGCGACGCCGGTTGGCGGGGATGTGCTCGACCCGCGCGCCGTCGAAACGGACCTCGCCCTTGGACGGGCGCAGGAAGCCGGCGATGATCTGGAGCATCGTGGTCTTGCCGCAGCCGGAGGGCCCGAGCAGCGCGATCAGCTCGCCGGCCGCGACGGTGAGATTGATCTCGTCCAGCGCGACCGTCGCGCCGAAGGCGTGGCCGATGCCCCTCAGATCCAGCGAATGTCCGCGTACGTCGCTCAACGCCAGCTCCATCCTTCGCGTTGCCCTGCGCGAAGGGAGTTAGCAATCGCCGTGCCAGCGCGATCCATTCGTTAAGGCATTGCAGACGTTGTGCTAATTTTTTGGCGCCAAATATTGGCGCCAATTATCTGTATATATTGTGGACATTGTGTTGTCGTGTTTGTATAAAAAATGGGCTGCGGCAACGTTCCAGAATCTTGTAAAAGCGACGGATGAAGCGAACCCGTCCCCTCAAGCGCAAGCCGAAGCGCTCCGAGCCGAAGCACAGGGAGCCGGAGGCCGTCGATCCGCGCAGCATCGACGACGATCCGGTGGTGCAGGGCATCTTGACCGCAATCAGCCAGAAGCGGCTCAAGCCCGGCGCCAAGCTCGGCGAGGACAGGCTTGCAACGGCGTTCGGCACCACGCGGATTCACATCCGCCAGGCGCTATCCCATCTCGCCTCGCGCAAGGTGGTGATGCAGATCCCCAACCGGGGCGCCTTCGTGTATCGGCCGAGCTGGGAGGAGGCGCAGGATATCTTTGCCGCGCGCCGCATCGTCGAGACCGCGGCTGTGAGCGCCGCGATCGACCGGCTGGACAAAACCGGCAAGGCCGAGCTGAAGGCGCATATGGAGCGCGAGGCGCGCCACGATCGCAACGACCGCTGGGCCTCGCTGTCGCTGACGGCGGAATTCCACATTCTGGTCGCCAAGCTCGCGGGCAACCGCGTGCTGCTGGAAATGTCGCGCGAGCTGATGCTGCGGACGTCGCTGGCGATCGCGACCTTCGAGCAGCCGGGCGAGCCGGATTGCTCGCCCGACGCGCATCCCGACATTGGCGCGTTGATCCTCGCCCGCGACAAGGCCGGCGCGATCCATGCCATGCGTCATCACATCGAGGAGATGGAGCAGCGGATCCGGCCGAAGGAAGGCGAGGACGAGGTCGACGAGCTCACCGCGATCTTCCGGGAGATCGGCGCGCGAGTGCGGGCGGGGGGATAGCATGGCCGGCCGGCGCATCCTTCTGATCAATCCAAACAGTAATAAGGCGACCACCGCGATGATGGTGGCGATTGCCAGGTCTTCTGCCGGCGATGGTTTCGACATTGTCGGCGCCACGGCGAAGCGTGCGCCCACGATGATCGTGTCGGCGGATGCGCTGGAGACGGCTGCGCCGGAGGTCGAGGAGATCGCGCATGCCAACAGCTGTGAGTGCGACGGCATCATCGTGTCGGCATTCGGTGATCCCGGTCTCGCCGGGATCAAGGCGGCGATGAAGCTGCCGGCCGTGGGCATCGGCGAATCCGCGATGCTGGAAGTTGCCGAGAACGGTCGCCGGTTCGGCGTGGCGACCACGACGCCGCTGCTGAAGGCGAAGATCGATGCATTGCCGGAGACCCTGGGATTGCGATCGCACTACACCGGCACGCGCTTTGCCGACGGCGATCCGCATGAGTTGATCCTCGATCCATCGCTGTTGCGTACCGCTCTTGCCGGCGCGGTCGAGGCCTGCATTGCGCAGGACGGAGCGGAGGCGGTGATCATCGGCGGCGGGCCATTGGGTGAAGCGGCACGCGAGCTTCAGCCGATGTTCACCGTGCCGGTCATCGCGCCGATCCCGACAGCCGTGCGGCGGATCATTCGTCTCGTCACGGTGTAGCGAGATTTTTCCGCGTCGCGGCATCGGCCGTGCTGCGGAAAACTGTTTTCCTTGACATGAACTCTGCCGTGCTCGACGTGTAACGATGCCGAGCGACGGCACGTTGCGTGCCGCCGCGAAAGGAAAAACAGCACGGGAAAGACGCCATGAGTGCAGGCCTCAACGAGAAGGATTACCTCGCCGCCTTGCGGGGCCTGTGGGACAAGGCCTGGCCGAAGGACATGCCGCGCTCGCCGAACTATCTGCACGGCGAAGTTCCCCTGACGGAATATCTGCGCGCCTGGGCGAAGCGCAGTCCCGCGCGACCCGCCGTGATCTTCTACGGGCATGTCACCACCTACGCCGATCTCGACCGGCAGAGCGACAGCTTCGCGGCGCTGTTGCAGGCGAAGGGCGTGCGCAAGGGCGATCGTGTCGCCGTCTTCCTGCCGAATTGTCCGCAATTCCACATCGTATTCTTCGGCATCCTGAAGCTCGGTGCGGTCCACGTCCCCGTCAGCCCGCTGTCGCGCGCCTTCGAGCTGTCTTACGAGCTCAACGACACCCAGGCCGACGTGATCGTGGCGCTGGACCAGCTCATTCCCGTCGTCGAGCAGGTGAAAGGCGAGGTGCGGCTGCGCGAGGTCATCGTCACCAGCTTTGCCGATGTGGTGCCGGCAACGCCGGCATTTCCGACACCCGACTCGATCCGCGCACCGCGTATCGCGGTCCCGGGCGCGACCGATCTGTTGCCGGCGCTTGCGGCGATGCCGGCACCCACGCCGCTGCCGCCGCCCGGCCTCGATGATGTCGCCGCGCTCAACTACACCGGCGGCACCACCGGCATGCCCAAGGGCTGCGTCCATACCCATCGCGACATGGTCTATACGGCGGCCGCCAATTACGGCATCTCGGTGCTGTCGGACGAGAGCAGCGTATTCTTGTCGTTCTTTCCGGAGTTCTGGATCGCAGGTGAGAATTTCGGCCTGATCTTCCCGCTGTTCTCCGGCGCGACGCTGGTTCTGCTCGCGCGCTGGGACGCCGTCGGCGCCATGGCCGCGATCGACAAGTACAAGGTCACGATCACGGCAATGCCGGTCGACGGCGCGGTCGAACTGATGGACCATCCGCGCTGGAGCGAGTTCGACCTGTCGTCGCTGAAGCAGGTGCGCGTCGTTTCCTTCGTCAAGAAGCTCAATGCCGACTACCGCAAGCGCTGGAAGGACCTCACCGGCACGATCCTGATGGAGGCCGCCTGGGGCATGACCGAGACCCACACCTCCAACACGTTTACCGCCGGTTTCCAGGACGACGATTTCGATCTCAACAACCAGCCGATCTTCGTCGGCCTGCCGGTCCCCGGCGCCGAGTTCAAGATCACCGATTTCGAGACCGGCGCGCTGTTGCCGCTCGGCGCGGAAGGCGAGATCCGCGTGCGCACTCCATCGCTGCTCAAGAGCTACTGGAACAAGCCGGAGGCGACCGCGGAGTCGCTGATCGATGGGTGGCTGCGCACCGGCGACATCGGCACCATCGACAAGGACGGTTTTCTGCACTTCCTCGGCCGCCGCAAGGAGATGCTCAAGGTCAAAGGCATGAGCGTATTCCCGCCGGAGATCGAGGCGCTGCTCGGGCAGCATCCGAAGGTACTGGGCTCGGGCGTGGTCGGGCGCGACGATCCCGACAAGGGCCAGGTGCCGGTCGCCTATATCCAGCTCAAGCCGGAGGCGGTCGGCACCATCTCCGCGGAGGGTTTGCGCGCCTGGTGCGCCGAGCGGATGGCCGTCTACAAAGTCCCGGAAGTGCGTATTATCGAAGCCCTGCCGCTGACGGCGACGGGCAAGGTGAAGAAGCAGGACCTCAATCCGAATCTTCCTGCTGCTGTCTGAGTGAGAGAGACGATGTCGTTCAAGAAGCTCCTGATTGCCAATCGCGGCGAGATTGCCATCCGCATCGCGCGCGCGGCGGCCGACGCCGGCATCGCGACAGTTGCGATCCATCCCGCCGACGATGCGCTGTCGCTGCACGTGCGCGTTGCCGACGAGGCGGTCGAGATCCCCGGCCGCGGCGCCCGGGCTTATCTCGACATCGAGGCCGTGGTGAAGGCCGCGAAGGCTGCCGGTTGCGATGCCGTGCATCCCGGCTACGGCTTCCTCAGCGAGAATGCAGCGTTCGCGAAAGCCTGCGCTGACGCCGGCATCGTCTTCGTCGGGCCGAAGGCGACGGCACTCGAACTGTTCGGAGACAAGGTTGCGGCCCGGCAACTGGCAAAGCGCTGCGGCGTGCCGATCATTGCCGGCACCAGCGGGCCGTCGAGCCTCGAGGAGATCACGGCGTTCTTCGCCTCGCTCGGCAGCAACGCTGCGATCGTGATCAAGGCGATGGCCGGCGGCGGTGGCCGCGGCATGCGCATCGTCGAGAATGCGTCCGATCTCGCCGAGGCCTATGCACGCTGCCAGTCGGAGGCCAAGGCTGCGTTCGGTTTCGACGGCGTCTATGCCGAGCGGCTGATCCGGCAGGCGCGTCACATCGAGGTCCAGGTCATCGGCGACCGCCATGGTGCGATCTCCCATCTCTGGGAGCGCGAATGCACCATCCAGCGTCGCCACCAGAAGCTGATCGAGGTGGCGCCGAGCCCGTCGCTGAGCGATCCCTTGCGCGGCCGCATCATCGAGGCGGCGAAGCAACTGGCGAGTGCGGCGTCTTACGACAATCTCGGCACGTTCGAGTTCCTGGTGGATGGCACCGCCGAGGACAGCTTTGCCTTCATCGAGGCCAATCCGCGGCTTCAGGTCGAGCACACCGTCACGGAAGAGGTGCTCGGCCTCGATCTCGTTCGCGCCCAGCTCGCGGTCGCTGCAGGCAGCACGCTGGCCGCGCTGGGTCTTGCGCAGGGATCGATCCCGAAGCCGCGCGGCCATGCCATGCAGCTTCGCGTCAACATGGAGACGCTGGATGAGACCGGCGCGACGCATCCGACCGGCGGCGTGCTTGCGGTGTTCGAGCCGCCGTCGGGCCCGGGCGTCCGCGTCGATAGCTTTGGCTATGCCGGCTACAAGACCAGTGCGGCCTTCGATTCGCTGCTGGCCAAGGTGATCGTGCACACGCCGGGCGAGGCCTGGCATGACGTGGTCGCAAAAGCCTCGCGCGCCTTGCGCGAGTTCCGGATCGACGGCGTCGTTACCAACATCGCCTTCCTCCAGGCGGTGCTCGCGCATTCCGATTTCAGGACCAACCGCATCGCGACCGATTTCATCGACCGCAATGTCGCAAAGCTCGTCGATGCCGCCGACGGCGCGGCCAAGCCGCTCTACTTCGCCGCGACCGAGCGCAGCGGTGGCGACGGCGCGGAGGCGCGCGTTGCGCAGGCCGTGCCGGAAGGCGCGGTGATGGTCGCGGCCCCGTTGCAAGGAACCATCGTCACCATCCAGGTGAAGCAAGGCGAGATCGTCCGCCCCGGCCAGCAGCTCGCCGTGATCGAATCCATGAAGATGGAGCATCTGGTCATGGCTGAGCAGGGCGGCCGCGTCATGAAGCTCGTCGCCGGCGACGGCGTCACGCTGTTGCATTGCGAGCCGATCCTGTATCTCGAGCCGCTCGACGTCGCCGCTGATAGCACGGCGGCGGAAGCCGATGTCGATCTCGATCACATTCGCCCCGATCTCGCCGAGCTGATCGCGCGCCAGGCCAACACGCTCGACGACAACCGCCCCGCCTCGGTCGAACGCCGCCGCAACACCAACCAGCGCACCGCGCGCGAGAATGTCGCCCAGCTCGTCGACGACGGCTCCTTCATGGAGTACGGCAGCCTTGCGATCGCGGCGCAGCGGCGCCGGCGCAAGCTCGACGATCTCATCAAGAACACACCGGCCGATGGCCTGGTCATGGGCGTCGCCACCGTCAACGCCGAGAAATTCGGGCCGGAAGGCGCACGCTGCATCGTCGTGGCCTATGACTACACCGTGCTCGCGGGCACGCAGGGCCACATGAATCACAAGAAGATCGACCGCATGCTGACGCTCGCGGAAGACTGGCGCGTGCCGATGGTGTTCTATGCCGAAGGCGGCGGCGGCCGGCCCGGCGATACCGACCGGCTCGGCATGACCGGCCTCGACGGCCCGTCCTTCGTGCAGTTCGCAAGGCTCTCCGGCCTGGTGCCTGTCGTCGGCGTCGTTTCCGGCTATTGCTTTGCGGGCAATGCCGCGATGCTCGGCTGCTGCGACGTCATCATCGCCACCAAGAACGCCTCGATCGGCATGGGCGGTCCCGCCATGATCGAGGGCGGCGGGCTCGGCGTCTACCACCCGGCCGAGGTCGGCCCTGTTGCGTTCCAGTCGCCGAACGGCGTCATCGACATCCTGGTCGAGGACGAAGAGGAGGCGACATCCGTCGCGCAGAAGTATCTGTCCTATTTCCAGGGCGCGGTGACGGAGTGGGAAGCCGCCGACCAGCGCCTCTTGCGCCGCGCGATCCCTGAGAACCGGCTGCGCGTCTACGACATCCGCAGCGTGATCGACCTCGTCGCCGACAAGGACAGCGTGCTGGAGCTGCGCCGCGATTACGGCGTCGGCATGATCACCGCGCTGATCCGCATCGAAGGAAAACCGTTCGGCCTGATCGCCAACAATCCGCGCCATCTCGGCGGCGCGATCGATGCCGATGCCGGCGACAAGGCCGCACGCTTCCTCCAGCTGTGCGACGCCTTCGATCTGCCGATCGTCTCGCTTTGCGACACGCCAGGCTTCATGGTCGGCCCCGAAGCGGAGAAGACTGCGATCGTGCGCCACGTCTCGCGCATGTTCGTGACCGGCGCGAGCCTCACCGTGCCGCTGTTCGGGATCGTGCTGCGCAAGGGCTATGGCCTGGGGGCGCAGTCGATGATCGGCGGCGGCTTCCACGCCTCGTTCTTCACCGCGGCCTGGCCGACAGGCGAGTTCGGCGGCATGGGCCTGGAGGGCTATGTCCGCCTCGGCTTCCGCAAGGAGATGGAGGCGATCGCCGATCCCGAAGAGCGCGAGACCTATTACCGCAACAAGGTCGCCGAGCTCTACGCCAACGGCAAGGCGGTCTCGATCGCATCCGTGTTCGAGATCGACAACGTCATCGACCCCGCCGAGACGCGGCGGTGGATCATGGCGGGCCTGCGCTCCGTGCCGAAGCCGTCGGCGAGGACAGCGAAGAAGCGGCCGTGCATCGACACGTGGTGAGGGCGGTGCAGCAATTTTGATGATTCACTCCCCGTCATTCCGGGTTCGATGCTTCGCATCGCCCCGGAATGATGAGAAGAGACAGCACACCGAGTCCCCGTTCCCGGTTCCCGATTGACATCCCCGCCTGTGGTGCCAGACTTTGCACAATAACAGGGTGGAGACGTCCGCGATGGCCAGCCTTTCGGCCTCGAATCATGTCGCCCGTGTCTTGTCCGTCGCCAATCAGGTTACTGACCGCTTGGCCGACGTCGATGCCTCTTCGCGGATCGCCAATTCCTGGCGGCGGTGCCTCGTCAATCACAAGCTCGATCCGGCCCGCCAGGGCCCGCCGCAGACGCTGACCGAAGCCGAAATCCGGCATGTCGCCGAACCGATGGAGGAGACGATCAGGCTCGCAATGCCCGAGCTCGACGATCTCGCTCGTGTGCTGCGCGACGCCGGCTACTGCGTCAATCTCGCGGATGCGAACGCGACCATGCTGTTCAGCCGCCTGCCGGGCGAAGCCGACGCAAGGATGTTTCTGGACTGGAAGATCTACACCGGCTCGAATTTCGCCGAGACGTTCGAGGGCACTAACGGGCTAGGGACCGCGCTCGCCGAGGAGAAGCCGATCCTGGTGCATCGCGACGAGCATTTTCGGGCGCAGTGGCACATGTTCTCCTGCGCCGTGGCGCCGCTGTTCGACCAGGCCGGGCGGCTCGCCGGTGCCATCAACATCACCTCCTGCCGCGAGGATCTGGAGCGCGCCGCACATCAGCTCGCGCTCGCGGTGACGATGGAGGCGACGCGGCGGATGGAAGGCGCGATCTTCCGTGGCCATTTCCGCAACGCCTGGATCGCCACCGTGCCCGGGGACGGCGGCAGTGGCCTCATCGCCTATGACGACGACCGGCGCGTCGTCGGCGCCTGCCGTTCCGCGCGTGCCCTGCTGGGTCTCACCGACGGCATGATCGCCTCCGGCATCGATCTGTCGCGCTACGTCAAGTTCGATCATCATGCCACGCATGGTACGGATGAACTCGTCGAGCTGCGTCGCGCGGATGGCAGTCCGTTGGGCCAGGGGCATGTCGCCCCGCCGATGCGTGCAAAGGCGCATGCGCCGCGCCGCGATGCGCCGGTCGACCGCTTCGATGCGCTGCATCGGCTCGCCGGCCGCGATCCCGGCCTGATCAAGAGCGTGAACCGGCTCGCGCGCATCGGTGATCACAATCTGCCGGTGTTGCTGCATGGCGAGACCGGCGTCGGAAAGGACGTGTTCGCGCGCGCTATTCATGCGGCGAGCAATCGTGCGCGCAACAATTACGTCGCACTGAATTGCGCGGCGATGCCGGAGAGTCTGATCGACGCCGAACTGTTCGGCTACGAGGCCGGCGCCTTCACAGGCGCGCGGCGCGAGGGCTCGAAGGGCCTGATCGTGCAGGCCGATGGCGGCACGCTGTTCCTCGACGAGATCGGCGATATGCCCATTGCGCTCCAGACGCGCCTGCTGCGCGTTTTGGAAAACCGCGAGGTCTGGCCGCTCGGCGCGCTCAAGCCTGTCGCCGTCGACATTCGCCTGATCAGCGCCACCCACCGCGATCTCGGCCGCATGGCGGAAGAGGGTGCCTTCCGCGCCGACCTCTATTTCCGCCTGCGCGGCATGGAGGTCCGCCTGCCGGCCCTGCGCGAGCGTGCCGACCGCGCCGACATCATCCGCCAGATCGCGCGCGAGGAGGCGCCGAATTGCCGGCTGTCGGACGAGGCCTGGTCGCAGCTCGCGGCCTATCCGTTCCCCGGCAACATGCGCCAGCTCCGCCACGTGCTCCGGCTCGCGGGGTGCACGGCGGAAGACGGTGTCATCGCCGACACCGACCTCGATCTGCCACCGTTTGGTGGGCGGGCTGCGGAGCCCGATCTCGAAGCGGCCGAGCGCGCGACGATCGTCGAGGCCCTGCGCAAGCACGGTGGCCGCGTCACCGAGGCAGCGCACGCGCTGAAACTCAGCCGGGCCACGCTCTATCGCAAGATCAAGCAATTCAAGATCTCGTTCTAGCGCGCTCGCGGGCCCCTGCTGGAACCCGGACGCGGCCCGGCGCCTGATCGACTCTCGCAGCTCGATTCCAGGGCGGCAATTGCGCCGCCGCGAACATACATTCCCGGCGGAGCAAGAGGAGCACACGCGATGGAGGAGATCGAAGTCTTCCTGGCTGTCGTCGAGGCCGGCAGCCAGACCGCCGCCGCCCGGCAACTGGGGCGGTCGCTGCAATCGGTGAACCGAGCGCTGGCCGCGCTGGAACAGAGCGTCGGCGTGGAACTGGTGCGGCGAACCACGCGGCAGTCAGTGGCGACCGAAGCGGGGCTGGCGTTCTATCGCCGCGTAAAGCCGGCCTTTGCGGAAATCACCGAAGCGCGGCTCGAGGCTGCAAACCGGCGCGTCGAGCCGTCGGGACTGCTCAAGGTCGCAGCACCGGTCCTGTTCGGATCGACCCATGTGGTGCCCGTGATCGCCGAGTTCATGGCGCGTTTTCCGCAGATCGAAGTCGACGTCAACATGTCCGACCGGCCGGTCGATGTCGTCGGCGACGGCTTTGATCTCGCCGTCCGGATCAGGGAATTGCCGGACTCGTCGCTTAAGACCCGGCGGCTGGGAGAGTTGCGCACGGTCGTCTACGGCGCGCCCGACTATTTCGCGCGTCATGGCCACCCGCATCATCCGAACGATCTCGCCGGGCATCAATGTATCATGCGCAGGACCGGTCGCGGCGAAGTGGACACATGGCGCTTTCAGATCGACGGCGCCACGGCGATCGTGCAGGTGAACGGCCGCTTTCGCACCGACAACATGACGGCTGCGCATGCCGCCGCTCGTCACGGCCTCGGTGTCGGATACGGGCCGTTCTGGCAGATCCGCGATCTCGTCGATCAGGGCGCGCTCGAAATCGTGCTGGAGACGTACGAGGCGCCGCGAACGCCCGTGCGCGCCGTGTTTCCGCCGAGCGCGACACCGCCGGCCAAGACGTACCTCTTCGTCGACCTGCTGGCGGAGAGATTGAAGCACGAGCGGCTTTGAGCCGACACGCGGGAACGCATTCTCTCGATTGGCGGGAATGTCTATCCCGCGATGCGCCGGTTGTCCTGGCGAGCAGTCGATCGCAACTTGAAGCGCAGGGGCCCATCCGCCCGGCGAGGGCGCAGAGGATTGCACCATGACTCCCAATCGACGGACACTCTTGCACGCGGGCGTCGGCGTCACGGCGACGCTGGCTTCGGCCACCTTTGCCGGACAATCGCAAGGTTCGCGAGACCCACGACCGCCCAAAGCATTGCTTGCGGACGACGCGGAATCCCGCGCGGCCGCGGCGCAGGATTTTGGCCACATCATTCAGAGGCAGCCGCGGGCCGTCTGCAAGCCCAGGTCGAGCGCCGAGATCGCCGGCATTCTGCGCTGGGCAAGGGAGCAGGGGCTGAAGGTTGCAGCGCGTGGGCAGGGGCACGCCACCTACGGCCGGGCCATGGCCGAAGACGGCATCGTGATGGATCTCGGTGCGATGGCGGCGATCCACCGGATCGAGCCCGATCGTATCGTGGTCGATGCCGGTACGACCTGGCACGCTGTGCTGCAGGCGACCCTGGCCAAGGGGCTCATGCCGCCGGTCCTCACCAACTACCTCGGCCTGTCCATCGGCGGCACGCTTGCCGTCGGCGGAATTGGCGGGGCGTCGTCCCGGCACGGGCTCCAGACCGACCAGGTTCTGGAACTCGATATCGTCACCGGCGAAGGCGTGGAGCTGACCTGCTCTCCGACGGCGCATGCCGACCTGTTCGACGCCGTTCGCGCCGGGCTGACGCAATGCGCGATCATCACCCGGGCCACGCTTCGATTGATGCAGGCCCCCGAACGTGTCAGGCGTTATCTGCTGTCCTATCCCGATCTTGCTTCACTGACCGCGGATCAGCGGCGCGCTCTCGACGAGGCGCGCTTCGACCAGTTGCAGGGCGCTGTCGTGCCCGATGGCGCCGGCGGCTGGCGCTATCAACTGGAGGCGGGTGTCTTCTACGACAGCAGCGCGCCTCCCGCCGACAAGGCTTTGCTCGCCGGGCTCTCCGACAAACACGAGACTGTCTCCGACCTGACCTTTGGCGACGACGCCAACGCATTCACCAAGCTCGAAAAGCTGCTGCGGTCGAACGGCCAATGGTTCAATCCGCATCCCTGGCTGCTGACCTATCTGCGCGGCAGCAACGCGCTTCAGATCGCGAGCGAGGTCATGGCCGGGTTGAACAGCGATGATCTCGGTCCGTTCGGGCGGGTCACTTACTATCCGATGTTCACGGACGGCTGCCGCACGCCCCTGCTTCGGCTGCCCGATGAACGGGTCGTGTTTCCGTTCAATCTCATCCGCATCCCGTCCTCCGCGGACAAGGAGAATGCCGACCGGCAGGTCGCGCGCAATCGCGCTGTTTACGATCGCATTCGCAGCGCCGGCGGCGTGCTGTACCCGGTCAGCGCGCTTGCCATGTCGTCACAGGATTGGGCGGATCATTTCGGCCCGAGATGGCCGCTACTGCGCGAAGCCAGACGCCGTCACGATCCGGACGGCATCCTCACGCCTGGGTACAATCTGTTCTAGGTCAGGAAAAATCCGTCCAGCTCAGATGCCGTGCGTCGAGGTCGCCGAGCGCGACCGTCTCGCGGATCTCGTGAGGGGTGTGAAAATTGCCGCGCAGATAGACGAGTGGCTTGGCCGCATCTGCATGCGAGACGCCGCGGACCTCGCCGACGAAGATCGAATGCGTCTTCGTTTCGAACTCCTGCGCCAGCACGCAGTCGAACGCGGCGACCGCATCCGTCAGCACCGGCGCGCCGGTCGCGCCGCGCGTCCATTGCCCGAAGGCAAAACGGTCGTCGCCATTGACGCCCTTCTGGCCGCTGAAGGTGAGCGCCAGCATCGCGTGATCCTCGTGCAAGAAGTTGATCGCGAACGCGCCTTCCTCGCGGATGCGCGCGTGGGCGCTGGCATTGCGGTTGACGCAGACGATCAGCGAGGGCGGCGAGTCCGACAGCGAGCAGGCCGAGGTCACCGTCAGGCCCGTGCGCTTGCCGTGCTCGGCGCCCACCGTCACCAACGCGACCGCGCCGGCGCATTGACGCATCGCCTGCTTGAAATCCCTGGCGTCCACCGACACGCGGATATCTCCCAAATAAATGCGGGTGCGGCACGATAGCGCCGCACCCGGCGCTAAGAGTATAGCATGATCTCTTCGGAAAACCGCTGCGCACTTTTCCGGATCATGCTCGGGTCAAGCCGCCTTCTTCGCGGAGCCGAGATGCGCAAGACGCGGCATCACCTCGTTCTTCAGCAGCGAGAGCGAGTGATGCCAGGCTTCGGCCTTGTGCTTATAGTCGAAGCCGAACACCAGGAGCACGCCGAAGCCGCCGACCTCGTCATAGATCTTCTCGATCTTCTCGGCGACGGTCGCGGGCGAGCCGACGATCCAGTTCCGCTTGGCGCAATATTCGACCGTGACGTCGCTGTCGGGCACATCAGGGGCGTGCTTCAGATAATCCTTGAAGCCGAAATGGCCGAGCAGCGGCAGGAAGTACTCATGCATCATCCGGCCCATCATGTCGCCGGTCGAGAGCTTCCAGGCCTCCTCATCCGTGTCGGCGACGAACACCTCACGCACCAGCCGCCAGTCCTGCCGGTTCGGCTTGCGCCCGGTCTTGGCGGCGCCAATCTCGACGGAGTCCCAGTGGCTGGAGACATAGGCCGGGTTGAGGTTGAGGCTCATCGGAATGAAGCCGCGCTCGCCGGCGAGCTTCAACGTGTCCGAGTTCTTCGACAGCCCGGCGACGCCGATCGGCGGATGTGGCGCCTGCAACGGTTTGATATGGGGCTTGAGGAAGTCGAACATCGTGTCCGGCTTGGTCACCGTCCAGTACTTGCCCTTGTAGGTGAAGGGCGCGGGATCGGACCACAGCTTCAGGATGATCTCCAGCGCCTCGCGCGTCATGTCGCGGTTCTGTCCGCTCATGCCGTCGACGTTGAACATCGCCCAGTCGCTCGGCAAGCCGCTAGCCGCGACGCCGAAATTGAGCCGGCCCTCGGAGAGATGGTCGAGCATCGCGACGCGGTTGGCGAGCTCGGCCGGATGATGATAGGGCAACAGGAAGCCGCCCGGTCCGATGCGCAGGCGTTTGGTCTGCATCAAGGCCTGCGCGATCAGGAGGTCGGGCGTGGGATTGGGTTCCCAGGGCGCGGTGTGGTGCTCGCCGACCCAGGCCTCCTGGTAGCCGAGCTCGTCGAGCCAGCGCATGACCTGCAGGTCCCAGTCGTTCCCTTCCTTCAGGCCGCACTCCGGCGGATGCGAAGGCATCGTGAAATAGCCGATCTCCATGGGTTTCCTCATCTGATGTTGACGCGTCTTGTCGCGCGTTGACGAAGTTGAGCGATGAAGCTTGAGCAAGCGGTGTGCCAGCGCGGCAGGGCCTCAAATTGAAGAGAAAGGGCTGGTTTACCCGCGCAATAGCCGGTATCTCGACGGGAGCCTGCAAGACATCGTCTCATGTGTCGCGAGACGGCGTCTTGGCCGTGAGACGAGGACGAGACCTGACATGACCGAACCCGCCTACGTCGCGGTGGATTGGGGCACCAGCAGCTTCCGGCTCTGGCTGGTCGATCGCGCCGGTCAGGTGCTGGCCGAGCGCCGCAGCGGCGAGGGCATGCTGGCTGCGGCGAGGACCGGCTTCCCAGCGGTGCTGCAATCGCATCTTGCGGCGGTCGAAGCGCCGGATCATCTGCCGGTTCTCGTCTGCGGCATGGCCGGCGCCAAAACAGGCTGGGTCGAGGCCGGCTATGTCGACACGCCGGCGCCGCTCTCGGCCGTTCTGAAACAGGCCGTGCGCGTGCCGGGCGAGGCGCGCGACATCCGCATCCTGCCGGGCATCGCGCAGCGCGATGCAAAAGCGCCGGACGTCATGCGCGGCGAGGAGACGCAATTGCTCGGCGCGCTCGGCCTCGATGCTGCGGGCGAGGCGCTGGTCTGCATGCCCGGCACGCATTCGAAATGGGTTCGCGTGAAGGACGGCACTGTCGAACGATTTTCAACTTTCATGACCGGCGAGCTGTTCAGCGCTGTCTCGCGCGAGACGATCCTGTCGCTCGCGGTCGCGGGCGCAGACGACGCCGAGGATGTCGCGAGCTTCAAGGCGGCCGTGAAGGCCGCGTTCGGCGCCCCGGCCTTCGCCGCCAACCTTCTGTTCACCGCGCGGTCGCGGCAGCTTCTGTTCGGCGGCACGCCGGCTGCGGCGCGTGAGACGCTGTCGGGCACGTTGATCGGCGTCGAGCTGGCGGCAGGGCTCTCCGGCGCCGTGCCGCAAGCGGGTGTCCAGCTGATTGCCTCGGGGCGGCTCGCGATGCTGTATCGGTTCGCTTTCGAGGCGCTGTCGGTGACCGCCAGGCCGGTCGATGCGGATGAAGCCGTCCGCCGCGGTCTGTCGATGGCAGCTGCCGCGATCTGGACGAAGTAGAAGGATTGCCAAAGATGAGCGTTGCCTTTCCGCCGATGAAGCGGCCGCTGGTCGCGATCCTGCGTGGCGTCAAGCCCGAGGAGACCGAGGCGATCGTCGGCGTTCTGATCGAGGCCGGCATGACCGCGATCGAGATTCCCTTGAACTCGCCCGATCCATTCCGCTCCATCGCGATGGCGGTGAAGCAGGCGCCATCAGGCGTGCTGATCGGCGCCGGCACGGTGCTGACCACGGCAGACGTCGATCGTCTCAACGACGTCGGCGGCAGGCTGATGGTCTCGCCCAATGTCGACACCGAGGTGCTGGCGCGCGCGCATCAGCACGGCATGGTGACCATGCCCGGCGTGTTCTCGCCGACCGAGGCACTGCTCGCAGCGCGCTCCGGCGCATCGGGCCTGAAATTCTTTCCGGCGGGCGTGCTCGGCGCGCCGGGCATCGCCGCGATCCGCGCCGTTCTGCCGGCCGGCGTCATGATTGCCGCTGTCGGTGGCGTCTCCGACCAGAACTTTGCGGAGTACATCACGGGTGGTGTGACCGCGTTCGGGCTCGGCTCCAGCCTCTACAAGCCCGGCATGAGTGCAGCGGATGTCGCAGCTCGCGCAAAGGTGACAGTCGCAGCCTACGATCGGGCGATTGCGAAAAAGTGAGCCGGAACAGACAGGCCGGGATCGTGTCATAGCTTATTGTCCCTCGCGGTGCCGCGATGCTCGCGCATCGTACGCATGCGACTGGCAGACAGCAGGAGACCGACATGGCGATCAACAACGTGGCCGATCTGTTCGTGGCAACGCTCGAGCAGGCCGGCGTTAAGCGCATCTACGGCATCGTCGGCGACAGTCTGAACGCGCTGACTGAGGCGCTGCGTCGCCGCGGCACAATCGAATGGGTCCATGTCCGCCACGAAGAGGTTGCGGCCTTCGCCGCGGCCGGCGAAGCCGAGATGACCGGGAGCCTTGCGGTGTGTGCGGGCTCCTGCGGCCCGGGCAATCTGCATCTGATCAACGGTCTGTTCGATGCGCATCGCAGCCGCGTTCCGGTGCTGGCGATTGCGGCGCAGATCCCCACCGCCGAGATCGGCGGCGGCTATTTCCAGGAGACGCAACCGCAAAACCTGTTCCGCGAATGCAGCCATTATTGCGAGCTGGTCTCGGACCCGAGCCAGCTGCCTTACGTGCTGGAGAATGCGATCCGCGCGGCGGTCGGCCTGCGGGGTGTCGCCGTCGTCGCCATGCCCGGCGATGTCGCTTTCCGCAGCCCGCCGAAGCGCGCGCTGTCGACGACGCGCGGGCTCGCGCTGTCGGCACCGAAAGTCGTGCCGCAGGCGGATGAGCTGAAGGCGCTGGCGGACCTCCTGAACGGCGCCGAGCGCATCACCCTGTTCTGCGGCCGCGGCTGCGCCGGCGCGCATGCGCCGCTGATGCAGCTTGCGGAGACCCTGAAGAGCCCGATCGTGCATGCGCTCGGCGGCAAGGAGCATGTCGAATACGACAACCCTTACGACGTCGGCATGACCGGCTTCATCGGCTTCTCATCGGGCTATGCCGCCATGCACGCCTGTGACGCGCTGGTGATGCTCGGCACCGATTTTCCCTACAAGCAGTTCTTCCCGACCGACTGCCAGGTCGCGCAGATCGATATCCGCCCGGAAAATCTGGGACGGCGGTGCAAGATCGATCTCGGCCTCGTCGGCGACGTCAAGCTCACCATCGAGGCGCTGCTGCCGCTGCTGAAGACCAAGACGCAGCGCAAGCATCTCGACGACGCGGTCACGCATTACAAGAAGGCGCGCGAGGGCCTGGACTCGCTCGCCAAGGGCACGCCGGGCAGCAAACCGATCCACCCGCAATATTTGGCAAAAGTCATCAGCGACCACGCGGCGGAAGATGCCGTGTTCACCGCCGATGTCGGCACGCCGACGGTGTGGGCCGCGCGTTATCTCGACATGAACGGCCGGCGCCGGCTGATCGGCTCCTTCGTGCACGGCTCGATGGCCAACGCCATGCCGCAGGCGATCGGGGCGCAGGCCGCACAGCCCGGCCGCCAGGTCATCTCGCTATCCGGCGACGGCGGCTTCACCATGCTGATGGGCGACCTCATCACGCTGACGCAGATGAAGCTGCCGGTGAAGGTGATCGTCTTCAACAACGGCGTGCTCGGCTTCGTCGCGCTGGAGATGAAGGCGGCGGGCTTCGTCGACACCAATGTCGACCTGGAGAACCCCGATTTCGCCGCGATGGCGCGCGCGATGGGTATCTTCGCGAAACGCGTCGAGGATCCCGGCGAGCTCCCCGGCGCGATGAATGAGATGCTGGCGTACAATGGGCCGGCGCTGCTCGACGTCGTCACCGCCAAGCAGGAGCTGTCGATGCCGCCGACCATCACGGCCGAGCAGATCAAGGGCTTCAGCCTCTGGGTGTTGCGCGCGGTGATGAACGGCCGCGGCGACGAGGTGCTGGATCTCGCGAAGACGAATCTCTTGCCGCGCTAGCTGCGCTTCGCCGAGGGCACGGGCAGGCGTTCATGACGCCGCTGGAAGCGTTGCCAGTGCAGCACGATGCCGATCAGCAGCGCCGGCACAAAGCCGACCGCGATCAGGAAATGCGGCAGCTCCTTCGGCGAGATGAAGGCGATGGCGATGTCCGAGATCAGCCAGAGAGCTGCGAAGATCACCGCGAAATCCGTGCGCGGGCAGCGCAGATAATAGAACACGGCGGTGATGACGATGGCGGGGCCGATCGCGATGCCGATCATGATCGCCGTCAGCTCTTTCGGCGTCAGCGCGTCGAGCACCATCGACGCCAGCAGCCAGAGTGCGGCGAACATGGCGACGATGTCGAGCGGATGTCGCAATCCAATACCTCTCGCGGGGACGCGCTATCGTTCTGGCCGGAGCTGCGGCCGTCAAGTCAAAATGAGCTTATTCCTCGTCACTTCCCGGCTTCGGCCGCAGCATGAAATGGCCGAAGGCGGTGGCGATCGGCTTGTCCGCATCGTCCTGCCAGGCGCGCGCCTCGAAGGCGACGATGCGGCGGCCCTGCTTGACGATCGAGACGTTGGCAAAAGTATCGAGCGCGCGGCCGGAGCGCAGATAGTTGACGGTGAGCCCGATCGGCTTGGGCGGCGCGGCAGCGCCAAGCTCGCGCGCCACGCCGACGATCGCGGTGGTCTCGAGGAAGGCGCCGGTCATGCCGCCGTGGATCGCGGGCAGGATCGGATTGCCGATGATCTTCGGCGAGAATGGCATCGTCAGCGTGCCGTCGTCGTTGATGCGAATGCCGAGGCAGCGCGCGAACGGACTGCGTGCGAACGGGCCATCCGGATCCTCGGGCGCCTCCAGCGTCGGGATGCTGCGCGCATCCATCCGGCGGTCGGCGAGCATGTTGGTGCGGTTGGCGCCGATCATGAAGCAGGCGGTCGCGGTCGCGACCGGATCGTCCTCGGAGTCCTGATAGGCGGTGGAGCGCACGAAAGCGATCGAGCGCGTGGTGCGATAGCAGACCGAATGCGCCTTGATGTCGAGACCGGGCGTCGCCGGCTTCTGGTAGTCGATACGCAGATCGAGGGTTGCGATCGCGCGCGTGCCGTCGAGCGCAAGTTGCACCGCCATGCCGCAGCTCTCGTCCAGCATCGCGGTGACGACGCCGCCATGCAGAACGCCGGTCTCGGTGTCGCCGACGAAGACGGGACGGTAGGGCAGGCTGGACCAGGCCTCAGCTGGTGCGAAGCGGTCGAGCTGGAGCCCGCTGATATGGCCGTAATCGGAGCGGCGCCCCTTGATGGCCTCGGCGAGTTCCTCGAACGGGAGCGTGACAGGTGGAGTGGACATGACGACGTTCTAGACCAGCGCCGGGCGCCGCGCAAAACCCCGAATGGGCGTTGCTGCTCGGCCTCGGGCGGTTTGGCCTCGACACGGCGGGCCTAAGCGACGATGGTGGGGCTTCGTTCGTTCGACTAGCCGTAAGGAGTGCCCATGGCCGATCCCGAAACGCCCTCGACCGCCCAGGGCCCCGTCACCATTTCGACTTCCAGCGCCGAACGGGCGCCGATCGTCTATTTCGACGGCGCCTCCTGCTTCGGCCATCACAACGGCGCGATCCAGATCGAGCTCGCCGCGAACCTGTTGATGCCGGTCGGCGCCGCCGTCAGGGTCGACGTGGTCCAGACCGCGCATCTGCGCTGCAGTGTCGCCGCCGCCCTTGCGCTGCGCGAGGCGCTCGATAAGGCGCTCGCGATGTACAAGCAGGGCCAGCAGCAGCCGGCGGACGAGATTCCGGCAGTGAAGAACTGAGGCGGTTGCGATCGCCTGTCGATGCGATCGCACACTTGTTAGCCCACATGCACCTTCGGCTTCCTGCCGCCGTTCCACTTGCCGTCGAGCGCGCGCTCGATCTGGGCGGCGAGTTGCAGCAGGAGGCCGTCATTGGCCTGCTTGGCGATGGCCTGGATGCCGAGCGGCAGGCCGTGGTCCTGGCTCGCCATCGGCATCGAGATCGCCGGCATGCCGCAGAGATTGGCGAGCGGCGTGAAGGCGAAGAAGCGCCACAGATTGTCGAACCAGTCGCGCACATCGGGATTGTCGGAGATGGTGAGATATTCCTTGGTGCCGACCTTCGGCGTCGGCAGCGCCGTGATCGGCGTCAGGATGACGTCCCACTGCTCGAAGAACGCGCCGAAGCCGCGCGAGGTCGTGTTGAACACGCCTTGCATCTTCGCGCGCTCGGCGAAGCTGGTGTGGCGCCCGGCTTCCCAGATGCGGATGTTCATGGGCTCGATCAGATCTTCCGGCGGCTTTTCCAGTCCGCGCGCAGCGAGCATGTTGGAGATCACCACCGCGAAGTTCGAGATGTAGCAGGTGGTCTGCGCCTCGAATGCGGCGGGAAGGTCGATCTCCGGCAGCGCATAGTCGACGTGATGGCCGAGGCCTTCGAGGAAGCGTCCGGCCTTTTCCAGCTCGGCGGCAATCTCGGGCGTCGCGGTGTAGTTGCCCCATGTGTGCGACAGCGCGATGCGGAGCTTTGACGGATCGCGCTTGATCATCTCGCAATAGGGCTGCGCCGTGGTCCAGAACGGCATGAACTCGCCGGGCGCAGGTCCCCTCGCGTGATCGACGAAGGCGGCGGTGTCGCGCACCGAGCGCGACTGGCAGCCCTGGATCGAGACGAGGCCGGTGAGATCGGACATGTGCGGCGCCAGCGAGAACACGCCGCGCGAGACCTTCAGCCCGATATTGCCGTTGACGCCGGCGGGAATGCGGATCGAGCCGCCACCGTCGGTCGCATGCGCGATCGGCACCACGCCGGCCGCGACCATCGCGGCGCTGCCGGCTGACGAGCCGCAGGTGGTGTAGTCGGTATTCCAGGGATTGCGGGTGACGTAGACGGCGGGATTGTCGGCCGAAGAGCACACGCCGAATTCCGGCGTCGTGGTGCGTCCGATCAGGTTGAGCCCCGCCTGGCGGAATTTGCCGGTGAGGAACGTGTCGGCCGCGGCGCGATTGCCGCGCATCAACAGCGAGCCCATTTCCTGGAGCCGGCCTTTCATGGTCGGTCCCAGATCCTTCATCAGGAAGGGCAGGCCGGCGAAGGGACCTGCGAGATTGGCGCCGTCCTTGGCGGGGTCGGCGATGACATCCTCGAACAGCTCGACCACGCCCGACAGTGCCGGATTGACCTTGGCGACGCCGGCCGCGGCCTGCCGCGCCAATTCCTTCGGCGTCAGCTCGCCCTTGCGGACGCGCCCCGCCAGCGCGACGCCATCGTGCTGCGCCCATTCATTCCAGCTCATCGGCAAAGTCATGACGTCAAAATCCCCTTGGGTAGCGTTGCCACCTTTTTCGCAATGGCCCGCGTGAATCAACCGAGCCGGCGCGAGGGGCAGGGTTGCGCCGGGCGGAGAGGTCGGTCGAGCCGGGATGCCGGCTCTATCAATCCGACAGTCGCGCGATCGCCGCAACCGGGCCGCCGCCGGCCGGCCCCTGATGCTCGGCGCCGCCGGACACGTAGACCGCGCCGGTGCCGGCAAGGCCAGCGATCAGGCCGCCGACCGCTGCGCGGGCGTGGCGTGTCGAGCTGATGTCGGTGTCTTCGAGCATGGTGTGGCGGAAGCCGCGCACGCTGCCGTCAGGCGAGGCCTCCGCCTTGGCGAAGATGTTGACGAGCTCGCGGCCCGCGATGCTCTGCGGAGCCACGCCCAGCCCGACGCTGTTCAACGCCGATACCACCGCCGGGGCGTCGATGGCATCCTCCATCACGGCATGCCCGATCGCGAACTCGCTTGCTGACGACGCCGAATTGCCGAGCACGATGACGACGTTGTGCATCAGCTCGATCCCCGACGAGGTCGAGGCCACCTTGGAGAACAGATCGTAGCGCCGCAGCACGTCGTCGTCGCGGACATCGGAGCCGATCTCGCCGAGCGCGACTGCAACGCCCAGCGCGGACGCGCCGCGCGAATAGGCCATCGAGCTGTAGGCGTTTGTCGTCGCCGTCTTGTTGCCGCGCGCGTTTGCGGCCGCGACACGCTCGCTGGTCAGCAGCGGGCACTTGATCTGCACGAAATGGACGTCCGCCGGATCAGTGATGTCGGCATCCGCCATCGCGGCTTTCACGGCCTTGGCCGTCTCCGTGATCTGTGCGGAGCGCCCAAGCTCTTCGGGCAGGAAGTCCCGTGTCTGCGCCATGCCGATGCTCAGCCGCTTGCCGGACAGGCCCGCCGGGCGCTCGGCCTCGCTGCGCGTGAACACCGTAAGATGCGGGCTGAGCACGCCCTCGGTGCCGCCTGACATCACGAAGGCGATGCGCTGCTCGACGGCTTCTGGCGACAGGCTGAGCCTGGGCGCCAGCGCCGTGCACAGCGCGGCCACCGCGTACTCCCGGGTAAAATCGTTGACGCCGCCATTGCCTTCGGTCTTGCCGAGAATGGCGAGGATCGATTTGGGATCGATCGCGCCGGAGCCGATCATGGCCATGAGGCCGGAGACGTCGCCGGGGCCGGCGGTGGCGACCTTGAAGACGCCGACCGATGTTGTACGCATGATAGTCCTCGTGTGGAGTTCAGGAGTCCGGCAACTAGAACAGCCGTTGAACCGCGGCACCTGTCAAGCTGGGCGCTCTCGTGCCCCGGACGCAGCGCGGCGCCCGTCGGGCGATGCGCTGCAGAGCCGGGGCCCATCTCGCGGCATACGGCGCCGCCATATGGGTCCCGGCTCAGCACTGCAACGCTAAGAGCGTTGCAGTGCGTCCGGGACACGGAAGCAGAGCGACCCCACCCAAACGAATGTGGCGAGATCGCATCGATCCAGCAAAAAATCCTCTGTCGACGGCCCTCCGCCGCACCTTGATGAATCAACCTTGGTTGGTCCATAAGCGGCCTCCCGCGGCCGGTGGTTCGCCCCCCTGCGTCGCGTGCTTTGATAGAGGAAATCTCGCGTGGCCAACATCAACCAGAAAATTGCGCAGGAGCTTGGGGTTCGCGCCGAGCAGGTCGAGGCGGCGGTGACGCTGCTCGACGGCGGCGCCACGGTTCCCTTCATCGCCCGCTACCGCAAGGAAGCAACCGGTGCGCTCGACGACGCGCAATTGCGCACCCTGGAGGAGCGCCTCGTCTACCTGCGCGAGCTCGAAGACCGCCGCAAGGCCATCCTCGAATCGGTCCGCGAGCAGGGCAAGCTCGACGCCGCCCTTGAAGCCACGATCATGGCCGCCGACAGCAAGGCCCGCCTCGAAGACATCTATCTGCCGTTCAAGCCGAAGCGCCGCACCAAGGCGGAGATTGCCAAGGAAGCCGGCCTCGAGCCGCTCGCCAATCAGCTGCTGGCGGAGCCCGGCAATGATCCCAAGGTCGTGGCCGAAAGCTTCGTCAACGCCGAGAAGGGCGTTGCGGATGCCGCCGCCGCGCTCGACGGCGCCCGCGCCATCCTGGTCGAACGCTTCGACGAGGACGCCGACCTCATCGGCGCACTGCGCGAGGAGATGTGGACCAACGCGCGCATGGCTTCCAAGGTGCGCGACGGCAAGAAGACCGAGGGCGAGAAGTTCGCCGACTATTTCGATTTCTCGGAGCCGCTGACCAAGCTGCCGTCGCACCGCATCCTCGCGATGTTCCGTGGCGAGAAGGAAGAAATTCTCGACCTGCAAATTCAGCCCGAGGCCGAGGCGCCGCCGCCGGGCGTGCCCAGCGCCTATGAGCTGAAGATCATGAAGCGGTTCGGCATTGCCGACCTCAAGCGTTCCGGCGACCGCTGGCTGGTCGACACCGTGCGCTGGGCCTGGCGCACCAAGATCCAGGTGCATCTCAACATCGACCTGCGCATGCGGCTGTGGAACTCGGCCGAGACCGAGGCCGTGCGCGTGTTCGCCTCCAATCTGCGCGACCTGCTGCTGGCCGCGCCGGCCGGCACCCGCGCCACCATGGGGCTCGATCCCGGCTACCGCACCGGCGTCAAGGTCGCGGTGACCGACGCCACCGGCAAGGTGGTCGATACTGCCGTGATCTATCCGCACGAGCCGCAGCGGCAATGGAACGAGTCGCTCGCAACCCTCGGCCGGCTGGCGCTGAAGCATCGCGTCGAATTGATCGCGATCGGCAACGGCACTGCATCGCGCGAGACCGACAAGCTCGCGACCGAGCTGGTCAAGGGCCTCGCCGAGCTGAAGATGAACAAGATCGTGGTGTCGGAAGCCGGTGCCTCGGTCTATTCAGCCTCGGCCTTTGCGTCGGAGGAGTTGCCCGGCCTCGACGTCACGCTGCGCGGCGCGGTCTCGATCGCGCGGCGCCTGCAGGATCCGCTCGCCGAGCTCGTCAAGATCGAGCCGAAGGCGATCGGCGTCGGCCAGTATCAGCACGACCTCGGCCAGGCCAAGCTCGCCAAATCGCTCGATGCCGTGGTCGAGGATTGCGTGAACGCCGTCGGCGTCGACCTCAACACGGCTTCGGCGCCGCTGCTCGCGCGCGTGTCGGGCGTCGGTTCCGGCCTTGCCGCGAGCATCGTGGCGCATCGCGACGCCAACGGCCCGTTCAAGTCGCGCAAGGCGCTCAAGGACGTGCCGCGGCTCGGGCCGAAGGCGTTCGAGCAGTGCGCGGGCTTTTTGCGCGTCCTCGGCGGCGAGGATCCGCTCGATGCCTCCGGCGTGCATCCCGAAGCCTATCCCGTGGTGCGCCGGATTCTCGAAGCGACCAAGAGCGACATCAAGGCGCTGATCGGCAACAGCGACGTTGTGCGCACGCTGAAGCCGAAGGATTTCGTCGACGAGACCTTCGGTCTGCCGACCGTCACCGACATCCTGCGCGAGCTCGAAAAGCCCGGCCGCGATCCGCGACCGGCGTTCAAGGCCGCCGTGTTCAAGGAGGGCGTCGAGGAGATCAAGGATCTCAAGAAGGGCATGATCCTCGAGGGGACCGTGACCAACGTCGCCGCCTTCGGTGCTTTCGTCGACATCGGCGTGCACCAGGATGGCCTCGTGCACATCTCGGCGATGTCCAAGACCTACATCAAGGATCCGCGCGAGGTGGTGAAGCCCGGCGACATCGTCAAGGTGAAGGTGCTGGACTTCGAGGTCGCCCGCAAGCGCATCTCGCTGACGCTGCGGCTCGACGACGAGGTCGGCGCCAAGAAGGACGCCCCCGGCATGCAGCGCGACAACGGCGCGCGCAATCCCGCCCGCATGACCTCGTCGGCACCGCGCAAGCAGGAGTCTTCGGGCGGTGGCGCTCTCGCCGAAGCGCTGCGCCGAGCGGCGGAGAAGAGCGGCGGCAAGCGGGTGTGACTCTCAACCTCTCCCCGCTCTTGGCGGGGAGAGGTCGGAATTCGCGCTGCAAGCGCGGATTCCGGGTGAGGGGCAAGTCCCCGCGCGCTGAGCTGTTCAGCGTATCCATAGCTCTCTCCACGTCGTCATTGCGAGCGGAGCGAAGCAATCCAGAGTCCTTCCGCGGAGGGATTCTGGATTGCTTCGTCGCAAGGGCTCCTCGCAATGACGAGGAGAGAGCTAAACTCCCTCTCCCTAACACCCGCGTCAGAATCTGGCGCATTTGTAAGTTGAAGGCGGCAGCCCGTTCTCCTCATCTGATCGTCCTCGTGCGGCGCGCTGACCGCCGCACTGCAAGGAGGATGTTTCGATGAACAGCAGGCTTCTCAAAGGCCTCACCGCGGCGGCGGTCGCCGCGATGATGGCGCTCACTTCACCGGTGCTCGCTCGTGGCGGCGGAGGTCACGGCGGCTTCGGCGGTAGCGGCCACTTCGGCGGTGGCGGGCATTTCGGCGGTGGCGGGCATTTCGGTGGTGGCATGCACGCCGGCGGCTTCGGCGGCATGCGGGCCGGCGGCATGGGTGGCGCACGCTTCGCTCATTTCGGCGGTTCCACCGTCGGCGGGGCGCGGTTCGCGCACGCGGCGATCGGGCCGCGCTTCGGCGGCGCGGGCTGGCACGGCCACCACGGCTTCCATCGTCACCACCATTTCCGTCGTTTCGCCGTCTTCGGCGCACCCTATTTCTACGCCGGCTACAACGACGGCTGCTGGCGCAGGAGCTGGACGCCCTATGGGTGGCAATGGGTCAATGTGTGCGGAGACTATTGGTAGTCGCATCGCCGTACCGCACCATTGTCGCGATCGCCATCGGGCAGTTCCGCTCAGCCCCGGAACGGGATAGTCTGGTGGCGATCGTCGCGCGGAGTTTTGCATGACCGGAGGTCACCGCCGCATCCTGGTCGTCGAGGACGATCCGGAAACCGCAGGCCAGCTCGTCGAGGAGCTGACTGTTTCGGGCTACGACGTCGACCTCGCAGCCAATGGCCGCGAAGCCCTGAGCCATGGCGCCGCGCGCGACTATGCCGTGATCACCATCGACCGCATGCTGCCCGATATCGACGGCATCAGCGTGATGCGTCAGCTGCGCGACGATGGCATCGCCTCACCGTTTCTGATCATCTCCGCGCTCGGCGAAGTCGACGACCGCGTGCGCGGCCTGCGCGCCGGCGGCGACGATTATCTCGTCAAGCCGTTCTCCTTCACCGAATTGCTGGCGCGGCTCGAGGCGCTCGGCCGCCGCAGCGAGACCATCGCCAAGGAGACGCTGCTGCGCGTCGGCGATCTCGCCGTCGACCTGATCGCGCGCAGCGCCTCCCGCCGCGGCCGCAAGATCCCGCTGCTGCCGCGCGAATTCCAGCTGCTCGAATATCTCGTCCGCAACGAGGGCCGCGTCGTCTCCCGCGCGATGCTGCTCCAGCACGTCTGGGACCTGCATTTCGATCCCTCCACCAACATCATCGACGTCTATGTCGGCCGCGTCCGCCGCAAGGTCGACGATGCCCAGGACTATCCGCTGATCCACACCATCCGCGGCATCGGATATTGCCTCCGTGCTCCTGGCTAAGACCCTTCGTTCCTCGACCTTCCGCCTGGCGCTGATCGCGATCGCGGCATTCGGGTTGATCGTGGCGGCGATCATGGCCTATGTCTATTTCGGCACGCTCGCCTATGTGGAGCGCCGGCTCGGTACGGCAGTCGATCATGGCGGTTTCACCGGCATGATCGAGCTTGCGATGGCCGCGGTCGCCGCGCTGCTGCTGGTGCTCGCCGGGCTCGCGGCCGTGCTGGTGACGCGGCGCACTGTGGGGCGGATCGAACAGATCAACGCCACCAGCCGCGCCATCATGCTCTCCGGCCTCGACCAGCGTATCCCCTTGCGCGGCAGCAACGACGAGTGGGATCGCGTTGCCGAAAACCTCAACCAGATGCTCGACCGCATCGAGACGCTGATGGGCGAGGTCAAGCAGGTCAGCGACAACGTCGCGCACGATCTGCGCACGCCGCTGACGCGCATGCGCGGCCGGCTGGAGAAGGCCTATCACCACGAGCGCAACAGCGAGGCGGATGCGGCGCTGATCGGCGACACCATCGCCGATCTCGATGCCGTGCTCGGCATGTTCGCCTCCATCACCCGGATCTCCGAGATCGAGACCCGCGCCCGCACCGGCGCCTTCCGGGCGCTTGATCTTGCCGAGATCGCCGGCGAGGTCGTCGAGCTCTACGATGCCGCCGCCGAGCAGGTTGCCACGCGCCTCAGCCTCGATGGCGACCGCGAGGTCGCGATCACCGGCGACCGCGACCTGCTGTTCGACGCCATCGCCAATCTCGTCGACAACGCGATCAAGCATGGCCGCAAGGGTGGGCAGGTGACTGTGAGCTGCCGCAGGGCCGATCGCGGTGCGGTGATCTCGATTGCCGACGACGGTCCGGGCATTCCCGCCGAGCAGCGCGATCATGTCTTCAAGCGCTTCTACCGGCTCGAGCAGAGCCGCTACACGCCGGGCAATGGTCTCGGCCTCAGCCTCGTCGCCGCGGTCGCGCGTCTTCATGGCGCCGAGATTGCGCTGAATGACAATGCGCCGGGCCTGAAGGTCGAGCTCAGCTTCCCGGCGACGTCAGCGCCGTGAGGCCCGGTGGCGTCAAAGCTCGATCACGCCACGCCGTGCCGCATGCGCCACCGCATCGGTGCGGCCGGTGGCATCCAGCTTGTCGAGCAGCGAGCCGACATGGAATTTCACGGTGTGGACGGAGATGCCGAGCTGACGCGCGATCATCTTGTTGGAAGCGCCCTCGGCCATCAGCGCAAGCACGTCGAGCTCGCGCTGCGTCAGCGCGATGTCATCGGGCATGATACGTGGATCGCGGGCGACGATGGTCGCCGCGGCGGTTTCGCCCGGCGCGGCAAGGCGAAGCCCGGCGACGTTGCCGAGCAGGGCGGCCAGGCGATCGGCGAGGGCGGGATCGTCGATCTCCAGCGACAGTACGATCTCGGCCGTCTTGTCCTCGCTCACGTCTCCGGCCTCTCGCCGACCGTGACCTTGAAGCTGATCGGCTCGCCGCCGCGGCGCACCGCGACGTCGACCACCGTGCCGACGCTCGCAGGTCCCA
Source organism: Bradyrhizobium sp. SZCCT0231 (assembly GCF_018130245.1). GTDB lineage: Bacteria > Pseudomonadota > Alphaproteobacteria > Rhizobiales > Xanthobacteraceae > Bradyrhizobium > Bradyrhizobium japonicum_F. The sequence continues at coordinate 39,459 of NZ_JAFCKP010000018.1, forward strand.
GCGTCCGCGACAGTGCGCGCACACCGGACAGTTTCTGGCCGTTGACCGCGACGATCACGTCGCCCTGGCGGATGCCGGCCGCGGCCGAAGGCCCGGTCTTGTCGACATTCATCACCATGGCGCCGATGCCATCGTCGAGCCGCACCGGCTGGAGCCCGAGGCCGAGATATCCGCGCGCGATGCGGCCGCGCGTCTCGAGCTGCGCCGCGACGCGCTCGATCGTCGCCGTCGGGATCACCAGCACCCGCCGCGGCCCGAGAACGGCCATGCCGAAGGCCTCGCCCGATGCATCGAGCGCGAGGCCGCCCTGCTGGCTGCCGCGAAGGCCGACATCGAGCTCGATCCGGGCGTCGATGTCGCCGCCGCGCAAGGAGCGCCAGCTCTTGCCGGACGCCGACACCATCCCGAGCGCCGCACTCGGCGTATCGCGGTTGGTCGCGACCACGATCGACAACGCGCCGAGAGGTGGGACCGTTGCGGCTAGCTTGACTGGCGCGATGGCGGCATCCGTGCGCAGCAGCGCGATATCGGTCGTATGGTCGCGGCCGGTGATCGTGGCCGGCACCCGGCTGCCGTCGGGCAGGCCGATCCCGACCTCGCCCTCGTCGGCCAGTGCCTCGTCGGCGGTGACGATCAGGCCGCTCTTCCAGGCAAAACCGGTGGCGCGGGAGCGATGCGAATGCACGGAGACGACGGACGGCGCGGTGCGCGCCACGATGTCCGCGAGCGCGGACGACAGTGAGGACAGGGGACTAAGATCAGTCATGGCGGGCTCCTGTAAGTTGTCCTCAATCTGGGATGCCGCGGGCGATTGCGAAACTGGCCGGGTGGCCAGGACCAGGACGGCCTTCGTAGGACCACGGCCGACGAACATGTGATTGGGAGCGCCTCACGGGAACGTGTAGCAATCCCAAAATTGGGCCATATGGCCTCAAGGATTTCCAGCGAGCCCTGACTGATGACCATCGACTTGACCCGCCGCACCCTGCTTCAACTCGCCGGAGCCACGTCGCTGGCGATGGCAGCCGCGGCCGCGGCACGTGCCGAGGGCACACCGCAGGGCGGCGGCCCGACCTTTGCCAGCCGCACGCCGATGCGCGTCGGCATGGTCACGCTCCGGGTGAAGAATCTCGACAACGTTGCGGACTATTACCGTGACGTGATCGGGCTTACCGTGATGGAGCGCTCGTCGGCCGCAGCAAGGCTCGGCACATCAGGCATCACTTTGCTGGTGCTGGAGGCCCGTCCCGATGCCGCGATTGAATCGCGCAGCGCCGCCGGCCTCTACCATACCGCCTTCCTGATGCCGACGCGCAAGGACCTGGCGCGCTGGCTGGTTCACGCCGCCTCGCACCGCGTGAAGCTGTCGGGCTTTGCCGATCATCTCGTCAGCGAATCCGTTTATCTCGACGACCCCGAAGGCAACGGCATCGAGGTCTATGCCGACCGAGATCCCTCGCAATGGCAGTGGAGCGAGGGCAGCGTGAAGATGGCGACCGACGAGCTCAACATCCCCGACCTGTTGTCGCTCACGAATACGCGCGTGCCTGATTATGCCAAGGCGCCGGATGGAATGCGCATCGGCCACATGCATCTGCGCGTCGGCGATCTCGCGCAGGCCGAGAGCTTCTATCACGGCTCAGTCGGCCTCGACCCGACCCGCCGCCGCAACGGCGCGGCGTTTCTGTCGTCGGGCCGCTACCACCATCACCTCGGTATGAATGTCTGGCAGAGCCAGGGCGCCGGGCCACGCGACGATTCCATGACTGGTCTTGCCTGGTTCTCGCTGGTGATGGCGAAGCCGGAGCTGGTCGCCGCCCAGGAGGAGCGCCTGCGCAAGAGCGGTGTGAAGCTCACGGCGCTTGCCGACGGCGTGGAGGCGGTCGATCCCTGGGGCACGCGGATACGTCTGCTCAAGGTTTGATCGCCGGGGCGGGCATTGCTAATACCCGTGGGGTGCCAGCAGCTTTCCGGAAGCCTCCGACATGTCCGAATTCCACGGCGTCTTTCCCTATCTCGTCTCCCCCGTCGATGCCGACGGCACGGTGCGGACGAACGTGCTGGCAAAGCTCTGCGACGACCTGATCGGCGCCGGCGTGCATGGGCTGACGCCGCTCGGCTCGACCGGCGAATTCGCCTATCTCAATGCCGCGCAGCGCACCGCGATCGTGCAGACCACGATCTCGGCGGCAAAGGGTCGCGTGCCGGTCGTGGCCGGCGTCGCCTCCACCTCGACCGCGGACGCGGTGGCGCAGGCGAGAGCCTATCAGGCACTCGGCGCCGATGGCATCCTGGCGATCCTGGAGGCGTATTTCCCGCTCGCCGATGTCCAGGTGGAGTCCTACTTCCGCGCCATCGCCGATGCGGTCGACATTCCCGTCGTCATCTACACCAATCCGCAATTCCAGCGCTCCGATCTCACCCTCGACGTCATTGCGCGCCTCGCCGAACATCCGCGCATCGGCTACATCAAGGACGCCTCGACCAACACCGGGCGGCTGCTCTCGATCATGAACCGCTGCGGCGATGCCTTGCGCGTGTTCTCGGCGTCCGCCCACATTCCGGCGGCGGTCATGCTGATCGGCGGCCGCGGCTGGATGGCGGGACCGGCCTGCATCATCCCGCGCCAGAGCGTTATGCTCTACGACCTCTGCAAGGCCGGCCGCTGGGACGAGGCCATGGCGCTGCAGCGCCGGCTGTGGCGCATCAACGAGGCCTTCGCCCGCTTCAACCTCGCCGCCTGCATCAAGGCCGGCCTTGCGATCCAGGGCTACGATGCCGGCGACCCCGTCCCGCCGCAGGCCGCGCTGACGGCGGACGCGCGCAAGGTCGTGGAGGCGGCGCTCAGGGAGCTCTCTCCGTAGTCGTCATGGCCGGGCTTGTCCCGGCCATCCACGCCTTACCGCAGGAAACGAAGAACGTGGATGCCCGGGACAAGCCCGGGCATGACGAAATCGCGGATATCCCGCCTAAAACCGTGGCTGGCATGGCTCCGGGCGATCCGCTAAAAGGCTGCCGCATTTCAAGAGACTTCGAGGACCCCACGGAATGAACATTCTTCCCGGCAATTTGCGTTTCGGAGCGGGCCAGCCCGTCAAGCGTTTGGAAGACCAGCGGCTGCTGACCGGGAAGGGGCAATTCATCGACGACAAGCCGGAGGACGGCGCGCTGTGGTTGTACGTGCTACGCTCGCCACACGCTCATGCGAAGATCGTCTCCATCGACACCGGCGCCGCGGCTTCGATGCCGGGCGTTGCCGCGATCTACACCGGTGCCGACCTCGTCAAGGACGACATCGGCAGCATCCCGACGTTGAGCATCTTCAAGCGTCCCGACGGCAAGCCGATGACGGTGCCGCCGCGCCGCCTGCTCGCCCACGAGGTCGTGCGCTACGCCGGCGAGGCCGTGGCCGCGGTGGTGGCTTCATCGCGCGCGGAGGCGCAGAGCGCGGCCGAGGCGATCGCGGTCGAATACGACGTGCAGCCCGCGGTGGTCGATCCGGTCGAGGCGGTGAAGCCCGGCGCGCCCGTGGTGTGGCCGGAGGCGCCCGACAACATCGTCGGCGCGATGGCTTACGGCGATGCCGCCAAGGTGGATGAAGCCTTTGCCAAGGCGGCGCACACCGTCGAGCTCGATCTCGTCAGCCAGCGCCTCGTGCCGTCCGCGATGGAGCCGCGCTCGACCATCGCCGAAATCGACAAGAAAACGGGGCGTCTCCTCCTGCACGTGCAGTCGCAGACCCCGGCCTCGACCCGCGACGTGCTGGCGGAAGCCGTGCTGAAGCGTCCCAAGGACAGCGTCCGCGTGCTGGTCGGAGACATCGGCGGCGGCTTTGGCCAGAAGACCAACCTCTACCCGGAGGACGGCATCGTCGCCTATGCCGCGACCAAGCTGAACAGGAAGATCCGCTGGCGCGGCGACCGCACCGACGAGTTCGTCGGCGGCACCCACGGCCGCGATCTCACCTCGACGGCATCCTTCGCGCTCGACGAGAAGGGCAGGGTGCTGGCTTATCGGGTCAAGTCGGTCGGCTGCACCGGCGCGTACTCCTCAGGCGCAGCCAACATCATTCCGCTGGTGCTCGGGCCGTTCGTGCAGACCGGTGTCTACGACCTGCCGCTGGTGCATTTCGAGGTGCAGTCGGTGATGACCCACACTGCGCCCGTCGGTGCCTATCGCGGCGCCGGCCGTCCCGAAGCGGTCTTCATCGTCGAGCGCCTGTTCGACGCGGCCGCGCGAAAAATCGGCATGGATCCGCGCGCGATCCGCAAAGCCAACTACATCAAGCCGGCGCAGCTGCCTTACACCAACGCCGCGGGCCAGGTTTACGATTCCGGCGCCTTCGCCCATATGCTCGATCGGGCCGTGAAGCTCGCCGACTGGGACGGCTTTGCCGCGCGCAAGAAGGCGGCGAAGAAGAAGGGCCTGCTCTACGGCCGCGGCCTCACCTCCTACATCGAATGGACCGGCGGCCGCGCCCATACCGAGAAGGTCAGCCTGCACGCGACCTCGCAAGGCCGCGTCGTGCTGCATTCCGGCACCATGGCGATGGGGCAGGGCTTGCAGACCACCTACACCCAGATGATCTCCGACTCGCTCGGCATTCCCCTCGACAAGATCGACGTCGTCCAGGGCGACACCGATCTCGCGATGGGCTTCGGCAGCGTCGGCTCGCGCTCGCTGTTCGTCGGCGGCACGGCGGTCGCGGTCTCCTCCAATGACCTGATCCAGAAGGCGCGCGAGAAGGCGGCCAACGTGCTGGAGACCTCGGTCGAGGATATCGAGTACCAGGGCGGCATGCTCACCGTGGTCGGCACCGACCGCCGCATCAGCCTGTTCGATCTCGCCGAGAAGGAGAGCGGCGCCAAGCTCAGCGTCGATTCTGAAGGCGAGGTCGATGGCCCCAGTTGGCCCAACGGCACGCATATCTGCGAGGTCGAGATCGACCCCGATACCGGCGTCTCCAAGGTCGTGCGCTACACCACCGTCGACGACGTCGGCGTCGCCGTCAACCCGATGCTGGTGACGGGGCAGATCCATGGCGGCGTCGCGCAAGGAATCGGCCAGGCGCTGTATGAGGGCGTCTCCTACGATGCCGACGGCCAGCTTCTCACGGCGAGCTACCAGGATTACTGCATCCCGCGCGCGGACGACGTGCCGCCGATCGTAGTGACGCTCGACGACACCGCGCCGTGCCGTACCAATCCGCTCGGCGCCAAGGGTTGCGGCGAATCCGGCGCCATCGGCGGCCCGCCCTGCGTCACCAACGGCGTGATGGACGCGCTCGCCGAGCTCGGCATCACCCAGCTGAACACCCCGCTGACGCCGCAGAAGATCTGGCAGGCGATCCGGGACGCGAAGGCGGGTTAGTCGTTCGCTCCAAACTCCGCTGTCGTCCCGGACAAGCGCGCCTCAAGCGCGCGCCGATCCGGGACCCATAGCCACAGGGAGTAGTTGTGGCGCGAAGCTGGGGTAGCTCCGAGTCCCCGTAACCACATCTGCCTGTGGTTATGGGTCCCGGAGCTGCGCTTGCGCTTGTCCGGGACGACGGCGGAGCGTGTGGCGGCAGCTCGGCTAAATCCCCAGCATCATCTTCGCGATGATGTCGCGCTGGATTTCCGACGTGCCGCCGAAAATCGTGTAGGCGCGGCCGTTGAGATATTCCGGCATCACCGTCAGCATCTCCTCAGGGATCGCCGGCTCGTGGTTCAGCTTGTAGAGCGGGCGCATCGGCTCGACGGCGAGGGCGTCATGGCCGATCACGTCGGCGCCCAGCCGCGTCACGGCCTGGCGGATCTCGCTGTTGCGCAGCTTCAGGATCGAGGACACCGCGCCGGGATTTTGGCCAGTCTGCAGTGCCGAGAGCACGCGCAGCTCGGTCATCTCCAGCGCGTCGATGTCGACCTCCACCTCCGAGATCCGCGCTGCGATATCGGGGCTGTCGATCGCCCGGCCGGTCAAGTCGGACTCGGCGAGATCCGCGATCGCCTTCAAGCCCTCGCGCAGCTTGGCGGAGGCGATGCCGGAGCCGCGTTCGAACTCGAGCAGATATTTGCCGTAGGTCCAGCCCTTGCCTTCCTCGCCGACGCGGTTGGCGACGGGCACGCGCACGTCGTCGAAGAACACCTGGTTGACCTCGTGGTCGCCGCCGATGGTCAGGATCGGGCGCGTGGTGATTCCCGGCGTCTTCATGTCGATCAGGACGAAGCTGATGCCGTCCTGCTGCCGCGGCCTGTCGCTGGTGCGCACCAGTGCGAACATGCGGTTGGCGTGATGGGCATGCGTGGTCCAGATCTTGGTGCCGTTGATGATGTAGTCGTCGCCGTCGCGCACCGCGCGTGTCTTCAGCGAGGAGAGATCGGAGCCGGAGCCCGGCTCGGAATAGCCCTGGCACCAATAGTCCTCACCGGAGAGAATCCGCGGCAGGTAAAAATTCTTCTGCTCGGGGCTGCCGAAGCCGATGATGACGGGCCCGACCATCTTCACGCCCATCACGTTGACGTTGGGCACGCCGGCCCGCGCGCATTCGGTCTCGAAGATCCAGCGCTGCGCCGGCGTCCAGTCCGGACCGCCATATTCGACCGGCCACCCCGGGGCCCCCCAGCCCTGCCTGTGCAGCGCGCGTTGCCAGGCCATGCCGATGTCAGGGTCGGAGAACACCGATGGCGTCAGCGCGGTCGCGCGCTTCATCTCCTCGGTGAGGTTCTTGACAATGAATCCACGCACCTCGTCCTGGAAGGCACGCTCCTCGGCATTGAACGACAGGTCCATGAAGCTCTCCCAGTGTCAGGCCGAAACGGCCCTGCGGCCGAGCAGCGCGTGGCGGGCATAGTGATGGGCGCTGCCGCCGAACAGCGTGTCGAAGGCGACGAGCCGCTTGAAATAGGCGCCGACCTCGAGCTCCTCGGTGACGCCCATGCCGCCGTGAAGCTGGATCGACTGCTCGCCGACGAAGCGCGCGCATTTGCCGATCTTGGCCTTCGCACCTGATGCCGCACGAGCGCGCTCGGCCGGCGCAGCATCCACCTTCAACGCCGCCCGCAGCGCCATCGAGCGCGCCTCGTCCACCTGCATCGCCATGTCGGCGAGGCGGTGGCGGATCACCTGGTTGGCGGAGAGTGGCCGGCCGAATTGCTTTCGGATCTTGGTGTATTCGAGCGTGGTGTCGAGCAGCGTCTGCATGATGCCGACAGCTTCCGCACCTAGGGCGGCCATGGCGCGATCGACCGCCCATTCGATCGCGGGCAGGGCGTCGCCGCCGTCGCCGAGCAGGGCGTCCTCCGGCAGATGCGCGTCGAACAGCTCGATGTTGCAGGCACGTCCGCCGCCAAGGCGCGGATAGTCGCTGATGACGAGACCCGGCGTCGTCGCCTGCACGAGGAACAGGCCGATCCGCCCCGACGGCCCCCGATGATCGTGGATATGCGCGGAGACGATGATCTGGTCCGCGGCATGTCCGTCGAGCACGGCGATCTTGCTGCCGGCGAGACGCCAGCCTTGCGCCGTCTTGTTGGCGCTGGTCGCGACCTCAGCAAGATCGAACCTGGCTGCGCGCTCGGAATGCGCAAAGGCAAGCTTCAGTGATCCGTCCGCCACCTTGGGCAGGCTCGCCTGCCTCTGCTCCGTGCTGCCGCATCTGGCGATCAGCGCGGCCCCGAGCACCACGGTTGCGACATAGGGCTCCGACACCAGTCCGCGGCCAAAGGCTTCCATCAAGATACCGAGATCGACCGCGCCGCCGCCGAGCCCGCCGAACTCTTCGGGAAGCGGTAGCGCCAGCCAGCCGAGCTCGGCGAATTGTTTCCACACCAAAGGGCTGAAGCCGAGCGGGTCGTTCGCCGTCTTACGGCGGTGATCGGCATCGTAGCTTTCGGCTACGAACCGTTCCGCGCTCTCGCGCAGCAGCTTCTGCTCGTCACTGAGATTGAGATCCATCGCGTCTACTCCGCCGCCGCCGGTGGCTTGCGCACGGAGGGATGCAGGCCGGAGGGATCGACGATCATGCCGAACTCCTGGAGATTATGCGCGTGGCAGAGCTGATGCAGCGCAAAGGCCTGGTCGATCGCGGCGGGCTGGCCCATCACGTCGACCGAGCGGTTGACCGCCTCCTTGGTCAGCTTCAGCGCGAAGGACGGCTTTGTCGCGATCCGGCGCGCCAGCTCTAGCACGCGCGACGACAGCTCCGCGCGCGGCACGATTTGGTTGACCATGCCGAGCTGGTGCGCCTGCTGCGCGCTCCAGCTGTCGGCGGTGAACAGAAACTCCTTGGCCTTGCGCGCCCCGAGCTCCCAGGGATGCACGAACCATTCGACGCCGCAGACGCCCATGGTGACGACGGGATCGCAGAACTGCGCATCGTCGCTGGCGACGATGAGGTCGCAGGCCCAGGCCAGCATCAAGCCGCCCGCGATGCACTTGCCGTGCACTTCGGCGATGGTGGGCTTCGCAAGGTTGCGCCAGCGCCGCGTGATCTGGAGATATATTTCCTGCTCGCGGGCGAAGCGGCCATGCGCGTTGGGCTCGGCAAAGCCGCCCCAATTTCCGATCGGCGGGAAATCGACCCCTGCGGTATTCTTGTCTCCGGGGCGCAGGTCATGGCCGGAGGAGAAGTGCGGCCCGTTGCCGGCGAGAATGATGACCTTGACCGCGTCGTCCTGCACCGCCGCGTCGAAAGCGGCGTTGAGGTCGTAGGTCATCTGCAGGTTCTGTGCGTTGCGCGCCTCGGGCCGGTTCATCACGACACGGACGATCGCCGGCTCCGGCCGCTCCACGAGGATGGTCTCGAACGAGGACATCGCGTTCCTCCCTGGCGCTTCCGCTTTTGTTTTGCCGGAGTTGACTATGCCGGCCTGCGATAGGCAAGAGGCTTGCGTCAGCCGGCTGCTTTTCTCGGGCGCGCAATCTGATAGTTTGCGCTGGTTTCCACCGGGAGAAATTTGATGCGCAAGATCCTGACCGTGCTGGCGGCGCTGGCCTCGCTGAGCCTGACCAATTGCGGCTACAACGCGATCCAGAGCGAGGACGAGCAGATCAAGGCCAACTGGTCCGAGGTCGTGAACCAGTATCAGCGCCGCGCCGATCTCGTGCCCAACCTCGTCAACTCGGTGAAGGGTTTTGCCCAGCAGGAGAAGGACGTGCTGCTCGGCGTCACCAATGCGCGGGCCAAGGTCGGCAGCATCCAGGCAACGCCGGAGGTGCTGAACGACCCTGCAGCCTTCCAGAAATTCCAGGCCGCGCAGGGCGAGCTCTCCAGCGCGCTGTCGCGGCTGCTGGTCGTCACCGAGAACTATCCGCAGCTGAAGTCGGATGCCCTGTTCAAGGACCTGATGTCCCAGTTGGAGGGCACCGAGAACCGCATCACGGTGGCGCGCAACCGCTACATCAAGGCGGTGCAGGAGTATAACGTCACCATCCGCTCCTTCCCGACCAACCTCACCGCGATGACGTTCGGCTACAAGGAGAAGCCGAACTTCTCGGTCGAGAACGAGAAGGCGATCTCGACCGCGCCGAAGGTGGACTTCAACCCGGCGCCCGCGCCGTCGAAGTAAGCGCGTCGTTTCGCGAATGCGCATCGCCCCGCCCACCGCCGTCATTCCCCGCGAAGGCGGGGAATCCAGTATGCCGCGGCTTCTCCGTATCCTGCTGGCGTCTCTGGAATACTGGATCGCCCGGTCAAGCCGGGCGATGACACTGAGTGTGTGGTGGCGTCCTGCCATTCTCGTCGCGCTCCTGCTGTCGCTCGCGCTACCCGCCTCCGCCGATGTCGCCGTCCCCCAGCTCACCGGCCGCGTGGTCGATCAGACCGGCACGCTCTCCAGCAGCGACATCGCCACGCTCACGCAAAAGCTGCGCGACTTCGAGAACCGCAAGGGCAGTCAGATCGCCGTCCTGATCGTCCCGACCACGCAGCCGGAGACGATCGAGCAATTCTCGATCCGCGTTGCGGAGGCCTGGAAGATCGGCCGCAAGAAGGTCGATGACGGCGCGATCCTCGTCGTCGCCAAGAACGACCGGCATTTGCGCATCGAGGTCGGCTATGGCCTCGAAGGCGTGCTGACCGACGTGACCTCGCGGCGCATCATCGACGAGGATATCACCCCCAAGTTCAGGAGCGGTGACTTCGCCGCGGGCATCGGTGCGGGCGTCGACCGCATGTTGCGGGTGATCGACGGCGAGCCGCTGCCGTCACCGTCGCGCAGCGTCAACTTCGCCCATAATCTGGACGACCTCGCGCCGGTGTTTGCCGTGGCGCTGTTTGCCTCGATCGGCGTCGGCGGGTTCTTCCGCGCGATCCTGGGGCGGCTGCTCGGATCGTTGGCGACCGGGGGCATCATCGCAGCGGTGACCTGGTTCATCCTCGGCTCCGCCGCGCTCGCGGCGGCCGTCGGGGTCCTCGGCTTCATCATCGGATTTGTCGCCGATCTGTTTTCGGCGATCACGCCGGGCACAGGCCGCTCGCGCGGCGGCTCGTGGTCGAGCGGCTCCTCGGGCGGCTGGAGCAGCGGATCGTCAAGCAGCGACAGCGGCAGCTTCAGCGGCGGCGGGGGTAGTTTCGGCGGCGGCGGCGCCTCGGGGAGCTGGTAGCGGTCATGAGCATCAAGCGCATTGCCAGGCACCTCGTGCAGCATCATTGGCGGGCGAAGCAGATTTTTCCGCGAGCCGTGCTCGACCGCATCGAGCAGGCGATCAAGCGCGGCGAAGCCACCCATTCCGGCCAGGTCCGCTTCGTCGTCGAAGGCGCGCTCGACGGCGGCCCGCTGTTCCGCAACCAGCCGGCGCGCGAGCGCGCGCTCGACGTGTTCTCGCTCCTGCGCATCTGGGACACCGCGCACAACAACGGCGTCCTCATCTATCTCCTGCTCGCCGACCGCGACGTCGAGATCGTCGCGGATCGCGGCATCGATGCGAAGGTTGGCGCCGAGGGCTGGGAGACCATCTGCCGCACGATGGAGGCCGAGTTCAGATCGGGCCGGTTCGAGCACGGCGTGATCGGCGGCATCGAGGCGGTGTCGCGCGAGCTGGCGCGGCATTTCCCGCCGGGCGGCCCGCGTCCGAACGAGCTGCCGGATGCGCCGGTGGTGATGTGACGGATAGTGGTGTGGATGCGACGTGCTCAACTCTCTGACCGTCTACCCTGAGGCGCTCGCCTCTTCGGCGAGCCTCGAAGGGCGACGGCCCGGCTGCGGCAGCTAGGCCGTTCATCCTTCGAGGCTCCGCGCGCACTGCTTCGCAGCGCACGCCTCGCACCTCCAGCGACAACGGCTTCGCCGTTGCGCGGGGATGACGGGTTGGGAGTTGCGCCGTGCTTCGCGCATTCCGCCTCCGTTCATCTCGCCCCGATTACAAATTGTTGCACGCGGCCACGCCGGTTCCACTTTCCGGGCCCAATTCGGCCCCGGATGAGTTCCTAAAATTTCGGTAAGCGGGTCCGCAGGTAAGGATTTCGCAAGTAATGAAAGTTACCAAAAGGTCAATCCAGACTGGAGTATTTGAGCCGTGAGCGAACCAATGCCCGAGCAGGCTGCCCAGGATTCCGGTGCTGTCGACGCCGTAGCGCCGCAGGCCGTCGAGGCTGCCGCCGGTATCGACGCCCCCTCGATCGCCCCCGACCACGAGACGCCGCCCAAGCCTGATCCAGTTAAGCCTGATCCGGTCAAGGCGGAAGCCGCAAAGGTGGAGCCGCCGCGGATCGAAGTGCCTAAGTTCGAAGCCAAGGTTGAGCCGAAGGCTGCGGCGAAGCCCGAGCCGAAGCTCGGCAAGCTCATCGTCATGCCGCCTGCCGACCGCGCCTGGGACCGCGAAGAGTATGCCCCGCATGTGAAGGCGGACGAGCCGCGCGACACCGGCAGCAAGCGCCGCCTGTCGGCGATGGCCGCGGTGGTGGCGATTGCGGCGAGCGTCGGCGCGATCAGCGGCGCGCTTGCGACGGCCGGCATGATGCATTTCGCCGCACCCGCCCAGGCGCCGGTGCAGGTCGCCGACACCAGTGCGCTGGATGCGTCGGTCGCGCGAATCGATGCCGATCTCGTCGCCCTGAAGGCCAATGTTGAGCAGAGCTCCAAGACCGGCCTCAGCCAGTCCAACCGCGCCAACGACCGCCTCGACAAGCTGGAGAAGGCACAGGCCGAGCCGCTGGCTAGGATCGCAAAGCTGTCCGAGACCGTCGACAAGCTCCGCGCCACGCCGCCCGCAGCCCCCGCGCAGGCCGCAGCAGCGGTGCCCAAGGAGACCACCGGCTCGATCGCGCCGACCCAGGTCGCGACCGCCGCAGCTGCGTCGGCTCCGGTAGCTAGCGCGCCCAAGACCGAGGTCGGACGTCTGCCGACGATCGAAGGTTGGCGCCTGCGCAACGCCAGCAACGGCGGCGCGCTGATCGAGGGCCGTGACGGCCTCTACGAGGTGTATCCCGGCGACCCCATCCCCGGGGTCGGCCGCGTCGATGCAATCCGCCGCCAGGACGGCCGCTGGGTGGTCGTCACCAGCAGGGGCCTGATCGTCGCGCGCTGAGCGTTCGATACGACTGTCGCAGAGGCGCTTCACCGCGATGTGAGGCGCCTTTTTTGCTTGAATAGGCGTCCCTGCGCGGTGTTACTGGAGACATGGGCCGCGCCTTGCGAATTCTGGTTGCTGCCGCCGCATTGCTGGGCGGTGTCGTCTCGCTCTTCGCAGCAGAGACCACTGCCCTCACGCGCGGCACGGCGATGACCGATCCCGATCTCCTGCGCAAGCTCGACCAGAGCAATACGCTGACGATCCCGCGCCTGCTATCGCCGGAGCGGAACGCGGACGTCCCGCTCACGACCGAGCTGATGTTCGCCTCGCTGCCGCAGCTGAAGGAGATTCGACCCGCGATCGATGCGGAGTTCGACCGTTACATCGCGTGGTACAAGGCGACATATCCGGGCGAGACCATCGGCGTCGGCGAGGGTTTTGACGCGCAATTGTTCGATCGGGCCAATCTGAAATCGCGCGACACGCGTTTCGTGCTGGCCGGCATCGTCAATCGCATGGACCGCGCCTATGTCTCGGAAGAATCCTGCGGCGAGGTTCGCCTGATCTACCGTCTCGCGCGTTTCGATAATGGGCCGGATGGCGGCAAGACCGCAACGCGCCTGCCGATGACGCTCAACCTGGTGATGAAGGCGCGCGATCCGCGCCAGACGGACGCGAACGGCAAGCCGATCAGCTGCGCCGAGATCGCGCGACGCTGGCTCGACAATGGCGACTGGCCAGGCTTGATCGGCAGCCGCCTCCCGCCTGACGAGGCCATGCTCGACCGCATCGAGACCAACATCCAGGTCTCGGTCGCGCCGAAATCGGCGCTGCACGATTTCCGCTCCGACTATCTGCTCAAGGTGTTCAGGTACGACGCCGCCACGAAGACGTTCGAGGAGTCGACGCTGGAGAACCAGATCGACCGCGACCGGATTGTTGCCGACGACGCGCTGCGGCGCGACTTCAAGGCCTGGCTGCTCGCGCCTGATCATCTGCGCGAGTTCGATCGCGGCACCGTGCTGATCCCGGAGAAATTCCTGGCCAAGGCCGCGGTGGTGCCGACCCCCGCCGGCCTCGATGCCTCGGCGTTGCAGCCGGAGTTCGGCATGATGCAAGGAGAGGTGAAAGGCGAGGGCAAGGGCGATCCCGTCTTCACCGACAATGACGTGGTCGGCGCGCTGAAGCAGGCGACGGCCCGTGGCGTCGACATGCAGAACGTCCGTTCGATCGCAGGCTTCCAGCGCCGCCTCAACGACCTCACCTGCGCCGGCTGTCACCAGACCCGCGGCATCGGCGGCTTCCATTTCCCGGGCGTCGATTGGCTTGTGGACAAACCGTCGAATTCCACCATCGTGCCGGCCTCGCCGCATTTCTTCGGCGACCAGCTCCGCCGCCGCGATATCCTGACCGCGTTCGCGGCCGGAAAAAACCCTGATTTCTCACGCGGATTTGCCAGCCGGCCGCAGACCCGCGGGAGAAGCGAGCTCGCCGGTACCGAATATCAGGACGGCTGGGGCGCGCATTGTTCCCTGCAAGATCCGGGATCGGGAATGCCGGACAAGAGTTTTACGTCATGGAGCTGTGCTAACGGTCTCACCTGTCAGGCCGCCGCGGCCTCGCGCCGCATCGGCATGTGCTTCATCAAGACGCGTTAGCGCGTGATCCGGACCCGGAGGGCCGCGCCAGCGCAAAGTGTGTAGCGGTTTTCCGAAAAGATCACGCGCAAGCTAACAGACCGATTTGGATGACCCATGACGGATACCAGCGAAGCCAACAAGGAGCGCAATCGCGAGATCGCGCGGAATGAAGAAGCCAAGCAGATCACCGGCAGCGCTCGCGTCAGCATCTGGGCGGTCGCGGTGGTCGTCATCATCGGCGGGATCCTGTTCACGCTCGGCTGGCTGTCGCTGAGGTGATCGAAGCCCCTCACTTCGCGTAATTCGTCATCCGCTTGCCCGGCAGCAGCTCATAGGCCGGCTTCCAGCCGGGCAGCGCGGCCATGCGGCCGATCCAGCCGTGGATGGCGGGGTGACTCTGCGCGAAATCAAAGCCGTGCTCGTCGCTGGGATAGTGCAGATAGGCCATCATCGAGATATCGGCGACCGTCGGCCTCGCTCCAATTGCAAAGGCATTGTGCTGGAGGTGTCCGTCGAGAATGCCGAGGAAGTCCTCGATCCGTCGGCGGAAATGCTTCAGCACCTGCGGATCGTTCTTCTCGGTGAAGGCGCGCATGAAGCGGTAAGTCGCCATGTAGCCGGTGAGCTTGTGGTTGTCCCAGAACAGCCAGCGCAGCAGCTCGAATTGTTCTTCCTCCGTTTCGGCGCCGAAACGTCCGTATTGTTCGGCCAGTTTCAGCAGGAGCGGCGCGGTCTGCGTCATCTTCACGCCATCGATTTCGAGCACGGGAATCTCGCCCATCTCGTTCACGGTCTTGCGCCACTCTGCCGTGCGCGTGACGCCGCCGGCGAAATCGGTCCACATCGGCTCGAACGTCTCGCCGCAAAGCGTCAGCATCAGCGCCAGCTTGTAGCTGTTGCCGGATTCGGGGAAGTAGTGCAGGCGGTAGCTGGGCATGGGACCTCGCGACGCGGATGTTGGCGGTGAAGCTACATCGTCTCCCATCGTCATTGCGAGCGCAGCGAAGCAATCCAGCAATGCGTCCGCGGAACTCTGGATTGCTTCGCTGCGCTCGCAATGACCGGAGTTTGTGGAGCGACCGCCGCTTACCCCACCGCCCCCGAACTCCGTAGCGCCTTGATCGCCGCCTCGTCGTATCCCGCGCCGCGCAAAATCTCGTCACTGTGCTCGCCCACAGTGGGCGGCTTGCGCGGCTGCACCTTCTTGGCGCCGTCGATCCAGATCGGACTGTTGATGGTGAGCATGGTGTCGTTCTCGAACGGCACCAGCACCTCGTTGTCGAGCATCTGCTTGTCGTTCGGAATGTCGTCCAGAATGGCGACGACACCGAACACGAGGCCATTGCCGTCGAGGATTTTTCGCCATTCGGCGAGATCCCTGGTGGCGAAGGTCTCGTCCAGGATCTTGATCAGCTCGACCGAGCGGGCGTGGCGGTCGGCCTTGGTGGCGAAGCGGGGATCGTCGATCAGGTCCTCGCGCCCCAGGCACTTGGCCAGCGTCGGAAACTGCTTCTCCTCGTTCAGCAGCGACAGGATCAGCCAGCGGCCGTCCTTGCATTGATAGTGGTTGGCGACCGCGTTCAGCGCGCGCTCGCGCGGCCGTCGCTCGCCGAACTTGGCACCGCAGAGCTTTGCCTGCGCCAGCACGCTTGCGGCCCACACCCCGTTCGCCATCAGGTTGGAGGCGACATGCGAGCCCTTGCCGGTCTTCTCGCGCTGATAGAGCGCGGTGACGATGGCGCCGTAGAACGCCATGGCGCAGGGATGGTCGCCCATGCCGGCGACCGAGCGCGCCGGCGTGGTGTCGGTGTCGGCGCGGACGAGGTCCATCAGGCCGGAGCGCGCCCAATAGGCGTTGCTGTCGAAGCCGGGCTTGTTGGCTTCCTCGCCCTTCTCGCCATAGCCGGTGAAGGAGGCGTAGATCAGCCGGTCGTTGAGATGGGCGAGATGGTCGTAGGTGATGCCGAGCTTGGCACGCACCGGCGGCGGCATGTTGGTGATGAAGACGTCGGCCTCTTCCACCAGCTTGTAGAGCACGGCCTGCGCCTCGGGCTTTGCGAGGTCGATCGCGATGCTCTTCTTGTTGCGCGCCTCGAGCAGCCAGGCGAAATTGTGCTCTCCGGTCGGATAACCCGGGAGGTTGGGCAGATTGCGGTAGGGGTCGCCGGTGCCGGGCGGCTCGATCTTGATGACGTCGGCGCCGAAATCCGACAGCACGGTCGCGGCCGCGGGCGCTGCGATGAAGCTCGCGCAGTCCAGAACCTTCAGCCCCGCAAAAATGCCCTTTTCCATCGCGGCGTTGCTCCCTCGCTCTTGTCGTTTCCCGCGCGCTGGAATTGGCGCGGGCCAGTGATGGGAGCATTAGACCGATGTTTCACCGGGATGCAACGGCGCCCGGCGCAGGGCCTCACTCCTCCCCCGCAAGCAACGCAGCATTGCCGCCGGCTGCTGCGGTGTTGATGGTCACGGTCTGCTCGGTGGCAAAGCGCGCGAGATAGTGCGGGCCGCCGGCCTTGGGGCCGGTTCCGGAGAGGCCGTTGCCACCGAACGGCTGCACGCCGACCACGGCGCCGATCATGTTGCGGTTGACGTAGATGTTGCCGACCTGGACGCGGTCGATGATCGCCTCGATCGTGTCGTCGATGCGCGAATGGATGCCGAGGGTGAGCCCGTAGCCGGTGCGCTCGATCGCTTGCAAGACACGTTCGAGGGTCTCGGGCCGATAACGGACGACGTGGAGGATCGGGCCAAACACCTCCTCGGTGAGCTGGCCGGCCTCCTTGAGCTCGAAGATGTGTGGCGCGACGAAGCAGCCTTCCGGCGCGTGGCCTGCAAAGTGCAGCCGCGCCTCGCGCGTCATCCGCACGATATGCGCATCGAGGCGCTGCTTGGCTTCGCGATCGATCACCGGCCCGACATGGGTTGCGAGGTCAGAGGGATCGCCGATCTTCAACTCGCGCGCGGCGCCCGCGATCATCTCGATCATGCGGTCGGCGACATCCTCCTGCACGAACAGGAGCCGCAGCGCCGAGCAGCGCTGGCCTGCGGAGCGGAACGCGGAGGTGACGACGTCATCGGTGACCTGCTCGGGCAGCGCGGTGGCATCCGCGATCATGGCATTGATGCCGCCGGTCTCCGCGATCAGCGGCACGATCGGCCCGTCCTTGGCAGCGAGCGTTCGGTTGATCTGGCGCGCGACCTCGGTCGAGCCGGTGAAGACGACGCCCGCGATATCCGCATGCGCAGTCAGCACGGCCCCGATGCGGCCGTCGCCGGTGACGAGATGCAGAACGCTCGTGGGGATGCCGGCCTCGTGCAGCAGGGCGACGGCCTCACGCGCGATGCGCGGCGTCTGCTCGGCGGGCTTGGCGACCACGCTGTTGCCGGCCATCAGCGCCGCCGAGACCTGGCCCAGGAAGATCGCCAGCGGAAAATTCCAGGGCGAGATCGCGACAAAGACGCCGCGGCCGCGCAGGCCAAGCGCATTGCTCTCGCCGGTCGGGCCCGGCATGGCGGCATCGTTCCCGAACAGCTTGCGGCCCTGCGCGGCATAGTAGCGGCAGAAGTCGGCGGCTTCGCGCAGCTCCGACAGCGCATCGTCGAGCGTCTTGCCGCCCTCGCGTTGCAACAGCGCGATGAAACGGGCACCTCGGCTCTCCAAGAGATGCGCGGCCTGCTCCAGCGCCGCCGCGCGCGCGCCCGCCGGCGTCCGGCTCCAGCTGGCAAAGCCCGCGCGCGCAGCCGTCACCGCCGCGTTGGCTTGATGCGGCGTCGCGTCGGCGATGGGCTTGAGATCGGCCGCCTCGGCCCTGACGTCCGTCAGCAATTGGTCGAGTGCGGCACGCTCACCGAATTCGACGCCGCGCGAATTGCGCCGCTCCGGCGCGAACAGGTCTGCCGGCAGCGGAATCCTGGGATGAGGTGCCTGTTGCGGCCGGCCGATGGCATCCGCCGGGCGCTGCAGCAGCGCCGAAACCGGCACGCGATAATCGGCCGCCTGCGCCACGAACGACGAGTTGGCGCCGTTCTCCAGCAGCCGTCGCACCAGATAGGCGAGCAGGTCGCGATGGCTGCCCACCGGCGCATAGGTGCGGTAGGCGATGTCAGAGTGGTCCTTGGCAAGCTGCTCGTACAGCGCCTCGCCCATGCCGTGCAGGCGCTGGAATTCGAAGCCGCCGCTGCCGGCTGCAAGCTCCAGCACGGTCGCGACCGTCAGCGCGTTGTGGGTGGCGAATTGCGGGAAGATGCGCGGCCGCAAGGCCAGCAGCTTCGTCGCGCAGGCGACGAAGTTCAGGTCCGTCATCGCCTTGCGCGTGAACACGGGATAGCCGTCGAGCCCGCGCTCCTGCGCGCGCTTGATCTCGGTGTCCCAATAGGCGCCCTTGACCAGCCGCACCATCAGCTTGCGGTCATGCGCGCGGGCCAGCGCATCGACATAGTCGATCACGGCGCTGGCGCGCTTCTGATAGGCCTGGATCGCCAGGCCAAATCCGTCCCAGCCGGCAAGTGAGGCATCAGCGAGCGTTGCCGCGATCACGTCGAGCGACAGCTCCAGCCGGTCGGCTTCCTCGGCATCGACGGTGAAGTTCAGGTCGTAGGTCTTGGCGCGCTGCGCGAGGTCCAGCAGTTGCGGCACCAATTCGCGCATCACGCGGTCGCGGCTGATCGCCTCGAAGCGCGGATGCAGCGCCGAGAGCTTGACCGAGATGCCCGGCCGGTCGGGCAGGGGATGGTTGCCGGCTGCCTTGCCGATCGTCTCGATCGCACTGGCATAGGCGTCGAAATAGCGCTTGGCGTCGGCCGCCGTGCGCGCGCCTTCGCCAAGCATATCGAAGGAATAGCGCGGCTTCTGGCCGGAGCGCGGCTTACCCCGCTCCAGCGCCTGCTCGATGGTCTCGCCCAGCACGAAGTGATTGCCCATCAGCCGCATCGCCTGGCGCGTGGCGGTGCGCACCGCCGGCGCGCCGAGCCGCTTCACCAGCCGGCCGATGGTGCCGTCGGGCGTCTCGCCGGGCTGGATCACCCGCGCCGACAGGCCGAGCGCCCAGGCCGAAGCGTTGACCAGGAAGGCGGTGGACTTGGTCTCGTGATGGATGAAGTCGCCCTCGCCGAGCTTGTCCTCGATGAACTGGTCGGCGGTGCGGGCATCAGGCACGCGCAGCAGCGCTTCCGCCAGCACCATCAGCGCCAGTCCTTCCTTGGTCGAGAGCGCGAACTCCCGCAGCATGTCCTCGACCCCGCCGAGCCGGTCGTCGCGTTTGCGGATCGCCTCGATCAGCCGCGTCGCGGTCCGGTCGATCCGCGCCTGCTGCGGCGGGCTGAGATGCGAGGCTGGCAAGAGGCGCGCGGCGATCTCGGCATCATCGGGTGCGTAGGGGGCGGAGAAGGGTGGCGGGATGTTTGGCATGACGTGTCCTGTGGCTAAAATCCAGGATAATGCCCGCGTGACCGTAGTTCGATAGACAATCTAGCAATTTTGCCGTAATAAATGAAGCCAAGGAACGCATTTGCCGCTGAAAATATGGAACTCGATCGAATCGACCGGAAAATCCTCTCGATTTTGCAGGAGGATGGACGCATCGCCAATGTCGAGCTCGCCGAGCGCATCGGGCTGTCGCCGACATCGATCGGCGAACGGCTGAAGCGCTTGCAGCGCGAGGGCTTTGTCGAAGGCTATGGCGCGCGGCTCAACCCGCACCGGCTTGGTCTCGGTCTATTGGTGTTCGTCGAGGTGCTGCTCGACAAGACCACGCCCGACAATTTCGAGCGCTTTGCGCGCGCGGTGAAGCTCGCGCCCGAAGTGCTGGAGTGTCACATGGTTGCCGGCGGATTCGACTATCTTGTGAAGGCGCGGCTTGCAGACATGGCCGCCTATCGACGCTTCCTCGGCGAGACCCTGCTGTCGATGCCGGGCGTGCGCGAGACGCGGACCTATGCGGTGATGGAGGAGATCAAGCGCGACGCACCGTTGCCGGTGGGTTAGCGAAGTGCTGTCGCGATTGTCATTGCTGTGGTTCGATAAGCGGTCTTCGCAGGAAAAATAGCTATCCTTGTGCAATCGCAACGCCTGTCGTCGAATGCACCGGCCGTCTTCTTAAATTTTCTTGGCCCGCTCCCGGACAGATCCGGGAGGCAGCAAAGGCTGGCGCGGGCTTATACTTTGAGGTTCTCCGCGGAGGTCTTGCCCCGGTTTGCGATCTCTTCGTATTCCACCGTCTGTCCCTCGTTCAGGGTGGACAGACCGGCCTTCTGCACTGCCGAGATATGCACGAACACATCCTTGCCACCCGACGCAGGCTGGATAAATCCATAACCCTTCGTCGGGTTGAACCACTTGACCGTACCTTTAGCCATCACGACTTCTCCGCGGGTCTTCCTCCGAGATCTCGAACCGCCAGTCCCCGCCAACCGGCCGGTTCGGTCCTACAGGATACGCGGAATGTGGCAGGCTTGGTAGCTCAAACCACATCGGCATTCTGCCGAATTCCGCTCAACTTCGCGGCGTTTTTACCGGTTTTGCCCGTTTCGCGGTCAAATGACCCGCACGTGTCCCGGCCTCCGTCAATACGTCGCAGCCAGATAATCGACGATCTTGCCGACATCGGCATCGTCGATCGGTGCGCCATAGACCTTGATCATCTTGGTCACCTCGGCCTGCCAGAAGCCCTTCTTGTCCTTCATCGGCGGCTGCGTGGCGACGTAGTCGGACGAGTGGCAGGCGCTGCAATTGCCTTGCACGACCTCGAGATTGGGCCCGGGCTTGAAGGCGGCGACCTCGTCCGGGGTCTTGTAGTTGACCGGCGCGGCAAACGCCGAACCCATCGCGGCGGCGAGGGCGAGCGTGATGGTGAGGAGAACGGTGCGCTGCATGATCAGTCTCCTTCAGGCCACGCTGACGCGGACGGTTTCGACGACGTTGCGTAAGTAACCCGCCGGGTTCCAGCGCGGCGTGTCCGGCTGCGTCTCGCCGCCATTGCCGGTGGCGCGGACCTTGAGCTCATGGCCGCCGGCGGCGAGCTTCACCGGCAGCTTCCATTCGCGGAAGGCGTATTTGCCAAGGTTCTTGCCGAGCTTGGCGTTGGTCCAGGTCTTGCCGCCGTCGGTGGAGACCTGGACCTCCTTGATGCCCTTGCCGCCGTCGAAGGCGATGCCGCGCAGGGTCACAGCTCCCGCCTTCAGCCTGGCGCCATCGGGGATGCTGGTGATGAAGGAGCGGATGGTGAAGCGGTTGATCGGGATTGTCGCCTTCGGCGCGGTGCCCGGCTCGACCGCGTTGTTGGGCGTGTCAGGGATGCGATAGGCCGACTTCATCCAGAAGCCGTCATAGACGTTGTCGATGATGGTGATCTCATTGAGGTGCTTGACCCAATAGGTGCCGTAATAGCCCGGCACGATCAGGCGCAGCGGGAAGCCGTTGAGGAACGGCAGGTCCTCGCCGTTCATGCCATAGGCCAGCATCACCTCGCCGTCGGTGGCGTGATCGAGATCGAGCGCCTTGATGAAATCGGGCGTCTTGTCGTTGACCGGCCCGTCCATGCCGTTGAACGTCACCTGCTTGGCGCCGGCCTGCACGCCCGCCATCTCCAGCACGGTCTTCAGCGGCACGCCGCGCCAGCGTGCGCAGCCCATCGCGCCGTTGGCGAGCTGGCCGCCTGCGACGCGCGGCTCGAAGAAACCGCGGCTGTTGCCGGAGCACTGGTTGACGGC
This sequence comes from Bradyrhizobium sp. SZCCT0231, assembly GCF_018130245.1. GTDB lineage: Bacteria > Pseudomonadota > Alphaproteobacteria > Rhizobiales > Xanthobacteraceae > Bradyrhizobium > Bradyrhizobium japonicum_F. The sequence continues at coordinate 61,298 of NZ_JAFCKP010000018.1, forward strand.
GACGATCTCCGTCGCCTTCATCTTCCTGATGTCTTTCAGCGACAGTTTCAGCGGCTTGTCGACCTTGCCCTTGACCTCGAGCGTGAACTTGTCGGGATCGAGATTGTAGGGCAGGTCGGAGAGGTGATAGCGCACGAAGAAGGCGTTGTTCGGCGTGATCGGGCCGTCGTTGAACACCGCAAACGGCGTCTCGAGCTGCGGCGGCCGGCTGGTCAGACCGATCATCGGCCGCTTCTGCGGATATTTCACCAGCGGCCGTTCGCCATTGGCGAAGGGCAGGGTGACGGTGTCGAGTGCCAGCGCCTTGGTGGAATTCAGTGTGGCCGCAATGGCGGCCAAGCCCGCTCCTTTGAGCAGGTCGCGTCGATCGAACATTGTGGTCTCCTCCCGGAGCTCTTTCGTTGGACCAGCGGTCATCACCGCGAGACCCGCGCTCATCTGTCGCCGCGATTTGGATGATGTCAATTCGTGCTTTCGCAGCAAGCCCATGCCGCTGCGTTGCAGCAGGCCGGTGTTACGTTCGTAACGAGATTGAGCCCAGCTCTAGCCTCAGCCTCGGTGCGCTCCCTCGCCCCGCTTGCGGGGAGAGGGTTGGGGTGAGGGGGAGTCTCCGCGAAGACGGTGAGAGTTGGACTCGCGGAGAGTCCCCCTCACCCGCCGCGCTGTGCGCGTCGGCCTCTCCCCGCGAGCGGGGAGAGGCGAACATCACGCCGCCACCCGCTCACCGCGATCGACCAGCCCCGTCAACTCCCTTGCATTCGCCACCACGCGCACGGCCATCGGCTCGTCGCGGCCGCGGATTGCGACTTCCTGCTGCGGCAGGGCGTCCTCGGCAAGGTCCGCGGTGCGGCGGACTTCTTCCGAGACGATGGCCTCGCAGGCCAGCGTCTTGGTCATGTCCTGCAGGCGGGCGGCGACGTTGACGGCATCGCCGAGCGCGGTGAAGACGATGTGATCGCGGTAGCCGATGTCGCCGATGATGACCTCGCCGCCGTGGATGCCGATGCCGAAGCGGATCGGCTGGCGAAGATCGTGGCTCAGGAGCTCGTTGAGCTCGTCGATATGCGTGGCGATTCCAGCTGCGGCCTTCAGCGCCTGCCGGCACGCGGATTGCGGGTCGGCCGACAGCCCGAACAGCGCCAGCATGCCGTCGCCGACGAACTGATTCGGCTGACCGCCGTTCTCGATGACGGCCTGGGAGACCGCGCCGAGGAAGCGGTTGACGATGAAGACCGTATCGAACGGCAGCCGCTTCTCGGCAAGCTGCGTCGAGCCGCGCATGTCCACGAACAGGCTGACGAGATAGCGCTCCTGGCCGATGCGCGCCGGCGTCGAGGCCTGCCCGTCCGCTGCATGCGTGTGGGGCGTGAACAGCTGGAAGAAGGAGAGGTCGGAGTCCGGACGCAGCTGGCACGCAAGCCGGATCGACGGATCGGTGGTGCCGACACGGGTCAGCACGAACGCCTCGCGCTGCGACGGTTCGGGCAGGGCGCCATGATCGCCGATGACGCGGATGCGGCAGGTCGAGCAGCGGGCGCGGCCGCCGCAGACGCTGGCATGCGGCACGTTGTGGCGCAGGCTTGCTTCCAGCACGGAGAGGCCCTTCGGCACCCGTACCGTCTTGCCGTTGCCGTAGGACAGCGCAATCATGCCGCCGCGCCGCTCACGCCAGGCGCGCACGCCGCGCGCGGCCAGCGCCAGTCCCAGCAAACCGAAATATCCGGCGGTGAGGCCGCCGGCGATGCGGTCGAGCATATTGCCTTCCGCGACCGTACCGACCTGGCGGCGGGTGAGATTGTGCGTGCGCCATTCGCCATCGTCACTGTCGGCGGCGACGCTGCGGCCGCCCTGGTAGATGCCGAGCAGCGACAGTGTCGGGATCAGCACGGCGGCCGCGAGCAGATAGGGCGCCGCGCGCGCGAAGAACGGCTTCAGCCGAAGCCAGAAATAGATGCCGATGCAGCCGTGCACCCAGGCGATCAGGAGCAGGATCGTCATCTGCCAGAGCCGGCCCGGCGCAGCGACGAAGAACAGATAGAGCTCCTGCGGATAGAGCTTCTGGTGTCCGTACAGCGTCTGGCCGAGTCGCACGCCGATCACATGCCCCATGACCAGAGCGGGGATGCTCAGACCCAGTACCAGCTGGAGCGGCTCGATCGTCCGCCAGCGGAACTGCCTCCGTTGATACAGCGCGTAGATGCCGAGCCCCATATGGGTCAGCGCCGCCGTGTAGAACATGATCGCGACAGGCAGGAACTGCCAGAACAGGGTGTGGTAGTAGACCCCGGCCTCCATGGCCTCGACCGAGATGTTGCCGAGCGCGTGGTTGAGGAAATGGCTGACCACATAGGAGAACAGGATGATTCCGCAGATGAGCCGCACCTGCCGCGCGCTGGTTGCGCGCACGAGTTCGGGCATATGGACGGGAGCGGTGGCCATGATTCGATTGTATCAGTCCATCGAGGAGAACAGCCAGCGTAGCGTTTAATTCCCGATGTGGACAGGTTGTGAAGTCACATACGCGGCAGGGTTACGAAATCGTAGGGTGGGCGCGTCTAACCTCCGCTGTCGTCCCGGACAAGCGCGCCCAAAGCGCGCGCCGATCCGGGACCCATAATCACAGGAGCAGTTGAGGGCAGGCTGGTAACTCCGAGTCCTCGCCAAACCCCTTCCTGTGGCTATGGGTCCCGGATCTGCGCTCCGCTCTAGACAACGCTACGCGTTGTCCAGAGCTGCGCTTGTCCGGGACGACTCGGGGGGAGGGCTTGCCCCACATTGACTCCCCCTCTCAAGTCGGGGAAAAGCGCGGCCGTGACGATCGCTCCCGACATCTCTGCGAAGCCGGACGGCGCCGAACGCCGTCTCATCCTCGTTGCCGCAGCGATCATCGCCGCGATGACGCTGCTGCGCAACGTCTATGCCTCCGCGATCGAGCTGCGCACGGACGAAGCCTATTACTGGACCTGGTCGAAGGAGGCCGCGCTCAGCTTCCTCGATCATCCACCCATGATCGCCTGGCTGATCCGTTTTGGAACCGCGATCTTCGGCGACACCAATCTCGGCGTTCGCTTCGGCGGCATCGTCGCGATGCTGGTGACGCAGCTGCTGCTTGCCGACATCGTCCGCCGCCTCACCCATGATGCGCGCGCCATCATGTTCGCGGTGCTGATGCCGGAGGCTGCGCTCTATTACGGCCTGTTGATGGCCAAGGTCGCGCCCGATGTCGCCATCATCCCCTTCGCGGTGGCGATGGTATGGTCGCTGGTGCGGCTCGCACAGGGCGGCGACGGCCGGTGGTGGCTCGCGGCCGGCCTGTTCGCAGGCCTCTCGATGCTGTCGAAATTCACCGCGATCATGTTCGCGCCGGCGGTCGCCGCCTTTCTGCTGGTGCCGGACTGGCGCTGGCGCTGGCTGCGGAGCCCTTACCCTTATCTCGCCGTGCTGCTCGCGATAACAGCGTTCTCACCGGTGCTGATCTGGAACGCGCAGCACGACTGGGCCTCGTTCCGATTCCAGGGCGTGCGCGCCACCGCCAATTACGGCATCTCGCTGCGTACGGTCGGCGACTACATCGGCCTGCAATTCGGCCTGGTCGGCTTCGTCATGCTGCCGGTGGTGCTGACGGGCCTGGTGCTGACGGCGTGGCGTGGCTATCGCACGCGCGAGCCGGTCGCGATCCTGCTGTCGACCGCCGTGCTGGTGCCGTTTCTGTATTTCTTCTTCAAGTCGCTGACGCTTCGGGTCGGCGACACCTGGCCGATGTTCATGTGGCCGGTGGGCTTTGCGGCCGCCGCGGTGAACCTCGCCACGATGACGAAAGAGGGATGGTCGGCCCGAATGCTCAGATCATCGCTGTTCTGGGCCAACACGGCGATCGTCTCGGGCATCGCCTTCGTCGTCATCGTGTTCCTCTACTACGTCGCTGCGCCCTGGAATCTGCTCGGCAAGATCGATCCGATCGGCGCGGAAGCCGGCTACGAGCAGGTCGCCGCGCGCGCGCAGGCTGCTCTCGACGAGACCGGCGCGACCTGGATCGCGACCACCGACTATCGCACCTACGCCATGATGCGCTGGCTGTTCCGGGGCCGCGTGCCGGTCATCGAGATCAACGAGCGCGGCCGCTTCCAGGATTTCCGCGATCCCGGCATGGACAAGATCAGGGGGCATGCGGGGATTTACGTCGGACGTGAGCCGGACAGCCGTTCGTCGCTGTGGGAGAACATCCCCGCCAAGCGCGAGCCGCTCGGCGAGGTCGAGCGCCGCTGGCGCGGCGTTCTGACGGACACCTATGTAATTGAAAAGCTCACCGGCTGGACCCCGGAGCTGTCCCCGCCGAAGGACTCGCCGCTGTTCCAGTGGAAGGTGCTGGCGGGAGAATTCGAGAAGCGATCGCCCGCCTAGCGCGCCTTCTCTTACCCTCCCCTGGAGGGGTCCGGGACGAGCGTAGCTCGCCCGTGGTCGATCGCGCGCAGCGCGAGCGGGGTGGGGTGATCTCTCCAAGCAGGCAGTATCGTAGGGGGGGCAAAGCGAAGCGTGCCCACCGCTTTTGTTGTGATGTTGGATCGATGGTGGGCACGGCGCAAGTGCGCCTTTGCCCACCCTACGATTCCGGTCTCGCGGAGAGAGCCTCCTCACCCGTCTTGCCGCTACTCCTCCTCATCCTTCTTCCGCAGCAGATCCGTTGCCAGATCCGACAGCTTCGGCGGCGGCAGCGCTGCGAACGGCAGCGGCCTCGTCACGTCGATTGCGGCCAATCCCAGCCGCGCCGTCAGCAGCCCGTTCAGCACGCCTTCGCCCAATCGCTGCGACAGCTTCGCCGCAATGCCGTGGCCGAGCATCTGCTGCACCAGGCTGTCGCTCGCGGCCATGCCGCCGGTGATGGCGAGATGGGCGATGACGTGGCGGAGCAGGCGGATCATGCCGAGTGCACCGGGACGGCCGCCATAGAGATAGGCGAGCTGGCGGATCAGGCGCAGCGCGGCGACGAACACGAACAGCACGTCGATCGCCGCGCGGGGCGAGACCGCGGTGACGATCGAGACCTTTTGCGCCGCTGACGACACCAGCCGCCGCGCTTCCGCGTCCAGCGGCGACATCAGCTCGCGCTCGGCGAGCCGGATCATGTCGGCGCCGTCGATGATCTCGCCGGCATGGCTTTCCAGCGTGGCGCGGGCGCGCGCCAGCTGCGGGTTCTGATGCGCGATCTTGAGCAGGTCCTGCACGATGACGCGGCTCTCCTTGCGATCGTCATTGGCAAGCACCGCGGCCGCGCGCTGATGCAGCTTCTCGATCGTGGTGAGGCGCGCCAGGCCGAATGCCTCGCGCCCAATCACCACTGCGAGCGCCAGCGCGGTGACGGACGCGAAAGCGAGGCCGACGAAGCCGAGGCTTTCGCTGCGCGAAAACAGGTCCTCGATCAGATGGACCACGCCGAGTCCGACGCCGAGCAGCGTCAGCCCGGCGAGGCCTGACCAGAACAGCGTACCCCACGGGAAGCCGCGCCGCGCCGGACGCGCGGCCTCGATCGGCACCGGCAGCGCCATTGGATCTGGCTCCGGCGTGATCTGGATCGTGCCGCGACTGAGCCGTCCCGTTTCGTCGGCCTCCGTGACGACGACGCCGGGATCGTCGAGCCGGAACGTCGCCGGCCGCCGCTGCTGGGATCGGTCGTTCATGCGAGCTTGTCTCCGATCAGGAACTGCAAGGCACGGTCGAGGCGGATGTGTGGCAGCACGGGCTCGTCGTTACCCTCGCGCTCGAGCTTGGGCGGCCGGAAGCGCAGGAAGCGGAAATCGCTCTTCTCGGCGGCCGCCGTCGCGAGCCCGCGGAACGCATCCGCACCGTTGAACAGCGGCTCGGGATCGACGGGCAGATCGCCCGGGAAGGTCGCAACCTCCGTGTTGCCGTCGAAGAACTCGCCGCCAGCGCTTTCGCCCGCGACCGGCGTTCCCAGGATCGACGGCAATTTGTCGCGACCATGCGCCACCTGCGCTTCGCGCGTGGCGCGCACGGCGGCCAGCGCCACGACGTCGATCTCCGCGCCGGTATTTTCCGCGCGCGCAACGGCGCCCGAGACGGCGCGGCGCAGCACGGCCTCGAGACGGTCGTGGCTGGAATGATGCAGATGATCCGCCTTGGTCGCCGCGAACAGGATGCGGTCGATGCGCGGCCGGAACAGGCTGGAGAGCAACGTGCTGCGGCCGATGTTGAAGCAGTCGAGAATGCCGGCGAGTGCGGCTTCGAGATCGTGCAGCGCCTCGGGGCCGGAGTTGAACGCGGCGAGCGCATCGGCCAGCACGATCTGGCGATCGAGCCGCGCAAAATGATCGCGGAAGAACGGCCGCACCACGACGTCCTTGTAGGCCTCGAAGCGCCGCACCATCATCGCCCACAGCGATCCCTCCGGCGCCTGCCCGCCGGCGGGCAAATCGAGCGGCGCAAATGTCAGCGCCGGCGTATCGGCGAGATTGCCGGGCATCAGGAAGCGGCCGGGCGGCAACAGGCTCATCGCAAACCGCTCGTCGCGGCAGGCGCGAAGATAATCGGTGAAGAGCCTTGCGGCCGTCAGCGTCGCCTGCTCGTCCTCGCGCGCTTGGGGCTTGAGCGTTGCGAGATGGGTGTGCCACTCGGTCGCGAGATGCGCGCGCGGCGCCTCGCGCGACAGCGCCAGGCTCTCCGCCGACCATTGCTCGTAGCTTTTCTGGAGCAGCGGCAGGTCCAGCAGCCATTCGCCGGGATAGTCGACGATGTCGAGCGTCAGCATGCGGTCGGCGCCGTTCGGGCGCTGGTAGTCGATGACGAGCCTGAGCTCGCTGATGTCCACGGTCGAGTTCGGCCAGCGCCGCTCCTCGATCAATGCGCGCAGATGGCTTTCATAGGCAAAGCGCGGGACGGCATCGTCCGGCTGCGGCGCCAGATGCGCCCGCGCGATCCGGCCCGAGGCATAGGCCTCGAACACCGGAAACCGGCCGCCGCGCGTCAGCCCATGGATCAGCGCGGTGATGAATACGGTCTTACCGGCGCGCGACAAACCGGTGACACCAAGCCGCACCGTCGGGTTGAAGAAGTGCTCGCCATAGTCGATCAGGGCGCGCGCCGACAGCCGCGCCTCCTCGACCATATCCTGGAAACTGAATGCCATATGAACGTGAGGGGATCTCGGGCGAGGGATACGCAAAATGGATTAGTCACAAAAGTGGCAATTGCCTGAGGAAATTCAAGCTTTCATACTTCCACCGCCTTTGTCGGCAAATCAGCCTTTTGAACGACGCGCCGGTCCCGAAACACCCATACAAGAGGGCATTGCCTCTAGCCTTTGCGGATTGCCATGACCGTCTTCCAAATGAAACAGTTCGCGTCCAATTCCGTCCACGCCGCCGCCGACGCGATCGGCTGGAATTACGACCGCGCCGAGCTGATCGCTGACGGCATTATCCATGCGATCGGCGTGCTCTCCGGCATCATCGCCGCGACCGTGCTGGTGGTGCTGGCGGCGGTCTATGCCGACGCCACCGACATCGTCGGCGTCTCGATCTATGTCGCTGGCCTGCTCTCGATGCTGGTGCTGTCGGCGACCTATAATCTCTGGCCGGTGTCGCGGGCCAAATGGCTGCTGCGGCGGTTCGACCATTCCGCGATCTATCTGCTGATCGCCGCGACCTACACGCCGTTCATCCTGGAGGTGAAAGATTGCGTATTCGCGCTGGTGCTGCTCGCTGGCGTCTGGTGCGTGGCGATCCTTGGCATCGTGCTGAAGCTGCTCTATCCCGGCCGGTTCGACCGCGTCTCGGTCGGCATCTACCTCGCGATGGGCTGGAGCGGCATGATGCTCTACGACGCCGTGGTCAGGGCGTTGCCTGCGCTGGTGCTGGGCTTCATCCTTGCGGGCGGCCTGCTCTACAGCTTTGGCGTGATCTTCCACGCCTGGCGGCGGCTGCGCTTCCAGAATGCGATCTGGCACGGCTTTGTCTTGGCCGGCGCGGCATGCCATTATACCGCGGTGCTCGACCTTGTGTTGAGCTGACCAGGACCCGCGACGCGGAATGAGCGGCGCGGTATAAAGCGGTACAAGACGATACAAGACAAGAGGAGACGTCGCATGCAGGTGACCGGCAAGGTCGTGGTCGTCACGGGCGGCGCAAATGGCATCGGCAAGGCGCTGTGCGAGGCCTTTCACAATGCGGGCGCGGCCAAGGTCGTCGTCGCGGACATGGACGCCGCCAATGCGCGGGCGGTCGCCGCCATGGTCGACGGAGCGGCGTTCAAATGCGACGTCGCGCAGGAAAAGGACATCGCCCACGTCATCGAGGAGACCGAGCGACAGTTCGGCCCGATCGAGCTGTTCTGCTCCAACGCCGGCATCGGCGGCGGCTTCGATCCGATGTCGGAGAATGCCGGCGGCGCCTCGGATGAACCCTGGCAACGCAGCTGGGCGATCCACGTCATGGCGCATGTCTATGCGGCGCGGCATCTCGTCCCCCGCATGAGGGCGCGCGGCGGCGGCTATTTCCTCAACACCATCTCGGCCGCAGGCCTGCTGTCGCAGGTCGGCAGCCCGGCCTATTCGACGACGAAGCACGCCGCGGTCGGCTTTGCCGAAAGTCTCGCGATCTCGCACAAGGCCCACAACATAAAGGTCTCGATCCTTTGCCCGCAGGGCGTCGACACCAACATGCTGCGCTCGATCCCGAAGGGCCCGCAATCCGGCGACGGCGACCTGACGCCCGAGCAAGTGGCGAAAGACGTGCTCGCCGGTCTCGAGCAGGAAACCTTCCTGATCCTGCCGCACCCGCAGCTGCTCGGCTACATGCGCAAGAAGACCGAGAACTACGACCGCTGGATCGGCGGGATGGCCAAGATCCAGGCGAAGATGCGGGAAGAGTTCGGGAAGTGACCGTCGGGTCATCCCGGGGCGGTTGAAGCACATTTGCGCCAAACACTCGCTGTCGTCCCCGCGAAGGCGGGGACCCATAACCACAGGGAGACATTTGGCGAAGATTGGCAGTTGTTCGGTACTGATACCGGTGTCTAGCCGATAGATCACGCGGTATGGGTCCCCGCCTTCGCGGGGACGACAGCGGTGGTCAAGCAGCCGACTCCGCCTCGCTCTCCTCCCTGCTCTGCCTGAGCGCCCGCGCGTAGAGCATCATGCCCTCGCGCACCTTGCGCTGTTCCGCTTCCGTCAGAGCCGCCAGCGCACCGCGCACCTGCTGCCGGCCGAACGCATGCAGCGCTTCCAGCGTGCGGCGGCCCTTCGCCGTCAGCGACAACAGCTTGCTGCGTGCATCAAGCTCGTCCGGCGTCTCCCTGACCTCGCCGCAGTCGATCAGCTTGCGCACCAGGCGGCTGACGCTGGATTTCTCCAGCCGCAGGAAATCGCCGAGTTCGCCCGACGTCATGGGGCCGCGGATGCCGATCTCCAGGATCGTGTGCACCGCCGAGGGCGGATAGTCCGAGGCCGCCACCGTCGCGTCCATGAAGCCGAGCTCGCGCACCATCAGGCGTGAGGCGGCGCGGATGTCGTCGATCAGCGAAAGCTCGGCCACGTCTTGACTCCCGGCATATAGTTGTATCATACAACTATATGTGCGCAACGGCGCGCGCAAGCGTTTTGGAGTGGACGATGAGCGGAACCCTGCCAACCGGGACGCGGATGAAGGGCAAGGTCTGCCTGGTTACGGGCGGCGGCAGTGGCATCGGCCGTGCCACGGCGATAAGGATGGCGGCCGAAGGAGCCGAAGCGATTTTCGTCGCCGGCCGTCGCGAAGCCGAGATCGACGCCACCGCCATGGCCTGCCGCGAGCTCGGTGTGGAGGCCATCCCGGTCAGGACCGATATCACGCGGGAGGACGACGTCGCGCGCCTCGTCGGCACGGCGATCGAGCGCTGCGGCCGGCTCGACGTGGCCTTCAACAATGCCGGCTTCCAGGAGCGCCGCGCGCCGCTGGAGGAGCAGGGCACGGATATCTACGACAGCGTGTTCGACACCAATGTTCGCGCGCTGTTCTTGTGCCTGCGCCATCAATTGCCCGTTATGCTCGCGAAAGGCCGCGGCAGCATCGTCGTCAACGCCTCAGTCAGCGGCGTGCGCAATCCCAATCCCGGCTTCTCGCTCTACTCGGCCTCGAAGGCCGCCGCGATCTCGCTGACGCGCTCGGTGGCGCTGGAGAACGCTCCGCGCGGCATCCGCATCAACGCCGTCGCGCCCGGCCGCGTCGTCACCGACATGATGCTGCGCGCCGGTGTCGGCGACGTCGCAACCGTCAGCGCAGGCCTGCCGCTACGGCGGATGGGGAGCCCGGAGGAGGTCGCGGAGGCGGTGGTGTGGCTCTCGTCCGACGCGTCGTCCTATGTCGTCGGGCATGTGCTGGCCGCGGACGGCGGATTCTTGGCGTCGTAGCTACGGGCTACGGCAGCGTCAATGCTTCTGCCCGTACAGCACCGGCACCGCCGAATCCACGACGACCTCCACCAGGCTCGTGCCGTCGAACGCCATCCCGCGCTTCAGCGCATCGCCCAGCTCCGCCGCCTTGCTCACCCGCACCGCATGGCAGCCCATGCCTTCGGCGAGGCGGACGAAATCGATGCCCGGCAGCTCCAACCCGGGCACGTTCCTCACCTGCATCACCTGACTGAACGAGCGCATCGCGCCGTAGCCGGAATTGTTGACGACGACGACGGTGAGCGGCAGCTTGCGCTGCGCGGCGGTCCACAGCGCCTGGATCGAATACATCGCCGAGCCGTCGCCGATCAGGCACACGGTGCGCTGCTTCGGCTTGCCGAGTGCCATGCCGACGGCGGCGGGCAGAGAGTAGCCGAGGCCGCCGCTCGCCATGGTGTAGAAACTGTCCTGGCCGCGCATCGGCAGGAATTTTTGCATCGCCGGCCGGTGCGAGGGCACTTCCTCGACGAGTGACGCGCCATCCGGCATCGCCTGCGACAGCGAATGCAGCAGAAATTCGACCGGCAGCGGATCGGCGGCCTGCGGCGCCGGCGGCAGCGTGCGGCCTTTTGGCGTTGCGCGCTTGCTCTCCGGCAGCAGGTCGAGCAGCAGGCTCAGCGCCGACGTCATCGTCGCGATGATGCTGGTGCCGACGGGCGTCACCGCCGCTGCATCCGGATCGTCGGTGATCTGGAAGATGGTCGTGCCGCCATCGAAGATCGCGGCGTGACCCTCGACATGGAAGGTGAACACCGGCGCACCGATAACGACGACAAGGTCGTGCTCGCGCAGCGCATCGGAGAGCTGCGCCGGCGAAGCGTGCAGGAAGCCCGCAAATTGCGGATGCCGCTCGGGGAACGAGCAGCGCGCCGAGAACGGGCTGACCCAGACGCTGGCCTTGGCTTTCTCGGCCACGCGCACCATCAAATCGACCGCACCGGCGCGGTCGATGCCGGGCCCGACGACGAGGGCAGGGTGCTTGCTCGACATCAGCGCCTTCACCAGCGCCCCCATCGCGTCAGGTTCGGGACCGATCTCCCGGCTGACCTTGCGCGCTTCGACCGGCGCACAGGCATGCGTCCAGTCGTCGATCGGGATCGACACGAAGGTCGGCCCGCAGGGCGGCTGCATCGCGGTGTAATAGGCGCGCGCGATCGCGGCGGGCACATCCTCGGCCCGCGCCGGCTCGACGCTGTATTTGACGTAAGGTCGCGGAAACTCCGACGCGCGCTCGGCATAGAGGAACGCCTGCAAGGGAAGGATCGAGCGCGCCTGCTGGCCCGCGGTGATCACGAGCGGGGTCTGGTTGCGGTGCGCGGTGTAGATGTTGCCGAGCGCGTTGCCGACGCCGGCGGCCGAATGCAGATTGACGAAACCGGCATTGCGCGTCGCTTGGGCGTAGCCGTCAGCCATACCGACCGCGCTGGCCTCCTGCAGCGCCAGCACGTAGTCGATGTCGTCGGGCCAGTCGCTCAGGAACGGCAGCTCGGTCGAGCCAGGATTGCCGAACACTTTTGTGATGCCGAAGGCGCGCAGCAGGTCGAGCGTCGCCTGCTTCACGGTGACGGACTTGCTGCCGGTCTTGCCGTTCTTGGCCATGGTTTCCGTCCCTGTGCTTATTATAGCCGTCGTTCCGGAGCGCGAAGCGAACCCGGAATCTCGAGATTCTCAGGTGCGCAATTGCGCACCATAGTCCGGTCCTACGGACCGTCCCGGAATGACGGTATATCTATCACCACACCGCCGTGCCCTTCATCGTCGGCTGTCCCTCGGCATTCGCGGTCCACAGCTCCATGCTCTCGCCGCTGTCGTTGGCGTTGACCGAAAATTCCGTGCCCTCGAACAGCGGCTGCAGACCGCGATAGGTAAATTTCTTCGGCGCCTTGCCGCCGCGCAGCTTGGCCGCCATCTCGATGATCAGTGCCGCCTGTAGCGGCCCGTGGAAGATCAGGCCCGGATAACCCTCGACCTCAGTGACATAGTCGCGGTCGTAATGGATGCGGTGGCCGTTGAAGGTCAGCGCGGAATAGCGGAACAGCAGCACGGGATCGGAGACATGGCTCTCGCGATGTTGTGCCTTCGGCGGCGGGAGCGGGGCCTTGCCGCCGGGCGCGCTGCTCGTCATCTCGCGATAGACGATGTCCTGCCGCTCGCGGATGGCGGTGCCGCGCGGTGACGAGATGCTGTGCTCGACCGAGACGAAGCACAGCGTGCCGGTCGATCCCGTCTTCACCTGCACATCGGCAATGCGCGAGGTCCGCGTCGATTCATCGCCGACGCGAAGCGGCTGCAGGAATTCGATCTCGCCGCCGGCCCACATCCGGCGCGGCAGTGGCACCGGCGGCAGGAAGCCGCCGCGGGTCGGGTGGCCGTCGGGCCCTAGCATCGACATCGGAAACACCGGCTGCGCCAGGCACCAGTGCACCGTGAACGGCGCGGCATCGCCCGCCTTGGGCTCGCCGACCTCCTGGAACAGCGTCGCGCGCAGGCCTTTGACGAGCTGCGCGGTGACGATGTCGGTGGCCTCCGTGCTGCGGCCGATCCATTGCCTGAGATGATCGATGTCGAGCTTCTCGGTCATGACGCCTCGCTCTCGTTATTTGGACTGGGGCTTTTCGCCGATGGCGGGCACCGGGCCGTAAGTGCGCGTCTCGCCGACAATGATCGGCGCCGGTGCGGGATAGCTGACGCGTCCCTGCGGCGTGTCGACCTCGATGCGGCGCAGATGCGGATGGTTGGTGAGGTCGGCCATGGTGTTGACCTCGGCAAAGGCGATGTCCGCGTCGGACAGGCGCTTGAGCAGCTCATCGCGCGTCATCCTGCCGAAGATATCGGCAACGGTCTTGTCGGTGAAGTCGCGGTTGCGCACCCGCTCGACCATGTTGGCGACGCGCGGGTCGGCCGGCAGGTCCGGCTGGTCCAGCACTTTGACGCAGAGAGTCTTCCACTCACGCTCGCTTTGGATCGAGATCAGGATGTCCTTGCCGTCCTTGGAGGTGAACACGCCATAGGGCGCGATCGAGGGATGGCGCAGGCCCATGCGCTTGGGCGGATTGCCGGCCTCGGCATTGAGCAGCGGCACGGTGCACCAGTCTGCCATCACATCGAACATGGAGATGCGGATGTCGGCGCCCTTGCCGGTGCGCCCGCGCGCGATCAGCGCTTCCAGGATCGCCGCATGCGCGGTCGCGCCGGTCGCAACGTCGACGATCGACATGCCGACGCGCGAGGCGCCATCGGGATTGCCGGTGATCGAGGCGAGGCCGCTCTCGGCCTGGATCAGCAGGTCGTAGGCCTTGCGATGCGCATAGGGGCCCTCGTCGCCGTAGCCGGTGATGGTGCACGAGATCAGCTTCGGATAGTCCTTCAAGAGCCGCTCACGGGAAAAGCCGAGCTTGTCCATCGAGCCCGGCTTGAGGTTCTGGATCAGCACGTCGGCGCTGGCGATCAGCTTTTCCAGCTCGGCGCGGCCTTCCTTCGTCGTGAGATCGACCACGGCGGATTGCTTGCCGCGGTTGAGCCACACGAAATAGCTGCTCTGGCCCTTGGCCGCCGCGTCATAGCCGCGGGCGAAATCGCCCTCAGGCCGCTCGATCTTGATCACCTCGGCGCCGGCATCCGCCAGGCGCGAGGAGCAGAACGGCGCCGCCACCGCCTGCTCGACCGCAATCACCCTGATCCCGTCAAGTGCGCCCATGATCGGACCTCAGTACGAGCGCGGCATGCCGAGCACGTGCTCGGCAACGTAGGACAGCACGAGGTTGGTCGAGATCGGCGCCACCTGGTAGAGCCGCGTCTCGCGGAATTTGCGCTCGACGTCGTATTCCTCGGCGAAGCCGAAGCCGCCATGGGTCTGGATGCAGGCGTTCGCCGCCTCCCAGGACGCGTCCGCCGCCAGCATCTTGGCCATGTTGGCCTCCGCGCCGCAGTCGAGCCCGGCCTCGTATTTGCGTGTCGCTTCCTTGACCATCAATTCGGCCGCGCGCATCGCGGCGTAAGCCTTGGCGATCGGGAACTGGATGCCCTGGTTCTGGCCGATCGGCCGGCCGAACACGCTGCGCTCCTTGGCGTAGTTCGTGGCCTTGGCGATGAACCATTTGGCGTCGCCGACGCATTCGGCGGCGATCAAAATGCGCTCCGCATTCATGCCCGAGAGGATGTAGCGGAAACCCTTGCCTTCCTCGCCGATCAAATTCTCCGCTGGCACCTTCATGTCGGTGAAGAACACTTCGGTGGTGGCGTGGTTCATCATGGTGCGGATCGGGCGGATCTCCAGGCCCTTGCCCTTGGCCTCGCGCATGTCGACGATGAACACCGAGAGACCATCGGTGCGCTTCTTGACCTGCTCCTTCGGCGTGGTGCGCGCCAAGAGGATCATCAGGTCGGAATGCTCGGCGCGGCTGGTCCAGATCTTCTGGCCGTTGACGATGTAGCTGTCGTTGCCTTCCTTGCGCGCGAAGGTTTTCAGCGATGAGGTGTCGGTGCCGCTGGTCGGCTCGGTGACGCCGAAGGCCTGCAAGCGCAATTCGCCGCTCGCGATCTTCGGCAGATATTTTGCCTTCTGCTCGGCATTGCCGTGCCGCAGCACGGTGCCCATCGTGTACATCTGGGCGTGGCAGCCGCCGCCATTGCAGCCCGCGCGCTGGATCTCTTCCAGGATCGCGGCGGCGGCGGAAAGCTTCAGGCCCGCGCCGCCATACTCTTCCGGGATCAGCACCGAAAGATAGCCGGCCTGCGTCAGCGCGTCGACAAAGGCCGTCGGGTAAGCCATCTCGCGATCGAGCTTGCGCCAGTATTCGCCGGGGAACTGCGCGCAGAGCTTTGCGACAGCCTCGCGAATATCGGCGTAATCTTCGGTGTGATGGTCTTGACTCATGGCGTTTCCCGTATCTAGCGGCAGTTAAGATAACGCCGGCCGATCCCCTGGCGTTGTGAAAACATCGCCAGCCCCCTATGCTCATTTGTTATAGCGTATGGAGTAGCCTTCCAGGATTGGCAAGCATGGATTTCCGGCAGCTCAGGACCTTCAGTTGCGTGGCGGAGCTTGGCAGCCTGTCCAAGGCCTCCGACACGCTGCGCGTGGCGCAGCCGGCGCTCTCCAGGCAGATCAAGCTGCTGGAACACGAGCTGCGCACCGATCTGTTCACCCGCAACGGCCGCGGCATGGTGCTGACCGAGGCCGGGCGCCTGCTGCTCGCGCGCACCTCCGGCATCGTGCGGCAGATCGACCAGATCCGCGACGACATCCAGTCGGCCAAGGGCCCGCCGTCCGGGCAGGTCGTGCTCGGCCTGGTTCCGACCGTGAGCTGCGTGCTGTCGGCGCGCTTTGCGCGGCGCTGCGTCGAAAAATTTCCCGGCATCTCGCTGCGCATCGTCGAGAGCTACAGCGGCCATCTCGTCGAATGGCTGCATCGCGGCGAGATGGACCTCGCCATTCTCTACGGCCGCTCGGCCGATCTGCATCTCAACGTGCAGAGCCTCGGGCGCGACAACATCGTCGCGGTCGGCCCGCGCGGCTGCGGCCTGGCGCGCAAGAAGAGCGTCGACATCGGCTGGCTGCTCCGCCAGCGCCTGGTGCTGCCCTCTCATTCCCACGGCCTCCGCGCGCTGATCGAGCACGCCGCCGCCCAGCGCAAGATCAAGCTCGACGTCC
Source organism: Bradyrhizobium sp. SZCCT0231 (assembly GCF_018130245.1). Taxonomy (GTDB): domain Bacteria; phylum Pseudomonadota; class Alphaproteobacteria; order Rhizobiales; family Xanthobacteraceae; genus Bradyrhizobium; species Bradyrhizobium japonicum_F. The sequence continues at coordinate 77,392 of NZ_JAFCKP010000018.1, forward strand.
AGCTCGAGGCGGATTCCTTCCGCGTGCTGACCAGCCTCGTCGAGGAGGGCCTCGGCTTCGCTCTGCTGCCGCCGTCGTCGGTCCACGGCGAGGTCGCCGACGGACGGCTGGAAACCGCGCCCGTATCCAAGCCGATGACGCGCGAGCTCATCTTTGCCTCTCCGATCGATCGCCCGGCCTCGACGGCCTCGCTCGCCATCACTGCGCTGTTGCGCGAGGAGGTCGCCGCCTGCCGCAAGGAAGGTGTGTGGGACATCAAATTGAGTTAGATGGCGTGTCGTAGAACAGTCGCGGGCGGTCGTGCCTTCACATCTGGCGCGAGCTGTCATGCCGAAATTTTATAGCTGGGGAGGTGTGATAGCGGAGCGTTAGGGGCGGTGTGCTCCCAGCCCCACCCTCGGTGTCATTGCCCGCCTAGTGCGCAATTGCGCACAGGGGCGGGCAATCCAGTATTCCAGAGGCCTCACGGCTGGAACCGAGAAGCTGCGGCGTACTGGATGCCCCGCCCCCCGTGCGCAATTGCGCACTAGGCGGGGCATGACAGCGGAGTTTGGTGAGGCGCTTTGGCTCAAGGCACTCCACCTACCCCGGTATCCGCACCGGCAGCGACTCGTATCCCTTGATGAAGCTCGAATAGATCCGCTTGGGCTCGCCGACCACCTCGATGCGGTCGAACCGCTTCAGCATCTCCTCCCAGACGATCCGCAGTTGCAATTCGGCCAGCCGCATGCCGACGCAGCGGTGAATGCCGAAGCCGAAGGAGAGGTGGGTGCGCGGGCGCGGGCGGTCGATGATGAACTCGTTCGGCTTCTCGAACATCTCCTCGTCGCGATTGCCGGAGACGTACCACATCACGACGCGGTCGCCTTTCTTGATGTGCTTGCCGCCGATCTCGGTATCCTCTAGCGCGGTGCGCCGCATATGCGCCAGCGGCGTCTGCCAGCGGATCACCTCCGGCACCATGGAATCAATGAGAGCCGGATTGGCGCGCAGCTTGTCGTACTGGTCCGGGTTCTCGTTCAGCGCCAGCACCGAGCCGGTCATGGTGTTGCGCGTGGTGTCGTTGCCGCCGACGATGAGCAGGATGATGTTGCCCATGAGGTTGTCGGGATCCATGTAGCGCGTGGCCTCGTTGTGCGCCATCAGCGACAACAGGTCGTTGCGCGGTGCCGAGTTGACGCGCTCGTTCCAGAGCTTGGACATAAAGGCATAGCACTCGTCCATCTCGCGGCGGCGCTCTTCGGCGCTGGCGACGATGCCGCTCTTGGGCAGCGCAGTCGACACGTCGGACCAGCGCGTCAGCTTGCGCCGCTCCTCCCAGGGAAAGTCGAACAGGGTCGCCAGCATCTGCGTGGTCAGCTCGATCGAGACGCGCTCGACGAAGTTGAAGGTCTCGTTGCGCGGCAGATTGTCGAGCACGGTCTGCGAGCGCTGGCGGATCAGTCTTGCCAGCTCGTCCAGGTGCGTCGGCGTGAACATCGGCGACACCGTCTTGCGCTGCGCCGAATGCCGGGGCTGGTCCATCGCGATGAAGCTTGGATAGTCATAGCCTTCCGGCACGTCTCGGATCGAGATGCCGCCGAGCTTGGAGTCCGAGGAGAAGATGCCGTGATTGGTGTCGACATGCATGATGTCGTCGTACTTCACCACCGACCAATAGGGCTCGATCGGCGCGTTGGTGCAGTAATGCACCGGCTCTTCCTTGCGCAGCCGCTCGAACCAGGGCCACAGCGTGTCGTCCTGGAACAGCCGGGGCGCGCCGGGGTGGAATTGCGACAGCGGCGTCGCATAGGCCTCCTCGCGAGCCCTGCGCATGCGTTCGGCCTTGTCCACTTTAACCGGCGCTTGGATGTTCATGATCGTGGCTCCGTTGCGTTCGACTCACGCAGCAATCTTCACCGGCAGCGTCTCGATACCCTTTACGAAACTCGAATAGACCCGGGTGGGTTCGCCGACCACGTCAATATGGTCGAATCGCTTGAGAATTTCTTCCCAAATTATCTTGAGCTGGAGCTCGGCAAGCCTGAGGCCCACGCAGCGGTGGATGCCGAAGCCGAAGGACAGATGCGTGCGGGGGCGGGCGCGGTCGATGATGAATTCGTAGGGCCTTTCGATCGCCTCCTCGTCGCGGTTGCCCGAGACGTACCACATCACGACCTTGTCACCCTTCTTGATCTGCTTGCCGCGGAACGCGAAATCGGAGAGCGCCGTGCGCCGCATATGCGCGAGCGGCGTCTGCCAGCGGATCACCTCCGGCACGAAGCTGTCGAGCAGATCGGGGTTCTCGCGCAGCTTGCGATATTGCTCCGGATGCTGGCTCAGCGCGAGAAGCGAGCCCGACATGGTGTTGCGGGTGGTGTCGTTGCCGCCGACGATCAAAAGGATGAGATTGCCGAGGAAGTTCTTCGCGTCCATGTCGCGCGTCGCGGCGCCATGCGCCATCATCGACAAGAGGTCGCTCTTCGGCGGCTGTTCGATGCGTTCCTTCCACAGCCTCGAGAAATAGCCCGCGCATTCCGTCAGCTCGGCCTGCCGCTCGTCCTCGGTCGCAACGAGGCCGTCGGGGCCGGGAATGGTGGTGGCGATGTCGGACCAGCGCGTCAGCTTGCGACGGTCCTCCCAGGGGAAGTCGAACAGCACAGCCAGCATCTGCGTTGTCAGCTCGATCGAGACGCGGTCGACCCAGTCGAACACCTCGCCGCGGGGCAGATTGTCCAGGCACTCGGCCGAGCGCTTGCGGATGTTGATGGCGAGGTTGTCCAGATGCGTCGGCGTGAACATCGGCGCCACGGTCTTGCGCTGGGCCGCATGGCGCGGCGGGTCCATCGAGATGAAGCTTTCGCGGCGCAGATCCGGATCGATGTCGCGGATGGTGATGCCGCCGAGCGCGGAGGCCGAGGAGAACACCGAATGGTTGGTCTCGATCTCCATGATGTCGTTGTAGCGCGTCACCGACCAGTACGGCCCGAACATCGAGTCCTTGCAGTAGTGCACGGGATCTTCCCGGCGCAGCCGATCGAAATAGGGCCAGAACGTATCGGTCCTGAACAACTCGGGGTCGCCCGGATCGAATTGCTCCAGCGGCAGTGACGACGCGCGCGTGCGAAGTGCGTCGAGCTTGGCCGCGCTCTCGATGGTCCCATGCATGACCGTTCTCCCTGGCATGAACCGCGCGTCGTTGAATTCTGCGCTGCGGTATTTGATTTGCAATTACAGCCGGTTGTCCGCGCCGGGGCAAGGGAGAGTTTTGTCACATCCAACCTTCACGAGAGCGTCGAACGGCCGTCACGCCGCCACGCGAACGTGACCTCCGGCACGCCGCGCGGTGGAGAATCGTGCAAGAAACCGACTGGAATCGAGGTAAATCGAACCCGCCCATCTTGGGGACCGACTAACCTCTGATCTATAGTTTGATCGGAACATCTCCGCATCCCGAGGTTGCCGCCGTGAACGATATGCAATGGGCCCCCATCGGCTCCGAACCCTTACCCCCGCCGCTGCCGCCGACGCGGGTGGATTTCACCGGCAACCGCTCCGAGTTCCGCAAAATGGTCACCAAGGGTGCCATGCTGGAGCTCGTCACCTTCGGCTTCTACCGGTTTTGGCTCGTCACCGACATCCGCCGTCATCTGTGGACACACACAGCAGTCGACGACGATGCGGCCGAATACACCGGACGAGCCAAGGAGCTCTTGATCGGCTTCCTGATCGCACTGGCGATCCTGGTGCCGATCTATCTGGCCTATTTCCTTGTTGGCATCGAGTTCGAGCGCTGGCAGGCCTTTGCCTCGGTGCCGTTGTTCGTCGCCTTCTACGCCTTCGGTCAGTTCGCGATCTTTCGCGCGCGGCGCTATCGCCTGACGCGCACGGTCTGGCGCGGTGTGCGGTTCTGGATGGACGGCTCGGGCTGGGCCTATTCGTTCCGCGCCATGGCGTGGGGCTTGCTCGTGTTCCTGACGCTCGGCCTGGCGCTGCCCTGGCGCGAGGCGGCGCTCGAACGCTACAAGATGCAGCACACCCATTACGGCGATCTCACCGGCGATTTCGAAGGCGACGGCTGGACCTTCTTCAAGCGCGGCTGGTGGCTGTGGCTGCTCAGCCCGGTCGCGCTGGTCATCTTCCCGCTCGCGCCGTTCTTCTATGCCGAGTTTAGGGCGCGCGAATGGCGCTGGTGGCTGGACGGCATCCGTATCGGCGGCGTCAGCCTGTCCTCGGAACTGCCGCACAACGCGTTCTACGGCCTGTACTGGAAGGTGATCGGCTGGTGGACGCTGCTCTCGATGATCTTCGGCGCCTATATCGGCGGCGCCACCATGCTCGTGGTCCAGTTGAGCGGCCTTCCGGCCGAGCAGGTGTTCGGGCCCGAAAATGGCGCCAAGAGCATTCCGATGTTGGTGGCGATGGTCATCGGCTATTTCGCCCTTGCCCTTGCCCTCAACATCGTGATGCGGGTCTATTTGCAGCGCGATCTCTGGGCCAAGGTGCTGGAGACCGTCGAGGTACACAATATCGCGGCCGCCGCGGACGTGCGCGGCAGCGGCGAGCTTGCCAGCGCGCTCGGAGAAGGCTTTGCCGATGGACTCGATGTCGCGGGATTCTGAGCTGTGAGTGACGTGTCCATCGAAGCCCCGGCGCAGTCCAAAAAGCCGACGATCTTCTTCGACGGCGTGTCGAGCCGCAAACGGCAGGTGACGCTGACCCTGGGTGATGCGCTCGAAATCGTCGAGGAGGGCGCAGAGCCCGTGCGCTGGGCCTATGCCGACATTCGCCGCGCCGACAGCCCGGCTGGCGTTTTGCGGCTGGCCTCGACGTCTGCGCCGCCGCTGGCGCGGCTCGAAATTCGCGACGCCGCGCTCGCCGCGGACGTGACCGCCCGCTGCATGCGTCTCGACGAGCACCAGACGTCGCGCCGCGGCATCGCAAAGATCGTCGGCTGGTCGGTCGCCGCAGCCGTCTCCATCGTCTGCGTCGTGCTGTTCGGCGTGCCGCTCGCCGCCGATCGTCTCGCACCGCTGGTGCCGAAGCCGGTCGAACGGCGCATCGGCGATGCCGCCGAGGTCCAGATGAAGACCATCTTCGGCCGCAGCGTGTGCGAAGACCCTGCGGGCAAGGCCGCCTTCACGAAGCTCGTCAACCGGCTGCGCGATGCGGCCGGCCTCGACGACACCATGACGGCGGGCGTGCTGCCGACCTCCGTGCCGAATGCCTTCGCGCTGCCCGGCGGCAAGGTGTTCGTGCTGAAGGGCCTGCTCGACAAGGCCCAGAGCCCCGACGAGCTCGCCGGCATCCTCGCCCACGAGCTCGGCCATCTCAAGCACTACGACAACATGCGCGGCCTGATCTACAACGGCGGCACATCGTTCCTGATCGGCCTGCTGTTCGGCGACGTCACCGGCTCTTCGGCCGTGATCTTCGCCTCGCGCAGCCTGGTCGAGGCCTCCTACTCGCGCGAGGCCGAGACCGCTGCGGATACGTTTGCGATCGACATCATGCATGCGCTCGGCCGTTCGCCGAAGCCCGCGGCCGAATTGATGTTCCGCATCACCGGCAAGGAAGGCGGCTCTGGCCTGACAAATATTCTCGCCAGCCATCCGCTGACCGAGGACCGCCTTGCCCGAATGACCAAGGAAGATCGCCCGGTCAGCGGCCCGCCGCTACTGACCGACAAGGAGTGGCAGGCGCTGAAGGGCATCTGCGGCAGCGGGAAGATCTGAGCTTCCTGCTTACCGCGTCCCGTAAGCGCGATCGCCGGCATCGCCGAGGCCCGGCAGGATGAACCCGTTCTCGTCGAGGCCTTCATCCACCGCCGCGGTCCAGATCGGCACGTCCGGATGCAATCCGCGCAGCCGCTCCAGTCCTTCCGGCGCGGCGATCAGGCAGGCGAGGCGGATGTCCCTGGCGCCGCGCTCCTTCAGCCGGTCGATCGCGGCGACGGCGGTGTTGGCGGTGGCGACCACCGGCGTCACCACGATCGCCAGGCGCTCGCTGAGATCGGACGGCGATTTGAAGAAATACTCCACCGCGGCAAAGCTGTGCGGCTCGCGGTAGAGGCCGATATGCGCGACCCGCGCGGTCGGCACCAGGTCCATCATGCCGTCGACGAAGGTGGTGCCGGCGCGCAGCATCGGCACGAACACCAGCTTCTTGCCGGCGATCTTGGCCGAATGCATCGTCGCCAGCGGCGTCTCGATGACGGTGTCGGCGAGCGGCAGGTCGCGCGTCACCTCGTAGCACAAGAGCATGCCGATCTCCTTGATCAGCTCTCGAAACGACTTGGTCGAGATGGACTTGTCGCGCACCAGCGTCAGCTTGTGCTGCACCAGCGGATGATCGACGATCGTGACGCCTTCCATGATGGGATACTCCTGAAATTCACCGAGTCGTCATTGCGAGCCACCGGATCCGCACGAAGCGCGGCCCCGGCGGCTCGCAATGACGCGCGTGGTCGCAAATCTCTATCCATTCTCTAAAAGACCGTGCCGTCGCTGATCACCTTGAGCGGCGGTGATCCATCGGGGCGGCGCGCAAACGCGATGGCGCGGCCCGCGGCCCAGGTGCCGCCTTCGAGAATGCTGGCGAGCGGCAAGGTTTCAGGCGTGCGGCCGAGCTTGGCTCGAACCAGGTCGGCGAGCCTGTCGAGCAGCGCAACCGTCAGCGCGCGCCATTCGACGACGAGCAACGAATCCACCGCATGCGCGCGCTCGGCATCCGTGGCGTCGCGCAGACGCAGCACCTCATGGTCGACGAAGAGGCCGCCGTTGCGGTACTCGGCGAGCCCGGTCAGCCCGTCGATGTCGGTGACGGCAAATCCGGCGCGCTGCAGCGGTTCGATCAGCGAGTAGCTCAGCCATTGCGACAGCTTGTGCAGCGGCACGAGGCCAGTCGTTCCGTCGTCCGTCGTGATCGCAGGATGCCGCCAGCAATCGCCGAGCGGAACGCCCGCGAGATCGAGTCGCGACGGCCAGATCGGTCCGAGCTGGTTAAGCACCGCCGACAGAATGGCGGGCGCCGCGACAGCACCGCCGACGGCTTGCGCCGCGATGTGATCGAACAGGCCGCCCGGCCGCGGCGTGTCGTGCAGGCCGAATACGTCCGCGCGCGTCGCCATCAGCTTGCCCAGTCGTCGCAGCAGGTCGGTGCGTCCCTCGAGGCCGAGCAGCGGATTGGCATCGCTGACCTGAAAGGCGGAGGTGAGGGAGGCGAGGGGCAGCTTTGCAAGCACGTCCGCATCGGCTCTGAACGGCGCACGCGCATTGCCGGAAAAGAGCCCGCCTGCGAACATATCGAGGCTTGCGATGGCGAGCCCTTCCGATCGGCGTACGTGTGCTCCCGTCACCGCGTCGCGATAGCGCCACGCCGCACCCGCGCCGGCATCGAGCAGCACGCTGACGATGGCGAGGTCGAACTCGGAGCGCGCCCGCGCCGCGCGATCCGGCCAGGACGCAGCATCGGCGAGCCGGGCCCAGCGGTCGACGCCGCCGAGCACGAAATGCCGCCACCTCGCGTGGAAGGGAATATCCAGCGTCGGATAGGCTTTTCGCGTGACCGCAAGCACGGCCTCGGCGACGCCGTCCATGCGATCGAGGTCGATCGTAAAGTGCTGGAGCCCGCCGGCAAGGCCGAGCTCGAGCATCTGCCCGGCGCGCGTGCGCACCGCCTTTGCGGTGAGCAGCGAACGCGCCTGCAATTCCAAAGCCTCCGCCATCGCGATCAGTATTTTTCGAGCGAACGCCCGACCACGCCGTTCACGTCCTTCTCCGGCGCGATGTCGGTGGAGTAATAGCCGGCGGCCTTCTTCGCGGCGATCTCGACATAGGCGTCGGCCGGAATCAGCTCCGGCGGGATCGGCACGCGCTCGACGATGTCGATGCCTTGCGAGGTCAGCGCGTCGTATTTCATGTCGCTCATCGACAGGAAGCGGTCGATGCGGGTCAAGCCGAGCCAGTGGATCGTATCCGGCATCAATTGCTGGAAGCGCGCATCCTGGACGCCGGCGACGCATTCGGTCCGCTCGAAATAGGCGGCGGCCGCATCGCCATCCTCCTGACGCTTGCGGGCGTTGTAGACCAGGAATTTCGTGACCTCGCCGAGCGCGCGGCCCTCTTTCCGGTTGTAGACGACGAGCCCGAGCCCGCCCTCCTGCGCGCCACGTGCGGATTCCTCGATGCCGTGGATCAAATAGGGTCGGCAGGTGCAGATGTCGGAGCCGAACACATCGGAGCCGTTGCACTCGTCATGCACGCGGCAAGTGATCTTGGTGCGATGGTCCGGCAGTTTTGTCACATCGCCGAACAGGTAGACGGTGGTGCCGCCGATTGGGGGCAGGAACACTTTCATGTCCGAACGCGTGACGAGCTCGGGGAACATGCCGGCAGTCTGCTCGAACAATGTGCGGCGCAGCTCGGTCTCGCCGGTGCCGAAGCGCGCCGCAAGGCCCGGCAGGTACCAGACCGGATCGATTGCGATCTTCACCACCGAGACACTGCCATTGGCGTGCACGACCTCGCCGTCGGCGCGCAGCCGCTTGGCGGCGAGCGCCTCGCGGATCTCCGGCAGGTCCAGCCGCGCCCGCGTCACCGCGATGCTGGGGCGGATGTCGGCGCCCTCGGCGATCTCCTGGCGGAAGTTCTCTGCGACAAGATGCCCCCAGGGATCGAGCGCGACGATTTTTGTGGGATCGCTCCATTGCGGGAACGGGCCGATGGTCGCGGCCGGGAAGGTGTTGGTGAGGTCGGGCCTGCGAATCGGATCGAGCGCGCCGGCGGAGACGGCGAGCGCGCGGTACATCGCGTAGGACCCGCCATGGCTGCCGATCACGTTGCGATCCCCGGCGCGCGACACCGTGCCGATGACCGGCCCGCGGGCGCGCGCGGTCGTCGCGCCCCAGTGGATCGGAAAGGTGGCCTTCCGGCCCGGCTCCGGATGGGAGGTCAGGCGGATGTGGTCGGTACGGTTGGCACGGCTCATGTCCAGGCTCCCAAAAAGCCAACGGCCCGCCGCTCGGACGGGCCTGGCTCGCTTGCGACGGCGAACGGGCGACGCAAGCTCAATCCAACATATTGTAGCGGCCGGCGACGACAGACAAGTTAATCGTGCCGGGCGGGCAGGGCCGTTTGCGACCAAATTCCCGTCAGCAACGGGCCCGCAAAGTCTGCCTTCAGCGCCAGGCGCTCGCGCTGGCCAAGCTCGCCGCTCTGTCGGCGCGACCAGCTTAAGAAATTGAAATATTTATACTTTTCATCTTTTCAAGGGGCCGCGCATCCTTTCGCTCGGCCAGCGTCGAATCCCGGACTAAACGTGTCATCGGCCAATCGCAGATCGCCCTTGTCTTGGAGACCCCAATGCCCACCGCCAGCTACATCGATCCCCGCAACGGACAGCTCTATTCCCTTGACCAGCCGCGCTGGTGCTCGGACGAGCGCACGCCGCTGCTGGTGACGCCGGGTGCCGGCATCTCGCGCGAGGATATCGATAGAAGCACGCGGTCGCTGTGGCGCTACCGGGCGGCGCTGCCGGTCGAGATCGCAAGGCCGATCTCCCTCGGCGAAGGCTGCACGCCGCTGGTCCAGCAGGATTGGGGCGAACTGCGCCCGTTGTTCAAGCTCGAATGGTTCAACCCGACCGGCAGCTTCAAGGATCGTGGCTCGGCGGTGATGCTGTCCTTCCTGCGGCAGATCGGCGTGGACGCCATTCTGGAGGACTCGTCCGGCAATGGCGGCTCGTCGATGGCGGGGTTGGGCGCCGCCGGCGGCATGCGCGTGAAAATCCTGGCGCCCGCCTCGACGTCGCCGGCGAAGATCGCGCAGGTGCGCGCTTACGGCGCGACGGTGCAGCTCGTCGAAGGGCCGCGCGAGGAGTCGGAAGCCGAGGCCATTCGCCAGTCGAGCCAGACGTTTTATGCCAGCCACAATTGGCAGCCGTTCTTCCTCGAAGGCACCAAATCGCTCGCCTATGAAATCTGGGAAGACCTCGGCTTTCGCGCGCCCGACAACGTCATCGTTCCCGTCGGCGCCGGCAGCAGCCTGCTCGGCTGCGCTTTCGGCTTCCGCGAGCTGTTGAAAGCCGGGCAGATCGCAAAGCTGCCGCGCCTGTTCGCGGCGCAGCCGCTCAACTGCTCGCCGATCGATGCGAGCTTCAAGGCCGGTGTCGATACCCCCGTCGCGCGCGAGGTGAGCAAGACCATTGCGGAGGGCACCGCGATCAAGAATCCCCTGCGGCTGCGCGAGATCATCGCCGCCTTGCGCGAGAGCGGCGGCGGCACCGTCGCGCTCACCGAGGACGAGATCGTCGCCGCGCTGCGCCGCCTCGCGCGGCAGGGCCTGTTCGCCGAGCCGACCAGCGCCAGCGCGGCTGCGGCGCTTGAAAAGCTCGCAGCCGCTGGTGCGATCAAGCCGACCGACACCACGGTCGCAGTCCTCACCGGCACCGGCCTGAAAGCCGCAACCACCGTCGCTGATCTCGTGCAATAGAGCCCTCGTGCCGCGGAGCCACGCGAACGCGTTGAACCTTCGGTGTCCGTCGCCAGCCTCATGAAGATCGAGCTCGCGCAAAGGGAGAGTTTCATGACCGCGCAGGATCCGTTTGCAGGTTTCAAGGCCATCCAGAAGGAAGCCTGGTCGCTGTTCACGCCGATCGAGGTTTTCACGACACCGGCCGCCGCCAAGCTGGTTGGTTTTGCCGGCGTTGCCGCCGGCCAAAGGCTGCTCGACGTCGGATGCGGCACCGGCGTTGTCGCGATCACGGCGGCACGGCGCGGTGCAAAGGTCAGGGGTCTCGACCTCTCGCCGATTCTGATCGAGCGGGCCCGCGAGCACGCGCAACTGGCAAAGCTCGATGTTGACTTCGTCGAGGGCGACGCCGAAAGCCTGCCCTATGGCGACAGCGAGTTCGACGTGGTGCTCAGCCAGTTCGGCCACATGTTCGCGCCGCGTCCGGACGTCGCCATCGGCGAGATGCTGCGCGTGCTGAAGCCCGGCGGCACCATCGCCTTCTCCACCTGGCCGCCGCATCTCTATGTCGGCCGCATGTTCGCGCTGGTCGGCCGCCATCTGCCGCCACCCGAGGGCGTCGCATCACCGGCGTTGTGGGGCGATCCGAAAATCGTCGCCGAGCGTCTCGCGGGGAAGGCGAAGGAAATCTCGTTCGAGATGGACATGATGACGCCGTCCACGCTCAGCCCGCAGCATTTCCGCCGCACCATGGAAGCGACGATCGGGCCTTTGATCAAGCTCGTCGCCCAGTACAAGGACGAGCCTCACAAGCTCGAGAGCTTCCGTGCCGAGTTCGAGGCGTTGATCTCGGAGTATTTCGACGCCAGCAACAACGTGATGCGCCAGCAGTTCCTGATGTCGAAGGCCAGGAAGGCGTGAGGCGCGATCAAGGGTGAACGCGAGGTCTTGCCTACCCTCCCTGGACGGTACTCCCGCAAGGGGAGGGCAGTGCGCCTCACTCCCTCAGATCATTCACCTGCTTCACCCAGCTGCGCACATCCTTGAGCACCGCGGGCAGCACCGCCTTGACCTCCGCCACGGTCATGCCCGCCTTGATGCGGGGATCGTACAGCAGGTTGAGGATGTACTGGTCGTAGACGTCGAAATAGCCCATCGAGACGTTGTCGTTGAACATGGTCCAGGGCACGCTCGCGGTGTCGTTGATGGGCCCGAGCGATTGCAGCAGCTCCTCATAGGCGCAGTCGAGGAAGGTGAAATCGCCGTTGTCGACGGTGAGGATGACGTCGGAATGCTCGATCTCGAAATTGTCGTTCTTGCGGAAGCCGGACAGGCATTGCGGGTCGAGCGAGGAGCGGATCTCGCGCGCCTTCTCCGCGCCGTAGAAGCTCGAGATGGTGCGGAACAGATCGCGGTCGCGCACCAGCTTCACGCGCACATTCGCAGCTTCATTGGTGTCGATCATGGCGATGTCGAGATGCTGCACCCGGTGGGCGATGTCGGCCACGACCTTTGCAAGCTGTGTCTTGCGGTCGGCGCGGTCGCTCTCGGCGTAGACGCGCACCGGCCCGTCGAACTTGCGGATGCGGTCGACGCGGCCGGCCAGGTGATATTCGGCGCCGAATGCCGTCTTCAGGAAGCCTTCGGTGATCTCGCCGTCGGTAAAACTCTTCTTCTCGGCGCGCTGGCGCGAGGAGATCGCGGGCAGCTCGCCCGCGGCAGCGATGGGTGCGGCGTCAGGCAGACATGTGAGCACTGCGAGCGCAAGCAGGGTGATGCGAAGGGCAGGCGAGGGCGGGACAAAGGCGCACATCGTCCTGCAACGCTGCCGCATTCGCGCCGCGCGCACAAGACCGCAAATTCACGCGCCCTGCGGGTTCCCGGCGTTCTCTGTAGCGAGAGAGTTACCGCAGTGTCGTGGGCAAAGGCGCGTCAGCGCCGTGCCCACCATCTCAAACCGTGGGCACGCCGGCGGACCGCGCATTCGCGCGATCCTCCGGCTTTGCCCACCCTACGAGAGTTCGCTTGTGGTCAGTTGTTCAGCACCACCACCGTGGTGCCGACCGAGACCCGGCTGTAGAGGTCGGTGACGTCGTCATTGGTCATGCGGAAGCAGCCCGAGGAGACCGCCTGGCCGATCGTCTCCGGCTCGTTGGAGCCGTGGATGCGGTACAGCGTCGAGCCCAGATACATGGCGCGCGCCCCGAGCGGGTTGTCGACGCCGCCCTTCATGTGGCGCGGCAGGTCCGGCCGGCGCGCCAGCATCTGCGACGGCGGCGTCCAGTCCGGCCATTCCTTCTTGGCGGTGATCCTGTGCACCCCGCCCCAGCGGAAGCCGTCGCGGCCGACGCCGATGCCGTAGCGCAGCGCCTGGCCGTTCGGGAGCACCAGGTAGAGCCGGCGCTCGCCGGTGTTCACCACGACCGTGCCCGGGGCGTAATTGCCGTTGTACATGACGGTGGTGCGGGGAACGGGATTGGCGCCGGAACGAAAGAAGTTCGGGCCGCCGCCCATGATGTCGCGCGAGTCGAACTCTTCGGCGAACGCGCCGCCCGCCATGGCCGACAGCAGTGCGATGGCGGCAATCGGCGCGGCAAAAAACCGGATCATTGTCTCCCCCAGCAACAAATCGATTCAATGAATGCCACAGGCCATATTTGCGGGGTTTCCGCAAGCCACGGCGGCGTGAGGCAGGTCATCATCGGCAAACGGCGTTACCAATCGGCAACCACAATTTGCCGAAAACCATTAGCCAAGCCGGCGCATGCTCGCGCGGGGCAGGGCAGCGATGGCGGCTATTGCTTTGACGGAACGTGCGAACAATGATTGATCGGACGGATATCTGGACAATGCCGGTTGTGGGAGCCTTGCGATGAACGGTGCGGAAAGCCTGGTGCGGACGATGGTCGAGGGCGGGGTGGACGTCTGCTTCACCAACCCGGGCACCTCCGAGATGCATTTTGTCGCAGCGCTCGACCGCGTGCCCGGCATGCGCTGCGTGCTCGGCCTGTTCGAAGGCGTGGTGACGGGGGCCGCCGACGGCTATTTCCGCATGAAGGGCACGCCGGCCTCGACACTGCTGCATCTCGGCCCCGGCCTCGCCAACGGCCTTGCCAATCTGCACAATGCCAAGAAGGCGAATTCCGGCATCGTCAACATCGTCGGCCAGCACGCCGTCTACCACATCGGCTACAACGCGCCGCTGACCTCCGACATCGAGGGCCTGGCCCGGCCGATGTCGTCCTGGGTCCGCACCTCGCCGGATGCCAAGTCGGTCGCCGCCGACGGCGCCGCGGCGATTGCCGCCGCGAAAAGCGCGCCGCCGCAGATCGCGACCCTGATCCTGCCCGCCGACACCGCCTGGAACGAGGCCGACGGCATCGCCGAGGTGCCGGCCGAGCAGCAGCGCGCCAGCTATTCGCCGCAGGCAGTCGATCAGGCCGCAAAGATCCTGCATGGCGACGGCGAAGGCACGCTGCTCCTGATGACCGGCAGCGCCCTGAGCGAGCACGGCCTGGCGCTGGCCGAGCGCATCGCCGGCAAGACCGGCTGCACGGTGATGGGCCCGACCTTCCGTCCGAAGATGGCGCGCGGCCGCGGCCGTTTCTCGATCGACCGCATCCACTACGTCATCGATCAGGCCCTGCCGATGCTGGCGAAGTTCCGTCACATCGTGCTGGTCGAGTCCGACGACCCCGTGGCGTTCTTCGCCTATCCGAACAAGCCGAGCATGCTCAAGCCGCAGGGCTGCGAGGTGCATCGCATGACCTCCTGGGGCGAGAACTCGGTCGCGGCGCTGGAAGCGCTCGCCGGCGCCGTGAAGGCCAGTGCCAAGGACGTCAAGCCGCAGGCTTTGCAGGAGCTGGTCAAGCCGACCGGCGCGCTCACCTTCGCCTCGATCGCGCAGGCGATCGCCTGTGCGATCCCCGAGAACGCGATCATGGTCGACGAATCCCTCACCACCGGCCGCGGCTTCTTCCCGCCGACGGCGGCGGCCGCCCCGCATGACTGGCTCCAGAACATGGGCGGCTCGATCGGCTTCTCGACGCCGCTCTCGATCGGCGCGGCGATCGCCTGCCCGGACCGCAAGGTCATCACCATGGTCGGCGACGGCAGCGCGATGTACACGATCCAGTCGCTGTGGACGCAGGCGCGCGAGAACCTCGACATCGTCACCATCGTGTTCGCCAACCGCATCTACCAGATCCTGCGCGGCGAGTTCGACAATGTCGGCGCCGGCGAGCCCGGCCAGCGCGCCAACGACATGCTCCGGCTCGACCGGCCGACGCTGGATTTCGTGGCGCTGGCCAAGGGCATGGGCGTGCCCGGCCGCGCCGTCACCAATGCCGAAGAGTTCAACAAGGCGCTGACTGAAGCCGTCGCCGAGCCCGGCCCGCGCCTGATCGAAGTCCAGATGTAGGGCTGGCTGATCGCGCCGCGAACTCCGCGCCTCATCTAGGTGCGTAGCCCGGATGGAGCCAACGGGTCGGCGCAAAGCGCCGCCCGATGACAGGCTCCGCGTAATCCGGGGCTCCGTGTGTTTTGCGAGAACCCCGGATTGCGCTACGCTCCATCCGGGCTACTAACTTTGGCGTGCACGTGATGAGCCCGGAGGCACGATGCAAACCGAGCTGAACAAGGTGATCGCGGCGCTCCGGGACTTCTACGCCCACGAGGGTTTCCTGTTCGAGAAGGACGTCGGCGAGCGGGCGGTGACGCACCGCTTTGCCGTGCATCTGGAACAGCAGTTTTCGGGCTGGTCAGTCGACTGCAATTACGACCGGCTCGGCGAGCGCACGCTGCACCTGCCGCACGGCACCATCATCTCGACCGACGATCATCTCGGCAAGTCGATCTACCCCGATGTCGTCGTGCATCAGCGCGAGATTCCGAACAACCTGCTTGCGGTCGAGATCCGCAAGGCAAGCAATCACACGCCGCTCGATCACGATCAGCACAAGCTGCGGGCGCTGACCGACGTGCATGTCTGGTTTCCCTATTGGATCGGCGTGCTGCTGGTGCTGGACAGGCTCCATGTGACGATGTCGGAGGTCTATGTCTCTGGCCTCGTCGATGAGGCGCTGTCGCGCTGGTTCGCGACGCGGCTGGAGGAGACCGGCCTCGGAGCTCGCGCATAGAGCATGATCCGGAAAAGTGCGCAGCGGTTTTCCGAAAAGATCATGCTCAAACAATAACCTAAAGCGCGATGACGATTCATCCTGATCATCGCGCTTTAGAGAAGCGCGGCGTGCGCTATCGCTGCGCACGCCGTCACATCGTTAGTAATAATACGGCTGCGAGTAGGCATAGCGCGGGTTGATGCCGCAATAGGCCGAGGTGCCGGAAGCCGTGGCGGCACATTGCTGGTAGCTGGCGAACTGGCAATTGCCGGGATAGCCCCAGCTGCGGCCTTGCAGGCAGTATCTGTCGTTTGCGGCCTGAGCCGGCGCCGCCGACAGCGACGCGGCGATCAAGGTTGCGAACGATGCAAGCGTGAGGATGGTGCGACGCATTTCGGTCTCCTTTCGAGCGTGGGGTGGAACGGCCATGCCTTGCCGTTCCCCGTGGCCTGTCTGACGCACGGTCATGCAGTGTTGGTGTCGGCATGGCGCGATGCGTTCGAGAGAGGCACATCATGACGCAGGCGATGGTTCGCAATGTGATCTCCACCACAGTTCCGGTGTGGGATCGGACCTATTGTTGACAGGCTTGCACGTGTCGATGCCGGAGGCCTAGGCTGGCCTCATTCGGATCAGACAATCTTGGAGGTTCTGATGCAGAAATCATATTTGCTGGCCGCGACGGCAGCGCTGGTGCTCATGACGCAAGTGCCGCTCGCTCTGGCGCAGGGCGCGCCCGCCGCCGGAGGAACCACCACGCCTACCACGCCTGCCGCGACGACCGCTGCGCCGGCCGCGACGACGACAGCGCCAAGTGCGACCACCGACAGCTCCAGCCAGCCGACCGACACCAAGAAGAGCGCGTCGAAGAAGCCGGCGAAGAAGAAGATGACCCGGCAGCAGGAGATCGATCATTCGATCGACACCGGCACCGTGCCTGCGCGCTACCGCAGCTCCGTGCCGAAGCGGTATCAGCAGTATATTCCGTTCGACAAGCAGTAGCGGATCGCACGGCGGCGCGACGTTCGGATGTCGCGCCGCCGGTGCCATCGAGAGGTGGATACGGTCTTGAAAATACGGTCTTGGCCGCGCGGCTTCCGGCCCCACATCGCGGTGGCGGTCTGCGAGAGCAGTGCTAGAGTAGGGCGAAGCCGGGGGGAATGATGAGTGACGAGCTGAAGGATGCTGGCCTTGTGGCCATGATCAGCAGCATCCTGGGAGGCAACAAGCGCGCAGACAGTGTTGCACCGCCGCCGCTCGCCGATATTCCATCGATGGTGCCGGCGGATGCGGTGGAGCAGAAGTCCAGCTCCGATTCGCCAGCGGCCAAAGCCGAGACCGCGCCGGCTGCCACGAAACCGGTCGAGCCGCCTGCGCAAATCGCGACCACGCGGGATGGCAAGCGCCTGCTGCCGGCGGAGGCGATCGCCGATCTCGTGCTCGGCGAGCTGCGCAAGCTGGAAAACTTCCCGAACTCCGGCGTTTCGGTCACGGTCTATGGTTACCGGCACTGGAACGCGATGCTCACCTTCGCGCCGTTTTCGACCAGTTTCCAGAACGCAACCCGGTTCCGCCAGGCCGTGCCGGACCTCGTCTTCAAGCTCCGCCGTTTCGTCGAACTTGAGATATAGTCTAAGGCATCGGCGCCACGCGGCGTCGCCAACGAAACAGCTCGACAGGATCTTCAATTGAGCGTCGCCTTCACCAAGGAAGAAAGCGCCGAAACCGCGTCCGAGACGCTGTTGCCGGATCGCCCGATCTCGCCGCATCCGAACCTCGTGACGGAGGCAGGCTTCAAGGCATTGCAGACGCAGCTTGCCGAAGCGCGCGCGGCCTATGAAGCCGCGCAAGCCATCGAGGACGTCAACGAGAAGCGCCGGCAGTCGGCCGTGCCCCTGCGCGACGTGCGCTATCTCACCGAACGCTTGCGCACGGCGCAGCTGATGCCCGATCCTGTCGCGACCGATATCGTCGCCTTCGGCAGCACCGTGACCTTCCGCCGCACCGATGGCCGCGTGCAGACCTATCGCATCGTCGGCGAGGACGAGGCCGATCCGAAGGCGGGCTCGATCTCGTTCGTCTCGCCGGTCGCGAGGTCGCTGATGGGAAAGGCGGTCGGAGACGTCGTCGGCTCAGGCGCGCAGGAGATCGAGATTCTGTCGATTGCGTAGGGGTGCGCAAGCCGAGGTGAGTTGCGTGGCAAAGAGCGCCATCGACAGCAGCAATCCCGTTGGCCTAAAGCATGATCCGGAACAGCGCGAGGCCGTCGTCTCCGCCAAACAAAGCTTGATGATTGGATGAGACGGTTTTTTTCGGGAGCCTTGCCGTTCTACGCGCTGGCTGGACTGGCCATGTGCATGTACCTCGTTCTTTACAGGACGAGCCTCTTTGACCTGAACGCCATCGTCCATGGCGCGACCGGGTCGGCATGGTTTCCGGCCTTCATGTTCGCCTGCGTGCTGGTGGAAGCGGTCTTCCCGTATTTCGGCTATTTTCCCGGAACCGCCCTCATCCTGATGTCCGTGGCGCTGAATCCGAAGGCCGCGGACGGCTCGGTCTTCGTCGTGGCGTGGCTCGCCATCATCCTGGGCGCCGTTCTCAGCTATGGACAGGCTCGCTTCTTCAGGCCGTTCCTGCAGCGGGTGGCCTCGAAGGCGGCCCTGCGCCGATGCGAGTCCTTGTTCGACGCCTACGGCCGCTATGCGCGCATTGCCTTGTTCGTTCATCCCAACGCCTGCGCGATGTATTTCACGGCGCTCGGACTGCTCGGCCGCAGCCTGACGCGCGAGCTCGCTTATCTCTGCGTGGGTGCGGCGGCCGCGGTGGGCATTCTGTTCGTCATCGTGACCAGGCTGGTGTCGTCCATCGGGCCCACCGACGATGGCGAATTGCAGGTGCTGCTGGCAGCCGCGCTGGTCGCCATCGGGACACTGATCGGTCTCTACACGGCCTGGCGGCCGAAGGCCGCCTGAAGCTTGCTCCGTCATTGCGAGCTTGCAATGACGACCGATCATCGTGCTTTACACATCCGGCAGCTCGACGCCCGTCAGCTCGCTCAATTTGCCGATGAGCCGGTCCTGAAATCTCGGATCGGTCGCCTCACGGGCCGGCTCTTGCTGCTCGAGATGATGCCAGTAACGGCCGCTCACGAGGGCCGCGGGATCATCGCTTACTGCCAGCCAGGCCTGGGTCCGTTGCCCCGTGTCGATATCGCCCGGGGCGCCCGCGCCGCCCATCTTCGTGCGCACCCAACCGGGATCGACGGCATTGCTCAGGACTTGGGGCCAGCGTCGCGCCAGGGCGAAAGCGAGCGCGACGACGTGCAGCTTGCTCTCGGCATAGGCCTTTGCCGAGTCCCAAGCCCGCTTCCTCCAATCAATATCGTCGAGCGAACCCTCGCCGCCGCGGTGCAGTCCGCTGCTGAGATACACCAATCGGCCGGGCCGCTCGATCAGGGCCGTGAGCAGGTACGGCGCAAGCGTGTTGATGGCCGGGGTCTCGGCATGGCCTTCCGGCGTCGTGCCACGGCTCGGCCGCGTGTAGACGCCGGCATTGTGGATGATCGCATCCATGCGCCCGATCGCGTTGACCTGGTCCGCGATGCTCCGCGTCTCCCCCGCGCTCCTGAGATCGCCGACCACCAATCCCTGGGCACGCGAAGTGAGCCCGCCGCGCGCTGCGGCACGATCGGCCGAACGCGCATGCAGCACCACGCGGTGCCCCTGATCGAGGAGCGATTGCGCCGCCGCCCGGCCGAGGCCATCGGTGCTGCCGGTGATGAATATGGTCGCCATGGGGATTCTCCTAGGGTGTTTCGGGACGCAATCTACGGCGCTCGCGGCACTTGGGTCCCGCGATCCCCCTGGGCCTGCACCATGCGGACCCGAGGCAAATCGGCCTCCAGCGGCATTGTGAGGAATTCGCCGCTTCGGTCGATCGCGAAACGCGAATTGACGCGTAGTCGATTGAAAATCAACTCACGGTATGTCTGGTCGGAAGCACCTGATGGTGGAATAATTCCCGACGCATTCTTGATTAGATTTTGACGTCGGCCGCGAACCGGCTGGCGACGTGGATTTTCATCATGGCCGCGCTTCCTCAGGACGTTGTGGCGGATTTGCAGCAGGAGAACGCGCGGCTCCTGGCCGAATTGCGCGCCGCACAAGATCGCGAGACCGCCACCGCGGACATTCTCAAGATCATCGCCAGTTCGCCAACGGAGGTGAAACCGGTATTCGATGCTATCGCGAGGCGCGCAAATGCCTTGCTCGGCGGCTTTTCGACGACCGTATTCCGCTTCATCGACGGCAATGCCCACTTGGCGGCGTTCACGCCGACGAATTCTGCCGCCGATGAAGCTTTGAAGAAGATGTTCCCGCGTCCGATCGCCGATTTCGAGAGTTTTGCGAGGACGGAGGCCGGCAAGGTGGTGCCGACCCCCGATACTGAAGCGCTGACGAACGACATCAAGTTCATCGCGCGCGCCCGCGGCTTTCGCAGCATGTTGTTCGTTCCGCTCGCGACCGGCGGCGTGGTGATCGGCATGATCAGCGTAACGCGAGCCGAGCCGGGGGCCTTCGCTCCGCATCATGTGCAACTTCTGCAGACCTTCGCCGACCAAGCCGTCATCGCCATAGAAAACGTGCGGCTGTTCGACGAGGTGAAGGCGCGTACCGACGACTTGCGGGAATCGCTGCAGCAGCAGACCGCGACCGCCGATGTGTTGAAAGTCATCAGTCGCTCCGCGTTCGATTTGCAAACGGTTCTCGACACGCTGACGGAATCGGCGGCGTCGTTGTGTGGGGCCGACATGGCAGCAATCCTCCGGCAGGACGCCGATGGTTCCTACTATCACGCAACTCGGTACAATTTCTCGCCGGAGTGGGCCAAGGTCTCGGCGGGCGTTCGGCTCAATGCTGGACGCGGTAGCCTCGTCGGGAGGGTCCTGCTGTGCGGCAAGGCTGTTCAGATCCCGGATGCCCTGGTCGATCCCGACTATGCCTATCCCGAGCAACAGCGGGCCGCCGGTTACCGCACCCTTCTGGGCGTACCCCTGCTTCGGTCCGGAGAAACGATCGGCGTGCTATTTCTGGGCCGCAAGACCGTGAACTCGTTCACGGACAAGCAGATCGACCTGGTCTCCACTTTCGCCGATCAGGCCGTGATCGCGATTGAGAATGTGCGGCTGTTCGATGAGGTTCAGGCGAAGACGCGCGATCTCGCCGAATCGCTCCAGCAGCAAACCGCGACGGCCGATGTGCTGAAGGTGATCAGCCGCTCGACCTTCGATCTGCAAACCGTGCTCAACACGCTGGTCGATTCGGCGGCACGGCTGTGCGAAGCGGAGATGGCATTCATCATGCGCCGCGAGGGCGATGAATATCAGGCCGGAGCAGCGGTCGGGTTTTCCGAGGACTACATCGCCTTTCTGCAGGCTCATCCGATCGCCCCCGGCCGCGGCACGATCACGGGTCGAGCCGTCCTCGAACGCCGCCCGGTGCAAATCCTCGACGTCGCTGCCGATCCCGAATACGGCCTGCAGGCGTCGATCACCATGGCTGGTCAACGCACGGCGCTCGGCGTTCCACTCCTGCGCGAGAATGAGCCGATCGGCGCGATCGTGATCGCCCGCAAGCGCGTGCAGCCCTTCACCGAAAAGCAGATCGAGCTCGTCGCCACGTTTGCCGACCAGGCGGTGATCGCCATCGAGAATGTCCGGCTCTTCGAACAATTGCAAACCAGGACGCGAGATCTATCCGAGGCGCTGACGTACCAGACCGGCAGCGCCAATATCTTGAGGGTCATCGCTTCCTCTCCGACCGAAGTCGGACCGGTGCTCAAGGCGATCGTGGAAAGCGCATGCGGGCTTTGCGAGGCATATGATGCTTTGGTCGTTCTGAGGGATGGCGACGATCTCGTCATCCAGGCGCACCATGGCCAGGTTCCCGTGGTGTGGAGCCGACGATCGATCAGTGTCGAATCGCCTACCGGCCGGGCGATTATTGATCGTCGCACCGTTCATGTGCACGACTTGCTCGGGCCCGAGGGGGAGCAATACCCGACAGGACGCGAATATGCGCTTCGGTCCAACGTCCGGACCGTTTTGAGTGTGCCGCTCTTGCGCGAAGGCGAGAGCATGGGGGCGATCGTGCTGCGTCGTATGGAGGTGCGCCCATTCGACGACAAGCAGATCACCTTGCTGCAGACCTTTGCCGATCAGGCCGTTATCGCCATCGGCAATGTGCGTCTATTCGAGCAATTGAATGAATCGCTGGAGCGGCAGACGGCAACGTCGGAGGTGCTGGAAATCATAAGCGCTTCATCGGGCGCACTCACTCCGGTCTTCCACAAGATGCTGGAGAATGCGACGCGAATTTGCGGCGCCGGTTTTGGCACCATGAATCTCTACGAGGAGGGCGGCTTTCGCACGGTCGCATTGCACAACGCGCCGCAATCTTATGTCGATACCCGACTCTACCAGAACATTCGCCCACATCCCGCGAGCGGGCTCGGCACCGTCGAGAAAACTCATCAGACGGTTCATATCGACGACATCAGGACGCAGCCGCCCTATATCGAAGGCAACCCCAATGTTCGCGCGCTCGCCGACCTTGCCGGCGCAAGGACCCTCGTCATCGTGCCCATGCTCAAGGAAGATGAGCTGATTGGCACCATCACGATCTTCCGCCAGGAAGTTAAACCCTTCACGGACAAGCAGATCGAGCTCGTGTCCAACTTCGCACACCAGGGCGTGATCGCGATCGAGAATGCACGCCTGCTGAACGAACTGCGCGAGCGCACCATGGAATTGTCGCAGTCGCTCGAAGAATTGCGAAATACGCAGGATCGGCTGATCCAGACCGAGAAACTTGCCTCGCTCGGGCAACTCACCGCCGGCATTGCGCACGAGATCAAGAACCCGCTCAATTTCGTCAACAATTTTGCTGCGCTGTCCTCCGAACTCACCGACGAGCTCGGCGAAGCGCTGCGCTCAGCCAGCCTGGGCGAGGCGGAAAGGCAGGACATCGACGCGCTGATACACATGCTGCAAGGTAACCTGGAAAGGATCGTGCAGCACGGAACGCGCGCCGATTCCATTGTCAAGAACATGCTTCTGCACTCCCGCGAAGGATCTGGCGAACGCCGCGCGGCGGACATCAACGCCATCCTCGAAGAAAGTCTCAACCTGGCCTATCACGGAGCCCGCGCTGAAAGAGCCGGCTTCAATATCACGCTTGAAAGAAAACTCGACCCGTCTGCGGGAGCGCTCGAGCTGTATCCGCAGGAAATCACCCGGGTGTTCCTCAATCTGGTTTCAAACGGTTTCTACGCGGCCAGCAAACAAAGGGACGCCGTCGGCGACGGCTTCGAGCCAAGGCTGCGTGCGACGACCACAGACCTCGGCGGCGCCGTCGAAATCCGCATCCGCGACAATGGCACCGGCATCCCGGCCGATGTCAGAGAGAAGATATTCAATCCATTCTTCACGACCAAGCCGGCCGGCGAAGGAACTGGCCTTGGGCTTTCAATCTGCCACGACATCATCGTGAAGCAGCACGGCGGCAGCATCGAGGTCGATACCGAGCCGGGCGAATATACCGAGTTCATCATTACGCTGCCGCGTACGCGGGCGGCACCATTGCAGAGCGGAGGCAGAAGTTGAGCGTCTATATCATGGTGGTCGACGACGAGCCCGATGTCGAGGCGCTGTTCCGCCAGCAGTTTCGGCGCGATCTGCGCGCCGGTCGTTTTCTGATGGAGTTTGTATCCTCGGCGCCCCTGGCATTGCAGCGCGCGGCCGTGATTGGGGACGCCACCCTGATTCTGATCCTGTCCGACATCAACATGCCCGGAATGAGCGGACTGGAGATGCTGCCTATCGTGCGCTCGGCCCGCCCCGATGTACCGGTCATCATGATCACGGCCTACGGTGATGCCGAGACCAAGCGCAAGGCGCTGGAGAAGGGCGCCGCCGACCTATTGACCAAACCAATCGACTTCGCGGCGCTACGCCAGGAGATCGATACGAGGCTTGAGCAGGCCGCGTGATTGCAACCATTGCCGGTGGCAAACCGGAACGGCTCGCGAGGTAAAGCTATTGCTAACGCTACCCCAATTGAAAGCAGGCATCCTCCGTCAATCTTCGTCAGAAAAATCGGGGATTCAAAATGAAGACGCTCCTGGTCCCGCTTCAGAATATTCCGATGATGACATCCACGCTCGCTGTGGCCTTAGACCTCGCGCGACGTTCCGGCGCCTATATCGAAGGTTTTCCACTCCGGTTCGGCATCCCTCAATATGCGGCCGCCGAATTGGCCACCGGCATTCTCCTGGATTCGTATCAAGTGAAGAGCGAAGCCGAACTGAACGACATGCGCAACTTTTTCGAAGCATTCATGCTGAAGCATGATGTTCCTCGAGCCACCGCGGGATCGAACCCGCCATGCTTCGGCTGGCTGGAGAACGCGCCTGAGGGCGAAGACTTTGTCGGAAGTTATGGGCGCGCTTTCGATCTGATCGTGATGGCGCGGTCGGATATTGATGCTGCGGGCCCTCACCGCCGCGCGATTGAGTCCGCGCTGTTTGAGAGCGGCAGGCCCGTTCTATTGGCGCCGTTGAATGCACGAAGAAGCGTCGCAACAAACATCATGATCCACTGGAACGGGAGCACGGAGCAAGCTCGAGCAAACGCATTTGCCATGCCGTTGCTTCGTCTGGCCGAAAGGGTATCGGTCCTAACCGTTATCGGCGGCCAAGCGGTGCCAGGACCGTCTGCCGGTCAGATCGCTCGGCAACTCCAATACAATGGCATTGCGGCCAGCTTGATCAGCGTTGAGCTGGACGGGCGCGAAACTGGTGAGGCGGTCCTCGATGCCGCCAGAGCACACGGTTGCGATCTATTGATCAAAGGAGCCTTTACCCGCACGCGGCTACGGCAGATGATATTCGGTGGGGCGACCAGCTATATCATGGAGCACGCGGATATCCCCGTTCTTATGGCTCACTAGCGCACAAAAGGCATGGTTTTGTCGACACCGGTGAGTCGGAAATCCATTGGCTCATGGAGCGACCAAGCGCATGGCTTTGGCTATCAACATTCGGTCCGACCATTCCTCCGCAGAGCGGATCGAAGCCTTGTGGGATGAAGTTGCCGCGTTTGAGAACCAGCCTTCGATGAGGACTCTCAATTATCGGCCGCATTTTACATTCGCCATCTACGATGCGCCCGAGATTACCGCGAAGACCGCGTGGGAGACCATGCTCCGCGCAGTAGGGGACGAAGGGCAATTGCTGGTCGCGTTCAAGCGAATTTGTTGGTTTGCAGGTCCGCCGCTCGTGCTCTGGGCGGAGCCGGAATTCGATGAAACGCTCGTCCGATGGCACGCTTCGATCAGCGCTGCAATCGATCCAGCCTTTTGTCGGCTGCACTATCGGCTGGAAAACTGGCGACCTCATTGCACGCTCGGCACACAAATCGCCGACGTAAAGCGTGATGAGGCGATCGCCTTCGCGCAGTCATTCAAGGGAAGCATGAGCGTGCTGTTCGACGTCGTGGATTGCGTTGCGTTTCCGCCTGTGCGTGTGGTTGCAGAACAGGGATTGCCGCTTCGCACTCCTTGAGCCGACGTCCTGCTCATCGATGCGTCCGGCCGCTCCAGGCGATGATTCTCCGTGCGCCTCTCCCGACCATGCCATACTGCCCCTGTTTTGCCCGACAAGTCAAACGTGACTTCGGAAAATACGTAACCCATTGATCCGGCTGGCGCCGTCTACTGTGCATGGGGTTGTTTTGCCATTTTTGATGGAACGCTCTCGGCAAGCCGCTGACGGCGACGTCAGGTGTCCGGGATCGTTCGATACTGGAGCGGGCGGGGGGATGGATGGTGGGCGCACAAGGGATCGAACCTTGGACCTCTCCCGTGTGAAGGGAACGCTCTCCCGCTGAGCTATGCGCCCGGGACCATCATGCAGGCGGCCGGACTTTCGGCCGGCCGGCACATCGGAGCCCGCGATTTAGAAGTGCCGGCCGAAGGTGTCAAGTTTTCAGGCGGCGCGGGGGCGGAAAACCTTCGGCAGGCCGCGCGATCCGCAAGGGAGGCCGGATTTTGGGCCGGTTACGCGCCCTGCTGGCGGGCGCGGGAGGCGTGGGCCTGGAGCGCGCGGATGCGCTCGGCGAGCGTTCCGCCGCCTTCGGGCAGGGCGGTAGCGGCCGTGCCGTTGGTGGCGGCGTCATTGGCCGGGCGCGGCGCCGGCTTGGGCGGCTGGCCGGCCTCGGCCGCGAGCAGCGCCTCGATCGGCGAGTTCGGGCCTTCGAGCTGCATTGCGAGCTTGGCGACTTCCGCCGCGATGTCGTTGATGCGCTCGCGCAGAAGCGCGTTCTCCATGCGCTCGGTGGCCCAGGAACTCTCCGCCTGCTGCTGGATCGCGTTGATGTCGCGCTGAAGCTTGGCGCGCTCGTCGCGTGCGGTGCGGAGCTGCTCCTCCAGCGCGGCCTTTTCCGCGCGCAGCTGTTCCATGGCCGCCGACGATTTGCCGCCGCTCAGGGCGGCGATCTCGACGCGCAGCTCCTTGACGGTGCGCTCATTGCTCTCGTTGGCCAGACGCAGCTGGTTGTTCTCATAGTCGCGCTCGGCGAGCAGCTTGCCTTGCGTGGCAAGGCGCCCCTCGAGGTCGGCGACGCGGTCCGACAGCATCTCGGCTTCCTTGACCTGCACGAGCAGCTGGCGATCGAGCTCGGTGACGCGCTGGCTCAGATTCTCGACGCGGCCGCGGGCCTCGCCGAGCTCGCGCGAGGCGGTCTCGGATTCGGTCCGCTCCTGCGCGAGACGCGCCTGCGTGGCGGCAAATTCCTTCTCGGCATCGCCGACGCGGTTCTTCAATTCCTCGATCTGCGCGCGCACCGCGACCAGCTCGACCTGGCGGGTCTCCGCCATCATCGAGCGGTCGGAGAGCTCGGAGTTGATCTTGGCGAGCTCGGCCTGCTTGTCGGCCAGCGCGATCTCGGCCTGGCGCAAGGCCTCGGTCTTGGCGGTGAACTCCTCCTCGGTGGCGCGGAGCTGCTCCTTCACCGCCTTCTCGCGCGCCTCCAGCGCGAAGATGGTGGCGTTCTTCTCGCCAAGCTCGATCTTCATGCGGTTGATGGCGTCGCTCTTCTTGCCGAGCTCGGCGAGCTGGCTCGTGGTCTTGTTCTTGAGCTGCTCGACGCTCATCTCGAGCCGCCGCGCCGACATGGCGAATTCGGCGCGGAGCTGGTCCTTGTCGGCCTGGATCTCGGCCATCGACAGCGGGGTGGCGGCCTCTAGCCGGCGCGTGGTCAGGCGCACCGCGCGGTTATGCACCAGCGGCACGATCGCGAGCCCGCACAGCATCGAGAGCAGGAAACCGATCGCCAGGTACATGATCGGTTCGACCATGGGCCAGAACTCCCAAGCTTAAGGAAAAATTCACCAACGACAATGCCATGGCGGGCCGGCAAAAAGCCAGCCCCGCTCTGTCGTTAACCTTGATCCGTCGGCGGATGGGAGGGCGAGGACCTAGAACGGGTTCCAGGTCGCCCGCGGGGTGTATTTGAGATAGCCGATATTGGCGCCCAGCCGCAGGCCGAGCCCGGAGCGGATCGGCACCAGCACGATGTTGTTGGAGGTGAGCGCGGTCATGCCGAAGCCGCCGATGATGTAGGCCGAGCCGTCGATGCCGGCGAAGCGCTGGTAGATCGCATTGGTGGCGGGCAGGTTGTAGACCAGCGTCATGGTGCGGGCGCCGTCGCCGCCCCAGTCGAAGCCGAGCGAGGGACCCTGCCAGTAGACGCGCAAGTCGCCGGCGTTCTTGGTGTAGAGCGTGCCCTCGCCGTAGCGCAGGCCGGCGACGAAGGCGCCGGAGCCTTCCTCACCCAGGATGTAGCCGTTCGGCAGGCCCCATTGGCTGACCGCCTTCTCGATGATCGAGGCGAGCCCGCGCGAGACGTTGCCGAAGAAGCGGTGGCCGGCGGTCACCAGCTCGTCCGGCCCATAGGTATTGGGCGTCGGGGTCCGCTGCGGCGGCGGCAGGTTCGGCGGCGGCGCCTGCTGGGCGGAGGCCGGCACGATCCAGCCGATCATCGCGGCAAGCGCGAGCGCAGCAAGGCGTGATGCGAAAGTCATAAAAGAACCCCTGGTACCGAATCCGGTCGCTTCCTTAACCTGACGCCAACAGGCACGGCTCTAGGTTGCGCCGGATGTCCCCTCGACTCGGATGTTATCCGCAGCAACTATGACGGCACAACGGCAGGAAGATAGCCCTTTGCGCCCCGGAATTGCCTTGATCGCCCGCCGCGTCTGCCTGCTGGCGGGCATTTGGATCATATGCTCGGGGTTGCCGGCAGGGGCCGCCACCACCGAGCGGATCGTCGTCAACCGCTTCACCGGCGTTGCCATCGAGGGATTCGACCCCGTCGCTTATTTCGTTGCTGGCACCGCCATGCAGGGGACCGCGGAGTTCGAGGCGAATCTCTGGGGCGCGGTCTGGCGCTTCCGCAACGAGGGCAACCGGGCTTCCTTCCTGGCCCATCCCGAGATCTATGGTCCGCAGTTCGGCGGCTATGACCCCGCCGATATCGCTCGCGGCGTCACCATCGCCGGCAATCCCCATTTCTTCGCGATCGTGGCGCAGCGGCTGTATTTGTTCAGCCGGGAAGCCAATCGCGACGCCTTCGTCGTCGATCCCGGGCGCTTCCTCTATGAGGTCGGCAAGCGCTGGCCGGCGCTGCAGCAGCAGCTCAGTCAGTAGCAACCTACCGCCTGCGGGTCGCCCCAGGCGATGAATTCCGGGATGATGAAGCCCGTGGCGCTGCGCTGGCCGAAGCTGAGCTCGCCGCCCCTGCCGTCGGTCACCCTGCCGCCAGCCGCAGTCACGACCGCGCAGCCGGCCCCGACGTCCCATTCCGAGGTCGGCCCGAAGCGGGGATAGATGTCGGCGCTGCCTTCCGCGATCCGGCCGAATTTCACGGCCGAGCCACACGTCATCCTTACGGCATTGGGCCTGTTGTCGATGAACGCCTCGCTTTTGGCATCGCCATGCGAGCGGCTCACCGCCGCGATCCAGGGCTCCCCTCGCGTCGGCAGCTTGCGGGTGTGGATCGGCTCCGCCGCGCCGATGCTGGCGCCGTCGAGCCTCACCCGCTCGGCGCCGCGGCCGACGATACCGCGCCAGAGCAGTCCGAGCGCGGGCGCGCTGACGATGCCGAGCAGCGGCACGCCTTCCGTCACCAGCGCGAGGTTGACGGTGAACTCGTCGCGCCCGGCGACGAACTCCTTGGTACCGTCGAGCGGGTCGATCAGGAAGAAGCTGCCCTGAAACGGCGGGGCGGCGAGCTGGGTCCGCTCTTCCGACAGCGTCGGAACGTCGCCCGCGAGCTGCGCGAGGCCGTCGGCGATGATGCGGTCGGCGGCAAGGTCGGCCTCGGTCACCGGCGAGCCGTCCTGCTTGCCGTCGATCCGCATGGCGGCGCGGTTGAAGGCAAGGATCGCTTCACCCGCCTTCACCACCAGCGCGGTGAGCGGCTCCATCAATCCGGATGCGGCCTGGGCGTCGATGATCCTCACCTGCATGCCTCATTCATCGGCAACTCTCGCCCCTCAGTTGATTCGCCCGCAGCCTTTATGGCCGCTTCGAACCTATCGCAAGCTAGCTGCCACCGGCTGGCGAATGTTAGAACCCGCAGCATCCGTCAAGCATGCGTGATTCGCGGCGTCCAGCGCCGTGCAATTCCAGGAACCCTCCAGGACCCCATTATATGTCTGACGCCTCGTCGCCCGCGACCGCTACTGCTCCCGATATGCTCGAACTCGCAGCGCTCCTGTGCTCGCGGGTCTGCCACGATCTCATCAGCCCCGTCGGCGCCATCGTCAACGGGCTCGAAGTGCTCGACGACGATCCCAAGCCGGAGGATCGCGAGTTCGCGCTCGACCTGATTCGCAAGAGCGCCAAGACCGCCTCCGCCCGGCTCCAGTTCTGCCGCCTCGCCTTCGGCGCAGCCGGCTCCTCCGGCGCCCAGATCGATCTCGGCGATGCCCAGACCATGGCGCGCGGCCACATCGAGGACGGCAAGTGCTCGATCACCTGGAATCTGCCGCGGCTGCTGCTGCCGAAGAATCGCGTCAAGCTGCTGCTCAACATGCTGGTCGTGGCCCAGCACACGATCCCGCGCGGCGGCATGCTGACGGTCGATCCGATCGGCGAGGGCGAGACGATGAGCTTCCGCATCACCGCGACCGGGCACAATGCGCGCCTGCCGCAGAACATCTCCGAGCTCTTGAGCGGCGAGCGCGGACCTGCCGCGGATGCGCATGCAATCCAGCCTTATTATACGCGGCTGCTCGCGCAGTCCTGCGGGCTCACGGTGACGCTCGCGCCCGAAGGCGAAGCCATCATCGTTAGCGCTTCGTAAACATACGCGTCGCGCTTCTTAATCGAATCTTTACGAGGCGCTTCGGCTTGTCCGGAGCGCCTTATCTCTTTGTTGGTTCCGTTCTTTTGCACATACTCAACCAATATTAAACGCTTTGCGGTGAAGCTGGCCCCATTCCGAAATGGCGCATCACGCCTCGTGCGCGCCCTTCCTGTATGAAGGCCTGTTTTCATGGATGATCTGTTGCGGGAGTTTTTGACGGAGACCAGCGAGAGCCTGGACACCGTGGACAATCAGCTGGTGAAG
>NZ_JAFCKP010000019.1 GCF_018130245.1 Bradyrhizobium sp. SZCCT0231
GCGCTTGGGCGGCACCTGCGCGAGCCTCCCCGAAAACGTCGGTATCAATCCATGCCTGCGCTACCTTAACGCCTATGCGGTCTTCCCTGCGCCCTCTTTCATGTGAGGGTGAAGCCACCAGGCAAAGCTCGGGCGGGATGCGCCGCGAGGATGACGAACTATGTCTATCGTTGAACGAAGGTCTCGTGCCCCGGACGCTGCGCAGCGCCTCTTCGGCGATGCGCTGCAGAGCCGGGGCCCATGTTGCAGCGAGTTGGGCGGCTTCCTGGGTCCCGGCTCTGCGCAGCAGCGTAAGAACGCTGCAGCGCGTCCGGGACACGAGAGCGATGCGCGCTATCACCCCGCACTCCGTCATTGCGAGGAGCCCTTGCGACGAAGCAATCCAGACTGTCTCCGCGGAGGGATTCTGGATTGCTTCGCTCCGCTCGCAATGACGATGCAGAAACAGGTGCGCGTGAAAATTCCGTCCTCGGGTCCCGGCTCAGCGCCGCAACGCTTACGCGCTGCGTCGCGTCCGGGACACGAGAGGATGCATGCTAGACCGGTTTCCCCGTATACGGCATCGACGCCGTCAAGCCGCCGTCGACCGGGAACGCCTGGCCGTTCACATACGACGCCTCGTCGCTCGCCAGGAACAGCCCCATCGCCGCGAGCTCGTGCGGTTGTCCGGCGCGCTGGAGCGGGTTGAGCTGGCCGATCTTGTCTTGGGTGCCGCGCTCCTTGGCGCGGTCGAAGATCGGCTTGGTCATGCCTGTTTCGATCAGGCCCGGGCACACCGCGTTGATGCGCACGCCGGTGCCGGTGAGCGAATAGGCGGTGGTCTGCACCAGAGAGATCACGCCGGCCTTGCTCGCGGCATAGGGATGCCCGCTCGCGCCGGCCTTGAGGCCTGCGACGGACGCCGTCAGCACGATCGCGCCGGACTGCTGCTTGACCATGTGCGGCATGGCGTATTTCACTGCGAGAAACGGCCCGATCAAATTGACGCGCAAGACCTCCTGCCAGTGCTCGACGGTCTGCTCGGCGAGCGGAACGAGCCCGCCGGAGATGCCGGCATTGGCCCAGATCACATCGAGCCGGCCATGCGTCTTCACCGCCTTGTCGATGACGGCGATCACGTCCGTTTCGGAGCCGGCATCCGCGATCATGGCTTCAGCGACACCGCCGGCCTTCTTGATCTCCTCGACGGTCTCCTTGACCGCCTCGGTGCGATCGACCGCGATCAGCTTGGCGCCTTCCCGGGTGAACAGCAGCGCCGCGGCACGGCCGATGCCGCTGCCGGCGCCGGTGATGATGACGGATTTGCCTTGCAGGCGGCCCATGCGCTTCTCCCTTTGGCTCGCACGCGGCCCTTGCCGCGCGACGGAATTTCAAACAAGATTTCAAACGGTAAAGTGTCTTGAGGCACGTTCGTTACTGACGTACAGCGACATCACACGGGATGGAAGGGTTTCGATGGCAGGCGCAGACAAGGCGAATGTGGTCATAACACGATGGTGGTGGGTCCGGCACGCGCCAGTGCGCAATGACGGCGGCAACATCTACGGCCAGTCCGACATCGCCTGCGACACCAGCGACACCTATGTATTCAATGCTGTTGCCAAGGTGCTGCCACGCAAGGCGGTCTGGTACTCGAGCAATCTGATGCGCACCCACCAGACCGCCGAGGCGATCTGGGCGGCCGGCTTCCCAAAGCCTGGGTCGATGAAATGGGAAGCTGATCTCGCCGAGCAGAATCTCGGCCGCTGGCAGGGCATGAACCGCGCCGAATTCATCGCGAGCCGCCCCGTCGGCACGAGCTGGTTCGCCGACATCAACGAGCCGGCGCCCGGCGGCGAGAGCTTCATGGACCTCTACAACCGCACGCGCCGCACCATCGAGCGCATCAACGTGGAGGCGGCCGGGCAGGACATCATCGCGGTCGCGCATGGCGGCACCATCAAGGCCGCGCTGGGGCTCGCGCTGGATGGTCAGCCGGAGCGGGGACTGTCGTTCGACATCGACAACGTGTCGGTGACGCGGCTCGATCATTTCGCAAGTCCCGATCGCACGGTCTGGCGGCTGCCGATGGTGAATCAGCAGCCGTGGATCGCAGATGCTGCGCACGCGGCGATGCACCAGCCGGCGGGACCGGAAGTCAAGAAGCTCGCCTGAAGCTGCTGTCATTCCGGGTTCGATGCCTGGCATCGCCCCGGAATGACGTTGAATATAAAGATCACTCTGGGAGAGAAACATGACCTTGTTCGACATGAAGGGAAAAGTCGCCGTCATCACGGGATCGACGCGCGGCATCGGGCTTGCGATCGCCGAGCGCATGGCCGAGCACGGCGCCAAGGTGGTGATCTCCTCGCGCAAGGCCGACGTGTGCGAGCAGGTGGCGAAGAGCATCAACGACAGATTCGGCAAGGGCACCGCGGTCGCGATCGCCGCGAACATCTCGTCGAAAGAGAATCTGCAAAACCTCGTCGACGAGAGCAACCGTGCCTTCGGCAAGATCGACGTGCTGGTCTGCAATGCCGCGTCGAATCCGTATTACGGCCCGCTCGCCGGCATCTCCGACGATCAGTTCAGAAAAATCCTCGACAACAACATCGTCGCCAACAATTGGCTGATCTCGATGGTTGTGCCGCAGATGATCGAGCGCAAGGACGGCTCGATCATCATCGTCTCATCGATCGGCGGCCTCAAGGGCTCGACCATCCTCGGTGCCTACGCGATCTCGAAAGCCGCCGACATGCAGCTCGCGCGCAACCTCGCCTGCGAATACGGCAAGGACAATATCCGCGTGAACTGCATCGCGCCCGGCCTGATCAAGACCGATTTCGCCAAAGCGCTGTGGGACAATCCGGAGAACCTCAAAGCCTCGACCGCGCGCTCGCCGCTCTTGCGCATCGGCATCCCCGACGAGATCGCGGGCGCGGCCGTGTTCCTGGGTTCGAAGGCCGGCGACTTCATGACCGGCCAGACCATGGTGATCGACGGCGGCGCGACGATTAGTTGAGGTAACGACCGTGTCCCGGACGCGGTGCAGCGTGTAACGCTGCTCCGCAGAGCCGGGACCCAGAAAGCCGAGAACGAGATCGTGGATGCATGGGCCCCGGCTCTGCGCAGCAACGCTAAAGGGGCGTTGCAGCGCGTCCGGGGTACGCAAGGTCACTCCACCGCCGCGTAAACCAGGTCCCGCACCAGTGTGCGCGTAAAATCGCGCTGGCCGGGGCCCTGGCTCATGAACACTGCGAACAGATCTTCCTTCGGATCGATCCAGAAGAACGTGCCGGCAATGCCGCTCCAGAAATACTGTCCGACGCTGCCGGGGAAGGGCGCGATGCCGGCCTCGCGGCGCACGGCAAAGCCGAGACCGAAGCCGTGGCCGGGCGACAGCAGCGTGCCATTCGTCACGACATGCGGCCCGAGGTGATCGGAGGCCATCAGCTCCAGCGTCTTGCGGCCGATGATCCTGTTGCCGTCGAGGGTGCCGCCATTGCGCAGCATCAGGCAGAAGCGGGCATAGTCCATCGTGGTCGAGACCAGGCCGCCGCCGCCGGACTCCATCACCGGCTGCTCGAGCATATTGAACAGCGCGACCTTGTCGCCGGTCCAGGGGTCGGCCGCGAACGGCTCGGCGAGGCGGCCGGCATTGGCCTCGGGTGTGGAGAAGCCGGTCTCAGCCATCTGGAGCGGCGCGAGCACGCGCTCGGTGAGGAACGTGCCGAGCGATTTGCCGCTGACGACTTCGATGATGCGGCCCAAAATATCCGTGGAGCGGCTGTAGTTGAACTCCGCGCCGGGCTGGCAGACCAGCGGAAAGCTCGCCACCAGCGCGGCGTGCTCGGCGTTGGTGATCTTGCGGCTGCGGACGCGGGACTCCTGATAGAGCTTGTGCACGGGGCCGTCGCCCTGGTGCTCATAGGTGAGGCCCGAGGTGTGGCGGAGCAGGTCCTGCACGGTCATGGGCCGCGTCGGTGGCACCAGCTCCAACTTGCCGTCCTTGACGACGCCGACCCGCTGGCTCGCGAACTCCGGGATGAATTTTGCGACGGCGTCGCTGAGCAGGAGGTAGCCATCCTCGACCAGCGCCATGATGCCGACCGAGACGATCGGCTTGGTCATCGAGAAGATGCGGAAGATCGAATCGCGCGCCATCGGCGCCGCGCCCGCCGGGCTCTGCTTGCCGAGCGCCTCGAACCAGCCGATTTGGCCGCCCCTCGCCACCAGCACGGTGACCCCGGGCACGGTTCCCTTGTCGATCTCGCGGCTGAAGGCACCCGACATGGCCTGGAGACGGGGACGCGACAGCCCGAGCGTCTCGGGGCGGGCTTCCGGCAAAGGCGGGGTGTGGAGCGCGATCGTGGCCTGTGGGGCAGCTGTGGCGGTCGCTGTAACGGTCATGGGCACTCCCGATTGTTTTTCGTTATGGCCAACGGACTGTGGCCCAGAAACCCAGGCACAAACAAGCGAAGCCGGCGCGGTTCACCCTTGCAAACCGGCCGCCCTCTGTGCTTGAAAGCGCCCCTGATCCGCGGCGACGCGGGTTCGTAGGAGTGTAGCTCAATTGGTAGAGCACCGGTCTCCAAAACCGGGGGTCGCAGGTTCGAGCCCTGCCACTCCTGCCAGTAAAATCAATCACTTAAGTCAGCTTCTGGCGGGATAGGGACGAGGCGTCCCGCGGGCGAATCGCCACGCGTGAGTCTATCCGCTTGATGTCCGGGGTCAGCAGGCTAGACGGCGCCTAGCGCGCCGGGGCCCGCTCCGCGTCGTCGGGAGTTTGGCTGAGATCGACGTTTCGGATGGGAACGCGGCGCAGCAGCGAGACGATGGTCCCGCCGAGCTCGAAGTAGGTGCGCAGCCGCAACGCGCGGGACGATCCCTTCAGCTCCGCATTCAGGCTCACGGGGACCTGGACGTGGGTGAGGCCGAGCTGGAGCAGGGAGATCAGCGCACAGATCTGGTAGCCGTAGCCGTCGGCCTTGACCGCGATCTGGCGCAGCCATTTCACGGGATAGACGATCATGCTGTGGTAGTCGGACAGCCAGAAGCCGAACAGGCAATTCAGGATGAACCGCAGCGAATGCGACTGGATGGAGCGGTTGATGGAGCGGTCCGACTGGTTGTCGCGATAGGTGATGACGATGTCGGCGGCGCCCGCCGCCTTGAACATGCGGGCAATACCTTCGTTCTGGAAGGCGTGATCGCCGGGAATGAGCGTGATGGCATCGAATTTCGCGCGCGACAGCGCATATTCGAAGCCGGCACCGACACCCCGCCGTTCGGCGTTATGATGCACGATGATGCGCGGCTCGCCGGCCGCGAACTCGTCCATGATCGCGCCGGTGGCGTCGGTGCTGCCGTCGTCGATCAGGAAGATCTCGAAATCATCAAGCAGCTCGCGGGCGAGCGGCAGCACGCCGTCGATGGTGTCGGCGATCTTGTCCTGCTCGTTCAGTGCAGGAATGACGATCGTAAGCTTTTTTGCCGCCCTGGAAGGTGTCATTTTATGCCGCCGTTGCCGGCCACTCTTTACTGGTGGAACCCCGGCGCAACTTTAGGTCATCTGGGCGGGGCGAACAATGCGGCTCGCCGATATGGTCCACACAACCGTCACGAAACCGGCAATGTGTGTGTTCCGTGCAACTAGTCGGAAAAATCATAAAGACTGGTATCGCCAATGCCGAAGGCGCGGCGCAGCCGTCCGACATGGCCTGCCATGGTCCGGCCCGCCGCCGTCGCCACGAAGTGTGAACCGACCGGTTCGACCAGGCCACCATCGACCAGGTTCCCAATTCGTCCCTGGAACAGACCTGGAACCTGCGTTTCGGCGATCTCCGAAAGCGGGGCCCTCCGGCCGGGCCGGTCGACGAGGCCGAGCAGGATGTCCAGGGACACCGATTTGTACACTGCGCCAAAGGCGAAAACGTAAGCCATGACGCAAAATCCGAAGATCGACGCGGCGTCCCAATACTGAAATTGCGGGACGACGAAAATTCCGAGCGTCACACCGAGACCATGCGAGACGACCGCGGCGATCGCGAGCAGGGTGACGGGTCCGAACGACCATGCGCGAGCGCGGGCCGTGAGCTGCAAGGCCGGCGCCAGCAGGGCGAAGACGACGACGGCGACGAGCCCGACAGCGAAGGACATCGTGCCGCTCACCCGAGGCCCGTCGACAGACGAACGAGTTTGACGAGATGTGCGACCGCCACCCCCTTGGCCGTCGGGGCCAGCCTGTTGCCTGCCGCGATCACCATCCCCGCGCCGACCAGGAGCTTCAGGCGGTTGTGCGTGAACGCGCCGAGATCTCCGCCCTGCATGTACGCCTCGGCCCATTGCTCCAGGGTGAGGGGACGTTCGGCCTGGACGAGTGCCGTGAGCAGCGTCAGCGTAAAGCCCCACGCCAGCAGACTGAACAGGATGTAGCAGAGCATCAACGCTGTCCCCAACAGCAGGAGACCGCCAAGCACGTCGTCGAGGTGTCGCTGCCCTGGAAGGGCGATACAGGCGATCGCGTAAAGCGCGATGATGCTGACGCACCCCAACCGGAAGCGGCGGCCGGATCCGCCAGTGGCGGCGATGCGCGCGTAACACAGCAACAGCAGTGGAAAGGCGATGCTGAGACCAATCGCGGCGGCTTGCGCCGGGCCCGGTAGCATGTTCATTGTGGAAAATCGTCCCGAACGCCTCTCAGGCCCAGCCAGAGCGAAAGTCTATAGGAGGTCGTATTTTTGCGGTCAAGGGAGCCCGGCGTCCCAGCACTTGCGGTCGCCACGTGGGCGTGCGAAATCCTGGCCGGCGATGTCCTCCCTTTCCCGTCCGAGCTTGCCCCCGTTGCTGCGCGCGATAGCCATTCTGATCGTCGTGTTGCTGGTGGCACATGCGCCGATGCTCCTGAATGACGGCCTCTTCATGGACGACTGGCTGGTGCTCAAGCCGCGTCCGGACTATTTCGTCGACATTGATTTCCTGCTGAACGGCGCCGGTCATCCGATCTTCTTCAGCTACGACACGTTCGCGAACTGGACGGGCGCCCCGGTCGTCGTGATGGTATCGCTGGCGCTCGCCGGAATTGTCTTCGGCGCGGTATGTCTGATGCTGACGGCGACACGGCTCGATCTGCTCGACCGTTCCGAAGCGGTCGTCTTCGCCCTGTTCGTCTGGACCTATCCCGGCTATCAGCTTTGGGCCGGCAAGGCGAACGCGGTCTATGTCTTCAGCTTCGGACTCCTGTTCGTCGGCGCATGGCTGCTGACGCTTGCCTTCAGCGCGCAGGGCTGGCGGCGTGTGTTGCTTCGCGTGGCCTGTGCATGCCTATTCGTGCTCAGCTTCGCGCTCAACTCGACGGTCGTGCTCTATGCCTGTGTCATGCTTGGACTGTTCGTTGCAACATGGCGGAGCGGAGCCGTTGCGCATGGCTTCATTCGTCGTGCATGGCTCGCAGCCTGGCGCTGCGCTTTGGGCTATCCGGAATTGATCGCGCTTCCTCTTGTCTATGCGGGCACGCTCGGTATCTGGTTCAAGCGCATCGGTTTGTACGCGCAGCATTATGGCGCCCATTTGCCGACGCTCGGGGAGCTGGCGAACGGATGGAAGGCGTTCTTCGACGCCGGCTACAGGGACGTCGTGGCCCACGCGATCGGGGCGGCGATCCAGGTCCCGGCGTCCTTCATCCTGGCTGCGGTGCTCGTCGGCGTCGCATTGCTGCTACTTCGTCCCGGCACGGAAGCAACTGCAAGACGGGCGACCGCCTTGCCGCTCATCCTCGCCGTTGTTTTGTTCCTCGGGTTGTCCTCGCCCTATCTGATTGCCGGCCTGCGACCCTCGTCCCAGCATTTTTACGAAAGCCGTCACCTGCTGCTGTTTGGCGTGCCGGCGGGGCTGGCGCTTCTCGCGTTCAAGCGTCAGGCCGAACGTTGGATCGGCCCCACCGCCGCCGTTGCGATGTTGTTCGGATTGGGCTCGATCCTGTGGATCGGAATGCTGTGGAATGACTACGTCTTCATGCAGGCGAGAACGCTGAAGCAGGAGGCTCTGACGCGCAGCCTCGCCGACCGGATCCAGCCCGCGGCGACGGTCTACGCGCTCGACGACCGATTCTTCGACTATCGGTCACGGGACGTGCCGTTCGGCCTGGCCGAAGTCACCGGTATGCTCCGGCTCGCCTGGGGCAATCAGCCCTTCTTCGGGTTTGCCTTGCGTGCCGAGCGGCCCGACATCCTCCAGGAAATGGAGTGGAAGCGGGCTGCTCCGGGAACTGCATTCCGTCATTTCGATCCGTCGGGACCGCAGGCGACGATCTCGTTGACGGCGGGCTCTGGAGCTGCGTCGGACCGGGCATTGGTGCGAAGGTACTACGCGTGTCGGTTGCTGGCGCGCTGTGACGTTGCAGAGTTTCTGGCTCAACTCGCGCAGGTCAAGATCACGGTCGGCCCGATCGCTGGAATCTTGCCGCTCAACGGCGCCAGCGAGGATGTCTCGCCTAGCCGCTAGCTCGCCGCTTCCAGATCGCTTCTGCAAGCGCGATGTCGGTCACCGAGTCTTGGCCGGACGCGAGGGGCATCCGTCGTTCGATAATATCGGAGACAAAGGCAACGGCCTGTCGCCGAAATGCCCAGCTGGTTGCATGCACGAGCTGCGTGGACTCGTCTTGATGATCGAGGATGACCCGTGCCTCCTCTTCGGCGAAGGGCGCGGGCAATTCGATGGTCAGGGCGCCGCGCTCGAAATCGATCGTCAGTCCCTCGCGCCAGGCACCCTCGGACCCGTTCACGAGATCCAGCGTGCAAGCGATGCCGTCGAAGTCGAGGGTGACGCGCGCGGCTCCCGAGGTCTCGACGGAGCTGTCGGCGACCGTTGGCGAGGATCCGAGCAGGTAGCGCGCCAGATTGATGATATGGCTGAAGACGTTCAGAAAATTGTCATAGCCGGCACGCATCGCGCTCGGCATCCAGTCGGGACCATCCTGCCAGAGCTCGATCCCGTCCGGCCGTGCTTCGCCGGTCATCACGAAATTATCGCGCGATCGACCGGTGTCGCCGCCGAAGCACCAGCCCTTGGCGCGGACAACGCGTCCGAGCGACTGGTCGTTGCGCAGCCGCGTCAGCACCTCGAGCGCCCGTGCCACACCGGCATCGTGACGCTTCATGTAGCCGATGCTGTAGACGAGGTTTTGCCGCCGCGCCGCTTCGACCAGCAACGTAGCCTGAGCCGTCGTGTAGGCCATCGGTTTTTCCGACAGCACGTGGCGGCCGCTGTTCAGCGCGTCCAGCACGATAGGGCCGGTGGCGCGACGCTTCGTCACGACGACGACGGCGGACACGGCGCCGTCCGCGAGGAGCTCCCGATGCGTGCCGTAGACCCGCGAGATGCCGAACTTCTGCGCTGCGGCGGCAGCGAGATCCGGCCGGAGATCGGCGATCGCGACGACGCGGCAGGCGGGATTGGCAGCGAAATTGGCGAGGTGGCACATCTGGCCGACCATGCCCGTTCCGATGATGCCAATGCCTGGCTTCACTGGCTACGATCCTTCAAGGCGCTTCCGGACGACGAGGAAATGCGCCGGTTGACCCCAGGTGTTGATGAACGCCGGATCCGACTGGGTGAGGGCGGTGACCGCGGACACGTCCCGTCGCCCGATCGTGCCGAAGATGCGATGGAAGCTGTCGAGCGTCGCAATGATGGCTTCGATGTCGGCAGCATCGTCGGCGAGAATTTCTGCCGTGCGTATCGTCTCGCGCAGAGACGCGAGGCCCGCGACCACGCGCGGCAGGCTCTCGCCGAAGGGATCGTCGATCATCCCATCGACGTCGAGAACCAGAGCCTCGATCGATGCCGAGATCGCCTCCACGGCATCGGCCTTGCCGACCAGGTAGAGCTTTCGTCCGCCGAGGAAGCTCAGGCGGCTGCGGTCGAGATGGCGCGTCGCGCGCCGCAGCTTCTCGTCGTCGGACAGGATCTTCTTGTGCCAGTAGACGTCCAGGCTGTCGCGATAGGCTGGCCATGCCGAATGGATGTCGAATCCCTGTTCGTGCGCTGCCGTGCACAAGCCCGCCGCATCGAGGAAGTACCGATGCCGGACGAAGGGATTTTCGAGCACGTCCATCAGCCAGGATTCGAAGCTGCGGGTGTGCGGAATGCTGTTCCACTTCGCATCGAACAGCGTCTTCGCCGTTTCGAGCGCAGGGCGGCCTGACAATGCCTTGCCGGCCGCATGGATTGCCTTGAGCGCCAGCTCGAAGAAGCCGCCATAGCGCTCATAATAGGAGACGACGGCGTAACCATCCGGATTGAGCAGCCGGTGAAAAATGCCGAGCCATTTTTCGCTCGGCTGCACCGTGTAGATGAATCCCTCGGCATCGATGATGTCGAAACCGCGGTCGCTGCGGAATCCCTCGACATCGGCCAGTGCGAGCTCGCGGAGCCGCTCGGTCAAGCCGAAATGCGCGAAATAGGCCTTGATCTTCGGGTGTGCATGCCGGTTCGGCTCAGCGAGCGTCATATTCGCGCCCCAGCCAGCAAACACCAGAGCGTTCTCGCCGGAATCAGGACCGAATTCGAGCACCTCGGCATTGCGGAACAGCCGCGGCGGCAGCACCAGCTTGTCCGAGAACAGCTCGCGCCGCTGACTGGCATAGGCTTCGAGCTCGGCCGACGACTTGAAATTTCCGAACGTCGGCAGGACGTCCTGACGTTCGTAATAGTTGAAGAGCTTGTCTTCAGCCATGCCGCGACCCTGCGGCCGCCTCGAGACGATCGAGCTCGCTCCAGATGTCGGAGGGCGCGAAGATCGAAGCGATGTGCAGCGGACGCTTCACATGTTCCCGCAGCCGGCTGCTGACCTTGGCTTCGTTCTCCTCGTTCACGGCGAGAAGACAGACGAGCGGCCCCGACTTGCCGGCGAGCTCCTCGGGCGAACGGATCGGGATGCCGGTGCCGGGCAGGAACAGCCCCTGACGCTCCTTCTGATCATCGACCGAGAGGTCGATGAGATCCGCCAGCTCGTGGGCATTGGTGAAGGTGCAGGCGCGGCAGCCGGCGCCGTAGATGGCGATCTCGGCACCATTGGCGCGGGCCTTGGCGAGGATCGGACGAAGGCGCGCGCCGTACTCCCGTGCGCGCTGACCGAATTTCTCGCCGACGCCGGATGGCGCAGGCGGCGGCGTCACGTCGCCCTTGGCAAGACGGGCTGCGATCGCGAGGCTGCCGCCGCTGAAATTGTATTTCTTCACGGACACCGCCTCGAAGCCATGGCGCGCCAGCAGGGCGAGCAGGGTCGGCTCGGTGAAATAGCTGACGTGCTCCTCCCAGAGGACGGAGAGGTCTCCCGCCGTCGACCCGGGCGCGAAATCAGGCACGTCGATGAACAGCAGCCCCTCGTCGCTGAGCGCGATCTTCACGCAGTCGAAGAAGTTCTCGAAATCGACGATGTGCTCCAGCACCTGACGCGAGACGACGAGGTCGAACTTGCTGGCCTGGGCGACCGCGTCGTGACACAGCGCCGGGCTGATCATGTCGGAATAGACCTTGATGCCGCGCTCGCGGGCGATCTTGCCCGACACCGGGTTGGGCTCCACGCCCACCAATACCTTCGCGCCGCGTTCGCGCAGCCTGTCCATGAACAGGCCGTCGTTGCATCCGATCTCGAACACGGACTGATGCTTCGAGAATTTCGCGATGGTGTCGAGCTCGTCGACCTGGTGCGGCTCCGGCTTCCAGCTGCTGAAATTGTAGTTGAACTGGCGATACAGGATGTCGGGATCGATCGGCTTGACGATCTGCGGCAGACCGCAATCGCCGCAGGCCAGCACCTCGAACGGATACCGTTCCTCCTGCTCGTTTCGGCTGTGCCGAAGCCGATGCGCAATCGGCATCAGGCCGAGGTCGATGACCGGTCGCAGGTTGGTCGAATGGCAAAGGCGGCAATGGTCGGTCACTGGTCTGAGCCTGTGCAGGAATGACAGGGGAACAACAGCCCCCGGGGTGAAAACTCAACGTAGCTGAAGCCTATATAGTGGCCT
This sequence comes from Bradyrhizobium sp. SZCCT0231, assembly GCF_018130245.1. Lineage (GTDB taxonomy): Bacteria > Pseudomonadota > Alphaproteobacteria > Rhizobiales > Xanthobacteraceae > Bradyrhizobium > Bradyrhizobium japonicum_F. The sequence goes on from NZ_JAFCKP010000019.1 coordinate 12,009, forward strand.
AGCCTGCGCCACAATTCCTAAGTTGCCCTGTCCACCAGCGGCCGGACCAGCGTGGCGCCACACGGTGGTATTTGAGCAAGAGCATCCGGCTCGTCCGGTCACCGCTGCAGTTCCGTGCCGCCTCATTCAGGTTCGCGCAATTACCGCTGATGGAGCGGCGCAGCAGCATCATCCTGTTCGGCGGTGTAAGTCGCACGCTCCGGTGCAAGCAGCCACACAGCACCCCCGATGACGCCGACCATGAGATTGCCGAGCCCAAACAAGATCGATATCGCGAGCGCCTTGTCGGGTGCGATGCCGACGAGACCGAGCGCACCGACCATCGCTCCCTCACGAATGCCCCATCCTCCGATGGAAAGCGGGACAGCGGCCGCCATAATCACCAGCGGAACGAGGACGAATGCGTCAAGTACGGACAACCCGGCGTCCAGCCCAATCGCGAGGGCATAACAAGCTGTGACGGTCAGAAGATGAACAACAATAGCCGAACCAAACAGTGCCTTACGTCCTGCTCGCGCGAGCAGCGGAGCCTCGAGAAGCATCGCAAATTGCACGATCCTGACGGGAAGAACTGCAGTCACTCGGGCCGGCAACCGATTCAACATGATTAGGACAATTGCGCCGAAGTACGCGGCAGCGACAATACCTACGACGGCGAACAGCAAGACATCGTCATGGATGCGCGAGATCAAAATCGGCATTCCCGCCAAGATGAGGAAGCCGAGGGCCAGAAGGCCGATGAACCGGTCTGCGATAATGCTGCTAAGGGTCAGCGACCACTGTATGCCGTGCCGCCGCAACATCCATATACGGACCGCTTCGCCGCCAGAGGGCAACACCTGATTGAACCAGGCGCTCGCAAGGAGAATGCGCCACCCGGCCAGCCAATCCAGAGAAACGCCCATCGTGCGCAGGATCAAGATCCAGCGGTTGCACAGGGCGAACGTCTGCGCGCACAACAGCAACATCGCCAGTGCGAGCATGTGTAATTTAACAGCGAGAAGGTCGGCCTTGAGTGAGGAAAGATCGAAGTCGCGTGCGATCAGAACGATGAGGCCGGCCGAGACCATGAGCTTGGTCAGGACAATGATTGTCTTCTTGCCAGGAAGCATCGTCAGCCCGTTCCGCCCGTGATCAACCAGTTTCCTCCGGCACCGCGCATCGGCTGAACGGCACTAACTCTTGTCAGAATGAGTAGGATGATCAAGGGATGCGATAGTATGAACATCGCGGTGCGCCTATCGAGTTCCTGAAGCGGAATCTTCGCAGGCGGGTGTGGGGAGAGCCAGCAGCCAGGCGGATCCGCGTACTCCAGGCCGGCCGCAAGGTGGCCGGTATTCTGCTCTTGCCAGGGGGATCGGCAGATCATCCTTCAATTGCACGAGCTCGCCGCGACCCTGCGTGGCCGAAGGCGCTTCCTTGAGGACGGCCTTCACTAGTTCGACCAATCCGATGTCGTCGGGCTGCGGAATTCCCGGCGCAGCGCGATAGCGCCAGGTCTCGCGGCGTGGCGGACAGGGAAAAAACTCGAGGTAGGAAACCGTGCAGTTGCCGCTCGGGACGGCGCCAGGGTTCTGAAAATCCCCGCAATAATCAGTGTAGACAAACGATCGTTCGCGATTTTCATCGCGCAACATCATCTGCGCAACGTTCATGTCACTGGCGCCAAGACACCGGGACCGAAATGAGATGATGTGGCTGTTCTCAACTTGGAGCTTCACGACCTTTGGCTCGGGATCCGCAAGCAAGGCTGCCCGAACTTGCCGCTGCAGGTCTGCGTTGATCAGACCGTCATACAGCAGCCATTTTGAATCCTGCGCCATGGCCAGCGCGAAGACTGCGATCAGGCCGCCCGCGACCGCTGCGCGCAGACGCGATGTCGGAATCATTTGTATGACGGTGGCCGCCAATATCAATATGCCGAGTTGCGAGGCGAAGAGCAGCCTCGATTCTCCCCTGGTCACGTCGCCATAGGTCCCGGTCAGGGCGAAGGGCATAGCGCCAAGGATGGCAATCGCGGCTCCCGACAAGAGCAGCGCCAGCACACGCCTGATCGAGCCGCGACCCTCGAATACCCAGGGCATCCACAAAGCTCTGGAAGAGAGGAGAGCGAAACCCGCCATCGCAACCAACGTCAGCACCGTCCAGGCAGAATGGCCCAGCAGCGCGGACCCATGGGAGTAGGCGTAGGACAGGCCCTGCGGGAACGCCATGAGGTGCTCAGACAGCGAGTGGCCTATGACGGTGAGGTCGCGCGCAAAGCTATATTGTCCGGCGTAGTGACCGCTCTTTCCCAGGATGGTTAGCCGCAGCATGATCACAGCCGCGATCACCAGCCAGAACGGCGCAAGGCGCACGAGCCTACGCTTCCAGGTTTCGAGAGCGGACCAGGTCAGCACGATGCGGAGCGGTTCAAGCGCGATCAGCATTTCGAGCGACAACGAGAAAAAAAGAGCGATCGGCGCTGCCCATCGAAGTGCCCGCACCTTCGAATATGTCAACGCGTAGGACAGCAAATAGAACAGCAGGAAGAAATCGTAGACCGCGTTGAGTGTCAGGCGAATTGCATAGAACGGGCTGAGTAGGAACAGAGCGGTGACAAGTGCGGCGATCTGCCTTGTATGCGATGATCGAGACAGGATGGAGTAGAGCAACAAGCCGTTGACTAGATGGCAGCCTAGTCCGGCGAGCCGTGCAGCGAGATCGGGAGTATCGTTCAAGAGCGCCACAAACAGCGTCATGGGAATTGCGAAGCCGGCGTGTGCCGACTCCCACAGCACGCGAGCGACGCCGGTCGGACCTTGAGTCCAGTAGATGTAGTACACGGTCCAGTCGTCGCCGAAGACCTCACGCGCGAACAGCGCGGGCACGCTCGTAACAAAGGCGAGAGCCAGAGCCACGTAGACATATCCAATGCCCGATCGCGCCCGTTCTGCGAGAGCTGCTGCTTTTAGACCCGCATTCATGCGACAATCATCGAACCCGGCGGAGCTGGCCATGGTTCTAAGCTTTGGCTCGCTTGTTCAGATATTCCGCGGCGAGCGTGCCTAGTGATTTGACATAGTCCTGGACCGCGACGGCGTCGCTGCCGTCGGGCGCCCAGTCGGGAAAGGCGGTGCGGGAGGGATCGAACGGGCCGGCGGTGGTTTCGTGAAACACCAGCCACTCCGAGGTGATCAGGATCGAGTGGAAGACCTTCTCGGGCATCCGGTAATAGCACAGGGCGCCACGGCCGTAGGGCGCCATCTCGAGCACGTCGCGAATACGGCCGTCGTCCTCGAAGATCACGACCTGCGCGGTGCCCTCGATCAAATGAAACGATTCAGGTTTGCCAAGGTGCTTGTGGGGCCGGACATAGGCTTCGCGATGATGCACGATGAGCATCTCGTGCAGGCCGGACGAGGGATCCGGATGCGTACACAGCCGGCTACGCAGGCGCGGGTTGTCGGCGGCGATGCGCTTCAGCTCCGCAATCGTGGCGTCGTCCGCCGTGACGATGGCGTCGTCCGAATAATACACTTCCGGGTTTTGCGCGCGCAGCGAGGTCGGCCGGCGCCGGCCAGCCGCCTCATTCGAAGAAGATGAAACCATGGTCGCCCCGGTACCCGCATTTATCGTAGATCCACGCCCATGTTTCGGGACCGTGGAAGCTCAGGCAAGTGAGCTGCCAGTAGAGGAGGTTCGCCTTCTCGCGCTCATTGCGGAACGATTCCACCATCAGATATTTTGAGGCGCCGCGCCCGACGCGCTCGATTTCCGACACCGCGCGGAACACGTCCTCGAGCGGCAAGTTATGGAGCACACCGAGCGACACCACGAGATCGAAGCTGTGATCGGGGTAGGGCAGCTCGACGGCGCTACCCACCGTCAGCTGCGGCCGCACCTCCTCCTTGGCATTGGCGATGCCATAGTCGGAGATGTCGATGCCGGCGATCTTGAGGTCGGGCACGAGCTGGGTGAACTCGTAGAGAAGGTAGCCCTTGCCGCAGCCGACATCGAGCACGCTCATGCCCGGCTTGATGCCGTAGCGATCGATCAGGGCCTGGGCCAGCGGGCGCCACCGTCCGTCATAGCGATAGCCGCCGTAGCCGTAGCGCCGGTCGCCGTCCCAGTAATCGTGCCCCCATTGCCGCGCGACGGTGGCGGATTCAGCCTTGTCGTGCTCGACCACGCGCTGGACGTAGTTCCGCCTGGTCGACGCATGCATCGACTGGAGCAGGTTGATCTCGGTCATGGGGCCCAACCGGTCCGCGGCATCATCACAGGATGGTCGCGAACTTGTTGACGAGCAGGATGTCCTCGACGGCCTGGATGTCTTTCTGCGACGACAGCGTGATCTCTTCCACGGCTGCGTGGAGGTCGCAGCCCTCGCGCAGCACGCGGTCATAGATCTGCCGCCGCCGTGCCTCGTCGGGCGGCAGCATGAAGATGCTGTAGAGAATCAGGCCGTGCAGCTGCGGCAGCTCGTCCAGGATGTCCTCGAGCACCATGTAGCTGCCGGGCATGGTGTGCTCGGCGGCGCTCAGCAGATAGTGCAGGTTCTTGCGCCGCGCATAGTCGCGGATCACGATGTTCTGGACGTGCTGCGGGGTGCGGCTGCCGTTCAGCGGCCGGGCGCCGATATAGCCGCGATGGCCGGCTCGCTCAGCCATGGAAGCCTCCCGGCAGCTTGTACTGCATGCCGACCCGGGTCGCCGGGCGCAGCAGGATCGGCTCGAAGAACTCGCCGAAGCGCTTGTCCGCGTAGGGCGACATGATGCTCTTGAAGCGGCAGTTCATGCTCCAGCGGGTGCCGGCTTCTTCATTGACGCGATTGCCGTGCATCAGGGTCTGGTTGAACAGCATCACGTGACCGTAGGGGATCTCGATGAAGGTCGCGTGAGGCTTGATGGTCTTGTACAGCTCTTCGGCACTGCGCAGGCTGGCCATGCGGTCCTGCATGTCGCCGTTCAGGGACGGCGGCAGCAGATACATCGATTTGGTGCGACGGACATCGACCAGCGGCACCCACACCACGACCTCGAACGGCGAGTCGCCCGACCACACGTCGGAATGGGTGGCGAGCAGCGATGAGCTGTCGCCGGGAAGCTGGATGCTGAGATTGACGCGGCGCTGCATGCAGAGCTCGTTGCCGACGATGGTCTCGATCGTCGAGCGCGCCAGGCGGAAATAAGTCGGCCGGAACCACGGCTCGGCGTTGAGGCCGTTGAAGACGTGCAGGCGCAATCCGTTGAGGTCATCCACGCTCACCCGCGTGTGGATGGTGTCGAGCATCGCGTAGGGATCGTTGCTGTGCGGCAGCTTCAGATAGTCCGCCGCGAGCTCGGCGGCACGACGCTGGATCCGGTCGAGCCCGGCGCGATCGTCGGCCGGCGTGGTGACGAAGCCATCGTCGATGAAGCGCTGCGCCAGCGCCTGCTCGTCGGCGTGCAGGAAGTCCGTGTCCGTCATGCAAAATACTCCCGGGCGGTCGCGCAAATATAACTGATGTCGGCGGCCGACAGGAACTGGTTGATGGGAAGCGTGAGGATCTGGTCCGCCTGCCGTTCCGTCACCGGGAACGCGCCGCGGCCATGGCCCAGATGCGCCGCTGCCGGCTGCAGGTGGATCGGGACCGGATAGTGGATCGCGGTCTCGATGCCCTTGTCGGCAAGATATTTCTGGAAATCGTTGCGACGCTCGGTCTGCACGACGAAGGTGTGGAAGGTGTTGAACTCGATGTTCCGGCAGGGCGGAATGAACAGCGGCAGGCCAGCAAGCTCGGCGCGATATTGCGCGGCGTTGCGCCGCCGGCGCTCGATCACCGAGGGCAGGTGACGCAGGCGAATGCGCAGCACCTCGGCCTGAAGCGTGTCGAGCCGAGACACGATGCCCCATTCCTGGACGTCGCTGCGGTTGATCAGTCCGTGATTGCGCAGCCGGCGGATTCTTGCGGCGAGCTCCGCGTCGGCGGTGACGAGGAAGCCGGCATCGCCCGCGGCGTTGAGATTCTTCAAGGGGTGGGCGGAGAAGCAGCCGAACGTGCCGATGGTGCCGCTCATCCGGCCGTCATAGGTCGAGCCGATCGCCTGGGCGCTGTCCTCGATCACGGCGAGCGCGTGCTTGGCGGCGATCGCCATCAGCGGGGTCATGTCGGCCATGCGCCCGGTCAGATGCACCGGCATGATCGCCTTGGTGCGCGGGGTGACGGCGGCCTCGACCGCGGCCGGATCGATGTTCTGGTCCGGCAGCACATCCGCGAAGACGGGCGTGGCGCCGACCGCGATGATCGCGGCGGTCGATGCCACGAACGAATTCGGCGGGGTGATGACCTCGTCGCCGGGACCGATGTTGAGCGCCCGCATGGCGAGGATCAGCGCGTCGGTGCCTGAATTCAGCGTCACGACATGGGGCGAGCCGAGATAAGCCGACAATTCCTCCTCGAGCCTTCCGACCGCCGCTCCGCCGATGAAATCGCCGCGCTGGAACACGCCCTCGACCGCCTGCATGATCTCGGCGCGCTCTTCCTCGAACTGCGCGGGAAGATTGACGTAACCGATGCGCCGGCGGCCGGTGTCAGCGTCCATGGCAGAACTTCCTGACGGTCTCGATGACGCGGTCCTGCTGGGCGCGCGTCAGATGCTGGTCGACCGGGAAGCTGATGACTTCCTTGGCGTGGCGGTCGGTGACCGGGAACGTGCCCGGCGCGTAGCCGAGATGCTTCAGGCCTTCCTGCTGATACAGCGGGATCGGATAGTGGATCTTGGCCTCGATGCCGTTGTCCAAGCAGTATTTGTAGAGCTCGTCGCGGCGTTCGGCGAACACCATGTAGAGATGGTAGACGTGCTTCACGTTGGGCCGGCGCGGCGGAACGCGCAGGCCGGGCAGGCCGGCGAGACCGGCGTCATAATAGGCCGCATTCTCGATCCGGCGGCGCGTGATCTCGCTGGTCTGGCCGATCAGCCAGTTGCCGACCACCGCCTGAAGGGAATCGAGTCGCGAATTGCAGCCGAGGATCGCGATCTCGTCGCGGTTCTTCATGCCGTGGTTGCGGATCAGCCGGAGCTTCTCGTTCATGCCGTCGTCATTGGTGACGACGACGCCGGCATCGCCCCAGACATTGAGGTTCTTGAGCGGATGCAGGGAGAAACCGGCCGCGATGTCGTGGGTGCCGGAGCGTTTTCCGGCAAACTCCGACAGGATGCCCTGGCAGGCATCCTCGACCACCGGCAGGCTGTGACGCTGGGCGATCGGCATCAGCTTGCCCATGTCGGTGACCTCGCCGGTCAGCTGAACCGGCATGATCGCCTTGGTCTTCTCAGTGATCGCGGCCTCGACTTGGTCGACATTCATGCAGAAGGAATCGTCGCAATCGACCAGCACAGGCGTCGCGCCGGTTTCCGCAATCGCGCCGACCGTGGCGATGAAGGTGTTGGCGGCGGTGATGACCTCGTCGCCATGGCCGATGCCGAGTGCCTTGAGCGGCAGCTTGAGCGCGTCGGTGCCCGATCCGACGCCGATGGCGTGACGCACGCCGATCAGCTCGGCAAAGCGCTTCTCGAATTCGGCGACGGGCTTGCCAAGGGTAAAGTCACCGGTCGCCACCAGGCGGCCGATCTCGGCGAGGATCGGTGCGGGATCGGCGAATTGCTCGAGCAGATAGGAATATCGAACGTCGTACATGTGACCCGTCAGGTGGAATGAAGTTGAGGAGAGGAAGTGCGCGACGCCGCGAGCGCATGCTCGATCGAGGTCGCAATGGCGTTGGCGGAGAGCCCGTGCTTCTTCAGCAGCGAGTCCTGCGAACCGTAATTGTGCATGAAGCGGTCCGGCAGCGACAGCCGCAGCATCGCAGGGAAACCGGAGCCGAGCTTGTCAATCAGCGTCTCGGCGACTGCGCTGCCGAGGCCGCCGGAGGGGACATGCTCCTCCAGCGTCGCGACGAGCCTGGTGCCGCGGATCGCCTGCAGCAATGCCGCGGTATCGAGCGGTTTAACCGTATGCATGTGCAGGATGCCGGCGCGAATGCCTTGCGCGGCCAGCAGGTCGGCCGCGGCGAGGGCGCGCTGGAGCATGATGCCGGTGGTCACCATGAGGACGTCGCCCTGCGGGCGCATCAAGATGGCCTTGCCGATCTCAAAGCCGTGCTCGGCCTTGGAGACGATGGCATCGCCGCCCTTGCCGAGCCGGATGTAGATCGGACCCTTCCAGTCCAGCGTCTGCTCCATCATGCGCGCGGCCTCGTCGGCGTCGCACGGGCAGATCACCGTCATGTTCGGCAGCGCCCGCATGATCGCGATGTCCTCGATCGCCTGGTGGGTGGGACCGAGCGGCGCGTAGACGAGGCCACCGCCATTGGCGATCAGCCGCACCGGCAGATTGTGCAGGCAGAGATCGACGGCCACCTGCTCGTAGCAGCGGCGGGTGAGGAAGGTCGCGATGGTGTTGACGTAGGGCACGAAGCCCTCCATCGCGAGACCGGCCGACATGCCGATGATATGCGCTTCCGAGATGCCCTCGATCAGATGGCGCTTGGGAAACTCCTTGCTCATGGCGCGCAAGGTGCCTGCGCCGGGATCGGAGCCGATGTAAAGCACCCGCTCGTCGCGCGCGGCGAGCTTGTGGACCATGTTCATCGCTGTGTTGCGCATGGGGAGCCGATCAAAAATCGCCGACGGCGACGCGGATGGCGTCGAGCTCGCTGTCGGTCAGCTTGTTCTTGTGATGCCAGTCGGCGTTGGATTCCGCGGCCGGAAGACCCTTGCCTTTGACGGTATGGCAGATGATCGCGGTGGGTTTGCCCGGAACGGCCGGGACCTGCTTCAGGACAGTGCGCAGCGCGCCGACGTCGTGGCCGTTGAGCTCCTGCACGGCGAAGCCGAAGCTGCGCCACTTGTCCGCAAGCGGCTCCAGCGGCAGGACGTAGTCGGTGGGGCCATAGCTCTGGAGCTTGTTGTAGTCGATCATCGCGACCAGATTGTCGAGCCCGTGCTTGGCCGCGCCCATGGCGGCTTCCCACACCGATCCCTCGTTGATCTCGCCGTCGCCGAGCAGCACGAAAGTCCGGTAGCTGCGCTCGCGCATGCGCGCGGCGAGCGCGAGGCCGACACCGATCGACAGGCCATGGCCGAGCGCGCCGGTCGAGGCCTCGACGCCCGGCACCATGCCGTATTCGGGATGTCCGCCCAGAATGCTGTCGGGCCCGCAAAAGCCTTCCAGCTCCGACAGCGGGAAGAAGCCGCGATCGGCCAAGAGTGCATAGAGCGCCAGACAACCGTGTCCCTTGCTGAGGATCGCGCGGTCGCGGTTGGGATCGCGCGGGTTGCTCGGATCGATCCGCAGCACGTCGTCGTAGAGCACGCGGACCATCTCGATCAGCGACAGGGCAGGTCCGACATGTCCGCGTCCCGCAGAACGGACAGAACCGAGCACCAGGCGGCGCAAATAAAGGCTGCGCTCGTCCAGCGTGCAGGTGAGGGCGGCTTCAGCGTGGGGTGAGATCTGGATCACGTTGGCAAATCGTTTGGTGGAGCCGGCGGGCTTTGTCGAGCTGGCCGGCAAGGCGGACCGTCAGATCGCCACCTTGCGCAGCCAGGGCGCGCCGGGAGCGGCTTTCCGGCAAATAGACATTCAGGACAATCAGGCACCAAATCGCCCCGAACACAGGATACAGTACGTCACGGCGGATCGCAAACGCGTCATCCCCAGCTTCGAAGGCGCGCGAGAGCCGTTCGATCAATCGATTCGCGTCGGCCTCGGGCAGACCGCTGCCGGGATGGATCGCGGTGTCGGACACGAGCTTGACCGGATCGTCCCAGCCGAAATATTCGAAGTCGATAAATCGCAGCCTGCCGTCGTCGGCACGCAGCGCGTTGTGCAGCCCGAAATCCGACGGGCTCAATGCGCGATGGGCGGGCGCGAGGTCCGCGGCGGGATCCAGGCCCAGTTCCGCATAGCGTCGACGGAGTTGCCGGATTGCGATGGCAGTGGTGGGAACCAGGCTGCCGTCCATGAACGCACACAGATCCGGATGATCCTGCGATGCGCGCCGTAGTCCGTCGAGGCGTTGCTCGTACTGGGCGATGGCTGCCTCGGGCGAGAAGATGCTGGCTGACGCGTTCCGCAAAGTCTGTGCGCCTTCGGCGCCGCGCAGCTTTTGCAGCTCGATCAGGAAATCGGCCAGCTGTTCGGCATCGTCGTGCTGGGGATGCAGGACCGCGGCGTCACCGTCGAACCATTGATACAGCGCGCAGAATGCCGTCGGATCTTTCGCGACAGGGCGCGGCGTCGAATTGATGCCGTGGCGCGACAGAAACGAGAGCGCGTCATATTCCTGTCCCAGGCGATCGCGCCCGTCGGACGGATAGTGCTTGAGGGCGAGGGGCGGTCCATCCGCCATCTCCAGCCGAAACACCCGGTTGTTGCCGCCGGACCGCGCCGGTTGGGCGGCCGCGACCCGCGCCCCGGAGAGGCGGCTGCCGATCGAGACCGCATCCTGTACGCTGATGTCCGGCTCGCTCATGGCACGAACACTCCGCGGTGGATATCGGCCCAGGTCGCGATCGGCTCGCATTGTTCGGGGTGGGGAGGCCGCGACTGCGTGAACAGGATCGATCGCGTCGTCTTCGGAAAATGCGGCTGCTCGAAGACATCGACGAGATCGTCAATGAAGATATCGAGCCGCAGGCTCGCGAGTCGCTCGACCTTGGCCGCCAGCGTATCCTCGAAATAGATGTCGCTCACGGCCAGCGCCGCATCGGCGGCGTCGATGAGACCCGCACCCCTCAACCAGCCGCGCGCCGCCTCGCGCAAATCGACGCGATCCGGGTCCTGATGGCCGAACTGCGTCTTGTGGCTGACGATATAGACGCTCGCGCCGGCCTTTCGGCACGCGGCGAGGAACTCGCGGACTCCGGGATAGATCTCGGCGCCGCCGATTCCCTTGCCGTAGACGAAGCCTTGCAGCCCTTGCCAGGCAAGCTCGCCGCCGGCGCGGGATCGCAGATAGTCACGTACGTCGGTCTTCAGCCCGTCCCAGCTCTCCGGCACCAGCCCGCGCTGGCGCGCGGCGGCGGCAAAGACCTTGTCGTAGCAGATGATCGTATTGTCGAAATCGATGCCGATCCGCACGCCGCTCACTTCAGGCTGATGTTCTGCATCATCTTGATGTTGAAATACCTGGGATCGTTCAGCGAGTTCGGCAGGCGGCCGGCCTTGAAGGCATCCACGAGACCGGACACGGCCTGCTCGATCGTGTGCGTCGGCGCAAATCCGAGCTCGCGGCGGATCTTCTCCGAGGACACGTGGTAGGAGCGGAGATCGTCGGTCGGCTCGACGGCCACGTCGACATTGCTTCCGACCACCGACTTGACGATGTCGGCGATCTTCATCAGCGAGTGGTTCTCGTAGCCGATGTTGTAGGTCTTGCCGTCGATCTTCGCGTCATCCTGTTGAAGCAGGAACAGATAGGCCGCGGACATGTCCTCGATGTGCAGGTTGGGCCGCTTCTGCGTTCCGCCGAACACACGGATGCGGCCGGTGTTGACCGCCAGATTGGTCAGGATGTTGACGACGACGTCGAGCCGCTGCCGCGGAGCGTAGCCGCACACGGTGGCGGGACGAACCGTGCAGGTGACGAAGCCGGACGCGGCCTCGTCGGCAAGATCGGTCTCGCACATCGCCTTGAACTTGGAGTAGTCCGTAAGCGGCTCGCAGGACAATTCCTCGGTTACCTCGGCCTCGTCCTTGATGCCATAGACGCTCGAGGAGGATGCGTAGATGAAGCGCTTGATGCCGGCCTTCTTCGCCGCGCGCACCATCGGCCGGAAGCAGTCGTAGTTGATGGACTTGCCGAGCCCCGGGTCGAGCTCGAACGATGGGTCGTTGGAGATGCAGGCGAGGTGGATCACCGCATTGTTGCCGCGCAGGGCCTCGTTGATCGCCGCCTCGTCGCGGATGTCGCCCTTGATCAGGCGCAGGTTGGGATTGTCACGGACGGCGTCGAAGACGTCCTCGCCATACATGAACAAGTCGAGCACGGTGACCTTGTGGCCCGCCGCCAGCAACTGAGGAACCAGCACGCTGCCGACATAGCCGGCGCCACCGGTGACCATCACATTCCATTTCTGACCAATCACTGTCGCTCTCCGGAATTTCTCTTTTGCGCTATTTCAACAATGCCGTGACGAATTTGACCAGCGGGGCCTTTTCGACCGAGCTGCGGTGACCGACGATGCCGACCTTGATCGCGCCCGCCGCATTGCCGATGAAGGCGACGTCCTCGATATTGCCGCCGGCTGCCACCAGCGGCGCCGTGATCGTCAGGAAGGCATCGCCTGCACCGACGGTGTCGACGACGGTCTTGGTGAAGGCGGGTACGCGCGCGACGCCGGTCTTCGACGAGAAGGGGTAGCAGCCGAAGGAGCCGTGCGTGATGATCATGTTGTCGCAGGCGATCTTACCGTGCAGGCCGTCCTCGATCACCGACGCGATGTCGTTGAACTTGTCGGTGGCCGCAAGGCGCGCTTCCGGTGCGTCGATGCAGACGTAGTCGGCCCGCGGATACTTCGTGATCAGGTTGTAGCCGTGATTGCCGCTGTTGCTCTGGGCGTTGACGGCCAGGAATTTGGAGTTCGCGATCAACGTGTCGATCGTGCTGGATGCGATCATGCCGTGGCCGAAGTCGGTGACGATGACCACGTCCGCCCCGCGCACGCGCTCCGCAGTGACGCGGTCGATCTCCTTGCGCGCGGTCTCGTCGAGCGGCGTGTCGTCCATCGTGTAAACTTCGAACAGCTTGTGCAAGTAGCCCATCTCGACGTACCGCAACTTGCGGGTCGTCGGACGGCCCTGAACGCGGATCGGCGTGAACGTGACATTCGGGCGGACATGCGCGCGAATGAACTCTTCGGGGTGGTCGTTGCCACCGAGCGTCGTGACGATTTCGACTGATTTGCAGAAGCTTGCGACGTGATTGGCCGCAGCGATGACGCCGCCGGCAAATTGCTCGCCGTTCTTGAACTGGGTCGCGACGATGTTCTCCTTGGAGGCCTTTCCAAGCGCCGTGACATATTGGTACTCGTCGATGATGGTATCGCCGACCAGCACGACGTGCATGTCCTGGATCTTGTCGATCAGCTTCAGCAGGCGTTCGGCGCCGCCGCCTTCGCGCACCTTCTGGAGGTAGTCGCGCAGAGGGGGGTCGTAGATGTCGAAGTAGCGGTTCAGCAGTGACGACGAGCTGAAGGTCACGTCGCGCGTGAAGACGATGCGGCCGCCATGGCGCTCGACGGCCTCGCGTTCGGTGGCGATCTTGCCGGTGACGTCATCCTCGGGGTTTTCGTAGTCCGAGCCCTTCACGTAGATGTCGGGGCGGACGGTATCGAGGACCGGCTCGGCGCTGGAGGTCCGGTTGATGCCGACCCAGTCGACCGTGCCGAGCGCGGCGAGCATCTCGGCGCGCATGTTCTCCGGAAAGATCGGCCGTCCCGGGCCCTTGTTGACATATCGGTCGGCGGTGATGGTCACGATGACCACATCGGCCTCGTTGCGTGCCGCCAGGATGTGCCGGACGTGGCCGAGATGCACCAGATCGAACACGCCGTGGCAGAGCGCGACGGTCAGGCCCTTTGCCTGCGCAGCGCGCGCAATCTCGCCCAGTTCCTCGATCGTCTTGATCTTCTCGTGCGGTGCCGGATGGCCGGTCGGTTTGTCTGTCGCAGCATTGCCCATGTGGATTACCTAAAGCGCCGTGGGTCTCAGATGGCCGGCCCGGAAATGATCGGCGGGCGGCAAATCTCGGGGGTGAACGAACCTGCTCAACGGCTTGCCTTCTGCGGCGTGGCGTTGTCGTCACCGAGATATTTGAACCAGTCCTTGGTGGCATCGGCGATCTTGTCCACCGTCCACAGAGGAGCGTCCTTGTACTGGTCCATCGATTTCAACATCGTCGCGACGCCGTCCTCGAACTTCACCTTCGGCGTCCATTTCAGGACCCGTTTGATCTTGGTGATGTCGGCGTAGGTGCAATCGGGCTCGCCGGGACGCTTGGGAATGTGGACCTTGTCGCCGCCGAGGAGCTCGACCAGCCGGTTGACGCTGTAGGTGTTGTCGGAACCGACGTTGAATATCTCGTGGGAGACATCGGAGCGCGCGGCGGTCACGAAGGCATCCGCGACATCGCTGACGAAGGTGAAGTCACGGGTCTGCTCGCCATCGCCGACCACCGTGTAGGGCTTGCCTGCGAGCTTCTGCGCCATGAACACGCCGAACACGGCACCGTAGGTGCCGGTGGTGCGATGGCGCGGTCCGAACACGTTGAACAGGCGTAGCGCCACGGCAGGCAGCTTGTAGACCTGGCACCAGTGCATGACGCACTGCTCGCCGAGATTCTTGGTGAGTGCGTAGGGATACATCGGCCGGATATCGGCGCTCTCCGGCGTCGGATAGACGTCCGGAATGCCGTAGCAGGATGATGACGCCGCATAGACGAAGCGACTCGCTCCCGCGTGCCGCGCCGCTTCGAGAACGTTGACCGTGCCGTCGACATTGGCGCGATGATAGGGGATCGGCGATTCGATCGAGGGAACTATGTCGGCCAGCGCGGCGAGATGGAAGACCCAATCCACACCGTGGAAATACGGTTTGATCACGTCGAGGTCGGTGACGTCCGCCCGTACGACCTTCAACTGGCTCGAACCGGCGCGCGCGGCCAGATTTTCGGCGCGTCCGATTACGAAGTTGTCGAGCGCAGTGACTTCGTGGCCGTCATCGAGCAGGCGATCGACGAGGTGACTTCCGATGAAACCGGCGCCGCCAGTAACGATGCATTTCATGGGGAACATCCGTGATGCGAATGCCCAGCGAAACAGGCTCGCCAATGTTGAGTGAAACCCGAAAGCCGACTACCAGCCGCTCTCAAGCTTTGCAAGTATTATACCTTTGCAATCCTTGGTAATAGCCGGTATCACCCGATCATGTTGCAATCGAGCCGCCAGCCCATGCCTGCCGAGTCCGTCGATCCCGATCACAAGGCCTTCCTCGACGATTACGTGGGGCGCCTGCATCGCGCGACGGCGGTCGACGACGGTATTTTTGCCAGGATCTCCGCCACGCGCGCGTCCTGGTTGCGCACGCGTGAGCAGGGCGGCCGCGTCATCTTCATCGGTAATGGCGGCTCGGCCGGCATCGCCTCGCATCTGGCGATCGACCTGGCGAAGAACGCATCTGTGCCTGCGCTCTGTTTCAGCGATGCAAGCATGATGTCGTGCCTTGCCAACGACTACGGTTTCGAGGACTGGATCGCACATGCCGTGCGGCTGAGCGCCCGCGACGGCGACTGCCTCGTCGCGATTAGCTCGTCGGGACGTTCGAAGAACATCCTCAACGCGGTTGCGCAGGCGCGCACGATGAAGCTCGACGTGATCACGCTGTCGGGCATGAACGCGGACAATCCGTTGCGCAATCTCGGCGACGTCAATTTCTGGGTGGACAGCCGCAGCTACAACATTGTCGAGACCACGCACCAGTTCTGGATGATGGCCGCAATCGACCTCGTCATCGGTCGTGCGGAATATCCGGCGTCCTGAGGCAGGCATCTGATGCAGTCGCGTTTCAAGCATGCGGCCCTGTTTTCGGTGAAGCTGCTGCTGTCGGTCGCCGTGCTGGTCTACATTGCGCGCGGGCTCGACCTGCGCCAATTGCGAACTCATCTCGTCTCGGTCGATCCCGTCCTGTTCGTCGTCGCGCTTGCGCTGATCTTCTTTCAGACCTTCGTGCTCAACGGCCGGTGGGAGCTGATCATGCGCGCGCTCTGCGTGTCGTTGGACTGGCTCGCGGGCTGGCGAATCCTCATGATCAGCCTCTGGTTCAATCAGGTGTTGCCGTCGTCGGTCGGCGGAGACGCGGTGCGGATGTGGCTGCTGCGCCAACGTGGCGTGCAGTGGCCGGAGGCGGTCAAGGGCGTTGCGGCGGACCGCTTCACGGCGTTGATCGGGCTCATCGTGCTGATGGCGGCCGGATTGCCGTTTCTGCTGTCCCGCGTGTCCAATCAGGCCGCGATTCTGGCCATCGGTGGGCTGACGCTGGCGGGCGTCGCCGGCACCGTGGTCCTGTTGACGCTCGACCGTCTGCCGAAACGCCTCATCGCGCTTCCTGCGATCGCGAGCTTCGTGCGCTTCGGGACATTGGTCAGGTTTCTTCTCCTGCAGTCCGAGCGCCGCGCGCTGCTGTTCGGATCGGCGCTCCTCATCCATCTCGTGACCGCGGCGGCATGTTACGCCTTGGCGCGCGGAGTCGGAGCGCAGCTCTCGATCCTGGATGCCGGCATCCTGATTCCGCCGGTGGTGCTGTTGACGGCCGTTCCGATATCGATCAGCGGCTGGGGCGTGCGTGAAGGGGCGATGGTCGCCTGCCTCGGTCTGGCGGGTGTGCCCTCCGAAGAAGCGCTGTCGGTGTCGCTTCTGTTGGGGGCCATCAGCGTGATCATCGGGCTCGTCGGCGGCGTGATCTGGCTCGCGAGTCCGGAGCGTGGCTTGTATTCGGCGGACAAGGCGGCCCAGGCGGCGGAGGAAGCTCCCGGCTACGGGCTGGGCAAGGAAGCCTCGAGCCACCCATGACCTGCTTGAGTCCATTGCCGGTCCGGTCTTCACGGGGTGTGATTATCTCACCCGCTCGCGTATCTCATTTTTCGGTTCCACGATGAAAAACCTGTTCTACGTCCGCCATACCTGCCGCCTCTGTCATTCGGACAAGCAAGAGCTGGTCGTCCCGATGGCAGGCATGCCCATTGGCACGCCGAACTTCCAGGTGCCGAACGCCAGCGTCGACGATCCCGTCTTCCGGGCTGCGGTGCCGATGGCGCTGCATCTGTGCAGGGACTGCGGCCACCTCCAGATTCTGCATGTCGGCAATCCGGAGATCCAGTACCGCAACTACGTCTATACCACCTCGCTCTCGCTAGGCCTGCGGGAGCATTTCGCGGGCTATGCCAACGACGTCGTCAGCCGCTTCGGCATCGCGCCGGGCTCGCTGGTCGTCGAGCTCGGCAGCAACGATGGATCGCTGCTCGGCTTCTTTAAGGAACGCGGCATGCGGGTGCTGGGTGTCGACCCCGCTGTCGACATCGCGCGGCGCGCGACGGAAGCGGGGATCGAGACCATCGGTGATTTCTTCACCGATGCCATCGGGCACCGCATCCTGCAGAGTCATGGCGCGGCGAGCGTCGTGATCGCCAACAACATGATCGCCAATGTCGACAATCTCGATCCGCTGGTGATCGGGGTTCGCGACGTGCTTGCGCCGGACGGATTGTTCGTCTTCGAAACGCAGTATGGCGTCGACGTCACCGAGAAGAACCTGCTCGACACCGTCTATCATGAGCATCTGTCGTATTTTAACATCAAGCCGCTGATCCGTTTCTTTGCCCGGCTCGGCATGGAGCTGATCGACGTCCAGCACATCTGGACCAAGGGCGGCTCGATTCGCGTGACCGTGCAGCGCGCCGGCGGTGACAAGAAGCCGTCGGCGGAAGTCGCTCGTTTCGTTGCCGAAGAGGAGCGGCTCGGTGTCGATCAGCCGGCCTATTATGCGCCCTATGTGAAGAGGATCGCCGCCATCCGCGACGAGCTGGTCGCGATGGCCGATGCCGCCCATGCGCGCGGTCAGCTGGTCGCCGGCTACGGCGTCTCGGTCGGCACCACGACCCTGCTTCCGCAGTTCGGCCTGGAGAACAAGATCGATTTCCTGGTGGACGACGACCCCAACAAGGGGAACGTGATGGCCGGCCCGGGTTACGACATTCCGATTCTGCCCCCGGCTGCCCTTTACGAGCGCAAGCCCGCGTTCGTCGTGGTCTTCGCCTGGCGCTATGTCGACCCGATCCGGGCCAAGCACGCCCGCTATTTCGCCGAAGGCGGGAAGTTCGTGGTGCCGCTGCCGGGCATTGCCATGGTTGACCGGGCCGACTGACGGTGCAGGGCTGCCGCCGGCCTCCCTTAGGATGACGCCTTGCGGGCGGTGGATAACCCCTTGATCCACATGACCTCTGCACGGCCGTCCGGGGCAGGGCGGCTTGCCCGCGCGAACTCTCTATACCTTGACCTTTGGCCCCATCCGCAGTAGATACCCCGCACTCGCAGCCGGCCCGTTAGA
Organism: Bradyrhizobium sp. SZCCT0231; assembly: GCF_018130245.1. Lineage (GTDB taxonomy): Bacteria > Pseudomonadota > Alphaproteobacteria > Rhizobiales > Xanthobacteraceae > Bradyrhizobium > Bradyrhizobium japonicum_F. The sequence goes on from NZ_JAFCKP010000019.1 coordinate 30,138, forward strand.
CGCGGATTTCCGGCGCGGCCTTGAAATCCCCGAACAATCGAGCCCGGTTTCCGGCTCATCCTTCGAGACAGAGGGTTGGGCCAACGGCGGCTGTTCGGATCCCTGAAATTCATTTTGCGTCTGTCGACGGACGTTGGACATCAAACGATGGCAGTCAGCCCGTTCAAGTTCTTGCAGGAAGTGCGTTCGGAGACTGCCAAGGTCACCTGGCCGACCCGCCGCGAGACCACGATCACCACCATCATGGTGTTCGTCATGGTCGCGGTCGCCTCGATCTTCTTCTTCGCCGCCGACCAGATCATCCGTGTCCTCATCACCTTCCTTCTGGGCATCCACTGATGGCTACAGCAACCGCTCAAGTGTCCGACAAGCGCTGGTACATCGTCCACGCCTATTCGAATTTCGAGAAGAAGGTCGCCGAATCGATCCGTGAGCAGGCCAAGCAGCGCGGGCTCGAGGAGCTGTTCGAGCTGGTACTGGTTCCGACCGAGAAGGTCACGGAAGTGCGCCGCGGTCGCAAGATCGACGCCGAGCGCAAGTTCTTCCCGGGCTACGTGCTGGTGAAGATGAAGCTGACCGACGAGGCGTTCCATCTGATCAAGAACACGCCCAAGGTGACGGGCTTCCTCGGCGCCGAGAACAAGCCGATGCCGATCTCGGAAGCCGAGGCCATGCGCATCCTGCACCAGGTGCAGGAGGGCGTGGAGCGGCCGAAGGCGTCGGTGTCGTTCGAGATCGGCGAGAACGTGCGCGTGGCCGACGGCCCGTTCGCCTCGTTCTCGGGTGTGGTCGAGGAAATCGACGAGGCGCGCTCGCGCGTGAAGGTCGCGGTGTCGATCTTCGGCCGCGCCACGCCGGTCGAGCTGGAATTCGGTCAGGTCGAGAAGGTCTGACCGGGTAAGGCGTGAGACTTCGGTCTCACGCGACAAGAGGCCGTGGGAGGGAGAGGGCGGTTGCCAGCCGCATCCGACCCAGACCACGAACCTGAAACCGCCGGCTCTGCCGGCACAACAGGAGTGATACATGGCAAAGAAAGTGACCGGATACCTGAAGCTTCAGGTCCCGGCCGGTGCGGCGAATCCTTCGCCCCCGATCGGTCCCGCGCTCGGTCAGCGCGGTCTCAACATCATGGAGTTCTGCAAGGCGTTCAACGCCCAGACCCAGAAGGAAGAGAAGAACACCCCGATCCCGGTGATCATCACCATCTATGCGGACCGTTCCTTCACCTTCGAGATGAAGACGCCGCCGATGTCCTACTTCCTCAAGCAGGCTGCCAAGATCCAGTCCGGCTCGAAGGCGCCGGGCCGTGACAAGGCCGGCAAGGTGACCAAGGCGCAGGTGCGCGAGATCGCCGAGAAGAAGATGAAGGACTTGAATTGCGACACCATCGAATCGGCCATGAAGATGGTCGAGGGCTCCGCCCGCTCGATGGGTCTGGAAGTTGCGGGGTAAGCGGCCATGGCAATCGGAAAGCGTTTGAACAAAGCCCGCGAAGGCATTGACCGCGAAAAGCTTTACCCGCTCGCGGACGCCATCAAGATGGTCAAGGAGCGCGCGAAAGCGAAGTTCGACGAGACCATCGAGGTCGCGATCAATCTCGGCGTCGATCCCCGTCACGCCGACCAGATGGTCCGCGGTGTCGTGACCCTGCCGAACGGCACCGGCCGTACGCTCCGCGTCGGCGTGTTCGCCCGCGGCGCCAAGGCCGACGAAGCCAAGGCTGCTGGCGCCGACGTCGTCGGCGCCGAGGACCTGGTCGAGAAGGTGCAGAACGGCTCGATCGATTTCGACCGCTGCATCGCCACCCCCGACATGATGCCGCTGGTCGGCCGTCTCGGTAAGGTGCTCGGCCCGCGCGGCCTGATGCCGAACCCGAAGATCGGCACCGTCACCATGGACGTCACAGGTGCGGTGAAGGGTGCCAAGGGCGGCTCGGTCGAGTTCCGCGTCGAGAAGGCCGGCATCCTGCAGGCCGGCGTCGGCAAGGCCTCGTTCTCCGAGGAGAAGCTGGTCGAGAACATCAAGGCTCTCGCCGACGCTGTCTCCAAGGCGAAGCCGGCCGGTTCCAAGGGCACCTACATCCAGCGCGTTGCGGTGTCCTCGACGATGGGCCCCGGCGTGAAGGTCGAGCCGGGCACCATTCTCGGCTGAGATTTCGAAATGACATGAGGCGAGGGGCGGAATTGGGCAACCGATTCCGCCCCTCGTCGTTTGTGGCGGCGCTCTCCGGAAACAAGAACAATGGCTGACAAGGTCCTGATCTATTCGCGCTTTCCCAAGTCGATGATGGCGCGCTTCGCCGAGCGGTTCGAGCTGCTCGACACCGGTGGCAAGCCGGCGCGGGAGGTGTTTTCGGCGGATGAGCTCAGCGGCATCCGCGCGATGCTGACGGCGGGCGGCACCCCGCTCGGCGCGGAGGCGATGGACCTGTTTCCAAAGCTCGGCGCCATCGTCTGCTACGGCACCGGCTATGACGGCGTCGATTTGAAGGCAGCCGCCGCCCGCAACATCGCGGTCGGCCACAGTCCGGGCGCCAACGCCGCCTCGGTCGCCGACATCGCCATGACCCTGATGCTGGCGACGACGCGGCGGATCCTGGTTGCCGACCAATATGTCCGCAGCGGCGATTGGGCCGCCTCGAAACAGTCGCCGATGATGCGCCCGCAGGCCGGCATGCCCGGCCGCCGCATCGGCGTCTACGGCATGGGCGAGATCGGCCGCAAGATCGCCGTGCGATGCGCGGCGTTCGAGAGCGAGGTCGGCTATTTCAGTCGCACCAGATACGATCTGCCTTATCAATATTTCCCGACGCTGGAGGCGCTCGCCGACTGGTGCAGCGTGCTGATGATTGCGGTCCGGGCAGGGGCCGAGACCCAGCATGTCGTCAACGCCGATATCCTTCGGCGCCTCGGCGCGGACGGCTATGTCGTCAACATCTCCCGCGGCTCCGTCGTCGACGAGAAGGCTCTGGTCGCGGCCCTCGCCGACAAGACCATCGCCGGCGCCGGCCTCGACGTCTACGAGAAGGAGCCGCACGCGCCCGATGCGCTGACGGCGCTGCCGAATGTGGTTTTCGCTCCGCATATCGGTGGCCACACCCTGGAATCGCACGTTGCCATGCAAAACTGCGTGCTGGCGAACCTGACCGCGTTTTTCGAGGGCAAGCTGCTTCCTTACGCGGTCAAATCGGCCTGAATCGGCCCTTGTCGGCCCGCCTCAAGCCCGGCCGGCAATGGATTGGAACTGGTGTGAATTTTGCTCTTGGCAAGCAGGCCCGGAGCGGTTAAAGAACCGCCTCCGAACGTACCGGCCTCGGCTGGCGCGTTCGTGCACGCATTCCGAAAAACCGGCATGACAGGAGATCATTCCTTTTCAGGACGTCCGCAAGGATTTGCCCGGAAAAGGAAGGAAAACCCGTCGGTTGGCCGGGATGCGGGCAGAGGTCGGGCGGTTCGCCGGCTGACCTTGTCCTGTCCAAGACTGCAGGCGCCCGCGGGAAATTTCGATTTCTCAACGGCTTAATCGCATGGCCTGCATAGACGGGTGAAGACCGGATTTCACTTCGCATCCAGCTTTAAGGGCTGGCTATGCGAAACGGGTCTGGTTCGGACCTCGACACGCCGTGGGCCTTTGAAGGGCTCCCGGAGGGCAGGCTTTGAATTGTCGTCTTGCCCGGCGTGTCCGATGGGTTTTGGCCCGGAGGTTCAGGTTTGGGCGGGACGATGGGTGCAACCCGGCGGCCCCGCTTCGCGCGATGGCCGCCAACCGGAGAGAGCTTGCTGTGGAACGAGCGGCAAAAAAAGAAGCGGTCGAACAGCTCAATGAGGTCTTCAAGACCACGAGCGTCGCGGTCGTTGCTCAATATTCCGGCCTCACCGTCGCCCAGATGCAGAAGCTGCGCCAGCAGATGAAGCAGGCGGGCGCTGCGGTGAAGGTCTCGAAGAACCGTCTCGCCAAAATTGCTCTTGAAGGCACTGACGTCGTTGCCATCGGCCCCATGCTGAAGGGACCGACCGTGATCGCCACTTCGAACGATCCGGTAGCGGCGCCAAAGGTCGCCATCGAATTCGCCAAGGCGAACGAAAAGTTCGTCATCGTGGGCGGATCGATGGGGAAGACCGTCCTGAATGTCGACGGCGTGAAGGCGCTTGCCTCGCTGCCGTCGCTTGACGAGCTGCGCGGCAAGATCGTCGGCCTCATCGTGGCCCCGGCGACCAAGATCGCTCAGCTCGCCAATGCGCCCGCGGGCAAGCTCGCGCGCGTCATCCAGGCTCATGCCTCAAAGGGCGAAGCGGCCTGACGCCCTTCGCAATACTCAAACCCGAACCAGACTTACACGTAAGGAAACTGAACAATGGCTGACCTGCAGAAGATCGTTGACGACCTCTCGAGCCTCACCGTGCTCGAAGCCGCTGAACTCGCGAAGCTCCTCGAAGAGAAGTGGGGCGTTTCGGCTGCCGCGGCTGTCGCCGTGGCCGGCCCGGCTGCTGGTGGCGGCGCTGCCGCTCCGGCGGAAGAGAAGACCGAGTTCACGGTCGTTCTCGCCAGCGCCGGCGACAAGAAGATCGAGGTCATCAAGGAAGTCCGCGCCATCACCGGTCTCGGCCTGAAGGAAGCAAAGGACCTCGTCGAGGGTGCTCCGAAGCCGCTGAAGGAAGGCGTGAACAAGGAAGAAGCCGACAAGATCAAGGCCCAGCTCGAGAAGGCTGGCGCCAAGGTCGAGCTCAAGTAAGCAACGCTTGCTGGCGGGATCCCGGCCGCGCATCGGCAAGGTCCGGGATCCCGGTCCGCTCCTCGAGAGGGTGGACCGAATGCAAAAGGCGTGCGACGGAACGTCCCGACGCAGGCCGAACACGAAAAAGTGTGGGGATTTGAGGGTTTAACCCTCGAATCTGCACTATTGTCGCCCCATATCGGGTCGGCAGCACGAAAGCGCGGTGGCAGGGAGGCCGGATTTCCCTGTAAGCCGTTGGGAGAGCAGGCTATTTCGGGCTTTTGCAGTCCGTGAAGATGATCGTTGTGACGGGCGGGCGCGCATCTGCGCCCCGCGCGTCGTTTTGCGTTTTGAAGGTCTGAAGAACAGATTCAGGACATCGGCGCCTGAAACTGCGTCTCCGGCCCCCAAGACGGGTTCGAAAATTCAACCCGGAAAGCGGTGGCAGCCGCGTTCCGGACGGCGCGCCCAGAGCGGGCGACGAAAATGAGAGGCCACGATGGCGCAGCAGACATTCACCGGTCGCAAACGCGTTCGCAAGTTCTTCGGACACATCAAGGAAGTCGCCGAGATGCCGAACCTCATCGAGGTTCAGAAGGCGTCCTATGACCAGTTCCTGATGGTCGACGAACCCCAGGGCGGCCGTCTCGACGAGGGTCTGCAGGCGGTGTTCCGCTCGGTGTTTCCGATCTCCGACTTCTCGGGCACCTCGATGCTGGAATTCGTCCGCTACGAGTTCGAGCAGCCGAAATATGACGTCGACGAGTGCCGCCAGCGCGGCATGACCTTCGCGGCCCCCCTCAAGGTGACGCTGCGCCTCATCGTGTTCGATATCGACGAGGAGACCGGCGCCAAGTCGGTCAAGGACATCAAGGAGCAGGACGTCTACATGGGCGACATCCCGCTCATGACGATGAACGGCACCTTCATCGTCAACGGCACCGAGCGCGTCATCGTCTCGCAGATGCACCGTTCGCCCGGCGTGTTCTTCGACCACGACAAGGGCAAGACCCACTCCTCGGGCAAGCTGCTGTTCGCCGCCCGCGTGATCCCGTATCGCGGCTCCTGGCTCGACATCGAGTTCGACGCCAAGGACATCGTCTATGCGCGTATCGACCGTCGCCGCAAGATTCCGGTGACGTCGCTGATGTTCGCCCTCGGCCTCGATGGCGAAGCAATCCTGTCCACGTTCTACAAGAAGATCCTCTACAAGCGGACCAAGGAAGGCTGGCGCGTTCCGTTCGACGCCAACCGTTTCCGCGGCTACTCGACCGTCAACGACCTGATCGACGCCGATACCGGCAAGGTCGTGCTCGAGGCCGGCAAGAAGCTCACCGTCCGTGCCGCCCGTCAGCTCCAGGAGAAGGGGCTGAAGGCGCTGCGCATGGCTGACGAAGAACTGGTCGGCAACTACATCGCCGAGGACCTCGTCAACCCGAAGACCGGTGAGATCCACTCCGAAGCCGGTGAGGAAATCACCGACAAGCTGATGAAGGCGCTCAACGAGCAGGGCTACAAGGAGCTGCCGCTGCTCGACATCGACCACGTCAATGTCGGCCCCTACATCCGCAACACCCTCTCGGCCGACAAGAACATGACGCGCGAGGATGCGCTGTTCGACATCTACCGCGTGATGCGTCCGGGCGAGCCGCCGACGCTGGAATCGGCGCAGGCGATGTTCCAGTCGCTGTTCTTCGACGCCGAACGCTACGACCTCTCCGCGGTCGGTCGCGTCAAGATGAACATGCGCCTCGACCTCGATGCGCCGGATACCCAGCGCACGCTGCGCAAGGAGGACATCCTCTCCGTCATCAAGACGCTGGTGGATTTGCGCGACGGCAAGGGCGAGATCGACGACATCGACCATCTCGGCAACCGCCGTGTGCGTTCGGTCGGCGAGCTCATGGAGAACCAGTACCGCATCGGCCTCTTGCGCATGGAGCGCGCGATCAAGGAGCGCATGTCATCGGTCGACATCGACACGGTCATGCCGCAGGACCTGATCAACGCCAAGCCGGCGGCCGCCGCCGTGCGCGAGTTCTTCGGTTCCTCGCAGCTCTCGCAGTTCATGGACCAGACCAACCCGCTCAGCGAGATCACCCACAAGCGCCGCCTGTCGGCGCTCGGACCGGGCGGTCTGACCCGCGAGCGCGCCGGCTTCGAGGTGCGCGACGTGCATCCGACGCATTACGGCCGCATCTGCCCGATCGAGACGCCGGAAGGTCCGAACATCGGTCTGATCAACTCGCTCGCGACCTTCGCGCGCGTGAACAAGTATGGCTTCGTCGAGACGCCGTATCGCAAGGTGAAGGACGGCCGTGTCACCGACGAGGTCGTGTATCTGTCGGCGATGGAAGAAGGGCGCTATTCGGTGGCCCAGGCCAACGTGCCGGTCGACGCCAAGGGCCGCTTCACCGAAGACCTCGTGGTCTGCCGTTCGAGCGGGACCCGCGACGTCGTGCCGATGACGCCCGACAAGGTCGACTACATGGACGTGTCGCCGAAGCAGCTCGTTTCGGTCGCCGCGGCGCTGATCCCGTTCCTCGAGAACGACGACGCCAACCGCGCGCTGATGGGCTCGAACATGCAGCGCCAGGCGGTGCCGCTGGTTCGCGCCGAGGCGCCGTTCGTCGGCACCGGCATGGAGGGCGTGGTTGCCCGCGACTCGGGCGCCGCGATCGCGGCACGTCGCTCGGGCGTGATCGACCAGATCGACGCCACCCGCGTCGTCATCCGCGCCACGGAAGATCTCGATCCGACCAAGTCGGGCGTCGATATCTATCGTCTCATGAAGTATCAGCGCTCCAACCAGTCGACCTGCATCAACCAGCGTCCGCTGGTGAAGGTCGGCGATATCGTCAAGAAGGGCGACATCATCGCTGACGGTCCGTCGACCGATCTCGGCGAGCTCGCGCTCGGCCGGAACGTGCTGGTCGCGTTCATGCCGTGGAATGGCTACAACTTCGAAGACTCGATCCTGCTCTCCGAGCGGATCGTGAAGGAGGACGTCTTCACCTCGATCCACATCGAGGAGTTCGAGGTGATGGCCCGCGACACCAAGCTCGGACCTGAGGAAATCACCCGCGACATTCCGAACGTCTCGGAAGAAGCGCTGAAGAACCTCGACGAGGCCGGTATCGTCTACATCGGCGCGGAAGTGCGCGCCGGTGACATCCTCGTCGGCAAGATCACGCCGAAGGGCGAAAGCCCGATGACGCCGGAAGAGAAGCTCCTGCGCGCCATCTTCGGCGAAAAGGCTTCCGACGTTCGCGATACCTCGCTGCGCGTTCCTCCGGGCGTGCAGGGCACGATCGTTGAAGTGCGCGTGTTCAACCGCCACGGCGTCGACAAGGACGAGCGTGCGCTGGCGATCGAGCGGGAGGAGATCGAGCGCCTGGCCAAGGACCGCGACGACGAGCAGGCGATCCTGGACCGCAACGTCTACAACCGTCTTGCCGAACTGCTGGAGGGACGGCAGGGCATCGCGGGTCCGAAAGGCTTCAAGAAGGACACCAAGATCACCCGTGCGGTGCTCGAGGAGTACCCGAAGTCGCAGTGGTGGCTGTTCGCTTCGCCGAACGACAAGCTGATGGCCGAGATCGAGGCCATGCGGAAGCAGTACGACGAGTCGAAGAAGGGGCTGGAACAGCGCTTCCTCGACAAGGTCGAGAAGCTTCAGCGCGGTGACGAATTGCCGCCCGGCGTGATGAAGATGGTCAAGGTCTTCGTCGCGGTGAAGCGCAAGATCCAGCCCGGCGACAAGATGGCCGGCCGCCACGGCAACAAGGGCGTGGTGTCGAAGATCGTGCCGATCGAGGACATGCCGTTCCTCGAAGACGGTACGCATGCCGACATCGTGCTCAATCCGCTCGGCGTGCCCTCGCGCATGAACGTCGGACAGATCCTCGAGACCCATCTCGGCTGGGCCTGCGCCGGTCTCGGCAAGCGTATCGGCCAGACGGTCGATGCGTATTTGTCGAAGCAGGACATCAAGCCGCTGAAGGAAACCTTGAAGAAGGTCTACGGCGAGGACGAGACGATCAAGTCGCTCAACGACAACGAGCTGCTCGAACTCGGCCATAACCTCAGCCGCGGCGTGCCGATCGCGACGCCGGTGTTCGACGGTGCCAAGGAAGCCGACATCGAGGAGATGCTGAAGCTTGCCGGTCTCGACGCTTCGGGTCAGTCGACCGTCTATGACGGCCGCACCGGCGATCCGTTCGATCGCAAGGTGACGGTGGGCTACATCTACATGCTCAAGCTGCACCATCTGGTCGACGACAAGATCCATGCGCGTTCGATCGGTCCGTACTCGCTCGTCACCCAGCAGCCGCTGGGCGGCAAGGCGCAGTTCGGCGGTCAGCGCTTCGGCGAAATGGAGGTGTGGGCGCTCGAGGCTTACGGCGCGGCGTACACGCTCCAGGAAATGCTGACGGTGAAGTCGGACGACGTCGCCGGCCGCACCAAGGTGTACGAGGCGATCGTGCGCGGCGACGACACGTTCGAGGCCGGTATCCCGGAATCGTTCAACGTGCTGGTCAAGGAAATGCGCTCGCTCGGCCTCAACGTCGACCTGCACAACTCCAAGATGGGACCGGCGCCGACGTCGGAAGCGGCCGAGTAATTCGACCTTTCATGCCCGGCCTTCACGGCCGGGCATTGGCGCCCCTCCCGAGGCCTTGAGGGCAGGGCGCCCCGCTTGAGTGATTTTCGAATTTGCGGCCGGAGGCGACCGGCACGCGAGGAGAAGACGATGAACCAAGAAGTTATGAATCTCTTCAACCCGACGACGCCGGCTCAGGTCTTCGACCAGATCCGGATCTCGATCGCGTCTCCAGAGAAGATTCTGTCCTGGTCCTACGGCGAGATCAAGAAGCCGGAGACCATCAACTACCGGACCTTCAAGCCCGAGCGCGACGGCCTGTTCTGCGCCCGCATCTTCGGGCCGATCAAGGACTACGAGTGCTTGTGCGGCAAGTACAAGCGCATGAAGTACAAGGGCATCATCTGCGAGAAGTGCTCGGTCGAGGTCACGCTGTCGCGCGTCCGGCGCGAGCGCATGGGCCATATCGAGCTCGCAGCCCCCGTCGCCCACATCTGGTTCCTGAAGTCGCTGCCCTCGCGCATCGGCCTCTTGCTCGACATGACGCTGAAGGATCTCGAGCGGATCCTCTACTTCGAATATTACGTCGTGCTCGAGCCGGGCCTCACCGCGCTGAAGGACCGTCAGCTGCTGTCGGAAGACGAGTATCTGAAGGCGCAGGACGAGTACGGCCAGGATTCCTTCACCGCCATGATCGGCGCCGAAGCTATCCGCGAGCTGCTCAAGGGCATGGACCTCGAGAAGCTCGAGGCCTCGCTGCGTGTCGAGATGCAGGAGACCGACTCCGACATCAAGCACAAGAAGCTCGCCAAGCGCCTGAAGATCGTGGAAGCGTTCCGCCACTCCGGCAACAAGCCGGAATGGATGATCATGACCGTGGTCCCGGTGATCCCGCCGGACCTGCGTCCGCTGGTGCCGCTGGACGGCGGCCGCTTCGCGACCTCGGACCTCAACGACCTCTACCGCCGCGTCATCAACCGCAACAACCGCTTGAAGCGGCTGATGGAGCTGCGCGCGCCCGACATCATCATCCGCAACGAGAAGCGCATGCTTCAGGAGGCGGTCGACGCGCTGTTCGACAACGGCCGCCGCGGCCGCGTCATCACGGGCGCCAACAAGCGCCCGCTGAAGTCGCTCGCCGACATGCTCAAGGGCAAGCAGGGCCGCTTCCGCCAGAACCTGCTCGGCAAGCGTGTCGACTATTCGGGCCGTTCGGTGATCGTGGTCGGTCCCGAGCTGCGCCTGCATCAGTGCGGCCTGCCGAAGAAGATGGCGCTCGAGCTGTTCAAGCCGTTCATCTATTCGCGGCTCGACGCCAAGGGCCTGTCCACCACCGTGAAGCAGGCCAAGAAGCTGGTCGAGAAGGAGCGGCCCGAGGTCTGGGACATCCTCGACGAGGTCATCCGCGAGCATCCGGTGCTGCTCAACCGCGCGCCGACGCTGCACCGCCTCGGCATCCAGGCGTTCGAGCCCGTGCTGATCGAGGGTAAGGCGATCCAGCTCCACCCGCTGGTCTGCTCCGCGTTCAACGCCGACTTCGACGGCGACCAGATGGCCGTGCACGTTCCGCTGTCGCTCGAAGCGCAGCTGGAAGCGCGCGTCCTGATGATGTCGACCAACAACATCCTGCATCCGGCGAACGGCCAGCCGATCATCGTGCCGTCGCAGGACATCGTGCTCGGTCTCTACTACGTCTCGATCATGCGCGAAGGCCTGCCCGGCGAGGGCAAGGTGTTCGGCGACATGGCCGAGCTCGAGCACGCGCTGCACGCGAAGGTCATCCACCTCCACACCAAGATCAAGTACCGGTGGGAAGGCATGGACGAGACCGGCAAGGTCTCCAAGCGCTGGATCGAGACCACCGCCGGCCGCGTCATGCTCGGCAACCTGCTGCCGAAGAACCCGCGCATCTCGTACGAGATCATCAACAAGCTGATGACCAAGCGCGAGATCTCCGGCGTCATCGACCAAGTCTATCGCCACTGCGGTCAGAAGGAGACCGTGATCTTCTGCGACCGCATCATGGCGCTCGGCTTCTACAACGCGTTCAAGGCCGGCATCTCGTTCGGCAAGGACGACATGGTCGTGCCGCACGGCAAGTGGAAGATCGTCGATACCACCCGTACGCTGGCGAAGGATTTCGAGCAGCAGTACAATGACGGTCTGATCACCCATGGCGAGAAGTACAACAAGGTCGTCGACGCCTGGTCGAAGGCCACGGAAGAAATCGCCAAGGCGATGATGAAGGAGATCTCCGCCACCAAGAAGACGGCGAGCGGAGCCGACGCCGACATCAACTCGATCTACATGATGGCTCACTCCGGTGCCCGCGGTTCGCCGGCCCAGATGCGCCAGCTCGCCGGCATGCGCGGCCTGATGGCCAAGCCGTCGGGCGAGATCATCGAGACGCCGATCATCTCGAACTTCAAGGAAGGCCTCTCGGTGCTCGAGTACTTCAACTCGACCCACGGCGCCCGCAAGGGCCTCGCGGACACCGCGCTGAAGACTGCGAACTCGGGCTACCTGACCCGTCGTCTGGTCGACGTGGCGCAGGACTGCATCATCACGCAGAGCGACTGCGGCACCAAGCTCGGCATCAAGATGCGCGCCATCGTCGACGCCGGCACCGTGGTTGCTTCGCTCGGCTCGCGCATCCTCGGACGCACGGCCTGCGAAGACATCCGTGACAGCTCGGGCAAGGTGATCATCAAGCGCGATACGCTGATGGAAGAGAGCCATCTGGAAGCCATCCAGCAGGGTGGTGTGCAGGAGGTGAAGATCCGCTCGGCGCTGACCTGCGAGCTCGTCAACGGCATCTGCGGCAAGTGCTACGGCCGCGACCTCGCCCGCGGCACGCCGGTCAACCACGGCGAAGCGGTCGGCGTCATCGCGGCGCAGTCGATCGGTGAGCCGGGCACCCAGCTCACCATGCGCACCTTCCACATCGGCGGTGCGGCGCAGCTCAACGAGCAGTCCTTCGTCGAAGCCAACTTCGACGGCAAGATCGTGATCAGGAACAAGGCCATCGCCCGCAACAGCGAAGGTCACCTGATCGCGATGGTGCGCAACATGGTGGTGGCCATCGTCGATGCCGACGGCACCGAACGTGCGACGCACCGTATCCAGTACGGTTCGCGCCTGCACGTCGACGAGGGCGACACGGTCAAGCGCGGCCAGCGCATCGTCGAGTGGGATCCCTACACCCGTCCGCTGCTCACCGAAGTCGAAGGAACCATCGGCTTCGAGGATCTGGTCGAGGGGCAGTCGATCTCGGAGACGCTCGACGAGGCCACCGGTATCGCCAAGCGCGTGGTCATCGACTGGCGCTCGACGCGCGGCGGCTCGGACCTGCGTCCGGCCATCGTGGTCAAGGGCAAGGACGGCAAGGTGCTCAAGCTCGCCCGTGGCGGCGATGCCCGCTACATGCTGTCGGTCGATGCCATTCTCTCGGTCGACATCGGAGCCAAGGTCCAGCCGGGTGACATTCTCGCCCGTGTCTCGACCGAAAGCGCAAAGACGCGTGACATCACCGGCGGTCTGCCGCGGGTGGCGGAACTGTTCGAGGCTCGGCGCCCGAAGGATGCGGCGATCATCGCCGAAATCGCGGGCACCATCCGGTTCGGGCGCGACTACAAGAACAAGCGTCGCATCTCGATCGAGCCGATGGACAAGACCGACGAGCCGCGCGAGTACCTGATCCCGAAGGGCAAGCACATCCACCTTCAGGACGGCGACGTCGTCGAAAAGGGCGACTTCATCGTGGAAGGCAACCCGGCGCCGCACGACATCCTTGCGGTGAAGGGCATCGAGGAGCTCGCGGCCTATCTGGTCAACGAGATCCAGGAGGTCTACCGGCTGCAGGGCGTGCTCATCAACGACAAGCACATCGAGGTGATTGTCCGTCAGATGCTCCAGAAGGTGGAAATCACCGATCAGGGCGATACGGACATGATCTCCGGCGAGCAGGTCGACAAGATCGAGTTCGACGCGCTGAACGAGAAGGCCAAGGAAGAGGGCAAGAAGCCCGCCACGGGAACGCCGGTTCTGCTCGGCATCACCAAGGCGAGCCTCCAGACCCGGTCCTTCTTCTCGGCGGCATCGTTCCAGGAGACCACACGCGTCCTCACCGAAGCGGCGGTCAACGGCAAGATCGATCCGCTCGAAGGCCTCAAGGAGAACGTCATCGTCGGCCGGCTGATCCCGGCGGGCACCGGCGCCTCCATGGCCAAGATCCGCGAAGTCGCCATGAAGCGCGACAAGCTGATCCTGGACGAGCGCGAGAAGCAGGCGGCCGTCGTGTCGCCCGCGCCGGAAGCCGAGCTTCCTGCGTTGCCGCCTGCGGAATGATCGTTCATCCGTAGGAATACCGAGGACAATGAGAAGGCCGGCTTTTGCCGGCCTTTTTGCTGCTTTCTTTGCTTGTTGCGATGTAGGATCAGCGTTTGTTCATCTTTCCTTCAGCCGCAAAAGCGCTTCTGCTAAGAGAGCTTAGACCGGTGGTCCCGTGAAGGGGGCAGGTCCGGAAGACCACGGAATTCTCATGCTTGATCTCGCAATCGTAGGCGGCGGCCCCGGCGGGCTGATGAGCGCCTGGTATCTGAAGCGCAAGCTCGGCGATCTCTGTCGCGTCACCATCTACGAGGCCTCCGACCGGCTCGGCGGCAAGATCGTCTCGCGTAAATTCGATTCGGCGCCCGCGATGTACGAGGCCGGCGTTGCCGAGATCTACGATTACTCGATGACCGGACCCGATCCGCTGCGCGAGCTGATCCAGCATTTCGGCCTCCAGACCATTCCGATGGACGCCGAGCAGGTGCATTTCGGCGGCGAGCTCCTCAATGACGTGCCGGGCATGCGCCGCAAATACGGCGCCAAGACCGCGGCAGCGATCGAGGCGTTCCGCAAGCGCTGCACCGAGGTGATGTCGCCGATCGAATATTACGAGGGCGTTGGCGCGCACGACAACGAGAATCCCTGGGCCTACAAGACCGCCGAGCAGGTGCTCGACGAGGAGGTCGAGGACGAGACGGCAAAGCGTTTCTTCAAGGTGATGGCGCGCTCCGACATCGCGACCGAGAGCCACAACACCAACGGTCTCAACGCGCTCAAGAACTATCTGATGGACGTCGACGGCTATATCGGCCTCTATTCCATCCAGAACGGCAACGAGCAGCTGATCGAATGCCTGCAGTCGGAGGTCAATGCCGACATCCAGCTCAATCACCGCGTGCTCACCGTCGGCAAGGCGCCGACGGGCCGTTATCAACTCAAGATGATGAACGGCAAGGGACCGGAGACCCGCGACTTCGACCTCGTGCTGGTCTGCCTGCCGCATTCCTGGCTCGCCACCCTCGGCTGGGAGGGCGAGCAGCTGCGCAAGTCGATGGTCAAGCACGTTGCCTATTTCGACCGCCCCGCGCACTATCTGCGCGTCTCGATCCTGTTCGACGAGCCGTTCTGGGGCGAGAAGATTCCGGGCGCCTGGTTCATGTCGGAGGCCTTCGGCGGCTGCTGCGTCTACAACGAGGGCGCGCGCTATGACGTCGGCAGGCATGGCGTTTTGAACTGGCTCATTCCCGGCTCCGACGCGCTGGCTTTTGCCAATCTGTCGGATCAGGAACTGATCGATGCCGCCCTGAAATCGCTGCCGGCTTCTCTCGGCGATGCGCGTTTGCATTTCATCGAAGGCAAGATCCACCGCTGGCTGTCGTCGGTGAACGCGCTGCCGGGTGGCTTGCCCGTACGCGACGTCATGACCAATCACCGGCCCGAGCCGAAGGAGCATCCCGGCATCGTCGTGGTCGGCGACTATCTGTTCGATTCGACGCTGAACGGCCTGCTCGACTCCTCGGACGCGGCGACCGACATCATCCTCACCGAGATGATGCGCCTGCGCCGCGAACGCGCGCAGGAGGATAAGCCGCTCTCGGACAAGATCGACCGCGATTATTTCGAGAACTATCGCGGCCTCGGCCCCTATCACGAAGCGTGGCGGCACTTCGCCGATCCCGACTACCTCACCAGGTTGATCGGCATCGTCTGGGGCAAGGCGGCGGGCGCCAAGCTGCTGGTCGCCGGCTCAGCCAGCGGCGAACTGGTCGGCGCGCTGCGCGATCGCGGCATCGATGCATGGGGAATCGAGAACAACCGCGCCATCCATGCCAAAACGCCGAAAGCACTGAAGAAGTACAACAAGCTCGGCTCGATCACCGACATGCCGTTCAAGGACGGCGCGTTCGACTTCGTGTTCGAGACCAGCCTCTGTCACGTTTCTCCGAAGCAGGTGGTCCGCGCGATCAAGGAGCTGAATCGCGTGGTCAAGACCGGTCTCGTGTTCGGCTCGATCACCTCGGACATGGCGCCGGCATTGATCGACCGCTACGACCTCCTGCGTGGGGTCAAGAAGCTCGGTACCTGGTGGGAATGGTCCGAACTCTTCTTCGGTAACGGCTTCGACCTGTCGATGCACCGCAAGGATTGCACGGATGCGTTATGGGAGGCGACGCTCGCTGCCAACAAGGGTCCAGGGCAGTGGTACGCCGACGCCGACAGCCTGCGCTATTCCTTTTTCGACAAGGTCGAGGACGAGGACTAGCCCGCGGGGCGCGGCTCGAATTCGCCAATTGTTTTGCCGAATTCATCCTGATCGCATAGAATCGGTGCAATAGCGGTTGCCGCTATGTCCTGCATTCGCTGCGGTCATGCCGGCCGTCAGCATCGGTTGGTTTCATGGCGTCCAAGCCTCTCTTGCCCGACGACAAGCCTCTCTCTCCCGACAAACGGAAGCTCGCCCCGGAAGAGGCGGTCGAGCTCGACGACAAGCTCGCCTCCGCTGCCAAGCCGGACCTCGAAGACGACGAGGACGGCGAAGACGAGGGGGATGACGAGCTGGAGCTCGACGAGGACGATGAGGACGAGGACCTCGTCGTCTTTACCGCGCGCGAAGCCGCCGGCGCGCTCGCGACCATCGTCGGATTCGTCAAACCCTATCTGACGAACTACAAGCGGATGCTGTCATTCGTGGCGTTCGGCGTCTTCGTGGAGACGCTGTTCAACGTCATCATGCCGCTCAGCCTCAAGTTCCTGATCGACGACGCGCTCGGCGAGGAGGATTTCCACGCGCTGTACAAGATCCTCGGCGTGCTTGCGGTCGCCGGCATCTTCACCTCGGTCGTTGCCGTCTGGTACGAGCGCTGGGACGCGCGGCTTGCCGCCTGCATCATCTCCGATGTCCGCAAGCGCCTGTTCGAGCACGTCCAGGACTTGCCGGCGGCTTATTTCGGCCGCACCAAGCGCGGCGAGATCCTGTCGCGCTTCTCGGTCGACCTCTCGGCCTTTGAAGGCTCGGTCAAGACGTTTGCCAATAGTGCCGCGCTGCCGTTCCTGGAGCTGGTCGCCGGCATCATCCTGATGGTGTTCCTCAATTGGCAGCTCGCCGTCGTCGCGCTGCTGGTGTTCCCGATCACACTGATTGGCCCGCGGATCCTGACACCCAAGGCCGTGCAGGCCAATTACGAGCAGAAGCTCAACGAGAGTGCGCTGCTCGGCATGGTGCAGGAGAACGTGGCGGCCCAGGCCGTGATCAAGGCGTTCAGCCTGCAACGCAAGATGTTCGGCTTCTTCACCTTGCGCAACGACGAGACCCGCAACAGGATCGCCTCGGCCGCGTTCCTCTCGACCATGGTGGAGCGGACGGTCACCATCTCAGTGCTCCTCCTGCACCTCGTGGTGCTCGCGATCGGCGCGTATCTGGCGACCAAGGGCCAGATCACCATCGGCACCTTCGTCACCTTCGAGAGCGCGTTCTGGGAGGTCTCCTACAACATCGCCCATGTGATGCATTTCATCCCGGTGTCGATCTCCTCGGCCGCCGCGATCCGCCACATCCAGGAACTGCTCGACGAGCCGACCCGCGGGGCCGATCGCCCCGGTGCGCCCGATCTGCCGCGCATCACCAACGACATTACTTTCGATCACGTCACCTTCCAGTACGAGGGCAGCCAGACGCCGGTGCTGGACAATCTCAGCCTCAAGCTCAGTGCCGGCAAGCGCATCGCGATCGTCGGTCCGAGCGGCTCCGGTAAGAGCACCCTGCTCAATCTGATCCTGCGGCTCTACGTGCCCGACGAGGGCCGCGTCACCATCGACGGCGTCGATGTCCGCAAGGTGACGCTGGATTCGCTGCGCCGGAGCATGGCGGTGGTGTTCCAGGAGAACATGCTGTTCAACATGTCGATCCGCGAGAACATCCGGCTCGGCAAGGAGGGGGCGACCGACGAGGAGGTGGAGGAGGCGGCCAAGAAGGCCGAGATCCACCGCTTCATCATGAGCCTGCCGCAGCGATACGACACCCCGGTCGGCGAGCGCGGAGACACGCTGTCGGGCGGCCAGCGCCAGCGCATGGCGATCGCGCGCGCAATCATCCGTAACCCGTCCGTTCTGCTGCTGGACGAAGCCACCTCGGCGCTCGACCAGACCACGGAAGCCGCGATCAACCGCACGCTGCTCAAGCTCGCCAAGGGCCGCACCATGATCTGGTCCACCCACCGCCTGACGTCGGTGGTCGAGATGGACGAGATCATCGTGATTTCAGGGGGCAGGGCGATCGAGCGCGGCTCCCATGCCGAGCTGCTCGCCAAGAACGGCACCTATCGCAAGCTGTGGAACGACCAGATCCACCAGCCGCATGGCGCGGCGGCTCACGCCGACGACGACAGCGACGAAGACGACGGAGACGGTGAGGACGACGAGGAGGAGTGACCGGAGGCGGTCGGCTCCGAGGAACCGCCGTGGCCGATCCATGCCTCGTCACCCAAGCACGCGCGGTCCAGCGCCGACTCATTGATTCTCTGACGCAAGGCGTTCGGCTGACGCGAAGCCGCTGACCTTTTCGACATTTGGCTTGGGCGCATCGGCCCCCGCAAATCGACGCGCACCATCGAAAGCCCCGCGAGACCGGGCAGCGAAGCACCCCGGGGAAGCTGGAAAGCCTGCCGCCAGCCGGCAGATTTGCGCATGGGCAGGGAAAAAGCCCTCAGTTTGATAATAAAGCTACATTTAGTCCGGGTATAATTGAGTCTCGGGCTTGGCGACCAAGCGCCTCGTTCCCACGTCAGGCAGGAGCGGGGAGACGGCCAAGAGCCTATTTTTGCAGGCGCCTGAAGCGCTTTGTGTCTGTCGTTTCACCTTGACTTGACCGATTCTCACTTATAGAAAGCGCCTCACTTAACGACAGGCGGTGAGCATCGCCAGCGTCGGAACGGGCCACCCGTTGATCCCCAAGGAGTAGTCCACAAGGGGTCGCTAAAGGCGGGCACCAACCTCGACGAATGCCGCTCAAACGCTGTCGATCATAGCTAGGCAATGCCAGTGCGACTTTGGGTCTCTTGAGCACGTTCTCTTGAGGTCGAATTCGGATGCATGACCTCAGTGAGCGGGCCGGCGCTTTACGCTGATCGGCCTCAATACTGCGGTCCTCTGTGGCGTCGAAGCGCTTTCCGCTCGTTGATGGAGCGGTTGGCGCAATTTCGCTTTGTGCGGATTGTTCCGTGGAAGGCGGCCGGTCGGGCGGGTAGCTCGAAAGAATTTGCGGTCCCGGCAACGGGTCGCAGCAAGACAGCGGGCCCGGAAGGGGTCGCGACAGAACAAAGGGTAAGGCCAGGATGCCGACGATCAACCAGCTGATCGCTCAACCGCGTGAAGTGCAGAAGTCGCGCAAGAAGGTGCCGGCGCTGCAGCAGTCGCCGCAGAAGCGTGGTGTTTGCACGCGCGTCTACACCACGACCCCGAAGAAGCCGAACTCGGCGCTTCGCAAGGTTGCCAAGGTGCGTTTGACCAACGGCTTCGAGGTGATCGGCTACATCCCCGGCGAGGGCCATAACCTCCAGGAGCACTCGGTGGTCATGATCCGCGGCGGTCGCGTCAAGGACTTGCCCGGCGTGCGTTACCACATCCTCCGCGGCGTTCTGGATACCCAGGGCGTCAAGAACCGTAAGCAGCGTCGTTCGAAGTACGGCGCCAAGCGTCCGAAGTAAGCGGGAACCAAGCCTATGTCTCGTCGCCACTCTGCGGAAAAGCGCGAAGTTCTCCCGGATCCGAAGTTCGGGAACATCATCGTCACGAAGTTCATGAATTCGGTGATGTACGCCGGCAAGAAGTCGGTCGCTGAAGGCATCGTCTACGGTGCGTTCGGCATCATCGAATCCAAGACCAAGCAGAACCCGCTCGGCGTGTTCGAGCAGGCGCTTGAGAACGTCATGCCGACGATCGAGGTTCGTTCCCGCCGCGTCGGCGGCGCGACCTACCAGGTTCCGGTCGAGGTGCGTTCGACCCGCCGTCAGGCGCTCGGCATCCGCTGGCTGATCTCGGCCGCGCGCGAGCGCAACGAGAAGACGATGACCGAGCGGCTCTCCGCTGAGCTCCTGGATGCATCGAACAACCGTGGGAACGCCGTCAAGAAGCGCGAAGACGTGCACCGGATGGCGGAGGCCAACCGCGCCTTCTCGCACTATCGCTGGTAACGGCGAAACAAACGGACTCGCAAGGAACACCCCATGCCCCGCCAACATGCCATCGAGGACTACCGTAACTTCGGTATCATGGCGCATATCGACGCCGGCAAGACGACGACGACCGAGCGCATCCTCTATTATACCGGCAAGAGCCACAAGATCGGCGAAGTGCACGAAGGTGCCGCGACGATGGACTGGATGGAGCAGGAGCAGGAGCGTGGCATCACGATCACCTCGGCTGCGACCACCGCGTTCTGGAACGGCAAGCGCCTGAACATCATCGACACCCCAGGCCACGTCGACTTCACCATCGAGGTCGAGCGTTCGCTGCGCGTGCTCGACGGCGCCGTCTGCGTGCTCGACTCCAACCAGGGCGTCGAGCCCCAGACCGAGACCGTCTGGCGCCAGGGCGACAAGTACAAGGTTCCGCGCATCGTCTTCGCCAACAAGATGGACAAGACCGGCGCCGACTTCTTCAAGTGTCTGGCCGACATCGTCGACCGCCTCGGCGCCAAGCCGATCGCGATCCAGCTTCCGATCGGCGCCGAGAACAACTTCAAGGGTCTCGTCGACCTCGTGAAGATGAAGGGCATCGTCTGGAACGACGAGTCGCTCGGCGCGAAGTTCGACTATGTCGACATTCCGGAAGACATGGTCGAGCAGGCCAAGGAATACCGCGAGAAGATGGTGGAGGCCGCCGTCGAGCTCGACGACGATGCCATGGCCGCCTATCTCGACGGCAAGGAGCCGGACGAGGCGACGCTGAAGCGTCTGCTCCGCAAGGCGGTGCTGACCGGAGCATTCTATCCCGTGCTGTGCGGTTCGGCCTTCAAGAACAAGGGTGTGCAGCCGCTGCTCGACGCCGTCGTCGACTATCTGCCGTCGCCGATCGACGTGCCCGCGATCAAAGGCACCGACGACAGCGGCAACGAAGTCGTGCGCAAGGCGGACGACAAGGAGCCGCTCGCGCTGCTTGCGTTCAAGATCATGGACGACCCGTTCGTCGGCACCATCACCTTCTGCCGCATCTACTCCGGTATCCTGCAGAGCGGCACTGGCGTCGTGAACTCGACGCGCGAGAAGAAGGAGCGCATCGGCCGCATGCTGCTGATGCATGCGAACAACCGTGAGGACATCAAGGAAGCCTATGCCGGCGACATCGTCGCGCTGGCTGGCCTGAAGGAAGCGCGCACCGGTGACACGCTGTGCGATCCCGATAAGCAGGTGATCCTGGAGAAGATGGAATTCCCCGAGCCGGTCATCGAGATCGCGATCGAGCCGAAGTCCAAGGCCGACCAGGAAAAGCTGGGCGTTGCGCTGGCCAAGCTCGCCGCGGAGGATCCGTCCTTCCGCGTGTCGACCGACCAGGAGTCCGGCCAGACCATCCTCAAGGGCATGGGCGAACTCCATCTCGACATCAAGGTCGACATCCTCAAGCGCACCTACAAGGTCGACGCCAATATCGGCGCCCCGCAGGTTGCGTTCCGTGAGCGCGTCACCAAGAAGGCCGAGGTTAAGTACACCCACAAGAAGCAGACCGGCGGTACCGGTCAGTTCGCGGAAGTGTCGATCGTGGTCGAGCCGAACGAGCCCGGCAAGGGCTACGAGTTCGAGTCCAAGATCGTCGGCGGTGCGGTTCCGAAGGAATACATCCCCGGCGTCGAAAAGGGCCTCAACAGCGTGATGAGCTCTGGCGTGGTCGCGGGCTTCCCCGTGGTCGACGTCAAGGTTCAGCTCGTCGACGGCAAGTACCACGACGTTGACTCGTCGGCCCTGGCCTTCGAAATCGCATCGCGCGCGGCATTCCGCGAAGCGCTGCAGAAGGGCAAGTCCGTCCTGCTCGAGCCGATCATGAAGGTCGAGGTGGTGACCCCGGAAGACTACACCGGCTCGGTCATCGGCGACCTGAATTCCCGGCGCGGTCAGATCCAGGGTCAGGACATGCGCGGCAACGCCAACGTCATCAACGCGATGGTGCCGCTCATGAACATGTTCGGTTACGTGAACAACCTGCGTTCGATGAGCCAGGGTCGCGCGACCTTCACCATGCAGTTCGATCACTACGCAGAAGCGCCGGCCAACGTGTCGGCAGAAGTCCAGAAGAAGTTTGCCTGATTGTCGTCGGTTGAAAGCTGACGATTGAACGGAGAGTCAAATGGCCAAAGCAAAGTTTGAACGTACCAAGCCGCACTGCAACATCGGCACCATCGGTCACGTCGACCATGGCAAGACGTCGCTGACCGCGGCGATCACCAAGGTTCTCGCCGAAGCCGGCGGTGCGACGTTCACCGCGTACGACCAGATCGACAAGGCGCCGGAAGAGAAGGCCCGCGGCATCACCATCTCGACCGCGCACGTCGAGTACGAGACGCCGAACCGCCACTACGCCCACGTCGACTGCCCCGGCCACGCCGACTACGTCAAGAACATGATCACCGGCGCCGCCCAGATGGACGGTGCGATCCTGGTCGTGTCGGCCGCTGACGGCCCGATGCCGCAGACCCGCGAGCACATCCTGCTCGCCCGCCAGGTCGGCGTGCCCGCGCTCGTCGTCTTCCTCAACAAGTGCGACATGGTCGACGATCCGGAGCTGCTCGAGCTCGTCGAGCTCGAAGTCCGCGAGCTGCTCTCGAAGTACGAATTCCCCGGCGACAAGATCCCGATCATCAAGGGTTCGGCGCTTGCCGCTCTCGAAGACTCCGACAAGAAGCTCGGCCACGACGCCATCCTCGAGCTGATGAAGAACGTCGACGAGTACATCCCGCAGCCGGAGCGTCCGATCGACCAGCCGTTCCTGATGCCGGTTGAAGACGTGTTCTCGATCTCGGGCCGCGGCACCGTCGTGACCGGCCGTGTCGAGCGCGGCGTCGTCAAGGTCGGCGAGGAAATCGAGATCGTCGGTCTCCGCGCCACCCAGAAGACCACCGTTACCGGCGTCGAAATGTTCCGCAAGCTGCTCGACCAGGGCCAGGCCGGCGACAACATCGGCGCGCTGCTCCGCGGCACCAAGCGCGAGGACGTCGAGCGCGGCCAGGTTCTGGCCAAGCCGGGTTCGGTCAAGCCGCACACCAAGTTCAAGGCTGAGGCCTACATCCTCACCAAGGAAGAGGGCGGTCGCCACACCCCGTTCTTCACCAACTACCGTCCGCAGTTCTACTTCCGCACCACCGACGTGACCGGTGTCGTGCACCTGCCGGAAGGCACCGAGATGGTGATGCCGGGCGACAACATCGCGATGGAAGTGCACCTGATCGTGCCGATCGCGATGGAAGAGAAGCTCCGCTTCGCGATCCGCGAAGGCGGCCGCACGGTCGGCGCCGGCGTCGTCGCCTCGATCATCGAGTAACAAGCGAATAGGGAATGGTGAGTGGCGAATAGGGGATTCTATTCGCTACTCGCTACTCGCCACTCACTAGAGAAAGCACGGCAATGAACGGCCAAAACATTCGTATCCGTCTCAAGGCGTTCGACCATCGTATCCTCGATACGTCGACCCGTGAGATCGTGAACACGGCGAAGCGCACCGGCGCGCAGGTCCGCGGACCCATTCCGCTGCCCACCCGCATCGAGAAGTTCACCGTCAACCGTTCGCCCCACGTCGACAAGAAGAGCCGCGAACAGTTCGAGATGCGCACTCACAAGCGCCTGCTCGACATCGTCGATCCGACCCCGCAGACCGTCGATGCTTTGATGAAGCTCGACCTGGCCGCCGGTGTCGACGTCGAGATCAAGCTCTAAGATTTTGGATCCCGTTCGCCAAAAGCGGACAAAGAGAACAGGAAGCAAGCCGATGCGCTCCGGAGTGATCGCACAAAAGGTCGGGATGACGCGGGTCTTCACGGAGGCCGGCGAACATATCCCCGTGACCGTGCTGAAGCTCGGCAATTGCCAGGTCGTAGGCCACCGCACCGAAGAGAAGAACGGTTACGTCGCGCTCCAGCTCGGTTCGGGCAGCCGCAAGACCGTTTACATGCCCAAGGCCGAGCGCGGTCAGTTCGCGGTCGCCAAGGTCGAGCCGAAGCGCCGGGTCGAGGAATTCCGCGTCACCGCGGATGCCATGATCCCGGTCGGCGCCGAGATCCAGGCCGATCACTTCGTCGTCGGCCAGTTCGTCGACGTCACCGGCACCTCGGTCGGTAAGGGTTTCGCCGGCGGCATGAAGCGCTGGAACTTCGGCGGTCTGCGCGCCACGCACGGTGTGTCGATCTCGCACCGCTCGATCGGTTCGACCGGTGGCCGTCAGGACCCCGGCAAGACCTGGAAGAACAAGAAGATGCCCGGCCACATGGGTGTCGATCGCATCACCACGCTCAACCTTCGCGTCGTCCAGACCGATGTCGAGCGCGGCCTGATCCTCGTCGAAGGCGCCGTTCCCGGCTCCAAGGGCGGCTGGATCCGCGTGCGCGACGCCGTCAAGAAGCCGCTGCCGAAGGACGCTCCGAAGCCCGGCAAGTTCAAGGTTGCTGGCGACGCGGAAGCCGCTCCGGCTGCGCAGGAGGCGTGAGATGGAATTGAAGGTCACCACCCTCGAAGGTAAGGAAGCCGGCTCGGTCCAGCTCTCCGACGCCATTTTCGGCCTCGAGCCGCGCGAGGACATCATCGCGCGCTGCGTGCAGTGGCAGCTCAACAAGCGCCAGGCCGGCACGCACAAGGCCAAGGGCCGCGCCGAGATCTGGCGCACCGGCAAGAAGATGTACAAGCAGAAGGGCACCGGCGGTGCTCGTCACGGCTCGGCTCGCGTGCCGCAGTTCCGCGGCGGCGGCCGTGCCTTCGGTCCGGTGGTGCGTTCGCACGCCACCGACCTGCCGAAGAAGGTCCGCGCCCTGGCGCTCAAGCATGCGCTCTCGGCCAAGGCCAAGGACGGCGATCTCGTCGTGATCGAGAAGGCCGCGCTTGAGACCGCCAAGACCAAGGCGCTGCTCGGTCACTTCTCGGGCCTCGGGCTCACCAATGCGCTGATCATCGACGGCGCCGAGCTCAACAACGGTTTTGCCGCCGCGGCCCGCAACATCCCGAACATGGACGTGCTGCCGATCCAGGGCATCAACGTCTACGACATCCTGCGCCGTCAGAAGCTCGTTCTGACCAAGGCCGCCATCGATGCGCTGGAGGCGCGCTTCAAATGACGAAGAACATCGAGGCTCGCCACTACGACGTGATCCTGTCGCCGGTCGTGACCGAAAAGGCCACGATCGCCTCGGAGCACAACAAGGTGCTGTTCAAGGTGGCCGCCAAGGCCACCAAGCCGCAGATCAAGGAAGCGATCGAGAAGCTGTTCGACGTCAAGGTCAAGAGCGTCAACACGCTGGTCCGCAAGGGCAAGACCAAGGTCTTCCGCGGCAATCTCGGCTCGCAGTCGAACACCAAGCGCGCGATCGTGACCCTCGAAGAGGGCCACCGGATCGACGTCACCACCGGTCTGTAAGGTCGTACGACGATGGCACTGAAGACATTCAATCCCACGACGCCGGGCCAGCGCCAGCTGGTCATGGTCGATCGTTCGGCCCTGTACAAGGGCAAGCCGGTCAAGGCGCTCACCGAGGGCAAGAAGTCCTCGGGCGGTCGCAACAACACCGGCCGCATCACCGTGCGTTTCCGCGGTGGCGGTCACAAGCAGACGCTGCGCACCGTCGACTTCAAGCGCGAGAAGATCGACGTCCCCGCGACCGTGGAGCGTCTCGAGTATGATCCGAACCGCACCGGCTTCATTGCGCTGATCAAGTATCAGGACGGCGAGCAGGCCTACATCCTGGCGCCGCAGCGCCTGGCCGTGGGTGACACCATCATCGCCGGCAACTATGTCGACGTGAAGCCGGGCAACGTCATGCCGCTCGGCAACATGCCGGTCGGCACGATCATCCACAACATCGAGGTCAAGATCGGGAAGGGCGGCCAGCTCGCCCGTTCCGCCGGCACCTATGCCCAGCTCGTCGGCCGCGACCAGGACTACGTCATCATCCGCCTGAACTCGGGCGAGCAGCGCCTGGTGCACGGCCGTTGCCGCGGCACGATCGGCGCGGTGTCGAATCCGGATCACATGAACACCTCGATCGGCAAGGCCGGTCGCAAGCGTTGGATGGGCCGTCGCCCGCACAACCGCGGTGTCGCGATGAACCCGATCGACCATCCGCACGGTGGTGGTGAAGGTCGCACCTCGGGCGGTCGTCACCCGGTCACTCCGTGGGGCAAGCCGACCAAGGGCAAGAAGACCCGTACCAACAAGTCGACCAACAAATTCATTCTCCTAAGCCGCCACAAGCGGAAGAAGTAAGGAACGCCGGACATGGTTCGTTCAGTCTGGAAAGGCCCGTTCGTCGAGGGTTCTCTGCTCAAGAAGGCAGATGCCGCGCGCGCGTCCGGCCGTCACGACGTCATCAAGATCTGGAGCCGTCGCTCGACGATCCTGCCGCAGTTCGTCGGCCTGACCTTCGGCGTCTACAACGGTCAGAAGCACGTGCCGGTGGCCGTCAACGAGGAAATGGTCGGTCACAAGTTCGGCGAGTTTTCGCCGACCCGGACCTTCCACGGCCACTCCGGCGACAAGAAAGCCAAGAAGGCTTGAGGATTAAACGATGAGCAAACCTAAGCGCGAACGGAGCCTCGCCGACAACGAGGCCAAGGCGGTCGCCCGGATGCTGCGGGTGAGCCCGCAGAAGCTCAACCTGGTCGCCCAGCTCATTCGCGGCCGGAAGGCTGCTGCTGCGCTCGCCGACCTGCAGTTTTCGCGCAAGCGGATCGCGGTCGACGTGAAGAAGTGTCTGGAATCGGCTATCGCCAACGCCGAGAACAACCACGACCTCGACGTCGACGATCTCGTCGTGGCGCAGGCCTTTGTCGGCAACGGCCTCGTGATGAAGCGCTTTGCCGCTCGCGGCCGCGGCCGCTCGGGCCGTGTCTACAAACCATTTTCGCAGCTGACGATCATCGTTCGTCAGGTCGAAGCTGAAGCCGCCGCTTAAGGGCGCAGGAGAACACGATGGGTCAAAAGATCAATCCGATCGGTCTGCGTCTCGGCATCAACCGGACCTGGGATTCCCGCTGGTTCGCCGGCAAGCAGGAATACGGCAAGCTGCTGCACGAGGACGTCAAGATCCGTGAGATCCTGCACAAGGAGCTCAAGCAGGCGGCCGTCGCCCGCATCGTGATCGAGCGTCCGCACAAGAAGTGCCGCGTCACCATCCACTCGGCTCGTCCGGGCGTGGTGATCGGCAAGAAGGGCGCGGACATCGACAAGCTGCGCAAGAAGGTCGCGGACATCACCTCGTCCGACGTCGTCATCAACATCGTCGAGATCCGCAAGCCGGAGCTCGATGCGACGCTGGTGGCCGAGTCGATCGCGCAGCAGCTCGAGCGCCGCGTGGCGTTCCGCCGCGCCATGAAGCGCGCCGTGCAGTCGGCGATGCGCCTCGGCGCGGAGGGCATCCGCATCAACTGCTCGGGACGTCTGGGCGGTGCGGAAATCGCGCGCATGGAGTGGTATCGCGAAGGCCGCGTGCCGTTGCACACGCTGCGCGCCGACATCGACTACGGCGTCGCGACCGCGTTCACGACCTTCGGCACCTGCGGCGTCAAGGTCTGGATCTTCAAGGGTGAGATCCTCGAGCACGATCCGATGGCCCAGGACAAGAGAATGGCCGAAGGCGAGACGGGTGGCAGTGGTGACCGTGGCCGTCAGCGCCGCGACACGGCTGCAGCCTAAAGCCGCACAGGAATTTGAGGGCTTAAAGCCATGATGCAACCTAAGAAAACGAAGTTCCGGAAGGCGCATAAGGGCCGCATCCACGGCGTTGCGTCTTCGGGCGCGACGTTGGCGTTCGGCCAGTTCGGCCTGAAGGCGACCGAGCCTGAGCGCGTTACCGCGCGCCAGATCGAAGCCGCTCGTCGCGCGCTGACCCGTCACATGAAGCGCGCCGGCCGCGTCTGGATCCGCGTGTTCCCCGATGTTCCGGTGTCGAAGAAGCCGGCCGAAGTCCGCATGGGCTCCGGCAAGGGTTCGCCGGAATTGTGGGTCGCGCGCGTCAAGCCGGGCCGGGTGCTGTTCGAGATCGACGGCGTCAACACCCAGACGGCGCGTGAGGCGCTGACCCTGGCGGCCGCCAAGCTGCCGATCAAGACGCGCTTCGTCGAGCGCATTGCGGAGTAATGGCCATGGCCCAGATGAAGATCGAAGACATCCGCGCGATGAGCCCCGACCAGCAGGATGACGCCATCCTGAACCTGAAGAAGGAGCGCTTCAACCTGCGCTTCCAGCGCGCCACCGGGCAGCTCGAGAACACCTCGCGCCTGCGCGAAGCTCGCCGTGACATCGCCCGGATCAAGACCATCGCCGCGCAGACGCGCGCGAAGAAGAAGTAAGAGGCTTACGAAGATGCCGAAACGTACTTTGCAGGGCGTGGTCGTCAGCGACAAGCAAGCCAAGACCATCGTGGTGCGCGTCGATCGCCGCTTCACGCACCCGATCTACAAGAAGACGATCCGCCGTTCGAAGAACTACCACGCGCACGACGAGAGCAACGAGTTCAAGCCGGGCGACATGGTGTGGATCGAGGAAACGAAGCCGATTTCGAAGTTGAAGCGCTGGGTCGTGATCCGGGGCGAACACAAGAAAAGCGCCTGATCTGTTGGCTTTAGCCGACTGACTTCAGGGAAATGTTGAGCGCCGGCTGGGCTGGCGCAAAGAGAAAGAGGACGAGGTGCATCAATGATTCAGATGCAGACCAACCTCGACGTGGCCGACAATTCTGGCGCACGCCGTGTCATGTGTATCAAAGTGCTCGGGGGCTCCAAGCGCCGCTACGCCACGATCGGCGACATCATCGTCGTGTCGATCAAGGAAGCTATCCCGCGTGGCAAGGTGAAGAAGGGCGACGTGATGAAGGCCGTCGTGGTGCGCGTCCGCAAGGACATCCGCCGCGCCGACGGTTCGGTCATCCGCTTCGACCGCAACGCCGCCGTTCTGATCAACAACCAGTCCGAGCCGGTCGGCACCCGTATCTTCGGGCCCGTGCCGCGCGAGCTGCGCGCCAAGAACCACATGAAGATCATCTCGCTCGCGCCGGAGGTGCTGTGATGGCTGCGAAGATCCGCAAGGGCGACAAGGTCGTCGTGCTGACCGGCCGCGACAAGGGCCGCACCGGCGAAGTGTTCGAGGTGCGTCCCGACGCCGGCACGGCGCTCGTGCGCGGCATCAACATGGTCAAGCGTCACCAGAAGCAGACGCAGGCCCAGGAGGGCGGCATCATCTCGAAGGAGTCGCCGATCCAACTGTCCAACATCGCGTATGTCGGCAAGGACGGAAAGCCGACCCGCATCGGATTCAAGATTCTGGCGGACGGCAAGAAGGTCCGCATCGCCAAGAGCTCGGGAGCTGAGATCGATGGCTGAGGCTGCTTACACGCCGCGCCTGCGCGCGGAATATGACGCGAAGATCCGCACGGCTCTGACCGAGAAGTTCGGTTATGAGAACGTCATGCAGGTTCCGCGTCTGGACAAGGTCGTGCTGAACATGGGCGTTGGCGATTCCGTCAACGATCGCAAGAAGGCCGAGACCGCCGCTGCCGAGCTGACCCAGATCGCCGGCCAGAAGGCGATCGTGACCTATTCGCGCATCGCGATCGCGACGTTCAAGCTGCGTGAGAACCAGCCGATCGGCTGCAAGGTCACGCTGCGCAAGGCCCGCATGTACGAGTTCATCGATCGCCTGGTGAATGTCGCGCTGCCGCGCGTCCGCGACTTCCGCGGCCTGAACCCGAAGAGCTTCGACGGCCGCGGCAACTATTCGCTCGGCATCAAGGAGCACATCATTTTCCCCGAGATCGACTTCGACAAGGTCGCGGAAGCCCGCGGTATGGACATCACCGTCTGCACCACGGCCAAGACCGACGAAGAGGCGAGGGCCTTGTTGACCGCTTTCAATTTCCCGTTCCGGCAGTGAGACGCTGACCTAGAGCCTCTCAAACGCGGATACCCAGGAGCCAAGCATGGCAAAGAAGAGTTCAGTCGAGAAGAACAACCGGCGCAAGCGGATGGTGAAGAACGCCGCCGCCAAGCGCGAACGGTTGAAGGCGATCATCGCCGACAAGACGCTGCCGATGGAGGAGCGGTTCGCCGCGACCCTGAAGCTGGCGGAAATGCCGCGCAACTCGTCGGCGACCCGCATCCGCTTGCGCTGCGAGCTGTCGGGCCGCCCGCGCTCGAACTACCGCAAGAACAAGCTGTCCCGTATCGCGCTGCGCGACCTTGGCTCCAAGGGCATGGTCCCGGGCCTCGTGAAGTCCAGCTGGTAAGGAGGGTCGTTTAGATGTCTACGCACGATCCAATCAGCGATCTGATCACCCGTATCCGCAACGCGCAGATGCGCTCCAAGACCAAGGTCTCCACGCCTGGCTCGAAGATGCGCGAGAACGTGCTCGAGGTCCTCAAGACCGAAGGCTACATCCGCGGTTACGCCACGCTCGAGCACTCCTCGGGCCGCAGCGAGATCGAGATCGAGCTGAAGTATTTCGACGGCGAGCCCGTGATCCGCGAGATCGAACGTGTCTCCAAGCCCGGGCGCCGCGTTTACGCCTCGGTGAAGAACCTGCCGCGGGTCAACAATGGGCTCGGCATTTCGGTGTTGTCGACGCCGAAGGGGATCATGGCCGACCACAGCGCGCGCGACGCGAATGTGGGCGGTGAAGTCCTCTTCACGGTGTTCTGAGAAGGATTTTTCATCCATGTCACGAGTTGGCAAAAGGCCTGTGGCGGTTCCGTCGGGTGTGACCGCGACCGTCGATGGGCAGACCGTCAAGATGAAGGGGCCGAAGGGCCAGCTTCAGTTCATCGTCCATGACGACGTCGAGGTGAAACTCGAGAGCGGCCAGATCAAGGTCAAGCCGCGGGCCGACACCAACCGCGCCCGCGCGCTGTACGGTACCGCTCGCGCCCAGGTCGCGAATCTGGTCGAAGGCGTCACCAAGGGCTTCGAGAAGAAGCTCGAGATCACCGGCGTCGGTTACCGTGCCGCGATGCAGGGCAAGAACCTGCAGCTCGCGCTCGGCTACAGCCACGACGTGGTCTATCCGATCCCGGAGGGGATCACCATCGCCGTGCCGAAGCCGACCGAGATCACGGTGTCGGGCAGCGACATCCAGCGCGTCGGCCAGGTCGCCGCCGAGATCCGCGCCTATCGCCCGCCGGAGCCCTACAAGGGCAAGGGCGTGAAGTATGTTGGCGAATTCATCTTCCGCAAGGAAGGCAAGAAGAAGTAACGGAGCCGGTCATGTCCAAAGCCAAGGTTACGAATGCCCGGCGCAAGCGGAGTGTGCGGCTGAAGCTGCGCCGCTCCGGTGGTGGTCGTCCGCGTCTGTCGGTGTTCCGCTCGTCCAAGCACATCTACGCCCAGGTCATCGACGACCTGAAGGGCGAGACGCTGGCCTCTGCCTCCTCGCTCGAGAAGTCGATGCGCGACGGCGGCAAGACCGGCGCCGACATCGATGCGGCGAAGGCGGTCGGCAAGCTGCTGGCCGAACGCGCCGCCGAGAAGGGCGTCAAGGAAGTCGTGTTCGATCGCGGCAGCTATCTCTATCACGGGCGCGTCAAGGCTCTGGCCGACGCGGCGCGTGAGAGTGGGCTGAGCTTCTAACAGAATTTGAGGATTGAGGCGTAAGCCTCTGAAGGATTGGAAAAACCATGGCAGCTGAACGCGAACAACGTGGTGGACGCGATCAACGCGGCGGCGGACGTGAACGCAGGGAGCGCGAGGAGCGCGACAGCGAGTTCGTCGACAAGCTCGTCCACATCAATCGCGTGGCCAAGGTCGTCAAGGGCGGCAAGCGCTTCGGTTTCGCGGCGCTGGTCGTGATCGGCGACCAGAAGGGCCGCGCCGGCTTCGGTCACGGCAAGGCGCGCGAAGTGCCCGAGGCGATCCGCAAGGCCACCGAGTCCGCCAAGCGCAACCTGACCCGCGTGTCGCTGCGCGAGGGCCGCACGCTCCATCACGACATTGCCGGCCGTCATGGTGCGGGCCGTGTCTACCTGCGTGCAGCTCCCGCCGGTACCGGCATCATCGCCGGCGGCCCGATGCGCGCCGTGTTCGAGACGCTCGGCGTCCAGGACGTGGTGGCCAAGTCGATCGGCTCGTCGAACCCGTACAACATGGTGCGCGCGACCTTCGATGCGCTGAAGCACCAGGATTCGCCGCGTTCGGTCGCTGCCCGCCGCAACATCAAGGTGTCCACCCTCCAGTCCCGCCGTATCGGCGGCGATGCCGAGGCGGCTGCCGACTAACGGAAGCTTTTCGGAGTAGACTCCCATGGCCAAGGCCGCAAAGACGATCAAGCTCGAGCAGACCGGCAGCGCGATCCGCCGCCATCACTCGCAGCGCTCGACGCTGATCGGGCTCAAGCTCAACAAGATCGGCCGCACCAGCGAACTGCCGGATACTCCGGCCGTGCGCGGCATGATCGAGAAGGTTCACCATCTCGTCCGCATCGTCGACGAGAAGTAAGAAGCGGCGCGCGATCCCGGAAAGCGGGCTACCGGTTTTCGGTGAAGATCGTGCGCAAGACACAAGGAGAAGGGCGATGAAGCTCAGCGATATCGCCGACAACGCCGGCTCGCGCAAGAAGCGTATGCGCGTCGGCCGCGGCATCGGTTCCGGCAAGGGCAAGCAGTCCGGCCGCGGCGGCAAGGGCCAGACCGCGCGTTCGGGCGTGCGCATCAAGGGTTTCGAAGGCGGCCAGATGCCGATGCATCGCCGTCTGCCCAAGCGTGGCTTCAACAACATCTTCCGCGTCGAGTTCGCCGAGATCAATCTCGACCGGCTCCAGGAGGCGGTCGATGCCAAGAAGATCGACGCCGGCAGCGTCGTGAACGTCGAGGCCCTGGTGAAGGGTG
This sequence comes from Bradyrhizobium sp. SZCCT0231, assembly GCF_018130245.1. GTDB lineage: Bacteria > Pseudomonadota > Alphaproteobacteria > Rhizobiales > Xanthobacteraceae > Bradyrhizobium > Bradyrhizobium japonicum_F. The sequence continues at coordinate 62,842 of NZ_JAFCKP010000019.1, forward strand.
GCGTGCTGCGCCGTGCCAAGGCCGGCCTGCGGCTGCTCGGCCGCGGCGAGCTCAAGTCCAAGCTCAACATCGAAGTGCACGGCGCCAGCAAGACCGCGATCGCGGCGGTCGAAAAGGCCGGCGGCTCGGTGAAGATCCTCGCCCCTGCCAAGGAAGAAGGCGAGGCGGCGTAACAACTGCGTCATCGGCCCGCGGCGCGCGGGCCTTTACGCATGCGGGACGTGGACTTATCGAAGCCGAGCCCCAGATAATGTCCGGCGTCCGCTAAACTAGCCCGGCCGCGGGCATAACGGCGCAACAGGCGGCGGGAGAAAGTCCAAGATGGTCTCTGCAGCGGAACAACTGGCAGCCAATCTCAATTTCGGCGCGTTTGCCAAGGCCGACGAACTGAAGAAGCGCATCTGGTTCACCCTGGGTGCGCTGCTCGTTTATCGGCTCGGGACCTACATCCCGCTGCCCGGCATCGATCCCAACATCTGGGAGCAGGTGTTCCGCTCCCAGGCGGGCGGCATCCTCGGCATGTTCAACATGTTCGCCGGCGGTGGCATTCACCGCATGGCGATCTTCGCGCTGAACATCATGCCGTACATCTCGGCCTCGATCATCATCCAGCTCCTGACCACCGTCTCGCCGCAGCTCGAGGCGCTGAAGAAAGAGGGTGAGGCCGGCCGCAAGACGCTGAACCAGTACACCCGTTATCTGACCGTGATCCTGGCTGCGTTCCAGTCCTATGGCATCGCGGTGGGCCTCGAAGGCGCCGGCAATGTCGTCAGCGAGCCCGGCATGTTCTTCCGCCTGTCCACGGCGATCACGCTGACCGGCGGCACCATGTTCCTGATGTGGCTGGGCGAGCAGATCACCTCGCGCGGCATCGGCAACGGTATCTCGCTGATCATTCTCGCCGGCATCGTCGCCGAGCTGCCCGCGGCGCTCGCCAGCATGCTCGAGCTCGGCCGTCAGGGTGCGATGTCGACCGGCCTGATCCTGGTCGTCATCATCATGGCCGTCGCCGTGATCGCCTTCATCGTGTTCGTGGAGCGCGCGCAGCGCCGGCTCTTGATCCAGTATCCGAAGCGCCAGGTCGGCAACAAGATGTTCGAGGGCCAGTCCTCGCATCTGCCGCTCAAGCTCAATACCTCCGGCGTGATCCCGCCGATCTTCGCGTCCTCGCTGCTCTTGCTGCCGACCACGGTTGCGAACTTCAACGCGGGCAGTGGGCCGGAGTGGTTCCAGTGGATCAACACCCAGCTCGGCCATGGCCGCCCGCTGTTCCTGATCATGTACCTGGCGCTGATCGTGTTCTTCGCGTTCTTCTACACCGCGATCGTGTTCAACCCGACCGAGACCGCGGACAATCTGAAAAAGCACGGCGGCTTCATTCCGGGCATCCGCCCGGGCGAGCGCACCGCGGAGTATATCGACTACGTGCTGTCGCGGATCACGGTGCTGGGCGCCATCTATCTGGCGATCGTCTGCTTGATCCCTGAGATCCTGATCTCCTACGCCTCGGTGCCGTTCTATTTCGGCGGCACCTCGCTGCTGATCGTCGTCAGCGTCACCATGGACACGGTCGCGCAGGTCCAGGGCTATCTGCTGGCGCACCAGTACGAAGGCCTGATCCGGAAGTCCAAGCTGCGGGGCCGCCGTAGATGAGCAGGGAGCTCGCGCGCCGAATCGCTTTCACGATTGGCGCGCTGCTCCTTTTCAGGCTCGGCACGCAGATCCCGGTCGCGGGAGTGGATGTTTCGCGCCTCTCGTCGTTACCCAACTTCAACGTCCGCCTTTCGCTCTTTTCGCTCAGCCTCATTCCCTACCTGACTGCGGCGATCTTTGTCCGGTTGTTGTCGGTGGTGTGGCGCGGCCTGAATTCGCTTGAGCGGTCGGGCGAGGACGGCCGACGCAAGGTCGCCCGTGCAACGCTCGGACTCACGCTGGCTCTTGCTGCCTTTCAAGCCTACGGCGTCGCCTCGGCGCTGATTTCCATTCCGGAGCTCGTCAGAAATCCGGACGGCTGGTTCGTGACGACGGCTACGGCCTCGATGGTTGGCGGTGTCTTCGTGCTGGTGTGGCTCAGCGAACTGATCACCCGCTACGGCATCGGCAACGGCCTGGCGCTGATCTTGAGTGTCGGCATGCTCGTCTCCCTGCCGCAACACGTCGCCGGCATCGCAAATGTCGTGCGGAGCGGAGCGGTCTCGGGCAATCTCGTGTTCATCCACGCTTTGCTCTGGGTCGTGACCGTCGCCGTGATCGTTCTCGTCGAAGGCGCGCGGCGAAATGTTCGAGTCGAGTTCGGCGCGCTCGATGTCGGCGCGCGGCAATTGCCGGCGCGCACTGCCGTGCTGCCGATCAAGCTCAACAGCGCCGGGTTCCTGATTCCGGTCACCGTGGCGCCGTGGATCTTCTTTCTGCCGCTCGCCTTTGCCGGATTCATCCTGGGCGGCGACCACCCCTTGGTCGCTGCGGCCTACCGGCATCTCCAGCTGGGGCAGCCGGCGCACATGATCCTCGTGTCGATCGCGGTCTTCGTGCTCGCCTTCATCTACACGGCCTATGTCGTCGATCCCGAAGACACGGCCAAATCCCTGGCGCAGCGTCATGGCACGATTCCCGGTGTCGCACCGGGCGAGGCCACCGCCGGCTATCTCGATCGCGTCGTGTCATTGACGACAGTCGTCGGAGCCGTCTACCTGACGGCGTTGCAGTTGATTCCGGAGGTGTTCGACCTTTACGGGATCGGTCTGCCTTATAGTATGGTCGTCGATGGTGGTGCGGCGCTGATTGTGGTTTGCACTATTCTCGATCTTCAAACACAGGTGCGCGACGTATCGCTCACCAATCCGGGGGGCGTACGCCGATGAGAATTATACTTCTGGGACCGCCGGGGTCGGGCAAGGGGACTCAGGCCCAGCTCCTGGTGCAGCGCTATGGCATCGTCCAGCTCTCGACCGGCGAGATGCTGCGTGCCGCGGTTGCGGCCGGAACGCCGGTCGGGCTGAAGGCCAAGGAGATCATGGCCGGCGGCGGCCTCGTGCCTGATGACGTCGTGGTGGGAATCATCTCCGACCGCATCGACCAGCCGGACGCCAAGAACGGTTTCATCCTCGATGGTTTCCCGCGCACCGTGCCGCAGGCCGAGGCGCTGGACGAGCTGCTCAAGCGCAAGCATCTCAAGCTCGACGCTGTGATCGAGCTCCGCGTCAACGAGAGCGCGCTGCTGAGCCGCGTCGAGACCCGCGTTGCCCAGATGCGGGAGCGCGGCGAGGAGGTCCGGCTCGACGACACCCCGGAGGTCCTGACCAAGCGGCTTGCCAGCTACCGCAGCCAGACGGAACCGCTGATTCACTACTATTCCGAGCGTCGGAAGCTCTCGACCATCGACGGCATGATGGCCATCGAGGAGGTCACCCGCGCCATCCACCGCCAGCTCCTGGCGCTGGGGGCGGTCGAGCCCAAGAGCCATGGCAAGACGCATGCCCGGAGCGCTGCCAAGGCGGCGCCGGCCAAAAAGGCCAAGGCGGGGAAGAGGGCGGTCGCAAAGCCGACGAAAACGGCCAAAAAGGGCGCAAAATCGGCCAAAAAGGCCGCCAAATCGGTGGTGAAAGGTCCCAAGAAGGCGGCCAAGAAAGCCACCAAGAAAACCGTCAAGAAAGCAGCCAAGAAGACCACCAAGAAGACAGTCAAAAAGGGTGCCAAAAAGGCCGCAAAAAAGGTCACGAAAAAGCGAGCCAAGCGCTAGCAGCGGTTGACGAAGGCCCCCGGAATCCCCTAATAAGCCCCGCATCCAAGTCGGATAGTTTCAGACGATGCCGGGCCCCAGGAAGACCGGGGGTGGGCGTCGTGTTCGCGTTTGTGAACACCTGCCCGAGAAAGCAAGCACTTAAAGCCCGATTCCTGACGAGGGATCGGCAACAGGAGAGAAGGCCGTGGCCCGTATTGCCGGCGTGAACATTCCCACCAACAAGCGCGTGCTGATCGCGCTCCAGTACATCCATGGCATCGGCGCGAAGATCGCCGGCGAGATCATGGAGAAGGTGAAGATCCCCGAGGACCGTCGCGTCAATCAGCTCAGCGACGCCGAAGTGCTCCAGATCCGCGAAGTCATCGACCGCGACTATCTCGTCGAGGGCGACCTGCGTCGTGAGGTCGGCATCAACATCAAGCGTCTGATGGACCTCGGCTGCTATCGCGGCCTGCGTCATCGTCGTGGTCTGCCGGTGCGAGGTCAGCGCACCCACACCAATGCGCGCACGCGCAAGGGCCCGGCCAAGGCCATCGCCGGCAAGAAGAAGTAAACTCGCGAATCGGGAATGGCGAATGGCGAGTAGGGATTTTCCCTATTCGCCATTCGCTACTCGCTATTCGCTTCCACAGGTGTAGCCGCTGGCATTACGGCGGCGTTTGAGATCTTCAGGAAAGGGACTCAATGGGCAAGGAAGCCACCCGCGTTCGTCGTCGTGAGCGCAAGAACATCGCCTCCGGCGTCGCGCATGTGAACTCGTCGTTCAACAACACGACCATCACCATCACCGACGCACAGGGCAACACGATTGCCTGGTCCTCGGCCGGCACGATGGGCTTCAAGGGTTCGCGCAAGTCGACCCCGTACGCCGCGCAGGTCGCCGCCGAGGATGTGTCCAAGAAGGCGCAGGAGCACGGCATGCGCACGCTGGAAGTCGAGGTCGCCGGCCCCGGTTCGGGTCGCGAATCGGCGCTCCGTGCGCTCCAGGCCGCAGGCTTCACCGTCACCTCGATCCGCGATGTGACCACGATCCCGCACAACGGTTGCCGTCCGCGCAAGCGTCGTCGCGTTTGATTTCTACCAGTTGCGGGCGCGTCGGCGCCCGCAGCGACTTTGCAAGAAGCCGCGGGTGCGACCTGCGGCCTTTCTCCAACGCCAGTATTTGAACTGTCAAATTGACTGGCCTGTATGGGTGAAACAGTGACGATCCAGAAAAATTGGCAAGAACTGATTCGGCCGAACAAGCTCCAGGTCACGCCCGGCAGCGATCCCTCGCGTTTCGCGACCATCGTCGCCGAGCCGCTCGAGCGTGGTTTCGGCCAAACCCTCGGCAATGCGCTGCGCCGCATCCTGCTCTCCTCGCTCCAGGGCGCGGCGGTGCAGTCGGTGCACATCGACGGCGTGCTGCACGAGTTCTCCTCGATCGCGGGCGTCCGTGAGGACGTCACCGACATCGTGCTGAACATCAAGGACATCTCGATCAAGATGCAGGGCGAAGGCCCCAAGCGCATGGTCGTGAAGAAGCAGGGTCCGGGCGTCGTCACTGCCGGCGACATCCAGACCGTCGGCGATGTGGTCGTGCTCAACCCCGATCTGCAGATCTGCACCCTCGACGAGGGCGCCGAGATCCGCATGGAGTTCACGGTCTCGACCGGCAAGGGCTACGTGCCCGCCGAGCGCAACCGTCCCGAGGACGCGCCGATCGGCCTGATCCCGGTCGACAGTCTGTACTCGCCGGTCCGCAAGGTCTCCTACAAGGTCGAGAACACCCGCGAGGGCCAGATCCTCGACTACGACAAGCTGACCATGACGATCGAGACCAACGGCGCGATCACGCCGGATGACTCGGTGGCCTATGCCGCCCGCATCCTGCAGGATCAGCTCAACGTGTTCGTCAACTTCGAAGAGCCGCGCAAGGAAGTCGCCCAGGAGATCATCCCGGACCTCGCCTTCAACCCGGCCTTCCTCAAGAAGGTGGACGAGCTCGAGCTGTCGGTGCGTTCGGCCAACTGCCTGAAGAACGACAACATCGTCTACATCGGCGACCTCGTGCAGAAGAGCGAAGCCGAAATGCTCCGTACCCCGAACTTCGGCCGCAAGTCGCTGAACGAGATCAAGGAAGTGCTGGCCCAGATGGGTCTGCACCTCGGCATGGAAGTGCCGGGTTGGCCGCCGGAGAACATCGACGAGCTCGCCAAGCGCTTCGAGGATCACTACTGAGCGAGTTGGGAGTGGCGAATAGCGAATAGGAAGATCATCCATTCGCTACTCGCCATTCGCTATTCGCGGCCTAGGGCGAACGCAGGAAGCCCACCTGAAGACCAGTCGCTGAACCACCGCGACACAATCGAAGAAGGACTACACACATGCGTCACGGCAAGGTTCATCGGAAGCTCAACCGCACGGCCGAGCACCGCCGCGCGATGTTCGCCAACATGGCGGCCGCGCTGATCAAGCACGAGCAGATCGTCACCACGCTGCCCAAGGCCAAGGAGCTTCGCCCGATCGTCGAGAAGCTCGTCACCCTCGGCAAGAAGGGCGGCCTGTCGCTGCGCCGTCAGGCCATCTCCGAGCTGCGCGACGTCGACATGGTCAAGAAGCTCTTCGACACGCTCGCGACCCGCTACAAGGACCGCCAGGGCGGCTACACCCGCATCATCAAGGCCGGCTTCCGCTACGGCGACAACGCCGCGATGGCCGTGATCGAGTTCGTCGATCGCGACGTCGATGCCAAGGGCCAGGACTCCGGCCCGGTGCAGGAAAAGGAAGCCGAGGCGGCGTAAGCTGCTCGGCATGAAGTTTCAAAAGCGGCGCCTTCGGCGCCGCTTTTTTGCTGCGTAGGAACGGTAGGGTGGGCAAAGGCGCGCTCTTCGCGCGCCGTGCCCACCATTCAGTCCACAAGCCGCGCCAAGATGGTGGGCACGCTTCCGCCTTCGCTCTTCGGGCTACGGCGGACAAGTCGCTTTGCCGCCCTACAATCCTCACGCGTCAGTGAGCCCTGATTGCAGCTGAGGGAGCCGCTTCCGATATCTCCATCCACATCCATGGAGATATCGCATGAACATCGACCTTTCCGGAAAGACCGCCCTCGTGACCGGCTCGACCGCCGGCATCGGCCACGCCATCGCCAAGGGCCTCGCCGGCTCGGGCGCGAGCGTCGTGATCAACGGCCGCGGCCAGGACAAGGTCGATGCGGCGGTACGCAAGCTGGAAGGGACGGGCGCCAAGGTCCGTGGCATCGCGGCCGACGTCTCGACCGCCGCAGGCTGCAAGGCACTCGTTGCGGCGCTGCCCGAGATCGACATCCTCATCAACAATGCCGGCATCTTCGAGCCCAAGGACTTCTTCGATATCCCGGACGAGGACTGGAGCCGCTTCTTCGAGGTCAATGTGATGAGCGGCGTGCGGCTGTCGCGTGCGTACATGAAAGGCATGCTCGCGCGCAACTGGGGCCGCATCGTCTTCATCTCCTCGGAGTCCGGCCTCAATATTCCCGTCGAGATGATCCACTACGGCATGACCAAGACGGCGCAGCTTTCTGTCGCGCGCGGCTTGGCGCAGCTCACCCGCGGCACCGGCGTCACCGTCAACTCCGTGCTGCCGGGCCCGACCATGTCGGAGGGCGTCGAGACGTTCGTCAAGGATCTCGCCAAGCAGAACGGCCAGTCCGTGGACGAGGCCGCGGCGAATTTCGTTAGGCAGCATCGCCCGAGCTCGCTGATCCAGCGTTTTGCGAGCGTCGACGAGATCGCCAATATGGTTGTTTACGTTGCGTCGAAGGAAGCCTCCGCCACCAACGGTGCGGCGCTGCGTGCGGAAGGTGGCATCGTCAACACGATCGCGTAAGAGCCGCCTATGACCGCTTATGTGATTTCCGAAGTCGAGATGCGCGATCTCGAGGGATTTGAAGCCTATCGCGCGCTCGCCGCGAAGACGATCGCGCAGTTTGGCGGGCGCTATCTTGTCCGTGGCGGCAAGGCCGAGCTGGCGGAAGGCAACCTTCCGCCGAAGGCCATCGTCATCGTCGAATTCCCGTCGATGGCGAGGCTGAAGGAATGGTACGCCTCGCCGGAATATGCCGAGGCGTTGAAGCTGCGGCGGACAGCGCTGGAGCGGCGGCTGATGTTCGTTGAAGGGGTGCCGGTGCCGTAGGGTGGGCAAAGCGCAAGCGTGCCCACCACCTTGATTGCGCGTGTCGAGGAGATGGTGGGCACGGCGCAAGTGCCTTTGCCAACCCTACGAGGCCTTCGCCTACCACCCCTCCAGCACGATCTTGCCGCGCGACTTGCCGCTTTCCAGCAGCGCGTGCGCGCGCTTGAGGTTGGCGGCGTTGATCGTGCCGAAGGTCTGGTCGAGCGTGGTGCGCAACACGCCCTTGTCGATGAGGTCGGCCACATCATTGAGCAGATGATGCTGCGCGATCATGTCAGGCGTCTGGAACGAGGAGCGCGTGAACATCGATTCCCAGTGCACCGAGATCGCCTTGCCCTTGAACGTGCTCATAGCAAATTCCGGGGGATCGTCGATGAGGCCGAACCGGCCCTGGGGAGCCATGAGATCGGCGATCGCCTTGTAGTGCTGGTCGGTGAAGGTGAGGCTTGCGACCAGCGCGACCGGAGGCAGCTTCAATTTCTCGATCTGCTCCTTCATCGGCTTGCCGTGGTCGATCACCGCATGCGCGCCGAGATCGAGGCACCATTTCTGCGACTCCGGCCGCGTCGCGGTGGCAAGCACCGTCAGCCCGGTGAGGCGGCGCGCGAGCTGGATCAGGATCGAGCCGACGCCGCCGGCGCCGCCCGTGATCAGCAGCGTGCGTGGATCGACACTCTTGCCCGGCACTGCACCGAGACGGTCGAACAGCAGCTCCCAGGCGGTGATGGAGGTGAGGGGAAGGGCGGCTCCTTGCGCGAACGACAGGCTCTTCGGCTTGTTGCCGACGATGCGCTCGTCGACCAGGTGGAATTCGGCGTTGGTGCCCTGGCGCAGGATCGAGCCGGCGTAGAATACCTCGTCGCCCGGCTTGAACAGCGTGACCTCAGGTCCGACCGCATCGACCACTCCAGCCGCATCATAGCCCAAAATCTTCGTCTCACCCTCGGGCGGGGCGGCGCGCTTGCGCACCTTATAATCGACCGGGTTGGCCGAGATCGCCTTCACGGCGACGCGGATGTCGCGTCCTCCGGGCTCGGGCTTGGCGGTCTCGAAATCGATCAGTGACTCCGCATCCTCGATCGGGAGCGATTTCTTGTAGCCGACGGCCTTCATGGCGTGTCTCCATCAGATGGCGCGATAGCTTGTGATGTGCGCCTGGCCTGCTAACTGTCCCGCTGGCTCCGGTTTGGCAAGTACTGTAAATTTGGGGGATATAGTCCCTGTTTGGATACTATTGGGAAAACACGCATGAAACGGCGCAATTTTGCCCGTCGTCCGGGCTGCTCGGTCGAGGCGACGCTGGACCTGATCGACGGCAAGTGGAAGGGCGTGATCCTCTATCACCTGCAGAGCGGCACCCAGCGCTTCGGCGAATTGCGCCGCCGGATGCCCGGCATCACCCAGCGCATGCTGACGAAGCAGCTGCGCGCGCTGGAGGAAGACAAGCTCGTCATCCGCAAGGTCTATGCGGAGGTGCCGCCGCGCGTGGAGTATTGCCTGTCCGAGCTGGGCGAGAGCCTCAAGCCTGTGATCGACATCCTGAAGGCCTGGGGCGAGAGCCATCAGGAGCGGCTGTCCTGCGCGCCGCCACCCGTGGTCGTGAAGAAGAAGCGCGCGGCGTGAGTTCTGGAGACGCGGGCGCCGCATTCTCACAAGAGCAAGTTGTGGCGCGAGCTGGTAACTCCGAGGCCTCGTCAAACTCAATCCTGTGGCTATGGGTCCCGGGTTCGCGCTGTCGCGCGCCCCGGGACGACGAGCGGGCCTAGAACGCGAACTGCGTGCGCATCGCCACCGCATCGAACTTCGAGCCGACATCGGCGGTCGAGATCGGCGAAGCCTGCCGCGACACCGTGCCGTGCAGATAGTCGAGCATGAAGCGCACGTTGCCGTTGACGTACCAGTTGAGCGCGAGGGTGTAGACCGTCTGCCGGCCGCCGGCGACGCCGCTCGCCGTTGCGAGCTGGTCGTTGAGGTCGATCGTCGAGAAGCGTCCTGCGATCTCCCACGCGCCCCAGCCGCCGCCGTCGAGCGAGAATGGATGCGCCGGCTTCACGCCGTGATAGGCCGCATTCGCCGCGTTGTAGGTGCGGCCCTCGCCGGTCAGCACGTAGCCCGCCTGCGCGTAGCCACCCTGGAATTTCAGGCTCGGCGCGCCGACCAGCGGCACACCGGTGTTGGCCGTGCGGTCGACATTGTACCAGAAATACTCGCCCTGGACGATGAACGGCCCGTAGGTCGCCGCCGCTTCGACGCTGTAGACCTGCGCGCCGGAGGTGTTGGCGATAGCGCCGGTCGAGATCAGCGCCGTTGGATCGAGCCGCAGTTCGGGGCGATCGCTGAGGGTCACCGTCTGCGTATTGGCGATCAGATTGCGCGGCGGCTGGATCAACCATTGCGCATCGGCGCCGATATGCACCGAATAGTCCTTGCCGCTGATGGGATTGCCGGCCACGCGCGCCACGGCGCCATATTGCTCGCTGGTGCCGGCCGGTGCCGCGCTCGAGGCGGAATGGATCGCGCCGGTCGAGGGCCCCGTGACGTAGCCGCCGATCCAGAGCTGGTCGTTGAACCAGCGCGCACCGGCTGCGGAACGGAAGTCACCGGCGGCGATGTTGGTCGCGATCACGGCGGGCGAGGCGCGCTCCATGAACATGATGTCGTTTGAACTCGTCGCTTCGTCGAGCGTGTATGGCAGATCCATGATGCCGGCCTCGATCGCCATCTTGCCGCCGAACGGCTTCAGGCCGGTGTAGCTGAGATAGGCGTTCTCGACGCCGGAAACGCCGCCGCCCGGTAGCGATCCCGGCGCGGCACCGCCGAATCCGTCCGACGAGCCGCCGAAATCGTAGATCAGCGCGAAGTTCCAGTCGTTGAAGAACTTGCCCGCAACACCGATGCGCGCGCGGCGGACGTTCTGGCCGCTGTCGAGCTTCTGCGGCGCGGTGGCCGCGGTGTTGGGACGATAGTCATAGCCGCCGACATCCCACTGCAGGCGGCTGGTGATGGCGACGCAGTTGGCCTGGTCGGCGGTGCAGATCGTCGGCCGGTTGTTCGGCATCGTCACGACGACGCCGGATGCCGGCGCCGGTCCCTTGAGCGGGACCGCCGCATGGGCGTTGGCCACCGCGGCCTTTGCCTCCGAGCGCGCCTCGGCCTTGGCCTCAGCCTTGGCTTCGGCTTTCGCCTTTGCCGTCGCCGCCGTGTTCGCCGCGGTCTGGCTCTGGAGCTTGTCGAGCTTCTGCTCGAGCAACTTCAACTGCTGCTTGAGGAGCGCGATCTCCTGCTCGCTGCTGCTTGCCGATTGGGCCTGAGCCTGCGAGGCCGCCAGCGCACCGGCGAGACCAATCGCGGTGGCTGCAATTCTTGTCCTGCTCACGTTACGCCTCCATCGTTTGACTGATTTCCCCAAGTCGCGTTTCCCCAAGTCGCATTTCCCCAAGTCGCGAACGGAGAGCCTAGGTGTGATCGATGACTGCCCCGCGACGCTGCGCCCGGTTGCGTGGGTTCCCGCTGATGCAAATTCGCCGCAACCGAATCCGCTTCACACCACCATGCAAGAATGACGCGCATCATGCCAATCTGCCGTCCGGGCAAATTGCCGATTCGCACGGTCCGCTTGCATGCCGGACGCACCGGGGAAGGGGCCGAATATTGCCGGCTGGCGCCCTTCTATTGAGGGGCGAACGCGCCTATATTCCGGCGTCTTTTCCAAGAGGTAGGAATGTTTCGAGCGACCTGGACTGCCGCCGTCACGGCATTGTGCATAGCCTTTTCGGCCCATTTCAATCCGGCCTCAGCGCAGGACCGCCGCGTCCCGTCGTCGCCGGCCGAGCTGCGGCTGTCCTATGCGCCGATCGTGCAGCGGGTGCAGCCGGCGGTCGTCAACGTCTACGCCGCCAAGGTGGTGCAGAACCGCAATCCGCTGCTGGACGACCCGATCTTCCGCCGCTTCTTCGGCGTGCCGGGCCAGCAGCCCGAGCAGATGCAGCGTTCGCTCGGCTCCGGAGTCATCGTCGATGCCTCCGGCCTCGTCGTCACCAACGTGCACGTCATCGAAGGCGCGGACCAGGTGAAGGTGTCGCTGTCGGACAAGCGCGAGTTCGAGGCCGAGATCTTGCTCAAGGATTCCCGGACCGATCTCGCCGTGCTCCGTCTGAAGGACAGCAAGGAGAAATTCCCGACCCTCGACTTCACCAATTCCGACGAATTGCTCGTCGGCGACGTCGTGCTCGCTATCGGCAATCCTTTCGGCGTCGGCCAGACCGTGACCCACGGCATCATCTCGGCGCTCGCGCGTACGCAGGTCGGAATCACCGACTACCAGTTCTTCATCCAGACCGATGCGGCGATCAATCCCGGTAATTCCGGCGGCGCTCTGGTCGACATGAGCGGCAAGCTCGCCGGCATCAACACGGCGATCTATTCGCGCTCCGGCGGCTCGCAAGGAATCGGCTTTGCGATTCCCGCCAACATGGTGCGCGTCGTCGTCGCCTCCGCCAAGAGCGGCGGCAAGGCGGTGAAGCGGCCATGGCTCGGGGCAAAATTGCAGGCGGTGACGCCGGAGATCGCGGAAAGCCTCGGCCTGCGCTCGCCGACCGGTGCGCTGGTCGCAAGCGTGGTGCCGAATGGCCCCGCAGCGAAGGCCGGCCTGAAGTCCTCCGACCTCATCACCGGGATCGACGGCCAGACCGTGGATGATCCCAACGCTTTCGACTACCGCTTCGCGACCCGTCCGCTCGGCGGCGCCGCGCAGATCGACGTGCAGCGCGGCAGCAAGCCGGTCAAGCTCACGATCGCGCTCGAGACCGCGCCCGACACCGGACGCAACGAACTCGTCGTCACCGCACGCTCGCCGTTCCAGGGCGCGAAGGTTTCGACCATCACGCCGGCGGTCGCTGACGAGCTGCATCTGGATGCCGACGCCGAAGGCGTCGTGATCACCGATATCGGCGGCGATACCGCGGCCGCGAATGTCGGCTTCCAGAAGGGCGACATCATCCTGGCCGTCAACAACCAGAAGATCAGCAGGACCGGCGACCTCGAGAAGGCCGCAGGCGAGCGGCCGCGGATCTGGCGCATCACGCTGGTGCGCGGCGGCCAGCAGATCAACGTCACGCTGGGCGGATGAGTCCGAAGCGACCACAGGAGACGCCAACTCTCTTCGCCGCGGCGGGGCTCGATCACGAGGCTCCGCATCCGCTGCCGGACCGGCTGCGCCCGCGCGCGCTGTCGGAGGTCGTTGGCCAGGATCACATTCTCGGCCCCGACGGGGCGCTGACGCGCATGCTGGAGACGCGCACGCTGGGCTCGCTGGTGTTCTGGGGACCGCCCGGCACCGGCAAGACCACAGTGGCGCGGCTGCTGGCGGACGCGACGGATCTGCATTTCGAGCAGATTTCGGCCGTGTTCTCCGGCGTCGCCGATTTGAAGAAGGCGTTCGATGCCGCGCGCGCCCGCCGCGAGATGGGCAAGGGCACGCTGCTGTTCGTCGATGAGGTGCATCGCTTCAACCGCGCCCAGCAGGATTCGTTTTTGCCGGTGATGGAAGACGGCACCGTCGTCTTGGTCGGCGCCACCACCGAGAATCCATCCTTCGAGCTCAACGCGGCGCTTCTGTCCCGCGCGCGCGTGCTGGTGTTTCGTTCGCTCGATGCCGCCGCGATCGAAAAGCTGTTCGCGCATGCTGAAGCCGTCGAGGGCAAGAAGCTGCCGCTCGATGCCGAGGCGCGTGCGGTGCTGGTGCGCATGGCTGACGGCGATGGCCGCGCCTCGCTGACGCTTGCCGAAGAGGTCTGGCGTTCGGCGCGGGCGGACGAGATTTTCAATGCCGCGCAGTTGCAGGACATCCTGCAACGCCGCGCGCCGATCTACGACAAGTCGGCCGATGGGCATTACAACCTGATCTCGGCGCTGCATAAGTCGGTGCGCGGCTCCGATCCCGATGCCGCGCTGTATTACCTCGCGCGCATGCTGGACGCTGGCGAGGACCCGCTGTTCCTGGCCCGCCGCGTCGTGCGCATGGCGGTCGAGGACATCGGGCTTGCCGATCCGCAGGCGCTCGTCATCGCCAATGCCGCCAAGGACGCCTTCGACTTCCTCGGCCATCCCGAAGGCGAGCTCGCGATTGCGCAGGCCGTGGTCTATCTCGCCACCGCGCCGAAATCGAACGCGGTCTACACCGCCTTCGGCACGGCGATGCAGGTGGCAAAGCAAGCCGGCTCGCTGCTGCCGCCAAAGCACATCCTCAATTCCCCGACCAAGCTGATGAAGTCGGAAGGTTACGGCGCGGCTTACGAATACGACCACGACGCCCCCGATGCCTTCTCCGGCCAGGACTACTTCCCGGAAGCCCTGGGCCGCCGGACCTTCTACGACCCGCCCGAGCGCGGTTTCGAGCGTGAGATCAGGAAGCGGCTGGATTACTGGGCCAAGCTGCGCAAGGAGCGAGGCGGGAAATAGGCTCTGCGGCTCCAAACGAAGGCTTGCATTTGCGTGTCAAAAATGACACATGAATGCAGCCGAATGATCGATCGCACGAAGAAGCTTCCCGCGAGATTCTACGTCAGCTCGACAGGTCGAAATCCTGTTCGCGAGTGGATATTGGAATTGCCTTCCGAAGATCGACGAACAGTCGGGAAGGATATTCAGAAAGTCGAATTCGGTTGGCCGATAGGACGCCCGCATTGCGCTCCGCTGGGAGATGGATTGTGGGAGGTTCGGAGTGATCTCGACAGCAACCGCATCGCGCGAGTGATCTTCTGTCTTAAAGGCGGTCAGATGATCCTGCTTCACGGCTTCATCAAGAAGACGCAGAAGGCGCCAAGGCAGGATATCGACCTTGCGCTGAAGCGCAGACGAGAGGTGATGTAATGGCGAAGAGAAAAGCGCGTGTGAGCGATGAGACGTTCGACGAGTTTCTTGCTAACCAAGGCATACTTGGTGCTTGTGAGGAGCGCGCCATCAAGGAACTCATCGCCGAGCAACTAACGGAAGCAATGAAGACGCAGGGAATTACAAAAACGGCGATGGCCGAACGTATGAAGACGAGTCGCCGTCAACTCGATCGCCTCCTCGATCCTGCTACACCTTCGGTGACGCTGGATACTTTACAGCGCGCCGCAAGCGCCGTCGGGCGTACCTTGCGGGTTGAGCTAGTATAACAAGACGAAAGCGTGGAAGAACCGCATGAGCCGCCGCATCAAGAGAATGAATCCAAAACCTCGCGATCGCGACGAGCGCAAGGAGGCGCGTCCGCATCAGGCGCGTAGCGCGTCAAAGGCCGGGCCGCGTCCGGGTGGCAAGCTCGGCAGTAAGCCTTCGCGCTTCGCGGGCGAGCGCCCACAGCGGCGTCCGCCCAAAGCTGCACAGGAAAGGTCTGCCCCGGAGAAACCCGTCGAGGCGCTGCTGCCGACCAAGGTGCAGACCGTCACCGTCACGGCCGACGAGAACAACATGCGCGTTGATCGTTTCCTGGAAGCGCGCTTTCCCGGCCTGTCGTTCTCCCACATCCAGCGTGTCGTGCGCAAAGGCGAGCTGCGCGTCGACGGCAAGCGCGTCGATAGCAAGGACCGGCTGGAAGAGGGACAGAGCGTCCGCATTCCGCCGCTGAAGCTCGACGCGCCGAAGGTGGTCGGCGAGCTTTCGGAAGCTGCGCAGAAGACGCTCAAGGCGCTGAAGGAGATGACGATCTTTGAGGACGACGACGTCCTCGTCCTGAACAAGCCCGCCGGCCTTGCCGTGCAGGGCGGCTCGGGCATGACGCGGCACATCGACCAGATGCTGGAGGTGATGCGCGACGCCAAGGGCCAGAAGCCGCGCCTCGTGCACCGCATCGACAGGGAAACGTCCGGCTGCCTCCTGATCGCCAAGACGCGCTTCGCCGCCTCGCATCTGACCGGCGCGTTCCGCTCGCGTTCGGCGCGAAAGGTCTATTGGGCTCTGGTACCGGGCCTGCCGAAGCCCAAGCAGGGCCGCATCTCGACCTTCCTGGCGAAGGATGAGGGCGAGGATGACACCATCATGCGCATCGCCCAGCATGGCGATGAGGGCGCGAGCCACGCAGTGACCTATTATGCAGTGGTCGAGACCGCCGGCAACAAGCTGACCTGGGTGTCGCTGAAGCCGGTGACGGGCCGCACCCACCAGCTGCGCGCCCACATGGCCCACATCGGCCACCCCATCGTCGGCGATCCCAAATATTTCAACATCGAGAACTGGCAGCTGCCAGGCGGCCTGCAAAACCGGCTGCATCTCTTGGCGCGCCGCATCGTCATTCCGCATCCGCGCGGCGGCGTGATCGATGCCACCGCGCCGTTGCCGCCACATATGCAGCAGTCGTGGAACCTGCTCGGGCTGGACGCAACCAGATTTGATCCGATCGAGAACGCGCCAGAGGAATAGTCAGGTTGAACGGGGGCGGGGCGGAGCACAACATATCGCCCATGAAACGGCTCTCGATCTGCCTCATGGTTTTGACCGCGCTGCTCACGGGGCAGCGGGCGCGGGCACAATATGTGCTGCCGGGCCCCTCGCAAGTCATTCCGCCGCCTTCGCCGCCACCGCCGCCGAAGATCGAGGTGCCGAAGGTTCCGCAATTCGACGCGCCGCCGCGCTACAACTACCAGCCGCTCCCGCGCAATTCGTTCAGCGATCGCGTCTCGAAGTGCCTCGACGACGCTGCTGCCGCAGGACTGGGGCCGGCCGATCGCGGCACTTATGCGCGCAGTTGCGCGAACTAGCAGCACCCATCGTCGTCCTGGCGAAGCCATGACGACACTGGTAATTTGGTTGACGACAAGGATCGAAACACCGACATGCGCGAATTGTTCGAAGAAGCTGCGGGGCAGCCCGCGCCGGATCCGCGGGAATCGGCGCGCGCATCCGCGCGCATGCCGCTGCGCAAACGCTTCTACAAGGAAGCCGGCGTCACCGAGGCCGAGGGCGGCTTCGCCATTACCCTCGACGGCAAGCCGATCCGTACGCCCTCCGGCCGCCAGGTGGTGATTCCTGCGCGCGCGCTCGCCGATGCGGTGGCTGCCGAATGGGCCGCGCAAGGCGAGGCGATCGATCCCGTGACCATGCCGCTGACGCGGATCGCCAACAGTGTGGTCGAGGGCGTGATCGACCGCGTCGAGCTCGTCAGCGACGACCTTGCAAAGTACTTCGAGACTGATCTCCTGTTCTATCGCGCCGGCCACCCCGAAGGACTGGTTGCCCGCGAGGCCGCGCATTGGGATCCCGTGCTGTTTTGGGCGGCGGAGACGCTGGGCGCGCATTTCATCCTGTCCGAGGGTGTCATGCATGTGAAGCAGCCGGATGAGGCGGTCGGGGCCGCGCGCGCCGCGCTGCCGCAGGATGCCTGGTCGGTCGCTGCCCTTCATGTGGTGACGACCCTGAGTGGTTCGGCGCTGCTGGCGCTGGCACTCGCCCATGGCGCGCAGGACGCCGGCCAGGTCTGGGCTGCCGCCCATGTCGATGAGGACTGGAACGCCGAGCAATGGGGCGTGGACGAGGAAGCAGCTGGCCGCCGGGCCATCCGCCTCAGGGATTTCGAGGCGGCCGTGGCGGTGCTGGCGGCCGTAAAGCCGCCCGCACCCGCAGGTCCTTAACGAGAGGTTTACGACGCAGCGTTACGGTAGCTGGCACCCCCAAAGGCCTCCGAGATGCCGACGCCGGTCACCTCCATTGTTCCCGTCAGCGCCGCAAGCCCCTTGGCTGATGCGGCGACACCCGATCTTGTGCTTCAAGCCGGCAGTGTCGTCGATGCCAGGGTCGTCAGCGTCCTCGCTGACAATCTGGTGCGGATCGCGATCGCAAATCTATCGCTCGACGTGATGTCGGAAGTCGCGCTGTCGCCCGGGCAGAATCTCCAGCTGGCGGTGTCGCAGAACGACGGGGCCATCCGCCTCGCCGTCGTGGGCGGGGCAGGCGAGGCGGCCGCCGACGTGGTCACGTTGACGCCGCGTGCGGCCTCGCTGGTGGAGAGCCCGCCGCTTGCGCCATCGGCTGGCGCAGCACGCAGCACGCTGACGCCTTCGGAGCAGGTCGCCGTCACGGTGGCTTCGGCCGAGGCCGTAACCAGGCAGGGCAGCCAGGCACCGCTGTTTGCCAATCTGGCCTCCGTCGTCACCGGCAGTGACCTGCCCGTAGGCTTGAAGCAGGCGGTGCTGGACGTGCTGGCGCAGCAGACGCCGCTCGACGCCGGGCTCGACGGCGGCGATATCGAATCGGCCTTCCAGAAATCAGGGCTTTTCCTCGAGGCTTCGCTCGCCGCGGGCGCGATGCCGTCGTCCGGCGCAAGGCCCGATTTGAAGGCGGCGCTGCTGGTGCTGCGCCAGGCACTGGCCACGATTGAGACCGCCGTGCCACCGACGCAAGGCGCCTTGATTCCAACCGGCGCCGCGGGGACACCGCAGGCCGGCATCGCACCGGCGGCAGCAGGCGGGACGGCGCAGGCGGCATCGGCCCAACAGCCGCAAATGCCGCGCAGCGCCAATCCCGCCGCTGCCGTGCTCGCCGATATCGCTGGCGGCGTTTCGCAGGCGGCGACATCACGGACCATGTCCGCAGGCCTTGCCGCGAGCCTGCTGCAAGAGGTCATGCAAAACCTGCCGCGCCTGACCGGCAACGTGCCCGGCTCCAACAAGGCCGTGCCGGATGGCCACATCTTCGAGGCCGGACACGCGACGCCCCCGCCATTCCGCGGTGCGCTGCCGGCGCCGCAGTCCATCGCCGCGCCATCGCTCGCGCCGGACACGCCGCTCGCTGCCACCGTGCATCGCCTGCTCGACGATACCGATGCCGCGATCGCGCGGCAGACGCTGTTGCAAGTTGCCTCGCTCCCCGATCGCACCGACGCCAGCGGGCACCGCATCGATCCGGCCGTGCCGCAGTGGAATTTCGAGATTCCGTTCGCGACCCGGCAGGGCACCGCGATGGCGCAGTTCGAGATCTCGCGCGATGGCGGCAACGAGTCCGCCGATCCCGCCCAGCGCGCCTGGCGCGCGCGCTTCTCGCTCAATGTCGAGCCGGCCGGTCCGGTACATGCGCTTATCACGCTGAACGGCGACAAGACCTTCGTACGGATGTGGGCAGAGCGGCCGGCGACGGCGCAGCAGCTTCGCGCCGGCGTCGGTGAGCTCAGCCAGGCATTGACGAGGGCCGAGCTCAGGCCCGGTGATATCGTGGTCCGCGACGGCACGCCGCCGCAACCAGCGCCTGCCCGCGCCGGCCACTTCCTGGATCGCGCGACATGAGCGATCCATCCAGGCTTGCGATCGCGCTGCATTACGAGAAGGGCTCTGGCGCGCCTGTCGTCGTCGCCAAGGGCAGGGGCACGATCGGCGAAAAGATCGTCGAGATCGCCAAGGTCCACGACATCCCGATCGAGGAGAACGAGGTTCTGGCCGGCGCACTGTCCAAGGTCGAGCTCGGTGAGGAGATCCCGCCGGATCTCTACAAAGCCGTCGCCGAGGTGCTGGTGTTCGTGCTGCGGCTGTCGGGACGGGGGCGGTGAAAACAACCTGTCATCGTTTCAACACTTAGCGGCTGCATGGTCGCGACCACTCTCATCAATATCGGATACCGCTCTTGCTCACCCGCCGTTCTACTCTTGGCCTGCTCGCCGCAGCCGCCACACTGCCATCACGTGCGTTCGCGCATGTCGCGCCGCCGCGCAACGAAATCCGTGAGAGTCTTGCAAAACGCTTCACCGATCTCGGTACGGCAGGCACCTTCGTCGGCTACAAGGTCGAGGACTATCTGATCGTCGCCAGCGACAAGGAGCGCTCGGGCGAGGGCAAGCTGCCGGCCTCGACCTTCAAGATTCCGAACTCGCTGATCGCGCTGGAGACCGGCGTGGTCGCTGACCCCGATAAGGACGTGTTTCCCTGGGACGGCGTCAAGCGTCCGATCGAGGCCTGGAACAAGGATCACACGCTACGCAGTGCGATCGCGGTCAGCGCGGTGCCGGTCTATCAGGAGATCGCGCGCCGCATCGGCCAGGAACGCATGCAGAAATATGTCGACGAGCTCGACTACGGCAATCGCGACATCGGCGGTGGCATCGACCAGTTCTGGCTCACGGGCGCTCTGCGCATCGATCCGGTCGAGCAGGTCGATTTCGTCGATCGGCTGCGCCGCCGTGCGCTGCCGATCTCAAAGCGCAGCCAGGATCTCGTTGCCGACATCCTGCCGGTGACCAAGGTCGGCGACAGCATAATCCGCGCCAAGTCGGGCCTCTTGGGCGCCGAGCGCGGCGAGCCGTCGCTCGGCTGGATGGTCGGCTGGGCCGAGAAAGGTGAGGCGCACACCGTGTTCGCGCTCAACATGGATTGTAAGGATCCGCGTCTCGTCGGCGAGCGCATGCCGCTGACACAGGCCTGCCTTGCCGAGATCGGCGCGATCTAACTCCAACGCCGTTGCCGCCTGACCTGGCTTGAAGAGCGCCTACAAGAACTCCTCCACGGCGCCGAGGGACGACCGTCGCGAGCATCTCGGCGATGCTTGCGTGATGCGCGGGCCAAGGTGTCGTGATCGCCGCCGTGCCGATTGGGCCCACGCCAAATTCGGCGCCAGCCCGTGAGCGCGAAGCAAGCCTGATCGGGCTGCCCGGTCAATCGGGCCGGAACACCGGATTTTGCGAGGTCGCGCGCCGGGTCAGGCGTCCTTTTGCCGCCCGATCCGGCCGAGATGGGTGAAGCCGAACCCGGCGGAATATTTCAGGCCGTAGCCGAGCGCCCGGTCGATGCCGATATGGGCGAGCCAGATCAAGGCAATGGACAAAGTGAGGGGCGAGGCGAGGCCGAAGCCCAGCGTCAGCAGCGCCACCGGCGCCATGTAGCTGTGGGCGGCGTTGTAGACCATCGCGCCGAACCTGGCGTCGGACAGGTATGCCAGGAAGCTCAGATCGGGCACGAAGAACAGCAGGGCAAACACCAGCCACGACCCGTCCCAGGCGGCGTAGAGCATCACCATCCCCACAAACAGGGTCAGGCCCTCGAGCCGCAGCAGGATGTTGACGCCGCCTGTCGCAGCGCCCGTCTCGGCCGTTCCTTCCGTCATGCTCGTCTCCCGGACAAAACTTTGTAATTCCTTGCGCTTTCCCGCTGCAACAGGGCAGCCCTGCGACGCCGAAAGCCGCTTCCCGGCCTGCAAAATGCCGTGTTAGAACCCCGCATCATTTAAGAACTGGCGGGAGCAAATGAAACACATCCTGGACGCCCTTGAAGATCGTCGTGCCGGCGCCAAGCTCGGCGGCGGGGAGAAGCGCATCGAGGCGCAGCACGCCCGCGGCAAGCTGACCGCGCGCGAGCGCATCGAGCTGCTGCTCGACAAGGGATCGTTCGAGGAGTTCGACATGTTCGTCGAGCACCGCTCCACCGAATTCGGCATGGAGAAGACCAAGGTGCCCGGCGACGGCGTCGTCACCGGCTGGGGCACCGTCAACGGCCGCAAGACCTTCGTCTTCGCCAAGGACTTTACGGTGTTCGGCGGTTCGCTCTCGGAAACCCACGCGCTCAAGATCACGAAGCTCCAGGACATGGCGATGAAGGCGCGGGCGCCCATCATCGGCCTCTATGACGCGGGCGGCGCCCGCATCCAGGAGGGTGTGGCGGCGCTCGCTGGCTATTCCTACGTATTCCGCCGCAACGTGCTGGCCTCGGGCGTGATTCCGCAGATCTCCGTCATCATGGGCCCCTGCGCCGGCGGCGACGTCTATTCGCCGGCGATGACCGACTTCATCTTCATGGTGAAGAACACCAGCTACATGTTCGTCACCGGCCCCGACGTGGTGAAGACCGTCACCAACGAGGTCGTCACCGCCGAAGAGCTCGGCGGTGCCTCGGTGCACGCCACGCGCTCCTCGATCGCCGACGGCGCCTTCGAGAACGACGTCGAGACGCTGCTGCAGATGCGGCGCCTGATCGACTTCCTGCCGTCGAACAATTCGGACGGCGTGCCGGAATGGCCGAGCTTCGATTCCATCGAGCGGGTCGACATGTCGCTCGACACGCTGATCCCCGACAATCCGAACAAGCCCTACGACATGAAGGAGCTGATCCTGAAGGTCGTGGACGAGGGGGACTTCTTCGAGATCGCGGAAGCCTTCGCCAAGAACATCGTCACCGGCTTCGGCCGCATCGCCGGGCGCACCGTGGGCTTCGTCGCCAACCAGCCGATGGTGCTGGCCGGCGTGCTCGACTCTGACGCTTCGCGCAAAGCGGCGCGCTTCGTTCGCTTCTGCGACGCCTTCAACATCCCGATCGTCACCTTCGTCGACGTGCCGGGCTTCCTGCCGGGCACCGCGCAGGAATATGGCGGCCTGATCAAGCACGGTGCAAAGCTGCTGTTCGCCTACTCGCAGTGCACCGTGCCGCTCGTCACCATCATCACCCGCAAGGCCTATGGCGGCGCCTTCGACGTCATGGCCTCCAAGGAGATCGGCGCCGACATGAATTACGCCTGGCCGACCGCCCAGATCGCGGTGATGGGCGCCAAGGGCGCGGTCGAGATCATCTTCCGCTCCGACATCGGCGACCCCGACAAGATCGCCGCGCGCACCAAGGAATACGAAGACCGCTTCCTGTCCCCCTTCATCGCCGCCGAGCGCGGTTATATCGACGACGTCATCATGCCGCACTCGACCCGCAAGCGCATCGCCCGGGCACTGGCGATGCTGAAGGACAAGAAGACGGAAATGCCGGCGAAGAAGCACGACAATTTGCCGTTGTGAGACATGGAGACGCCGGTGGCAATTTGGCGTCGACGATCAAGATCAGGGCGGCGCGCCAATGGGTCGTGTGACCTGATAATGGGCGTGTCGTTCGCAGTTCTGGCGATGGACATATCGTGCTTCGCGCAAGACAGCGAGATGACCGTTACCGCCAAGACGTCAGAAGAGGTCGTTATCGAAGGCTACGCCGACGCCGACAATACGTGCGCGCCGATCGAGCTTCCCCGGCTCTTGCTCATGAAGTCACCAGAACATGGGATCGTGTGTTATCGCATTGAGGATTTCGAGGTGGCGGGCGACTCTGGAAGCGATCGAGCTTGTATCGGGCGCTGGATCCGCGGCATAAGCGTCTTCTACCTGGCTCGATCTGGTTACAGCGGGCCGGATAATCTCCGATACGAAGCGATCACCGGTCGAAGGCGGGACCGAGTGACTGTTCGCGTCAGAGTCTTGCCCGACCCAGCAAACGCTTCCAATGCACCGGCCAACCCTGGTGCTTCTTCGCGCGAGCCGGCTATGTCGATTGGGCCTATCCCTTCGTGCGTCGTGCCAGTGTCCTAGCACTACTTTGGCAGAATGTGGTTGCGCCACTGTTTTTCAAGGATTTGTTTTCTGCAGTATGGACACCGCTGCGACGGCGGTCGAAGGATGAGATCGACGATGGCGTGACGTACGGCGGGCATGGTTGGCTGAGGCGGAGGCCCGTTGATTCTTTTTTTTCCGCCCCGCGTATGCGAGGCGACGATGTTGCAGGAAGGCGTAGGCAATCATTGTCATCAGGGCATGGCGATGAAGACCTTGCCATGATCGCCCTTCGAAGTGATCAAGTCCAAGCTCCTCCTTCAACTGCTGATGCGCCTGCTCACAAATCCATCGTGCCTTGATGGTGGCGGCCAGTGTGCGCAGATCCGTCGCCGCAGGGAGGTTGGCGAGATAGTATTTCCTCTCCCCGGAGGCACGTTGCTCGCCAATGAGCCAAGCTTCGTCGCCCGGGAGATGCTGCTGACCTTTATCCCATATCCGCTGCGGAGGGCCGTCGGCGGTGCGGACACGGAGAGCAGCAAATCGCGCTTTCAGGCGACCTTTCGTCCCGCTGCGCCAACTCACGGTTTTCCATTTGGCGCTGGCCAGCATTTGTTCCGCCGCAATCGACAAG
Source organism: Bradyrhizobium sp. SZCCT0231 (assembly GCF_018130245.1). Lineage (GTDB taxonomy): Bacteria > Pseudomonadota > Alphaproteobacteria > Rhizobiales > Xanthobacteraceae > Bradyrhizobium > Bradyrhizobium japonicum_F. The sequence continues at coordinate 86,626 of NZ_JAFCKP010000019.1, forward strand.
ATATCTGGTACGTGGTGCTTTCGTGGCTTCCCGCGGACTTTGGTAATCGGCCAAATGAGCTGTACATCAACCGGATACACCTTGAGATGCCGAGGGATGCCAACGGCCCAGGCCAGGCCGCGGTCTGTTAGCCCTTGTCGAAACGGTGCGCTGAGCCCGTATCCTGCATCCGCCAGCACGCATCCAAAGCGCACGTTGGCTGCCATCGCTCGGTCAACCTCGGCCAAAGCAATTTCCGGCTTGGATCGTGCCGTTCGGTGTTCGATCGGCACGCGAGCACGCTTCAAACGAGACACACTGCCTGTCCAACTCTCGGGCAGAAAGAGACGCAATGCGACCATCACGGGCACTTCGCCGCGCGCAAGTGTCAGCGACACCAGCGTTTGGCAATTTGCCGTTTTGCCAAGAGAGGACGCATATTGAGCCGCGACACCAACCGAGCGTTCGCCCTTCTTCGGCATTGCCGTGTCGTCAATAACCAGCACCGCATCCTTGCCGCCGACAAGCCGGTCCGCCTGGTTGAGCAGTTCGGATTCCAACGGTGTCGCGTCCCAGACGCCATCGGCGATGAAATGGTGCAGCTGATCGTAGTTGCCGGTTGCAAGGCGTTCTGCCATCGGCTGAACGCTTTTGCGATCGCCAGGGCCGATCAATCCCGCAACGTACAGGGGGCACATCCGCTGCCGGGTCTTATGACCTAATCGGTCCAGGAACGGCTTCAGCCAGCGTTCGAGTTCGTCTTCCCATTCCGCCATTGGTCAGCCCTCCAAGAGCCGACCACCCATGAATCATTGAAAAATCGATTCGGGAATCCTAAAAAACGCGGCAAAAGCGATAATCTGCCAAAGTAGTGCTAGGTGGAACAAGCATAACCCGTCGCTCACAAATCCAATGACCGAAGACGATCCGACCGACGAAATCTCCGACATCGAAGACCGGATCGAGCGGCTCGCCGAGATCGCCGAGCGATGCCGGAAATACATCTTGGCGTCCAAGATCGCGATCGGCGGCGGCGCTGCGCTGCTGCTCGTGACGATCCTCGGGCTGTTCGGATTTGGTCAGACCGCAGCCCTTGGATCGATTGCGCTGGTGCTCGGGGGGATCGTTTCGCTAGGCTCGAATATCAGCACGCTGCGGCAGACGGACGAGGCCATCAGTGCTGCGGAGGCGCGGCGTTCGGCGTTGATTGGCAAGATCGACCTGCGCGTGGTCGCCGATACGCCGATGAAGCTGATGTGACGCGCACGCGTCTACGGTGCGTAGGGTGGGTTAGCCCTGCAGATGCGCAAAGCGCATCTGCAGGGCGTAACCCACCACTTGTCTCTCCGCGGCGGCAGAATTGGCGGGTTACGCCCAGCGGACTGCGCTTCGCGCAGCCGCAAGGCTAACCCACCCTACGAGGTCCCACGTGCCTTATCCGCCGCAGCAAAATGCGCCATCTGGTCGGCGTGCGCCTTGGCGAAGGCCGGGCGGGCGGTGGCGCGTGCGAGGTAGGCACGGCAAGCCGGATGGTCCGCGAGCCCGTCGAAACGATCGACGGGGCGCAGCACGTCCGCCATCAGCAGGTCGGCGACGGAGAAGGAGCCCGCCAGCCATTCGCGGCCAGCAAGCACCGCCTCCATACGTTTCAGGCGGAGCTTGAGGAACTCGTCGACGAATTTCCACGCCGGCGTGTCGTCCGCATGACCCATGAATTTCGACATTGCCCAGGGCAGGCTGGCCATCTCCACTGAATTGAGTGCAGCGAATACCCATTTCGTCGCTTCGCTGCGGCCGTGCGGATCTGATGGCATCAAGGCCGCACTCCGTTCGCCCAGATGCAGCAGGATGGCGCCGCTCTCGAAGATCGAGAGGTCGCCATCGGTCAGCCACGGCACCTGGCCGAAGGGCTGGTGCGCGAGATGCGCGGCGCCGCGATCGCCGAACGGCACGCTCGCGACGCGATAGGGCAGGTCAGCTTCTTCCAGCGCCCAGCGCACGCGAAGGTCGCGCACGAAACCCCTGGGCATCTCGGGAACCCAGTCAAAGGTGGTCAGCGTGAGGTCGGCCATTTTGCATCTCCATGTCGCTGTTCGAAGCAAGGACGTGCGAACAACGCGCGTTCCGACATGGGGGCGAAGTTTTTTCGTTACCGGCGACCGAAGCGGTTAGTCTTGGTTCAAACAACAGGAGGAAATCCGATGCCAGCAGCCTTCTTCGTCGTCCGCGCCATTGTGGCCGATCCCAGCAAGCGCGCTGCTTTCGATCGCTGGTACGAGACGGAACATCTGCCCGACGCGGTGAAGGCGTTCGGCGTGAGCAAAGCGTGGCGGTTCTGGAGCCTGGATGATCCCTCGCTGCACCAGGCGATGTATCAGTTCGATGACGAGGCAAAGCTGAATGCGATGCTGAACGGTGACGCGCTGCAAAAGCTCGTCGCCGACTTCAACCGCGACTGGCCCGACGTGAAACGCACGCGCGAGATGCTGGTGCTGGCGCAGGAGTTCGCGACTTAGCGAGGTCTGTAGCCCGGATGGAGCAAAGCGTAATCCGGGGTCTTCGCATGAAGCACAAATCCCGGATTGCGCTGCGCTCCATCCAGGCTACGAATTCTTCATCTTGGCCTGCATGAATCTGAACGCACGATTCAGCTTCGGTTCATGCCGTTACGGCGACACTCCTTCTGCATCACAGGCACGATGATCCAAGAAGGAAGAAGTCATGGAGCGCCGGAACTTTTTGAAGCTTGCATTGGGGATGACGGCGGGCGCCGCCGCCTTTGCCGCGACCGCCGCGCAGGCTGTGCCGCTGTCACCGCAGCCGGTCGGTGATCCCGCCCGCAAGCCGCAAGGCAATCCCGACGCTCATCCTGCCGTCACGAGCAGCGACGAAGCGGCGCAGCTGACGCCTGAGCAGGTTCACTGGCATGGCCATCACCGCCACTGGGGCTGGCACCACCGTCATTGGCGCCGGCATCACCGGCGCTGGCACCGCCGTCACTACTGGTAAGCTCGCGACAATTCGCGGACTGGACGGGGATCGCCGCTGGCGGTCCCCGTTTCGATTCGGGAAGCGCTCCGGTTCCGCGGCAGATGAATCGTCGGCAACAAAAAAAGGCCGCGCTGGCTTCCGCCGCGCGGCCATTCTGCAACGTAGTGGACGAGATCAGAACGGGCGGCAGCGGCCGGCGTACCAGCGGAAGCCGTAGGGGCACACACGCGCGCGGGGCACGACGACGACCGGGGGAGCGACCACCACGGGCGCGGGGCGCACAACCACCGCGCCACGCATCGGGCGGCAATTGCCATAGGGACCGCGATAGAATCCTCGGCCGCAGCCCTCGGCGGCGCTGGCCGCCTCGCTGAAACCGACGACGGCGCTCGCGAGCATGACGGCGGCAAACAGGTACTTCATCTGATCTTCCTTCTTGTCCTTGGGGGGGAGGCTTAGGGGCATGGCGCTTGCGGCGCACAATGAATCAAGAGACACGATTCGACACGTTAAATCTGGGACGTGCCGACACGCCGCGATCCAAACCTGCCAATCATGACCTGAATGCGGCATGAACGTTCCCCGCATCCTGCCTCAGACGACACGCAAGTGTCGCTAGCGGCCGAGAAAGCTCAGCACCAGCTCCCTGTACTTCTCCGGCGCCTCCAGGAAGACGAGATGGCCGGTGTCGGGGATCACCTCGGCCCGCGCATTCGGCATCTTCGCCGCCAGCGCCTTCGCGAGTTCGGCGTTCTGCCCCATTTTTGAGCGCAGCGCTTCCGGCGCGAGTGGCCGGCCCGGCGCGTTGTGGTCGTCGGCGCCCATGATGAACAGCGTCGGCAGCGCGATCAGCGGGATCTCGTGCGCCACCGGCTCGCGATAGATCATCTGGCCGGAAGAGACGAAGGCGCGCAGCCAGCGCGGATAGTCCGGGCTGCCCTTGATATTGAAGCGGGCATCGATGAAGGGCGTGATCGCCTCAGGCGGCAGCTTGATCGCGTAATTGGCCTGGAGCTGCTTGCGATAACCGTCCGCGGTGAGCTTGTCCTCGGTCTCGATCATCTTCTCGGTCGGCGTCGGTGGCACGTACAAGCGGTAGTCTTCGAGGCCGATCGGCGCGGTCAGCACCAGATGGGCGAGGCGGTCCGGATAGGCGCGGGCAATGCGCACGCCCAGCATGCCGCCGAGCGAATGCGCGACGATCTCGGCCTTGTCGATTTTGAGATGATCGAGCAGCGCGATGGTGTTGCGCGCCAGATTGTCGAAATGCAGCTCGCCCTGCGGCTTGGAGGACTTGCCGAAGCCGACCTGGTCCGGCACCACGACACGAAAGCCGGCCTCGCTCAGCATCTTGATCACGGGTGCCCAATAGCTCGACGGAAAATTGCGCCCGTGCAGCAGCACCACGGTGCGGCCGTTCGGCTGCGCCGGGGCGACGTCCATATAGGCCATGCTGAGCTGCTCGCTGTCATTGACGACGGGGAGCAAGTGCACGGGATAGGGATAGGCAAAGCCTTCGAGCGCAATGCCGTAGGGCTGGCGCGGTGCCGTTTCGGCGGCGCGGATGGATGTGAGTGGGAAAGCGAGGAGGGCGGCCGCGAGCGCGGCGGAGAGGAGGCGGTTCATTCGGGGTCTCGTAATTGGAGCCGTCATTCCGGGGCGCGCAGCGCGAACCCGGAATCTCGAGATTCCGGGTCTGGTCCTTCGGACCATCCCGGATGACAGTGGCCATAAACGCGTGGATGGCCGGGTCAAGCCCGGCCATGAAGGCGGCAGTCGTTCACACGTGATTGTGTGCTGTCACGCGATTGTCGTGACTAATCCTGCCCGCTGCCGAACAACGCAGCAAACTGCTTCTCGCCGGTGCGCGTGAAATTCACGACGCGGCTGCCGGGCGTAGGATCGCGCGCGGCCCATTTCAGCTCGGCAAAGCGCTGCATCATGGCCGCGCCCAGCGTGCCGGCGAGATGATGGCGCCGCTCGCTCCAGTCGAGGCAGGCCTTGCAGACCGGGCGGCGCGGGTGGCTGAGCATGTCGGGCGAGATCTGCAGGTGCTTGACAAGAAAGCGCTCGCCCTCGGCGGTCAGCTCGATCTCCTGCTTCCTCTGCCTGACCAGATGCCGCTCGCGCAAGGAGTCGAGCATCTGCACGCCGAGATCGCCGGCGAGATGGTCATAGCAGATCCGCGCGCGCCGCAGCGCAGGGTCCTTCGGTCCGGTGCGCACGCGCATGTGGCCGGTGCGCGCGGCAAGGCCCGCAAGCCCCTCGAGCACGCCGGCGACGTCGTCGTCGGTGAGGCGGTAGTAGCGATGCCGGCCCTGCTTCTCCGGCTCCACCAGCCCGCCAGCCTCGAGCTTCGAAAGATGCGAGCTCGCGGTCTGCGGCGTGATGCCGGCCTCCTGTGCCAGCTCGCTCGCCGTGAGCGCACGGCCGTTCATCAGCGCCGTGAGCATATTGGCGCGGGCGGGATCGCCGACCAGCGAGGCGACCATGGCGATGTCGGGGCCTGATTTCATGCTTCGATGGTAGCCGAAGCATTGTGGTCGGGCAAGCGCGTAGCTTCTCACGACGTCGTCATGCGAGGAGCCGTAGGGTGGGCAAAGGAGCGTAGCGACGTGCCCACCAATCATCGTTGCGAAGCAACGACGTGGGCACGCTTCGCTTTGCCCACCCTACGAGACCTTGCTGCGTTCGCAATGACGGCGGAAAACACAGGAGCCCATCATGTCCGTCACCGTCTTCATCCGCTACCAGCTCGATCCCTTCAAGCGCGCGCAGTTCGAGGAATATGCGAGGCGCTGGCTCACCATCATCCCGAAATGCGGCGGCGACCTGATCGGCTATTTCATGCCGCATGAGGGCACCAACAACATCGCGTTTGCGCTGATCAGCTTCGAGAGCCTGGCCGCCTATGAGGCCTATCGCGCACGGCTGCGGCAGGATGCGGAGGGCATGGCGAATTTCCACTTCGCCGAGGAACACAAATTCATCCTCGCCGAAGAGCGCACCTTCCTGCGCAAGGTGGTATTGTAGCCCACCAACAGCAGGAGACGCCCATGATCGCCGTGATCTTCGAGGTCTGGCCCAAGCCGGAACACCGCCAGACCTATTTCGACCTCGCAGCCGATCTGAAGCCGCTGCTGCAAACCATCGACGGCTTCATCTCGGTCGAGCGTTTCGAGAGCCTGACCGAGAAGGGCAAGATCCTGTCGGTGTCGTTCTGGCGGGACGAGGCGGCCGTGCAGGCCTGGCGCAACACCATGGAGCACCGCCGCACCCAGGCCAGGGGCAGGGCGCAGATCTTCGCCGATTATCATCTGCGCATCGCCAGCGTCATCCGCGACTACGGCATGAACGATCGCGACGAGGCGCCGAAGGACAGCCGCGCCGTGCATGACGCGCACTAGCGGACTTGAAAACGCGCGCCTATCTCTGCGCGGCCAACAAGGGAGAGAAACATGCACGTGACGACCGCTGACAAGCGCGCGACGTTCAACAAGTTGCACGAGAGCGGCTGCTTCATCCTGCCCAATCCGGTCGACGTCGGCAGCGCGAAGGCCTTGCAACATCTCGGTTTCAAGGCGATTGCGTCATCGAGCGCTGGCTTCGCCTGGACCATCGGCAAGGCGGACAATCACGTCGGCGTCGAGGACGTCTGTCAGCATCTGGCAGCATTGAGCTCGGCCGTCGACATCCCCGTGAACGCCGATTTCGAGGGCGGCTTTGCGGTCGAGCCGGACATGGTCGCCGACAATGTCGAGCGCTGTGTGCGTACCGGCGTCGCGGGCCTGTCGATCGAGGATTCCACCGGCGACAAGGACAAGCCGCTCTACGACCGCGTGCTGGCGGTCGAGCGCATCAAGGCCTCCCGCAGGGCGATCGGCGACAGCGGCACGCTGCTGGTCGGGCGCTGTGAGGCCTATTTGTGGGGCGTGACTGATCTCAAGCTGGTCATCGACCGGCTCACGGCTTACGCGGATGCTGGTGCCGACTGCCTCTACGCGCCGGGCCTGAAGAGCCGCGAGGACATCGCTGCGGCGGTGAAGGCTGTCGCACCGAAACCGTTCAACCTGCTGATCGGCGGCTCCGGCCTGTCGTTGCGAGAAGCCGAAGATCTCGGCGTGCGCCGCATCAGCGTCGGCGGCTCGCTCGCCCGCGCCGCCTGGGGCGGCTTCATGCGCGCGGCGAAGGAGATGGCGGAAAAGGGAACGTTCACCGAGCTTGGCGGCGGCTATCCCGGCGGCGAGCTCAACAAGATGTTCAGCTAAGCGAAGAGCGGCGGGATGTTGAGTCCCGCCGCTCTACCTTGTGACTGTTACTTCGCGCCGTCGGACGGAGCCGGGGCCGGCTTGGTCGGCGCCGCACCCGTGGTCGTGCCCGGCTCGGTGTTGCTGCGCGGCGTTAGGTCACGCATGCCGGGAGGGGCGGCCGGATTGGCCGGCGCCGTCTGCTGAGCAGTTCGCGAAGCCGGCTCGTTGCTCGCCTGGTTGCCCGTGGTGGTGTTGTTCAGGCCGTAGAACACGGCGCCGAGCACCAGGGCGACGGCCACGGCAAACAGTGCGATCCTGCCGCTGGAGGCAGGGCCTTCGCCAAGCTCGGGATCGGCCTGAAGGTCGGCATCCCGGCGTGCCGCGCGAAGATACTCATCGTCGGCGAGGTTCGGGCGATACGGATCGTTGGGAAAACGGTCGTCAGCCATCGATTGGTCTCCTCGGTTATGACGCCGGGACAACCCTCAGGTGCGAGATTCCGTTCCACCCCCTTTGTGCTTTCGTCGCATGTTGCCTTGGCCCCGGGAATCGGGAACCTGTTCCGCCGGGAGCGCCGCGCGTGAGTTCCATTGCGCGAGGAGGGAACAGGGGGATGTGGAGCCTGCCACCGACCGATAGCGTGCTGCACTTCCTGTCGCTGATCGCGCTGGCTGCGCAGGGGATGACGGCCGCGCTCGCTGCCGGACGCCGCAGCATGGACTGGTTAGGGGTCGGCTTCCTCGGCTGCATCACCGCGCTCGGCGGCGGCACGCTGCGCGATCTCTTCCTCGGACATTATCCGCTGGCCTGGGTCGCCAACCCCATCTATCTCGCGCTCGCCGGCGGCGCCGCCTTCGTCACCATCCTGATCGCGCGTCTTGTGCACCGGCTGAAGGTCGCCTTCATCGTGCTCGATGCCATCGGTCTCGTCGTCTTCACCATGGCCGGCTGCGACGTTGCCTGGCAGATGGATGCGACGCTGCCCATCGTGATCGTCTCCGGCATGGTGACGGGCTGTGCCGGCGGCGTGCTCCGCGACGTGCTCTGCAACGACGTGCCGCTGCTGTTCCGCTCCGAGCTCTACGCCAGCGTCTCGGTGGTGACCGGCCTGTTCTACGCCACCGCCTTCGGCCTGAAGCTCAACGCGGAGCTCTGGACTATCCTGACCTTCGTGCTCGGCATCAGCTTCCGCCTGCTCGCGGTGCGCTACAAATGGGAGATGCCGAAATTTGTCTTCGCGGGGGATGAAGAGAGGTGAGCGCTGTCGCGCGCGAATGGCGAATAGCGAATAGTTCTGGGCCATTCGCCACTCACTATTCCCCATTCGCCTCTCGCTTCCTTGCCTTCGCCACCTGCGATGGCGCCACCAGTGGCGCGGCGTTGCCCCAGGAATTGCGGATGTAGTTCGTCACCGCCGCGATCTCGCCGTCGGACAATTGCTTGGCATAGCCCGGCATCTCGCCGGTGTTGGGTGCACGCGGCGTCGTCACGGTATGGGCGCCGTCGAGGATGATGCGCAAGGTCGAGGATGGATTGATCGATTGCAGCAGCGCATTGCCCGGCAGCGGCGGGTAGATGCGCGGCGCGCCCGTGCCGTCGGCCTCGTGGCAGGCGATGCAGAGTTTTGCATAGACGGCCTGGCCGGCCTTCATCTCGGCATCGTCGGGCGGCGTCACGATCGTCTCGCGCCGTGCCGGCGGCAGGCTCTTCAGATACAGCGCGATCGCGCGCACATCGGTATCGCTCATCTTCGCCGTGGATTTGACGATCACCTCGGCCATCGGACCGTCAGCATGACTCCTCGCGTTGCGTCCGCTTTGCAGATACTCTGCGATGTCCTCTTCGCTCCAGGATTTCAGCCCGGTGCGCGTGGCGCCATCGAGCCTTGGCGCGTACCAGCCGTCGACCTCGTTGCCCGAGAGTGCCTGCGCCTGCTTGTCGGCGCCAAAATAGTTCTTCGGTGTATGGCAGGCGCCGCAATGGCCGAGCCCGGTGACGAGATAGCCGCCTCTGTTCCAGGCCGCGCTCTTGCTCTGGTCCGGCTCGAACAGGCCGGGCTTGAAGTACATGGCGTTCCAGATCCGCATCAGGCCGCGATAGCCGAACGGCCAGCGCAGCTCCGGCGGCTTGTTGCGGCTGGTGACGGGCGCAAGCGTGCCGAGATAGGCCCGGATCGCCAGCGTGTCGTCCTTCGTCATCTTCGTGAAGTAGGGGTAGGGGAAGGCCGGGTAGTAGTTCGAGCCATCGGGCGCGATCCCGTAGCGCAGGGCGCGGGTGAAATCGGCATCCGCCCAGGCGCCGATCCCGGTGTCGCGGTCGGGCGTCAGGTTCGGCGTATAGATCGCGCCGAAAGGCGTGGCGATCCGCTTTCCGCCCGCGAAGGGCCTCTCCGGATCGGCGGTGTGGCAGCCCGCGCAGCCGCCGGCCTCGACCAGCGCCTTGCCATAGGCGATCAACTCCGGCGACGGTTCGGCGGCCCGGGCCGCGCTTGTGACCACACTTGCAACCGCGCTGCACAACGCCAAACCCGCAAGGGCCAAGCCAGCCAGAATCGTTCGCATCGAAAGCCTCTCCTGCGACCAGTCGACCTCTCCCGCGTGAAAGGAGCGTCAATTCATTTCGCGACAGCGGGGGTATGGTGACACAAATTGAAAATGCCCGACGCCTTTGCAGCCACGAAATTGCGATTTTTACCCGGCGCTCCCTTTGGTCCAGATTTGTGATGCGTCGCGTTAAATATCCGACATAGAGTGGCGGAGGTGGTCGGCGCGCCCTAGCTAAAAACGACGGGCAGGCAACGGCTTAGGCAGCCAAACGCTCAAAAGGGCGGATGAGGACAAGAATGGGCATCAACCAGGGTCCGATCAGTCTCGATCAGAAATACACGCAAGCTACCGGACATGTCTTCACCACGGGCATCCAGGCGCTGGTCCGCCTGCCGATGGCCCAGATCCGGCGCGACCGCGCCAACGGCCTCAACACCGCAGGCTTCATCTCCGGCTATCGCGGCTCGCCGCTGGGCGGCTATGACCAGCAACTCTTCGCCGCCCGCAAGCATCTCGAACAGTACAACATCAAGTTCCAGCCCGGCGTGAACGAGGACCTCGCCGCAACCGCCGTCTGGGGTTCGCAGCAGCTCAACCTTTCGCCGGGCGCCAAGTATGACGGCGTGGTTGGCATCTGGTACGGCAAGGGGCCTGGCGTCGACCGCTGCGGCGACGTGTTCCGCCACGGCAATGCCGCCGGCTCGGCCAAGCACGGCGGCGTGCTGTGCCTTGCCGGCGACGATCACGGCGCCAAATCCTCCACCGTCCCGCATCAGTCCGACCACGCCTTCATCTCGGCGCTGATGCCGTATCTCTATCCCTCCAGCATCCACGAGATGATCGAGATGGGCCTGCTCGGCATCGCGATGTCGCGCTATTCGGGCTGCTGGGTCGGCATGAAGGTGATCACGGAGACGGTGGAGACCACCGCCGAGATCGACCTCACCGACGAGATGAAGCCCTTCATCATTCCCACCGATTTCGAGTTGCCGCCCGGCGGCCTCAATCTGCGCTGGCCCGACGACCGTTTCGAGCAGGACCGCCGCCTGCAGGACTACAAGGGCTTTGCCGCGATCGCCTTTGCCCGCGCCAACAAGGTCAACCGCATCACCATGGATTCGCCGAACGCGCGCTTCGGCATCATGGCGTCGGGCAAGAGCTATGAGGACGTCCGCCAGGCGCTGCGCGAGCTGGGGATCACCGAGGAGGTCGCCGCCAAGATCGGCCTTCGCCTCTACAAGATCGGCATGCCCTGGCCGCTGGAGCCGGAAGGCGTGCGTCAGTTCGCGGTCGGCCTCGAAGAAATTTTCATCGTCGAGGAACGCCGCGAGATCGTCGAGAACCAGGTCAAGCAGGAGCTGTTCAACTGGCGCGACGACGTCCGCCCGCGCATCGTCGGCAAGATGGACGAGCACGACAAGCGCTTCCTGACCTTCGCCGCCGAGCTCAGCGTGGCCTCGCTGGCGACCTCGCTTACCGAGCGACTTCTTAGACTTAATCTCAATCCCGAAATTGCGGAGATGCTCCGCGTCAAGGCCGACTGGTTCAACGGCCGCCAGGCCACGCAGATGCAGGCGGTCGCGCCCGTCTCCCGAACCCCGTATTTCTGCTCCGGCTGTCCCCACAACACGTCGACCAAGGTCCCCGAGGGAAGTCGCGCGCTCGCCGGCATCGGCTGCCATTTCATGGCGCTGTGGATGGACCGTTCGACCGAGACCTTCACCCATATGGGCGGCGAGGGCGTGCCCTGGGTCGGCATCGCGCCCTTCACCAACGAGAACCACATCTTCGCCAATCTCGGCGACGGCACTTATTTCCACTCCGGCATCCTGGCGATCCGCCAGGCGATCGCCTCCAAGGCCAACATTACCTACAAGATCCTCTACAACGACGCCGTCGCCATGACCGGCGGCCAGCGTCATGACGGCGATCTCTCGCCGCAGAAGATCATGGCCCAGCTTCATGCCGAGGGCATCAGCGAGATCTATCTCGTCTCGGAAAACCCGGACGCCTACCCGGCCGATACCATCGCGCCCGGCGTGAAGAAGTATCACCGCGACGAGCTCGACAACGTCATGAAGATGTGCCGCGAATACAAGGGCACGTCGGCGATCGTGTTCGTGCAGACCTGTGCCGCCGAGAAGCGCCGTCGCCGCAAGCGCGGTCTGATGGAGGATCCCGCGCGCCGCGTCATGATCAACCCCGCCGTCTGCGAAGGTTGCGGCGATTGCTCGGTGCAGTCGAACTGCATCTCGGTCGAACCGCTGGAGACCGAGTTCGGCCGCAAGCGCGCCATCAACCAGTCGTCCTGCAACAAGGATTATTCCTGCCTGAAAGGATTTTGTCCGTCCTTCGTCACCATCGACGGCGGCGCGCCGCGCCACCGCGCACCTAGCGAGTTCGCTGAGATCGGCGAGCTGCCTGAGCCGGCCTCGCGCCCGACACTCGACAAGCCCTACAACATCGCGGTCGGCGGCGTCGGCGGCACCGGCGTGCTCACCATCGGCGCGCTGCTCGGCATGGCCGCTCATATCGAGGGCAAGGCCTCGATGATTTTGGATATGTCGGGCCTGGCGCAAAAGGGCGGGGCGGTGCTCAGCCATGTCCGCCTGTCGGATCATCCGGCGGAAGTGACCTGTTCGCGCATCGTCACCGGCACGGCCGATCTCGTGCTCGCCGCGGACGAGGTGGTCGCGGTCGCCAAGGACACCATCTCGCTCTGCGACTCCAGCCGCACCCGCGGCATCATCAACAGCCACGTCATTCCTACCGCGGATTTCATCCTCAACCGCGACTTCAACTTCCAGACCCGCAAGCTGAATGCGGTGCTGGAGACGGCGCTGCACAAGGACTCCGTGTTCTTCGACTTCACCAAGCCGGCCGAGCAGCTGCTCGGCGATGCCATCGCCACCAATATGATGATGATGGGCTATGCCTATCAGAAGGGTCTCTTGCCGCTATCCGCGGAAGCGATCGAGCAGGCGATCGAGGTCAACGGCGTCTCGATCAAGATGAACAAGGAAGCCTTCCGCCTCGGCCGTCTCGCAGTCGCCGACCCCAAGCGTCTCGCCGACATGCTGAAGGGAACGGACGAGGTGGTCGCGCCGAAGACCCTGGATGCGATGACACTGGACGAGGTCATCGAGCATCGCGCCAAGCACCTGACCGCCTATCAGAGCAGCCGTCTCGCCAAGCGCTATCGCAAGCTGGTCGACCAGGTCCGTGATGCCGCCAAGCAGGGCGGCTATGGCGATGCGCTGCCGCGCGCGGTCGCGGTGAACTACGCCAAGCTCCTGGCCTACAAGGACGAATACGAGGTCGCGCGTCTTTACACGGACGGTGCGTTCGAGCAGCAGCTCCGCGACCAGTTCGAGGGCGACTTCAAGTTCAACTTCAATCTCGCGCCGCCGATCCTCAGCAATGGCGTCGACGCGCTCGGCCGCCCAAAGAAGCGCGCCTTCGGCCCCTGGATGCTGAACGTCTTCCGCGTCCTGGCAAAATTCAAGTTCCTGCGCGGCACGCCCTTCGACATTTTCGGCCGCAGCGCCGACCGCAAGCTCGAGCGCGACCTGATCGCCGGCTATGAAAAGGACGTCGCCACCGTGCTCGGCCTGTTGTCCCCGGTCACGATCGACACCGCGGTCGAACTGCTCGCGCTGCCCGACCGCATCCGCGGCTACGGCCCGGTGAAGGAGAAGGCGGTGAACGACGCAAAAGCCCGCTACGCCCAGCTCGCCGCCGACCTCGCCAATCCGCCGCCCGCGCCGCGGCAGATCGCGGCCGAGTAGGGCGGTCCTGTAGGGTGGGCAAAGGCGCACTTGCGCCGTGCCCACGACCTGGCCATGATTACGCAAAAGACGTAGGCACGCTTCGCTTTGCCCACCCTACGACACCGTCCGTTGCGTTGCCCGTCGGGCAAGACACACAATAGACCGGTCAATCCGCCTGCGCAAAAATATGCCGCTTTACCGAAATTCGGAATTGTCGTATTGATCTGCCACCTCATCCCCCTCAGAGGGGCGTATCGCGATCGTCACGAAACGCGGGGTGAGCGGCGGTGGACGCGGGCTGCGTCGCACGAGGGATTGTCTCGGGCGCACGACAGGCGCGGTCTCGCGTACGGCAAAATCGTGTGGTCCTGACGCCCGGGGTCTGTGCGTCAAGTCTTGCGATCGCTTGCAAGGCGACGGGGGCAATAGTGCATCGCTCCCCGGGGAGAGCGCGACATAAGCCGTAAAACCACTGCGCAGGGAAGGCCGGATGTTTGGCCGCACCTGTATGCCGCTGTGCATCTGTTCTTCGCGCAATTCGCGCACAGCGGACCGTGGGTGCCCAGCCGGCACCCGGTCTTCCCCATAGGCGTTAAGGTAGCGCAGGCATGGATTGATACCGACGTTTTCGGGGAGGCTCGCGCAGGTGCCGCCCAAGCGC
>NZ_JAFCKP010000002.1 GCF_018130245.1 Bradyrhizobium sp. SZCCT0231
CTGGAATTTGGCGCCGCCGCACGAAAGCCGTCGTCTGGCGCGCACTCGTCTCAAGCTGCTCAGCTCCACCCAGCTGCGCAACCACTCTCGTCCAGTCCTCGTTCAGAAGCGATTCGTCTGCCATGCCCCTTGGAATCACGTGTGATTCCAACACTCAAGAATAAACTTAACGCCTATGCGGCCTTCCCTGCGCCCTCTTTCAATCGGGGGTGAGGCGACGAAGAAAAGCTCGGGCGAAAGATGCCGCGAGGATGCGAAGGTGTATCTGCAATGAAGATGCGAATGAATGGAGCGACGCCGTCACCACGCACTCCGTCATTGCGAGCGCAGCGAAGCAATCCAGAATCTTTCCGCGGAGGGATCCTGGATTGCTTCGCTGCGCTCGCAATGACGAGTTGGAGACAGATACGTCTGCAATGACGGGGCACCCAGACATGAGAAAGCGCCCGTGGGGGGCGGGCGCTTTCTGTAGTCGACTTGGGGTTGGGGTCGTCTACATATCCACGTGGCGACTTTGGGGGGCTGGTAAAGAGCCGCGTGAATTCACAAAACTCGTCAGATCTCCTCAGCGAACGAGGGACGCGTTCGAACTGGTGACAACGACCGGCTTGCCGGCCTTGATGACGCGGGCAGTCTGGGTCAGGCCTTCATCCGAACCCGAGCGCGCCGTCATGCTGAAGCCCGCTACCGCGATCCCTGCGACGAGCGCCACGACCACAATCTTCAGATGGGTCGAGCGATCTGCGCTGTAGATCGAGTGGTTCATGGAAGCCTCCTGCCGCCATCTACCCGAAGTAGTCGCCCGCCCGTTCAGGCAGGTTCAAGCTTCCGGTGCCCAACAACCTAGTATTGGGGGGATTCGTTCCCAAGGGGCTATCACAAGAGCGTGATATGACGTGAAAGGTCGCGATCAATAGCGACCCTGGATCGTGCTTTTTTATAATTATTTCAAAGCAGTAATGTGCCTGTCACCCGCTTTCTGGGTCCTTGGTCGACAAGGCGCCAGGAACCCAAAAACCATTTGCCTGTGACCGAAAAACACACGGCTTCTTAAGGCAAATCAGATGCTTCCGACCGTTTTCAACCTCGCCCTAGGGTGGATTTCAGCCTGCGACAGCACGGTGGTCTGGGCCCGGAACCGCTCCACCAAGGACCGCACGAACGGACGAATTGCCGCAGAGGTGACCAGCACCGGCGCCTCGCCTTCGCGGGCGGCGCGCTCGAACGCCTCGCGCACGGCGGTCATGAACTCCGACAGTTTCGAGGGCTGCATCGCGAGGCTGCGCTCCTCGCCCTGGCCGATGATGGACTCGGCGAAGGCCTGCTCCCACTTCGCCGACAGCGCGATCAGCGGCAGGTAGCCGGCGTAGGAGGTGTTTTGGGCGCAGATCTGCCGCGCCAGACGCGCGCGGACGTGCTCGACCATGGTGGCGGGGTTGCGCGAGAAGGCGAGCGAATCCGCGATGCCTTCGAGGATGGTGGAGAGGTCGCGGATCGAGATGCGCTCGGCCAGCAGCAGCTGCAGCACGCGCTGGATGCCGGAGACCGTGACCTGGCCCGGGACGATGTCCTTGACCAGCTCGCTCTGCTCCTTCGGCAGCTCCTTGAGCAGCTTCTGCACCTCGCCATAGGACAAGAGGTCCGACATGTTGGCCTTGAGCAGCTCGGTGAGATGGGTCGAGAGCACGGTCGCGGCGTCGACGACGGTGTAGCCCTTGAGCGAGGCCTCTTCCTTGAGGCTGGCGTCGACCCAGGTCGCGGGCAGGCCGAAGGTCGGCTCGGTGGTGTGGATGCCGGGCACCTGCACCTGGGCGCCGCCGGGGTCCATGACCATGAACTGGTTCGGCCAGATCTTGCCGGTGCCGGCGTCGACCTCCTTGATCTTGATGATGTAGGTGTTGGCCTCGAGCTGGACGTTGTCGAGGATGCGCACCGCCGGCATCACGAAGCCCATCTCGATCGCGAGCGAGCGGCGCAGCGCCTTGATCTGCTCGGTGAGGCGGTCAGTGCCGTCGGGGCCGTTGACCAGCGGCAGCAGCGCATAGCCGAGCTCGATCTTGAGGTCGTCGATCTTGAGCGCGGCCGAGATCGGCTCTTCGGTCGCGGCAGCGCCCGGTGCACCCGGCATGCCCGGCGCCGGCGCGGCCTTGGCGGCTTCCTCGGCCCTGACGGCGGTCCTTTTGTGGTTGCGGGCGTTCCAGGCCAGCGCACCGGCGCCGGCGCCGAGCGCGAGGAACGGAATGGTCGGAATGCCCGGCAGCGCCGCCAGCACCAGCATCACCGCCGAGGACATCGCGAGCGCCTGCGGATAGCCGGAGAACTGCTTCATCAGCGCCTTGTCGGCGGCGCCGGAGACGCCGGCCTTGGAGACGAGCAGGCCGGCCGCGGTCGAGACGATCAGTGCCGGTACCTGGGTGACGAGGCCGTCACCGACCGTCAGCAGCGTATAGCTGCGCCCTGCGTCGGCGAAGGACATGCCCTGCTGCGCGACGCCGATGATCATGCCGCCGACGACGTTGATGAAGACGATCAAGAGGCCGGCGATGGCATCGCCCCGGACGAACTTGGAGGCACCGTCCATGGCGCCGAAGAAGCCGCTCTCGTCCTCCAGCTCCTTGCGCCGCTCCTTGGCGACCTTCTCGTCGATCAGGCCGGCGGAGAGGTCGGCGTCGATCGCCATCTGCTTGCCGGGCATGGCGTCGAGGTGGAAGCGCGCGGCGACTTCGGCGATGCGGCCCGAACCCTTGGTGATGACGACGAAGTTGACGATGATCAGGATGGCGAAGACGATGATGCCGATGACGAAATTGCCGCCCATCACGAAGCTGCCGAAGGCCTCGATGACGTGACCGGCGGCGGCCGTGCCCTCGTGCCCGTGCGACAGGATCAGGCGGGTCGAGGCCATGTTGAGCGACAGGCGCAGCATGGTCGAGATCAAGAGGATGGTCGGGAAGGCCGAGAATTCGAGCGGCGCCTGGATGAACAGCGACGTCATCAGGATCAGGATCGACAGCGTGATCGAGATCGCCAGGAACAGGTCCAGCACGATGGCGGGCAAGGGGAGGATCAGCACCACCAGGATGGTGAGGATGCCGAGCGCCAGCGCGATGTCGCCGCGCTTGAGGATGTTGACGATCTCGTTGAGGGAGGGGATGCCGGGCTTCGCGCTGCCTACGCCCTGTCCCGCCGTGACGTCGACCATGGTAGCTGCCTCCCCGCGCGACTGCCGTCCGCGCGCCCCAAACGTCTGCGCGGCGGCCGAAGGGCCGCCGTTCCGAAAGTGAGGCACCGCACTGGCGTCCACGGGGTTCCTCCCGTTCTACGCGGCCGACGACACTCGACTTCACCCGGCAATTTTTGCCCGGTGTATGGTTAGCAAAGGGTTAACGAAGGGGGTGGGAAGGGGTGCGGGACGGGTGTTTTGCCCGTCATTCCGGGGCGCGCGCAGCGCGAACCCGGAATCCATCGTGCGGCAGGTGACGTGGAGACATGGATTCCGGGCTCGCGCCAAGGGGCGCCCCGGAATGACGGCTGAAGAGCGGCCGCCTACTTCGCCTTCTGCATCTTGGTCACCGTGTACCCCGACGCCGCCTCCTCGGCCTCGAAGGTCACCTTGTCGCCGACCTTCACCTGCTTGAGCATCGCCGCGTCCTTGACACGATAGACCATGGTCATGGGGTCCTCCATGCCGAGGCTCTTCGCCGGACCGTGCTTGAGCGTGATCTTGCCGGCGCCTTCGTCGATCTTCTTCACCTCGCCGCTGATCGCGGCGCCCTCGGCTGCGAGAGTCCCGGTTGCAAGGCCGACAGTCAGCGCCAGCGCAGCGGTGATACGGATGATGCGGTTCATGGCAGTCTCCTTCGTTACTTCACGGTGACGTGGCCGATCATGCCGTTGTCGCGGTGGTCGGGAATGAGGCACGAATATTCGAACGTGCCGGCCTTGCTGAACTTCCAGAGGATCTCGGCCGTCTTGCTTGGGGCGAGGCGCACACCGTTGGGATCGTCATGCTCCATGTGCGGATGCTTCTTCATCTCGACCGCATGCGCGAGATTCTCCTTGGTGGTGGCGAGCAGGAATTCGTGGTCCTCCTTGCCGACATTGCGCAGCACGAAGCGGATCTGCTCGCCACGCTTGACCTCGATCCGGGCGGGTGAGTAGTCCATCTCGTTCAGCAGGATCTCGATCGTGCGCGCGGGCTTCTTGGGGTCGCCGGGCTCGCCGGCCGAAAAGCTCGCGTGGGCGTGCTTGTCGTGGGCGAGGGTCGGCGCGGTCGAAAGTGCGGCCAGCGCGAGGCCGAGTTTGATAGCTTTCATCGTCATCTCCAGTTGGTGGTTCATCGAAACGCTCACATCTTGTGCTTCATCGGCGGACTGCCGGATTTGTGCCGGGCCGGCTCCGAGGCGGGTGCGGCCACCTCGTAGGCGACGGTGCCTTGCGGGAATTTGTACGGACCGGGATCGCGGTAATCGTCGCGCGCGAGGTCCTCACGGATCTTCATCACCGTGAACATGCCGCCCATCTCGATCGGCCCGAACTGGCCGGTGCCGGTCATCATCGGCAGCGTGTTGTCGGGCGCGGGCATCTCCATGTTGCCCATCGCCATGCCGGTCGAGCCCATGGCCATGCCGTCAGGCGCGAGCTTGCCGACGGCCCTGGCGAGATCCTTGCGCGACACGCCGATGAGGTTGCGCACGTCGTGCCCCATCGCGTTCATGGTGTGGTGCGACTTGTGGCAATGGAACGCCCAGTCGCCGGGATTGTCGGCGAGCACGTCGAACACCCTGATGGCGCCGACCGGGACGTCGGTGGTCGTCTCCGGGATCTGCGCGCTCTCCTGAATCCAGCCGCCATCGGTGCAGGTCACCGCAAAGCTGTGGCCATGCAAATGGATCGGATGGTTGGTCATGCTGAGATTGCCGATGCGCACGCGCACCTTGTCG
This sequence comes from Bradyrhizobium sp. SZCCT0231, assembly GCF_018130245.1. GTDB lineage: Bacteria > Pseudomonadota > Alphaproteobacteria > Rhizobiales > Xanthobacteraceae > Bradyrhizobium > Bradyrhizobium japonicum_F. Next base: position 4,944 of record NZ_JAFCKP010000002.1, read on the forward strand.
CCGAGCCTGACCGGCAGCGGATCGATCCCGGGAAAGACCCGCGCATTCCAGGTCCACATGTTGAAGTCCGTCATCTCGTTGACATGCGGCAGATAGGTGCCGGGGTCGACGCGATAGGTGCTCATCACGAACACGAAGTCGCGGTCGACGGCGCGGAAATTCGGATCGCGCGGGTGCACGATGAACATGCCCATCATGCCCATCGCCATCTGCACCATCTCGTCGGAATGCGGGTGGTACATGAAGGTTCCGCTCTTCTTCATCTCGAATTCGTAGACGAAGGTCTTGCCCGGCTCGATGTGCGGCTGGTTCAGTCCGCCGACGCCGTCCATGCCGCTCGGAATGATCATGCCGTGCCAGTGCACGGTGGTGTATTCGGGCAGCTTGTTGGTGACGAAGATGCGGACCTTGTCGCCCTCGACGGCCTCGATGGTCGGGCCCGGCGATTGCCCGTTATAGCCCCAGAGATTCACCTTCATCCCCTCGGCGAATTCGCGCACCACCGGCTCGGCGACGAGATGGAATTCCTTCCAGTCGCCGTTCATGCGGAACGGCAGCGACCAGCCGTTCAGCGTGACCACGGGGCGATAGTCCGGGCCGCTGCTCGGATGCAGCGGCGGCTGCATCACCACCTTGTCCATGGTGGGTGCTTCCGGAATCGAAGCGGCCTGAACGCGGCCGCTGATGGCCGACGCGCCGGCAAGCGCGGCGCTGCCCAAAAATCCTCGGCGGGAAAACATCTTGGCCTCCATCTCAGTGGCCGCCGCCATCGGCAGGTGCTGCCGCGGCGATGGTGGTTGGATTGTCGCTGCCGGCCGCCGGCGCGCCGCCGCCATTGACGGCGGTCTGCAAGTCGGCCTGGGCGAGGAAGAATCTCTGCCTGGCGTCGATCGCGCCGCGCAGCGCCGCGAGGCGCTGCCGCGCTTCGGTGAGCAGCGCGAAGATATCGACCTGCATGCTGGAGAAGCGCAGCTGCATCTCCTCGGTGATGATCTTGCGCAAGGGGATGATCTCGCGCTGGTAGTGGCCGGCGATGTCGTAGCTGGAGCGATAGACGCGATAAGCATCGCGCGCCTCGGAGCGCACGTTCACGGCGCGCTCGGTCAGGCGGTTGAAGGCGAGATTGTAGGTCTCGGCCGCCTGGCGCACGCGCACCTCGCCGCCGTCGAAGATCGGGATCTGGAACTGCACGTCGAAGCCGCGTTCGCGGAACGGCGGCCCTTCCGGATCCTGGGTGCGGCGGGAAATGCCGGCGAGATCGAGCAGCGTCACGAAACGCGTCGCCTCGGTGAGGTTCAGGGCCTTCGCCAGCGCCGCCAGCTCCAGCCGCGCGATTTGCAGATCGATGCGATGCGCCACGGCATCGGCCTCGATCGAGGGCAAGGCTTGCGGCCTGCGCGGCAGCGGCGGCAGTTGATTGGGGAGGCGGAAGTCGAGACCGTCGTCCCACAGCCCCATCAGGCGCGCCAGCCTTTCGCGCGCGCTCGTCGCCGTCTGCCGCGCGGTGGCGAGGTCGGCAGTGGTCTCGGCGTAAAACACCTGCTCGCGGGCCTGGTCGAGCTTGTTGAGCGAGCCGGTCTCGCCGAGCTTGACCGCGAGCTGTGCGGTCGATTCCGCCGTCGCCTTCGCGTCGGTCAGCAGCACCACCATCTCGTTGCCGGCAACACTGCGCCAATAAGCGCGGCGAACGTCGGCGGCGAGCCGCAGCGTCGCCAGGGCGGCGCGCAACTGCGCGCCGCGGAAGCGGTCGCGGGCGATGTCGGAGCGGAACGGCAGGGTGGCGAGCGCGAGGATATCGCCGACCACCTGGCGCTCGATCTCGCTGGCGCCATTGCCCGATATCCGCGAGACCGCGAACACCGGATTGGGCGGCAGGCTCTGCTCGACGAGATCGGTCTCGGCCAGCGCCAGCTCGTTATAGGCGGCTTGCAGTCCCTTGTTGTTGAGCAGCGCGATCTGCACGGCGGCGTCTGCGCTGAGCGTGCGCGAGAGCAGCTGGCGGACGCGCGCGTCGACCGCGCTGGCGCCCTCGGCCGTTCGCACGAAGGCGACGTCCTTGTTGATGGCCTGGCTCGTCAGATCCGAGACACCAGTCATGCCGCTGTCGGGCGAGAACGCGGCGCAGCCGGAAACGCTGAGCGCAGTGATGACGAGGAGGCCTCGCGCAAGATGGCGTGTCATGGCGCGCTCCTACCGGTCTTGCTTCGGCTGCGGCGTCACCGCGTCGTTGCGGCCGCGCCACGGCGCCGGCGTCGCGGGCCGCAGGCTGGTATAGGGCGCAATGGTCGAGCGATAGCCGATGCGCGCCACCTTCGCCGCCGGATCGGCGGGGTCGGCACTGGCGACCTGTGTCGTTGCCGGCATGCAGCCGGACAGCGCCAGCGCGGCAAAGGCGAGCAGCGGCCAATTGAATCGAAAATGTCGTCGACCCACCGCAGATGCGGCGGACTTCGCCCCGGAAAGCGTAAACATGACCAGTCCTTGATCTGAAGACCACAGGTTCGCGCGCGCAGAAGCGCGCTCGAAACCGACGCCGTCGTATCAGATCAGGCGATGGGGGGGCGGTAGTGCTGGGGCGGCGCGGCGCTGTGCAGGCTGGGCACGATCTCGGGCGCGCAGGTCGACGTCGGCTGGACCGGCGTGGCGACGCTGGGCAGATCGGCCGGCAGCGCGCTGACGCACATCATTGCACAGCACGGGCCCACTGTTCCCTTGCCGCCGTGATGATGCGGAGCGGGTGCGTCCTTCGCGGCGGTCTGGGAATCAGTTCCCGCATGCTCGTGCGGGGCATCGCCATGGCTCGCAGCCATGTGGTGATGCGCCGGAACGAGATCAGCCAAGGCGTCGTCGCCAAGGCAGGGCGCAGCACTGCCCCAGGCAAGGCTTGCGGCTGGCGCGAGCACGCAGAACAGATAGGCGAGGGCGATGATTCGCCCCACCCTGATCCGCACCGATCGCGTCAATCGCAACAACATACCGCCGATAGGCTCCTCGCGCGGCAATGTCGCACGCACTTATTGCAAACTAATGGCAAAAGACGCGTTCGCCAAGAGCTTATTACCGCAGTGCACCGCGCATGCCCAATATCGCGGCACGCTGGTTGACCATGTGGCGGTCCGCGAACATGGTCCGGCCCGTGCACGCGCCAAATCATCCAGGACAAACACCTGACACCTTCACCCCTGATTCCCGTCAGGCCTGGGTGCGACTCGTCATTGCCCTTGTGATCGGCTCGATCGGCGCCGTCGGCATGTGGGCGGTCGTGGTCGTGATTCCCGTGGTGCAGGCCGAATTCGCTGCCACGCGCGGCGCGGTGTCGCTGGCCTTCACCCTCATGATGTTCGGCTTCGGGCTTGGCGGCGTGATCGCCGGCAAGATCACCGACCGGTTCGGCATCGTGCCGGCGATGGCGATCAGCATCGCCTTCCTCGGCGTTGCCAATGTGCTCGCGGGCCTGTCGGGCCAGCTGTGGCAGTTCGTGGCGGCTTATTTCCTCATCGGGCTCGGCACCTCCGCGACCTTCGCGCCGCTGATGGCCGAAGCCTCGCACTGGTTCGAGCGCTATCGCGGATTGGCCGTGACCATCGTTGCCAGCGGCAATTATGTCGCCGGGACGATGTGGCCGCCGATCGTGAGCTGGGGCACGCAGGAGATCGGCTGGCGCTACACCCATATCGGCATCGGCATCGTCTGCGCGAGCACGATGGCGGTGCTGGTGCTGATCCTGCGCGCGCAGATGGGCAACGACCATATCCGCGATCATGCCAACGCACCGCCGCCGCGGGTCGATCTCAAGCTGTCGACGAATACGCTCACGGTGCTGCTCTCGATCGCCAGCATCTCCTGCTGCGTGGCGATGGCGATGCCGCAGGTTCACATCGTCGCCTATTGCGGCGATCTCGGTTATGGCGTCGCGCGCGGCGCCGAGATGCTGTCCCTGATGATGGGTTGCGGCATCGTCAGCCGGATCGGCTCCGGCTATCTGGCCGACAAGATCGGCGGCATCCGCACGCTGCTGGTCGGGTCGCTGGCGCAGGGATTTGCGCTGGTGTTCTATCTGTTCTTCGACAGCCTCGCCTCGCTCTATCTGATCTCCGCGATGTTCGGCCTGTTCCAGGGCGGCATCGTGCCGAGCTACGCCATCATCGTGCGCGAGGCGATGCCGGCGCGCGAAGCGGCGACCCGCGTCGGCATCGTGATCTTTGCGTCCGTGTTCGGCATGTCCTTCGGCGGCTGGGTGTCCGGCGTCATCTTCGATGCCACCGGCTCGTATGCCGCGGCATTCGCCAACGGCGTGGCGTGGAACGCGCTGAACATCGGCATCGTCGTGTTGCTCTTGATCCGCGCGCGGATGGGCTCGGTCAAAACCGGCCCGGGTTTTGCGACTTAAACGGATTGTCCCGCCTTCAGCAGCGAGCAGCCGGTGATCTTGTAGCTGCCGTCGCCCTGCTGCTCGAGCGTGTAGAGCGCCTCCCAGGCCTCGCCATTGGCATCGACGATATGGACGCGCTGGGCGATCCAGCCGCCATCGGTCTTGCTCTCGCCAAATTCAAAACTCTTGTGACGATAGACCGGCGCGTAGCCGTTCTGCACCATGGACATGAAGATGTCGGGTGCGGGAAAGATTTCCTTGATCGAAGGTGCCGCATAGGAATAGGCCGCCGCCGCATCGTCGCGAACGAACGCCTGCTCCTGGGCGCGGATGACGCTCTGGGCCGTCGCGACATCGCCGGCAAACGCTGCGTGATGACAGACAACAATGAGAGCGACCAGCAAGGCTGCGATGCGCATGACAGGCTCCGCGTTGAGATCCCGGCGGAGGCGATCCTAGCACATCTGCGCCGCCAGGGCGTGCACTCATAAATCACGCGCTCGGCTTGGGTGCTCCAGATGCCCGCTCATCCCGCAACGGCGGCACAAACAGCAGACATCGTTGCAGGTCGCCGATGGGCTACTTGGTGACATCAAGCTCAGTCTGATATTAAGGAGGTCGCCCGCACGAGAGCGACCATGCAGACGATACAACTCGATGCCAGCAGTTGGACAACTGCTAACGATTTTCGATCAGCCCTCAAGACAGCAATAGGAGCGCCGGAATGGCATGGTGATGGAGTAGGTGCCTTTTTGGATTCAATTTTCGGCGGTGGCATGAACGTCCTCAAGCCTCCTTACATCATCAAGGTCGTGAATACGGCGCACCTCGCACCAGAGCTTAAGGAGTTGATCTGCGATCTTTCGGCGGCGATGGAGGGGACGCGAATGCGTCGGCTTGCCCGTACAGGTGAGGACGTTTCGGCTAGTCTTGAGATCGCGAACTAGGGCACTCATGGCCAACGTCGGCCGTTTGGTCCGCTTCGGGTCACAAGCATTAATGCTCTGGCCGATCAGCAGATTTCCGCTCGGCCCTCAGGAGCCGACATTTCTTTTGCGAGTACACGTCGCTACCGCTTTCGCTTCGTGGCCGGCTTCGTGGTCTTGGACGCGCGCGCCTTGACCTTGCTGGGCGGCTGCACCCTCAAGCCGTCCACGAACACATCGAGCATCCGCAGCACCGAGGATTGCCAGCCGGGCTGGTCGTGCATGTAGCACATGCCGACAAGCGCCCGTAGCAGGTCCTCCGGGCTGATATCGGCGCGCATCTGGCCGGCCGCGACCGCGCGGTCGAGCAGCGAGCCGATCGCCTTGGTCAGGCGGTCCATCGAGAACGCCGCGAGCTCCGACGAACTCTGGAACGTCAGCGCCAGCGCGGCCGACATGCCTTTCTTGGTGGCGACGAATTCGACGTTCGAGCGTAGCCAGCGCCTGAGCGCATCGACCGGGTCCTTCGCATTCTTCAATTGTTCGGCAAGTTCGCTGAGCTGCTCGACCTCGCGGCGGTACACCGCCTCGAACAGATCCTCGCGCGTTGGAAAATGCCGATAGAGCGTGCCGATGCCGACGCCGGCGCGTTTGGCCACCGCCTCCAGGCTCGCCTCGGGTCCGCCGGCGTTGAACACGGCCTTCGCCGCTTCGAGCACGCGCTCGCGATTGCGCACGGCATCGGCGCGGGGCTTGCGGGTCTGGTCGGTGTGGTCGTCCATATCAGGCAATGTAGATCACGAATTGGTTAGATTGAACCCTTGCTTGAACCCTTGTGGGCTGCATCGCGTTGGTGACGCACGGGCTTTTGACGAATTCCAAATATTTCCTGGCGGCCCTTGTTAAGCGGAGGGTGCCTCCGTATCTTTGCCCCACGCGTCGGCCACATCCTGTTCGGGCGGCGCGGTATCGACGGCGGCCACGGCGGTGGCGCACCGCGCGATCACTCATGTCCATATCTGATCGGAGCCTTGTATGAACCACTCCATCAGCCTCACCGTGAACGGTGCGCGGCGCGACTTCGTCCTCGACGATCCGCGCGTCACGCTGCTCGATCTCCTGCGTGAGCGCCTCCATCTGACCGGAACCAAGAAGGGATGCGACCGCGGCCAGTGCGGTGCCTGCACCATTCTCGTCGACGGCAAGCGCATCAACTCCTGCCTCGCGCTCGCCATCAGCCATGACGGCGCCGACATCCTCACCATCGAAGGCGTCGCGCGCGGCGACCAGCTTCATCCCGTTCAGGCCGCCTTCATTGCCCATGACGGCTTCCAGTGCGGCTTCTGCACGCCCGGCCAGATCATGAGCGCGATCGGCATGATGCGCGAAGGCCAGGCCGGCAACGATCCCGAACGCGTCCGCGAATGCATGAGCGGCAATCTCTGCCGCTGCGGCGCTTATGCCGGCATCGTCGATGCCGTGCTGGAAGCGCAGGCCGGCATGGATGAAACCAATCAGAGGCGCTCCGCATGAAACAGTTCGATTATGTCAGGCCCGGCACGATCGCTGAAGCCGTTGCTGCCGCGGCCCGGCCGGGCGCCGTCTATCTCGCAGCCGGCACCAACCTGCTCGACCTGATGAAGGGCGGCGTCAGCCGCCCGGATCGGTTGGTCGACGTCACGCATCTCGATGGGCTCGATGGCATAGAGACTCTCGCGGACGGGTCTTTGCGCATCGGCGCGCTCGTCGGCAACGCCGATCTGGCGCACGATGCCGAATTCGCGAGATCCTATCCTGCGGTCACCGAAGCGCTGCTCTCCGGCGCGTCGGCTCAATTGCGCAATGCCGCGACCGTCGGCGGCAATCTCCTGCAACGGACACGCTGTGCGTATTTCTACGACACCGCCAGCCGCTGCAACAAGCGCGAGGCCGGCAGCGGCTGCGACGCCCGCGACGGCGAGAACCGCAGCCATGCCGTGCTCGGCTGGAGCGAGAGCTGCATCGCCACGCATCCGTCCGACTTCTGCGTGCCCTTGGTCGCGCTCGACGCGGTCGTGGAGATCGAGGGCAGGAGCGGCCGGCGCGAGATCGCGCTCGACGAGCTGCACCGCCTGCCGGGCGATGCGCCCGAGCGCGAATCGGCGCTCGAGCCCGGCGATCTCATCGTCGCGGTGCGCCTGCCGCCCGCCGCGCGCGGCTTTGCCGCGCATGCGCGCTACCTCAAGGTTCGCGAGCGCACCTCCTACGCCTTCGCCGTGGTCTCGGCCGCCGCTGCGCTGCGGATCGAGAACGGCAGGATCGCGGAGGCGCGGCTTGCACTCGGTGGCGTCGCCGCAAAGCCCTGGCGCGCTCGCGCAGCAGAGGACGTGCTGAGGAATGTTGTGCCCACGGCAGACGCGTTCCAGGAGGCGGCCTGGCGTGCGCTCGAGGGCGCAAAGCCGTCCGGCGACAACGCCTTCAAGATCGAGCTCGCGCGCCGCATCGTCGTGCGCGCGCTGCTGCTCGCCGCCGCCGGTACGCCTGCGCGTATGCCCGCGCTGCCGGCCTCTCCCTTTGCCTCGACCTCCGGAGCCATCCATGCCTGAGCTCAACTTGACCAGCGCTCCCGCCCATCTGCGGCACGGCTCGAATATCGGCCAGCCGCTGACCCGCCGCGACGGCATCCTCAAGGTCAAGGGGCAGGCGACCTACGCCGCCGACAATCATCCGCCCGGCATGCTCTTTGCCGTGATGGCTGTCTCGAGCATTGCGCACGGCCGCGTGGTCTCGCTCGATGTCGCAGCAGCCAAGCGCCATCCCGGCGTGGTCGACGTCATGACGCCCGACCACAAGCCGCAGCTCGCGATCGACCCTGACATCAAGACCAATCCGTTCGTGTTCCGGATGGAAGTGTTGCAGAGCAATGAGGTCCGCTACGCCAACCAGCCGATCGCCGTTGTGATCGCTGAGACGCTGGAGGGCGCGACCGAAGGCGCGGCGCTGCTGGCGCCGCGCTATGAGGTGCTGCCGGCGCTGGTCGGCCTCGATGCCGGCGAGAGCTACGTGCCGCCGGTCGTCGGTGTCGGCAACCCCGCGGAGCATCACCACGGCGATGTCGAGGCGGGCCTTGCCTCGGCCGAAAGGCAGATCGAGGCGGTCTACGAGACACCGCCGCAATATCACAACGCGATGGAGCCGCATGCGATCGTCGCATCGTGGGACGGCGACAATCTGTCCGTCGACATGCCGACCCAGGGCTTGATGCTGTCTTTGGCGCGCATCGCCGAACTGTTCGGCGTCACGCACGACAAGATCCATATCCGCAGCCCGTTCCTCGGCGGCGGCTTCGGCTCCAAGGGGCTGATGGCCGGCCCGCCGACCCTCGGCATCATGGCTGCCAAGCTGGTCGGCAGGCCAGTCAAGCTCGTGCTGCGCCGCGAGCAGATGTATGGCCCGGTCGGTCATCGCGCGCCGACCCGCCAGCGGCTGCGCCTCGGCACCGATGGCGAGGGACGTCTGACTGCGCTCGATCATCACGCCAGGACGGTGTCGAGCATCTTCGACGATTTCTACGAGCCCGCCGCCGATGCTTCGCACACGCTCTATGCGGCGCCTGCGATCCGGACCTCGCACGATGCCGTGCGCGTCAACACCGGCACGCCGCTGTTCATGCGCGCGCCGGGCGAGGCAACGGGCTCGATCGCGCTCGAGAGCGCGATCGACGAGATGGCCTCAGCCTGCGGCATGGATCCGCTCGCGTTCCGCCTCAAGAACTACGCCGAGGTCGAGCCGATGACGGGAAGACCCTTTTCTTCAAAGGCGCTGCGGGCCTGTTACGAGCAGGGCGCCGCGCGCTTCGGCTGGGCGAAGCGTCCGGTTCAGCCGCGGCAGATGCGCGACGATGCCGGCCTTCTGGTCGGCTGGGGCATGGGCACCGCGACCTTCCCGGCGCTGATGTTCCAGGCCGAAGCGCGCGCGGCGATTCGCCGCGACGGCTCGGGTGTGATGGAGATCGGCGCGCACGACATGGGGCAGGGCGCCTGGACGGCGCTGGCCCAGATCGCGGCCGATGCCGTCGGTCTCGATATCGACCGCGTCGAATTCAAGGCCGGCACGTCCGATCTGCCTGACGCCGGCATCGCCGGCGGCTCGGCGCACACGGCAACTGCAGGTGCGGCGATCCACAGCGCCGGCGCGGCCGTGATCGCTGAGCTCGCCGATCTCGCCACCAATGACGAACGCTCGCCACTGTTCGGTGCCGGCAATGCCGGTGTGATCGCGCGGGAGGGCAGGCTGATCCGCCGCGACGACGAGAGCCGCAGCGAGAGCTATGCCGAGATCCTGGCGCGCGCCGGCGTTGCCGAGATCGAGGCCCGCGGCACCGGCGCGCCGAATCCTGCGGCGATGGAGCAATATGCGATGCATGCCCACGGCGCGGTGTTCGCGGAGGCGAAGGTCGATCCCGAGCTCGGCCAGGTCCGCGTCACCCGCATGGTCGGCGCCTTCGCCGCCGGGCGCATCGTCAATCCGCGCTTGGTGCAGAGCCAGCTGTTCGGCGGCATGATCTGGGGCCTGTCCTTCGCGCTGCACGAGGAGGCCGTCACCGACCGCCGCAGCGGCCGGATCATGAATGCCAATCTCGGCGAGTACCATATCCCCGTGAATGCCGACGTGCCGCCGCTCGACGTCATCACGGTCGAGGAGCACGATCCGCATGTGAATGCGCTCGGCATCAAGGGCGTCGGCGAGATCGGCATCACCGGCAGCGCCGGCGCGGTTGCCAACGCCGTCTGGCACGCGACCGGCGTGCGTGTCCGCCGCTTCCCGATCCGGATCGAGGAGTTGCTGACGCAGCGTTGAGGCAGCAGGCGGGGCGAGATCTTCTCGCTCCGCCGCGCCTCGTCAATGCAGCTTCTTGCGGAGCGCCCTGAGCGCCTCGCGCTGGATCTCGATGTAGTCGGCGATGGCCTTGCGCAGCTCGCGCGAGTGGAGCTTCTCGGCATCGCGCTGGACTTCGTCGAGCGCGGCTTCTGCATTGGCGAGCGTGATCTTCATCTGCGAGCCCTTTAACGAAGCGGCCCCGGAGTGCCCAAGGAAATCTCACGGGTCCGGGGCCATAACCTCAGCACCTTTGCGCGAGGCTGCTCGGCTACGGTTCGCAATATATAGCGGTTTGGCCCGCGGAAATTGAGGTGGCTCAAGCTCCGTAAGATATCGGTGGCTCCGTAATATCCCGGATGCGCCGACCGCGCCTTCAGAACGTCGGCGGCGTGCAGGCCGAGATCACCTCGCACGGCTTGCCGCCGACGCAGCGGAAGCGGTGCGGGCGGCGGCTCTCGAAGTAATAGGCATCGCCCGGGTTGAGGATGCGGCGCTCGTCCTCGACGGTGACTTCGAGCTTCCCTGATATCACGATGCCGCCTTCCTCGCCGTCATGGACGAGAGGCACGCGTCCGGTGTCGCTGCCGGGCTCGTAGCGCTCCTTCAAAATCTGCAGGCTGCGGCCGAACAGATTATCGCCGACCTGGCGATACGAGATCGGCTTCTTGCCGACCTCGGTCAGCTCCTCGGCGCGGTAGAAGATCTTGCGCCTCGACTCCGGCTCCAGCGCGAAGAACTCGGCGAGGCCCATCGGGATGCCGTCGAGGATGCGCTTGAGCGCGCCGACCGAGGGGTTCATCTGGTTGGATTCGATCAGCGAGATCGTCGAATTGGTGACGCCGGCACGCTTGGCCAGCTCGCGCTGGGACAGCTTGTGGCGCGCCCGGATGAATCGAAGCCGTCCACCGATGTCGACGCTCATAGCCCAAGCCCTGTTGCAGGTGTTGCGGATCGCGCAAATATGGACCGGCAGCCCCAGTTAAATCAATGGTTTGCAGGTCGCCAGAAAAGGACTTGTTGCGGTTTCGAAGCCGTGGCTCAGCTATGGAGTCAGCAAAGGAGCGCGGCCGTGACCCTTCATCAGATTCCGAACACCATCAAGACCGATTCGTACTGGATGCCGTTCACGGCCAACCGGCAGTTCAAGAAGGCGCCGCGCCTGTTCTCCTCGGCCGAGGGCATGTACTACACCAGCGTCGACGGTCGCCAGGTGATCGACGGCTCCGCCGGCCTCTGGTGCGTCAATGCCGGCCACGGCCGCAAGCAGATCGCCACCGCCGTCGAGCGGCAGCTGATGACGCTGGACTTCGCGCCGTCGTTCCAGATGGGCCATCCGCTGGCGTTCGACTTCGCCGAGCGTCTCGCCGAGATCGCCCCGAAGGGCCTCGACCGCGTCTTCTTCACCAATTCCGGCTCCGAATCGGTCGATACCGCGCTGAAGATCGCGCTCGCCTATCACCGCGCCAACGGCCAGGCGAGCCGCACGCGGCTGATCGGCCGCGAGCGCGGCTATCACGGCGTCGGCTTCGGCGGCACCTCGGTCGGCGGCATGGTCGCCAACCGCCGCGCTTTCACGACCCTTCTGCCGGGCGTCGACCACATCCGCCACACCCATGATCTCACCCGCAATGCCTTCGCCAAGGACCTGCCCGAGCATGGCGCCGAGCTCGCCGACGATCTCGAGCGTCTGGTCGCCCTGCACGGCGCCGACACCATTGCCGCCGTCATCGTCGAGCCGGTGCCGGGTTCGACCGCGGTGCTGCCGCCGCCGAAGGGCTATCTGCAGCGCCTGCGCGAGATCTGCGACAAGCACGGCATCCTCTTGATCTTCGACGAGGTCATCACCGGCTTCGGCCGCCTCGGCACGCCGTTCGCCGCCAATTTCTTCGGCGTCACGCCGGACCTGATGACGACGGCCAAGGGCATCACCAACGGCACCGTGCCCTGCGGCGCCGTGTTCGCGAGCCGCAAGGTGCACGACGGCATGATGACCGGCCCGGAGAACCAGATCGAGCTGTTCCACGGCTACACCTATTCGGCACATCCGGTCGCCTGCGCCGCGGGCATCGCGACGCTCGACATCTACAAGGACGAAGGCCTGCTCACGCGCGGTGCTTCGCTCGCCGAATACTGGCGCGATGCGCTGCATTCGCTGAAGGGTCTGCCGAACGTGGTCGACATCCGCAATTGCGGCCTGATGGGCGCGGTCGAGCTCGCACCGCGTAACGGCGCGGTCGGCGCACGCGGCTACGACATGCTGGTCGAATGCTTCAACAACGGCCTCTATCTGCGCACCGGTGGCGACTCCGTTGCGATGTCGCCCCCGCTCATCGTCGAGAAGAGCCACATCGACCAGATGATCTCCATCCTCGGCGACGCCATCAAGAAGGTGGCCTGATAATTGCTCTCGCCGTTGCGAGTTGTGTCCTTGCAGCGGCGAGCGCCGCGGGAGTTTGACGAAGCGTGAAAGTTCTGATCCTCGGCAGCGGTGTCATCGGTGTCACCTCTGCCTACTACCTCGCGCGTGCCGGTCATGAGGTGACGGTCGTCGACCGTCAGCCGGAGCCGGCACTGGAGACCTCTTTCGCCAATGCCGGCGAGGTGTCGCCCGGCTATTCCTCGCCCTGGGCCGGTCCCGGCGTGCCGGTGAAGGCGGTCAAGTGGCTGTTGATGAAGCACGGCCCGCTGGTGATCCGGCCGAAGCTCGATCCCGTGATGTGGGTCTGGCTGCTCAAGATGCTGCGCAACTGCACCAGCGAACGCTACGCGGTCAACAAGAGCCGGATGATTCCGATCGCGGAATACAGCCGCGATGCCTTGCGCGATCTGCGCCGCGACATCGGCATCCAGTATGACGAGCGGTCGCAAGGCACGCTGCAGCTTTTCCGGCACCAGGCCCAGCTCGACGGCACGGCCGAGGACATCGCCGTGCTCAAGCAATACGGCGTTCCCTTCGAGGTGCTGAGCCGCGAGGGCTGCATCGCGGTCGAGCCGGCGCTATCAGGCGTGAAGGAGAAGTTCGTCGGCGGGCTTCGCCTGCCGCAGGACGAGACCGGCGACTGCCATATGTTCACGCAGTCGCTGGCCAAGCATGCCCAGGCGCTCGGCGTGCGCTTCATGTTCAACACCGGCATCGACCGCATCGTCACCGAGGGCGCGCGCGTCAGCGGTGTCGCGACCGGCGCCGGCCTGTTGCAGGCCGACGCTTACGTGCTCGCGCTCGGCAGCTGGTCGCCGCGGCTGGCGGCGCCGCTCGGCATCTCGCTGCCGGTCTATCCGGTGAAGGGCTATTCGATCACGGTGCCGATCAAGGACGCCTCCGGCGCGCCGGAATCGACCGTGATGGACGAGAGCTACAAGGTCGCGATCACCCGGCTCGGCAATCGCATTCGCGTCGGCGGAACCGCGGAAATCTCGGGCTATTCGGACAAGCTCTACGATGCCCGCCGCGCCACGCTCGATCATTCCCTGACCGACCTGTTCCCGCGCGGCGGCGATCTCGCCAAGGCGACGTTCTGGAGCGGCCTGCGCCCGATGACGCCGGACGGCCCGCCGGTGATCGGCCCGACCCAATACGCCAACCTCCACCTCAACACCGGCCACGGCACGCTGGGCTGGACCATGTCCTGCGGCTCTGGGCGCGTGCTCGCCGACATGCTGTCGGGCAAGAAGCCGGACATCGACGTCAGCGCGCTGACGGTGGATAGGTACAATCACCGGTTCGGGTGATTTCTTCGCCTCTCCCTGCGTGCGGGGAGAGGCCGGAATTTGCGCAGCAAATTCCGGGTGAGGGGGAGCCTCCGCGAGTTCCGCTGTCACCGTTTTTGCGGAAGCGGCCCCTCACCCCAGCTCTCTCCCCGTAAGCACGGGGAGAGGGAGGGCATTCACCCCGCCCCCGTCACGCAATTCACCCACAGCACCACGGCTTTCGCATCCTGCGCCGGATTCGAAAACCGGTGCGGCCTTCGGCTCGCGAAGCGAAAACTGTCGCCCGTCTTCAGCGACCACGTCTGGTTGTCCACCGTCAGCATCATCTCGCCTTCGAGCACGAGCCCGGCCTCCTCGCCATCATGGGTGTAGAGCTCATCGCCGGTGGAGCCGCCGGGCTCCAGATGCACCAGGAACAGGTTGAGCTTGTTGTCGCTACTCGCCGGGCTCAGCAATTGTTTTGAGACGCCGGTGCGCCAGAGCTTCAGCTCCGGCCGCTGCAGGCCGCGCGTCACCACCTGATCAGAGGAGCCGTCGCTGCTCGGGCTTGCGCCGAACAGCGCGGCGATGCCGACGCCGAGCACATCGGCGAGCGTTGCCAGCACGCGCAGCGAGGGCGACGACAGCCCGCGCTCGATCTGGCTGAGAAAGCCGATCGACAGCTCCGTGCGCGCCGCAACCGTCTCCAGCGAGAACTGCCTGATCCGCCTGAGATCCCTGATGCGGCGGCCCACCGCGACGTCCATCGCCGGCTCGGCCGGCTTGGCTTTGGCTTTCATCTTCCTGGCCGGCTTTGCGGCGGCCGGTTTGCGCATTCTTTTGCCACCGCTCACGTCAAACCGCTTCCTTCATGTGCATGAAAACCGCTTGCATCGTCGGCGAAAGTGTGACCAAATTTTCATATTGGTGAAAATAGGCCGAAACGGCCCGGCCCGCAACGTCTGATCACGACATGCGCGACCGCCGCCACCGGCCAGGCCCAAAGGGGGATGCGATGAAGCGTTTTGTTCAGGCCGCAGTTGCGGCGCTCGCCATTGCCGCAGCAGCGCCGGCTTCGGCGCAACAGGTGCTGAAGGTCGGCTCGACCCCGACGGGCATTCCCTTCACCTTCCTCGACACCAAGACCAACACCATCCAGGGCATCATGGTCGATCTCATCACCGAGGTCGGCAAGGATGCCGGCTTCAATGTGCAGATCGAGCCGATGCAGTTCTCGGCGCTGATCCCGTCGCTGACCTCGAGCAAGATCGACATCATTGCTGCTGCGATGTTCATCACGCCGCCGCGCAAGGAGGTCGTCGACTTCTCCGACCCGATCTACACCTACGGCGAGGGCCTCGTGGTGCCGAAGACCGACACCAAGGCTTACGCCACGCAGGACGATCTGAAGGGGGCGACGGTCGGCGCCCAGGTCGGCACCGCCTTCGTCGACGCGCTGAAGAAGACCGGTCTGTTCGCCGAGGTGAAGGCCTACGACACCATCCCCGACATCCTGCGCGACGTGAACACCGGCCGCCTCAAGGCCGGTTACGCCGACTATCCGATCCTCGCCTACAATCTGAAGCAGGGCGGTTTCCCCGAGGTGCGCCTGGTCGACGGCTACAAGCCGGTCACCGTCGGCTCGGTCGGCATCGGCGTGCGCAAGGGCGAGACCGCGCTGCTCGGCAAGATCAATGCCTCGCTGGCGAAGCTGAAGGCCAACGGCACCATCGACAAGATCCTGGATAAATGGGGCCTGAAGGCCCAGGGTTGATCGATAGAAGCTGATCGAAGGCTGCCCGATGAAAGGCTTCTGGCGCGACGCCGTCGAGTTCTTCCCGATCCTGATGAACGGCGTCGCGCTGACGATCGTCGTCACGGTCGGCTCGCTGCTGCTCTCGACGGTGCTGGGCCTCGTCTGGGCGATGATGCGGGTCTCCGGCATCAAGGCGCTGTCGATGCTCAGCGCCAGCCTGATCAACGTGATACGCGGCATCCCGATCATCGTGCTGTTGTTCTACCTCTACTTCGTGATGCCCGATCTCGGCGTCACGCTCAGCGCGTTGCAGGCCGCGATCCTCGGGCTCGGCATCGCCTATTCGGCCTATCAGGCCGAAAACTTCCGCGCCGGTATCGAGGCCATCGACAAGGGCCAGATCGAGGCGGCGCAGTCGATCGGCATGGGCTGGTGGCTCACCATGCGCCGCGTGGTGCTGCCGCAGGCGGTGCGCATCGTGCTGCCGCCCTACGGCAACGTCATGATCATGATGCTGAAGGATTCCTCGCAGGCCTCGACCATCACGGTCGCCGAGCTCGCGCTGCAGGGCAAGCTGATCGCCTCCTCGACCTTCAAGAACACCAGCGTGTTCACGCTTGTCGCGCTGATGTATCTCACCATGAGCATCCCGCTGATCCTGCTGGTCCGTCACTTCGAGAAGCGGGCCGGCAAGCGATGATCGAGCTGAACGACGTCCACAAGAGCTTTGGCAAGGTCGAGGTGCTCAAGGGCATCAATGCGTCGGTGCAAAAGGGCGAGGTGGTCTGCATCATCGGACCTTCCGGCTCCGGCAAGTCGACCATCCTGCGCTGCATCAACGGGCTGGAGAGCTATGACCGTGGCGAGATCAGCGTTGAAGGCCTGAAGGTCGATCGCGACGCGCCGTCGATCGTGAACATCCGCACCCAGGTCTCGATGGTGTTCCAGCGCTTCAACCTGTTCCCGCATCGCACGGCGCTGGAGAACGTGGTCGAAGGGCCGCTCTATGTGAAGAAGGAATCGCGAGCCGCCGCGCTGGAGCGCGGTCGGACGCTGCTCGCGCAGGTCGGGCTTGCGGAAAAGGCCGACGCCCATCCGCCGCAGCTCTCCGGCGGCCAGCAGCAGCGCGTCGCGATCGCGCGGGCGCTCGCCATGCAGCCCAAGGCGATCCTGTTCGACGAGCCGACCTCGGCGCTCGACCCTGAATTGGTCGGCGACGTGCTCGGCGTCATGCGCAAGCTCGCCGACGACGGCATGACCATGGTCGTCGTCACCCATGAGATGGGCTTTGCCCGCGACGTCGCCGACCGCGTGCTGTTCATCGACGGCGGCGTCATCGTCGAGCAGGGGCTGGCCAAGGCGCTGCTCAACCAGCCGCAGCATCCGCGCACGCAGGACTTCTTGCGCCGCGTGCTGCATCCGCTCTGACCGGACTTCGCCATGACGCGCCTGCCTCTGCCGCCCTCGGTCTATGCCGATACTGCCGTTGCGCCGGTTGCCACGCCGCCGCTCGACGTCGACAAGAACGTCTCCGTCGCGATCGTCGGCGGCGGCTACACCGGCCTCTCCACGGCGCTGCATCTGGCCGAGCAGGGCGTCGAGGCGCTGGTGCTGGAGGCGCAGGAACCCGGCTGGGGCGCGTCCGGCAACAATGGCGGCCACACCAATCCCGGCCTGAAGAATGATCCTGATCAGATCGAGGCGGATTTCGGCGCAGATCTCGGCCGCCGCATGATCGCGTTCTCGTACGGCACGACCAACTTCACGCACGATTTGATCCGCCGTTACCAGATTCCCTGCGAGGCGCGGCAGAACGGCACGTTGCGCGCGGCTTACAATGAGGCCAGCGCCGCCGCGATCGAGAAGACCGCGCAGCAATGCATCCGCCGCGGCATGCCGGTGACGTACCTCAACCGCGCGCAGCTCCGCGAGATGACGGGCACCGACCGCTATATCGGTGCCATGCTGGACACGCGCGGCGGCGATCTGCATCCCCTGAGCTACGCCCGCGGCCTTGCGCGCGCTGCGATCTCCGCGGGGGCGAAGGTCCATGGCGAGACACCGGCATTGTCGCTACGTCGCGAGGGAACGCGCTGGCGCATCGAGACGCCGCGCGCGGTGGTTCATGCGGACAAGGTCCTGCTCGCCACCAACGGTTTCACCGACGATCTCTGGCCCGCGCTCCGCCGCACCATCGTGCCGGTGTTTTCCTCGATCGCCGCGACCGCGCCGCTCTCCGACGCGGTCGCGCAGTCGATCATGCCGACCCGCCCCGTCCTCTACGAGAGCGGCCACATCACGGTCTATTACCGCATCGATCAGCAGAACCGTCTCTTGATGGGCGGTCGCGGCCCGATGCGCTGGATCAAGTCGCCGCATGATGTAGCCTATCTCATGCGTTATGCGGAGCGGCTCTGGCCGCAGCTCAAGGGCGTCGCCTGGACTCATGGCTGGAACAGCCGGCTCGCCATCACCGGGGACCACTATCCGCATGTGCATGAGCCCGCGGAGAACATCCTGATCTCGCTCGGCTGCAACGGCCGCGGCGTCGCGCTCTCGACCGCGATGGGCGCGCAGCTCGCCCGCCGGCTGATCGGCGGCGCCAAGGCCGAGATCGACATGCCGATCACAGGCATCAAGCCGATCCCGCTGCACGCGTTCTGGCCGGTCGGGGTGACGACCGCGGTGATTGCGGGCCGCGTGCGGGACCGGCTCGGCATATGAAAAAGGCGCCGCCTTGTGCGGGCGGCGCCTTCTCAGGAATTGCAGATGGCGTCAGCAGCGGCCCTGCTTCCACAGCCCGGGCGGGCAGCCGTGACCGCGCCAGCCGACCTTGCGCCCATGATACCATCCGGGCGGCGTGCCATGGTGATGATGGCCCATCGCGTGGCCATAGCCATGACCATGACCATGTCCGCCGCCGTGGCCGCCCTTGGCCAACGCGGGGCTGGTGAGTGTGAGGCCAGCCGCAACGATCAGCGACGCGGCGAGCGCAAGTTTCTTCATTGTGTCCTCCAGTGGGGCGAGCGCACTTGTCCGTTCAATGAACGAACGATGTGCAGCTAAATTCCCTGCAAATGTGGAGGAGTCGTGACGCTCGCGCAGATGCGCAAGCGCGCATCGGCTCAACGCGTGCTGGCACATCCTCGCTTGCGACGTGCCCGCGGTTCACCGCTGGCACGCTCTCTCGTCAGCGGACTCAGAGCTCCGCCACCGCATCGGCCCAGGGCTGGAAGATCTCGACCGCGCCGGAATTGACCTCGCCCTCGCGCATCACCACGCTCGGGCAGGCGAACTTCTGCGGCAGCGCCTGCACGCGGCTCTCTTCATAGTCGAAGCGCGCGGCCAGGGCTTTGCGCACCTCCGCCGGCAGGCGGGCGTCGCCGATCACCACCGCGCCCTCGCTCGCATCGATCCGCGGCTGGTGGATGGCGGCATCCAAGTCCATGCCGAAATCCATCGCAAAGGAGACGAGCTGCATCACCGAGGGCAGGATGCGGCGTCCGCCGGAGGCGCCCACGGCGAGGCGCTTGCCATCCTTCGTCTCGGCGATGACAGGCGTGTAGTTGCAAAGGCAGCGCTTGCCGGGCGCAAGCGAGTTGGTGGTGCCCGGCGTCGGGTCGAACCACATGATGCCGTTGTTCATGGTGATACCGGTGTGCGGTGTCACATATCTCGAGCCGAAGGACGAGAGCAGCGTCTGCGTCACCGCCGCGATGTTGCCGTGACGGTCGACGACGGAGAAATGCGTGGTGCAGGCGGGCGCGAGATATTCGGCGCCGAGCGAGCGCTTGCCGTCGGCATCGCCCATGTCCTTGAGCCGCTCGCGGAAGGCTGCTTGCAAGGCGAGCGCATATTCGACATAGGCGGCGGCATCCGGCGCGCCTACGGGCGTCAGGCCCTGCTGCAACAGGCGCAGCGCATGCGCCATCGTCGGCCCCGCGGTGAGCTCCGGGGTCGCGAACACCTTGCCCTCGCGATAGGGGATCGCCAGCGGCGCGCGCAAATGGGCGCGGAACGCGGCGAGATCCTCCACCGACAGCGAGCCGCCGTCGGCGTTGATGTCGGAAGCAATGCTCCTGGCGAGATCGCCCTGGTAGAAATCGCGCGGGCCGGCCTCGGCGAGATGTGACAGCGTCGCCTTCAGGGCGTCCTGCGGCAGCCGCGTCTCGGACTTGATGCCCCATGGTGCGGTCGGCGGCAGGCCGTCCTTCAGGTAGGCGCCCGCACTCGCGGGATAACGCCTGAGATCGGCAGCCGAGCTCGAGATCGTCACCGTGGTCCACCAATCGACCAGCAGGCCTTCTCCGGCGAGCGCGGCGGACGGGGCGACCAGATCCTTCCACGGCATTTTGGCGTGGCGGCGATACGCCTCTTCCATTCCGGCAACGACGCCGGGTACGGCAATCGAGCCCGGGCCATGGATGTTGCGGTCATCCTTCACCCGCGGCCAGGGAAACAGGTCGGAAGCCGCGCCTTCGCCACTGAGCGGATAGTCGGCCGCGCGCAGGCTCTGCGGCGCGCACATGCCGTAGTCGATCACCTCGGTGCGATTTTCCTTGGCGCGGTAGAGCACCATCGCACCGCCGCCGCCGATGCCACTATTCCAGGGCTCCAGGACGTTCAGGGCAAAAGTGGTCGCGACGATCGCGTCCACGCAGTCGCCGCCCGCGGCAAGCACCTGCGCCCCGACTTCAGCCGCCCGCCGCGATTGCGAGGCGACAATGCCGCCCTTGGATTTGACGGCGGGTTTGCGGACGGTTTGGTTGAGGCTGAACTGGTGAGGCATGATGTGGTCTTGATGTTTGCGTCTGTTGTCTTGGCTTCGCTGCGTTGAATTCGAGGCTCCGCAATTGGCGAAGCCCGCGGACAATGGCACATTGCGGCCAACGAGAACATCGAAAGGGAGGCGCGACATGGCTGGTGTGAAACAGGCGCGGGATGAGAGCTTTTCCCTGCGGCCATCCTTCGAGACGCCCGCTTGAGGCGGGCTCCTCAGGATGAGGGCGGAGTGCGTGGGGCAGTTTCAACGGACACTGACGCCGATGAGCCTCATCCTGAGGAGGCGCGTCAGCGCCGTCTCGAAGGACGAGGCGTGCGCGCAGGCCGCCGCCGCGAGTCATATGCGATAGTCTTGGCAAGTGAGGTGCGGGGCTGCTCCCCAATCTCGTCATGCCCGGGCTTGACCCGGGCATCCACGTCTTTGGACCCGGCTACAAAAACGTGGATGGCCGGGACAAGCCCGGCCATGACGAAGGATAGATAGAGATCGGTGGGGAAGCGGCAAAGCCTCAGCGCTCAGCGCATGCGATCCAGCCGACTGGCCTGATATTTGGCGCGCCATTTCGGGCCAGGCCCGCGCATGTAGTGCAGCTCGGGGCGGTAGGGGTTGCCCGCGACGCGGATCAGCGTCTGCCATTTGGTGGCGACAAAGCTCAGGGGCTGGCGGAGCAGGCTCAAGGAAGCGAGCAACATGGCATCACCTCAATGCGGCTTGCCGAGCATGGCGGCGAAGGGGAGATCGAAAATCTCCTCGCCATCGTCGTCGCTGACATGGATCACCCAGTCGCGCCAGTCTTCGGCACCGGGCGTCTGGATCATCGAGGTCATGATCTGGGTGGCGCGGTCGCGCGCCTCGGTCAGACTGGCGACGGCGGCCCCGTAGCGGTCGATCAGCGTGCCCTCGGTGTTGGAGCAGTGAAAATAGACCTGGACCATAAGCGCCTCCTGTAGAAAGCGATTGGGACGGCAAATCGATACCACCCCAAGCCTTCGCGAAACATTCGGGTCGAGCCCGGTAAGGGAATTTACGGAGGTTGGTCGCCACCAAGATCGTGACAGGTTTGATCACAGGCGGGTGATGACTGGACGGCGCCCGGGCGGCATGGAACAACGTCCGCGGGAAGTCGGGGGCGGCCGTGAACCAGTTCACATTCGAGAGCGGACGGCGAAATCTGCGCTTGCTTGCAGCTGTCGTCCTTGCCGCGGTCTTGGCCGCCGCGCTGCTCGGCTTCGCCCCGGCTTCGTCCGAGCCAATCAGGAAGAGCGGCTACGCGATCGGCACGGAATCCTGCGGCAGCGGCGATCTCGCCTTCCCCAGGATCCAGGTCGACATGAAGGCGGGATTTTGCGCCGGCCTCGTCGCCAGCGAAGCGGACCGCCTCAAATTCCCGCGCTCGATCGTCCAGGTGCCCGGCCGCGACCTGTTCGTGGTCGCCGACATGGGCGGCTGGGGCCACACCGACGGGCGGCTGCTGCTGCTCGATCCGCGCGCGCCTCAAGGCCAGCGGTTCAAGGAGCTGCTGACTGGGCTCGAATACCCGTTCGGCCTCGTCACCGGTCCGGACAAAAAGCTCTATGCCTCGACCGCGGAGACGATCTTCCGGCTCGATCCGCTCGCCGACAATCCACGCAGCACTGTCGAGACCATCATCCGCCACATGCCCGGCCG
Source organism: Bradyrhizobium sp. SZCCT0231 (assembly GCF_018130245.1). Lineage (GTDB taxonomy): Bacteria > Pseudomonadota > Alphaproteobacteria > Rhizobiales > Xanthobacteraceae > Bradyrhizobium > Bradyrhizobium japonicum_F. The sequence goes on from NZ_JAFCKP010000002.1 coordinate 26,996, forward strand.
CCGGATCACGCTGCCGGATGGCACGAGGCTCGATGAGAGCGCGCATCCGCTCAAGCAGTTCGTGTTCGATCGCGACGGCCGGCTGTTCGTCAATGTCGGCTCCCACAGCGACGACTGCATCACGCCGGCGCCGATCACAAAACCCTGTGCGGCGGCCGAGGGCGCGTCCGCGCTGGCATCGATCTGGCTGTTCTCGCCGCCCGCTGGCGGTGTCTTTCCGGCATTGAAGCCTGGCGAACCCGACCCGCCGCACGCCGTCTATGCGCGCGGCTTGCGCAACTCGATGGCGCTCGCGCTGCATCCGAATTTTCCGGATGCCGGCTACGCCTTCCTGCAGGGCGAGAACGCGCGCGATCTGCCCGACATCTTCAAGCCGAACGAGGAGATCAACGCGATCGAGCAGGGCAGGCACTACGGCTGGCCTTATTGCTACGATCTGTCGACGCCAAGCCCCGAATTCAGGCTCGTGCTGCAATCGGGGATCTACAAGTCGCTCTGCTCGGCCAATGCGCTCTACAAGGCGCCGCTCTCGCTGATGCCGCCGCATGGCGCGCCGCTCGCGATGCTCTATTACCACGGCGGCAAATTTCCGGAGCTGGAAGGCAAGCTGCTGGTGGGCCTGCACGGCTATCGGCCGACCGGCAGCCGTCTGCTGGTCTATGACGTCGACGATCACGGTTTCCCCAAACCTGCCCCGGCACCAGTGCGCTATCATGTCAGTTGCGCGGCTGACCCGACCCGCAGTTTCCAGACCGACGCCGGCGAGGTCGCTGCCGCGCCGTTCGAGGAGCTGATTGCAGGCTGGCACCGCGTCAACGGCGCGCGGCCGCAAGGCGCCCCGGTCGGCATGACGGTGGCCGAGGACGGCGCGATCTGGCTGGTCGAGGACAAGAACAAGACCGTGATCCGCATCGATCGCGCCGCGGGTGATCCGCCGTCACCGCTGCCCTGCGAGGCGCGCGGCCAGGCGATGATCGATCAGCTTGCGGTTTTCGTCGCCAGGGACGCACAGAACAGTGCCCGGCTGACCACACTGCGCAACGGCCTCATCGAGAAGCATTGCGTCGGCTGCCACTCGGATTTCGGCTTGAAGCCGGGCCAGTCGGAGGCAGAGAAGGACGGAGCCGTGCTCCGTTTCATGCTGTCGCAGGACGGCTGGATCTATCCCGGTGATCCCGACGCCGGCAAGCTGCGCACGCGCCTGCGCGGCCTTGGCGCCGAGAAGCTGATGCCGCCGGGTGGCGAGAGCCTGCCGAAGACCGAGCCTGGCTACAAACGTCTGCTGGATGCGGCGGATCTGCTCGTCGCGAAGATGGTTCCGGGCACGCGGATGCGGATCAAGCCCGGTCCGCCGCAGCGCAAATTCTATGGCAAGACCAACAAGGAATGCGGCGAAATACCGGCCGCCAAGGTCGTTGTCGTGACACAAAGGAGCGCTGTAGACAAACCCGGCTTCAGCCGATTCTTCCGGCCAGCCGATCCCTATCTGAATGGCGAGTGCACCGACGGCGATGGCTATTACATCCGGCAGGAATTTCTGGTGCCTGTGCAGTAGCATCTTTTTCGTCATCGCCACGGCGCCCGCCTGGGCCGAGACCAAGCTGTTCGAAAGCGCCCAGGTGACGCCCGCCGGCGAATACACGTTCGGCATCGAAGGGCCCGCCGCCGATCTCGACGGCAACCTCTTCGTGGTCAATCTCGGCAAGCCCGGCACGATCGGCAGGCTGCCCGCCGGCGGCGCCGCTTCGGAGCTGTTCGCGACACTCCCCGAAGGCAGCGTCGGCAACGCGATCCGTTTCGATCGCAGCGGCACGATGTTCATCGCCGACTACAAGAAGCACAACATCTTCGCGATTGCGAAGGGCGCGACCGAGCCGTCCCTCTGGTTTCACTCCGACGAGATGAACCAGCCCAACGACATCACCATCGCGCGCGACGGCACGATCTATGCGAGCGATCCGAACTGGAAGGGCAGGGAAGGCCACATCTGGCGCATCGCCAGGGGAGCCGGCGGCACGGTGCAGGGGCAGATCATGCCGGCGCCGCGCGCGATGGGCACCACCAACGGCATCGATCTCAGCCCGGACGGCAAGACGCTCTATGTGGGCGAATCCAGCAGCGGCCAGATCTGGTCCTATGCGATCAGCGGCAACGAACTCACTGCGGCAAAACTGGTCAAGGCGTTTCAGCCCGACACCGTCGACGGCCTGCGCACGGACGTTGCCGGCCGCCTCTATGTCGCGCGCATTCTCAAAGGCACGATCGCGCTGATGAAGCCGACCGGCGCGGTCGAGCGAGAGATCCCGCTGAAGGCGAAGGAGCCGACCAACCTCGCCTTCGGCGGCAGCGACGGCAAGACCGTCTTCGTCACCCAGCGCCAGGGTGGCTTCATCGAGGCCTTCCGCACTGACCAGCAAGGCCGCGAGCACTGCCTCCAGCGCGGGCGTTGCTGAGCTTCGCGAGCGGTCTGCTTTCGGCGCAGGGCAGCACGACGAGGGCGGCATTCTTCTTGCTTGCATCCGGCGGCCGTGGCGATCAAGACTCTGCGGCACGTCCAGTAGCATGCGACCCACGGAGTGTTTGAGTGAAAGCCGTCCATACCGAACTGCACCGCAGCCACGATCCGCAATTCTTCCTGGTTCGCGGTGTCGTCAAGCGCACCACCGAGCAGCCCGAGCGCGCCGACCGCCTGCTCAAGGGCCTGAAGGACGGCAAGCACCAACTGGTCGAGCCGACCAAGTTCGGGCAGGGGCCGCGCGCGCGCATTCACAGTCCGGAATATCTGTCGTTCCTGAGCGAAGCCTGGGAAGCCTGGACCGCGCTCGGCGATTCAGGCCCGGAGATGATCGGCAACATCCATCCCGTGCGCCATGCCGCAACCTATCCCACCCACATCGTCGGCAAGCTCGGCTGGCACACCGCCGATACCGCGGCGCCGATCGGCCCCGGCACCTGGGCTGCGGCCTGCGCCGCGACCGACGTTGCGGTGACCGCCGCGCAGATGGTGATGGACGGCGAGGACGCGGTGTATGCGCTCTGCCGTCCGCCCGGCCATCACGCCTATCGCGACATGGCCGGCGGCTTCTGCTTCCTCAACAACAGCGCGATCGCCGCGGCGCATCTGCGGCAGAAGCACGAGCGCGTCGTGATCCTCGACGTCGATGTCCATCACGGCAACGGCACGCAGGGCATTTTTTACGCGCGACCGGATGTCTACACGATCTCGATCCATGCTGACCCCGTCGCGTACTATCCCTACGTGTGGGGCTATGCGCATGAGCGCGGCGAAGGACCGGGCCTCGGCACCAATCTCAACATTCCGCTTCCCATCGGCACCGGCGATGACGGCTACATCCAGGCGCTGGACCTCGCGCGCAAGGCGATCGAATCCTTCGCCCCCGGCGCCCTCGTCATCGCACTCGGCCTCGATGCCTCCGAGCACGATCCGCTGAAGGGCCTTGCCGTCACCACACCCGGCTTCCGCCGCATCGGCCATGCCATCGCGAAGATGGGCCTGCCGACCGTGTTCGTGCAGGAGGGAGGTTATCTCTCGGATATTCTGGGTGCGAACCTGACCTCGGTGCTGGCGGGCTTCGAAGAAGCGCGGTGAGATTTCTTCGCCTCTCCCCGCAAGCGCGAAGACGCGCCGTGCCGTCATTCAGCCGCTTCCTGGAGCGGCCAGGCATGGCGGCTGATGGGAAGGCCGCCATCCGCTCGGGAGCCATCGGCGATCGCGAGGCGATGCGAGGGCGATGGCGAGCACAGCGAGAAGCGCCAGCCGTCCGGATCGTCGGCGATGCCGGGCTTGAAGCTGATCTCGATGGCCTCGCGCGACACCTGCATCGCGAAGGCGTCGAGCGGCAGATTGAGCCCGAAGCCCCGGGCCTTCAGATAGGCCTCCTTGAGCGTCCAATAGTCGAAGAAGCGCTCGATCGCCGCCGGCTCCGGCAGTCCGCGCAGCGTTTCGACCTCCTCCGGCGCAAAGAAACGATGCGCGGTGGACAGCGGGGCGACACGCCGTGACACGGTTTCGACGTCGACCCCGACGGCCTCATGCCGCGACACCACGCAGGCGACGCAGCCGTCGGCATGCGACAGGCTGAAATGCAGCGCTGTCGAGGTGACGGGCGCTGCGACGAACGGCCGCCCATAGCGGCCCGCGCCGAACGACCAGTCGGAGGGTGCGACGTTGGAGGCGACCTGCGACAGCGCCAGGCGCAACATGGCATGGGCGAAGGTGTACTGCCGCCGATGCCGCTCGAACACGAAGCGATCGGCCCGGGCCCGTTCGTCGATCGAGAGCAGGCGTCGGCACGCCTCGACCGCGCCCGGCGCGTCAATGGTCTCGATCAGCCCGACAAAGAGTTCAATTCTGTCGTCTGCCATCAATTGGGCCCATGGCGTCAGGCGAGGCCAAATCCCCGGTCCCGACGGAAGAATCAGCTGAGCAGGAATCAACCAGGAGGACCTCTCCTAACGGTCCACCCAGGCGAATTCTTGTCGATTTGCAGGCCGGTTTACAGGCGCAAGCTTGTGCGAGACCCCAACTCGACGAGCGAGCGGCCGCTCTGCGAAGACTCGTACGGCGTCCCCGACCGACGAATTTACTTCTTCTTCTTGGACTTCTTCTTCTTGGACACGCGCAGAGCTTTGAGGCTGTCTTCGACATCCTTCAGCTCGTCCTTGAGTTTCTGCTTCTCGAAATTGAGCAGGTCTTGCAGCGCCTTGCGGTCCTCCTCGCTGAGCGAGGTCTTCTTCGTAAATTTGATGAAACCCATAACACTCCCCCGGTTGAAAATAATCGTCCAAATCAAAAGGTGAGAATAATCTTGCGCGGTGACGCCAAATAATCAAGACGCAACTTGATCATTCACAGCTTTGACGCGCGAATCCGTACTCGTCCGCGATGTATCCCGCTCTCTAGGCCGCCCTGCGCGCGAGTAACCGGCCGAGCGGTGCATTGGGTTGGGCGACGGCTGCCGTCAGCAGCGCGACGAGGTCCTCCATCCACTCGCCGACCATTCGGCCCTCGAGCAACTTGCGCTTGTAGTTGCACGAGCCGGTGATGCCGGTCGGGCGCTCCTTGAGCATCAGCGACAGCCAGGTCTGGTCGATCGGCAGCACCGGCTGGCCCTCGCGCGCGATGTTGCCGATCGATCCTGTCGCCAGATCCGGGAGATCGAGCGGCTGGCGCAGCGGGTTCTGCAGCGTGAAATAGACCTGGAGCAGCGAGGCCGGATCAATCCCCTCCTGCTCCAGATGATCGGCCAGGACGTTGAACGGCAGCTCCTGCCGCGCATGCGCGTCGAGCACGCTCTGACGCACCCGCGCCAAGGCCTGCACGAACGACAGATCCGGCGTGATCGCCGTGCGGACGATCACCGTGTTCTCGAACGGGCCGATGATTCGGTCGGTGTCCGGCTGGGCACGATTGGCCATGGCGGTCGCGACCGCGATGTCGGTGCGGCCCGTCCGGGCCAGCAGCATGGCCTTCAGGCCGGTGAGCAGACACATGAACAGCGTGCAATTGTGCTGGCCGGCGAACGCCGTCAGCCGACTGATCAGCTCGCGCTCGATGGTGACCGGATGATGCCCGGTAGAGGCGCCCGGGCTTGATTCGCCGTCGAAGACGGGACCCGCTCCGCGCAAATTCTCGGTCCAGTCGGCGGCCTGACGGCGCGCGGCGTCGGTGCCGCACCACCAGCGCTGCCAGCGTGCGACATCCGAAAACGCCGGCGGCGGCTTCGGCAACGGCGCGGACGGATATCCGGCCAGCGCCGCATAGCGGCTCGACAATTCCTCGAACAGCACGCCGATCGACCAGCCGTCGACAACGGCGTGATGCAGCGTCAGCAGCAGCACGTGATCGTCGTCGTGGAGCCGCAACAACCGGGCGCGCAGTAGCGGCGCGCGCGTGGTGTCGATCGGGCCATAGGTCTCCTGCTCGATCAGGAGATTGATCTTCCTGAGTTCGAGCGCCTTGCGCCGCTTGTTGTTGTGGGGATGACCGTCGCCGATCGTCTCGACGGTCATGACGCGGCCGAGAGTGCGCGGCGCGACGATGCGGCTTTCGGGCTCATCGCCGTTCCAGGCGAACGCGGTCCGCAGCGATTCGTGCCGGCGCACGACATCATCGATCGCCCTTGCCAGGGCGGCCGAATCGAGTGGGCCCTGCAGCCGGAGGGCGAAGGGCAGGTTCAACAGCGGCAGCCCCGGCAGATTCCGATCGATCCGCAGCATCTGGTCCTGCGCGATGGAAACCGCAGGAGGCCCGCCTGCAGCCAATCGCGGCACGCTTGCGGCGGGCTTGTGCGGCTTCGCCGCCACGGCCTCGTCGACCCGCCGCGCGAGCGCTTCGATCGTCGGTGCCTCGAAGATGGTCTTGATCGGCAGCGACACGCCGAGCGCGCGCGCGATGCGCGCCATCACCTGGCCGGCCAGCAGTGAATGGCCGCCGAGATCGAAGAAATTGTCGGCGACACCGAGGCTCTCGACCTTCAGCAGGTCGATCCAGATGTCGGAGAGCACCTTTTCGGTGAAGCGCCGCGCCGGCACGGCCGCATCCGGCCCGGACGTTTCCGGCTGAGGGGGCACCAGCAGCGCGGAGCGGTCGATCTTGCCATGGGCGTTGAGCGGCACCTGATCCAGGAACAGGAAGGCGGACGGGATGGCGTGGGCCGGCAGCCTGCCTTTCAGGAACTCGCGCAGCTCGCTGGCGCTGCTCCGGCTGTCGGGCTTGGCGACGATATGGGCGATCAGCCTGATATCGCCGCTCGCCTCGCGGCGCAGCTCGACGATGCCGGCGCGCACGTCTGGATGCTCGGCCAGCGCGTTCTCGATTTCCTTGAGCTCGATGCGGTAGCCGCGGACCTTGACCTGTTGGTCGGCGCGGCCAAGGCATTCGATGGTCCCGTCGGCGCGGCGCCGGGCAAGATCGCCAGTCCGGTAGAGCCGGCTGCCGGCCTGGCGCGAGAACGGATCGGGCTGAAAGCGCTGCCGGCTTTGCGCGGGGTCGTTGACGTAGCCGCGGCCGATTCCGGCGCCGCCGATGCAGAGCTCGCCGGTCACGCCGATCGGTTGCGGCTGGAGGTTTGCGTCGAGCACGTAGAGCTGGGTGTTCGGCAGCGGCGCGCCGACCGGTACGTTGCCCGTCGCGGTCGCCGGCGCCTTGGTCAGGCGGTGCAGGGAGACGTCGTCGGAGCATTCCGATGCGCCATAGGCATTGATCAGCGGCACTCTCGGACAGCGGGCGAACCAGGCGCGGCAGAGATCGACGGGCAACGGCTCTCCGGTCGAGATCAGCAGCCGCAATCTGGAGAAGGCGCCAAGCATCGGCGCCTCGTCCATGCGATCGAGAATGACGCGCAGCAGCGAAGGCACGATCTCGAGCACCGTGATGCCCTCGCGCTCGATCTCCCGCGCCAGCAGGATCGGGTCCTGCACGATCGCGTTGCCGCAAACATGCACGCGCGCGCCGACCATGGGTCCGGCGAGGAATTGCCAGACCGAGATGACGAAGCTCTGCGGCGCGGTTTGCGCGATCACATCCCTGGCCGAGAGCCCGAGCTCGGAGATCAGCGAGGCCAGATGGTTCGACAGGCCGCGCTGCTCGATCATGACGCCCTTCGGTGCGCCGGAGGAGCCGGAGGTATACACGAGATAAGCCAGGCTGGAGGCGGCGCGCCGCGGCGCACGCGCCGGCTTTGTCGATCCGGATGCAAGAGCGTCGTCGAGCCCGGCCACCTGGATGCGCTCGACCAGCGGCTCGAGCAGGGCCTCGACCATGGCGGACTGCGCCCGCCCGGTCAGCAGCACGCGGGCGCAGCTCGATCCGAGCATGGTCGTGAGCCTTGCCGGCGGCTGGTCGGGATCGAGATTGAGGAAGGCCGCGCCGACGCGCTGCACCGCGATCATCGCGGCGAGCAGGTCAGGTCCGCGCTCCGCGAGCAAGGCGACGACGCTCTCGGCGCCAACACCTTCGCGGGCCAGCCAGCGTGCGGCCGCCTGGCTGCGGCGCGCCAGCTCGCGATAGCTCAGCGATGCGCGGCCGTCCGACACCGCAACGGCGTCCGGTGTCTTCTTCGCCTGGCGGTCGAAGCGTTCGCTTAAGTTGCCGCGTGTGCTGAAATTGGCCGGCACGCCCCGGCCTTTCGCCAGCAGCCGTTGGCGTTCGGCCTCGGTCAGGAGCGGCAGGCGCGAGATCCGCTGCTCCGGATTGGCGATGACGGCCTTGAGCAGCGTCTTGAACTGGCCAGCCATGCCTTCGATCGTCGCGGCGTCGAACAGATCGGTGGCGTATTCGAAGAAGCCGGTGAAACGGCCATCGGCCTCGACCAGTTCGAGCGTGATGTCGAAACGCGCCACCTCTGGATCGACTTCCAGCCGCCGCGTCGACAGGCCCGGGAAGCGCGCCGTCTCGATCGAGGCGTTCTGGAGGATGAACATGATCCGGAACAGCGGATTGCCGTCGCTCCGCCGTGGGATCTGGAGCGCGCGCAATATCTCCTCGATCGGGAGGTCCTGGTTGCGGTAGGCGTCCAGCGTGACCTGCCGCACCCGCCGCAACATCTCGCCGAAGCTCGGATCGCCACCGAAATCGTTGCGCAGGATCAGAGTGTTGGCGAACAGCCCGATCAGGCGCTCGCTCTCGATCTGGTTGCGGTTGGCGATCAGCGAGCCGGTGGCGACATCCTCATGCGAGGTGTGACGGAACAACAGGCACTGGAAGGCGGCGAGCAGCGTCATGAACGGCGTGACGCCCTGGTTCTGGCTCAGCGCGCGCAGTTGGCCCGACAGCGTCTTGGAGAATTCGAGATAGTGGCGCGCGCCGTGACCGCTCCAGGCCTCCGGCCGTGGTCGGTCCGTCCGCAGCGGTAGCGTGGTAACGCCGTCGAGCTGGGCCCTCCAATAGTCGAGCTGCTCCTTCGCCGCCGGCGTCTGCGCCCAGCTCTGCTGCCAGCGCGCAAAGTCGCGATACTGGAAGGCAGGCGCAGGCAGTGCGGCCGGGTGCCTCTTGCGCGCCGCGGCGTAATGGATGGCGAGCTCTTCCCAGAACAGCCGCTGCGACCAGCCGTCGGTGACGAGGTGATGGACGTTGATCACCAGCGCATGGCTGTTCTTGTCGAACGACAGCAGTGAGACCTTCAGCGGCGGCTCGTGGGCCAGGTCGAACTTATGTTGCGCGAGCTTGAGCGCCTCGCGCCTGATAACCGCGGGCCGCTTCTCCGCAGGGCAGGGCTTGAGCTTGATGCGCTCGAACCGCGGCGGCGATGACAGCACAAGCTGTACCGGCTCGCCCTGGCGTTCGATGAAGACCGAGCGCAGCGCCTCATGGCGCGTGCAGATCGCCGTGAGGCTCGCGGAAAGCGCGGCAGCGTCGACCGCGCCAGTGAGAAGCGCGACTTCGACGACATTGTAATTGTAGCGGGTCGGGTCGAGCCGCGAGAGCACGTACATCCGCTGCTGCTGGAATGACAGCGGTGCGTCTGTGCCCGCAAGCCGGCGCCAGGCCGGCAGCGCCGTCTCGCGCCGGCTTGCGGCAGTCTCAATCCGGGCCGCGAGTGCCGTGACGGTGGAGCAATCGAAGATGTCCTCGAACGAGAAGTCGACTTGGAAGCGTTCGCGCAGGCGCGAGCGCATCTGAGTCACCGCAAGCGAGTCCGCACCGAGCGCGAAGACATCCTGGTCGACGCCGACCTGCGGCAGCTCCAAGAGGCCGGCCCAGATCTCGGCGAGCTGCGTCTCCAGCGCGCTGCGCGGCAGTCGCGTCGCGCCGGCATCTGCCGCCTCCACGATCAACCCGGCCAGTGCGTTGCGCTTGACCTTGCCGCTGGCGCCTTTCGGCAGCGCCGCCACGCTGCGGATCAGGCTCGGTATCTTGTAGGCTGCAAGCCGCTTTCGCGCGAACTGGCGCAACTGGTCGGAGGTCGCCTCGGAATTCGGCCGCAACACCACGACGGCGGCGACGTTCTCGCCGAGCTTTTCGTGCGGAACGGCGAACACGCCGGCCTCCAGCACCGCGGGATGGCTGAGCAGAACCTCTTCCACCTCCAGCGGCGAGATTTTCTGCCCGCCGCGGTTGATGACGTCCTTGATACGTCCGACGATGAAGAGATAGCCGTCGGCATCGAGATAGCCGAGATCGCCGGTCCGGAACCAGCCGTTGCGGAACGCGGCCTGCGTCGCCGCATCGTCATTGTAGTAGCCGCGGCTCATGTTCGGACCGCGCAGCATGATCTCGCCGTGCGTGCCGCTTGCGAGCGTGCGGCCGGCCTCGTCCGTGATCGCGATCTCGGGACCCGCGGCACGGCCGACCGATCCGACCTTGCGCAGCTCGAACGGATTGGCCGCGATCTGCGAGGCCGCCTCGGTCATGCCGTAGGTCTCGAGCACGGGAACGCCGAACGTCGCCTCCAGCCCTGCGAGAATCGCCGGCGCGAGCGAGGCCGAGGCCGAGCGGATCACGCGCAGCGACGACGGTCGGGCGCGGTCCGGGTTCGCTTCCGCTGCGGTCAGCAATGCGCGATGAATGGTCGGCACCGCCGTGTACCAGGTCGGTTGCAGCTCCCGCATCCAGCCGAAGAAGGAGGATGCGTCGAAACTGTCGGTGCAGATCACGCTGGAGCCCGCGGCCAGCGCCGTGAGAAGACCGGAGATCAAGCCATGGGCATGAAACAGCGGGAGGACGTTGAGCAGGCGATCGTGCGACGCGAGCGACAGCACATGGCCGGCATTGTAAGCGGACAGGCAGACATTGCGATGGGTCAGCGGCACCATCTTCGGCCGCGCCGCCGTGCCTGACGTCAACAGGATGAACGCATTGTCGTCGCCGCGCGCGCCGCCGCTGGCATTCGCCGGCCCGATCGTCGGCGCGATGAATGCGCAGCCACCGAGATCGTCGACCGGCCCCGCCACGAAATCGATGACCGCGATATCGAGCGCCCTGGCGACGTCGCGGCTCGCCGAGTTCATGTCGGCCCGGGTCACGAGCGCCGTCAACTTCAGTTCGCTGAAGTAACGTTGCAGCTCGTCCGCGGTCAGATCGGGATTGACGGGGACGCAGGCGCAGGCTGAGGCGACCGCGACCAATGCCAGTGCACTGTCGGCGCCGCGCGGCAGCGCAACCGCGATGCGGTCTGCGGGGCCGACGCCGAGTTCACGCAAGCTACGGACCAGTTGCCGGATCGATTCGTCCAGCGCGCCATAGCTGAGGACCGGCCTGCCAGGGGCGAGGAGTGCGGGCGCCGCCGGTGTCTTGCGGGCGTAAAATTCGAGAAGGCCGCCGATATGCGCGAATATCTTGGTTTCGGCCGTCGTACCGGCTGATCCCTCTTCCGCTCCGGATGCAATGTCCGACAACGCCATTCCCTTTTGATCTGATTGAGCTATTCTTCCTAGAAGTTAGGGAACGCGTCCAGTCCGAGGTGAAGTTTGGGCCCCAAAATCTGTGGTTGAGGGGCCCCTAAAGCCCTTCGACGGAGTGAGGGTCGGGCAGAATCACCATGCTGGAGAATGAGCCGGGCACGGAATCGGAAGGCGGGCTGAAGCGCTGGCTCGAAGGTATCGGCCTCGGGCACTACACCGATCTCTTCGCGCAGCACCGTCTCGATCTCGATGTCATGGGGGACCTGACCGAATCCGATCTGGTCGAGCTCGGATTACCGCTCGGCGATCGCAAGCGGCTGCAGCGGGCGATGGCGGCGCTGTTTCAAGCGGAAGCGGCGGAGGCGCCAACCGCGGCGGTGCGTCCGCAAGCACGGGCGGAGGTCGGTGCCGAACGGCGCCAGCTCACCACCATGTTCTGCGACATGGTGGATTCCACCTCGCTTTCCGCGCAGTTCGATCCGGAAGACGTCCGCGACCTGATCGCTGGCTTTCGCGAAACCTGCGTCCGCGTGGTCAAGCAGTACGAGGGCTTTGCCGCCCGTTTCGTCGGCGACGGTATCCTGGTCTATTTCGGCTATCCGACCGCACATGAGGACGATGCTGAGCGTGCAGTGCGCGCCGGGCTCGAGATCGTGCGGCTGCTGTCGACGGCGCGCGCGGTCGAGCCGCGGGGCGCGCTCAGCCATTCACCCGCCGTCCGCATCGGGATCGCGACCGGCCTCGTCGTGGTCGGCGACCTCGTCGGGCAAGGCACCGAAGAACGCGACTCCGCGGTCGGAGAAACCGTCAATCTCGCGGCGCGCCTGCAAGCCCTGGCGCCGCCCAACGGCGTGGTGATCTCCGCTTCGACGCAGTCGCTGCTGAAGGGGAAGTTCGACTACCGCAATCTCGGCGTCCATGCCTTGAAGGGGATCTCCGAGAAGGCGCAGGCCTGGCACGTGGTGCGCGCCTCGCGGGTGGAGACCCGCTTCGCCGCCGCCATGGGCACGCGGCTGACGCCGCTCGTCAACCGCGAGGAGGAGATCGCGCTGTTGATGGGACGCTGGCAGCAGGCCAAGGACGGCGACGGCCAGGTCGTGGTCAAGTTCGGCGAGCCCGGCATCGGCAAGTCGCGCATCATCCAGGAGATCTTCGAGCGGATATCCGGCGACCGCCATGGACAAGTCTCGCTCCAGTGCTCGCCTTACTACACCTCCACGGCGTTCCATCCGTTCGTCGAGCAGCTCAAATTCTCCCTCGGCCTCGATCGCGAGGATCCGTCAGCGCTGTCGCTGGCGGGCCTCGAGACCGCGATCGCCGCCGCTCATGGCGACATCGAGCAGGTCGCGCCGCTGTTTGCCGCGCTGCTGTCGATACCGACCGGAGACCGCTATCCGCCGCTCGAACTGTCGCCGCAGCAGCAGAAGGATGCGACCGTTGCGGCGCTGGTGAACCATTTCCTCGGCCTTGCGCGCGAGATGCCGCTGGTGATCGCGTTCGAGGATCTGCACTGGATCGACCCGACCTCCCGCGAGGTGATCGACCTCCTGGTCGACCGGGTGCAGAACCGGCCGATCCTGGCCATCATGACCGCGCGCTCGGAATTCCAGCCGAGCTGGAACGCCCATTCACACATCACCACCCTGGTCCTCAACCGCCTGAGCCGGCAGCTCCGCACGACGCTGGTCGAGCGTGTTGCGGGACGCGAGCTGCCCAAGGAGGTCGTCGAGGAGATCATCGTCAAGACCGACGGCGTGCCGCTGTTCCTGGAAGAACTGACCAAGACGGTTCTCGAATCCAACCTCCTGACCGAGCGGCACGGGCGCTATGTGTTGTCGGGACCGTGGCGGCAGCTCGCAATCCCGGCAACCCTGACCGATTCTCTGATGGCGCGGCTCGACCGGATGGGGCCGTTCAAGCGGATCGCGCAGATCGGCGCCACGATCGGCCGCGAGTTCTCCTACGAGACGTTGCACGCCGTCGCCAATACGCCGGCCGAGCAGATCGAGGCGGCACTCAATCATCTGGAGGAGGCGGGGCTGATCGTGCGCCGCGGCCATGCGCCGGACGCGCTCTACTCCTTCAAGCACGTGATGATCCAGAACGCCGCGCATGCGAGCCTGTTGCACAGCGAGCGGCGCAAGCTGCATTCCCGCATCGCCCAGGTGCTCGCCGAGATGTATCCGGAGAAGACCGAGCGTGAACCGGAGCTGCTCGCCCATCACCTGACCGAATCCGGCCAGAGCGAGGGCGCCGCCAGCTTTTGGCTCAAGGCCGGCAAGCAGGCGGCCAGGAGCGGCGCCAATCTGGAGGCGATCGGCCATCTGCGCCGCGGCCTCAGCGTCGTGCAGGCCAATGCCCGCATGCAGGGCGCGGACGAGATGGAGCTCGAGCTGCGCATCGCGCTGGGTAATGCGCTGATCGCCGCCAAGGGCTATGCCGTGCAGGAGGTCGAGGAGAACTACATCCGCGCGCTGGAACTCGGCCATCAGCTCGATGATCACGAAAAGGTCTTCGCTGCGACTCGCGGGCTCTGGGTGTGCCACTTCATCCGCGCCGATCTCACACGCGCGCACGATCTCAGCGTCGAGCTGTTGAAGTTCGCCAAGCGCGAGCGGCTGAACGACCGGACGCAGCCGGCGCAGCAGACCGGCTATCTGATCGAGGCGCACCGCGCGATTGCGATGACCATGCTCTACCGCGGCCGCTTCGCAGCCGCGCAGCACCATCTGCATCGCTGCATCAACCTGTTCAGTCCCGATCTGCACTCCAACCTGATGGAACGCCACGGCATCGACCCGGGCGTCGTCTCGCTGTCTTATCTCGGCTACCTCCTGTGGTTCCTCGGCCGGCCCGACGCGGCGCGCCAGCACAGCGAGCAGGCGATCGCGAATGCGGAGAAGATCCGTCACCCCTTCACCCTCGCCTTCGCGCTCGTGTTCGGGGCATATCTCTGTCAGCATTTGCGCGACGTCGAGGGCACGCGCGACCATGCCAACCGCGCCATGATCATCGCCACCGAGCACAATTTCCTGCATTGGAAGCAGCAGGCGACGATCCTGCGCGGCTGGGCGCTGGCTCAGCTCGGCGAAGCCGACGAAGGCCTCAGCCAGATGCGCTTCGGCCTCGACGAGTACGAGGCGATGGATTCCTGGCTCGCCGGCTGCTGGTTCCGCTGCCTGCTCGCGGAAACCTACGCCAAGCTCGGGATGCGCGACGCCGCCTTGCGCGCGCTCGACGGTGCGCTTGCGACGGCAAGACGGACCGGCGATCACTCTTACCTCGCCGAGGTCTATCGCCTGCAAGGCGAGATCACGCTGTCGGATGGCGACCCGGCCTCGGTACAGGAGGCCGAGGACCTGTTCGGCCTGTCGCTCGAGATCGCACGCAAGCAGGGTGCGCTGTCCTGGGAGCTTCGCACCGCCGTCAGCCTCGCGCGCCTGTCGCATCAAGCCGGCAAGCGCGAGCACGCAAGTCTGCTGCTCGTGCCGATCGTGAACAAATTCAGCGAAGGTTTTTACACCCCGGACCTGAAGCAGGCGATGCAGCTCGTCAACGAGCTCGGGACGGACGCGCCCGTTCGCGAGCAGGCCGATCTGTGACATGAGCGATCTTGCCGCCGCGCGTGCGCGCTACGTGGAGTTGATTGCCAGGCGCGAGCGGATTGCCTCAAAGCGCCTGCTCGACGCGCTTGCCGCCATTCCGCGCGAGGATTTTCTGCCAAGGGGACCCTGGCGCGTCAAGAGCGAGACGGCGCGCAGCTATCGGCTGACGCCCGATGCAGATCCCGTTCATCTCTACGACAATGTGCTGGTCGCGATCGACGCACGCCGCAAGCTCGATACCGGCCTGCCGAGCCTGTGGGCGCATTTCATCGACATGCTCGACATCAGGGAGAAGAACCGTGTCGTGCAGATCGGTTGCGGACTGGGTTATTTCTCCGCGGTGCTGTCGAAGATGGTCGGCCCAAAGGGCGGCGTGCACGCGATCGAATGCGACGAGCGGCTCGCGGCCCGAGCGGCGAGCTGCTTGCGCGGCTATGGTAACGTCAGGGTCGTCAACGGCGACGGATGCAAGGACGTCGGCGAACCCGCCGACGTGATCATCGTGCATGCCGGCTTCTCGCAGCCTCACCCGCTCTGGCTCGAGGCGCTCCGTCCGCGCGGCCGCCTGCTGGTGCCGCTGACCCAGCGGGACCGCGAGGGCGCGGCGATCAAGATCACGCGCAAGGGCAGGGGGTTCGAAGCCGAGGCGGTGCAGCAGATCCGGATCTTCCCCGGTCTCGGCCGCGGTGTGACCGCGCTCGACGACCGCGTCGCCGACTGGTGGCAGCGCGCCTCAGCCCTGGCACCGCTGCGCTTTCGCGGCCTCGCGCAGGGGCTGCCGGTGGATAGCTAACGCTTCGTTTCATTTTACCTTGATTCCGGTTGTGAGTTTCCAGCATCTCGCATTGCGGCTATGAGTGCGGCCTGATCGCCATGCGAGCGCGCCCATGCATTCCGTTGCACTGCTGACTGCCAGCTACGCCAAGGATATCGAACGCTTTTCGCTGCTCAGCGAGAGCATCGACGCCTGGCTGACGGGATACACGCGGCATTATGTTCTCGTTAACGATGAGGACGTGCCGCTGTTCGCGCGGTTCGCCTCCGACAAGAGGGTCATCGTCCCGGCCTCGCGCTATTTGCCGAAATGGCTGTTTGCGCTGCCGCCCGCCCTCCAGTTCGGCAACCGGCGCGTCTGGCTGTCGCTGCTGTCGTCGCCGGTGCACGGCTGGCACATCCAGCAGATCCTGAAGATCGCCGGCGTCCTCAACGCGCCGGAGCAGCGCGTCTGCATCCTGGATTCGGACAATCTGTTCTTCCGCGAATTCGACGTCGGCCAATATGCCGGCGCCGAGACGACGCCGCTGTTCGTCACGCGCGAGGCGATCGGCGCCGATCACCCGTTGCATGGCCTCTGGCTCCGCACCGTCGATCAGCTTCTGGGCATCAAGGAGCGCTCGTTTCCGGCGGACGATTATGTCGGCAACGCGCTGGTCTGGGACAAGGACACAGCCCGTGCGATGACCGACGCGATCAGGTCGGCGACGGGTTTGAGCTGGGCCCTGGCACTGTGCCGGAAGAAGAAATTCTCCGAGTATCTGCTTTACGGAAACTTCGTCGCGACCTCGCCGGAACATCTGGCGAGACATCGGATCACCGAAGACAGCATCGCGGTCTCGCACTGGGACGACACGCCGCTCGACCGTCCGGCCATCGAAGCGATGATGCGCACGGCCTCGCCGGAGCGGGTCGCGCTCTGCATCCAGTCCTATTCGTCGACCTCGATCGACGACATCCGCGACGTGTTCCGTCTCGCCTCGCGCGATCGTCGAAGCCCGAGCCTGGCTCCCGATCACATCGGAGATGCGGCCGCGTTCGAAGCGCCCAAGACACGCTAGTTTCAAGACACGCTAGTTTTCAGGCATCCTTCGTGAACTTGCTGATGACGTCCATGAACGGCTTCGGCTTGAACTCGCCGTCGAGCGGCAGGGGGCGGTTCGGCTGCTTGTCCGCGCGGGCGAAGGTGCCGTTGATCCAGCTGTAGCGATCCGAAAGGCCCCAGGTCAGGATCGAGCGCACCGGGCCGCTGGTTGAGACGGCCGTCAGCAGATCGTCGACGCGCTTGGCGACGATGGCGTCGCGCTCTGCCGGATTGCCCGTCAGCTTCTGGTCGTCGACGTCGAGCTCGGTGATGAGCACCTCGAGCCCCCAGGAGCGCAGCTCGGTCACGAATTCGGCGAGCCCGTGCGTATCGATCTCGAGCTCGGCGTGCAGATGCGATTGCAGCCCCACGGCGTGGAGCGGAACACCCTGGTCGAGCAGATCCATGATGAGGTTGCGATAGGCCGCCCGCTTGGCGATGAACGAGTCTTTCGCCGATTCGATGTCATATTCATTGATCGCGAGCTTGACGAAGGGATCGGCCGCAGCCGCCGTGCGGAAAGCGAGCGGAATCCAGCTATGACCCAGATGCTGTGTCCAGAACGTGTCGCGCCGGTCTTTCGGTCCGCGGGGGTTGTCCGGGATCGGCTCGTTGACGACGTCCCACGACGTCAGCTTGTTCTTGTAGTAGGAGACGACGGTGCCGATGTGGTCGAGATAGGCGCGCTCGACGCCCCTGGTGCTCTTGATCCGCTTGGTCCAGTCCGGAATGTCGTGATACCAGGCGAGTGCGTGGCCACGCATCGTCAGATCGTTGTCTCGCGCGAAATCCAAGATCGCGTCGGCGCGCTCGAAAGCGAACGTATGGGCGTCCGGCCGCAGCATCGGCCATTTCAGCTCGAGCACCGGCACCATCTGGGTGCAATAGGTGCTGATGGCCTCGCCGAGCCGCGGATCGGCTTGCAGGTCCCAGAGCGTCGCCGCAGCGCCAAAGCCGGGACGGCGCTGGGCGCGTTTCGACGCCGGCACCGCGGACGCAGATGTGCCTGCCGCGAGGGCTGCGGCGCTGCCGAGGAGAAATTCGCGTCTGTCGAGCCTGGTCACGGCAGTCCTCATCGAGCCAACGCGGCATCGTACCAAGCGGCGCCTTGCCACGCCGGGGTTTTGCCTTGTTGGGTTAACCTCTGCCGTCCGCAAGTCATGGTTGCGTTCCATGATCAGGCCTTGCCGCTCGAGGAAGGGCAAATTTAACGCTAACGCGCGAAAGCGACTTCAAAGCCGCATTCGCCGCCCGATCTGCAGACTTATGTGACACTCTCGAGCGATGCTGCGGCGCAGTTCGCCCGCCAGGATCCAATTGGATCAACCGTCGCCACACTCGCAAGACCGCTGCCGGTCCCGTGCTCGCATGCTGAACCGCCATTTCTCGATCTATCTGGTCGCCTATATCCTGCCTGCGGCGGTGGGCTTCTTCGCTGTCACGGCCTATACGCGGCTCCTGAGCCCGGCTGAGTACGGCGTCTACGTCGTCGGCATCAGTCTTGCGGGCATTCTGGGCGCGATCTTCTTCGCCTGGATCAAGCTGTCGGTGTCCCGTTATCAGGCGATGTCGGCGGAGGTCGATTTTCGCGGCACGGCGATGGTCGCCTTCGCCCTCACGGTCGCGGTGCTCTGCGCCACCACCCCGCTGGTCGTCCTGTTCCGCAGCGACGTCAGTGTCGAGCTGCTGCTCGCCAGCATGTTCGTCGCGATCATGGCCAATGCGGTCGATGTCGGCCAGGAGTTCGAGCGCGCCAAGTTGCGGCCCTATCGGTTCGCAGCGATCTCGATCGTGCGCAGCGTCTCCAGCGTCGGCTTCGGTCTGCTCGGCATCTGGCTCGGCTGGGGTGGATTGGGGCTGCTGGCCGCGTTTGGCCTGGGATCGCTCGCCGGCATCATCCTGAATCTCGCAGGCGACCGTACCAGGATCGCGCGCTTCCAGCGCAGCCAGTTCATGCAGCTGGCGCGCTACGGCCTGCCGCTGACCTTGGCAGGATTGTCCGTTGCCGTCTATTCGGCCTGCGACCGGCTCATTGTCGCCTATTTGCTCGGCAAGGATGCTGCCGGCATCTTCGGCGTTGCCGCCGATCTGCCGCGCCAGTTCATGGTGATGATCGCATCCAGCGTTGCTGCGGCGACCGTGCCGCTGGTGTTCCGGTCATTGTCCGAGAACAGCAACGAGACGACGCGGGAGCGGCTGACCGAAAGCCTCGAGCTCCTGCTGGTCGTCGTGGCACCCGTCGCGGTGTGGCTCGCGCTTGCGGCGGACCAGGTCGCCGGCACGCTCGTCGGCATCGACTTTCGGGACGGCGTCTCGGCGCTGCTGCCGACGCTGGTGCTCGCCCGCTTCTTCGGTATCGCCAATCAGTTCTACGTGCAGATCAGCTTTCAGCTCGCCGAGCGGCCCTTCATGCTGGCGGCGCAATCCTTTCTCACGCTGGTGATCAGCGTGATCCTGATGTTCGTGCTGATTGCCGCTTACGGCCTCTACGGCGCGGCGCTGGCGACGCTGGCGACCGAGGCGATCGGCTTCCTCGTTGCCGTCGTGCTGATGCATCGCGCCCACCCGGTCCCGTTCGAGCTCAATCGTCTCGGCGGCGTTGCCGCCTCCGCAGCCGTGATGGCGGCCGCGATTCTGGTTGCCCGATCGCAAGCGGGCGGCACCGGCCTCGTCTCGCTCGTCATCGTCAGCCTCGCCGGCGGCCTTGCTTATGCCGCTGCGGCCTGGCTGCTGAATGTTGCGAACGTGCGAACCTTGTCGCTGCGATTTCTTCGCACGTTCAACCGCAAGGCGCTGGGCGTTTAGTTGCGCGCCGGTGGGCGTCGCCGTCACGACGCATCCCCCGGGCAGCTAACCGGACATTCTGCCGCAGCGCTCGGGGCCAGCTTCGGGCCAGCCTCGCCTGAAGGCCGCCTTTCGCGGGCGCGAACCGTCGTATATGAAAGATTTGTCGCCGGAACGTGCCGAATCTCGCCACAGACGGAACGTAAGGCGGCTGCGATTTCTTAATGCAATGATTCCAATCTGACGCGTGATCGGCACAGGCGGACTGGCATTTCGACCGAGGATGGCATGAAAAACCTGATGACAACGGCGCAATCCACCGTGGCGATGCGGCGTTGGGGGCCTCCCGGAATTGTGGCGTTGGCGGCGATGGTCGCATTGACGGCGGCGGCCCCGGCAACCGCTGCCAAGCAGCCGCGCCAGGCGGCCGAGGCGGTGGCGCCGCGTGTGGCCGGCGAGCCGATCATGGCGATCGTGTCGATCAAGAGCCAGCAGGTCACTTTCTATGATGCCGATGGCTGGATCCTGCGCGCGCCGGTGTCGACCGGCACCACGGGTCGCGAGACGCCGGCCGGCGTGTTCGCGATCATCGAGAAGGACAAGGACCACCGTTCGACCATGTATGACGATGCCTGGATGCCGAACATGCAGCGCATCACCTGGAACGGTATCGCGCTGCATGGCGGACCGCTGCCCGGCTATGCCGCCTCGCACGGTTGCGTGCGCATGCCGTTCGGCTTCGCCGAGAACCTGTTCGACAAGACGTATATCGGGATGCGGGTGATCATCTCGCCCCACGATACGGTACCGACCGATATCTCTCATCCCTCGCTGCTCGTGCCGAAGCCGGAGGCCATCGCGGCAGCGCCCGGCCGCGCCGACAAGCTCTCCGCCGAGGCCGAGGAGGCCACAAGGGCGGCCGACGAGGCCAAGAAGGCTGCTTCCGCCGCCGCAAAGGAAGCCGCCTCGCTCCCCGCCGCGCTGCGCAAGCTGGAGCAGCAGAAGGCCCGCGCAGATGCCGAGCTCGCCTTCGCCGACAAGACGCTCGCGAACGCCAGGAACGATCAGGCCCGCGCCAAGGCCGAGGAGTTGAAGCAAAAGACGGCGGCGAAGGCCGCCGACGCGGCGACGCAGCTCGACGCCGCCAGGGCCGCCGCGCAGCCGAAGCGCGATGCAGCGGCCGCCGCGAAGGAAACCGCGAAGGCGGCCGCGGCCAGGAAGGCCGACGCCGTCAAGGCGGCGACCGACGCAAAGCTCGCGGGCGAGCCGGTCTCGGTTTACATCAGCCGTGCGACACAGAAGCTTTACGTGCGGCGGAACACGCACAAGCCGGCGCCCGACGGCGGCGGCGAGGTGTTCGACACCAGCATCGAGGTTCCCGTCACGATCCGCAATCCCGACCAGCCGCTCGGCACGCATATCTTCACGGCGATGGCGAAGACCGATACGGGCCTGCGCTGGAGCGTCGTCTCGATCGAGAACGGCGACGAGGCGCGCAATGCGCTCGACCGGGTCACGATCCCGCAGGACGTGTGGGATCGCATCGGGCCAACCGCGTTGCCGCGCTCCTCGATCGTCATCTCCGATGAGCCGCTCAGCAGCGAGACCAATTACCGGACCGAGTTCGTCGCGGTGCTGAGCGATCAGCCGCAAGGCGGCTTCATCACGCGCAAGCCGACCGCGCCAGCCATGATCGCGAGCGATGACGGCTGGGACAACGGCGGCAACGGCTTCGGCTTCTTCTTCCAGCAGCGCGATCCGTACGTCCAGCCGGCCAACCCACGCCGGCGTAGCCAGTACCAGTATTATCAGCCGGCGCAGCCGATGCAGCGGGGCTTCTGGTAAGGACGTGCTGCGTCGCCTGGCGCCCGCAACTATGGGCGCGCCTCGATCACGATCGCCTGGATCTTGCCCTCGACCGGTCCGGACCCATGGCGCCTCCGGATCGCCTCGGCAACGATATCGGTTGCAGCCTGAAGCTTGCTGGCATCCCTTGCCTCGATCTCGCTGCGCAGCGGCGTGCCCTGGCAGAGCGCGGTGGCGGCATATTCGGCCGACGGCGCGCGGCTGATTTCAGATCGCGTTTCGATCGATATGTCATGGAAGCCCGCTCGTTCGAGGTCGCCTCTGATGACGGCCTTGTCGCAATAGCCGTGCGGCGTCCGGATCATGAAGCGCGGTGGATCGTCGGGAAACAGCTTTTCGAGCGCGACCGTGGCTTCCTGCGTCAGCACATTGTCCTCGATGCGATCCCAGACGTTGAAGACGAACGTGCCGTCGCCCTTCAGGACTCGCTTCACCTCTCCGTAAGCCTTGACCCGGTCCGGAAAGAACATCGCGCCGAACTGGCAGCAGGCCATGTCGAACTCGGCGTCACCGAAGGGCAGGGCCATTCCGTCCGCCTGGCGCCAGGTGATGCGATCATCACCCGCCTGGCGCTGCGCGGCAACCGCGAGCATCGGTTCGTTGAGATCGGTCGCAACGTAGCGGATGCCGCTCGGCAGCGCCGCCGCGACGGCGCGCGTCACCGCGCCGGTGCCTGCCGCGATCTCCAGCAGCACGGAGGGAGATCGCGCGGCGACGCGCCGAGCCATGTCCTCCGCATAGACGGCGAAGATCATCGGCACCAGATATTCGTCGTAGAGTTTTGGGATCGAGCCGGCGAAAACCTTGTCAGTGTCGGACATGCTCAGCCTCGCTGAAGGTTCGGATGCGGCCTTACGTTAACATGGTTTTCTCTCTGTCGCGCCGGCAACGACGTAAATCCTGCCGGCGATCGGCCCTATGATCTGCCGCTGCCGACCTCGCGGATCGGCCGCGTGCCGTCCCAGCTCATCGCGGCCTGCCGCACCTTCTCGAAGAACGGGCCCTTGGTGCCGCTGATGTCGGAGATCTCGATCACCGTGCCCGGATGCGCCTGCGTGTCGAAATAGGCAAAGCGCCCCTTGTCGCCGCCGATCTGGCCCTCATGGCCGATCCTGTAGCCGAGCCCGAGCGCCTTGTCGTAGAGCGCCTGATAGTCATGGCTCCAGTACGACATGTGCTGGAGGCCTTCGTGCCCGGCATCGAGAAACTCCTTGTAGAGCGAGGGTGCGTCGTTGCGCTGCTGGATCAGCTCGATCTGGAGGTCGCCGGAATTGGCCAGCGCAATGCTCATCTCGACGGCGGAATCCTGGCCGCGATGGCGGAACCAGTCGGTCTTGACCCGGTCCATGTAGTACCAGGGGCCGACGCCCATCACCTCGATCCAGTGCCTCATCGCGGCGTGGATGTCCCGCACCACATATCCGTTCTGGCGCACCGCGCCGAAGATGCGGCTCATGCCCGCGCTCCTCTTGTCACGTTGATCACTTGACCTCGATGCCTGCGTCCTTGGCAACCTGCTTCCAGGCCGCGATGTCGCGGGCGTTGATGTCGCGCTGTTCCTCGCCCGGGACGAATTGCGCCGTGATGCCGAGCTTCAACAGCTTCTCCTTGACCTCGGCATCGCCGAGTGCGTCCTGCAGCGCCGCTGACAGTTTCTTCGCGATCGGCGGAGCAAGCCCCGCGGGCGCATACATCGCCCAGGACAGGCTGCGGTCGAATGCCACGCCCTGCTCCTTGTAGCTGGCGACGTCAGGCAGGCTCGGCGAACGCTCGCCGCAGGCGGCCAGCGCCTTGATCGAGCCGTCCTTCACCAGCGGCGTTGCGGTGGCGACGTCGAGCGTTGCCAGCGAGATGTGGCCGCCGAGCAGGTCGCCGGCCAGCTTTGCGATGCCGTTGAACGGCACGTGGTCCATCCTGATGCCGGTCTGCTGCATCAGGATTTCGGCGCAGAATTGCCCGGTCGAGCCGACGCCCCAGCTGCCGTACTGGATCGGCTCGCCCTTCCTGGCCAGCGCGACCAGGCCCTTGATGTCATTGGCGGCAAAGTCCTTGGTCGCGACCAGCATGATGGAGGAGACACCGACGCGCCCGATCGTCGTAAAGTCCTTGATCGAATCGTAGGGCAGCTTCGGATAGATCGCCGGCGCCAGCACATGCGTGGTCATGCCGCCGACGGTGATGGTGTAGCCGTCATTCGCAGATGTCGCGACCATCTGCGTGCCGAGCGTGCCGGCGGCGCCGGTGTGGTTCTCGATATAGATGCTCTGTCCGAGCGTTTTGGCCATCCTGTCCGCAAGCAGCCGGCCGACCACGTCGCCGCCGCCGCCGGCCGCATAGGGCAGCAGCATCTTGATCTTGCGGGTGGGGTAGGCGGCAGGATCCTCGGCGCGTGCCGGCAACATCGCCGACAGCAATGCGAGCAGTGAGAGCGTGACGGTGCGCAGCATCATGATGTGTTTCCCCCTAATCCTCGAAACGAAATCTGTAGGCATCGCCATGCCTGATCACGCGCCCCGCAGTCGGTGCGGGAAAATGGCCGGTCAGCAGATAGCTCGGCGTGTCCGCGAGCTCCTCCAGCAGCGCCAGCCGCGTTGCGACTGCCGCGGCCGGATCGACATCGGCGGCATTCGACAGCCACGGCGCGGCGCACTGGATCGGATGATGGATGACGTCGCCCGACATCACCGCGTGATCATGCCCGCCATTGAGGTGGATCTGCATGTTGCCGGCGGTGTGGCCCGGCGCCGGCGCGAAGCGTAAGGCGGCGTCGCCATCGTCGGACAGACGGTGGTCGGTCTCGACGAGTTCGGCGAGACCGGCGGCGACCACCGGCAGCACGGAGTCCTCGAACGAGCCATGGTTCACCGGGCTCCTCGGCGCCGCATTGTGCGCGGCTTCGAAATGCCGGTACTCCTCGCGCCCCATCAGATAGCGCGCGTTGGGGAAGGTCGGCACCCAGCGGCCGTCGAGGAGCCGCGTATTCCAGCCGACGTGATCGACATGTAGATGCGTGCACATCACGAAGTCGACCTGTTCGGGCGCGACACCCAGCGCTTGCATGTTTTCGAGATACGGCTGATTGAGATTGTTCCATGCCGGCACCCGTGGTCGCTTCTTGTGGTTGCCGCAGCAGGTGTCGACGATGGCGGTCCAGCGCGGCGTGCGCACGAGATAGGAGTGATGGCTGAGGAGGAAGCGGCCGGTCTCCGGCTCGATATAGCGGTGATCGAGCCAGCTGCGGTTCTCCGCAATCACCGCGTCGGTGACGTTGGCGAACAGCCAGGTCTTCTCAAAAACGAGCGCTGGGATCTCGCTGACGAGATCGACCCGCATGCTGCCGATCTTCACCTGCCGCATCGGCTCAGTTCTTCAGGAGATCGCCGAACGGCACCCAGCGCGTGCCGTCAAAACGGATGAGCTGGAGGCTCGTCATCGGCGTGTAGCGCTCGGGCGAGTTGCTCACCGCGGTGCCGTTGATCAGCATCGGCAGGCGCACGTCCTTCATGGTGGTCGCCTGCTTCATGACGTTGGCGCGGGTGAGGTCGTTGCCTGATGCCTTCAGCACCGTCACCAGCGTCTGCGCGATGGTGTAGCCGTAGACGTTGAGCCAGTCGCTCTTGTTGGCGTCCGGCATGTACTTGTCCATGAACGCGGCCCATTCCTTGTAGCCGGCATCGTCCTTCAGCGCGGGATCGGTCGCGTCCTTCAGGTACTGGCTGGAGATGACGCCGGTGGAATTGTCCTTGCCGGCCGGCTCCAGCACGCCGCTGATCGAGGCCGAGACGTTGGAGATGATGGTCACGGGCTTCCAGCCGATCTCGCCGATCTTGCGGATCGCCTGGGCCGCGAATTTCGGCGTCGCCGCCACCAGCACGACGTCGGCCCCGGCGGTCCTCAACTGCAGAATCTGGGTGTCGACGGTCGGTGCGGACGTCTCATAAGCGGCGCGCGCGACGATGGCTTCGCCGCTGCCGAGCCCTTCCTCCAGCGCCTTCAGATAGTCCTTGCCGAGGTCGTCGTTCTGGTAGAGCACGCCGATCTTCGCATTGGCGTGGCTCGCCTTGATGTGCTTGGCGTAGGCGATCGCCTCGTCGCGATAGGTCGGCTGCCAGCCGACGGTCCACGAAAAATTCTTCGGGTCGTCCCACTTCGCCGCGCCCGAGCCCAGGAACAGCTGCGGCACCTTGCGGTCGTTGAGATATTTGTGCACGGCGCTGTTGGTCGGCGTGCCGACACCGCCGAAGATCAAAAGCACTTCCTCGCTCTCGACCAGCCGCCGCGTCTGCTCCACCGTCTTCGGCGGGCTGTAGGCATCGTCGGCGATGATCATCTGGATGCGCCGTCCGTTGACGCCGCCCTCGTCGTTCACTTTGCGGAAATAGGCCTCCGCCGATTTCGCGATCTGCGCGAACGCCGACACCGGGCCGCTCAGCGGCGCGGTGGTGCCGATCTTGATGGTCTTGTCGTCGGCGCCGGGATCGTATTTCGCGGTTTGGGCAGAGGCGCTGCTGCTTGCGAGCAGCGGCAACAGGATGCAAGCCACGGCCAGGCGAGGGCGGGCAAAGCGCGCCATGGGTCGTCTCCCAAAATTGCTCTCCGCCTCTCGATGGAGCGGAGTTGAAACGCGAGAACAGCGCCCGAAAGCGAGCTTGCGGGCCGCGCTCGTCGCCATCACTCTGGCAAACGAACGATCGTTCGTACGGTTGACTAGCGAACGATCGTTCGTTAGTCAAGTCCTCATGGCTGTCCACACAACAAGCGCGGCGGAAGCGGCTGCGCCCACGACGCGCGAGCGCATCCTCACCGAAGCGCTCAATCTGTTCGCGCAGAGCGGCTATGGCGGCGCCTCGATGCGCGAGCTCGCGCGGCGCGTCGGCATCCGTGAGAGCAGCCTCTACAATCATTTCCCCGGCAAGGCCGCGATCCTCGAGGCGATCGTCAGCGAGCACGGTCCAGCCAGCTCGGCGAGCCGGCTGGAAGAGCCGCGCTACAAGCAGCTCGCGCGGCAACCCGCCGCGTTCTGCCGGCAGTTCGCGCTCGACCTCGTCGAGCAATGGTCCGATCCGCGCGAGCACCAGTTCCAGAAGGTGATCACCGCCGAGCGCAACCGCGTCCCCGGCATCCGCGCCAAATTCGCCGACCATTTCTATGCGCGCGAACAGAGCATGATGACGGACTATTTCCGCGGCTTTGCGCTCGCGGGCCTGATCTCGACCACCGATCCGCGCGAGACCGCGCGGCTGTTCGCCGCCGGCCTGATCTACATCCGCCTCGAGCATTTCGTGATGGGCGCGGTGCCGTCGCCACGGCCGAAGGTGATCGAGGCGATCGACCGCTATCTCGCCTTCTTCCTGTCGCTGATCGCGGCAGGCAATGACGCCGACAACAAGAAACGAAAGCCCAAGGGAGAAACGCGTGGCAAGGTTGCCCCTGATTGATCCGGAGACGACGAGCGGCGACATCCGCGCCTCGTTCGACCGCATGCCGGTCAAGCTCAACATCTTCCGCATGATGGCCCACGCCGAGGCCAACATGATCCCGGCGATGCGGCTCGGCAATTCGATCCTGCACAAGCAGAAGCTCAGCGCGGTCAACCGCGAGCTTCTGATTCTCCAGGCCGCTCAGCTCGAAGGCGGCGCCTATGAGTGGCGCCAGCACGTGCCGATCGCGCTCGGCGTCGGCTGCACGCAGGCGCAGATCGATGCGGTCGAACGCGCAGATTATGACGCCGCCTCGTTGAACGAGGCCGAGCGCGCGCTGCTCAAGTTCGGCCGCGAGGTGGTCGAGAACGTCCGCGTGGCGGAGGCGACCTTCGCTGCCGTGCGAAAACAGTTCAGCGACCAGGAGATCGTCGAAGCCATCGTCACGCTCGGCTTCTACATGATGATGGCGCGCCTCACCGAGGCGACCGAGACCGATCTCGATCCCGCCGCCGGCATGAAGGTTTATGACGGCGGCAAGAAGCAGGTCGGCTGAGATGACGGACATTGAGAGCAGGCCGGAGCGTCACGTCCGTCCGCCGAGTGCGGAGTCGCTGGGCGAAGCGCCGGGCCGGGGGCGCCTGAAAGGGCGCCGCATCCTGATCGTCGGCGGCGGCCAGCGCGTGTTCGACGCCTTGACCGACCCGATCGGCAACGGCCGCGCCATGAGCATCCTCTGTGCTCGCGAAGGTGCGAAGGTCGCGGTCGCCGACCTCAATCGCAGCTCCGCCGAGCAAACGGTGAAACGCATCACCGATGAGGGCGGCGAGGGTTTTGCTATCGCGGCGGACGTCACGAGCGAAGCCGATGTTCGGCGCATGATCGAAGAAGCCCGCGGCAGCATGGGCGGGCTCGACGGCCTGGTGCTGAACATCGGCACCTTCGGCAAGGTCGGGCTCGATGCCGTCAGCCCCGAAGAGTGGAACAAGATCTACGACGTCAACGTCCGCGGGCCCATGCTGTGCTGCCGCGCCGCGATGCCGAGGTTCGACGATGGCGGCGCCATCGTCTTCATCTCCTCCATCGCCGCGCTGAAGGCGGGCTCGCAGATGGCGGTGTATGATTCTTCGAAGGCCGCGCTCGGCGGCCTCATGCGCAACATCGCCCATCTCGGATCGCGCCGCGGCATCCGCGCCAACCTCGTCTATCCCGGCCTCGTCGACACCCCCAACGGCCGCGAAGCCGGCGCCGGCCGCCCGAACCGCGGCAAGGGCCACATCCCCTTCGGCCGCCAGGCGACGGCGTGGGAGATCGCCTATGCGGTGCTGTTCTTCCTCTCGGACGAAAGCGTCTACGTCACCGCGCAGACGCTCGCGGTCGATAGCGGCTTGAGCGGGATGTGAGTGCTTTCCTGTAGCCCGGATGGAGCGCAGCACAATCCGGGAACGCTGCCTCGTCGTGCGAGCTGCCCCGGATTACGCTTCGCTCCATCCGGGCTACGGACTGAGCGGAATGTAGGACCTGTAGCCCGGATGGAGCGAAGCGTAATCCGGGACCGCTGCCTCACCGCGCAACCTGCCCCGGATTGCGCTACGCTCCATCCGGGCTACGGATGCGACAGATCAGATGGTCGAGCGAGATGAGCCCCGGTCCGTAAGCCATGAGGGCAAGCGCCATCGCCGCCCAGGTGAGGTGAATCGGCCAGCCGTCGGGCACCGTGAGCTCGACGATGACAGTCATGAACAGCAGCCCGAGCGCGGCGAACCGTGTGCCGAGCCCCAGCACCAGCAGGATCGGGAACATGATCTCGCCGGAGCCCGACAGGAAGGCCATCACCGTCGGTGCCGGAAAGTGATAGGGCCCGCCCGGCAGATGCAGCATGAACTCGTCGCTGAACAGCGTCACCGCGGTGTCGTTGAGCTTGAGGAAGCCGCCCCATTTGAGCAGGCCCGAGCGCCAGAATGGCACGGCCAGCGCGAGGCGCAGCACCAGCTGGACGAGCGATGGCATCGCGAGCGTCTGCACCAGATGATTGGCCCTGTCGAGGAGCGCGCCGGGCGACGGCAGGCCGCTGCCGGTGCTCATGTGTTGGTCCGTGATCATGATGGGTCTCCGCAACAGAGCGAGGTGAAGGCGCCGGCTTCGATCAGCCCGGCGATGCTTGCGGCGATGTCGAACTCGCTCGCAGCTTCCAGCGCCGCCGCCGCGGCTTCGCCGAGTGGCCGCCCCGACATGAGATGGTCTGCGAAGACCGCGCCGCCGGGCGGAAGGCGGCGCACGGTGACGTCGAATTCGCCTCGCGTGATCAGGGCATCCTCCGGCGTGGAGGCATCGATCCGCATGACCGGTGCATCGTCGCGGTTGGCTGCAAAGATCGTCACGGCGGCGTAGTCCGAACGCAGGCATCGCGCGGCCGGGTGCGGAATGAACACCAGATCGGCCAAACGGCCGGCTGTCACTGCCGAGAGCCGGGCCGGCGACAGCGGCACGGCGTCGGTGGCGTGATAGGCATCGAGCCAGGCCCGCTCGATGCGCGCGACGTCGGCGAGCCAGGGCATGGTCCGCGCATGCTCGTACTGCGCGATGAATTCCGGGAAATCGCGGCCGTATTCGAACAGCAGCGGCGATGTCGGCGGATCGCTGCGCACATGGAAGCGCGCCATGGCGCGGAAGAAGTCGGTGCCGGTGATGCGCTGCACTGCCGGATAGATCGCGGCCAGTGCGTCGATCAGGCTGACCGTGACGTTGTTGCGGTAGACGTCGTAGCGCCGGTTTGCGGCCTTGCCGCTTGGGCCTGTCACGACATCGGGCGTGCTGCGCGCCGGATCCAGCAGCGCCGGCGCGAACGAAGCGGCGAAAGACAGGCCGGATTCAGGCAGCATGACGGTCTCCTGCCATTGCTGTGGACTGATGGCGGTCGAGGATCGCCTGTGCGGCAGCGGCCTCCGCTTGCAGCACCGGCCAGTCCGGAATCTTGCTGTCCCATTCGATCAGCGTCGGGACGGCCCCGCGGCGCCGGACCACGATCTCGTAGAGCTTCCAGACGGCGTCGGCGACCGGGCCGTCGTGGCTGTCGATCAACAGCAGGTCACCTTCGTCGTCGGCCTGCTCGGCATGACCGGCGAGATGAATTTCCCCGACGCGAGACAACGGGAAGTCCGCGAGGTAGTCGAGCGCCGCGTATCCCTGATTGGTCGCGGAGACGAACACATTGTTGACGTCGAGCAACAGGCCACATCCGGTGCGCTCTGCAATGGCGCGGATGAAGTCGGTCTCGCGCATCGACGATTCGCGGAAGGCGACATAGGTGGAGGGGTTTTCCAGCAGCAGCGGGCGCCGGATCGCCTCCTGCACCTGGTCGATGTGATCGCAGACGCAAGCCAGCGTCGCTTCGGTATAGGGCAGGGGCAACAGATCGTTGAAGAAGCTGGTCTCATGCGTCGACCAGGCGAGGTGCTCGGAGACCAGCGCCGGCTGATAGCGCGCGACCAGGCTACGGAAGCGCGCCAGATGCGCCTTGTCGAGCGGCCGGGGTCCGCCGATCGACATGCAGACGCCGTGCAGCGAGAGCGGATGGTCGCGGCGGATCGTCTCCAGCGCACGATGCGGCGGGCCGCCGGCGCCCATGTAGTTCTCGGCGTGGACTTCGAAGAAGCCGCGCCTAGGTCCGCCCTCGAGGATGGCCGGGAGGTGCTCGGGCTTGAAGCTCGTCCCGGCAACGCCGCCGATCGGCGTTGCGAAGCGGAGCGGCATCGCTGCTGGTCGGACCGGTTTGAACACCGTGCTCATCGTGCTGCTCCGTTCGCGCTTCCCGTCGCGCCGGCCGTCAGACCGGCTTCAGCGAGCCCTTCTTGCCGCCCGGCAGCTCGATGCTGGTGCAGGTGCCGCCCTGCACGAATTTCCAGGCGTTGCCCTGGAAGTCGACGGTCGAGGTGCCCTGGCAGGTCGTGCCGGGTCCCGCCGCGCAATCGTTCTGGCCCTTCAGCGCAATGCCGAAGCACTTCTCTTTCTTGGCGGCGACGGCGGCATCGGCTTCGGCCTTGGTCAGGGGGCCGGCGGAGGCAAAGGTCGCGAGCGCGGTCGACACCGCACCGGCGAGGACGAGGGAGGTGACGGCATGTTTGGCAGACATCGAGGTTCTCCTGTTCGAATGGTGTCGCCCGGCAGACGAGCGCGCATGATCTCCTTCGCTCCGCGCACCGCCTGCGTTACGGGCAGGCTGCTCACGAATCCGTGAGACCGATTGGATCGGGCGCACGGGCGGTGCGCTTGGGCGGGGATTAGCGGGCAAGCGTCGGCGCAAAGCCAATGCCCAGCTTCTATCGAGACGTTAGCCTCCCGGCATTGGCGACCGGCGCCCGCTCCTGCCAGACGTAACGAACGAGCGTCGGCGGCCGTAAGGCAGTGTCGGTGACTCGCAACGAGGCGCAGGCGAAGACAGCGATGAAGGTCGATCCCGAACGACGGCTTCATGCGATCGCGGGGCTGACGGTCAGCATCCGCCTTGCGGTGTCCGCGCTGGTGCTGGCTGCGATCCTGCTGACCGCGGCGCTCTCCAGCCTGTTGTGGTGGCGCACGGCGGAGGCGACCAGCCGGCAGCTCGCCTCGACCATCAACGAGCAGATCGTGGCGGCGGTGCGCAAGGAGGTCTCGGCCATCGTCGACGAGGCGCGCGCCGCGCACACCGCGATCCGCACGCTGTTCCTCCAGAACGTGCTCGACACTCGCGAGGCCGACAAGCGCGAGTTCGTCTTTCTCTCGCAATTGCAGTCGCAGGCGACGATTTCCTGGGTCGCGTTCGGCTGGCCCGACGGCTCCTTCTTCGCCGCGCACAAGCTCGGCGATCGGCGCCTGGAAATGATGGAGATCTCGCTCACGGATCACCAAGGCCAGCGCCGCGTCGACGAATATGACGTGGTGCCCGGCGACATCGAGTTCGCCAACCGCCGCTTCGAGCCGACCGGATTCCATGTCGCCGACCAGGCCTGGTTCAAGGCCGGGCTCGGCGCGGACGGGCCGCAATGGTTCAGGGTGTTGGACCATGCGACCGGCGAGCGGCCGTCGATCGCTTTCGCCGGCCCGATCGACGTCTATCAGGAGCGGCAAGGCGTGCTTGCCGTCATCATCGAATACACCAGGCTCGCGCGTTTCCTGTCGCAGCTCGAGGTCGGACGCACCGGCACCGCCTTCATCGTCGATGGCAGCGGCGAGCTCGTCGCGGCGCCGGACAAGGAGGCCGACGAGCTGCACCCTGCGCGCGCCGATATCACGCTGCTCCCGCTGGCGCGCGCAGCGCTCGACAAGGCGGGAGAGGCCGGCCGCAAGGAGGCCTGGCGGAGCCGGCTCACGTCAGGCGGCGCGGCCTATGAGGTTGCGCTGACGCCGCTGCCGTTTCCCGGCTGGTCGCTCGCGACCGTCATCCCCGAGGCCGAATTTCTCGGGCCGGTCGAGACGACGCTGCACCGCCTGATCCTCGGCCTTGCCATCGGCGCCGTGCTCGCGGCGCTGGCCTCAGCGATGCTGGCGCGGTCCGTCATCGCCGCGCCGCTGTCGCGCGTCGTCGGCGAGCTTCGCCATGTCGAGGCCTTCGCGCTGGAGCAGGTCCGCCGTCATCCGTCGCGGCTCAAGGAGATCGCGAGCCTGTCCGGTGCGATCGCCGAGATGGCGGCCAGCCTTTCCGCCTTCCGCAAGTTCATCCCGGCGGATCTCGTCCGCGGGCTGTTGCGCCAGGGCGTCGAGGCGAGGCCCGGCGGCAGCGTCCAGGAGCTCAGCGTGATGTTCATCGACATCGCCGGGTTCACCGGGCTGTCGGAGCGGCTCGGCGACCGCGTGGTGCCGCTGCTGTCGCGCTATCTCGACCTCACCTCCGAGATCATCGTCGCCAATGGCGGGACCATCGACAAGTTCATTGGCGATGCCGTGATGGCGTTCTGGGGCGCACCGCAGCCGCAAGGCGATCACCCCGTGCGATGCTGCCGCGCGGCGCTCGCCTGCCGCAGGGCGATCGAGGAGTCGGGCCTCGTCGACGATCTCGGCCAGCCGCTCCAGATTCGGATCGGCATCAATTCCGGCCGCATGCTGGTCGGCAATATCGGTTCGGAGCTGCGGCTGAACTACACCGTGATCGGCGATGCCGTGAACGTTGCCAGCCGGCTCGAAGGCGCCAACAAATCCTATGGGACGCAGATCCTGATCGGCGCGGCGACCGAGCGTCTGGCGCGCGGCGCCGTCATCACGCGGGAGGTCGACAGCGTCGCAGTCTACGGACGCGAGGAGGGGCTCTCCGTTCACGAGCTGATCGGGATGGTGGACGAGACGGCGCTTGGCAGCGACACGATCGGCTGGATCGCGGACTACGAGCGCGGCCTCGCCGCCTATCGCGCGCGCCGGTTCACCGACGCGCTGGCCGAATTCGAGACCGTATTGAAACGGCGCGGCCACGATCGTCCGGCCGAGCTGATGCGTGACCGCTGCCGGCAGCTCGCCGTAGCCGCGCCCGACGTCACTTGGCGGCCTGTGGCGGCATTGGCATCGAAATAGCGCAATCACCCGCGGGCCTGTAGCCCGGATGAAGCGCAGCGTAATCCGGGGCCGGTGCTTCACGGCGCGAGCTGACCCGGATCGCGCTGCGCTTCATCCGGGCTACAAACTCGGGTACATATCCCGACTTTCCTTGACGAGCTCAAGACATGAAAACGACGCTGCTCAACCCTGAAAACTACACCCGTTCGCCGTGGAAGAACGGCGGCGGCATCTTTACCGATATCGCGGACGCTCATCGGGTCGGTGCGCCGCAGAAGAACTGGGACAGCCTGCTCTGGCGCTTTGCGTCGACGCCGATTGTCGCGCCCGGTCCCTTCTCCCATATGCCCGGCATCGACCGCTTGCAGATGGTCGTCGAGGGGCGCGGGCTGGTGCTGAAGGCGCCCACGCAGGAATTCGACGAGCGTGAAGCTTTTACGACCGTGCGCTTCACCGGCGAGCTCGAGATCGTGACCGAGCTCGAGGCCGGTCCCGTCGAGGTCGTGAACCTCATGGCGCGGCGCGGTGCGGCTGAGATCGATCTCGTCGCGCTCAAGGAGCCCGGCGACTTCCGGCTCGCCGCCGGCACGCATCTGGTTTACGCGCCGCGCGGCGAATGCCGCATCCGTCTCGACAATGAGGATTTTGCGATTCCCCACGCCGGCACGCTGAAAGTCGAACTGGCCGGGCCATCCCAGCTCGCGCTTGTCTCAGGTCCGGTGGTGCTGGGCTCGATCCGGCTCCTCGGCTAAAACCCCAAACCGCTGCGCACAATCCGTGCAATTGGCTAGGTTGACGCCGCCCGGCCGGAGCACGATATCTGCTTCGCCAAAGACCGCAGCTCGAGGGGCAGGATATGAACGCGCCGCACAACCATGTCCCCACGCAGGCCGACGGCGTCGTCGACTGGCTGACCAACGGAACGCGCGACGAGCGCTTCATCGACGACATCTTCGCGCAGATGTGCATCCGCCTCCAGCAGGCGGGCATTCCGGTGAAGCGCGCGACGCTCCACATCCTGATCAATCACCCGCAATGGCTGGGGGCCCGCATGATGTGGTCCGACGGGATGCGCGAGGCGGAGATTGCGCTGGTCGACTATGACGTTCGCGAACGGGCCGAATATATCGGCAGTTCCGCCAACGAGATTCATGACGGCGCCGCCGAGGTGCGCGAGCGGCTCGCGCAGGATTCCTCGCTCAGCCGCAAGCACGCCCTCTATGACGAGATGCGGGCCAAGGGCCTCACCGACTACGTCGCCTGGCCGCTCTACCATACGCTCGGCAAGCGGCACATCGTCACGTTCGCGACCGATCGGCTCGGCGGGTTCGACGATGCGCATGTCGCCGGCCTGAAGAAGCTGTTGCCGGTGCTGGCGCTGGTCAGCGAGATCCGCGTCAAGAACCGCCTGGCACGGACGCTGCTGGAGACCTATGTCGGCTCCCACGCCAGCGAGCTGATCCTGGCCGGCGCCACGAGGCGCGGCAGCGGCACGACAGTGCGCGCCGCGATCATGATCTGCGACCTCAGGGATTTCACCAAGATTTCCGACAATTGGCCGCGCGATGACGTCATCGACCTGCTCAACGACTATTTCGACGCGATGTCGGAGCCGATTGCGCGGCACGGCGGCGAGATCCTGAAATTCATCGGCGACGGACTGCTCGCCATCTTCCCGCTGCATGAGCCGAACGCCTGCGCCAATCTGCTGCATGCCGTGGCCGAGGCCCGCAAGGCCATGGCCGCGCTGAACGAACGCAACAGCGGGACCGGCCGCGCGCCGCTGAACTACGGCATCGGCGTGCATGTCGGCGACGTCATGTACGGCAATATCGGATCATCGAGCCGGCTCGACTTCACCGTGATCGGCCCGGCTGTCAACATGGCCTCCCGCCTCGAAGCGCTGACCAAGACGGTCGGCAAGAACGTGCTGCTGTCACGCGATTTCGCCGAACTGGTGGCGAAGCAGTTCGAGCTGGAGCATGTCGGCAGGCACGAGGTGCGCGGCTTCAGCGAGCCGATCGAGCTGTTTGCGTATCAGGGGTGAGGCCGGCTAGCGCATATGATGTGTTGGACGGTCTGAGCAAGCGCCTCGCCCTTCGAGACGACCGCTTCCAGCGGTCTCCTCAGGACGAGGCCAATTGGCATCAGGCCCGCTGAAGGTGCTGCCGTATTCTCCGCGCTCGTCCTGAGGGCCCACCATGGGCCGGAGCCGCTCAGGCGCCGCCAATCGGCCGGACGACGGTTCCGCTCCCGCCGCAGGTGGCGCAGGGGGCGCCGGCGCCGCTTGTTCCCGCTATTTCTCGACCGCCCCCGACCAGTCCTTGAAGCCGCCGACATTGTAGACCTTCTCGTACCCCATATCCTTCAGCACCTTCCCGGCCAGCGCCGATCTGCCGCCGGACGCACAATAGAGGATGACGGTCTTGGTCTTGTCGAACGCCTTGTCGTGATAGGGCGACTCCGGATCGGCGCGAAACTCCAGCATCCCGCGCGAGACATGCACGGCGCCGGCAATCTTGCCGCTGGCGGCGACCTCCGGCGCATCGCGAACGTCGACGACCAGCGTGTTGCCGCTTCCGATCATCTCGGCCGCCTGCTCTGACGTGATCTTCGGCACTGCCGCGTTCGCAGCTTCCAGCATTTGCTTGACACTCGTTGCCATCGGTTCTTTCTCCTGCCGCCCCCAAGGGGACGATAGAGGGCAGGATAGCACATCGATTTGGATTGCGCCTCCATCCAGTTGATGGACGCCGCGCTGCGCAAACGGGCGTTCGCCGGCCCCCGCCATGTGCGGAAGCCGTGCGTCGTGCAGATGCGCAATTGAAGGCGCCTTGTTGAAAGAGATTGCGGCGCGAGACTCGTAAGCTGATTTCGTTGGCGGCCCGGACCACGAATGCCGCCCGCTTCATCGGGAGGCGAGGCAAGCCCCGGTGCAACAGAAGAGGTGATCGGCGACATCAGGCGCGACAACGAAAGGAGACGTCAATGCCAACCTGCTCTGGAAATCTTCATGATCGACCCGGACGCTGTGCCGTCTGCGACGGCAGGTTCGGTCTCGTCAGGTATTATGCATGGCGCAAGCCTCTGTGCTCGAAGACGTGCGTCGAGCGCTTCGCGACGCGCCGCCGGGACGATCGCGACTGGCTGGGACGTCTCCCGATCGCCTTCGAAACAGCTCCAGAGAACCGCGCGAGGATGCCATGACGCCCCAGATGTCACGACGAGGCAAGCAATATATGGAAACGGCGCAGAGCCTGCTGCGCGCGGCGCGGAGCATGACCGACGAGGTGGTTGCGACGCGGCTGAAGCTGCTGGCCGATGATTATCAGCGGCGCGCCGAAAAGGCCTCGAGCGCCGATGCCGCCAAATCGGTGACGCGCTCGGCCGCAAGAGCGGAATACGACTGGTCGAAGGAGCTCGCGTGAGATGATCAGGATCATCGCCGTGCTCTGCAGCCTCTCGTCGCCGACGAACTGTCGTGAACAAATCGTCACGACCTCGGATTTCGCCGACGTGACGATGCAGTCCTGCCTGATGGGCGCGCCGCAGCTCGCCGAATGGATGGCGCAGCATCCGGCCGAACGTCTGGCCGCATGGCGCTGCACGATCGGCAAGCAGGGCGGCGGCGGAGGAATTTAGGACGCGAGCTTAGGGCGCGGCGGGCGGCATGGCGGGTTGGCAGCACTGTTGCCAACGCCGGGTAGTGCGACTACGCTTTGCGAAAAGCTACGCCCAAACGGTCTTTGGCCGCACGTTCATGCCGAAATTCCTTCGCATCGGGGTCCATCAGTCGAACGTCTCGGGGTACACGTCGAAGGCGTGGTGCGTCAGGCGCGTTGGCTCGGCGGTCTTCCTGAAGTGGGGCGCCGTGGAGGTGCATGGCGCCGGCGATGGGCGCAAGGTCTATTGGTCGCGTCTGCCGCAGGAGAAGACCGTTCGTTGCGGCTCCGCGCAGCGCGCGCAGGACTACACCAATGCCGCGATCGCGCGGCGCCGCAATCATCGCTACGAGCCGCTGACCGGACCCATCGCGAACCGGCGCCCGTCGGCCGCACGCAGCACCGAGCTCAAGCAGGCGCTCGCCACCATCCTGATCGTCGACATCGTCGGCTCCACCGCGAAGGCCGCCAAGCTCGGCGATGCGCGCTGGACCAAGGTGATGGGCCACTACTACGCCGCCGTCCGCAAGGAGCTGAAGAGCGCGCGCGGCAAGGAAGTCGTCACCACCGGCGACGGCGTGCTGGCGACATTCAGGAAGCCCGCCGCCGGCATCGCTTGCGCGACCGCGATTCAGAAAGCCGTGCGCACGCTCGGCCTCGAGATCCGGGTCGGCCTGCACGCCGGCGAATACACCATCAGCGGCGGCGAAATGGTCGGCCTCGCCTTCCACATCGGCACCCGCGTCGCGGCGAAGGCGCGCGCCGGCGAGGTGCTGGTGTCGAGCGCGGTGAAGGAGCTGATGACGGCGCAGTCCGCGGTGAGCCTGCGGGATCACGGCGTGCACCGGCTCAAGGGTGTGCCGGAGCGGTGGAGGCTGTGGCGGGTGGAGGGGTGAGGGAGCCTAGACAGCCCTCGCGAGGGCTGCGCCCGGGGAGAGGGCTCCGGCCATTCAAGTTTCCGATTTCATGTTGGCGAAACAGTCCCGCAAATAAGCGGCAAACGGGCGCCTTCCCTCGTCCTGGCTCCAATTGTCAATGGCAAGGCGAAAGGCTCCGATGGACATCATCGCAACAATGCGCAGTGCCGGTCGCCGCTTGGGCTGCGGCCACATCGCGCAGAGCGCGTCGAACACCGCCTGCTCCTTCTGCGCGTATTTGGTGGCCTCTCGGGCGCGAAGCGTCTCATTGGCGCGGATGAACCGGTCGATCTCCATCATTTGTTTGCGGGCCTGAACGGTTTCGTAGGACGCTGTGAGCTTTACCAGCGCGTTCTTGACCGCTTCGAGCGGTGTCTGCTTGGTTGATTGCTCCAGAATGGCCCGCCGTATGGCTTCGGCAAGGCCGCCTTGCCAGGCCAGGATGATGTCTTCCTTCGACTTGAAATAGTAGAAGAAGGTCCGACGCGAGATTCCTGCTTCCTCGGCGATAGCGTCAAGTGTCGTCGCCTCATAGCCATTTCGAAGGAAGAGCCTCAGCCCGGTGTCCGCGATGCGTCGCAACGTCTCGCGGCGCTTTTGCTCCCTCAGTCCTTCCCTCTTCGGAGATGTGTCCTCTCCGGCTTGTTTCGACATGAAATGGCCTCATTAAAAATTACACTTAGTGCGATAATTTTTCGCATCAAGTGCGAAGTTACTGCACGTGCGGTCGAGCAGCAAGGTTCGGCCGGCTCGAGGCGTCCAGACCAAACGAAGTGGATCAAGATGACTGCGGACATGGACGGTCCGGCGAACGACCGGGATGCCAATGCCTCGCGCTGCGATTGCTCTGGGGCCGAGCCTGTTTCGCTGCAACCGGAGTTCGGGAAGGGCCAGCGCATGCGCAGCTCCGGCAATATCGAGCTTCTTCGCCGTAGCCGCGCCGGTGACGTCGCCACCGGCCATCGCCGAAATGCGGTGCACCGGCCTCGCCGTGCAATCGGCAGGCCACACGGCCTGCAAACTGCCGTCCGGGCAGCACGCGACGTGCGAGCCGGTCATCCCGCCGAGCCTCGCGCCGATGGCGTGGTGCAGGTCTCGCGTGGGGAACGTGACGAGCGTCGAATCGTCACCCGGAGCCTTGCCGGCGCGGTCAAGGCAATGCGGTCGCCGTACCTCGGCAACATCGGCATCCTCATCCTGCTGTGCGCCATCTCGTTCCATCCCTGCTTCGATCTGGCGAAGGTCGTTTCAAACAGTTTCCTGTGCCTCGGTGCGAAGGCGGCGTTCGCCGCGACCGTCAATCTCGTGGTGGACGAGTGGACGCCGACGATCCAGGCCTTTCTGGCCGGCCGCCTTCTGCGCTGGATCGGTCTTAGCCTGCTGCTCGCGCTGCTTCCCGTGCTGACCGTCATCCGCGCCGGGGTGCCGGCGCAGGTGCGGTCATTGGCCGCCCGCATGCTCGTTCGGCTGCGCGGTGCCC
Source organism: Bradyrhizobium sp. SZCCT0231 (assembly GCF_018130245.1). GTDB lineage: Bacteria > Pseudomonadota > Alphaproteobacteria > Rhizobiales > Xanthobacteraceae > Bradyrhizobium > Bradyrhizobium japonicum_F. The sequence continues at coordinate 66,474 of NZ_JAFCKP010000002.1, forward strand.
TGAGAGCTTCGCTGCGGCCGCTGAAGCGCGCGGCGCCGCAAGGCCGCAGTGCAGGCGCCGTTCACGAGAAGGTCAACACTCTCAGGCGGTACGAAGCTTGAAAATTACACTAAGTGTAATTTAATGCACCGGACGTGATGTTGTGCCGTGGGAGGTGGCCCGATGCCCGGCTGGAATGCGAGCGATATTCCGTCACAGCGGGGGCGCTCCGCCGTCGTGACGGGTACGGGTGGCCTCGGTTACGAAGATGCGCTCGCGCTCGCGTGTGCCGGAGGCGAAGTGATCATTGCGGGCCGCAATGCCTCCAAGGGAATCGACGCCGTCGCGCGCATCCGATCCCGTCAGCCGAAGGTGAACGTCCGGTTCGAACAGCTCGATCTTGCGGATATTCGTTCGGTTCGGGCCTTCGGCTCCCGTTTGCGCGCCGAACGGGACAGTCTCGACCTGCTCGTCAACAATGCCGCGGTCATGACGCCCCCCATCCGGCAGATGACGGCCGACGGGTTCGAGCTGCAGTTCGGCACGAACCACCTCGGCCATTTCGCGCTGACGGCCGAGCTTCTCCCGCTGCTGCGAAAAGGCGTTGAGGCCCGTGTCGTCACCGTTTCCAGCGTGGCCGCGCGCGGCGGAGCGATCGAGTTCGACAATCTTCAGGCTGAGCGTCGCTACGAGCCGATGCCGATCTACAGCCAGTCCAAGCTTGCGAACCTGATGTTTGCGTTTGAGCTGCAGCGGCGGAGCCGGACATTCGGCTGGGGCATCACCAGCGTTGCGGCCCATCCCGGCGTGTCGCGAACCGACCTGATTCCGAATGGCGGCGGCAGGATGAGCCTCGCCGGCCTGGCGCGGAGCGCCCTGTGGTTCCTGTTTCAGCCGGCGGCGCAAGGTGCGCTGCCGACGCTGTTCGCGGCGACATCGCCGGACATTGTCCCCGGCGGCTACTACGGGCCGGACAAGTTCGGCGAAACGCGCGGTTCGCCGTCCGTGGCGCACGTGCCGCCACAGGCCGATGACGACGCCGTTGCGTCTCGTCTGTGGGACGTCTCGGCAAGACTGACCGGCGCGAGCTTCGCGACGGAGTCGTACCGCACCCACGCGAGGACAGATCCGTGCACGTGATGCGGCCTCGCGCAGGTATGATGCGCCTTGCGCTATCCGGGCTCGGTGCCTGCTGGGTCGTGCTCGCCATCCCGGGCCCGGCGGCCGCGGATGGCGATATTCGCGCCTCATACGCCGTCACGCTCGTCGGCCTGCCGTTGGCGAACGCGACGCTCGATCTGGCGGTTCGCGGCAACGTCTACACGGCCCGCGTCACCTATCAGAGTGCCGGCGCAACCAGGCTCTTGAGCGATGCGGCCGGCGTGGCGGCATCCAGCGGCGCATACAGGGACGGCCGCCTGATCCCCGCAGGCTTCGATCTTGATTATCGGAACGGCCGGCGCAGGCAAAAAGTCACCCTCGGCATGACCGAGGGCGTCGTCAAGACAATGACGATTGATCCTCCGCTCGAGCTGACATCGGATCAGCCCGCGATCGAAGCAAAACACCTCAATGCAGTTGCCGATCCCCTGAGCGCACTTCTCATCCCGGCCGGGAGGGGTGAGGACAAGGCGCAGATCGATGCTTGCGATCGGACCTTGTCGATCCTCGACGGCTTGCGCCGCTACGATGTCCGTCTCGAGCTGCAAGCCACCGGCTCCACCGACCGCAAAGGCTTCTCGGGGCCGACGACGACCTGCCGCGTCGTGCTGAAGCCATTGGCCGGGAGGATCGGCGGAGGCGCAAATGCGAGGGCGGCAGGTGCGGATCCGAGTCAGATCGAGGTCACCTACGGCCGAGCCGTTACACTCGACCTGCACGTTCCGATCTCGCTTCGCGCTCAAACGCGGTATGGCGCCGTCAGCGTTGCCCTGAGGGAATTTGCCGACGGCGGTCCGAAACCCGGCGCACCTCGATGAAGCTGAGCAAATGGTCGCCTGGCAGGACGAAGCAGGGGACTGCAACATGACACGTCGAAATCTGATGCTGGTCGCTTTGGGAATTTGCCTGATGAGCGCTCCTGTCAACGCAACGCCGCCCAACAAGGTGCTCGGCGCCTGGAGTATGGTCTCCGCCCAGATCGATCCCGAAGGCAAGAACCTGCCGGCGTATGGCGTGCGGCCGAGCGGGCTTTTGACCTTCACGCCGGACATGCACTACATCGCGGTGATGACGGATTCGGACATCCCGCGCTTTGCCTCCAACGTGCGGGGTGGGGGCACCGACGCGGAAAACCGCGCGGCCATGGCAGGCAGCATCGGCTTTTTCGGCACCCACACGGTCGATGAGAACGGCGAGTTCAGCGGCAACAACGTTGAAGGCTCCACGTTCCCGAACTGGGTCGGCAGCGTTCGGACGCGGAAGGAATTGCGTATGGTGGTCGACGGCGACCTCATGACCGAGAGTTTTCAACGGCCTGACGGCACGAAGATCGTCATCAGGTGGCAGCGGGTCCGCTAAAGCATGATGGTGTGCCGGAGCGGGCCGACCACCTTCTTTTGCCGGTTCGATTCAAAATCTTACGTACGGCCTTGCCCATACTCTCGCCTCCGCATTCCGTGTGGACCAGCGTTTGAAATACCGTAATGCGGTCTTCCGTTTCCGCGACGGACGAACGGGTGCTAATCGCTACGGGACGCTACATCGGCGAAGGTTTCGATGATGCCCGGCTCGACACGCTCCTTCTTGCTTTGCCGATCTCATGGAAAGGGACGCTCGCACAATATGTCGGACGTTTGCATCGGTTGTATCCGGCCAAGCGCGAGGTCGTCGTCTATGACTACGTCGAATCCATTGGCGGGCCCGGCAGGACTCGAACCTGCAACCTGACCGTTATGAGCGGCGTGATGAAGCTCAGCTTCGTTGATTTTGCTGTGTTTTCGTTTGAATTCGATCGCGTTCGCCACGTTCTGTTGATGTCGTTTCTGGTGCGAAACTGGTGCGGGACAGGGCGCATTGCTGGCGCGCGTGCCGTCGCATTCTAGCATTTGCAGCAAGACGTAGGTGATGCTACAGATTACAGTTAAGGCACTTACATGAACTGCTGAAAGGCTGAATTCAATGCAAATTCGCACACCTTCGCGCCGCCGCTCCGGTTCGACCGATCGGGCGGCAAATGCCGCCCTCTGCGTCCCGACAGCAGTCATGTTCTGCCTGATCGGAGCGATGGGGCCTGCGCTCGCGCAACAGGGCTCCGAGAGCACGGTGGCAGCTGCCGCGATACTTCCTCGCGATCTCAGTCCCTGGGGCATGTTCACGCAGGCCGACATCGTCGTGAAGGTCGTCATGGTCGGGCTCGCTTTCGCCACGTTGGTTACCTGCACCGTCTGTCTGTCCAAGACGGTTGAACTGTTCAGCGCGCGGCGAAATGTGAGGCGGGCCCTGCGCGATCTTGCTATGGCGCGGAGCCTGGACGAGGCGGTGAAAGCCGTCCGCGAGGGACCCGTGGCACGGTTGCTCGAGGGTACTGTCGCCGAACTTGATCTGAGCACCGATCGGATGGACAGGGAAGGAATCAAGGCGCGGATCGCTTCCCGTCTGCAGCAGATCGAGGCGGCTGCAGGCCGGCGCATCGCTTTCGGCACGGGTGTGCTGGCGACCATCGGAGCAACCGGTCCCTTTGTGGGCCTGTTCGGCACGGTCTGGGGAATCATGAACAGCTTTATCGGCATCTCGAAATCCCAGACCACCAACCTCGCGGTAGTTGCGCCCGGCATTGCAGAGGCGCTGCTGGCGACCGCACTCGGGCTCGTCGCTGCTATCCCGGCGGTGGTGATCTACAACCTGTTTGCGCGCCAGATCGGTGCGTATCGCGCGCTGCTCGGCGACGGCTCGTCGGAAATCGCGCGCCTTGCGGCCCGGGATCTCGATGGCGGCGCTATCGCGCCCAAGCGACTACGGCTCGCGGCGGCGGAGTAAGTTGATGGCGATCAATCTCAATCAGGCCGGCGGCGATCTCGCCGAGGTCAACGACATCAACGTGACGCCGTTCATCGATGTCATCCTCGTGCTTCTCATCATCTTCATGGTTGCCGCGCCGCTTGCGACCGTCGATATCGCCGTCGACCTGCCGGCGTCGAATGCCCAGCCGCATCCGCGTCCGGACAAGCCGGTCTATCTCACCGTCAAGCCGGATCTCTCCTTGTCGGTCGGCGACGAGACGGTCAGCCGTGCCGCGCTCGCCGGCGTGCTCGATGCAGCCACCAACGGTCAGAAGGACGCGCGAATTTTTCTTCGCGGCGACAAGATGGTTCCCTACGGCGAGATCATGCGGGTCATGAATGGGCTGCGCACGGCCGGCTATCTGAAGGTGGCGCTGGTCGGGCTGGAGCAGACGACCGAACCATGAAGCGTCTCGCCGCCGAAGATGCGTCGGATCTGAAGCGCTGGACCTACAGCAGCCTCGTCGTCCTGACCATGTACAGTGCACTCGCTGCTTCGCTCGCGACGTGGCAACGGCCCGACGATCTCGAGCCGGCCGAGCCGGCCGGCGCCGTGGTGGTCGATCTTGCGCCGCTGCCCGCCGCGCCGTCGACCACGCCGACCGACATGCCGCCCGGGCCGGAGCAGGCGATGTCCGAGGCGCGCCCCGAGGCGAAGCCGGAGGTCGCACAGCCCGACGATGCGCCCGAGCTTCCGCAGGCTGCCAATCCGGAAGCCGTCGTCGATGCGCGAACCAAGGCGCAGCCCGACGCCGCACCGGAGCAGCAGGCCGCCGCGGCGACGTCGGCGCCGCCGGCCGTGTCGGAACGCATCGCGCCGGCGGCTGCAGCGCCGACCCAGGGAACGCCGAACCTGAAGGATACGCAGGCGGTCGCGACCTGGCGTTCGCAGATCCAGGCACTGGTCGAGCGCAACAAGCGCTATCCCGAAGCTGCCCGGTCGCGCCGCGAGCAGGGCATTGCGCAGGTCCGCTTCACGCTGGATCGCAACGGGATGGTTGGCGATGCGCGGGTGATCCAGGGTTCGGGTTCGGACGCGCTGGACGGCGAAGCCATTGCACTCCTGAAACGCGCGCAGCCGTTTCCTGCGCCGCCCGATACGTTTGTCGGCGACGTCGTGGTGGTCAGGCTGCCGATCCGGTTCACCGTCAAGTAAGGACTGCGCTCCGTTTCGCGCATCCTTTGACCGGGGTGAAACTGAACGGCAGCAGAGATGGGGCGCAGGTCCAATCGAACCTGATCCCGCTTTAATCCCAGGCGGTCGTCGTGCCGAACTTGTAGTTGACGCCGAGGCGGACGGAGTCCGTCCTGACCTGCGCATCGGAATCAAACGACGTTGCCATGCCGGCGGCCATGTTCGGCGTGGCGCGGAATGAACCGAGATCGGCGTGAAGATACTCGACCCGTCCGGTCCAGTTGCCGACCAGCCTGCTTTCCAGCCCGGCGCCGACGGCCCAGCCGAAGCGGAATGTGTCGACATTGAACGGCGACGTCGTCGCAGTCCCGGTCGCGGTGAAGCCTGACACCGTTCCCGATGAATTCACGGTCCCGAACGGAACGCCGGCCGTGACATAGGCGAGGGTCGCAGGCGTCACCGCGACGCCGACGCGGCCGCGCAGCGAGGCCATCCAGTCGAGCCGATAGTTCATGCTGGACGTCATCGGCGCATCGAGCGGGAGCAGCGCTGCATTGCAGGCTGCTGTCGGGCACGTGGTCGTCGACCGGCCGTGCTGGTTGGCGTAGACGAAATCGCCTTCGATGCCAGCCACCATCCGCCCCATCGTCCAGTTGTAACCGGCCTGGACGCCGAGTCCTGCATGATCGAGCCCGGCGCTCGGGCGTTCGCCATAGAGCGGGGTCTGGCTGGCATTGTCGATGAAGCCCGCATAGGTCTTTGCGGCACCCCACGAGTATCCGGCGCTGCCGCCGGCATAGAAGCCGCTCCAGTCCCACGATACGGCGGACGGCGCCTGACGGAAGGTCGATGGTGTATCCTGCTCGCGCGCGGCGCCAATCCTCGTGTTCGCGGGCGCATCGGCACCATATTTGACGTTGAGGAACAGCTTGACCGTCCGGCCCGGCTGCAGGATCTCGTCCTTGTGGAACTGCACGGAGTTGCGGATGTCGGCATTGAGAAGATTGTCGCCGACCAGGCCGGTTGCCAATTCCACCGCTCCCCAGGGAGAATCCTTCCAGCGCTGCCGATGCTCGATCTGGAGCTTGAGCAGATTGTAGCCGTCGGTCGGCGTGTCGAATTGCGCAAAGTCGTTCTGCCTGAAGGCGTGCAGCAGGTTCAGGCGCGCATACCAGGCGTCGCTGCGCCAGTACACGCCGCCACCGAGCCGCATCGGCGGGATGCGCGGCACGTTGCTGCCGTCCGTGAAGGTGGCGCGCACCATGTCGAACTGGCCTTCCAGTCCGAAAATGCCGCCGGAGAGCGGCGACACATCCCATTGCCATGACAGTTCGCCACCGCGGAAGATCGCGTCGCGCTGGGAGTAGGCGACCTGGATGTAGTCACCGGTCCCGCCGGCCGCGCAGGTCGCAAATGTCGCCCCGCAGAAATTGCCGGTCGCCTGGCCGAAGATGAACCTGTCGTAGCGGGTGTAATAGAGGTTGGCGTCGAACCTGACATCGCCGAGCGTTCGCTTCAGGCCGATCTCCGCGGTGTTGGCGGTTTCGAGCGAGAGGTCGGGATTGCCGATCTTGAAGGTTTTCTCCGAGTCGTCGGGGCCGCTTGCGAACAGTTCGAGTGCGCGCGGCGCACGCTGGATCCGCTGCAGCGTCAGGCTCGCCTGGAGATATGACGGAAGATCCTTGATCGCCCCGAAGCTGAGGCTGGTCGGGAGGAAGCTCGATCGGGATGGCGAGCTCGAAGGTTCGTTCGGCGGCGGAAGGTAGCTCGATGGAAATCCGAACGAGGTGCCGGCAACCTCGACGGATTCGATGCGGGCGGCGAACTGGGTTCGCACCGTATCGGTGTGCCTCAACTCCTCGAACAAGTACCCGGCGGCGGTCGTGGTCTGCGCCGGAAGCAGGATCGCCTGGCCGATCGTGTCGAGGCGTTGATAGGCGCCCTGCACGCCGACGATGCCGGTCAGTGCGCCGAGCGGCGTCGCTACGGGTTGGCTCTCCACCTCGACCTTGCCTTCGGTCTGGCGATTCTTGAACGTCGCGCCGATGGTCTGGAAATCTCCGAAAGCGGTCTGGTTGAGAGCGACCTCGTCGTGGCGGTAGTCGGAGTAGCCGAGCCAGTAGCGGACGGCGGCCACCGCCATTGCATCCGGACGATACTCGCCCTTGCTCATGATCTTGGTCTGCTCGAGATTGTTGTGCTGCTGGCTCTCGGACGTGGCGATGCCGGGGACGTGGTAGTCGCTCGTGAAGCGGGAGATCGACAGGCCTGCATATCCGCCGTCGAACAGATAGGAACCGCCGATCGCCGCGCCCGCGCTCTGCATCGACGAGTTCGGCTGCCGCCCGGTGAAGGCCGGCGCCGGGCTGGGCGGCGCGAGATAGGGGTAGCTCGGGATGCGATAATCCTGCGCGCCGCGGCCGTAAACATCCGCGTGCACGGCGGCGTTGCCGGCACCCGCGTCGAGCAGCAGGCCGCTTTCCCAGCCGTTGTCGACCGAGGTGACGGCCGACCGTAGCTCGGCGGCCATTCCGCCGACCGGCGCGGCAGTCGGAATCCGGTTGTTGGTGACGTCGACGATGCCGCCCACGGCCTGGGAGCCGAAGCGCAAGGCGCCGGGCCCGCGAAAAACCTCCGTCCTCTGCAGCGCCAGCGGATCGAGCGGAACGGCGTGGTCCTGCGCGATGTCGGAGACGTCGACGCTGCCGATGCCGTTTTCCTGGATCCTGACCTTGGCGTCGGACAGGCCGCGTAGAACGGGGCGCGAGGACTGGGTCGAAATACCGGCCGAGGTTGCTCCGGGTGCGGTGAAAAACAGATTTCCGAAGCTCGGGCTCGTGCTCGCCTGGATCTGGTCGCCGGTCAGCGCCGATGGCGCGAAGGGCGGAGGGCTGGATGCGACCGCGGGCGGCGTTGCCGGTGCGCTGCGTGTTGGGGTTGGCCGGCCGGTCGGCTCATTGCGCGTGGCACGGCGCGCCGGCCTTGGCTGCCGAGCTTCGACCGTAACCTGAGGAATGTCGACTTCTGCCGGACTGCCGGCCTGTGCCGGCCGCTCCGCGGTGGCTGGCGAAGCGGGTGCCGCGGGCGTTGCGGACGGCGGCGCGTTCGATGGATCCGGCGTCGCCGACGGCTCGGACTGGGCGGCGGGCGGCGCTGACGGGCCGCCGGTCGAGGGCGGGGCGGCCTGCTGGGCTGCCGCGATCCCGTGCAAGCAGATCAGGGCGACCGACGTCGTGCCCAACAGGGACCGACGAGCAACGCAAACACGCATCCTGACCTCCAACACCGTCAACAGCCTTAGTAAAGGCACCAATATGTAGCTCAAGCTACAATTGAAGGGCTTGGATACTAAGTCAAGGTGGGGTTGCTGCAATTGCGAAGCTGTTGCAAGAAAGCGACAGGGCAAAACCGCCGGCTTGCAATGTCCTGCTGGGGAGCCCATGGTCCGTCGGCCATCAATACGGATTCTCCAATGAGCCGGAAGGCTTCACCGACTCGCAATCCCTTGCTGCATGCCCTCCCGACGGAACAGGCACAGGCGCGACGCTTTGGGAAGGCCCGTACGGCGCGGTCGACGGCGATCCTGGAGGACTATGTCGAGTTGATTGCCGATCTGATCGAATCGACGGGCGAAGCGCGCGCCACCGACATCGCGCGACGACTAGGGGTGTCGCATCCCACCGCGATCAACACGATCGCCCGGCTGAAGCGCGAGGACCTCGCCACGGCGCGCCCCTACCGCGGAATTTTCCTGACCGAGAAGGGTGAAGCACTCGCAAGGCGGGTGCGTGCGCGGCACCGTCTCGTTCTCGAAGTGTTGCTTGCACTCGGCGTGCCAAGGGAGACCGCCGAAGCGGATGCCGAAGGCATAGAGCACCACGTATCGGAGGGGACCCTTAAGGCCTTTTCGGAGTTCCTCAAGGAATCTCGGGTCAAGAAGGCGAGTTGACAGAAGTCTCGCTGCCGCAAGATGCTTGCCGGGCCCTGCTTGCCATGGATGCAGCCCTAGCGACCGTCCGCTTTGCTGCCATTGGCGGGTAGCTGGTTGAGCGTGAAACAGGTCTCCCTGGATCCCATCGCGACGCAGCTGCTCATCAATCCGGATCGTTCGAATGCGCGCAAGCTCTTGCGGACTGTTGCCCGCGAGATCGGACGACGATTGTCCTGAACATGCTTCACGACGGACTTGATGGTGGCCGGTCGCCTCTCGCTTTCCAGCAGCAGGTCGATCAGAGAAACCCGTTGTCTGGTCGGGCGGATGCCGAAATCGATCAAGATATTGCGAAGTTCATCATCCGACACGAGATGGCCCCTTGGTGTAGTACAAGCTACATTATCAAGCCTTGGCATCAAGGGTCAAGCTGCGAGTCTTCCCGTGGGTTGCGTGAGGGGTTGACTGCGAAAGCATGGCGACGAGCGGGGCATTTCCGGTGCGGTGGCCAAGAGGCCGCGCAATGAAAGCCTGCTAGGCCGTTGGTGGTGGGCCCGGCAGGACTCGAACCTGCAACCGAAACCGGTGCGGCTGTCCCCTCGATGCTATTGCGAACCACCTGGATATTATATGGTACATGTCCATTATATAGGACAGGAATGTCAGGTGGTGGCCCCCACAAGATACCCGTCGTGTTTAACCGCACGCCGGGCGGGGCTGAGGTCGTGCGGGACTGGCTGCGGGGCTGGACGACGCCGACCGTCAAGCCGTAGGCCTCGACCTCATGCGCGTTCAATACCGCTGGCCGGTGGGCATGCCGCTGTGCCGTGCGCTGGGCGACGGCTTGTGGGAAGTGCGTACCTCGCTGCCCAGCGGCCGGATCGCCCGCGTCCTGTTCAGCGCGCAGCAAGGCCGCATCCTGGTCCTTCACGGGTTCATCAAGAAAACCCAGAAGACCCCGCCGGACGATCTGGCCCTTGCGCGCCGCAGAAACCGTGAGTTCGAGAAATGAAGGAGGCCGACATGGCCGGCAAGAAGACCGTGGCGAGGAAGAAGAAAGCCGTTCGCTCCACCGCCAAACTCACCACGCTCGATGATTTCCTTGGCGAAGAGGGCAAGCGCGACGAGTTCGAAGCCATCGCCGTCAAGGAGGTCCTCGCCTGGCAGATCGAGCAGGCGATGAAGGAGAAGAACATATCCCGCAACAATCTGGCTCAGCGCATGAAGACCTCGCGCAGCCAAATTGGACGCCTGCTCGACCCCAAGGACGGTAATGTCACGCTGACCACGCTTCAGCGCGCAGCGAGGATGGTCGGACGGTCGTTAAGGTTGGAGCTGGTTTGAGATGACCCGAGATCTCACTGAGTGGGATTAAGGGCCTCGCTGTCTACATCCGCGCTCGCTTCGCGGCGAAGTGGCGTCCGCGAAGATAGTGAAACGCTAGCTATGGTGCATGGTAGAGTTGGAGAAAACGTGGGGGAATATCTTGTTCAAGCGTTGGCTCAGACGTAAAAGGGCTTTGCTCGGTTTTGCCTTTAAGAAGCCTGTTGGCATCAAGGATGTAAGAGATCGGATAGCCTACCAAGCGCTATGGACAAGCCGCCTCTCCGCTTTTTTGAGCCTTCTTGCCGTTGTGTTAAGTGCTCTCGTTGCGTTTGTGGCGATCGGCAGTTTGCGGCTGAACTCGCAGACGGCCGAACAAGCGCGACGTTCCTCCGAAGCTCAGATACTCGCCAATAAGACTTTGGCCGACGCTGCAGCTCGCCAGGCAGAAGCTTCCATCTCAGCTGCAAAAACGTCTAGGGACAGTCTAGTTGCCAACCAACGCGCTTGGATCGGGCCTTCCGATGCAAGCATCCGCGATTTCAACATCGGAGGGCCACTCAAGGCCAGCGTTACGTTTACCAATACAGGTCGTGAGCCCGCGCCAACCAACACTAGCCTTACGCCCAAACTCTTCACGATTGAGGAATGGAACAACGGTCTCGCTGTTCAGGACATTGAGCGCTCTAAGTCGGAATGTCTGCAAAGCCCATTCAACAACCAAACCGCCCGAGTAACCTTTCCGACGACTGGCTTCACTACATTCCAACTAGGCTATGACGGCACCCAGCTTTCTCTTCGCGATGTACAAAAACTTTCCGTCACTGCAGATTTAGCTGGAGGAAAGCAAGTTGTGGTTTTCAAAGGATGCTTCGTGTATGTAACGATCGAAGAAGTTAGACGTACATCTTTCTGCTATTTCTATCAATTCAAGGTTTCCAGCCTCGACCATCTGAATTATTGTACGGTTGGGCAGGCGGCAAACTAGTTTACGGCGACATCGCTCTTAACTCACGCCACGTCGCGCAAAGCGAACGAGGTGAATTAAATGCAGCGTCATCGTGACCTCCTCGCAATTCTAATGGCTAGCCGTTTCGACCGGGCATCAGGCGTCTTATCTTCTTAGCGTTGGCGCCAATCGCAGCGCTCCTCGCACGGCTGCCGATAAGCCTCTTCGTGGTAACAACTCGGGGTGTCGCCCTTCTCCTGTTCGCGAAGAAGGTAGCGCTCCCGCGCATGTGGGCTGCAACTATTATCACCCTAAGGCCACGATAGCGGCGCAAGAAGTTCAGCCCCCATCGGACACCAGCGACATCTCCGTTACGGTGACAGTGCTGGCAATTCTCGCCTTCCGTTCCGATCAAAGCAACGAGCGGTAAGTTAGTGCACCGTCACCGTATGCCGAAGTATCTTCTAATTCCCGGTCGAATAACCCTGAAAGGCCGCCTCAGCTGCCGGCCTCTTTCAACGCTGCCCAGGGCGCTTCCGGGGTAAATCCAAGTAGTAGCGCCCTGCGATGAGCGCGTTCTTTACGCCTCCGTGACTGTCGCGGTTTTTGAGTTCACGTGGAACGTTCGCTACGTCGGCCAATTTCCGCCAGATGTCTCGAAACTTGAAGCTAATCCATGGTTTTGCGCTTGCCTCATAGATGATTACGGGCCCTGATTTCGGGAGCGCTCCCCGAAGTTCACTCCAATAGAAGTCGACAACATGACCTAATTCTTCCCGCACCATCGGTGCCTGTTTCAGGTCAATGCGCCCATTACATGTCGCCCCCTTGTGGGTAAGAATCCAATTCGCGTCTATTTGCTCCCACCTGAGTCCGCCAACCCAAACCCTGTCTCCATCCTCAAAGCCAATTGGTTCCCGTGCTTCCGAGCGCGGCAGCCACTCGCCGATAACCTCTCGCTGAGGAAGCATGAGTTCATACTGGAGCGCTTGCGCTAATGCGATGGAAAAATACCCGACTTCCCTGGCCTTCGCTCGGACCGCGTTGGCGTGTTCTTCTGTCAACTGCGTAGCGCGTGGCCGAACACTGCGAGTGCTTATATTGTCCAGTGCGATAAGGACGCGGTAACATTCCTCGTCTTCGGCACTAAGAAATCCATGCCTCACGATCGCTCTAAGCTGGCCAATGAAAGCGTTGCCTACTGCGAACTTTCGGCCATCCGTCCACCGCCTATACCACATTCCGAGCGTTTGACCGTTGATCGACGATAAGGCCCGATTTCCGAAGTCTTTCTCAAGGCGTGACAGATAACGCTCTCGGTCGATTCGGACTTTGAAACTCAGCTTGTGGTGATTGGAATTCTCGTCGTGTTTGTATGCTCTGATCAAGTCAGCGACGGTGCGAGACATGGCACTAGCTCAGTAGAACATGGTCAATGCAAGCCAAGAGGCAAGAACTGGATAAAGTAGGAAGATCATCAAGACCGCGATGAGTGCGCCGACAATTCCTGCCAAGCCCTCACCTCGTATGCGGGTACCTAAAGTTCGAACTTCAAAACGTTGATCTTTCACGACGTGGTTCTCCATTGAAAAACTCGAGAACCACCTGCGAGCGTTGGCTCCTAATGGATGCTTGCTCTGTCAAATTTTGACAAGGCCATCTGCGACATTTCTCCAAGATGTTGGGTTTTCAATGACTTACGTCCGCACGCATCAGCCTGTCGCTCACGGAAAAAGAGTGCGGGTCAGTAATTGCGGGGAGCCATTGCCGCTAAGTCGCTGCCAATCTTCAGGAAGTTCTGAGCGATCCCGCGAATCGCTCGCTGAAGTCCCAAGAGTTCGGGCCTGACGGGAACGAAGCGGCACCGGATGCTCCGGGAGATATAGCCTCTCTTGGTGGGCCCGGCAGGACTCGAACCTGCAACCAGACCGTTATGAGCGGCCGGCTCTAACCATTGAGCTACAGGCCCCGCCGCGAGGCGGCCGCGGCTAGGCGGCCGGCAACGGTGCGCGGTTCGTTTACAGGGCCTGAGGCGGGGGTGCAATCCTCAAGCGTTTTCAAGGCGAAGGGGTCCTGGGTTCGCGTCAGGAACGCGTCAGACAATACGGCCCGATCGAGGCGGAACGCCGGGCTGCGTGGAAAGCGCCGCACGTCGGAGGATCGCCGAATTCGGAATAATCGCATTCTGCCACTGTTTTGCCCGACGAGTCAAACGGCCGTCGCGGTCATCCGGCCGGCGCCGATTTTGCAGCTTCCTTAAGCCCCTGCGATTGCTCACGTCTTCTACTGTGCATGGGGTTGTTTTCGCAACTTTGTTGTGAGAGGGCCTGTTGGCCCCCTCAAATGTCGTGCGGCGAGCTCGGCGGCGGGGCCGCCGCCTAGTCCACCGACACCCCGGCGAACTCGACCACCTTGCGCCACTTCTCGGTTTCGCCCGCGACCAGCTTGCCGAAGTCGGCGGGGGTCATCGGCCTGGGGATGCCGCCGGTCTCGGCGAGGCGCGCCACCAGCTTCGGGTCCTTCAGCGCTTCGCCGACGGCCTTGTTGAGGATCTCGATCACCTCGGGCGGGGTGCCCTTCGGCGCGGAGATGCCGTAGAAGCCGACCGATTCGAAGCCCGGCACGGTCTCGGCGATCGCCGGCACGTCGGGCACGCTCGGCCAGCGCTGCGGCGAGGTCACCCCTAACGCGCGGACGTTGCCGCCTTTCACCTGCTCCATCGCCGAGGGCAGATTGTCGAAGATCAGCTGCACCTTGTTGGAGATGATGTCGGGGAAGGCGACGGCCGAGCCGCGATAGGGCACGTGCACCATGTCGCACTTCGTCATCACCTTGAACAGCTCGGCCGACATGTGCACCGAGGTGCCGTTGCCGGAGGAGGCAAAGGAGATCTTGCCCGGGTTGGCCTTGCAATAGTCGATGAACTCCTGAACCGTCTTCGGCGGAAACGCGTTGGAGACGACCAGCATGTTGGTGAGCTGCATGATGCTGGCCACCGGCACGGTGTCGCGCAGGAAGTCGAACGGCAGCTTCTTGTAGAGCGAGGCCGAGATCGCGTTGTTGGGCGCGACGAACAGCAGCGTGTAGCCGTCCGGCGGCGAACTGATCGCGGCGGCGGCGGCGATGTTGCCGCCGGAGCCGGTGCGGTTCTCGACGATGACCTGCTGGCCAAGCCGGTCCGACAGCCACTGCGCCATGATCCGCGCCACGATGTCGACCGGACCGCCGGCGGAAAAGCCGATCAGCCAGTGCACGGGACGGTCGGGGTAGCCGGCTGAGGCGGGAGGGGTGGCGCTGAAAAGACCTAACAGGACTGCGAGCCCGAAAACACCGTGACGCAAAATTCGCAACATGACACCTCCCATTGTTCTATTGTCGTTGGCTGCATGCTTTCACAAAAACGGGTCGCTGCCTACATCGTCTCTGAGTCGGTGTTGACGCAGGCTCGTTAGGGACGACCATGAGATTCGCGATGATCCTCATCAGTGCGGCGCTGCTCGCAAGCCCCGCCGCCGCCCAAACCGGAGGCACGGCCATTCCGACCGCGACGATCAGCTCAACGATCAGTTTGGGCACCGCAACCCCCGGCGGCGGCTTTCCGCTCTATGGCAACGCCTTCGCCGAGGTGATGAACGCGGCCGATCCGGAAATTTCCATCGTCCCGCGCAACACCAAGGGCAGCAACGAGAACATCCCGCTGCTGGGGAAGGGCGAGCTCGATCTCGCGCTGGTGGCGGGCGAGCCGGCCTATGAAGCCTTTGCCGGCATCGGCCGTGCGCCGGTGCGCTTGAAGATTCTTACGGCGATCTATTCCAACCCCGGCATGTTCGTGGTGCGCGCCGACAGTCCCTACAAGACGATCCGCGATCTCGTCGGTCAGCCCGTCGCGTTCGGCGCCAAAGGCTCGGGCCTGCCGATCCTGGCGCGCTATGTGCTGGACGGACTCGGCCTCAAGCAGGACGAGGACTTCAAGGCCGTCTATCTCGACCGCGCCGGCGACGGCCCGGCGATGGTCGAGGACGGCCGCGTCGCCGCGCTGTGGGGCGCCGGCATCGGCTGGCCCGGCTTTGCCGCGGTGGCCTCCAGCGCATCAGGCGCGCGCTTCATCGCGCCAGCTGCGGACGAGATCACGCGCATCCGCGCCAGGCATGCGTTCCTGAAGCCGCTCACCGTGCCGGCCGGCAGCTACCCGAAGCAGACCGAGCCGATCGCTTCGCTCGGCTCCTGGAGCTTCGTCCTCACCCGCGAGGATTTGTCCGACGATGTCGCCTATCGGCTCGCAAAGACGCTGCACGGCGTCGAGGCGACGTTCTGCAAGAGGCTCGCGCAGGCCTGCGAGACCAATGCCGCGAACACGGTCGCGGCCGCACCGAAGGTGGAGCTGATCCATCCGGGTGTGATGAAGTATTTTCGCGAGGTCGGGGTGGTGAAATAGCGAGTGGCGAGTTGCGAATGGCGAATGGAGG
This sequence comes from Bradyrhizobium sp. SZCCT0231, assembly GCF_018130245.1. Lineage (GTDB taxonomy): Bacteria > Pseudomonadota > Alphaproteobacteria > Rhizobiales > Xanthobacteraceae > Bradyrhizobium > Bradyrhizobium japonicum_F. Next base: position 82,258 of record NZ_JAFCKP010000002.1, read on the forward strand.
CATCCTCATTCGCTACTCCCTATTCGCCACTCGCCAGCGTCACTTCTTCACCATCGCACAGGCCGGGTCGGGCGGCCCGAACGCCTTGTCGCCGGAGATGGTCGTGAGGATCTTGTAATAGTCCCACGGATATTTGCTCTCCTCCGGCGTCTTCACCTGCACCAGCCAGAGGTCGTGCACCATCAGATTGTCCTCGCGAAGCTTGCCGTTGCGGGCGAAGAAATCCTCGATCGGCTTCTCCCGCATCTTGGCGGCCACTTTCAGCGGATCGTCGGTGCCGGTCTCCTTGATGGCGTTGAGATAGTGCATCACGCTGGAGTAGACGCCGGCCTGCCACATCGACGGCATCTTGTTCATCTTGGCGAAATAGCGCTTCGACCATTCGCGGGTCTTGTCGTCCATGTCCCAGTAGAACGACGTGGTCAGGAGCAGGCCTTGCGCGGCCTGCAGGCCGAGCCCGTGGATGTCGGTGATCAGCGCCAGCAGCGCCGCCATCTGCTGGCCGCCCTTGAACACGCCGAACTCGGCGCCGGTCTTGATCTCGTTCATGTTGTTGGGGGGACCGGCGGCAATGCCGATGATCTTGGCCTTGGAAGCTTGCGCCTGCAGCACGAAGGAGGAGAGGTCGGGCGTTGCCAGCGGCGGCCGCACCGAGCCCAGCACCTTGCCGCCATTGGCGGTGACGACGCTGGAGGCGTCGCGCTCCAGCGAATGGCCGAAGGCGTAGTCGTCGGTGACGAAGAACCAGCTGTCGCCGCCGCGCTTGACCACGGCATCCGCGGTGCCGACCGCGAGCGCGCGGGTGTCGAACACCCATTGGATCGCGTAAGGCGAGCAGAACTTGCCGTGGAAATCCGCGGTGCCGGTGGAGTGGGTGATGAACAGCCGCTTCTTCTCGCTCGCGATGTTCTGCACCGCGAGCCCGACCGCCGAGACCGGCACGTCGACGATCAAATCGACCTGATCGACGTCGAACCAGCGCCGCGCGATGGCGCCGCCGACATCGGCCTTGAGCTGGTGGTCGCCGATCACGACGCTGATCGGCTTGCCGAGCACGGTGCCGCCGAAATCGTCGATCGCCATCTGCGCTGCGGTCACCGAGCCCTGGCCGGTCGGCGCCGAGGCCGGGCCGTTCATGTCGGTGAGCACGCCGATCTTGACGACGTTGTCGGAAACCTGCGCCATTGCCGTGCCCGGCAGCAGCGCTGCTGCGAGTGCGGCCGCGACCGGCAGTCCAAATCTGGTTGGATTCACGCTTGTCCTCCCTGAGCCGGCTCGTTGGCCGGTGTTGCATCCGGGTATGCCCGGCTGAATTGGTTTCTTTTGCAACTATTCGGGGGCAGGCGTCAACGTCAGGCAGCGAAGCGGATCAGTCCTGCGGGCGAAGGATCGTAGCCGGTCAGCTCCTCGGCACGCTGGCGCAGCCGCCGTTCGTTCAGGAAGCGGAGCAAGGTCTGCATGGCGGGACGGAAATAGCTGCGCTGCCGCATCGCAAGGTCGAAGTTCTCCCAGACCAGCGGCACGAAATCGAGACCGGCGGAGCGCGCCGCGCCGCGCGTCGCGATGCCGCAATCGGCCTGGCCGGCGCGGACCAGTTCGGCAAGATCCGGGCCGGTCAGCGCCGGCGTCTCGATGCGGCGCAAATCCCGCGTCGAGGCGCCGGCGCGCTTCAGCAGCACGTCGAGCAGCATCTGCGCGCCCGTGCCCTGTTGCCGCGTCGCCATCCGGGCGCCGGTTGCGAGCACGTCGGTCAGGCCGTGCAGGCGCTTGGGATTGCCGTGTGGCAACACGAGACCCGCTTCGCGGCGCACGAACGCGACCAGCACCGCATCATGCAGGTCGGGAGCTCCCCGCAGGGCTTCGACACTGGCATCGCTGGCGAGATTGTCCGAGGCGTCCAGGGCGTGGAAGTGCACGGCCGCGGCCATCACCTCATTGCGCTGCAAGCGCTCGAGCCCGCGCGCGCTGCCCTCGCTCATCGATCCGAGCCCAGAGCCGGATTCGCGCAGGCTCCAATCCAACAGCTCGTCCTGGCTGCCGCCGAAGACCGGCGGCGGCTCCGCGATCAACATGCCGGCCGGACGCGCGAGGCCCGACAGGACCCAGAGGTCGAGCTCATGCCGTGGGAAGAGCCATTTCCCCGTCACCTTGCTGCAGGGGATCGCACCGGTGGTGACGAGTTCGTAAAGCTTGCGTTCGCCGAGCCGAAGGTAATCGGCGGCTTCGCTGGTCGTCAGGAATTCCATCCTGCATTCCTATGCAAATTCTTGCTTCTTTTTGACGTCCGACGCAGGTGGAATTCTGCATTTCAGATTTTTGTCCGCGGGAACCATGCCCGATCATCTCGCTGCTTTGCAACACATCCGCACGCGCGATTTCTGCTTTGGTGAATCGATCGCTCGCGCGGCGCGGCGGCGTTGCCGAAATTTCCCGGCTGGGCCGCGTGAAAACGCGTCACGAGCGCGGCGCAATCGATCATCATCATGATCGCGTCATTGCCAAGGGGAACCCCGATCATGGGCCGCCTGTCCGTTGCATTTGCGCTTCTCTGCGGCCTTGCCGCGGGCGTCGCGGCGTCGTCCGCGGAGGACCGCGGCATAGTCCTCGCTACGACGACGGCGACGCAGGAATCCGGCCTGCTCGACTATTTGGTGCCGCTCTTCCGCGACAAGACCGGCATCGACGTCACCGTGATCGCGCGGCGCGCCGACGAAGTGCTCGACGGGGCGCGACGGGGCGAGGTCGACGTCGTGCTGATGCACGCACGGCCTCAGGAGGAGAAATTCGTTGCCGACGGCTTCGCCGTGAAGCGCTACGACGTGATGTACAACGACTATGTGCTGATCGGGCCGAAGAGCGATCCCGCGGGCGTGAAGGGCAAGGACATTGCGACGGCGCTGAAGGCGATCGAGGCCAAGGGCGCGCCGTTCGTGACGCGTGGCGATCGGTCGGGCACTCACGCCGCGGAGCTCGCGCTTTGGATCGTCGCCGGCATCGACATCGCCGGCGCCAAGGGCCCCTGGTATCGCGAGGCCGGGACGGGCATGGCCTCGGTGCTCGCGGCCGCGCGCGCCGCGAATGCCTATGTGCTGTCGGATCGCGGCAGCTGGATCGCCTTTGGAGATCGCGGCGATCTCGACATCGTCGTCGAGGGCGACCGGCGGCTGCTCAACCAGTATGGCGTGATGCTGGTGAACCCTGCGAAGTTCCCGAACGTGAAGAAGGACCTCGCGCAGACCTTCATCGACTGGCTGACGTCCCCGGAGGGACAGACGGCGATCGCCGGCTACAAGGTCGACGGGCAGCAGCTGTTCTTCCCCAATTCGGACAGGTCGGGCGGCTGAGGCCGGCATCGCCGGCGGTTGCCAAACCTGACGATGCATGGTCCATCATGGCGCATGACCCAGCGCCTGCCGTCCTCGCTCACGCCGCTCGACACCGCGCTCGCCGCTGTGCTGCGAGGCGTCGATCCCGTCGCGCCGGTGGAGGTGCCGCCGGCGGAAGCGATCGGCGGCATCGCGGCGGGCACTCCGCTGCTTGCCGCCTATCCTTCGCGCGACATCGCGGCCGCAGACGGTTGGGCGCTATCCGCCAATGATCTCGTCGGCGCGTCCGCTTACTCGCCGCTGCCTTTGACAGAAGCACCGTCGTGGGTCGAGGCCGGTGACGCGATGCCGGCAGGATGCGACTGTGTGCTCGATGCCGACGCGGTGGAGGTGTCGGGGCCGCTTGCCCAGGTGCTGGCGGAGGGCGTGCCCGGACGGGGCGTCCGGCGCGCCGGCAGCGACATCGTGGAACGCACGCCTGCCGGCGCCGAGGGCTATCCGGTCGGTGCGACGAACCTGCTGCTCGCGCGCGTTGCGGGCCTGGAGAAAATCGGCGTGCGGCGGCCCCGGCTGCGCATCGTCAACGTGCCGGGCGCAACGGCAACGATGCATCTGATCGCCGGGATCGCGCGCGCAGCGGGATTGGACGTGGAAACGCGTCAGGCTCGTGCACGCGATGAAGCATCGATTGCCGATGTGCTTGATGCGTCCTCCAGCGATCTTCTGCTGTCCATCGGCGGCAGCGGCGTCGGACGCCAGGACGCCGCCATCACGGCTCTGGCGCAGCGCGGCGAGGTGATGGCGCACGGCCTTGCGCTCCAGCCCGGGCGCACCGCCGCCGTCGGACGGCTGGGACAAGTTCCCGTCGTCGCCTTGCCCGGCTCGCCCGATCATGCGCTTGCGGTGTGGCTCGCGCTGGTGCTGCCGCTCGTCGACCGCCTCTCGGCGCGTCGGCCGCGCCCAAAAGTGTCCCTGCCGCTCGCGCGAAAAATCGCATCCAGTGTCGGCATCGCCGAGATCGCTCTGCTGGCCGAGGAACCTCGTGCCTGGATGCCGCTTGCCGTGGGCGAATGGCCGCTTCAGGCAATCGCCCGTGCGGACGCATGGCTGCTCGTTCCCGCCAGTGACGAGGGATTTGCGGCGGGTACGCCGGTCGATGCGCATCCGATGCGGGAGTGATATGGGTCCCGGTATGACGATGATCCCGAAATCACCAGACCCCAGCGCGATCGAGCAGGAGCAGTTCCTCAAGATCCTCTCGCGCGAGGAGGCCTTGGCGCGCTTCGAGGCGGCCTTGTTCCCGCGCGCGCTTCGGAGCGAATCGTGCAAGCTCGCTGCTGCGCTCGGCACGGCACTCGCCGAAGACGTCACCGCGCCGATCGACGTGCCGCCGTTCGACCGCTCCAATGTCGACGGATTTGCCGTGCGCTCCGCCGACCTTGCGACGGCCGGCGAGGGCGCGCCGGTGCGCCTTGCGCTGAATGGAGAGACCATTCATTGCGGCACCGTGCCGTCGCTACAGGTGGCGGCCGGGACCGCGACGCCGATTGCCACCGGCGGTCCGCTGCCGCGCGGCGCCGATGCCGTGGTCATGGTCGAGCACACCCAGCCGGCCGGCCTGGATGCGATCGATGTCCGTCGCGCCGTCTCGCCCGGGCAATTCGTCTCCTACGCCGGGTCCGACATCGCGCGCGGCGAGGCGCTGCTGCGCGCCGGCACCATCATCGGCTCGCGCGAGATCGGCATGCTGGCGGCTTGCGGTATTGCCGAGGTGAGTGTCGCGCGCAGGCCGCGGGTTGCCGTGATCTCCACCGGCGACGAGCTGGTCCAGCCCGGCGAGGCGCTCGCCCCCGCGGAAATCTACGACACCAACGGTGCCATCGTCGCGGCCGCGATCGACGAGAACGGCGGCGAGGCCATCTTCCTCGGCGCCATTCCCGACGATGAAGCCAGGCTCGAGGCGGCCATGCGGCGCGCGCTTGAAGACGCCGACATGCTGGTGCTGTCGGGCGGCACGTCGAAAGGCGCGGGCGATCTCTCCCATCGCATCATCGGCCGGCTCGGCGCGCCCGGCATCATTGCGCATGGCGTTGCGCTCAAGCCCGGCAAGCCGCTGTGCCTTGCGGTGTGCGACGGCAAGCCTGTCGTGATCCTGCCGGGCTTTCCAACCTCGGCGATGTTCACCTTCCACGACATGATCGTGCCGGTGCTGCGCAGGATGGCCGGACTGCCGCCGCGCTCCGATGCAAAGGTCAATGCGACCGTGCCGGTGCGCATCGCCTCCGAGCTCGGCCGCACCGAATTCGTCATGGTCTCGCTGGTCCAGGGCAGGGATGGCCTGATCGCCTATCCCTCCGGCAAGGGGTCTGGCGCGATCACGTCGTTTGCGCAGGCCGACGGCTTTCTGCGCATCGATGCGCTGGCGGACCAGATGGCGGCCGGGACTGAAGCCGAGGTGACGCTGTTCACGCCGCATGTGCGCGTGCCCGATCTCGTCATCGTCGGCAGCCATTGCACCGGCCTCGACCTCGTGACCGCACCGCTCGCGCATGCCGGCCTGACCGTGCGCTCGATTGCGGTCGGCAGCCTCGGCGGCCTCGCGGCGGCCAAGCGCGGCGAGTGCGATCTCGCGCCGATCCACCTGTTCGATGACAAGAGCGAGACCTACAACACGCCTTACCTCGTCGAGGGGCTCGAGCTCGTCCCCGGCTGGCGGCGGATGCAGGGCATTGTCTTCCGCAAGGGCGACACGCGCTTCGAGGGCCTGAACGCGAAAGATGCGGTCGCTGTCGCGCTCGCTGACGCCACCTGCATCATGGTCAACCGCAACCAGGGTGCCGGCACGCGCATCCTGATCGATCGGCTGCTCGGCGGCGCCCGGCCGGAAGGCTATTGGAACCAGCCGCGTTCGCACAATGCGGTGGCGGCGGCCGTGGCGCAGCACCGCGCCGACTGGGGCATGACCATTGCGCCGGTCGCCCATGCGGTCGGCCTCGGTTTCATTCCGCTGGCGGAAGAGCATTACGACTTCGCGCTGGTGACGGCGCGCAAAGACCGGCCGGCAGTGCAGGCCTTTCTCGATGCGCTCGGCTCGGACGAGGCGCGCGCGGCACTCGAGCGAGCGGGTTTCCGGCCTGCGTAGCGACCCTGCAGGATACCTCGCGCGTCCTACGTCTGGCTGACGTCGCGATTATCTGGGTGCAGCTCCTCAACGAGTTCCCGAAATCGTAAGTTCGCTACGACGCATCATCCAGCGCGGCCAGCCGTTCCGCCTCGGCGATGTCCTCGACCGTGTTGGCATTGAAGAACGGGTCGAGCGGCTCGTTCGGCCATGTCACCGTTGCGAGCGGATAGCGCGCGGTCCAGCGGTCGATCTTGCGGAGGTCTTCGACCACCAGCGCCTGGCGCAGCTCGTCGCGCAAGGCGACGTGCCACAGCCCGATCACCGGATGCGACTGCTCACCTGATGCGGCGACCGCGAGCTGCGCGTTCTCACGCGCGCGCGCGTCATGCAGCCGTGCGACGAGATCGCGCGGCAGGAACGGGCAGTCGCCGGCGGCGCTGAGCACCCATTCGATCTCCGGCCGGTTCGCCGCGGTCCAGTCGAGCGCCGCGAGGATGCCGGCGAGCGGGCCGGGAAAGCCGGGCACGTCGTCGGCGACGACTTGCAAGCCGAACGCGGCGAAGCGGGCGGGATCGCCGTTGGCGTTGAGTATCAGCCCGCTGCACTGGGGCGAAAGGCGCGCGATCACGCGCTCCAGAATGGTGCGGCCGCCGATGGTGCGCATCGGCTTGTCGCCGCCGCCCATGCGCCGCGCCAGGCCGCCGGCGAGCAGCACGCCAAGAGTCGGCGGAATGCCTGTCGGCGGAATTTCAGTCGTCACCACCTTCACCCTTGCGCTTGTGCTTGGCCGACTCCTCCTCGACGTAAGCGAGGTTTTGGTCGTAGACGATGCGCTCCTCGCCCGCGAGCGCGATGAAGCGCTTGCCGCGGGTCCGTCCCACCAGCGTCAGTCCGACCTGCCTTGCGAGGTCGACGCCCCAGGCGGTGAAGCCGGAGCGCGACACCAGGATCGGAATGCCCATGCGCACGGTCTTGATCACCATCTCCGAGGTGAGGCGTCCGGTGGTATAGAGGATCTTGTCGGAGGGATCGACGCCGTGGCGGTACATCCAGCCTGCGATCTTGTCGACGGCGTTATGGCGGCCGACGTCCTCGGTGTAGCAGAGCGGGGTGCCCTCCTTGCACAGCACGCAGCCATGGATCGCGCCGGCCTCGAGGTACAGCGAGGGCATGGTGTTGATGGTCTGCGTCATCTGGTAGAGCCAGGAGGTACGCAGCTCCGCCTTCGGCAGCGCGACGCTCTCGACCGCCTCCAGCAGATCGCCGAAGGCGGTGCCCTGCGCGCAGCCCGAGGTCTGCGTGCGCTTCTTCAGCTTGGCCTCGAAATTGGTGTGGTGTGAGGTGCGCACGACGACCACCTGGAGGTCGTCGTCGTATTCGACCTCGGTGACCACGTCACCATATTTCAGCATGTTCTGGTTCAGCAGGTAGCCGAGCGCCAGATATTCGGGGTAGTCGCCGATCGTCATCATGGTGACGATCTCCTGGGCGTTCAGGTAGAGCGTCAGTGGCCGCTCCATCGGGACCTTGATCTCGACCCTGGCGCCGGTCTGGTCGGTACCGGCCACGCTCTGGGTCAGGCGCGGGTCGTCCGGATTGGGGACGATCAGGGGCACCGGGGCTTTGTCGATCTTCATCATGGCGGCGAGGTTAGCATGACATTCGGGTCAAGCCGATATAAGCATGGCAGGGAATGGGCAAAATGCCTCCGCTCGTCATTGCGAGCGGAGCGAAGCAATCCAGAATCTTTCCGCGGCGGCAGTCTGGATTGCTTCGCTCCGCTCGCAATGACGGGGATAGGCCGGCGGGTTCCATCGGCTGACGAGCCATTGGCGGAGATCGAAGGGCATGAAAGTCATCGGCCTTGCAGGCTGGAGCGGTGCGGGCAAGACCACGCTGTTGACGCGGCTGATCCCGCATTTCAACGCGCAAGGCCTGCGCGTCTCCGTCATCAAGCATGCGCATCACCGGTTCGACGTCGACGTGCCCGGCAAGGATTCCTGGCGCCATCGCGAGGCCGGCGCGGCGGAGGTGCTGGTTGCTTCGTCAAACCGCTGGGCGCTGATGCATGAGTTGCGCGGGGCGGCCGAGCCGCGCCTGCCGGAGCTGCTCGGGAAGCTCTCTGCGGTCGATCTCGTCGTGGTCGAGGGCTTCAAGCGCGAGCCGCATCGCAAGATCGAGGTGCATCGTGCCGCCAACGGCAAGCCGCTGCTGTTTCCGGACGACCCGGGAATTGCCGGGATTGCGAGCGACGTCGCGGTTGAAACCCGGCTGCCGACCGTCCATCTCGATGATATCCCCGCCGTAGCCGCGTTGCTGCTCCGGGCGGCGATGCCGATCGAGGAAGCGGTGGCAAGAAGCACCGCCATACGCTGACGAGGCACCATGGCGCAACTGTCGGACGATTGCTTTGCCTTCGGCGGACCGATGATGTCGGTCGACGAAGCCGTTGGCCTCATCACGACGCGCGTCAACGCGATCGCCGATATCGAGACTGTGGCGCTGGTCGAGGCCGACGGCCGCGTACTCGCGCGCGATGTGGCCGCTCCTTTGCCGCTGCCGCCGTTCACCAACTCCGCGGTCGATGGTTACGCCGTGCGCAACGCCGACCTTCCGGCAAGCGCAGAGCAGGCGTTCCCGCTCGACGGTCGCATCCAGGCCGGCGGCCTTGCGCAAGCGCCGATCAAGCCCGGTCACACCGCGCGCATCTTCACCGGCGCGCCGATGCCGCCGGATGCGGAGACCGTCTTCATGCAGGAGGACGTCCGCATCGATGCTTCAGGCAGGATCGTATTGCCGCCGGGGCTGAAGCCCGGCGCCAATGTCCGTCCCGCAGGCGAGGACATTCCGCAAGGTCAGGTCGCGCTCCGCGGCGGCCAGCGCTTGCGGCCGCAGCATGTCGCCCTTGCCGCCGCGTTCGGCCTGACAAGGCTCGACGTCGTCAGGCGCATCCGTGTCGCCGTGTTCTCGACCGGTGACGAGCTGGCCTCGCCCGGCGAGCCGCGCGCCGCCTCGCAGCTGTTCGATTCCAACCGCTTCATGCTGATGGCGATGCTGCGGCGGCTCGGCTGCGAGGTCAGCGATCTCGGCATTCTGCGCGACGAGCGAACGTCGCTTGCGAGCGGCCTGAAGCAGGTTGCGGGTCACCATGACCTGATCCTCACCACCGGCGGCGTCTCGACCGGAGAGGAGGATCACGTCAAGACGGCGGTCGAGAGCATCGGCTCGCTGGTGCTGTGGCGGATGGCGATCAAGCCCGGTCGTCCGGTGGCGATGGGCATCATCGACGGCACGCCGCTGATCGGATTGCCCGGCAATCCCGTCGCGAGTTTTGTCACCTTCGTCCATGTGGTGCGACCGACTGTGCTGGCGCTGGCGGGGAGCCTGCCGGAGCCGCTGACGCCCATCCCGCTGCGGGCGGCGTTCACTTACAAGAAGAAGGCAGGCCGGCGCGAATATGTGCGCGCCTCGCTGCGGCGCGCGCAGGACGGCGGGCTCGAGGCGATCAAGTTCCCGCGAGAAGGGGCCGGGCTGCTGTCCTCCCTGGTCGAGACCGACGGCCTCGTCGAACTCGGCGAGGACATCACGAATGTCGAGCCGGGGCAGGACGTGGGCTTCCTGTCCTACGCCGATCTGCTCTAGAGGCCTTCCGTTGACGCCATCGCTTCGTCCCGCCATGTTGCGGCCATGACCAGAACGACGCTCGACCTCACCGGACTGAAATGCCCGCTGCCCGCCCTGAAGACGCGCAAGGCGCTCAAGCCTTTGCAGCCGGGCGATCAGCTCGAGGTTCACTGCACCGATCCCTTGTCGGTGATTGACATTCCGAACCTGATTCGCGAGACCGGCGACAAGGTCGAGATCACCGAGCGCAACGAGGCGCGCATCGTGTTCCTGGTCGAAAAGAGCGTCGCCCCGTAGAAAGGCGAATGTTCACGGCGGCGACGTTTGACTATGCTGCGCCCGCGGGGGAAACGGCCGGAGCTTCGCTGCAATGCGAAAGGCGCCGGCTATCGCCGTGGATGATCTCAAACCCAAGACTTTCAAACCCAAGACGTTCAAACCCAAGACGTTCAAACCGAAGACATCGGGCATGACTTTCTCAACATCGAGGGCAAGCGCAGCCGCAAGTCCCGCGGTGGGCCGCGAGCCTGCCGTCAAGCTCGGCAAGACGGCTGCAGGGCCGGAGTTCAGCGCGCTGGCGCAGGCCTCGATCCTGATCGTCGACGACGAGCCGGGCATGCGCAATTTCCTGGTGCGCACGCTTGCGCCGCGCTGCAAGCTGGTGGACGAGGCGGCCGATACCGACCAGGCCTCGCGCAAGCTCGATTCCAACCGCTACGACGTCGTCATTCTCGATAACATCATGCCAGGCAAGAATGGCGTCGATTGGCTCGCCGAGCAGCGCGCCGTCGGCTTCTTCGCCGACGCCATCCTGATCACCGCCTATGCCGACCTCGACACCGCGATCCAGGCCCTGCGCGCCGGTGCTGCCGATTTCGTGCTCAAGCCGTTCCGCTCCAACCAGATCCTCAACGCGGTGGCACGATGCCTCGACCGTGTCCGCCTCCAGCGCGAGAACTATGTCCTGCGCTATGCCTTGCGTGCCTCGTCCGACCGCACCTTTCTGCGCGACAATCTGATCGGACAGTCGGCAGCGACGCTGCGCGTGCGTGAGACCATCGCGCGCGTCGCGGGCCTGCCGACCTCGATTCTCCTCACCGGCGAATCCGGCACCGGCAAGGAAGTGGCAGCGCGTTCGATCCACTCGCTGTCCGACCGCGCCGACAAGCCCTTCGTGCCCGTGAATTGCGCGGCGATCCCGCCCGAGATGATCGAGGCCGAGCTGTTCGGACACATCAAGGGCGCCTTCACCGGTGCCGATTCCGGGCGCGAGGGCTTATTCCTGTATGCGCATGGCGGCACGCTGTTCCTCGACGAGATCGGGGAGCTGCCGCTGCCGATGCAGAGCAAGCTGCTCCGCGTGCTCGAAGACCGCCGCGTCCGTCCGGTTGGCTCCGAGCGTGAGGTTCCGGTCGACCTGCGCTTCATCTTCGCGACCAATGCCGAGCTGCAAAGGGAAGTCGAGAAGGGCCGTTTCCGAGCCGATCTGTTCTACCGGCTCAACGTGATGCAGATCCGCCTGCCGCTCCTGAAGGATCGCGGCGATGACGTGCAGGAGCTTGCCGCCATCTTCATGAGCAAGCTGTCGGTTCAGCTCGGCATGCCGCCGGTGCCGATCGACGCCTCGGTGCGGGCGGCGCTCGCAAGCTACGACTGGCCGGGCAATGTGCGCGAGCTGCGCAACCTGATCGAGCGCACGCTGATCCTCGGTGCCTTCCCCGACGATTTCGCCGGTCCCCGCAACAACGGTCAGTCGGCGCCTGCCGACAGTCTCGCGGAGCTCGAGCGCCGTCACATTCTCGGCGTGCTGAAGGAGGTCAATGGCAATCGCGAGGAGGCGGCGCGGCGCCTCGGTATCTCGCGCAAGACCATCGACCGCAAATGCGCGTTGTGGGATGTCTGATGCTGCCGGCCGCAGCGGCGAGCCCGTGCGGGGACGCTCCGTCCGCTTCCGGCTGCTAGCGATCGCGCTGCTGCCGATGCTGGTCATCCTGCCGCTCCTCCTCGGCGTTGCGATCTATCGCTGGAACGCGAAATTCGACGCGACCCTGATCTCCAAGGTGAACGGCGATCTCACCATCGCCCACCAATATCTCGCCCGCATCCTGGAAAAGACCGGCGTCCAGCTCCGGGCGCTCAGCCTGTCGGCCCGCTTCCACGAGGTGCTGGGGCCGGATGCGCGCGGCTCGCTCCAGGATCTGCTCGACGAGACCCGCAAGGAGATCGGTCTCGATTTCCTCTATCTGACCAACGATCGCGGCGATGTCCTGGCCTCGTCGCCGCCGTTGCAGCATCGACCGAGGAGCGACTGGCCGATCATCAAGTCGGCGCTGTCGGGCCAGGTCCCTGCGACGGGCGTCGACATTTTCGGCAATGACGAGCTCGCCGCGATCTCGCCGGCCCTGGCCGAGCGCGCGCGCCTGGACCTCGTGTCGACCCCGAACGCGGTGCCGACCGACCGCAGCACGGAGACGCGCGGCATGGTCGTGCATGCGGCCAGCCGGGCGATGCTGCCTGACGGTGGCGCCGCTGCGCTGGTCGGCGGCACCCTGCTCAACCAGAATCTCGAATTCATCGATACGATCAACGATCTCGTTTATCGCGCGGCGAGCCTGCCGGAGGGCAGTCAGGGCACCGCGACGCTGTTCCTGGACGACGTGCGGATATCGACCAATGTCCGTCTGTTCGAGGGACGGCGCGCGCTCGGTACGCGCGTGTCGGCGGCGGTGCGCTCGGCCGTGCTGGGCGAGGGGCGCACCTGGCTCGACAGCGCTTTCGTGGTCAATGACTGGTACATCTCCGCCTACGAGCCGCTGGTCGACAGTTATGGCAAGCGCGTCGGCATGCTCTATGTCGGCTTTCTGGAGAAGCCGTTCAGCGAAGCCAAATACCAGACATTGCTGATCATCGTCGCGGCGTTCATCGTCATCACCGCCGCGACCGTCCCGATCTTCCTGCGCTGGGCGAGCTCCATCTTCATGCCGCTGGAGCGCGTCACGGCGACGATCACCGAAGTGGAGCGCGGGAACCTCTCCGCCCGCACCAAGATGCCGGTGTCAGGTGACGAGATCGGCCGCGTCGCGGTTCATCTCGACAGCCTGCTCGACCAGATCCAGGAACGCGACCGACAGCTCCGGGAATGGAATGAGGAATTGAACGTCCGCGTGCGGGAGCGCACGCGCGACCTCGAGCACGCCAATCTCAAGCTCGAGGCAACCACCAAGCAGCTCATCATGTCCGAGAAGCTGGCTGCGATCGGCGAGATCACCGCAGGCGTTGCGCACGAGATCAACAATCCGATCGCGGTGATGCAGGGCAATCTCGACGTCATCCGCAGCGTGTTCGGGGCCGATGCCGACAAGGCGAAGGTCGAGTTTCGCCTGCTCGACGAGCAGATTCACCGCATCAGCCAGATCGTGACCAAGCTGTTGCAGTTTGCAAGGCCGGAGGAATATGCCGGCTATGTCGAGTGCCACGCGCCGGCAAACATCATCTCCGACTGTCTGCCGCTGGTGCAGCATCTTCTGAACAAGACCGAGATCGCCGTGGTCAGGGACGACCGCGCCAGCCGGCTCGTGCTGATGAACCGCAACGAGCTGCAGCAGGTCCTGGTCAATCTCATCGTCAACGCGATCCACGCCATGCCGGAAGGCGGAACCCTGACGCTCCGCGCCTTCGATGCCGAGCGCGACGGCCAGCAAGGCGTCGCCATCGAAATCACTGATACCGGCATCGGCATGAGCGCTGAGGTGATCGAAAAGATCTTCGATCCTTTCTACACGACGAAACAGCGGCAAGGCACCGGGCTCGGCCTCTCCATCAGCCAGACGCTGATCAAGCGCCAGGGCGGACAGATCACGGCCGAAAGCCGCGTCGGTTCCGGGAGTACATTCACGGTGTGGCTGCCGGAAGCGGCCTGACTGGACATTTTGTCCGGGGATTTCAGGACATTCTGTCCTCTGCAGTATATTGCGTTGCGGGAAGTCGTTGAATCGTCACGATGCGGCTTCTGGCACGTGCGTTGCTCATCTCACGACAGGGTGTTGAGGGGGATGAGGGCGCGATAGCCGTCACGGCAACGCTGTTTGCGAGGCGACGGGACGTCACCTGCGATCAGCTGCTTGCTCGGCGCACATGAGGCGGTGCGCATCAGACGTTCTCCTTCGACATGAAGTCCGACCTGTCGTGCGCGGCTGCCAAGCACGCACACGACCGGTCTCAAACCGATGTGCCGGCAAGGCCGCGCTTGGGAGGGAATGCTTATGACGACTGCCGATACCGTTCTTGCACCGGTTGGTGCTTCCGGCTTCCTCGATCGTGAACGCACGATCGCGACGGCCGGCTTCAATCGCTGGCTGGTGCCGCCGGCGGCGCTGTGCATCCATCTCTGTATCGGCATGGCCTACGGCTTCTCGGTGTTCTGGCTGCCGCTGTCGCGCGCAATCGGCATCGCGGCGCCTAAGTCATGCCCGGACATGTCGCTGTGGCAGGAGCTGTTCACAACGAGCTGCGACTGGAAGGTCGCCAGCCTCGGGTGGATGTACACGCTGTTCTTTGTCCTGCTCGGCGTCTCCGCCGCGATCTGGGGCGGCTGGCTCGAGCGCGCCGGTCCGCGCAAGGCGGGCGTCGTCGCCGCCTGCTGCTGGGGCGGCGGGCTTTTGATCGGTGCCTTCGGCGTCTACGTCCACCAGCTCTGGATCATGTGGCTTGGTTGCGGCGTGATCGGCGGCGTCGGACTCGGGCTCGGCTACATCTCCCCGGTGTCGACGCTGATCAAATGGTTTCCCGATCGCCGCGGCATGGCGACCGGCATGGCCATCATGGGATTTGGCGGCGGTGCCATGATTGGAGCGCCTCTGGCCAATCTCTTGATCAACTACTTCAAGACGCCCACCTCCGTCGGTGTCTGGGAGACCTTCGTCACGATGGGGGTGGTCTATTTCGTCTTCATGATGATCGGCGCCTTCGCCTATCGCGTGACTCCGGCCGGCTGGAAGCCCGAGGGCTGGACGCCGCCGAGCGAGAAGAAGTCGATGATCACCGAGCACCACGTGCACCTCGACAACGCGCACAAGACGCCGCAATTCTGGCTGATCTGGTGGGTGCTCTGCTTGAACGTCTCGGCGGGCATCGGCGTGATCGGCATGGCCTCGCCCATGCTCCAGGAGATCTTCGCGGGCAAGCTGATCGGGCATCCGGAGCTGACCTTCAGCCAGCTTTCGGTTGAACAGAAAGCTGCGATCGCGGCGATCGCTGCGGGCTTCGCCGGTCTCTTGTCGTTGTTCAACATCGGCGGCCGCTTCTTCTGGGCCTCGATGTCGGACCTCATGGGGCGCAAGAACACCTACTACACGTTCTTCGTCCTCGGCATCGCGCTCTATGCGCTGGCGCCGACCTTCGCGGCGATGGGCTCGAAGCTGCTGTTCGTGGTCGGCTTCGGCATCATCCTGTCGATGTATGGTGGCGGCTTCGCGACCGTGCCGGCCTATCTCGCCGACATGTTCGGCACCCAGTTCGTCGGCGCCATCCACGGCCGGCTGCTGACGGCATGGTCGACGGCGGGCATCATCGGCCCCGTCGTGGTCAACTACATCCGCGAGTTCCAGCTCGCGGCCGGCGTGCCGCGCGACCAGCTCTACAACACCACCATGTACATCCTGTGTGCGATGTTGATCGCAGGCCTGATCTGCAACTACCTGATCAAGCCGGTCGATTCGAAGTGGCACATGAAGGACGCCGATGTCGCCAAGTTGCAGGCGGCGAGCGCCAGCGCTGCAGCCGCAGGGCCGCACGGCTCCTACGGCATCGGCTTTGGCGGGCTCGACGCCAGGGCGGCGCTGTTCTGGGCCTTCGTCGGCGTTCCCCTGGCTTGGGGTGTGTGGAAGACGCTGGAGAGCGCGGTCAAGATTTTCTGATCGCACATTCATCGCGAGCGGGAGCGCTCCATGGGTGCGCTCCCGCCGTAGCTTCGGAGCGGGACTTCGATACGATTTCGCTATCGCAGCATAGGAAGCCTTTATTGATCTCAGGACCAATTCAGGCTTCGTTCTGTCAGTTGGCGCGTTGGACGAACGCAAGGCCGTGTCCGGGCAGCGATCCAGGGGTTGCTCTTGGGCTGCTCTTGGGCTGCGCTTAACTGCTTCCTTGAACATGATAATTTAATTGGCATTTGGCATGCCAGAGGCTAGAACTGGAGCCGTTCTAGAAGCGAGATCGAGACGAATCGATGAGCCACGACGTGCACAAGGTCCGCCCGTTCGAGCATCCCGGTGAGGGACGCCGACGCGCCAAGGCGACCCCCAAGGGGCGGCAGGTCGATCCCACGGCCGCGCACGAGATCGAGCTATTGCTCGGCGACCGGCCGCGGCGGCGCGATCTCTTGATCGAATATCTGCACCTGATCCAGGACAAGTACCACCAGATCTCGGCTGCGCATCTGGCCGCGCTCGCCGACGAGATGAAGCTCGCCTTCGCCGAGGTGTTCGAGACCGCGACCTTCTACGCGCATTTCGACGTGGTGAAGGAAGGCGAGCCCGATATCGCGCCGCTGACGATCCGCGTCTGCGATTCGCTGACTTGCGCGATGCTTGGCGGCGAGAAGCTGCTCGAAGATCTGCAGAGCGCGTCAGGTCCCGGCATCCGCGTCGTGCGCGCGCCCTGCGTCGGTCGTTGCGATACTGCGCCCGCCGCTGAAGTCGGTCACAACTTCGTTGACCACGCCACCGTCGCCAATGTGATGGCGGCGGCCAAGGCCGGCGACACTCACGCGCATCTGCCCAAATATGTCGACTACGAGGCCTATGTCGCCGGCGGCGGCTACAAGCTGCTGGGCCGCCTGCGCTCGGGCGAATTGTCGAAGGACGATCTCCTGAAAGCGCTCGACGACGCTTCGCTGCGCGGCCTCGGCGGCGCCGGCTTCCCCACGGGGCGCAAATGGCGCGCGGTGTTGGGAGAGCCCGGGCCGCGGCTGATGGCGATCAACGGCGACGAGGGCGAGCCGGGCACGTTCAAGGACCGCTATTACCTCGAAACCGATCCGCATCGCTTCATCGAGGGCATGCTGATCGGCGCGCATGTGGTGCAGGCCTCCGACGTCTACATTTATCTGCGCGACGAATATCCGGCCTCGCGCGAAATCCTCGAGCGCGAGATCGCGAAGCTCCCGCCGGGCGGGCCGACGCTGCACATGCGGCGCGGCGCCGGCGCCTATATCTGCGGCGAGGAATCCTCGCTGCTGGAAAGCATCGAAGGCAAGCGCGGCCTGCCCAGGCACAAACCGCCGTACCCGTTCCAGGTCGGCCTGTTCGGCCTGCCGACGCTGATCAACAACATCGAGACGCTGTGGTGGGTGCGCGACATCGTCGAGAAGGGGGCCGACTGGTGGAAGGGCCATGGCCGCCACGAGCGTCATGGCCTGCGCAGCTTCTCGGTCTCGGGCCGCGTCAAGAATCCCGGCATGAAGCTCGCGCCATCAGGCATCACCGTGCGTGAGCTGATCGACGAATATTGCGGCGGCATGGCCGACGGCCATCAGTTCTACGCGTACCTGCCGGGCGGTGCCTCCGGCGGCATTCTGCCCGCGTCGATGGACGACATCCCGCTCGATTTCGGCACGCTGGAGAAATACGGCTGCTTCATCGGCTCGGCCGCGATCGTCATCCTGTCGCACAAGGACAGCGTACGTGCGGCTGCATTGAACCTGATGAAGTTCTTCGAGGATGAGAGCTGCGGCCAGTGCACGCCGTGCCGCGTCGGAACCCAGAAGGCGGCGCTGCTGATGCAGAGGCCGGTCTGGAACCGCGCCCTGCTCGAAGAATTGAGCCAGGCGATGCGCGATGCCTCGATCTGCGGGCTCGGACAGGCGGCATCGAATCCGCTGTCCTCCGTGATCAAATATTTCCCTGACGAGTTCAAGGAAGCGGCCGAATGACCAAGATTACGTTCGAGCTCGACGGCAAGCAGGTCGAGGCCAAACCCGGCGAGACGATCTGGCAGGTCGCAAAACGGCAGGGCCGCGACATCCCGCATCTGTGCTATTCGCCGGCACCGGACTATCGCCCCGACGGCAATTGCCGCGCCTGCATGGTCGAGATCGAGGGCGAGCGCGTGCTGGCGGCGTCCTGCAAGCGCACCCCGTCGGTCGGCATGAAGGTAAAGACCGAGAGCGCCCGCGCAACTGCTGCGCAGAAGATGGTGATGGAGCTGCTCGTCGCCGACCAGCCGGCGCGCGAGACCTCGCACGATCCGGAGTCGAAGTTCTGGCACTGGGCCGAGGCGACTGGCGTCACCGAAAGCCGTTTCCCCGCCGCCGAGCGCTGGGCGACCGACGCCAGTCATCCGGCGATGCGCGTCAATCTCGATGCCTGCATCCAGTGCGGCCTGTGCGTGCGCGCCTGCCGCGAGGTCCAGGTCAACGACGTCATCGGCATGGCTTATCGCAGTCACGGCTCGAAAATCGTGTTCGACTTCGACGATCCCATGGGCGAATCCACCTGCGTCGCCTGCGGCGAATGCGTGCAGGCCTGCCCGACCGGCGCGTTGATGCCGGCCGTGATGCTCGACGACAAGCAGACGCGCGTCACCTATGCCGACAGGAAGGTGGATTCGCTCTGCCCGTTCTGCGGCGTCGGTTGCCAGGTGACCTACGAGGTCAAGGACGAGAAGGTAATTTATGCCGAGGGCCGTGACGGTCCCGCCAACCACAACCGTCTTTGTGTGAAGGGCCGCTTCGGCTTCGACTACATCCACCATCCGCATCGCCTGACAAAACCGCTGGTGCGGTTGCCGAATGCGAAGAAGGACGCCAACGACCAGGTCGATCCGGCCAATCCCTTCACGCATTTCCGCGAGGCGAGCTGGGAGGAAGCGCTCGACATCGCTGCCAAGGGCCTCGTCAAGATCCGCGACGAGAAGGGCGTCAAGGCGCTTGCCGGCTTCGGCTCGGCCAAGGGCTCGAACGAAGAGGCCTATCTGTTCCAGAAGCTGGTGCGTACCGGTTTCGGCTCGAACAATGTCGACCATTGCACCCGCCTGTGCCACGCCTCGTCGGTGGCAGCGCTGTTCGAAGGCCTGAGCTCGGGCGCGGTGTCCGCGCCGTTCTCCGCCGCGATGGATGCCGAAGTGATCTGGGTGATCGGTGCCAACCCGACCGTGAACCATCCGGTCGCCGCGACCTTCATCAAGAACGCGGTCAAGCAGAACGGCGCCAAGCTGTTCGTGATGGATCCGCGCCGGCAGGCGCTGTCGCGCCATGCGACCAAGCATCTGCAGTTCAAGCCCGGCTCCGACGTCGCGATGCTGAACGCGATGATCAACACGATCATCACCGAGGGGCTCACCGACGATCAGTACATCGCCGGCTACACCGAGGGTTTCGAGGACCTCAAGGAGAAGATCAAGGAATTCACGCCGGAGAAGATGGAGCCGATCTGCGGCATCCCGGCGCAGACGCTGCGCGAGGTCGCGCGCACCTATGCGCGCGCAAAATCCTCGATCATCTTCTGGGGCATGGGCATCAGCCAGCACGTCCACGGCACCGACAATGCGCGCTGCCTGATTGCGCTGGCGCTGATCACCGGACAGGTCGGCCGCCCCGGCACCGGCCTGCATCCGCTGCGCGGCCAGAACAACGTGCAGGGTGCCTCCGACGCTGGCCTGATCCCGATGTTCCTGCCGGACTACCAGCCGGTCAGCCGCGACGACTTGCGCGGCGCCTTCGAAAAGCTGTGGCAGCAGGATCTCGATCCCGTCCGCGGCCTGACCGTGGTCGAGATCATGAACGCGATCCATGCCGGCGAGATCACGGGCATGTATATCGAGGGCGAGAATCCCGCGATGTCCGACCCCGATCTCCAGCATGCCCGTGAAGCGCTCGCCATGCTCGATCATCTCGTGGTGCAGGATCTCTTCGTCACCGAGACCGCTTTCCACGCCGACGTGATCCTGCCGGCCTCCGCCTTTGCCGAGAAGGACGGCTCCTTCACCAACACCGACCGCCGCGTGCAGCTCGCGCGCCAGGTGATCAAGCCGCCGGGCGATGCGCGGCAGGATCTCTGGATCATCCAGGAGATCGGCAAGCGCATGGGCCTGTCGTGGAATTATTCCGGTCCCGGCGACGTCTACACCGAGATGGCGGAGCTGATGCCGTCGCTGAAGAACATCAGCTGGGAGCGGCTGGTGCGCGAAGGCGCGGTCACCTATCCGGCCGACGCTCCTGACAAGCCCGGCAACGAGATCATCTTCACCACGGGCTTCCCGACCGCGAGCGGTCGCGGCAAGATCGTGCCGGCGAAGGTCATCCCGCCGGACGAGATTCCCGACGACGAATATCCGATGGTGCTGTCGACCGGCCGCGTGCTGGAGCACTGGCACACGGGCTCGATGACGCGCCGCGCCCAGGTGCTCGACCAGATCGAGCCCGAGGCGGTGGCGTTCATGTCGCCGAAGGACATGCGCAGGAAGAAGCTCGCACCCGGCGACTTCATTCGCCTGGAGACGCGCCGCGGCGCCGTCGAGGTCAAGGTGCGCTCCGACCGCGACGTGCCCGAGAACATGGTGTTCATGCCGTTCTGCTACGCGGAAGCGGCGGCGAACCTGCTCACCAACCCGGCGCTCGACCCGTTCGGCAAGATTCCGGAGTTCAAGTTCTGCGCAGTGCGTGCCGAACGCGCGGAGATGCGGGACGCGGCGGAGTAGGGGAAGTTCTCGGCGGAGGCCGCGTGGCGCCCTCAAACTCCGCTGTCGGCCTCGCGCACGAGACTTGCCGCAGAAACCGCTGTCATGCCCCGGCTTGACCGGGGCATCCAGTACGCCGCGGCTGATGTGGTGAGAGCGAGCGCTCCAATGCGGGCCTCTGGAATACTGGATCGCCCGGTCAAGCCGGGCGATGACACCGAGGGTGGGGCGCGCATACAGTGCCCACACCGTCATTGCGAGCGAAGCGAAGCAATCCAGACGGCCTCCGCGGCAGGATCCTGGATTGCTTCGTCGCTTCGCTCCTCGCAATGACGGTGCTACATGTGACGCATGTCCAAAGTCACCCCAGCCACGCGCGCGCTTGACGCCGCCGGTGTTGCCTTCACCGTTCACACCTACGACTATGATCCCGACGCCGAGAGCATCGGGCTCCAGGCGGCCGCCGCACTTGGCGAGGACCCGGCGCGCGTCCTGAAGACGCTGATGGCGCTGGTGGACGGCAAGCCGGTCTGCGTGATCGTGCCGTCCGACCAGGAGGTCTCGATGAAGAAGCTCGCCGCGGCCGCGGGCGGCAAGTCGGCGCAGATGATGAAGCCGCCCGAGGCGGAGCGCGTCACTGGCTACAAAGTCGGCGGCATCAGCCCGTTCGGGCAACGCAAGCAGGTCGGCACAGTGATCGAGCAGAGCGCGCTCGCGCATGACCTGGTCTATCTCAACGGCGGCCAGCGCGGCTTGCAGGTGCGGCTGAAGCCCACCGAGGTTCGGGATGCTCTGAAGGCGGCTGTGGCGGATGTGCTGGCTTGAAGGCGATGGGGCGGGATCATGAGGTGGCCACTGTTCCTGTGGCTTCAGGTCCTGCTCTGCCTGCCGGCCGAGGCGCATCAGATCAACCTTGCGACGGCGCGCGTGGCGCTGGCCGGCGATCGCACGGTGAGCGTCGAACTGGGACTGAAGGGTAGCGATGTCGATCGCCTGATCGGTTCGAGGATCCACGATGCGCGCCAGGACGCGGTCGATCCCGCCGCGGTCGAAGCGGCCAGGGCCACAATCTTGGAATATCTCGACAGGCACTTGGTTGTGACGGGCGGCGGCACTGCTTGCCCGCGGCGCGATGCCGCGATCCTACCCGATGGTGACGGCGTCATTTATCGCACCAGTTTCGCTTGCGCGAACGCGCCCGGCGATATCGTCTATCGTTCCACTGTGCTGACCGAGACGGACAAGACCGCGCGCCAGGTGGTGCTGATCGCGCAAGGCAAGTCCGAGGCGCAGGCCTTGCTCGACGCCGCCACGACGACGGTTACGCTCTCCACGGCGCCGCCGTCGCTGGTCTCGACCATGCAGCGCTATCTCGTGACGGGCATCGAGCACATCTTCCTCGGCTACGATCACATCGCATTCTTGGCTGCAGTCGTCTTGTGGGCACGCAGGCTCGTTCCGGTCATCAAGATCGTCACCGCCTTTACCGTCGCCCATTCCTTGACGTTGTCGCTGGCGGCGTTGAACGTCCTGGTCATCCCCAGCCGCATCGTGGAGCCCGCGATTGCGGCTTCGATCGTGTTCGTCGCAGTCGAAAACTTCTTTTCGCGCGATGTCGACAGGCGCTGGCGCGTGGCTTTTCTGTTTGGCTTGATCCACGGCTTCGGCTTCGCCGGCGCGCTTCGCGAGATCGGCCTGCCGCCTGATGCGATCGTCCCGGCGCTGGCCGCCTTCAATGTCGGCGTCGAGATCGGGCAGATCGCGATCGTCGCGTTGATGTTGCCGGTGCTTGGCTCGCTGGACAGGCTGACCGCGGTCGGCCGGGAGGAGCCGGCGCGGACGGCGCGGCTGGTCTACACGATGTCCGCCGGGATCGGACTTCTGGGCGGCTATTGGCTGCTGACGCGTGTGTTCGAGGCGTGATCGCGTCGGCGATAGGCCTATTGCTTCTGCAACAGTTTCAGCCGACAGCGCAGCGCCTCGCGAATATGCGCACGCGCCAATTGCTCCGACTTGTCTCCGTCGCGCGCGGCGATGGCTGCAATGATCGCCTGGTGCTCGCCGTGGCTCGTCCTGGGACGGCCTGTGACCGTGAAAGTGGTTGGGCCGAGCAGGGCGATCCAGTCCTGCAATTCCCGCGACGCGTTGTCGAGATAGCGGTTGCGCGCGGCGCGGCAGATCGCCTCGTGGAAGGCACGATTGAGCCGCGCCATCTCGGCTGCGTCGGTTGCGGATGCTTCGACAAAGGCCTGCTCGATATCGCGGAGCGCGTCGATCTCCGGCGCTGAGGCGTGCTCGGCGGCGAGGCGCGCGGCGGCGCCTTCCATGATCTCGCGCATGGCGTAGAGCTCGAGCACCTCTGAAATGTCCAGGTTGCGGACGATCAGCCCGCGGCCGCCGGCGGGCTCGACGAAGCCGCGCGCCGCGAGCCGGCCCAGCGCTTCGCGAACCGGCGTGCGGCTGACCTTCAGCCGCTGCGCGACCTCCTCTTCGCGCAGGCGGTCGCCGGCGCGGTAGCTGCCGGCCTGGAGCGCCTCGCACAGCGATCGGAATACGGCTTCGCCGAGCGCAACGCCGCCGCTGCGCGCGATCGTTCCACCTGCCTTTACGGGCCGTCTGGCCATTGTCCCTCGATGCGCATCCTGCCCATGCAGAGATGCCGCTTGCGCCGTTTATGTATATCTTTGTATACAAAGGTGCGCAATGGCGGATCGGCTCGATCGAGACCGCCTGCTCGCAGAATGTCTCCAATTTCGTCGCATCGGGCAGACGGCATGAGCAGCAAATACGACGTGCTGGTGATCGGCGGCGGCAATGCGGCCCTGTGCGCGGCGATCAGCGCCCGACGCGGCGGCGCCTCGGTGCTGGTGCTCGAAGGCGCGCCAAAGTTCTACCGCGGCGGCAACACCCGCCACACCCGCAACATGCGCTGCGCCCATGATGCTGCGACCGAGATCCTCACCGGTCCCTATACCGAAGAGGAATTCTGGGAGGACCTGCTGCGCGTCACCGGCGGAGAGACCGACGAGGTGCTGGCGCGCCACATGATCCGGGAGTCCAAGGACATCCTGAACTGGATCGTGGAACAGGGCGTGCGCTGGCAGCCCTCGCTCGGGGGCACGCTGAGCCTCGGCCGCACCAACTCCTTCTTCCTCGGCGGCGGCCGGGCGATGCTGAACGCGTTGTATCTCACCGCGGAACGGCTCGGTGTCGCCGTCGAATACGATGCCGAGGTCGCCGACCTCGCGATCGAGGACGGCATGTTCCTCGCCGCGCGCCTCGAGCGGCCGGTCAGGGGTGAGACCGAGATCCGCGCGACGTCGCTGGTTGCGGCGGCCGGCGGCTTCGAGGCCAACATCGAATGGCTGAAGCAATATTGGGGCGAAGCCGCCGACAATTTCCTGATCCGCGGCACGCCCTATAACCGCGGCTCGATCCTGAAGATGCTGCTCGACAAGGGCGTGCAGGAGGTCGGAGATCCCACCCAGTGCCACGCGGTCGCGATCGACGCCCGCGCGCCGAAATTCGACGGCGGCATCATCACGCGGCACGACTCGGTCGTGTTCGGCATCGTCGTCAACAAGCACGCGCAGCGCTTCTACGACGAAGGCGAGGACATCTGGCCGAAGCGCTACGCGATCTGGGGCAGGCTGGTCGCGGCGCAGCCCGACCAGATCGCGTATATCATCTTCGACTCGACCGTCGTCACCAGCTTCATGCCGACGCTGTTTCCGCCGATCGCCGGGCAGACTGTGGCCGAGCTCGCCGGCAAGCTGGAGCTCGATCCGGCCGCGCTGGAGAAGACCATCACCGAGTTCAACGCGGCGGTGCGGCCCGGCACCTTCGATCACACCATCCTCGACGACTGCCGCACCGAGGGCATCACGCCGCCGAAGACCCACTGGGCGCGCCGGATCGAAACGCCGCCTTATCTCGCCTATCCGGTCCGTCCCGGCATCACCTTCACCTATCTCGGCACGCGCGTGAACAAGGAGGCGCGGATGCTGATGAAGGGCGGCAAGCCGTCCGCCAACATGTTCGCGGCCGGCGAGATCATGGCGGGCAACGTGCTCGGCAAGGGCTATGCGGCCGGCATGGGCATGACCATCGGCAGCGTGTTCGGGCGGATCGCGGGACGGGAAGCGGCGAAACATGCACGGAACTAGGATTCTCGACGAAGCCGACCGTCTGATGACGGTCTGCAATTCCTGCCGCTACTGCGAGGGCCTGTGCGCGGTCTTTCCGGCCATGGAGATGCGCCGCGCCTTCTCCGACGGCGACCTCAACTATCTCGCCAATCTCTGCCATTCCTGCGGCGCCTGCTATGTCGATTGCCAGTTCTCGCCGCCGCACGAGTTCGACGTCAACGTCCCCAAGACGCTGGCGGTCGCGCGCGCGGAATCCTATGCGGCCTATGCCTGGCCGCAGGCGCTGTCCGGCGCCTTCGCTCGCAATGGCCTCGTCATCAGCATCATCGCCGCGCTCAGCATGGCGGCCTTCATCCTCGGCTTCGCCGCGCTCAACGACCGCAGCGTGCTGTTCGGAGTCCATACCGGTCCAGGCGCGTTCTACAAATTGATGCCGCACAATGCGATGGCCGTGCTGTTCAGCGCCGCCTTCCTCTACGCGATCCTCGCCCTCGTCATGAGCATGCGCGCCTTCTGGCGCGACATCGGCGCGCCCATCGGCAATCGTGCCGATAGCGGCTCGATCTTTCAGGCGATCCGCGACGCCGGCGAGCTGCGCTATCTCCATGGCGGCGGCGTCGGCTGTTACAATGAGGACGACAAGCCCACTGACCGGCGCAAGCTCTATCACCACCTGACCTTCTACGGCTTCATCCTATGCTTTGCAGCGACGTCGGTGGCAACGCTCTATCACTACCTGCTCGCGCGCGAGGCGCCATATCCGTGGTGGGATCTGCCCGTGGTGCTCGGCACGCTCGGCGGCATCGGCCTGATCATAGGCCCGATCGGTCTGTTCACGGCCAAGATGCGGCGCGATCCGGCATTGCTTGACGAGAGCCGTTACGGCATGGACGTCGGCTTCATTGCCATGCTGTTCCTGACCGGCGTTACGGGCATGCTGCTTCTCATCCTTCGCGAGACTGCCGCAATGGGGCCGCTGCTCGCGCTGCATCTGGGCGCGGTGTTCGCGCTGTTCATCACCATGCCCTACGGCAAGTTCGTGCACGGCATCTATCGCTTCGCCGCGCTGGTGCGCTACGCGCAGGAGCGGCGCAGCGAAGGCGGGACTTGAGCGGGCACGAGCCGACCTATGTCTTCGCGGCTCGCGCCCTGCGTCGCGCCGACCTGGCGCATCTCTCTTACGCCACCTCGCGCTCCGGCGCGGACGCCTGTTCGCGGGCCATCGCCGTTGCCGTGACATAGTCGGTCTTGCCGGTGCCGAGCAGCGGCACCTTGTCGACCACCATGATCGTGGCGGGCACCGTCAGCTCGGACGCGCCGATCGCCTTGGCCTGGGCCTGCATCGCGCTGCGCTCGGCGTTCTTCTCCGTGGTCAGCAGCACGATGCGCTCGCCCTTGCGCTGGTCGGGGATCGACACGGCAACCGAGCCGGCCTGCGGCCACAGCGCCGTCGCGATGGCTTCGACCGCCGACAGCGAGACCATCTCGCCTGCGATCTTCGCAAAGCGCTTGGCGCGGCCCTTGATGGTGATGAAGCCGGCTTGGTCGATCGCAACGATATCACCAGTGTCGTGCCAACCCTCGGCGAGCACTTCGAGCACGCCGGGATTTTCGGCCCTGAGGTAGCCGAGCATCACGTTCGGCCCACGGACCGAGAGGCGGCCGCCTTCCTCGATGCCAGGAACCGGATCGAGACGGCTTTCCATCAGCGGCGACAGGCGGCCGACGGTGCCGGGACGGTTGGCCATCGGCGTGTTCATCGCCAGCACCGGCGCCGTCTCGGTGACGCCGTAGCCTTCGAGGATGCGGATGCCGTAGCGCTCCATGAACACCTGCCGCGTGCGGTCCTTGACCGCCTCGGCGCCAGCGATCACCAGGCGCAGGGTGCGGAAGTCGTAAGGGTGTGCCGAGCGGGCATAGCCGGTCAGGAACGTGTCGGTGCCGAACAGGATGGTGGCGCCGGTCTGGTAGATCAGCTCGGGCACGATGCGGTAGTGCAGCGGGGAAGGGTACATGTAGATCGGAATGCCCGCCAGCATCGGCATCATCATTCCGCCGGTCAGCCCGAAGGAGTGGAACACCGGCAGCACGTTGAACACCTTGTCATTGGCATTGGCGTCGACCCGGGCCAGCGCCTGCGCCGCGTTGGCGAGGATGTTGCGGTGGGACAGCACCACGCCCTTCGGCGTTCCTTCCGAACCCGAGGTGAACAGCACGACGGCCGGATCGTTCGCCTGGCGGGACACGCGCGGCGCGGTGCCGGCGAGCAGGCCCTTGATCTTGTCAGTCGTGCCGATCGAGGCGCGGACGTCCTCGAGATAGACCACGCGCGCTTCCGCCGAGATCGCGGCCATCAGCTTGTCGAGCTTGCCCTTCTCGATGAAGGCCTTCGAGGTCAGCACCGTCTTGACCTGCGCGGCCTTCATGGCGGCGAGGACGTTGACCGGGCCGGCCGAGAAGTTGAGCATCGCCGGCACCCGGCCGATGTTCTGCAGCGCCATGAAGACGACGGCGACGCCCGCGGAGTTCGGCAGCAGCACGCCGACATTCTCGCCGGCGGCGGTGCCGCTCTCCAGCTTCCGGCTCAGCACCTGCGCGCCGAGGATCAGCTTGCGATAGGTCAGCTTGGTGCCGAGCGCGTCCTCGATGATGACCTTGCCGGTGTCGCGGTCGCGATAGGCGTGTCCGAGTGCTTCGAACAGCGTGTGATCGAGCATGGCGTTCTTGACGAGGGCGTCGATCATGACGTCCTGGAGCGCGGCGCCGGCGGCATTGCGGCGCGCCTTGCCCTTGAGCGTTTCATCGACCGGGAGCTTGACGGGCGGCAGGATCGTGACCGTCACCCGCGGAAACCAGGACCGCTTGATCTGGCTAGAGTTGAGATAGCTGAGATACGAGCGCTGCGCGCCTTCGATGCGAACCGGCACGACCACGGCATCGGCCTTGTCTGCGATCATCGCGGTGCCGTCATAGACCTTCATCAGCGAGCCCGAGACGGTGATGCGACCTTCCGGGAAGATCACGACAGGCTCGCCCGCGGCGACGAGCTTGATCAGGTCGCGGGCGGCCAGCGGCTTGGTCGGATCCATGGTGTAGTGCTTGACCACGCGCAGGAACGGTTTTGCCCACCAGGCCTTGGCGATGCCGGTGTCGACCGCGAAGCTCGCGTCGATCGGCAGCACGGCGTGCAGCAGCGGGCCGTCGACCAGGCTGACATGGTTGGGCGCGATCAGCATGCGCGTGCCCGGAGGCGGCAGGTTCTCGAGCCCGCGAATCTCGGTGCGGAACAGCGCGCGGAACAGCAGTCCGCCGAAATCGCGCACGCCTTCCTTGCCCCACTTCGTGAGGACGAACCAAACCGCGCCAAAGCTGGCGACGCCGAGGCCGAAGAAGATCCAGCCGACATGGAGACCGGCCGCCTGCAGCAGCGCGACGAACAGCGAGCCGATCACCATGAAGGCGGCCTGCAACACGTTGCCGGCGGCGATGATGCGCGCGCGCTCGGAAGGCTCCGACCAGGCCTGGACCGCGGCAAAGGACGGAACGACGAACAGGCCGCCGCCGAATGCGAAGGCGACGAAGTCGGCCAGCATGCGCAAGCCCGCGAACGAGGTGGCGAAGCCGAGTGCGGTGATGTCGTGCCCCTTGGCGGTCACGCCGATGGCGAAGGCGAGATCGAGGCCGGCAAAGCCCATGATGATGGCGCCGATCGGCACCAGCGCGAGGTTGGGGCGGACGTGGCTGAGGCTGGCGGCAAACAGCGAGCCGATGGCGATGCCGATCGCGAAGGTCGCAAGGCACAGCGTCACCACGCCCTCGGTGCCGCCGACCACCTCCTTGATCAGCGCCGGCAGCAGCGACAGCACGATGGCGCCGACCAGCCAGAACCAGGAGACGATCACGGTGCCGTCCCAGAGGCGATGGTCGGCATGCAATGTCCTGAGCAGGCTCACCGTCGAGGTCCAGGGATTGGCATCGACGGGCAGATCGGGCGCGGAGGGCGTTGTCTGCGGAATGCGGGACGCGAACGCCCAGGACAACACAGCCAGCACGACCACGGCGGAGGCGACCCAGCCCATATGTGCGGAGCCGGCCACGAACTGGCCGCCGGCGACGGTGCCGAGCAGGATCGCCATGAAGGTGGCGCCTTCGACCAGCGCGTTGCCGGTCGCGAGCTCGCCGAGCTCGAGCTGGTCCGGCAGCATGGCGTATTTCACCGGGCCGAACAGGGCGGCGATGGTGCCGAACAGCGCGAGCGCGGCGAACAGCAGCGGCACCGAATGCAGGAAGAAGCCGGCGGCGGCGAAGGCCGCGGCAAAAATCTCGGCGAATTTGAGCCGCCTTGCGACGACGGATTTGACGTATTTGTCGGCGAGCTGGCCGCCGAGCCCGGACAGGATGAAGTAGGGGAAGATGAAGACGGCGCCTGCGACCGTCACCAGGGCATCGCCGTGGCCGGTCGCCGCGCTGTAAAGCAGGATGATGACGAGCGCGTTCTTGAGCACGTTGTCATTGAGCGCCGAGAAGAATTGCGCCCAGAACAGCGGCGCGAAACGGCGTGACGACATCAATTCCCTGATCATGACTAATCCTGTCTGGAAAGGCAGCCTGAGGTTGTACGTTGCCGGTGAGGCGTCACGACCGGAGGGATTTGGGACGAACGCGTGCAGGATAGCGACATCGCCGGCCTGCGCTGTCCCCTCAGTCCTCCGATCCTGTTGGTCTCCAAGTGGTCTCGTTAGGTTCGCAAATATCTGGTCGAGGGCGCGGCGAGCTCGGGCGGAGCGGCCTCGCTCGCCCGGATATGGCGCCGGGCGATGAAGGAAGAGCTGAACCGCATCGCTGAAATCCGCCGGATCGGCCGCGCACGTCTGGACATGGTGAGTCCATCCTTGCGGCCGGCGCTTGCATTCGAACCGACCCGCGTGCGCGCGCCTTAAGTGAGATGGGAGAGGTGGCGAAAGGGCGAGAGGCGGCCGAGCAGGCTGAACCGCCGGCCTTCGTGACGCGCACGGGCGCGATTGGCCCGCCACATCCGGAAGGTCGCCCGGCGTTCCGCGAGCACGCCCGCAACGTCGCAGGCATTGGCGATGCGATTGATCGGCGCCATGGCGAACCGCAGCAGGGTCCGGCCGAGCCCGGTCACGAGGGCGACCGCGTCATCGACGAAGGTGGCGGCGATATCAACAGCGAGGGTTTGCATTTTGCAGGTCTCCGGGTTAATTTGAACAATGTTCACATGAGTAGTTCTAAAATGAACAATGTTCAAGAAGAATCGCTGCGCGACCAGAAAAAATATCGGCGCCGGCTCCAGATCCTGGAGATCGCCCGCGGCATTATCTCAGCTAAAGGGCTGAGATCATTGAAAGTTCGGGATGTTGCCGAGGCTGCCGGCTGCTCGGTCGGCAGCGTCTATAACGAGTTCGGCGACTTTGACGGGGTCATCCTGACCGTCAATCGGGAGACGGTTCAGGCACTCACGGCACGGCTGCGCGGGGTTCCGGCCGAGGATCCGGTCCGCCAGCTCTATGGGCTTGCCGACACTTATCTCGACTTCTTTGCGGGGCACGCCAATCTGCTGCGCTCCCTGTTCGAGCATCGGATGGAGGATGATCGACCTTATCCGGACGACATCCTTCAGATGGTGATGGATGCTTTCGCGCTGATGCATCCACCCCTGGTGCGGCTATTGCCGGATGCGGATGACGTGAAGATCGCGCTGCTGTCGCGCACGCTGTTTTCCGCCGTGCATGGCATCATCTCGCTCGGCCTCGAGGAGCGCATGGTGGCGGTGCCGCCGCAGATGCTGCGCCAGCAGATCGAACAGTTCGTCGACACCCATCTCAGAGGACTCGGGATTCTGCCGGTCGGCGCACGGCTCCCCTGATGAGGCGCCGCCGCTACCAGGCGTAACGCAGGCTCGCGGTGCCGGAATAAGTGGTGCTGTGGGCCGCGAACTCGCCGTCGAACTTGGCCGAGAGGGCAACACCGTTCGAAAACTTCAGCTCGGCGCCGGCGGATGCGAGGGCAGCGTCTTTCGCCGGCGTCGCGCCATTGACGATGAAGCTCGCGCCGGGCAGCGCCTGGAAGGCGGCGACGAGCGTCGGATCGCTCACCCAATCATGGGCCCAGGCCGCGCGACCGCGCAACGTCAGGACCGCATTCGGCGAGACCAGCGTCGTCCGATCGAAGCGCGCGCCGAGTTCGCTTCGTGTGTCGGAGGCCGTGCGTCCCTGATAGGTCAGGCCGAAACCGCTGCCCGCCGGATCGGTCTCGGCATAGGTCGGCGTGCGAAATGCCTGCGCCTGCGCGGCCGCGTAGGGCGTGAAGCCGCCGATCGGCGTAGCGAGGCGATAGCCGCCCTCGATGCGGCCACCGACGGTTTGAGCGTTGAATTTCGCGGTGAGCTGATTGCTGAATGGTGCGAGGCGGTCCGTCGACATCCAGTGATTGGCCACAGCGAGCGAGGCCGCGAAATAGGCCGGGCCCGTACGCACCGCGGTGTAGACACCGACCTGCATTGCATCGCTCTTGCCGCCGCCGATCGCCTGCGCGAGGTCCCATCTGGTGCCGCCGCCGGAGAGCGCAAAGCCGACCAGAGCGTCGCGGCTGAAATGATAGTCGGCTCCGGCCGCGACGCCGCCGGCGCGCGCGCTGAGGTCGTGGCTGCCGATCACGACGGGATCGCCGCTGGTGCGGTTGGTGCCGCCGAACGCCGCGCCCCAGGCCGTCCAGCGCTCTGCAAAGGCAGGTGCCTTCGCGGCCGGTGCGCCCAGGACCTTGTTGTAGGCGAGCGCGATATCATCCGGCAACGCGGCGCGCTCGGGACTGAAGCCGAGCACGGCGCCGCCTGTGGCGTTGCCTACGCTTCCGCGTCCGCTGACGAAGGGATCGAGCATGAGGCCGAGGAACTGGCCTGTGAACTGGAAAGCGCCCTGCCGGGCTCCCGTCGCGGCTTCCCCTGAAAGTTGGTCCAGGCTGTAGCGGAGCTGGGCGTCGCTCTGGCCTGCAAACGATGCGAGGAAGGGCAGGTTGGGGCCAAACGCGCTCAGCGCGCCGGCCACGGCCTTCTGGTTCTGCGTCTGGGCGACAGATTGGAAGACAACCGTGTTGTAGTTGAGGGTCAGGAAAACGGAGAACCCGTCATAGCTGAGGGCTGAGGTGAAGAATTGCGGATTGTATCCGCTGAGCGTTACCGCGGAGAAGGTGCCGGTGAGGCCAGCCGTCGTGCTGAGGATGGTATATTGCGTCGAGGGGTTGTAGGCGCCTGCAAGTGTGGTGACGGCGACGGTGCCGCCGGTCAGCGTCGCGCTCACGGCGGCAATCTTGTCTGATTGCCCGGCCGCATTGACCGAGATCGCGTAGGTCGACCCTGACTGGAACGCCGCATTGCTGTTGACGACGAACTGACCGAGATTGCCGGGCGCGACCCTGCCGCCCGACAGCACAGTGAGTGATCCGATCATGCCGCTGCCACTGAGCGTGCCGCCGCTGACGACCGTCGCGATGTTGGGCATCGAGCCGTTGACGATGAGGGTGCCGGCCTGGACCATCATGGTGGCCGCGTCCATCGTGGTTCCCGTCAGCGTCCAGGTGGAGCTGCCCGTCTTTTCCAGCGCCTCGAATTCCCGGAACTGGTTCGCCGCGCCGAATGTGCCGAGGTCGAACGTGCTATTGGCCGTTCCGCCGAAGCGCAGCGTGTCCAACCCGTTGCCGCCCTGGACCCAGCCCGTGATGCTCGAGCCTGCACGCAGCTCCAAGACGTCGCTGCCGTCCTTGAGATCCATGGCCGTGCTGGCGCTGGTCATGATCGTGCCGGAATTGATGACGGTGTCCTGGCTGGCGGAGCCGAGGATCGCCGAGCCTGAAGCACTCGAGATCGTGCCGGCATTGTTGATGGTGTTCCCGCCGCCCGCGCCGCTGAGATCGATGGCCCCGACAGTGCTGGCCTGGACAACGCCGCCCGACAGGATGGTCACCTGATTGTTCGCCGACCCGGCGCCGATGCCAATGCCGCTCGTTCCGGGCGCGACACTTCCAACCGTTCCACCGATGACGACGATGTTGTTGCTGGAATTGGCCAGGCCGAGCGCCACCGAGCCGGGGGGCGATGACACAACCGTAGCACCCGCATCTATCGTTATGGTGTTGTTGTTGCTGCCGCTGGTCAGACCTATGCCGTCGCTGTTGGCGGAGGTGATGGAAGCGTTGTCGAAAACCCGGATGGCACCATTGGATGCCGCTTCGAAGTTGATGCCCGCAAAGGTGGGCTCGTTCAGGGAGGTCGCGGTGCCGTCGCCGATGTTGGCGGTCACACCGCTCACCCCGGCCGCCGTTTTGACACGTGTGTTGCCCGCCCCGGTGCAGGTGATCGAATCGCCTGATTGGAGGGCCGTCTGCGTACCGCTTCCGGTGATCACGCACGCCGCCTCCGCCGGAGCGGTAAACCAGGTCAGCGCCGTGCCTGTGGCAAGAGCACCGATCGCGGTGCTCAAGAGAAGCGCGTGCCGCCGGGGCGTCTTTGCACGACGAGCATCGGGCGGGGGCATCCAAACAGTCCAAGGCACCTGCAAACTCCTCTTACGATGCGGTCCGGGCCGAGTCGGGCGCGCAACGCCGGCCGTCGCCATGCTTAGTGACGGAGGCCTTGGCCTTCTTGGACCAGCGCGCAAGTCGATGTGTCGAAATGCGAAAGACGCAGCCATTTTGGGAGCCATGTGGCTGCGACGTCACATCATTGCGCGTCTCGAGACCCTTGGGCGATGCCTGCGATCGGATGCCGGCGGGTTGCGGTGGCGCGGACGGCGATCAGCCCCGTGCCGCGACGGCTTCACGCGCCCTGGCTGCAACGACGACGACGTCCGGTCTTCCGCTGTCGACCTGGACTCGGTTGCGTCCCTTCTCCTTGGCGCGGTAGCAGGCGGCATCCGCGCGCCGCATCGCATCCTCGAGCGTGGCTGTGCGGTCGGCGATGCAGGCGACGCCGATGCTGGCGGTCACCGCGAAGCAGCGATCGTCCCAGGCGAAGCTGAACAGTTCGAGCGATCGTCGCAGCCGTTCGGCGATGTCGACGGCGTCTGACGGCGAGCAATGCGGCAGGATCAGCCCGAATTCGTCGCCGCCGAGCCGGGCCACCAGATCATATGACTGCCTGTGGTGTTGCAACAGGCGCGCGACCTGGCAGAGCAGGCGGTCGCCCGCCAGATGGCCGCAGCTGTCGTTGACGTTCTTGAACTGGTCGAGGTCGAGCAGGATCAGGGTGAGCGGACCTGCCGCGGCATTGTCCAGCTCGCCTTGCAGGCGCGCCTCGAAGGCGCGGCGATTGGCGAGGCCGGTCAGCCAATCGTGCGATGCCTGCCAGGCGAGGCGCTCCTTCTCGGCGTGCAGGGCGTCTTCGAAGGTCTGTCGCTGCAGCACCAATCGGCGCGTGTGCCAGATCAGGAGCAGGATCAGCGTCGCGGCGGTGACGATGTTGATGAACGTCAGCGTCAGCTTGATGGCACGGGAGCCTTCACCGAGGACGGTGGAGAACCGGTTGGCATGAACGGTGAACTGCGTGTTGAGCTCCGAGAGCCGCGACGACAGGAATTGCAGGCGGCCGTCGTCCTGAATGGGGCCGTTCTCCAGCTCGGACCGGATGACCTCGCCGAAGATGCTCAGCTCCAGCAGCATGGGATCGGTGGCAGCCCACTCGCGGATCGCGTCCTGAAGGAAGCTGACGCGATTGAAGTAGCGAAACAGCCAGATCAGTCCCGGTACGTCATCGGGATGGTTGCCGCCTTGCAGGAAGCCGATGCGGGCCGCCTCGACGTCGACCGGATCGCGCTCGAGCGCCCAGCGTGCGAACTCATCCCCGATGGGAACGGCGAGCGAGGCCTGATATTGCGCGAACTGGCTCGGCTCGCCCGAATGCAGATAGCGATTGAGGAAATAGACGGCGTTCTTCTGCGAGCGCGACCACAACGCTTCGCCGGCGACATAGGCGCGGACCGAGGACATCACCTCGAGGCTGAATCCCGCGACCGCCGCCTGGAGCACGACGACCATCACGAAAGGCGAGACGAGCTTGATGACGTGAAGGAAGCTGCGTCTCTCCGCCGACGTCGCTGTACTGCGAAACACCCTATTCCCCAAATCGATCAACGATCCCCACGGAGCGTTGCGCCTGCAACGCAAAGTAGACGAGATGGTTGCTCAACTCGACCCGAAGGGGCGGAGGACTCCGTCGCAGCGTGAAGCCGTTGTGAAGCCGGCCTCTGCAAATCGCTTCAAATGCAGGTCGATCGGAACTGGCGCGGCATCGGCGAAGCAATGCCTCGCATTCATCGTGCGCGATTTACCCGATCGAGAGAAGTCTGGTTCGCTGCTAGACCAGCACCGGCTTGCGCACGCGGCCGGCGTCGCCGAACACGCGCAGGTAACGCTCGATCTCCGTGGGCAGGCCGGTCGCCTTCTCCGGATTGTCGGAGAGCTTGACGGCCGGACGGCCGTCGACCGACGAGACCTTGCAGACCAGTGAGATCGGATCGAGATTGAACGAGCCGTCCGGCGTGCAGCCGACGAAGTCGTTGGTGAGGTTGGTGCCCCAGCCGAAGGAGAGCCGCACCCGCCCGGCGAAGTGGTGATAGGTGTCCTCGATCGAGCCGACGTCCATCGCGTCGGAAAAGACGAGCAGCTTGTCCTTGGGATTGCGGCCCTTCTTCTGCCACCAGGCGACGATCTCCTCGCCGGCCTGGATCGGCGGCGCGCTGTCGGGGCGGAAGCCGGTCCAGTCGGCGACCCATTCCGGCGCATCACGCAGGAAGGCCTTGGTGCCGAAGGCGTCGGGCAGCGCGATCAGGAGGTTGCCGCCATAGGTCTGGCGCCACTGATCGAGAATGCGGTAAGGGGCCCAGCGCAATTCCTCGTCGTCCCTCGCGAGCGCGGCCGCGACCATCGGCAGCTCATGAGCGTTGGTGCCGATGGCTTCGAGATCGTTGTCCATCGCGAGCAGCACGTTGGAGGTGCCGATGAAGGAGGAGCCCAGGCCTTCCTTCACCGCCTCGACGCACCAGCGCTGCCAGAGGAAGCCGTGGCGGCGGCGGGTGCCGAAGTCGGACAGCCGCAAGTTTTCGAGCTTGCGCAGCCGCTCCACCTTGGTCCACAGCTTGGCCTTGGCACGGGCGTAGAGCACGTCGAGCTCGAAGCGGCCGCGGCCCTTCATCGCCGCGCGCGAGCGCAGCTCGTTGAGGATCGCAAGCGCCGGAATCTCCCACATCGTGGTGTGGGTCCAGGGGCCATGGAAATGCAGCTCGTACTGGCCTTCGACCTTGCGCAGCTCGTACTCAGGAAGGCGGAATTCCGCCAGCCAGCGGATGAAGTCCGCCGAGAACATATGGGTCTTGCCGTAGAAGGTGTTACCGGCCAGCCAGATCAGCTCTTTCTTGGTGAAGCGGATGGTGCGGGCGTGATCGAGCTGGGCGCGCAGCTCGCCCTCGTCGATGATCTCGGCGAGCCGCACATGGCGCGAGCGGTTGATGACCGAGAAGGTCACCTTCTGACTCGGGTAATCCTCCCGAATCATCTGCAACATCAATAGCTTGTAGAAGTCGGTATCAAGCAGGCTGCGGATGATGGGATCCAGCCGCCAGCTGTGATTGTAGGTCCGGCTCGCAATGTCGGTCACTGTCATGAGGGGATTTTAGCGCGGCTCCCCTTGCGCAACCAGTGGGTTTGGGAAGGGCAGTCTTGCGGATGGCGGCACCTGATATCTGGACTTGATGTCAGCACTTGATATCAGGACTTGATATCGGGCTTGGCGGCCGTCGCCGCGACCGCCTCGAGCTGGCTCCTGACCCAGCGATGGGCCGGGTCTTTCTGGTAGCGCTGGTGCCAGACCATGAACATCGGCAGCTCGGCCAGGGTCCGCGCGCGGGACGCGAGCGGTATCGGCGTCTGCGCAAAACCGCGCATCACGCCGGATGCGAGCAGGCTCGGCATGCTCGCAAGCATCTGCGAGCCGCGCAGGAACGAGGGCACGCCGGAGAAGCTCGGCACGGAGATCGCGATGTCGCGGTGCAGCCCGTTCGCCGCCAGCCGGCGGTCGAAGTCGAGCCGCTCATTATCGGTATAGACCACTGTGATGTGACGCGCCGCGAGATAGGCGTTGCGGCTGGCCGGCGCGGCACGTGCCTTGGCATCGTAGTAGCAGACGTAGTGATCCCTCAGCAGCCGCTTCTGCACGATGTCGACGCCGGATGGCGGCAGCGGCGTGATCAGGAGATCGCAGCGGTTCTCACGCAGCATCGCGGGCGAAGGCGATTGCGAGGGTATCACGCGCAGGTTCAGGCTCTTCACCTGTCCCGCGACATGATCGAAGAAGCGCGGCAGCAGCAGGTCGCGCTGGAAGTCGTTGGCGGCGATCGTCAGCGACAGCTGGGCCTGGGCCGGCGCGAAGCTGACGCCGCCGGCAAAGCTGCGCATCTCATCGATCAGCGCGCGTGCCTTGCCGGCCAGCGCCTGGGCATGGGCCGTCGCAACGATGCCGCGGCCGGACTTGGCGAACAGCGGATCGCCTGCGATCCGCCGCAGCTTGTTCAGGGCGTGGCTGACGGCGGATTGCGTCAGGCCCAGCCGTGTTGCGGCCGCCGTGACCGAGCCTTCCTCCAGCACGGCGAGGAACAGCCGGAGGGCGTGGCCGTCGAGGGTCAAATGATCGATTTCTTTCATGCAATATATTATAATCGATCTATTTATCTGTGGAATAGTCCGGCTCATGATGTCCCGATAAGCCGCGCCCGACCCCGGGCTCCCAGGGAGAGACAACGCCGATGAATGCCCAGGCGCCAGCCTTGCGCGATCCCCGCCTCAACCGTCCCGAGCCGTTCACGCCGCCGCTCGGCGACGGCGGCTTCTTCCAGCGTGATCGTTCCATCCATCCGCCGGCGCACGCGCCGGGGTACAAATCCTCGGTGCTGCGCTCGCCGCGCCAGGCGCTGCTGTCGCTGGAGAACTCGATCTCGGAGATCACCGGGCCGGTGTTCGGCCACAACGATCTCGGTCCGCTCGACAACGACCTGATCCGCAATTACGCCAAGGACGGCGATCCCGTCGGCGAGCGCATCATCGTCCACGGCCGCGTGCTGGACGAGACCGGCCGGGGCGTTCCGAATACGCTGGTCGAGTTCTGGCAGGCCAATGCCGGCGGCCGCTACCGGCACAAGAAGGACACGTATCTGGCGCCGATCGATCCCAACTTCGGCGGCTGCGGCCGCACGCTGACCGACGACACCGGCTACTATTACTTCCGCACCGTGAAGCCGGGCCCCTATCCCTGGCGCAACTACGTCAACAGCTGGCGCCCCGCCCACATCCATTTCTCGGTGTTCGGCTCGGGCTTCGCCCAGCGGCTGATCACGCAGATGTATTTCGAGGGCGATCCCCTGATCCCGGTCTGCCCGATCCTGACGACGATCCCGGACAAGGATGCGCTCGACCGCTTGGTGGCGCCGCTCGACCTCAACGCCTCGACGCCGTTCGACTCGCTCGCCTACCGCTTCGACATCGTGCTGCGCGGCCAGCGCTCCACCTATTTCGAAAACCGCACAGCGGGGAACTAAGTCCATGCCGCAGCCGCTCAACTATCTCAAGGAAACCGCCTCGCAGACCGCCGGGCCCTACGTCCATATCGGCCTGATCCCGGCGATGGCCGGCTTCGACATCTTCGAGAAGAACTTTTCCAACGTGCTGGTGACGCCGAACACCAAAGGCGAACGCATCACGCTGGAGGGCAAGGTGCTCGATGGCACCGGCTCGCCGCTGCGCGACGTGCTGCTCGAGATCTGGCAGGCCAATGCGGCCGGCCGCTACAACCATCCGGCGGATCGCTCGGCCGGTGCGCTGGAGGATGAGTTTCGCGGCTGGGGCCGCGCCGGCTCCGACTTCGACAGCGGCCTCGTCACCTTCGAGACCGTCAAGCCCGGCGCGATCACCGACAAGACGGGGCGCAAATGCGCACCGCACATCAATGTCTGGATCGTCGCGCGCGGCATCAATATCGGTCTCAACACGCGGCTCTATTTCTCGGACGAAGAGGCCGCCAACGCCGCCGATCCCGTGCTCAATCTGATCGAGCAGCCGGTCCGGCGCGCGACGCTGATCGCAAAGCGCAGCGAGCGTGCCGGCAAGATCGTGTACTCCTTCACGATCAATTTGCAGGGGCCGGAGGAGACGGTGTTCTTCGACGTGTGAATCTCCGGCGGTCGTCTCGTCACTCGACCCGGTCGTCGCGTTTGATCGTTCCGCGCGCGAGGAATTGCGGTGGTTGCCGCAGCTCGCGCGATGCCGGGCGCTCGATCGGATCGCGCCCCAATTTTGGTCTCAGTTCTGCCAAATCGATGAAGACGTCCGCCTGCCGGCGCAGGTCGTCAGCGATCATGGGTGGCTGAGTGGAAAGCGTGGAGACGACCGTCACGCGGACTCCGCGGCGTTGCAAGGCTTCCACCAGCGAACGGAAATCCCCATCGCCCGAGAACAACACGATCTGGTCGACATGCTTGGCGAGCTCCATCGCGCTTACGGCGAGGTCGACATCCATGCTGCCCTTCACCTTGCGGCGGCCGGTGGTGGCGTCGATGAACTCCTTGGTGAGCTTGGTGACGACGGTGTATCCGTTGTAGTCGAGCCAGTCGATCAACGGGCGGATCGACGAATATTCCTGATCCTCGATGACGGTCGTATAGTAGAAGGCCCGGAGCAGCGTCCCTCGGCTCTGAAATTCACTGAGCAGGCGCCTGTAGTCGATGTCGAAGCCGAGCGCCTTGGCGGTGGCATAGAGGTTGGAGCCGTCGATAAAGAGCGCAATCTTCCCAAACGAAGACATTATGCACAAATCCCCAGTTCGACACGAAAGCCGACGGTCCAGCCGAAATGGCGCGGTGTGTCGGCCGGAAAATACTGAAGGCGCCGATGGCTTGCTGAAAAAGCGGCGCAGACGACCGGACAGGGCTGGTCGCCTTGCGCCCAGGTTAGGGAGGTTCCATGCCACCGGCGCCAGGGCGCCGAATGCAGTCACGCTAAGTCGTGCGCATCCCCTGCTCAATTGTACGGAGGTAAAGGGCCCCTATCCAAAGGATGGGACGCCATATACGAAGGTAAGTGGCAATGAGAGCCATCGCGGTTCGCAGCGTCGGCGTCGACCACATGTGCCCTGGGTCTTTCGTCCGATGCGTCAGCCTTCGTCGCCATGGAGCTGCGCGCGAAACGCGCGCGGCGATACGCCCGTGGCGGCGGCGTAGACCCGGCTGAAATAAGCGGGATCATCGAATCCGAGCGCATAGGCAATCGTCGAGACCGGCAGGTTTGTGTAGACGAGGTTGCGCCGCGCCTCGCGGATCAGCCGGTTGAGGATGAGATGCGAGGCGGTGTCGCCGGTCGCCGCCCGCGTGATCCGGTTGAGATGCGTCGGTGTCACCGACAGCGCCTCGGCATAGTCGGCGACGCTCCAGCGCTGCAGATGATGCTGCTCCAGCAGGGCCTCGAAGCGGCGGAACAATCCGCTTTCCGCCGTACCGTTGCCGCCGCTCTCGCCCGCGAGCGCGCGCGCCACGAGCCCGACCATGGCCGACGACAAGGCGCGGAGCACATGCGCACGGCCGAAATCGCGTCCGGCGTGTTCGGCGAAGATCTGCTTCATGACGGCGCGGATCTGCGGCGTGCCGCGCACCACGCCCGATTGCGACAGGACACCGCGCAGGCCTTCGGCCGAGAGCAGCGCCTCATCCAGAATCTCCGCCGCGATCGTCAGGACCCATCCCTGGGTATCCGGCACGAAGCGGAAGCCGTGGACGTGGCCGACGGGCACGTTGACGATCTGCATCGGCTTGAGCGGCACCACGCGCCCGTCAAGTGTCGCCTCGCCGCCGCCGCGCTCGATCAGCAGCACCTGGTGCAGCCGGGCATGGCGATGCACGGCCAGCGTCCAGTCGTGCAGCACCGACCGCGACGCGATCGTCTCGCAATGCACGACATCAGGCAGATCTCCGGACTCGCCGAACAGATTGTAGACCCGGATCGGCGGGGCAGGGGTGGCGTTCTTCATGTTCGAATAGTACAAGACAAAGGCGAAACCCTCCATCCGTTTGCAGCGTTGATTCTGCAAAAAAGTGCCGACGGGAGGACGCAAAAATGAAAGTTCAGGTCTGTATCATCGGCGGTGGGCCGTCCGGGCTGCTGTTGTCCCAGCTCCTGCACCTCAAGGGCATCGATACGGTCGTGCTGGAGAAATACAGCCGCGATCACGTGCTCGCCCGCATCCGCGCCGGCGTGCTCGAGCACGGCTTTGCCAAGCTGATGCGCGAGGCGCAGTGCGGCGAGCGGATGGACCGCGAGGGCGAGATCCACAACGGATTCGAGATCGCCCATGACGGGGTGCTCTCACATATCGACCTGCACAAGCATTCCGGCGGCAATTCGGTGCTGGTCTACGGCCAGACCGAGCTGACGCGCGACCTCTACGAGGCGCGCGACCGCTTCGGCGGCAAGGTCGTGCACAATGCCGAGGATGTGACGCCGCACGACCTGACCTCGGACCGGCCCTACGTCACCTATCGCTCGAACGGCGAGACGATCCGCGTCGATTGCGACTACATCGTCGGCGCCGACGGTTTCCACGGCGTCAGCCGCAAGTCGATCCCGAAGGACGTGCTGCGTGAATATGAGAAAGTCTATCCGTTCGGCTGGCTAGGGGTGCTGTCGCGCACCAAGCCGGTGTCGCCGGAGCTGATCTATGTGAAGCACGAGCGCGGCTTTGCGCTCTGCTCCCTGCGCTCGCAGGTGCTGAGCCGCTACTACATCCAGGTGCCATTGACGGACAAGGTGGAGGACTGGAGCGACGATGCGTTCTGGGCCGAGCTGAAGCGCCGTCTGCCGGACGAGGTCGCCGGCCGCCTGATCACGGGACCCTCGATCGAGAAGAGCATCGCGCCCCTGCGCAGCTTCGTCGCCGAACCGATGAGCTATGGCCGGCTGGTCCTCGCCGGCGATGCAGCTCACATCGTGCCGCCGACCGGCGCGCGCGGATTGAACAGCGCCGCGTCCGACATCTACTATCTCTATCACGCGCTGCTCGCGCATTATCAGAGCGGCGACGATACCGGTCTCAAGGGCTATTCCGCCAAGGCGCTCGCGCGGATCTGGAAGGCGCAGCGCTTCTCCTGGTGGATGACGATGATGCTGCACCGCTTCCCCGACCGGATCGAATATGAGGATCGTCTGCAACAGACGGAGCTGGACTATCTGCTCTCGTCCGAGACGGCGCAGCGCCTGCTTGCGGAGAATTATACGGGGCTGCCGTTTTAGCGCGGTCGCCACTTTCACCCTCCCCTGGAGGGGGAGGGTCGATCGCGCGCAGCGCGAGCGGGGTGGGGTGATCTCTCCACACGAACAC
This sequence comes from Bradyrhizobium sp. SZCCT0231, assembly GCF_018130245.1. Lineage (GTDB taxonomy): Bacteria > Pseudomonadota > Alphaproteobacteria > Rhizobiales > Xanthobacteraceae > Bradyrhizobium > Bradyrhizobium japonicum_F. Next base: position 124,579 of record NZ_JAFCKP010000002.1, read on the forward strand.
TGTGGACGGGGAGGGACCTTCACCCCACCCCGCTACGCATTGCGCTACGCTTCATGCGTAGCGACCCTCCCCCTCCAGGGGAGGGTAAGAGGTGGACCGCTACTTCCCTTCCAGCGTATTGACCGGTGTCCAGTCCGGAGGCGGCGGAGCTTCCGTTAGCGCCTTCGCACGCTTGGCGAACAGAGCTGACGTCGGATCGATCTTCGCTACGCCTCCGAACGCATCGGCCGCCTTCGCAAACTCCCTCGCCCGCCAGCAGCGCAACCCCTCCGCGTACGCCGCGGCGACCTTCGCCTGCGCGACGCTCTCCGCGCCCCTCGCGGCCAGCGGCTCGAATACCCTGATCGCCTCGCCGCGGCCCATCACCCTGATCGCATCGAGCTCGCGCCAGGCGAAAGTGTCGCCGGTCTGCGCGACCGTCGCTTCCGATGCCATGATCGCGGTGCCGTAATATTTGTTGGCGCCTTCGAGCCGCGAGGCGACGTTCACGGTATCGCTCATCACGGTGTAGTTGAAGCGGCGCCGCGAGCCGATATTGCCGACCACGGCTTCGCCGCTGTTGAGCCCGATGCGATGCGACAAGCCATGACCGGCGAAGGCGGGATTGCCGGCGTTGAGCTCGGCCAGCTTCTCGTGGCACTTCAGCGCGGCACGCACTGCGTTGCGCGCATGGGCGGGATCGTCGGCCGGCGCGCCGAACATCGCGACGATGGAGTCGCCGATATATTTGTCGACGTAACCGCCATGGCCTTCGATGATGTCGGTCATGGCTGAGAGATATTCGTTCATCAGCGTGACCAGCTCGCCCGGCGTCATCGTCTCTGCGATCGAGGAGAAGCCGCTGAGGTCGGAGAAGAACATGGTGACGTTGCGCATCTCGCCGCCGAGCGCCGGCATCTTGCCGGAGGCGACCATGGTCTCGATCACTTCGGGCGCGAGATAGAGCGCAAAGCTCTTGCGCAGGAAACGCTCGTCGCGATCGGCCAGCACGAAGCGATAGCCGATCATCATGGCGAGCGCGGCGAGGCTTGCGAGCGCAGGCTCGGTCAGCGGCAGCGCCAGCGCATGCACGAATGCGCCGACGGCGGCGGCTGCGTAGACGGCAGTGAGGGCGAGCCAGGCGATCACCGCGCCGCCGGGTGCGAGCATGCAGGCCGCGCAGGCGATGACCGCTGCGAGCGCTATCGTGAGAATGGTCCGCATGGGAAAGCCGAGCTCGGTCACCGCGTCCTGCTCGATCAGGTTGCGGACCACGGTGGCATGCATGAACACGCCCGCAATGTCGCTGCGGGTCTTCTGTGCGGTGCTGGCAGGGGCAGGCAGGGCGCATCGTGACCCCCGCGAGCCGTCATATCCGCCGGACAGCCGCATCGAGGTGAGCTTGCGATCCTCGAAATTGAGGATGGTGCCGAGCAGCACGATCTTGCCCTCGAAGGCGCGGCGGAAGAAGTCGGTGTCTCCCTTCTCGACACACGCGCGCAAATCGGCGAATGAGTAGGCCGGGACGTCGCGGCCAAGGCCGCGGAAATTGAGCGTGAGCGTGTTGGGCACCGCGCTCGGGATGGCATAGCCGGACAACGTCGCGCCGGACGGACCGATCTCGGGCTTGGTACCGAGCGCGCGCGCGGCAAGCTCGACCGCCATCGCCGGAACCGGCTTGCCCTCGATGGAGAAGCTCAGCGGCATCCGCCGGATCACGTCGTCGGGGTCGGTGTGGACGTTGAGAGCGCGGATGTTGTTCTTCACCGCCAATTGCTGCGCGCGATCGGGCCTGTCCGGATGGTCGTTGCTCAGGATTTCGCCGAGCACGAGCTTGCCGCTGTCGGAGAGTCGCCTGAGCGCAATCAGATAGTCGCGGTCAAATCCCCTCACACGGCTGCCGAACGACGCGTCGCCAAAGGGAATCTCCGACTGCTCGATCGAGCTCATGAAGATGACGTCGAAGCCGATCACCTTGGCCCCGCCCTCGGTGATGCTGCCGAGCACCCGGGCGATCTCGCGCGTCCAGGTCTGCGTCGGCGATCCCTTGAAGGGTGGCGTGTCGTAGGTTTCGCCGTCGATCGCCACGACGACGACCGGCGACGTCGCGGGATCGCGGCGGTCGCCAATGATCTTGCCGCGCAGCGCCGTGAGGATGTCGAGGGAGAGACCTTGCAGCGCCCGAAGCGGTGGTGACGTGAAGACCGCGCCCGCAAGGAGCGCGATCAGGATCGCCGCAACGATGTCCCGCCTGCCGATCCGCCGCATCGCGCGGCCGTCTATTCGAGACGCAGCAGGCGGCCGATGATCGGGGTCGGCGACGAGGTGGCGCTGGCGTCGATCTGGAAGGTGTAGCGCTTGGCACCGAGAATGGCGAGATAGCTGCCGCCCGGGGTCAGTGACTTCCCGGCCTTGGCAAAGTCATAGAACTTGCCGCCGATCATGGCATCGCCCTTGAGCGGCACACTGATCGTGGGTTCCTTGCCGTCGGTGCGCTCGATCACCAGCGTGCTGCCGGCTTTGGCTTGCACCAGTGGCGAGACGCCGTAGAGCGTCGGCAGCTTGGCCGGCGCGCCCTTCGCGTCCGACCGCACGGTGCGGAAGGTCGTTGCGGCACTCTGGTTCGCCTCGCGCTCGGACAGTTTTGCCGCATTGGTGTCGCAGGGCACCTTTTCCCGCTTGACCTCGCCCAACTGCACGGTGCTCTGCTCGGCGCCGACCAGGACGACACCCTCGCTGATCGTCTCGCGCTGGCAGGATTTGAGGTAGCTCAGCGTGATGCTGGCCTTGGGTCCGAGCTTGATGATCTTGCCCGGCGCCACGTAGTCCATGAACGCGATGCCGTCGACCTTGCCCTGGACGTCCTCGACGATCGCGGCAGGAGTCTCCGCCAGAGCGGGGGCCGCAAGGCAGAAGGCGCCGACACAGGCGCCGATCAGGCTTTTCATGGGAATTCTCATCCAATTCGACGATGCTCGGGTGCCCCGTCCTGGTTCGATGCCTAGCAGCAGGGCGCCGGGGCAAGTGTGACCAGAATCACTCTCAGTTGTTGGTGCCACTTTAGCAGGAACAGGTTCAAACCGGCGACCGCAGAAAAGTGGAGCCGCGGCAAGATGTTGGGGGCTTGATCACGTCAGGCGCTCCTGCGCGCAGGCCAGCGCCTCCACGGGTGCGGATGTGCGTGTCCCGGATGCAATGTCTGGCGGGCTGCACCCGCTTGCATACAATTGCGCGAATTACCGGGGAATGTGACCCGTAGTTGTACGGATGCTCGCGTTAGGAGTTTACTCACTCGATTCGCGTCAAACGAGTAGCGGAATTTAGCAAAGGCGGGTGCAGCGATGGCGCTCAATCCCATGGAGCCGAAGTGGTCGTTGCGGTTGCCCGCCGATTGCAGCATCGCGGCCATTCGCAACGTCTATGAGCTCATCCGCGAGGCATTCGGCCGCCAGGAACGGCTCGAGATCGACTGCTCCAGCGTCGACAAGGCCGACGTGACTTCGATCCAGCTTCTGCTGTCGACCGCCAAGACGGGCGAGGCTCAAGGCCGCCCGGTGGTCCTGACCTCCTTCTCACAGTCTCTGCGCAACACCCTTCGCCGCGCCGGCTTCGCCAGCGAGGCGCTGATCGATCAGCATTTCCCGCAAAAGAAAGATGGCATCTAATGGCCACGATTCTGACCGTCGACGATTCCCCCAGCATCCGGCAGATGATCAAGGTCGTGCTCGAGCCGGCCGGTCACAAGGTGATCGAGGCCGGCGACGGCGCGCAAGGGCTCGCCAAGGCGCAAGCCGGCAAGCTCGACCTCGTCATCACCGACCTCAATATGCCCGTCATGAACGGGCTGGAGTTGATCCGCGCATTGCGCAAGCTGCCGAGCGCGGTCGGCCTGCCCATCGTGTTCCTGACCACCGAATCCAACGACACGGTGAAGCAGGAGGCCAAGAGCGCCGGCGCCACCGGGTGGATCACCAAACCCTTCAAGCCTGAACAGTTGCTCGCCGTGGTCGGCAAGCTGGTGCGCACATGAGCGCAATGGACCCGACCGAGGTCTTTCGTCAGGAAGCCAGCGAGCTCTTCGAAGTTCTTGAAGGGGCCTTGCTCGATCTCGGCCAGCGTCCCGACGACCGCGAGCTGGTCGATTCCGCCTTCCGCGCCCTGCACACGATCAAGGGGTCGGGCGCCATGTTCGGCTTCGACAAGGTCGCCTCCTTCACCCACGAATTCGAGACCGCCTTCGACCGCGTCCGCAAGGGCGAGATCAAGCCGACGCAGGAGCTGATCTCGGTCGCGCTCGCCGCCAAGGACTACATCCGCACGTTGATCGAGGATCCGCAGTCGACCGATGACATCATCGGCGAAGCCATCCTCGACGACCTCAAGCGCTTCGTCTCGGCCGACAAGCCCGTCGCTCCGGTCGCGGAAACGCCGCCGCTGTCGCCGGCCGAGAGCAAGCAGGTCGGCTGGCACCTGTATCTGGAGTTCGATTCCCACATCCTGCGCAACGGCTCGAATCCGCTCGACCTGCTCGAAGATCTCTGCAAGCTCGGCCCCTGCTTCGTCGTGCCTGTCACCGACGGCATCCCGTTCCTCGACGAGATGGAGCCGGAGGACTGCTACCTGAAATGGGACGTCAAGCTGCACGCGGCCTGCGACAAGGACGCGATCGACGACGTCTTCATGTTCGTCCAGGACGAGATGAAGCTGACGCTCTCGCCGCTCGCGCATGTCGAAGCGCCTGCCCCGGCGCCGCTGTTCCAGCTCCTCGACGAGGAGCCGGCGCCCATCGCCGAGATGGTTGTGCCGATGGTGGAGGCCGTTGCCGCGCCGGTCGCCGAGCAGGCTGTCGCGAAGGCTGAGCCGAAATCCGAAGCCAAGCCGGAGCCGAAGTCCGAGGCCAAGCGTGAAGAGCGCGGCATCGCCACCGTTCGCGTCCAGGCCGAGCGCCTCGACGAACTGATGGACCGCGTCGGCGAGCTCGTCATCGCCCAGGCGCGGTTGAGCCAGCTCGCCGCCTCCGGCTCCGATCTCTCGATCAAGATGATCGCCGAGGAGATCGAGCGCCTCGCTTCCTCCTTGCGCGACACCACGATGGGCGCCCGCATGGTGCCGATCGGCTCGCTGTTCGGCCGCTTCCGCCGCCTCGTGCACGACCTGTCGCGTGATCTGTCCAAGCCGGTCGATTTCGTCACCACGGGCGAGGATACCGAGCTCGACAAGACCATGATCGAGTGCCTGGCCGATCCGCTGGTGCACCTGATCCGCAACGCCATCGACCACGGCATCGAAGACACCGTCACGCGCGCTGCCAACGGCAAGACCGAGCAGGGCCGCATCGAGCTCGCCGCCGTGCATTCCGGCGCGCAGGTGCTCGTCACCGTGAAGGACAATGGCGGCGGCCTCAACACCGCGCGCATCCGCGCCAAGGCGGAAGAGCAGGGGCTGATCGCGGCCGGCGCCGTGCTGAGCGATCACGAGATCCACCAGTTCCTGTTCCACCCGGGCTTCTCGACCGCGCAGACGATCTCGGCACTGTCGGGCCGCGGCGTCGGCATGGACGTGGTCAAGCGCACCATCGAGAACATGCGCGGCTCGATCGACCTGTCGACCAGGTCCGGCCAGGGCACCACCGTGACGCTGCGCCTGCCGCTCACGCTCGCGATCATCGAAGGCCTGCTGATCCGCGTCGGCGAAGGCCGCTACATCATTCCGCTGCCGGCGGTGGAGGAATGCGTCGAGCTGACGGCCGAGGACGAGCGTTCGCGCGGCCGCAACTTCCTCAACGTGCGCGGCAACCTCGTGCCGTTCCTGCGCCTGCGCGAGCTCATGGCCGCGTCCGGCGCGCCCGACCGGCATCAGAAGACGATCATCATCTCGACCGGAGAGACCCGCGTCGGCCTCGTCGCCGACCAGATCATCGGCAACCACCAGACCGTGATCAAGTCGCTGTCCAAGCTTCACTCCGACGTCACCATCTTCTCCGGCGCGACGATCCTCGGTGACGGCACGGCGGCGCTGATCCTCGACGTCGCGCAGTTGGTCTCGCTGGCGCAGTCGAAGGTCGAGAAGCAGCATATCAACGAGGCGGCGTGATGAACGGGAATTTGGCGGGCGAGCACCAGTCCGGCGCAATGCAGGTCGTGATGATCGGCCTCGGCGAGGAGAAATTTGCACTCGACGCCGGTCTCGTGCGCGAGATCATAGATCCCGTCCCCGTCACCAAGGTGGCAGGCGCGCGCGCCTTCGTTCCCAGCGTGATCAACGTGCGCGGTAACGTCATTCCGCTCGCCGACCTGCGGATTCGCTTCGGCATGCCGCAGCTCGACAACTCGGCCGACACGCGCATCGTCGTCATCGAGCTCGAGATCGACGGGGAGCCCGTTCTGGTCGGCGTCACCGCCGACAAGGTCTACGAGGTCACGGAGATATCGCAGGCAGACGTGCAGCAGACGCCGCGCGTCGGCATGCACTGGAAGCCGGAGTTCATTCGCTTCATTGCGAAGTGGCGTGAAGAGTTCGTCATCGTTCCGAACATGGAACGCATCCTGAATTGAAATGAGGTCTCGGGCGAGACCGGGGTAGGGGCTGGAAATGAGATTTACCGTCAAGGCAAAGCTTGCCAGTGCGTTCGGCGTGATCATCATGCTCTCCATGGTCGCGGGCGGGGTCGCCTACATGAAGCTCGGCGACATGATGGCCACCGCTGACAGCATGGTCCTGCGCGCCGCGCGGATGGAGAAGGCAACGCAAATCGAGAAGGACATCCTGCTGCAGATTCGAGCGGAAAAGAACGCCATTCTGGCACTGGAGGGCGAGACCGACCGGTTTGGCGCCGAGGCGGCGAACATTCGCGAGGCGGCGGCGAAGACAAGGGAGGAAGTCTACGCCCTGGCAAGCGAGGCCGGCAGGAAGCTGCTCGAAAATTTTGCGAAAGCATATGCCAGGATGAATGCCTTCCAGGAAGACACTTTCAGGCTGGCGAAGAGCGACAAGGCCAAAGCGACCGAGCGCTCCATGAATGAGGGGCTTAAGATCTATTCAGAGGCGCTCGAGTCCATGGGCGCCTATGTTGCGAACACGAAGAAGCAGATGGCAGAGCAGGCCGTCCAATCGAAGGAGCAGGGACACCAGGCTCAGTTCCTGCTGATGACCCTGATCGGCGCCTCGCTTGCCGTCGCGATCGGGGCTGCGCTCTGGATCTCGATCTCGATCAGCCGATCGCTTGGACGCGCAGCCAGCCTTGCTGGTGCGGTGGCCGACGGTGATCTCAGCCAGACAATTTCCGACGCCAGCAACGACGAGATCGGTGACCTCGTCAAATCGCTCAACGCGATGGTCGATAAACTCCGGCAGATCGTCTCCGAAGCTCTCACCGCGGTCCAGAACGTCTCGGCGGGCAGTCAGGAGCTTTCGGCCAGCGCCGAGCAGCTCTCGCAGGGTGCGACCGAGCAGGCCTCGTCGGCAGAAGAGGCGTCGTCCTCGATGGAGGAGATGGCTTCCAACGTAAAGCAGAACGCCGACAACGCCAACCAGACGGAGAAGATCGCGACGCAATCGGCCAAGGACGCCGAAGCCAGCGGCGGCGCGGTCGGCCGCGCTGTGGAAGCGATGCAGACGATCGCGGAAAAGATCACCATCGTGCAGGAGATCGCACGCCAGACCGATCTGCTCGCGCTCAACGCGGCGGTCGAGGCCGCGCGCGCCGGCGAGCACGGCAAGGGTTTTGCAGTGGTCGCCTCCGAGGTGCGCAAGCTCGCCGAGCGCAGCCAGGCGGCGGCAGCGGATATCGGCACGCTCTCGACCGAGAGCGTCAAGGTCGCGCAAGAGGCGGGGCAGATGCTGTCCAAGCTCGTGCCCGACATCAAGAAGACCGCGGAGCTGGTGCAGGAGATCACCGCGGCCTGCCGCGAGCAGGACGTCGGCTCGGCCCAGATCAACCAGGCGATCCAGCAGCTCGACAAGGTCGGCCAGCAAAACGCCAGCGCCTCCGAGCAGGTGTCCTCGACCTCGGAGGAGCTCGCTTCGCAAGCCGAGCAGCTCCAGTCCACCATCTCGTTCTTCCGGATCGAGCAAGCGACGCGCAAGGAGAATGCCGCGGCCGAGCCGATCGACCGCGCCGTCGGCCAACTCCGGGCCAAGGCTGCGGACATGAAGGCTGCGCACATGAAGGCTGCGCACATGGCGGCCGTCGATCGCGGCGCGAAGAAGCCGGCCCCGGTCCGCAAGCCGGCACGTGCGGTGAAAGTCGCCGGCGGCGGTGGCTTCGCCTTCGACATGCATGACGGCGAAGACGACCGCGACGCCGAGTTCCAGCGCTGATCAGCCGGTCCGGCTCTCATGCCGGACCGCATTCATTCGCCAACCTCCGGATCCTTGGACTGCATCATGGCCGCAACCTCGCAATATCTGACGCTCGGGCTCGCCGGCGAGACGTTCGGCATCAGCATCCGCAATGTCCGTGAGATCCTCGACATGCGGCCGATCTCGCGGCTTCCGCACGCCCCGAGCTTCCTGCTCGGCATGATCGACGTGCGCGGCAGCGGCTATCCGATCGTCGACCTCCGGACCAAGCTCGGCCTGCCGAGCGTGCCGGCCACCGAAGCCACCCGCATCATCATCCTCGACGTGCCGATGAAGGACCGCCTGGTCGGCGTCGGCTTCGTCGCCGATTGCGTCTTCGAGGTCACCGACATCGACGAGCAGGCGATCGAGCCCATCCCCGAGGTCGGCGGCAAATGGCAATCCGATTACGCCGCCGGCATCGGCCGTAAGGGCGAGAAGTTCGTCGTCATATTCGACCTCGCCAAGCTGATGGCGAACGACAAGATCCCGGAAGGGCGCGATGCCGGCGCAGACGCGCCTCGCGCCGCCTGAGTTTGCAAGAGTGAAGCGTGGTCACGCGTAAGCACCCCAATTCGAACCAACGAGACTGACATGAGATTCACCGTCAAAGCCAAGCTCGCCAGCGCCTTCGGCGTCGTCATTCTTCTTTTCGTCATAGCAGGCGTCGTAAGCTACACGAAGTTGTCCGACATGGCGGCAACCGCGGAGTCCATGGTGCTTCGCGCCAAGCGGATGGAGAAGGCCGCCGAGGTCGAGAAGATCATCTGGCAGCAGCTCAGGGCGGAAAAGAACGCAATTCTCGGAACGCCAGGCGAAGTCGATGAATTCGCCGCGCAGTCCGCCAAGCTCCGCGAGGAGGCAACCAAGATCAGGGACGAGGTCCGCGCACTCGCCAGCGAGGGCGGCAAGAAGCTGCTCGACAACTTTGCGAGCGTTTACGCCAGGATGAACGCCTATCAGGACGAGACCATCAGGCTGGCAAAGACGGACAAGGCGAAGGCTACGGAACGCTCGATGGGTGACGGGCGCAAGGTGGTCGCGGATGCCACGGAGGCGATGGGAGCTTATGTTGCGAACTCCAAGCGACAGATGGCCGAGCAGGCCGCGCAGTCCAGCGAGGAGAGTCATCGCGCGCAGCTGATTCTCATCGTCCTGATCGTCGTCTCACTCATCGTTGCGGCAATCGGCGCAACCTGGATATCGATCAACATCAGCCGGTCCCTCGCCAAGGCCGTCGATCTGGCGGATGCCGTCGCGATCGGCGATCTCAGCCACAAGATCGATGCTTCCAGCAACGACGAGATCGGCGATCTGGTCAAATCTCTGAACGCGATGACCGCCAATCTCAACGCGACCGCTGCCGTCGCCAACGAGATCGCACAAGGCAATCTCACGGTCGAAGCCAAGCCGCTGTCGGACAAGGACACGCTCGGCCTCGCGCTCGAACGCATGGTCGAGAAGCTTCGCCAAATCGTGTCGGAAGCCCTGACCGCGGCGCAGAACGTCTCCGCCGGCAGCCAGGAGCTCTCCGCCAGCGCCGAGCAGCTGTCGCAGGGCGCGACCGAGCAGGCTTCGTCCGCCGAGGAAGCTTCCTCCTCGATGGAGGAGATGGCCTCGAACGTGAAGCAGAATGCGGACAACGCCAGCCAGACCGAGAAGATCGCGGCGCAGTCCGCCAAGGACGCGGAGGCAAGTGGGGCCGCGGTCGGCCGCGCCGTCAACGCGATGCAGACCATCGCCGAGAAGATCACGATCGTGCAGGAGATCGCGCGCCAGACCGACCTGCTCGCGCTCAACGCGGCGGTCGAAGCCGCGCGCGCCGGCGAGCACGGCAAGGGCTTTGCGGTGGTCGCTTCCGAGGTGCGCAAGCTCGCCGAGCGCAGCCAGGCGGCCGCGGCCGAGATCGGCACGCTCTCGACCGACACCGTCAAGGTGGCGCAGGAGGCCGGCGCGATGCTCGCCAAGCTGGTTCCTGATATCAAGAAGACGGCCGAGCTCGTCGAGGAGATCACCGCGGCCTGCCGCGAGCAGGACGTGGGCTCGGCCCAGATCAACCAGGCGATCCAGCAGCTCGACAAGGTCGGCCAGCAGAACGCCAGCGCATCCGAGCAGGTGTCCTCGACCTCGGAGGAGCTCGCCTCGCAGGCCGAGCAGCTGCAGTCCACCATCGCCTATTTCCGCATCCAGCAGGGCGCAAAGAGCCAGGCGGCCGCGCCGATCGACCGGGCGGTCAACCAGCTGCGCGCCAAGGTGGCCTCCATGGCGGCGGCCGAGCGTCCGGTCAAGAAGCCGCAGGCCAAGCCGGTGCGCGCCGCAAAGGTCGCCGGCGGCGGCGGTTTCGCCTTCGACATGAACGACGGCGAGGACGACCGGGACGCCGATTTCCAGCGCTAGGACCCGCGGGGGCTCCTGCGGACCGGCTCGTTCGGTGTGGACCGGTCCGCTTTCAGCGGTGACGTGAACGCGTGGGATTCAGGATGGCCAGGATGGCCCGACATTCAGTGCAGGCGGCCATCCCGGACGCGGGCCGTCGTCCATGATGCCCGCCATACAGGACACGGCCGTGCATCTGTCCGAGCGCCACTTCCGGGCCATCGCCGAATTGATCGAGAGCCAGGTCGGCATCAAGCTGCCGCGGGGCAAGCGGCTGATGCTGGAGGGGCGGCTGCACAAGCGCGTGCGCGCGCTGAGCTTCTCCGGCCTCAATGAATATGTCGAGAACCTGTTCGAGGCGGATCATTTCGACACCGAGCTGACGCATCTCATCGATGTGGTGACGACCAACAAGACCGACTTCTTCCGCGAGCCGCAGCACTTCACTTTCATGCGCGAAGTTGCGATTCCCGCCCTGCTGAAAGCACATGGACGCAAGAACGCGAACCTGAAGATCTGGAGCTCGGCGAGCTCCACCGGCATGGAGGCCTACACCACCGCGATGGTGCTGGACGACATGATGCGGAGCGGCTCGCGCTTCCAGTACCGCATCCTCGGGACCGACATCTCGACCGCGGTGCTGCGCCTTGCCAGGACGGCGATCTACAGCCGCGACGTGCTCGCCCCGGTGCCGGAGCAATTCATAAAGCGATATTTCTCGTCATCGCGGGACAAGTCGCGCGGCGAGGTGCGGATCGTACCCGAGTTACGGCGCATGACACACTTCATGAGGATGAACCTCATGGACAAGTCCTATCCCGTCGATCGCGACGTCGATATCATCTTCTGCCGCAACGTCCTGATCTATTTCGAGCGCGAGACCCAGCGCAAGGTGGTCGAGCAATTGTGCAGCCATCTGCGTCCGGGCGGCTATCTGCTGGTCGGGCATTCGGAATCGATGATTCACAGTGCCGTGCCCGGGCTGAAGCAGGTTCAGCCAACCATCTTCCAGGTCTAGCCGGAGCGCAACCAGAATGCCGAGGGAGAAAGTTCGCGTGCTGATCGTGGACGATTCGGCGTCGGTGCGCCAAATCCTGCTGACGATCTTGAGTGAAGACCCTGATATCGAGGTGATGGCGACCGCGTCCGATCCGTTCGTGGCGGCCAAGCGGCTCGAGAAGGAGTTGCCCAATGTCATCATTCTCGATCTCGAAATGCCGCGCATGGACGGCATGACCTTCCTGCGCAAGATCATGGCGCAGCATCCGATTCCGGTGATCATCTGCTCCTCGCTGACCGAGGAGGGCTCGAACGTGATGTTCGAGGCGTTCGAGGCGGGCGCGGTCGACATCGTGCCGAAGCCGAAGATCGACACGCGGCAGGCGCTGCTCGAATGCTCCACGCGGTTGCGTGAGGCCGTGAAGTCGGCCGCCCGCGCCCGGGTGCGCCCGCGTGCGGAGCGTCGCGCCGTCGAGAAGAAGCTGACCGCCGACGCCATCATCCCGCCGCCGGTGCAGGGCAGGGTGCGGCCGACCACGGAGCGCATCGTGTGCATCGGCTCGTCGACGGGCGGCACCGAAGCGCTCAACGACGTGCTGGAGATGCTGCCGGCCCACTGTCCGCCGCTTGTCATCGTCCAGCACATGCCGGCGGGCTTTACCGCCGCTTTTGCCAGGCGGCTCGACGGCATCTGCCAGATCAGGGTCAAGGAGGCCGAGGACGGTGAGCCGGTGCTGCCGGGCTGCGCCTATATCGCGCCCGGCGCCCGTCACATGCTGCTCCAGCGCATCGGCCTGCGCTACCAGATCGCGATCAAGGATGGGCCGCCGGTGTCGCGGCATCGCCCCTCGGTCGACGTGTTGTTTCGCTCGGCTGCCCAGCATGCCGGCGCCAACGCGCTCGGCGTGATCATGACCGGCATGGGCGATGACGGCGCGCGCGGAATGCTGGAGATGAAGAAGCTCGGCGCCGCGACGCGGGCGCAGGATGAAGAGAGCTGCGTGGTGTTCGGCATGCCCAGGGAAGCCATCGCCCATGGCGGCGTCGAGAAGGTCGTGTCGCTGCACCACATCCCGCGCGAGATCATGCTCTGGTATCAGGCCGGGCATCCAGCGGTGGCAGGTTGATGGCAATGGCGCTCATTCCGGCCAATGCGCTCACCGAGGCCATCGCAGGGATCGAGGACGTCTCCTCGCGCATCGAGGACGTGTTCGCGCGCGTCGGCCACGAGCTCGGACGCGGGCATCTCATCTTCAAGGAGCTGAACCAGGGCCTTGCAACGCTCTCCTCGGAACTCTCAGGTGCGGAGATCGAGGGGGCCGCGACCGCGCTCCAGGAGATCGCCGCGCGGCTCGGCGACCTCGCGCAGGCGCTGCCGGCCGAGACCGCCCTGCTTGAGACGATCGGCAAGAGCACGGCGGAGGCATCTGCTCTGCTCAAGCCGCTGTTCAAGCACATCCAGATGATCACCATCATCGCCCGCAGCGCGCGGATCGAGGCGGCCTCGCTCGACGGCGACCGCGGGGGCTTTCTCGCCTTCACGCAGGAGGCCTACGATCTCGGCAAGGCCGTGCAGGGCGCGATCGAGGGCTGCGCGCGGGATCAGCAGCGCCTGTCCGAGGCGGTCGCCACCGCATTCGGCCGGCAGAAGGAGTTCGAGAGCCGCTACCGCAATCAACTGGCGGCGGAGAGCGTCGAGCTCGGCTCCGCCTATTCCGGATTGCACGATCAGCGCAGCAACGGCAGCCATCTCGCCGATCTCGCGAGTTCCAGCACCAGGAAGATCGCCGAGGCGGTGGGCAGCGCGATCATCTCCCTGCAGGCCGGTGACAGCACGCGTCAGCGTCTCGAGCATGTCTCGCACGGCCTCACGCTCGCCTCGGGACCCGCCCCGAGCCTCGTTCCCGAGCCTGTCGCGAGCGACGACGGCGCGCGCACGATTTGCCAATTGCAGGCGGCCCAGCTCAGAGATGCCCAGCGCGAATTCGGCGGCGACATCGGGCAGATCGTTGCTGCGCTGACCGCCATCCTGCGCGAAGCGGGCAGTGTCGTCGGCCACGGCCGCACCCTGTTCGGCGGTGAGAACGACGGCTCGTCATCGTTCCTGGCGCGCATCAAGCAGACGCTGGCGCACGCCTCGACCATGATTGCGAGCTGCGAGGGCGCCGGCCGCTCGGTGGACGAGGCGCTCGCGATCGTCGAGGACACGCTGACGAAATTCCGCCAGGCGATCGCCGGGCTGGCCGAGGCGACAGTCGACATCACGCTGATCGGAATGAATGCGGGCCTCAAGGCAAGCCATCTCGGCAGCCGCGGCAGCGCTTTCGTCGTCATCGCCAACGAGCTCAAGGCCACCGCCGACCAGGTCTCGGCGGGGGCGGGGCGTCTGAGGCCCGTGCTCGACGGCATCGAGCGCTCGGCCGGGAAACTGAAGGAGCTCCGCGTGCAGGGCGATCCGACGCAGCTCGCCAAGCTCGAACCGCAGATTCTCCAGGCGCTGCGCGAGGTCGAGGCCGGCAATGAACGGCTCGGCAAGCTGATGAGCCGGCTCGTCGACGAAGGTGCGGAATTCGAGGGACTCATGAATTCGGCGCAAGGCCTGATGACCACGCTCGGCGAAGGCTCGACGGCATTGCCTGCGGTCGCGGCGCGGCTCGAGACCGCGAGCGCGGGTGCGCAGAAGCCGCGGCCGCAAGCGCAGGACGAAGCGATGCTCGACGAGCTGTTTGCGCGCTACACGATGGAGCGCGAGCGCGACGTCCACCGGGAATTCCTGCAAACGCTCGGGCTGACGTCGGCTGCCGCCACGCGCCGGGTCGAGGCAGTCGAGACCGCGGACGACGGCATAGAATTGTTTTGATGTCGCTGCGGGCGTCGCCTCGTGCGCCCGCAGAAATTTGACGGATTGACTTTGCAGGGCGTTAACCGTGGCGGAACGCTCGCCGCGGCGATCATTGTCGCGCCTCACTGTTCGTTGCAAATACGCATGGAATTCATGGGTGGATGCTTCCATGCTGAAAGAGGGCAAATACGCGGCGTGGTTCAGAACCGCACAAGCGCAAGGCACCGGTATCGTGCATCTGGCCCAGGGTCGGATCTCGGGCAGTGACAGCTTCTTCACCTATGGCGGCTCCTACCAGTTCGATGACGAGCAGCGTTTCACGGCCGTTCTGACCACACGGCGACATGCCGACGGTCCGCCGACGGTGTTCGGGCTCGACGAAGTCGAGGTCGAACTCTCCGGCGTGTATAGCGGTGCGATGGCGACCTGTTCGGGCACGGCTCGCGAAGCGCCCGAGGTGAGGTTCGAGGCGACGCTGATCTACAGCCAGGAGGACGCGCCGGCTGCCGACGCCCGGTGCGCGGTCGTGAAGCTCAATGCCGACAAGCTGCCCAAGAAGCCCGACGGCCGTTCCCGGCCGCGGCATCCGTTCCCGGCTGGCTCACCCAAGTAAAGCCGGAACGACAACAATCCGCGTCCGCCCGCGCTCGCGCCTGAGGCGCGATGAGATCTTTGTTTGAGCATGATCTCTTCGGAAAACCGCTTCACACTTTTCCGGATCATGCTCTGGTGCCACGATTAGCATTGCATTGACGTTGTTGTCTCGAATTCGCGCTGCAGCAACTCTGCCTTTAGAAGCGAGGGCTAGTCTTCGGCCGATCTAGCGTGGTGGAAGAACATGCCTCAAATCTGGATGACATACGACGAGCTCGGCGCGCTTTGCGGCTGCGGTGCAACGGAGGCCCGGGAGCGTGCCATCCATTTGTCGCTCGATCGTCGGAAGAGCCGCGACGGCGCGACGCGCGTCAAACTCGATCTGGCGCTGACGGCCAAATTCTTTGCATCGGTTCGTGAAGCGGATCTCGATCTCGATTGCGCCATTGAAGCGCTGCACAACACCCATCGGCGGATGGCCGAGCTCCTGGCTCCCTCCGAACTCCACAACAGGCGTGGGGTGGCTTGAGCCGGCGCGGCATCTCGCCGAAGAGATGCTGGCCGTTTCAGGACGGTGGTCTGGGCAGGAACGCCAAGATCATCTGGGCGAGCATGACGCCCACGGTGCCCCCCGCCGCCTTCTGTAAAACGTCGAGGAAGCCCGGATCGCGGTCGGGTATGAAGGCTTGCATGAACTCCAGCCCCATGGCGACGGCTATGACGAGAGAGCAAGCCAAACCGAGCCGTCCGGGCAGCAGGAAGGAAAGCAGGAAGCCGAGCAGCCCATAGGCGCTGAAGCGCTCAATCACGACGACCCAATAGGCCTCGTGATGCCCCATGAGCGCGGGTCTTCCCGACAGCTTCGCCAGGGTGGCATAGACGATCAGCGCAAGACAGATGCTCGCGGCTGCAATGAGGTGGTTCCTGCGCATGGCGCCAACATACAAGGTTGGTCGCCGGTCAGGATCGAAAGCCGAAAATATCGTTAAAGGCCCTGTTGTCGTCGAAGGCCTTGCTCGCACGAGCCTGTCGTCAAGGTGATACGTTCGGGCGGCTCAGGAGAGTAGAACTTCTTCCCGACGGTCAGGCCGCCAAAGCCGTGTCGCCGGAGACCGCCGCGTCTGACTGCCTCACGCGGCGCGACTCGACGAGCTCATCGAATCCGGCGGGAGGCAGGGCGACGCAATGAAATAATTCTGGCCCTCGCAAGCGGAAGTTTGGTCGCAACAGTCTGATCCGGTTCAGGCGAAATCAGGCGAGGCTTCGAGCAAGGCTTTAGGCAAGGCTTGGAGATTGATCCTAGCCAGCGGGGGCCAAGATAGGCTTTAACGGAGACCGGCCCGGAAGGCCTGCCCGAGCGATGGCCTGACCAATGGTCCGGCGGCCCGGGGATAGAAACGAGCATGGAAAGTTGAGCAGTATGATCAGGACGTTAAGCCTCCTCCTCCTGGCATTGGCTGTCGGGACCTCTGTGGCCTCGGCGCAGGGGACCAAAGACACGCCATCGGGCACGCAGCCCACTTCCGCGACCCGCAGCGGCACAGGCACGAATTCCGGGTCGGACAGCATGGGTGGCGCGTTCAAGGGAACGGGGACGCCGAATTACGGCACCAGCCCGGGGATGGGCTCCCAGAAGAAGTCGCACAACTAGTTGAGCAGGCTAGATCACCGGACGGGACGCTCAATCAATGCTCGCCGCCTGCATGCGGCGAGCGTTGCCGTTTTTGCAGTCAGGTTTTCTTCGCCGCCTTCGACTTCAACGAAAGACCAAGGCGCAACGCCATGCGCTTGATCGCATCAGGCGAGCGCCCGAGAGCTTTCGCCGCTTGTTCCAGCGAGGCTGAAGACTTGGCCAACTCCATGAGCCGGCGGTCCTCTTTGAACGACCAGGGCCTGCGCGCCATAACCGAAATGTTCCTCTCGTCGACACAACGACAAAGCCGCCCAGCGGACCCATGTTCGCTCGACGGCTTTGCTTGGGTGGGGCCGGGCTTGGGGGAGCCCGGTGCGAGAGATGGATAAGCAATCGCTGAGACTTCGCAACAAACAACGCGGATTAAGCTAACCTCTCAACCTTACCGGGACGAAGTTGGTGCAGGGCGCTCCGTATAACCACGGATGTCTCGTCCGCCGTGTCGTCGCGAAGCCGCCATGCGTTCGAAAACATGTCGGAAGCATATCGTGCAGATCGCAGCTCGGCCCGGCCACGGCGCGTTCAGCCGCTTCGTTTGAGCCTGCTCGCCGAAGTGAACGGGGGTTAACATCGCCGGCTGGATATCGCTCTCGAACAATGAGAGATTTCGTCATCCTCTGGGGACTTGGCTTTCGCGACGACCAAACATCGGGCAACACGTTGCACAAACTTCATGTTCGTCTGACAAAAGTTTCAGCGCCGATGATCTTGAAGTCGTCGCAGCATCACGTTGAAATGGACCGGGAGGAGCGTTCCGAAAATTGGGAACATTCCAAATGTTTGCAGTTCTGGTTTTGATTTCGATTTTTGCAGCTGGCTTTTGCTGTGGCTATGGTGTGCGGGCGTGGCGCTCGCGCAAGCGATCGGCGCGATATCGTCTTTATGCGCCCTACACGCCGGCATCGACGGGAGCCAGGCAAAGCGAGCATCCATCGTAGTGGCAGAACCATGGGCGCGATGTTGAGCTGGAGCAGATCTTGGCTTGCGGTCGGTCGGATAACCATGTGCAGTTAGGTTAACATGGTGCGCTCCTTGAGAGCTTCGGCAAGGCAACCTAAAAGGCAACCTAAACGTATCAGTTCATGGCGAGAGTTTAGCCGCCTCGATATTTTTCGCGGCTCGCATAGGTGGGCGTGAATGGCGTATTTGATTGCGTTGCTGGGCGCGACTTTCGTCCTCATTTTGATCGCATTTGTTCGTACCTTTGATCGGCGGCCGAAGGATCTTCCGGGCCCCTGGATCCTGAACGAGGGCCATTCGAATGACTGATCCAAGGCACAACGCGCCCCGCAGATATTTCGTCGACGCCCAGGGGCATCGTGTTCTGATCGGCCTGTCTCCGGAAGAGACGGCAGAGTTCGAGGCGCTCGATCTTGCGCCGAACGAGACAGTGCAATTCGCATCCGAGATCTGCGTGAGCGAAGGAACTGCTGCCACGCACGAAACTCGCTGGGTCGAGCTCTATTCCAAGCACGAAGGAGCCTGGCGGACGTGGATCGCACAAAACCAGGCAGGACGGGCGCAGGATTTAGGCTTTGTTAACTATGTCTGACCGATGGTAGCCGCCTGGATCTCGAATGTGGGATGGCCCAGATGTTTCAGCTGTTCCTGAGAGCGCGCGCACACAATCTTCTCGGCTCCCGCCGCGAGGACAAAGGCTTCAAAGCCCGCTCCGTCGAGCGCGATGCGGAGACCGACCGCGTGCGGATCGGTGCCGTCGTGGCGGCGATCGAAACAGCGTTGCAGGAGGCGGAGAGGGAGCAGGCCGGGCTCAACCGGCGTGTTGACGATGCGCTTGCGCGTGCGTCCGTCACCTTCGGAAACGGCACCGATGAATATCTCGAGCGGGAAGCGCTCGATAATTATCATCAGGATCTCTTCGCGGCCGACATCTCGAACGGCCAGCGACGGCTCAAGGAACTGGCCAGCACCATTGCCCACTTGAAGTTCGTCAAGACCGCAATGCTCACGCGTTTCCCGGATTTCAAGCCGCCGCAGCTCAACAGCTAGTAGCGGGGATCTTGCTGCGCGCTCTGCGGCACACAGGGCAGGCCACGTGACAATCCAGCACCGCTTTGCCGTTGGGCGCTTCCATCCTTTTTGATATGCTTCCGGTAAGAAGTCCCGGATTTGAAGGAGCGAAGAGGTGCCGGTCAAGAATTTGCGGACATTGGTTGGATTGGCATGTGTCTTGATCCTGGCGGCGCCGGCGACGGCCTCGGCCATCACCGTCGAGGTGGCGCGCGCATGCGACGCGGCGGTGGCCAAGGCCTTTCCGCCCAGACAAATCGGCAATCCCGCGGCCGGGAGCGCCAAGGGAACGGGCAAGGATCAGCGCGAATACTTCCAGAAATGTGTCGCCAACAACGGCAAGGTCGACGACATGCCGGCGGACGCGCCAAAGGACAACAAGCCGGCCAAATAGGAAACGGGGAGGCTGCGCTAGCGTCGGGGCGGCGGGCAGGGCGAGTAGAACGCGCCGTTGGCCGCATTGATGCGTTCGACGCATTGATTGGGATCGGTGATCGTTCCAGCCACGGTGAAGTCGTAGCCCATGCCCTTGACGACGACGATGTAGCGGCCGGGCGCGAGCGTAAAGCCGTCTTGCTCCGGCTGGAGCAATAGCATCCTCGACTGGTCTTCGATCGGACCTACCTTGTAGGGGTAGGACATGCTGCGGATGACCCAGGAATCGCCGGCGCTGACCATGGAGGCTTTCCCGGTGGCATCGACGCCCATGGCACGGGAGACTTTCGCGACCACCCGAACTTCGGTCCCGCTTGCATCGACACCCCCGTCGGGCCTGAAGACGATGAATTTGATATCGCCGTCCGGCAATGTGGTCACGCTCGGCGTGTTGATGGCGGCGGAGATCGCGACGCGCCGGTCCGGGATTTTTCCAGGTACCGGCTTGAGCTCATGGAGCTGACCCTCGCTCAAGGCGTAGACGCCGAACGTCGTCGGCAATGGCATCGAGGGGTGCGCAGCTGGCCCCGGCTCCTTTGAGCTGTCAGGCGTTCGTTCGACGGTCTCGCCCACCGAGGGAGTCGGGATCGCGGTTGGTTGAGGCTCCGGACTCTTCGGCGCACGCTCGGACGGCGGCGCCACCTGCGACAATGCGGCCAGTTGTGTCTTCAGCCGTGGCCAATAGACGACCGCGGTACTGGCGCCCGCCATGACCAGGAGGATGGCGGTCAGTCGAACGAGAGAATTGAAGGCGCCGCTCCGTTTGGGTTGGTCGAGCGATCTCGGCGGTGTGGCAGGATGGCGCGGCGCCTCGGCAGCCGTCGGAATGGGCGGAGGAACAGGGACGTTGACCGCCGGAGAATTCGCCGCGGAGGCTGCGGCAGCCTTTGGCGGTGAGGATGTTCCGCTTCGTTCAAAGGACTGCTCGACCTCCCCAATGGCGCGTTCGAGGACTTGCTGGAGCGCTCGCGCTTCCCGCGCATCGGCGTGGGTGAATTGTTCCAGAAGCTTGATACGCGCCAACTCGTACACGACATCCCGCATCTGCCCGGGGTCGTCGGAGATTTCGCGGATCCGCTCTGTCAGCAGGCGGACAAGTCCGGCCTTGATCTCTTGCGCCGTCGAGGCGTTGGCTGCTGTGTCGCCGGGCTCCGTCATCAAGGCCGATCAACTAGCCCGGATAGTGCTGTTTCGCTAGGCTTTTTCACCCGAATCCTGTTGGCCAAACGGCGGACTGCTCCGATGGGGCCGACCTGCAAAGGTCCTGCGCGATCGTCTCGAAGAGCTTGCTTTTGGTCAGAAACCTGTGACATTTCGCCCAGCTCCTCTTTCCGGTGTTCGACCATGCGCGGCATTTTGACAGCAATCATGTTCTCGGCCTTTCTGGTTCAGTCTGCTTCTGCGCAAGGGACCAAGGATCAGGCCAACACCACCAGCTCCAGCATCGTGACGACATCCGATAAGAAGAAGCAGACCACCCAGGCTGCCTCGCGGCCCACCGCTGTCCGGAATGTGACTACGGGGAGCCTTCCGGCCGGACGGGCGGCCCAAGGCGTCTGGAGGGATGGCAAGCTGATCGCGGTGCCTCGCTGAGGTCACCCGTGCCTCGGTGGGGTCACGCAACGAACCGTGATGCCGCCGTGAAGGAACGGTGGTCGCCTCCCTGACGTTCTTACTCGGGAGATCTCGCATGAAACGATTAGTCTTGATCACACTCGCGCTTGTCGTGTCTGCTGCCAGCGCCTGGGCCCAGGGCGTCAATGACCCCTCGTCGCCCAATCGTAACGTGATCATCGTCAACCCGTCGCAGCCCGCGCCCCCCAACGCGACGCCGAATATTCCGAGCCGGATCGAACCTCCCGTGACGACTTACGGACGGGCCCGGCCCTATCGCGGGAACACAACGCGGGGCAGCGGGTCGAGCCGTCGCTATTAGAGCGGAATGGCCTCAGGGTGAATCGATTGCCGCTCGTTCACCTCTCCCGCTTGCGGGAGAGGTCGGCGCGAAGCGCCGGGTGAGGGCTTTCTCCTCTTGGGGATTGTCCCATTGCGGAAGCACCCTCTCCCCAACCCTCTCCCGCAAGCGGGAGAGGGAGCGCACCTCCGTCGTTGCAGCGATCAAGCCTCATCTCATCATCATGCTTTAGTCGCGCTGAACACCAAGATTGCAGGCCGAATTATTGCGGATTGACCTCGACCTCCAGGGTCGATGTCCCTGCAGCGTGACGGTTCTTGCCCGAGATCAGCAGCGTGAACTTGTCGGAGCCGCGCGCCTCGTTTTCTGCCGAATAGCGGAAGCCGGACCCGACCACCGCCAATTGTCCCCGTGATGGCCCGCTCACGACCGATACCTTGAAGATCTGCATGTACGACCAACGCAGTCCCTGGATGCAGTCGGCTCCAGGGGCGATCGACATCGTCCATTTCACCGTATCGTGCGACAAGGCGAACGGGGTCCGTTCCTTGATGCAGAGAGGACTGGCGTGAGCCACGAACCCAGGCATGGCGGACGCCGCAACGGCAACACCTAACAGCAATACCGGTCTTGCACGCATCCTCGGTAACTCCACGAGCGGATGCCGAAACTTAGCAGCAATGACCTAATGCGGTCTTAGAACGGAGCTGTTTGCCCTCAAGACCGATCATACGACGCGGATCTCAGGTACACCAATCATCCGGTCGACCTTTCCCTAATCATGTCATCCTACCCCTGTTTTGCCCGACGGATCAAATCGAATTTCGGGAAAGTCGTAACCCATTGATTTGGCTGGTGCCGGCTACTGTGCATGGGGTTGTTTTTCGTATTTTTTTGAGGGGACGGCCCCGCGCTCTTAAAATGTTGCAATTGGCAACCGCATAAGCTGAAGTTGCGGCGGCCTCGCTGCTGCTCGGCCCACTTGGGAGTCGTCGGAGTGCGATCCACTCGCCGCAGGTCCGTATCAGATCGCTGGATATCGGGGCGCGCGCCGGTTAAGGCGACCGTGGCCGCCGCTTTCGGATTGGCCCTCTATGCCTGTCCGCTTCCCTGCCTCGCTCAGACCGAGCCGGAGCCGTCCGTCAGTGACTATCTTCCACCAAGCGAGCCGGAAATTTCGCGCGACGAATGGCGGCAGCGGATCGAGGACGCACGGCGCCGCGCCAAGGAGGTTGCGCGCGAGCGGCGGGAGCATCCGGAGCCCTACAAGCCGATTCCGGAAGATCCGGACCTTGTCGCGACCGAACGTCTCCTCCGCGACGACAGCCTGCAGCGAGGCGACATCGTCGCGACCAAGAAAGGCATGTTCGTCTACCAGGGGCGATCCGACCAACCGCGCCGCGATCAGGACTTTGTGCCGGTCAATCCGAAATCGGTGCGCTGAGTTAGTACCGCCGCAAGATCTCGTTGAATTTGGGATCGGTCACTTTCGTCGTCTCGAGCAGCAGCGACTTGCCTTGCGGCGTTGCCTGCACATAGGCCGCGATCAGCAGAGGCTCGTAACGCGAACGATTGGCCAGCGCCGACCGGATGTCGGATTGCGCCAGCAGCTTGATTTCTTCGTCGGCTGCAGCGGCGCTCGAGGTCACGGTCTGGACGCGAGAGAAGGCAACGTCGATCGGCACCGACCCGGTCAAATAGGACATCTTCACCGCCGGCGTGACCGCCTCGCCGGCCTGGGCCTGTAGCGTGCCGAGCGTGAGCCACAGCGCGGGCCGGATCGGTGAGACTTTCAAGGCGGCCACGACCGCGGCCTGGACCGTCTTGTTCTCGCTGGCCCTTCCGCCTGCGTCGATCGACGGACGGTGAAGAATGTCAGCGGCCATCGCCGCCGCATAATTCGCCAGCAGATCGCCATCCCATGAGAAAGATGCCAGGCCGCCAGCGGCCGCCAGCCTGGCCTTATCGGGCGGAATCTCGCCCGAGAACAAGTCGCCGGCGCGAAAGCTCGGTCGTACGAGATCGCCGTAGAACGCCATGCCGGCGTGAAGCGCCAGCACGGTCGCGGTGCAGATGCCGATGACGCGAAGCAGGTTGATGCGGGTCATGGAGGAATTGACGAGGCTATTGCGGCGAGCCAGCGACGGGACCGAGATTCGTCCTGAGCTCTCAAATTGCGAGCAGACTATCGCCTTGGATCGTGAGCAGCGTCAAGTTTCCGGTCGCGTATGCGCCGGTGTCGATGTTGATGCGGTTCGGGCGGATATCGGGCGCGCTGACCGGCGTATGGCCGTGAACGATGTATTTGCCGAAGCGCTCCTCGGAGGCCAGGAATTCCTCGCGGATCCAGAGCAGGTCCTCATCCTTCTGGCGATCGAGCGGGATGCCCGGCTTGACGCCGGCATGGACGAAAAAGAAGTCGCCGCAGGTGAAGGACGAGGGCAATTGCTGGAGGAAGGCCAAGTGCTCCGGCGGCAGCGCGCGTCTCAATCCCTCGATCAGCTCGACCTGCTGCTCCGCGGACGGATTCATGGTCGGCGTGATGCCGTAGGAGACCAGCGTCAGCAGGCCGCCATAGTGGCGCCACTCCTGCAGGCGGGCGGGGTCCTTGAGCACCTCGAGCAGGAAGACCTCGTGGTTGCCCTTCAGACAAACCGTCTCGTGCGATTTCGAGCGTTCGATCAAGAGATCGAGGACGGCGCGCGAGTCCGGGCCGCGGTCGACATAGTCACCGAGAAAGACCTGAATGGCGCGTTCGGGGGCCGAGCGGGCAAGATCGACGTCGATGACGGTTAACAGCGATTGAAGCAAATCGGCGCGGCCATGCACGTCGCCGATCGCATAGACGCGAACGCCGTCGGGAAGCCGAGGCTTGGTCTTCTTGCGAAAGCGCGAGGAAAGGCCCATCAGGTCGGTCGAATCGTATCCAGCGTCACGAGCGGAACGTCGTGACCGCTCTTAGCAGAACAAGTCACGCATCGGTATTCTTAATTGTCCCTGACCAACGCGCCCGCATTTTGATTAAAGCATCGCGCGGCCTTTGAGCCGTATTTCAAGACGTCTCGCGTAGCGTCTCCCCAACAAGAACGGGGGGCGCGACATGCGCAAAGTTGTAAAGTTCCTGGCGGCCGTGGCCGCTATCGTCGTTGCTGCGGGGGCGCAGCAGAGCGCGGAAGCCGCCTTTGTCGGCGCGCCCATGGGGCTGCGGGGTGCCATCCACTACATCAAGTTCGATCAGCCGACGCTGGCACCGATGGCGTTCACCATCTTTTGCCTGAAGTACAAGGACGAGTGCAAGCCGCGGCCGCAGCAGATCGTCTTCCGGGGCGGACGGCTGAAGCTGACGGCCGAGCGCATGGCGCAGATGCAAGAGGTCAACCAGCGGGTCAATACCGCGATCCGTCCCGAGCCCAACCTGGAAGGGCTGCGCGGCGAGAAGTGGTTGCTGCATCCGGCGAGCGGCGATTGCAACGACTACGCTGTGACAAAACGCCACGATTTGATCGCCAAGGGCTTTCCGGCGCGCTCGGTGCTGCTCAGCGAAGTCGTGACCACCTGGGGCGAGCATCATCTCGTGGTCGTGGTGCGGACCTTCTCTGGCGATCTCGTGCTGGACAATCTCTCCGGCCACATCATGCCCTGGTCGAAGAAGTCCTATCGCTGGGTCCGCATCCAGTCGCCCAAGAATCCGAACTACTGGGCCTCGCTCGGCGATCGCGCGGTCTGATCAACCGCGCTCTATCGTGATCCGGATTGGCTGACGCTTTGCGACAGCCCCAATCCCACGATCACCGAAAGACACAGGATTGCTGCCGGACGCAGCAATCCGGGACCCGCAAAGCTCTGGACCAGCGCAAACAGAACACAGGCGGCGGCTGCCGCCGGAAAGAACGAGTCGCGTCCGCGCTGCAGAGCGCCCAAGAACAGGCGGACCAAAGCGATCAGGCTCACCGCGATCATGGCGACCAAGCCGATCCATCCCATCCCTGCAAACACGGAAGTCGCCGCCGAGGGCGCGGATAAAACGGCACCGGCATCGCTCTGATAGATCCTGCCCACCGCAGCAAAGGTCCCGGCGCCGGCACCGAACCAGCGTGTATCGGCCAACATGCGATCGAGGGCGGCCTTCGTCTCGGTCCCCGTCTCCGGAACGAGCCGCAGGAGGATCGGTCCGGAGCTCTTCTCGAACAGGAAGGTCAGCACGATCGCCGCGCCGATCAGTGCTGCCACCGACAATGCGCCCGCGGCCAATGGCGACAGGTCAAGTCTGCGGATGACGAGGATCAGCAGGATCACCACGACCCCAAACGCCGCTGCGATCGCGCCGTTCGTTCCGGAAAACCCAAAGATCGCGGCGGCGCTGACCACCGCCCCGACAAGACCGCAAAGGCCGATCGCGACCGAGCGGAGGACCGAGTGATGGGTTTCGGCCCGTTCAGCTGCAAGCTGCATGACCGCCAGATTGAGCATGAGGCCGAGGCCGGCCAAGGTCGTCGTGAGGTCATGGGGTACGCTTGCAGCAAGCGCCGGCGAGAGCCGATGCAGGTCCAACATCAAGGCGGAGACCGCGGTTACTCCGCTCAGCACGAACAGAACCAGCTCGGCACGGCCGCGGTTGCGGACCACCAGGATGGCGACGCCGAGCAACGAGATCGCGGCAAGCGCCAGCAGCAGCGCGTTCACCGTCAAGCCGATGTCGGCGGTGATCGGCCCGAGCGACAGACCTCCGAGGACGTCGTGGGCGCTGGCCCAGATCGGATGCGCCCACCTCAGCGGAAGCGGGGCGAGCTGGGCCGCGATGCACAGCGGAATGGCAATCAGGATCCAGCGGCCCCAGGAGGTCGCGCGAACATAGTGCTCGTAGTCGGCCTTTCGCGTGCTCAAGGCGGCCGCCAGCAGGCTTAGCGCTGCGGCCATCGTCCCGAGCTGCGCACCGAACGTGGCGCCGGCGATTTCGAGAGCGGAAGCGGAAACGATGGAGACGATGAGGGCAAAATAAGCGAGGGACAAACGGCGCTCGAAGGGAATCCTGAAACGGTCAGGTCACCATACAAGCGGGCGGCGCGTTTTCAAACAGAGGCCTGCGTCACGATCAGCGGGTGGCCTT
This sequence comes from Bradyrhizobium sp. SZCCT0231, assembly GCF_018130245.1. Lineage (GTDB taxonomy): Bacteria > Pseudomonadota > Alphaproteobacteria > Rhizobiales > Xanthobacteraceae > Bradyrhizobium > Bradyrhizobium japonicum_F. The sequence goes on from NZ_JAFCKP010000002.1 coordinate 150,890, forward strand.
GACCGGTCGACCGAAGATGCGGGTGGCGCGTGCGGCGGCAAGGGCAAAGCGCGCCCCCGAACCGAAGAGGTAACCGCCCTGGAGGGCGATCGCGGCGAACACCGCAGCCTTCATGCCTTCAAGGAAGCCAAGGCTGGTCATCATGCTAACTGGCAGCATGGTGAGCACCAGTGCAAATGTGACCGGCAGGAGCACGAATACGCGAAAGCGTTGGCCCAGCACGGCACCTACCAAAAAGCTGAAAATCAAAAACGCGGTCATCCGAAACACTCTCCGTGCTTCGGACCCTAGGTTCCCCTCCCTAAAAAGACCCTTAAGTTGTATGGCTAAATTTGGCCTATAGGCTGCAATTTGCCAGCAGTGAATTGTAGGCTTCCCGCAGCCCGTTCAGCGCTACCATACCCTTGATCTCGCTGTCGCCCTCCTTCACGACCACGGACAGCGAGGGCGTCGTCTGCCACTTGCCGGCGGCAAAGGCGGAGACCTCGTCGGGCAGGAGCACGGCTGCACCCGCGGCCGCCATGCTGGCGTCGAACGTCAGCGTGCCGCCGCCGCTCGCGGCGATGGTCACCTTGGGGTGGCTCCGGGGCGGGAAGGGCCGGATCAAGGCCACCAGCACGTCGATCTTGCCCTTCGGTGCACACCGAACGATCAGCCCAGCGAAGTCCGGGTCGGACTGGGTGGTGTCCGCCGTCTTCATGATCGCGGCGAAGCTCTCGCCGTCCTTGGTCCCTTGCGTCCGGGTGAATTTCCAGACGGAGGAGGACGCAGGGGCGGCGACGGCAACGACCGTTGCTCCGCGACAGGACGCCCCCGCCATCCCAAGGCAGGGGATGGCAGGGCCCCACGTGCGATCAGAGGCGCCAAGGAGGGAACCCGCCAGCAGCGGGATCAGAAGGAGGCCAGACAAGGGGATTCCTGCTCTTAACGGGCCAAGCCTTAGCAGACGGCGGCGAGGCCAAGAAGCCTTGGGCTCGACACACCGATCCCTCGACTAGGGCGATTTGCTCTCGAACCGGGCACACGAAATACAACAAATGGTCACAAAGGGTTAAACTAGGCCCCAAACAGTGGCCTGCACGCAACAGTGGCCAACGGATCGCTCCGTTAACCACCGGCAACACTTGTCGCACCCACCCCTAGGCCGTACCAATTTACGTCAATTGGGGACCCTCGGGCGCGATTCATGTCATCTATTGCCAAGACCTATGTGTTGAAGCTTGCGTTGCTGGCGATCGCTTTGGCGCTCGGAGCCTGTTCGACCAATCCCGGCTCGGGACCGCTGACGGACGACGTCAACAACAAGATCCAGACTGAAAACGCGCCGGCCTATGAGCTGGTGCCGCTCAATCCGGCCACCGTGAAGATCCTGCACACCCATGAGCCCAAGGGGCTCGCCGGCATGTTCACCGACCGCCGTCCGCCCGCCAGCATCGTGTTCGGCATCGGCGACGTCGTCAGCGTCACCATCTTCGAAGCCGCGGCAGGCGGTCTGTTCATCCCGGCGGAAGCCGGCGTCCGTCCGGGTAACTATGTGACCATCCCGGATCAGTCGGTCGACAATGACGGCTTCATCACCGTGCCCTATGCCGGCCAGATCAAGGCGGCGGGTCTGACGGCGGTCCAAATTCAGCGCGCGATCGTCGACAAGATCGGTAACCGCGCCATCGAGCCGCAGGCGGTCGTTGCGATGTCCTCGCAGCGGACCCAGCTCATCAGCGTGCTCGGCGAAGTCAACTCGCCGGCGCGTTATCCGGCGAGCGCGGCGGGTGCCAAGGATCGCGTGCTCGATGCGATTACCCGCGCCGGCGGCATCAAGGGCCAGGGCTTCGAGACCTGGGTCATGCTTGAGCGCGCGGGCAAGCGGGCGACCGTGCCGTTCGAAAATCTCGTGATGACCCCCGAGAACAACGTCTATGTGCGTCCCGACGACAGCATCTACGTCTATCGCGAGCAGCAGAAGTTCCTGGCGTTCGGCGCCAGCGGCCAGAGCGGCGAGTTCAACTTCGATGCCTGGCGCATCAACCTCGGCGAAGCCGTCGGCAAGGCTGGCGGCCTCTTGGATGGCCAGGCCGATCCGGCTGCCGTGTATCTCTATCGCCGCGAGCCGCGCGAGGTCGCAGCCCAGCTCGGCGTCGACGTGAGCAAGTACACGTCAGAGACGGTCCCGGTCATCTTCAACGTGAACTTCCGCGATCCCGGCGGCTTCTTCCTCGCCACCAAGGTCATGATGAAGAACGGCGATATCATCTATGTCTCGAACTCGCGCAATGTCGAAGTTACCAAGTTCCTCACCTACCTGCGTGTGATCATGGCGACCGGCAGCGATGCCGTGAACCTCGCCAACGACGCGCTGATCTTCCGCAACAATGTCAAGCTGGCGCCGTAAGACGCCGACTTGACCGACCAAAGACGATGGCACCGGGGCTTTGTCCCGGTGCCATTTTCGTTTAGCAATCGAAGCGGTTCTGCTGCGGCGACGAGCTCGGGATCTCGATCGGGCGCCACTCGGCACGGCGCGCCGGCCATCGGTCACCCCGCAGCATTGCAAGGGGCTTCATGCGCTTTCGAACATCTTGCCGCCTTTTGGCTCTCGTCCCTCTCGCCTTCGGGCTCGCACCGGCCGGGACGGCTCTCGGCGCTGCCGCAGAGCTGGGCGTCCGCCACCGCATCGATGTGATGGTTTTTGCCGAGCCCGATGCTCCGATCTTGTCGCGCCTCAAGGGAGCCAAGGGCGAGCTGTCCTTCACCGTCCGCCTCTCGGCGAACTCCAAGGAGAGCAAGTTCTTCGGGATGCTGCGCCCGTCTTTCCCGGATATCGTCGTGCCCGATGGCCCGGGCAAACCCCTGGTGCAACAGACCAGGCTCTGGGAGGAGGATGTCTGCCATCAGCGCCGCGGCCTGCCGAAGGTCACCGTGACCCGGCTTGAGGGGCATTTTGCCGAAGGGGAGGGGCGGATCGAGATCTCCGCCTTCAACCGGCACATCGGCCTCCTGGTGCCGCCCGATGAATTAACCCCCGGAATAAAACTCGATCAGGGGAGTGATGGCTTTGGACTATTCTATGCGTTCCGGGCGCAGACCCGGAACAGCCGCCTCAACGTGGATCTGAAGATCTATCCGATCGATTGCTTCCTCTAAGCTCAAGCAAACCTCGCCCGAACAAAGCTCGCCGCAGAACGACGATGCGCCTTTGGCCTCCCAACATGATCTGGTCCAGGATTCGCTGGTCGTGGAGCCTGCCCGCGACCTTCATCCTGTTCTTCGTGGCGGCGGGCGCGCCGTTTCCGTTCGGCTCGACCAATGATCTGTCGATCGCGTTCTGGTGCCTGTGTCTCGGCATCGCGGTGATCTTCGCGCCGACGCGCGATTTGCGGGCGCCGCATCTGTGGCTGCTCGCCGGCATCGCCGTGATCGTCGCTGCTTACGCCTTCGTGCTGCATGAGCAGCTCTCCGACCATCCGTGGGTCGCGCCATTCCAGCCGATCTGGAAGCAGGCCTCGGATCTGCTCGGCGTGCCGATCGCCCCGTCCGCGTCGATCGTCAAGAACGAGGCGTTCTTCGCGCTCGGCGCGCCGCTCGCCAACATCCTCGCCATCGTGCTCGGCATCACCATCGGCGCCGATCGGACGCGCGCGCGCCGCTTGCTGTGGGTGATCGCGATCTCGGGCGCGGCCTACGCGCTCTACGGCGTGCTCTCATTCCTGATCGAGCCGACCATGATCCTGTGGCGGGACAAGACGGCCTATCTCGGCAGCGTCACCGGCACCTTCATCAACCGCAATACGGCAGCGGCCTATTTCGGCTCCTGCGCGGTGATCTGGATGCTGCTGATCCTGGAGGACGTCCGCCGCCGCCTGCCGGAGCGGCATATCGAATGGCGGCGTCTGTCGCTCGACCTGCGCGCGATCCCGCCGAAACAAATCCTGCCGCAGCTAGGCTGCCTCTTGATCTGCCTGATGGCGATGTTCATGACGACCTCGCGCGCCGGCGTCGGCCTGTCGCTGCTCGCGATGATCGTCGCGTTCACACTCTTCCTCCGGAAGGATCTGCCGCCGCGCACCGGCATCTGGATCTCGCTCGGCTCCGGGCTTGCCGTCGCGCTCGGCCTCTTGCAGCTGCTCGGCGGCCGCGTCTCCAGCCGCTTCGACAGCCAGGGCCTGGTCGACGAGGGCCGCATCGAAGCCTGGAAATCGACGCTTCGGATCATCGCCGACAATCCCTGGTTCGGCACCGGCATGGGCACCTTCCAATGGGCCTTCCCGCCGTATCGCAGCCCCAACATCTCGATTCGCGGCGTCTGGGATGCGGCGCATTCGACGCCGCTGGAGCTTGCCTCCGAGGTAGGCATTCCCATGGCGCTGCTGGTGGCGCTCGGCTGGGCCGTCATGCTGCTCGTGCTGGCAAGGGGCGTGTTCGGACGGCGGCGCGATGCCATCATCCCGCTGGCCGCGGTGGCGACCGCGACGCTGTCGCTCTTGCATTCGTGCCTCGACTTCACGCTCCAGGTGCCCGGCTACAGCATTCCGTTCTTTGTGCTTTTCGGCGCGGGCCTGGCGCAATCCTTCCGCACCCAGGAGGGCCGCCCGACTGCGGAGGCGGGCGCCACCAGGGGGCGAGGCGAGCGCCGCATTTCAACCGCAGGCGCTGCCCCGCACGCGCTGCCCGAGCTTCATAAAAGTGTCTAGATTTGAAGCAGTTGCGCCGTTTACGAAGTCTTTAGAATAAATGGACAGCCCTTTTCTCTTCGGCTAGGTTCCTGCAACTAGCACAGCCATTTGCCCGGGCCGAGGAAGCAATCGGGACAGCTGATTTTTCGGAGGTCGATTTATGAGCGTTATCAAGATTGCGCTTCGCATGGCTGCGGCCGCGGCCCTCGCCGCGACGATCAATTCGGCCGCCAGCGCCGCCATTTACCCGCCGCAGCGCCAGCTGCCGGTCACCGTCATTTCCGACTTCAAGGCTTCGCCGAATAGTCTGCTGCAGCAGTATCCGACCGGCGGGCCGCAGCTGATCTCGCGCGTGCGCGACCTCGGCGCCTCCGATCCGACCACGCTCCCGGGCCTGATCGCGCTTCTGAAGGATTCCGCGACCACCACCGACCAAATGCGTGCGATCGTCGCCGGCCTTGCCCAAGTCGCCCGCATGGCCGCGCAGCAGGACCAGGCCTACGCCAATGAAATTCAATCCGCGATCGCCGGCACCGGCAACCCCGACGTGATCGCTGCCTACCAGGCCGCGACCGGCGACGTCGCGATCGCCGCGACCGGCGGTGGCGCGGGCGGCGGCGGCACCGGCGCAGGCGGCCCGACCGGCAACGGCTTCCCCACCGGCGGTGGTGGCGGCGGTGTCGTCGTGTTTGGCAACAACACGACGGGCAATAACGCACCCAATACCGGCAACGGCGGCGTTGTTGGCAGCACGAACAGCGTCAGTCCGCGCTGAGCGGAGCCGGCCAAGCGGCCGGCCGATGAGATCTCACGGCAGCGGCGCCAGCGGGCGCCGCTTTGCTTTTGCGCCGTTAAGCTTCAAGCAAGAATCGCGCAAGCTGCGTTGCGCGCTGCATCGGCCGCGTTCAATTGCAGGCAGGGTTGTGTTAGTGTTGCGCGCAGCGCGGGCTTTGGCATCCGGTTTGCTCCGGACGCAACGTCAATCCTTAAACGACACATCGATCCATTTCAGGAATTGCTAGATGTTGCAGGTGAACAAGCCGACCTCAGAAATCAATCGTGATTTCGCCGAGGCCGACGGCTCCCAGTCGCAGACGCTGACCTCCTATCTCGACATTGTGAGGCGCCAGTTCCCGACCATGGTCGCGATCGTCTCGGCCTGCGTGATCCTGGCGCTGCTCTATCTCTTCACGGCCGCGCCCCAGTTCACCTCAACCGCCTCGATGGTCATCGACACCCGCAAGGTGCAGCTGTTCCAGCAGCAATCGATGCTTGGCGATGTCGCCATAGATTCGGCGACGGTGGAGACCCAGGTTGAGATCCTGAAGTCCGAGAACATTAGCCTCGCCGTGATCCGCGATCAGCACCTGATCGATGATCCCGAATTTACCGGCGGGAGCGGCGGTCTGCTCGGCTCCGTGATCGGCACCGTTGCTAGCCTTTTTTCCGATGGGCATGCGTCGTCCGAGTTCGAGCTGACGCGCAAAGCGCTGGAGCGCTTCGAGAAAAACCGCACGATCAAGCGTCTCGGCCTCACTTATGTGATGGAGATCGGCTACACCTCGCGCGACCCCGTCAAGGCGGCGCGCATCGCCAACGCGATCGCCGACACGTACATCGTCGACCAACTCGAGGCGAAGTACCAAGCCACCCGCCGCGCCAGCGTCTGGCTGCAGGACCGCATCAAGGAGCTGCGGACACAGGCATCCGCCGCGCAGAAGGCGGTGGTAGATTTCAAGACCGCCAACAACATCGTCGACACCGGCGGTCGGCTGATGAACGAGCAACAGCTTGCCGAGGTGAACAGCCAGCTGATCATGGCGCATGCTGCCACGGCCGAGGCCAAGGCACGCCTCGATCGCATGAACGACATCCTCAAGCAGGAGATTCCGGACGCTAACGTCACCGACGCACTGAAGAACGACACCATCGTCAAGCTGCGCGCGCAATACGTTGATATGGCCTCCAAGGAATCAATCTGGGCAGCCAAATACGGCGCCGACCATCTGGCCGCTGTCAATTTGCGCAGGCAGATGGCGGAGATCAAGAAGAACATTACAGACGAGCTGAAGCGGATCCAGGAATCCTATAAGAGCGACTACGACATCGCGATGACGCGCGAGGAGAGTATCAAGTCTAGCCTCAGCAACGTCGTCTCGGAATCGCAACTCACCAATCAGGCGCAGGTGCAGCTCCGCGAGCTTGAGAGCAGCGCGCAGTCCTACCAGGCGATGTACGACAATTTCCTGCAGCGTTACATGGAGAGCGTGCAGCAGCAGTCGTTCCCAATCACCGAGGCGCGCGTGATCAGCGCGGCGACTACGCCGCTAGTTAAGAGCTATCCGAAGACGCTGATTGTCCTTGCCATCAGCCTGCTGGGCGGTCTGATGCTCGCTTTCGGCGCGGCGATGGCGCGCGAGCTCAACGATAAGGTGTTCCGTACCACCGGCCAGGTGGAGCAGCAGTTAGGCGCTAATTGTGTCGCGATCCTGCCCGCGCTTATCACTCAGGCGTCCGCTACAGCTCTCTCGGGCAAGCTTGGCCGCAAGAAGGCCCCTTCCGAGCCGAATCTCTTGCGCTATGTCGTGGACAATCCCCTGTCGCGCTTTTCAGAGGCGGTGCGGTCGCTGAAAGTGGCGGTCGATCTCAATTCTGTCGTGCGCGAGAACCGGGTGCTCGCAGTGACTTCGACGCTACCGAACGAGGGCAAGAGCACGCTCTCGATTAACCTCGCGCAGCTGATGGCGCATTCGGGGGCCAAGGTGCTCCTGGTAGATTGCGACCTGCGCAACCCCTCTCTGTCCCGCGTGCTACGGCCGGATGCGACTGTGGGGCTGATCGACGTCGTCGCCCAGAAAGTGCAGCTTCAGGATGCCATCAGCGTCGATCCGCAGACCGGACTCGCAGTGCTGTGCGCCGGAGCTACTTCGAAACTCTTGCACACCAACGAGATCCTTGCGTCCAAGGCAATGCATGCCGTGATCAGTTTGCTGCGTGGGCGATACGACTATATTGTGCTCGACATGCCGCCGATGGCCCCCGTGGTCGACGTGCGCGTCACGTCGACCTTCGTGGATTCTTATGTGTTCGTGGTCGAGTGGGGCGCAACGAACATAGACGTTGTCAAACACAATCTGCGCAGCGCGCCGGAGATTCAGAATAAGCTGCTCGGCGTGGTCCTCAACAAGGCCGACACGAGGGCGCTGGCGCGCTATGAATCTTACCATGGCCGCTACTACTACCAGAAATACTATGCCCGCTACGGGTACGTCGAGTAAAGGCTATGTTGAGCAGGCATCAGCCAAGATGGTGGATATACGTGCGTGCCTTGCTGCTGCTGCTCGGATTTGTCTGCCTCGTCTGGACGTCGATCGCTTGGCCCTCATTCCGGTTGACGGCGCCGGCCCGTGACGTGGCCGCGCGGATCAGCGCAGACGAACGTTTCAAGCCCGGCGTACTTCCCGATTGGCAAGTGCGCATGAACGCTGCGCCGCGCGGGGCTGTCCTGCAGCCGGATTTCTCGCAAGCAGATGCGCTTATTGCGTTACGCGTAGCTGAAGAGGGTTTGCGGCGGAAGAATTCGGAGGAGTCTGACCGCGAGACAGTCTCGGCTGAGGTCAAGGTTAGGACCGCGCTTTCCTTTAGTCCGAACAATTCTTTCCTTTGGTTGATGGCCTATTCTTTAGAGATGTCGCGTAGTGGATTTCAAGCTAAGAGCCTCAGGTATCTCGATCAGTCCTATGCGACCGGTCCGCGAGAAGGCTGGATCGCGCTTCGCCGCAACAAGATGGCGCTTGCGGTTTTTCCGGCACTCGAACAGCTGACGCAAGCGAATGTTGTTTTGGAATTCTCGAACATCGTCGACAGCGGCTTCGTTGAAGAGGCTGCAGCGAATATGAAGGGGGTTGGCTGGGATCAGAGGGAGCGGCTGTTAGTGAGCCTCGGGGGGGTAGATATTGCCGCGCGTGACGCTTTCGCCAAGGTGTTGGCTCGGGCCAGCGTCAATGTCAGCGTACCCGGCGTTGCCTCAGACGAAAGGTGGTTTCGATAATGGCAAGCACTTTCTTCAGGCTTCGCGGATGTGCTATTGCAGTTCTTGCTACTTTGCCCTCAGCATCAACGGTCTTAGGGCAGACCAGCCTTCCGAACCGGTCGGGACTTACGCTTCAGGGACCCGCCGAGCAATCCGCTGACCCCATTGTTCGCGATGCTCTTGGCCACCCGTGCCTTGACATTGAAGCGGCTGCCGTTCCCCACGTCAGTGATCGGCAAATGCTAGATCATATAGTTAGCATCAGAAACAAGTGTCCGCGGATCATCAAGGCTAAGGTCTGTTATTTCAATTCTCAGGCATGCAACGAGCTAACGGTGCAACCCTACAAGCGAACCGACACTATTTTGGGGACAATGCGCGCAATGAAGTTCTTTCGCTATTCTATCCAGCAGAGATGAGCTTGTTGTCGCAACGTGACCGGCGTCGGACGAGTGCGCTCCTGGACAGGCGTATCCTGGTAGGTGCAGCTACTTACGCTTATGCCAATAGAGCTGCATCGTTCATCATTTCATTCGGTTCATTGGCTGTGATGGCGCGGCTACTTACGCCGCATGATTTCGGCTTGGTTGCGATGGTAACCACATTCACCGGACTGCTTACATCGCTGCGTGATTCTGGCCTTTCCTCGGCGGCTATACAGTCCAAAGATCTTCCGCTGGCCGATAGAAACGCTCTCTTTTGGTACAACGCCGGCCTTTCAGTTTTAGCATCGACCTTGGTGCTGCTCGCTGCTCCGCTTGTCAGCCAATTCTATCGTGAAGATGATCTGAAGCCTCTTTTGTATCTTACTTCGTTCGGATTGCTTGCATCGGGAATCGGTACGATACACGCCGCTATCCTGAGACGGGACTTCAATTTGAAGGGCGTCTTTTTCGCTGAGATCGGTGGGTTAGCAGTAGGGGCGATTGTGTCCGTGCTACTTGCCTACTTTACGCGGAGCGCGCTGTCCGTCGTTATTGGAGCCGCTCTGCAGGCTATCGCTACCTCAGCTATCGCCATTCTGTTTGGACGTTGGGTGCCGAAGATCGATACCACCAGCAGGCTGGGCTTCCAGTATCTGCTCTTTGGCTTCAGGGTTAGTGCCTACGCCATTTTGAACTTTATTACTAACAACATCGGGTCAGTTGCCGTGGGATATCAGTCAGGGTCAACTGCGATGGGGGCCTTCAATCGCGCCCAAGCTCTGTACGGTATGCCTGTCTCGTTTGTTCTAAATCCATACCTTCAGGTACAATTTCCGCTCCTCTGCCGAGTCCGAGGAGATGTTGATCATACCCGAAAAATCTATGGCGACCTTCTTGTCCTTACCAGCACTTTATTTGTTCCGTTAGCGGTTCTGCTGCCCTTTATAGCAGTAGCAGCGACAACGCTAGTGCTGGGCAATCAATGGACGGCGGCGGGGCAGATACTTGCGTGGCTCTCTCCTTCGCTCGCTGCACTCGGACTGATGGGACCATTTGGTCAGTTCATGATGAGCCAAGGAAGAGTAAAGGAGCTCCAGTGGTGGGGCTTCGCTGATGTTGGCCTGCGAGGCGGGGGGGCCGTGATCGGCTCATTCTTTAGCCCCACAGCCGCAGCTGCTGGATTTTCATTCGCGACTCTGCTGATAGCGGTTCCGATCATGGTTTGGATAACTCAGCGCGATGGCATTTTCTGCTTCAAAGATTATGCTCGAGCCTGCTTTCCAGGCATCCTCATTGCGTTGATGGTCGGAGTGACAGCGCTAGCTGTGAGTCGATTTGCATCCGGAAACTCGTTTGGACCTTTTGCGGAAGCCTTGATGGTCCTTTCTGCATCTCTTGTTCCCTGGGTTGCGTTGGCCGCGGCCGTTCACCTCTCTCCGATTAAGCTTTACTTTCTCCCTGGCTATCAAAAGGATACAGATAGCTTCGAACACTAAGCTCCAAAGAAATTAAAATGGTCAGCACACATCTCCCTAAGCTCGTCGTTCTAGTGACCTGCTTCAACCGCAAGGACGTCACGCTAGAAGCCCTACGCGCGCTTCCGGCGGCGATCAATAATTCATTCAAGTCTCAGCTGGTGCTTGTCGATGACGGAACCGACGGTACGTCGGAGGCAGTTCGCAACGAGCACCCCGAGGCCATATTGGTAAAGGGATCGGGATCGCTTTTCTGGAACGGCGGTATGCGACTGGCTTGGCAAACTGCACTTGCGCTCAGCCCCGATTTCTTTCTTTGGCTGAACGACGACACCACTCTCCGACCTTCAGCGATCGCGGACCTGTTGAAGGAGTATCGACACGCATCCAATCCCCGGACGATAGTAGTGGGGCGAACAATCGACCCTCATACTCGAGCCGTATCTTACGGGGGACTCGTCAGGTCGAGGATTGTATCGCGACTCAATTTTCGGTTCTTGACCGAACAGGAAACCGAATGCCACACGATGAACGGAAACTGTGTCCTCATTCCAGCCATCGCTGCGAAGGAGGTTGGTATCAATTCCGAAAATTATCGTCACGCCTTCGGGGACATAGATTACGGCCTGCGTGCGAGGCGATTAGGATATGGAATCATAGAGCTAAAGCAGCCGGTTGCCCAACAGGAGCCAAACCAAAAGTTCGAGGCCTCTATCGGCTCACTGACTTTGAGCAATTGGCGTTTCATTACTACAAACGCGAAGGGCATTCCTTGGCGGGAATGGTATAGGTTTTGTTATGAATTTGGTGGCCCTCTCTGGCCACTTAATTTTGCAGTCAGGTACCTTAAGATACTCCGGCTGCGATGAGCGTGCTGCTACCATCAACGTTTCTATTCGTCCTACCCTTCATTCAGTTGGGCTACTCTTACTATGCCTCTGTCTCGACGGCCGGGGCGGCGCTGATTCTCTTTATAGCGGGGGCGTCCAATTTTCGAACACTGTGGCAGCAAAACCTTGTGTTTCGTTCAATTGCTTGCTTGCTGATGATCCTCGCCACGGCATCATATGGCGGCGCATCAGGTCAAGACGTGCTCAGAACTGTGCGAGAGGCGGTCGCTTTCTTTCTTGTGACTGGGTCTGCGCCGTGGTCGCTGCCTATTTTCAACTCGCGAATATTATCGCGAGTTCTGTTCGCCATCTGGCTATTCGGTCTCGGCACGTTGTTGATGGTGATCGTTCAGACAGTGTATCTTCGATCGCATGCCTACTTCGGAATTCCGATGGAGCTTTTCTCCCAAAACACAAATACTCTGCCTGGAGAACTTGCTCTACTCTACTCGAATCTTCGCCCCAGCGGGACCTTCGCTGAGCCCTCCTATCTGGGTGGAATCTGCTTATCGCTCATCTTCGCTATCAGTCCTCTCTTGAAGAAAAGGCGCTCGGTCCAGCTGCTTGCAGCGCTTCTTGTTGTCATCGTCGGCATTTCCAGATCGCTGTCAGGTATACTCTTCATATTTCTCTATCTTTCGATCTGTATGAGAGGGGCGCTGCGTTCGCCGGCGATATTCTACGGCTGCGTCGTTTCGCTATTTGGTATCCTGCTAGCGGTTACGTTGACGGACAATCCGATTTCAGATCGCCTCTTGACTGGAGGCGACTATGACGCGTCGATCATGGGTCGTATCTTCGGTCCGCTGGAGGCAATCCCGAAGATACTTCCGCAGTATCCTCTGGGAATCCCGTTGGCTCCGTTCCAGGATATGGGCTATTCCTTCTCGGGTGATCTCGCCGCGGCAGAAATGACACACAATGGGTTGTTCAATCTGATCATCAACTACGGCTTTGTTGGTTTCTTACTGGTGGGAGTAGTTCTTTTCAGCTTTCGAAACACGGAAGTGTTGGTCTACGTTCTGGCGCTTTCAATCCAGAACGGAGGTTTCCTAACCGTCGATAAGTTCGTCATCATCGCGCTCTCGATAATGCTACACAACTCACTTCGCGCGTCGACGCCGCAAAGAAAGAGAGTTGATGTCTTGCGCGAATTCCAATCGTATTCATTGGGACGATCGACCGGTCCAGTTTCGTCGAGTCTTAGATAGTGTACGTATGAAGATTTTAAGGATAATAGGCTCAGTTGACCAAAGATTTGGCGGGCCGATAGAGTCACTGCTCCGTACCGCAGAAGAGATGCGGAATCAGGGGCATCAGATCACGGTCGCCTCTCTCGATCCACCTGATGCGCAGTACCTACCCTCCTTTCCATTCGAGGTGCACGCGCTTGGGCAGCGCGGGATGCGCTCTCGGGTTCGGTACTCGACGACATTTGTGCCGTGGCTGCGTCGGCACGCGAGCCAGTATGATGTGGCCATTGTAGAGGGGCTTTGGAACTATTCGTCGGTAGGTACTTGGCTGGGGCTTGCCAAGCAAATACCTTATGTAGTCTTTGCTCATGGCATGCTGGATCCTTGGTTTAGGAAGGCAAGCCCAACAAAGCATTTTGTGAAGCAGATCTACTGGCATTTGGCAGAAGGTCGCGTCTTGAGGGACGCCGACTACGTGCTGTTTACCTGCGAAGAGGAGCGTAGACTCGCCCGCCAAAGTTTCCACGGGCACCGATATCGAGAGCGCGTGGTTGCATTTGGCACGGCGGATGCACCAAGGCTTGACGAAAAGCGTGATATAGCGTTCCGGCAACTTGTGCCCGAACTGAAGGATCGAGAATATCTGCTCTTCCTGGGGAGGATCCATCCGAAGAAGGGTTGCGACATCCTGATACGGGCTTTTGGTGCCATCGCATCCGAGTTCAAGGAGTTGGATCTCGTTATTGCAGGGCCCGACCAAGTAAACTGGCGCCAGGCGCTGGAGTTGGAGGCAAGGCGTCTTGGAATCTCCAATCGGATACACTGGCCGGGCATGTTGACTGGTGACGCAAAATGGGGGGCCTTTCGCGGCGCTACGGCGTTTGTCCTACCCTCTCATCAAGAAAATTTCGGAATTGCCGTCGCTGAAGCGCTGGCATGCGAATTGCCGGTGCTGATCTCCAACAAGGTTAACATCTGGAGGGAGATCAAAGCATCAGGATGTGGCCTTGTCGCAGAGGACACAGAGGCAGGCACGGTGAGTTGTCTGCGGCAATTCCTACGATTGGACACGGCAAACAAAGCCAGAATGCGACAATTGGCACGCAATTGTTTCTTGAAGCAATTTGAAGTCAAGCGTGCTGCTGAGGATTTGACCTCTGTTTTAACGGAAATCCTTTCTGATGAAGCCTCTTGATGCAAAGCATAGCAATTCTGTGGTTGGCGAACCGAGCTTTCCACTGTCGAATAGATTGATTCGGGCGTTGTGGAACATCACTTGGCTACTACTCGCGTCGTGGACCCCCCCGCCACTGAATCCGTGGCGACGTTTCTTGCTTCGTCTCTTCGGGGCAAAGATCGCGTCAACGGCTCGTATTTATGGATCCGCCAAGATTTGGTTCCCACCTCATCTCACAATGGGTGAACACTCGGTGCTTGCTTGGGGGGCGCTGTGCTACTCTCAGGCGCCGATTGTGTTGGAAGACTTTGTCGTGGTCTCGCAGAGGGCGCACCTTTGCGCTGGCACGCACGATATAGATGATCCAAACTTCCAGCTTATTACCAAACCCATCCTCCTGAAGAGAAAGGCGTGGGTAGCCGCCGACACGTTTATTGGTCCGGGCGTTACTGTAGGAGAAGGCGCTGTTATCGGCGCCCGCGCCGTGGTCTTTAAAGACGTGGATGCTTGGTCAGTCTTTGTCGGGAATCCTGCAAAGTTTGTTAAGATGCGCAAATGCCATCCGTAGCTCTCTATTCCATTCGTTTGGGTAGCGCTGGTAAGGCCAGTGCCTTTGAAACATCGGGGTGTAGCGACAAAAATGTCGATACAGCCTCGCGAGCCGACTTTGCTCCAATTTCGTCAGGAAGTGAAAGTCCATCCTGATTGTCACTTAGATTGACCAATCTTTCCGTCGCGTCCCCCAGGAATCGCTTCAGTGCCCCGCCAGCCACGGCATTAGACCGTATCTCGTTTCCGCCAGGCTCGCCCTTTTGCTCCGTGCTAATGGCAGCGAGCGATGGATATCGAACTCGCCACGTTTCCGATTGAAATGGCATTGCAACGAGCTTCTTCTCGAACTCGCTAGAGACCATCGGCCGCTGCCAGGTCATGCCCCGGTTGTCCGCCAAAATGGCCGCTTTGGTGGGAGCTAGAAACAGATTGCGAGATATCTTGTTGTCACGCCCGCCACCAAGCAAGATCGGGAGGTTCACTTTATAGAACACGTTTCTATCAATCGTTGCGCCGCTAAATTGGTCATCTAGGTAGACACCCACGGCTGTCCTCTTCGAGTTGGGGAGAATGTCGTGGAAGAAATTGCCAGTAATCAAGTTCCCGCGCATGCTCCAATCCCGACCCATATAGATTGCGCCGGCGTCGTCGGTTTGCGTAAGCAAATCAGTAAGCTCATTGCTTTCGATGGTGTTGTCGTTGCCGGAGACTGTAATTCCGGAATGCGGGCCGTGCGCTATGAGACTGCCTACAACCGTATTTCCAACTCCTTGGAGCTGAATGCCAGGCCGGTAAGCGGGATTCTCTAGTCCGAAGTACGCAACTACGCTGTTTCTGACGAAATTGTCGGACCGAGCAAGCGTTCGTCGGTTTCCTCCATCAAGTGAAATGCCGCCTTCCGCGGTTTCCGAGATCAAGCAGCGATCGAACGACACTCGAGCGCTAGCGGAAACGACTGCCCCCCATGTTCCGGTGCCCTTAATCGAGCACTCTCGCACCTCAATGTCAGAGGAGTTAACGATGCGGATAGCCTCTCCTAAGGTTTGACCGAGTTGCAATCGTTCAATGTGGACATTTCTTGCATTCTGCAGCACGAAGATGTGCTTCGATACGGATACAGAAACCTCGCTTTCTTGTCCTCCATACGGAATGAACAATAGATGGTTCGGTGAATTCAAAACCATTTGCCCTGGAGAACTGAGGCCTCCGAGAATATTTTCGACGAAGAATCGAAAGTGACTACGTGCTTGAAGGGGCGTTTGCAGTCGGTCTACTTGAAAGGTCTGGCTCGCTGGATCGAAGCTCTTTACAGGGACGGACTCGTATGCCCAGTCACGGGCCCAATATCCGGAGATCCACATCGCCTTTTCATGCGATAGCTGTTTCGTCTGCTCTGGAGACAGTCGAACTTCAGGGGACTGGCCAGAGAGCTGAACGCTAATATCCTCACTGAACCCCTGACGGGGCCAGCGGGCGAACGTTAGGCGCCGATCGCCTTGAAAGACTTCAAGACCAGAGCTTGAAATCTTGGTGTAGGTGCTCCTCTGTGATTTGTGGAATTCAAAAGGTTGGCTTGGAAGTGCAACGAATCGTGCTTCCGCGGGAATGCGAACGTCAGGGGCGTCGCTCGGGACTGCAGGGCGGCTTGAGATCAGGGCCGATCCAAGCAGTTGGCTGCTGCCATCTGGTGCTCCTCTGATGGTCAATGGGGAGCTTGGAAGCCCCGAATTCATGGCGTTTAAGAGTATTGGTTCTGAAAGCCTGTGGATGCCGGGAGGGAGTTCAATAGTTATCTCTTCTCCAGCAGCCAATCCAGAGCGAATCTTGGGCACCGCCTCGACTGCTTCGAGTAGGCTGGCGAATGTATTCTCGGTTGATGAAGTTTCTGGTTGAACAAAAATGGTGCGGGCCGAAGCGCGAGGAGAAGCAATTGCAGTAAGTGTGATGGCCAACAATGCTAACTGAATCATTCGAGGTGCGAATAGCGATGAAAAGACAGGTCGCTCAGAGTTGTCGATACCCAATATAATCAATACGGCTTTTGCAAAACGGTGCATCGATGAGAAATTTGGTCCCAACCGCATGTGTGGTAGTTCCGACATTTCGACGGCCTGAACTTCTTGAGCGCTGCCTCAGGAGTCTCCAAGGGCAGTCCCAGCAAGCTCATGAAATCAAGATAGTAGCCTCGGATCCAGCGGAAAAGGAAACTATTGAACGTATGGTTGAGCTGCTTGGTCTAACCCAAGCAGATGTCATTGCTAAAACGCGCTTGCTGTTGGGAGGTGAAGCGCGAAATGTGGGGTGGAGATCTTGTTGTTCTGATATCGTTATGTTTGTGGATGACGATGATTATTGGGACAGTGAAAAAATAGCCAAGCACACTCGCAAGCACATCGAGAGTGCGGCGGAGGTCGTTTACTCAGGCGTAGTCTACACATTTGGATCATCTGAACAAGACTTCGTACGCTTGGCCAGGCCGCCGGCCTCAGACATGAGAACGGCGTTGCTTCGCGATGGATTTTGTCCACCCACAACTAGCTGCGTCTCCGTTACGAGATCTGCGCTTGAAGGCGCATCAGGCTTCGACGAAGCACTCAAGTCATATCAAGATTGGGATCTTTGGTACCGCTTGGCAGGCACGTGCAAGTTCGCTTCTATCTCGGAGCCCTTGGTGTATTTTGTGCAACACCGAGGCGAACGTGTCTCGATGCAAAGTAGCAACCGCATTCAGGCCGCGAAGCAACTGCTTGAGAAGTACGGAAGATCGCAGCAGTTGCTGGAGTTCTTAAACAGAGAACTTGTTCGCACGCTTGAGCGAGCGTTAGTTTTCTCCGCAAGAGAGGGGGACGGTACCTCTTTTCCAAGATTTTGGTCCGAAGTTCGGGCCGGAAATCTGAAAGTTGTGCACTGGCGAACGTACTGGATATCTTTGAAGATGCTGGTCTATTTGTCTAACCACCTCTTTGCGCGAGCTCTAAAGGCCGATTAGGTGGCGGCTAGATTCGGAGCGCGCCGGCCCGAAAAATCGCTCTTGAAGCGAGTCAACAAGGGCCGTTCGATGAACCTGTGGATGATCATCCCTCCAGCGATACCAGTGCATGCAGCAAGCAGGATCGCGCCGTGGGGGGGCAAATTTGGTATTGCGGACTTTAGGAGCCGAAGCACGGCGGAGATGATATGGGGATGGAAGAGATATATTGAATATGAAGCTTCTCCAAGCAAGATGCCGAGGCGATTGCGCTTGGCTGGGCTTGTGAAAGCTGCAAAGGCAACGATGGGTGCAGAACATAGAGAGGTGAACACAACCGATTCGAGCGTGCCAAGTGTGCGACCATAGAAAAAAGCGAGCGTCATCATTATGACTGTGGCGGAAACCAGCAGTCCGAATTGGTAAGAGATAACTGCCTTAGCGCCGCCCACTCTTAAGTATAGTAAGCCTAAGCAAAACCCGACGCCGAACTCTAGATTAACTGGGCTGACGAGGAAATCCCATAGATCGTTTCTTCCCGCCCCCCCCAGCAATGCGCTCAGCACCGGCCCAGCGAACCATAGAAAAATCCCGTATCGAATTAGTGGATACCCAAGCCAGGTAAATCCAAAAAGAAAGTAGAAAAGCATCTCATGTCTCAGCGTCCAAATGTTGAGCGGAGCAACTTGGCCAACCGGAAATAGGAAGGCTGCACGCAAGTAATCCGCCCAGTTCGCAGATACTCCGCCCAACATACGAAGAATTGCATAAGAGCCAATTGCCAGCCACATTAACGGTAAGATCCGGAGCGCTCGCTTCCTTAAAAAATCTAGAAAGGTCAGTTCCGGGACAAAGTCCTTCGGACGAAGGGCAACGTACGCAATGATGAATCCACTCACGACGAAAAATATGTCGACCCCATGAGCTCCGTACATGAGGAAATTGTTGAAGATAGTCACGCCAAAGTATTTGTCGAAAGCTCCCATTCCAGCGGAATGGTCGAATACGACCGCGATGGCAGCAATGCCTCTCAGATATTGGATGCCAACGACTTCGGCCTTCTTATTGCTGGTGGGATTGGCGTTTGACGCCGACACGAGTTTGGGGTCAATCTGAACTGACATTGCGATGCTAGTAGGCAGCAGGATGTAAAAATTGTGCGGCGGCGGTTCGGAAGACAATTCTAGTGTCCAACCACAAGCTCCAATTGTTGATGTACCACAGATCATACTCCACGCGCTTCTGCATCAGGTCGAGCGTGCGGGTTTCTCCGCGATAACCATTAACCTGGGCCCAGCCGGTGATGCCGGGCTTGACGTGGTGGCGGAAGGCATAGTTGCCGATGATCTGCTCATATTCGGTGTTGTGGGCGGCCGCGTGCGGGCGGGGGCCGACCAGCGACATGTCGCCCTTGAGCACGTTGAGGAGCTGCGGCAGCTCGTCGATCGAGGTCTTGCGCAGCCATTTGCCGATCGGCGTGACGCGCGGGTCGTTCTTCTGTGCCTGCACAACCGTCGCGCCGTCCTCGAGCACGCGCATGGTGCGGAATTTGAAGATCCTGAACGCGCGCCCGCCAAAGCCGTGGCGGGTCTGGCGGAAGAACACCGGCCCCGTCGAGGTCAGCTTGATCAGGAGCGCGGTCACCAGCATCACCGGCGCGAACACGAAAAGCGCAAGGCTCGCGCCGACGAGGTCCAGCGCGCGCTTGAGCGCGCGTTCGCGCCACGAGAGCGGGGCGCGGCGCAGCTCGGCGGTGAAGGTGCTGCCGGTGCCGGTCAGCGGATAGCGCAGGAAGCGCGCCGTGTTGGGGTCCGGCACCAGATGCACCGGGAGGGGGAGGATCTTCAGCACGTCCAGAATGCTGTCGATCGCATGCTGCCGGCTCCAGTTGATCAGGAGGAAGACGTGCTCGATCCGGTGCTCGCGCGCGTAATTGATCAGCTCCTCGAAGCGCGGCGCCAGCGAGGAGAGCAGCAGCGGCGAAGCGAGCTCCTTGGCCGGGATCTCCATCAGGCGCATCAGGCGGTAGCCGTGCTGGCCGAGGTCGTCGACCGCGTTGGAGGAGGAGGCAAGGCCGAACTCGGCGATCATGATCGCGCGGCCGTTGGCGAAGGCTCCGGTGCGCAAGGCATGCGCGGTCCAGCGCGCCGCCACGGTCTTCCAGGCCAGCAGCGCGGCAAGGCCGACCAGATAGAACGAGATCGTGGTGCCGCGCGAGAACTCGTCGCTGACCTTCATCGTGAAGGCGATCGCCAGCAGCGCGCCGAACAGGAAGGTCCACGTCGTCAGCGTCATCCGGAACGTGCGGGCAAGGTTGGTGACGGTCTTCAGGCGATAGCCCTGCTGCACGATGGTCAGCAGGATGAAGTTGACCGCCACCAGCACGCTCGCCGCCGCATAGACATCCGCCTTGCCGAGCGTGCCCGCGGTCACGACGTGATAGCCGACCGCGCAAGCGATCCCGCTGACCACGATCAGCGCCGCATCGACCACAGCCATCAGCCGCTCGACAACCACAGGTCGCAGCCAGCTCGGCGCAAATCCCACAGCTGTTTCGGCGACTGGCTCGACCACACGAATTTCCGTCGTCGAATCGGCGACGGGCACCGGCCGAGTGGAAAGAATTGTCATCCTGCCAAACCCATTGACGCAAAATTCATTAGCCCGAACAAGCCGTGCTATCGGGCGAAATCGCTGTTAGAACAAGGCGAAGGAAAAATTAACCTTACCCCACAAGCTTGCATTGTAGCCCATCTCGCCTCGACTGATATGTTAAATTTCACAACCCGTTAGGAAGTCTTCGTTGCCTCGCACCCAGTCCCGGCGGCGGACCCGGCCGAGAGGGAAGCGGTACCTCGCCATTGGCCTTGCGGCCGTCGCCTTGGTGGGACTCGTGCTTCTCCTTCTTCGTCCCGATGCGGCGCCCATCCGAACTCCGGCGGCTTCCAGGCCCGTCGCGATCAAGCTCCTCCTTGACGGGCGATATGGCGCGCGGTTTGCCGGCGAGCTCGCTGCATCCACGCAGGGATATTTCTCCTCCCGCGTTGAGGTGTCGGTTCAGCCCGAAGATCCTGACTTCGTCCAAACCATTGCACGCCAACATGCCATCGGCGTGACGAGCGGCCAGAACTTCCTGCTGGCGAGCTGGCGCGGCGTTCCCGTAACCGCCTTCGCTGCAAGCTTCCTCGATACCTCTGTCGCGATTTTCACGCTCGAAAGCTCGGGCTTGCGGCGGCCGGCTGATCTGGTCGGAAAACGGGTCGGATACCGCAGGGCGAGTGAGGGGGACGTCGTCTTTGATGCCATGATGGCGCAGCTCGGGCTTCCCCGAAGCCAGATCACCAAGGTCCCAGACCGCGAGAGCTTCGAGGCTCTGAGGGCCGGGGAGGTAGATGCGATCATCGCCGCCATCGACGAGCAGCCCGATCCCTCCAGTCCGACCTTCGCGAAGCTGAACGTCATCAAACCGCAGGACCACGGCATCCATGTCCCGGGCCAGGTTTATTTCGCGAGCAATGATCTCATCCATGACCAACCGTCGGTGATCGCCGACGTCCTTCAGGGGCTCATTCGAGGATGGCAATTTGCCTACGCGGACTATGCACGGAGCGTGCCCGTTCTCGCCGGCACCGGCCCGGCCAGGCTGAATTCCGAGCGCCTGAAATTCGAGCTGCAGCAGCAGCGCTCGCTGGTGCTGCCGACGGGCGGCCGCATCGGCGACTACGACGAAAGCCGCTGGCGGACGCTTCGCG
Source organism: Bradyrhizobium sp. SZCCT0231 (assembly GCF_018130245.1). Classification (GTDB taxonomy): domain Bacteria; phylum Pseudomonadota; class Alphaproteobacteria; order Rhizobiales; family Xanthobacteraceae; genus Bradyrhizobium; species Bradyrhizobium japonicum_F. Next base: position 172,025 of record NZ_JAFCKP010000002.1, read on the forward strand.
ATATCCTCCTGTTCGCCAAGCTCGGCGAGGAGGACGTGCCTTTGGCTCAGACGGTCAACTACCAGTTCCTTCGGGATGTGTACCGCCGTTCACCCGACCTCGCTGCTCCGGGCGCCTGGAGTGAGGAAAAATAGGACCAAGAAGCCACACTTGCGCGCCATATCGTCCCAAAAGGCCCTCGGCCGCCCCGGCATCGGTTGCATTTCCGCCGGTGGCCTTGGTAAAGTTCGGTTCACTATTTGGGCTAGTCGCGGAGTGGCGTTATGGACCGTGACGTTGGTCGACTGGGGTCTGACAAGCACGAGTCGGGGATCAAATCCGCAGGGGCGAGGAGCTTTTTGGATGTTTAAGACGTTGATGCGGGCAGGTCTTTTGGCTGCAACTGTCACGTTCTGCGCAGCGAGCGGAGCGAACGCTGCAATGCAGATGCCTGCGCCGGCAGCCCTGCTCACGGGCGCGAGCCAGATGACGCCTGTTACGTTCTGGGCGCAGCCGTATCCATATCGCTACGTGCCGTGGCGCCGTTGCCCCTTGGTGCGTGTCGAGACGCCTTATGGGTGGTACATGGACCGGGTTTGTGCGCCTGTCGGTCCGGTTCTGCGCCGGGCGTACTGAGATTGAAGTAAACCGAGCGGCGGCTGCCGTTTTTCAACGATCCTTCAAGGCAGCCGCACAGCTGATGCGGCTGCCTTGCTCGTTTTTGTTTCATTGTGTGCTGATCATTTGTGCGCGCAGCGCAGGTTCACCATGAATATCTTTGTCGGGCCGGGACAGGCTGTCGCATGGTGAAGATTGTGTTAGCAGTTTGGCGGGGCTGCATCGGCAGCGTGATTGCGTAATGCTATCGGTCGCCGGATCTCGCCAGAGTGGTGGTGATCCGGCTAACCGGATACTGATAGAGGATTACGATGACAGGGGTTTCAACTTACGATCTCGCGGGCAAGCGCATCTTCGTCGCGGGTCACCGCGGCATGGTGGGATCAGCTGTCGTCCGCAGGCTTGCGTCAGAGAATTGCACCGTGCTGACGGCTGATCGGCGTGAGCTGGACCTGACGAAGGAAGAGCCCACGCTGAAATGGCTCGAGGCCAATCGTCCGGAGGTCGTGGTTCACGCCGCTGCAAAGGTCGGCGGTATCGCAGCCAACAACAATTTCCCGGTCGACTTTCTCTGCGACAACCTTGCGCTGGAATTGAGTGTGATCCGCGCAAGTCACGCGGTTGGTGTGCAGCGCCTGCTGTTCCTCGGCTCGTCCTGCATCTATCCCAAGCACGCCAAGCAGCCAATCGCCGAAAGCGAATTGCTGACAGGGCCGCTCGAGCCGACCAACGAATGGTACGCAATCGCGAAGATTGCCGGCCTCAAGATGTGCCAAGCGTATCGTCGGCAATATGGCGATGATTTCATCTCGGTGATGCCGACCAATCTCTACGGCCTCGGCGACAATTATCATCCGGACCACAGTCACGTCCCCGCAGCGTTGATCCGGCGCTTCCACGAAGCCAAGCTCGCTAATGCACCCAGCGTCTCCGTCTGGGGCACCGGCACGCCGCTCCGCGAATTCCTCAATGTCGAGGACTTTGCGGATGCCTGCGTTTTCCTTCTGAAGAATTATTCAAGCGACCTGCCGATCAATGTTGGCAGTGGCGACGAATTGTCGATTGCCGAATTCGCGACAACTGTCGCGGAGGTCGTGGGCTATGGAGGCAAGCTCGCGTTCGATACCTCCAAGCCTGACGGAACGCCACGCAAGTTGCTGGATAGCTCGAGAATCCGAGGGCTTGGTTGGCAGCCGAAAGTTGCCCTGCGGGCCGGCCTCGCGGCGGCCTACGCAGATTATCTCGAAGGCTACGGACGTCATCTGGAAGTCGGCGCAACGCGCTGAGTAGACTACTTAGATTGCAAGCGACTTTTTTTATTCTGAAGTTTGAATTGGGGCGGGCTTTATGCGTGTTCTCTTGGTCGGCATCAATTATGCCCCTGATCTGATCGGCGTGGCGAAATATAACGCCGAGCTCTGCGAAAGTCTGGTAGCCGAAGGTCATGAAGTCAGAGTGATTACGGCGCCTCCCTACTATCCCGCCTGGAAGATCCCTCCGGCGTTCAAATCCTCGTACTTCAGATCGAGAGATGTTGACGGTGTTCGAGTAACGCGTACGCCGATTTATGTGCCCGGACATCCCTCTGGCGTTAGACGGCTGGTCCATCACGCCTCATTCGCGCTCACGAGCGCGGCCCCGGTTCTTTTTGAGGCGCTATCCTGGCGGCCCGACGTCATGATCGCTGTCGCGCCATCGCTGATGTCGGCTGCCTTCGTCTCGTTCGCCGCTCGTCGCGTCGGCGCCAAATCATGGCTTCACGTGCAGGATTTCGAGGTGGATGCGGCGTTCGATCTTGGTTTGCTGCGCAATCCTTCTCTGCGAAAGTGGATGCTTCGAGTCGAAGCAGCGATTCTCAAATCGTTCGACAACGTTTCAACCATCTCTCAAGCGATGGTAGAGCGGTTGAGAATCAAGGGTCTTAGGCCAGACAAAACCGCCGAGGTGAGAAACTGGATTGACACCACCGCGATCTGCCCGGGCTCTCGCGCGACCAAATACCGTCAGGAGCTAAACCTGGGCGAGGACGATATCGTTGCACTCTATTCCGGAACGATGTCCAACAAGCAAGGCCTTGAACTCGTGATCGAGGCTGCGATTGGCTTAGAGAAAAGTCATCCGCACATCCACTTCATCCTTGCTGGCGAGGGGCCTCATAAAATGAGGCTCGAGCAGCTTGCCGCCGGACATCGCAATATCCACTTTATGGGGCTTCAGCCCAATGACAGCTTCAATCAATTGATGGCCACGGCCGATTTCCATCTGATTCCGCAGAAGGCCGAGGCCGCCGACCTGGTGTTGCCCTCGAAACTCGGCGCGATTTTCGCATCTGCTCGGCCGGTCATTGCGATGGCTGAAGAAGGCACCGGCCTCGCGGCGGAAGTCACGAATGCGGGTCTTGTGATTCCACCGGGAGATTCATCGGCTCTCGAGCTTGCAATTTGCCAGCTTAGTGAAGCGCCGACCCTCCGCGAGCACTATGGCGAAGAAGGAAGAAAGCGAGCCCTTGATCGTTGGGATCGACGCACGATCGTGCGCCGGTGGTCGGAGGCCATGACCGGGCAGGGCAATGCGACAGGGCAGACGAATGTCGGCCTGACGGGCGCTGCCGGCGATATTGGGCTTCCGGTGGAGGATGCCGTTCGGTCGCCCTGAGGGATTCGACCGCAGTTGGATGCGGTGATGTCATCCGAAAAAAATGAGCGCCGCGATGGGCGCTCATTTGCTTGGCTTGGTCGCCTTTCTGGCCGATCTACAAGAACTACTCGTGTCGCGGATAATACCTAAACCCGTGCTGCTTGATGAGTTCGTCGCGCTTTGCGGCTTCGAGATCTTCCTTCATCATTTCTCGAACCAGGCTTTCGAACGACGTCTTGGGCTCCCAGCCGAGTTTCTGCTTGGCCTTTGACGGATCACCAAGAAGCGTCGCGACCTCAGTGGGGCGGAAATAGCGTGGATCGACGGAAACGACACACTTGCCGGTCTTGGCGTCATATCCTTTTTCTTCGACGCCACTTCCTTCCCAGCGAACTGTCATGCCCACTTCGTTGGCAGCGACATTGACAAAATCTCGGACAGAATGCTGCACGCCCGTAGCAATCACGAAATCTTCCGGCTTGTCCTGCTGCAGCATCAGCCATTGCATTTCGACATAGTCACGCGCGTGTCCCCAGTCGCGGAGGGCGTCCAGATTACCCAGATAAAGCCGCTCCTGCAGGCCCAAATGGATGCGCGCCAAGGCACGCGTGATCTTCCGGGTGACGAAGGTCTCGCCGCGGACGGGAGATTCGTGGTTAAAGAGGATGCCGTTGCATGCGTACATCCCATAGGCTTCGCGGTAGTTGACCGTGATCCAGTAGGCATAAAGCTTGGCGACCGCGTAGGGCGAGCGCGGATAGAAAGGCGTGGTCTCCTTTTGGGGGATCTCCTGGACCAAACCATACAGTTCAGATGTTGACGCTTGATAGAAGCGCGCCTTCCTCTCCAAGCCGGTAATGCGCATGGCCTCGAGGATGCGCAAAGTGCCGAGGGCGTCGGAATTCGCCGTGTACTCGGGTTCCTCGAATGAAACGGCAACGTGGCTCTGGGCCGCGAGATTGTAGATTTCGTCCGGCTGCACCTGGCCGACAATACGTATCAGGCTCGAAGAGTCCGTCAGGTCGCCGTAGTGCAGGCGGAACGCTGGATTCGGCTCATGAGGGTCCAGATAGAGATGATCGATGCGATCGGTGTTGAAGAGTGAGGTCCGGCGTTTGATGCCATGGACCTCATATCCTTTTTCCAAGAGCAATTCGGCGAGATAGGCGCCGTCTTGACCTGTCACGCCGGTAATAAGTGCACGTTTCTTTGTCATAAATAATCTCTAGGTTCGGTAGGCTGTTCGTACTCGAAAACGAAGAGAATAGGGAGATGGCTGGGTCAAAAATGCAAGCTTAGATTAACGGCTTTGAGGTCTGCCGAATAGGCAACAGAGGTCCTGCTAAGGTTATTTCGAACTTGTGTTCCCACTATGAAATTCTGGCTTTATGGATGTTGCACGATTTGTGAATTGAATTTGGCCTGGAGCTTCTGATTTTGGACAAACGCATAATCCCCCTGATCATGTGCGGCGGTGCCGGCACGCGGCTGTGGCCCGCCTCGCGCGAGGTGCGCCCCAAGCAATTCCTGCCGCTGTTCGGCACGCGCTCGACTTTTCAAGACGCGCTGCTGCGCGTCTCCGATCCCTCGCTGTTCGACCGGCCGATCGTCATCACCAACGCGTCCTATCGCTTCATGGTGCTGGAGCAGCTCGCCGAGATCGGCATCGAGGCGGACGTGATCCTCGAGCCGATGCGGCGCGATTCCGGTCCCGCGATCGCCGCGGGCGCAGTGTTCGCGCAGAACCGCGCCAGTGAGGCGATCGTGCTCGCGCTCGCCGCCGACCACGTGGTGCAGGACAATGCCGCCTTCGTCGCCGCCTGCCGCGAAGGCCTTGCCGCCGCGAATGCCGGGCGCGTCGTCACCTTCGGCGTCAAGCCGGAGCGGCCGGCGACCGAATACGGCTACATCAATCCGGGCGAGGTGATCTCTGGCGAGGTGCATGCGGTTGCACGCTTCGTCGAGAAGCCGGACGCGGTGAAGGCATCCGACTACGTCAATTCGGGCTATCTCTGGAACAGCGGCAACTTCATGTTCCCGGCCGCTGTGCTGCTCGACGAATATCGCAAGGTCGATGCGGCAAGCGTCGAGGCCGTCGCCGATGCGGTCAACAATGCCGGCCGCGATCTCGGCTTCGTCACGCTGGAGCCCGAGGCGTTCGGCGCGGCGAAGGCGATCTCGATCGACTATGCCGTGATGGAGAAGACCTCGCGCGCCGCCGTGGTGCCGGTGTCGTGCGGCTGGTCCGACGTCGGCTCCTGGCACGCGGTGTGGGAGCTCTCGGACAAGGACGCGCTGGGCAATGCGGCGCACGGCACCGCGGTGTTCGAGGACTCCCGCAACTGCAACGTCACCACCGATTCAGCGCTGGTCGCGCTCGAAGGCGTCGACGATCTCGTCGTGGTCGCCACCGCGGACGCGGTTCTGGTCTCGCGCCAGAAGGATGCCAACGGGCTGAAGCGTCTGGTGACCAAGCTCAAGACGGTCGCACCGAAGGTCACCGAGGAGCATCTGAAGGTGCACCGGCCGTGGGGCAGCTATCAGTCCGTCGACAATGGCGCGCGTCACCAGGTCAAGCGCATCGTGGTGAAGCCGGGCGGGCGGCTGTCGCTGCAGAAGCATCACCATCGTGCCGAGCACTGGATCGTGGTGCGGGGCACGGCCCAGGTCACCGTCAACGAGGCCGTGAAGACGGTGCACGAGAACGAGTCCATCTACATCCCGATGGGCGCCGTCCACCGGATGGAGAATCCCGGCAAGATCCAGCTGGAACTGATCGAGGTCCAGACCGGAAGCTATCTGGGGGAAGACGACATCATCCGGATTGAAGACGACTATCAAAGGTCGTAACCAGCAAACTCCGAATCACGCGACCCGGGCCGAGAAGCGGTATCTTTTTCGGCTTAAGGCCCGGGGAACGTGTAACTTTTTGAATCAAATCGTGTCCGGCCCGCGAGGGCGGCATTCGCCACAAATGTGGCGTCCGTGCTAGAAGCGGCCCGGGGATTTGCGTTGAATCGGGGTTTGCTCAGATGAGTTCCAAAGGGTCTGCACCGGCAAAGGCCGGCTTGCGCGTCGGCGTCATTGGTGCCGGTGTGATGGGCAGCAACCATGCGCGCGTGCTCAGCGGTCTTCCCGGCGTCAGCCTCGTCGGCGTCGTCGATCCCTCGCCGGCACATCGCACGCGGGCAACGGAACTTGCCAATTGCGAAAGCTTCGAGACGCTCGACCAGCTCTTCGCCGAGGGCGTCGATGCCGTCACCGTCGCGGCGCCGACCCATTTGCATCACGAGGTCGCGCTCGCCTGCATCGCCAAGAACATCCACGTGCTGGTCGAGAAGCCGATTGCGTCCACGGTCGAAGAGGGCCGCGAGATCGTCGCCGCCGCGCAAAAGGCCGGCGTGACGCTGATGATCGGCCATGTCGAGCGCTTCAATCCGGCGGTCGCTGCCGTCAAGCAGGCGATCGCGGGCGAGGACATTCTCTCCATCGCGATCACGCGCGTCGGCCCGTTCCCGCCGCGCATGTCCAATGTCGGCGTCGTCATCGACCTTGCCGTGCACGACATCGACCTGATCCGCTGGTTCACCGAATCCGACATCGTCGAGGTGCAGCCGCAATTGTCGAGCGCGGTTGCCGAGCGCGAGGACATCGCGCTGTTGCAGTTCCGCACCGCCAACGGCGTGCTCGCCCACATCAACACCAACTGGCTGACGCCGTTCAAGGCGCGCAGCGTCACGGTCGCGACCCGCGGCAAATACGTGATGGGCGATCTGCTGACGCGCCAGGTCACCGAATGCTTCGGCTTCAAGCCGGATGGCAGCTATTCGATGCGGCATCTGCCGGTCGGCCATGACGAGCCGCTCCGCGCTGAGCTGATCGCGTTCCTCAAGGCGGTGCGCCATGGCGAGACGCCGGCGGTCACGGGCGATGAGGGCGTTGCCAGCCTCGAGATCGCGACGCAGTGCCTGGAGACGCCCTCGCGTCCTGCGGCGACGTCACCTGCCCGCAAGGCACCGCGCCGCGTCGCCGGCTGATCTCCTCTCCATGTCGACCACTCAAGAAGCCGCCAAGAATCAGGTCATGAACCAGCATCTGCGTCCCGATCCCATTCCCTTCATCGACGTTGCCTCGCAGCGCCGCCGGCTCGGCGCCTCGCTCGATGCCGCCGTCAAGCGCGTGCTCGACCATTGCCAGTTCGTCAACGGGCCCGAGGTCTTCGAGCTCGAGAAGCAGCTTGCGGTCTACGCTGGCGCCAAGCACGTCATCGGCTGCGCCAGCGGCACCGATGCGATCCTGATGGTGATGATGGCCAAGAATGTCGGGCCCGGCGATGCCGTGCTGTGTCCGTCCTTCACCTTCATCGCGACCGCCTCGCCGGTGGCGCGGACCGGTGCGACGCCTGTCTATGTCGACGTGGACGAAGCCACCTTCAACATGAGCCCGGAGTCGCTCAAGCGCGGCATCGCGACCGCCCGCAAGGCCGGCCTCAAGCCCGTCGCGGTGATTCCGGTCGACCTGTTCGGCCAGCCCGCCGATCACGACGCGATCGCCGAGATCGCCAGGGCCGAGGGCCTGTTCGTGCTCGACGACGCCGCGCAAGGCTTTGGCGCGAGCTACAAGGGCCGCAAGCTCGGCACGTTCGGGCACGCCACCGCGACCAGCTTCTTCCCGGCCAAGCCGCTCGGCTGCTTCGGCGACGGCGGCGCCATCTTCACCGATGACGACGAGCTCGCCGCCACGCTGCGCAGCATCCGCGTGCACGGGCAGGGCGTCGACAAATACGACAACGTCCGCCTCGGCCTCACCGGCCGGCTCGACACCATGCAGGCCGCGGTCCTGATCGAGAAGCTGAAGATTTTTGACGACGAGATCGCCGCCCGCAACAAGGTCGCGGAGCGCTACGCGCGCGGGCTCAGCAACGTCGTCACCGTGCCGCGCCTCGCGCCCGGCAACACCTCGGTCTGGGCGCAGTACACGATCCGTCTCCCTGAGGGGACCGACCGCGACGGCTTTACCGCCGCGCTGAAGGCCCAGGGCGTGCCGACCGCGATCTATTACGGCAAGTCGATGCATCAGCAGACCGCCTACAAGCAGTATCCGGTCGCCGAGGGCGGATTGCCGGGCTGCGAGAGCCTGTCGCAGGACGTCATCAGCCTGCCCATGCACGCCTATTTGACCGAAGCCGACCAGGAGCGAATCATCGCCGCCGTCCGCGGCGCGCTGGCGGGCTGACGTCTCTTTTCACCTCTCCCGCTTGCGGGAGAGGTCGCGCCGAAGGCGCGGGTGAGGGGTCTTTCCTCTGGGGGAGTCTTCGTTGTCGACACAACCCTCTCCCCGCCCTCCCCCGCAAGCGGAGGAGGGAGCGCACCTCCATCGCCGCTAGCACCTAGACCTAATCGCGCCATGCTCTAAAACAGGCGCATGCTCGGACGCATCTTCACGGTCGGTGGTTATACGCTGCTCTCGCGGCTGACGGGGTTTGCCCGCGACATCATGCTTGCGGCGATTCTCGGCGCCGGCCCGGTGGCCGACGCCTTTTTCGTGGCGCTGCGGCTGCCAAACCATTTCCGCGCGATCTTCGCCGAGGGCGCGTTCAACGCCGCCTGGGTGCCGGCCTATGCGCATGTCCATGGCGAGAAGGGCGAGGCGGCCGCTCACCTGTTCGCCGACCGCATCTTCACGCTGCTCTTGGCCTCGCAGGTGGTGCTGCTGATCGCCGCCTGGCTGTTCATGCCGCAGGCCATGAGCATTTTGGCGCCGGGCTTTTCCGAGGACGCCGAGCAGCGCAAGCTCGCGATCGAGCTGACCCGGATCACCTTTCCGTATCTGCTGCTGATCACGCTGGTGACGCTCTATGGCGGCATGCTCAACGTGATGCAGCGCTTTGCCAGCGCAGCGGCCGCCTCGATCTTCCTCAATGTCGCGATGATGATGACGCTGGCGGTTGCCGTCTGGTTTCCGACCGCGGGCCATGCCGCGGCCTGGGGCGTCCTCATCTCCGGCTTCCTGCAATATTTCCTGCTCGCCGGCGATCTCGCCCGCCATGGCGGCTTGCCGCGCTTTGCGCCGCTCAAGCTCGATGAAGATGTCCGCGGCTTCTTCAAGGCGCTGGGGCCCGCGACGTTGGGCTCGATGGGCACGCAGGTCGCGCTGTTCGCCGACACAATCATCGCGACCTTCCTGCCCGCGGGCGCGCTGTCGGCGCTCTACTATGCCGACCGGCTCAACCAGCTCCCGATCGGCGTCATCGGCATCGCCATCGGCACGGTGCTGCTGCCGGAGATGTCGCGGCGCATCACGGCGAACGACCATGACGGCGCGATGAAGGCGCAGCGCCGCGCGTTCGATTTCACGCTGCTGTTCTCGATCCCGTTCGTGGCGGCCTTCCTCACCGTGCCCGACGCGATCATGCGCGCGCTGTTCGCCCGCGGTGCGTTCTCCAAGGCCGATGCCGCCACCGCCGGCGCGACGCTCGCAGCCTATGCCATCGGCCTGATCCCCTTCGTGCTGATCCGCAGCGCGGTCGCGACCTTCTATGCCCGCAAGGACACCGCAACGCCGGTCCGGGCGTCGCTGACGGGCATCGCCGTCAACGTTGCGCTGAAGGTCGCCCTGATGGGATCGCTCGCCCAGATCGGCCTCGCGCTGGCAACCGCCGTCGGGGTCTGGACCAATCTCTTGCTGGTGCTGTTCTTCGCCGTGCGGCGGGGCTTTCTCGTGCTGGACCGCGCCTGGCTGATGTCGCTTGCCAAATTCCTGCTGACCGGCCTGACCCTGGCGGTCGCCTTCTGGCTGATCGCGCGCTTCAGCGGCCCTTTGCTGGGCGCGATGCATTTCCGGGACGAAGTGGTGCTGGTCCTGCTCGCCGTCGGCGGCACCATCGTCTACGCGCTCGCGATCCTCGCGCTGTTCGGCCGCAACTGGCTGGTCTCGCTGGTGCGCGGCTAGGCGTTACCGGCCATCATGCCCCGGCCAGGGCCTTTCATGTGGTTCGCCGATCGTGATACGATCTTGGATGTTCAGGTGCCGCCCTCAGGCAACAAAGCGATGAGGCAGTGACCATGGCATTCCGCTCTCCCTGGCCCACATCTCAAATTGACAAGTTCGTCACCAGCAATGCCGACCTGCTGATCCTGATCGGCCGCATCCTGCTTGCATGGGTCTTCGTAGGCAGTGCATACGGAGCGCTTACCAACTTCAGTGGTTCAGTGAGCTATTTTCGTTCGCTGAACCTTCCAGTGCCCCAGCTGTTCACGGCGACTACCGTCATGGTGGAAGTGCTGATATCGGCTGGTTTGATACTCGGAATCGGTACGCGCTACTGCGCAATCTTGGTTCTTCTCTTTGTATTCTCGGCCACGGCCATCGCCCATCGTTACTGGGAATATCCCGCCGGTCCCCAACAGATTGGGCAGTACAACAATTTCTTGAAAAACATCTCGATATCGGGAGGCGCTTTGTTGATCCTGGTCACCGGGGCGGGGCGGTTCTCCCTCGATCGGAGGCTGGCAGGCTAGCAGCGTGTTCGTTTCAGCCTCTCTCTCAGCGCGATAGCCAATAACTTACCTGAGCTACCCGGAGGCGTGGTGCAAGCATCGTCGCTCCCTCGCAGAGTCGAGAGACAGCGCGGCGGCACGATGTGCGCGCTTGGTTCGTTCGTCCTTGCGCCATCAACGCGACGCGCGGCTCTGCCAGCCTGGAAGCTGCCAAGCCGCGCCCTTGAGGCCATTATTGCGTCACTTCGCCCTAAGCCTGAAGGCAACCTCGAGCAGATGGCTGAGGAGTTTTGAGACAGGCTTCAGGCGCTCACCTATGATCCCGAAGAAGAGCATCAGCCACGTCGCCAGCGCGGCACACCACAACAGGCTTTCCAATGTATCGGGCATGAGAGCCCCCCTTCAAACAACTACTTGAAATCCGAGCAGTGTTGCCGATCGGGACCCGCGCGGCAAGGACTCCAATAAGTGGCAAGACGCCGAAATACTCGGAACAGCGGCAGCTCACCCTGACGTTCGCCAAGCACGGCGTCCGAGTGTACGTCGGGGAAGCCAGACCAATCTGCTGCGGTGCTCTTCTTCGCCGTCAGCGAGGCTTCCTCGCGCCAGACCGCGCATGGCTGCTGTCGCCGGCCAAATTCCTGCTGACCGGGATAGTTCTGGCCGTAGCTTTTTGGCTGATTGCGCGTTTCAGCCCAGCCGCTCTTGCCTCCGGGCACACCTTCCGGGACGAAGCGACGCTGGCCCTGCTCGCCGTCGGCGGCACGATCGTCTACGCCCTCGCGCTCCTCGTGTTGTTCGGCCGCAAGTGGCTGGTCTCGCCGGTGCGCGGTTAGGGCCTACCCTCTACCGGAGGATTGATCTAACGATAGAGGCTTCAGCCAGTTGTCCATCGACGGAAACGATCGGCAGCCCTGCATGCCACAGCATCTGAGCCTTACTGCGGTAGTCGTTCGAGACTATGACGAGGCGATTGCATTCTTTGTTGGCAAACTCGAATTTGAACTTCGGGAGGACACCCGTCTCGACGAAGAAAAGCGCTGGGTTGTTGTTGCGCCGCCCGGCAGCGACGAGAGCGGCATTCTGCTGGCCAAGGCTACGACCCCGGGCCAAGAGCAAGCCATCGGAAATCAGAGTGGCGGCCGCGTCTTTCTGTTCTTGGCGACTGATGATTTCAATCGCGACTACAAAGCGTTTCGAGAGCGAGGCGTGAGGTTTCTCGAACAGCCGCGGCGTGAGGTCTACGGCACGGTGGCAGTGTTTGAAGACCTCTACGGAAATCGCTGGGACCTGATTGAACCGACGTAGGATGTGGGAAGTCGCCACACTTTGCTCAATGAGGGCACTGGCTCGCCGTCGGAGACAAGATCGTCTACGCGCTCGCGATCGGCCGCAAGTGGCTGGTCTCGCTGGTGCGCGGTTAGGCGCGTATCAATGAGTTCGTGATGTCTGCTTGACCCGCGAAAGGCGGACCTGCGCCAAGTGGCCATAGAGAAGGACGACGATACCTGAGAGTCCCAGGCCGATCGCTCGCACAACCCAAAAAAGGCGGTCGATGAAAAAGAGCCCGACCCGGTGGCTCGGTTCCCAGGATTGGTAAGCCCAGACGCAGCCAGCCAAGGCGATGCTCAACGCCGCCAGGCGGAGCGCGGCCTCGCGATAGGGATGACCTCTGCACCAGCGAACGAGGGTATCGTAGGCCTTCCACTGGGGCCAAAGAAGCAAAAGCCAAAGCGAATACTGAATAGCAAACTGCGATTCGTGCTCTGCCAGCACCCGCATTTGCCGATGGAGATGGATGCTATCGATGGCGAGCCAGGCCACGTGGTGGAGATGAGCATTCGGGCAGAATTTGGGGCCCGTCCGCGCGGGCCCGGAACGTGCCGGCGCGAGGGCTCGCTTCTAGGATGCAGTCGATTTCCATACATCCCTTGATTTTGTGTGATTGCCATGGTATTCGCGCCGCATGATCAAATCCGTGCGCAACGTCAATCTCTCGCACATGACCTGCTTCGGCTGGGCCGTGGAAGGAGTCGCGCGCTAGGAATTCGACGACGACATCTTTTCCACCAGGCCCCGCCGGCATCGGACGGGGCCTTTTCATTGGCCACGCTCCCTGCCGGCACAACAGCAGGAGCATTCGATGCCACCACAATTGACGAACAGCACAAGCGAGCCGGAGGTCGACGCCGCGCGGCTTCGTCTCGACTTTTCTATCGCCTTGAGCCTGCTTGGGCGATACTGGCGCGCGTTTCACGGCTGGCGCCGGCAGTCACGTGTCACCTTGCACGACCTGAGCGACAGGGAGTTGATGGATATCGGCCTGACGCGCGGCGAGATCGATCACCTCACGCCCGAACGCGCCCTCGATCGGCTGAGAGATCGCGTAGCGGATCTATGGAGGCGCGGTGGGATGTAACTTTTTAAGGGGCTTGGTGGACCGCGTCTTCGCGGCCGATCCTTCGAGGCGCCCCGCTTTTGGCGGGGCTCCTCGGGATGAGGTCTTGTTTCGCAGCGCAATCTGGATGCCATGGTGGCGGGGGCGCGTCGCGTTCGCCGCCTGCGACCCATATGCACGCCTAAACCCGTTTGCCTTGCCACTTTTTCCACGGCAATATGCCGGCAAAACAACCATAGGACGGGTCAAGACAAATGGCGGCTCCCATCAAGTTCGGCGTTGGCCAAAGCGTGCTGCGCAAGGAGGATGACGCGCTCATCCGCGGCAAGGGCCGCTATACCGACGACTACGCGCCGCAGGCCGCGCTCCGCTGCTTGATGCTGCGCTCGCCGCATGCGCATGCCAAATACACCATCGATGCGAGCCGGGCCCGCGGCTTGCCCGGCGTCGCGCTGATCCTGACCGCCGATGACGTGAAGGATCTCGGCAATCTGCCCTGCCTGTTCAACCTTGAGACCGATCCGTTCACCGGCCCGCCTTATCCGATCCTCGCCAAGGACGAGGTGCGCCATGTCGGCGATGCCATCGCCTTCGTGGTCGCCGAGACCATCGACCAGGCCCGCGACGCGATCGAGGCGATCGAGGTCAAATGGTCGCCGCTGCCGGCGGTGACCGGTGTGGTCAACGCCGTGAAGAAGGGCGCGCCGCAGGTCTGGCCGGACAAGCCGGGTAACGTGCTGTTCGACGTCTCGATCGGCGACAAGGCGGCGACGGAAGCTGCCTTTGCGAAGGCGGATGCGGTGGCCGAGATCAACATCGTCAATCCGCGCGTGGTCGCGAGCTTCATGGAGACGCGCGCGGCGGTGTGCGAATACGACGCCAAGCGCGACCATCTGACGCTGACGGTCGGCAGCCAGGGCAGCCACCGCCTGCGCGACATCCTGTGCCAGAACGTGCTCAACATCCCCACCGACAAGATGCGGGTGATCTGCCCCGACGTCGGTGGCGGTTTCGGCACGAAACTGTTTCCCTATCGGGAATATGCGTTGATGGCGGTGGCCGCGCGAAAACTGAAGAAGGCGGTGAAATGGGCGGCCGACCGCTCCGAGCATTTCATGGGCGACGCGCAGGGCCGCGACAACGTCACCACCGCCAAGATGGCGCTGGCCGAGGACGGCAAGTTCCTCGCGATGGATTGCGACCTGATGGGCGACATGGGCGCGTATCTCTCGACCTTCGGGCCCTACATCCCGCATGGCGGTGCCGGTATGCTGCCGGGCCTCTACGACATCCAGGCCTTCCACTGCCGGGTGCGCACCATCTTCACCCACAGCGTGCCGGTCGATGCCTATCGCGGCGCCGGGCGGCCCGAGGCGGCCTATGTCATCGAGCGTCTCGTCGATGCCTGCGCGCGAAAACTCGACATGACGCCGGACGCCATCCGCCGCAAGAATTTCATCCCGCCCAAGGCGCTGCCGTACAAGACAGCCACGGGCAAGGTCTATGATTCCGGCGACTTCGCCGCGCATCTGAAGCGCGCGATGGAGATCGCGGAATGGAAGGAATTCCCCAAGCGCGCCAAGGCGGCCAAGAAGCACGGGCTTATCCGCGGCATTGGTCTTGCGAGCTATGTCGAGATTTGCGGCGTGATGGGTGAGGAGACGGCCAACGTCCGCCTCGATCCCAATGGCGACGTCACCGTGCTGATCGGCACGCAATCGAGCGGGCAGGGCCATCAGACCGCCTATGCGCAGATCGTCGCGGAGCAGTTCGGCCTGCCGCCGGAGCGCGTGCATATCCACCAGGGCGATACCGACGAGATCGCGACGGGCCTCGGGACCGGCGGCTCGGCCTCGATTCCCACGGGCGGCGTCTGCGTGGAGCGCGCTGCGGGCGATCTGGGCAAGAAGCTGAAGGAGCTTGCAGCGCAGGCGCTGGAGGCCAGCGCCGGCGACCTCGAGATCACCGACGGTGTGGTTCGCATTTCCGGCACCGACCGCTCGATCTCCTTCGCCGATCTCGCCAAGCGGCCCGGCGCCGATCCGTCGAAGCTGAACGGCAGCGCGACCTTCGCCAGCGCCGACGGCACCTATCCCAACGGCACGCATCTGGCGGAGGTCGAGATCGATCCGGCCACCGGCATCATCAGAATCGTCAACTACGTGATCGTCGACGATTTCGGCAAGACGCTCAATCCGCTGCTTTTGGCGGGCCAGGTGCATGGCGGCGCCATGCAGGGCATCGGCCAGGCGCTGATGGAGCAGGTAGTCTATGGGCCGACCGACGGCCAGCTCATCACCGCCACCTACATGGACTACGCGCTGCCGCGGGCGGCGGATGGTCCGTCCTTCGTGTTCGAGACCCACAACGTTCCCTGCAAGACCAACCCGCTGGGGGTGAAGGGGGCGGGCGAGGCCGGCGCGATCGGCTCCTGCCCGGCCGTCGTCAACGCCATCGTCGACGCGCTCTGGCGCGAATACAAGATCGGCCACATCGACATGCCGGCAACGCCGGAGCGGGTGTGGATCGCGATCAACGAGCATCACCGCCGTCACACCCTCTAAACCCGATCTCCGCGCGCACGGGAATAAACGCGCCGCGCGGGGTTCTACCCATGATGGGTCCCGGCTTCCCGTGAAGCCGGCGAAGTCTCATTCCCTGAACGTCTCGAGAGCCGGAGAAACGAACCAAATGAAACGGACGATAATTGTCGCGGGCGCCCTCGTGCTGGGCGCGGGTGCCGTGATGGCGCAACAGGAGATTGCCGTCCAGCAGGACAATCTGATGCGAGCGATCGCCAAGAATCAGTATGGCGTCCTTCAGAAGATGAGCAAGGGCGATATTCCCTTCGACAGGAAAGCGGCCGATCAGACCATCGCCAGCATCGAGGCCGATGTTGCCAAGATCGCCAAGACCTTCGAGATCAATCCCAAGCAGGATGTCGTCAACGCGACCTATGGCTCCTCGCCGAAGGTCTGGCAGAACAAGGCCGATTTCGAATCCAAGATCCCGCCGGTGCAGAAGGCGATCGCCGACGTCAAAGGCAAGATCACCGATGTCGCGAGCCTGAAGGCGGCCTACACCGCGATCAACGACCGTTGCAATGATTGTCACGAAACCTATCGCGTGAAGTTGAAATAACCAGGCGATGAGGAAGCAGTGAAGGGGGCGGTTGCGAAGGCAGCCGCCCTTTTTGCGTGGCCGCGAGCCGCAGCGAGGTAGTAATTCTGTCCGCAAGGGCCTGACGGATCGCTCTCAGAGCAGCTATCTTTGTGGCAAAGCGCCGTGCGCTCACACGAGTCGATGCATCCTCCTCCCGACACCCTCAGGACATCAGGGAGTTCCAACGCGCGGCGAGCATCTCAATCAACAGCGAGACAGGCCATGGTAAAACCGTTCCCGTCGAAGACCCATATCGGCAACCATATGCTGCATCCCGAAACCTTGATGCTGACCTATGGCTATGATCCACAATTGTCGGAGGGCGCCATCAAGCCGCCGGTGTTCCTGACCTCCACCTTCGTGTTCAAGACGGCCGAGGACGGGCAGGACTTCTTCGATTACGTCGCCGGCCGGCGCGAGCCGCCGGAAGGCATGGGTGCAGGCCTCGTCTATTCGCGCTTCAATCATCCCAACAGCGAAATCGTCGAGGACAGGCTCGCGATCTACGAGCGCACCGAGAGTTGCGCGCTGTTCTCATCCGGCATGGCGGCCATCGCAACCACGATCCTGGCCTTCGTTCGCCCCGGCGATGTCATTCTGCACTCCCAGCCACTCTATGGCGGGACGGAAACCCTGCTGACGAACACGCTTGCGCGTCTGTCGATCGGCGCCGTCGGCTTTGCCGACGGTATCGACGAGACGGCAGTCAAGCAGGCGTCGGAGGAGGCTATGGGCAAGGGACGGGTTTCGATGATCCTGATCGAGACGCCCGCCAATCCGACCAATGGCCTCGTCGACATCGCGATGATCCGCCGCGTTGCCGACGCGATCGGAAAGACACAGGGACACACTCCGATCATCGCCTGCGACAATACGCTGCTCGGACCGGTGTTTCAGCGGCCGATCGAGCACGGTGCGGACCTGTCGCTGTATTCGCTGACCAAATATGTCGGCGGTCATTCCGACCTGATCGCGGGCGCCGCGCTCGGCTCGAAGGCGATCATGAAGGGCATCAAGGCCTTGCGCGGCGCCATCGGGACCCAGCTCGATCCGCATTCCTGCTGGATGATCAACCGCTCGCTGGAGACGCTGAGCCTGCGGATGGAGAAGGCCAACGACAATGCGCGCCTCGTGGCGGACTTCCTGCGCGATCATCCGAAGGTCGCCAAGGTCCACTATCTCGGTCATCACGAAGAGGCTTCGCCGGCCGGGCGCGCGTTTGCGAGGCAGTGTCTCGGTGCCGGATCCACCTTCTCCTTCGACATCGCCGGCGGCAAGGAGGCGGCGGTCAAATTCCTCAACGCGCTGCAGATCCTCAAGCTGGCGGTGAGCCTCGGCGGAACGGAATCGCTTGCGAGCCTGCCTGCAACCATGACCCATTCCGGCGTTCCCGCCGACATCCGCCGCAAGATCGGCGTCCTCGATTCCACGATCCGGCTGTCGATCGGCATCGAGCACCCGTCGGACCTGATCGCTGACCTGACGCAGGCGCTGAACGCGGCTTGAGCGTGATCGAAAAATGCGTAGCCCGGATGGAGCGCAGCGAAAGCCGGGATCGCATCCGCGGAGACAATGGCCCCGGATTGCGCTGCGCTCCATCCGGGCTACGAAATTCAGCCGCCTTGGAATTGAAAAGCCGGACGCTCCCTCCTTGCGTCCGGCCTTTCCGCGACGAAGCCGCGTTTTCGCTTTACTTCGTCACCTGACCGCGGATCTCGCCGCCCGGGTTCGCCGCGGTGTGGATGTTGATGTAGTACTTGCCGCCGAGCAGATCGGCGGCCTGCGCGTCCGTGAGCGTTGCTTCGCCCTTGACCGGGCTCGAGGCCGCATTCGGAATCGCGACCGCGACGCCGGCGTTCTTGCCGGCTTCGGCAGGCCCATGGAAATGCGCGGCGGTGGCGGGGCCGGAGAGGCCGGAATAGGTGACGGTCCAGGACAGTTTCTTGCTGGCAGCGTCGTAGTTCAGATCGGCCGTTCCCGTGGCGCTGCTGGCGATGGCGGGGACTTCGGCTTTGGCGTCCAGCGTTGCCTTGAGCTTCTCCGCGTTGGCCGGGGCGGCGAACGCAACGGCAGCTCCGAGCGCCAGTGTGGCAAAAACGGCTTTGGTCATGGGTCTCTCCCTGTTGACGCCTGATTGCTCTTCAAACAGTACATCATGCGGTTTATTCCGGCATTACAGCCTGGCCGTCTAAAATTTTCGTGGTTGGATCGGGCGCGGCATGACCCTTAAGTTCGCGCGCTCACGATGGAATGATTGAATGCTGCGACGAATGCTTCTTGCCGCCCTGATCGCCGCCGCCTCGGCGTTCGCCCTGCATTGGTGGTTGACCGCCCCGGCCGCGCTGGCCCTGCCGGCGCCGACACGCAACCCCGATCTCGCCAACGGGCGGGAACTGTTCAACGCCGGCGGCTGCTCGTCCTGTCATGCCATCCCCAATCAGCCCGATCGCCTGCGGCTCGGCGGCGGGCTGGCTTTGGGCTCGCCGTTCGGGACGTTCTACGCCCCCAATATTTCCCCCGATCCGGCCGACGGGATCGGCCGCTGGAGCGAGGCTGATTTCGTCAACGCCGTGATGCGCGGCATCTCGCCCGCGGGCGCGCACTATTTCCCCGCGTTTCCCTACACGTCCTATCATCTGGCAAGAATCGACGACGTTCGCGACCTCTTTGCCTATCTGAAGACGCTTCCGCCAGTGTCCGGCAGAGTGCGCGAGCACGCGCTGCCGTTTCCGTTCAACATTCGCCGCAATGTCGGCATCTGGAAACTGCTGTTCATGGACAGCGCGCCGGTCGTCGCGGACGCCGCGCGCTCGCCGCAATGGAATCGCGGGGCTTATCTCGTGAACAGTTTCGGCCATTGCGCCGAATGTCACAGCCCGCGCAATGCGCTGGGCGGCATCATCGCCGGCCAGCGATTGGCCGGCGGTCCCAATCCGGAAGGCGAGGGCTGGGTCCCGAACATCACCCAGAAGCGCCTTGGCGAGTGGAGCGCGAAGGACCTCGCCTATTTCCTCAAGACGGGTGAATTGCCCGATGGCGACAGCGTCGGCGGCGCGATGACGCGCGTGATCAAGAACACCTCGCAATTGTCTGACGAGGATCTCGCGGCGATGGCGGAGTACCTCAAATCGCTGACGCCGGTGGACGGGCCGACGCCGCCGAAACGCAAGCAGGGGAGCTGAGCCGCAACGCTAGCCCGTACCGAACGCCTTGAAGGTGATGATGGTGAGGGTGTCCTGGATGCCCGGCAGCACCTGCACCTTCTCATTCACGAAATGGCCGATGTCGGTGTCCTTGTCGACGTAGAACTTCACCAGGAGGTCGTATTGGCCGGCCGTGGAGTAGATCTCGGAGGCGATCTCGGCTTCGGCAAGCGCATTGGCCACCGTATAGGACTGGCCGAGCTTGCATTTGATCTGAACGAAGAAAGGAACCATCGCGGGGACTCCGAAAGCGTATCTGGCGGCTAATAGGCCAAAACCAGCCGGATTTAGCAAGCGAACTTGCGAGGTCCTCCGAGGCGCGCCGTTCTAGGATGGGACCACCATCGCCGCCAATGCATCCCTGAGGCGCTGGGCGAGCTCAGCCTTGCGGTAGGGCTTGGTCAGCACGATCGCTTGCGCCTGCGCGCGGCCTTGCTCGACCAGGGTTTCCAGCGCGTAGCCCGAGGTGAACAGGACCGGCAGACCGGGACGAACCCGCCGCGCCTGATCGGCGAGCTCCCAGCCGCTCATGCCGCCGGGCATCACGACGTCGGTGAACAGCAAGTCGATGCTGGGATCGCTGCGCAGCTGCTGCAGGGCATCCTTGCCGTTGGCCGCGGCAACGACGCGATATCCGAGAGCTTCCACCCTGCGAATGACGGAGGAGCGGACGAACGGATCGTCCTCGGCGATCAGGATCGTCTCGTAGCCTCGCGGCGCCGCGTCCTCGCCGTCTGGAAGATCGGGCTGGGATTGTCCGGTGTTCGCGCGCGGCAGGTAGATCCTGAGCGTGGTCCCAAGGCCTGCCTCGCTGTAGATCGAGACATGGCCGCCTGATTGCTTTGCAAAGCCGTAGACCATGCTGAGGCCGAGGCCCGAGCCCTTGCCGACCTCCTTGGTGGTGAAGAACGGCTCGAAGGCGCGTGCGCTGACATCAGGCGTCATGCCTTCGCCGTCGTCGGTGACCGAGATCAACGCGTAAGCACCGGGTGCGACCTCGGGGTGAAGGGCGCGATAATCGTCGTCGATCGCAGCCAACTCCGTGCTCAGCATCAGGTGTCCTCCCGATGGCATGGCATCCTGCGCGTTGAGGGCGAGGTTCAGCACGGCGGACTCGAGCTGGGCGCGGTCGGCAAAGGCCAGAATCGTGCCGGGCCCGGAGGTCGTCCTGATCTCGATGTCTTCGCGCAAGGTGCGCTTGAGCAGCTTGAACATGGAATCGAGCAGGCTCCGGCAATCGATCGTCTGGGGCTGGAGCAGCTGGCGGCGGCTGAAGGCGAGCAGCCGCTGCGTCAGCTCGGCTCCCCGTTCGCCCGACTGGCAGATGTCGTCGGCAAAGCGCCAGAGGTCGGGCCTCTCCTTGAGCTGCTCGCTCAGGTGCTCGGCATTGCCGATGATGACGGTCAGGAGATTGTTGAAGTCGTGCGCGATGCCGCCGGAGAGCTGGCCGACCGTCTCCATCTTCTGCGCCTGCTGAAGCTGCTGCTCGGTCAGCTTGCGCGCGGTCAGGTCGTGGACGATGCCGACGAAGATCAATTCGCCGTCCTGCCGTGCCTGGCCCACCGACAGGTCCACTGGAAAGGTCGAGCCGTCCTTGCGCAGGCCGATGGCCTCGCCGCCGGTCTCGAAATGCCTCGCCTCGCCGTCACGCGCCGCATCAGCGTCGGGCATCAGCATGCCGACTTTCCGGTTCATCACCTCGTCGGCGCGGTAGCCGAACAGGCGCTCGCAGGCCGGATTGAACAGCAGGATGCGGTCCTGCGCATCGAACAGGATGACCCCGTCGACCGCGGTCTCGACGATCGCGGTGAGACGCGCCACGCTCTCGCGCATCGCGCGCTGGGCGTCCCGGACCTGCTGCAGCAGGAGCGTGGCGTCGCGGCGCCTGGTTTCCTCCTCCTCGAGCGCGGCCTGGACCTGTCGCAGCTCGAACGGCGAGGGGATCGTCAGGATCTTCGGCAATAGCGGCCAGAGCGCAGCGGCGGTGAAGACCGACGCGACCGCCGTGGCCGCCTTGGCGAGGCCCTCGATGCCGTAGACCGGAACCCAGAGCGTATAGATCGACAGCACATGGGTCAGGCCGCAGGCCATGATGAAGATCGCGAACGCCCAGTAGACCCAGCCGAACTTGAGGTCGCGCCGCTTGGTGACGAGGATGGCCAGGGCAAACGGGATCGAGAAATAGGCGGCGGCAATGCAGGCGTCGGAAACGACGTGAAGCCAGATCAGCTCAGGCTCCCACAACAGGCAGATGCCGTGCGGCGAAAGCATGGACGAGTCGAGGAGACGTTCGAAATAGGCCCACATCGTTCCACCCCAATGGTGTTCCAGGTGGCCTGCGGGGCGGCCCGCAACAACGCTAGACAGTCCCACCACCTGACGTCTCACGCAGTCGGCGAAGCACGCTAAGGTGCGAGACTATACCAAGGGACCGGCCAGGTTGCATTTCTCAAGCGCGCGCCCCTGGCCGCGCCTTGCCCACTGATTCGCGGGACGCGCAGCTGATTCGCGAATCACGTTTCGGCTCGGCGCGCTTGCTGGCGTTCCACGGTCGCGCTAGGACAGGCCATGGCGGCGTCCTCAAGCAAATGTATCCCGCGATGACGACCCCGGTCGCACTCACCATCGCCGGCTCCGATTCGAGCGGCGGCGCCGGCATCCAGGCGGACCTGAAGACCTTTGCCGCGCTCGGCGTCTACGGCGCCTCCGTGATCACGGCGCTGACGGCGCAGAACACGCGCGGCGTCACCGGCATTCACGCGGTGCCGGCCGAGTTCGTCACCGAACAGATCGACGCGGTGTTCTCCGATCTCGACATCGGCGCGGTGAAGATCGGCATGGTGGCCCAGGTCGCCAGCATCGATGCCATCGCGGCCGCGCTGTTGCGCTGGGCGCCCCGCCACGTCGTGCTCGATCCCGTCATGGTGGCGACCTCCGGCGACCGCCTGCTGGCCTCTGAGGCCGTCGACGCCCTGCGCACCAAGCTGATCCCGCTGGCCGCCGTGATCACGCCGAACCTGCCGGAAGCCGCGGCCCTGCTCGGCGAGCCCGTCGCGGCAAGCGAGGCCGAGATCGAAGCCCAGGGCCGCCGGCTGCTGGCGCTCGGCTGCCGCGCCGTCCTGGTCAAGGGCGGGCATGGCGAGGGCGCGGAGAGCATCGATTACCTCGTCGGTGCCGAAACCACGATCGCGCTCGCCGCGCCCCGCGTCGCCACCAGGAACACCCATGGCACGGGCTGCTCGCTATCCTCCGCCATCGCCGCGGGGCTGGCCAAAGGCGAGGGCCTGGAAAACGCCGTGCGCAACGCCAAGGCCTGGATCAGCGCCGCGATCGGCGCCGCCGACCGCTTCAGCGTCGGGCACGGCCATGGGCCGATCCATCATTTCCACAAATTTTGTTGAAGCCGGGGCCCGCGGCAGCGCGACCGCGGTGCTGGGCACGACAGTCTCCACACCGTCATGGCCGGGCTTCTCCAGGCTTGTCCCGGCCATGACGACCTCTTGCAAAGGCTCAAACGCGATCACCCTCCCCTGGAGGGGGAGGGTCGGCTCACATTGAGCGCAGCGAGATGTGAGACGGGGTGGGGTGAAGGTCTCTCCACGTCCGACAGTGCCCCAGAGGAGAGATCACCCCACCCCGCTCGCGCTGCGCGCGATCGACCCTCCCCCTCCAGGGGAGGGTAGGAGGCTGTGCGGCGCCATGTCGCCTGATTGTCGCATGCGACTGATATTCGCGGGGAGGGCGAGGCAAGGCGTGATTCGTATTTGAAGGTGCCTCAAGGTTCAATCGGTCATCCCCCTGTCACGGGACATTGTTACAGGCTGGCGCATGGGAAGTTACGATGTGAGTGACGAGAGCCCGGAGCGGCGCTTTCGCACGTTGTTCATCTCCGACGTTCATCTCGGAGCCCGCGGTTCTCAAGCCGATCTTCTGCTCGACTTCCTGCGCTACCACGATGCCGACACGATCTATCTCGTCGGCGACATCGTCGACGGCTGGGCGCTGAAATCGAGCTGGCACTGGCCGCAATCGCATAATGATCTGGTCCAGAAGCTGCTGCGCAAGGCGCGCAAGGGCGCCAAGATCATCTACATTCCCGGCAATCACGACGAGTTCCTGCGCAACTATTACGGCACGCATTTCGGCGGCATCGACGTCGTCGAGAATACCGTCCACACCGGCGTCGACGGCAAGCGCTTTCTCGTCATCCACGGCGACATCTTCGATCTCGTGGTGCAGAACGCACGCTGGCTCGCCCATCTCGGCGACAAGGCCTACGACTTCGCGATCCAGATGAATCGCCTGGTCAACTTCTTCCGCCGCCTGTTCGGCGTGCCCTATTGGTCGCTGTCGCAATGGGCCAAGCAGAAGGTCAAGAATGCCGTCAACTATATCGGCGCGTTCGAGCAGGCGCTCGCCGCCGAGGCGCGGCGCCACGACGCCGACGGCGTGATCTGCGGCCACATCCACTACGCCGTGATCCGCGACGAGGGCGGCATCCGCTACATGAATTGCGGCGACTGGGTCGAGAGCTGCACGGCGCTCGTCGAGCATGACGACGGTCATTTCGAGATCATCACCTGGGCGGATCATTTGCAGAGGCCGGCAGCCGTCCCGCAGGTCGCGGCAAGAGCTGCATGACCAAGAGCTGCATGACAAGGGCCGCCTGATGCGCATCCTGGTCGCGACCGACGCCTGGCACCCGCAAGTCAACGGTGTGGTTCGGACGCTGACCAAGCTCGCTGACGCCGCGGAGGCGCTCGGCGTCGAATTCTCGTTCCTGACGCCGCAATCGTTCCGCACCTTTGCGATGCCGAGCTATCGCGACGTGCGCCTCGCCATGCCGCGCCCGGCCCGGATCGCAAGGCTGATCGAGGAAGCGCGCCCGGACAGTATCCACATCGCGACCGAAGGGCCGATCGGCCTGATGGTCCGCCGCTATTGCCGCCAGCGCAAGCTGCCGTTCACGACCAGCTTCCACACCCGTTTCCCCGAATATGTCCGGGCCCGCGTGCCTGTTCCGGGCTCGCTGATCTGGCGGGCGCTGCGGCGATTCCACAGCCCCAGCCGCGCCGTCATGGCGGCGACGCCTGCGCTCGCGCGCGAATTGACCGAGCGCGGTTTCGACAATGTCGTGCTGTGGCCGCGCGGCGTGGACACAAGGTTGTTCCATCCCCGCGCCATTGATCTCTGCCTGCCCGCACCCGTGTTCCTGTCGGTCGGCCGGGTCGCGGTGGAGAAGAATCTCGAGGCGTTCCTGGACCTCGACCTGCCCGGCACCAAGGTGGTGGTCGGCGGCGGCCCGGCGCGCGCCTCGCTGGAGGAGGCCTATCCCGATGCGATCTTCCTCGGCGAGAAGCATGGCGAGGAACTGGCGGATATCTATGCGGCCGCCGACGTGTTCGTGTTCCCCAGCAAGACCGATACTTTCGGCCTGGTCCTGCTGGAAGCGCTCGCCAGCGGCCTGCCGGTCGCGGCCTTCCCCGTGAAGGGACCCCGCGACGTGATCGGCGATGCGCCGGTCGGCGCGCTCGATCACGATCTGCGCAGTGCCTGCTTCGCCGCGCTCGACATCTCCCGGCAGGATTGCGTCGCGTTTGCCGCCAATTACACCTGGGAAGCCTCGGCGCGGGTCTTCATCGACAGCATTTTGGCGGTCGGGGCGGTGCTGCCCGGCCGGGCCGGCGCGGAACAGCCGCGCTTCGTCGCCTGATCGGGAGAAGCCTCGCGCGGAGGTGTCTTGCCCGGGCCTCATCGGCCGCGATAACATTCCGCCATGACCGAACAGCTCCTTCCGGTCGGCCCCGCCGACATCGATGCCGCAGCGCGCGTGATCGCGCCCTACGCCATCCGCACCCCGCTGTTGTCCTTTCCCGTGCTCAACGAGCGTGTCGGTGCCAAGGTGTTCTTGAAGCCCGAGATGCTCCAGCGCACCGGCTCGTTCAAGTTTCGCGGCGCCTTCAACAAGGTGTTCTCGATCCCACAGGACAAGCGCGCCGGCGGCGTCGTTGCGTTCTCCTCCGGCAACCACGCCCAGGGCGTGGCGGCGGCGGCGAAAATCCTCGATATGCAGGCAACCATCGTGATGCCCGCGGACGCGCCGCTGTCCAAGCGCGAGCGCACCAAATCCTACGGCGCCGAGGTCGTGCTTTACGATCGGGACAAGGACGACCGCGAAGCGATCTCGCGCGGCATCGCCGAGAAGCGCGGCGCGACACTTGTAAAACCCTATGACGATCCCTTCGTGATCGCAGGCCAGGGCACCGCCGGCCGCGAGATCGCGGAGGACATGGCAGCGCTCGGCCTCAGCCCCGACATCGTGGTGGCGCCGGCCTCCGGCGGCGGCCTGATCGCGGGTGTCGCCACGGCGGTGAAGGCGCGCTATCCGTCAGCCGAGATCGTGGTGGCCGAGCCCGAGGCGTTCGACGATCACGGCATCTCGCTGACCGCCGGCCATCGCGAGCCGCATCCGCCTGCAGGCCGCACCATCTGCGATGCGCTGATGGCGCTGATGCCTGGCGAGATGACCTTTGCGATCAACAGCAAGCTCTTGGCGCGCGGCGTCACAGCCTCGGACAAGGAAGTCGGCGCGGCCGTCGCCTTCGCCTATCGCGAGCTGAAGCTGGTGGTAGAGCCGGGCGGCGCGGTCGGTCTCGCCGCGCTGCTCGCGGGACGCCTTGATGTCTCCGGGAAGAACGTCGTCATCGTGCTCTCCGGCGGCAATGTCGACGCGGATCTGTTCGCCGAGCTGGTGGCCTAGTCGTCATTCCGGGGCTCGCGAAGCGAGAGCCCGGAATCCATTTCCACAACCGTCGCTGCCGCAAAATGGATTCCGGGCCCGCGCCTTGCGGCGCATCCCGGAATGACAGGAACTGACATGAAGAAGGGGCAGAGCGCTTCTGCTCTGCCCCTTTGTCGTCTCGCTCGCCGCAATCAGTGTACGAAGCCGCCGCGACGGTTGCCGCCATTGTTCATGCTCGGCGCCTGGTTCATCGACTGCCGAAAGTTGGTGTTGCTGTTGACCATGCGGTTCGGCACCGTGTTGAGCTGCGGACGGTTGTTCTGCACGTTGTTCTGCACCTGCACCTTGCTCACCGGGTTGTTGTTGGGCTTCGCGATGCCGATGTTGCCGTTGTTGATGCGGATCGGCTGGTTCTGCGTCTGAACATTGACCGGCTTCACGTCGACCTTCGTGCCGCCTTTGCCGACATTCACCGGCATGCTCACGATCTTGCCCGGGGTGCCGTTGCCGGCGTCCGGCTTGGTGTTGGTCGCAGGCAGTGTCACGATCTTGCCGATGCCGCCCTTGCCGTTGGTCGTGTTGGTCGGCGCGGGCAGGGTGACGATCTTGCCCGGGGTCTGCGACGGCGTGCCGTTCTGCGGGTTCGGCTGGTTGTTGCCCGCCGGCAGGTTGACGATCTGGCCGCCATTGCCGAGCTTGCCGATGACATTGCCGTCGACCGGCTTCTGCACGACCGGCAGGTTGCCGTTCACCTGCGCGCCATTGCCCTGCTGCATCAGCGGCATGTATTTGGGCTGGCCGAGATTGCCGATCTTGATCGTCGGGGCAATGTTCTGCGGCGCCAGGAATTTGGTCGCCTGCATCAGGGGGATCTGCTTCGGCTGTGCCTGCAGCTTCAGCGCGACCTGTGCATAGGGGCTGTTGCCGTAGCTGTCATGGAAGCTCTTGTAGGCAAGCGGCGAGTTGGCGAGCACCGCCTTGTGCCAGGCCTGCGAGATCAGGAGGTTCTTGAGCAGCCAGCGGATGTGGTCGCACAGCGGGTCGTGCGGATACATCTGGATGAACTCCTGATAATATTCCGGACGGCCCTCGGACACGACGTAGTCGTAGGCCTGGCGCGTCGAGCGGCTCGGCAGGTTGGAGGCCATCTGCACGACCGGCGCATTCATGGGCGCACGGTTGGCGGCAACCGCGGTGTCACCGAAGAAGGTGAAGTCGCTCGTGAGCGAGGAGCTCTCCCAGGGGATCTGCGCGCCGCTGGTGGTCTGGTTGACCTGCAGGCGCACGCGCTTGAACAGCTGCTCGATCGGCACGTTGGGCTCGCGCGCGACGTTGAGGAAGGCCTGCGTGTAAGGACTGTGACCATTGGTGCCGTCGAGCGCCTCGGCGCCCGGCGCGGTCGAGTAGCCGACGATCGAGCCGTTCGGCGCATCGACGATGGCAAGGCCGCGGCCGGCGTCGTTCACGTTCGGGAACGGGTTGTTGCGGCAGGCATCGAGGATGACGATGCGCATGCGGCTCGGGATCGTCTCCAGCGTCGACATCACGTCGACGAGGCGCACCGAGTTGTTGACGAGCTCGGTCGGGCTGGTCACCTTGGCGTCGACGGGAACGAGATAGTTCTCACCGGCGAGCTGCACGCCGTGACCGGCGTAATAGATCATCGCCACCGTGTTCGGGCCGCGCGAGGCGACCTTGGCGGAAAAGTCCTGGACGACGCGGAGCATGTCGTTCTGGGTCAGATCGGTCGCGGCGACCACTTCGAACCCGGCGGAGTTCAGGAACTGCGCCATCGATTGCGCGTCATCGTCGGGGTTCGCAAGTTGCGGCGCGTTCTGGTAGTTCGCATTGCCGATCACCAGCGCCACCCGCTGCTCCGGGCCTTGCAGGGCGGTGGGAGCCGGCGCAACCGGGGCGACTTGCGCGGAAACGGGCCCGCAGGCGAAGCCGAACAGGCTTCCCACGAGGCTAGCCGTCATCAAAAAAGGCTTTAGGCGGAACATGGCGTGCTCCTCTGGCACTCATCTCGATGCGAGATTGGTTGCGAGGAAGCTTGGCCGCGTTCGAGCCCAGCGGTCCGTGATCCCTGTCACCATGGCCGCGTACGTGATCTGAATCACGCTCGGAACCTGCTATGGTGAGCGATCGATTGGGAGGAAGTCCGTCACATGCTGAAATCGATCGATCCGATCCTGACGCCTGACCTGCTCTGGCTGCTGGCCGCGATGGGGCACGGCGACGACCTCGTTTTCGTCGATGCCAATCACCCCGCCACCCGCATCGCGAAGAGCACGACGTCGCAGCGCCTGATCCAGCTGCCGGGCATGAGCATGGAGGTCGCCATCCGCGCCATCATGTCGGTCTATCCGCTCGACGATTTCGATCCCGATCCGGTGCGCGTGATGATGCCGGTCGACGATCCCGATAGGGTGCCCGAGGTGCAGCATGCGGTGCTGGCGGAGATCGCGCGCGCCGCCGGCCGACCTGTCACGCCCGGCAAGCTCTCGCGTCCGGATTTCTATCGCGCAGCGGCGGCGGGGTTTGGCGTGGTGCAGGTCGGCGACAGCAGGGGCTATGGCTGCTTCCTGATCAGGAAGGGCGTGATCAGTTAGGGGGCCTGCGTTCGATCGACGCACCGCTTGGTGCAAGGCGGATGCGATCTCGTGTGCGATGATCCCGCGCATGGCGACGTTCAGCCAGCACTCGAATTTGAATGGCCTTCCAGCAGGCGAGTATCTATGGTCGATCCATGTCTCGCCTTATGTGTCTATTCGTTGCTGTCATCGTGTCGCTGCTGCCTGCCGTCGCGCCCGCCGAGCCCGTGCAAAAGCGTCCCAGGCCGGTCTGGAAGGGCTACGGATTCCTGCCGGGCTATCGTCAGCCGCTGAGCAACAGCATTCCGCTCTACAAGCAGAAGGACGCCATGCGGCGCCTGTCGCGCGCCGACCGGCGCCATTGGTACATCGACCCGGTTCCGCAATATTACCGCTGGGATGGCGAGTGGCACTATTTCGGTCGCCCCGGCTTCAACGGCGGCCGCTACAACGGCGGCAGCTTCGGCCCGTGCTGGACACGCACGCCGATCGGGGCGGTGTGGAATTGCGGGTGATCGCGCGCTGCGGCTAGGGGAAACTGCGGACGACCTCGATCAAGCCGACGATTGCGGCATTGAACGCATCGAGGTCCTCGGCCGGAATCCAGTACTCCAGGTGTGAGCGCCCGCCGGCTTCCTGCACGTCGTATTTTTCGATGAAGCTGCGCTTGACTGCAAAGCGTGTCACGAAACCCGAGCCGCTTGCTGGGACATTCCAGTCGCGCGCGATCTTGACGGCGTAGTCTTCCGTCAGCACCGGATAGAAGATCGGCTGGTCCGGCAGGCGCGGCGGAAATGCGCGCATGCCGGATTGCTCGATCAACTCCAGCTCTTTTGGGCCGACGGGACGCCAGAGGGTGAGGGTGTGTTCGGTGGGCATGGCCGCGATGATCGAGATCTTCTGGCCTCTACATACACCGATGCGGTCCTCCACTCCATCACCGTCACCCCCGCGCAACGGCGGAGCCGTTGTCGCTGGAGGTGCTCGCCTCTTCGGCGAGCCTCGAAGGGCGACGGCCCGGCTGCATCGCGGCCGTTCATCCTTCGAGGCTCCCCGCACGATGCTGCGCATCGTGCGCCTCGCGCCTCCAGCGACAACGGCTTCGCCGTTGCGCGGGGATGACGGAGTTGATAGGTCCGTCATTGCGAGCGCAGCGAAGCAATCCAGAATCTTTCCGCGGCGGCCGTCTGGATTGCTTCGCTGCGCTCGCAATGACGATGTGGCGAGAGCGTGCGCCTCGACGCTCACCTCGTGCCCCGGACGCAGCGCAGCGTCTCTTCGACGGTGCGCTGCTGAGCCGGGGCCCACATTGCCGAAGAGTTCGTCGCCTCTGGGTCCCGGCTCTGCGCGGCATCGCTTGCGCGTTGCAGCTTGTCCGGGACACGGTGCTCGGCTTTACGAGAAGAACGCGATCTTCTCGGCCTGGGTCATGCGGCGGATCGGGGCGAGCGGGTCGTTCGCCGGTGCGCGGGGGTTTCGCAGGATGCCGCTGGCGAGGATGGTGGCGCCGAGCGAGGGCTCGGGCAAGGGCGCGGACAGGGGCGAGGGCATCGGCAGCGTCGCGGTCGGCGCTGCCGCGAATGATGCTGCGGCCGCCATGGCCGGGGCCTGCTGCTCCATCACTTCGGCGGCGGCTTCCGCAATGGCGTCGGTGAGGCGCGCGAGCGAGTCCAGCGCGATCGGTGCGTCCGCGGCGGGCTCCTCGGCGACGGCTGCGACGACCGGCTCGGCTGCGATCGGCTCCGGCAGCGCGGCGGCAACCGGCGTTGCGATCTCCGAGGCCATCGGTTCCGGCGTTGGCGCGGCCATCTCGACCGGCTCGATGATCTCGTCGAAATCAGGATCGGGCGCGGCCATCTCCAGCGCGATCGCATCGAGGATGGCTTCGTCCTCCGCTTCCGCAGCGGCGTCGAGCGCGACCGCGTCGCTTGCCTCAGTCGAGGCAGCCGCGTCAGTGGCCGGCTCTTCAAACGAGACGCCTTCGAGCTCGGCATCATCAGGCACGACATTGTCGAGCGCGGCGTTTGCGGCGGAGATCCGGCTTTCGGCTGCGATCTCCTGCGGCGTCTCCGTAAAGGCCACGGGCGCTTCGCTGGCCATCGCCGCAGGCGCCGTCTCGACAGGCGAGGCTTCTGCGACGGATGACGACGCCTCCTGCGCCGGGGCCGGCGCGGCCTGCGGCGTTGCGCCGCCGTCCAGCTGCTCGACCCGATCCTTCAGCAGATCGAACGCAGCCTCGAGCTCGACGCGAGGGTCGAGGGTCGAGATATGTCCGCAGGCGGCCTCGATCGAGGCGAGCTGCGAATCAATGAGGTCGCAGATTCGCCCGTCGGCGCCGATCTCGCGCCAGCGCCAGGAGATCTCCTTGATGATGCGCACCCCGCGCGGGATCGGCGCGAGGCTGGCCTCGATCGCCGCGGGATCGAACGCCGCGATCGCGATCGTCTCGGCCTCGCGGATGGCGCGGCGGATCTCGACCAGCGCCTCGGGC
Source organism: Bradyrhizobium sp. SZCCT0231 (assembly GCF_018130245.1). Classification (GTDB taxonomy): domain Bacteria; phylum Pseudomonadota; class Alphaproteobacteria; order Rhizobiales; family Xanthobacteraceae; genus Bradyrhizobium; species Bradyrhizobium japonicum_F. The sequence goes on from NZ_JAFCKP010000002.1 coordinate 203,348, forward strand.
AGGCGGTCCTCGACGACGGGTTGCCGCTGTGCCGCAAGGGTTTCCTCGATTCTGGCGACTGCATCCAGCACCATGCTCGTGTCGGCATTGCGGTTGCGCTTGGCGTATTCGCCGAGGAACCAGCGGCCGCGCGCGGTCTCCATGAAGGCTTCGCGGATCGCGTCGTAATCCTGCTCGTTCGGCTCGGCCGCGCGGGCAGACATGGGCGAGAGGGCGAATGCTTCGTTGGCCATGACAATCTCGTCGCGCAAATCAGTGCGCGTTACTGTAACGATCACCACGATATCGACCGAATCGCAATTGGTTTGATGCAGTCCGAATCACAAATCCCCATCGCGGCAGCGCAGAAGCGGCGATTCGCCGTGAACCTCGCTGTGTTCTATTCGGCCTTCTTCGCGGTTCTGGGCACGCATATGCCGTTCTTCCCGGTGTGGCTGAAGGCGATCGGCGTGGACGCGGCCTGGATCGGCCTCATCAACGCGCTGCCGGCGATCGCGCGCTTCACCACGCTGCCGCAGGTCACGGCCTTTGCCGAAAAGAGACATGCCATTCGCGCCGGCATCATGGTGTCGGTGCTGGCGACGGCGATCGGATTTTCGGCCGTCGGCCTGCTGCAGCAGCAGCCGCCGCTAGCGCTGTTCCTGGTCTACGCGCTGACTTGCATGATATGGACGCCGACGATGCCGCTGACCGACGCCTATGCGCTGCGTGGCGTTGCCCGCTACGGGCTCGACTACGGACCGTTGCGGCTGTGGGGCTCGGCCGCGTTTGCGGCCGGCTCGCTCGCCTGCGGCTATCTCGTCGACGTCATCGCACCGCGCGACCTGATCTGGGTCATCGTGGCGTGGGCCGTCGTTGCGGTTCTCGCCAGCCTGCTGCTTCAGCCGCTCGACGATCTCGGGCGGAGGACGCCGGAGCGGCATGCCGGCAAGGCGCTGCTGCGCGATGCCGGCTTCTGGGCCGTGATCGCATCGGCGGCGTTGATCCAGAGCAGCCACATTGCCTTCTACACCTTCTCGGCCATCAACTGGCAGCTCCATGGCATCAGCGGGCTGACCATTGCGGCGCTGTGGACGCTGGGTGTGATGGCCGAGATCGTGGTGTTCGCGCTGTCACCGCGCTTCTCGCTGCATCCGTCCACGCTGATGGCGATCGGGGGCTCGAGCGCCGTGCTGCGCTGGATCGTCACCGCCAGCGAGCCGCCGCTCGCGCTGCTCGCGATCGCCCAGCTCGGCCACGGCTTCAGCTTCGGCATGACCATCCTCGGCACCATGAATCTCCTGGTGCAGCGTGTGCCCTCGCATCAGATCGCGCGCGGGCAGGGCTATTATGCCGCCTGCACAGGGTTGCTCGGCGCGGCGACCTCGATCGCATCAGGCGCGATCTATGCCCGCATCGGTGATGGTGTCTATTACGTCATGGCCGCGATGGCCGCTGCCGGTGCGATCCTGATCTGGTCGGCGCGGCATCGCCTTACGGCTCAGCCCCAGAGCGAAGCGTCCGGCGGATAGACCAGGCTGCCGTCATAACGCAGGCCGTGGTCGCGGTCGCGCGCCAGCAGCAACGGCCCGTCGAGATCGACGAAGCGCGCCTGCGGCGTCACCAGCATCGCAGGCGCCATCGAGAGCGAGGTCGCGACCATGCAGCCGATCATGATCTCGAAGCCGAGCGCTTGGGCGGCATCGGCCATGGCAAGGGCCTCGGTGAGGCCGCCGGTCTTGTCGAGCTTGATGTTCACGGCATCGTAGCGTTCGCGCAAGGGCGCGAGCGAGGAGCGGTCGTGCACGCTCTCGTCGGCGCAGACCGCGAGCGGGCGCCTGATCCGCGCCAGCGCCTCGTCCTTGCCTGCCGGCAGCGGCTGCTCCACCAGGGTGACGCCGGCTGCGGCGCAGGCGGCGAGATTGTGCTCCAGATTGGCCTCGGTCCAGGCCTCGTTGGCATCGACGATCAGCTCGGATTCGGGGGCGGCCTTGCGCACCGCCGCGATCCGCATTGCATCGCCGTCGCCGCCGAGCTTGATCTTGAGCAGCGGCCGGTGCGCGGCCTTGGCGGTCGCCGCGGCCATGGCCTCGGGCGTCCCTAACGAAATCGTGTAGGCCGTGGTGCGCTCGCCCGGGACCGGGCGGTCCAGCAGGTTCCAGGCCCGCAGGCCGGCCGCCTTGGCCTCCAGGTCGATCAGGGCACAATCCAGGGCGTTGCGGGCCGCACCGGGCGGCATGGCGGCCTGGAGGGCCTGCCGCGTCATCCCGCCCGCCACGGCCTCCTGCATGGCCTGGATGGCGGCCAGCGTCGCCTCGGGCGTCTCGCCGTAGCGGGGATAGGGCACGCACTCGCCGCGGCCGGTCAGGTCGTCCCGGCTGACCTCCGCCACGACCGTCACGGCCTCGGTCTTGGCCCCCCGGCTGATGGTAAAGCTGCCGGCGATCGGGAAGCGCTCGATTCGCGCCGCCAGAGACACAAGTTTGCTGGAAGTCATTTTGAACTCTGGCGAAATCTGAACCTGCTAGTTACCTCTAGCAACTAACATTAACCACTTGGGGATACCTTCTCTGGGTAAGGGCGCGTGCGCAACCATCTGATTTTCTCCGCCCCGGCACGGGAGCGGACATCTTGAATAGCGATCCGAAGCTGGAGCGGATTGCGAAGGGCAACGCGCTGGCACTCTGCGCCACCGGGACCTGGACCGCGAGCTTTGCGCCGGTCCTGGAGCGGATGGTGGCTGACGCCGAGAAGCTCGCCGGCAGTCCGCAAAGCATCTTCATCGACGTCTCCGAGGTCGCCAAGCTCGATACGTTCGGCGCCTGGCTGATCGAGCGGCTGCGCCGCAGCCTGACCAAAGGACCCGTCGAGGCGCAGATCGCGGGGCTATCGGCCAATTATTCCAGCCTGGTCGACGAGGTGCGGCGGGTCAGGGCGACGGCCGTGGTCGACAGCAGCCCGATCACCATCACCGGCATGCTGGAGCAGATCGGCCGGGCCGTGGCCGGCGTCGCCGGCACGGTGGCAGGCCTCGTCGACATGCTCGGCGCCGTGCTCGCGGCGGGTTTTCGCGTCCTGATCCATCCGCGCTCGTTCCGCCTGACCTCGACCGTCCACCACATGGAGCAGGTCTGCTGGCGCGCGGTGCCGATCATCGTGCTGATCACCTTCCTGATCGGCTGCATCATCGCGCAACAGGGTATTTTCCATTTCCGCCGCTTCGGCGCCGACATCTTCGTCGTCGACATGCTCGGCGTGCTGGTGCTGCGCGAGATCGGCGTGCTCTTGGTCGCGATCATGGTCGCGGGCCGCTCCGGCAGCGCCTACACCGCCGAGCTAGGCTCGATGAAGATGCGCGAGGAGATCGACGCGCTGCGCACCATGGGCTTCGATCCGATCGAGGTCCTGGTGCTGCCGCGCATGATGGCGCTGGTGCTGGCGCTGCCGATCCTGGCTTTCCTCGGCGCGATGGCCGCGCTCTATGGCGGCGGTCTGGTTGCCTGGCTCTATGGCGGGGTCCAGCCGGAGGCCTTCCTGCTGCGCCTGCGCGACGCCATCTCGATCGACCATTTCATCGTCGGCATCGTCAAGGCGCCGGTGATGGCCGCCGTGATCGGCATCGTCGCCTGCGTCGAGGGGCTCGCCGTGCAGGGCAGCGCGGAATCGCTGGGTCAGCACACCACGGCGTCGGTGGTGAAGGGCATCTTCTTCGTCATCGTCATGGACGGCGTGTTCGCCATCTTCTTCGCCTCGATCGGGATGTGACGATGGCTGGCGAGATTCAAAATCCCATCATCCGCGTCCGCGACATCACCGTGCAGTTCGGCGCGACGCGCGTGCTCGATGGCCTCAACCTCGACGTCAAGCGCGGTGAGATTTTGGGATTTGTCGGCCCCTCGGGCGCAGGCAAGTCCGTTTTGACGCGCACCATCATCGGTCTGGTGCCGAAGGTCGCAGGCTCCATTGAAGTGTTCGGCGTCGACCTCGATTCCTCCAGCACGTCGCAGCGCCGCAACGTCGAGCGGCGCTGGGGCGTGCTGTTCCAGCAGGGCGCGCTGTTCTCCTCGCTCACCGTGCGGCAGAACATCCAGTTTCCGATGCGCGAATATTTGCGCGTCTCGCAGCGGCTGATGGACGAGATCACCATGGCCAAGCTCACCATGGTGGGCCTCAAGCCCGAGGTCGCCGAGCGTTTCCCGTCCGAGCTGTCCGGCGGCATGATCAAGCGCGTGGCGCTGGCGCGCGCGCTGTCGCTCGATCCCGACCTCGTCTTCCTGGACGAGCCGACCTCGGGCCTCGATCCGATCGGCGCCGGCGACTTCGACGAGCTGGTCCGGACGCTCCAGCGCACTTTGGGGCTGACGGTTTTCATGGTAACCCACGATCTCGACAGCCTTTACACCGCGTGTGACCGCATCGCCGTTTTAGGGAACGGTAAGATCATTGCGGCAGGGTCGATCGCCGACATGCAGGCCTCGCAGCATCCCTGGCTGAGGCAGTATTTCCATGGCAAGCGCGCCCGCGCGGTCATGGGTTAAGTGGCTGGGTTGAGAGCTGGGTTGTAGCCGGAGCACCTGATGGAAACGCGGGCGAATTACGTATTGATCGGCTCGTTCACGCTGGCGGTGATCGCCGCCGCGATCGGCTTCGTGCTGTGGTTTCAGTCGCTGCACACCACCAAGCAGCGCAGCCCCCTGCGCGTCGTGTTCGAGGGTCCGGCGGCGGGCCTGCGCAACGGCGGCAGCGTCAATTTCAACGGTATCAGGGTGGGCGAGGTGGTTTCGGTGAAGCTGGACAACCCGCGGCGGGTTGTCGCACTCGCCATGATCGAGAACAATGCCCCGATCCGCAAGGACACCCTGGTCGGCCTCGAATTCCAGGGCCTCACGGGCGTCGCCGCCATCTCGCTCAAGGGCGGCGACGAGGCCGCGCCGGCGCCGCCGCTCGACCAGGACGGCATCCCGACGCTCACGGCCGACCCCAACAAGCTCCAGGACGTCACCGAGGCGATCCGCGCCACGCTGCAGAACGTCAACAAGATCGTCGCCGACAATCAGGAATCGGTGAAGAACTCGCTGAAGAACCTCGAGGCCTTCACCAATTCGCTGGCGCGCAACTCCGAGAAGATCGACGGCGTGATGGCCAAGGTCGACGGCGTCATGCTCAAGGCCGACAGCCTCATGCTCGGCCTCAACACGCTGGCCGGCGGCAAGGACGGCGGCGAGCTGTTCCAGGCGGTGAAGTCGATCCGCGAGCTGGCCGAGGATTTCGACAAGCGCTCCGGCGCGTTGATGGCCGACGGCCGCCGCACCCTCGGCGACATCAGCCGCGCCGTGAACAATTTCGACCGCAACCCGACCCGCGTGCTGTTCGGCGCCAGCAACTCATCGCAGCCCGCCCCGCCGCCCGAGCCGCCGAAGCCGGCATCCGCCCCGAGCGGCAGGCGGTAGGAGCCACCACGTTTCCTTCATTGTCGCGCCAGGTCTCGTGTCCCGGACGCGCTGCAACGCTCTTCGCGTTGCTGCGCAGAGCCGGGACCCAGGGGCCGCGTGCTCCGTGGATGCATGGGCCCCGGCTCTGCAGCGCACCGCCGAAGGGGCGCTGCGCTGCGTCCGGGGCACGAGCAAAACAAAAACGGAGCCCGCAAGGGCTCCGTCTTCATTCGCTATTCGCCATTGGCGAGCTTCCGCTTACCCCAGCCGGCCCGCCGCATGCGCGAGCAGGGTGTAGACCAGCCCCGTCTCCGAGGTCAGGTGGCCGCGCAGCTCCTGCGGGCCGCGGCCGTCGCGGGCGACTTCGTCGAGCAGGCGCTCGAACTCGGCGACGTAGCGGTCGACCGTGCTCTTGAAGTTGCGGTCGGCGCGGTACTTGCGGGCGACCTCGTCAAAGGCCTTCTGGCCGGCGGGTGTGTAGAGGCGCTTGGTGAAGGCCTTGTTCTCGCCGCGCTGGTAGCGGTCCCACATCTCGGCGGCGAGGTTGCGGTCCATCAGCCGGCCGATGTCGAGCGACAGCGATTCCAGCGGATTGCTGCTCGCCTGCGGGGCCTGCGGCTGCGGCGCGGGTGCCGGGCGGCCACGGGGAGCCTCACGGCCGGCCGGAGCGCCCTGGTTGGCATCGGTGCGGTTGAGCAGGTCCGACAGCCAGCCGTCACGGCCCTGGTCGTTGCTGGAAGGCGCAACCGGCGGCGCCTCGGTGCGGCGCGAGGGAGCCGGCATGCCGAGGTCCGGCGGCGGCAGCGTCGAGGCGCTGCCGGTGTCGCGCATGCGGGTCTCGGTCGCCCGGCCGCCGACAGCCGCCATCATCGGCTCTTCCTGACGCTGGACGGCGACGGAAGCGCGGCCCGCCGTGGTGACATCGAGCCCGCGGCCATGCTGGGCCACGATGCGGTTGAGCTCGGCGAGGGCCTCGATCTGGTCGACGATCACCTTGCGCATCTGCGCCGTGCTCTCGGCGGCCTCCTGCGGCATCTCGAGCACGCCGCGGCGCAGCTCGTTGCGGGTGGCTTCGAGCTCGTTGTGCATCTCGAACGCCATCTGCTTCATGCTGGAGACGAGGTTGGTGAACTTCTCGGTCGACTGCTTGAACATCGCATCCGCTTCGTCCGTGGTCTGGCGGTAGATGTCGTGCATCGCCTCGATGGTCTGGCGGTGCTCCTCCTCGGACGCCGCACGCACCACCTCGAACTGGCGGGTGATCGCGGCCGAGCCTGCGCCGGCGGTCTCGGCGACGACGCGGGCGATGTCGCGGGCGCGCTCTTCGGCGGCCGCCAGTGATTCATCGAGCAGGCCAGTGAAGCGCGACAGCCGCTGATCGAGATCGGCCGTGCGCAGGTCGATCGTGGTGACGAGCGATTCCAGCGCCTGCTTGCGTTCGGCGAGCGAGGCGGTGGTGTTCTTGTTGCTCTGCTCGACGACCTGCGCGGCCTCGACCAGCGCCTTGCCGTGCTTGTCGAACTGGGTCGACAGCTCGCCGAGATCCTGGAGCGCCTTCGTGGTCTTGCTGTTGAAGACGTTGAGCTGCTCTTCCAGGTTCTGCGTCGCAGCGCCGTTGCGCGAGGTGACGTCGTTCATCGCCGAGACGAAGTCGGCGACGCGGGTCACCAGCGCCCGCTCGAGCGAGTTGAGGTTGTCGTGCGCGCCGGTCAGCACCTCCTGGAGCAGGATGTTGCCTTCGCGCAGGCGCTCGAACAGGGCGACCGTGTCGGTGCGCAGGATCTTGCTGGTCTCCTGCATCTCGGTGACGGCCGCGATCGAGACCTGGCGCGACTGGTCGATCGCGGAACGCGAGGCCTGCTCGAGGTCCTTGAGCGACTTGCCGACCGCGCTTGTGGCGATCTCGCTCGCCGCGTTGATGGTGCGGGCGACTTCCGAGCCGTTGCCCATCATGGTCTGCGAGAAGGCCTGGCCGCGCGTCTCGATCGACTTCAGCGCGTCGGAGGTGACGCGGTCGATGTCGAGCGTGAGCTGGCTGGTCTTGGAGCCGATCGCGTCGACCAGCGCGCCGCGCTTGGCGTCGATCATGTTCGACAGACGGTCGGCCTGCTGCTGCACATAGGTGACGATCTCGTCGGTCTTGCCGGTCATGGCCTGGCCGAAGCTGGAGCTGGCGGCGAGCACCGAGCGCTCGACGTCGGCCGAGCTCGACTTGACCCGCGAGCTCGCCTCGTTGGAGGCGGAGATCAGCGCGTTCTGGGCGTTGAGCGCGCTGGTCTGGATGTCGTTGGTCGCGTTGGCGGTGGCCGCGCTCAGCGTACGCTCGATCTCGGTCGAGATCGTGCGGATCTGGCTCGCGGCGTCGGCCGAGGTCGAGGTCAGCGAGATCTGCGCCTCACGCGCGCTGTTGAGGATGGTCGAGGCGGTGTCGGCGCCGACCGCGGTCAGCGTGCGCTCGATGTCGGTGGTCAGCGACTTGATCTGGCCCGCCGCATCGGTCGAGGCGGAGATCAGCGAGCCCTGGGCCTCGCGAACGCCGCTGGTGAGCGCCTCGATGGTGGCGCCGCCGGCGGTTGCCAGAGCGCGCTGCATTTCGGCCGCGAGCGAACGGACCTGGCCGGTCTGTTCGGCCGAGACCGCGAGCAGGGTGCTCTGGGCGTCGCGGGCGCTGGTGGTGATCGTCTCGGCGGTCGACTGGCCGACCTGCGAGAGCGAACGATGCACCTCGGCCGCGAGCGACTTGACCTGGCTCGCCGCATCCGAGGACGCCGTGACCAGCGTGCTCTGGGCCTCGCGGGCGCCGCTCATGATGGTCTCGGCCGTCGAGGTGCCCGCCATCGTGAGCGAGCGCTGCACGTCCGAGGACAGCGCCTTGATCTGGTTGGCGGTCTCGGTCGAGGCCGCGATCAGCGCGCTCTGCGCATCGCGGGCGCCGGCGGTGATCGATTCCGCCGTGGTGGTGCCGGCCAGCGACAGCGACCGCTGCACGTCGGCGGTGAGCGCCTTGACCTGGCTCGCCGCATCCGAGGACGCGGTGACGAGGGTGGTCTGCACCTCGCGGGCGCCGGCCAGGATCGAGGCTGCGGTGGCGGAGCCTGCCGCCGACAGCGTGCGTTCGACGTCGGCCGCGAGCCCCTTGATCTGGTTGGAGGCCTCGCCCGATGCCGCAACCAGCGTCGACTGCGCTTCGCGGGCGCTGGTCAGGATCGAGTTCGCCGAACCGGTGCCGACCGCAGTCAGCGCCTGCTCGACCTCGGCCGAGGTCATCTTGAGCTGGGCGTTGACGTCGGAGGAGACCGTCAGCAGCGACTGCTGCGCGGTGCGCGCGCCGGTCTGGATCGTCTCGCTGGTGTTGACGACGAGGTTGGTGAGCGAGCGCTCGGCGTCCTCGACATGCGAGCGGATCGCGGTCGAGATCATCTCGGCGCGGGACATCATGTCCTCGCTGGCCTGGCGTCCGCTGCTCTCGATGCGGCCGGCGACGGCCTCGACGCGCGAGCCGAGCAGGTCCTCGAACTGCGCCACGCGCACGTCGATGTCGCTGGCGACCGAGCCGACCTTGGTCTCGATGGCCTGCTGGATCTCCTGGAAGCGCGCCGTGACCGTGTCGGTCAGATGCGTGCTGCGGCCGTCGATGATCTCGGTGACGCCGGTGATGCGGCGATCGACCGCCTCGATCGCCTGCGCGGTGCCGTCCGTGAGCGTCGAGCTCAGCAGCGTGAGGCGGGTGTCGATCGACTGCACGGCCTGCGAGGCGCCGTTGGTCACGGCGGTGGTCAGGTAGGTGAGGCGGGAGTCGATGGATTCGAGCGCCTGCGACGCGCCGCCGGTGAGCGTCGTCGTGAGGTGCGTCAGCCGCGTGTCGATCGACTGGATGGTCTGCGATGCGCCATCGGTCAGCGAGGTCGTGAGGTGGGTGAGGCGGGAGTCGATCGACTGGATCGCCTGCGCGGCACCGTCGGTCAGCGAGGTCGCCAGCGTGTCGATGCGTCCGTCGATGGTTTCGGTCATGGACTTCGCGCGGGTGTCGAACGACTGTTCGAGTGCGGCGACGCGGCCGACGAGCTGCTCGTCGAAGGTCCTGATGTGGCCGTCGATCGTGCCGTCGAGGCTGGCGATCTTACCGTTCAGCGAGGCATCGAGATGATTGACGCGTTCGCCGATCGTGGTCTCGAATTGCACGAGGCGCTGGTCGAGCACCGCCGTGATCTTGCCGCCGTTCGCCGTGAAGCGGGTGTCGAAATTGTCGACATAGGTCTTCAGCGTCTCGGCGATGTCCTCCGTGCGCTGGCCCATGCGCTCGACGATCTCGCCGCCGAAGGTCTTCACGGTGCGGTCGAACTCGGAGATGTGGCGCGTGATCAGCGCGCCCAGCGTACCGGAGTCGCGGGCGAACTTCTCGACCAGCTCGGTGCCCTGGTTCCTCACCAGCTCGTCGAAGGCGCTCATCTGCAGCGACAGCGAATCGTGTGCGGTCTCGGTCTGGCTGACGACCTTGGCGACCAGCGTGTTGACGGTGGCGTCGAGCGCCTCGCTCGCCTTGTCGCCGCTCGTCATGATCTGGCCGGCGAGGCGGTTGCCGGCGTCGTCGATCTTGGCGGAGATGTCGTTGGAGCGCAGCTCGAGCTCGAGCAGCAGCGAGTCCGACGAGTTCTTCAGGGAATCGTGCACCTGCTCGGTGCGCTCGGAGATGCCGTCGACGATCGCGGCGGAACGCTGCTCGAACTCGCCGGTGATGCGGTCGATGCGTTCGTTCAACATCTCGTGGACGCGGTCGGCGAGATCGACGAACTCGTCGTGGACGTGGCCGGTCTTGAAGTTGAGGCTGGTGGTCAGCCGCTCGCTGGCGTCGAGCACGGCGCGCGTGGTCTCGTTGCTGGCTTCCTCGAGGCGGTCGAGCAGGTCGCCGCCGCGCTCGCCGAGCGCCAGGATCATGTTGTCGCCGGCATTGCTCAGGGCACTGGTGATGTGGGCGCCGCGCTCTTCGAGCGCGCCGGTGATGGACTTGGCAACCTCGTCGACGCGGGAGGCGATCGCGTCCGAGATCAGCGCGATGTCGTGGCGCAGGTCGATCTGCACGCCGGAGATGGCGCTGCGGACCTGCTCGGCCTGGCCGACCAGATTGTCGCGCTGATGCGCGATGTCCTGGAGCAGGGCGCGGATGCGCACCTCGTTGTCGGAATAGGCGCGTTCGAGCGCCGCGACCTCGTTGGCGACCAGCGTCTCGAGCTCGCCGGCGCGCGCAATCGCCCGCTCGATGCCGTCGCCCATCGCCGCGACCTCGCGGCGGATGGCCTGGCCGACGGTGACCATGGAATCGGAGGCCGAGCCTTCCGGCTCGGAGAAGCGGATCGCGACCTGCGCCATCGCCTGCGCGATCATGCGCATTTCCTGGCCGCGCCAGACGAGGCTGGCGAGGAAGTAGAACAGCATGATCGGTGCGAAGAACATCGCGACGAGACCGGCGATGACGAGCACGCCGCCGCTCTGGCCCATGGCGGCCTGGATCGAGGGCAGGAAGCCGACGGTCAGCGCGGCGCAGGCGGCGAGCCAGATGCCGGCGAAGATGGTGGCGAAGGTGTAGACGCTGCGGGCAGGGCGGCCCTTCTGAAGCGCCTGGAGCAGCTGGCCGATGGTCTCGCGGTCGTCATTGGCGGCGCGGCGCGAGGTGCGCGGCTCCTCGACCGGGTCGAACACGGTCGCCCGCTCATTGGCGGCCGGTCGCGGCTCGAAGCTCGGCTCGTCGAAGATCGGGGGCGCGGGCGGCGGCACCGGGGGTGCCGTTTCGTTGCGCATCGCCGCATTGCGGCTGGTATCCGCAGCGGTGTCGCTGATGTTCAGTGCTTCCTGGATCGCAGAAAGCGCAACTTCTGTGGGGTCTTTGACCTTTTTCGGAGTGTTCGCCATGTTCAGTCCGAGCCCTCGTTACTTGTACGCGTCCCCCCGCGAGCCCTGCGCGCGGCGCAAGCCCACAGACCGGATCATGCCGCTTGCGCGGATCTCCCAGCCGTCCCCACCCGGACGGCTTGTCCGCCAATTTCCGCAACATCCTATTGGCAGAGCGTCGCGAATGAAATGCCCGCGATTAAGACAATCTTAATCATCGTTAACAGGATCGCGGCGTAACGCCTTAGCAATAAATGCAATTCTCCACCGAACCCGGCCGATTAAGGCAACTTTTCGTCAATAAACGGGCGGATGTACGTCAAACAGCCCAAACATTTCGTTAACCATTTTCATGCTTGGGTAAGGGGAACCTGACCGCCGGACCGGCGGCCGCCGTGCGATGCCGGGGCCTGCGCCATGACGCCTGAACTGCAACGGATGGACTGGATGCCTTCGCCCCCGCTTGCACCCTACAGCCCGCTCGACCTCGATCACCTCTCCCGGATGACGCTCGGCGACACCGAGCTGGAACAGCAAGTGCTGGCGATGTTCGCCGAGCAGGCGGTCCGCCTGCTGGCGGCGATGGCTGCGATGCCGGCCGAGACCGGCGCGCTCGCGCACAAGCTCAAGGGTTCGGCGCGAGGGATCGGCGCCTTTGCGGTGGCCGATGCCGCCGCCAGCCTGGAGACCGCGATCCGGACCGGCCATGGCCGGCCCCATGCCTTCGCCGCGCTGAAAGAGGCGGTGACCGAGGCCCGCGCCGCCATCGAGGCGATCCTGAAGCCGTAAGCCGATACGGTCGGAGCCGGGCTCTAGTCTTTTGTTTTGACGCGTTTTCTTCCCGCAAAGCGGGATTCACTTCGCATCAAAACGCTATGGCGCCGGGCTGACCGACCCGTTATAGGACAGCCCGGACCCTCCTTCATTCCCAGCACTGCGGCAGCACGAGCACATATGGCCAAGATTCACTTTGTCGACCACAAGGGCGAAACCCGCACGGTGGAAATCGAGAACGGCGCAACCGTGATGGAAGCCGCGATCCGCAACAGCGTTCCCGGCATCGAGGCCGAATGCGGCGGCGCCTGCGCCTGCGCGACCTGCCATGTCTATGTCGACGAAGCCTGGCGCGAGAAGGTCGGCAGCCCGACGCCGATGGAAGAGGACATGCTCGACTTCGGCTTCGACGTGCGCCCGAATTCGCGCCTGTCTTGCCAGATCAAGGTTTCCGACGAGCTCGACGGTCTCGTCGTGGCAACGCCGGAACGCCAGGCCTGATCGCCAAGCCTGATTGCCAAGCCTGATCGTCTCTAGATACGCTAGATGCCCGGCGGCACGACCTCAATGCCGCGCTTGTGCCAGCGTCTGAGCTTCTCGATCACCTCTGCGGTCAGCGGCGCGGGTCGCCGCGTCGCCTCATCGAGCAAGACGCCGACCGACGTCGCCGACGCGACGCACTTTCCTTGCGAGAACACGACCTGCTCGAAGGTCACCGACGTTCGTCCGAGCTTCACCACGCCGAGGCCGAGCTCGATCGTGTTCGGCCAATGCAGCTCGGCGCGGAAATGGATGTCGAGCCGCACCATGATCCAGGCGAGTCCCGGCGGCGTCAGGCCGTATTCCGGAAGCTTCATCAGCGTGACGCGGCCGGTCTCGAAATAAGTCGCGTAGACAGCATTGTTGACGTGCTGGTTGGGATCGAGATCGCCGAAGCGGACATTGTCGCTGAGGCGGTAGGGATAGTCTTCCAGGCGCGGCGTCGTATCGAGGCGGCTTGGTGCGTTCACCGATTGATCTCCGTCATGTCGCATCCCGTTACAGCCCAGTTATTCTGACCCGGCAAGTGGGGGCGGCCGCGGGGGCGATCCCGCTTTTATGCCTTCCCTGTTCCATCCCCGTTGGCTAGACAGGCAGGGTCACCTCTGCCCAAAGGGCTCCGTCCAACCGATAACGACCGATAAAGAGACGACATGAGCGACGTGATCAAAACCGATGTGCTGATTATTGGCGCCGGCCCCTGCGGTCTGTTCGCCGCCTTCGAGCTCGGCCTTCTCGACATGAAGGCGCATTTCGTCGACATCCTCGACAAGGTCGGCGGCCAGTGCGCCGAGCTCTATCCGGAAAAGCCGATCTACGACATTCCCGGCATTCCGCAGGTCTCGGGGCAGGGGCTCACCGACGCGCTGATGGAGCAGATCAAGCCGTTTCACCCGACCTTCCATCTCGGCGAGATGATCGAGACCGTGGAGAAGATCGGCGATCCCGCGTTCCGTTGCACCACGGACACGGGCAAGGTGTTCGAATGCAAGGTGGTGGTGATCGCGGCCGGCGGCGGCTCATTCCAGCCGAAGCGGCCGCCGGTGCCGGGCATCGAGGCCTATGAAGGCACGTCTGTGCATTACGCCGTGCGCAAGATGGAGACGTTCCGCGACAAGAACGTGCTGATCGTCGGCGGCGGCGATTCAGCGCTCGACTGGACGCTCAACCTGCATCCGCTGGCCAAGCGCATCACGCTTCTGCACCGGCGCGACGAGTTTCGCGCTGCGCCCCACAGCGTCGAGCAGATGCGCGCGCTGGTTGCCGGCGGCAAGATGGATCTGCGGCTCGGTCAGGTCACCGCGCTCTCCGGCACTGACGGCAAGCTCACCGGCGCGACCGTCAAGGGCAATGACAACAGCGTGAGCGAAATTGCCTGCGACACCATGCTGCCGTTCTTCGGGCTGACCATGAAGCTCGGCCCGGTGGCGAACTGGGGCATTGCGCTGGAGAACAATCTGGTGCCGGTCGAGACATCCGCGTTCGAGACCAACGTATCAGGCATCTTCGCGATCGGCGACATCAACACCTATCCCGGCAAGATCAAATTGATCCTGTGCGGCTTCCACGAGGGCGCGCTGATGTCGCAAAAAGCCCATCGTTATGTTTATCCGGAGAAGCGGCTCGTGTTCCAGTACACGACCTCGTCCTCCAGCCTGCAAAAGAAGCTCGGCGTCCACTGACGGAACGCAGCGGGGGGCGATGCCCCATGTTTCTGGTGCTGGAACCGTTCGCGAAATCGCCGTAGTCTGCGGCCATTCCGGTCGTGGAATAGCAAGGTGATCTAATGCGGAATTTTTCCAGCTTTCGGCTGCTCTCCTTCCTGGCGTTCGCATTGTCGCTCGCGACGGTGACGCCGTGTGTGGCGCAGACCGCCGAGCCCACGGCGGCGGGCCTCTGGCAGAAGGTCGAAGACGGCAGGACAGTCGGATGGTTCCTCTTCGTCGATCGCAACGGCGTCTTCGAAGGCGTGATCGCCAAGACCTTCCCGCGGCCAACCGACAATCCGAACGAGGTCTGCTCCAAGTGCACCGACGATCGCAAGAACGCGCCGGTGCTCGGCATTTCGTTCGTCCGCAACATGAAGCGCGAAGGATTGAAGTACGAGGGCGGCAACGTGCTTAATCCGCGCGACGGTCAGATCTGGAAGGCCAACATGCGGGTCAGCCCCGACGGCCAGACCCTGACGCTGCGCGGCTATCTCGGTTTCGCACTGCTCGGCAAGGATGAGACCTGGGCGCGCCTGCCGGATGCCTACATGGCCCAGGTGGATCCTGCCATCGTGGCAAAATACCTGCCCGCGCAGGCTGCCGCCGCGAAGCCGCCGGCGCCCGCGGCGAAGAAGGGCGGCGCGATGGCGCCGGCGAAGCAGTAAGGGCGTACGTCGCGCACTGCGCGGCCTCAATAGCTCTAGCTTTGGCGCAGGGTCCTTCCCCGCCACCGGGTCTCCAGCCTGTGCGGCCATCTTCGCCGAGAGGCGAACACGTGCCAGACCCGCTCCAGTAGTTCCCCGGAATGCGCGCTGGCGCTGGATTTGCATAGCTGTCGGCAAAGCTGCTGGGGGAGCGAGTCGCCGTCTCCACGCCTGCCGCGCACCATGCGGAGGGCGGACGGCAGCGTTTGCCCCGCGGCGATCACTTCGACCGCGGAGACAACATGAGAGCAATATCGTGTGCCGCCACGCTGCTGGGATCGATGGCGCTATTGGCTACAGCGGCGTTGGCGCGCGACGACGGCCGCTACGCCAACTCGCCATTAAAACCCTGGTTCGAGAGCCTGCATAGCGAATTCGGGCAATGCTGCTCCGATGCCGACGGCTACGTCATTGCCGACGTCGATTGGGAGTCCGATCGCGGTCACTACCGCGTGCGCATCGACGACGAATGGGTCGTGGTGCCCGACGGTGCGGTGATCACCGTGCCGAACAAGATCGGCCGCACCATGGTGTGGAAGCACTATGTCGACGGCCATCCCCGCGTGCGCTGCTTCATGCCGGGCAGCATGACGTAGGCGTGCGTGCCATTCCGGTCGGCGCGGAGCGCCGAGCCCGGAATGACAAAGCGAAGCTTAGTGTGCCTGGCTTTCCGAACCCGCGCTCGCGAGCTGCTTGATCCGCGGCGACAGCACCGACACCTGCGCGGGCGAGGCGGGCATGCCGGCGACGGTCATCGCAGGGCTTGCCGACTGCTCCTCGACGCCGGCGCCGCCGAGCACCTGCACCTGCGTCGCCGTGATCGGAAACGACGTCACTTCGTAAGAGGGGAGCTCAGCGGCGAGCGCGGTGGCCGAGCTCGCAATCATGGCGCCGGCAACGGCAATCATCGAGAGAACACGCATTGGAAAATCTCCGTGGAAGATGTCAATCGGAGGTTTGGTCGCCTCGATGCCGAAACAGGTTCGCTCGCATGCGAACATTCCCGTCGCCTTCGGCGCAGATATTGGTTGCTTGATGCGAAAGGACGAAACGCGGAAGAAGTTTTTCGCACCAATGTTTCCGGACGGTTTCGCCGAAGCGCCGATGCCCGCCTAACGCTCTTGCAGGTCAAGCTGCGGAGATTTGACCGAGGCGGCGGCCGCAGGAAAGCGCAGGCGCATCGTCGTGCCGCAGCCGGGCGCGGAAGCGACGATCAATTCGCCGCCGTGAGCGGCCATGATCTCGCGGACGATCGACAGGCCGAGGCCCGCGCCGTTGCCGGCGGCGTTGCCGGTTTGAAACGGCTCGGTCAGCCCGTGTTCGGCGCCATCGGGCAGGCCCGCGCCGTCGTCGTGAATCGAGATGCCATCGCTACCGAGCGTGGCGACGATGCGCCGCGCGCCATGGGCGTGGATGAGCGCGTTGCCGACGAGATTGGCAAGCGCGCTGCGGACCGCAGCGTCCACGCCCTGCACCATGAATGGACCTTTCCCGTCCTGCTCCAGCGCAAGCTCGATGCCGGCGTCCAGCGCCGAGGGGCCGAAATCGGCCAGCACATCCAGCGTGATCTGGGCAAGATCGATCGGCCGCTTCGCGATCGCATGATTTTGCAGGCGCGCGAGGTCGAGCATGGCCGAGACCAGCGAGGTGAGACGGCGGACGTCGCGCACCAGCTCGGCCTTCAGGGCCGGATCGGGCACGTCGTCGATCTTGGCGCGCAGCAGCGTCAGCGGCGTACGGAGCTGATGGGCGGCATTGCCGAGGAAGCGGCGCTGCATCCGGATATAGGCGTCGATCTCGCCGAAAGCTCGGTTCAGCGCCTCGACCAGGGGCTTCAACTCGGAGGGGACCTCCGACAAGGATATCAGGCCTTGTGGCGCCGACGGATCGATCGCGAGCGCGCGGCGTGCGACCCGTTCGATGCCGCGCGAGACGAAACGTGCAGCAAGCGCCGAGCCGATGGCGACGGTCGCCGCAAAGGCCAGCGCCACCAGCAGGATCGAAGAAATCCTGTTGACAAGGAAGTTCCCGGCCATTCGTCCGAAGCGGACCTGAGGCTCGCCGACCATCGTCGTGAGCTGCAAGGAGCCCCGTTGCGCAACGGCGAGACAGAACGTGCTCTTTTGGTCGTGGGTGCTGAAGACGGACAGGCCGACCGGCCCGCGATAGGGGAATGCGAAGGGGAGAGGCGGCCGGTGCTCGCTCCCGTACTCGCTGACGAGATCGCCGATGGATACGACGTACCAGAGGTTTGGACTGTCGGCCTTCAATTCCTCGAGCGCGGGAGTCGGACGTATCGTCAGGTTTTGCCCATCGGTATCAGTGGCACGATCGAGAACGGCGGCCACGACCCGGCAGGCTCTGAACTCGCGTTCCTCCAACGGGTACCTCGAGACGAAGATCGCGACCATGATCAGAAAGATCGCTGTGGCGGCGATGCCGAGCGAGAACGCAAAGGTTCGGGCGATCGACCTCATCGCGGCGTTGCCAGCCGCAGGATGTAGCCGATGCCCCGCATGCTGCGGATCTCGACGTCGCCGCCGAGCTCGGCCAGTTTCTTCCGCAGGCGCGAGACCTGCGCTTCGAGCGTATTGGACTCGATCTCGTCGTCGAAGCCGTAGATCTCCTCGATCAGGGCGGCGCGGGTGATGACGCGGTCGCGCCGCATCAGCAGCGCACCTAAGATCAGCGCCTCGCGCCGGCGCAGCAGGATCTTGGTGTCGGCGACCACCGCCTCGTTGCTGCCGAGATGCAGCTCGACATTGCCGAGCGACAGCACCGATGGGGCGAGCAGCCGGGGCCGTCGCAGCACCGCGCGCACGCGCGCAATCAGCTCCTGCGGTTCGAACGGTTTGCCGAGATAGTCGTCGGCGCCGCCATTGAGGCCTTCGACGACGTCCTCCTTCGTGTCCTTGGACGTCAGCATGATGATCGCGGGCCGTTCAGCCGACCGGCTCAGTGCCGTAACCACCTGGAGTGCATCTCCGTCGGGCAGCATCCGGTCGACGATCGCAAGATCATATTTGAAATTGTCCAGTGCCTGGCGCGCATCGGCGATCGAGCCGACGAGGTCGACGATACCGTGCAATTGCCCGAGCAGGCGGCTGACATAGGCGCCGATCTGTGGTTCGTCTTCGATCACGAGGGAGCGCACGCGGGTCGTCCTTGACTCTGCTGGGGCAACAAAACCCTGACCGTGACGCTCCCTGGCCGAAGTCTGGCGTTTCGGCTCGTGCGCAAGGGTTCCCATTAAGGCAGCGAGCTTGGCGAATAAAAGGCAGGAACGGGAGGGCTGACTGGCGCTGGCCGTCGAAGTTTTGGAGCTCGAGCGCGGCGCTGCAATGTTGGGGCAATGTTGGTCCGGCGGCGCATCTGGTGCGCGGAATGTCGCAGGGGCGGTCGCCCGTTGCAATCTTGGGGCAATTTTGCCGGACCACATGCTGAGCTCCTAACCACACCAGTCGACTCGGCCAGCAAGGCCGGTCCGGGGCCCTGAAATGAAGCATATCGACGAAGCCGCTCTCCGCCTCACGGTGAAGGCGCGGCGGACGACCGCCTGTCTCGCTGCACTCGGTGCGACCATGGCGTCTGCGCAATCCGCATCGGCGCAAACCGCGTTCACGCTGCCGGCTCCGCCATTCGAGCTGCCGATGCTGCCTTCGCCGTCCGGAAGCTGGACCGTCATGGTCGGTATCGGCGGCGAATACACGCCTGATTTCGTCGGATCGAAGAACAGCAAATTTCGTCCGATCCCGATCTTCACCATCCGCCGTGCCGGATCGATCGACCAGTTTCGCGGGCCCCGCGACAGCGCCAGCATCGCGTTGCTCGACGTCGGCAATTTTCGCGCGGGCCCAGCGTTCAAATACGTCTCCTCGCGCAAGAGCGACAAATATGCCGAGCTGACCGGCCTCGGCAATGTCGACGCCGCATACGAGCTCGGTGGTTTCGTCGAATATTATCCGGTGGACTGGCTGCGCCTGCGCAGCGAGTTGCGCCAAGGTGTGGGCGGCCATACCGGCACGGTCGCCGACGTCTCCGCCGACGTCATCGTCCCGCTGATTCAACGGCTGACGATCTCGGCCGGCCCGCGCTTCACCTGGAAGAGCACCAAGGCCACCGCGCCGTATTTCGGCGTCGATGCCGCTCAGGCGCTGGCATCAGGGCTGCCGATGTATGACGCCAGGGGCGGTGCGCACTCGGTCGGCTTCGGCAGCCAGATCTCCTACCGCATCAATCCGCAGTGGGAGGTCCACGCCTATGTCGAGTACGAGAAGCTGCTCGGTGACGCCGCGGACAGCCCGTTGGTGAAGCTGCGCGGATCGTCGAACCAGACCACCGTCGGTGTCGGGGCGTCCTATTCGTTCGATTTCAGGATTCGATGAGCCGTCATGCGCCGCATTGCTTTTCTATGGGTTGGACTCGCGGCCGCTTGCATCGCCCTCGGCGCCGCCGCGGCGTTCGAGACGCGCGCGAGCCGACTTCAGGCGATCAAGACCGTCGGCATCATCTCGGCGATCGGCGAGGAGATGAGCCTGACACGAGCCGGCCTGACCGGGCTCGGCGATGCCGCGCAAAGCGCCTCGATCAGCGCATGGGGGCTGGACGAGCTGATCGTCCAGCAGGCGACGAGGCTCTTGAGCGGACGCTTTCGCGTGCAGCCGGTGAATTACAGGCGCGCCGCGTTCGCTGCCGTCAGGGATTCGGCGGTTGCGCCCGTCAACCTCCTGCGCAGCGATCCGTTCAAGGAATTGGTTCGCAGCGATATCGCGCCGCAGGGGTTGGACGCGTACATCGTCATCACCCGCGCGAGATCGAAGCTTGGCAATGGACGCAACGTCGAGGGCGTCGGGCTCGCCGAATACCGGACGCTGCTGGCCGACTACGGCCTGATCCACGCGCTGTACGAAGTTCGCGTCATCGACGGCAAGACGTTCGACGTGATCGAGAAGCGCGCGGCCGCACCGCTCGACAACACCGGGACCGTGCGGATTGCCGGCCCGAGCGGACCGGTCGACGAGACGTTTGGCGGTCCGGCTTCGAGCGAGCGATTGCGCGCGGCGATTGCGGACCTGATCACGCGTAGCCTGCCCGTTACGCTAGGCGATATGCACTTGATTGACGGTCAATGAAGCCACTTGGCCGCTAGAGGCATTTCCGTTCCGATGGAATCGGAACGGGGCCCCTTTTTGTTTTGACGCGTTTTCTTTACGCGAACCGATACCCACTTCGCTTGAAAACGCTTTAGGTCACCGGCGCCGGATTGAATAGCGTCAGATCGTTGTGGATGCCCCAGCGGTCCGACCACGGCTTGGTGCGGCCGGAGGCGACATCGAGCATCAGGCGGAACAGGTCCCAGCCGCATTCCTCGATGGTCTTCTCGCCGGTGGCGATGCTGCCTGCGTCGAAGTCGATCAGGTCCTTCCAGCGCCGCGCGAGCTCGCTGCGGGTCGCGACCTTGATCACGGGCGCTGCCGCGAGCCCGTAGGGCGTGCCGCGGCCGGTGGTGAACACCTGCAGCGTCATGCCGGAGGCGAGCTGCAGCGTGCCGCAGATGAAGTCGCTTGCGGGCGTCGCCGCGAACAGCATGCCCTTCTGCGTCGCTTTCTCGCCGGGCGACAGCACGCCGGTAATGGCGGAGGAGCCGGACTTCACGATCGAGCCGAGCGACTTCTCGACGATGTTGGCAAGGCCGCCCTTCTTGTTGCCGGGCGTGGTGTTGGCGCTGCGGTCGGCGCCGCCGCGGGCGAGATAGGAATCGTACCAGGCCATCTCGCGCACCAGGGCGCGGCCGACATCCTCGTTGATGGCGCGCCGGGTCAGCAACTGGATGGCGTCGCGCACTTCGGTGACTTCCGAGAACATCACGGTGGCGCCGGCGCGCACCAGGAGATCGGCGGCAAAGCCGACGGCGGGGTTTGCGGTGACGCCGGAGAAGGCGTCGCTGCCGCCGCATTGCAGGCCGATGACGAGATCGGAGGCCGGGCAGGTCTCGCGCTTGCGGGTGTTGAGCACCTTCAGCCGCGCTTCGGCCTGGGTCATGATCGCATCGACGATCGCACCAAAGCCGTCGAAGGCCTCGTCCTGCATGCGGACGATGGCATCGTTCACACCTTCCGGCACCAGGCGCTCCGGCGCAAGCTTCTCGCAGCCGAGGCCGACGACCAGGATCTCGCCGCCGAAATTCGGGTTGAGCGCGAGGTTCTGCAGGGTGCGGATCGGCACGACAGCGTCGGGCGCGGTGATGGCGACACCGCAGCCATAGGCATGCGTCAGCGGTACGACGTCGTCGACGTTCGGGTACTTCGGCAGCAGCTCGGCGCGGATGCGCTTCACCGTATATTCCATCGTGCCCTTGACGCATTGCACGGAGGAGGAGATGCCGAGGATGTTCTTGGTGCCGACCGAGCCGTCCGGGTTGCGGTAACCCTCGAAGGTGAAGCCTTCGAGCGGCGGCAGCGGCGCGGGGACGGCGGTGGAGATTTCCAGCTTGTCGAGGGCAGGGGCCTCCGGCATGCGGATGCGCGCTTCGTCCACCCATTCGCCGGCCAGGATCGGCGACAGCGCGTAGCCGATGATCTCGCCATAACGGATGATCGGTGCGCCTTCCGCGATGTCGACCAGGGCGGTCTTGTGTCCCTGCGGCACGAAGGCGCGCAGCGTCAGGCCGCTGGCAAAGCGGGAGCCGGCGGGGAGCCCGAAATCATTGACCACGATCGCGACGTTGTCGCGCTCGTTGAGCTTGATGTAACGGGGCTGCTCTTTCGCTGCGACGTCCTGGTCCATGAAAGGACTCCGGATTTGTAGAAATCGTAGGGTGGGCAAAGGCGCAACGCGCCGTGCCCACCATCTTCATACCGTACGTAAGCGGTGGGCACGCTTCGCTTTGCCCACCCTACGATATCTCACCCCGGATACGTATAAGCCGTCTTCACCGTGGTGTAGAACTCGCGGGCATAGGAGCCCTGCTCGCGGGCGCCGTAGCTCGAGCCCTTCCGGCCGCCGAACGGCACGTGATAGTCGACGCCGGCGGTCGGCAAATTGACCATCACCATGCCGGACTCGCTGTTGCGCTTGTAGTGCGTGGCGTATTTCAGGCTGGTGGTGCAGATGCCGGAGGCGAGGCCGAACTCGGTGTCGTTGGAGATCGCCAGCGCTTCTTCGTAGTTCTTGGCGCGGATGACGGCGGCGACCGGGCCAAAAATCTCCTCGCGTGCGATGCGCATGTTGTTGTTGGCCTCGGTGAACAGCGCCGGCTGCAGGTAGTGGCCGGGGTTCTCGCGCTTGAGCAGCTCGCCGCCGAAGGCGAGCTTGGCGCCCTCGTCCTGGCCGATCTTGATATAGCGCAGGTCCTGGTCGAGCTGGTTCTGGTCGACCACCGGGCCGATATGCACACCGGCCTTGAGCGCGTCGTCAACCGACAGGCCCTTCAGCCGCTCGGCCATCGCCGCAACGAAGCGGTCGTGGATGCCTTCGGTGACGATCAGGCGGGACGAGGCGGTGCAGCGCTGGCCGGTCGAGAAATAGGAGCCATTGACGGCGACCTCGACGGCGGTCTTGAGGTCAGCGTCGTCGAGCACGACCAGCGGATTCTTGCCGCCCATCTCGAGCTGGAATTTCTTCATGGGGTTCGAGAGCACGCAGGCCTGCGCGATCTTGCGCCCCGTCTGCACCGAGCCGGTGAAGGAGATCGCGGCGACATCGGGATGGTCCAGCAGGGTCTGGCCGACCACGGAGCCGGAGCCGACCACGAGGTTGAACACCCCGGCGGGAATGCCGGAACGGGTGATGATCTCGGCGAGCGCATGTCCAGAGCCAGGCACCAATTCGGCCGGCTTGAACACGACGGTGTTGCCATAGCAGAGCGCCGGGGCGATTTTCCAGGCCGGGATCGCGATCGGGAAATTCCAGGGCGTGATCATGCCGACGACGCCGACCGGCTCACGGGTAAGCTCGACGTCGAGGCCGGGGCGAACGGAAGCGCCCTTCTCGCCGATCAGGCGCAGCGCTTCACCGGCGAAGAACGCAAAGATCTGGCCGGCACGCGCGACCTCGCCGATGCCTTCCGGCAGGGTCTTGCCTTCCTCGCGCGCGAGCAGGCGGCCGAGCTCTTCCTTGCGGGAGAGAATCTCGGCCGAGATCTTGTTCAGCGCGTCATAGCGCTCCTGCGGCGTCGAGCGCGCCCAGGCGGGGAAGGCGGCCTTGGCCGCTGCGATCGCCTTCTCGGTCTGCGCCTTGTCGGCCTTGGCGTATTCGCCGACGAGGTCGTTGGTGTTGGAGGGATTGATGTTCTTGGTGACGCCGGAGCCGTCGACCCACTCGCCGCCGATGAAGTTCTTCAGGATCGCAGTCATCTCGTTCCTCCAAAGGAAGTGTTCTTAACGCACCAGGCAGGGACGCTTGTCGTCGAAGGTCCAGCCGGGGATCAGGTCCTGCATGGCCATAGCGTCATCCCGGGCGCCGAGTCCATGCTTCTTATAGAGTTCATGCGCGGCGTCGATGGCCGCCCTGTCGATTTCGATACCCAGGCCCGGCCTGTCGGGCACGGCGATCTTGCCGCCCTTGATCTGGAGCGGCTCCTTCGTCAGCGCCTGGCCGTCCTGCCAGATCCAGTGGGTGTCAATCGCAGTGACCTTGCCGGGGGCCGCGGCGCCGACATGGGTGAACATGGCCAGCGAAATGTCGAAATGGTTGTTGGAATGCGAGCCCCAGGTCAGGCCGTTGTCACGGCAGGTTTGGGCGACGCGCACCGAGCCTTGCATGGTCCAGAAATGGGGATCGGCCAGCGGGATGTCCACCGACCCTAAGCGCAGCGCATGGGAGAGCTGCCGCCAGTCGGTAGCGATCATGTTGGTGGCGGTCGGCAGGCCCGTGGCGCGGCGGAACTCGGCCATGATTTCGCGGCCTGAGAAGCCGGCCTCGGCGCCGCAGGGATCCTCGGCATAAGCGAGGATGCCATGCATGTCCTTGCAGAGGCGGATCGCCTCATCCAGCGACCAGGCGCCGTTCGGGTCCAGCGTGACGCGCGCGTTGGGGAAGCGCTTTGCGATGGCGGTGACGGCCTCGATCTCCTGCTCGCCGCGGAGCACGCCGCCCTTGAGCTTGAAATCGGCGAAGCCGTAATGGTCGTGGGTGGCCTCCGCGAGCCGCACAACGGTCTCGGGCGTCATCGCCTCCTGGTGGCGGAGATTGAACCATTCCGCCTTACCGGTCTCGCCGGTGACGTAGTCGAGCTTCGACCTGCGCCGGTCGCCGACGAAGAAGAGATAGCCGAGCGTCTCGACGCTCGTGCGCTGCTGCCCCTCGCCGAGCAGTGCTGCGACAGGAAGCCCAAGGTGCAGGCCGAGCAGATCGAGCAACGCGGACTCAACGGCGGTGACCGCATGGATCATCACGCGAAGATCAAAAGTCTGCTTGCCGCGGCCCCCGGCATCGCGGTCGGCGAAGGCGGTGCGGATGTCGGCCAGGATGTTGTTCATCGCGCCGACGGTCTTGCCGATCACGAGATCGCGGGCGTCCTGGAGCGTCTGCCAGATCTTCTGTCCGCCCGGCACCTCGCCGACGCCGGTGTGGCCGGCATTGTCGGTGAGGATGACGATGTTGCGGGTGAAGAACGGCGCATGCGCGCCGCTCAAATTGAGGAGCATGCTGTCGCGGCCTGCGACCGGGATCACCTGCATCGCCGTGATAACAGGTGCGCCGGCGACTGACGCGCCAGAAATCTCGGTCCGGGCCATCGCACGCTCCTCCCTGTTGTCTTGTTATTCTGCAGCCTGTTGTGACGATCGTGCGGCGGGCAGCTTCTTCACCAGCGCGGTCAGCTCCGCGATCTCCGGCTCGGTGAGATCGGTCAGCGGCGGACGGACCGGGCCGGAATCGCGGCCGATCACCTTCATGCCGGCCTTGATGATCGAGACCGCATAACCCCTCTTGCGGTTGCGGATCGCGATCAGCGGCAGAATGAAGTTTTTGAGGCCCGCATGGATGGTCTCATGCTCGCGCTTGCGCACGGCGGCGTAGAAGTTGGTGGCGAATTCCGGCACGAAGTTGAACACGGCCGAGGAATAGGTGGTCACGCCCATGTCGAGATAGGGCAGCGCAAACGTCTCCGCGGTCGGCAGGCCGCCGATATAGGTCAGGCGGTCGCCGAGCTTGGTGTAGACGCGGGTCATCAGCTCGATGTCGCCGATGCCGTCCTTGTAGCCGACGAGGTTCGGGCACCGCTCGGCGAGGCGCGCGAGCGTATCGGGCTGGAGGATGGCGTTGTCGCGGTTGTAGACGATGACGCCGATCTTCACGGAGGCACAGACCGCCTCGACATGGGCGGCAAGGCCGTCCTGCTCGGAGTGGGTGAGATAGGGCGGCAGCAGCAAGAGACCGTCGGCGCCGGCCTTTTCCGCACCGATCGCGATCTCGCGGGCGATCGCTGTGCCGTAGCCGGTGCCGGCGAGCACGGGCACGCGGCCCTTGGTCTCGTCGACGGCGACCTTGACGATTTGCGGAACCTCTGAGGGCGTCAGCGAGAAGAACTCGCCGGTGCCGCCGGCGGCGAACAGGCCGGCGACGTCATAGCCGCACAGCCAGTCCATGTTGGCGCGGTAGGTCGCCTCGTCGAAGGAGTAGTCAGCCTTGAACGGCGTGACGGGGAAGGACAGGAGGCCCGATCCGATCTTCTGGGCCATTTCCTGCGGGGTCATCTTGCTCACGGGCGCTGCTCCCTTCGTGCGTGTTGTGGAGGACGCAAGCCTGCGCGTCCATGCGCCGTGGTTTAGGAGACCGTTCGATGCGCGTCCAAGCCAAAGCCTATATCGACCGATGCGGATTGAGCATCAATCCTCCGTCAGCTCCGCGGAGGACAATTCGCCGGCGATCTTGACCAGCGCCGACAGCAGCGGATTCTCGTCCTCGCGCCGCCACACCATGAACAGCTCGACGGGAACGCGGGTGCGCAGCTTCAGCGGGCGCAGCCGTACGTCGGAGATCTTCAGGCTCGCGGCTGCGGCCGGCACGATGGCAAGGCCGAGGCCGGCGCGCACCATCGCGAGGATGGAGTGGATCTGGCTGAGATGCTGAACGTAGCGCGGCAGCACGTCGGCGCGGGTGAACAGCGCCACCAAGAGGTCGTGGAAGTAGCGGCTCTCATAGGGCGAGTACATCACGAAGGGCTGGTCGTCGAAATCCTTGATGGTGATGCTGTCGGCGTTCGCCAGCGGATGTCTCTTCGGGATCGCCGCGAGCAGGGGCTCGGCGACGACGCGGCGGCTGGTCAGCTCGGGCCGCGCGATCGGCGGCCTCAGCAGGCCGGCGTCGATCTGGCCCGAGGTCAGCGCCTCGAATTGGTCGCCGGACACCATCTCCTTCAGCGAGAAGTCCACCTCGGGCAGCTTGGCGCGGCAGGCGGCGACGAGCTCGGGCAGGAAGCCGTAGGCGGCGGCCGCGGTGAAGCCGATCTTCAGCGAGCCGGTCTTGCCGAGCGCGATGCGGCGGGCGACCTGCGAGGCGCTCTCGGCAAGCTTGAGGATACGCCTCGCCTCCGGCAGGAAGCTGCGTCCCGCGGGCGTCAGGCGCACCGAGCGGCTGGTGCGCTCCAGCAGCGACGCGTCGATGATGTGCTCGAGCACCTGGATCTGCCGGGACAGCGGCGGCTGGGTCATGTTCAGCCGCGCAGCGGCGCGGCCAAAATGCAATTCCTCCGCCACCGTGACGAAACAGCGGAGCTGGTTGAGGTCGAACATCGATACATGCCTTAGATGAATAAGGCGTTTCCCCGGCACTTCTAGCATCGATCATCCCCAAAACAAAGACGGCGGCCGTGAAGCCGCCGTTGAGTTGCCTGTCCCGCTCCGGTTGTCCCGGAGCGCTCAGGAGGAACGTTTCAGCACGACCCGTTCGATCCTGCCGACGACGAACCGGCAGCAATCGCGGCGGTCCGTTCAAAGCTCGAATGTTTCCTCACCGCGAGTCGTAGAGGCGCGCGGCAGGGTGTCCAAGTCTAAGGGGGTATCGATCGATACCGTTTTTGGATTGATTGAAGGGCGGGAGCGGGAACGACCGGGGTGTTGGCAAACGTGCCCGCCACGCACACCGCTGTCATTCCCCGCGAAGGCGGGGAATCCAGTACGCCGCGGCGTTTCGATTCATCACAACCGTTACGGAGTACTGGATCGCCCGATCAAGGCGGGCGATGACCACCGAGGGTGTAGATGCAGCGCGCGTTACTGCTGCGCACTCGGCAGCAGCTGCGGCAGAAATCCGCGCGTCACGTTCGGCGGCACCGCATCGAGCCCGAGCACGGCGCTCGCGGCCGGCAGCGCCGCATCCGCCATCGCGGCATGACCTTCGGCGCTCGGATGCACCGCGCCGCCATAGACGGCGGAGAGCACGCCCCAGGTCGCGTCGTGAATGTCGGTCGGCTGGCTCGCCGCCGGCAAGCCTTGCGGATAGGTCATCGCAGCAAAATAGCTGTCATTGGCGTCGCGGATCCAGCGCGCGCGGGGCAGGTAGGCGCGATATTCCGAGGCGCCGCGGCCGCACAGCATCGGCTGGCTCGCCGCGCTGACGATATCGGGGTTGAAGCTTTGGCCGTTCCCGGCAAAGCAGCTGCGGTCGAATTCGGGATCGTTACCCGAATGGGCGCAGAAGCCGTGATCGGCGAACGCGGCCTGATGCGCGTCGACGAAGGTCATGCGGTCGGCCTCGGGATCGCGGCACAGCGCGCCACGGGTGCAGGTGGCGAGCCCCTTCAGCTGCGGCAGGAATTCCGTGTCGACGAAGGTGGAGACGCGGGCGAGGCGCTGCGGATCGGCGTTGAAGGCCGGATGGATATCGAAGCCGGCACGGCCGCCGCGGCAGGGCGCGCCGCCGTCGCCGAGCGCAGGATTGGCGTAGGAGACATAGACCACGTGCGAGAGGTCGCCGCCGACGAGCAGCTTCAGCGCCTCGCGCAGCTTGACGAAGTTCTGCGGCAGCTCGCGCTGTAGCGAATCGCGGGAATCATCGACGCTCGCCATCACGCCGGAGCGGCGGAACAGCGCGCGCTCGGTCGCGGTGTCGACGATGACGTCGGCGACCAGGCCGGAGAAATAGACGTCGTTGGCGCCGACCGACAGCAGCACGAGATCGAGCGTGCGGTCGGGCTGGCGCTTCTTTGCCGCGGTGACTGCCTCGCGCAGCTCGGCGACCTGGGCGGTCACGCTGGTGTTGCAGACGCCGGTCTTGCCGGGCGGGCATTCGCGGGCGCGCTGCGAGCCGAGCAGGCCGTCGCCAATGCTGGCGCCGGTGCAGGCGAGCGGCAGGTAGGTGACGGCGATGTGGGTGTAGCGCACCGCGAGCGCCAGCGCGGTGCGCGTCTGGTAGCTGTATAGCGAGCGGTGGCAGGGCGCGTTGAACCAGAGCGCGCTGTAGCGTTGCCAGTTGGCGAGCGTATCCGGCGCCTCGCAGGCGCGCCCGCCCTTGAAGCCGTGGCGGCTCGGCCGGTAATACTGCGCGCCGGCGGTGCCGAGATAGGAGCGGAAGCAAAAGCCTTCGTCCGACAGCGCCAGCGGCCGGTCCGGATTGCCCTCGCCGGAGGCGATGCTGTCCCCGAGGCCGGCGACGAAGATGTCGCGGACCTGGATCTCGGTCTGGACGCGCTGGGTCGGATCGGAGCCGGCGGAGACATCGACGGTCGCAACCGTCTGCTTGCCGTAGCGGACGCGCAAATTGATCGGCTCGGCGCAGTCGAAGGTCGAGGCTTGCGGTCCGTCGCCGTCATCGAACGACCAGGCGCAGGTGGCGCCGACCGGCACCGCGCCGGTCAGGCGCACGGTCACCGGATGATCGATCGGCGTGATGTAATTCTCTTTGACGTTGTCGCGGGTGCAGGGCTGGTTGACCCGGCCCTGGAGGTCGATGCACAGGCGGTTGACCATGTTGCGGGCCCAGCCGCGGCCCTCGCTCTGCAGCTCCAGCGATTGTTCAGCGGCAAGGATGCTGCGGTTACGCGCGTTCTCGACATGGAGCAGGAAGTCGCGCTCCTCGCGGAACAGCCGGAAGCGGTTACGCACCTCCCAGCTGATCTGTATGGTGCCGGCGTCCTGAGCGGCGGCGCGTTCGGCCGGCAAGGCCGTCAGAATCGCGGCAAGCAGCAGAGCGCTTGCGGCGATGGTACGAAGGGATAGAGGGATCATGGCGGGGTCTTCAACGGCAAAGTTGAGGCGGAAATAAGAGAGCATTGCTCCGCCGCCCGCAACCTTTGTCTGGGCCAGCCGCCTTAACGCTTGTTGGCCTGCCGCAGCAACCGCTCGCGCTCCATCGGCGTCACTTGCTTGGGCAGGTTGGCCTGCGCGCAGGCCTCCGCCAGCCGCCGCCGCTCCTGCCATGGCTCGACCACGTTCATCCAGAGCTCGCGCGTGCCCATGATGGAGATGGCGAGGCCGAACGGAATCACGAAATAGAGGATACGGAACACCAGCAGCGTTGCCAAAAGCTGTTCGCGGCCGAATTCGGGCAGCGCCACCAGCATGGCGGCATCGAACACGCCGATCGAGCCGGGCGCGTGGCTGGCAAAGCCGATCAGGGTTGCCAGAATGAACACGACGGCGAGCGACATGAAGTCGATCGGCGGGTTGGCCGGCATCAAGAGGTACATGGCCGTGGCGCAGAAGCCGAGATCGACCACGCCGATCAGGATCTGCACCAATGTCAGCGGTGCCGATGGCAGCACCACCTTCCAGCCTTTCTGGCCGAGCTCGCGGCGCTTCTCGCCCATGCAGAGCCAGACCAGATAGGCGCCGATCGAGGCGAGGCCGCCGAGCGCGATCAGGCGGTTGATCGACGATGGGAGCTGGTCCATCGAGGAGGCGGCATCCGGATGGATGGCCATGCCGATCGAGAGCACGAAGATGTTACCGAGCCAGAAGGTCAGGCCCGACAGGAAGCAGATTTTCGCGACGTCGATCGCGTTCAGCCCGTAGTCCGAATAGATCCGGAAACGGATCGCTCCGCCGGTGAAGACGGTGGCGCCGATGTTGTGGCCGATCGAATAGGACGTGAAGCTGGAGAGCGCCGCGATGCGATAGGGCACGTGCTTCTTGCCGATCGTTCGCAGTGCAAAAAAGTCGTAGAAGGTCAGCGTACAGAACGCGAAGAAGACGCAGATCGCCGCCAGCCCGATACTGCCGCGGGGAATCTCGGTCAATGCGGTCAGGATGACCCCGGTATCGATGCCCTTGAGGGTCCGCACCAGCGTGGTGATCGCGAAGGCGATGATGAAGACGCTTGCGGCAATGCCGAGCCGTCGCCAGCCGATCCATCTCTTGAAGCCGCGTTTCAGCGCGGGCAGCAGTCCGTGCATTCATCCTCCCGGCGGGGGGCAAAGACCGACCGGGCCAGGCATTGGCCGGTCGGGCGCGATTACGGCCAAAGCAAGCATCGATCGCTAGGCATGATCCAGCTCATTTAAGGCAAAAACAGCGGCTTGTGCAGCCCTTGACAACAATAGGTTCTGCGTTGGACCGGCCACTTTTGTCATACGCGGTTCATATCGGCTGCGCGTTAAGCATATGAGTCGTGAAACCGGCCCCGCTCGCGCGCTTGGTGTGCCGACATGATTTCAAGTCCTGGCGCCGTCCGCATTGTTCCAGCGCAAGCGGTTATCGGCCTGTTTGGAACGCCGATGCCGCGTGCCCGTTAGGCTCCATCAGCAATCGAACATGGCGGAATCATGCGGCTTCTCGTGCAAGCCGGCGCCTCCGTGTTCCCAAAACCCGAGAGGATCGGAACGATGGGACTGTTCACAAAGGACATCAAGACCATGAACGACCTGTTCGTGCATCAGCTTCAGGACATCTACTACGCCGAGCAGCAGCTCACCAAGGCGCTGCCGAAGATGGCGAGCAAAGCCACCGATCCGCAGCTGAAACAGGGCTTTTTGACGCACCTTGAGGAAACCAACCAGCACGTCACACGACTTGAGGAAGTGTTCAGGATGCACGGCGTCGCCGTGAAGGCGGTCGATTGCCCGGCCATCGACGGCATCATCGAGGAAGCCGACGAGACCGCCGGCGAGGTTGCCGACAAGGCTGTGCTCGACGCGGCGCTGATCAATGCGGCCCAGGCCGCCGAACACTACGAGATCGCCCGCTACGGCAGCCTGATCGCCTGGGCCAAGCAGCTCGGCCGCAACGACTGCGCGGCGGTGCTCGCCAAGACGCTCGAGGAAGAAAAGGCGACCGACAAGAAGCTGACGAAGCTTGCGGAGAGCAAGGTGAATCTGCGCGCGGCGAGCTGAGGACGTCCAGTTGACAAGCGCCGCACGGTGGTCCGCGCGGCGCGTTGTCTCTCGCTTCATCCGCTGTCATGCCCCGCGAAAGCGGGGGCATCCAGCCGGCATGATCGCCTCGGGGCGAGGATGAACAATGCGAGCGATCACACACATCTTCCATTCACCATTCCCGAAACAGTTTGTAGCCGGTTACCGATCGTCCATCTCTGTCGGGTGAAGTGCCGGTCGATAGGGGCCGGCAATGCATCAAGTTCTCTACTGTCTCACCGACGAGCATGACTGGCGACTGGTCGCCCTTGGCGGCGCGGTGTGCCTGCTCGCCAGCGCGGCGGCGATCAGCCTGTTTCAGCGCGCACGCGCCACGCACGGCCCCGGGCGTCTGGCCTGGATTGCCCTGGATGCGGCCGTCAGCGGATGCGGCATCTGGGCGACGCATTTCATCGCGATGCTTGCCTACGGGCCGGGCGGCGCCGGCGCCTACAACATCCCCGTGACAATTCTCTCGTTGATGCTTGCGATCTCCGTGACCTTCGTGGGGTTGAGCCTCGCCGTAGCGTCCTCGCGCCCGGTGTGGATCGTTCTCGGCGGCGCCATCGTCGGCACGGGTGTCGCGGCGATGCATTACACCGGCATGGCGGCGCTGGAGATGCCGGCACGGGTGGATTGGATCGGAAGCACGGTTGCCGCCTCGGTGCTGTTCGGCATCATCTTCGCAGCGCTCGCGCTGTTCGTGGCTGCCCGAGGCGACGACATTCGTCATGCGCTGAGCGCGACTGCCTTGCTCACGGTCGCCATCGTCGCGCATCACTTCACCGCGATGGGCGCTGTGCTGCTGACGCCGGACCCGACGCTCGCGATCAGCGGGCTCTCCATTCCACCGGCCTCGCTGTCCTTCCTCACTGCCAGCGCCGCTGTCGCGATCATCGCCATTGCGCTCGTGGCCGCGCTGCTCGACCGCCGCGCCAAGGGCGAATTGGGCCGCCAGCAGATCGTGTTGGACTGCGCGCTCGAGAACATGTCGCAGGGGCTGTGCATGTTCGACGCCGACGGCAAGATCATCCTGTTCAACGAGCGCTACGCCGCGATGCTCCGTCGTACCGACATCCTGCTCACCGGCCGGCTACTGGTCGATGTGTTCAGGGAAGAGCAGGCCAAGGGCCAGTGGCAGGGCGACGCCGATGAATTCTTCGCGCGCCTCATCGCTGACGCACGCGAGGGCCGCACCACGACCGACGTCGTCAACCGGTTCGGCCGCTCCATCCGGGTCGTCAACCAGCCGATGCAGGGCGGCGGCTGGGTTGCGACCTTCGAGGACATCACCGAATGGCTGGAGGCACAGGCCAAGATCTCGCACATGGCCCGCCATGATGCGCTGACCAGCCTGCCGAACCGGGTGCTGTTTCACGAAGAGCTCGAGCAGGGGCTGCGTCGGACCAAGTCGGGCGACCAGCTCGCCGTGCTTTGTCTCGATCTCGATCACTTCAAGGACATCAACGACTCGCTCGGCCATCCCATCGGCGATGCGCTGCTCAAGGAGGTCGGCCGCAGGCTGAAGGCCACCGTCGGCGAGCACGACACCGTGGCGCGGCTCGGTGGCGACGAGTTCGCGGTGGTCCAGATCGGACGTTCCGAGGAGACCGCTGCGAGGTCCCTTGCCGAGCGCCTCGTCGAGGTGATCTCGGCGCCTTACGAGATCGACGACCATCAGATCGTGATCGGCGTCTCGATCGGCATCTCGCTGTCGCCGCAGGACGGCAGCAATCCGGACGAGCTGTTGAAGAACGCCGATCTTGCGCTCTACCGCGCCAAGGCGGATGGCCGCGGCACCTATCGCTTCTTCGAGACCGGCATGGATGCGCGCGCTCAAGCGCGGCGCCTCTTGGAAATGGATCTGCGCGCGGCGCTGCAACGCGACGAGTTTCAGGTCTATTATCAGCCGATCCGTGACGTCGCCAGCGGTCGCGTCGTTGCCTTCGAGGCGCTGTTGCGCTGGAACCATCCGCAGCGCGGGCTGATCGCGCCCATCAACTTCATTCCGCTCGCCGAGGAGACCGGGCTCATCGTTCAGCTCGGTGAGTTCGTGCTGCGCTCCGCCTGCACCGACGCAGCCACCTGGCCCGACGACGTCGATGTCGCCGTCAATTTGTCGCCGGTGCAGTTCAAGAGCCCGAACCTGATAGCGTCCGTGACCGAAGCATTGGCCGCCTCGGGACTTGATGCGTGCCGTCTCGAGCTCGAGATCACCGAATCGGTGCTGCTCCAGAACAGCGAGGCGACGCTCGCGACTCTCCACGAGCTGCGCGCCATGGGCGTGCGGATCTCGCTCGACGATTTCGGCACCGGCTATTCGTCGCTGAGCTACCTGCGGAGCTTCCCGTTCGACAAGATCAAGATCGACCGCTCCTTCGTGTCGGAGCTGGCGACGCGCGAAGATTCCATGGCGATCATCCGTGCGGTGACCAGCCTCGGCCGCAGCCTCGGCATCGTCACCACGGCGGAAGGCGTCGAGAACGACGTGCAGCTCGAGCTGCTCCGGCGCGAAGGCTGCACTCAGGCGCAGGGTTATCTGTTCAGCAAGCCGCGGCCGGCGTCCGACGTGGCGATGATGCTGGACCGCCCGCGGCTGCGCGCGTCGGCGTAAGGAAGGCTATTGTTTGAGCGTGATCTCCGCGCAAACGCGTTCCGCGTTTGTCGCGAGGGAAAACCGCTTCGCACTTTTCCGGATCATGCTCTAGCCGCGGCGCAGTGCGAAATGCGCGCCGCAGAACGCCATCACGGCACCGAGGCACAGGGCGGCAAGCCCGGCGAGCACGCCCGAGACGGTCGGGATCGGGCTCGGCGCCGAGGCCGCCTGGCCCGCCCCCGCAAGCAAGAGCACGCCGACCGCGATCAGGAACTGCCGCATCCGCTGCGGGATCTGTCCGGAGACGGCGCTCTGCATCAGGCTCGCCGTGAAATAGCCGCCGGAGAAGCCGACCGTGGCGATCAGCCACCAGGCGATCGCCGCGCCCGCGGGGATGAATTCATGCGCGTCGGAACGCCAGAGGCCGCCGAGGTCGAGACCGTAGCGCGCGCCCAGCATGTGCACCGCGAGCGCGAGCAACACACCGGAGATCATTGCGGCGCCGAGAATCAGGCGGCGCGGAAAATAGGTCGTCTCAACCATGCCTCGCTTGTAGGATGGGTGGGGGCGATCGCGCAAGCCGATCGCGAATGGGATCAAGGATCGATATGCGGGGAGCTGAAGCTGGTTCGGCCACGAGCTACGCCTACAAGGCCTCGCTGATCGGCTCGGCGCATCGCTTCGAGCTGACGGAGGAGGGATTGTCCTGGCACATCGCCGGACGCTCCGGCCTGTGGCGCTACGACGAGATCTCGGCGATCCGGCTGTCGTTCCGCCCGGTGTCGATGCAGCAGCACCGCTTTCGCGCCGATGTCAGCCGCGCCGGCGGCGGCCGCATCGCGATCCTGTCGACGAGCTGGCAGACCGCGGCCCTGATGGCGCCGCAGGACAGCGGCTTTCGCGATTTCCTCATCGAGCTCCATGCGCGGATGGCGAAAGCGGGCAGCCGCGCCGAATTGACCGCAGGGCTCGGCCGCAAGACCTATGCGGCGGTGCTGGCGTTCCTGGCGGTGCTCGCCGTGGCGATGGCGGGCCTCCTGATCCGCGCCCTGGTGATCGGGGAATTCGCCGGCGTGCTGTTCATCCTCGGCTTCGCCGCGCTGTTCGCCTGGCAGGTCGGTGGCTTCGTCCGGCGCAACCAGCCGCGGAGCTACAGTTTTGATTGCGTGCCGAGGTCGCTGCTGCCTTAGTCTTCACAGCACGCTACTCCGTCGAGTCGAAATCCTCTTCCTTGGTGCCGAGCAGCGAGACGATGGTGCGCAGGCCGGAATCGAGCTGCTCGGGCGAGGGCGGGGCGAGGGCGAGCCGCACCGCATTCGGCGCGTGACCATGCGCGATCGCGAAGGTCGAGGACGGCGTCAGCGCGATGCCGCGCCTTGCTGCTGCGGCGACGAAGGTTTGCGAGCGCCAGTGCGGCGGCAGCGTCAGCCAGAGATGATAGGAGCGCGGATCGGCGGCGAGCTGGTAGCCGGCGAGCAGCCTTGCGGCGGTCTGCTGGCGGCGCGCCGCGTCGATGCGCTTCAGGCGGGTCAGCTCGGCGACGGTGCCGTCGGCCATCAGGCGCTGTCCGGCCGCCAGCGCGTGGCCGGAGGCGATCCAGCCGCCGGTGCGGACCGCGCTCATCACGCTTTCACGCAAGTGAGGCGGCGCGACCAGGATGCCGAGCGCAAGGCCCGGCGCGACCTTCTTGGACAGGCTGTCGATCACGATGCAGCGGTCGGGCCCGAGCGCGGCCAGCGGCGTGTCGTCGGCGAGAAAGCCGTAGACGGCGTCCTCGATGATGGTGAGATCGAGCTTTTCGGCAACGCGCATGATGTCGGCGCGCCGCGCCGCGTTCATGGTGACGCCGAGCGGATTCTGGATGATGGGCTGCAGATACAGCGCCGACAGATGGGCCTCGCGATGCGCCTTCTGGATGGCGTCGGGCCGCGCGCCGAATTCGTCCATCGGGATCGGGACCAGCGTCACGCCGAGCCGCGCGGCGATGCTCTTGACGTAAGGATAGGTCAGCGCCTCGACGCCGCAGCGGCCGCCGGTCGGAACGAGCGCCGCGAGCGCGGCGGCGAGCGATTGCTTGCCGTTGGCGGTGAAGAAGATCTGCTCGGCCTGGGGCGCAAAATCCTTGCGCGCGAGATAGGCGGCGGCAGCAACGCGCGCGCTCTTGGTGCCGGTGCTGGTCGAGACGCGCAGCGCGGATTCGAGCGCGTCGATGCGCTCGAGCCCCGCAAGGCTCTTGGCGATCATCGCCCATTGCTGCGGCAATAGCGGATAATTGACTTCGAGATTGATGCGCGCATCGGCCGGCTCGCGCATCGTTTCGACTTCACGCCTGACGTCGCCGGAGATGAACGTGCCGCGCCCGACCTCGCCGACCACGAGCCCGCGGCGGAGCAATTCCGTATAGACCCGGCTCGCGGTCGAGACCGCGATGCCGCGGTCATAGGCAAAATTGCGCTGCGGCGGCAGCCGGTCGCCGGGCCTTAACGTGCCGTTAGTGATGTCGGCTGCAATGGCATCGGCAAGCTTCACGTACTCGAACTTGGACATTATTGCACCGAGAGCAATGTTTTACTTGCTCCGAGAAGTGTACTGGAGCATTTAAGTTCCATCAAGTTCCGCGATTGAGCCGAGGGGAGCGAGAGCAATCCGATGGCAAAATGAGGTGCAGGCGCCCACAAGCGTCCGCGCCAATGGCACCTGCTTCGCCGCGCGGGACGACAGGCCGGAGAAGAAGAATGACCACGATCTCGCAAACTGCCGGGCGGAGTTTACGCCCATCCTCGTCGGGCGGATTTTTCACTGCGCTCGCCCATGCCGCCTCTGCGCTGTTCAATCGCCTGGAGCGCCGCTCCGCCGTCAAGACGCTGAACGAGCTCGACGACCGCGCCCTGCGCGACATCGGCATCACGCGCAGCCAGATCGAGGATGCGGTGTACGGGCAGTTCAAGACCGAGCTGTCGCGGTATTTGTAAGGTGCATTCTCGTGTCCCGGACGCGCTGCAACGCTCTCGGCGTTGCTGCGCTGAGCCGGGACCCAGCGGACCGCACTCGCTGATGCATGGGCCCCGGCTCTGCGGCGCATCACTTCGTGCTGCGCAGCGTCCGGGGCAAGCGAGCTCGTGGGCACAGCTGTTTCCATACCGTCATTGCGAGCCAACGGGTCCGCGCGAAGCGCGGCCCGATGACAGGCTCCGCGAAGCAATCCAGAATCCCTCGGCGGAGGCAGTCTGGATTGCTTCGTCGCATCAGCGCAAAATTGCTTCGTAATTTTGTCGCGGGCTCCTCGCAATGACGGAGTGTGTGGCGATAGCGCGCATCCCTCTCGTGTCCCGGACGCGCCGCAGCGTTCTTACGCTGCTGCGCAGAGCCGGGACCCAGGACGCCGCGGTACTTGCTGCAGCATGGGCCCCGGCTCTGCAGCGCATCGTCGAAGAGACGCTGCGCTGCGTCCGGGGCACCAGAGTAGAGTTTTCGTACACAGCTGTCTCAACGTCGTCATTGCGAGCGCAGCGAAGCAATCCAGAAATGCATCCGCGGAAAGATTCTGGATTGCTTCGCTGCGCTCGCAATGACGGAGTGTGTGGCAGAAAAATCGCCCTCCAAATGCTGCTGTCATTCCCCGCGCAGGCGGGGAATCCAGTACGCCGCGGCCTTTCGGCTCAATCACTGCCGTCTCGGAGTACTGGATCGCCCGGTTAAACCGGGCGATGACAGCGAGTGTGTCGTCGCAGACGTGCATATGCATCCTCGCGGCGCATCTCGCCCGAGCTTTGCTTCATCTCTTCACCCTCAAATGAAAGAGGGCGCAGGGAAGGCCGGGAGCCGGCTGGCACCCGCGGTCCACTGTGCGAAAGGCAGTAGCGAAATCTGCACAGCGGCATACAGGTGAAGCCAGGACATCCCGGCCTTCCCTGCGCAGTGGTTTTACGGCTTATGTCGCGCTCTCCCCGGGGAGCGATGCACTATTGCCCCCGTCGCCTTGCGGATGACTGATGCGCGTGCCCGGTCGGGCCGCCACATCACCGCAAGACTTGGCGCACAGACCCCGGGCGCCAGGACCACACGATTTCGCCGTACGCCGATCACACCGGTCGTGTGCGCGAGGTCTTTGCTCACGGTTGCCCGCCCTGCAAAACCCTTCGCGCCGATGTCACCTGCGTCCACCGCCGCCCAGCCCGCGTTCGTGACGATCGCGATACGCCCCTCTTCCTTGGGCCGGGTTGCGTGCACTATCCGCCAATTCCGAAATTCGGTAAAGCGGAATATTTTTGGCGGCACGTATTGACCGACCGTTTGGGTGTTTTGCCTGTCGGGCAACGCAAGGGATTGTAGCTGCGTAGGGTGGGTTAGCCGAAGGCGTAACCCACCTCTTCTGCCGCAGTGGAGACTAAATCGGTGGGTTACGCCGAGCGGTCTGCGCTTCGCGCAGTCCGCACGGCTAACCCACCCTACGAGACCGGGCTACGACGACACTCAATGCCTCACCACCAGCACCGAGCACTTGGCGTAGCGCACGACGTGTCCGGCGTTGGAGCCGAGGAAGTAGGTGCGCATCGCCGGCCGGTGCGAGGTCATCACGATCAGGTCGGCCTTCATATTCGCGGCTTCCTCCAGGATCTCGTGATAGATGCCGCCCTGGCGCACCACGCTGGAGATGCGGGAAGGCTCGATGCCGGATTCGCGTGCGACGATGGCGAGGGCTTCTTCCGAGGTCTGGCGCTGCTGCTCGTCGAAATCGGCCGGCACGTATTCGGCCAGCATCACCGGCGTCATCGGCAGCACGTTGAGCAGGCGCACCGTGCCGCTCCAGGTCTGAGACAACGTCGCTGCAGTCGCGATCGCCGGCTTGGCGAGATCGGTATCGGCGAGGTCGATGGGCACGAGGATGGACTTGAACATCTGCGCCTCCAAATCTTTCGATCAGCACGTCTTGCTGGTACGTCGCGCGATCACTCCGATCGAAGCAGCTTGGGGCTGACGAACAGCACCAGCTTGCCGCGGCGGTAGGCCACGTCCCCCCAATCCTTGACGTCAAAGTCGAAGATCGCAAGCCCCGCGGTGGGCAGGTTGTGGGCGAGCGCCCTGGCGCCATCATGATCGCCGCCGCCGATCAGCATCAGGGCGACCTCGTGCATGCCGGGATTGTGGCCGATCAGCAGCAACCGCTTCGGGGCGGCCGGGGCGGTTGCAGTGCGAATGGCTTCCAGGATCTCGGCGGCATCGGCGCCATAGAGCTCCGGCAGGACCTCGACCTGCGGCGCCGGGACGCGGTCCTTCATGGCCTTCCAGGCGATGTCCCAGGTCTGCCGGGCCCGCACGGCGTGCGACACCAGCACGGTATCGGGGAAGGGCGGATGGGCGGCGATCCAGTCGCCCATCTGCGCGGCATCCCTGTGGCCGCGGTCGTCGAGCCGGCGGTCCTGGTCACGGCCGCTCGGTGCGTCGGTCTCGGTCTTGGCGTGACGCAGCAGCATCAAACGGCGCATGGCATTCTCGAATCGTTACGCGTCCAGGATAATCTACAGGCGCCGGTTGAGGACAAGGTGACAAGGGCCCGCACAGTCCTCTAAGAAAACTGCATGAGCGAGACTTTCACAAGCGTGTCCCAGGAAGAAGCCGGCTTTCGCGACCGCGCGCGGCTGTCGTTCGATCTCGATGCCGACATTTGTGTGATCGGGGCAGGGCTTGCCGGCCTCTCCATCGCGCTGGAAGCCGCCCGGCTCGGGGCCAGCGTCGCGGTACTCGAGGGCCGGCATATCGGCTGGAACGCCTCCGGCAACCAGCTCGGCACCGTGATGCCGGGCTTTGCGCTGCCGCTCACCGACCTGATCGAGCGCATCGGCTTCGAGGACGCCCGCGAGTTGTGGACGCTGTCGAAGGAGGGCGCCGAGTTCGTCCGTGCCAACGCCGCGGAAGAGAACATGCCGGGAATCGGCCTTCGCGACGGCGTGCTGGAAGTCTCCAACGTCGACGCCGGCGACCGGCTGATCAGCCGGTTGCAGATCTTGAACGAGGATTTCGATACCGAGGTCGAGGGCTGGCAGGCCGATCGCGTTCGCGACGTGCTCAAGACCGATCGCTACTTTCACGGCGTGTATTACCCCAAAGCGTTCCAGGTCGACGGCCGGAAATATGTGCATGGCCTTGCGGCGCTGGCGCGGCGGGCCGGCGCCCGCATCTTCGAGGACACGCCGGTGGTCAGCATCGATCATTCCGGCATCCGCAAGCGCATCGTCACGCCCTCGGCGCGGCTGCGCGCCAGCCACATCGTGCTCGCGGGCAACATCCATCTCGGCGCGCCCTTGAGGCGCCTGTCGGAGACGCTGCTGCCGGTCTGGCGCTATGCCGGAATCACCGCGCCGCTCGGCGGGCGCCTGCACGAGATGATCGCCTTCAAGGGATCGGTGATGGATTCCGACGGCGTCGACCATTTCCGGATCGTCGATGGCGACCGGCTGATGTGGGAAAGCCCGGAGACCACCTGGGCGGCGCGTCCGCAGCGCTTCGCGGGCGCCGTCAGGCGGCGGATCGGCACGATCTTTCCCGAGCTCGGCAATGTCGAGATCACCGAGATGTTCGGCGGCGCCACCGGCCAGACCGTGCACGGCATGCCGCAGATCGGTCAGCTGCGCAAAGGCCTGTGGGTGGCGAGCGGGTTCGGCCGCCAGGGCATGAACACCTCGGCCATGGCCGGCCAGATGATCGCGCGCAGCATCTTGTGGGGCGATGAGCGCTGGAAGCTGTTCTCGCCGTTCGAGCTGGTCTGGGCGGGCGGCGCCACGGGGCGCGTCGCCGGCCAGCTGGTCGGGATCTGGGGCAGGGCGAGTTCCGCCGCGGCAGGCGCGCTCGCCCGCTATCGCGAGCGTGCCAGGGTCAAGGATCGGCAGCGCGAGGCGCGCCTCGCTGAAGCCAACCGGGCCGCCGGCACCGGTCCGCGTCGTCCCCCGGACGGCGTTCGGCCGCGACCGGCCCCGCCGCAGAGACCTGCGATCGAAGCCGCGGAACCGGTCGCGCACGACGACCGCGTCTCGCAATAAGTTGAGAGAAATCCTGCCCGGACGTGTAACGTCGGCCGACAGAAGCCCGTATCTCAGGGCGTGGACTTCCCGCGCACGGAGAATGACATGTTTGACCGCCGCATCCTGCTCACGACTGTCGCCGGCCTGTTTGGCCTTGCGGCCTTCCGCTGGCTGAGAGCCTCCCCCGCCGAGGCTGGTGAGAAGGCCGCGGAAAAGTTCGAGATTGTGAAGACGGAGGCTGAGTGGCGCGCCCAGCTCACGCCGCAGCAATATGAGATCCTGCGCAACCACGGCACCGAGCGGCCCGGCTCCAGCCCGCTACTCAAGGAGAAGCGCAAGGGCATCTTCGCCTGCGCCGGCTGCGATCTGCCGCTGTTTACGTCGGAGACCAAGTTCGAGAGCGGCACCGGCTGGCCGAGCTTCTATGCGCCGATCGAGGGCAATGTCGGCAAGACCGAGGACCGCACCTACGGCATGGTCCGCACCGAGGTGCATTGCCGGCGCTGCGGCGGCCATCTCGGCCATGTCTTCGACGACGGCCCGAAGCCGACCGGATTGCGTTACTGCATCGATGGTTTCGGGCTGGTCTTCCACCCGGCTGCGGCGTCGGCGACGTAGGCGGTCATTGGGAGCCTAAGGTGAGCAGGACGGCTTTGAAGTGGACGCTATCCGGCTGCGTTGTTCTCTATGTTTTGCTCACGCTCGACGGCCTCACTGATGATGGCGAGACAAAAACCATTCGGATCGCATTGTGGGTAACGATCTTGGGCCTTGCCGCTTGGCTGCTAATTACCCGCAAGAGGTCATCTGCAAATCAGGACACCAAGATCTAAACCTAGCTGCAGGTTGACAGCACCGGTGGCACCGGAACGACCGATCGCCCCGGCAATTGTTGCCGGTCCCGGCAAATGTGCCCCGGTCGTTAGACCGGGGCTTTTTCATTAAGCCATTGATTTTCTGAAGATACCAGCATTGGCATAGGCCTTGCGACGTCTCTCCCGATTGCGGCCATGGTCGACCGGCCGCCGAGATCGGATTTGGAGACAAAGTTATGGGTATCTTCGATGCAATGAACACCTCGGTGGGTGGCCTGCAGGCGCAGTCTTTCGCGCTGCAGAACATTTCCGGCAACATCGCGAACTCATCCACCACCGGGTACAAGGGCATCGGCACCAGCTTCGTCGACCTCATTCCGGACTCCTCGGTCCCGAGCAAGCAGGTCGCGGGCGGCGTGACGGCCAACGCCAAGGCCACCATCACCACGCAGGGCACGATCTCGTCCTCCAGCGTCGCCACCAACATGGCGATCACCGGCGACGGCTTCTTCTCGATCCAGAAGGCGAGCGGCGTCGTCGACAACGTGCCGGTGTTCACCGGCGTCACCTATTACACGAGGCGCGGCGACTTCCAGCTCAATGCCAACGGCAATCTGGTCAACGGCGCCGGCTATTACCTGATGGGCGTCACGGTCGATCCGAAGACCGGCAACCCGACCGGCAGCGTGGCGAACGTCCTGCAATTCCAGAACAACTTCATTCCGGCGCAGGCGACCACCTCGATCCAGTACGCGGCGAACCTGCCGACCCAGCCGAACACAGTGGCGAAAACGACCGCGTCGACCGGCACGCTGCTGGCGGCCGGCGGGCTGAACCCGTCCGATTTCGCGGCCAACCCGCTGCCGGTCGGCACGCCGCCCGCGCCCTATGCCAACGCAACGGTGTCAGGCGCGGCTGCAACCGGCAACATCCGCTCGGCCTACTCGTCGACGACGGCCACGGGCACGGTTGCGCTCCAGAACAATTCGTCGGCGGTGGCCTCGACAACCACCTCCCTTGACAACGCCGCCGGCACGCATCTCGCCTCCAGCATTCTGACCGCGTTGAGCGGCCAGACGCTGACCATCAACGGCAACACGATTACCTTCAACGGCGGCACCACGGTCGCCACCGTCGGCAGCAACACCACGATCGGTCTCGGTGCGGGCACGACGGCGACTGTGGCCGACATCCTGAACGCGATCCAGACCGCCGGCGGCGCCGGCGTCACCGCTTCGCTCTCGGTTAGCGGCAATATCCAGATCTCGACCGGCACCGGCACCGACGTGGCGGTCGGCAGCGGCACGGCCGCCACTGCGCTCGGCATCAGCAGCGTGACGCGCGGCGGCAACGTACTGTCCTCGCCCGC
Source organism: Bradyrhizobium sp. SZCCT0231 (assembly GCF_018130245.1). Lineage (GTDB taxonomy): Bacteria > Pseudomonadota > Alphaproteobacteria > Rhizobiales > Xanthobacteraceae > Bradyrhizobium > Bradyrhizobium japonicum_F. Next base: position 246,462 of record NZ_JAFCKP010000002.1, read on the forward strand.
GATCTCGGGCGCGACGGTGCTGAGCGGCACTGCGACCGCCGGCGGCGCCCAGGTGCTCACATCCGGCTTCTCCGCCGGCGACACCATCACGGTCAACGGTCAGACGCTGACTTTCATCTCGCCGCCGGCGGTTCCCGCCGCCAATCAGATCCTCACCACCGACAACGTCACGACCCTGCTCGGCAAGATCGACGCGCTCTCCGGCGCCTCGGGGTCGTCGGTCAGCAGCGGCGGCGTGATCACGCTCAACACCGGCACCGTCTCGAACCTCTCGGTGTCCAGCTCCAACAGCGCCGCCTTCTCGGCGCTCGGCTTCACCTCGACCATCACCAAGAACCGCGACGGTGGCGGCACCGCCGGCACCGGCGGCGTGATCGGCAACGACATCGCCACCTTCACCAAGGAGTCGATCAGCGGCGGTGCGGTGACCGCCTACAATGCCGCCGGCACGCCGGTGAACCTGCAATTGCGCTGGGCCAAGACCGACAGCGCATCGCTCGGCGCCGGGCATACCGACAGCTGGAACCTGTTCTATCAGACCGATCCGAATGCGACCGGCACCACGGTCGGCTGGGTCAACACCGGGCAGACCTTCACCTTTGCTGCCGACGGCTCGCTGACCTCGCCGAGCGGTTCGGGCATCACCATCAACAACGTCACCGTCAGCGGCCAGTCGCTCGGCTCGGTCGCCTTCAACATCTCCTCGGGCGGGCTGACGCAATATGCCAGCACCAGCGGCGCGGTGACCATCAACACCATCACCCAGAACGGCTATGCCGCCGGTCAGCTCCGCTCGGTCGCCGTCAACAACAATGGCGTCGTGGTCGGCACCTTCTCGAACGGCCAGAACCTGAACCTCGCCCAGGTGCAGCTGTCGCATTTCAACGGCACCAATTACCTCAAGGCGATGGATGGCGGCGCCTATGCCGCGACGGAACAGTCGGGAGACGCCATCGACGGCGCCTCGGGCACCATCAGCGGCTCGTCGCTGGAGGGATCCAACACCGACATCGCCGACGAATTCACCAAGCTGATCGTGACCCAGCAGGCCTACTCGGCCAACACCAAGGTGATCACGACCGCGAATTCGATGGTGCAGGACCTCTTGAACGTGTTGCGCTGATCGGCGCGTGACGTAACCAAAGGCGGGTCAGTGATATGGGTTTGAGTTCAGCCCTCGCCAGTGCGATGAGCGGCCTGCGTGCCAACCAGGCCGCGCTCTCGATCGTCTCCTCGAACGTCGCGAATGCGCAGACGCCGGGTTACGTCGTCCAGACGCCGAACCAGATCGAGGTCACCACCGGCGAGTTCGGCTCGACGGCGATGACGACCGGCGTCAGCCGCGAGCTCGATACCTTCGTGCAGAACCAGCTGCGGACCGAGACCGGCGGCAGCGGTTACGCCGACCAGATGGCCAACATCCTGAAGCAGCTTCAGAATGTCTATGGCACGCCCGGCAATGCCGGAACGCTCGAAAGCGCGCTCAACAAATTCACCACGGCGCTCCAGGCGTTGTCGACGAGCTCGGGCGCGTCGTCGGCGCAAACGGTTGCCCTCGGTGCGGCGCAGGCGCTCGCGACGCAGCTCAACGTCACCACCAAGGGCATCCAGTCGCTGCGCTCCAATGTCGAGCAGGATCTCGGCAACTCGGCGCAAGCCGCCAACGCGGCGATGAAGCAGATCGCCGAGATCAACACCAAGCTCCAGGGCCTGTCGGCCAACGATCCCTCGGCCGCCACGCTGATGGACCAGCGTGACCAGGCCATCAACACGCTGTCGAAATATGTCGACGTCCGCGTCACCACAGACGGCTCGAACCAGGCCAACATCTACACCACGACCGGCATTCAGCTGGTCGGCGCCGGGCTCGCCTCGGAATTCTCCTTTGCCTCCGCCGGCGCGCTGTCGGCGACCTCGCTCTACAACATCGATCCGGCCAAGTCCGGCGTCGGCGCGTTCAACATCAAGCTGCCGAACGGCTCGCAGGTCGACGTCGTCGCCAACAACGTGGTGTCCTCCGGCCAGATCGCGGCCGACCTGAAGCTGCGCGACCAGACGCTGGTGCAGGCGCAGAACCAGATCGACGAGCTCGCCGCCACGATGGCCAGCGCGCTGTCCGACAAGACCACGGCCGGCAGCACGGTCACCGGCCCGCCGGCCGGGTTCGATCTCGACCTCGCCGGAGCGGCGCCGGGCAACACCGTCAACATCACCTACACGGACACGGCGACCAACACGCAGCGCCAGATCACGCTGGTCAATGTGACCGACCCGGCCGCGCTGCCGCTCCAGAACGCGACGAACGCCAACCCGATGCGGATCGGCGTCAACTTCTCCGGCGGCATGGGAGCGATCGCCTCCGCGCTCAACACCGCGTTGTCAGGCACGCATCTGTCGTTCTCCGCCGCCCCGCCGCCGGCGTCCGCCACGACACTGCGGCTGACCGACGACAACACCGGTCTTGCCAAGGTCAATTCGGCCTCGACCACCAAGACGATCTCGTCGCTGACCTCGGGCAATCCGCAGTTGCCGCTGTTCACCGACGGCGGGCAGGCGCTCTACACCGGCGCAATCACGGCATCGGGCTCGCAGATGACCGGCCTCGCCGGGCGCATCGCCGTGAACACCCAGCTGGTTTCCGATCCGACCCGGCTGTCGGTCTACAATACCTCGCCGGTGACGCCCGCGGGCGACACGACGCGTTCGGACTATCTCTATTCGCAGCTCACCAAAACGGTGTTCTCCTATTCGCCGCAGAGCGGCCTCGGCTCGGCGAGCCAGCCCTTCACCGGCAGCGTCTCGAACTACCTCCAGCAGTTCCTGAGCGTCCAGGCCAACGCCGCGACCCAGGCGACGCAGCTGCAGCAGGGCCAGAGCGTCGTGGTCTCGACGCTCCAGGCCAAGTTCGACTCGACCTCCAAAGTCAATCTGGACTCGGAGATGTCGAACCTGATCCAGCTTCAGAATGCCTACGCCGCCAACGCCCATGTCATGTCGGTGGTGCAGAGCATGATGAATACGTTGATCCAGGCTCAAAGGTAACAAGTAACAGGGCTCTGAAAGATGTCGATCAGCAGCATCAACTACTCTTCGTCGATTCTCGGCGCACAGATCCGCAACATCAATCAGCAGCTCACCGACCTGTCGACGCAGCTTTCGACCGGCAAGCTGTCGCAGAACTATTCCGGCATGGGCACCAACGAGGGCTTTGCGATCGCCGGGCGCGCGCAGCTCTCCAACATCGCCGCCTATACCGACACGATCACCAACGTCAACGTCAGCATCAACCTCGCCAACACCGCGCTGCAGTCGCTGACGAAGATCCGCAGCACGGTGCAGACGGGCTCGGCCTCTACCGCGCAGGACCTCAACGTCAACGGCCAGACCGTCGCGCAGAACACCGCCGCCGCCCAGTTCGGCTCGATGGTCGGCGTCCTCAACACGCAGACCGGCAGCCGCTATCTGTTCTCCGGAACGGCCGTCAGCACCCAGTCGGTCGCGGATGCCGGCGACATCATCAATGGCACCACCACGCAGGCCGGCTTCAAGACCGTCATGGCGGAGCGCCAGGCCGCCGACCTGGGGGCCAACGGCATGGGGCGGCTGGTGCAGACGCAGCCGACGCCGAGCTCGGTGCAGGTGTCCGAGGACGTCGCGGGCTCGCCGTTCGGGCTCAAGATCAAGTCGGCGTCCTCGACGCTGACGGGCGCAACCGTCACCGGCCCGAGCGGCTCGCCGGTGTCGTTCTCGGTCGATCTCAACGGCGTCAACCCGAACAACGGCGACAAGCTCAGCATTCAGTTCACCCTGCCGGACGGCACGACCGAGCAGATCGACCTGACCGCGTCCTCGGCCACGCCGACGCCGCTCGGCAGCTTCGCGATCGATGCAAGCACCCCCGTCAATCCGAACAACACCGCCGCGAACCTCAACACCGCGCTGAACACCGCGATTCAGAAGCTCGCCAACACCTCGCTGGTGGCGGCATCGGCGATCGTCGCCGGCGATAACTTCTTCAACACCGCGAGCTCGGCGATCGGCACGCCCGTCAACAACCAGGCGGTGCCGCCGGTCCCTGTCACCGGCGCGACGGCGCTATCAGGCGCGAGCCCCTCGGACTCGATCTCGCCGGGCTTCGTCGCGGGCGACACCATCACCGTCAACGGCACCACGCTGACCTTCGTCAGCTCGGGTGCGACCGGCAACCAGCTCAACGTCACCGACAGCATCCAGGCCCTGCTCAGCAAGATCGACCAGATCACCGGGACGTCGAAGCCCTCGACGGTCCATGGCGGCTCGATCACGATCAACACCGACGATGCGGCGAGCCTCAACATCACGACTTCGAACACCGGCGCGCTGAGTGCGCTCGGTTTCAGCTCGACGCCCGTCACCGCCACGCAGCCGCCGCTGCGTGTCGGCTCCTCGCCGGCGAGCTCGGCGACGACGCTGGTGAACGGCTCGGCCACCACCGTGAAATGGTACCTTGGCAATGACGGGCCCGGCTCGCCGCGCTCGACCGCGATGGCGCGGGTCGACGATGCCGTCACGGTGCAGTATGGCGCCCAGGCGAATGAGGATGCGATCCGCCGGCAATTGCAGGCGATCGCGGTGTTCGGGACCTTCTCGACCTCGCCCACCGGCCAATATTCGGGCGGGCAGGTCTCGGCGCTGAGCCTGCGCACGACCCAGGCGCTGACCCAGCAGCCCGGCCAGCAGCGCATCGAGGACATCCAGACCGACATCGCGATGGCCCAGAACACGATGAAGGACGCCTCCACGCGCCAGACCCAGGCCAAGGCGCAGCTCCAGACCATCATCGACCAGGCGGAATCGGCTTCGCCCGACCAGGTCGCGAGCGAGATCCTGGCGCTCCAGAACGCGCTGCAGGCGTCCTACCAGGTGACCTCGAACCTGGCGCAGCTCTCGCTCGTCAAGTTCTTGTAAGGATGCGTTAAGACGCCGTTAACCATGCCTGTTTACCTCTTGGTGAGGATTGCAAGCGGGGGCGGAGCGGTCGATGTCTGACAGGATGCAGCTGGTGGTGGCGACGCCTTGCTTCGGCGGGCAGGTGTCGAGCATCTATGCGAGCTCGATCTTTGCGCTCCAGCGCGCCGTGCACGGCATGTCCAATCTCGAGCTCAAGGTGCACTTGCGCGACGGCGATGCGCTGATCACGCGGGCGCGGGCCAACCTGGTCGCGATGTTCCTGGACGATCCCAAGGCGACACATTTCCTGTTCATCGATGCCGATATCGGGTTCAAGCCGGAGCAGGTGTTCCGGCTCATCGAATGCGGCGCGGACGTCGTCGCCGGCTGCTATCCGATCAAGCGGGTCAACTGGGACAAGGCCGCGCGTGCGATCCAGTCAGGTCGGGCGGACTTGCCGGCCGCCTCGCTCGACTATGTGCTCGAGATCGAGGATCCCGACCGCATCGTGGTGGTCAACGGCTTTACCCGCGTACGCTATGCCGGCACCGGCTTCCTGATGATCCGGCGCCACGTGCTGGAGGCGATGTGCCGCCACCCGGACTATGCGAGCCTGCAGTTCTTCCGCGAGCATTCGCACGATACGCTGGCGGCGAGCCCGAACCGGTTCGCGCTGTTCGAATGCATGATCGATCCGGCAACCGGCACGTATCTGTCCGAGGACTTCGCCTTCTGCAAGCGCTGGACCGATATCGGCGGTGAGATCTGGGCCGACATTCAGAGCTCGCTCGATCACGTCGGGCCGTCGGTGTTTCGCGGCGACATCGCCTCGCAATTCGCGCCTGCGGCGGCGGCCGATGCCGCGGCGTGAGCGGTCCGGGATGAGCGCCGGCACATCCCGTCTGTCAGAGATGGAACGCGCGTCCGACGGCGGTTCGCGCTATCGCCTGCGCGATCTCTTCACGCCCCTCGACACGCTGCTCGTCTCCGGCGGAGATCCGCGGCTCGCGCTCGATCCCAAGGACCGCGTCAACGCCTATGGCTGCGCGGCTTCTCCGGAGCCGGAGATCTGGAATTTCGCCTCCTCGACCGCATCGACGATCTCGCAAGCGGCCTATGACCGCGCCGCGCTGGCGCGCGAAGAGCTGATGCACAAGTGCCTGTTAGACGAGGTCGAGATCGCCTTCGATGCGCGCTGCGAGGACATGCGCGACGAGTTGCGCGGCCATCTCCAGCTCTCGCCGCGCATCGACGTGGTGTTCTCGCCGTCCGGCACGGACTCGCAGCTCCACGCCCTGTTTCTGGCGCGCGCGGTGCTCGGCGCGCCGCCGGTGACGATCGTGGTCGGCGCCGACCAGACCGGCAGCGGGACGGCCCATACTGCGCGTGGACATCATTTCAGCGCCATGACGGCGGGCGGCGTTGCGGTTCGCAAGGACGGCGCGGTCGCCGGGCTCGCCGGCGCAAGTCTTGCGCTGCCACTGTGCGAAGCCGCGCCCGGGATCGCCATGCGCGCGGACGCCGATGAAGCGGTGCTGCATGCGGTCGAGGCCACGATCGCGCAAGGCGCGCCCGTGCTGCTCCAGATCATGGCTTCCTCGAAGCTCGGATGGCGTGCACCGAGCGCGGCCTGCCTCGACGAGATCGCGCGGCGCTGGCCACGCAAGGTCCAGATCGTCGTCGACGCCTGCCAGGCCAGGCTCGGCCGCCGCCGGCTGCGCTCCTATCTCGACCGCGGCTATATGGTGCTGATCTCCGGCTCGAAATTCTTCGGCGGGCCTGCCTTCAGCGGCGCGGTGCTGGTGCCGAAGGGCCTCTCGCGGTCGCTCGATCGGGTGCAGGGAATCGCGCCTGGCATCTTCGACTACGCCGGCCGTTGCGATTGGCCGGTAGCCTGGACGGCGCTGCGCTCGCGGTTCGAACGCCGTCCGAATTTCGGTCAATGGCTGCGCTGGGAGGCGGCGCTGGCCGAGATCGGCAGCTACTACGCCGTGCCTGCGGCCTTCCGCGCCGGGGTGCTCGCCGAGCTTGCCGCCGGCATCGACAGCATGATCGCGTTGTCGCCGTCGTTGCGCGCTGTTCCAGCCGCGCCCCACATGACCGGCGTGGACGACGAGGAATTCGCGCAAGCCACGATCTTTCCGTTCGCGCTGCTGCGCGACGGCAAGCCGGTCTCGATCGCCGAGACCGGCGCCGTTCATCGCGCGCTGGCACGTGACATGAGCGAGGCGATCAGCGGCAGCGCGGCGGACCGGCAGGTCGCCGCACAGCGCTGCCTGATCGGCCAGCCGGTCCGGCTGGAGCGGCAGGGCGAGACGCCGCAGGCCGTGCTGCGCCTCTGCGTCGGCGCGCGGCTCGTGACGGAGGCCTGGTCGCCGGACGCCGAGCAGGCGCGACGCAATGTGCAGCACGTTCTCGACCGCATCGCCGATGTCCTGGTGAAGATCGAGCTGCTGCTCGACCGCGGCGCAGCCGCGGCCGTGCCGGTCAAGTCCGCGTCCGAGGTGTGAGATGCAGCATCCAGTTTCCGCGCCGATCGGCTTGACCGCGGCGAACTATGCCGACCGCATCGGCTTTGCGCAGCTGACGCGCCGGGCCTTCGAAGGCGTCGATCTGCATCCGCTGCGCGACCAGCTCGTGGCGCGGATCGCAGCGGGGACGGCGCTCGCGGGCGAAGGGCTGGATCTGTCGTTGATCACCCAGCTTCTGGGCGACAAGGATCAGGGGCTTGCGATCCAGTCCGAGGTGCTGGCCTTCCATCAATTGTTCCGCACGCCCAGCGCGGCCCCGAAACCGGGCTTGCGCGTGCTCGCGCTTGCAGCCGACATCGACATGGGCGGCAACACGCCGATCGATTTCCTGCTCGAAGGCTCCGACGTCGAGCTGCTGACCCTCTATGTGGTCAAGGGCGTCGGTCTGCCGGAAACCTTGCCCGAGCACGACGTTGCCGTCGTGGTCGCGTCCGATTCCGAGGAATGTCGTGAGGCGCTCGCACTGATCGAGAAGGCCGCGCCGCACTGGCCGCGGCCGCTGCTCAACTGCCCCGATCGCATCGGCAATCTCGATCGCGACAAGCTGTATCGGCTGCTGGCTGGCGTGCCGGGTCTGGACATTCCCGCGACCATCCACGCGACGCGCGCGCAATTGTCCGATCTCGCCCAGGGCCAGATCGCCTGCGAGGACATCGCCGGCGAACTGCACTTTCCGATCATCGCGCGGCCGCGCGGCTCGCATGCCGGCGTCGGGCTCGCCAAGCTCGACGATGCGGCGGCGCTCGCGGCCTATCTCGCTGAACGGAAAGAGCAGGACTTCTTCGTCGCGCGCTTCGTCGACTATGTCAGCCCTGACGGACTCTACCGCAAATATCGTCTCGCCATGGTCGACGGCAAGCCTTTCGCCTGCCACATGGCGATCGCCGATCGCTGGGACATCTGGTATCTCAACGCCTACATGGCATTCAGCGAGGAGAAGCGGGCCGAGGAAGCCGTCTTCATGCGCGACTTCGATCACGCCTTCGCCGCGCGCCATGGAAGCGCGCTCGACGAGATGAGCCGGCGCGTCGGGCTCGATTATTTCATCGTCGATTGCGCCGAGAACGAGCAGCGCGAGCTGCTGGTGTTCGAGGCCGACAACACCGCCGTCGTGCACAACATGGATTTGCCAGCCGTGTTTCCTTACAAGCCGCCGCAGATGCGCAAGATCTTTGCCGCGTTCACGGCGATGCTGGCGCGGCATGCAAAGACGGACGAGGAGAGCGCAGCATGAACGAGATCATCCGCAGCACGCAAAGCTCCGTCACGAGCACCTCGCTCGATCCGCAGGACTGGAGCGAATTTCGCGCGCTGGCCCATCGCATGCTGGACGAGACGATCGACGGCATCGCCAACGTTCGGGCGCGGCCCGTCTGGCGGCCGATCCCCGATGACGTCCGTGCGGCATTCAGGGCCGACGTGCCGCGCGAGGAAAGCGACCTCGCCGAGGTCTATCGCGAGTTCTCCGAACATGTCGCGCCCTATGCGACCGGCAACGTCCATCCCGGCTTCATGGGCTGGGTGCATGGCGGCGGCACCGCGGTCGGCATGCTCGCGGAAATGCTCGCGGCAGGCCTCAACGCCAATCTCGGCGGGCGCGACCACATGCCGATCGAGGTCGAGCGCCAGATCATCGACTGGATGCGCCGCCTGTTCCTCTTTCCCGAGAGCGCGAGCGGCATCTTCGTCACGGGCACGTCCATGGCCAACCTGATGGCGGTGCTGGTGGCGCGTACGAGCGCCCTCGGCACGCTGGCGCGGCAGCACGGCATCGGCAACGACGGCGCGCTGCTCACGGCCTACACGTCGCAGGCTGTGCATGGCTGCGTCTCCAGGGCGATGGACGTTGCCGGGTTCGGTACCGATGCGTTGCGCAAGATCGACGTCGATGCCGATCATCGCATCGACGTTGCCGCGCTGCGCGCGCAGATCGCGGTCGATCGCGAGGTCGGCTTCAAGCCTTTCCTGGTGGTCGCATCCGCCGGCACGGTCGATATCGGCGCGATCGACGACCTCAGGGCCATTGCGGAGCTGTGCCGCGAGGAAGGAATCTGGTTTCACGTCGACGGCGCTTTCGGTGCGCTCGCGATCCTGTCGCCCGAGCTTGCGCCGCTGCTCGGTGGCATCGAGCTCGCGGATTCAATTGCACTCGACTTCCACAAATGGGGACAGGTGCCTTACGACGCAGGCTTCCTATTGGTGCGCGACGGCGAGCAGCATCGGCAGGCCTTTGCGCAGCCGGCGGCCTATCTGCGCCGCGAGGCGAGGGGGCTTGCCGCGGGCGCGGTCTGGCCCTGCGATCTCGGCCCCGATCTGTCGCGCGGCTTTCGAGCGCTGAAGACGTGGTTCACGCTGAAGACGTTCGGCACCGATCGACTTGGTGCGGTGATCGCGCGAAGCTGCGCACTCGCAAGATATCTCGAGGCGCGCGTGCTGGCCGAACCTCGGCTGGAATTGCTGGCGCCGGTCAATCTCAATATCGTCTGCTTCCGCTACCGTGCCGATGATGCGGTCAATCGCGAGATCGTCGCCGACGTCCAGGAGTACGGCGTCGCAGCGCCGTCGAGCACGACGCTGGACGGCAGGTTTGCGATCCGCGCCGCGATCGTCAATCACCGCACCGACGAGACCGACATCGATGTGCTGGTCGCGGCCGTGCTGGAGTTCGGCGGACGGCGGAGCGGTGGCGGGCTGGTCGAGGTCGAGGCGCCGCCGCTTGCGGCGCAGTAGCGTTGATGCATGCCTGAAACGACAACGGCCCCGGAGGCGATCCGGGGCCGTTGTCGTTCGCGCAGCTTGGGTACGCGAAGCGTGTGGTCAGGCGGCGGAGCTCACGTCGGCCTTGTCTGCTTCCGCCTTGGGATGCGTGGCCGCGTACTGATCCCGCAGCTTCTCTTCATAGGCAATCAGCTTGCGAGCGTCCTTCAGCGCCCGGTAGAGGTCGCCGTTCAGGATGTTGTTGTTGATGGCTTCGATGATCGGCCAGGAGCTCGGCACCGCGGTGACGATGTCGCGCACCAGGTTGAAGTAGGTGCCGTGCTGGGTCTGCGGATCCGGCGAGATGTACATGAGCTGGACCGCCAGATAGACGAGCTTGGCGGGCGTATCGGCGGTCTCCGGCGTGAGGATGTCACGCTCACGCAGGATCGGCACGTTGTCGCCGTCGATCAGGAGGCGGGCGCGCTGGTCCGTGTTGGTAATCACGCAGTTGCCGACGATGATGCGTTCGTGCGGTCTGAGCTCGACCTTGAGGGCCATGCCTGTTCTCCATCAACGCTTTCGTAACCGAGCGTTCGTTGCGGCTCATCTAGGCCTGATTCTCGCTTGGAAGTAGTTAACGAGTTGTAAAGCGCTGGCGTTCACGCGAAAAAATCCAACATTGTCAAGGTGATATGTGCGCGATGGCGCGGCGGTGTGCGCAGCTCCCACACCCGAATCATGCGCGACCCAGCAAAACCACGGGTTTCATTTCATGTTTCGTTAGAGGTCTCGACGCCACGGTCCGACGGTCGCTGGGTCAATCTCGATCCAAGCAGACCCGTAACAGTAGCGTCGTTTACCAGAAAGGTAACAGAGTCATGTCCGGTATCGTCCTCTCCTCGTCGGTTCGTCAGAACCTGCTTTCCCTCCAGTCCACCGCTGACCTCCTCGCCACCACGCAGAATCGTCTGTCGACCGGCAAGAGCGTCAACTCGGCCCTGGACAATCCCACCAACTTCTTCACGGCACAGTCGCTCGACAACCGCGCCAGCGACATCAACAACCTGCTCGATGGCATCGCCAACGGCGTGCAGGTGCTGCAGGCTGCCAACACCGGCATCACCTCGCTGCAGAAGCTGATCGACAGCGCGAAGTCGATCGCCAACCAGGCGCTGCAGACCACCGTCGGCTACTCCACCAAGTCCAACGTCTCCGCCACCATCTCCGGTGCGACCGCGGCCGACCTGCGCGGCACCACCTCCTACGCCAGCGCGACCGCGAGCAGCAACGTCGTGTATAGCGGCGCCGCCGGCGGCACCACGGCCGCGAGTGGCACCACCACGCTCGGCGCCACCATCGGCTCCTTCACGGGTACCGCGGGAACGGCCGGTGACGGCACCACGGCCCTGACCGGCGCCATCACCCTGATCGCCACCAACGGCACGACCGCGACCGGCCTCGTCGGCAACGCCCAGCCCGCCGACGGCGATACGCTGACGGTGAACGGCAAGACCATTACCTTCCGCTCGGGCGCTGCTCCGGCCTCGACCGCCGTTCCGTCCGGCTCGGGCGTCAGCGGCAACCTCGTCACCGACGGCAACGGCAACACCACCGTCTATCTCGGCACCGCCGGTACCCCGGCTGCGACCGTGAACGATCTGTTGACCGCGGTCGACCTCGCCAGTGGCGTCAAGACGGCTGCCATCAGCGCCGGTGCCGCGACGATCGCCACCAGCGTCAACCAGACCGCTTCGAGCGTTGCTGCGGGCGCCGTCACGCTGAAGAGCTCGACGGGTGCGGATCTGAGCGTCACCGGCAGGGCCGACCTGCTCAAGGCACTCGGCCTGACCACGTCGGTGGGCGGCGGCAACGCCACCGTGAGCGTTAACCGGACCACGAGCGCGGCCTCGCTCGGTGCGACGATCACTGACGGCTCGACGCTGAACGTCAACGGTAAAGTCATCACCTTCAAGAACGCGCCGATCCCGGGCTCGACCGGTGCGCCGAGCGTTCCGACCGGCTTCGGTGCCAGCGGCAACATCCTCACCGACGGCGCCGGCAACTCGACGGTCTATCTGCAGGGCGGCACGATCAACGACGTGCTGAAGGCGATCGACCTCGCCACCGGCGTGCAGACTGCGACGATCGCTGCCAACGGCACCGCGACGCTTGCGACCGCCACCGGCCAGACCAACTCGTCGATCAACGCCTCGGGCCAGCTCAAGATCTCGACCGGCGTCAATGCCGACCTGTCGGTCACCGGCACGGGCAACGCGCTGAACGCGCTCGGCCTCGCCGGTAACACCGGGACGGCGACCGCCTTCACCGCGGCCCGCACCTCCGGCATCGGCGGCATCGCCGGCAAGACCTTGACCTTCACCTCCTTCAACGGCGGCACGGCGGTCGACGTCACCTTCGGCGACGGCACCAACGGCACGGTCAAGACGCTCGATCAGCTCAACACCAAGCTGCAGGCCAACAACCTGTCGGCGACGATCGACGCCAACGGCCTGCTCACGATCTCCACCACCAACGATTACGCGTCCTCGACCATCGGATCGAGCGCCGCGGGTGGTGCGATCGGCGGCACGCTGACCTCGTCGCTGACGTTCTCGACGGCTTCCACCCCCGTCCAGGATACGGTTGCCCAGACGGCGCGTGCCAACCTGGTGTCTCAGTACAACAACATCCTGAACCAGATCGACACGACGGCGCAGGACTCCTCGTTCAACGGCGTCAACCTCTTGAACGGCGACCAGCTCAAGCTGGTGTTCGACGAGACCGGCAAGTCGAACCTCAGCATCACCGGCGTGACCTACAACTCCAAGGGTCTGGGCCTCGCTGCGCTGACCAGCGGTGTCGACTTCATCGACAACGCTGCCACCAACAAGGTGCTGACCAACCTGAACGCCGCCTCGAGCACGCTGCGCTCGGAAGCGTCAAGCCTCGGCTCGAACCTCTCGGTGGTGCAGGTTCGTCAGGACTTCAACAAGAGCCTGATCAACGTGCTGCAGACCGGTTCGTCCAACCTGACGCTGGCCGACACCAACACCGAAGCGGCCAACAGCCAGGCGCTGTCGACCCGCCAGTCGATCGCGGTCTCCGCGCTGTCGCTGGCCAACCAGTCGCAGCAGAGCGTGCTGCAGCTGCTCCGCTAACCAGCGGACGACATCGCAAGACGATCATGGCGGCGGGGCTTCGGCCCCGCCGCTTTCTTTTTGTGGCGCCGGCACCAGAGTGCCGCTTGGCGAAGCGGGGACGAGGCATTGGGATGCAGCGAATTGCTCACTCTGAGTTATGGTTGACAAGTGGCAAACGCTTCATCGGTGCACGAAAAAGCATCATCTGATCATGATGATACAGCGAAGCTAGATCTGGCTGCGCTCGCTCATATGGTGAATCCCGGCAAGGACTGCCGCGACACGCTTCATGCTTTGTTAGCCTACAACGTTCACCGTCCCGGCCATCGATTAATCCTAATCGAAGTTTGTTGCGTTGCGTACCAGAAGGGTAACACTCAATGTCCGGTATCGTTCTCTCTTCATCGGTTCGTCAGAACCTGCTCTCTCTCCAGTCCACCGCCGATCTTCTCGCTACCACCCAAAGCCGTCTGTCGACCGGCAAGAGCGTCAACTCGGCCCTGGACAATCCCACCAACTTCTTCACGGCACAGTCGCTCGACAACCGCGCCAGCGACATCAACAACCTGCTCGATGGCATCGCCAACGGCGTGCAGGTGCTGCAGGCTGCCAACACCGGCATCACCTCGCTGCAGAAGTTGATCGACAGCGCGAAGTCGATCGCCAACCAGGCGCTGCAGACCACGGTCGGCTATTCCACCAAGTCCAACGTCTCCACCACGATCTCGGGTGCGACCGCGGCCGACCTGCGCGGCACGACCTCCTATGCGAGCGCGACGGCGAACAGCAACGTCGTGTATAGCGGCGCGGCCGGCGGCACCACCGCGGCGACCGGCACCACGACGCTCGGCGCCACCATCGGCACGTTCACGGGCACCGCGGCAACGGCCGGCAACGGCACCACGGCCCTGACCGGCGCCATCACCCTGATCGCCACCAACGGCACGACCGCAACCGGCCTGGCCGGCAACGCCCAGCCCGCCGACGGCGACACGCTGACCGTCAACGGCAAGACCATCACGTTCCGCTCGGGTTCTGCTCCGCCACCGGCGTTCCGTCCGGCTCGGGCGTCAGCGGCAACCTCGTCACCGATGGCAACGGCAACACCACCGTCTATCTCGGCACCGCGGGCACTCCGACTGCGACCGTCAGCGATCTGTTGACCGCCGTCGATCTCGCCAGCGGCGTGAAGACGGTTTCGATCAGCTCAGGCGCTGCGACGATCGCGACAAGCCTCAACCAGACCGCTTCGAGCGTTGGTGGCGGCGCGGTCACGCTGAAGAGCTCGACGGGCGCGGATCTGAGCGTCACCGGCAAGGCCGACCTGCTCAAGGCCCTCGGCCTGACGACGTCTGTAGGCGGCGGCAACGCCACGGTGTCCGTCAACCGGACCACGAGCGCGGCCTCGCTGGGTGCGACGATCACGGACGGCTCGACGCTGAACGTCAACGGTCACGTCATCACCTTCAAGAACGCGCCGACCCCCGGCACGACCGGTGCGCCGAGCGTTCCGAGCGGTTATGGTGCGAGCGGCAACGTCGTCACCGACGGCAACGGCAACTCGACGGTCTATCTGCAGGGCGGCACGGTCAGCGACGTGCTGAATGCGATCGACCTTGCCACCGGCGTGCAGACCGCGACCATCAACGCCAGCGGCGTTGCGGCGCTTGCGACGGCCTCCGGCCAGACCAACTCGTCGATCAACGCCTCGGGTCAGCTCAAGCTCTCGACCGGTGTCAATGCCGATCTGTCGATCACCGGCACCGGCAACGCGCTGAACGCGCTTGGTCTCGCCGGCAACACCGGGACGGCGACCGCCTTCACCGCGGCCCGTACCTCCGGCATCGGCGGCATCAGCGGCAAGACCCTGACCTTCACCTCCTTCAATGGCGGCACGGCGGTCAACGTCACCTTCGGCGACGGCACCAACGGCACGGTCAAGACGCTCGATCAGCTCAACACCAAGCTGCAGGCCAACAACCTGTCCGCAACGATCGACGCCAACGGCCTGCTCACGATCTCGACCACCAACGATTACGCGTCCTCGACCATCGGATCGAGCGCCGCGGGTGGTGCGATCGGCGGCACGCTGACCTCGGCGCTGACGTTCTCGACGGCTTCCAGTCCCGTCCAGGACACGGTTGCGCAGACCTCGCGTGCGAATCTGGTGTCTCAGTACAACAACATCCTGAACCAGATCGACTCGACCGCGCAGGACTCCTCGTTCAACGGCGTCAACCTCTTGAACGGCGACCAGCTCAAGCTGGTGTTCGACGAGACTGCAAAGTCCAGCTTGAGCATCACTGGCGTGACCTACAACTCCAAGGGTCTGGGCCTCGCCGCGCTGACCAGCGGTGTCGACTTCATCGACAATGCTGCCACCAACAAGGTGCTGACCAACCTGAACTCCGCGTCGAGCACGCTGCGTTCGGAAGCTTCGGCTCTGGGCTCGAACCTGACGATCGTGCAGGTTCGTCAGGACTTCAACAAGAACCTGATCAACGTGCTGCAGACCGGCTCGTCCAACCTGACGCTGGCCGACACCAACGTCGAGGCGGCCAACAGCCAGGCGCTGTCGACCCGCCAGTCGATCGCGGTCTCCGCGCTGTCGCTGGCCAACCAGTCGCAGCAGAGCGTGCTGCAGCTGCTCCGCTAACCAGCGGACGACATCGCAAGCAAGATCGGACGGCGGGGCTTTGGCCCCGCCGTTTTCTTTTTGCGCACTGCCCGAGATTCGAGAGGGCAGGCGACGCTCGAAAAAGTAACCAGCGGTTATGGTTAATGGAGCGTAAGCGCCAGGAATCGCCAATGATTTCAGGTGGATTGTCGATCGTGCCGGCGCCTTCGGCTCGCTTATGGTGAACCGGCGCTTATGCAGGCTGCACGCCTTTCACCCTTTGTTAGCCACGTCACGGCACGCTGGCCCCGTCACTCGATCCAGAAGCGATCGAACGAAGACGCGTAAGCCAGAAGGGTAAGAGTCATGTCCGGTATTGTTCTCTCTGCGTCGGTTCGTCAGAACCTGCTCTCTCTCCAGTCCACCGCCGATCTTCTCGCCACCACACAGAACCGTCTGTCGACCGGCAAGAGCGTCAACTCGGCCCTGGACAATCCCACCAACTTCTTCACGGCCCAGTCGCTCGACAACCGCGCCAGCGACATCAACAACCTGCTCGACAGCATCGCCAACGGCGTGCAGGTGCTGCAGGCCGCCAACACCGGCCTGACCTCGCTGCAGAAGCTGATCGACAGCGCGAAGTCGATCGCCAACCAGGCGCTGCAGACCACCGTCGGTTATTCCACCAAGTCCAACGTCTCCACCACCATCGCCGGTGCGACGGCGGCCGACCTGCGCGGCACGACGAGCTTCGCCAGCGCGACCGCGAGCAGCAACGTGCTGTACAACGGCACCGCCGGCGGCACCACGGCGGCGAACGGCACCACCACGCTCGGCGCCACCATCGGCTCCTTCACGGGCACTGCGGCAACGGCCGGCAACGGCACCACGGCCCTGACCGGCGCCATCACCCTGATCGCCACCAACGGCACCACCGCAACCGGCCTGGCCGGCAACGCCCAGCCCGCCGACGGCGACACGCTGACCGTGAACGGCAAGACCATTACCTTCCGCTCGGGTTCTGCTCCGACATCGAGTGCGGTTGCGGCCGGCTCGGGCGTCAGCGGCAACCTCGTCACCGACGGCAACGGCAACACCACGGTCTATCTCGGCACCGCGGGCACTCCGACTGCGACCGTCAGCGATCTGTTGACCGCCGTCGATCTCGCCAGCGGCGTCAAGACGGTCTCCATCAGCTCAGGTGCTGCGACGATCGCGACAAGCCTCAACCAGACCGCTTCGAGCGTTGGTGCGGGCGCGGTCACGCTGAAGAGCTCGACGGGTGCGGATCTGAGCGTCACCGGCAGGGCCGACCTGCTCAAGGCCCTCGGCCTGACGACGTCGACGGGTGCAGGCAACGCCACGGTGAACGTCAACCGGACCACGAGCGCGGCCTCGCTGGGTGCGACGATCACGGACGGCTCGACGCTGAACGTCAACGGTCACGTCATCACCTTCAAGAACGCGCCGACCCCCGGCACGACCGGTGCTCCGAGCGTTCCGAGCGGTTATGGTGCGAGCGGCAACGTCGTCACCGACGGCAACGGCAACTCGACGGTCTATCTGCAGGGCGGCACGGTCAGCGACGTGCTGAATGCGATCGACCTTGCCACCGGCGTGCAGACCGCGACCATCAACGCCAGCGGCGTTGCGGCGCTTGCGACCGCCACCGGCCAGTCGAACTCGACGATCAACACGTCCGGCCAGCTCAAGATCTCGACCGGCATCAACGCCGACCTGTCGATCACCGGCACCGGCAACGCGTTGAACGTGTTCGGCCTCGCAGGCAACACCGGCAGCGCCACCGCCTTCACCGCGGCCCGCACCTCCGGCATCGGCGGCATCGCCGGCAAGACGCTGACCTTCACCTCCTTCAACGGCGGCACGGCAGTCAACGTCACCTTCGGCGACGGCACCAACGGCACGGTCAAGACGCTCGATCAGCTCAACACCAAGCTGCAGGCCAACAACCTGGCTGCGACGATCGACGCCAACGGCCTGCTGACCATCACGGCATCCAACGACTATGCGTCCTCGACGCTCGGCTCGACGGCGGCGGGCGGTGCGATCGGCGGCACGCTGACCTCGGCGCTGACCTTCTCGACGGCGTCCACGCCCGTCCAGGATGGCGTTGCCCAGACCGCCCGTGCCAATCTGGTGTCTCAGTACAACAACATCCTGAACCAGATCGACACGACGGCGCAGGACTCCTCGTTCAACGGCGTCAACCTGCTCAACGGCGACCAGCTCAAGCTGGTGTTCGACGAGACTGCAAAGTCGAGCTTGAGCATCACCGGCGTGACCTACAATTCCAAGGGTCTGGGCCTCGCCGCGCTGACCATCGGCGTCGACTTCATCGACAACGCCGCCGCCAACAGGGTGCTGACCAACCTGAACGCCGCCTCGAGCACGCTGCGCTCGGAAGCCTCGAGCCTGGGCTCGAACCTCTCGGTGGTGCAGATCCGTCAGGACTTCAACAAGAACCTGATCAACGTGCTGCAGACCGGCTCGTCCAACCTGACCTTGGCCGACACCAACGTCGAAGCGGCCAACAGCCAGGCGCTGTCGACCCGCCAGTCGATCGCGGTCTCCGCGCTGTCGCTGGCCAACCAGTCGCAGCAGAGCGTGCTCCAGCTGCTCCGCTAATAAGCAACTGAAATATCTAGATAAAATCGAGCGGCGGGGCCCTTCGCCCCGCCGCTCTTTTTGGCGTCTGGAGGCGGGCAGGGGCGTTCACGGGCCATTAACCCTATCCCTTAAACCGGCGTTAACCATACTTTAAAGGACACCTCCTAAAACTGGACAAAAGCCCGCTTTCCAGACGGCGCGGCCGATTCGTATCCGGTTCAAGAGGAAGACTCGCCAATGTCCAACATCGTTCTCTCGGCGTCCGTTCGCCAGAACCTGTTGTCGCTGCAGTCGACGGCCGACTTGCTGGCCACGACGCAGCAGCGCCTCGCGACCGGCAAGAAGGTCAACACGGCGCTCGACAACCCCACCAACTTCTTCACTGCGCAGGGGCTGGACAACCGCGCGAGCGACATCAGCAACCTGCTCGACGGCATCAACAACGGCGTGCAGGTGCTGCAGGCCGCCAACACCGGCATCACCTCGCTGCAAAAGCTGATCGACAGCGCCAAGTCGATCGCCAACCAGGCGCTGCAGACCACGGTCGGCTACTCCACCAAGTCGAATGTCTCCACCACGATTCCCGGTGCGACGCCCGCCGACCTGCGCGGCACGACCTCCTATGCGAGCGCGACCGCCAAGAGCAACGTGCTCTATACCGGCGCGGCCGGCGGCGTCACCCCGGTCACGGGAACTGCCGCATTGGGCGCCTCGCTGGGCTCGAGCGCCGGCACCTTTACCGGCACAGCAGCGGTCGCTGCCGACGGCACCACCGCCTTGTCCGGAACCGCCACGCTGCTCGGCACCACGGCGTCCACGACCTTCGGCGCGCCGCCCGCGGACGGTGACACCATCACGGTGAACGGCAAGACCATCACCTTCCGCACCGGCATCGCTCCGACCACGCAGCCGACCGGCTGGGGCCTCGACGCCAGCGGACACATCGCCACCGACGGCAACGGCAATTCGATCGTCTATGAGGGAACGGCGGCTGCGCCCGGTGCGACCGTCAACGACGTCCTCACTGCGATCGACCTCGCCAGCGGCGTCAAGACCGCAACCATCAGTGCGGGCGCGGCGACAATCGCCGTGAGCGGCTCGGCCGGTCCTGTCGGAACGCTTCAGGTGGCATCCTCGATCACGGCGGGCGCGGTTACGTTGAAGAGCTCGACCGGTGCAGATCTGAGCGTGACCGGAAAGGCTGACTTCCTCAACAAGCTCGGTCTGACTGCGGCGACCGGCGCAGGCAATGCGAACGTGACCGCGAACCGATCGACCACCGCCGGCTCGCTCGGCACCCTCGTTCAGGACGGCTCGACGCTGAACGTCGATGGCCACACCATTACCTTCAAGAACGCGCAGACGCCGCAATCGGCGGCAAGCGTGGCCACCGGCTATGGCGTCAGCGGCAACGTCGTCACCGACGGCAACGGCAACTCGACCGTCTACATCCAGAGCGCGACGCTGACCGACCTGCTCAACGCGGTCGACCTTGCGACCGGCGTCAAGACAGCCAGCATCTTCAATGGCGCGGCGACACTGTCGACCACTGCGGGCCAGATCCCGTCGTCGGTCAACAGCAGCGGTCAGCTTGCGCTCTCCACCGGCGTCAACGCCGATCTCTCGATCACCGGCACCGGTAATGCGCTCAGCGCCTTCGGCCTCAGCGGCAACACCGGAACGGCGACCGCCTTCACCGCGGCCCGCACCTCCGGCGTCGGCGGCATCAGCGGCAAGACGCTGACCTTCACCTCGTTCAACGGCGGCACCCCGGTGAACGTCACTTTCGGCGACGGCACCAACGGCACCGTCAAGACGCTGGACCAGCTCAACGCGCAGCTGCAGGCCAACCACCTGACGGCGACGATCGACGCCAACGGCGTGCTGACGGTCACCACCGTCAACGAATACGCCTCTTCGACGCTCGGTTCGACGATCGCGGGCGGTACGGTCGGCGGCACGATCACCGGTGTTCTTGCCTTCACCACCGCGCAGCCGCCGGTCCAGGATCCCGTGGCGCAGACCGCGCGCTCCAACCTGGTCAACCAGTTCAACAACATCCTGGCCCAGATCGACACGACGTCGCAGGATTCCTCCTTCAACGGCGTCAACCTGCTCAACGGCGACACGCTGAAGCTGGTCTTCAACGAGACCGGCAGCTCGACGCTGAGCATCAACGGCGTGGTGTTCAATGCGGCGGGCCTCGGTCTCAGCAATCTCGTCAACGGCGTCGACTTCATCGACAACGGCGCCACCAACAAGGTGCTGGCCAGCCTGAATGCGGCCTCGAGCACGTTGCGCTCGGAAGGCTCCGCGCTCGGTTCGAATCTGTCGATCGTGCAGGTGCGTCAGGACTTCTCCAAGAACCTGATCAACGTGCTGCAGACCGGTTCGTCCAACCTGACGCTCGCCGATACCAACGAGGAAGCGGCCAACAGCCAGGCGCTGTCGACCCGCCAGTCGATCGCGGTCTCCGCGCTGTCGCTCGCCAACCAGTCGCAGCAGAGCGTGCTGCAACTGCTCCGCTAATTTCGCAGCGCAAGTTCGCTACTCGAGATTTCGCGGCGGGGCTAACGCTCCGCCGTTCTTTTGAGGGAGATCGCTAAGACAGGATTAGCTGAGATCGACACGCATCGCGCCATGCAAGTTTACATCGTGCGTGCGTGCATCTAGCGTTGCGCTGACGAAGAGCTCCGTGCCCCGTAATTGTCCGGAGTGCTTCCAAGCACACACGTAAGCAAATCTTAAGCGGTGCTGCCTAGGGTTGGGAAAGAAATCCTTAAGCGCGTCCAACGCGCTAGGTAACGTCCAGGGTGTGATTGATGTCGAATTCCGCTGCCTCGGCTTATGCGCGTGTCGCAACGACCACCGCATCTCCTCGCGACATCGAGGCGCAGACCCTGCTCAAGGCCGCCAACAAGCTCCAGGACGCGGTGAACAATGCCGATCCGCTCAGCGAGCAGACCATGCAGGCCTTGATGTTCAACCGCAAGCTCTGGACCATCTTCTTGAGCGAGGCGATGCGTGACACCAATCCGCAGCCGATCGACGTCCGGCAGAAGATCGCCAACATCAGCGTGTTCGTGCTGAGCCAGACCGCCGCGCTGCAGATGAGCCCGCAGTTCGATCACTTTCGCCCGCTGATCGAGATCAACCGCAACATCGCCGCAGGTCTGTCCGGACGGCCGTGACGGAGCATTGTCGTGGTCGAGCATTTTGTCGACCGCGGGCCAGGTTCACGCTGACGAATTTCGGCGAGGGCGCAGATCAATAACATCGTCACTGATCTTGCGGCCGGCTTGGCTGATGTCGATCCGCCGTTGCGGCGAGAGACACCCAGCCGTCAGGCGCTGACGTCCGTGCTGAGTGGACGCGAAGGCTCGGACTTCATGTCCAGGGCGTGGAAATAGGCGCGCCGGCGCAGCATCGCCTCGTCCGGGAACTGGTTCACCACCGTGTCGGTCTTGTCGTTGACGACCTGGAAGACGAAGGACGCGGCCGCCTGATCGAACACGACCTGGCGCGAGATGTTCTCGTGGTTCTGCAAATCACTGCGTATGGGCGCGTTGGTATCGGCCGCGGCGACCGTCTGGCTCACCGGAAGCTCGGTTTGCACAGCCTCGTTCGCCGCCGCGTTGGACGTCGTCACGATCTGCGTGGGTGCCGGGATCCCCACCGGCCTGATGCTGAAATCTGTACTCATGGCAGCCTCCTGGTTGCCTTACGTGAGTCAAATCCCAACCCCTCTAATAGCGCAACCATGGAACACCAGGTTTGAAGACCCGGTAAGGAAACGTGCCTAACTGCGCGACGCTATCGCCGCGCAATCTTTACTAAAATCGTCGCTTGTCGGTGTGCGCGCTCAGAGCGAGCGGCTGACCGCGAGCGGGGTGATGTGGCGCGGCCCCGGAGCTGCGCGCCGCCCCGCGGCCGTATAGGTATTCGGCACGTTGCGCTTCTGGATCTCGGCGTTGACGCCGCGCACGACGCTCTCGGAGACCGCGTGCGCGGTCGCGAGCACGGTGAGATTGACCTGGAGCATCGCGCGAAACGCGTCGTGGTGGCGATGCAGCGTCGAAAGCAGCTCCGGCGCGGATTTCTCGAGCTGGGCCTGGTTCGCCTTCAACTGGCTGACGGCACCGACGTAATTGCGCGACAGTTCCTGCTTGCTGCTCTCGAGCGTCATCGCCTCGCGGACCTTGCCGGCGCGAACGAGCTCGGTCTCGCGCTCGATCAGTCCGAGCAGGGCGCTCATCGCATCCATCAGGTCTTCGGCGAGCTTGCGCGCCTCGGTGCTGCCGGGCGCAGTGTTCGGACGCTGGGCTTGCATCGGCTGACGTGAGGCGTTGAAATGGTTCATCTCGTTTGACCTTATGCCGTGCGGAGAGTGGTTTTCGCCTGCTGGATGATCAGGGTCCGATAGACATCGCGGGCGACACCGACGCCGCCGGCACTGGCGAAGTTCTTGGAGTATTGCTCGGTCAGCATCGAGCGCCACACGCCGGTGCCGGGCGTATCGCCGAACGGGCCTTCGCCCTTCAGGCCCGAGGTCATCTGCGAGAACATGCTGTTGAGGAACATCGCCTCGAAGTCGGTGGCGGTCTTCTGCGCCTTGGCCTGCTGCTGCGGCGAGACCTTCTGCAACGCTGCGGCGAGCTCGAAGTCCGGCCGGCCGTTGCGACTCTCCACCGAGAAGGCCGAAGAGCTGGCGACGCGCGGGGTGTTGATCGCGCCGGTCTGCATCACATCACCTCGATGTCGGCTTCGATGGCGCCGGCGGCCTTGATCGCCTGGAGGATGCTGATCATGTCACGGGGCCCGATGCCGAGGCCGTTGAGGCCGTCGACGAGCTGCTGGAGCGAGACGCCGTCCTTGACGAGCGCCAACTTCTTGCCGTCTTCGCTGACGGTGACACTGCTGCGCGGCGCGACCACGGTGCGGCCGCGCGACAGCGGGTTGGGCTGACTGACCTGCGGGCTCTCGGAGATCGTGACGGTGAGGTTGCCCTGCGCAACCGCGACGGTGGCGACGCGGACGTCGCGGCCCATGACGATGATGCCGCTGCGTTCGTCGATGATGATCTTGGCGGCGAGATCGGGATCAACCTGGAGCTGCTCGATCTCGGTGAGGAAGGCGACGACGTTGCCCTTGAACTCCGGCGGGATCGACAGCTGCACCGTCGAGGGATCGATCGGCTCGGCGGTCTTGACGCCGAGATAGTCGTTGACCGCCGCTGCAATGCGCTTGGCGGTGGTGAAGTCGGCGTTGCGCAGCGCCAGGCGCACGTTCGGCAGCCGATTGAGCGCGAACTCGATCTCGCGCTCGATAATGGCGCCGTTGGCGATGCGTCCCACGGTCGGAACGCCGCGCACGATCTTGGCCGCCTCGCCCTCGGCCTGGAAGCCGGAGATCGCGAGCGAGCCCTGCGCCACCGCATAGACATTGCCGTCGGCACCTAACAGGGGCGTGACGAGCAGCGTGCCGCCCTGGAGATTCTTGGCATCGCCGAGCGCCGAGACGGTGACGTCCATGCGCGTGCCCTGGGTGGCGAAGGCCGGCAGGTTGCCTGTGACCATCACGGCGGCGACGTTGCCGGTGCGGATGGTGGCGCCGCGGATGTTGACGCCCATGCGCTCGAGCATCGCTTGCAGCGACTGCTTGGTGAAGGGGATGTTGTTGAGCGTGTCGCCGGTGCCGTTGAGGCCGACGACGAGGCCGTAGCCGATGAGCTGGTTCTGCCGCACGCCCTCGATGTTGGCGAGGTCCTTGATGCGCGAGGTCGCAGCCGCTGACGTGACCGAGAGCGCCAGCGCTGACAGCGCGGCGCAGGCCACCCCCACAATCCTCACCCAACGAACGCCTGGCATCCTCTGCTCCCCAAGGCCCTTAGAAAAGGCTCCTCAAATCGACAAGACCTGCACGACACTCCCATGACGAGCTGGTCCGGCGCTTTCCTTGCGAGCGCTGTGCCAACCCAGGGCAGCGGGGTAGGTGGCTGAATAGGTTGAATAAATCTGTTTCGACCGGTGTCAGCGGTCGTTCGCCTTCAGGAGCGAAACTGCCGCCTGTCGGCAGATTTTGCCGGGCCGTTTACGTACCGTTAACCATAAAACAGCGAAGGTGAGGCGTCGATCACCCGGATTCCTTCAGATGCGCATCTACGGACCGAACGGCACCACGCTTGGAACGCCGGCCAGCCAGGCCAGGCGGACGGGCTCCGGCACCTTCGTGCTGCCCGACACCTCATCGGCGCAGGAGACGCGGAGCGCTGCTGCACCGAAGGCCGCCGCCAACATCGATGCGCTGCTGGCATTGCAGGGCGTCGAGGAGGATCCGGTCGAGCGCCGCAAGCGCTCGGTCGCCCGCGGCAGGACCGCGCTCGACGTGCTCGACGATCTCAAGATGGGTCTTTTGTCCGGCAATCTCGATGCGTCGACCGTGATGCGGCTGCGCGATGCAGCCGCGAACCTGAAATCATCCTCGGGCGATGCCGGACTCGATGCGGTGCTCTCCGAGATCGAGCTGCGCGTCGAGGTCGAGCTGGCGAAGGCCGGGCGGGCCTGATCGTTATCCGTCACCCCCGCGCAATGGCGAAGCCGTTGTCGCTGGAGGTGGCCGCTTCTTCAGCGGCCCTCGAAGGGCGACGGCCTCCGCTGCAACATCTTGGCCGTACATCCTTCGAAGCTCTCAGCACGGTGCTGCGCACCGCGCTGCTCGCGCCTCCAGCGACAATGGCTTCGCCATTGCGCGGGGATGACGGGGCTACGATGAATTCCCTTCGCACGCCTACGCCGCTTCCTCCTTCTGCTGCGCGTCGTAGCGACGCTGGGCGGCGAGCACGTCTTTCAGATTCTGCTCGGCCCAATCGCGCAAGGCATCGACCGCCGCCGCCAGCGTCAGCCCGAGCTGCGTGATCGAATACTCCACCGTCACAGGCACCGTCGCGATGGCATGGCGCTTGATCAGGCCGTCGCGTTCAAGCGACTTGAGTACCTGGCTCAGCATCTTCTGCGAGATGCCTTCAATCGTGCGGCGCAACCGATTGAAACGCATCGGCTCCTCGCGCAGGAGCAAGAGGATCAGCACCGCCCATTTGTCGCCGACGCGATCGAGGATTTGGCGGGTGGGGCAGTTCGCTGCGTAGACGTCGGGTTTCATCGTCGGTCCTCGGAATCCATCTCGTCGCGGGCGGTACGCGTGACGGCCGTACGTGATCGGCTACGCGTCCAGGTCACCTTTGCGTAATCAGGTAAGCACAAAGTGCTCTCTTAACACCAGCATTCTTTACGATATCTAGTAACTGTTAGTTACTATAGGAGCAAAGGAGCCTTCCATGAAAATCGCAGTCGCCGGCGCCTCGGGCCGGGCCGGGTCGGAGATCACCAAGGAACTGTCCCGCCGCGGCCACGCGGTCACCGCCATCGCCCGGAACCCCGAGAAAATCGCAGCCCTGCCCAACGTCACGCTGACCAAGGGGGATGTGCTCGACCAGGCCGGCCTCGCCAAGCTGTGGGCCGGGCACGACGTCGCCGTGAGTTCCGTGCACTTCCTGGCCAGCGACCCGCTCAAGCTGATCGGTGCGGCGAAGGATTCCAGGGTCGGTCGTTACCTCGTGGTCGGCGGCGCCGGGAGCCTTGAGGTTGCCCCAGGCGTGAAGCTGGTCACGACTCCCGGTTTTCCTGCCCAATACAAGGCCGAGGCGGAGGCGGGCTCCGCCTTCCTTGATCTGCTGCGGCAGGAAAAGGACCTGAACTGGACCTTCATCTCGCCGTCGGCGCTGTTCATCGAGGGGGAACGCACCGGCAAGTTCCGCCTCGGGACCGATCAGCTTCTCGCAGATGCGAACGGCAAGAGCTGGATCAGCTTCGCCGACTACGCCATTGCACTCGCTGACGAGATCGAGCGGCCGACCCATCTGAAGCAGCGTTTCACGGTCGGTTACTAGGCCTTCGACCGCCCCCGGGCTCTTGCGGATAAACCTTCCTGTGCAAGGGTTTGGGGGCGGTAACCGAGTGATTAAGGAAATATTGTCTGTCACAGGAGGCCGCTATATAACGCCCCGCTCAACGGACCCCGTTCCGTTTGCGAGTCGTTGCTTAGACAGATAGGCCGCCCTTGGAAAAGTTGAAAAACTACCGACCGACCGAAAAAGAGCCTTTCATGAACGACCGGCAGAAGGAGTACTTCCGTTTGAAGCTCCTCGCCTGGAAGGATGAGATCCTCAAGGAGTCCAAGCTCACCCTGCAGGCCCTGCAGGAGGAGAACGTGAACCACCCCGATCTCGCCGATCGGGCATCGTCCGAAACCGACCGCGCCATCGAGCTCCGCGCCCGCGACCGCCAGCGCAAGTTGATCGCCAAGATCGACGCCGCGCTCCAGCGTATCGAGGACAACACCTACGGCTATTGCGAGGACACCGGCGAGCCAATCTCGTTGAAGCGGCTCGAAGCCCGGCCCATCGCGACGCTCTCGGTGGAAGCACAGGAGCGCCACGAGAAACGCGAGAAGGTTTATCGCGACGAATAAGGTCCGAGCCGCAGAGATGCGGCTCTTTGTTTTTGGACGCAAGGCGCCACTTCGCGCCGTGCTCGGATTTGCCTGTGGCTTGCCACGTGCCATCAGCGCGAGAGCGCAATCGCGAAAAGTGAATCGCGATCAATGGGCTAGACTCGATTGCTCCGAGCTCACGTGAGTTCGGATGAGAAACAGCCTTCACTTCAGGTGCGGGGGATTTCGCGAGTCGCATCAACGAGATCGACTCTGGAGTTGAGACGTTGATCTAGTTGCATCGAGCATTGCTGTAATCACGCCTCGTGCGCATTTTGCGAGAGCTGCCGGGGGCGCAGCTCCATAAAGCCTCCACCCACTCAATATTTCCTTAAACGCGGGCAAGCGGCGGCAATCCCCCGGCCGGATGCGCTTGTCAGGCCGGAGCGGGGGTGCTGAAGTGTGGCCTTCGAATGCGTAGCGTGGGAGGCGGCGCCGATGGACAGGATTCTCGCAGCCGCAAAGGCGATCGCACTGGCGCGCCGCAATCATGCGCCGCTCGCGGCGCTGGAGCGCCCTCCCGCTGATGAAGCCGAGGGCTATCAGGTCCAGCGCGCCCTGCACGATCTTCTGCTGCCGCATGTCGGCCCGCTCGTCGGCTACAAGATCGGCTGCACCAGCCAGGTGATGCAGGACTACATCGGCATCCCGCACCCTTGCGGCGGCGGCGTGTTCCAGAAGGGCGTCCATGACAGCGGCGCCAAGCTCGCCACCTCCAACTATGTCCGGGTCGGCGTCGAATGCGAGATCGCGGTGCGGCTGAAGCGGGACCTTGCCGCCGGCGAGGCGCCGTTCACGGCCGAATGGGTCGGTGAGGCCGTCGAGGCCTACCATCCCGCAATCGAGATCGTCGACGACCGCTACGTGAAGTGGGAAGCGATGGGCGCCCCGACCTTGATCGCCGACGATTTCTTCGCCGCCGGCTGCGTGCTGGGTCCGTCGGTTCCACGTTCGTCGGTGCCTGACTTAAGGGCGGTCAAAGGCCGCGCCATCGTCAACGGCGAGGAGGTCAGCCACGGCACCGGTGCCGACGTGCTCGGCCATCCCCACAACGCACTCGCCTGGCTCGCCAACCATCTCGCCGCCGAGGGCAAGGGGCTGCACGCGGGACAGCTCGTACTGACGGGCAGCCTGGTCAAGACGCTGTGGCTCAAGGCCGGCGACAAGGTGCGGATGGAGCTGGATGGGCTGGGTGTGGTGGAGGCGGAGTTTACGTAGAGTGCCACGGCATCCTCCGCTGCCATTCCCCGCGAAGGCGGGGAATCCAGTACGCCGCGCCGTATCGGTTTAGCAACTCAGGCCTCAGAGTACTGGATCGTCCGCCTTCGCGGACGATGACAGCAGGGACCTGAGCCAAAATACATGCGGCCCTTGCCAGGGGAGCTAGCAAGGGCCGCGTCGTACATCGTCGTTCGCGCCTAGGTTCGCGAACACGATGTGGGAGCTCTTGAAGAGGCTTAGAAGGGCAGCAGCACGTCCATGACCTGCTGGCCGTAGCGCGGCTGTTGCACGTCCATGATCTGGCCGCGGCCGCCATAGGCGATGCGGGCCTGCGCGATCTTGCTGGAATCGATGGTGTTGTCGCTCTGGATGTCTTCGGGGCGAACGATGCCGGCGACCACGAGCTCGCGGATCTCGTAGTTGACCCGGATCTCCTGCTTGCCCTCGACCACGAGGTTGCCGTTCGGCAGCACCTGCGTCACGACCGCGGCGACGTTGGTCTGCAGGGCCTCCGTGCGGTTGACCGAGCCCTTGCCGTCGGCCGAGGACGTCGAGTCGGTGGTGAGAAGACGTCCGGGGAGAACCTTGAGTGGCTGCGTAACTGTCTGGCTGCCAATGAAGTCCGTAATCCCTGAGTCTTCCTTGCTGGTCCGGCTGCGCTGGGTCTCGTTGGAGAGATTGGCCTTGTCGGTGATGTTCACGGTCACGGTCAGGAGGTCGCCGACCTGGCGGGCGCGCTGGTCCTTGAAGAAGGCGCGGCTGCCGTTACGCCACAGCGAGTTCGGATTGTAGGAGGCGACTTCCGGCTTCGGCATCGGCATCTGCACCGGCTTGTAGCCCGGCTGCGTCGTCGGATTGTCGATCGCCGACAGCTTCGGTTGCTCGCCGATCTGCGACAGGCGGTCGATCGAGGAGCAGCCGGATGCGAGCGCGCACGTCGCCAGCAGCAGGGCAGAGATCGCGATGCGACGAAGAGGGGAGGCCGAACTGAACCTGGACATGACTTACTCTGACTTGGCCGGAGCTTGCGAGAGGCGAACTGGCGGAATCTGGGCTTGGGCGATCTGGGCCGGAGACGCGGGCGTCTGGATCAGGCTCTGCGCCAGGGCCGCGGCCGCCGGCACGTCGTCACGCTTGATTGACGAGGTCTGCTCGACGGCCGGCGCCATTGGTGCTGACTGGCTGGCGCCCTGGACCGTGACCTGGCCGCGGCCGGTGACGATGCCGGTCAACGTGCGCTTGGACTGCAGATTGAGCACGCTGACGCTGTCGCCCTCGGCGCCGTTCTCGATCGCCTTGCCGCGCGTGGTGAGATAGAGGCCGGGCACCTGGTAGATGATGGTGACGGCCTGATCGCGCAGCACGAAGTCGGGCTTGACGATGTCGGCGATGCGGATCGGCGTGCCCGCTCGCATCGCCCGGCGGAGCTGCATGCCGAGGGTGCGATCGCGCGAGGCGGGCTCGCCGGCGACCTCGGCCTTCGGCCGGCGCTCCAGTGAGACGTCGGAGGATTTCAGGAGCTCGGCGCGGTCGATGTCGCGGGTCAGCACGGCCACTTCCACGGTCTCGATCGCGGTGCCGGTGAAGCGGAGCTTGGTCGGCGCCGGATTGTTGTCGTTGTTGATCTCGAAGGTGACGTCGAAACGGCCGCTGCGGGCGTCATAGCGGGTTGCGACCGGCTGGAGCGCACCAGTGTTGGAGGCGTCCAGCCGCATATCGGAGATGCCGCGGTCGAACGTGACGGTGATGTTGGCGGCGTCGCCAAGGCCGAAGCGGCGTTCGAGCGTCGAGGCGACCGCGGCTTCGAGGTCCTTGCTCGCGAGCGTGCGGGCGAGGCGGGTGACCTGGACCTCCTTGATGTCGCCGGTCATCACGCCGATCACCTGTTTTGCGCGAAGCACCGACAGCACTTGCGCGATCGTCAGCGTGCCGGTGGTGCCGAGATCGGGCGAGCGATAGACCGGGATCAGCGCGGCGGATCCTGCGTTGTCGATGAGATCGCCGATCCGCACCACGTCCGAGGTGACGGTGACGCTTCCGCGCAGCGTCGGCGAGGCAATGAATTCGTCGGCGGCCGCCGCCGGCAATGCCAGCGCGAGAAGGGTGGAGATCGTGGCGAGGGTGGCGCGGATCATCGTCATCACCTCAGCGGAACAGCGCCGTGGTCGACTGCATCATCTGGTCGGCGGCGCTGATGACCTTGGCATTCATCTCGTAGGCGCGCTGGGCGGCGATCAGGTCGCTCATCTCCGAGACGACGTCGATATTGGCCTGCTCCAGGCTGCCTTGCGTGATCTTGCCGTAACCCTCGGAGTTGGCGGTGCCGTCCTGCGGCGCGCCGGAGGAGGGGGTCTCGATGAACTGGTTGTTGCCGACGGGCTGAAGGCCCGCCTTGTTGATGAAGCGCGTGACGCCGATCTGGCCGATGATCGACGAGGCCGATGACCCCGGCAGCGTCACCGAGACCTGGCCCTGCTCGCTGACCGAGATGCCCGAGGCGTTGTTCGGAATGGTGATGGTCGGCTGCACCGGGTTGCCCTGCGCGGTGACGACGCGGCCCTGATTGTCCATCTGGAAGGTGCCGTCGCGGGTGTACTGGTAGGTGCCGTCGGGCATCAGGATCTTGAAGAAGCCCTCGCCCGAGATCGCGAGATCGAGATCGTTGCCGGTCTGTGACAGTGTTCCCTGCGTCATGCTGCGCGGCGTGCCGACGGTCTTGACGCCGCCGCCGATGTCGACACCGACCGGCAGGATGGTGCCTTGGTCGGACGACTGGGCGCCAACGCGGCGGACGTGCTCGTAGATCAGGTCCTGGAACGCCGCGGTCTGCTTCTTGAAACCGGTGGTGCGCAGGTTGGCGATGTTGTTGGAGATCACCTGAACGTTGAGTTCCTGTGCCGCCATTCCGGTCGCTGCGGTGTGAAGCGCCTGCATGTCAGTTCTCCTTCGATCAGGCCGGAACGTCGGCGAGCTTATCGATCGCCGATTTGTGGAGGTCGCTCTGCTGCTGCAGCAGGTTGGCGATCGCGGTGTAGCTGCGCATCACCTCGACCATGCGGGTCATCTCGCCGACCGCATTCACGTTCGACTTCTCGACGTAACCCTGCTGCAAGGTGGACTTGGTGTCGGCCTGCTGGTTCGCCGAGCCGGCGCCATAGAGATTGGCGCCGAGCTTGGTCAGCTTGGCCGGATCGTCGAACGACACCATGCGGATCTTGCCGCGGATCGAGTCGGTCCGCGCCGTCCCCTCGAGCACCGTGACGGTGCCGTCGGGCGCGACATTGATGTCGTGGTCGGTCGGCTGGAAGGTGATCGGGCCGGCATTGCCGAGCACGAGATTGCCGTCGGCGGTGACGAGCTGGCCGGTGCTGTTGAGCGAGAACTTGCCGTCGCGGGTATAGAGCTCGCCGCCGTTGGCCTGCACCGCGAAATAGGCGCCGCCGTTGATCGCCATGTCCAGCGGGTTGTTGGTCGGTTCCATCGGCCCCTGGCCGACGTCGCGGAAGGTGCCGCGGTCCTGCACATAGGAGACCCGGCGGTCGCGACCGATGAAATTGTCATGACGTGCGTTCGAGTTGAGATACTCCTCGAACAGCGAATGGTCGGCCTTGAAGCCGTTGGTGTTGGCATTGGCGACGTTGTTGGCGATGACATCCATCTGCCGTTCCAACGTCATCTGCCGTGACAAGCCGATCAGAAGCGCGTTCTGCATCGGAAATCTCCCCTGAGTGAGATCTGCCATTTCGCTCTCCCAAGCGCCTTGGCGGACCCCGTGACCGAGACCTTCAGGTTCTCCCAAACCGTTCGGTCTCGGTCCTCTCTCAGC
This sequence comes from Bradyrhizobium sp. SZCCT0231, assembly GCF_018130245.1. Taxonomy (GTDB): domain Bacteria; phylum Pseudomonadota; class Alphaproteobacteria; order Rhizobiales; family Xanthobacteraceae; genus Bradyrhizobium; species Bradyrhizobium japonicum_F. The sequence continues at coordinate 278,601 of NZ_JAFCKP010000002.1, forward strand.
GAAAGCCGTGCCAACTCAAAAAACTATGTAATTTCAATGCTTTGTTGATTTTTTATGGGCGCGGGAGGGCGGCAGAAAGGTTCTGTTAGCCATGTTTGCCCGGCAGATTTTTCCTAGCGGAGGCCCAATCGAAAGATTCCGTTAACCATTATTACCGTAGCGTTTGCGCATCAGAGGAGCGCATTGCGCTGGGGCATTTGTATCGCGTCATTGTCTGCCAGGAGGCTTCGCTCTTTCGACCCCTTGAGATGAACGAGCGCGGCAACCATGGCAGAGAATGAGGAAGGCGGCGCAGCCACGGATGGCGCGGAGGCCGCTCCGCCGAAGAACAAGCTCAAGCTCATCATCATGGTCGTGGGCGTGCTCGCCGTCCTCGGCGGCGGTGCCGCGACCTGGTTCTTCTTCTTCCGTCATGGCGACGACGAGCATCATGCCGAGGCCGCGCCTCCGCCGAAGCCGCCGGCCTTCGTCGACGTCCCCGACATGATGGTCAACCTCGCCGGCGCGCCGGGCGAGCGCGTGCAATATCTGCGGCTGAAGATCGTGCTGGAGCTGAAGGAAGAGAAGCAGATCGAGGCGATCAAGCCGACGATGCCGCGCGTCACCGACATCTTCCAGACCTATGTGCGCGAACTGCGTCCCTCCGACCTCAACGGTTCCGCCGGCATCTTCCGCCTCAAGGAGGAGCTGACCAAGCGCGTCAACGCGGCGGTCGCTCCGATCCAGGTCAGCGCGGTGCTGTTCAAGGAAGTCGTGGTCCAGTGAGGACGCTGCGGAAGGTGATGGGCTAGCGCCATGGCCGGCAACGAGCAAATGGACCAGGATGCGATTGCCGCCCAATGGGAGGCTTCGCTCGATTCCGAGGATCCCGCGGAGGCCGCAAAGGCTGCCGCCGAGAACGAGCTATCGGAGACCATGGCCCTGCAATGGGCGGCCATGGTCGAGGACGGCAGCCGCGATCTCGGCAGCGGCAAGAATTCCGGCGAGCGGGTGCTGTCGCAGGAGGAGATCGACAATCTCCTCGGCTTCACCGTCGGCGACGTCACGCTCGACGATCATTCCGGCATTCGCGCGATCATCGATTCGGCGATGGTCTCCTACGAGCGTCTGCCGATGCTCGAAATCGTCTTCGACCGCCTGGTGCGGCTGATGACGACGTCCTTGCGCAACTTCACCTCGGACAACGTCGAAGTCTCGCTCGACCGCATCACCTCGGTGCGCTTCGGCGACTACATGAACTCGATCCCGCTGCCCGCCGTCCTCACCGTCTTCAAGGCCGAGGAGTGGGAGAACTTCGGCATGGCGACGGTCGATTCCAACCTGATCTATTCGATGATCGACGTGCTGCTCGGCGGCCGCCGCGGCACGAGCCAGCTCCGCATCGAGGGCCGGCCCTACACCACGATCGAGACCGAGCTGGTCAAGCGGCTGGTCGAGGTGGTGCTGTCCGACGCCGAGCAGGCGTTCCGGCCGCTGTCGCCGGTGACCTTCACGATCGACCGGCTCGAGACCAACCCGCGTTTCGCCGCGATCAGCCGTCCCGCCAACGCCGCGATCCTGGTCCGCCTGCGCATCGACATGGAGGACCGCGGCGGCAATATCGAGCTCTTGCTGCCTTACGCGACCATCGAGCCGATCCGGGGCGTCCTGCTCCAGATGTTCATGGGCGAGAAGTTCGGCCGCGACCCGGTCTGGGAGGGCCATTTCGCCACCGAGATCGTGCAGGCCGAGATCGCCGTCGACGCCGTGCTCTACGAGGCCGACATTCCGCTCAAGCAGCTGATGCGGCTCAAGGTCGGCGACACGCTGCCGCTGGACATGCGCGCCGACGCCAACGTCACCGTGCGCTGCGGCGACGTCACGCTGACCGAGGGACGGATGGGCCGGGTCGGCGACCGGGTCGCGATCCGCGTGACGAAACCCTTGCGCAAGCCAAGTACGACACTTGCGATGTTCGAGAAGGTGGACGAGCAGAACAAGATGATGGAGGCCCCATGAACCACTCCCTGGGAATGGCGATCGAGACGCTGGTGGCTATCCTGCTGATGCTGACGATCATCTACTGCGTCATGCTCAACAAGCGGCTGACGCGGCTGAAGGCGGACGAGCATTCGTTGAAGGCCGTGATCGGCGAGCTGATCACCGCGACCGAGATCGCCGAGCGCGCGATCGGCGGGCTGAAGCTCGCCGTGCGCGACGTGAACGAGAACCTGGGCAGCCAGCTCGCCGCCGCGACGCAGATGTCGGATCAGCTTTACAAGCAGCTCGGCGAGGCCGACAACGTCGTACGGCGCCTGTCCAAGATCGCGATCGCCGCGCGCCCCGTCACCAATCCGGAAACCGCTGCCGCGCCTGTCGCAAAGCCCTCGTCGGCGAAGGCGGTGGCGGCTGCGGCCGAAGCCTTCTCCGAGCGCCGACGATCCAACGGCCTTGCCGCATGAAGCCTGGGCATGAAATCCTTTCGTAACATCCGCGTCATTCCGGTCGTCCTGGTTGCCGTCGCAGGCCTCGCCACGCTGAAGGTGGCGGGCCTCGTGATCAATGGCGGCTATGTCTTCGACTACAAGCCGAACCAGACCAAGAAATCCTGGGCGCAGGAGAACCTGAACTTCCCGACCGGCCGCGAGGACCCGGATATCACCGGATCGACCCATGGTGCGCCGAAGGAGGCGCCCAAGCCGGCCGCGCCCGAGACCAAGCCTGAAGGCACCGTGATCAAGGTGGAGGAAGGCCAGCCGCAGGTCTCGGCCTCGGAGCGTGCGATCCTGGAACGGTTGCAGGCGCGGCGGCAGGAGATCGAGGCCCGCCAGCGCGAGATCGACATTCGCGAAAGCCTGCTCAAGTCGGCCGAGAAGCGCATCGAGAACAAGGTCGAGGAGATGAAGGCGGTGGAAACCCGCATCTCTGCGACGCAGGCCGAGCAGAAGGCCGCCGAAGCCCAGCGCATGAAGGGCCTCGTGACCATGTACGAGGGCATGAAGCCCAAGGATGCCGCGCGGGTGTTCGACAGGCTCGAGATGGGCGTGCTGATCGAGATCGCCTCGGCCATCGCGCCACGAAAGATGTCGGACATCCTGGGGCTGATGTCATCGGAGGCCGCCGAGCGGCTGACGGTCGAGATGGCCCGCCGCGCCAATGGCGGCGGCGATCAGTCGGCCTCGGCCGGCGATCTTCCCAAGATCGACGGAAAGCCGACGCAAAAGCCGAATTGAGGGCTCGAGCGTGCTTTGCGACGAGCCCGTGGCAATCGATTCAACCCAAAGCCATTCCGCTCTAGTTCGCGAAGGCCTGTTGCACCCTGCGAACAGACGGGCGCAACTGCTTCTCGACCTGAGGGAGGATACTGACCTGCTGCTTGATCAGCGCCGCCTTTGTGACTCGAGTCACGAGCTGCAGGGTGCTATGGCAACAGGAACATTCATATGTTTTCAGGGCATATCCTCTGGCGATCGGAACGATCGCTACGACCGCTCTTGCCCTGCTACACACAATGCAACCGGCTTCTCCGCTCATTGATTACCCCCAAAGCTAACCAATGCGATTCGCATCGCCGAGGTCACATCTGATTCAGAGTCGCGCGTGAACCGCAATACCCCGAAGGTTGTAGGTGCGCGCACTCGGCAACCCGTCGCGGCGGCAGATCAAGCTCCCGTGGCGGATGCAGCCGAAGCAGGCGGCATCCTGTGGGACTGCGATGAGTTGACGCGCGCAGGTGTGAAGTGGCGTACAGTGGCGCTCAAGGCACCGTCCTACGCTTCGGCCGGTCGCAATCGGCAGCGCAGGAGGAGGTCATGAACTACTCGTCCGCAGCAGAGCGCGTCATCGAGGCCGTCAACCGGCTGCTCATAGCGGCGATGACATCCGCGTGGAGATCCGCGCTGATCCATCAGCATGCGGCGCCGCCAGAAGGCGACGACGGCAACGATGATGAATTTTCTCTCGAGGAAGCGAACTCCTCGGCGCCCGAAGGCGCCGGCAAGCAGCATTGAAAAACGCAATCGCTCGAGGGCGTCACACGATCAGATCGTGCAGCACATGGCCGTGAGCTGTACTTGCTCCATGAGGCGGATCAACATCGGGCGGAGACGGTTCAGGCATGATCGCCAGCTCGGATCCATGGAATCCTCCAGAATGGTCCTGATGACCGGCGAGGTCGGAGAGATGGTCCGGCACTGCGCTGTGCTGTGAGCCCTGCGAAGCGTCATCCTTGAACCGGAATGACTCGCCGAGCTGCTGCGTCTCGCTTGCAAGCGAACGGCTGTCGCCTCCGGTCGATGACTTCAGAGGGCTTGGGTTGAGCGCCGTGTCCGCCGTTTCATCGCGGCTACGGCCGTGGGCATGAGCCGCCTGGTCGGCGTTTCCCGGGGGCGAAACGACGTGATTCCCGGCATCGTTCCCCAGCGCAAGCCCGCGCCCGGCGTGCTGTTCGGCGGCATTGTGGGCAAAATTCAACGCGGCGATGGCCATGTCAGGCATCTGGCCACCTCCGGCAATCGCGCCATTCTTGCCAACCGCTGCGTCGAGTCCCGTCAAGTGGTCGAAGACAAAGCTGGCCTCCGTCGCTGCGGCCATGTGCTGCACGATCGTAGACAGTCCGCTGGCTGAGGGAGCTACCCCGTCGCTGCGGAGCGTTTCGGTCGCGAGCGTTTGCACTTCGTCTGAACTGGAGGGGCTCGAATATTCGGTCCATCCAATCTGGTCCCAGCTCGAATCGAGGCTGTAGGTCACCTCGGTTGATTGGGTTGTCGAGCTCCCCTCAGCGAGAAGCGTGCCGTCGCCGCTGCCGGCATCGGTCGAGACTCCGGAAGTGGTCGCTATCACAGCGGTCGCGTCACTCTGCGCGGTTGCGGTGAGGTCGATGAGTTCGCCGGCAGCCGCCATCACAGGTGCCGCCGCCGGCGCCAGGATGAAGTCCGACGCGTCGATGGTGGCAATCCCCTGCAAATGGATTTCGAGCAGACTGGAATCGCCGATGTGCAGGGTCTGGTCCGTGGGATTGACGTACACGATGGTTTCATTCGCCGCGCTGTCATAGAGCCAGGCGATCGTATGTGCCGGCACCGCCGTGCTGGTTGAGCTCAACGCCAAGATGGCGAACCCAAGCGCACCAAAGGCGGTCAAGTCGATCTTGTCCGCTCCCGATGCGAAGTCGGTGATGGTGTCGAACTGGCTTGTGTTGGAATCGGCTACGAACAAATATGCGAAACGGTCGTTTCCATTGCTGCCGGTGAGTTGGTCCGCACCAAATCCACCGGTTATGGTGTCGGCGCCGTTATTGCCGTTGACTGTATCGTTGCCCGAGCCGCCGTAGATGACGTCATCGCCATCGTTGCCCTTGATCGTGTCATTGCCGGAGCCGCTATAGAGAACGTCGGCTTTGCCGGTGCCGTTGACGGTATCGCTGCCGGCCCCCGCATAGATAATCTGACCGATGTCGCCGCCGCCCGCGATGGTTTCGCTCCCCGGCGTTCCATACACGTTGGGGGGATCGGTGATCACGACGGATCCGGCGGCCAGGTTGTCAAAATCGTTGGGGTCTGCGTCGCTGGCGCCATGAATGGCGACGGTGACCGTCTGCGTCGTACCGTCGATGGCAGTTACCGTGAAAGTGTCGGTCAAGGTGTCGCCGACGTCGAGCGCCTGAACCACGCTGTTGTTGTTGTCGAGGGTGTAAGTCCATACGCCGGCTGCAGTCATCGTGAAGGTGCCGTATCCGCCGTCACTCGCAGTCTGCGAAGAGACTGCGGTGAACGTGTTCGGCGCGTTGTCGACGTCTGTATCGGTGAGCGTGCCGGTCGCGATGGGGACGCCGGGCGAGAAAGTTCCTGCCTCGGTCACCGAGCCGGTCGTGGTGCCGGAAATGATGGCCGCATCGTTGCTGCCGTGAATGGTGACCGTCACCACCTGCGGCGTGCCGTCGAGGGCTGTGACAGTGAAACTGTCGGTGAGCGTGCCGCCGACATTGAGAGCCTGCACCGCCGCACTGGCGTTGTCGAGCGTGTAGGTCCACACGCCGGCAGCGGTTAACGTAAAGGTGCCATAACCATTCGTGCTTGCCTTGGGCGAGCTCACCGCTGTGAATGTATTGGACGCATTGTCGACGTCGGCGGCAAACAGCGTGCCGGTTGCGCTCGGGCTGCCGGGTGTCGCATTGGCAATGCCGCCGGCCTCGGTCACCGAACCGGTCATGGTGCCGGAAACGATGGCGGCATCGTTGGTGCCATGGATGGTGACCGTCACCACTTGGGCGGTTCCATCCAGAGTGGTCACCGTGAACGTGTCGGTCAGCGTCTCCCCGGTATTGAGCGCCTGCACCGCAGCGTTGGCGTTGTCGAGCGTATAGGTCCACACGCCCGCTGCCGTCATGGTGAAGGTGCCGTAGCCGGCGGCGCTGGCCGTCGGCGAGCCGACTGCCGTGAAGGCATTTGCGATCGTGTCGACGTCGGTGTCGGTGAGGGTGCCGGTCGCGACTGGCGTGCCGGGGGTTGCATTGGCGATGCCGCCAGCCTCGATCAGCGCACCGGTCGTCGCACCGGAGATGATCGCCGCGTCACCGGCTCCGTTGATGGTGATCATCACCACCTGGGCGGTGCCTCCGATCGTGGTCACGGTAAAGCTGTCGGTCAGCGTCTCGCCGGCATTGAGCCCTTGCACCGCGAGGTTCGAATTGTCCAAGGTGTAGGTCCATACGCCGGCAGCCGTCATCGTGAAGGTGCCGTAGCCGCCGGTACTCGTTGTTGGCGAACTCACGGTCGTGAACGTATTTGGCGGGTCGTCGACGTCGGTATCGGAAAGCGTGCCGGTCGCAGTCGGCGTGCCGGGCGTTCCATTGGCAATGCCGCCAGCCTCGATGATCGAGCCGGTCGTGGTGCCGGAGATGATTGCAGCGTCGTTGACACCGTTGATGGTGACCGTGAACGTCTGACTCGCGGAATTGAGGCCGTCGGAAACCGTGATGACGAAACCGTCGGTCGTGGGCGCCTTCAGCGCGTTGATCGCGACGCTGTCAGGCACGAACGTGTAGGCGCCGCTCGTACTGTTGACGTAGAGCGTCCCGTACGGACCAGGCTTTGACAGATCGTATGTCACTCCGCCGAGGACCGTCTCGCCGGCGGTCGCCCCTACGACGCCAAAGGTCAGCTTGGCGCTGCTGCTGGTGCTGCTGGCAGCGAAAATTCCGCTCGTCGCAGTGAATGTATCAAACACCACCGTATCGAGCTCGGTTGGCCCCGCTCCGGTGCTGAGCGTCGGCGGTACAGGGTCGAAAACGGGAATAACGAATGGCGACACAGGCGCCAGCAAATTCTGCAGCGCGGGCGCGTCGGGCTGAATGAAATTGATCGGCTGCAGCGACTGGGATTTGACGTAGGGAGGCGTGCTCGAGCCATGCGGCCCTCGTCCTTCCAGATTGGCGAGCACGTCCTGCTGCGCGGCGCGCAACTCGTCCATGCGAGCGGCCGTGTTCGCGACCTGATTGACACTGACGCTGGATCCCACCCTCTTGACGACGATCGTCTCGCCGGGATCATCGACGATGATGTGCCGCGGGATCCGCTCCTTGGTCACGAGCTCAAATGCGCCGTGCGCAAGGTCCTTGTAAGTGATGGAGTCGTCATCCAGGAATGTGACGTCCGGGTCCGCGGCTTCGGCATTTTCCGCGACCGAGAAGGTCAATGCTGCAAGCGTCAGCATTCCGAAACCGCCCGCGTGACTCCGGGCGCGAATGCCTGCGATTGGCGTATTCAGCTGGAGAGACCCGGTTTCCGCCAGCCGACCTGGTATGAAACTGAAGCTGCCTCGGGTCACGTCGAACAGGGCTGCAGGTGACGTGCCTTCGACGTCGAAGACGAATTCGCTCAGCGCGAGGCGAGTGTCGCAGGAGATGTTGAAGAAAGTACCGTCGATGAAGCGAATCGCGATCTGTCCGTCGGCATCGGTCTCTATCACGTCGGCCCGGTAGACAGGCGCGCCGGCTACGACCTGTGTGGCGACGCCACTGGCTCGCGTGAGCGTGCCGCAGCCGATCGCTGTATGAATATGGCCAATGATTTGCACGGGCAGAGCCGCGGCGGCCCTATTGCCAACCTGGACATCGGATGTAACCAACATGGCTCGACCTCGCCTGGGTGATCGATTCAGGCTCGGCGTGCTGCATGGTCTTTCGGGGCGGCCCTCGCCAAGGGACGAATATCCTGGGCGCTGGCAGCCGAAGGCTTGCCCGCCGAAATCATCAAGTCTGATCCAGAGAGGCGCATTCGCGCGGGGACGGCGGCGCGTAATGCCATTCCCGGCGTATCCCTCCCGCTAAAGTGATTAAATTGACAAACGAAAGCTTATTAATTTGTGGCGCTTCCGTAGCGTTACGGTAAATTAGGCCGATTAAAATTATTAAACAAGAATTTTATTTATTGCGGCGGCGCTTCGCGGTTCAAGAAATGAGCCGCCGCTAGACAAGATCTTCTCGGAAAGGGCGGATCATGTGCAGACCTGCGATAGCCGCCTTGGCGACCGGCTTGGTCTTTGCACTCGCCAATTTCTTGCCGAGTGCGGCTCAAGCCCAAATTGATTCCGCTGGGCCCGCCGTCGCCAGCTCGTCGTCGAAACCGATCGGGAAGGTGGTGGCGGCCACGGGCTCGGTCACGATCGAACATGCGGCCGCAGTGGTCGTTCAGGCGAATGTCTCGGGTGAGCCCGGCCGGGCCAAGACGGGTGATCCCGTATATCTCGGTGACGTGGTGCTGACCGGGGCCGATGGCCGAGTCGGAATCAACTTTACCGACGGCAGCTCGTTCAATCTATCGAGCAACGCCCGTATCGAGTTGGATCATTATGTGTATGAGCCGGCGGGCAAGTCCAATGCGGCCCTGTTCGATCTCGCCAGGGGAACGTTCACTCTTGTTGCGGGCAATGTCGCCAAGACCGGTGACATGAAGGTCGATACTCCCGTCGCCACGCTGGGGATCCGAGGCACGACGCCGCATATCGAGATTTCGGATGATGGGTCAGCCAAGTTTTCGACCCTGATCGAAGAAGGCAAGCTCCTGAAGAAGCCGCCGACATCCGCGGCGCCGAAGCCCGATCGGCGCGTCGATCGCAGGCTCAACATCTGTCGGGGATGCTGAGAAGTTTGCCTGACTTGAAGCCGCCGTGATGCAGGCGCAACGCCGGTCGGGCAGATAGACTGGGATGAGCGCTTCGTTCACTCGCGGAGCTTGACGGCTGGTGTGAAAATGACCGCAAGAGCCAGTGTCATCAAGGCAGCGATGCTCATTCTCGTCGTTGTGCTGTCCGGTTCGTCGAGCTTGGCGCAGAAGCCGAAGAAGGGCAGCTCACTCAAGAATGTTGAACTGTGTAACGGCTCAGATCGCGTGTCGCCCGAAGCTCGGATCGATGGCTGCACGGCGTTTATCGATGCGGGCGAGGGGAGCGCCAACGGCTTCGCCGTCGCCCACAACAACAGGGGCAATGCGTACAGCGCCAAGGCCGACTACGAACGTGCGATCAGGGATTTCGTCGAAGCGACCAGGCTTAACCCGAATTATGCGAAGGCCTTCAACAACCTCGGCGTGGCCTATCTGAGAACGGGCTCACACGACCTCGCTGTTGGCGCTCTTGAAGAGGCGCTCAAGCTCAACCCCAACTATGGCGCTGCTTTTGCCAACCGTGCGGCAGCCCACCTGAAGAGGAATGCGTACGACCGTGCAGCGCAGGACTATGACGAGGCAATTCGCCTCGACCCGAAGCTGGAGGCGGCATGGAGCGGGCGCTGTTGGGCCCGAGCCGTCCTTGGCGCTTTGCAGGCTGCGCTGGAGGACTGCGAAATGGCGCTTCGATCGGGGCCAAACGATGCCGCAACATACGACTCGCGAGCCCTGATCAAACTGAAAATGGGACAACTCTCCGCGGCTATCGATGACTACAACTCAGCGCTGCGGTTCGCGCCCAAGCTGGCGAGCGCGCTCTACGGTCGCGGGATAGCCAGATTGAAGCTCGGCGACATAGATGGCAGCAAGAGCGATATCTCGGCGGCCAGAACAATCGACGCTGGAATTGGCGAAGATTTTGTCCGCTATGGGGTGCCGTGAAGGGACTGACCAAACCGCGACGGCACTGGTGCAGATGTTAACAACTCCTTAACCGCCTGCGTCTCAAATCCAAGACTGGCGGATCGGCCCCGCTCGATCCGGCACGGCGCGCTGCCCACAGTGCAAATCAAGATATAGCATTAACAAGTCCTTAATTGGCGAGACCTACAGTCGACGGCACCGCCGGCGCCATTGCCGGCATGACCGCCGAACTGGAAGAAATGCCGCCAATGGCGCGAGAGGCTGCCGCTGGATTTGTGTCGCGAGCCCGCGCGTTGGCACGGGGCTTGTCGCGTCATGTCCGCAAGGCGCCCTTGCTGGCGGCCTGTTTCCTGATTGGCCTCGCGGCGCCGGCCCGGGCGGCCGATCCGATCAGGGGCGAGGCGACGTTTTCCGCCGGCGGCGGCTTTGCCCGTCTGGTCATCAAGCTCGGCGAGGACGTTCCCTCCGAGGTGACGACCGCAGGCTCCATCCTCATCATCCGCTTCGACCGGCCCGTCGATGTTCCCGTCGACCGGGTTCCGGAAGGCGCGCCCGACTACGTCAACTCTGCCCGCCGCGACCCTGACGGCGGCGCCATCCGCCTGTCGCTGTCGCGGCGCGTCACCGTCAACACCATGAACGCCGGCGAGCGCACCTTCGTCGACCTGCTGCCCGAGGGCTGGAAGGGACCGCCGCCGAGCCTGCCCATGGACGTGGTCAAGGAACTCGCCGAGCGCGCACGCGCAGCCGAACGCGCGCTGCGCGCCCAGCGCGCCGCCGCCGAGGCCAAGAAGCGTCCGCAGATCCGCGTGCGTGCCTCGGTGCAGCCGACCTTCGTGCGCTTCGTGTTCGAGATGCCCGAGGGCGTCGGCGTCTCCTCCGTGCTCAACGAGCAGAAGCTCACGCTCGTCTTCAACGCCAACCTCAATTTCGACCTGGCGGACGCGGTCGTCGCGGCGCCGCCGAATGTCGCCTCGATCAAGCAGAAGTCCGACATCGACCAGACCAATGTCGAGATCGCGCTGATCGGCGATTCCGACGTGCATTCGTTCCGCGACGAGAAGAACTATGTCGTCGACGTCTCCTTCCAGCCCGACAAGGGCAAGTCGGCCGCGACGCCCGAGGCGGCGATCGCGCAGATGAAGCCGGCCGGCCAGGGAGCCGCGTCTGCGCCGGAAAAGCCGGCGGCCGAGAAGCCGAAGGATGCCCATCGCGAGATCGCGCCGCCCACGTCAGAGACGATCGCACGCGAAGCCAGGATTGACGTAAAGCCCGAGGCGAAGCCGCAAGCGCCCGCCGCAATGCCGGTCGCCGAAGCGCCGAAGCCGGCACCGGCGCCCGCGACTGAGGTTGCGCACGCTGCGGAAGCGCCCAAGGAGACACCCAAGGAAGCTCCGAAGCCCGCGCCGGCTGTCGCCGAAGCCCCGGCCGCGCCTGCCAAGCCTCTGGGTGCCGAAGCGCCCAGGGAGGCCGTGAAGGAAGCGGCGAAGGAGACAGTCAAGGAATCCCCGCCCGCCGCCCCGGCCGAGACGCCCGCCGCCCCGCAGCCGGCCGTGGCCAGTGTCGATGCGCGTCGCGACAGCGACGGCTTGCGGGTCACGTTCCCGCTTCGGGTTTCAACCGCTGCGGCGGCATTCCGCCGTGGCGATACTGTCTGGCTGGTGTTCGACACGCCGAAGCCGATCGATGTGGAGGCGATCCGCAGCAAGGGCGGCGCCATGATCGGCGAGGTCGGCCGCATCCCGCTCGACAAGGGGCAGGCGGTGCGCATCCGTCTCACCCGTCCGCTGGTCTACTCGCTGACGAGCGAGGAGGTCGGCAAGGAGACCAACTGGATGTTGACGCTCGCCGACAAGATCCAGGCGACGCCGCTGCCGCTGATGATGTCGCGCAACATCACCGATCCCGCGCTTGCCAATATCGCGATCCCCTTCGCCAATCCGGGCCTGCTGCACAAGCTCACCGACCCCGATGCCGGCGATACGCTCTATGTCGTCACCGCGCAGCGGCCGGTGCGCGGCTTCATCAAGCGACAGGACCTCGTCGATCTCTCGCTGCTGGAATCCGCGCACGGCATCGCGATCCGGCTGAACTCCGACGAGGTCGGCGTCGAGGTCGGCTCCGACAAGGTGATTCTCGGCAAGAAGGGTGGATTGACGCTGTCGCCGGTCGACATTTCGGCGGAGCGGGCGCCGACCGCGGTGCGCCCGATCTTCAGCCCCGAAGGCTGGCGCAAGGGCCAGTCGGAGAACTTCATGGCGCGCCAGAGCGAGCTGATGACGTCGATCTCGGCCGTCGAGCCCGCGCTGCGTTCGCTGCCGCGGCTCGATCTCGCGCAGTTCTACATGTCGCGCGCCATGTATCACGAAGCCAAGGCCGTGACCGAATTGATGCTGACCGATCCCCTCAACAAGGAGGAGAGCGGTGCGCTGATCATGCATGCGATCTCGAGCATCCTGATCGGCCGGCCGGCGCAGGGCCTGAAGGACCTCGCCAATCCCGTGATCGGCAACAGCCACGATTCCCAGCTCTGGAAGGCGCTCGCCTTCGCACGCCAGGGCAAATGGGCGGACGCGCGCGAGAAATTCAAGAACGTCGAATTCGCCATCGCCTCTCTGCCGCTCGACATCCAGCGCATCGTGACGATGGACGCGATGCGCGCGTCGCTCGAGGTGAAGGACTATGCCGGCGCCTCCAAGCGCCGCAGCGAGCTCGAGGTGGTCGGTGTCCCGCCCGAGGCTGCGCCAGGCTTCGCCGTGCTGCGCGGCCGGCTCGCCGAGGCGCTCGGCCACGACAAGGATGCGCTCGACGACTACAAGTTCGCGGTCGCCTCGAACGACCGTCCGGCCGCGGCCGAGGCCAAGCAGCTCGAGGTCGCGCTGCGTCAGAAGCGCGACGAGATCGGCAAGGAAGAGGCGCTGCGCGAGCTCGAGACGCTGTCGATGACCTGGCGCGGCGACGCGATCGAGGTCAAGACGCTGCAAATGCTGTCGCGGCTCTATGCCGAGAACGGCCGTTACCGCGATGCGCTCACCGCCGCGCGCACCGCGACGAGGCTGCAGCCGAACGCCGAAGCCTCGCGTCAGGCGCAGGATCTCGCCTCCGACCTGTTCACCCAGATCTTCCTCGGGCCGAAGGGTGACGAGCTGCCGCCGGTCGAGGCGCTCGGGATGTTCTACGAGTTCCGCGAGCTGACGCCGATCGGCCGCCGCGGCGACGAGCTGATCCGCCGGCTCGCCGACCGTCTCGCCTCGATCGATCTGCTCGACCAGGCCGCCGAGCTGCTGCAATACCAGGTCGATCATCGCCTTGAAGGCGCGGCGCGCGCCCAGGTCGCCGCGCGCCTTGCCATGATCTATCTCGCCAACCGCAAGCCCGACATGGCCATCACCGCGCTGCGCGCGAGCCGCATCAGCGATCTCTCCGGCGAGCTCCGGCAGCAGCGCCTGCTGCTGGAGGCGCGCGCGCAGAGCGATGTCGGCCGTCATGATCTCGCGCTCGACATCGTCTCCAACGTCTCCGGCCGCGAAGTGCTCCGCCTGCGCTCCGACATCTTCTGGGCCGCGCGGCGCTGGCGCGAGTCCGCCGAGCAGATCGAGCTCTATTACGGCGAGCGCTTCCGCGACTTCAAGCCGCTCAACGCGGTCGAGAAGAGCGACATCATCCGCGCCGCCGTCGGCTACGCCCTCGCCGACGATTCGATCGGCCTGTCGCGCTTCCGCGAGAAATACGCGCCGCTGATGAGCGAGAGCGCCGACCGTCTCGCCTTCGATATCGCCAGCAAGCCGGCCGCAGCCTCCAGCGCCGAATTCGCCGAGATCGCCAAGCTCGCTGCCAGCGTCGATACGCTCGACGGCTTCCTGCGCGAGATGAAGCAGCGCTTCCCCGACGCCACGGCGCGCGCGCCAGCCGCGCCGCAGGCCAAGGACGAATCCGACCACACCGGCTCGCTGCCGACGATCCCGGTCGTGCGGCAGATCAAGATGACGCGGTAGGGCTCGGCGGCCTTCGGGCCTCTGTGCAGGTTCAGCCCAAAGGAGCGTTGGCGTTCAGGATCACCCGCTGGCTTCGGTTTGGAGCCTGGTCGAAAGCTGCCAAAGAACACCGACAAGACGTTGCAGGTCGTCCGCGCTGATCTCGACGCCCAAATCTCCATGTATCAGGCGATTGCGCTTCTCCGAGAGCGCCCTCATGTGGTCGGCTTCACCAGGTGTCAACAAGCCCTCTTGTCCCAAAACTTCAACGAGGCGATCGGGCGTTTGGGGGCGATCGAACTGGCCCTCAATCGACGCTCTGCCCTCCGCTTCAAACGTAGCCCAAGCAAGCAAGAAAGCGGCGCGCAAGGCCTCGACCTCACGAAGTTGTTCGATCTCGCTCAGGGCACCCTCAATGGCTTGTCGAGACTGCACAGGAAGCGTGGCGCCGGACGAGGTGGGACTGACGAACAGAACTTTCAGCTCCCACTCGCGTTGTTGCGCAAAGCGTGCTGCGATGTCTTTAAGCCTCGCGCTGTTCCGTGCTGACGGCTTGGCCACTTCGAGAACGATTTTCTTTCCTTTTCCTGTGGCGACAGCATCAGGAACGAAGTCTCCGAGAAATTCGGGAACGAGCGGAGCCCGAGGATGAACGAAGACGTCGTATCCTGCCGATTCCAGGCGCTCGATCTCTCGCTGCAAGACCTGCTCTTCGCTTGTCGTTTCGGTCATGTCAGTTCCTCGAGGGGATCGTTGGATACTCGCACGTACAGGACTGGCTTTGGTGCCGTGATTGCGTCGATGATGGTCATCGACCCGTTTGAGAAGCCAAAGACATTCCCCGGTTCGAATTTCTGGACCACCACCCGCTCAACCTGAGCGTCATCAAGGTAAATGTGGGCGCAAAGTGCGTCCAGTACAAGCTTGACAATGTTGTCTATGTCCCCCGGCATCCGACCCTCCGGGAGATAATATAGAGTGACGGCCATGCGCTGGTCCGACACGAAGTGAGGGTGGGGCAGAGCGCCAAAACTTGCGGTTTTGACACGAGCCTTCCAATCCTCTCGAGCAATTGCGCTCTTCGCTTGGGACGAGACGGGCGTCCCATGTACAAGAAATTCGATCGGAAAGGCCATTTCCATTTGATTGTGCCCGCGCGCCAATGCGAGATGTTTACCGGTGCGTGCGCGGGTGTCAAACTCGCTTAGTGGTGGAGCCTTTCCGAGCCCGCCTCACCCCCCGTAACTCTGCACCAAGCTCCCTGCCACCAGCGACCAGCCGTCGACCAGCACGAAGAAGATCAGCTTGAACGGCAGCGAGATCGTCGCCGGCGGCAGCATCATCATGCCCATCGACATCAGCACGGAGGCGACGACGAGGTCGATGATCAGGAAGGGCAGGAACAACAGGAAGCCGATCTCGAAGGCGCGCTTCAGCTCGGAGATCATGAAGGCGGGGACGAGGATGCGTAGTGCGAGGTCGTCGGGCGTGGCCGGCGGCGCCTCGCCCGAGAGATCCAGGAACAGCTTGAGGTCCTTCTCGCGCACGTTCTTCTGCATGAAGCCGCGCAAGGGCACGGAGGCGCGCTGCAGCGCATCCTCGACGCCGATCTGATTGGCGACGAGCGGGCGGATGCCCTCGTCATAGGATTTCTGCAGGACCGGTCCCATCACGAAGAAAGTGAGGAACATCGCGAGCGCAATGATCACCGAGTTCGGCGGCGCGGTCGCCGTGCCCATCGCGGTGCGCAGCAGCGACAGCACCACCACGATGCGCGTGAACGACGTCATCATGATCAGGATCGACGGCGCGATCGACAGCACCGTGAGCAGCGCGATCAGCTGGATCGCGCGCTCGGTGACGCCGCCGCCAGCGCCGCCGCCGAGATTGATGCTGATGTCCTGGGCATACGCCGGCATCGCGAGCGAGGCCGCACCGACCAGGACAGAAAGGAAAAGAACTCTACGCGGGAGGGCCGGCAACCTCACGAAGACGGCTTCGGACGGCCGAGCAGGGAGGCCATCTCGTCTTCGAGATTTTCAAAGCTGGTCTTTTCCGCGGCCGGCTTTGCGGGCGGGGCCGGTGGCGCCGGCGGCTCGCTGCGTGCGGCGCGCGGCGGAGCGGGCGGCGGCTCCGGCGCAACCGGAGGCGCGACTGTTTCGCCGGCCGGGCGGCGCAGCGCAGCCTCTAACCGCTGCGCCATTTCAGCGAGATTCTGCTCGGCGCTCGAGGGCGCAGCAGCAGGTGCCGGCGGCGAAACCGGCGGAGCCTGCGGCACAGGCGGAGGAGGCGGTGGTGCAGCGGCGCGCTCGGTGCGCCCTGGCGGCATCTTCATCGGCTCACTGCCGCGCGACGGACGCGGCATCAGCGGCGGCTCGCCGCGGGGGATGCGCGGCGGCAGCGGCTCGGGCCGTGGTTCGCGCTCCGGACGTGGCGAGATCGGCTCCGGCGCAAAGCCTCCCAGGGGCGGCTCGCTGCGGCGTTCGGCCAATGCAGGAGCAGGCCGGCGCACCTCGTCGGCAAAGGATGGACGCGCGGGCCGCGGCGGCGGCTCGGGCATTTGCGGCTCGGGATGATCGAGCAGTTCGGGTCGCGGCGCTTCGTCGGCCCAGCCGCCGGCATCGGGCATGGGGGCGAGGCGCGGCGGTTCGGCGGCGCTCGGACGTTGCGGGAGCTGGTCGCGGCTGGGCGCGGCGCGAACGATATTGGGCTCGACGACGATGTCGGTCGGGCCGCCGATCATCAGCAGGTGCTCGACATTGTCACGCCGGACCAGCACCAGCCGGCGTCGGCCGTCGACCGCGGCAGCGTCGATCACGGCGAGGCGGGGCATCCGGCCGCGCTGGGTATTGGCGCCGATCCGGCCGCCGGCGAATCTGCGAACCAGCCAAGCAGCGACGCCGATCAACGCCAGAACGACGATGAACGCGACGATGAAGGTAATAGGGCTGCCTTGCATACTTGTCCCCGACAAATGGCGCTTTTCTCGTGCCCATGGTCAGTTTAGCCGACCACGGGCGGACGATGCCCCAAACTGCGATTTCTTAACGTTCCACGGCAAGTTTTGCCGTCCCCAACTCTTAATAACCTATGAATCGCCCGATCCAAAACGACTTCTTGCCCTGTCCACGCGCCGCCAAACGGTTGGGTTAATGCCACTTTTCGCCGCGTAGAATCACGGGGCGCAAGATCGTTCCTCGCTTGGGGGCAGGCGTTAGGAGCGTCCTTAACCAGCTGTTAACCATACGGGCGGCAAATTCTGCCTAGCTTCGGACCTTAGGGTCCGTGAGGGGCGGAAGGAGCCGCGACGATGTCCATCAACGACCTCCCGGTGCTGTCGGCGCTTCGGACCAAGATGCAGTGGCACCAGGAGCGCCAGCGCGTCCTGTCCGAGAACGTCTCCAATTCCGACACGCCCAAATTCCGGCCGCGCGACCTGGTCGAGCCCAAGCTCGACAAGACCGGCGCGGTCACGGGGTCCATGGGGCCTCTGGCCCTGGCCCGTACCAGCGCCTCGCACATGACGCCATCAGGCGCGGCCTCCGCATTCGACCAGAACAAGAATGCGGGCTTCGAGACCCGCCCTGCGGGCAATGCCGTCAATCTCGAGGAGGAGATGATGAAGGCCGCCAGCAACCAGATGGACTACGCGGCGGCGACCTCGCTCTATTCGAAGAGCCTGCGCCTGCTCAAGACCGCGATCGGCAAGGGCTAGGCGCGATCGCGGAACCAGGAGAGCTAGAGGTGCATCATGGCGAATGACAGCAGCGACTTTGCCCGCTCGATGGCGATCGCCACCTCCGGCCTGCGCGCGCAGGCCGGGCGCATGCGGGTAATCTCGGAAAACATTGCGAATGCCGATTCGACGGCGCAGACCGCCGGCGGCGATCCTTACCGGCGCAAGGTTCCGACCTTCTCCTCCGCACTCGACCGCACGCTCGACGCGCAGGTCGTCACCCTCGGCAGGATCAAGCCCGACCAGTCCAACTTCCGCGTCAAATATGAGCCGAACAATCCGGCGGCGGATGCGGGCGGCAACGTCAAATATCCCAACGTGAACTCGGTGGTCGAGATGACCGACATGCGCGACGCGCAGCGGTCCTACGAGGCCAATCTGAACATCATCAGTGCGACGCGCCGGATGATCCAGCGCACGCTCGACATCCTCAAGAGCTGAACAGGACAATTGAGCCATGGCATCACCGACAATCGCCGCCAACGCCTATGCCAACCTCGCCCGCGTGCTGGAGAACAGCGGCGCCGGCAAGGGCAGCGAGCCGAGCGGGCAGTCTTTCGCCTCGCTCCTGAAAGACGCCGTCGGCAGCGTCATGGAGTCGGGCCGCAAATCCGACGCGCAGACGGTGGCGATGGCCGCCGGCAAGGCCAACGTGATGGACGTGGTGACGGCGGTCGCAGACACCGATGTCGCGGTATCCACGCTGGTCTCGGTGCGCGACCGCGTGATCGCGGCGTATGAAGACATCATGAAGATGCCGATCTGATTTGAAGCGAATGGCGAATGGCCAGCTCTGGCCACCATTCGCTACTCGCCATTCGCTACTCGCTTCTCGCGCCTTCCTCTAACCCATCGGAACATCCAAATGACCGGACCCGAGACCCTCGACGTCGCGCGTGATGCGATCTGGACCATTGTGATCGTGTCGTCGCCGCTGATGGTGGTCGGCCTCGTGGTCGGCGTCATCGTGTCGCTGTTCCAGGCGCTGACGCAGATCCAGGAGCAGACGCTGATCTACGTGCCGAAGATCCTGGCCATCTTCGCCACGATGCTATTGGCGCTGCCGTTCATGGCCGACTCGCTCCACGCCCACATGCTGCGGATCTCGTCGCGAATCATCGGCGGCTGAGGCACAATGCGTCAATTATGCGCATCGACGTCTCGCTGCTGCCGGCGCTTGCCGCTTCCTTCATGCTCGCCTTCGCCCGGGTCGGCGCGATGGTGATGCTGCTGCCCGGCCTCGGCGAGACCAACATCCCGACGCGGATCAAGCTGTCGATCGCGCTGCTGCTCACGCTGATCATTCTGCCGCTGCATCGCAATGCCTATCAGGTCGACATGGGCTCGCTGGCGCCGCTGCTGGTCCTGATGCTGCATGAGATCGCGATCGGCATCGTGCTGGGCGCGACCGCGCGCGTGACGTTGTCGGCGCTCCAGGTCGCGGGATCCGTGATCGCGCAGCAGATGGGGCTCGGCTTCGTCACCTCGGTCGATCCGACGCAGGGACAGCAGGGCGTGCTGGTCGGCAACTTCCTGACCATGCTGGGGGTGACGCTGCTGTTCGCCACCGACAGCCACCATCTGGTGATCGCGGCGCTGAACGACAGCTACACGATCTTCTCGCCGGGCGAGACCATATCGAGCGGCGACGTCGCCTCGCTCGCGACGCGCGCCTTCGCCGCCGCGTTCCGCCTGGGCTTGCAGCTCTCCGGGCCGTTTCTGGTGTTCGGCCTCGTTTTCAACATCGGGTTAGGTGTGCTGGCGCGGCTGATGCCGCAGATGCAGGTCTATTTCGTCGGCGTGCCGCTGTCGATCTTCGCAGGCTTCCTGGTGCTCGCCGTGGTGCTCACCGCGATGATGGGCACCTTTCTCGACTATTTCATCGGTGTCATGCACCAGATGATGCCGCTCAAGTAACAGGGGTCGATCGATGGCGGAAGACAAGGATCCCGAAAGTCAAACAGAAGACCCGACGCAAAAGCGCCTTGACGATGCGCTCGAGCGCGGCGACGTCGCCAAGAGCCAGGAGATCAACACCTGGTTCATGATGGCGGGCGGCACGCTCGTGGTCTCGACCTTCTCGGGCTCGGTCGGCGGCGGCCTGCTGACGCCGATGCGCAACCTGCTTGCCAATTCCTGGATGATCAAGACCGACGGCAGGGCCCTGCTCGCGCTGACGCAGCAGATCGAGTTCGCCGTGCTTGCAGCGATCGGCGTGCCCCTCTTGATGCTGGTGCTGGCGGCCATTGCCGGCAACATGCTCCAGCACCGCCTGGTCTGGTCGGCCGAATCCCTGAAGCCCAAGTTCAGCAAGATTTCGCCCGGGGCCGGCTTCAAGCGCATCTTCGGCAAACAGGCGGCCGCCAATTTTCTCAAAGGCATCGGCAAGCTGGTCGCCCTCAGCGTCGTCATGACCATGATCCTGTGGCCGGAGCGGCATCGCATGGAGGCGATGGTCAGGCTCGATCCGGCCGCCATGCTCGGCGCCACCACCAGCATGACCATCCATCTGCTCGGCGCGGTGGTCGCGGCGCTCGCGATCGTCGCCATCGCCGACTATTTCTTCCAGTATCGCAGCTGGTTCCAGCGGCAGAAGATGTCGCTCCAGGAGATCAAGGAAGAGTTCAAGCAGTCCGAAGGCGATCCGCACATCAAGGGCAAAATCAGGCAGTTGCGGCAGCAGCGCGCCAAGAAGCGCATGATGGCGGCGGTTCCCAAGGCGTCCGTGATCATCACCAACCCGACCCACTATTCGGTGGCGCTGTCCTATGAGCGCGGCATGACCGCGCCGATCTGCGTCGCCAAGGGCGTCGACAACCTCGCCTTCAAGATCCGGGAGATCGCGCGCGAGCACGACATTCCCATCGTGGAGAACGTGCCGCTGGCGCGCGCGCTCTACGCCACTGTCGACATCGACCAGGAAATCCCGACCGAGCACTACCATGCCGTCGCCGAAGTCATCGGCTACGTCATGCGGCTGAAGCGCGGATTCAGCGCCGGGCGGGGATAAAACACCCGAAAAGTACCGGAAATGGCCGTAATCTGGGAATCAGCATACGTTTCGCCCCTGCTGCCCTTGCACTTTTGGGTCCGATTCAGGCAGGGAGGACCCCGCGCGCCCCGTAGCGCGTTGATTCTCTGCCGACAGGCTGCGCCAGCTCGAGAATGACCGTCGAGACCGACCACGACCTCACACGCGAGCCCGTTGCGGCGCACGAGCCGTCGCCGCGCTCGGGCAGCATTGCGCTGGTGCTGCTGGTGGCCGCCGGCCTCGTTGCGGTCGCCGTCGGGCTGATGACGCTCGGGCGCGCGCAGGCGCAACCCTATATCCTCGGCATCCTCGCCGTGCTGGCGATGGTCGGCCTGTTCAACCTGTTCGCCTTCGCCGCCGGCATCATCCGCTTCGCGGACCGCAATCTCGATGATCCCATCATCGGCCGCATCTCCGATCATGCCTTCGACGGTCTCGCGGTCACTGATAGCCGCGGACACGTGGTCTATTCCAACGCCGCCTATCTGACGCTGACCGGCGCCAGCGGCCCGCAGGACGTGCGCCCCGT
Source organism: Bradyrhizobium sp. SZCCT0231 (assembly GCF_018130245.1). Taxonomy (GTDB): domain Bacteria; phylum Pseudomonadota; class Alphaproteobacteria; order Rhizobiales; family Xanthobacteraceae; genus Bradyrhizobium; species Bradyrhizobium japonicum_F. The sequence continues at coordinate 299,938 of NZ_JAFCKP010000002.1, forward strand.
CGAGCGCGTCTTCATCGGCAACCCCGATGTCTCCGAAGCGGTGTTCCGGCTGCTCAAGGCCGCCCGCGAGGGCAAGCGCCAGCAGGAAGAGGTGCGCATCTCCGGCCATGACGGCAGCCAGGGCCGCTGGTTGCGCATGCGGGTGCGCCCGCTCGGCACCGGCAAGCGCGAGGCGAAATACGCGGTGTGGTCGATCGCCGACATCACCCGTGACCGCGAGCGCCAGGAGGACGTGTTCCAGGAGCTCCAGCACGCGATCGAATATCTCGATCACGCGCCGTGCGGCTTCTTCTCGGTCAATCCGGCCGGCGAGCTCGCCTATGTCAACGCGACGCTGGCGAACTGGCTCGACTACGATCTCGCCGAGATCGGCTCGGGCGGCCTGAAGCTCACCGACATCGTCTCCGGCGACGGCGCCTCGCTGCTGACCTCGATCGTCGCGGTGCCGGGCGAGGTGAAGACCGAGGTCTTCGACATCGACCTGCGGATGCGCACCGGCAAGACCATGCCGGTGCGGCTCTATCACAAGCTCGCCTTCGGCGCCGACGGCGCGCCAGGGCCGTCGCGCACGCTCGTGATCAGCCGTGCCCGCGACGAGCGCAGCGACCCTGATCGTGCCGCCGAAGTGCGCTTCATGCGTTTCTTCGACCACACGCCGATGGCGATCGCCACCGTCGATCGCGCCGGCAACGTGGTGCGCGCCAACGCGCGCTACGCCAAGCTCGGTCAGGCCTTGGGCCTGGACAGCGCCTCCAAGTCGATCTTCCGGGCAGTCAATTCGCGCGACCGGCACCTCTTGATCGCGGCCATCAACCAGGCCGCCGAAGGCAAGGCCGACATCGCGCCGGTCGAGGTGGCGCTGGAAGGGGCCAAGGAGCGCTGGGGCCAGTTCTTCGTGACGCCGGTGGACGCGGCCGAGAACGAGGCGGAAGCCGCCATCGTGCACATGCTCGAGACCACCGAGCGACGCGCGCTGGAGAACCAGATCAACCAGTCCCAGAAGATGGAGACGGTCGGCCAGCTCGCCGGCGGCATCGCCCACGACTTCAACAACGTGCTGTCCGCCATCATGATGGCAAACGACTTCCTGTTGAACGCGCATAAGCCGACCGACCCGTCGTTCCAGGACATCATGCAGATCAAGCAGAACGCGACGCGGGCCGCGACCTTGGTGCGGCAGCTGCTGGCGTTCTCGCGGCGGCAGACGCTGCGGCCGCAGGTGCTCGATCTCGGCGACGCGCTTTCCGATCTCACCATGCTGCTGCGCCGGCTGATCGGCGAGAAGGTCAAGCTCGACCTCGTCCACGGCCGCGACCTCTGGCCGGTGAAGGTCGACGTCTCCCAGTTCGAGCAGGTGATCGTCAACCTCGCGGTGAACGCGCGCGACGCCATGCCCGACGGCGGCAAGCTGATCATCCGTACCGCCAACGTCACCACCGAGGACGCAGGCAAGCTCGCCTACAAGGGCATGCCGGCTGCGGATTATGTCCGGATCGAGGTCGCCGACACCGGCACCGGCATTCCCGCCGACATCCGCGACAAGATCTTCGAGCCGTTCTTCTCGACGAAGGAAGTAGGCAAGGGGACCGGGCTCGGCCTGTCCACCGTCTACGGCATCGTCAAGCAGACCGGCGGCTTCATCTACGTCGATTCCGAGCCGGGGCAGGGTACCTCGTTCCACATCTTCCTGCCGCGCCACCACGCCGAGGCGGAGGTGCAGGTCGAGCAGCCCGCAACGGTGGTCAGCGCGACCAACGGCGCCACGAAAGAGGCCGCGCCGGCCGCAGAGGCCAAGCCGCGCACCGATCTCACCGGGCAGGGCACCATCCTTCTGGTCGAGGACGAAGAGGGCCTGCGCGCGCTCAATGCCCGCGGCCTGCGCTCGCGCGGCTACACCGTGGTCGAGGCCGAGAACGGCGTCGAGGCCATGGAGGTGCTGGAGGAGCAAAGCGGCGCGATCGATCTCGTCGTCTCCGACGTCGTCATGCCGGAGATGGATGGCCCGACGCTGCTCAAGGCGATGCGCGAGAAGAACCCCGACATCAAGTTCATCTTCGTCTCCGGCTATGCCGAGGACGCCTTCGAGAAGAGCCTGCCCGAAGGCCAGCAGTTCGACTTCCTGCCAAAGCCCTTCACCCTCAGCCAGCTCGTGGCGGCGGTGAAGGAGACGATGACGAAGCAGGGGTGAGGAGCGCCCTCTCCAGGTTTTCCGTCATTGCGATCAACGGCCTGCCGGAAAAAGCGGAAATCCGGACCCAAGCGCGCCGGTAACCCGCGACCACGGTTCCCCGACGCACCCCGGCCAAACCCCCGCCAAATATGGGCTTTTGCCACATCCCCGCGACTGAGGGCCGCAGCCACAAGGTCCGAAACCGGCTTCACTTTTCGGGAAGTCTGCCCATCTTAGGCGCACCTCCCCATGTCGGGGATTTGGGAAACGCACATGACTTTCTCGCTACGCTCCCGCAATCTCTTCAAGACGATCGCCGTCGTGCTGGCGCTTGCGCTGCCGACCGCGCTGGCGATCTCGTCCGCCGACGCGCGTGTTGGAGGCGGCATGTCGTCGGGTTCGCGCGGCTCGCGCACCTATTCGGCGCCGCCGTCGACCACGACCGCGCCGGGCTCGACTTCGCAGTTCAACCGCACCTACACCCAGCCGGGTGCAGGCATGAACTCGGCTGCTACCGCGCCCGCGCGCGGCGGCCTGTTCGGCCGCGCCGGCGGCTTCATGGGCGGCCTTGCGGCCGGCTTCCTCGGCGCCGGCCTGCTCGGCATGCTGTTCGGCGGCGGCCTGTTCGGCGGCCTCGGCGGCCTGTCTTCGATCCTCGGCCTGATCATTCAGATCGCGCTGGTGGTGTTGGTGGTGCGGCTGGCGATGTCCTGGTGGCAGCGCCGTCACGCCCCGCGGACGGCTTATGCCAATGCTGATGCAGGCGCAGCGCCTGGACCGCAGACGAACTACCGCAGCGGTCTCGCTGGTGGACTTGGCAGTGGACTTGGCAGTGGGCTTGGCGGCTTCGGCTTCGGCGCCAACAATGCGCCGCTCGAGATCAAGCCTGATGACTATGAGGCGTTCGAGCGCCTGCTCGGCGAGATCCAGGCCGCCTGGTCGAACGAGGACGTGGCCAAGCTGCACACGCTCGCGACGCCGGAAATGGTCTCCTATTTCGAGCAGGATCTTGCGCAGAACCGCGCGCGCAACGTCGTCAACAAGATCACCAACGTGAAATTGTTGCAGGGCGACCTCGCGGAAGCCTGGCGCGAAGGCGAGACCGACTACGCCACGGTGGCGCTGCGCTTCGCGCTCACCGATAAGACGGCCGACCGCAACACCGGCGCGATCGTCGCCGGCAGCGAGCAGCCGGGCGAGGCGACCGAGATCTGGACCTTCGCCCGCCGGCCGGGCACCGGCTGGGAACTGTCGGCGATCCAGCAGACCAACTGATCGCTTGGAGATTGAAGACAAGGGCGTCGTGCTCCGGCACGGCGCCTTTTTCTTTTTGGGCGTCTCGTATCGCGGGATGGGAATAAGCGGGTGCGCCTCGGGTTGAAGTCAGGCGGCGAACGAAAACACTCCTGGGAGGACAAGATGCTCCGTATCGAGAGACCCGTGACGATTTCAGGGCTCGCGCTCACGTTGGCCTTGCTCGCGGCGCCATCCCTGCACGCGCAATCAGCTGACATGACGTTCTTCGTGACCTCCAACGGCCCGGGCAAGGGCGCCGATCTCGGCGGCCTGGAGGGAGCCGATGCGCAGTGCGCGAGGCTCGCTCAGGCCGCCGGCGCCGGCACCAAGATCTGGCGCGCCTATCTGTCGACGCAGGCCGCCGACGGCAAGCCGGCGGTGAACGCGCGCGATCGCATCGGCAAGGGACCGTGGCAGAACGCCAAGGGTGCGGTGATCGCAAAGGACGTTGCCGACTTGCACAGCGCGGCCAACAATCTCACCAAGCAGACCGCACTCAGCGAGAAGGGCGAGGTCATCAACGGCGCCGGCGACACGCCGAATCGGCACGACATCCTCACGGGATCGCAGGCCGACGGCACCGCTTTTGCCGCGGGTGACGACAAGACCTGCAAGAACTGGACGTCGAGCACGCAAGGCGCGGCGGTCGTTGGCCACGCCGATCGTAAGGGCCTGCGCGACGACGAACCGTCGAAGTCCTGGAACAGCTCTCACCCCTCGCGCGGTCCCGACGGCGGTTGCTCGCAGGCCGATCTGAAGAGCACCGGCGGCGACGGTCTGCTGTATTGTTTCGCGGCGAATTGAGCTGAGGCGCGAAGCTCTCTCCACCGTCGCGGAGCTCTCTCCATTCGTCATTGCGAGGAGCTCTTGCGACGAAGCAATCCAGAGTGTCTCCGCGGAGGCATTTCTGGATTGCTTCCGCCTTCGCCAAGGCTTCGGCGGACAAGTCGCTGCGCTCGCAATGACGGAGTGTTTGGCGAGAGCCGTTCCGTCCAACTCTCACGGAACCCGGAGCCGCATGCTACATTGGTCCGATCGCTCCCACGCTCACGGACCCTCCCATGAAATACGAGCTCTATTACTGGCCCGAGATCCAGGGCCGCGGCGAATATGTGCGGCTGGCGCTGGAGGAGGCGGGGGCCGCTTACGTCGATGTCGCGCGCGGTCCGCGCGGAACGGCTGCGATGATGAAGATGATGGACGCGCAGAAGGGCACGCCGCCCTTTGCGCCTCCGTTCCTGAAAGCGGGTAAGCTCGTGATAGGCCAGACCGCCAACATCCTGCTCTATCTCGGCGCCCGCCATGGGCTTGCGCCTAAGACGGAAGCCGGCCGGCTCTGGGTGCACCAGCTCCAGCTCACCATCACCGACCTCGTCGTCGAGATCCACGACACCCATCATCCGCTCGGGCCCTCGCTCTATTATGAGGACCAGAAGGCGCCGGCGAAGAAGCGCACGGCCGAGTTCTGGGACGAGCGCGTGCCGAAATATCTCGGCTATTTCGAGCAGCTGCTCGTCGGGAGCGGCGGCACCTATGTCACCGGTCGCCGCCTGACTTACGTCGACCTCTCGCTATTCCAGATCGTCGATGGGCTGCGTTATGGCTTCCCCAGGCGCATGAAGGCGTTCGAGAAGGATGTCCCGGGCCTTGTCGGCCTGCACGACCGCATCGCCGCGCGGCCGAACATCAAGGCCTATCTCGAAAGCGAGCGCCGCATTCCCTTCAACGAGCAGGGCATCTTCCGTCGCTATCGCGAGCTGGATGGGTAACCATCCGGAAGAGCGATCAGGCCTCACCAGACGCCGGGCACGAGGCGATAGCGCACCCGCGCCGCATAGTCGGTATAGCCCGGCAGGCCCTCGCGCAACGTGCGCTCCTCGATCGGGATGCGGATCGCGAACAAGGCGATGAAGAGCGGCATCATCGCAAGTCCCCACCACGATCCCAGCAGCAACGGCACGCCGGTGAAGAACAGGACCAGGCCGCTGTACATGGGATGGCGGACATAGGCGTAGGGACCGGTCGAGATCACGTGCTGCGCGCGCTCGGTTTGCAGCTTCACCACGGGCGCGGCGAACGAGTTCTCGCGGAAGACCCACATGGTGAACAGTGTCGAGGCCAGGAACAGCCCGAGGCCGAGCACCTGCAACGCGACCGGCATGTCGGAGGATTGAACGCGCCGGTCGAGCCCCATCACGACCAGCCAGGCCAGCATTGCGACGACGAAGAGGGCCATGAACATCTTGTCGGCGGCGGGCTGATCCTTTTGCAGGACCGGTCGCAGACGTTCGGCGAGCAGCGCCGGATCGATCCGGTAGAGCCACCAGCCGCAGAGCGGGCCGAGCAGCGCGGAGGTGGCGAGGAACGTCCAGGCCGCCGGCCATTGCAGTGTTCCGGCGCACGCGAACAGCAGCGCGCCCATTGCGACGACGAAGACCGTGTTCTGCAACAGCAGCCGTGCGATCATGCGCAGGTCCCGGGTGAACGACGCACGATATTGGTCCAGCTATCCGGCAAAGATGCGGCCGGACGCGCCAAAAGCCCGATCGACCGGATCGGGCGCTTCAGCTTCGGCAAGCCTGATCAGGCGAGTTGATCGATCCGCGTGCCCTGCCCCGGCGGCAGCGGCGCGGGCGGCTGCGGCTTGAAGGTCGGATCCTCGTCCTTGACCTTGGTCTGATCGTCCTGCTGCTTGGTCGTGTCGTAGCTCGGAACCACGATCGCGATCGGCGGCGGCGCAACGGTGGAAACCTTCATCCGCAAATCCTCACACATGGAAACAATCGAACCTGCCCTGCGAGGAGCGAAATTTCCTTCAAGGCAATTGTTAAAATGCGAGGGATTGGGGTGCGGTGGGATGGGCCGTGTTCGTGTCTCATCCGCGCGACGCCAAAGGAGGCGACGAGCCTCTCCTCGTCATTGCGAGCGAAGCGAAGCAATCCAGATCTGTTTCCGCGGAGAGACTCTGGATTGCTTCGCTTCGCTCGCAATGACGGAGTGTGTGGCGACTGGCGGGCGATGCAGGCGCTGCCTTACCCGCTGCAAGAGAAGACGAGGATCGCCTATTCGTCCTTGCCGCGCGTAATGGCGATGGAGGCGTCCGTCTTGGTGCGCGTGCATTCCATGTTGAGGCGGCGGTAGCGCATGTTGACCTTGTCGCCGCGGAGCAGGCCCATCCGCTTCAGGCAGCGCGTCGCGCCCGTCGTGGTGTCGTCCTTGGTCACGGTGAAGACGATCGCCGCCATCGACCCCACCAGCGCGTAGAACTCGGGCTTCGGCTTGCGATCGCCCTTGGCATAGAGCTCGATGGAATATTTGTCGCCGCGGCAACCCACGGACAGCTCCTTGGCCGCCGGATGCGTCAGGTAAACGACGTTGCCGGCCCGGAAATTCACCTTGAGGCGGTCGACCTGGTTCGCCAGCTCCTTGGCGCTGTCGTCGCAGCGGTCGGCGCGGGCAGGCGAGGAGACGGTCACAAGACCGGCGATGGCGGCGGCGACCAGGATCGCGCCGCGGACGTTCAGTTTCAAAATCATGATGAAAAGCCCCTTAGGGCGCGCATTCAAGCGTCGCTGGACGCGAAGCGCAAGGGTGGGGTCTTCCTTGTTGGCAGGTGCGTGATATAAAGAACACATGAGCAAGGAGCAGGTAAAGGCGATCCTGGACCGCGTTCTGACCTGGCCGCCCGAACGCCAGGAGGACGCAGCGAAGATGTTGATGCTCATGGAGTCGCAGGACGAGAGTGTCTATCGGTTAACCGACGAGCAGGTCGAGGAGGTTCGCCGCCGTCGGTCGGATCCGAATGCGCGGCGGCTCACGCTCGAGGAGTTCAAGGAGAGGCTCCCTACATCATCCTCTATGCGGTCGATCAGCCAGACCAGCTGATCGAGGTGCTGGCCATCCTGCGCGGGGCGAGGGATCGCGAAATCTAGGCCGCCCCCATGAGCGGGCGGGCTTCCCGGGCGCTTCCCTTTGCGGCAAAAAAGCTTAGAACGCTTCTATGCTGAGAGGCCCGCCAGGGCCCCAAAACCCCGAGATTTGCCCCATGAACGCTCCTACCGCCTTCCCCGACCAGTCCAAGCCCGTTCCGCCCTACAAGCACACCCCGCTGTTCCCGCTGGGCAAGGACGAGACGCCCTACAAGAAGATTTCGTCCGAAGGCGTCAGGGTCGAGAAGGTGCTCGGCAAGGAGATGCTGGTGGTCTCGCGCGAAGCGCTGCGGGTGCTGTCGGAGGCGGCTTTCGGCGACATCAATCACTATCTGCGGCCGGGCCATCTGAAGCAGCTCCGCGCGATCCTGGAGGACGGCGAGGCGAGCCCGAACGACAAGTTCGTCGCGCTGGACTTTTTGAAGAACGCCAACATCGCGGCCGGCGGCGTGCTGCCGATGTGCCAGGACACCGGCACGGCGATCATCATGGGCAAGAAGGGCTGCAACGTCATCACCGACGGCGACGACGAGGCGGCGCTGTCGGAAGGCGCGCGCGATGCTTACTTGCGCCGCAATCTGCGCTACTCGCAGGTCGCACCCTTGTCGATGTACGAGGAGAAGAACACCGCCAACAACATGCCGGCGCAGTGCGAGATCTACGCCGAAGGTGATGACGCCTACAAGTTCATGTTCATGGCCAAGGGCGGCGGCTCCGCCAACAAGAGCTTCCTGTTCCAGGCCACGCCCTCGGTGCTGACCAAGGACCGGCTGCTTGCGTTCCTGAAGGAGAAAATCCTGACGCTGGGCACTGCGGCGTGCCCGCCTTATCACCTCGCCATCGTGATCGGCGGCACCTCGGCCGAGCTCTGCATGAAGACGGTGAAGCTCGCCTCCGCCCGCTATCTCGACGCGCTGCCGACCCACGGCTCGCCCGACGGCAACGCCTTTCGCGACGTCGAGATGGAGAAGGAAATCCACGAGATGACGCAGTCGCTCGGCGTCGGCGCGCAGTTCGGCGGCAAGTATTTCTGCCATGACGTGCGCGTGATCCGCATGCCGCGTCACGGCGCGTCGCTGCCGATCGGGCTTGGCGTGTCCTGCTCGGCCGACCGCCAGGTGCTCGGCAAGATCACCAAGGACGGCGTCTATCTCGAGGAGCTCGAGCACAATCCGGCGCAATACCTGCCGCAGGTCGAGCAGTCGCTCGGCGGCGAGGTCGTCAAGATCGACCTCAACCAGCCGATGAAGGACGTTCTGGCGACGTTCTCGAAATATCCGATCAAGACCCGGGTCTCGATGACCGGCACCATGATCGTCGCGCGCGATAGCGCCCATGCCAAGCTGCGCGAGCGGCTGGAGAAGGGCGAGCCGCTTCCGGATTACTTCAAGAACCACCCGGTCTATTACGCCGGCCCCGCCAAGACGCCCGAGGGCTATGCCTCCGGCGCGTTCGGTCCGACCACCGCGGGCCGCATGGATTCCTTCGTCGACCAGTTCCAGGCCGCCGGCGGCTCGATGGTGATGGTGGCCAAGGGCAACCGCGCGCCGGCCGTGCGCGAGGCCTGCAAGAAGTATGGCGGCTTCTATCTCGGCTCGATCGGCGGTGCCGCGGCGAACCTCGCCGAGCACTGCATCAAGAAGGTCGAGGTGCTCGAATATCCCGAGCTCGGCATGGAAGCGATCTGGCGCATCGAAGTCGTCGACTTCCCCGCCTTCATCATCATCGACGACAAGGGGAATGACTTCTTCAAGGAATTGAATTTGGGCTGAGGCGGCGTTCCCCTGATGCTGCGCAGCATGAAATGCTGCGCTGCTGATCCGGGGTCCATCGTGGAGCCTGGGTCCCGGCTCTGCGTCGCATCACTTCGTGCTGCGCCGCGTCCGGGACACGAGCGTTGCGCTTGCTCGCTTTATCTCGCTAGCTGCAATTCGTGACCTGGTTGGAGCACAGCGCGCGCCACCAGCCGCGGACGCCATCGTGGCTCTCGACGAGACCCCAATATCCGCTGCAAGCGAGCACGCGCTTTGGTCCGCCGTCTCCGTCAATCGGTCCGCCGAGTTCGCGCTGGGCTGGCATCCATTTGGCGTCGACGAAGGGCGCTTGGAACAGTCCGCCCGCGCGCGTATAGCCGTTGGCATAGTTCGCGCCGACCTTGTTCGATGCGACCCAGCCACGCCCGGCATAGGGCTTTGGCGCGTTGCGCGGATACTTCCTCTCGTCCTCGTAATCCTTGCCCGGCGGCCTCGCGCCTTCGATCAGGAACCAACCGTCCTTGAAGCCGATGATGCGGAATTCGGTGAGCCAGCCACCCTCGGGCGTGTTCTCGCTGCCGCCGAGCTTGAGCCGGTAGGGCGGCGGCAAGGTGCCGAGCACGCGCGCCTTGACCGACGGTTCGGCGCGCACGTTGAGGCCGCTGGGGTCCTGGTCGATGGACCAGGCGCCGAGATCGCAGGGCTCGGTGCCTTCGGGCAGGCTTGCGCGTTTCGCGGCGAGATCGGCGTGCAGCTTGGCGAAATCATTGTCGTCGTTATCAGGATCCGGCTCGGTGCGCGGCTTCAGCTCGGCTGACATCGCGCGCGTCGCGTCCACCGTCAGCGTGACGACCAGAGCCTGACGCACAGCAAAGACACTTGCCGGTGTCTTCGGATCGTTCGATGTCGTGGGATAGACGGCGAGAAAACCGGTCGAACCTTCGGTTCGGTAGGCGGTGCCAGCGACATAGCCTGCCGGCACCATGGCGAGCGCGCTGGCGCGCCACGCCGGTTCGGTGTCATCCGCGTGCGCTGCTTGTGTCGCGACAGAGAGGACCGTCGCCGCGATGAGACGGAGCGAACGCATGCTCATTTGACCTGAGGCGTTACGCCCGCGCGCCCGTGAACGGGAAGCTGCCCATCGGGCCGATGCCCATCTCGCCGCTGATGCTGTCGCCGGAGACCGTGCCGGTGAACTCGAGCGTGAGCGGCATCGGCTTGTCGATCGAGACCTTCCAGGAGACGTTGTCGCCAGAGACGGTGCCGTCGAAGATCTCGGCGGTATTACCCTCCGCGCCCTGTGTGCCCGTGAGCGTGCCGTCCGCAGCCTTCAGGTTCAGCGTCGCCTGGCGCTCGCCCATCGGCGTCGTCATGGTCAGATTCCAGTTGCCGTCTACGGCCATTCCCGTCTCCCGAACAAATCTCGGCGGTCCGCGACGATCCGCGGCCGTCCTGAACGAGCCTATAGCCCAACTCGCAGTTCCTGCCTAACCCAGCGATGGGGCAATTAGGCGCGGGCGGCGGCGCGCCGCCGGCTGGTGACGACGAGCCGCAGCACCGCATACTGCACGGCGAAGGCCAGGATCTTGGCGCCGCCGGCAACCACGGTGATGTAGAACGCCCACAGCTTCAGATCGCCCGTGGAGGCGACCACGATCATGCCGGCGCCGATCACGAACATCAGCCCCGCCCAGGCATAGCCTGCAGCCGTGACATATTCCGGAACGGTCTCGGCGACGATCGGCGGCATGTAGCGCAGCATCCAGCCGCGCTTGAGCATGATGAGGCCGATCGCGAAATGCGCGATCGAGGGTTTTGCCAGCATGAAGCGCGGATCGTTTGTCAGCAGCGTGATCGCGCCCAGCACGACGACGAGCGCGAGGCTCGCATAGGTCATGTAGTTGAGCCGCTGCCCCTTGAGGCGGGCGTAGATCACCTGCGCGATTGCACCGGCGATCGCCACCGACGTCGCGAGGATGACGTTGTCGGTGATGAGGTAGACGGCCAGGAAGATGATGGCGGAGAGGAAGTCGGAGGCGAGGCGGGCGAATACGTCCTTCATCGTCGATCCTGTTCAGCGGGCGTCTGGGAGAGCGCGGGCGGGCGTACCGTACTTGATCTGGCGATATTCGGGATACCACTTTGTGAAGTAGATCGCACTGTTGCGGGCGGCAAAGGCGACCGCAAGGCTCGACCAAAGCGGCAGGCCAGGGACGTAGAGCAGCACGAGATTGGCGGCCGCCATCAACAGCGCTGCTGCTGTCCACGCGGCGGTGATGATGTAATTGGCGCGGAGAAAGCCTGGCATTGCCGCGGTCTCGGCCGGCACCGATTCAAGCGCATATTGCAGCGTGAAGGGATGGCGGACGAGCATCGAGCCGAGCGAGATCAGGAAGATGCCGATATCGACCGACAGCTTGACGCTGAGCGTGCCGAGCGCAGGGTCGATCAGCGCGAGGTAAAGGCCGATTGCGGCGAACACGATTGCGGAGCCCGCGGCCAGGATCTTCACCGAGCGGCCGTGCGCGACATCGATCGCGACGGTGGCGAGGCAGATCGCCGATGCCGCAAACACGCTGAGCACGGCCGACGTCACCAGCATCAGGAAGGTGTAGACGCCGTAGGGCGCGAGGATCAGGAAAATCGCCATGGGCCGCCTCGGGTCAGGTCGATCTTTACGATGTAAAGATTGGTAATGCGCGGACGATGCCGGGTCAAGCGAAATCTTTACAGTGTCAAAATGACGTAAGCGACCTCCAAAACATGAAGGGCCGCAATGACTTGGTCCAATGCCTCCTCGGCCAATTCCGTCCAGGGCAGGAGCGGCAGTGCGGCGGCGGTCAGCAGACCGAGGCAAAGCAAGATACCGCCGTTGAAGACGGTATGGCGGCTTCGCCGCAGCCGGATCATCTGGAATGCGAGCGCGGCACCGGTCAGCGCGAGGAGGGCCAGGCAAGCTGCGGTGATCGAGGGCATGTGCATGGAAAACTCCTTTGTCGTCATTCCGGGTTCGCGCCAAGTGGCGCGCCCCGGAATGACGAGAGCTACGCCGCGCCCACCCAATTGCCGTGGAAGCCGTCAGGTACGCGGTGGCCGAGCTGCACCAATGCGGCTGGGCCGGCCTCGATATCGGTGGCATTGAACACGGCGAGATCGCTGCGATTTTCCCGCGCGCGCCAGACCACCGCGAGCAGCCAGCCGTCGCCTTCGGCAGCATCCTTGGATCGCTCGACGAAGATAGGCTCGGAGATGGTGTCGCCGGCCGGCAGCAGGTAATGGCCGAGCCGTCGGCCGTTGCCGTCGACATGGACGATGCCCGACAGCGCGCCGAACATCGGCAGTTTCGGATTGGCGCAGGCGTACCAGCCGTGACGACTCTTCAGCCCGGCACGGCGGTCGTCGATGCGCGGGAATTCCCCGGTGAGATCGTCCAGGTAGGTCTGCTGGAAGCGGTCGGTATTGCCGGCGAGATCGAAGGTCCAGCGGCAATGGCGGGCGCGCGACTTCTCGGGATCGGTGGGCCGGCCGTCCGGATGCGGAAACAGCGGCGCCTCCTCGAACTGCATGACGTCCGCGATGATGCGGCCCTCGTCCTCCCACGCATTCATGACGTGGAAGACGTAGCAGGCCTCGGCACGAAACCAGACGATATCCTTCGCCGTGCCGCTGCGCTTCATCACCCCGACATAGGCGCCCTTGTCCGGCTCCCAGGCATAAGGCGGCCGTCCGCTCATCGCGCGCTCCATGCTGCCCGTGATCGGGAGGATCGGAAACAGCACATGGTTTTCGGTGACGATGAAATCGTGCACCATGCTGGCATAGGGTGCCTCGAAGCGCTCGAAGCGCGTCGCCCTACCTGACGCGTCGATCGATCCGTAGGAGAGGGCAGGCGTCAAAGGACCCGCAGCGTTGTAGCCGAAGAACACGAGCTCGCCGGTGACGGGATCGATCTTCGGATGCGCGGTGAAGCTGCCGGCGACGCGGCCCTGGTAGTTGTGATAGCCGCGCGTCGCCAGTGTGCCCGGCTCGATCTCGGTCGGCAGATGCGCTTCTTCCAGCGCCAGCAGCTTGCCGGCATGGAAGATGATGTTGGTGTTGGCGACGCCGCCGTCGGTGAGGTTGGCGGGGGCATCCGGCAGCTTGCGACCGAAGCCGCCGAACAGCGCGCGGCCGGCGTCGTGCTCGGCGAGCCATTTCGGCGTGCGGACCCAGCGGTTGCGATAGCTCGCACGTCCGTTATCGAGATGAAAAGCGTGCAGCATGCCGTCGCCGACGAACCAGTGCGCCCCGGGCGAATCGAACTGCGGATTGGGGCCGTTGCGATAGAGCGTGCCGTTCAGCTCGCGCGGCAATTCGCCGAGGATCTTCAGGAAAGGCGCATCCGCTTCGAACGGGATCGGCGCGATATTGTTGCGGCGCTCGGTGATGGCGTCGTGCTGCACGGCGTATCCCTCCCTATCTTTACATCGTAAAGATCGGATAGAGCCGATCGCGGCTTCCGTCAAGTGAAATCTTTACACTGTCAATATTGCGTCATATAGCTTGCAAATGGCCAAGACCGACACCAAGAGCGAGACGGCGCGAAGCTCGCGCGCCCCCGGAAGAACGACGTCGACTGCGGCATCGCGCCCGGCACGCCGCGCGACGGGCGCGAAGACCGAGACGCCGTATCATCACGGCGCGCTGCGCGAAGCGCTGCTCCAGGCCGCCGAACGGGTGCTGGAGCGCGACGGCCTCGCCGGCCTCACATTGCGCGCGGTGGCGCGCGAGGCGGGCGTCTCGCATGCCGCACCGACCCATCATTTCGGCGATCTCACCGGTCTTCTCAGTGAGCTTGCGGCCGTCGGCTTCCGCCAGTTCAACGCGGCGATGGCGTCGGCCTGTGACACCGCCACCACGCCGCTGGAGCGCGCGCTGGCGCGGCCGAAAGCCTATGTCGCCTATGCGCAGGCCCATCCCGGCATGTACGGCATCATGTTCCGCACCGAGCGGCTCGATTATTCCAGGCCCTCGCTGCACGAGGCGGCCGAAGCGTCTTTCGCCGGACTTGCAAATGCGATCGGCATGATGCGGCAGGAGCAGATCAGCGGCGACGCACTGACGCTGAACCAGGGCGCCGCGATCGCACGCGCCTGGTCCATGGTGCACGGCTTCACCATGCTGCTGCTCGACGGTCGGCTCGAAGACATCCTCGAGCGGCTGCCCGAGGGTACGACGGCGGAGCGGCTGCTCGAGGCGATGCTGACGGCGCCCGTGACCTCAAAGTTTCCGGTGTAGCGGCTGTTGAACCGCGAAGCCTAGCGCATGGTCGCGAGCTCGACGGCGCGGCCGCGCGTGCCGATGATCTTCACCTCGTCCTTGCGGCACGTGAAGCCGCGGGCGAAGTCGTCTGCGGCCTTGCGCGCGAGCTCGTTGGCGTTCGGGTTGGCGATGGCATCGACATAGGCGACGTGGCAGACCGGGCCCGGCGGCAGCCGGGTCACGACCAGCATGGCCTTGGTGTTCGGCCGCCCCTGCTTGTCGGGATCGGCATTGTCGGCGATGTGCCAGCGCTGGATGATCGCAAACGGCTTTGCGCCGGCAGCGCGCCATTCGACTGTGGTCTCCGACGAATTGAATGGGGCAAACCAGATCTTCGCCGCCGGTTCCTCGGCTGCAGCCTTGCGATTGTGGCCGACCGAGACGATTTCGCGAAGATCGTCCTCGGCGATCAGCACCATCAGGCCGTCCTTGCCCGGACACACCCGCATGGTGCTGCCGTCGGGCGCGCTGGGCTTGCCGATCTGGCGGCAATCTTTTGGTGCCGTCGAGGTGTAGGTGCTGCCCGCGGATTGGGCGTCGGCACTGCTTGGGCCGATGCAAGTCATCAAGACAGCTAAGCCGATGCTGGTCATGCGGTTCATATGCGGCTTCGATGCAGTGGGAACTCCATACCATCAGACGTCTTGATTGTGGGCAAGGTTCAAACAGTGACAGGATATACCTGACAGCGGCGCGGAATCGTTCTAGAAGAGCGGCTTCGCTTTAAGCCGATCCGGCCTCGTTCGCGTCCTCATTCTCCTGATCATGCCAACCACCTCGAACAAACCTTATCGCGTCGGCCGCTCCAAGACCGGACTCGGCCTCTTTGCCACCAAGCCGATCAAGAAGGGTAGCCGGATCATCCGCTATTTCGGACCGATCCTGGACTCGCGCATCCCTGAGCAGGACGAGATCGAGAACAAATATCTGTTCGAGCTCAACGGCCGCTGGACCATCGACGGGTCGGTGCGGAAAAATCTCGCGCGCTACATCAACCATTCCTGCCGGCCCAACGCCGAATCCGACGTCCGGCCGCGCGAGCGCAAGGTCTTCATCCGCGCGATCAAGAACATCGAGCCGGGCGACGAGATCAACTACGATTACGGCACCGACTATTTCAAAGCCTATCTGAAGCCGATCGGCTGCAAGTGCGTCTCCTGCGAGGCCAAGCGCAAGAAGCTGCGTGCCGAGGCCCGGGCCGAACGCACCAAGGTGAAGGCGCGCACGGAAGCCAAGGCGCAGAAGGCGGGCGCGAAAACCACCGCTGCGAAAAAGAAGAAGCTGAACGGTAAGCACTTCCCCGGCAAGGTCGGCCGCGCCAAGGCGTAGCCTCGCATCGGTTGTCGCGCGCCCTGGACAGGCTTCGCGCAACGCCAAAGCCCTCCTCTCGGCTCGCAATGACGGAGAGGAGACGAGAACGTCGTTCTCGGGCTGAGGGCGAGCGAAAGCGAAGCAATCCAGAATCCTGCCGCGGAGGAACGCCGGGTTGCTTCCGCCTTCGCTGAGACTTCGGCCGCCAAATCGCAGCGCCTGCAATGGACTGTATGGTGACGCGACGGACATCGGCTCGGTGGCGAAGCGATCAGATCTCCAGCACAAGCGGATTGGCCTTCAGCGTTTTCACCTTGAGCTTGCCGCCGCTCTCGGCCTTCGCTTCTGCCAGCGCCTTCTCGACCAGCTCGAAGTGCTTGAGCGATTTCTCCAGCTTCGTGGTCGACTTGCCGGCTGCCTCCTTGGCTTCGATCTGCTTCTTGAGATATTGGCTCGAGCAATTGAGCCACACCGTAAAGGACTGGCCGGCCTCGGGATTGGGCGAGAGCTCGTCGTCCTCGCCGAGGCGGGACTTCAACAGCACCTCGATGATCCGCAGGTCGGGATTCTCGTGCTCGCCATTGGCGCAGAAAACGTAGTGATCGGCGGTGATACGCTTGACGAAATCCCGGTCCAGGTTGTGCTCCGAGCCGTGATGCTGGATCTTGAGCAGGTCCACATGAAGTCCCTTGCCGTCTGGGAGGAGGCCGTGATGCTTCAGCCCGGCCAGGATGTCCTCGTGGTGGCCGTCGCCGGTCATGATGGCGCGCGTGACGCCGCCGCCGGCTTTTGTCTCCTCCAGCAGCAACATGAGCGAGGCGAGATTCGGCTCCGTGACCTTCGCGCGCCGGCCAATCTCGTCGTCGATTGACAGGCCGAGCGTCCCGGCTGGAAGACCCGCGCGGTTGGTTTCGAGCCACTCCTTCAAGCTTCTTACCGCATTGGCGTTCTTCACGTCCTGCAGCCATGCATTCCAAAAATCCCGGAGTATCTCCAAATCCTTCTTGAATGGCCCGATGACGCGGATCGATAGCTTGCTTTCAGGTTTGAGCTTGATGGCGTTGTTGCCGCGTACCATTGCAAGGCGGTTATTGAACTCGCCATTCAAGGGGATGTCGAGCTGATCGGCCGCAATGCGCCGCGAAACCTTGATCGCCTCCGGGATGGAGTTGGCGATGTTGCTGTAGGCGGCCGCGAGCTTCATCGCGACGGGATTGCCCGAACTCGACAGAGTGTTGGCCCGCGCCGCCAGCATGGTGCCGATTTCGCCTGCGTTCTCCGGAACCAGCGCCTTGAAGGAATTGTGCCAGATGCGCTTGACGGCCGGCGGCTCATCAAACTTGGGCTTGGTCGAAGGCCGATTGTGCGCGACCTTGTGCTTGTGCACGCGCCACTGGACCATGTCTTCAAGGAGCTGCAGGACGCCGGCGATGTGATCCTGGTCGACATGCGAGACATACACGAGATCGAGCTCGCCACCGGCCGCAGCGAAGCGTCCGAGAAAGGGCCGTACCTCGGCCGTGTAAGAGCCGGGCATGCCGCCATCCGCGAGGATTGCGACGTCCTCGGATTCGATCAGCAAGCAATCGCCCTTCTCAGAGGGCAGCAACGTGATCTTCATGACACGCGCCCCTTGAAACGATCCTTCGCGTCGAGCCGGGCCGTGACGTGTCCCGCCTCCCTGAGGCAGGCGTCCGGCATGATCACCCCGAAGCCGCAATCGTTCACCCATTCGAACGTGCCGCCCGGCAACGGTTGTGCGGTCGCTTTCAGAATGCCGAGGATCTGTGCCGCCGTGAGGGTCTTCTCGACTGAGAGCATCAATCCGATCACGCCCGCCACACGCGGGCTCGCCATGCTGGTGCCAGTCATGGGTATCCACGGCTCAGCCGGATCGCCGAAACCGTTCGCGGCGACGATGTCTGTGCCGGGTGCCAAGATGTCGGGCTTGGGCCGGCCGTCGCGGGTCGGCCCCTGGCTCGATGTGATATGCGCGCTGCGGCGCGCCTCGTGGAGATTCGCCACCGAGACGACGCGCTGGCCGCAAGCAAGCGCGCTTACTGAGGAGGCATCGACGTTCGATCGCGGCGAGAAGAACGACGGCCAGTAGTGCGCGCCGTCGCCGATATCGACCGGATCGTCGCGTTCGATCCAGGCGTGGAAGCGGCCGTCGCGGACGACAAGTCCGTGGAGCTTCACGAGCCAGGTTCCTGCCTTCACGCCGACCACGACGTCGCCCATGAAGGGCGTCAAGTAGACCGCGATGTAGTTGGCGCCGTTCGCGGGATGATGCAGCTCGTTGTAAATGCTCAGCATGGTGCGGTCGGCGAGCTGGAAATTCTCCAGAAATTCGCCCGGCGCGATCGGTCCGATCCATTGCCCATCCGGCGGACGGATGCTGATCGCGAAGCGGTCCTGCGGTTCGTACCAGATCTCCATCTCGTTTTCGGAAGCATCAATGATGCGGTCTCCGACCACTTCCCATTCAAGGTCGTGATCGAGTCCCTGGGCCGCGATGCGCGATCCCGCGTGAATGCGACCCAGCATGTATCCGAGATCGTCCGGAGCTTCGGGTCGCTCCTGGCCCGCATTGCCGGCCGCAATGCAGATCGATCGGCCGGGTTCGGCCAGCAGGACATCGAGCCACCGATCGAGCGCGCTTGAGCCGTCATGCGCATGTCCGTTGGTTCCGAGGCTGATATTGATCGAGATCGGTCGGCCGGCGGCGAGATCAAGCAGGTAGATCACGGCATCGAGCAGCCGCGTCGAATCGTAGAATGAAGTCCTGCGCTCGAGGTCTTCGTCCGGAAGCGAAATCAGGACTGCGGCGATGTCGGCCTTGCTGCAAACGCCACTATTGCCGGCCGCAATGCTGGCCACATGCGTCCCGTGCGAGCCGACGACCATCTGCGACTGCGGCTCGAGATCATGCGGCGACACGTGCACCTGCTTGGCCCCGCTAACCGCCTGAGCCATGTCGGCAGAAGTGATGACGCGGCCGTAATCGAAGCCTGTCGGTCGCGTGCCGTCTTTCGCGCCCTGATCCCAGATGCTGACGAATCTCGATTTGCCGGCCTGGTCCTGGAAATCGGGATGGGCCCAATCGAATCCTTCGACGTCGATGACCCCGATGATGACGCTGGCACCGTCACCATGCTTCTTGCGTTCGTTGGCGACCACGCGAGCCGTCGGGGTACTGGTCGTCGCGCTGCCCTTGAGCGGCCGCGGCGGTTTCAAAGTCTCGGCCGGCTCGATGATGACGATATTGGCATCGCCGGCGAGGTTCTCGATCTCCTCAAGCCCGAGGCGCATTGCGGCGAGCCGGCCTTGAGCGCGATCATGCGGTCCGAGCCTCACCGGCTCGGTCGAGCGGACGAAAACATTCACCTCGACATTTTCGCGCCGGTCGGCGGTATTCAGGTCTTTGACCGCGGTTTTACCTTTGGAAATCTGCCCGGGCGCAACTGCGGCTCCGAGGCTCGGAGCCTGTGCGGCGAGGGTGGAGGTCACCTTGAGACAGCCCTGTATTTCAGCTTTGGCCGCGTTCACCCGCGCATCGCTGTTAGCCAAGACACGAAGCTTCGGATGCATCCGCCGTCGCGCTAGCGACTCGTAACTGTCGGTCATGGTTGTTACCTCCCACTGACAACCATGGCACGAAAGTTTTGCAGTTTCTACCATATGGAACCAGCTGCGTCCTTTTGCCGGGGGGCGTGTAAAGCTGCTCGGTAGGGGTCTTAGTGACGGTAGAAGCAACTGCCTCTTCGGACGAAGTTGCGACGATACTGGTCATGAGAGAGGAGCGATGGCTCCCATGAGGATTGGTGTTCTGCCGCTACTCGGTCGTTGCTTGGTCGCGGGGCTCGTCCCAATAACGGAACGGCGAGGCGTCGGGCAAAACACCCAAAACCCGTCAACCCCTCCCGGCATAAATATATCGCTTTTCCGAATTTCGGATTTGTGGCATACAGGACCCATCCCGGCCCTGCCAGAGGGGCGCTTCGCGATCGTCACGAGATGCGGGCCGGGGTGCGGTGGACGCGGTAGCGCCGGCGCGATTTGCGTGAGGACAGGGCGGGCAACCGTGAGTCTCAGGCGATGCGCATACGACACGGCGCGGTCACAGCGGTTTGGTCGATGGTCTGGGGTGCGCACACTAAGCCCAGGGCGCTGAGGCCAAATCGTCCGCGGACGGAGAAGTCGTGTGGTCCCGACGCCCGGGGTTCTGGCGTCAAGGCTCGCGGTGATGCGGCGGCCCGACCGGGTACGCGCATCGATCAGCCGCGAGGCGACGGGGGCAATAGTGCAACGCTCCCCGAGGAGAGCACGAAGGACACCGTTAAAACCATCCGCGCAGGGAAGGCCGGGCGACCGGCATCACCTGTGGTCACCCCGTGTGCATTTCCTTGTACACGGACTCGGGTGCCGCCGGCGCCCGGCCTTCCCTGCGCCCTCCGGCAACGAAGGGTGCGACCGATCAGGCAAAGCTCGGGCGAAATGCGCCGCGAGAACGCGAGGTCATGCATGCATTCGGATGCGATGCGAGTTGTGGAGACGTTCGCGCTCCCTCGGGCTGTGCCGCGTAATGTCAAGAGCCATCACGCCGCGACCGCGCGCCCGCTCTTCTTCAATCCGACATATTGCAGCTCGGCGAACACGCCGGTGGCGATCGCCTGCGCGACGACCATGAGCTCGCCGGCGAGGTTCGGCGACACCGCGCCGGAGAGCAGCAGCGCGATGCTGCCGGCGGTCCAGGCCGCATTGCCGATCACGACCAGCAGGACGAGCGGCTTTGCCACCGTGGTCCGCGAGGCGAGCCAGCCGACCAGGGCGGTGTAGGCGATCAGGAACAGGCCGGTCTCCCGCAGCAGCGCTTCGGGCAGGTTGAACAGTGCTGCGAATGCGCTCGCGCCGAAGGTGAAGCCGAGCGCGGCGACGCCGCTGAAGATGGCGTCGGCGAGCAGGGCGCGGCGCAGGAAGGTGGAAGCGTCGATCATCAGAGGTCTCCATGGTTGTGGTGGGCTCGGGGTGAACTCAGCGCCGTCCGCGCCACCAGGCGCGGAGCAGGCGGGCGAGACGGAACGGGCACATGCTCCTGCCGACGCCGTGCTCGAAGGCGATGACCTGCGCGACCACGTAATCGCCGGTCGAATGCACCAGCGGCTCGGGCATGTTGAGGCTGCGCGCCAGCATCCGTGTTGCGAATGCCATGGCCCAGGGAACAAGGTGGTCTGCGATGGTCCGATAGAGCAGCAGCGCGATCATGGTCATCTCCTGTTGCGACCGAAGATGCGCCGGCCCGAGGGCCAATTCGATTACCTCGCGGGTAATGGAAGCGCCGAAATCCGCATGCTAGGTTTCTGGTCATGAACGCACATGCATCCACGGCACAGGCGGAACGCAGCCAGCCGGTCCATATCGGCGACCATTTGCGCGAATGGCGGCAGCGCCGCCGCATGAGCCAGCTCGATCTCGCCGGGGAGGCCGAGATCTCGGCACGGCATCTGAGTTTTGTTGAAACCGGCCGCGCGGCGCCCTCGCGCGACATGGTGCTGAGGCTCGCCGAGCGCCTCGACGTGCCCCTGCGCGAACGCAACGTGCTGCTGGTCGCGGCCGGTTTCGCGCCGGCCTTCCCGCAGCGCCCGCTGGAGGATCCCGCCTTGAAATCAGCCCGCCAGGCGATTGACCTCGTGCTTAGGGCGCATGAGCCCAATCCGGCGCTTGCGGTGGACAGGCACTGGAACCTGGTTTCCGCCAATCGCATGGTGGCGCCGCTGCTCGACGGCATCCCGCAGCATCTGCTCGGCCAGCCCGTCAACGTGCTCAGGCTCGCCTTCCATCCCGAGGCGCTGGCGCCGCGCACGGTCAATCTCGCCGAATGGTGCGGGCATCTCCTGGAGCGGCTGCACCGGCAATGCGAGGCGACGGCGGATCCCGAGCTGATCAAGCTCTACAATGATCTCAAGAGCTATCCGATTCCGGCGCGATCTGCGCCGCTATCGAGCGACAATGTCGCGATTCCCTTCAAGCTGCGGCATGGCGGGGAGATACTAAGTTTCTTCTCCACCACCATGGTGTTCGGCACGCCCGTGGACATCACGCTGTCGGAGCTGGCACTGGAGACCTTCTTTCCGGCGGATGAACGCACTGCCGAGCGGCTGAAGAAGATGGCGGCAGCTATGACGTAGCGCCCTTGCCTCGGGGCAGGTTCGGCTTATCTTTGGCACAACCTTTTACCGCCAAGGAGGCGCCTGACATGAGCACGCTCAAACCGCTCCAGATCGATGTCGTCTCCGACGTGGTGTGCCCCTGGTGCTATATCGGCAAGCACCGCATCGAGAGCGCGCTGGCGCTGGTGCCCGATGTTCCCGTCAAGCTCAACTTCCGTCCCTTCTTCCTCAATCCCTGGGTGCCGCGCGAGGGCATCAGCCGCGAAGCTTATCTCACCCAGAAGTTCGGCTCGGTCGAGGCCTATAAGGGTATTGCCGGGCGCGTCGTCGCCGCCGCAAGCGAGGAGGGGCTTGTCTACAAGCCGGAGCTCGTGGCGCGTCAGCCCAACACGACCGACTGCCATCGCCTGATCCTGTGGGCGGAAGCGATCGGCAAGGCGCCCGAGATGAAGCAGCGGCTGATGGAGCTCTATTTCCGCGACGGCGGCGATCTCACCGATGTGAACGTACTGGTGCAGGCAGCCGCCGATGTCGGCCTCGATGCCGACGACGTGCGCAAGCGACTCGCCACCGACGAGGACGTGGCGCGCGTCTCGGCGGATGCGCAGGAGGCGGCCGAGAAGGGCATCTCCGGCGTGCCGACCTACGTGTTTGCGCAGAAATACGCCGTCTCCGGCGCGCAGGACCCGAACCTGCTCGCCCGCGCCATCCGCCAGGTCTCCGAGGAGATCAACGCGCAGGCGGCGGAGTAGGCGCTTGGAGATCGAGATAGTCGTGCACGAAGCAGAGGAGGGCGGCTATTGGGCCGAGGCTCCTTCTTTGCCTGGCTGCGTGACTCAGGGTGATAACATTGAGGAGTTGTTTCAAAACATTTGCGAAGCCGTCGAGGGATGGACCTTGGCCAGCTAGACTGTCTTGCGCGTTCGCCGAATCAAGTGAACCACGTTCCGCGCCGTTTCGTGCGCGATGCGAAGCGTAATCAGCACCGCATGGATCAGTCCCACCACCGGGTCGTGCCGCCGCAGCGGGATCAGCACGTCGCCGATCGCGAAGCGTCCGCGCCAGATCGGGTTGATCATGGGGTGATCGGCGCTCGCCGTCGAGTCCGCGCTGGCGATGGCGGGGTCGGCGCAGAGATGGCGGGTGAGGTCGAGCGTGAGCTGCACGCCCGGCGAATATTTTGCGAAGCGCTCGTCGATGCCGAGCTTGAAGAAGAAGGCGCGGTCCTGATGGCGCAGCACGATGCCGGCGGCGACCGGCGTCGTACCGGCGCGAAGCGTGACGATCTCGCACTGCGCGGTCTCTGCCAGCGCCGGCACGGCGCGGCGGATGAAGGTCGCATCCCCGGCATGCTGGGCCAGCGCGGTGCCGCGCTTGCCTTTCCAGCCGCTGGCTTCGAGCTGCAGGAATGTTTCGAGCGCCGGTCCGATCTCGTCGGTGCTGCGCGCAACCTCGAACACGACGGGGCCGTGCTCCTCGAGACGATGACGCTGGCGGCGCAGCTCCTTGAGCTTTTTGGCGCCGAGCGCGTCGCGCAAAAGAGTTTCGCCATCCTGTGTCGTATCGAGGCTCGCACGGATATAGGAGCTGAGGATTCTCGGCTTCAGGCCGTCGCGTTTCAGGACCTGATCGAGCGATGCCATCGCCGCACCGTCGAGCGCGACGTCGTTCAGCACGAGCGCATGCGCGCCGGCATCGCGCGCCTGCTGCAACAGACGCGTGGCCGCCGCGAGCGGAGCGTCGCGGTCGAGCAGCGGGCTACAAAGCGTGCCGTAGGGATGCGCGCTCACCAGCGCGGGCAGGGGGATCTTCAGAGCGCGCCAGAGCGAGATCACCGGCATCAGCCCGATCAGCCGGGCCGCAGAGTCGTCAAATGCGGGCAGTGCCGAGGCATTGCTGCGGCCGCGCGCGGTCGCACTGACGGCCAGCTCCCAGGCGGGCAGGTAATATCCGTTCGGCTCGACCGCCCGCTGCGCGAGTGCGCGCCATTGACCGGGTTCGATGGCCGTGAGCGGGACGCACGCGCGCGCCATCGCGACATCCCTTGCCGATGTCGGATTGATCGCCGCTTGATGCGCGATGTCGACCACGTCCCGCCGTCCCCGTTCACGCGAGCTGAGCCCGTGTTACCGGTCATGCTTAGCGCAAAGATTGGAAAATACCGTTGGAACGCCGCTGCAATTTGAGCGGTAGCGTTAACATTTCATACAGCATCCGGTCGCGGCTGTTCTGCCGAACGGTGGCTAGTCTCCCGGCACGAAATGATCGCGGGTGCTCGCGCGACCGCCACTGGTCGTATCGGTGATGGTGATGTCGACGTCGCGGGAGGTCTTCGGCAGGTCGCTAGGCCCGATCTGCACCGACAGCCTGACCTCGCGCGTCTGATCCTGCCCGACCTCGATGACGGGCTTGCCGCCGGGGCCGGTCTCGATGCCGGCGACGCGAGCGGCCGCGCCCGGCAGACCGGAGACTTCGAGCGCAAACGATCGCTGTGCGCCCTTGTTGAGGATGCGCACGGTGTAGTCGTTGCGCACGCCCCCATCCGAGAGCTGGACGAAGAGGGGATTGCGCTCGTGCAGCACGTTGACGTCCATCGTCGCGCGGGTGGCGAGGGTGTAGAGCATGATGCTGCCCACGATGGCGATGGCCGCGGCATAGATCAGCGTGCGCGGACGGACGATGCGGTAGATCGGCGGCTTGCCTTCGCGCCGGCGCTGCATGTTGATGTCGGTGTCGTAGCCGATCAGGCCTTTGGGCCGGCCGATCTCGCGCATGACGTTGTCGCAGGCATCGATGCACAGGCCGCACTGGATGCAGCCGAGCTGGATGCCATGGCGGATGTCGACGCCGGTCGGACAGACGTTGATGCACTGATGGCAGTCGACGCAATCGCCGGCGGGATTGCCCTGCGCGCGGGCAGCATCCGCCTTCTTCACCGACATGCGCGGCTCGCCGCGGTCGCGGCGATAGGTGACGTTGAGCGCCCATTCGTCGGTCAGCGCCGCCTGGATCCGCGGCCACGGGCACATGTAGATGCACATCTGTTCGCGGGCATGACCGGCGAAGACATAGGTCGTGGCGGTCAGGATGCCGATCCAGAGATAGGCGAGGAACGGGGCCTGGAAGGTGGCGAGCTCCTTCACCAGCGTCGGCGCGTCGGCGAAATAGAGCACCCAGGCGCCGCCGGTCCACCATGCGATCATGATCCAGAGGAAGTGCTTCAGCGCGACCTTTCGGATGTGACCGAATGTCCAGTAGTCCTTGTCGCCCTGCATGCGCTGGCGCCGGTCGCCTTCGACCCAGCGCTCGACCGCATAGAACAGGTCGGTCCACACGGTCTGCGGACACATGTAGCCGCACCATAGCCGCCCGGCGACCGCGTTCATCAGGAAGAGCGTCATGGCCGCGATGATCAGGAGGCCGGTGAAGTAGTAGACTTCCTGCGGCCACAGCTCGATGAAGAAGAAGTAGAAGCGCCGATGCGGGAAGTCGATCAGCACGGCCTGGTCGGGCAGGCCGGGCCCGCGGTTCCAGCGCACGAACGGCAGCAGATAGTAGGTTCCGAGCGTGACGCAGAGAATCGCCCATTTGATGCGGCGGAACGGCCCGTGGACCGACTGCGGATAGACCTTCCTCCGCTTCTCGTAGAGAGGTCCTTCGATGTAGGTGTCGTCGGTCATGGCAAATTCCCCCGCAGGCTGCATCCACGCGCGTTCAGGAGAACGCGCAGCCGCTGCTCAGGCCCAGCTTCTTGAACACGATCGCTGCCGGACAGAAGCCGGTGAACGAGGCCTGCAACATGTTCAGTCCGGCAAATGCCGTCAGCAGGTACCAATACGCATTCACATAGGTGCCCAGTGCGAGACCGAGCAGGACGACGAACCCCGCAAAGGCGAGGACGGCTTTATCGACATTCATGGCAGGCTCCTTTTCATCTGGCGACTTACGAACGGGTCAGGTTGGATTCAGTCCAGGCGACGATGTTGCGCGCATCCATCGCGCCGGAATGACGGGCGATCTCGCGGCCGCCGCGCATCAACAGCAGGGTCGGGATGCCGCTGATGTTGAGGCGCGACGACAGTGCAGGTGCGTTGTCCGAGTTGAGCTTCAACAGCCGGACGTTCGGCTCCAGCTGCTGCGCGGCGCGCTCGAACATCGGTGCCATGGCGCGGCACGGGCCGCACCACGGTGCCCAGACGTCGACCAGCACGGGAATGTCGCTGCTCGCGACATGGCGGCTGAAGGCCTCCTCGTCCACCTCAATCGGATGAGCGGTGAACATCGGCTGGTGACAGGCGCCGCAACGCGCACCTTGCGCTGCGCGTTCGGCAGGTAGGCGGTTGATGCGCCCGCAACTGCCACAGACGATCTGACGCGTCGTGCTCATGTGCCGGTTCGGACCTCCTTGAGCTTGGCGATGTTCAGCTTGTCGAGAACGAAGCGCTCGTAGAAAGGCTCGCTCTCGCCGCGCCGCATCTTGCGCAGGAAGTATTTCTCGAAGGCGACCTTGGCGAGGTGCACCCATTCGCCCTTGGAGGACCAATTGACGTTTCGCGGCGGGATCTGCGGCTGCGCAAGGAAGGCGACGCCGGAGTCGCCGAAGTCGGCGAGACAGATCGCGTTCCAGGTCGGCTGCGCCGTGGGTGCCCTGCCGCGAAGCAGGGCGCCGATGTTCATCGCTGTCGCCGTCACCATGGATTCGATCATGAAGCCGGTCTTGGGGACGCCGACCGGCACCGGTGTCGCGCCGACCGGCGCGATCGCGACGCAGACACCGACCGCGAAAACGTTGGGAAAGGCGGGATTTTGCTGGTGCTTGTCGACGACGACGAAGCCACGTGGGTTGGTCAGTTTCTCGATGCCGCGCACCGCTTCGACGCCGCGGAAGGCGGGCAACATCATCGAATAGGCGAAGGGCAGCTCGTGGGCCTTGCGAGACGTGCCGTCGTCGGCGAACTCCTCCACCGACATCAGGCCGGGGGCGACGTTGTCGACGCGGGCGTTGGTGATCCACTTGATGTGCTTCTCCCGCATCTCGCTTTCCAGGAGACCCTTGGTGTCTCCGACGCCGTCGAGACCGAGATGGCCGATATAGGGTTCCGAGGTGACGAACGTCATCGGGACGCGGTCGCGCAGCTTTCGCCGGCGCAGCTCCGTTTCCAGGATGAAGAGGAATTCGTAAGCCGGCCCGAAACAGGAAGCGCCCTGCACGGCGCCGATGACCACCGGGCCGGGATTGGCCGCGAGCTTCTCGAAGGCTTCACGGGCATGCGCGGCATGATCGACGTGGCAGATCGACTGGGTATGGCCCTGTGGCCCGAGACCCGGAATCTCGTCGAACGCCAGTTCGGGACCGGTCGCGACGACCAGATAGTCGTAGTCGATCGACGTGCCGTCGCCGAGCTCGACACGGTTCTCGGTCGGATGGACGCGCCTTGCGCCCTGCGTCAGCAGCCGCACGCCCTTGCGTTTCATGACGTCCGCCAGATCAATCTCGATCTCTTCGCGCTTGCGCCAGCCGACCGCGACCCAAGGGTTCGATGGGACGAAATGATAGACGGCGCCTTGCGAGACGACGCTGAGGCGATCCTCCTTTCTCAACTGCGGCAGCAATTCATAGGCCATCAGCGTTCCGCTCAGACCAGCTCCGATTACGACAACTTCCGCCATGGGTTTACCTCCGTTGGACCAAGCCGCTCCGCCGGTTCAGTTCCGGCTGTCGTGCAGCGCTTGACGATATATTCGTAATTGCGTATATACGCAAGTATGAAGATGAACGTTGAAGTCATGGAGCGGGCGGCGGATCAGGCGAGCGAACTGCTGAAGGCACTCGCCAACCGGCATCGTCTGCTGATCATCTGCCAGTTGATCGATGGCGAGCGGTCGGTGGGCGAACTCGCCGAGTTCCTGAGCCTGCGGGACTCCACGGTGTCCCAGCATCTTGCGCTCCTTCGCAAGGATGGTCTGGTGTCTGCCCGGCGTGAAGCACAAACGATCTTCTATTCGATCGCGAGCGAGCCGGCGCGCGAGGTGCTGAAGACGCTCTACCAAGCATTCTGCGCGCCGAAGTCCGCCAGGACCAGATGAAACCTAGGAGAGTTCGGAGGAGGGCGCCTTGACCAGGATCAACACGCCCCTTTCTGATGCAGATGAAATGAGCTGCGCAGCGGCGTGGTGATGCTTTGGTCATGACACGGAAGAGTCCCATGCGATGTATGGCGAGTTATTTTGGCCTGCTGGCTGCTTTCGCGGCGATAGGCTTGTCTGGAACACCGGCGACAGCGGCCGAAACGCTCGTGGTCGCGCGGCAATCGATCACCGATGAAAAGGCCGTCTTCGCCACGGTCGAAAGCACCAGCGTGGTGCCGGCGCGCGGACGCATCGGCGGCACGGTGGTTCAGCTCAAGGTCAGGGAAGGGGATCGTGTCGCCGCCGGCCAGGCGATCGCGACTATCGGCGACGAAAAGCTCGTGCTGCAGATGAAATCGCTCGACGCGCAGATCGAGGCGCTGCAGGCGCAGGCGAACCAGGCGCAGCTCGACTTCAGCCGGACAGAAGGGCTGGTCGAACGCGGTATCCTGCCGCGGATCAAGCTCGACGAGCAGCGCACCGCGCTGAACGTCGCCGAGAACGGCCTGCGTGCCAAGACTGCCGAACGTGCGGTGATCAACGAGCAGCTCAACCAGGGGCAGGTGCTCGCGCCGGCGGATGGTCGGGTGCTGAAGCGGTTGATCACGATAGGATCCGTCGTGCTCGCGGGCGATCCGATCGTCACCGTCGCCCAACAGAACTTCAAGCTGCGGCTTCGCGTGCCGGAGCGGCATGCGCGCTTGCTCAAGGCGGGCGACAGGATTCGCATCGACGGCGCGGAGTTCGTCGGAGAAGCCGCCAAGTCGGGCGTCATCGACCTCGTCTATCCTCAGATCGAGGAGGGGCGCGTCATTGCGGATGCGACCGTCGAAGGCCTCGGCGAATATTTCGTCGGCGACCGCTTGCGGGTCTGGATCTCCGGCGGCATGCGACCGGCCTTCGTCATCCCCTCGAGCTATGTGACGAGCCGGTTCGGCATCGACTATGTTCGGCTTCAGAAGGACAGCGGCACGATAGACGTGCCGGTGCAGCGTGGCCGCGAATTGCCGACGCCGGCGCACCCCGACGGGCTTGAGATCCTGTCCGGCATTTCAGCCGGCGACCAATTGGTGCGGCCGTGAATCTCGGGCTCTCAGGACGGTTGACCAAGTCGACCATCGCATCGCCGCTGACGCCGCTGTTCCTGCTCGCGGCGCTCGTCGTGGGGCTGATCGCCGTCGTGGTGATCCCGCGCGAGGAGGAGCCGCAGATCAGCGTTCCCATGGTGGACATCCGTGTCAATGCCGACGGCCTGCGCGGCCCGGACGCGGTGGAGCTGGTGAGCAAGCCGCTGGAATCGATCGTCAAGGGCATCGACGGCGTCGAGCAGGTCTATAGCCAGACGGAGGACGACCGCGTCATGGTCACGGCGCGCTTCCTGGTCGGCACCAAGTTCGAGGACGCCATCCTGCGGGTGCACGAGAAGATCCGCGCCAATCTCGACCGCATTCCCGTCGGCATTCCCGAGCCGCTGATCGTCGGCCGGGGCATCAATGACGTCGCGGTGACGGTGTTGACGCTGTCGCCGAAGCCGGAAGCTGCCAGCCGCTGGACCGACAAGGATCTCTACGAGCTCGCCGACAAGCTGCGCGCGGAGCTGATGAAGGTCGACGATATCGGCCTGACCTATATCTCCGGCGGGGCGGC
This sequence comes from Bradyrhizobium sp. SZCCT0231, assembly GCF_018130245.1. GTDB lineage: Bacteria > Pseudomonadota > Alphaproteobacteria > Rhizobiales > Xanthobacteraceae > Bradyrhizobium > Bradyrhizobium japonicum_F. The sequence goes on from NZ_JAFCKP010000002.1 coordinate 329,645, forward strand.
GCAACAGATCCGGGTCGAGCCCGATCCGGAGAAGCTGTCGCTGTTTGGCATCACGCTGCAGCAGCTCGTGGCCAAGGTCAAGGACGCCAACCGCTCGTTCCTGGCGGGGCAGGTCCGCGATGCCGGCGTGGTGCGAAGCGTCGCGGCAGGGCAGACGTTGTCCGGCATTCCCGATATCGGACTATTGCTCATCACGAGCCGTGACGGCCGGCCGGTCTACGTCAAGGACGTCGCCTCCGTCGTCGTCGGCCCGAGCACCATCGAGCATCGCGTCTGGACGGAATCACGCGATGCCTCCGGACAGTGGGCGCGGACGCCCGCCGTCAGCCTGGCGCTGGCCAAGCGGGCCGGCGCCAACGCGGTCGTCGTGTCCGAGAACATCGCGAGCCGCCTCGAAGGATTGAAGTCGCGCCTTCTTCCCGAAGATATCCAGGTGACGGTGACGCGCGACTATGGCGAGACGGCGAACGAGAAGGCCAACGAACTGCTGTTCCACCTCGCCCTCGCGACGGTCTCGATCGTCGTGCTGATCGCGATCGCGATCGGCTGGCGCGAGGCGCTGGTGACCTTCGTCGTGATTCCCACGACGATCCTGCTCACGATGTTCGCCGCCAATTTGATGGGCTATACCATCAACCGCGTCAGCCTGTTCGCGCTGATCTTCTCGATCGGCATTCTCGTCGACGACGCCATCGTCGTGGTCGAGAACATCGCGCGGCACTGGGCCATGCGCGACGGCCGGTCGCGCCTGCAGGCGACCATCGAGGCGGTGGCGGAGGTCGGCAACCCCACCATCGTCGCGACCTTGACCGTGGTCGCGGCGCTGTTGCCGATGCTGTTCGTGTCGGGCCTGATGGGCCCCTATATGGCACCGATCCCGGCCAATGCGTCGGCTGCCATGCTGTTCTCGTTCTTCGTCGCGATGGTGGTCGCGCCCTGGCTGATGCTCAAGCTGGCACCGAAGGGCGAGGTTGCCTCGGTGCATGCGGCCCACGACGAAGGCCGGCTCGGCCGGCTCTATCGGCGCTTCGCCGCGCCGATCGTGCGGAGCAAGCGGTCGGCCTGGATATTCCTGCTCGGCGTCGGCATCGCGACGCTGCTGTCGATGACGCTGTTTGCGACCAAGTCGGTGACGGTCAAGCTTCTGCCGTTCGACAACAAGTCCGAGATCGCCGTCGTCGTCGACCTGCCGGAAGGGGCGAGCCTGGAGGCGACCGAGCGGACGCTGTTCGGCGCGGCCGAGATTGCGCGGCAATTGCCGGAGGTCAGCTCGCTGCAATCCTATGCCGGCACGCCGGCCCCCTTCAATTTCAACGGCCTGGTGCGGCACTATTACTTGCGGGAGAGGCCCGAGCTCGGCGAAGTGCAGGTCAACCTGGCTGCGCGCGGCGAGCGCAAGCGCGCGAGCCATGAGATCGCGCTCGAGCTGCGCGAGAAGCTGAAGGCGCTCGGTCCGCCCACCGGCACCAGCATCAAGGTGGTCGAGGTGCCGCCCGGGCCGCCGGTACTGTCGACGCTGCTCGCCGAGGTCTACGGTCCCGATGCGACCACGCGGCGCGCGGTCACGGCCGAGCTCAGGAAGATCTTCGCGGAAGTTCCGTTCATCGTCGACATCGATGATTCCGTCGGCGAGAAGCGGCCGCGGCTGCGGCTTTCGATCGATCAGGACCGGCTCGAATTCTTCGGCGTCGAGCAGCGCGACGTCTACGACACCATCCAAACGCTGTTCGGCGGCACCTCGATCGGCTATTCGCATCGCGGCGAGGACCGCAACCCGATCGAGATCGCTGTGCACCTCGGAAAGCGCGACCTGGTCTGGGACGAGGCGTTGGCCTCCACGCCGGTGCCAGCCAATACATTGCCCGGCAGCAAGACCGTGGTCGAGCTCGGCCAGGTCGTGAAGGCAACCATGGAGGAGGGCTCGCCGACGATCTTCCGCCGCGACGGCCGCTTTGCCGACATGGTGATGGCTGAGCTCGCCGGGCGCTTCGAGGCGCCGCTCTACGGCATGCTCGCGGTCGCCGATCGCGTGGATGCCCATGATTGGGGCAAGCTGCCGAAGCCCGCGATCAGCCTGCACGGCCAGCCATCGGACGAGTCGCGTCCGACGCTGCTGTGGGACGGCGAATGGGAGATCACCTGGGTGACCTTCCGCGACATGGGCGCGGCCTTCGGCGCGGCCATCCTCGGAATCTACGTGCTGGTCGTCGCCCAGTTCAGGAGCTTCCGTCTGCCGCTCGTCATCCTGACGCCGATCCCGCTGACGCTGATCGGCATCCTGATCGGACACTGGCTCCTGGGCGCGCCGTTCACCGCGACCTCGATGATCGGCTTCATCGCGCTGGCCGGCATCATCGTGCGCAATTCGATCCTGCTCGTCGACTTCATCCGCCACAGTGGCGCCGAGGGCAAGCCGCTGCGCGAAGTGGTGCTGGAAGCGGGCGCCGTCCGCTTCAAGCCGATCCTGCTCACTGCGCTTGCGGCCATGATCGGGGCTGCAACCATCCTGCTCGATCCGATCTTTCAGGGATTGGCGATCTCGCTCCTGTTCGGGCTGGCGTCGTCAACGCTGCTCACCGTGCTGGTGATTCCCGCAATCTACATCGCCTTGCGCGCGCCACGCGAGGCGGCTCCTGCCATAGCCAAGTCCAGCTAGCGAGGATCCGATGGACAAGAACTACGTCGATATCACCAGGAACATCTCCGCCAACCTGAAGAAGCTGCGGGGCGACATTCCCGACACCATGAAGGGATTTGCCGCGCTCGCCCAGGCCGCCGCGCGTGACGGCGCGCTGGACAAGAAGACCAAGGAGCTGATCGCGTTGGCGCTCGGCGTTGCCGGACATTGCGACGGCTGCATCGGCTTTCACACCGAGGCGCTGGTCAAGCTCGGTGCAACGCGCCAGGAGATCGAGGAGACGCTCGGCATGGCCGTCTACATGGGCGGCGGGCCGTCGCTGATGTACGCCGCCGATGCGATCGCGGCCTACGAGCAGTTCCAGCAGCAATCGGCCGCCGTATAGCGGTTAGTATGATCATGCGAACGGGACCGGGCGAGTCGTCTCGTCCGGTCCCGACCATCAAGCCTCGATCGATCACCAGCGGTCGTCGACACCGACACCAACGCTGACGCCAGGCGCGCGAATGCCGACGCCGGCGCGCGGACCGTCATCCCAATCGCGATGATAGGTCCGGCGCTCGTAATAGCGCTCGCGCGGCATGTAGCCATAGGAATCGCGTACGATCACACGCGAACCGCTCCGTGTGCGATAGCAGCGGCCGAAATCGTCGCAGACAAGTCGTACCTGCTGAACGAGATCCGGATTGGCGTACTCGCTGCTCGTATAGATATCGGAAGCCTTTGCCCCCGAGGCGGCTGCCAAGGCACCGGCGCCCGCCAACAGCGCAATAGTCAACGTCCTCATCATGTCCTCCTCGAAACTGCCCTCGGCGGTAACAAGAAGGGGAGGCGGTGATCGTTCCCGGCCGCGGTACTGGTTTTTCCCGGAACCGCATCGTCAAGGGCGGGTTCCTAGATCCGCTCGTAAGTCTCCGACCCGCAGATGTCGTCGGCTTCCGCCCGCCGGCGGTCCACGACCTTCCCGCCGTTGATCGTCACGATGTAGGTCTGGGCGCCGAGCGACGTGCCGGTGGCGGAGGTGAGCTGCGCGCGGACGCATGCCGTCCAGCCCGGTCCTCGCACCTCACGATGGGGCGGGGCGACATGCACCTCGCGTGGATAGGACGTTGCGAGAAAGACGACGTCGATCTGCTCGCGCACCACGCGCTTGACGTCGGGAGGCGCTTCGGGCGGCGGCTGCTCCGCCTCCTTCATGCGCATGAACTCCGGCACCGGCGCGCGGCTGTCGGCAAAGCCGCAGGCACCGAGCGCAAGCGCGCCGGCGAGCAGCGCCGCATGAATAACAATCCGCAACATCCGTGAAGGTCCCCTGCGGGCCAACAGATAGGCACGAATGCGATCCGACGAAGTCCCGGCCGATCAAGATTTGCTGAAAACCTGGAACCCGCGGCATTTGCTATTCCGCAATTGCCGGCTAGTTTGTACCCCACACGAGGGGGATTGCACCGATGAGGATTCTGGTCATAGCAGCCGCCGTCTTGGCACTGACGGCGGCCTCGGCGCAGGCGCAGGGCCGGCGCCCGCCCAATGATGGCGCCAAGCCGGCGGACAACACGCCCAAGGTCGACGAAAAAGCCTACAAGGCCGCGCTCGAGCGCATTCCCGAGCCCAAGGACAAGTACGACCCGTGGGGTGGCGCCCGTCCGAGCGTATCTGCCAAGAAACCGAAATAACAAGAAACCGAAATGAAGTGAGGCGGATGGTGCGGACCTGCCTCTTGGTTTCGGCGAAGCGCCGTCGCTCCTGTCGCGCACGATCGATCGTCCGGGCGGACGAATTGTTGCGGGGTCGTCATCAATCGCGCTCACGGTCGTCACGCGCGTGATTGCGAGCCCGCTGGCAGCCGCCACCGTCGTATCGAAGCAAACATGATCGTGTTGTGCATGCGATGCGAACACTCGTTCACATCGCGCGTGCTATTGCACGAAAACGAGGCCGACGCGCTTGTCGCTGCGCCAAACTGTGCGACAATGCCTTACGAAATCGTCGCGCGCGATCGAGAGCGTGAACGATTGCGGCAACATGACGGGGGCGTCGAGGTCGATCGCCGCGCCGCCCGCCGACATGTTTCGCACCGTGCAAGGAATGCCGCTGTTTTCGAAGGTGATCGTTCCACCTTTGAAAACACGGTGACGTTGCGATGCGCGCTTCTCGATCATCCGCGTCAGTCCTGCTGATGACTATGAAGTAGTGCATAGAAATTACGTTGAACTAAACTCAATACTGGCGCTACTTGCACGGCGCTTCAGACTTTGTTTACGACGTTGGAGCGGAGAGCCGCTCCGCGAGCTTCCCTACGAGCCCTTCTTTTATGGCGTTACGCGCCGATGGAGATATTGATGAAGACCGTGCTTTCGATTCTGTTCGCCGCAGCGCTCTCGCTGTCATCGATGCCCGCCCACGCGGTCAAGTGGGACCTCTCGACCATGAGCTGCAAGCAGTTCCTCGAGAGCGGCGAAGACAACATCGCGGTCGTGCTGACCTGGATGGACGGCTGGTACAAGGGCGACGAGGACAACGCGATCATCGACACCGACGTCTTCATCGAGAACGCCAAGAAGTTCGGTTCCTATTGCGGAAAGAATCCGACCGTCAGCGTCGTCACCGCGGCCGACGAGATCCTCGGCAAGTAACATCGCATGGGTGACGAGGCGAAGCGCGACCGCGATCGCGCTTCCTCTCCCGACATGATTGCATCGAGAGCCGCGCGGCGCTTTGCGCTCCCGCGGCTCTCTTTTTTTCAGCGCGCGTTTACCCCGGCAGCATCGCGAACGCGCTCGACACCATCGCGACCGGCTTGCTGTCGGCGGCGGAGAGCAGCGTAACGCGGCCAAAGCTCATGGTACGCCCGAGCCGCACCACGCGCGCGTCCGCCAGCACGTCCATTGAGGAGACCGCGCGCATGAAATGCGTGGTCTGGTCGACCGTGGTCATGGGGCGGTAGCCGCGATTGGCAGCGAGGATCGCGATCACCATCGCGGTGTCGGCGAGCGCCATCAGGGCCTGGCCGCAGACCACGCCGCCGTTCCGGCACAGTCGCTCCGAGAACGGCATGCGCAGCAGCGCGCCCGGCTGCCAGTCCGGTACGTCTGCCGGCTGCGCATGCTCGATGCGCTCGACCGCGAGGTTGAGATCCTGGACCCAGGGCGCAAAGACCTCGCCGAGGATGCGTCGGGCGTCGGCGAGGCCGAATTCGGCTTCTGGCTGCATTTGCATTGCTGGCGCGCTCTCCTGTGTTGCCGGATGTTTCGCCGCATTGTGCGCGCATCGGCGCGGCAAAGTCACCCGGTCTCGCGCCGGACCGATCGGCTTGAAAATGCCCGACTTGGCCCGATATGATGCCTCGCTTGGGTACGGGTGGATGATGTTGCGTCGGTGTGTCCTCGTCGTTTGCATGGCCGCGCTCGGTCTCGCGCTGAGCGGATGCACCAAATGCGGTCCGATCTGGGACGACTGGCTGCATGCGCCCAAATCGTGCAGATCGGATCGGTTCTAGCGTGCCCACGCGGCCTTGGGCGGCTCGGGATCGCGACCGGGCTGCGACAAGGATGACACGGCGCGGGGCGATCCGCGCCTCATGGATGATCAAGGAGTAGACGATGAAGCTTTTCCGTTTGGCCGCGGTGCTGGCCGTGCTGGCGGGACCTGCCTACGCGCAAATGCCCAACCTCAATTTGCTGCAGGAAGGGCCGGGCAAGACCCCCGAGGAGAAGGCTGCCGAAGCCGAGCGTGAAAAGGCCTACAAGGAAACGCTGAAGAAGATTCCGGATTCCAAGGCGTCCAACGATCCCTGGGGCGGCATGCGCTCCGATCCGCCGAAGCAGTCGGCGGCACCGAAGGCGTCGGCCGCAACCAGCGCGCCGAAGAAGACCAAGAGCGGCACGGCGGCCAACTGACCGCACGCTCCGTTCGGGGGCGACACGGCGCCTTTCGGACGGGACTCCTCTTGATCCGGCCCGCGCCCTACATTTGGCTCAGCGTAGCGCGTAGAGGAGGGCACGACATGGCCGATCGTCCGCGGGATCTCGCCGAGCGGATGGCGCGCCGGCGCAACATGGCCGGCAAGCCGGGCCGGACGGCCGGCGACGGCTATCTGCGCGAGACCTTCACGCTGCCGCGCGCCGAGGCGCGGGAAAGGGCGCAGGCCTTCTTCGCCCGCTACCCCAAGGCCGGCTATATGAGCGCGGTCGAGACCTGGCGCGAACTGCCCGGCGGCGACATCGAGTTCACCATGCGGCGGCTGCCCAGCGCGGACTGACGCGGGCCTGATCCGAAAGGTCTTGCTAGTCGAAGGTTTCGGCAACGATGCGGATCCGGAACACCGGCTCCTTGGCCTCGTCCAGCAGCTCCATGTGCCATTCGGAATTTTGCTGGAGCTTGCGGGCAATGCCGGCGCTCATGTCGGCGCAGACATTGGTCATCTCCTTCCAGGCCGCATTGCGATCGGCAAATTCCGTCGCCTGCTCGGCGCAGCCGGAATAACGGCCGTTGCGGATTCGAAAGAAATAGAGCGGCATGGCTGGCACCGATACGCACATGATGCCTCGCCCCCAAGGCCCCTGGGCGCACAGTGCAATCCCAAACCAGCGTCAGATCAATTCCGGGCGGCTACGGATCGCGTCCCGCGGGACCCCGTGGCGCGCTGCGGCGCATGAGAGTGCCCCGCCGCTGTCGATCTCACCCGGCCGGTTCAGGCCGTCTTTCGCGCGAGGGCCTTCAGCTCCCGGTCGATGCGCAGCTGCACGCGCCGGATCGCCAGCAGGTCAATCTTCGTCTCGGTCTTGCCGGTCTTGATCTGCTCGCCGATGCGGAACTGCCACTGCCAGACTCCGGGAATCGCCGTCTTGGCCACGGTGAACTCGACGCCCCTGTGATTCATGGCGACCTCCCACGATTCACCTTCCATGCCTGCAAACATGTTGGTCGTCACAATATTCCGGAGACAAGCAAAATCTGCCGCTAGCCGCGGATCATGCGCGACCGGCGCTCGCCCTCCGTCGTTCTCCGGCCATGAACAGAGTTCCTGAACACATCCCAAGTGCATCCGGGCGCCGAGCAAGGCGCGTGCCTGCAGGGGGGATTCCAGGGGCCCATCGAGGTGACGGCATGTGCCTTGCTTGCCAGATGAGGGCAAGCAACCATGGACGCCTCATGCTCGGCATTCCCCGCCGCTACTCTCATTTCGTCTTCGGCATCATCCAGTCCGGACTGACCTCGCTGATCGCGGCAGGGATCGCCAGCTTCCCTGCAGGCAGTGCGATGATCTTCGTTCGGCACTGGATGCTGTCGTGGCTGATCGCATGGGCCGCGATGCTGCCGGTCGTGCTGCTGGCGGCGCCCGCGATCCGCGCCTTCTCGCTGCGCCTGACCCGGGAGGAGCGGGACCCGCGCGCCGGCCGGCAGGCATGAAAAAGCCCCGCCTGGGGAGAGCCAAGCGGGGCAGAGCGTGATTGGAGGCTGAGGTGCTGGGCTGCAACACCATCGCCGAGCGACCCTAGCCGGCTCAGCTTACGACAGCCTGACTGGCGGCAGCCGTGAAGGTCGCGATTCGAAAGGCCGCAGACTGGCCCCGCACCGGTCCCAATTTCGACATCCGCTCGCACCACTGCGGACACACCCGTCGGCAAGATTTTATCCGTTCGGCGCAGCCATGGGGGAAACGTGGCGCGCCGACAACGGGGTGGCATCATGGATAACGTAGAGCGGTCATTCGCCGCCGCGACGGCGGCTGGCTTCGTGGTGCTGGTGATCGGCCTGGTGCTGCTGGCGGTGCTTTAGCGGGATACGCGTGCCGGGGAACGGCGGCCGTGCCTCCGATGGATGGCACGAGGCACGCTGCGGCTTTCAAAAAACGGAAAACAACCCCATGCACAGTAGGTTGCTGGGCAATTCCTTTGATCGGCCAATGGGTTACAAGTAGTATTTGGATACCTGACCCGTCCGCGCACCTGCCTTTGCGGCCATGCCGACCCGCGACGCAGGATCGAGATCAGGCGATCCCGTCCGCTTGGAACGGCGGCCGACTGCCGCATCGCGGGGCGGGCCTCAGCCCGCTCCGGAAAGCCGGTCTTGGCAAATCCGGTCTTGGCAAAGCCGGTCTTGGCGGGGGCCCTAGTGGATCTTGATCTCGTTCAGGGGAAGATTGAGCTCGGCGGCGCGCTCCTCACGATCCCTCTTGCGGAATTCGTTTTCCTTGCGCTCGAACTTCACCATCTCCTCGCGCGCTGCCTCCAGCAGCGGATTGCGCCTGGTCGTATCGCGATACGTGTTGTTGTCCGTCATGACTCGAGGTCCCCAGACTTGCGGTCCCATCCCCACAGAAGGCCGGAGACCGCGAAAAGGTTCGGTGCCGCAGGATTACGGAAATATGACGGCGCGCCGGCCGCGCGTCCTTGAGGCAGGTCATGTTCGGTTGAAGCGGAACGCGACGGATGCAAGGTGATTTGACCCAGTCGTGCAGATGATTGCCTGTAAATCCGGGAAAGAACATATTGCGAACCTAGAACAAATAGGGTACATTGCTTTTATCGCCGAGCTGCCTCGCAATCGTTTGTCCCCCTAGCGAATCCTCGCCATAAGGAGCACGACCCAATGTCCGCAACTGCCCTGCGTATCGTCGAAGGATCTTCCATGGACAAGAGTAAAGCTCTGGCCGCCGCGCTCTCCCAGATCGAGCGCCAGTTCGGCAAGGGCTCGGTGATGAAGCTCGGCAAGAACGACCGCTCCATGGACATCGAGGCGGTATCGTCAGGTTCGCTCGGGCTCGACATCGCGCTCGGCATCGGCGGCTTGCCCAAGGGGCGCATCGTCGAGATCTACGGGCCGGAATCCTCGGGCAAGACCACGCTGGCGCTGCATACGGTGGCGGAAGCGCAGAAGAAGGGCGGCATCTGCGCTTTCATCGACGCCGAGCATGCGCTCGACCCGGTCTATGCCCGCAAGCTCGGCGTCAACATCGACGAGCTCCTGATCTCGCAGCCCGACACCGGCGAGCAGGCGCTGGAAATCTGCGACACGCTGGTGCGCTCGGGCGCCGTGGACGTGATGGTGATCGATTCGGTTGCGGCGCTGGTGCCGAAGGCCGAGCTCGAGGGCGAGATGGGCGATGCGCTGCCGGGCCTTCAAGCGCGGTTGATGAGCCAGGCGCTGCGCAAGCTGACGGCGTCCATCAACAAGTCCAACACCATGGTGATCTTCATCAACCAGATCCGCATGAAGATCGGCGTGATGTACGGCTCGCCGGAAACCACCACCGGCGGCAATGCGCTGAAATTCTACGCCTCCGTCCGCCTCGACATCCGCCGCATCGGCGCGATCAAGGAGCGCGACGAGGTGGTCGGCAACACCACGCGCGTCAAGGTGGTGAAGAACAAGCTGGCGCCGCCGTTCAAGCAGGTCGAGTTCGACATCATGTACGGCGAGGGCGTCTCCAAGATGGGCGAGATCCTCGATCTCGGCGTCAAGGCCGGCATCGTCGAGAAGTCCGGCGCCTGGTTCTCCTATGACAGCCAGCGCCTCGGCCAGGGCCGCGAGAACTCGAAAGCGTTCCTGAAGGCCAACCCCGACATCACCGCCAAGATCGAGACCGCGATCCGCCAGAACTCCGGCCTGATCGCCGAGCAGATTCTCGCCGGCGCCCCCGAGCGTGACGCCGACGGCGAGGAGCCGGCGGACGAGTAAGACCTAACGCGAAGAGCTTTTCGCGAGGAGCGGGCGCTGAGGACGTTGAGTTGCCGACGTCTTCGGTGCCCGTTTCGTTTTGCGTGGGGAAGGGCGCGTTGAGATGAAGCGTGTGATCCTGACCAGTTCGGCGGGCGTCGGTCTTGCCCTCGCCGATCGCGCCGACATGGTCGTCCCCTTCATCTATCGGTTTGTTTCAGGACCGCTTCCGTCGGCTGCCCACCTCGATCGCTATCTCGGCTGGCGCGAGTCCAAGTTTTATGACGAAATTCATTGGTCCAATTTCGTCCGTCGATGTCCCTTTGTCAGCGACCAGGATCGGGCAGGTGCGTTGCTCTGGGTCTGCGAAACCTACGGAGTCGATCTCATCGAACTGTGGTTCGATCCTGAACCCAATAGTCAATTGCAGTTGATCTGGATCCTCGATTACCTGCGTTCCGAACCATCCATCACGGAGAATCTGAGACTACGACGCGTCGATTTCGATCTGCGCGGAGCAGATCCCTCAGAGCTTCGCCACCGCGACGTGTGGCAGTTCGATATCGTGGAAAGCGATCTTGGAATCGCCAGCATGGCCTGGGAAGCCTACCGCGCGCCGACGCCCGAGCTTTGCGCCGGGCTGCTCGACAGGCCGCTCGGCAAGCTGTCTTTCCTGAAGCCGGCCATGGAAGACCTGCTCGCAGAACTGCCGTCGCCGGCGACGGGACTGGGGGCGACGGAGACGCGGCTTCTCGAGCGGATTGCAGGCGGACACAATCGTACCGATGAGCTGTTTCGGCCGGGCGCGCTGGGAACACGCGTGTTCGATCAGTGGGAGTTGGGCGCGCTGCTCGAAGGGCTCGCATTTGGCCCGGCGCCAGCGATCGCGGGTCTGGACGGCAAGCTGGCGACACTCGATCCGGACAACGCGAGAAGTCGCAATGCTGCCTTTCGCCGGAGCCGGCTGTCGCTGACGGAGTTTGGCGAAGCGGTCCTGGCGGGCCGGGAAGATTTTCGTCGTCACAACCCGATCAAACGCTGGTGGGGCGGCACGCTTCTGACCAATGACCGGCTTTGGCGGTGGGATCGCGAAAACCGGTTGTTGATTGCGCCCTAGCCGGCGCATTCAGTGCTGTAGGGTGGATTAGCCGAAGGCGTAATCCACCACTGTTTATCTCCGCGAAAGCTGAAGTGGTGGGTTACGCCGGCGGCCTGCGCTTCGCGCGACCGCCCGCTAACCCACCCTACGAAGTCTTACTCCGCGGCTTCCGCGTAATCGCTCACCGGCGGGCAGGAGCACACCAAATTGCGGTCGCCATAGACGTTGTCGACACGGCCGACCGGGCTCCAGTATTTGTCGGTGCGCGAGACGCCGTCGGGGAAGCAGCCTTCGCTGCGGGTGTAGGCGCGCTTCCAATCGTCATCGGCGATGTCGTGCACGGTGTGCGGGGCGTGACGCAGCGGCGAGGCTTCGATCTTGAAGCGGCCGGCCTCGACCTCGCCGATCTCCTTGCGGATCGCGATCATGGCATCGCAAAAACGATCCAGCTCCGCCTTCGATTCGGACTCGGTCGGCTCGATCATCAGCGTGCCCGGCACCGGGAAGCTCATGGTCGGCGCGTGGAAGCCGTAATCGATCAGGCGTTTGGCGATGTCGTCGACGGTGACGCCGCTCGTCGTCTTCAGCGGACGGGGATCGACGATGCACTCATGCGCGACGCGGCCCCTGGCGTTCTTGTAGAGCACCGGGAAATGCGGATCGAGGCGCGCTGCGATGTAGTTGGCGTTGAGGATCGCGATCTCGGTGGCGCGCTTCAATCCTTCACCGCCCATCATCAAAATGTAGATGTAGGAGATGGTGAGGATCGAGGCCGAGCCGAAAGGCGCGGCGGAGACCGGTCCGACCGGTGCATCCGCTTGTGTTGCGGGATGACCCGGCAGGAACGGCGCCAAATGCGCCTTGACGCCGATCGGGCCCATGCCGGGGCCGCCGCCGCCATGCGGGATGCAGAAGGTCTTGTGCAGGTTGAGATGGCTGACGTCGGCGCCGTAATCGCCGGGCCTGCTAAGGCCGACCTGCGCATTGAGGTTGGCGCCGTCGAGATACACCTGGCCGCCATGGCCGTGCACGATGTCGCAGATCTCGCTGATGTGCTCCTCGAACACGCCGTGGGTCGAGGGATAGGTGATCATGACCGCGGCGAGATCGTTCGAATGCTTCTCCGCCTTGGCGCGGAGATCATTGACGTCGACGTCGCCGTTCTTCTCGCAGGCGACCACCACCACCTCCATGCCGACCATCGCAGCCGAGGCCGGGTTGGTGCCGTGGGCGGAGGAGGGGATCAGGCAGATCTTGCGATGGCTTTCCCCACGCGCCGCGTGATAGCCGCGGATCGCGAGCAGGCCGGCATATTCTCCTTGCGCGCCGGAGTTCGGCTGCAGCGAGATGGCGTCGTAGCCGGTGATGTCGCACAGCCATTTTTCCAGCCGTGCGAACAGCGCGTGATAGCCCTTGGCCTGCTCGCGCGGGACGAAGGGATGCAGCGAGGCGAATTCCGGCCAGGTCAGCGGCATCATCTCGGTGGTCGCGTTCAGCTTCATGGTGCAGGAGCCCAGCGGGATCATGGCGCGGTCGAGCGCGAGGTCGCGGTCACTGAGCTTGCGCATGTAGCGCAGCATCTCGGTCTCCGAGCGATGCGCGTGGAACACGGGATGCGTCAGGAACGCAGTCGTGCGCTTCAAGCTATCCGGCAGCGCCTCGCGCGTCGCTGCATCGATCTCGGCATAGGCGAGCGTGCCGCCGAAGGCGCGCCAGACCGCTTCCACGGTCGCGGGCGTCGTGGTCTCGTCGAGCGCGATGCGCAAGGTGCCATCGCCAAGGCCGAGATTGATCTTCTCGGCGGTCGCGCGCGCGACGATCTCGTCGCGCTTGGCGCCGGCATCGACTGTCACCGTATCGAAGAAGCTGTCGGATTGCGGCGCAAAGCCGAGCTTGCGCAGGCCGGCCGCGAGCACCGCGGTGCGGCGATGCACGTTGCGCGCGATTTGCGCCAGGCCCTCGGGGCCGTGATAGACCGCGTACATCGAAGCGATCACGGCGAGCAGCACCTGCGCGGTGCAGATGTTGGAGGTCGCCTTCTCGCGGCGGATATGCTGCTCGCGGGTCTGCAGCGCGAGGCGATAGGCCGGCATCCCGCGCGAATCGACGGAGAGGCCGACGATGCGGCCGGGCAGCGAGCGCTTCAGCGCATCGCGCACCGCCATATAGGCCGCATGCGGTCCGCCATAGCCCATCGGCACGCCAAAGCGCTGCGCCGAGCCGATGGCGATGTCGGCACCGAGCTCGCCGGGCGAGGCGAGCAGCGTCAGCGCCAGCAGGTCGGCGGCAACGATCGCGAGCGCGCCCTTGGCCTTCAGCGCCGCAATCGCGGGCCTGAGGTCGCGCAACGCGCCGGAGGTTCCAGGATATTGCAGCAGCGCGCCGAGCACGTCTGATTTGTCGAGATCGGTGAGGGGATCGCCGACGACCAGAGTCCACCCCAGCGGCTCGGCGCGGGTGCGCATCACCGCCAGCGTCTGCGGATGCACCTCCTTGTCGACGAAGAAGGCTTTTGCCTTCACCTGCGAGTGCCGCTCGGCGAGCGCCATGGCTTCGGCCGCCGCGGTCGCCTCATCCAGCAGCGAGGCGTTGGCGACGTCGAGCCCGGTGAGGTCGCAGATCATGGTCTGGAAGTTGAACAGCGCTTCCAGCCGGCCCTGGCTGATCTCGGGCTGATAGGGCGTGTACGCCGTGTACCAGGCCGGGTTCTCCAAAATGTTGCGCTGGATCACCGCGGGCAGGATGGTGCCGGAATAGCCCTGTCCGATCAGCGACGTGAAGACCTGGTTCTGGGCTGCGAGCTCGGCCATATGCGCGATCGCCTCGGTCTCGCTGAGCGGCTTGCCGAGATCGGGCGGGGCGGCCTGCCGGATCGAAGCCGGCAGCGTCTCCGCCATCAGCGCGTCGACGCTTTTCGCGCCGACGGTCTCCAGCATTGCGGTGACGTCGCGCGCCGAGGGGCCGATGTGGCGGCGGAGGAAAGAGCTGGCGGTGTCGCTGTTGGACTTGCGGTGCGCGGTCATCATGGGTCCTCGCTTTAGATTTCGCTGTCATGCCCCGCGAAGGCGGGGCATCCAGTAAACGCAGGCGTTTCGGCTAGGGCCGATGGGCCGCGGCGTACTGGATCACCCGCCTTCGCGGGTGATGACACCGAGTATGGGGCGGCCGTTCTCGTCATCTCACGCCGTATGCGCCTTGTAGGCGGCTTCATCCATGAGGCCGCCGAGCTCGCTTCTGTCGGCCACCTTGATCTTGAAGAACCACGCCTTGCCCTGCGCATCCGAATTGACCAGCGCCGGCTCGGCGGTGAGCGCATCGTTCGCCTCGAGCACCTCGCCTGAAATTGGTGCGTAGACGTCGGAAGCGGCTTTCACCGATTCCACGACCGCTGCGGCTTCCGCCTTTTTCAAGCTGCGGCCGACCTTGGGCAATTCGACGAACACGACGTCGCCGAGCTGCTGCTGTGCGTAGTCGGTGATGCCGACCGTGGCGGTATCGCCGTCGATGGCGAGCCATTCATGGTCGGAAGTGTACAGCGTGGTGGTCATTGTCTTGTCCTCAGCGTTTGTAGGTGTTTTTCACGAAGGGCATGGCGGCGACCTGCACGGCTAAGCGCTGGCCGCGCACCTCTGCGAAGAGCTTTGTGCCGAGCGCGGCGAGGCTCACGGGTACGTAGCCCATCGCGACCGGCGCGCTCAGGCTCGGGCCGAAACCGCCCGAGGTGACCTTTCCGATCGGCTCGCCGCCCGCACTATCGGCAAACAGCAGTGCGCCCTCGCGCACCGGCGCGCGGCCTTCGGCGCGCAGGCCGACGCGGCGGCGGGATGCGCCGTTATCGAAATGAGCAAGGATCTTCCCGGCGCCGGGGAAACCGCCGGCACGGGCGCCGCCAGTACGGCGGCTTTTCTGCACCGACCATTCCAGCGCGGCCTCGACCGGCGTGGTGGCGGTGTCGATGTCGTGGCCGTACAGGCAAAGCCCGGCTTCCAGCCGCAGGCTGTCGCGGGCCCCTAAGCCGATCGGCAGCACGTCCGGATTGTCCAGCAGCATCCTGGCGAGGCGCTCGGCATCGCCAACCGGAACCGAGATCTCAAAGCCGTCCTCGCCGGTGTAGCCGGAGCGCGAGACGAAGCACTTGATGCCGGCGACCTCATGCGGGCCGGCGTCCATGAATGTCATGGCCGGCGCCTCTGCACAGAATTTCGCCAGCACCGCTTCGGCCTTCGGGCCCTGCAGCGCGATCAGCGCGCGGTCGGCGAGCTGCTCGATGATGCAGTCGTCGGATAGGTTCGCGCGCAGATGCGCCTCGTCCTGTTCCTTGCAGGCGGCGTTGACGACCAGGAACAGATGATCGCCGAAATTGGCGACCATCAGGTCGTCGAGAATGCCGCCGTCCGAATTGGTGAATTGGGCATAGCGCTGTCGCCCCTGGGCGATCGCCACGATATCCTGCGGCACCAGCCGTTCCAGCGCGCGGGCGGCGTCCTCGAGCTTGCCGGATTTCGGCCGAAGCGCGATCTGGCCCATATGGGAGACGTCGAACAGGCCGGCGGCGGCCCGGGTATGGAGGTGCTCCTTCAGGACGCCCGCGGGGTACTGCACGGGCATGTCATAGCCCGCGAACGGCACCATCTTGCCGCCCAGGGAGACATGGAGGCTGTGGAGGGGCGTGCGTTTCAGGGAGTCTTGGTCGTGCGCTAGCATCACAGGGGCCCTCGGCGGTTCCCCGGGGAGGATTCCCCGATGGACACCAGTCGAAGCCCCATCTGTCGCTGTGCCTGAGAGTATTATCCCGTCGGCGGACGCAGTCCGGGCCTTAAGCCCGTCGGCGCCTCTTTCCAGATGCTGTCAAAGCCACGCGGTCCTTTTGCCTGAGAGTTTCCGGGGCGGTTGCTCCTTCGGCGCCGGCTGCCTAAAGCCGGTCTCTCCCGACGTGGCCGTACGATACAGATGGGTAGAGACCACAGGGCGGCCAAGCCTGTCAACGCGACTTCTGTCGCTTTCAACGGGATTGCGCGCCTGCGGCAACCCTCTGATCTCTCTGCACAGTTTCTGGACAGCGAAGCTGGCCTTGTCTAAAAGCGCTTTGGCCCGCAGATATCAGCCTTAACGTCCGGTTTGGACGGCGAGAAGCGGGCCCAAGCATACCCGATTGGATGAACATGAGCGGCGTCAACGAGATCAGGTCGACCTTTCTGAACTTCTTTGCCGAGAACGGCCACGAGATCGTGCCGTCCTCGCCACTCGTGCCGCGCAACGATCCGACGTTGATGTTCACCAATGCCGGCATGGTGCAGTTCAAGAACGTCTTCACCGGGGTCGAGAAGCGGCCCTATCAGCGCGCCACCACCTCGCAGAAATGCGTGCGCGCCGGCGGCAAGCACAACGACCTCGACAATGTCGGCTACACCGCGCGCCATCTCACCTTCTTCGAGATGCTCGGCAATTTCTCGTTCGGCGATTACTTCAAGGAGCGCGCGATCGAGCTCGCCTGGAAGCTGATCACCAAAGAGTTCGGGCTGAAGAAGGACAAGCTGCTCGTCACCGTCTATCACACCGACGACGAGGCGGCGGGCCTGTGGAAGAAGATCGCGGGCTTCTCCGAGGACCGCATCATCCGCATCCCGACCTCGGACAATTTCTGGGCGATGGGCGACACCGGCCCGTGCGGCCCGTGCTCGGAGATCTTCATCGACCGCGGCGAGCACATCTGGGGCGGGCCTCCGGGCTCGCCGGAAGAGGACGGCGACCGCTTCCTCGAATTCTGGAATCTCGTGTTCATGCAATACGAGCAGGTGACGAAGGAGGAGCGCGTGGATCTGCCGCGTCCCTCGATCGACACCGGCATGGGCCTGGAGCGCATGGCCTGCATCCTCCAGGGCGTCGAGAGCGTGTTCGAGACCGACCTGTTCCGCAACCTGATCGACGCGACCGCCTCTGCACTCGGCACCGGGCCGAACGAGCAGACCGTGGCCTCGTTCCGCGTCATCGCCGACCATTTGCGTTCCTCGGCGTTCCTCGTCTCTGACGGCGTGCTGCCCTCGAACGAGGGCCGCGGCTACGTGCTGCGCCGGATCATGCGCCGCGCGATGCGCCACGCGCAGCTGCTCGGCGCCAAGGAGCCCTTGATGCACCGCCTGGTCTGGGCGCTGGTGCGCGAGATGGGCCAGGCCTACCCCGAGCTGATGCGCGCGGAGAAGCTGATCGAGGAGACGCTGCGGCTGGAAGAGACCCGCTTCCGCAAGACGCTGTCGCGCGGCTTGGCCATCCTCGACGAGAAGAGCGCGTCCTTGCAGAAGGGCGACATGTTCGACGGCGACGTCGCCTTCACGCTCTACGACACCTACGGCTTCCCGCTCGACCTGACGCAGGACGCGCTGAAGTCGCGCGGCATCGGCGTCGACCAGGCGGCGTTCACCGACGCGATGGAGCGCCAGAAGGCCAAGGCGCGCGAGTCCTGGAAGGGCTCTGGTGAGGCTGCTTCCGAGGCGATCTGGTTCCCGCTGCGTGAGAAGCTCGGGGCCACCGAATTCCTGGGCTACGAGACCGAGAGCGCCGAGGGCGTTGTCTCCGCGCTGGTGAGGGATGGCCAGGAAGTCGCCAGCCTCAAGGCCGGCGAGACGGGCGCGCTTCTGCTGAACCAGACGCCGTTCTATGCGGAGTCCGGCGGCCAGGTCGGCGACACCGGCGTGCTGACGGGTGAGGGCGGCATCAAGGTCCGCGTCACCGATACGCAGAAGAAGCTCGGCGATCTCTTCGTCCACATCGGCACGGTGGAGAGCGGGGAGCTGAAGCTCGGCGCTGCGCTGCAGCTCGAGGTCGATCATTCGCGCCGCTCCTCGATCCGCGCGCATCACTCGGCGACGCATCTGATCCACGAGGCGCTACGCCAGGTGCTCGGCGACCACATCGCCCAGCGCGGCTCGCTGGTCGCGCCCGACCGCCTGCGCTTCGACTTCGTGCATCCGAAGCCGATCACGGCCGAGGAACTCGCCCGCGTCGAGGACATCGCCAACGACGTGGTGCTGGAGAACGACGAGGTCACGACGCGTATCATGGGCGTCGACGAGGCCCGTGAGGCGGGGGCGCGCGCGCTGTTCGGCGAGAAATATGGCGACGAGGTCCGCGTCGTCTCGATGGGCAGGACCGCGCGCGAGCGCGGCGCCAACACGCTCGGCTGGTCGGTCGAGCTCTGCGGCGGCACCCATGTGAGGCGCACCGGCGATATCGGCCTGATCACGTTGACGAGCGAGAGCGCGGTCGCCTCCGGCGTGCGCCGCATCGAGGCGCTGACCGGCAACTATGCGCGCAAGCACGCCAACGAGACCATGGCGCTGGCGAAGACCGCGGCGAACGAGCTGCGCACCTCGATCGACGACGTCCCGGCGCGGATCGCCGCGCTGATGGAGGAGCGCAAGAAGCTCGAGCGCGAAGTCTCCGACGCGCGCAAGAAGCTGGCGATGGGCGGCGGCGCGGCTGCCGGCAGCAATGGTGCAGCGAGCGCGGTGCGCGAGGTCGGCGACGTCAAGCTGATGGCGCGTGCCGTGGAAGGTATCGAGATGAAGGATCTCAAGAGCCTCGCCGACGACGGCAAGAAGCAGATCGGCTCGGGCGTCGTCGCCATCGTCGGCGTCACCGAGGACGGCAAGGCGGGTGTCGTGGTCGGCGTGACGCAGGACCTCACCGCGCGCTTCAACGCCGTGAACCTCGTGCGCATCGCCTCCGAGGCGCTCGGCGGCAAGGGCGGCGGCGGCCGGCCCGACATGGCCCAGGCCGGCGGCCCTGACGGCGCCAAGGCGGCGGCGGCGCTGTCGGCGATCGAAAAAGCGATGGCAGGCGCTTAGCGATCATGTGCCCCGTTCGGCGAGGACGTGGGCTTCGCGATCCCGAGCTGAGGGATCGCCTGTACGAATTGCTGGAGCACGATCCGCTGGCCTATTCGGCCGGGTCGCGCTTCATCCAGATCATCATCGGCGTCATCGTGCTCAACGTGGCCGCGATGATCCTCGCCTCGGTGCCGGAGCTCGACGCGCAGTTCGGCACGCTGTTCGCAGGCATCTCCATCCTGTCCGTGATCGTATTCGCGCTGGAATATGCCGCGCGGCTATGGACCGTGGCGGGGCACACCCAGCGCAAAGGATCGGCGCTGTCCGACCGGCTGGGCTATGCCTTCTCGGCGCTCGGCATCATCGATCTCATGGCGTTCCTGCCCGCGGCCATAGTGCTCGCCACCGGCCGGCACGCGACGCTGGCAGCGCTCGGCGTGCTGCCGTTCTTCAAGCTGATCCGCTATTCGCCGGCGATGCGCTCGCTGCTCGCCGCCGTGCATGCCGAGCGGCGCGCCCTGATCGGCTGCATCGTCATCCTGATCGGCGTGGTCCTCACCTTCGCCTCGCTGCTCTATGCCATCGAGCGCGACGTGCAGCCGGACAAGCTCGGCACCATTCCACAGGCGATGTGGTGGGCGATCGTCACGCTCGGCACCGTGGGCTATGGCGACGTCGTGCCGGTGACGCCGCTCGGCAAGTTCGTCTCCACCTTCGCCATTGTCGCCGGCTTTGCCATGATCGCGCTGCCGGTCGCGATCATCTCGACCGCGTTTGCGGAAGAGGTGAGGCGGCGCGATTTCGTCGTCACCTGGGGCATGCTGGCGCGGGTGCCGCTGTTCTCGCATCTGTCCGCGTCCGAGATCGCCGACATCATGCGCCTCCTGCGGGCCCGCACCGTCGAGCAGGGCGAGATCCTGGTGCGACGGGGCGATGCCGCCTCGTCGATGTATTTCATCACTGCCGGTGAGGTCGAGATCGCGCTACCGAGCCAGCATGTGCGCCTTGCCGACGGCACCTTCTTCGGCGAGATCGCGCTGCTGCACAAGACCAAGCGCAGCGGCACGGTGACGGCGACCCGAAAAACGCGGCTGCTCGTGCTCGACGCCCAGGATTTCCACGCCCTGATCGCGCGCATGCCGACACTCGCCGAGCACGTCCATACGACAGCGAAGGCGCGGCTCGCCGACAGCGGCGATCTCGCGCTCGCCGAGCTGGCGCAGGCGGAGAAGGAAGGCGGAGCGGGCTGAGTGGCCTGAAAAGTAAACGGGCCGCGCTTTGAGCACGGCCCGTGATGATGTCTGGCCCAGTCGGGGCGAGATATCGGAGGCTTACGCCGCCAGTTCCTTGGTCAGGTTCTCGGCGACCTTGTCGAGGAATCCGGTGGTCGAGAGCCAGCGCTGGTCGGCGCCGACCAGGAGCGCGAGGTCCTTGGTCATGTAGCCGGCCTCGACGGTGTCGACGCAGACCTTCTCCAGCGTATTCGCGAACTTGGCGAGCTCGGCATTGTTGTCGAGCTTGGCGCGGTGGGCGAGGCCACGGGTCCAGGCGAAGATCGACGCGATCGAGTTGGTCGAGGTCTCCTTGCCCTTCTGGTGCTCGCGGTAGTGGCGGGTCACCGTGCCGTGGGCAGCTTCGGCCTCGACGGTCTTGCCGTCGGGGGTGAGCAGCACCGAGGTCATCAGGCCGAGCGAGCCGTAGCCCTGCGCGACCGTGTCGGACTGCACGTCGCCGTCGTAGTTCTTGCAGGCCCAGACATAGCCGCCGGACCATTTCAGCGCCGAGGCCACCATGTCGTCGATCAGGCGGTGCTCGTAGGTCAGGCCCTTGGCGTCGAATTCCTTCTTGAACTCCTTGTCGAAGATCTCCTGGAAGATGTCCTTGAAGCGGCCGTCATAGACCTTGAGGATGGTGTTCTTGGTCGACAGGTAGACCGGGTAGTTGCGCAGCAGACCGTAGTTGAAGGAGGCGCGGGCGAAATCGATGATGGAGTCGTCGAGATTGTACATCTCCATGGCGACGCCGGCGCCGGGGGCCTTGAACACTTCCTTCTCGATCACGGTGCCGTCCTCGCCGACGAACTTCAGCGAGAGGGTGCCCTTGCCCGGGAACTTGATGTCGGTGGCGCGGTACTGGTCGCCATAGGCGTGGCGGCCGATGATGATCGGCTTGGTCCAGCCGGGAACAAGGCGCGGCACGTTCTTGCAGATGATCGGCTCGCGGAAGATGCAGCCGCCGAGGATGTTGCGGATGGTGCCGTTCGGCGACTTCCACATCTGCTTGAGGTTGAACTCCTTCACCCGGGCTTCATCGGGGGTGATGGTGGCGCACTTGACGCCGACGCCGACCTTCTTGATCGCCTCGGCGGCGTCGATGGTGACCTGATCGTTGGTGTGGTCGCGGTACTCCATGCCCAGGTCGAAATACATCAGCTCGACATCCAGGAACGGGTTGATCAGCTTGTCCTTGATGTACTGCCAGATGATCCGGGTCATCTCGTCGCCATCGAGCTCGACGACGGGATTGGATACCTTGATTTTTGCCATGATCGGGGAAGCCTCTTGGGAACGGCGCTGATGGTGCGCCACGGGAATATCCGCCGCCTCTTAGCACCTGATAGCAGCGGGCGAAAGCCAAGGGATTATGCACTTTTAGCTCATCCAGCTTCCCCAGATGGGGAGCGGCGCCCGGGGGCTGGGGTGAGGCTTCAGAAGAGATTCAAAAGTCGAATCCAACCCGTTATTTCCCTTGAGAATTTCGTCAGGACAGGCAAACGACAGGCGGGCGGGGCCGGCCGGCCCAGGACCCACTCGAAAAGGCCGGCTTGAATCAATTCCTAAGGCGGCCTTGCCAAGGCCTTGAGAGACAGTGTGAAAGCGAAGCGAGATGTCGGGGACTGACAAGAGCAAGACGGGCCTTTCCCTCGACGGTCCCATCGTCATCCTGGTCGAGCCGCAGCTGGGCGAGAACATCGGCATGGCCGCGCGCGCCATGGGCAATTTCGCGCTTGACGCCTTGCGCATCGTCAACCCCCGGGACGGCTGGCCCAACATCGCGGCCCAGCGGGCCGCCGCCGGCGCCGACCATATTCTGGAAAAGGTCGAATTGTTTGGCACGGTGGAAGAGGCGGTCGCCGACCTCGACCTGCTGTTCGCCGCCACCGCTCGCCCCCACGACCAGGCCAAGCCCGTGGTCGGGCCGGAGGCCGCAGTTAGCGAGATCGCCGGGCACGTCGCCACCGGCGGCAGGTGCGGCATCCTGTTCGGCCGCGAGCGCTGGGGCCTGACCAACGAGGAGGTCGGGCTCTCCAACCGCATCATCACCTTCCCGGTCAATCCGGGCTTCGCCTCGCTCAACCTTGCCCAGGCCGTGCTGCTGATCGGCTATGAATGGTTCAAGCTGGCGACCTCAGGCGCGCTGCCGCACGCCATGCCGGAGCGCTCCGAGCGCGCCTCGCAGCATCAGATGCAGGCCTTCTTCGACAACCTCGTGCGCGAGCTCGACAAGGTCGAATTCCTGCGCCCGGCCGAGAAGCGCGACACCATGCTGGTCAACCTGCGCAACATCTTCAGCCGGATGGAGCCGACCAAGCAGGACATGCACACCCTGCACGGGGTGATCATGGCGATCGCGGAAGGGCGCAAGGGCCCGGCCAAGGGCGGCGTGCTCGACGGCGAGCAGGCGACACGCCTGCGCGCGCTGCTGGCCGAGCACGGCCAGGGCGGCGGCGTGCCCGACAGCGGCTCCACGGTGCGCGGCCTCGCCCGCCTGCTCCGCCGCAACCCGACCGACGCCGAGCGCCTGCTTTGGCAGGCGCTGACCCGCGACCGCCGCTTTGCCGGCCAGTTCAAGCGCCAGACCCCGGTCGGCCGCCACATCCCCGACTTCGTCTCGTTCCCGCACCGGATCGCGATCGAGCTGGTCAACCCGGGCGAGGGGGAAGCGATTGCGGCAGACCGCGCCTCGCGTCGGGCGTGGCTGGAGGCGCGGGATTATCGGGTGCTCGACATTCGCGCGGCGGATGTGGAGCGCGATCTCGAGGCGGAGCTGGTGCGGCTGCAGGGGATGATGGCGCAGGGCGCGTAGGTCTCGTGGGGCGCAGCTCTCGTAGGGTGGGTTAGCCGCGCGAAGCGCAGTCCGCAAGGCGTGACCCACCGCTTTCGTATCCGCGGAAACAGAAGTGGTGGGTTAGCCCCGCGGTTTGCGCTTCGCGCAATCCGCGGGGCTAACCCACCCTACAAATTCCGCATCAGGCCACGCCTGCGATCGGGCCTTTCGGGCCGTTCTGTTGCAGCCGGCGCAAGGCCGCGAGGTTGGTTTCGACCGAGGCGAGGCAGCAGCGCGATTTGCCGCCCGACTTCGCCTCGTAGAGCGCGGCATCGGCGACGGCGAGCAATTCGGCGACGTCGGCACCGTGATCCGGCGACATCGCAATGCCGACACTGGCGCCAACGCTGGCGCGCAGCTCGCCGCCGAGCTCGTAGGAGGCGGCGACCTCGGCGATGAGGCGGTGTCCCATCTCCTGCGCCGTCTCAGGAGTGACGCCGTCGAGCAGCACGACGAATTCGTCGCCGCCCATCCGCGCAACCACCGTGCCGTCGGGGAACACCCGGCGCACGCGCGCGGCCACCGCTTTCAGCACGTCGTCGCCCGCCGCGTGTCCGAACGTGTCGTTGATCGGCTTGAAATTGTCGAGATCGAAGAACATCACCGCGAACCGGCGATCGGCGGGCGCGGCAAGCCTCGTGCCCAGCGCCTCGACGAAGCCGGCGCGATTGAGCAGGCCCGTGAGCGCGTCGTGATGGGCGCGATGGCTGTTTTCGCGCTCGGCGCGCATGGTGGCGATCAGCATCCGGTTGAGGCGGAAGGCCGCGGCCGTCATCGCGGCGAGATACATCGGCACCTGCAGAAACACGACGTAGAGCATCGGCTCGTGCGCGAGGGCCACGCCGGGAACGATGGGGCCGAGGCTGCAGAGGATCATGGTCCCGGCAAGCCGCGGGGCGCCAAAATTGCGGAAACAGATGCCGCCAACCATTGCGGCTGCCGACAGGCACGCCAGCATCGCAACGACCCAGTCGCCGCTGACGATGCTCGCGACCGCGCCAAAGCCGACGCTGCAGCTCCAGGCGACGGCCAGCACGAGGTGCAGGTCAGTCGGAGTCTTGCGATGGGCGCGGGCCGCACGGTGCGCGATGATCAGCACGACAAGGCGGGCTGTGCAGATCGCGAGTTCGGCGATGAGCCAGGCGACGAACAACGCCGTCGGCTGTCGCAACGCGATCACCGTGGCCACCGCAATGGTGTTGACGGCGCCGGCGGCAAATACCGGCAAGGATCCGTGGAGCTGGGCAATCAGCGCGGCACGGATGTCGTCGGGCGCGCCCGGCCCGGCATCGGCCAGCCAGCGCGTCAGGCGCCAGGTCGGCTGGCTGTAGACTTCCGTCCCCGGTTGCATGTGCGGAGCATCCCCTTCGGGACAGTTAAAAGGCGACCGCACCTAACGGGCTGTTAAAAGGAGCAACGACCACCGATCGTGCTTGCTGCAAGGTGAATTGGCGGGTCCAGGGTCGTACGGAAGAATGCTTGCGAGGGCGGGCAGCCGGGGACCCGAACGGATGGATACCGCTGGAGGCGAGGCCTCGATCGCTCCAGGCGTCGTCAGTCGTCGGGTGGGCAAAGCGGCTTGTCCGCCGTAGCTCGAAGAGAAGGCGGAAGCGTGCCCACCATGTCGTTCATCAAGAGCTGAGGCAGAAGTGGTGGGCACGGCGCTTTGCGCCTTTGCCCACCCTACGAAATCTTCGTAGATCCGGATGGAGCGGAGCGTAGTCCGGGACAGTGTCCCCGCATTTCGCTTCGCTGCATGCGGGCTACGAGACCGGCGCGGTCACACCGCCTCCAGCTGATCCGCAGCGCGCTTCTTCTTTGCCTTCGTCTGACCGAGCAGGGGGCCGGCGGTGAGCGCGGCCGTATCGGCCACGCCCGGATCGCGCGAGATCATCGCGGCGACGATGGCGCCGTCGATGATGAGGCCGAGCTGGTGCGCCAGCACTGCGGGCTCGGCGGAGCCGAGCTCGCCGGCGAGCTTCTCGATATGGCCGAGCACGATCTTCTTGTGCTTCAGCGCGATGTTGCGGAACTGCTTTGCGTCCTTGTCGTGCTCGCCGACGGCGTTGATGAAGGGGCAGCCGTAGAAGCGCTCCTCGGCGAACCAGCTTTTCAGTGCAGGGAAGATGCGCGTGAGTTTGGCCTGCGCATCGCCGCCGCCTGCCTCCATGGCGCCGATGAACCATTCGCGCCACTGCCTGCCTTCGCTCTCCAGCACGGCGTTGACGAGATTGGTCTTGGAGCCGAACAATTTGTACAGCGTGGTCTTGGCGGTGCCGGCTTCCTCGATGATCGCATCGATGCCGGTGGCGTTGATGCCGTTCTTGCAGAACAGATGCGTCGCGGCACTGAGCAGGCGCCCGCGCGCGGATTCGTCGTCGCCGGCACCGGCGTGCGGTGAACTTGAATTCTTCTTCGATGACGTCTTTGCCATGAGCGCCAACTTAATCGCAGCCGCGCCACATCAGCAAGACGCATCTGTTCCGCGCTGAAAAGATTCGCATCCGCTCACGCATCTGCTCCGCCTTTGAGCAGGAAAGGGTTGATCAATCCGCAGGCAGCCGGCTTAAGCGGCTCCAATGCTTCGCATTTCGTTTTTGGCCTGGACTGGCACGCTCCATGCAAGGAAACAGACCGTTCGGTATCCTACCGATTTCCACTTCTGCCAGGGAGAAGACTGATGACTGCCGTCGTTCAAAAGACAGTGCTGACGGGGTGCCTCGCGCCCATCGACAAGAATGGCCTCGAGCAACTGATCGCGAGCGGCAAGGCCAATCCGAAGGTCGTCAAGACCTTGAAGTGCAAGACGGTCGCGGAAGGAAAGTTCCGTCACGCCAACTACATCCGCAACCTGCCACCCTACATCGTCGACGAGCCGCCCGGACTGCTGGGTGACGACACCGCGCCCAATCCGTCGGAAGCCTCGCTTGCCGCGCTCGGCTCGTGCCTTGCGGTCGGCCTGCACGCCAATGCCGTGCACCGCGGCTGGATCGTCAACAAGCTCGAGCTGGAGCTCGAAGGCGATCTCAACATCACCGCGGTCTGGGGCACCGGCGATGTCTCCGACAAGCCGGTCGGCTTCACCGATGTCCGCGTCAAGGTCGACATGGAATGCGAGGGCATCTCGCCGGACGAGATCGACGCGCTGGTCGCCCATGTGAAGAAGTGGTCGCCGGTAGCCAACACCTTCACCCGCCCGGTCAATCTCGAGGTCGGTATCTAGCAGACGGCAATCAGGACAAGGTGCGGGAGACGATCATGGGTTCACTGGCTTTATCGCGGGCCGAAGTTCTGGATCAGCCCGCACCGTCCATTGCGGGCGAGGTGGCGCGGATCGCGCGCGAGCAGCTCGCGCCGCTTGCCGCCGGCATCGATGACGGATCGGTCTATCCGGCCGAGGTGCTGCGCAAGCTCGGTGCGGTCGGGGCGTGGGGCAGTCACGTGCCTCACGAAGGCCCGGCCGATCTGCGCTGCGCGATCCAGGCGACGGCGGCGATTGGGGAGGTCTGCGGGGGGACGGCCTTCATGGCCTGGTGCCAGAACACGCTGGTCTGGTACGCGGCGAACTCGACCAATCTGAAGCTGGCCAAACGCTTCGGCGATGCCTTCTCGACGGGGCGCGTGCTCGGCGGCACCGGTCTCTCCAATCCCATGAAGAGCTTCTTCGGCATCGAGAAGCTGAAGCTGAAGGGGCGCAAGGTCGAGGGCGGCTATATCGTGCGCGGCGCGCTGCCCTGGGTCTCGAATCTCGGCCCCGACCATTATTTCGGCACCATTTTCGAGCGTGAGGACGAGCCGGGCACTGTCATGTTCCTGGCCGATTGCTCGGACCCGGCGATCACGCTGACGCCGTGCAAGCCGTTCCTCGCCATGGACGGCACCGGCACCTATGGCGTGCAGTTCCGCAACGCCTTTATCCCTGACGAGCTGATCCTCGCCGATCCCGCCGGGCCCTTCGTCAAGAAGATCCGCGCCGGCTTCATCCTGCTCCAGGCCGGCATGGCGCTCGGCCTGATCAAGGACTGCATCAGCATCATGGACGAGGTCGACAATCCGCTCGGGCACATCAACCGCTATCTGCCGCAGCAGCCGGTGCATTTCCGCGACCTCGCCGCCGAGCTCGAGACGGAGACCATGGCGCTGGCGCGCGATCCCTACAACGAGGAGGAAACTTACTGGCGCAAGGTGATCGCGCTGCGGCTGCGCGCCGGCGAAGCCAGCGTCGCGGCGGCGCATGCAGCGATGCTGCATTGTGGCGCGCGCGGCTACCTCAAAAGCCACCGCGCGCAGCGGCGTCTGCGCGAGGCCTATTTCGTCGCGATCGTCACGCCGGCCACCAAGCAGCTGCGCAAGATGCTCGCCGATGCCTGAGTTCTACGAGTCCACCCCAAGACGACGACCCTAGAGACCCCCAACCTCAACGGAGAGGCTGCCATGACTGACGTTCTGATCACTGCCGTCGAACTCGCCGATCTCTTGAAGACTGAGCCGTGTGTCGTCATCGACACCCGCAATCCCGACGCCTACGCCGCCGGCCATCTGCCCAATGCCGTCAACGTGCACGAGATTTTCACGTTCCTGGCGACCTCCACGCCCGAGGGCATGGCCGAGCTGAAGACGAAGTTCGCCGATGCGTTCGGCGGCGCCGGTCTTTCCGGCAAGGAAACGGCTGTCATCTACGAGCAGTCGATGAATTCCGGCTTCGGCCAGTCCTGCCGCGGCTACTATCTCCTCACCATGCTCGGCTATCCCAAGGTGAAGGTGCTGCATGGCGGTTTCGATGCCTGGTCGGCCGCGGGTTTTCCGGTGACGAAGGATGTTCCGGCGCCGGCGAAGGCGTCGTTCGGAATCGTGCCCGAGGCGGGCGAGATCCTGATCGATGCCAAGACCATGCTCGCCGCCGTCGGCAAGCCCGGCATCGCGATCCTCGACGTGCGCGACGTCGACGAGTGGATCGGCGACAGCTCGTCCCCGTACGGCAAGGATTTCTGCCCGCGCAAGGGCCGCATCCCCGGCGCGGTGTGGCTGGAATGGTATCGGATGATGAAGCCGACCGCCGAGGGCCCGCGCTTCAAGTCCAAGGACGAGATTCTTGCGGAATGCGCCACCGTCGGCATCTCGCAGACCACGCCGGTCTATCTCTACTGCTTCAAGGGCGCGCGGGCCTCGAACACCTTCCTGGCGCTGAAGAACGCCGGCGTGAAGGACGTGCGGATGTATTTCGGCTCCTGGAACGAATGGTCGCGCGATCCCTCGCTGCCGATCGAGCAGGGCCTGCCGATCGCAGCGGGTGTCACGACCAAGGCGGCGTGAGCGCGCGCTAACCGAGGGCCCGCGGACGAGGCGCAATTCCCAGCGCCTTGATCCGCGAGGCCAGCGTGGTCGGCTTGATGTCGAGTATCTCGGCCGCCCCGCCGGGGCCGAAGACTTTTCCGGCGCAGACTTCGAGCGCGGCGAGAATGTTGGCGCGCTCGTGGTCGCGCATTTCGGATGACGTCATGATCGCAGGCCGCGCGTCGACCTTCTGGCGGGCGGCACCGCTAGGCGCTTGCGCGCCGGAGGCGTCAGGCAGATCGATGCGCAGGCGGCCGTTCTGGGACAGGATCGCGGCGCGCTCGATCACGTTCTGCAGTTCGCGGACATTGCCGGGCCAGTCGTAGCGGGTCAGCCGTCGCGCATCGCCCTCCGACAGGCGCAAATTCGATTTCAGCGCCTTGCTCTCGCGCGTCAAAAAATGCTGGGCGAGCAGCGGGATGTCCTCGCGCCGCTCGCGCAGGGGCACCGTCTCGATCGGAAACACGTTGAGGCGGAAATAGAGGTCCTCGCGGAAACGTCCGCGCTGGACCTCCTGCTTGAGATCGCGATTGGTCGCGGCGATGACGCGGACATCGACCGCGCGCGTGCGTTCTTGTCCCACGCGCTCGAAATGACCCTCCTGCAACACGCGCAGCAGCTTGCCTTGCAGTTCGAGCGGAATCTCGCCGACCTCGTCGAGGAACAGCGTGCCGCCGTCGGCGAGCTCGAAACGGCCGATACGGTCGCGGGTTGCCCCGGTGAAGGCGCCGCGGACATGGCCGAAGAACTCGCTCTCGAACAATTCGCGCGGGATCGCGGCGCAGTTGACGCGGATCAGCGGCCGGTCGCTGCGGGTGGAGTCCTCGTGGATGGCGCGCGCGATCAGCTCCTTGCCGGTGCCGGATTCGCCGTTGATCATCACCGCCGCCGTCGTCGGCGCCACCAGCTTGACCTGCCGCAGCGTCTTCTGGATCGCCTCGCTCTGGCCGATGATGCCGCGCGGATTGGTCTCGATGCGGATTTCCTCCTGGAGATAGGCGTTCTCCAGCTCCAGCCGCTCGCGCAGGCGATCGACCTCGGCAAGCGCCGCATGCAGCTTCTCGTCGGCCTCGCGGCGCTGGCTGACGTCGCGAAACACCACGACGGCGCCGACCACGACGCCGCGATCGCGGATCGGGGTCGAGGTGTATTCGACCCAGGCGGGCGAGCCGTCCTTGCGCCAGAACACCTCTCCATCCACCTGGTGCACGGCGCCGTCGCGGAACGCCGCATAGATCGGGCAGTCGTGGTTGTGGTAGTGCCGGCCGTCGTGATGGGTGTGGTGGACGATCGGGTGGATCTCCTTGCCGACCAGCTCTTCGGCGGTCCAGCCGAGCATCCGCTCCGCCGCGGGATTGACGAAGGTGGTCTTGCCTTCCGCATTCACGCCATAGATGCCTTCGCCGGCGGCGCGCAGGATCAGCTGGTTCTCGCGCTCGATGTCCTGGAACACGCGCTCGACCCGCTGCCAGGTCGAGATGCCGCCGCGCATGTGGTCTTCGGCGGCGGCATCGACATTGCGCCGGCGGCGCGCTTCGAGATCGGTCAGCGTCAGCAGCAGCAGCGTGCGGCCGTCATGCGGCAGCAGGCAGCCGGCATATTCGAGCTGGAGATTTTGCCCCGTCGCATGGCGGGGATTGAGCGCCGTGGTCCAGTAGGCGCCCTTGTGCAGCACGGCCTGGGTGAAGACGGTGAGGGCGGCAAGCTCGCCGGCGTGGAGCGTGCTGGCCCGGGTCTGCCGCAGCAGGGCGCGGTCGTAGCCGAGCAGAGCACAGGCGGCGGGATTGGCATCGACGATCTGGTCGCCATAGGGATCGACCAGAAGCGTCGCCTCGACGGAGGATTCGAACGCCGCGATACGCGGGTCGATGGCGGGAGCCACATCATCGTGGATGGACATTGGCGTCGATGCCATTGCGAAATCTCGTAATTGAACTACGAAAATTCGTTTATCACGAGTTTTCGTAGCGGCCAAGCGCGGGCGAAAGTGCTGCGTCATCAAGGCTCTGCCCGCTCGGGACGCGGTGGCATGCTCCTTGCGTAATTGCTCCTAGCAATGACGCGCAGGAGGGCTGATGTCCACGTTCGACAATCCGTTTGATCCCGATCGCAACCTTCGAGCCGGCTGTGCCTGCGGCCAGCATCGTTCTGTGGCGGAGCACGAGCAGGCCGCGGCGCTGCGTTGCGAGCCGGTCGAAAGCGAAGAGAAGCGCTACGAGGGCGTGGTTGCCTCCGCGGTGATGCGCGCGATGTTTCCGCAGGATGTGGCGCGGCGCGCATTCCTGAAGTCGGTCGGTGCATCCACCGCACTGGCCGCGCTCTCGCAGTTCTTTCCGCTCAAGACGGCGACCGAAGTGTTCGCGCAGACCGGCGCGCCCGAGAAGAAGGACCTCAAGGTCGGCTTCATTCCGATCACCTGCGCCACGCCGATCATCATGGCGGCGCCGATGGGCTTCTATGCCAAGCACGGCCTCAATGTCGAAGTGGTGAAGACCGCCGGCTGGGCCGTGATCCGCGACAAGACCATCAACAAGGAATACGACGCAGCCCACATGCTGGCGCCGATGCCGATCGCGATCTCGCTCGGCCTCGGTGCCAATGCCATTCCGTTCGCGGTGCCCGCGATCGAGAACATCAACGGGCAGGGCATCGTGCTGGCGACCAAGCACAAGGACAAGCGCGATCCGAAGGACTGGAAGGGCCTGAAATTCGCCATTCCCTTCGACTATTCCATGCACAATTACCTGCTGCGCTATTATCTCGCGGAAGCCGGCCTCGACCCCGACACCGACGTGCAGCTGCGCTCGGTGCCGCCGCCGGAGATGGTCGCCAATCTGCGCGCCGACAACATCGACGGCTTCCTTGCGCCCGACAATATCTGCCAGCGCGCGATCTATGACGGCGTCGGCTTCATGCATCTGCTGTCGAAGGAGATCTGGGACGGCCATCCCTGCTGCAGCTTTGCTGCGAGCAAGGAGTTCATCACATCAGCGCCGAACAGCTTCGCGGCCCTGACGCGGGCGATCGTCGATGCCACCGCCTACGCGTCGAAGGCCGAGAACCGTAAGCAGATCGCAGAAGCCATCGCGCCGGCGAACTACATCAACGCGCCGGTCACGGTGCTGGAGCAGGTCCTGACCGGCACCTATGCCGACGGCCTCGGCGGGGTGAAGACCGATGCCAAGCGCGTCGACTTCGATCCGTTCCCCTGGCAGTCCTTCGCGGTGTGGATGCTGACGCAGATGAAGCGCTGGGGCCAGATCAAGGGCGACGTCGACTACAAGGCGGTTGCCGAGCAGGTCTATCTCGCCACCGACACCAAGAAGCTGATGACCGAGATGGGCCTGTCGCCGCCGGCGAGCGCTTACAAATCATTCGCGGTGATGGGCAAGACGTTCGACCCGGCCAAGCCGGAGGATTATTTGGCGAGCTTCAAGATCAGGAAGGCGTCGTGAAGAGGTGCGCTCTTGTGTCCCGGACGCGATGCAGCACTCCCGGCGATGCGAAGCATCGTCCGGCGTGCTGCTTCGCAGAGCCGGGACCCAGTCGTGCCGCATGGGTCCCGGTTCTTCGTCGCATCGCACCGGACGATGCTTCGCATCGCCGGGAGCGCTGCGCCGGGCCCGGGACACGATACCGGGGATATGCAAGATGAACACCTCCCTCCGTCTCCGCGCCGGCCTCGTCTCGATCGCGCTGCTGGCCGCCTTCCTCGGCATCTGGCATCTCGCCACGCGCTCCACTGCGCCGGTGACGACGATGAGCCCGGAATACGCCAAGCTGATGGGCCTGACTGCGACGCAGGGCAAATCGGCGATGCCCGGGCCGCTCGATGTCGGCGCAAAACTCTGGGAGCATCTGAAGCGTCCGTTCTACGACAATGGGCCGAACGACAAGGGGCTCGGCATCCAGCTCGGTTATTCCATTGCGCGCGTCGGCACTGGCTATCTGCTGGCCGTGCTGGTCGCGATCCCGCTCGGCTTTCTGATCGGCATGTCGCCGCTGCTGAGCAAGGCGCTCGATCCCTTCATCCAGGTCTTGAAGCCGATCTCGCCGCTGGCCTGGATGCCGCTGGCGCTCTACACCATCAAGGATTCCTCGATCTCGGCGATCTTCGTCATCTTCATCTGCTCGATCTGGCCGATGCTGCTCAATACGGTGTTCGGCGTTGCCAGCGTGCGCAAGGAGTGGGTCAACGTGGCGCGCACGCTGGAGGTCGGCACCGTCAGGCGCGCCTTCACCGTGATCCTGCCGGCAGCGGCGCCGACGATCTTGACCGGCATGCGCATCTCGATCGGCATCGCCTGGCTCGTGATCGTCGCGGCCGAAATGCTCGTCGGCGGCACCGGCATCGGCTATTTCGTCTGGAACGAGTGGAATAATCTGTCGATCACCAACGTCATCATCGCGATCCTGCTGATCGGGGTCGTCGGCATGCTGCTCGACCAGATCCTCGCGCGCTTCACGCGCATGGTCACGTTTCCGGAGTAGGGGCCATGACGGACAAGTTCATCTCCATCGAAGCCATCGCCAAGCGCTATCCCGGCGCCGGCGGCGCGACGACCACCGTGTTCGAGAACCTCTGGCTCTCGATGAAGCGCGGCGAGTTCGCTTGCGTGATCGGCCATTCCGGCTGCGGCAAGACCACGGTGCTCAACATCCTCGCCGGCCTCGATGCGCCGAGCGAGGGCGCCGTCATCGTCGACGGGCAGGCGATCTCGGGGACCAGCCTCGACCGCGCGGTGATCTTCCAGAGCCACGCGCTCTTGCCCTGGCGCACCGTGCTCGGCAACGTCGCCTATGCCGTGAGCTCGAAATGGCGCAGCTGGGATCGCGCCAAGGTGAGGGCGCATGCGCAGACCTTCATCGATCTCGTTGGTCTCTCCGGCTCCGAGCACAAGCGTCCGTCGGAGCTGTCGGGTGGCATGAAGCAGCGCGTCGGCATCGCGCGGGCGCTGTCGATCACGCCGAAGATGATGTTGATGGACGAGCCGTTCTCGGCGCTTGATGCGCTGACGCGCGGCACGCTGCAGGACGAGGTGCGGCGCATCTGCCTCGAGACCGGGCAGACCGCGTTCATGATCACCCATGACGTCGACGAGGCGATCTATCTCGCCGACAAGATTTTCCTGATGACCAACGGTCCCGGCGCGGTGCTGGCGGAGGTGGTCGAGAACCCGCTGCCGCGAGATCGTGGCCGCACCGATCTGCACCGCCATCCGCTGTACTACGCGCTGCGCAACCACATCATCGATTTCCTGGTGACGCGCAGCAAGACCTTCACCACTGAAAAGCCGGATCACGATCCGCGCAACGTACCCGTCGTGCATATCGGCAAGCCCGGCCTCTCGATCGCATCAAACGGCGAAGAGCCACGACAGACCTGGATGCCGGGGACAAATCCCGGATTGAGTGCCTAACAAGGAGACGCCAACATGAAGCGCGAAGACCTCACCGAAAAACTGCTCGACATCAAGCGCGAGAAGGGCTGGAGCTGGAAACATATCTGCGAAAAGATCGGCGGCTATTCCGAAGTGCTGATCGTCGGCGCGATCATGGGCCAGATGAAATTGACCAAGCCGCAGGCCGCCAATGCCGGCGAGCTGTTCGGCCTGTCGAAGGCCGAAGTTGCGATGCTCAACGAGGTGCCGATGCGCGGGACCGGCACGCCGATGCCGCCGACTGATCCCCTGATCTATCGTTTCTACGAGATGGTGATGGTGAACGGCCCGGCCTGGAAAGCGCTGATCGAGGAAGAGTTCGGCGACGGCATCATGTCGGCGATCGATTTCGACATGGCGCTCGAACGTGTTGCCAACCCCAAGGGCGACCGCGTCAAGATCACCATGAGCGGCAAGTTCCTGCCGTACAAATATTACGGCGCCAGCGGCAACGTGCCGGAATACGGCTTCAAGGAGGGCTGACCGACGCGAAGGCGTCGCGCAACTCCTTGATCGGTGCCATCTCGCGAACATAGGTGAAGGATCCCTTGTCCTTCATCTCGCGTGCGCAATTCAGGAACGCGGCGAGCGCGTAGCGCGACATGGCCCCGCCGACGCTGATGCGCTTGACGCCGGCGGCGGACAATTGCCCGACCGTCAGCGTCGGGTCGGCAAAGCCCATCACGTGGTTGAAGGGCTTGCCGAGCGAGGCGACGACCGTCCGGATCGTGGCGAGATCGTACAGGCCGGGCGCATACAGGACATCGGCACCCGCGGCCTCGAAGGCCTGCAGGCGGCGGATCGTGTCGTCGAGGTCCTTGCGGCCGTGCAGGAAGTTCTCGGCCCGCGCCGTCAGCGTGAACGGAATTGGCAGCGCGCGCGCCACTTCGACGGCGGCCTGGACGCGCTCGACGGCATGGGAGAAGTCGTAGATCGGGCGATCGCGGTCGCCGCTGAAATCCTCGATCGAGCCCCCGACCGCGCCAACC
This sequence comes from Bradyrhizobium sp. SZCCT0231, assembly GCF_018130245.1. GTDB lineage: Bacteria > Pseudomonadota > Alphaproteobacteria > Rhizobiales > Xanthobacteraceae > Bradyrhizobium > Bradyrhizobium japonicum_F. The sequence goes on from NZ_JAFCKP010000002.1 coordinate 364,741, forward strand.
TCGGCGGCACGCCGTATCGCTTCGGCGGCGCGCCTCGGCTCGTCTGCGCCGCAATTCTCGAGGTCCACGCTGACCGGCAGGTCGGTGGCTTCGACGATCGCGCGCGCGTTGGCGAGGATGACGTCGAGACCGACGCCGCTGCTGCCGAGCATGTTGGCCACCCCGAGGCTCGTGGTCGCCAGGGCCTCGAAGCCCATCGCCGCGAGCAGCTTGGCCGTACCGGCATCCCATGGATTGGGAATGATGAAGGCCCCCGGTCGCGCGTGCAGCGCGCGAAACGCCGTCGCCTTGTCCAACTGGCTCGTCATGGCTCACCTCTTTGTTGTCGCTCCAGGCAGCCTTAGGCGCATTCGCGTCATCCGCCAAATTTGTTATTCTTTCCAGCATCATCAGTTTTTTGCATGAGTTCGGGATGGACAGCGACGCCCTCAACACCTTTCTCACCATTCATCGCAGGGGCGGGATCTCGAATGCCGCGAAATTCCTGCACCGCTCGCAGCCGGCGATTTCGCGCCGCATCGCCCTGCTGGAGCAGGAGCTCGGCGTGCCGCTGTTCGAGCGGGTGGCAGGCCGCACGCGGCTCAGCGATGCCGGGCGTGTGCTGATCCCCTATGCCGAGCGCGCCGTCGCGGCGGCACAGGACGCCGAACAGGCGGTACGTGCGCTGACCAAGCAGAATGCGGGGCCGGTTTCGCTGGCCGTGACCGGCACGCTGGCCGACGGCCGCCTGTCGGGCATCATGAAGCGGTTTGCGAGGGAGAATCCGGCCGTCGCGCTGACCTTGCGGACCGCGACCAGCGCCGAGGTCAGCGATCTCATCCGGCGCGGCGAGGCCACGATCGGCCTGCGCTACAATACCGACCGCGCCGGCGACCTCGCCTGCGAGCTGGTGCTGCGCGAGGCGTTGCAGGTCGTCTGTGCGTCCGATCATCCCCTGGCCGGACGCCGCGTGAAGCGCCTCGCCGAGCTTCGCGGCGAACGCTGGATTGCATTCCCGGAGACTCGCGGGCGGCGCGAAATCGCCGCGGCTCACGTGTTCGCGCTGTTCCTGACGCAAGGGCTCGGCGACGTGGAATGGACGGCCGTGGACAGCCTCACCGCGCAGAAGCGGCTGGTGGAGGCCGGCTTCGGCCTTGCGGTATTGGCGCAGAGCCACGTGGTGGAGGAGCTGCGTGCAGGAGCGATCTCGACGATCACCGTCGGCGATCTTGCCGCAGACCAGCACATCGTCCTGGTGACTCGTCGCGGCGGCTTCCTGAGTGCCGCCGCTCAGCGCCTGCTTGAGACCATCCGCCGCGACTACGCCACGGCCGACGTCTCAAAGATCCGGGGTAGCCCAAAAAGATCGCCGGCGCGCAAGGTCGTTGCGCGCCGGCGTCGGGCCTGAACGTATTACTTCCCCGCCTTCACCTCGGCGGCGGCCACCGCGAGCAGCTCGCTCATCTTGGTGCGAATCGCCTGCTCGGTGACGGCGACGTTCTTGGCGGCGAAATCGGCCGTAATCTTGCGCAGGACGTCGGCATCGCCGGCCTCCTCGAAATCCGACGCGACCACCTCCTTGGCATAAGCGGTGGCGGCGTCGCCGGTGATGCCGAGCTTTTCGGCCGCCCACAGGCCGAGCAGCCGGTTGCGGCGGGCCTCCGCCTTGAACTTCTGCTCCTCGTCGAGGGCGAACTTCTTCTCAAAGCCTTCCTCGCGCTTGCTGATCTCGCTCATGCCTTGTTCCAAATCTCCTGCTGAATGGCGCGGGAGCCTTCCGTTGCGGCGACCCGGCTGCATGCCTACATAGATAGCACGAATCGGCAAAACAACGGGCCGTTAAGCCGCAGGCAAGACGGTATAAGTTGGCGCCGGACGGCCGGATCGATTGTGCTGGGACAGCCAATCGGATAGGTTGCCTAAAGGCTTGGTTCCTGTTCTGTTTCCTTGAGGTTTCCTTGGGTTATGGATGGGTTCCCAGCCGTTCACGGCAGCTCCGCTGTGGGTCGTAATCCTAGTCAACCCGGAGCACACCAATTTCATGGATTTCAACAAAACACGGTACATCCCCATGAGCCGTCGGCGTCGCATTTATGAAGGCAAGGCAAAGGTTCTTTACGAAGGCCCCGAGCCCGGTACCCTGATCCAGCACTTCAAGGACGACGCCACCGCGTTCAATGCGAAAAAGCATCAGGTGATTGAGGGCAAGGGTGTCCTCAACAACCGGATCTCGGAGTACCTGTTTCAGCATCTTAACGACATCGGGGTGCCGACCCATTTCATCCGCCGCCTCAACATGCGCGAGCAGTTGATTCGCGAGGTCGAGATCGTGCCGCTCGAGGTGGTGGTGCGGAACGTTGCCGCCGGCTCGCTGTCGCAGCGTCTCGGCATCGAGGAGGGCACGCAACTGCCCCGCTCGATCATCGAATTCTACTACAAGAACGACCAGCTCAACGACCCCATGGTGTCGGAAGAGCACATCACCGCCTTCGGCTGGGCGACGCCGCAGGAGATCGACGACATCATGGCGCTCGCCATCCGCGTCAACGACTTCCTCACCGGCCTCTTCCTCGGCATCGGCATCCGTCTCGTCGACTTCAAGATGGAGTGCGGCCGGCTGTTCGAGAACGAGATGATGCGGATCATCGTCGCCGACGAGATCTCGCCCGATAGCTGCCGCCTGTGGGACATCAAGTCGAACGAGAAGCTCGACAAGGACCGTTTCCGCAGGGACCTCGGCGGCCTGCTCGAGGCCTATACCGAAGTCGCAAAACGCCTCGGCATTCTCATGGAGAACGAGCGTCCGGCGGGCTCCGGCCCGGTGCTGGTGAAGAGCTAAAGGGGTTTTTGACGTGAAGGCACGTGTCACCGTTACCCTGAAGACGGGCATCCTCGATCCGCAAGGCAAGGCCATCGAAGGCGCGCTGAAGTCGCTCGGCGTCGACGGCGTCGCCAGCGTCCGCCAGGGCAAGGTGTTCGACATCGAGCTCGCCGGCGCCGACAAGGCCAAGGCGGAAGCCGCGCTGAAGGAAGCCGCCGACAAGCTGCTGGCGAACACCGTGATCGAGAATTATGCGATCGAGATGAAAGCATAAGGAACAGGCCAAATGCCCGACGTGACGGCCGAGCTCACGTTCGAGGTGTTGAAATCGATGCAGGCGCGACTGGCGCAGGTCGATGGCAAGATCGACGAGGTGAAGCAGGAAATTCTGGCGTTGCGAACGTCCCAAAATGCCGCTCGCCAGGATGTCACGAGTGTCTTTCAGGAGATCGCGGCGGTTCATGCCACTTTGGTGAGGCATGAGGGTCGGCTTGACCGTATCGAGCGCAGGCTTGAACTGAACGAGATGCCTGTCCGATAGGATCGAGCCAGCATCCTATAGCCACCCCACGCGCCGAAAACGCCAGTACAGTGCGCCGCATGCCGTCAGCATCATGCCGAGCAGCATGAAGTAGCCGTACTCCCATTCCAGCTCCGGCATGTGCTTGAAGTTCATGCCGTAGATGCCGGCGAGCGCGGTCGGGATCGCGATGATGGCGAGCCAGGACGCGAGCTTCTTGGACACCGCCGTCTCGTGGGCCTGGCCGACCAAGAGGCTCGCCTCGAAGGCGAAGGCCAGCACCTCGCGCATGGAATCGATGCGCTCCTGGATGTTGCGGACATGGTCGGTGACGTCGCGGAACAGGGGTTGCATCGTCGCGCGCACCATCGACAGCTCATCGTGCTCGAGCCGGCGGCAGACCTCCACCAGCGGCCCGATCGCATTGCGGAGCCGCAACAGGTCACGGCGCAGCATGTAGAGCCGCTCGATCTGCGTCTTGGTGATCGCGTGCGCGAGCACGTCGTCCTCGATCTCCTCGATCTCTTCGTGAATGCTTTCCAGCACGGGCGAGTAGTTGTCGACGATGAAATCGAGGATGGCATAGAGGATGTAGTCCTCGCCGCGCGCGAGCGCTCGCGGGCAGCTTTCGCAGCGCTCGCGCACCGGCGTGTAGGACGTCGAAGCGCCGTGGCGCACCGAGACAAGATAACCGTCGCCGACGAAAATGTGGGTCTCGCCGAAGGCGATCCGGCCCTCGATCAATTGCGCCGTGCGCGCGACGATGAACAGGGCCTCGCCATATTGCTCGATCTTCGGCCGCTGGTGGGCGTGGTTGGCGTCCTCGATGGCGAGCTCGTGCAGATCGAACTGCTTCTGCACCGCGCCGAGCAGCGCCATGTCGGGCTCGTGCAGCCCGATCCAGACCACGTGGCCGGGCTTGGCCCGCCAGCTCGAGGCCTCGCTGATGGCGATGTTGGCGACGCGGCGGCCGTCGACATAGGCGCCGGCAGCGACGACGCCCTCGATGGACACCGGTTCGGAAGGGGATGCGGGCAGCGACGGGACGTTCATGGCTTCAATCCCGGGCAAATCGAGCAGCCAAATGCGAGTGGCTATGGCCTGTGTACAAGGGCACTCCGCAACGCTAGCACTGGTAAATTCTGCGTCAAATGGTTATGTCTCTTCGCGAATTGGCCCGTTGGCCAGCCTCGATTCCCAGCCTCGTCGGAACCTCTGCCATGAAAGCCGCCATCCTCGTCTTTCCCGGAATCAACCGTGAGCGCGACATGGCGCGCGCATTGAGGCTGATCTCCGGCAGCGAGCCGGCGATGGTCTGGCACGCCGAGACGTCGCTGCCCGCTGGCACCGATCTCGTGGTCGTGCCCGGCGGCTTCTCCTACGGCGATTACCTGCGCTGCGGCGCAATCGCCGCGCGTGCGCCGGTGATGGATGCGGTGCGCGATTATGCGGGCAAGGGCGGGCTTGTGCTCGGCGTCTGCAACGGTTTTCAGATCCTCTGCGAGTCCGGCCTGCTGCCGGGCGTGCTGATGCGCAATGCGCGGCTGAAATTCATCTGCCGCGACGTGCATCTGCGCGTCGAGCGCTCCGATACCCCGTTCACCCGCGGCTACAATGCCGGTCAGGTGATCCGCGTGCCGGTCGCCCATGGCGAGGGCAATTACGAGGCGGACGAGGAGACCATCAAGCGGCTCGAAGGCGAGGGGCGGGTGCTCTATCGCTACTGCTCCGCCGACGGCGTGGTCGACGAGGCCGCCAATATCAACGGCGCGGCACATTCGATCGCCGGCATCGTCAACGACGGGGGCAACGTGCTCGGCATGATGCCCCATCCGGAAAACCACGTCGAAGACATCATGGGCTGCACCGACGGCCGCGGCCTGTTCGCCGGCCTCGTCCAGCATCTGGAAAAAGCCGCGTGATCTCGCTGGTGTTGAAGCGGACGTTCGCCGCGATTGCGGCGGTGTCGTTCGCGACCGCTGCGCTCGCACAGGATTTTCCAAAGCGTCCGATCACCATGATCGTGCCGTTCGCGGCCGGCGGCACCTCGGACGTGATCGCGCGCACGGTCGCCGAGCAGATGGGCATCGCGCTCGGCCAGACCATCGTGATCGAGAATGTGGCCGGTGCCGGCGGTTCGACCGCGCTGGCGCGCGCCTCCCGCGCCGAGCCCGACGGTTACACCATCGCGATCGGCAATGCCGGCACCAATGCCGCGACCTACACGATCTATCCAAAACTGCCGTTCACCCCTGAATCCTTCGTGCCGATCGCCATGGTGGCGAAGACGTTCGGCATCATCGCGCTGCGCAAGGACTTTCCGGCGAAGGACCTCAAGGAGTTCATCGCCTACGCCAAGGCCAATCCGGGCAAGATCAATCTCGGCCATGCCGGCGTCGGCTCCTCGAACTATCTGATCTGCAAGAGCTTCGTCACCGCGGCCGGGATCGACGCGACGCTGGTCGGCTATCGCGGCGCAGCCCCTGCGCTGACCGATGCGGTCGGCAGCCAGATCGACGGCGTCTGCGATGCGGCGGCTTCCGTCTCGCAGGCGATCAACGAGAAGCTGGTGAAGGGGCTGGTGGTCGGCTCGACCGTTCGGCTCGCCACGCTGCCGGATCTGCCGACATCGGCTGAGGCCGGCCTGCCTGAATTCGAGGCACAGGGCTGGAACGGCCTGTTCGCGCCCAAGGGCACGCCGCAGGCCGTGATCGCCAAGCTGAATGCCGCTGCGCGCACGGCTGTGGAGACTGATGCGGTGAAGAAGCGTTTCGCCGATCTGTCGACCGTTGCCCCCGATTCCGATGAGCACACGCCCGAGGTGCTGCAAAAGCTCGTGACGCGCGACGTCGAAAAATATCGGAAGATGCTGGCCGACGACGCCAAGTAGTCAGGCGCGCCCTGCTGACGGCCGGCGGAAGGCTTTACTGAAGCGCAGGAATGCGGGCGATGACCTTGATCTCGAAGTCGAAGCCGGCAAGCCAATTCACACCAACGGCCGTCCAGTTCGGATAGGGCGCTCCGCCGATCTCCGCGGCGCGAATGGCCATCACCGTCTCGATCTGGCTCGCCGGATCGGTGTGGAATGTGGTGACGTCGACGACATCGTCCAACGTGCATCCGCCGGCTTCGAGCACGGCGCGCAAATTGGCGAACGCGCGCCGGACCTGGTCCTCGAACACCGGCTCGGGTGAGCCGTCCTCGCGACTGCCGACCTGCCCCGAGACGAAGAGCAGGTCGCCGGAGCGGATCGCCGCGGAGTACCGATGCGCTTGATACAGCGCGTGGCGGTTCGCGGGAAAGATTGCCTCTCGCTGGGGCATGGCAGGAGCCTTTCAATCAAGCGATGGAGAGTGGCGGGACGTGGGGCCGCCAGTGGCGTCTCACGGGTTTTTCATATACGCCTCGTATGTGAGATATCACTCACATACGAGGCGTATGTCAATAGGGATCAGGCATGGCAAAGGGAAAGCGCGCCGCGGCCATGGCGGAAAATCGGGCCAAGCTCATCCGCGCCGCGCGCGAGGCATTTGCCACACAGGGCTATGCAGACGCGTCGATGGACGAGCTGACTGCCGCCGTCGGTCTGACGCGGGGCGCGCTGTATCACAACTTCGAAGACAAGAAGGGGCTGCTCTGGGCCGTCGTCGAGCAGATCGACGGCGAAATGGCGGAGCGGCTCCGCATCGTTCGCGAGCAAGCGCCCACCTTGTGGCAAGGCCTGCTCGCGGAGGGGAGCGCTTATATCGAAATGGCGCTCGAGCCCGAGATCCAGCGCATCATACTTCTCGATGGACCTGCCGTGCTCGGCGATCCCTCCAAATGGCCCGGCGAGAACGCCTGTCTCGACATTACCATGCGAACGATCCGCGCGCTGATCGAGGAAGGGGTCGTGAAGCCGGTCGACGTCGAAGCGGCGGGGCGGCTGCTGAACGGCGCTGCGCTCAGCGCCGCATTATGGGTCGCGGCAGCCGACGATCCCAAGAGCGTGCTGAACAAGGCCGTTGATGCGTTTCGAGAGCTGGCGAGTGGATTGCTGCGCAAGGCGGTTTGACCGTGCGTGATGGAGACGAGGCGCGTCAGCGCCGTCTCGAAGGACGAGGCGTGCGCGCAGGCCGCCGCAACAAGTCATATGCGATAGCCCTGCCCGCAAGCGGGAGAGGTGATCCGAGCTCTCGGCTCGCATCGATCCAACCAAATCTCGTTCCGCTCACCGTAGCTTCAACCGCTCCGCCGGCACCGTCATCGCCGCAACGCCGGCCATCACCAACAATAGCCCCAGCGCGAGGTTCGACGGCACGCTCTCGCCGAGCAGCAGCACTGACAGCCCGACGCCGATCGGGATGCGCAGATAGCCTTGCGCGTTGGTGGTCAGCGTGCCGAGCCGGCCGAGACACACGTAGAACAGCATCAGGCCTAGCGCGCTCGACACGATGCCCATGACGATGGTGGCGGTGATGGCCTGATACGTCGGGTGCAGCGTCCAGGGCTGGTCGATGATCAGCGCCGGCGGCAGCAGCACGAGGCCGCCGAACAAGAGTGAGCCGGCTGCCACCACCATCGGATCGTATTCGGACAGGCGGAGGCCGAAGATGGTCGCGCAGGCAAAAGAGATGGTGGCGAGCAGGATCGCGATCTCCGCGATGATCTCGCTGCCGAGGCCGCGCAGCGCATCGAGGCCGACGATGAGAATCGTGCCGGCAAGGCCGAGGATCGCGCCGGCCAGCTTGAGCAGCGTCGCCGGCTCGTGCCGGGTGATCAGCGAGGTGATCAGGAAGGCGAAGATCGGCGTGGTCGAGGCCAGCACCACCGTGTTCGAGGCCGGCACATATTGCTGCGACCAGGTGATGATCAGGAACGGGAAGGTCGAGTTGATCAATTGCTGGGTCGCGAACAGCTTCCAGGCTTTCGCGTCGGTGGGGATCCTGGTGCCGCGCATCCACAGGATCGCGAACAGAAAGGCGGCCGCGATCAGCGAGCGCGCCGAGATGAAGGTGATGGGCGGGATCGTATCCAGCGCGAGTTTTGCGAGCGGATAGGTCGAGCTCCAGCAGCAGGCCAGCGCGAGCAGTAGCGCATAGTCGCGCCAGTTGCGTGCACCTTTGGCGGCCATGGACGGCAACGGCGTTGATGCGGCCGCCGTCGCGCGACCCGCCTCGGATGTGCTCTGCGGCACCTTGTTCTGCTCCCCGGCGCACAAGCGCTTGCCGGGAAGTCTGGGCGAGGGGACCCGAAAAGGGAAGGCGCCGAGCTATGCGTTTGGCTGAGGTAGCGCCTTCCGCTTCATCCGCTTGATCGTGCCGGAAAAAGTGAGCAGCAGCCGCTCGCCGGACATCATCTTGCCGCGCAGGAAGATCAGCGAACCGCCGGCGCGGCTGACCTCGCCGGTGCATTCGATCAGCTCGCCCTCGCGTGCCGCATCGAGGAATTCGCAGGCGAAATTGGTCGTCACCGCCCGGCTGTCCAGGACATGGGTGGCGATCGCAAACAGGGAGTAGTCGGCAAAGGCCATGTAGCAGCCGCCATGGACGTTGCCGGAGCCGTTGAGGTGCTTTTTCTCGACCCGGAAGGCGCTGCGGACGCTGCCATCCGCCTCGATCCGGTGCCAGAAGGGGCCGACATGGGACTCAAAACTGTCGCGAATCCAGGTCCGCCAGCCCGTGAATTCCCCCTCTGTCGCGACATGGAGGTCGGGGCGGCGCGGCGGGGGCGCTTTGGTCAATTCGTGCAAGGAAATAGGCCTTCAATTGCGGGTCTTTAGTCCTTAAATCCGATCCGTTCGCGCCGTGCAATTCCTGTTCCTGCGGGCGCAAAACGTGGGACAGCGGGAAAATGCGCCATAAAGGGCTTTTCGAAGCCGTCCGATGTTCCTAAGAACGGCCAACCGCCGCCGAAAGCCTCGAATCCATGAAGAATGAACCCAAGATCACCCCCGAACTGGTTGCCGCCCACGGGCTCAAGCCCGACGAGTATGAGCGCATCCTGAAGCTGATCGGGCGGGAGCCGACCTTCACCGAGCTCGGCATCTTCTCGGCGATGTGGAACGAGCATTGCTCGTACAAGTCCTCGCGCATCCATTTGCGCGGCCTGCCGACCAAGGCGCCCTGGGTGATCCAGGGCCCCGGCGAGAACGCCGGTGTGATCGACATCGGCGATGGCCAGGCCGTGGTCTTCAAGATGGAGAGCCACAACCACCCGAGCTATATCGAGCCGTATCAGGGCGCAACCACCGGCGTCGGCGGCATCTTGCGCGACGTCTTCACCATGGGCGCACGTCCCATCGCCTGCCTCAATGCGCTCAGCTTCGGCGCGCCCGAGCACCCGAAGACGCGGCATCTCGTCTCCGGCGTGGTGGCGGGCGTCGGCGGCTACGGCAATTCCTTCGGCGTGCCGACGGTGGGCGGGCAGGTGCGCTTCCACACCCGCTACGACGGCAACATCCTCGTCAATGCCATGGCGGTGGGCCTCGCCGACGCCGACAAGATTTTCTATGCGGCGGCCTCCGGTGTGAACATGCCGATCGTCTATCTCGGCTCCAAGACCGGCCGCGACGGCATCCACGGCGCTTCGATGGCCTCGGCCGAGTTCGACGACAAGTCCGAGGAGAAGCGCCCGACCGTGCAGGTCGGCGATCCCTTCGCCGAGAAGCTGCTGCTCGAGGCCTGTCTCGAGATCATGGAGAAGGGCTGCGTCATCGCGATCCAGGACATGGGCGCGGCCGGCCTGACCTGCTCGGCGGTCGAGATGGGCGCCAAGGGCGATCTCGGCGTGGACCTCGATCTCGATGCCGTGCCGACCCGCGAGACCGGCATGAGCGCCTACGAGATGATGCTCTCGGAGAGCCAGGAACGCATGCTCATGGTGCTCAAGCCGGAGAAGGAGAAGGAAGCCGAGGAGATCTTCACGAAGTGGGGGCTCGATTTCGCGATTGTCGGCTACACCACGCCGAGCAAGCGTTTCGTGGTCAAGCATGGCGGCGACGTCATGGCCGATTTGCCGATCAAGGAGCTCGGCGACGAGGCGCCGGTCTATGACCGCCCGCATGTCCCCTCCGCCGCGCTGCCGATCGTGCATGCCCGCGACGTGCCGGCGCCGATGGGCCTCGGGCCTGCGCTGGAGAAGCTGATCGGCACGCCGGACATGTGCTCCAAGCGCTGGGTCTGGGAGCAGTACGACCACGTCATCCTCGGCAACACCATGCAGCGTCCCGGCGGCGATGCGGCCGTGGTGCGCGTGCAGGACGGGCCGAAGGGCCTGGCGCTGACCGTCGACGTCACGCCGCGCTATTGCGAGGCCGATCCGTTCGAGGGCGGCAAGCAGGCGGTGGCGGAAGCCTGGCGCAACATCACCGCGGTCGGCGGCAAGCCGCTCGCGATCACCGACAATCTCAACTTCGGCAATCCTGAAAGGCCCGAGATCATGGGCCAGTTCGTCGGCTGCCTGAAGGGCATCTCGGAAGCCTGCCGCACGCTCGATTTCCCGGTCGTGTCGGGCAATGTCTCGCTCTACAACGAGACCAACGGCCGCGCGATCCTGCCGACGCCCTCGATCGGCGGCGTCGGTCTGCTCGACGATTTCACCAAATCCGCTTCGCTCGCCTTCAAGGCCGAGGGCGAGGCGATCCTGCTGGTCGGCGAGACCCATGGCTGGCTCGGCCAGTCCGTGTATTTGCGCGACATTTGCGGCCGCGAGGAGGGAGCGCCGCCGCCGGTCGATCTCGCTGCTGAGAAGCGCAACGGCGATTGCGTGCGCGGCATGATCCATGCGGGCACCGCAACGGCCGTGCACGACCTGTCCGACGGCGGTCTCCTGATCGCGCTCGCCGAGATGGCGATGGCAGGCGGCATCGGCGCTAAATTGCTCGCAGCGCCCACCGCGCTGGTGTCGCAGGCCTATTGGTTCGGCGAGGACCAGGCGCGCTATCTCGTCACCGTTCCGGAAGCGGAAGCCGGCCGCGTGCTCGCCAAGATGCGCGGCTGCGAGGTGCCCTGCGTGCGGATCGGCACCACCGGCGGCGATGCGATCGCGATCGCGGGCGAGGCGCCGGTTACGATCGACAGCTTGCGCAAATCGTTCGAGCGCTGGCTGCCGGAGTATATGGGCGGCAAGGCGGCGTAAGGCGCTCCCGCGAACCCAGACTCGTAGCCCGGATGGAACATAAGCGTAATCCGGGACCGCTATCACTTGTGGCAAGACCCCGGATTGCGCGGAGCCTGTCATCGGGCGGCGCTTCGCGCCGACCCGTTGGCTCCATCCGGGCTACGGATTTCACAGTGACGAGAGGCCTGGCCTCACAATACGCGCGAGGCGCCCGGGATCTGCCGCAACGCTCGCGTCAGCGCCCAGCTCGCCGCGACTGTCAGTACAAAGCCGATCGTGGCCTTGACGATCGCCGGCAGGTCATAGTCGAACAGCCAGTATTGCAGCCATAGTGCGAACGGATAGTGCACCAGGAACATGCCGTACGCGTCGCCCTGCATTGGATCGAGCAGCTTGGCTGAGCCTGATTGCTTGAACCTCTGGAAAAAGGCCAGGATCAGAAACATGACGGCCACGCTGAAGACAGTGAAGCAGATGGCATAGAGCGCTTCATACCAGTCCGGCAACGGCGACGGGTTGCCCAGTATTTCGCGCTTGATGAAGATCAGCACCCACAAGAGGCAATACGGAACGATCGCCAGCACCATCCAGTCCCAGCTGACCTTTGCCATGCGGCCGTCGACAGCGAGCAGCCCGCGATCCATTTGCGCAACGCCGATGCCGGCACCGAAAAAGAAGTAGGTCGCGTAGAGCATCACGCGCCCGTGCTGGACCGAGAACGGCCCGAACTCGAACCAACTGTTTGCTCCGAAGTGAACCCGCCCGGGAATGTAGAACGCCGCGGTGACGGCGAGCATGACCGCGAAGAACACGGCGGGCCGACGGCGACCGTGTAGCGAGAGGCGATTGATCGGATCGAGCAGATTGGGCGACAGCCGGTGCAGCAGGCAGGCAACCAGGTCGAAGGCGAACAAGACCCAAAGGAACCAAATCGGCCCGCTCGGCCACGGGCCCTTGGTGACCATATTCCACCAGAATTCCGAAAAGCCGATCTCGGGATGATGCCGCAGGGAGATCGCGTAGTAGGCGACCGGAATGACCGTAAAGGCGCAGATCGCGAAGGGTAAGCCAAGCCGAAGCAGGCGATCTGCCAAATAGCTCCGCGCTCCCTTCCGGGCGATGCCGGACCAGGCGAACAGTCCCGACAGGAAGAAGAACATCGCCATGAAGAAACTGTCGGTGGCGAGCACGATCATGTCGAAGCCGAGGAAGTACTTCGGATCGGTATGACCGAAATAAGTATAGGGGATCACCGCGTGATGCAGCAGCACCACCAGAGTCAGGAAGGTGCGGGCGCGATCGATCGCCAAATTGCGCGCCGTGCTCTTCGGCGCGGCATGCACCTCTGCGCCGATCGTCGCTGAATGTGACATCGTCATCGTACCGCCCCGATCGCGTTCCTGATCCCGGCTGGACTGTGCCGCCGGGAACTCGATTCAGCAAGGGCAGCTTATGCCATAGGTCAGCCCCGGCGCCATCAGGAACCAGTTCCGCGCAGCGAAGTCAGCGTTCGACAAAAAGGGCGTGAGGGCCGCGACAAGCCGCGGGCGGCCGTTCGGAGCCGGCGATGACAATCCTGAGATGGGCGCTGATCTTCCCACTTGTCTCGATCGTGGCCGGCGTGCTCGGCTTCACCGGCATTTCGGCCGCCTCCGCCGACATCGCCCGCTTCCTGTTCTACGTCTTCGTCGTGATCTTTCTGGTGCTGCTGGTCCTGGGCTCACGATCTTCAGGGCGTAGCCGGGCTTTCCGCAACAAGCTCAATCGTCATGCCCGGGCTTGACCCGGGCATCCACGCCTTTCCTATCCGTGGCAATCAAAGAACGTGGATGGCCGGGATAAACCCGGCCATGACGGAAGCGGCTTACCCCACTTCCTCGATCTTCACCTTGTCCGGGTAGAAGGCGAGATGGCCGGAAATCTCGCTCATCGCTGGGAAAGGCGTCTCGTAGGTCCAGATTGCGTTGTCCAGCGTCTTGCCGTCGGCCTTGACGCTGTAATAGTTCGCGTCCCCCTTGTACGGGCAGTGGGTGACACGGTCGGTGCGCTCCAGCAGGGCCATGTTGGTGTCCTCTCGTGGCACATATTGCACCGCCGGGTATTTGGCCTCCTTCAGGGTCAGCGCCTTGCCGGTCTCGGCGATCACGATGTCGCCTGCGGTCACACGGACGCGCCGGGGATTGGGGGTGATGGTGATGGGGTGGTCGGGCCCTGGAAGCTTCATGATTTCACGCCTTTTCGATCAATCTGCCGCGCGCGGCACTTTGTCGTGCCTTTATCCTGGTGGGATCACGGATATAGTGCCGGAAGACGTGACCTAGAAGGCCGTTCACGCTAAGTTTGAGCCTGCCGGTGAGGGGACCCCGGCCGCGATTCGAACGCTTGGACCAGAAAACGCTTGGACCAGAAGGAGCAAGACCCGAATGCCCATGGACGCCCACGATATCGAGGCGATGATCAAGGCAGCGATCCCCGATGCCGAGGTGACCATCCGTGACCTCGCCGGCGACGGCGACCACTATGCCGCGACCGTGATCTCGGAATCCTTCCGCGGCAAGTCGCGCGTCCAGCAGCACCAGATCGTCTATCAGTCCCTGCGCGGCCAGATGGGGGGCGTCCTGCACGCGCTGGCGCTGCAAACCGGCGTACCCGGTACCTGACCTGATCGCGCCAAGAGGACGATGATGGCTGCGGACAACCCGCGCGGCGCGATGTTTCGCGTCATCGTGCCGAACCAGCACAGCCGCGTCACCAATGCCGAGCTGTTCTTCGACCTCGTCTTCGTCTTTGCCGTCACGCAAATCTCGCACTCGCTGCTGCACCATTTCACGCCGCTCGGCGCGGTGCACGTCGCGGTGCTGTTTCTCGCGGTGTGGTGGGTGTGGGTCTACACCGCCTGGGTCACCAACTGGCTCAATCCCGAGCTGACGCCGGTCCGCCTCCTGCTGTTTTCGATGATGCTGGGCGGCCTCGTGCTGTCGACCACGATCCCGACGGCCTTCGAGGGGCGTGGCCTGTGGTTTGCAATTGCCTATGCGACCATGCAGGTCGGACGTACCGCGTTCTGGCTGTTCGCAACGCCGCGGCATCGAATGGCGGTGCGGCACAACGCGATCCGCATCCTGACCTGGCTGTCGATCTCCGCGGTGCTGTGGATCGCAGGCGGCTTGTGCGAGGGAGACACGCGGCTATGGCTCTGGATCGCGGCGGTGGCCTGGGAATACATCTCGCCGGCGGCACGCTTCTGGGTCCCGAAGCTCGGGTTTTCCTCGGTCGAGGCGTGGGCCGTCGAAGGCGGCCATATGGCCGAGCGCTGCGCGCTGTTCGTCATCATCGCGCTCGGCGAGGCCGTCGTCGTCAACGGCGCGACCTTCGCTGAACTGGAGTGGAGCGCGAGCAATATTCTCGCCTTCGTCTCGGCGCTGGTCGGCGCCATCGCGATGTGGTGGGTCTATTTCCACAAAGGCGCGGAGGCCGGCTCCGAGCGGATCTCCAAGTCAGCCGAATCCGGCCGTCTGGCGCGGCTCGCCTACACCTATCTGCACATGCCGATCGTCGCCGGCATCATCCTGACCGCGGTCTCGGACGAATTAGTGCTGAAGCATCCGACCGGCCATTCCGACATCCGCACGATCGTGAGCACGATCGGCGGCCCATTGGTGTTCCTGGTCGGCACCATCCTGTTCAAGCACGCGATCCGCGGCTTCCTCCAGCTCTCGCACGGCATCGGCATCATCCTGCTGCTGACGCTGAGCTGGTTCGCCGCCGATTTGTCACCGCTCTGGCTGTCGGTCGCAACCAGCGTGATCATGATCGTTGTGGCGGTGTGGGAGTCGGTGTCGCTGGGGGCGAAGGTGGAGGAGGTCGGGGAGCAATAACGCCCGAAGCGTCTACTCCGCCACCTCCAGCGCATGCACCGAGAACATCTTCGCTACGTCCGTCCAGCTCTCGCGCACGCGCCAGCCCGCGCCCTGCGCCAGCGCGGCGAAGCGGTCGAGGCTGTATTTGTAGCTGTTCTCGGTGTGAATGCTCTCGCCGGGGCGGAACGCGAAGCTGGTGCCGAGCAGGCGCACAGTCTGGCTCTTCCTGCTGATCAGGTGCATCTCGATGCGGTGGCGCTCGCGATTATAGATCGCGCGATGGGAGAAGGCGGACAGGTCGAAATTGCCGCCGAGCTCGCGGTTGATCCGCACCAGCACATTGAGGTTGAAGCGCGCAGTGACACCGGCGGAATCGTTGTAGGCATCAAACAGCACGCGCTCGTCCTTCTCGAGGTCGGCGCCGATGATCATCTGCGCGCCCCGGCCCAGGATTTCGCGGGCGCTCTTCAGGAAGGCTTGCGCTTCATGCGGCTCGAAATTGCCGATGGTCGAGCCCGGGAAGAATCCGACCTTGGGCATCGATGCCACCTGCTTGGGCAGCTCGAACGGCGTCGTGAAATCGGCGGCGACCGGATAGATGCCGAGCGAGGGGAAGTCGCGCTTCAGGCCGCTCGCCTGCGCCGCCAGGAAATCGCCGGAGATGTCGACGGGCACATAGGCGGCGAACTTGCAGTGGCCCAGCAGCAGGCGGACCTTGGTGGTCGCGCCGGCGCCGAACTCGACCAGCGCCGCATGCTCCGGAATGATCTTTGCGATCTCGCCCCCGCGTTCCCTCAGGATCGATAGCTCGGTGCGCGTCGGATAATATTCCGGCAGCTTCGTGATCGCCTCGAACAGCTCCGATCCCGTCGCATCATAAAAGTATTTCGGCGACAGCTTTTTCGGCTGCTGCGACAGGTCCTCGATGGCCTCGCGGGCAAAGGCAGTGGTCTGCTCGTCGGGAAGATGGGCCTCGGCCAAAGCGCTGGCGTGCACATTCATGATACTCTCCTGAACGCGCTGTCCGGCGCGCATCTGTCGTCGGAATTTTAATCGTAGTCGGCGAGCCGCAACCCCGTGAACTGCCAGCGGTGGTGCGGATAGAAGAAGTTGCGGTAGGTGATACGGCTGTGGCCTTGCGGAGTTGCAAGCGAGGAGCCGCGCAGCACGAGCTGGTTGACCATGAACTTGCCGTTGTACTCGCCGAGCGCGCCTTCGACGGCGCGATAGCCGGGGTAGGGCGAGTAAGAGCTGCGGGTCCATTGCCAGACGAGGCCGAAGGCGTCGTTGAGCTGGCCAGCGCGGGCCGCAACCTCCCATTCCATCTCGGTTGGGAGATGCTTGCCGGACCAGCGCGCGAAGGCGTCGGCCTCATAGTAGCTGATGTGGCAGACCGGCGCGTCCGGATCGACCGGCTTGAGGCCGGCCAGCGTCATCACCTGCCATGCGCCGTCGACCTCGCGCCAATAGCCCGGGGCCTGCCAGTCTTCCTTGCTGGCCGCGGCAAAGCCGTCCATCAGCCACAGCGTTGCCGTCCGGTAGCCGCCGTCACGCATGAAGGCGAGCCATTCGCCATTGGTGACGAGATTGCAGGCGATCCTGACCGGGCCGACGAGGGCGCGGTGCGCCGGCTCCTCGTTGTCGAAATGGAAGCCGTCGTCGACATGGCCGACGGTGTGGATGCCTTCGTTGAGTGTTAGCCAATCATCGCCGCTGCGCGTTGCGGCCGGGAAGCGCCAGTCCGGGTCATAGGACGGGTAGATCGGGTTCTGCGCAAAGGCATGCAGGATGTCGGTGAACATCAGCTCCTGATGCTGCTGCTCGTGGTTGAGCCCGACCTCGACCAGCGGCGCGATCTCGCGAAGCCTGTCCGCGCCAGCCTCACGGAAGAATTTGACGACGGCCGCATCGACGTATTTGCGATAGGCGCCGACCTCGTCGGCACTGGGACGGGTGATGTCGCCGCGATGATTGCGGGCATGTCGCGGGCCGGCGCTGACGTAGTAAGAATTGAACAGGAACGCGAAATCGGGGTGGAAGGGCCGGTAGCCCACAGCGTGTTCGCCGAGCAGGAATTGCTCCCAGAACCAGGTGGTATGGGCCCGGTGCCATTTGGTCGGGCTGGCATCGGGCATCGACTGGATCTGCTGGTCCTCTGGTGACAGCGGCGCTGCCCGCCGTTCGGTCTCGTTGCGGACGGCGAGAAACGCCGCTTCCAGCCGCTGGGCGCGGTCGTCCGGGAGGGAGGACGGTGACGAAAGCTGGGTGGCGGCCGTGGCTGAGGCTTGTTTCGTCACGTTTTTCTCCAGACAGGACAAGAGAACGTTGTTCGCGCGACCCGGTTCCATGAACAGGGTTCGTCCTAGATAGGGGCTCCGTTACGGTATGAAAGTCCTTTCCGACGATGATATTGATGTCATCAGCCTATGGACCTGTTGGGCCCGGCACGGCCGCCGAGGGGCCCGTCGCCGCCATTTTACTTTGGATGCACAACGGTTTGGGCTACATATATGGGCAGGTATCGGGTTAAATCGGCTGAGCCGGCCCGAAGCAATTGGTGAGGGCTCGGCCCCGGAAGGACATGGATATGAGCATCGCGGAATTCATCGACAACGAAGTGAAGTCGAACGACGTGGTTCTGTTTATGAAGGGTACGCCGCAATTTCCGCAGTGCGGTTTCTCCGGCCAGGTCGTCCAGATCCTGGACCATATCGGTGTCGGCTATAAGGGCCTCAACGTCCTCGAATCCGCCGAGCTGCGCAACGGGATCAAGGAATACTCGAACTGGCCGACCATCCCGCAGCTCTATGTGAAGGGCGAGTTCGTCGGTGGCTGCGACATCGTCCGCGAGATGTTCCAGGCCGGCGAATTGCAGCAGCTCTTCTCCGAAAAGGGCGTCGTCGTCGCAGCCTGACACGTGACCCTGCTGACGCGCCGGATTGGCGGCGCCGAGCTCGAGGTCATCGTTGCCGACATCACGACACTCGGCGTTGACGCCATCGTCAACGCGGCCAACACGTCGCTCCTTGGCGGGGGCGGCGTGGACGGTGCGATCCATCGGGCGGCGGGGCCCGAGCTCGTCGCTGAATGCCGCATGCTCCACGGCTGCAAGACGGGCGATGCGAAGATCACCGGGGGCTATCGGCTCAAGGCCGCACATGTGATCCACACCGTCGGGCCGGTCTGGAATGGCGGCACGCTCGGCGAGGACGATCTGCTCGCCTCCTGTTATCGCCGATCGATGGAGCTGTGTGGTAAGCACAGCTTGACCTCGGTGGCATTCCCCGCAATTTCGACCGGCATTTTCCGCTTTCCTGCCGATCGGGCAGCCGATATTGCCGTGCGCGCGACGGTCGATGGGCTCGCTGCTGCGCCGTCCGTTGCTCGCGTGGTGTTCTGCTGCTTCGCCGAGCCTGGCGCCGAACTCCATGCCGAGGCGCTTGCGCGACACGGCGGCCCCTGTGCCGATTGAGCTGATCAGTACACGCCGTGGGCGCCGCGCGTTCATCGCGGCGCTCGTTCTTCTCGTTGGGGTCGTCGGCGCGAAGGCCGGCTCCGAGGGACGCACTGCCCGCACACTCTCCGCGGAAGGGTTGGCGAAGGTTTCCGACTACATCCGGAATGAGGTCGCGACGGGCAAGATCCCCGGTGCCATCCTGCTGCTCCAGCAACACGGCAAGCCGGTCTATAACGAGAATTTCGGTGTTCGCGATGCCGCCACCGAGATGTCGATGAGCGCGGATACGATCTTTCGTCTCTATTCGATGTCGAAGCCGATCACATCGGTCGTGGCGATGATGCTGGTCGAAGAAGGCAGGCTTTCGCTCGACGATCCCGTTTCCAAACACATTCCGGCTTTCGCCGACATGAAGGTCGGCGTCGAGAGGAAAGCAGGGGACGGCAAGGCTTCGCTGACGTTGGAGCCGCAGGAACGTCCGGTCACGATCAAGGACCTCTTGCGCCACACCGCGGGGCTGCCTTACGGCTTCTACGGTGGTGGGCTGGTGCGCGAGCTCCATGCTGCGGCCGACCTCTTCAACAGCGATCTCTCCAACGCCGAGTTCGTCGCGAAGATCGCCACGCTGCCGCTCGTCGAGCAGCCGGGCACGGTGTGGGATTACGGCTTTGCCACCGATGTGCTCGGCCGCGTCGTCGAGGTGGTCTCGGGCAAGACGCTGCTGCAGTTCGAGAAGGAGCGGCTGCTCGATCCGCTCGGCATGACCGAGACCGCATTCTACGTCGCCGATCCCGCCAAGTTTCCGCGCATCGCCGAGCCGATGCCGGAAGACCGCAGCATCAGCCCGACGACTGAGGTCCGCGATATCAGGCGGCCCGTGACATGGGAATCAGGTGGCGCCGGCATGGTCGGCACGGTCGGCGACTACGCCCGCTTCGCGCAGATGCTGCTGAATGGCGGCACCTTTGAAGGCCGGCGCTATCTCAAAGCCGAAACGGTTGCGCTGATGGCGTCGGATCATATCGGCCCCGAGACTGCAATCGCACGCGACCAGTACTATTATCCGGGCGGCAATTCCGGCTTCGGCCTTGGCTTCGCCGTGCGCACCTCTGTGCCGACGGGCACCTCATGGCCGCTTGGCGAATATCGCTGGGACGGCGTCGGCGGCACGTTCTTCTTCATCGATCCCGAAGACGATCTGTTCGGGATCTTCATGGTGCAGACGCCCTCGCAGCGCGGCCGGATTCAACTCGAGCTGAAGACACTGATCTATCAGGCGATGGGGCGGTGAAGCGGTCGCCTCCGTAGATCCGGATGGAGCGCAGCGCAATCCGGGGTTCTCACCGATGAAAGATTGTCCCGGATTACGCTGCGCTCCATCCGGGCTACGGGACCTACGCTCCGCGCACGATCTCGCGCACGTATCCGATCGTCTCCTCGATCTGGCCCGCATTGACGTCGAGATGCGTGCAGGCGCGGATGCGGCCGTCCATCATCGCAAGTGTGACGCCGCGTTGGCGCAACGCGGTGACCATCTTGTCGCCGGGAATGCCGGCGCCGTCCGGCTTGAAGAACACGAGATTGGTCTCGGGCTCCTGCACCTCGATGCCTGCGATCTGCGACAGCCCGCGGGCGAGCGCCCGCGCATTGGTGTGGTCGTCGGCCAAGCGCTCGACGTGATGGTCGAGCGCGTAGATGCAGGCCGCCGCGCAGATCCCGGCCTGCCGCATCGAGCCGCCGAGGCGCTGCTTCCACTGCCACACCGCATCGATGAAGGCGCGCGAGCCCGCGAGCACGCCGCCGATCGGCGCACCGAGGCCCTTCGAGAAGTCGATCCAGGCCGAATCCCAGCCCGCGGTCATGTCGCGCGGCGAGATGCCGCTCGCCACGGTGGCGTTGAGCAGACGCGCGCCGTCCATATGGGTGACGAGGCCGTGTTGCCTGGCGATCGCGACGATCTCGTCGAGCACCGCCTTCTTCCAGATCGTGCCGCCACCGATATTGGCGGTCTGCTCGACGCTGACGACGGTCTGCGGCGGCTGGTAACGCGTGCGCGGGTGCAGCGCCTTGCGGAGAGTCTCCGGCGTGAACTGGCCATCGGGGCCCTTGAGCTGGGTGACCTGGAAGCCGCCGATCGCCGCATGCGCGCCGCATTCGCGCGCGATGATGTGCGCGGTCTCATGCGCGAGGATCTCGTCGCCGGCGCGGCAATGCACCAGCGTCGCGGTGACGTTGCACATCGTGCCCGAAGGCATGTAGACCGCCGCTTCCTTGCCGAGCAGATCCGCAACGCGCTCGCACAGCGCGTTCACGGTCGGGTCGTCGCCGACCTGCTCGTCACCGACCTCCGCCCGCGCCATCGCCTCGCGCATCGCCGCCGTCGGCCTGGTCTGCGTGTCCGAGAGCAGATTGATGCGCACCGGCGGCGCCTTGGGATCGACGGGGGGAGGGGTGTAGAGCATGGCGTGTCTCATTCTCTAGTCGAACAACTGCGACGTATTGCGTGCGTGTCCCGATGACCTGTCAGCCACGAGAACATTGAGCGACGCGCTGCCGAGCGGCGAGGAGGATCTCGCCTGGCGTGTCAGCTGTGAAGATATTGCAATCAGGCAGAGCGAACAGCCCCTGATATCGGCAGATCTGCTCGGCGCGGGAGAGGGCCTCCCACGCGCGAAGCGCCGCTTCAGTCGGCGCTGCCGAAGGCAGAGTGTTGACGAACTGGTCGGCCGCGCGAGACATCGATGGCATGCTACCAAACAAAAAGGCCCCGGAAAACCGGGGCCTTTGAACGTCGATCTGCCGAATGATCAGCGCGAATAGAATTCGACGACCAGATGCGGCTCCATCTGCACCGGGAACGGCACATCGGAGAGGCCGGGGATGCGGGTGTATTTCGCGGTCATCTTGCCGTGGTCGACTTCGAGATAGTCGGGGACCTCGCGCTCGGGGAGCTGGCTGGCTTCGAGCACGTGGGCGAGCTGCTTGGAGGCTTCCTTGACCTCGATCACGTCGCCGACCTTGAGCTGGTAGCTCGAGATGTTGACCTTGCGGCCGTTCACCTTGACGTGGCCGTGGTTGATGAACTGGCGGGCGGCGAAGATGGTGGAGACGAACTTGGCGCGGTACACGACCGCGTCGAGACGGCGCTCCAGGAGGCCGATCAGGTTCTCGCCGGTGTCGCCCTTGAGGCGGCTCGCCTCGACATAGATGCCGTGGAACTGACGCTCGCTGATGTTGGCGTAATAGCCCTTCAGCTTCTGCTTGGCGCGGAGCTGCACGCCGAAGTCGGAGAGCTTGCCCTTGCGGCGCTGGCCGTGCTGGCCGGGGCCGTACTCCCTGCGGTTCACGGGGCTCTTCGGGCGGCCCCAGATGTTCTGGCCCATACGGCGATCGATCTTGTACTTCGCCTCACTGCGCTTAGTCATCGCGTCCTCTTCGGTTGCATGGTTTGAGGAAACGCGCCCTCCTGTGTGACGGGATGATCCCGGCACCGACAGGTCCGATCCCCAAAGCTTAAGGGATTTGACCACGGGTCGCGAAACGCTTCGCGGGCCGAAATCGGCCCGCGAGCAGGCGGCTTTTAGGGGAGTTTGGGGCCGGCTGTCAATGCGAGTGGCCCCGGAATCAGCTCCTCACCGCGCGGACGGGCTTGGGAATGGCTTCCCGCAATTCGGCAGCGATTTCAGTGTTCAGGACCTGTTCCAGCCGGGTCAGGACCCTCGCGATCGGGGCGGCGTCGGTGACCCGGTGGTCCCAGCGGATCACGACATGGATCGTCTGATCCGGCCCGACGAGCCCATAGCTGACGACAAAGGGGCCCGGCGTGATGGGGTGGAGCTCGCCGCCGCCATAGGCGGCCACCGAGCTCACCGCGAAGCTGCCGAACCAGTTGCCGCGCTGGCGGCCGAAATTCAGGCCGATGGCCCAGGACAGGCGCCGCAGCGGTAGCGGCAGGCGGGTTGCCCGCATGATCTTGCGGAACATCGGGACGTCCTCAACCGGGGCCGTCTTGCCGAGCCGGATTTCCGCATCGATCGCTGCCAGCGAAAGGGTCTCAGGAGCGGCGATTCGCTGAGGCAGCACGCATTCCTCGCCATTCTCGACCCGGGCGATCGCGACCGTCGCCACGCTCTTCGGCAGCTCATAGAGGGCCGGCCACGGCCATTTGGCGTAGACGGTGCGAAGGATCGGCTCGTCTCGGGCAACCAGGGCGAACGCCTTGACGAACATCGCGGCCCAGCCGGCGGGGGCTGTCGCCGCCGTGCGGGCGTCCAGCAGGGGGCGGATATTGAGCGAACGGGAGAGCGAAACGAAGGGCACGCCCATCGAGGCATGCATGAGGTCGCAGATCAGACGGCGCCGCAGCGAAATGGTCTTGGGCGTCCCGCGCATTGTCTCCGTTTCCCAGGGATCAAAAGATCAAAATATGTGCAGCGAGCGGGGTGCTCGCCCGCTCGCTCTAGCACGAACCAACCCGTTTAGGGTCGGTCGGTTCGCCGCTTCGGGGCATCGCCAATTTGGTCCTGATATGGACGTAAAAATCAATTATTTTCAATGGCTTATCTCTTGAGTGGGCGATCGCGGCGGCGCCGCAGGTCCCGACAATGCGTCAATCGGCTTGTTCAGCGCCTGACCCCCTCGAACGCCGCCATGATTCCGCGCTGGAACAGCGACCAGTCGAAACCGAGCGCGATCGCGCGGTAGCCGCGGTCGATCAGGGCGTTGGCCTGGTCGGCGGTGCGCGCCACGCCGCCGATCGGCACGCCGCTTCGGAGGATGCCGGCCTCGGCGCGCGCGATCAGTTCGAGCAGCTCCGGATCGTCCATCTGGCCGCGCTTGTTGATGGAGGTGGCGAGATCGCCGGGGCCGATCACGGCGACGTCGATGCCTGATGTCGCCATGATCTCGTCGATGCGATTGACGGCATCGACATGCTCGATGGTGATCATGCAGATCATCTCGTCGTCGGCGCTGGCCATGTAGTCCGGCATCGACTGCCCCCAGCGGAACGGCGCGTGGAACGGGCCCCAGAGCCGGTCGCCGCGCGGCGGGTAGCGCACGCTGCGCACTGCTTTTTCGGCGTCGGCGCGGCTCGTGATCATCGGGAAGTTGATGCCGAAGGCGCCGATGTCCATTGGGGCCTTCGCGAGCCACGGCTCGTTCGCGGCGATCCGCACCAAGGGGGTGCAGGGCGTGCCGGTCGTGGCGGCGATCATCGCATGTGCTTCGGTCAAACCAATCGGACCATGTTCGAGATCGACGATGATCCAGTCGAGCGAGCGCGCCATGATCTGCACCATCTGCACGCTCGGGATGGTCGCGATCGCGCCGAAGGCGGGGCGGCCCTCGCGCCACAATTGGCGGAGGCGGTTGAGCGGCTGAGTCGGGACCGACATGGAAAACCTGCGGGACGATGGCGACGGCAAAGCCTAGCAGCGCGCCGTCGAGGCGCAAGTCAGGCCACAGCGCGCCCGCCGAAGAACGGCGTCAGCGTGGCCGAAAGGCCATGTACGCGCTTTGATGTAAAAATCATCTCGGCGCCGGACTGCGCGATGCCGCAACCAGGCGCACCGAGCAGATCCGAGACGCGGCGGGCGATCGCGGGCGCCGGATCGATCCAGTCGACCGGCCAGGGTGCGAGCTTCTTCAGCCGGTCGAGCAGCAGCGGATAGTGCGTGCAGGCGAGCACCACGGTGTCGGTGCGCGCGCTCGCGTCCGCGGCATCGCCGACGAAGCAGGGGGCGAGCTCGGCGAGGATGGCGCCGTCGCTGATGGGGGTGCCGCCTAGCGCGGCCTCGGCGAGCGAGGCGAGCTCCGGCGAGCCGACCAGCGTCACCTCGCATCCTTGCGCGAAATTGCGGATCAGCGCCTTGGTGTATTCGCGCTTCACCGTGCCCTTGGTGCCGAGCACCGAGACGCGGCGGGTCCTGGACTGAGCGCAGGCCGGCTTGATCGCCGGCACCGTCCCGACGAAGGGCAGGGAATAGGCTGCGCGCAAGTGCGACAGGACCAGGGTGGACGCCGTGTTGCAGGCGATGACGACGAGGTCGGGATCATGGGTGCCGATCAGCTCCCCCATCAGCGGCACGACGCGGGCGATGATCTCGTCCTCGCTGTGGTGGCCGTAGGGGAAGAAGGCATCGTCGGCGACATAGACATAATGCGCGTCCGGGCGCGCAGTCACGACCTCACGCAGCACCGTGAGCCCGCCAAGGCCGGAATCGAACACCAGGATCGTCGGAGAATTGGTCACGCCATTACCCTAACCCCTCATGGTTACCATTCGGTTTTTGGGGCGATTTTGCGGCGGATCCCGACCCGGAGGGCCGAAGTCTCGTGTCCCGGACGCGCTGCAACGCTTCTTAGCGTTGCCGCGCAGAGCCGGGACCCATGCCGCACGGTTGCTCTTGGAGGCATGGGCCCCGGCTCTGCAGCGCACCGCGAAAGCGCTGCGCTGCGTCCGGGGCACGAGAGCAAGATATGGGCGCGCGCCTTCTCCACATCACGTCGTGATGTGCGATCTCACGTGGGACGCGCGCAGCGCTCACGCGATCCTGTTCGTGGCGGCCGCGCGCTCCGTTGCCAGTTGCTTCTGCAAGCGATCGATGTTTTGCAGGAGGCGCTGGCTGGTCAGCACCAGGAAATAATAGCCGAACTGCGGATCCTGGAAGTAGATCTCGAGCAGCCGGTCATAGGTGATCGTCAGCACCTGGCCGTCCTCGATGCATTCGATCGTTCCGGTGCGGCGGTTGTCCGGCGTCAGGAAGCCGAGCTCGCCCATCAGCGCGCCCGGCAGGATCTCGACGTTGATCTCCTTGACCAGGAATTTGCCGGTGACCGTGAGCAGCATCTCCTTGGCGGGGTCGCCCAGCTTGAACAGCGTGTCGCCGCGGCGATATTTGCGCTCGGTCATGAACGGCTTGAGCCATTCAATCGACATGTCGCCTTCGGTCGCATGCCGCGCCTTCTTGACCAGCTTGAGCATCTGCCGCAGGCGCAGGGCGTTGATCGGAAGCATCAGGAGATAGAGCAGGAACGTCGCGACGTTGGCGGTGAGCGCGCCGAAGAGAGCAAAGAACGCGCAGCCGATCATGTTGGCGACGCGCAGCGGCACCATCGTCCGCATCAAGAGGGTGGCGACGAAGAAGACCGCCCCGACCACGGCAAACAGATTGGCGAGCGTGATGTTGTGGACGAATATCTCCAAGAGCCGATTGAAGATCGCGTCGTAGGTGACGTTGTCGGGGTCGAGGCCCATCTGCACCAGGATTTTCGCGATCCTGAGGTTATCCGTGGCCGCGTCGAGAATGCGGTCGAGGATCGACGAAATGTCTGCGCTGCCGGACGGCATGGTACTAACCCCACGTAAGGCATTCAGTCCTGGTCGGCACTCGTATAGCCGAAATCGAATGACGACCGCTTGAATGACGCTTCCGGCCGTCATGCCGCAAGAGGCAAATTCTAGCCTGATCGGGCGTTTCGGCAATTGCCCGTTGGTTGCGCGTCTCGCCGCGGCGCGGCCGTGATTCGGGGCAGCCGTGCGGGCTTCGGCGTCGCGGACCCGGCCTGGACGACCGACGCGGCGGGGGCGGCCGTCGCTTACGGCTTGGTGGCGGGCTGCACGACCTGCTGTTCGACCAGGCCAAGGCGTCCCGGCAGCGAGCCGGCGCGCATCAGCATGGCGACACTGTTGGCCTCTTCCAGGGTGAAGTTGCCGGAAATCTGCCCTGAGCCGCCGGTGATGGGCTCGCGGATCACGGGAGCGGAGATCACCTTGTCGTCGAGCACGATGGCAAAGGGCTTTCCGACGTTCTCTGCAGTGATGTGGGCAAAGCGCCGCGTGCCGCGGCCGTTGAAGCGGAACGAGGCAATCGGCTCCTTGGTGCCTGCGCTGAATCCCGGGCCGGCATGGCTGATGTCGGAGCCCTCGAGCGCGCTGTCCTTGGCGACGAGATAAGGAAGCTTGTCCTTGAAGCCGAGCAGGACTTCCGTGCCCGCCGGCGGCGTGCCCGATTGCGCCTGCTCCGCGGACATCGAGAGGTCGATCAGGTGGAAGCCGACCTTGACCTTCTTGGCGAAGATCGCGGTGACATGCTCGGGCTCCGTCACGCCGGGCAGGAAGATGCGGATGCGGTCGGTCCCCTCAGGCTGGACGCTGGCAAGCTTGACGCCGGCGTCCTTGAGGCGCTGCTCGATCATGGCGATGGAATCTTCGACGAGATCGTGCAGCCGCGCGGCGGATGCGGCATCGGTCGGCGCGAGCCTGAGCAGCCCGTCGCCGGCGTCGGTCACCGTGAGCGCGTGTGTGGGTAACCCCTCCGCCGCCGAGGCGAGCTTGCGCGTGAGCTGCTCGCGACCTTTGGCGTCCGCGATCTTCACGTCGACGCCGCCGTCGCGGATCGCGAGTCCGGAGAACGCGATCCGGCCCTCACGCAGGATCTTGTAGACGTCGTCGCGCAGATCCGTCGTGACCGCCTCCCGCAAGGCGTCGGTGTCCACCTTGTAGACGATGCGCGATCCGCCCAGCTTCTCCATCTTGTCGGCGATGAAGGCCGCGACCTTGACGCGGACCTTGTCGAGCTGGCTGTCGGCAAGCGCGGCACCGGGCAGGGCGATCGCGGATACCATCGCGAACGCAGCGATCAGCCGTGTGATCCGGTTCCGCAGGGGCGTCGTCATGATGACCTCGAGTCTTGCGGCAGGGCGCTGGCAAGCGAATTCAATGGCTGTTCTTGGTCACCGGATCAGGCGCAGAGGTTCAAGAGCCACTGCGGCTAGGCGATGGACGAAACCGAAATCATCCATCATTCTGGTCCGGGTCGGCCGGCCATCGGCCGAGGCCTCGCCGAACCAAAATGTCAAAAGATATGGGGCGGGGGACATGCATCTGAGGGAGGACGGAACTTCATGGCGGGTATCCACGCGCTCGATCGGTTGATCGGCAACGACTATCCGGATCTTTTGACGGACGAGGAGGTCCGGGCGTTCGAGCAGGTCCCCTACGCCGACCGCGTCGCGGCTGCGAGCACCTATGACGCCATCAGGCTTGGTGCTGGGCGCAACCCCGACGGGGCGGCGATCCAGTTCCTGCAAAATGCTGATCCCGCCGACACGCCGCTGGTCGTCACGTATCGCGATTTCATCGCGCGCGTCACGCAGGTCGCCAACATGTTTCACGCGCTCGGCGCCGAGAAGGGCGACGTCATCAGCTTCATGCTGCCGCTGGTGCCGGATGCCTTCGTCACTCTGTTCGGTGCGGAAGCCGCCGGCATCGCCAATCCCGTCAATCCGCTGCTCGAGCCGCACCAGATCGCTGAGATCCTTCAGGCCGCCAACACCAAGATCCTGGTGGCGCTCGGACCGATGCCGGGCACCGACATCTGGCAGAAGGTCGAGCAGATCCGCCCGCAGCTCAAGCACCTGAAGGCCATCGTGCAGGTATTCGGCGGCGGCGATCCGGCCAATGGCATCTTTGCCTTCAGCGACCTGATCAAGCAGCAGCCCTCGGACCGGCTCGTCAGCGGACGCCAGATTCGCGGCGGCGACATCGCCGCCTATTTCCACACCGGCGGCACCACCGGCACGCCGAAGCTGGTGCGGCACACCCACGCCAACCAAGTCTATCAGGCCTGGGCGCTCAATCTGCTGTTGAAGGGCAAGCGCGGCGCCAATCTGCTGTTTGGCATGCCGCTGTTTCACGTCGGTGGATCGCTGACACAGGTGCTGACGACGCTGTCGAGCGGCGGCTCGCTGGTCGTGCTGTCGCCGAGCGGCTGGCGCAACCCGAATGCGGTGAAGAACATCTGGCAGCTCGTCGAGCGGTTCAAGCCCGAAGCGCTGTCGAGCGTGCCGACGGTGCTCGCCGCGACCCTCGCGGTGCCGCCGGGCAACGCGGATATCTCGAGCCTGAAATATGCGGCAGGTGGCGGCTCGGCGATTCCGGTCGCGGTCGGCTCGGCGATTCAGGAGAAACTGAAGCTACCGGTGGTCGAGGTCTACGGCATGACCGAGACCTCGAGCGTGCACACGCTCGCTTATCCCGGCCGGCCGATCCGGCTCGGCTCGGTCGGCCTTCCCATGCCTTATGCGCGCGTGCGCATCGTGCAGCTCGATGCCGAGGGACGCCTGATCCGCGACTGTAAGCCGGACGAGATCGGGGTCGTCATCATGGCCGGGCCCGGCGTGTTCGGCGGCTATCTCAACGACGAGCACAACAAAGGCGCCTTCGTCGACGAGGTCTGGGTCAACTCCGGCGATCTCGGCCGGCTCGATGCCGACGGCTATCTCTGGATCACCGGCCGCGCCAAGGATCTCGTGATCCGCGGCGGCCACAACATCGATCCGGCGCCGATCGAGGAGATCATGTTCAGACATCCCGCCGTCGGCTTCGCCGCGGTGGTCGGCCAGCCGGACGCCTATGCCGGCGAATTGCCGGTGGGGTACGTGCAGCTGAAGCCCGGCACAAAGGTGGAGCCGGGCGAGCTGGAAGCGTGGGTGCGCGAGCGCACGCCGGAGCGCGCCGCCGTTCCGGTGCAGGTCATTCCAATCGATCCGATGCCGGTGACGGGCGTCGGCAAGGTGTTCAAGCCGCAGCTGCGCTGGGACGCGGCCGAGCGCGTGTTCACCAAGGTGCTGGCGCCGCTGGTCGGGCGCGGCATCGATTGCAGGGTGAAGGTCGGTCCGCACGGCAGCCACGGCTCGATCGCGACTGTCACGCTTGCCGGCCTGCCGTCGGACCAGCGCGAGCAGGTTGCGAGCGAGGTGCATGCACTGCTTGCACCGTTCGTGATGCGCCACGAGGTGGTGCAGGTGTAAGAAGGGCAGTGATCTCGTAGGGTGGGTTAGCCCTGCAGATGCGCAAAGCGCAGCTGCTCGGTGTAACCCACCTCTTTCGTCTCCGCGGCAACAGAAGTGGTGGGTTACGCTAGCGGACTGTGCTTCGCACAGCCGCGCGCTAACCCACCCTACGAAGCCTCTAACCCGCCGGCATCCGCGTCTCGACCAGACGAGCCCAGAACGAGGCGCCGTGGCCTAGGATGTTGTCGTTGAAGACATAGGCCGGGTGGTGGCACTCGTTGCCGTCGCCCATGCCGACCAGCACCATCGCGCCGGGGCGTGCTTCCAGCATGAAGGAGAAATCCTCGGCGCCCATCATCGGGACGAACTTGTCGTTGACGCGATCGGTGCCGACGATGTCGCGGGCGACGTCGGCGGCAATGCCGGCCTCGCGCGCATGGTTCATCGTCACCGGATACATCCGCGTGTACTTCGTCTCGGCCGAACCGCCATAGGCGCGGGCGATGCTGTCGGCGACTTCGCCGATGCGGCGCTCGACGAGATCGCGCACTTCGGGGTCGAGCGTGCGCACGGTGCCGGCGAGCTCGGCGACCTCAGGGATGATGTTGAAGGCCGTGCCGGAATGGAATTGCGTGATCGAGATCACCGCTGACTTCAGCGGATCGACGTTGCGCGCGACGATCGACTGTAGCGCACCCACGATCTGCGAGCCGATCAGCACGCTGTCGACCGATTTGTGTGGACCTGCGCCGGCGTGGCCGCCCTTGCCGCGGACGGTGATCTGGATGTTGTCGGAGGAGGCGAGCATCGGGCCGGGCGTGGTGGCGAAATGGCCTTCGGGCAGGTTCGGCATGTTGTGCATGCCGTAGACCTCCTGGATGTTCCAGCGCGTCATCAGCCCGTCTTCGACCATGGCCTTGCCGCCGCCGCCGCCTTCCTCGGCGGGCTGGAAGATCATGACGGCGGTGCCGTCGAAATTGCGCGTCTCGGCGAGATATTTGGCCGCGCCCAGCAGCATCGCGGTGTGGCCGTCATGGCCGCAAGCGTGCATCTTGCCGGGGACCTTTGACGCATAGGGCACGCCCGAGGTTTCCATGATCGGCAGCGCGTCCATGTCGGCGCGCAGGCCGATGGTCTTGCCGGAGCCGGACTTGCGGCCGCGGATCACGCCGACCACGCCGGTGCGGCCGATGCCCGTCACCACCTCGTCGCAGCCGAACTCGCGCAAGCGATCGGCGACGATGGCGGCGGTGCGGTGGACTTCGTAGAGCAGCTCGGGGTTCTCGTGGAAGTCATGGCGCCAGGCGGCCATTTCGTCGGAGAGGGCGGCGACGCGATTGACGATGGGCATGAGGTGGGATCCGTTTTTTGTTGTCGTTCGTAGGGTGGGTTAGCCCTGCAGATGCGCATAGCGCATCTGCGCGGCGTAACCCACCACTGTTTGTCTCCGTGGACGCGAAAGAGGTGGGTTACGCCCAGCGGACTGCGCTTCGCGCAGCCGCAAGGCTAACCCACCCTACGATCCTACGACTCCCCGAACACGCGCTTGAAGATCGTGTCGACGTGCTTGAGGTGATAGCCGAGGTCGAACTGCTCCTCGATCTCGGCGTCGGTGAGATATTTCTTCACCTCGGTGTCCTTCTTGAGGAGCTGGAGGAAGTCGCCTTCGCCGCGCCAGACCGGCATGGCGTTGCGCTGCACCAGCTTGTAGGAATCCTCGCGGCTGGCGCCCTTCTGGGTCAGCGCCAGCAGCACGCGCTGCGAATGCACGAGGCCGCCGAGGCGGTCGAGGTTCTTCTGCATGTTGGCGGGGTACACCAGGAGCTTGTCGATCAGGCCGGCGAGGCGCACCAGCGCGAAGTCGAGCGTCACGGTCGCGTCAGGGCCCATCATGCGCTCGGCCGAGGAGTGCGAAATGTCGCGCTCGTGCCAGAGCACGACGTTCTCCAGCGCCGGCGTCACATAGGCGCGCACCATGCGGGAGAGGCCGGTGAGGTTCTCCGACAGCACCGGGTTGCGCTTGTGCGGCATCGCGGACGAGCCCTTCTGCCCTTCGGAAAAGAACTCTTCCGCCTCGAGCACCTCGGTGCGCTGCATGTGGCGGATTTCCACGGCGATGCGCTCGATCGAGGACGCTATCACGCCGAGCGTCGAGAAATACATCGCATGACGATCGCGCGGGATCACCTGCGTCGAGATCGGCTCCGGCACGAGGCCCATGGCCTTGGCGACATGCTCTTCGACGCGCGGGTCGATCTGCGCGAAGGTGCCGACGGCGCCGGAGATGGCGCAGGTCGCAACCTCCTTGCGCGCCGCGATCAGGCGCTCCTTGGCGCGGGTGAACTCGGCATAGGCATAAGCGAGCTTGAGGCCGAAGGTGACGGGCTCGGCGTGGATGCCGTGGCTGCGGCCGATGGTCGGCGTCATCTTGTGCTCGAAGGCGCGCTTCTTCAGCGCGGCCAGCACCTTGTCGAGGTCGGCAAGCAAGAGGTCGGCGGCGCGGGTGAGCTGGACGTTGAGGCAGGTGTCGAGCACGTCGGAGGAGGTCATGCCCTGGTGCACGAAGCGCGCCTCGGGGCCGACGATCTCGGCGAGGTGGGTGAGGAAAGCGATGACGTCGTGCTTGGTCTCGCGCTCGATTTCGTCGATCCGGGCGACGTCGAAAATGGCGTCCTTGGCCTTGGCCCAGACCGTCCTGGCGGCCTCCTTGGGGATGGTCCCGAGCTCGGCGAGCGCGTCCGCCGCATGCGCCTCGATCTCGAACCAGATCTTGAACCGGGTCTGCGGCTCCCAGATCGAGGCCATTTCCGGGCGGGTGTAGCGGGGGATCATCTGACGGCTCCAGCAAGGTAGGCGGGCGGCCCAAGGGGGCGGTGCCAGCCAAAATGTTTTTTACGCCGTGATTTAGCAGAGCGGGGAGAGCGAAACAAACGGCGGGGGCAAGGTAGCGGGGGATGATTGGACCGAACAGGCAGCTAGCGCCCAGGCCGGCTGGGGGCGGGTCGCCTCCGGGGCTTGGCCGGGGAGCCGCAGAAATCAGCGGTCAATCACGGATCATTGACTGACAGATATTGAAATCTGTCAGCGAGACGTGTATATCCGTTTCCGGACGCTCCGATTGGGCGTCCCGCGACGGCCCCGGGGAGCCCGACATCCGAACAAGCTCGGATCGGAGGGCGGATTGAAGAACGGGGACCGCGGAGAATGGAGACTTAAGACAATGACGACCGAAATCCTCAATTTCACCGGCGTGATTGGGCATTGGCTCAATTTGCTGGTGGCGCGCCAGATCGCGGCGCAGGCTGCAAAACTGCCTCATTAAGGCATAGGCTTTCCGAACGACCGGCGAGGGCGCTTCGGAAGCAGCCCTACTGCCGGGTAACTGAGCCCCAAACGGGAACATGGTGCTGGCATGAATGAAGCCGTTGTCTTGACGCCGGAGCGGATCCTCGAGGTCACCGAGGACGTGCTCAGGCGTTACGGGCTTGCCAAGGCCACCGTGGTCGACGTTGCCCGTGCGCTCGATGTGAGCCACGGCAGCGTCTATCGCCATTTCCCGAGCAAGGCCTCGCTGCGCGAGGCCGTCGCCAAGCGCTGGCTGGACCGCATCGACGCCCCGTTGCTGGCGATCGCCAAGGAGCAGGGGCCGGCGCCCGACAGGCTCGACCGCTGGCTGCGCACGCTGTTCGCCGCCAAGCGTTCGCGTGTGCTCGACGATCCTGAAATGTTCGAGACTTATCTGACCCTGGCGCGCGAGGCCTGCGCGGCCGTCAAGTGCCACAAGGACACCATGATCGACCAGATCGCGGCGATCCTGACCGACGGCGTGAAGCAGGGCGAATTCGCCGTGGGCGACGTCAAGGCGACCGCCCGCGCGATCTTCGATGCGACCGTCCGCTTCCACCATCCGGCCCATGCCGACGAGTGGAAGGACGCCGATCTCTCCGCGCGCGTCGATGCGACGCTGGCGCTGGTGCTGCGCGGGTTGAGGGCGGCCTAAG
Organism: Bradyrhizobium sp. SZCCT0231; assembly: GCF_018130245.1. GTDB lineage: Bacteria > Pseudomonadota > Alphaproteobacteria > Rhizobiales > Xanthobacteraceae > Bradyrhizobium > Bradyrhizobium japonicum_F. Next base: position 398,276 of record NZ_JAFCKP010000002.1, read on the forward strand.
GCCGCAGGACCCATTCAGTCCCGGGTGCGGCCAATCAATCTCTTGTCTTGTGGAGAGCGGCGCCATCGCGAAGTGAGGGCGAGGAAACCGAATGTCTTCGCGTGTGGAAGGCAGGATCGGACGATGGCACGACCGGCGGACTATCCGGATATGCATTGACTGCGATTTCGACGGCGTCTTTTGACCGCTTTCGAAGGCGGTAGAATGTCAGCTCCTGATCCAACATCGGGCAGCGAAAGTGGACGACGGCTGTGTCCGGCAGGCGGCAAAGTTCGTCGATGAGCTCGCCTACGGTAATGATCGGGGGATGGTCGACTGCCTTGTGGTGACCCTTGCTCATGACCCTTTACTCCTTCACTGCCGTACTAACCGCTCCGTTCCAATTTGGTTCAGCAGATTGAGAAGCTTCAAGGGATAAGGCAGTGCGGCAGCTTTGCTGCTAGATCCTCGTCAGCCCGCATGTCGCGGCGAGCCGCACCAGCTGCGCATCCGTGCGCGCGCCGGTCTTCGACTTGATCAGGTAGTGATAGTTCTGGACTGTCTTCACACTGAGATTGAGATGTGCTGCGATCTGCTCGGTGGTGGCGCCGCCGGCGAACTGGCGCAGGATCTCGATCTCGCGTTCGCCCAGTTGATCCAGCGCAGAGCCCGCCGACAAACTGTCCTCTGCCAGCACATGCGCGATGTCATCGCTCATGGCGCGCTCGCCGCGCGCCACGCTGCGGACGGCGTGCACAACCGCGGACGGCTCGCTGCTCTTGGTGACGAAGCCGCTCGCGCCCGCGCCGAAGGCTGCCTTCACCAGCACGGCTTCGTTGTGCATGGTGAAGACGAGGATCCGCGCTCGCGGGCTGCGCGCGCGGATGTTGCGGATCGCCTCCAGCCCGCTCGCGCCGGGCATCGAGATATCGAGCACGACGACATCGGGATCATGCGCCTTGAACGCGCCGTAGGCGTCCGCGGCGTTGTCGGCTTCAGCCACGACATGCAGATCGCCCTGGCTCTCCAGCACGCGCCGATAGCCTTGCCGCACGATCGGGTGGTCATCGACCAGCAGCACGGAAATGCCTGTTGCTGCAACCTCGCTCATTCCGGCCTCACGCAGCGAGTGGAATGGTGGCGGCAACGCTGAGGCCGCCGCGGGCAGGCAGGATCGACAGCGATCCGCCGGCGGCCGTGACGCGCTCGCGGATGCCGGTCAGGCCGAAACCGGCCGACTGCGCGACACGGGCCGCATCGCCGCCGCCATCGTCCTCGATACGGATCAGCAGCGCATCGTCCACGCCCGCGCGCCGCTCGACGCGTAGCGAGATCTCGCGCGCCGCCCCGTGACGCAGCGCGTTGGTCAGGCATTCCTGTGCCACGCGATAGGCCGCGGTGGCGGCCGGTCCGCTGATGTCGGTGAGGTCGCCCCTGAGGTCGAGCCGGATCGTCGGCCGCGCCGCACTGTGCGAGCGCCAGCTGTCGACGAGATTGACGAGGCTTGCCTCGAGCCCGAGCTCCTCGGGCAGCGGATTGCGCAGCCGCTTCAGCGCATCGCGCAGCGAAGCCATCAGGTGATGGGTGGCTTGCGAGATCATGCGCGCATCCTGCGCGATCCCGGCGTCGCTGTTGTCCTTCGTGCTCGCCGTTTCGATTGTATTGGCGAAGGCGAGGATGGCGGAGAGATTCTGGCCGAACTCGTCGTGCAACTCGCGGGCGAGGGCGCGGCGTTCGTCGTCGCGGATCTCGATCAGGCGCCGCGTCAGCGCGGCGCGCTGCTCGGTGGCTTCCTCCAGCCGGCCGCCGAGCTCGCCGACGGCGCTGCCGATCATCGCGAGCTCCATCGAACGGAAGCGCGGCAGATTCGTGCGATATTGACCGCGCGCCATGCGCTGCAAGGCGGTGACGATCTCGCGCGCCGGCGCCAGCGCATGTGCGATCGCCAGCGACGCCAGCAGCGCAATTGCCGCCGCCATCAACAGCGCGACGTCGATGACGTTGAGGATGTACTCCCAGGCCAGCGAGACGGCCGCCGCCCCGTCCGGCGTCGCGACCACCGTCCCGGCAGCCGCCGCGCGGGGGCTGACGGGCCGTACCACCTCGGCGTGGCTGCCGAGGAAGGTGGGCACAATGGCGGCGAACCAACGTGGCGGCGTCTTGCCCAACCCCTCGCTCTGCCCGCAGAGCGGCTTCTCGAATGCCGCAGCCGGCTGGAACTCGACGCAGACGCCGGGCGAGATCAGCTTCATCGTCTCCAGCGTGCGCCAGTCTGGAACCGGCAGAAGATGCTCGCGCGCTCTGCTGCTGCGCAACAAAAGCTCACGCCAATACAGCGCCTGTAGCGCCTGTGCGACCCGTTGTGCCGAGGCCGCAGTCGCCCGATCGACGCTGCGATAGGCGTCGAAGGTGGCCCAGACGGTCGCGGCTCCAAGGCAAAGCGCGACGATGAGCAGCAGACGGGCGACAAGCTGAAGCACGAGGCGCATGCGATCATCCCCGACGTTTGGTAAGGTCAGCCTAACAACGCTGCCGCGCCTTGCCAATTGCAGGGAACGCCAGGATTGCAGCTCGGGCAAATTTCCCAAGCCGGATTGGGCATGGGTCTTTGGACCGGGCGCGGCGGCTTTGATCTAATCGGGCAGGAATCTTTTGGGGCCAATCGTTGCGGGCGAGGAGCGGTGCAGCATGACTTCGATGACGATTGGACCGATCGCGGGGACCACGGCCGACCCCTCCGAGCGCAGCGCGCTGCTGTTCTGGATGATCTTCACCGGCCTCTCGATCTTCGCCGTCGTGCTGCTGTGGCGGTTCGGCCTGATCCATCTGATGCTGACCTCGGACCGCACCTACATTTCCAGCGTCATCGCGGCGCTCTACATCCTGACCTGCGGCCACTGCTTCTTGCGCACGCGCGCGATCTCGCGCGAGGGGGCGGCGGCGCGGCGCTGCCGGGCGGCGCTCGCGGCGCCTGACGGCGGCAAGGTGCTTGATGCGCGCGGGACGTCGCTGCCGCGCGGTCTCGTGCGCGACCACATCGAGAGCCTGGTGACCAAGGCCACCGCCCAGGACTATCGCCCGGTCGATCAGACCCTGCTGCTGCGGACGCTCGCCGACCGCTTGCGCGGCTCCAACGGATTCGGGGCCTTCGTCTCCGACACGCTGATGAAGCTCGGCCTGCTCGGCACCATCATCGGCTTCATCATCATGCTGGCGCCGATCGCGGGGCTGGATGCCGCCGACAAGGTCGCGATGCGCTCCTCGATGGGCTTGATGAGCGACGGCATGGCGGTCGCGATGTACACGACGCTCGCCGGCCTCGTCGGCTCGATCCTGGTCCGCATCCAGTACTACATGCTGGACGCCGCGACCCAGCGGGTGTTCTCGGACGCGGTGGTGCTGACCGAGACCTATGTGACGCCGGTGCTGGAGCGCAAGGGTTCTGGTGCACGGTCATGATGGATGATTTCGGTCTCTATCCGCGCGAGGAGCCGTTCGATCCGCTGGGCGTGATGCTGTTCAAGGCGCTCCAGGTGATCGCATTCCTGTTTTTCCTCGCGCTGCTCGCGGTCTCCCCGGATGCCAAGGACGGCAAGATCGACTCCAAGGCGGAGTTCATGATCACGCTGGACTGGCCGGACAATCACCCCGACGATCTCGACCTCTTCGTGCAGGATCCCGCCGGCAACATCGCCTGGTACCGCCACCGCGAGGCCGGCTTCCTCACGCTCGACCGCGACGACCGCGGCGGCGCCAACGACTTCATCATCGTCGCCGGCAAGAAGATCGCTTCTCCCATCCGCGAGGAGATCGTCACGGTGCGCGGCATCCTCGCCGGCGAATATACGGTGAATGTCTCGCATTTCGTCGCCACGACCGGCGAGGCTGTGACGGCCAATGTGAAGGTGCAGAAGCTCAATCCGACCGCGCAGGTGATCTTCGACAACAAGTTCACGCTGGACCACACCGGCGACGAGAAGACCGCGGTACGTTTCCGCATTGATGCCGAAGGCAAGGTCGTCAATGTCGATCAGCGGCCGAAATCGCTGCTGGAGACGTTCCGCAGCAGCTGGCGCAACGGCGGCGATCTCGACCCCAGGACCGGTGTGAGCAGGAATGCTACGAGGGTACGCCGTGACTAGCCTGCAAACGGTCATCCTCACGCTGTCGGTCGCCTACGCGGTCATCGGGGCGCTGCTGCTGGTCGTGCTGGTCTATGCGCGGCTGCACTGGTCGCTGAAGGCGGTCGCGGTGGTCGTGACCAGCGCCTTCTATGTCGTCAGCTTCACCGAGATGCGCGGCCTGCTGGGCTGGGCCAGCACGGACCGGCTGCCGGCCACCTTCAAGCTGCTGAAAGCCCGCATCGTCGAGCCGCATTCGCTTCAGGGCGATCCCGGCTCGATCTATTTCTGGGTCGAGGCGCTGGACGCGGACAATCGCCCGAGCGGCATCCCGCGCGCCTTTCGTGTGCCCTACAACGACAGACTGGCCGACAAGACCCACGCCGCGGAGAACGAGATCGCGGCCGGACATCCGCAGGGCGGGCGCGCGGCCGATTTCGGCGGCGGCGACGGCAGCCTGATCGACATGGTCCGGGAATACGTGACGCCCAAGACGATTCTGGAGACCAGCGGCGGCGATTCCTCGACCGGCGAATTCAATGCTCCGCCAGCCGGAGCGCAAGGCGCGGTGTTCACCCCGATTCCGCCGCCCCGGATGCCGCCGAAGGACGAGCAATAGGCCTTTCACAGCCAGCTGCGCTGGTAAACGGTCGGGCGCTGGCGCATCCTCTTGACCTCCCTCAATTTGGCCTTATCGGCCTCCAATAAGAATTTGAGGGTGGAGGGTGCGTGCTTCTCGCTGTCTTCTCGGATATCCACGGCAACCGGCAGGCGTTCGAGGCCTGCCTGAAGCTTGCCCGCGCCAAGGGAGCGGAGCGGTTCGTCCTGCTCGGCGACTTGGTCGGCTATGGCGCCGATCCGGAATGGGTGGTGGATACGGCGATGGAGCTGGTTGCGCAGGGCGCTGTCGCGGTGCGCGGCAATCATGACCAGGCGGTCAATTCCTCGGCCGAGACCATGAACGCCGAGGCGCAGATCGCGATCGAATGGACCCGCGGCCGGCTCGACACCGCGCAGCGGCGATTCCTGGCCGAATTGCCGATGCTGGTAGAGGACGACGGCCGCCTGTTCGTGCACTCGGAGGCCTCTCATCCCCAGCGCTGGCACTATGTCCGCTCGACGGTGGAGGCCGCCAAGAGCCTGATCGCGACGTCCGCCCATGTCACGTTCTGCGGCCACATCCACCGTCCCGCGCTCTATTCGATGTCGGTGACGGCCAAGATGACGAGCTTCGTGCCGAAGACCGACGTCCCGGTGCAGCTCCTGCGCGGACGGCAATGGCTCGCCGTGCTGGGCTCGGTCGGCCAGCCCCGTGACGGCGATCCGTCGGCGTCGTTCGTGCTGTTCGACACGGTCTCATGCCAGATCACCTATTGTCGCGCACCTTATGACGTCGCGGCCGCAGCAAGCAGGATCCGCGACAACGGACTGCCGTCCTGGCTGGCCGACAGGCTGTCGCAGGGGCGCTGACGGCGATGCCGAAACCCCTGGTCAGGTCAGGTGCGGAGATCGACGGTTACGCCATCGGTGAATGCGTGCATGCCGGCGGCATGGCGACGCTGTGGACCGTCACCCATCCCGGCATCGACGTGCCCTTGCTGATGAAGATCCCGCGGGTGTCGGAGGGCGAGGACCCCGCCGCGATCGTCTCCTTCGAGATGGAGATGATGATCCTGCCGCGGCTTGCGGGTCCGCACGTGCCGGCCTGCTTCGGCACCGGTGATTTCGCCCGGCAAGCCTATGTCGTGATCGAGCGCATCCCAGGCGTCACGCTCTACAAGCGGCTCCCTGACCTGCCGCTGCCTTATGACGAGGCGCGGCAGCTCGTCGCGAAGATCGCGACCGCGCTCGCGGACCTGCACCGGCAGAACGTGATCCATCACGACATCAAGCCGAGCAGCATCATGTTCCGCGATAGCGGCGAGGCGGTGCTGATCGACTATGGCCTGTCGCACCACAACCACCTGCCTGATCTCCTGCAGGAGGAGTTCCGCCTGCCTTACGGCACCGCGCCCTACATGGCGCCGGAACGGCTGTTGGGCGTGCGAGACGATCCGCGCAGCGATCTGTTTTCGCTCGGCGTGCTGCTCTACTTCTTCACCACCGGCGAGCGGCCGTTCGGCGAGGGCGAGACGCTGCGCGCGATGCGGCGCAGGCTCTGGCGCGACCCGCATCCGCCGCGGAAGCTTCGCGCCGATTATCCGCCCTGGCTTCAGGAGGTGGTGTTGCGCTGTCTCGAGATCGAGCCGGTGTGGCGCTATCCGACGGCGTCCCAGCTCGCCTTCGATCTCGCCCATCCGGACCAGGTCAAGCTCACCGCACGTTCGGAGCGGGTGAAACGCGACCCCCTCAGCGTTGCCTGGCGGCGGCGCTTCAACCAGGGCGCCCTGGCGCCGCGCGCGAAATCGGATGTCGCCGCCCAGATCGCATCGAGCCCGATCCTCGCCGTCGCGCTCGACACCGTGGAGGGGGCACCGGAGCTGAACGAGGCGCTGCGCGTGACCACCGAGCGCATCCTGGCGACCTTGCCGTCGGCGCGGCTTGCCTGCGTCAACGTGCTCAAGCTGAACCGGATCGCGATCGACCGTACCCTGGACGAGCAGGGCTCCAACAAGCATATCGACCGCCTGGTCGCGCTCAGGCATTGGGCGACGCCGCTCAAGCTGGATGAGAGCCGGCTGTCGGCTCATGTGCTGGAGGCGGTCGATCCCGCCGCCGCGATCCTGGAGTTCGCCGAGGCCAACCAGGTCGACCACGTCATCATCGGCGCGCGGCAGAGCTCGTTCAGGCGCACGCTGCTCGGCAGCGTCTCGGCCAAGGTGGCCTCGGAAGCGACCTGCACCGTCACCGTGGTGCGGCCGCCGCGGATGGCTGGGGACGTCGACGGGGCAGATGCCGGCGAAATGGCGGGTTAGACCGCCTGCCGTCTTGCGGGATGGATCAGGCCGCTTGCTTGCGGCGGATCGGCCAGGAGAATTGCGGGCCGGGTTCGCCGTGATCCGCGCTGCCGCCAAAATACTGGATGATCTCGCGGCAGGGCTCGCAATTGAACAGGTTGCGCGACGCGGACGCCTTGGTCATTTCCTTCAGGCAGTTCGGGCAATGCGGTTTCATGGGGCGGTCCGGGAAAAGTAGTCTCGGTGTCGGCGCTGCGAGCCGAACAAACGATCGAGGTCCGAATTGTCAAGGCCGGCATCATGGTCCAGCGTGCTGTCGGCGCGCTCGAGGCGGCCGAAGAAATAGTCGAGGCTCGGATGCGGGCGCCGTGGAATACGGCACCTGCGCTTCGGCTGACGTTTCACGAGTGCGAGCTGCATGGCATCATCCCCGGCGACGATGAAGATGGATGATGCGGGCAGAGGATACGGCCTTCACCGGTCGCGCCACGTAGAGGCTGCGAGCTGCGATCGCCGCATTGAATCCGAACCACAACGCTACGCCAGTCCAAATCAGGGTCGTCGTCATGATGTGCTCCTGTCAAAAGCAGGCAGGAGTCACTTGTGGTGATTTGCGCGAATCAGTGAAGTCCGGATGAGTACGGATCAGGATTGTAATTTTACGCTTTGCGCGCTGCAGCACCCGTAAACGCCACGGGATGTCTGCTCGTCCGCCTGCGCCGCTTGATCCAGCTCAAATCGCTTCGCCGCGGGCCCCCAGCGCCGCATTGCGGATCGCGGCGATGTTGGTCTTGTAGGATTCCAGCGTGCCGCCCCTGAACACCGAGGTGCCGGCGACGAAAGCGTTGGCGCCGGCCGCGGCGAGCGCGCCCGCAACATCGGGGCCGACGCCGCCGTCGACCTCGATGTCGATCGGACGGCCTGCCGTCATCGCGCGGATGTCGCGGATCTTGCCGATCGCGGAAGGGATGAAGGCCTGGCCGCCGAAGCCGGGATTGACCGACATCACCAGCACGAGGTCGACGAGGTCGAGGACGTATTCGAGCGCGCTGATCGGCGTTGCCGGATTGAGCGAGACGCCGGCCTTCTTGCCGAGCGCGCGGATCGCCTGGAGCGAACGGTGCAGGTGGGGACCTGCCTCCGCATGCACGGTGATGTGGTCGCAGCCGGCTTTCGCGAAGGCCTCGAGATAGGGATCGCAGGGCGAGATCATCAGATGCGCGTCGAAGATCTTCTTGGTGTGCGGGCGCATCGCCCTGATGACATCAGGGCCGTAGGAGATGTTGGGAACGAAGTGTCCGTCCATCACGTCGAGATGGATCCAGTCTGCGCCGGCGGCGTCCACTGCCCGTACCTCCTCGCCGAGCTTCGAAAAGTCCGAGGCCAGGATTGAGGGCGCGATGGCCAGGGGGCGGGGGGCGAAAGCTTGGGTCATGGCGCGTTTTCCCATGGCGGTCGAACATGGCGGTCGGACGACGAATGGCCTCGCCTAACATGGGGCTCCGTGGCGGGCAATGCAGGAGGGGCGGGCTTTCTGTGGGCGGAAATTTCTGCCGCGACCGGCACGAATTGCCGGTGTTCCCGCGGCCTGCGAAGCGTTGTGGATGCGGATTTCATTGAGCTTTTCGCGATGGCACGTCGCTTGCTGATCTCACCTGACAGAACATTGGCCGCGGCATGCCGCATCGGTTGGAGTTGTGCAATGTTGTTCGCCCTTGGCGCCGTCTCGAGCGCGCTCGACGCGATCCAGTCGCTGACGAACTCGAAATCGTCGTCGGCGACGCACAAGACGGGCTCCTCGCAGAGCGCGCCGACCAATCCGTTCGCGATCGACAGCGGCAGCAGCACGACCGGCGGGGCGACCTCGTCGGTCAATGCGGGCAGGTATCCGCAGATCTCGCCGGAGACGATGAACGCGCTGTTCGCGGCGCAGAGCCAGTCGGCCGACGGCGCGGCCTCGTCGAGTTCGACATCCTCGACGTCGAAGGGCCGGGAGGCTGCGCTCAAGGACCTGTTCTCGCAGATCGACGCGGACGGCGACGGGAAGATCACCAAGTCCGAGTTCGAGGGCGCGCTCGGCGCGGGCGGCACCAACCTTGCCCAGGCCGATGACGTGTTCTCGAAGATGGATGCGAATGCGGATGACAGCATCAATCTCGGTGAGATGACGAAGGCGCTGAGGGGCGGTCACGGCCATCATGACGCGCAAGGCGCTGACGGCTCGGGTGACGCCTCGGGCGTCGGATCGGAGTCTTCGTCGAAGGCGAGCCGCGGCTCGACTTCGACCACGACCACCAATGCCGACGGCTCGACGACCACCACCGTCACCTACGCCGACGGGTTCAAGATGTCGACGACGGTGCCGGGCGCCTCCAGGTCCTCCGCCAATTCGGCTTACGATCTGTTCGCGCAGTTGATGCAGCGGCAAGGCGGGCAGGGACAGGGCGCCTCAGCGACTGCCGGTTCGTCCATGTCGATGAGCGTGTGAGCGCGAACTCTCTCCGCAAATGACACTGTCATGCCCCGGCTTTGACCGGGGCATCCAGTACGCCGCGGCCCATCGATTCTATCACAACCGTCTCTGGAATACTGGATCGCCCGGTCTTCGCCGGGCGATGACACCGGATGGATGTGAGGCGCTAGCCGAACCGGTCCTTCCAAGCCGCCTGAGCGCCGGCGAACGGCAGCGCCGTCGCGCTGTACACACCGCGCGCGATGGCGCGTGCGACCACGTTGGCGGCGATCGTGCCGAGCTCGGTGAGGCCAACCAGCGGCTCGATCGGCTTTTCGCACGTGGCGGCGGCAAACAGCACGTCGCCGTCGGTCGGCGCATGCACCGGATAGATCGCGCGGGCGAAGCCGGTATGCGCGATCATCGCCAGCCGCTTGGCCTGGGGTTTGGTCAGCACCGCATCGGTGACCACGGTGCCGATGGTGGTGTTCTCGCGCGCGCTCGCCGCAGGACCGCCCTTGATGCGCATGAGGAGCATGTCCTCGGTGAACTTGTCGGGCAGGCCGCGTCCCCCGAACTCGCCGTCCACCTCGAACGGCGCTGCCCAGAACCATGGGCCATTGCCGACGGTGACGCTGCCCACGGCGTTGACGGCGACAATCGCTGCGACCTTGATTCCGCTCGGCGTCACGGCCGACGCCGAGCCGAGGCCGCCCTTGAACGTCGCGGTGGTGGCGCCGAAGCCGGCGCCAACGCTGCCAAGCGCAAAGTCCGCGCTGGCGGCGGCGGCCGCTGCAGCGTAGCCGAGGTCGCGATAGGGCGAGAAGCGTCCCCAGGCCTTGTCGCCGCCATTGAGCAGGTCGAACAGGATCGCTCCCGGCACGATCGGGATCAGCGCTTCGCGAACCCGGTGGCCGCGGCCCTGCTCGGCAAGCCAGGCCTGCACGCCGCCGCCGGTATCGAGGCCAAAGGCGGAGCCGCCCGACAGCGCGATCGCGTCGACGCGCTCGACCGTGTTGGCGAGATCGAGCAGTGCATCCTCGCGTGTGCCGGGGCCGCCGCCGCGAACGTCGATCGCGGCGATCGCGGGAGAATCGAACACAATTGCGGTCGCGCCGGAAGCGACTTTGGCGTCTTCGGCATGGCCGACCCGGACGCCGGCGATATCGGTGAGGAGGTTCTTCAAGATGGCCTCGTCGTTGAGAGCAATTCGCGATCTGCGATAGCGCAGCGATGCCGCAGGCTCAACTGGCGAGCGCGATTCTCAGCATCTTGGCGAGTTCGGACTTGCGGTAGGGCTTTGCCAATAGCAGCACGCCGGAATCCAGTCGGCCGTGATGGACGATGGCGTTTTCGGTGTAGCCCGAGGTGAACAACGTCTTCAGGTCGGGGCGGCGCCGGGCCGCTTCGTCTGCAAGCTGGCGGCCGTTCATGTTGCCGGGCATGATGATGTCGGTGAAGAGCAGGTCGATGGTCTCGTCGCTGTCGATAATATTGAGGGCCTCCGCGCCGTTGGCGGCCTCGAGCGCGGTATAGCCGAGGCTCTTGACCTGCGTCACGACATACTGCCGCACCAGCGCATCGTCCTCGACGATCAGGATCTTCTCGTCGCCGCCGGTGACGGGCGCGTTCTGGAGCGCCTCGAACTCGGTCTCCTGCACCCCGGTCGAGCGCGGCAGGTAGATCTTCACGCTCGTGCCGTGGCCTTCCTCGCTGTAGATCTTGATGTGGCCGCCCGACTGCTTGACGAAGCCGAATACCATGCTGAGGCCGAGGCCGGTGCCCTTGCCGACCTCCTTGGTGGTGAAGAAGGGATCGAAGACCCGGTCGATCAGCTCCGCAGGGATTCCGCTGCCGGTGTCGCTGACCGCGATCATCACGTAATTGCCGGCGGTGACGTCGGGATTCATGCTGGCATAGCCGTCGTCGAGGAAGACGTTGCGGGTCTCCAGCACCAGGGTGCCGCCGTCTGGCATGGCGTCGCGCGCATTCAGCGCGAGATTGAGGATCGCGGTGGACAGCTGGCCCGGGTCGACCAGCGTCGGCCAGGCATCCTCGGTGAGCTGCGGCATGATGGTGATCTGCTCGCCGAGGGTGGGATGCAGCAGCTTGGCGGCTTCGAGCGCCAGCGCGTTGACGTCGATCTCGCGCGGCTGGAGCGGCTGCTTGCGGGCGAAGGCGAGCAGATGCTTGGTCAGCTGCGCGCCGCGCTCGGCGGCGTCGTCGATCAGCTTGGTGATGGCGGCAAGCTCGGGCCGGTCGGCGACCGCGTCGCTGAGAATACCGATCGTGCCCGTGATGACGGTCAGCACGTTGTTGAAATCGTGGGCGACGCCGCCGGTCAATTGGCCGATCGAGTCCATCTTCTGGACCTGCCGGAGCTGGGCTTCGGCGGCCTGCTTGTCGGTGAGGTCGCGGCCGATGAAGAAGTGGCGCTTCACCGGCTCGGACCAGGTGCCCATCCAGTTCAGCGTGACCTCGTGACCGTCGTCATGGTAATAGCGCGCCTCGAAGCTGCGCTTGACCGCGCCGCGACGGGCTGCGCGCATCTCGTTCCGCGTGTTCTCGAGATCGTCGGGGTGGATGAACTCGATCGCGCTGTGCCCGACCATGTCCTCGGGGCTGTAGCCGAGAATGTTCTGCACGCTCGGGCTGACCTGGACGAAATTGCCATAGCCGTCGGTGACCAGGATCAGGTCCTGCGATGTCTCGAAGATGCGCTGGCGTTCCTCGGTCTCGCGGCGCAGCTTCTCTCTCGCCTGCTTTTCTTCGGTGATGTCGTGGGCGATCTTGGAGGCACCGATGATCTCTCCCTCATCGGTCCGCAGCGGTGAGACGTTCAGGACGACGTCGAGCGGGCGGCCGTCTTTCCGGATTCGGACCGTCTCGTGCTGGGCGATCGACTCGTTGCTGGCGACCCGGTTGAGGATGCTCCTGACTTCGCCCTTGAGATCCGGCGGCACGATGATGTCGATCGGCTTGCCGACGGCCTCGGCGGCGGAATAGCCGAACAGATGTTCGGCGGCCTTGTTCCAGCTGGTGATGATGCCGTCGAGCGATTTCGTGATGATGGCGTCATTGGACGACTCGACCACTGCGCCGTACAGCGCGAGGCGCTTGCCGTAATAGTCGCGTTCCGAAGCCGATTGCTGGCGCAACCGCCCGACGAGGCCCACCGTATGCGCCTGGAGGCGGACATTCTCGATGAGAAGCACCGCGAGCACGAAGGTCGCCGCAGCGAGGCCGTAGAGCCGGCCGGCATAGAAGCCGAGATCGAAGCGCGCGACGTTGACGATCGCCGACAGCGCGATGTCGAACAGCCAGGCACACATGACCACCATGAGCCAGACGTCGATCACCGTATGCGGCCTGCGGAACCAGAGCGAGACCAGTGCGGCGAAGCTCAGCGACCACACGAAGGAGACGACTCCGATCATGGTCGGCGTGTAGTGACCGTCGCGCAGCAGGACCGGCAACAGATCGTGCTGTGCGGTGACGATCCAGCCGAAGATGGCCATCGCGACGATGACGCCGAGCACGCTGGCATTAATCGCGCTGCTTACCGCGCCGCGGATCCGCGGGCCGCCGTCCTTTTCCTTCAGCCAGGCGTAAGCCATCACGCACAGCGGAAAGCCGGCGTGCCAGATCATGTAGAGCCAGACCGTGGTCTGCCGGCCCGCACCAAAGAGCCCGGCCGGTGCGAACAGTCCGGGAAAGGTGAGGGCATGAACCAGCGCCGCCGCGGCGGTGAAGAGATAGCCGGTCGCGAGCCACAGCAGCGCGCGGGTCTGCAAGACCGCAAATTGCGACAGCAGCAGCACTGCCGTGACGGTGTCGCTTACGGCGAGCGCCGATTGATAACTCGCGACGAAGGCCGGGACCGGCAGGAGCGGGGTACCCGCGAAGGGCACGGCCGCTGCGAACAGGAGGGAGGAGACGCCGACAATCGTCAATGCTGCGCTGCGGTCGGTCGAAGTGGCCGGCAGGGTCGAAAGAAATGTGCTCCGGTCGATCGTTGCAGGCACGTCTACCTCTCGCGGGTCCGTCTTGAGCAGGGTCGTGAGCATCTCCGCTAGTCTCATTCGGCCGGCAGTCCGTTCATGATAGCGGGGTTCTGGGCGCTTCGTGAAAGGAACCGGTTACGACTCAACCGAAGGTTACAACTTACTTAATTACGGTGGGAACACGGAATAGGGGCGGGTAGGATGCGCTTTACTGGACGGTGCCATAATGCCACTCCGCCGCGGCGGGTTCCAGGTTTGGGTCAGACGATCGGATCGATATCGGGAGTTGTTCCCAATGCCTCGCGTTCTCATCATCGACGACCAGAAGGGCGTCCGCACGATGATCGCGATGGTGCTTGGGGTCAATCATTTCGAGGTCGAGGAGGCCTTCGCGGAAGGCTCCTTCGACGCGGCGATCGTCGACATCTTCCTCGGCGACACCAGCGGCGTCGACGTCATTGCGACCCTGCGCCGGCGCTCCCCGTCATTGCGGTATCCGGGATGACGGCACTCGATTTCATGGACCAATCGCCCCTCCTCGCCAACGTGGTCTGCCGGCAAAAGCCGTTTCGGCCGAACGATCTCCTGCAAGCATTGCGGAAGGTCCAGGCCGCGGCCGGCGGCGAGCTGTCCGCAGCCGTCTGATCCCTGCCGCAAGAAGAAACGCCCCGGGGCAAGCCGGGGCGCGGTGATGATTGGATGGCGGCCCAAAAGGCCCGGCAAACGCGCTTAGGTGCCGCCGCCTGCGATCTCGGCGTAGCCGCCCTTGGCATCCCATTTGTAGACGACGTAGTCGATCTGCTTGATGTCGCCCTTGGCGTCATACTCGATCGGGCCGATCACGGTGTCCCACTTGCCGGCCTTCATCGCCGCCATGACCTTCTTGGCGTCGGTGGTGCCGGCCTTCTTGGCCGCCTGCGACCACACCTGCATCGCCGCGTAAGTGTAGAGCGTATAGCCTTCGGGGTCGATGTTCTTGGCCTTGAAGGCATCGACGATCTTCTTGGCGGTCGGCTTGTTGCGCGGATCGGGGCCGAAGGTGAACAGGGTGCCTTCGCCGGCGGGGCCGGTGATGGAGGCGTACTCCTTGTCGGCGAGCGCGTCGCCGGCCATCAGCACGGTCTTGAGGCCCTGGTCGCGCATCTGGCGCAGGATCAGGCCGCTCTCCTGATGGTAGCCGCCGACATAGACGAGGTCGATGTTGTCGCGCTTCAGGCGCGAGACGATCGCGTTGAAGTCCTTGTCGCCCTTGTTATAGGACTCGTACATCTTCTCGGTGATGCCGGCCTTGTTGAGCGCCTTCTTGGTCTCGTCCGCAAGACCCTTGCCGTAGGTGGTCTTGTCGTTGAGAATGGCGATGTTCTTGCCCTTGAAGTTCTTGGCGATGTACTGCGCCGCGATCAGGCCCTGCTGATCGTCACGGCCGCAGACGCGCGCCACGTTCCAGAGCTTGCGCTCGGTGAAGAGCGGGTTGGTCGAGGCCGGGGTGATCTGGAGGACGTTGCCGTCCGCATAGGCCTCGGAGGCGGGGATCGACGACGACGAGCAATAGTGCCCGGCGACGAAGGGCATCTTGGCGCCGGCGATCTTCTCGGCGATCGAGCGTGCCTGCTTCGGGTCGCAGGCATCGTCCTCGACGGAGAGCGCAAGCTTCTTGCCGTTGACGCCGCCGGCGGCGTTGATATCGGCCACCGCCATCTCGGCGCCGTTCTTCATCTGGCGGCCGAAGGCGGACTCGCCGCCGGTCATCGGGCCTGCGACTGCGACGCTGACATCCTGCGCGAATGCCGCGCTCGACAGCGCGATCGATGCGCCGAATGCCAGACCGATGAGCTTCAGTGATTTCATGAGATACCTCGCGGGTGGTCGCCTGTGGAAGTTGCCGGGAATGCCGGTTCAAACCGCGGCCATTCTTGAATGAATTCGAGGAGAAGTCACCGGCAAAATACGGGCATTGGCGCAGTTATCTCGCCACATTCGGCCGCACTCGGCCGCCTTAGGGCTCGGTCAGCCGTGGCGGCCGCCTTCCAGATAGGCGGCGCGAATCTCGGGGCGCTGCAACAATTCGCTGCCGGTCCCGGCCAGCGTGATCAGGCCATTGACCATGACATAGCCGCGATGGGCGAGCTTGAGCGCATGGTTGGCGTTCTGTTCGACGATCAGGACGGTCAGGCCGTCCTGCCGGTTCAGGGTGCGGATCGCATCGAAAATCTGGCGTGCGATCAGCGGTGCCAGCCCGAGCGAGGGCTCGTCGAGCAGGAGCAGGCGGGGGCGGCTCATCAGCGCGCGGCCGATTGCCAGCATCTGCTGCTCGCCGCCGGACAGGGTTCCGCCGCGCTGGGCGTAGCGCTCCTTCAGCCGCGGAAACAGCGTGAATACGCGTTGCAGCATCGCCTCGCGTTCGGCGTCGGTGCATCCGGTGGAGTCGGCACCCATCTGAAGGTTTTCCGCAACGCTCATGCGCGGGAAGATGCGGCGGCCCTCGGGCGATTGCGCGATGCGCAAATGCGCGATCTCGTGGGTGGGCACGTCGGTAATGTCGCGGCCTTCATAGAGGATCTGGCCGGCGCGGGCGCGCGGCTTGCCGAAGATCGTCATCATCAGCGTCGATTTGCCGGCGCCGTTGGCGCCGATCAGGGCCACGATCTCGCCGGCGTTGATCTCGACGTCGACGCCCTTCAGCGCCTCGATCTTGCCGTAGGCGGCGCGAAGACCGCGAATCGCGAGCAGGGGAGTGGGCGCCGATGTCACGTCCCGCTCTCCATCACGGCCACGGCCTCTTCCTCGTCGGCGCCGAGATAGGCGGCGATCACCTTGGGGTCGTCGCGGACCTCGCGCGGCGTGCCTTCCGCGATCTTCACGCCATGGTCCATCACCACGATGTGGTCGGAGATCTCCATCACCACCGACATGTCGTGCTCGATCAGCAGGATTGAGGTGCCGAGCTCGTCCCGGATCGAGAGCAGCAGCTCGCTCAAGGCCGCGCTCTCGCGCGCATTGAGGCCGGCTGCGGGTTCGTCCAGGCACAACAGGGCGGGCTCGGTGCACATTGCGCGCGCGATTTCCAGCCGGCGCTGGTCGCCATAGGCGAAATTGCCGGCGGCGTCGTCGGCGCGGTCGAGCAGGTTGACCCGCCTCAGCCATTCGGTGGCGAGATCGATCGCGCGCTTTTCGGCGTCCCGGTACACGGGCGCGCCGACGAGACCGAGCAGGGTGAAGCCGGAGGCGCGCATCAAGGCGTTGTGCTGCGCCACCATCAGGTTTTCCAGCGCGGTCATGCCGGGGAACAGGCGGATGTTCTGGAACGTGCGCGCGACCTTGGCCTGCTTGGCGATGCGGAAATCGTTCAGCCGCTCCAGCGCGATCACTCGGCCGTCGTCATGGGTGAGGCGGATGGCGCCGCCGGTCGGCTTGTAGAAGCCGGTGATGCAGTTGAAGACCGTGGTCTTGCCGGCGCCGTTCGGCCCGATCAGCGCGGTGATCTTCTTCCGCTCGGCGGCGAATGAGAGGTCCTGCACGGCGACGATGCCGCCAAAACGCATGGTCAGCCGGTCGACGCCAAGAATCTTATCGCCAGTCTTGTCGCCGCTCATCCGTGCCCTTCCTTGACGAGGTCGGAGGAGATCGCCTGCGCCTTGGTCAGATACACGGTGGGCGCGCGGTGGCCGATCAGGCCGCGCGGCCGCCAGATCATGATCAGCACCATCGCCATGCCGAATACCAGCATGCGGTAGGTTTCGAGGCCGCGGAACAGCTCGAAGCCGCCGATCATGGCGAGCGCGGCGAGTGCCACGCCGAGCTGCGAGCCCATGCCGCCGAGAACGACGATCGCGAGCACTAGCGCCGATTCCTGGAAGGTGAAGGATTCCGGGCTGATGAAGCCCTGGCGGGTGGCGAAGAACGCACCGGCGAAGCCGCCGAACATGGCGCCGGTCGCGAACGCCGTGAGCTTGGTGGTCGTGGTGTTGATGCCGAGCGCCCGGCAGGCGACCTCGTCCTCGCGCAAGGCCTCCCATGCCCGCCCGATCGGCAGGCGGCGCAGGCGGATCGTCACCCAGTTGGTGAGGAGCGCAAGCGCCAGGATCAGGTAGAACAGGAAGACGATGCGGTGGGTCGGCGAGTACTCGATGCCGAGCCTGGCGGCGAACCCGTCATCGCTGTTGTCGAGCGGGATGCCGAAGAAGGAGGGGCGGGGAATGCCGGAGACGCCGTTGGGACCACCGGTCAGGCTCTGCCAGTTGATGATGACGAGGCGGATGATCTCGCCGAAGGCGAGCGTCACGATGGCGAGATAGTCGCCGCGCAGGCGGAGCACGGGGAAGCCGAGCAGCACGCCCCAGAACGCGGCGAGGATGCCTGCGAGTGGCAGGCAGATCCAGAACGACCAGCCGAAATTGGTGGCGAGCAGTCCATAGGAATAGGCGCCGACCGCATAAAAGGCGACGTAGCCGAGATCGAGCAGGCCGGCGAGCCCGACCACGACGTTGAGACCCCAGCCCAGCATCACATAGGTGAGCACGAGGATCGCGAGATCGAGGATGTAGCGCTGGTCATAGAAGATCACGGGCACCAGCACCGTGAAGATCAGGAGCGCCGGCGTGAGATAGCGGCCGATCAAGGACATGCCGCTCTGTACTGCTGGCGGCACCAGCCTCTCGGCGCCGGTCGGACCGATCCATTGCCGCAGCAGCTCGATCACGATCGAGCCGCCGAACACCACCGCGACCAGGGAGGCGAGCTCGCCGAAGCGCGTCCAATAGGTGAGCTGGCCGTCCGAGCCTGCCTCGGTGCGGATGCCGACCATCAGCGAGAACAGCACCAGCGCGACCAGGGCGTTGATGAGAGCCGTCTTCAGGAGGGAGGCGAGGCCCGTTGCAGGTTTGGCCGTATTGGTCGAGGGAGCTGTCACGCGTGACCGTCAGACTTTTTCGACTTCGGGACGGCCGAGCAGGCCGGTCGGCATGAAGATCAGCACGACGATCAGGATCGAGAACGCCGCGACGTCCTTGTATTCGACCGAGAAATAGGCCGACCAGAACGTCTCGATCAGGCCGATCGCGAGACCCCCGAGCATGGCGCCGGGCAACGAGCCGATGCCGCCGAGCACGGCGGCAGTGAAGGCCTTGATGCCGGCGACGAAACCCATGAAGAAATCGACCAGGCCGTAATAGAGCAGGTACATCAGGCCCGCGACCGCGGCGAGCGCAGCGCCGATCACGAAGGTCATGGAGATGGTGCGGTCGACGTTGACGCCGAGCAGCGCCGCCATGGTCTGGTCCTGCTCGCAGGCGCGCATGTCGCGGCCGAGCCGGGTGCGCGAGACCAGCCAGGTGAAGATCGCCAGCAGCACGACGGTGGTGATGACCACCATGATCTGGATGTTGGAGAGCTGGATCACGAAGCCATCCGGGCTCTCATGCAGCGTGTAGCCCCCGGTGATGAAGGGCGGGATCGGCTTGACGCGGGCGCCTTGCGTCACCTGCGAATAATTGGTCAGCACGAAGGACATGCCGATCGCCGACAGCATCGGGGCGAGGCGGAAGGAATGGCGTAGCGGCCGGTAGGCGATGCGCTCGATGGTCCAGCCATAGAGCGCCGTGATCGCCATCGAGACCAAGAGCACGACGAGCAGGATCACGGGGATGGCCGTGAGGCCGAACGAGATCAGGATCAGGAAGGTGATGAGGGCGATGAAGCCGCCGATCATGAAGACGTCGCCATGGGCGAAGTTGATCATGCCGACGATGCCGTAGACCATCGTGTAGCCGATCGCGATCAGGCCGTAGATCGAGCCGAGCACGAGGCCATTGATGAGCTGCTGGGCGAAATAATCCATGGGCTGCCGTTACCACACCTGACGCGGCTCAAAGGGAGCTCTTCGAGAGAGAGAGTGCTTGTGTTTCTTCTCGGGCCCCGGCAGCCCTTGAGCGTTCTTCCGGTTTTGTAACAGGAGGGAACTGGCGGCTGCAACAGCTCACGCCTCGGCAGAAGGTATTGTACAGAGGTCATTTTTCGTCTCCGGGTTCCGCACCTGCAAGGAACCGGTTCCAAGGGCAACCAAAGTCGCGATCGGCCGTTATCACCGTTCTCTGACGTCCAACAAGGGAGTTTCCCCGAATGACGAAGCAGCAGAACCAGAGTCCGGGTCAGCAGAACCAGAACCCCGGCCAGCGCAACCCGCAACAGCAGCAGGGTGGCGGCCAGAAGCCCGGACAGCAGCAGCAGGACCCGATGCGCCAGGGCGACCGTCCCGGCCAGCAGCGGGGCGGCCAGCGCGATCAGGACGAATAGTTTGGGAGCCCGTGAGTAGGAGGGCCCCGCCGTGGGGCGGGGCCTTTTTCTTTGCTTGGCGTCTTTCCGGGGCGGCTCGAAGAGCCGAACTATGGTGCGCAATTGCGCACCTGAGAATCTGGAGATTCCGGGTCTGGCGCTGACGCACCATCCGGGAATGACGACGTCTGCGGGGGGCAGTTAAGGTAAACAAAGGGTTTAAATTGCCGCCACAGTCCGATGCGAGTTAGCTCCCCGCAAAGCCTTCCCAATGAAGGCGCGTGGCAGGCGAAGCGGGAAGCGGCATGTTCAGGAATTGGCGGATCGACACGGTCAACGGCGCGCTGCTGGCAGCCTATTTCATCCCGGCCTGGGCGCTGGTCGCCTTCAACATCATCGTGGCGCCGGTGCACGGCCTCTACGAGCGGCCCAGTGTCGCAGTCGCGCTATACCTCAGCGACCATCTCCAGATGGCGGGGATGGACACGGTGCGCGCGGCCTGGCTGCTGGCGCTGGGACGGCTGACCGTCGTGGCGTTCTTCGCGATCTATCTCGCGCTGCTGTGCATCCCCCGCGTCCGCCGGAATGGCGGCAGCGACGAGGCGCTCGGCATTGCGCTGACGATCGGCAGCCTGATCTCGTTTGCCAGCATGGTGATGGCCTCGAAGGTCGGCGAGATGGCCGCGCTCCGGCTGCACGCCACCGAGCTGCTGCTCTTGCTCGGTGCCGCCATCGTGGTGGTGATCGAGAAGCCGGCGGCAGCGCCGAAGAAGGCAGAGACTGCCGCCTCGCCAAATCTTCAGCCTTTAGGTCTTGAGCAGGCCGAGCTCCTGCACAATCGCTGAGGCCTCCTTGACCGCGTGGTTCGCGGCCGGCACGCCGCAATAAATCGCCTGCTGCAGCAGGATTTCCTTGATGTCGTCGGGCGTGAAGCCGCCCTCGGCAAGCGCCGCACGCACGTGCAGGCGGAATTCGTCCCATTGCCCGAGCGCGACCATGGTGCCGATCACCAGCACCCGCCGCGTGCGCTCGTCGAAATGCGGCCGCGTCCATATCTCGCCCCAGGCATAGCGTGTGATCAGGTCCTGGAAATCGGTGTTGAAGGCGTTGCGGTTCGCGATCGACTTGTCGACCCAGGCATTGCCCAGCACCTTGCGGCGCACGTTCATGCCGGCATCGCGGCGCTTCTGGTCGTCCATGGTGTCCTCCTCTTTCGTCATTGCGAGCGCAGCGAAGCAATCCAGTCTGTCTCCGCGGAGGGATTTCTGGATTGCTTCGCTGCGCTCGCAATGACGGCTGTGGCTAGCGCTGCGTCAAGAACCCCACCACCGCATCCGTGAATGCATGGGGCTGCTCGACGTTGGAAATGTGCGCGGCGTCGATGATGGTCATGCTGGCGCCGGGAATGTTCGAGCGGATCAGCTCGGCCGCCGATATCGGCGTCGCCATGTCGTGGCGGCCGGCGATCACCAGCGTCGGGCTCTTGATCTTTGGCAGCAGCGCGCGCTGGTCGAGCGTGGACAGCGCCTCGCAGCAGGCAAGGTAACCCTCGACCGGGGAAGCAAGCAGCATCGACTTCATCTTCGCGGTGATCTCAGGTTCGCGTTCACGGAAATCCTGGGTCAGCCAGCCCGCGATCACGGCATCGGCGACGGCAGCGATGCCGCCCTCCTTTACCGCCTTGATGCGGTTGTGCCAGTTTGTTGGATCGGGATAGTAGCAGGAGGTGTTGGCGAGGATGAGCTTGCCGAACCTTTCAGGGGCATTGGCGCCGAGCCATTGCCCGACCATGCCGCCCATCGACAGGCCGCACCAATGCACCTTCTCGATGTTGAGGTCGTCGAGGATCGCGAGCACGTCGCGGCCGAAGCGCTCCATTGTGTAGGGGCCGGGCGGAACGCCGGACTTGCCATGGCCGCGGCGGTCGTAGCGGATGACGCGGAACACCTGCGTGAGCGCCTTCATCTGCGGCTCCCACATCTGCAGCGTGCAGCCGAGCGAGTTCGACAGCATCAAGGTCGGCCCGCCGTCGCGGCCTTCAACGGAGACGTTGAGCAGGCAACCGTCGGCATCGATCATGGGCATGCGGCGTCTCCGTGTCTAGAGCATGATCCGGAAAAGTGCGGAGCGGTTTTCCGAAAAGATCATGCTCAAACGATTAATCTTGATCGAGGCTGTCGAGCAGGCGGTCGATCAGCGCCTGCGACGCCCCTTGATAGGCCATCGGCTCGAACAATGCCGCAATTTTTTCCGGCGGCAGATGCGCGGTGACCTGCGAATCGCCTGACAGCACCTCGCGCAGATGCTTCTTCTCGGCGACCGCGCGCTTGCTCGCGGCCTCGACGAGATGATGTGCATTGCTCTTGCCGATCTGCTCGGCGAGCGCGAACGTGACGGCCTCGGCCATGATCAGCCCGTGCGTCGCATCGAGATTGCTGCGCATGCGCGCCGCATCGACCTCGAGGCCCTCGGCGATGTCGACGATGGCGGCCAGCGCGCCCGAGGTGACCAGCATCAATTGCGGCAGCGTCGGCCATTCCGCGTGCCAGGGGCCGGCACTGCGTTCATGGTCTTGCACCTGCGCGGCAAAAATCGTCGCGGCGAGCTGCGGCGCCATTGTGGCGGCGCCCAGCGCGCTCGCAGCGGCGACCGGGTTGCGCTTGTGCGGCATGGTCGAGGAGCCGCCGCGGCCTTCGCCGGCGGGCTCGAAGGCTTCGCCGACATCGGTCTGCATCAGCAGCGAGACGTCGCGCGCGATCTTGCCGCAACTGCCGGCGAGAATGGCGAAGCAGGATGCAGCCTCGGCGATGCGGTCGCGATGGGTATGCCAGGGCGCCTCGGGCAGCGGCAGATCGAGCTCCTCCGCCAGCCGTTCGGCCACCGCGAGCCCGTTGCCGCCGAGCGCGGCGAGCGTGCCGGCAGCACCTCCGAATTGCAGCGCGAGGCCGTCACGGGAGAGCCGCCGCAGGCGGCAGCGCGCACGGGCGAGGCTTGAGGCGTATTCCGCCGCCTTCAGCCCGAACGGCATCGGCAGCGCGTGCTGGAGCCAGGTCCGCGCCACCATCGCGGTATTGCGGTGGGCTCGCGCCAGCGTGGCAAAGCCCTTGATGGCGCGGCTGAGGTCGACGTCCAGCGCCGCGATGCCGGCGCGAAGCGTCAGCATGGTCGCGGTGTCGATGACATCCTGGCTGGTCGCGCCCCAATGCACGTAGCGTGCGGCCTCCGCGTCGGCCTTGCCGACATTGGCGGTCAGCGTCTTGACCAGGGGAATCGCGAGATTGCCCGATCGCGTCGCAGCCTCGGCCAGCGCGGCCATATCGAAGGAATCGGCCTTGCACGCCCCCTCGATCGGGCTGACGGCGGATGCCGGAATCACAGCCGTGGCGGCCTCGGCGCGTGCCAAGGCTGCCTCGAAATCGAGCATGTTCTGCAGGGTAGACCGATCGTCGCAGACCGCGCGCATGGCGGCGCTCGACAGCATCGGGGCGAGCAGGGGGGAGAGGGATGTGCTCATGTTGCGCGCGACCTAATCATCATGGCCCGGCTATGCCAATCCCCAACCATCCGCACACGTCTTTTTGCAGTTGCGAATATGCATTGCACGTGACCGGGAGTGGCCTTTCCTTTGCGGCCTTCGTACGTTACTTGAGCAGCACTATAGTTACGCGAACCAGCTTCGAGATTCCGGGAGGCACCCCATGGCCATGACAATGAACGGCGAAGTCCAGCTCGCGGCGCCGCGCGAGTCCGTGTGGGCCAAGCTCAACGATCCCGAGGTGCTGAAGGCCTGCATCCCCGGCTGCGAGGAGCTGGAGAAGACCGAGGACGGCGGCTTTCGCGCGACCGCGAAAATGAAGGTCGGGCCGGTGTCGGCACGCTTCAAGGGCAAGGTGATGCTCTCGGATCTCGACCCGCCGAACGGCTACAAGATCTCAGGCGAAGGCGAGGGTGGGGTGGCCGGCTTTGCCAAAGGCGGCGCCGCGGTCAAGCTCGCCGAGAAGGACGGCGGCACGCTGCTCTCCTACGACGTCGAGGCGCAGATCGGCGGCAAGTTGGCGCAGCTCGGCCAGCGCCTGATCAACGGCGCCGCCAAGAAACTCGCCGACGAGTTTTTCGCGAACTTCGCCAAAGCTGTACAGGGCTAGCGGTACAGGGCTGAAACCTATCGCCTTTCGGCATGGCGCCTTGCGTCCGGGGCGATGTTGCCCCAGGGGACAATGGCCCATATGATGGGTTGGAATAATTATAAGAACCGCTTCGACGGGACCCGTCGGGGCGCTGATAGAGAGTGCTTATGGCAAAAATCTCCCTCATCGTGAACGGCAATCCTGTGACGGCCAATGTCGATCCCCGCACGCTTCTGGTGCAGTTCCTGCGCGAGAATCTGCGCCTGACCGGCACCCATGTCGGCTGCGACACCTCGCAGTGCGGCGCCTGCGTCGTGCACCTCGACGGCAAGGCCGTGAAGTCCTGCACCACGCTTGCCGTGATGGCCGATGGTCACGAGGTCAAGACGATCGAGGGACTGGCCGCCGACGGTGCGCCGCTGCATCCGATGCAGGAAGCCTTCCGCGAGCACCATGGCCTGCAATGCGGCTTCTGCACGCCGGGCATGATCATGACCGCGATCGACATCGTGCACCGCAAGGGTCACGAGCTCGACGACCATACGATTCGCGAGGAGCTCGAAGGCAATCTCTGCCGCTGCACGGGCTATCAGAACATCGTCACCTCGATCTCCGCCGGCGCCAAGGCGATGGCGAAATCCGATCTCGCGTAACGCGCATCCCGCGATCAGGACATTCAGATGTACGAATTCAAATATCATCGCCCTGGGACCGTTCGCCAGGCGGCCAACCTCCTGGTGAAGAACGAGGACGCCAAGGTGATCGCCGGCGGTCACACGCTGCTTCCCGTCATGAAGCAGCGCCTCGCAAGCCCGCCGCATCTGGTCGACCTCTCCCACATCGAGGGGCTCAACACGATCGAGATGAAGGGCCGCTCGCTGGTGATCGGTGCCACCGCCAAGCACGCCGAGGTCGCGACCTCCGCCATCGTCGGTGAGGCGATCCCGGCGCTGGCGAACCTTGCCGGCGGCATCGGCGATCCCGCCGTGCGTCACAAGGGCACGATCGGCGGCTCGCTCGCCAATAACGATCCGACCGCCGACTATCCGGCCGCGGTGCTTGCGCTCGGGGCCACCATCGTCACCAACAAGCGCCGCCTCAAGGCTGAAGAGTTCTTCCAGGGCCTGTTCACGACGGCGCTCGAAGCCGACGAGATCATCACCAAGGTGATGTTCCCGTTGCCGAAAAAGGCGGCCTACATCAAATTCCGCAACCAGGCCTCACGCTACGCGCTGGTCGGCGTGTTCGTGGCGCGGCGTCCGTCGGACGTGCGTGTTGCCGTCACCGGCGCCGGCTCCGAAGGCGTGTTCCGTGTCACCGCATTCGAGGAGGCCCTGAAGAAGCGCTTCGCCTCGAAGGCGCTGGATGGCATCAACGTGCCGGCGGAAGGCCTCAACAGCGATATCCACGGCAGCGCCGAATACCGCGCGCACCTCATCGGGGTGCTGACGCGGCGCGCCGTCGACGCCGCCAATGCCAAGGAATGATGGGCCTCACTCATTGGCCCCAATACTTGCCCGGTGAGGGCGCAAACGAGACTGGCCTTTCATGACTTCAGCGGCCAATACTTCCGGTGCCATGCCGGCATCGGTCGATGCGATGCTCGAACTTCTGACCTCGCGCGGCTATCTGGCCGAGCGGTCGCTGGCGACGGTGACCTATCTGTCGCTGCGCATGGGCCGGCCGCTGTTCCTGGAGGGCGAGGCCGGGGTCGGCAAGACAGAGATCGCAAAAGTGCTCTCGACGGCGCTGGGGCGGAAGCTGATCCGCCTGCAGTGCTATGAAGGCCTCGACGTCTCCTCCGCGGTCTACGAGTGGAACAGCGCGGCGCAGATGATCGCGATCCGGATGGCGGAAGCCGCCGGCGACACCGATCGCGAGCAGCTCTCAAGCGACATCTTCGCCGATCGCTACATGATCAAGCGGCCGCTGCTCCAGGCGCTGGAGCCCGACGTCTCAGGCCCGCCGGTGCTGCTGATCGACGAGCTCGACCGCGCCGACGAGGCGTTCGAGGCGTACCTGCTCGAAATCCTCAGTGACTTCCAGGTGACCATCCCCGAATTCGGCACCGTGAAGGCGCCGCACCCGCCGATCGTCATCATCACGTCCAACCGCACCCGCGAGATCCACGACGCGTTGAAGCGGCGCTGTCTCTATCACTGGGTGGATTATCCTGCCGCCGAGCGTGAGCTTGCGATCGTCAAGACGCGCGTGCCCGGCATCTCCGCCAAGCTATCGCAACAGGTCGTGCGCTTCGTGCAGGCGCTGCGCAACCAGGACTTCTACAAGTCGCCGGGTGTGGCCGAGACCATCGATTGGGCCACCGCGCTGTCGGAGCTCGATGCCCGCTCGCTGACGCCGCAAGTGGTCGGCGACACGCTGGGCGCGCTGCTCAAGTACCAGGACGACATCACCCGCATGCAGGGCGATGCCTTGCAGAAGGTGCTGAAGGAAGCGACGAGCGAGAATTGACGCGCGTCAATTGAGTTCGTCATTCCGGGGCGCGTAGCGCGAGCCCGGAATCCATCGGGCCGCAGAGTTGGTGGATGAATGGATTCCGGGTTCGCGCCAAGAGGCGCGCCCCGGAATGACGAGCGGATGGATACGAGACCATGGCCATCAACCACCTTGCCCCCGAGCAGACCGAGCAGTTCGCCGACAACATCGTCGGCTTCGCCCGCGCATTGCGCTCCGCCGGCATGCCGGTCGGACCGGGCGCCGTCATCGATGCCATGAGCGCGCTGCAGGTGATCGACATCGGCAACCGGTCGGATGTCTTCACCACGCTCGAGGCGATCTTCGTCAAGCGCCATGAGCATGCGCTGATCTTCAAGCAGGCCTTCAACCTGTTCTTCCGTGCCTCGGAAGAATGGAAGCACATGCTGGATTCGGTGCCGCTGCCGGAGCAGGCCAAGAAGAAGCCGCAGGCCGGCGCCCGCCGCGTCCAGGAGGCGATGTCGCAGCCGCGCATGACCGAGACGCCGCAGCACCAGGAGCAGGATCTGCGCCTGTCGGTCTCCGACAAGGAGATCCTTCAGAAGAAGGATTTTGCGCAGATGAGCGCGGCGGAGATCACCGAAGCTCTCCGCGCCGTCGAGCGGATGCACCTGCCGCAGGCCGAGCTCTTGACGCGCCGGCGCCAGCCCGACGCCCGGGGCCTGCGGCTCGACCTGCGCCGCACGCTCCGCGCATCGCTCCGCACCGGCGGCGACATCATCGACATCCATCGCCTCGGGCGGATCGAGAAGCCGGCGCCGATTGTGGCGCTGCTCGATATTTCGGGCTCGATGAGCGAATACACCCGCCTGTTCCTGCATTTCCTGCATGCGATCACGGATGCGCGAAAGCGCGTCTCGGTGTTCCTGTTCGGCACGCGCCTCACCAATGTCAGCCGCGCGCTGCGCCAGCGCGATCCCGACGAGGCGCTGGCGAGTTGCTCGGCCTCGGTCGAGGACTGGGCCGGCGGCACGCGGATCTCGGCCTCGCTGCACAACTTCAACAAATTGTGGGCGCGGCGGGTGCTGAGCCAGGGCGCCATCGTGCTCCTGATCTCCGACGGGCTGGAGCGGGAGGCCGATTCCAAGCTGGCCTTCGAGATGGACCGCCTGCACCGGTCCTGCCGGCGGCTGATCTGGCTCAACCCGCTGTTGCGGTTCGGCGGCTTCGAGGCCAAGGCGCAGGGCATCAAAATGATGCTTCCCCACGTTGACGAATTCCGCCCGGTACATAATTTGAGTTCGATCCAGGAGCTGATCACGACGCTCTCCCAGCCGCTGCCGCCGCATCACCGCAGCCTGATCCGCTCCGCAGCTTGAGAGGCCAGCCATGCTCGATCGCGACGAGGACATTCTGAAGGCGGCGGAGGACTGGCAGAAGGCCGGCCGTGGCGTCGCGCTCGCTACTGTCGTCGAGACCTGGGGCTCGGCGCCGCGCCCGGCGGGCTCGAGCCTTGTCATCAACGATGAGGGCACGTTCCTGGGGTCCGTCTCCGGCGGCTGCGTCGAGGGCGCCGTCGTCACCGAGGCCATGGACGTGATCGAGAGCGGCAAGCCAAAAATGCTGGAGTTCGGCGTCGCCGACGAGACCGCCTGGAATGTCGGGCTGTCCTGCGGCGGCACCATCCGCGTCTTCGTCGAGAAGGTCGGCTAGCCGTGAAGCTCGCAATCCTGCACGAACTCAATGCCGAGCGCGCCGCGCGCCGGCCGGTGATCCTGGTGACCGACACCGAGAGCGGCGAGCAGCGGCTGGTGAAGGCGAAGGATTTTGCCAAGGATCCGCTGCGCACTGAGCTGGAGAAGCAGCTTCGCATGGGCAAGAGCGCCAGTGTCGAGGCCGGCGGCAAGAAGCTGTTCCTCAACGTCTACGCGCCGACGGCAAAGCTCGTGATCGTCGGCGCGGTCCATATCAGCCAGGCGCTGGCGCCGCTGGCGCGCTCGCTCGGCTATGACGTCACCGTGGTCGATCCGCGCACGGCCTTTGCCAGCCCGGAGCGCTTTCCCGACATTCCGCTGATCGCCGAATGGCCCGATACCGCGCTGCCGCCGCTCAACGTCGACGCCTATACGGCGTTCGTCGCGGTGACTCACGATCCCAAGATCGACGACCCCGCGCTGCTGCACGCCTTCGAGCGCAACTGCTTCTATATCGGCGCGCTCGGTTCGCGGAAGACGCATGCCAAGCGTGCTGACCGGTTGCGGGCGCAGGGCGCAAGGGAAAGCGACATCGCGCGTATCCACGCGCCCATTGGCCTTGCGATCGGCGCGGTCTCGCCGTCCGAGATCGCGGTGGCGATCATGGCCGAGATCACGGCGGTGCTTCGGCTGCCTCCGAAAGAAAAAGAAGAAGCGGCATGAAGTTCGGCCCGGCGAGCCCCAGGGATGCGATCGGCGGAGTGACCGTCCACACCCTGCGCCAGGGACCGTTGGTGCTGAAGAAAGGCACGACGATCGGGCCTGCCGAGGTCGAGTCGCTGGAACGCGCCGGCATCAAGGACATCGTCGTGGTCCGCATGGAGGCGGGCGACGTCTCCGAGGACGTCGCGGCCGCCAGCATCGCGCTTGCCGTCGGCGGCGAGGGCATCCATGTCGAGCGCGCCTTCACCGGCCGCGCCAATCTGTTCGCCGCCCAGCCCGGCGTGCTGGTGATCGACCGCGCCGCGGTCGACCGCATCAACAATATCGACGAGGCCATCACCTTTGCGACGCTCTCGGCCTACAAGCCGGTGGTCGAGGGCGAGATGGTCGGCACCGTCAAGATCATCCCGTTCGGCGTCGAAGGACGTCTGCGCGATGCCGCGGTGAAGGCGGCGGGCAAGGACGTCCTTAAGATCGCGCCTTACGTGATCAAGCGCGTCGGCGTGGTCTCGACGCTGCTGCCGGGCCTGTCCTCCAAGGTGATCGACAAGACCCTGCGGGTCACCGCCGAGCGGCTCGCGCCGGCCGGTGCCAGCATCATCGCCGAGCGGCGGGTGCCGCACGACGAGCAGGCGCTGTCGGGTGCGATCAAGGAAGTGCTGGGCCTCGGCGCGGAGCTCGTGATCGTCTTCGGCGCGTCCGCGATCGCCGACCGCCGCGACGTGATACCCGCGGCCGTCACCGGGATCGGCGGCGAGATCGAGCATTTCGGCATGCCGGTCGATCCCGGCAATCTCTTGCTGATCGCCCGCGCCGGCGGCGTGCCGGTGCTGGGCGCGCCGGGCTGCGCGCGCTCGCCGGTCGAGAACGGTTTTGACTGGGTCTTGATGCGGCTTCTCGCCGGCATCAAGGTGACGCGGTCCGAGTTGATGGGCATGGGCGTCGGCGGTCTCCTGATGGAAATCGTCACGCGGCCGCAGCCGCGAGCACAGCCGGAGACCGAGGGCAACAGCCAGGTCGCCGCCATCGTGCTCGCGGCCGGCCGCTCCACCCGCATGGGCGGACCGAACAAGCTGCTCGCCGAGCTCGACGGCAAGAAGCTGGTGCGCCTCGCGACCGAGCAGGCGCTGGCCTCCAAAGCGTCCGAGGTGATCGTCGTCACGGGGCATCAGGCGGAGCTCATCGAGCAGGCACTGCAAGGCCTGAAGGTGAAATTCGTCCGCAATCCGGAGTTCGCAGGCGGCATCGCCAGCTCGGTCAAGGCCGGCATCGCGGCCGTGCCCGAGACCTGCGACGGCGCCGTGGTGTGTCTCGGCGACATGCCGCTGATCGACGCCGGCCTGATCGACCGCCTGATCGACAGTTTTGCGCCGGACCGCGGCAATCTCATCGTCGTGCCCGTCAGCGAGGGCCGCCGCGGCAATCCCGTGCTGTGGTCGCGCCGCTTCTTCAAGGAGCTGATGACGCTCGACGGCGACATTGGCGCACGCCACCTGATCGCCAAGCATGCGGAGGCGGTGGCCGAAGTGCCCGTCGACGGCGAGAGCGCCTTCCTCGACATCGACACGCCGCAGGCGCTGGAGGCGGCTCGGCAAGGGTGAGCCGGCAAGGGTGAGCCGGCGCCAAACATTCCGCTCGCGGGCAGCGCAGGCTCAGACTTCCAGCCAATCCTGACGCACCCTGGCGTCGGCGTTGAACTCGGGCACGGTCCCCTCGAATACGATCCGGCCATGGCCCATCACGTAAAGGCGATGGCTGATCTTGAGCGCAATCGTCAACTTCTGCTCGACCAGGAGGATGGAAATGCCGCGTTCGGCGATCTCCCCGAGGAGCTTGCCCACGAGCTCGACCATCATCGGCGCAAGCCCTTCCGTCGGCTCATCGATCATGATGAGATCGGGATCGCCCATCAGGGTGCGGCACATGGTCAGCATCTGCTGCTCGCCGCCCGAAAGCACGCCCGCCATGGTGTCGGCGCGTTCCTCCAGCCGCGGGAAGATGTTGAACATATCCTGCATCGACCAGCGGCCGGTCTGCTTGGCCCATTTCTGGCCGAGCATCAGGTTCTGACGAACGGTCAGCGAGGGGAATATGTCGCGGTTCTCCGGAACGTAGCCGAGGCCGAGGCGGGCAATCTGGTGCGGCTTCAGCCCGACGATCTCCCGGCTCCTGAACCTGACCGATCCGACCGGCGGCACGTCGCCCATGATCGCCTTGATGGTGGTGGACCGTCCGACGCCGTTGCGTCCGAGCAGCGACACGATCTCCCCCATGCCAATGTGGAACGTCACACCATCGAGGATATGGCTCTTACCGTAATAGGCGTGCAGGTTCTCCACCTCGAGCAGCGCGGTCATGCGTGCGCCTCCTCTCCCAGGTAGGCCTCTCGCACCGCCTTGTTGGCGCGGATCGCCTGCGGCGTGTCGGAGGCGATGATCTGGCCGTAGACCAGCACGGAAATGCGGTCGGCGAGCCCGAACACCACGCTCATGTCGTGCTCGACCATGATCAGCGTGCGTCCCTCCGACACCCTCCGGATCAGCGCCACCGCCTGTTCGGTCTCGGCGTGGCTCATGCCCGCAGTCGGCTCGTCCAGCATGATGACGTCGGCGCCGCCCGCGATCGTGATCCCGATCTCGAGCGCGCGCTGCTCGGCATAGGCCAGCACGCCGGCCGGCACGCCGTGGCGCGAGGACAGGGCGATCATCTCCATGATCTCCTCGGCGCGCTCGTTGGCGTCCTTCAGGCGGTCGACAAAGCGCCAGAACGAATAGCGGTAGCCGAGCGACCACAGCACCGCGCAGCGGATGTTCTCGTAGACCGATAGCTTGGGAAAGATGTTGGTCACCTGGAAGCTGCGCGACAGGCCCCTGCGATTGATTTCATAAGGCGCCAGATGCGTGACGTCTTCGCCCTTGAGCCGGATGGAGCCCGAAGTCACCCTAAGTCGTCCGCTGATCAGGTGGAATAGCGTCGACTTGCCGGCGCCATTCGGTCCGATGATGGCGTGTCGCTCACCCTGATTGATGTCGAGCGTCACTCCCCGGATGATCTCGGTGGGCCCGAAACTCTTGCGCACGTCCGTGAGCGAGATGGCGGCGGTCATGCTGCGGCCTTTCCGCTGCTATCTGCGATGGCGAGGGCCCAGGCGTCTCCCACGCGCGGCCATAGCGCCCGCAGACCCAGCGCGCCGCCGATGAAGAGGACCAATGCGGACAGCCATGGCCCGATCTTCGCGCCGTTCATCGCGATCTTGAATACCGAGAGCATCGAGCCCTCGCTCTGCGCCTCGACCAGCATGTGATGGGCCAGTTCGATGAACAGGATGCAGCCAAGTACGAGCGCCGCGAGGGGAACGGCGGTGAGCGCGTAGATGGGGACCAGCTTGAAGATGCGCCCGCCGCGCAGTAGCGGACGGTGCAAGGCAAGCCAGCCTGCAATTCCGCCTGGCGCGTACATGACGACGAGGATGAAGAGGAGTCCGAAATAGAGCATCCACGCCTTGGTGATGTCGGACAGCGATATCTGCAGGAAGGTAACGAGCACTGCGCCGATGATCGGGCCGGCGAAATGGCCGATTCCGCCGACGAAGGTCATCAGCAGGACCTGGCCCGAGGTGGCCGCGCCGACCGTCTGCGAGTTCATCAGTTCGAAATTGATTGCGGCCAGGGAGCCAGCGACGCCCGCGAAAACGGCGGACAGCACAAAGGCTTGGAAGCGCACACGCTGGGTGGAATAGCCGATGAATTCGGCGCGCTCGGGATTATCGCGCACGGCGTTGCACATGCGGCCGAACGGCGTGCGTGTGATGGCGTACATCAGGACGATGCAGACAAGGCACCAGAAGGCGATGAGGTAGTACACCTGGATCTGCGGGCCGAACTTGTAGCCGAGGAACGGCGCGAGCTTGGCGCGGTTGGCCGCGATGCCTTCCTCGCCGCCGAAGAACGAGTGCAGGACGAGTGCGAAGGCCGCAACGAGCTCACCGAGGCCAAGCGAGATCATCGCGAATACCGTGCCGGCGCGGCGTGTCGACACGGCACCGAATATCAGCCCGAAGAACAGTCCCGCGGCCGCCCCGATCAGCGGCACTGCCGGCAGCGAAACGGGGAGCTTGTTGGCCGCAATCAGGTTCATGGCGTGGACGGCGCAGAACCCGGCAAGGCCGTAATACACTGCGTGTCCGAACGAGAGCAGCCCGGTCTGGCCGAGCAGCATGTTGTAGGACAGCGCGAAGATGATCATGACGCCCATCAGGCTCATCATGGTGAGCGCCACGCCCGAAGAAAACACGTAGGGCGCGACTGCGAGGCCCGCCGCCAGCGCGACGAAGGCGAGGAGGATACGGATGCCGCCCATCATGTTTCCCTGGTTCCGAACAATCCCCTGGGCCTGAAGATCAGAACCAGCACCAGGAGGAGATAGGGCAGGACCGGAGCGATCTGGGCCAGCGGCGCCCGGCCGAGCTCGCCGAACAGCGAGGCGGCGGAGGGGCCGATCGCGTCGGCAAGCGAAACGTTGATCGCGACCGCGAAGGTCTGGACCAGGCCGATCAGGAGTGAGGCGACAAAGGCGCCGCCGAGCGAGCCGAGGCCGCCCACGACGATCACCACGAACAGGATCGGCCCCAGCAGCGCCGCCATCGAGGGCTGCGTGACGAGCGCGGGTCCCGCGATGACGCCGGCAAGGCCGGCGAGGCCTGCGCCGACGCCGAAGACCATCATGAAGACCTGTGGAACGTTATGGCCGAGCATCGCGACCATGTTCGGGTGCGTCAGCGCCGCCTGGATGATGAGTCCGACCCGGGTGCGCTTGAGGATGACCAGCAGGAATACGAACATCGCCACCGCCGTCGCCAGCATGAAGATGCGGTAGGCGGGATAGGTCGTGTCGAACAGGCGGAAGGCGACGAAATCAAGCGACGGCGGCACCCGATAGTCCACCGGCAGCTTGCCCCAGATCATGTTGACCAGTTCCTCGATCACGAAGGCGAGGCCGAAGGTGAACAGCAATTCGGCCACGTGGCCGAACCGGTGAACCTGCCGCAGGCCATAGCGCTCGATCAGGCCGCCAATGACGCCGACCAGCACCGGCGCGACGAAGAAACCCGGCCAGAAGCCGATGCGGCGGGAGATCTCGAAGCCGAAATAGGCTCCGATCATGTAGAAGCTGGCATGCGCGAAATTGAGCACGCCCATCATGGAGAAGATGAGCGTCAATCCGCTCGCCATCATGAACAGCAGCATGCCGTACAGCACGCCGTTCAAGGTCGAGAATGTAATGAGTTCGAGCATTGGCAGTCCGAAAGGCCCCCGCCGGGGAGAGGTACGCTGCCACACCGCAGCCGAGGTCGATTGTGGTCGACCTCGGTGAGTTTCGGCAAGGCAGCGCTGACGGTATTGTTCAGCGAGGAATGTTACGGGCGGTCCATCTTGCAGGTCGTCGGCACAGTGGTGTCGGCGGAGGCGATCTTGCCCTTCACTGTCCAGCCCCAGCCAGTGCCTTCCTCATCGAATCTCTGGCCAGCCTTCAGCGGGCCGAAGGAGCGGAGATACATGTCCTGGAAGAACTGGTGGTCGTCCTTGCGCATGGTGCCCTTGCCGCCGTCGAACACGTCGGCGGTCATGCCTTCCAGCTTGAGCGCGACAGCCTTCGGGTCGAGCGAGTTGGCTTCCTTGACCGCCTGGGCGAACATCCGGATCTCGTTGACGGCGCGCGGATACCAGATTCCGATGTTGTACTTCTTGCGGAATTCGGCCTCCTTGGCCTGGGCCGCCTCGATCGCGGTATTCGGATCGCCTTCCACGATGTCGTGGACTTTGTCGGCAAGGCCGGTCTGCTTGATAGCCGTCGGGCCACCCGCGCCGCCGGCATAATAGGTGTACCAGTTGGCCTGCAGGCCGGCATCCGCTGCGGCCTTGAGCAGCAGCGCCATGTCCTGACCCCAGTTGCCGGTGATGACCGAATCAGCCCCGGAAGCCTTGATCTTGGCGACGTAGGGCGAGAAGTCGGTGATTTTCAGCAGCGGATGCAACTCGTCCCCGACGATCTCAATGTCCGGCCGCTTGGCCTTGAGCATCTCGACCGCGAGCTTCCGCACGCCCTGACCGAACGAGTAGTCCTGGTTGATCAGGTAGACCTTTTTGACGCTCGGCTGGCCCTTCAGATAATTGGTCATCGCAGCCATTTTGATGCTGGAGGAGGCGTCCCAGCGGAAGTGCCAGAACGAGCACTTCTCGTTGGTCAGAGCATCGTCGACCGCGGCGTAGTTGAAGTAGAGCACCTCCTTGCCAGGATTGCGCTCGTTATACTTGGTCACGAAATCCGATAGCGCCGCGGCGACCGAGGATCCGTTGCCTTGCGTGATGTAGCGCGCGCCGGCATCGATGGCCTTCTGCGCCTGCACCACCGCTTCCTGCGGATTGGTCTTGTTGTCGAGCGGCAGGATTTCGAGCTTCTTGCCGAGCAATCCACCTTGGGCGTTGATCTGGTCGGCAAGCCACTGGTAGTGCTTCAGGCCGACTTCGCCGATGGATGCCCCGCCGCCCGAGAGCGGGTCGATATAAGCGAGCTTCGCGGTTTCCTGGGCCGCGGCCGCACCGCACGTCAGACCCATCGCAACCGCTACCGTAACCGCAAATTTCTTCATGTTTGTTGTTCCTCCCGATTATTGGTTGGCTGTAATTGGAACGTTCGCGGCGGGCGAGTCAATCGTCTTGTGATCGGATCGATTCGCGATCGCGCTGATCCGTCGCAGCGGGCCCGTCCGATGCGGAGGTATTTGCAGCACTGCCGGCGTGCCACTTGTCAAGGCAACGGCGCGGAGACGGATGGCGGGGAGCCGCGCGGGCGCGCCTTTGCCCGCCTGTGCCTTGCACCTCCACTACAACCACCCGTTCACCAAGTGGAAACGTCCTGCGCTTAGATTGGCGTCCGCCTGCCTTGGGGGGAGGGGTTTTTCCATGGCTTCGAACGTCGTCGCGCGCCGTTGCGCGATGTTTTTCTTTGCGCTGTCGGTCTGTGTCGCCGGTGCCCGCTACATCACCGAAGCCCGTGCCGCCGGCGCCTTTGCGGTCGGCAAGTGCGGCGCCTACGGCCAAGCGTATGACTACGGCGCCGAGCACGAGGCGCGCGCCGCCGCGCAGAAGCAGTGCAAGGGCGATTGCACGACCGTGACGATGAAGCGCGCCTGCGCCGCGATGTCGGTCGATATGACAAATCCGTGCGGCGCCTATGGTTATGCCGTGAAGCCGAAGATCTCGGCTTCGCTCAACGCCGCCACGCGCGAATGCTACAAGTACGGCGGCAAGGAATGCGTGATCCGCGCCTGGGCCTGCGACGCCAAGGGTTGATTCCTCTTGCTGTCATTCCGGGACGATGCGTAGCATCGCCTCGGGAATGACAGTGGAAGAAACAGATGCAGTTCGACACCAAGATCGCCGTCGTGATCCGCACCGATCTTCAGGCCTGGCAGAAGCTCAACGTCGCGTCCTTTCTCACCAGCGGCATCGCCGCGGCTTTTCCGGACTGCATCGGCGAGGCCTATGAAGACGCCTCGGGCACGAAATATCACGCGCTGATCGGCCAGCCGATCCTGATCTATGGTGCCGACGGTCCGGCGTTGTCGCGCGCGCTGGACCGTGCGCTGACGCGGAACGTCACGCCAGCCGTCTATACCGAGGACATGTTCAAGACCACGCACGATGCCGCCAACCGCGAGGCGGTGAGGGCGGTGGCGCGCAACGAGCTCAATCTCGTCGGCATCGCCATGCGCGCCGAGCGCAAGGTGATCGACAAGATCGTCGACGGCCTCAAGTTCCATGGCTGATGTCCAGCTGCGAATGTGCTGTCATCGCGTTGTCATGACGGGCGCACTGTTGCGCAACGATTGGGCTGTTTGACCCGGATCAAGTGCCGGCCGCGTGCGGCCGCTACTCTGCTATTCGCAATGCGAAGGAGCAGAGATATGCCGACCATGAAAGCCGCAATCGTCAGACAATTCGGCAAGCCGCTGGTGATCGAGGACGTGCCGGTGCCGCAGCCCGGTCCGGGCGAGGTCCTGGTCAAGGTCAAGGCCTGCGGCGTCTGCCATACCGATCTGCACGCGGCATCCGGCGACTGGCCGGTGAAACCGGTGCCGCCTTTCATCCCCGGCCATGAAGCCGCCGGCATCGTCGCCGCGCTCGGGTCCGGCGTGAAGAATCTTAGGGTTGGCGATGCGGTCGGCGTTGCCTGGCTGCATGACGCCTGCATGGCTTGCGAATATTGCGAGACCGGCTGGGAGACGCTGTGCGAGCACCAGCACAACACCGGCTACAGCGTGAACGGCGGCTTCGCCGAATATGTCATCGCCTCGGCTGCCTTCGCCGCAAAGCTTCCGGCCACGGTCGATTTCGCTGCCGTCGCACCGATCCTGTGCGCCGGCGTCACCACCTACAAGGGCTTGAAGGAGACCGAGGCCAAGCCCGGCGAATGGGTGGTGATCTCGGGCGTTGGCGGGCTCGGCCATGTCGCGATCCAGTACGCCAAGGCGATGGGGCTGAAGGTCGCGGCTGTCGATATCGCCGAGGACAAGCTGGAGCTGGCGCGCGAGACCGGCGCCGATCTTGCGGTCAACGCCCTCGCGAGCGGCGCTGTGGACAAGGTGCTGGCGGCAACCGGGGGCGGAGCCCACGGCGTGCTGGTGACGGCGGTCTCGACTGCCGCGTTCGCGCAGGCGTTGAAGATGGTGCGCCGCAAGGGCACCGTCAGCCTCGTCGGCCTGCCGCCGGGTGAATTCCCGACGCCGATCTTCGACGTCGTGCTCAAGCGCATCACCGTGCGCGGCTCCATCGTCGGCACGAGGCGTGACCTCGACGAAGCCGTCGCGTTCGCCGCCGACGGCAAGGTGAAGGCCGAGGTGACCAAGGTGCCGCTCGCGCAAATCAACGACGTCTTTGACCGCATGAAGGCCGGCAAGATCGACGGCCGCATGGTGCTCGACTTCGGCTAGTCTCCGCGGGGAGCAGGGCATGGTCCGGCCAACGAAGATCGTCTTTCTCGGCGCCAGCAGCGCATCCTTTGGGATGAGCATGTTCCGGGACCTGTTCTCGACCCGCGACCTGGCCGGTTCAACGCTGGTCCTGGTCGGACGAAACGTCGACCGGCTCGGCCGGTCGACGCGGCTCGCGAAGCTGCTCAACGAGAAATCCGGCGCCGGTTATGCCATCGAGGCCACGACGGATTGGCGTGCGGCGCTCGACGGCGCCGAGTTCGTCGTGCATTCCACCGCGATCGACCGCAACCGGCTGTGGCGGCTCGACTTCGAGATTCCGCGCAAGTTTGGCATCCATCATACGCTGGGTGAGAACGGTGGGCCCGGCGGTTTGTTCTTCACGCTGCGCACCTTGCCGGTGGTCTTCGACTTCGTGCGCGAGATGGAGCTCCGCTGCCCGCGCGCGACCTTCATCAACTTCTCCAATCCGGAAAGCCGCATCATCCTGGCGCTCGGGCGGCACAGCAGGATTCGCAGCGTCGGCCTCTGCCACGGAATATTCCTTGCCCGCGGCAATGTCGCCCGAATTTTGGGGATGCCGGAAAGCCGAGTGGATGTGTGGGGTGCAGGCCTCAATCACTTCCAATGTCTGACCGAAATCCGGGATCGCGAGACCGGCGAGGACCTCTATCCGCTGTTGCGTGAGAGGGAGAGGGACTTCGATCCCGCCTTCTCACCGCTGACGCGCAAATTGTTGCATGCCTTCGGCCACTGGCTCGGCTGTGGCGACAGTCACGTTGGCGAGTATTTCTCGTTCGGCTGGGAGGCCGGCGAGGGCGGCTACAACTACGACTGGGACGAGAGCGAACGTGCGAAGCTGACGCGGCTGATCGATGACGTGCTTGCCGGTCGTGCCGATGCGCCGGACTGGTGGTCGGTGCCGTCGGGGGAGCGCGCGATCAGCATCATCGCCGCCAGCGTTCATAACCGCAAGCAGCTGATCGAATCCGCCGTCATTCACAATCGACAGGTGATCCCGAACCTGCCGGCCGATGCCGCGGTGGAGGTGCCGGTGGTGGTGGATGCCGCGGGCATCCATCCTGTCTCGCTCGGGCCGCTGCCCGATGGCGTGGCCAAGCTGATGGCGATCCAGGTTCAGGTTCAGCAGATGGCGGTGGAGGCGGCGATGCATGCCTCGAAGGAACTGGCCCTGCAAGCGCTGCTGCTCGACCCCGTCATTCATTCAGAGCAGGCCGCGCGCGGCCTGCTCGAGGAGTTATGGGAGATCAACTGGCCTTACATCCGGCCATGCATTTGAGCGACCGACCACCCTCAGCACGCCGTACCTTACGCCGGCGGCATGCCTTCGAATTTCACCAGGCCGGGGTCAAGACGATCCCAGTCATGACCGCGCGCGGCGAAAGTGACCGCCTGCGGCTCGTAGCGGGCGGGCTCGTCGAGGCTTGCCGCCCGGATCGTGAAGACGCCGGGTTGCGCCGCGAAGGTCATGTAGACAGGCACACCGCATTGTGTACAGAAGCCGCGCGTCTTCACGTTGCCATTGTCGGCGACCATGTCCCAGAGCTTCGCTTCGCCGGTCAGCGTGACGCCGGCGCGCGCGAATGTCGCGTACGAGCCATGCCCGCTGCCACTTTCGCGCTGGCAGTCCCGGCACTGGCAGTGATTGCTGAACAGGGGCTCACCGACGATCGAATAGCGGATCGCGCCGCAGGCGCAGCCGCCGGTATAGGGCTTTTCCATCGCGATATCTCCCATTCACTCTTCGCCGCTGATCTCGTCGAGCTGCCTAACGACCTTTTTCCAGCCGCCGCTCATGACCGTGTAGGCGGACTCGTTCCTGGGCAGGACGAAGCCCGCATGGACCAGGCGGATCCGCGTGCCGGCTTCGACCGGGGTGAGGGACCAGGTCACGACGGTGTCGAGCGGTGCGCCATAGCCGGTGTTGCGCGCGTCGCCGCCCTTCCAGGCGTAGACGAGGCGGCGGTGCGGCACGACCTCCAGAACCCGGCAACGGATCACGCCGTCCCACGCGCCGCCCGGGGTGGTCTGGAATGTGAAGGTGTTGCCTTCAATCGCCTCGAAGCCGGTCGGCTTCATCAGCCAGCGCGCGATCAACGCGGCACTGGTCAGCGCCTTCCAGACCGTCTCCGGTGCATGAGGGAGCACTTCGTCAATGACGATGTCCTTGGTTTCGACTTTCAACGCGGCTGCACTCACGGATCGATCTCCTTCAAGAGGTCACGCAGGTTCTGGAAGCGCTCGCGCCAGAAGACGCCGTAGTGATCCATCCAGGTCACCAGCGGCTCGAGTCCTTGCGGCGCGGCGCGGTAATAGACGTTGCGGCCCTCTGCTCGCTCGGCGACGAGACCAGCCTGCTTGAGGGACTTCAGGTGCTGCGAGATCGCTCCTTGCGTGACGCCGCTGCCGCGCGTCAGCTCGGCGACGCTGATCTCCTTGCTCTCGAACACGCGCTCGAACACGGCGCGGCGGGTTGGGTCGGCGAGGGCGCGCATCACGATGGTGACGGGGTTCGGGGCGGCTTCAATCATGAGGTTAAATTAGCGAAGGCTAATGCATTAGTCAATACTAATTCATCTCTGAAGCAGAGGAATGCCTCACCGGCTTGACGATGACTGACTAGTCAGTCATATATTTCAAATGACCAGGAAGCCGACCAAAACCGCCCTGCCGCCAGCAACTCGCGCCCGCGCGAAGGACCCTGTGCCTGCTCGCAGCGAGGAGGCGCCTGCCTCGAGCCGCGCCACGCGTGCGGCGGAGCGGCGTGCGGCGATCGTGGAGGCGGCGATGGACGAATTCATCGCGCGCGGGTTTGCGGCGACGCGGCTCGACGACATCGCCAAGCGGGCGGGCGTCGCCAAGGGCACGATCTACCTGCACTTCAAGGACAAGGAATCGATGTTCGAGGAGCTGGTGCGCATCGTCATCGTTCCCGTGGTCGCTCGGCTGACCGCGCTGCCGCCGCCGGCGGGCTCGGTGCGCGACCTGATCGAGGCTTTCGCAGGCAACTTCCTGAAGGAGGTGATCGGCACGAGGCGCGGCGATCTGGTGCGCCTGATCGTGGCGGAGGGCCCGCGCTTTCCGTCGGTCGCCGACTTCTACTACCGCGAGGTGGTCTCGCGCGGGATCGCCGCCATGCGCGCGCTGATCGAGCTCGGTATTGCCCGCGGCGAGATCCGCGAAAAGGATCTCGCTCGCTATCCGCAGATCCTGGTCGCGCCCGCGATGATCGCGGTGATCTGGCAGAGCCTGTTTGCGCGGCATGCGCCGCTCGATGCGCAGGAGATGCTGCGCGTTCATCTCGATTTGATTTTTGGCGAACGGAGCACGACATGAGGTCGTCACAAGCAATTTTCAGTCTTGCATTGACGATCGTGCTCGCAGCCGGGCTGGCCGGCTGCAACGACAAGCGCGATCCCGGCTTCCAGGGCTGGGTCGAGGCCGACATGATCTTCGTCAGCCCGGACGAGGCGGGTCGGGTCACCAAGCTCAACGTCCGCGAAGGCGAGGAGGTCAAGGTCGGCGATGCCCTCTATTCCGTCGACGACGATCTCCAGCGCGCCGATC
Source organism: Bradyrhizobium sp. SZCCT0231 (assembly GCF_018130245.1). Taxonomy (GTDB): domain Bacteria; phylum Pseudomonadota; class Alphaproteobacteria; order Rhizobiales; family Xanthobacteraceae; genus Bradyrhizobium; species Bradyrhizobium japonicum_F. The sequence continues at coordinate 439,559 of NZ_JAFCKP010000002.1, forward strand.
TCAATCAGAACAAGGCGACACTCGCGAACGCGCAGCAGACCTATGACCGCGCCGCTTCGCTGAGCAAGACCGGCTCGGGCACGCAGGCCAATCTCGACTCCGCCGTGTCCGCCTTGCGCGTCGCGGAAGCGCGGGTGGCGACGTCGGAGACGCGGATGGCGCGGCGCAAGGGCTTTGCGCCCGTCGCCGGCACCATCCAGCAGATCTATTTCCGCGAGGGCGAGATGGTCGCGGCGCAGCGGCCGGTGCTCTCGATCATGCCGCCGGGCAACATGAAGCTGCGCTTTTTCGTGCCGGAGACCGAGCTGCCCAAGCTTGCGATCGGGGATACGGTGCGCGTTTCTTGCGACAATTGCGCGGCCGACCTCACCGCGAAGATCTATTTCATCGCGACCTCGGCCGAGTATACCCCGCCCGTCATCTACAGCCTCGATGAGCGCAACAAGCTCGTCTATCTGATCCAGGCGCGGCCCTCGCGGCCTGATGCCCTGCGGGTCGGACAGCCGATCGACGTCTATCTCAACCCGAAGACACCGGTGGCGGACAAGCGATGAGCAGCGGCAACGGCATCGCGATCGACGTCAAGGGCCTGACCAAGTCATTCGGCGGCCGCGAGGTCGTGCACGATCTGTCGATGCAGGTGAAGCGCGGCTCGATCTACGGCTTCCTCGGACCCAACGGCTCGGGCAAGACCACGACCATCCGCATCCTCTGCGGACTGCTCACGCCTGATAGCGGCGAGGGCACCTGTCTCGGCTACGACATCCGCCGCGATGCCGGGAAGATCAAGCGTAAGGTCGGCTACATGACCCAGCGCTTCAGCCTGTACCAGGATCTCTCGGTGCGCGAGAATCTCGAATTCGTCGCGCGGCTCTATGGCCTCACCGACGCGCGCGGTGCCGCACGCGACATGATCAAGCGGCTCGGGCTGTCGGGGCGCGAGGAGCAGCTTGCGGGCGAGCTCTCCGGCGGCTGGAAGCAGCGGCTGGCGCTGGGGGCCTGCACGCTGCCCAATCCGCAACTCTTGCTGCTCGACGAGCCGACCGCCGGCGTCGACCCCAAGGCGCGGCGCGATTTCTGGAACGAGATCCACGCGCTCGCCGCCGAGGGCCTCACGGTGCTGGTCTCGACCCATTACATGGACGAGGCCGAGCGCTGCCACGAGATCGCGTACATCGCCTACGGCTATCTGCTGGCGCACGGCACGGTGGAGGAGGTGATCGCAAAATCCGCGCTGACGACCTACACCGTCACGGGCGAAGACCTGAACGGGCTCGGGGCCGCGCTCACGGGCAAGCCCGGGATCGACATGGTGGCGCCGTTCGGCACCTCACTGCATGTTTCCGGCCGCGACGTCGCTGCGCTCGAAGACAGCATCGCGCCCTGGCGCGAAAAGGGCGGACTGCACTGGCAGAAGTCGCAACCGTCGCTCGAAGACGTGTTCATCGAGCTGATGGGGCGCTCCAAGGACAATTTCCAATGAGCGCAGTCGAGCATCCCGCTCCACGACGCGAAATCCGCGAGCGCTTGGGCTTCCTGCGGCGCTCCTATGCGATGCTGGTCAAGGAGTTCATCCAGCTCAAGCGCGACCGCGTCTCGTTCGCGATGATCGTGATGCTGCCGGTGATGCAACTGATGCTGTTCGGCTATGCCATCAACACCACGCCGCACCATCTGCCGAGTGCCGTGCTGCTCCAGGAGGATTCCGATCTCGCTCGCTCGATCCTGAAGGCGCTGGAGAACACCGCCTATTTCCGCTTCATCCATGAAGTGCACGACGTCGACGATTTCGACAACCTGCTGAAATCCGGCAAGGTGCTGTTCGGCGTCGAGATCCCGCGCGGCTTCGAGCGGGCGGTGCGGCGTGGCGACAGGCCGGCGCTGCTGGTTGCCGCCGATGCCACCGATCCGGTCGCGGCGAGCGCAGCGATCGGCTCGCTCGGCATGGTCGTGCAGACTGCGCTCAAGCATGATCTCTATATCGGCGATCCTCCGGAGATGCCGTTCGAGATCCGCGCGCATGCCCGCTACAATCCGGCCGCGGCCTCCAGCCTCAACATCGTGCCGGGCCTCGTCGGCACCATCCTGACCATGACAATGCTGATCTTCACCGCGTTGTCGGTCACGCGCGAGGTCGAGCGCGGCACCATGGAGAGCCTGCTGTCGATGCCGATCAAGCCGGTCGAGGTGATGTTCGGCAAGATCATCCCCTACGTGCTGGTCGGCTTCGTCCAGGCCTTCCTGATCATCAGCATCGGCGTCGGTCTGTTCGGCGTACCCGTGCTCGGAAACCTCGTCCTGCTGGCGCTGCTCTCGACGCTGTTCATCACCACCAATCTGTCGATCGGCTATACCATCTCGACACTGGTGCAGAACCAGCTCCAGGCCATGCAGATGTCGATGATGTTCTTCCTGCCGAGCATTCTCCTGTCCGGCTTCATGTTCCCGTTTGCAGGGATGCCGGCCTGGGCGCAATATCTCGGCGAATGCCTGCCGCTGACCCACTACCTGCGCATCGTCCGCGCCATCATGCTGAAGGGCGCGACCATGCAGAATTTGCATTTCGACGCGCTGGCGCTGGCGGCCCTGATGCTGCTCGCCATGACCATCGCCGTGACGCGCTTCCGCCGCACGCTGGATTGAGGCACAATGCCCCGGAATCGAGGGGGTGGAATGGCCAAATTTGCAAGCAGGAAGGCTCGGCATCATGCCGTGCTATCGGAGGATTTCGAGCGCGAGCTGACGCGGGAGATGCTGCGCACCGAGCTGTTGCGGGTGCGCGCCCTGATCATGACGGGCTGCATCATGATGCTGCTGCTCACCGCGATCTATTTGATCGATCCCAGTGTGGTGAACCGGGTGTGGCGCGGAACGGAAGGGCTTGTCGAGGTCTACGGCCTCCTCGGCGGCTTCATCCTGTTCGAGGTCTGGATCCACACCCAGATCAGGAAGAACCTTCGGCTCGATCGCGATCTGCCGGTGATCAGGCGCTATATCGGCGCGCTGATCGAGACGTCGCTGCCCACGGTGATCCTGATTCTGCAAACCCGGACCATGGGCCCAAGCCAGGCTCTCGGCTTCGCCGTGCCGCTGATGTACTTCATCTTTCTCATCCTCTCGACCCTGCGGCTCGACTTCTGGCTCTCTGCATTCACCGGTTTAGTGGCCGCAGCCGGGCTGCTGTCCGTCGCGCTGCACTACAACGCAGCTGACGAGACCGGCGACCCCCTGATCTATTTCCACGCTGTGCGTAGCATCGTCATCCTGATCTGCGGCGTGCTGGCGGGCGCCGTCGGCGCCCAGCTGCGCCGCCAGTTCGCCGCGAGCATTGCGGCCGCGACCGCGCGCGACCGGGTCACGAACCTGTTCGGCCAGCACGTCTCTCCGCAGGTGGTGGAACGGCTGATGGCGGCAGGAACCAGCGGGGGCGGTGACGTCCGCCGCGTCGCGGTGATGTTCGTCGATTTCCGCGGCTTCACTGCCGGCGCGCAATCGCGCAGCCCACAGGAAGTGGTCCACCGGCTCGACGGCGCCTTTGCGGTGCTGGTGGACATCCTCGATCGCCACGGCGGCATCGTGAACAAGTTCCTGGGTGATGGCTTTCTCGCCTTGTTCGGCGCGCCGCTGGAGGCCTCCGATGCCGCGCACCGCGCGGTCGCCGCCGGCCGCGAGATGCTGATGGCAATGGATCGCATCAACGCAGAGAGCAGCTGGCCGCTTCGCATCGGCATCGGCATCCATTTCGGCGAGGTCGTCGCCGGCAATATCGGCTCGCCCCGGCGCAAGGAATACACCGTCATCGGCGACACCGTGAACTTCGCCTCGCGACTCGAGGCGCTGAACAAGGAGCTCGGCTCGCAGCTGTTGATCTCCGCATCCGTGCGCGAGGCACTCGGCGCTGACGGCAGCGATGCCGTCGCGCTCGGCGAAGTCGAGGTGCGCGGTTACGAGCAGAAAGTGCCGGTGTTTCAGCTGGGCTAGCTAACGTCTCCGCGCCATGTGTGAGCTCAAGTCGGGTATCATGGTAGCGCTTGACTCCCGCATCATATAGTCATCTATATGACCATATGAATCCAGCGCCGCTCGACGACCGCCTGCCACGCTACCAGCGCTTGCGCGACGACCTCGCGGCGCGGATCAACCGCAATGAATGGCGGCCGGGCGAGTCGATCCCGTCGGAAGCCGAGTTGGCTGCGCATTACGGCGTTGCCATCGGCACGGTGCGCAAGGCGATCGACCAGCTCGTCGGCGACGGCGTGCTCGAGCGGCAGCAGGGCCGCGGCACGTTCGTGCGCCGCGCGCGGTTCAATTCGTCGCTGTTCCGCTTCTTCCGCTTCCAGTCCGAGAGCGGCGAGCGGCGTGTTCCGAAGAGCCGGATCATTCGCCGCAGAAGCGTGCCGGCGACATCCGCCGTCGCGTCCGCGCTGCGCATTCCCGTCGGCGAGCCCGTGATCAGTCTGTCGCGCCTGCGCCTGATCGACGACGTGCCGCTGCTCGCGGAAGAGATCTGGCTGCAGCAATCGCGCTTCGCGAAGATTCTGGAAATCGATACCGCCGAATTCGGCGATCTCCTGTATCCGCTCTACGAGGAGTGCTGCGGCGAGGTCGTGGTCTCGGCCGAGGAAATTCTCACGGTCGAGACCGCCAACGAGATGCAGGCGCGCCTGCTCAGGCTCGAGCCGCACGCGCCGCTGATCGTGATCGAGCGCCTCGCGCTCGACCTCGAGCGCCGGCCGATCGAATGGCGCAGGTCGCGCGGGCCGGCCGACCGCTTCCGCTATCACGCCGAGATTCGGTGAAGCGGCTCTTCAACTCATCAAACAATCTCTTCAACGTCATCAAACAATAACGCGTACAGGGGTAGGAAACATGTCGAATTGGTACAGCGAAAGCTCGCCGCTGGAGCGGCGCACGTTCTGGGCAAGCTTTGGCGGCTGGGCACTGGATGCGCTCGACGTCCAGATGTTCGGCCTTGCGATCCCCGCGCTGATCGCAGCCTTCGGCATCAGCAAGGCCGATGCGGGCCTGCTCGGCTCGATCACGCTGTTCTTCGGCGCCTTCGGCGGCTGGTTCGGCGGTGCGCTCGGCGATCGCTTCGGCCGCGTCAAGGCGCTGCAGATCACGGTGGCCACGTTCGCGCTCGCGACCTTCGCCTGCGCCTTCGCGATGACCTACACCCAGCTCCTGGTATTGAAGGCGATCCAGGGCCTCGGCTTCGGTGCCGAATGGGCCTGCGGCGCGGTGCTGATGGCCGAGATCATCCGGCCCGAGCATCGCGGCAAGGCGCTCGGCTCGGTGCAGAGCGCCTGGGCGGTGGGATGGGGCGCCGCCGTGCTGCTCTCGGCGCTGGTCTTCACCTACGCGCCGGTGGACATTGGCTGGCGGCTGCTATTCGCGCTCGGGCTGTTGCCCGCGCTCCTCATCATCTTCATCCGCCGCGGTCTGAAGGAGCCGCCGCGTGCGGCCGCGGCGGAGAAGACACCATTCTTCGCCACGCTCTCCGGCATCTTCCACCGCGACGTGCTGCGCTCGACGCTGATCGGCGGCCTGTTCGGTATCGGCGCCCATGGCGGCTATGCCGCGCTCACCACCTTCCTGCCCACCTACTTGCGCGAAGTGCGGCACCTGTCGGTGCTGGGCTCGAGCGGCTATCTCGCCGTCATCATCGTCGCCTTCTTTTGTGGCTGCGTGACCAGCGGCATCATCAGCGATCGCATCGGGCGCCGGGCCAATGTCGCGCTCTTCGCCTCCGCCTGCATCGTCACTGTGCTGATCTACATCTTCGCGCCGCTGACCAATGGCGAGATGCTGGTGCTCGGCTTTCCGCTCGGATTCTTCTCCGCCGGCATTCCCGCCAGCATGGCGGCACTGTTCAGCGAACTCTATCCCGCCGGCGTGCGCGGCACCGGCGTCGGTTTCTGCTACAATTTCGGCCGCATCGTCTCCGCCGCGTTCCCCTTCCTTGTCGGCTTCCTCAGCGACCGTATCGGGCTTGGACCTGCGATCGGCATCGATGCGGCCCTTGCCTATTCGCTGGTGCTGATCGCGGTACTGCTGCTGCCGGAGACGCGTGGCAAGGTGTTCGAGCAGGCCTCTGCGACGCGCGCCTGACGCGCAAATGGGGAGCAAGCGTCATGACATTCGTCTCGCGCGGCCTCACGCGCCGCCAGTTTGGTGCGGGCCTCGGATCGCTCGCCGCAATGGCCGCGACCACAGCCAGGAGTGAGGCGGCCTTGCCGACGATCGATACCCATGCCCACGTCTTCCACCGTGGTCTCAAGCTCGCGCCGGGCCGGCGCTATGCGCCCGACTACGAAGCGCCGCTCGCGCTTTATCTGGAGCAGCTCGACCGGAGCGGCATGAGCAATGGTGTGCTGGTGCAGCCGAGCTTTCTCGGCACCGACAATTCCTACCTGGTCGCGTGCCTGAAACAGGCAGGCGGTCGCCTGCGCGGCATCGCCGTGGTCGATCCCGCGGCGACTACGGACGAGTTGCGCGTGCTCGATCGTGCCGGCGTCGTCGGTATTCGGCTCAATCTCGTTGGCCAGCCCCTGCCGGATCTCGCCGCCGGCGAATGGAGGACGCTGCTCGGAAACGTGAAAGCCATGGGCTGGCAGGTAGAGGTCCAGCGCAATGCATCCGACCTCGCGCTGCTTGCGCCGCAGCTGCTTGCTCACGGAGTCACTGTGGTGCTCGATCACTACACGTTGCCGGATTCGAAGCTCGGCGTCGCCGATCCCGGTTTCCGGTCGCTGCTGAAGTTAGGGGCGACGAGAAGCATCTGGATCAAGATCTCGGCGCCATACCGCAACGGTGCGGCCGGCGAGGACTTTGCCAAGCAAGCCTTTCCGCTGCTGCGCGGCGCCTACGGCCTCGATCGCCTGCTGTGGGGCAGCGACTGGCCGCACACCCAATTCGAGGCGACGCAGAGCTACGCGAAGAGCCGGCTGTTTCTCGACACGTTGATCGTCGACAAGAGCGAGCGCGCGCAAGTGCTCGCCTCGCCGTGGCCGCTCTTCCGCTTCTAAAATCCCTTCCGCGATTGCTCCGATTGCTCCGAATTTTGGGGCATGACGAGTGATGTTTTTGGCTTGTAGAGTGCTGCGCGATGCGGCCGGTCGTGGCCGCGACTTGCATGGGGAAGCGAAAATGCAGCGCCGCTACGTCACCGTGGACGTGTTCACCGACCGCGCCTTCGGCGGCAACCAGCTCGCCGTGGTGCTCGATGCCGGCGGGCTGACGACGCAACAGATGCAGGCGATCGCGACCGAGTTCAACTATTCCGAGACGACCTTCGTGCTGCCGCCGCGCGACAGGGCCAATGACGCCGAGGTGCGCATCTTCACGCCGGTGAGGGAGCTTCCCTTTGCCGGCCATCCCAATGTCGGCACGGCCTTCGTGCTGGCGAGCCTTGCGAGGGAGCCGAAGCCGCGCCTGCTGTTCGAGGAGAAGGCCGGCCTGGTCCCGATCGATATCGTGCGCGAGCAGGGCCGGGTGGTCAGCACCGAGCTCACCGCGCCGCAGCCGCTGTCGCGGCTTGCACAGTGTCCTGCCGAAGAGGTCGCGGCCTGCATCTCGCTGACGGCGGATGACATCAGGACCGACCATCATGCACCGCAAGTGGTGGGGGTCGGAACGCCGTTCGTGGTTGCGGAGGTGCGATCGCGCGAGGCCGTGCGGCGGGCCAAGCCTGATGCCGCGGCTTTCGGCCGGATGCTGCCGCGCGACGGCGCTTTCTCGGTCTACTTCTACACGCGCGATGTGCCGGCAGCGGAGGCGCCCTGCGAGCGCCAGGCGCGGATGTTCTTTCCCGGCGCCAGCGGCCTGATCGAGGATCCCGCCACCGGCAGCGCCACGGTTGCCGCCGCCGCACTGTTCGCCGATCTCGATCCCACCCGCGATGGCGAGTTGAAGCTCACGGTGGGCCAGGGTTTTGACATGGGCCGGCCGAGCCTGCTGCTGACGCGCGTGCGCAAGCAGGACGGCAAGATCGTCTCCGCTCATGTCGGCGGCAGCTGCGTGCAGATGATGGAGGGAACGTTTAGGTTGGCAGGGGAGGGGTGAGTCTCTCCACCCGTCATTCCGGGGCGCGACGAAGTCGCGAGCTACGGTGCGCAATTGCGCACCTGAGAATCCATTTATCCACCACCCCTGCCGCTCGATGGATTCCGGGCTCGCGCCAAGAGGCGCGCCCCGGAATGACGAGGAGGGCTACACCTGCCGCCCCGCCAGATTCGTCACCGTCACCCCATCGCGCTCCTCGATGATCTCCGCGATCATCTGGCGGTGGCAGTGGGTGTGGTCGCGCTCGTAGCAGAGCAGGCACACCGGGCCGGCCTTCTTCACCAGCGCCGAGAGCTCGTCCATCTCTTCTTTCGCCTGCGGCGTCTTCAGGTGCTTTGAATAGACCTTCTCCAGCACGTCGTATTGGCCGCTGCGCGCGGCGAGGCGGCCTTCCTTCGGCGTGCCGAGCGCGGCGAGATGGACATAGGCGATGCCGCGTTCGTCGAGGCCCGCTGACAACTGCTTCTTGGAAAAGCCCGGCCGGCGCGACGACGTCACCGCGCGCACGTCGACCACGAGCTTGACGCCGGCTTCTTCCAGCTCGTCGAGCACCGCCTTGGGCGGCGTCTGCTCATAACCGATGGTGAACAGCTGCTTCGCCTTTGCCATGAACCATCCTCAGCTCACCCGCGCGATCAGTTCCATGGCGCCGTGCGGTGCGCGCACCTTGCCCTCGTGGATGACATAGGCGAACACGTCGCGCGGCTCCTTCTTCGGCTTCGTCTTGTCAACCTTCGGCAGGTCGTCCGGTTCACCGCCCGAAGCCCAGTCCCGGAAGCGCTTGGCCCAGGCATCGAGCTGCTTCGGCGGATAGCAGGTCTTGATCTCGTCATTGCCTTTCTGGAGTCGCGCATAGACGAAGTCGCCGGCGACATCGGCGATAGCAGGATATTTGCCGTGCTCGGCGAACACCACGGGCGTCTCGAACTCGCGGATCAGCGCGATGAAGTCAGGCGTGCAGAAACTGTCATGCCGGACCTCGACCACATGGCGTAGCGCGCGTCCGTCGAGCTTGCGCGGCAGCAGCTCGAGGAATTTGCCGAAATCGGCGCCGTCGAACTTCTTGGTCGGCGCGAACTGCCACAGCACGGGCCCGAGATGATCGCCGAGTTCCAGCACGCCGGAATCGTAGAACCGCTTGATGGAATCGCCGGCCTCCGCGAGCACGCGGCGGTTGGTGGCGAAGCGCGGTCCCTTCACCGAGAACACGAAGCTATCGGGAACTTCGCTCGCCCATTTGCGAAAGCTCTCCGGCTTCTGCGAGCCGTAATAAGTGCCGTTGATTTCGATCGAGGTCAGCTTCGAGGCGGCATAGGACAGCTCCTTCGCCTGCGTCAGCTTCTCCGGATAGAACACGCCGCGCCAGGGCTCGAAGGTCCAGCCGCCGATGCCGATGAAGATGTTGCCGGATTTTTTTGACGCGGTTTTTGCTTTGGCCACGGGAGGATCTCGCATCGTCGGGGGAGGTGGGCTGCATCCTAATCAAACCAGATGTGATTGGCCAGTTGGCCCGTGCTGTCTAAGCTCGCGATCCGCGAAGAAGGAGAACAACAATGCGGATGCTGACGGTGGGAGCCGCGCTTGTCATGATGACATCTGCTGCCATGACATGTTCTGCCTTGGCGGATGACGACGACGCGAGAAGCGCACAGAAGCTTGCCCAGCAGGGCCGCGACGATTACTGGCATTGCCTGGCGCGGGAATATTCGCGCGACTCCAATCAGGGCCTGTCGGAGCAGGATTTCGGCCGCTCGGTGGCGGGCGCCTGTCCATCGGAGCGGCAATATTACCGGGTGGCGCTGCTCGACTATCTCACCACGCAGTATCCGAACATCGATGCCGGCGCCCATCTCGCCACCGCGAACAGGGCGGTGGAGGCGGCGCAGAAGGACATCGTGATGGCCTTCGTCAAGCACCGGCCGCCGGCGAAGTAGGGAGTGGCGAATAGCGAATAGGGCGAGAAAGCAGGCCTTCCGCATTCGCTACTCGCCATTCGCTATTCGCCCGGGGCCTTCCGGCCGCGCGCTCATCCATGGTATCAGTGGGCCCATCTGGAGCAGGGATGGACTTGCATGTCGTCTGAGTCGGTGGGTGGCATTCTGGGGGCGATCGTCGCGGCGATCGTGCTTGCGGTTGCCGTCGTGTTCGGGCCGATCGGCCAGTACGGCAAGCCGCCCAAGCCGGCGAAAGTCGAGCCGGCCCCGGCGGCGGCACCGGCAGCCCCCGCCGCGCCCGCGCCGCGCGGGCCGATCATCCGGGAAGTGCCCAACCAATAGGGCGCGAAAAATGGGGTTTCTGCCCCCCTTGCGAAGGGCTATTGTCGTCCCCATCTAGTTCCTAACGGCGACGTTGAGCGAAGAACTCCGTCGCTGGGACGACCTTGGAATAGCTCAGGCCTGCGCCGGATGTACGCGCGGTCCGCCGTTCCGGGGTCGTTGGCATTTTAAGGCCCCTTTTCGGCCGTTCCCCACAGACCCCGGCTTGGCAGCGCAGGACGCGGCGGATATACGCTGCCGTCATGGATGAAGCGATCAGACCGGGCGTCGACAACCAGGCTCAAGAGGGGCCGGAACTGTCGGTCATCGTCCCGACCTTCAACGAGCGCGACAACGTCATGGTGCTGTACCGGCGCCTGGAGGCGACGCTCGCCAACGTCGCCTGGGAAGTCGTGTTCGTCGATGACAACTCGCCCGACGGCACCTGGGACGTCGTGCGCGCGCTGGCGCAGCGCGACAGCCGCGTGCGCTGCGTCCGCCGCATCGGCCGGCGCGGCCTGTCTGGCGCCTGTATCGAGGGCATCCTTGCCTCCAGCGCGCCCTATGTGGCCGTGATCGATGCCGACCTCCAGCACGACGAGACGCAGCTGCCCAAGATGCTGTTGCTGCTCGCAAGCGATCAGGCCGACCTCGTCGTCGGCAGCCGCTACATCGAGGGCTACAAGAGCGAAGGTTTCAACAAGCAGCGCGCCGGCGCCAGTGCGCTCGCGACCGAGGTCGCCAGGAAGATGCTGCGGGTCGAGATTGCAGACCCGATGAGCGGCTTCTTCATGATCCGCCGCGACCGTTTCGAGCAGCTCGCGCCAAAGCTCTCCGTACACGGCTTCAAGATCCTGCTCGACATCGTCGCGACCGCGCACGGCGGCTTGCGGGCGGTCGAGATTCCCTACACCTTCGGCGCCCGCCAGCATGGCGAGAGCAAGCTCGATTCCATGGTCGCGCTCGACTTCCTCGGTCTCGTCTTCGCCAAGCTGACCAACGATATCGTCTCGCTGCGCTTCATCCTGTTCGCGATGGTCGGCGGCATCGGCCTCGCGGTGCACTTGACCACGCTGTTCATCGCGCTTCAGCTGTTCAAGGCGCCGTTCGCGGAGGCGCAGGCCGCCGGCGCGATCGTCGCCATGACCAGCAATTTCATCCTCAACAACTTCCTCACCTATCGCGACCAGCGGCTGAAGGGCTTTGCGCTGCTGCGCGGCCTGATCGCCTTCTACATCGTGTGCAGCGTCGGCCTGCTCGCCAATGTCGGCGTCGCCTTCTCGGTCTACGACCAGGAGCCGATCTGGTGGCTGGCCGGCCTGGCCGGCGCGCTGATGGGCGTGGTGTGGAACTATGCGATGTCCGGACTGTTCGTCTGGCGCAAGAAATAGCTCACAATGGGCGGAGCTGACGCGCGGATCGTCCGCAATACCGCGCTGGCGATCCTCGCGCTGGTGGCGCTGCGGCTCGTCGCGGCCGCCTTCACGCCGATCACCTTCGACGAAGCCTATTACTGGATGTGGTCGAAGAACCTCGCCGGGGGCTATTACGACCACCCGCCAATGGTCGCCTATGTGATCCGCGCCGGCACCTTGATCGCCGGGGACACCGAGCTCGGCGTCCGCCTCGTCTCGATCCTGCTCGCACTGCCGATGAGCTATGCGGTCTATCGCTCAGCCGCAATCCTGTTCGGGGGCGCGCGCGTGGCTGCGACCAGCGCCATCCTGCTCAACGTGACACTGCTGGCCTCCGTCGGCACGCTGATCGTCACGCCCGATGCGCCGCTGCTGGTCGCCTCCAGCTTCGTGCTGTTCTTCCTCGCCAAGGTGCTGGAGACCGGCCGCGGCGCCTGGTGGCTTGCGGTCGGGGTGGCGGTCGGCGCGGCGCTGCTGTCGAAATACACCGCGATGTTCTTCGGGCCGGCGATCCTGATCTGGCTTGCGTCCGTACCGAAACTCAGGCGCTGGTTTCTCTCGCCCTGGCCCTATCTCGGCGGCCTCGTTGCCCTGGCGCTGTTCTCGCCGGTGATCCTTTGGAATGCGGACCATCAATGGGTCTCGTTCGCAAAGCAGCTCGGCCGCGCCAAGATCGAGGACTTCCGCCCCGTCTTCATCGCCGAGCTGATCCCGACCCAGATCGCGTTCGCAACGCCGCTGGTCTTCATCCTCGGCGCGATGGGCCTGCACGCGCTGACCTGGCAGCGCGCCGGCGCCCTGGCCTCGCGCGTGCTGATCGAGACGATGTTCTGGACCATCGTCGCCTATTTCGTCTGGCATTCGCTGCATGCCCGCGTCGAAGCCAACTGGTTCGCGCCGGTCTATCCGCCCTTCGTCGTCGCCGCGGCCGCCGCTGCCAACCTAGCGCAGTGGAAGCCGCGCCAGCGGCGCCTCGTCGACTTCTGCCTGCGCTGGGCCGCGCCCGTCGGCATCGTGATGTTTGCAGCGTTGATCGTTCAGGCCAATACCGGCTGGCTGTCGGGCTATCGTCGCGATGCCACCGTGCGCAGCGTCGGTGTCGGCTGGCGCGAGCTCGCCGTGGGAATCGAAGCGGTGCGCGTGCGCAGTGGTGCGGCTTGTGTGCTCGCACAGGACTACGGCACCACGAGCTGGCTCGCATTCTATCTGCCGCGCGGCACCTGCGTCGCCCAGCAAACCCAGCGCATCCGCTGGGTCAACATGCCCGAGCCAGATTCCAAGCTGCTCGCCGGCAAGCTGCTCTATGTCGACGAGTTGCGCGCAGACGGCCATCCCGCCCTCGATGCTCTGTTTGCGCAGGTGACGCAGATTGCGCAATTGCAGCGCAAGCGCGGCCCGCTCGTGGTCGAGACCTACGGCATCGATCTGCTGGAAGGCGCCAAGGGCGAGGTGCTGGACCGCTCGCCGCCGCCGGAAGCGCGGTAGCCGGCCTCACACTCCGCCGTCGTCCCCGCGAAAGGCGGGGACGACGGCGGAGTGTTGGGCCGATAGCAATGGCTACTCAGTCCATCATCTCGGCCTTGGCAGCATCTTGGTCCGGCCCATCATGGTCGCGCCAGAACCAGACGGTCACGACACCGGAGCGCCCGCGGACCTTTGCGGGCAACGGACCCGTCAGAACGCCGTCGGGCGCGCCCTGGAAGTCGGCCGCATCCAGCAGCGTATCGCTCAACGCGAGCCGCGCATCGTTCTGGGTCGCAATCTCCATCAGCCGGCTTGCGACGTTGACGGTGTCGCCCGTCGCCGTGATGTGCTGATGGCTTTCGCCGAGCCGGGAGGCGACGATTGGGCCGCAATGCGCGCCGATCTTGAAGCCGAGCTGACCCGCGATCGCCGGCGGCAGCGAGGCGATCCAGCGTGCGAGGCCGCGATGCAGATCGATCGCGCATTTCAGCGCGCGCGCCGCGTCGTCGGGCATCGCGCGCGGCAACCCGAACAGGATCATGGCGCCGTCGCCGAGAAAGCCGGTGATCATGCCGCCGCAATCGATCGCGGCTTTGTCGATCAGTGCATGAAACGCCTTCAGAAGATCCCTGAGTTCGTCCGGATCAATCCGCTCGCTCAGACCGGTGAAGCCGGAGAGATCGACAAAGACCACGGCTGCATCCTGCCGGACGGGCTTTGACAGGAAGTTCGGATCCCGCGCCAGCCATTCCTGCACCGCCGGAGCCTGGAATTGCGCAAGCGACCTGCTCTTGGCGGCGAAATATTGCGTGCGGCGGCCTCCCGCCCACAGCTGCACGCCGGCAAAGACCGCAACCGGCGGCACTGCGGCGGCGAGGGTGGTCGCGGCGTTGAGCCAGACGCCATGCGTGAACGCGAACAAATTGAGCCCGGCCCAGGCGATCATCACCGCGGCCGCCGCCATGATGCCGAGCGCGCTACGCCGCCAGGCGAGCAGGCCGACCAGCAGCATCGGCAGCAGGATCGCAGTGAGTGCGTCGGCAATACGGACCCTGCGGTCGCGCACGATGGCGTCGCCGGCGACGAGATGCGTGATCGCGGTCGAGACCACCTCGACGCCGGGCATCAGCGAATCGAACGGCGTCGGATAGAAGTCGCCGCCGCCGGCGACCGAGGCGCCGATCACGACGATCCGGTTCTCGATCGCCGCGCGATCGAGCGTGCCGTCGAAGATGCTCTGTGCGCTGACGGTGCGGATCGTGCGGCGCGGGCCGTAATAGGTGATCGGCAATGCCAAATCGCCGTCGGTCGGCACCGCGCGATCGCCGAGCATGAGACGGTCCGGCGCGACCGTCAGCGGCTTATCGAGCGCGCGGGCCGCGACGCGCAAGGGGAACGACAGCTCGACCTTGTCGTGCGTCCGGAACAGCATCGGCACCGAGAGCGGTGAGCCCGATTGTCCTGTCGCGACGTTGACGACGCCGACCTCGGCGTGTTCGGCGAATGCGGGCAACGGCTGCAGGAAGCGTTCGGCCTGCGGCAGAACGGCGAGGGGACCTTCGCTGCTGGGTGCCACGGTTTCGCTGGCGGAGGGGAAAATCGCCGCGGCGGCGAGCACCATGGGACCGGTGGCGAGGGTGTTGGCCAGCGTGGCATCGCCGATCGCAGCGCTGCGGTCGACGAGCAGGAGATCGATCGCGACGACCTTCGGCTTGAACTGCACGATCATGTCGACGACGCGGGCGAGATCGGCGCGCGGCAGCGGATAGCTGCCGCCGCGCTTCACCACGGTGTCGTCGATCGCGACGATGGTGACGAGATCCGGCGGACGCTGCACGCCGCGGACCTGCGTCCGCCAGTCCGTCAGCGTGGCTTCGAGGCGGTCGAGAAAGCGCAGATGACCGTTGGCGTGCGCGGCGTAGATGCCCGCGCCCCACAGCGCGGTGAGGACGAGTGCCACCAGGATCTGAACGCGTCTGGTCATTACGTACTGCAATCTTCTTTGTCGCCCGGGCCTTGCTGCGCGGGTCTCAATTGTCGGAGCCTTATTGACCCAGTCTTGCCATGAGCGCGTCGACGCGCGGCTGGCCCCATGTCTTGACGGTCAACGGGCCGGTTGGCTCGACGTCGACGCCTTCGCCGGGTCCAAGCACGACACCGCGTCCCGGAGCCCTGCGGGTCACGCCGACCCGGCCGTCGGCGACGAACACGGAGGTCTTGGCGTCAGCGACATCGACCGCCCATTTCGTGCCGCGCACGGCGGCAATCGCTTGCGGCGTCAGCACCTTGAAGGGATTGCCCCGCGGCTTCCTGGGCACCTCGACCAGCAGGGCTTTGCTGCTCAACTCCACGGAGTCTATATGTCCGTCGCGGTTGGCGTCCTTAAGTTCAAATTTGGCGCCATTTTCCGCAACGATGGTGATGCCGTTGCCGCAGCGCCAGGTCTGCGTCCCGGCAGCCGACGGTGACGCCGTGCAGCCCGCATTGGCCGCAGGCTGTGCAGTCGCAGATCCAATCAACAGAAACGACCCTGCCAGGGCGAAAAACCCTGCGCGCGCGATCCCTCTCATGCCAGCCTCCGTTTGCGTGCTCGGCACAGTTCAAGGCGGGATGATACGGTACCGTATCATGCGCAGAGGCTGCTGAAAAGTGCCGAGCTGGCAGCTATTTTCTCGTGGCGGCGATGTCCAGAACAGACGCGATCAACTTTCAGTCACGGCGCCGTGCCGCGTGAGGCCGCGCGGCGTGTGATGCGCATGCGCTGTTGCCGCGCGGCCGGAGGACGAGCAGTCCACCAGCCTCGCGCAACGCTTGCGCGTTACGTTCGGGGCAGTTGAGGACCACGAAAATGACGTTGTTGAGTGCGTCATGGATGTGGCCGGAGACGTCCGCAGAGCGTGCCGAACCGGCCGAGAATTATAGTTAACAAACGCGACTAAGTCCGTAGTTCTGCGGACTTTTTTCTCAAAACGGGACAGCGTTAACGAGTTGCCCCACATACGCCCGAACTTAATCCGCATTTAACTAAAAGTCGCCTTAATGACGCTCCGACCCTCTGCGAGATGCTGTTCCCGGATCGTGACCAGCGGCGCTTCGAAGGGGGACTGAGTGACACCGTCCTGGACGCAAGGCGAATGAGTACGAGTATCGCTGCGCAGAGTAACGCGGCACGGAAGTCCAAGAATTTCTCAAAGAAATCTTCGCGGAAATCTTCCCGGAAAATGACCACGACCAATTGGCTCGGCGCCGCGGCGATCGGCTGCGCCGTGATGGGCGCCGGCTGGACCATCCACTGCAACATCTTCGGCGCGAGCGTCTATCCGACCGTCGGCAGCATTGGCTACGACGAGCCCGTGATCAAGCGTGCGCCCAGGGTGGTGCTGCGCGAGGCCAGCGAGGCCATCAACGAGACCTTTGCGCTGCTGCCCGACCGGCTCCAGGTCGCAGCTCCGATCTCCCGCGAGATGTTCAACGAGCGCTTTGCCGCTGCTGCCACGCAGGGCGTGCCATCGAATGCGGCGAGCGCCGCGCCCGCAACCCAGGTTGCCGCCGCAAAGGAGACCTCGAAGGACGCCCCGAAGCAGAGCGTGATCGCGAAGGTCGCGGACGCGCTGAAGCCGGCGGCCAAAACCGCTGACAAGGCTGCGGACAAGGCCAAGCGTGCGCCCGAGGGTCAGATGCAGCTCGCCTCGGCCGACCCGGCCGAGATCGTACCGGCGCCCGAGGCAAAGCCGAAGTCTTTCGCCGATCGCGCCAAGGCCGCGGTGATGTCGATCACCGCTCCGCGCCAGTCGATGGTCGAAAAGCTCTGGGGCAAACGCGAGCCGTCCGGCGCGCTGCTCGCCTACGCCTCGGCCGATGCCAGCGTGACCGCGTCCATCGCGCCGAAGGAGCAGAACCCGATGCTCGGCGGCGCGCCGCCCTATGAGCGCGACACCGCGGTCTACGACATCACCGCCAAGGCGGTGTATCTGCCCGACGGCACCAGGCTCGAGGCGCATTCGGGCCTCGGCTCCAATCTCGACGATCCGCGCTCCTCGAAAATCCGCATGCGCGGCGTGACGCCGCCGCACATCTACACGCTGAAGCCGCGCGAGGCGCTGTTCCACGGCGTGCCGGCGCTGCGCCTGACCCCGATCGGCGGCGAGAGCGCGATCCACGGCCGCGACGGCCTGCTTGCGCACACCTTCATGCTCGGGCCGAACGGCGATTCCAACGGCTGCGTGTCGTTTAGGGATTATTACGCATTCCTGGACGCCTACCGCAACAAGGGCATTCGCAAGCTCGCGGTGCTGGCGCGGGTGGAGTGAGGCGCAGCGCGCGTCGCATCGGGCTCCCCCTTTCTGCTTCCGGCATGGCCCGGGTAGACCGCCGTCGATCCGAAATGGATTGAGACGGTCGCTGCGCGGTCCTCGGGCGTCGGTCCGGGGTCAAGAGCCATGTCGATTCACGGCGGGTTTCAGGCGCTTGTGGAAGAATGCGAGAATCTCGTCCCGGGCAGCAAGCGTTGGCTGCCCTATCTCATCGACGAGATGGACCGTGACGACACTGTGGGGTGTCTTGACGAACTGCTCGAAGAACGGCGGTTTGGGTCCGGTATTCGCGGCCGTGTCGGGCAGAACGCGGCCGATGAAGCGGTCGCCGAGCGCAGCCTGGTAGGCGGCAAACCGTTCGGCCCGGCAGAACGAATCCCCCGCGAACCGGTAGGCAAGGACCGTCAGATCTTCTCGCTCCAGCCTTGAACGGATTTGCGCCAGTTCGTCAACGGAACTCTCGATGCCGCCGGGATTGTCCAGCGGGAGCGACGGTTGGGACACGACGGGAGCCAGCAGCACCGGATCCAGCATCATGTTGAGCGCGAAATTGCCCGTAAAGCACATACCGATCGCGCCGACGCCCGGCCCTCCGCTTTCGTCATGTGCGAGCCTGGCGAGCGCGCGCAACCAGTTCGACACGGGGCTCGACGATCCGCCGCCAAGCGCGCGGAATTCGGCGCTGACGCACGCGCGCCGGAAAACGCCGGCCGCGGTCTCCGCGTCGGGAACATCGCCATCCCTGCCAAACAGCGAAGGCATGTAGACCCGGAAGCCCGCATCGCGAACCCAGCGCGCGAAACGCGCGACGTGGGGGCTGATGCCCGGCATCTCGGTCATGACGACGACGGCCGGTCCGTCTCCTGCAACGTAGACCGGCTTTGTCGTCCCTTCCAAAGTGAGGACCCGCTGGTTGAAATCGGACAGGTCGTCAGGCTTCAGCAGCACATCGCTCATGTTGTCCTCCGGAAAAGATTGGACAAACGGTATGTCCCGGGCTTTTACTCCGACAAGTGTCAAAAATGACATTAATCGGGTCTATTTTGCCATGCCGCTCGTCGACGTTCTCGTCCTGGAAGGTGCCTCGGCGGCCAGCGTCGCCGTCACGTTCGAATTGATCGGGGTAGCCAACGGCATTCGTGCAAAGGCCGGACGACCACCTTGCTTCGACGTCAGAATTTCCGGCTCCGGGGCAAGATGGGCTGCGAGGCTCGCAAGGTTTTCCGCGAAGCGTGTCGCCGGCAGACCTGCGGACGTGGTGATCGTCCCCGGACTGGCCTGGATCGATGAGCAACGCGTTCGTGACGGATTGCAGCGGCGGGACGCCGAAGCGGCCAGGAAGGCTCTGCGAGTGGCCTATCGATCCGGCGCCGAAATCGCCAGCTCCTGTTCAGCCGTATTTCTGGTCGCCAGCGCCGGGCTGCTCGATGCCCGCCGCGCGACCACGACCTGGTGGCTCGCACCGCTGTTCCGGAATCTGTTTCCAAAGGTGGTGCTCGACGCGGAATCAATGGTGCTGACCGACGGGCGCGTAACAACCGCCGGCGCGGCGATGGCCCAGCTGGACCTCATGCTCTCGATCATTGCGCGCCATGCCGGACCCGACCTCGCGGACAGCTGCGCACGGTTTCTGTTGCTGGACCAGCGGCAGTCGCAGTCCCGCTACATGGCGCTATCCTTTCTTGCTGCTGCAGACGAACGGGTTTCTCGCGCCGAGCGCTGGGCCCGCGCGCGACTGCATCGGAGCTTTTCGATCTCCGAGCTCGCGAAGGCCGTGGGACTGGGGGCGCGCACATTTGCGCGCCGGTGCGAGCGCGCCACCGGGCTCTCGCCGGTGAGGTTTGTCCAGAAGTTGCGCGTGGACAAGGCGATGGAGCTGCTGGAGACGACACGGCTTGGCTTCGAAGAGATCGCGGAGAGGGTCGGGTATGCCGATCCCTCTACGCTTCGCAAGCTCCTGCATCGTGAGAATACGGCTGGTGCGCGGGCTGCGCGCGCCAGCCGCAGGCAAGAGAGTGGCGCGGTGGCCTCGAGGCCCACAGGGGCAAGGTCACCTGCACGGCGCCGGCGGCGTGCGGCCGACGCCGGCGGGAAGGGCGCGAGGACAGCTTGAGGTGCACGGCCTCCCTCGTCCGATGAGGGGGCGCAGCATCGCGCCTCTCCGTCATTTCAGTGCATCGCCGCGCGCGATGATGGCGAAGCGGTCGGACAGCTCGGCGAGCGCAACCTCGTGGATGGTCCGGGCGTCCAGCGTGCCGCCGCGGCCGTCCGGCAGGTCGCGCGTGGCGCAGGCGTCGGCGTCGATCGTCGTGCGAAAACCGAGGTCGAGCGCGGCTCGCGCTGTGGAGCTGACGCACATGTGCGTCATGAAGCCGGCCAGTACGATGTTCTTTCTGTCGGTTGCGGCGAGGCGCGCCCGCAAGTCAGTGCCGGCGAACGCATTCGGCAACTCCTTCTCGATCACCAGCTCGCCGGCACGGGGGCTCAGCTCGGCGACGATGGCGCCGCGCTCAGTGCCGCGATCGAACAGGCTGCCGGCCTTGCCGCGATGGGCGATATGGAAGATCGCGGCTCCGCTCTCGCGAGCCCGCGCCAGGAGCGCCGCCGCCCGCGCGATCGCAGGTCCTGCTTCGGGCAAGGCGAGCGGACCTTCGAGATATTCGTTCTGGATATCGATCAGCACCAGCGCGGCGTCGGCAAGACGCGGCGGGTTGAGATCGGCGCCGGCGAGTTGCAGCAGGGTCTTTGCGGTCGTCATGGTCTTGGGAATCTCCGGGGCAAGAGGCCGAGCAAGCATAGCTCCGGGCAGGGCTGCCGATATGCAGGGATATTGCAGTGGGTGGCTGCGATATTGCAGGCTGCTCCGCGCCGGTATAGCCTCGCGCAATGAACTGGGACGATCTGCGCATCATCGCTGCCGTCAGGGACGAGGGCACCTACGCGGGCGCGAGCGCACGGCTGCGCATCGACGAGACGACGGTCGGGCGCAGGCTGTCGCGCATCGAGCGTGCGCTCGGTTTGCGTTTGTTCGAGGCCGCTGACGGCGTCCGTAGGCCGACGAGGAGTTGCGAGGCGGTGCTGGCGCATGTCGAGGCGATGGCCGCACATGCCGCCGAGATCGGTCGGCTCAGTGAGAGCCTGGAAGGTCCGGTGGGGCGCCTGCGCATCGCCTCCACCAACACGGTCGCCGAGGAGGTGCTGTCGCCGCGCGCGAGCAACTTCCTGCGTACCAATCCCGGCCTGACGCTGCAATTCCTCACCTCGAGCGAGAACGTCAAATTCTCGCGCTGGGAGGCCGATCTCGCCATCCGCCTGCGCAAACCCGACAAGGGCGACTTCGCGATCTCGAGGCTCGGCGATATCCGGATCTACTATTTCGAGCCGGTTGCGACCGAGGGCGAGCCGATGCTGTGCGCCTATCCGGACGAGCTCGGGACCATTCCCGAGATGCAATTCCTGCGCACGAAGAAGGCCCGCGCGCGCTGCGTCACCGACAACGTTCGTGTCATTCGTAATCTGATCCGCGGGCATCAGGCCGCCGGTGTGTTGCCGGAGTATGTTTGCGCGGACCTGCTCGGCGATCGCCGCCTGCGCCCCACGCTGCTGCCGAAACGGCGCGACGTATGGCTGCTCGTGCAAAACCATCTCAAGCGCGACGCCGCAACGCGTGTGACCATCGACTGGGTGAGGGCGTGTTTCCAGGAGATGTCGCGCAGTTGAGGCGATGTCTCGGTGTGACGATCGCGCCACGGCGCGCAAGGTGCGACGAAAAATCTTGAACCTGCCTCTTGCAACCCGAACGTGCCTGGTCTATTAGCGCCGTCCTTCGCTAGGCCATGGGTTCGGGCTCTCTGAGATCCCGACTGGCGCGGGCCGGTCTCCGGTTTCGTGTTCCGCCGAATGAAGAGAAACGCAGGATGTAGCTCATGGAGAGCGTCGGGTTGAACACCCGAAGGCATCGGTTCGATTCCGGTCTCTTGCTCCACGAAGGATAGCTCAGTTGGGTAGAGCAGGTGACGTTAATCATCGGGTCGCGGGTTCGAATCCCGCTCCAGCGCTCCGTTTCAGCCTGAAAAGCTGATACCTCTGAAGGGGACCGGACGCGCGCTTCAGTCGCAGTCCGGCCGTTTTGCCGCAAGGCTTTCCGTCCGAACCTAGACACTGTGAGACCGGCTTTGCGCCGCGGGTAGATACCGCTTGCGCTGATGCCGGGTGGCTCCGCACGGCCGCGCGACAGGCGTCGCGCGATCGCGCGCGTGCGCCCGTCGTCACGCAAGCTCAAGCCCCGGCCCGCCGATGTCATGGGAAGCGTCGTCCGCGTCCTCACGTCCTTTGCAAGTGCAACCCGCTATCCGGCCGTGCTCGGCCGGAGGCAACATGATGGAGGCGTGCCATGACTTTGAACAAGGGCTGGCATTTGCTGATGCTGAACGTGACGGTGAAGGATGGCGAGCGTGCGTTGCTGACGCGCAACGGGCAGCTCGTGCGCGTGCTCGCGCCCGGCAAGCACCGGCTGTTCGATCCCCTGCACGAGCTGAAGGCCGAGGTGCTCGATGTGGTCCGCAGCGAATTTTCTGCGGAGCGCTACGCGGTGCTGAAGGCCGCGCGGCCCGATCTTGCCGCCGAGCTGTTCGAGGCGGTCGAGACCAGGGCGGACGAGATCGCCATCGTCAGCCTCGACGGCCGGCCCGTGCATCTGATGACGCCCTGGCAGGTGCGCGTCTACTGGAAGGTCGCGACCCGCATCGATGTCGAGCGCATCGATGTGTCCGCTGATCCCAAGGTCAGCGCGCGACATCTGGCCATGATCGAGCGCAACCGTTCGGCCGTGACGTCGGAGACGGTGGTCGAGAACCACGAGGCGGGCCTGCTCTATGTCGAGGGCCGGCTCGTGGAGCGGCTCGCGCCCGGCCGGCACGCCTTCTGGACCGTCGGCCGCAAGATCGAGGTGAAGCGCCTCGACCTGCGGCCCCAGGCGGTCGAGATCACCGCGCAGGAGATGCTGACCAAGGATCGCATCGCGCTGCGGGTGACGCTGACGGCGTTCCGCAGGATCGTCGATCCCGAGCGCACGGTTGCGACGGTGCCCGACGTGGATGCGTGGCTGTACCGCCTGGTGCAGTTCGCGATCCGCGAGGCGGTCGCGGGCCGGACGCTGGACGAGGTGCTGTCTGCGAAGGCGGCGCTGGATGCGGAGCTGCGCGACTATGTGCGCGCACGCGTTGCGGAGTCCGGCGTCGAAGTGACCGAGCTCGGCGTCAAGGACGTGATCCTGCCCGGCGAGATCCGGGAGCTGGTGAACAAGGTGGTGGAGGCGGAGCGGGTCGCGAAGGCGAACCTGATCCGCCGGCAGGAGGAGACCGCGGCGACGCGTTCGCTCCTGAACACCGCCCGCCTGATGGAGGAGAACCCCCTGCTGCTGCGGCTCAAGGAGCTGGAGTCGCTGGAGCGGCTGGTCGAGAAGGTCGGCCGCATCGACCTCCATGCCGGCGACGGCCAGGGCCTCGACGCCCTCCTGACCCGGCTCGTGCGCCTGAAGGCGCCCGAGAGCGCATGAACAGAAGGGCCGCCCACGGGCGGCCCTTCACATCTGCATCGCCGTTGCCCTGCGGTGAACGCGATCCGCGCGGCGCGCGACCAATTCGCAAGTTCGCTGGGGATTGCACGCGCTCACAGGTTGCGTAATCTCGGCACGACTACGGGTCCTATCAGGGAAGGCGCATGACTGTTCTTCAGCAAACCATCCGACCCTCGGCGCGACCCAGCGACTGGAAGGCGATCGTCGTCCTCATCCTCCTGATCCCGGTACTGTGGTCGCCGCCGTTCCTGGTTCGCTTCTTCCTGTACCAGCCGTTCAACATCCCGTCCGGGTCGATGACGCCGGCGCTGGTGGTCGGCGACTACGTCCTCGCCGCCAAATATGCCTATGGCTATGGCCGCTATTCCTTCCCCTACGCGCCGTCCTTGATCTCGAGCCGCTTCCTTGCCGCCGCCCCCGAATACGGCGACATCGTCGTGTTTCGCACGCCGAAGGACACTTCGGTCGATTACGTCAAGCGCGTGGTCGGCCTGCCCGGCGACCGCGTCCAGATGCGGGGAGGGCAGCTCTTCCTCAACGACCGCCCGGTGACGCGCGTGGCGTTGAAGGAGGTGTTTTCCGACTCCGCCTGCGGGGCTGACGACACCAGGGTCAAGCGCTGGCGCGAGACGCTGCCGAGCGGCGCGTCCTATGTGACCTACGACTGCGTCGACAACGGCTACCTCGACAACACCAACGTCTTCACGGTGCCGCCGGGCCACTTCTTCGTGCTCGGCGACAACCGCGACAACTCCACCGACAGCCGCATGCTGTCGACGTTCGGCTTCGTGCCGATGGACAATCTGGTCGGCAAGGTGACGCGGATCTTCTGGTCGCTCGACGAAGAGGGCGAGCCGCGTTTCGAGCGATTGGGGAAGGTGGAGTAGGGCGCCCGTCTTCCTCCCCCTGTCATTCCGGGGCGCGCAAAGCGCGAGCCCGGAATCCATTGATCCGCATGTTCAGCTTACAATTTGCGGGTACAGGTCGATCCACTGAGGATTCTTCTCCTCAATGAGCCGCACTTTCCACTCTCGCCGCCACTTCTTCAATTCCTTCTCGCGGGTGATCGCGGTGATAGGATCGTCATAGATCTCGAACCAGACAAGCCTGTCGACGGAATACCGTTTGCTGAACCCGGCAACGACCTTGGCTTTATGCTCGTGGATGCGCCGCACGATGTCGTTCGTTACGCCGAGATAGAGCGTGCCGTATTTTTTGCTGGCGAGGAGATAGACGTAATAGGCCATGAGCGCGCTGTGAAATGGATTCCGGGCTCGCGACTTCGTCGCGCCCCGGAATGACCAAATACAACGTTTACGTGTGTCATTCAAAAACAAAAACCCCGGCATCACTGCCGGGGTTTCGTAGTTCTCGAGGTGGTTGGACCTCAGAAGTCCATGCCGCCCATGCCGCCGCCGGGGGGCATCGCCGGGCCGGCGCCGCCCTTCTTGGGCAGCTCGGCGACCATGGCTTCCGTGGTGATCAGGAGCGCGGCCACCGAGGCTGCGTTCTGGATCGCGGTGCGGACCACCTTGGTCGGGTCGATGATGCCCTTCTTGACGAGGTCGGCATATTCGCCGGTCTGGGAGTCGAAGCCGTAATTGTAGGCCTTGTTCTCCAGGATCTTGCCAACGATCACCGAGCCGTCTTCACCGGCGTTGATCGCGATCTGGCGAGCGGGAGCCGACAGCGCCTTGCGCACGATCTCGACGCCGGTCTTCTGGTCGTCGTTCTTGGTGCGCAGGCCCTTGAGCTGCTCGGAGGCACGGAGCAGGGCGACGCCGCCGCCCGGGACGATGCCTTCTTCCACGGCCGCGCGGGTCGCATGCATCGCGTCATCAACGCGATCCTTGCGCTCCTTCACCTCGACCTCGGTCGCGCCGCCGACGCGGATCACCGCGACGCCGCCCGCGAGCTTGGCGAGACGCTCCTGGAGCTTCTCACGGTCGTAGTCCGAGGTGGTCTCCTCGATCTGCGCCTTGATCTGGGCCACGCGCGCCTCGATGTCGGCCTTCTTGCCGGCGCCGTTGACGATCGTGGTGTTCTCCTTGTCGATCATCACCTTCTTGGCGCGACCGAGCATGTTGAGCGTGACGTTCTCGAGCTTGATGCCGAGATCTTCCGAAATCGCCTGGCCGCCGGTCAGGATCGCGATGTCCTGCAGCATGGCCTTGCGGCGATCGCCGAAGCCCGGAGCCTTGACGGCCGCGACCTTCAGGCCGCCGCGCAGGCGGTTCACGACGAGGGTCGCGAGGGCTTCGCCTTCGACGTCCTCGGCGACGATGACCAGCGGCTTGCCGGTCTGCACCACGGCCTCGAGCAGCGGCAGCAGCTCGTTCAGCGAGGAGAGCTTCTTCTCGTTGATGAGGATGTAGGCGTCGTCCATCTCAACGCGCATCTTGTCGGCGTTGGTGACGAAGTAGGGCGAGATGTAGCCGCGGTCGAACTGCATGCCTTCGACGACGTCGAGCTCGGTCTCGAGCGACTTGGCTTCCTCGACGGTGATGACACCCTCGTTGCCGACCTTCTTCATGGCGTCGGAGAGGAATTTGCCGATCTCCTGGTCGCCGTTGGCCGAGATGGTGCCGACCTGGGCGATCTCCTCGTTCGAGGTGACCTTCTTGGAGTTCTTCTGCAGGTCTGCAACGACGGCCTCGACCGCGAGGTCGATACCGCGCTTGAGGTCCATCGGGTTCATGCCGGCGGCAACGGACTTCGCGCCTTCCTTCACGATCGCCTGGGCGAGCACGGTGGCGGTGGTGGTGCCGTCGCCGGCCGCGTCAGCGGACTTGGAGGCGACTTCGCGCACCATCTGGGCGCCCATGTTCTCGAACTTGTCCTCGAGCTCGATCTCCTTGGCGACGGTGACGCCGTCCTTGGTGATGCGGGGAGCGCCGAACGACTTGTCGAGCACGACGTTGCGGCCCTTCGGACCGAGCGTGACCTTCACCGCGTTGGCGAGAACGTCGACGCCGCGCAGCATCTTGTCGCGCGCTTCAACCGAGAATTTGACTTCTTTGGCTGCCATCTGGAATTTTCCTTGAGGTGTTTGACGGGAGGGAGAGAGGGGCTCTTAGGCCGCCTTCTTCTTGGAAGCGGGGACGTCGAGGACGCCCATGATGTCGCTTTCCTTCATGATCAAGAGATCGACGCCGTCGATCTTGACCTCGGTGCCGGACCACTTGCCGAACAGCACGCGGTCGCCGACCTTGAGGTCGATCGGGATCAGCTTGCCGGCCTCGTCGCGGCCACCCGGGCCGACGGCGACGACTTCGCCCTGGGAGGGCTTTTCCTTGGCAGTGTCGGGAATGATGATGCCGCCAGCGGTCTTCTCTTCTGCGTCGATGCGCTTGACCACGACGCGGTCGTGAAGCGGACGGAATTTCATGCAGTCCTCCTAAGCATTTGCACGAGTTGATGATTTTGGATTGTTAGCAATCGATGCCCGCGAGTGCTAGCACGGGCGAGGTTGAAATAGGACAGGAATTTTGCGGGGGCAAGGGCTTCTAGCAGAAAAATCGGTACCCGAAAGCGGGGACTGCCGGAATCTCTTTTCCATCGTTAACCAGCCTTGGAGGCCTCTTCGAGGCCCGTGGGAGGCCGTATTAGCACGGAGCCGTGTCTGCTGCTAACGCATTGAATTTCAACAGCTTGTTAAACTTTTGGGCTTGAGATGGGTTGTCAGTTTGCGTCACATTTCTCTCATGTGAGCGCATCTCCACCGGGTGGCTCGTAAGCAGCGTACCGGAAAGCCGCCCCCTGAAGGCGCTCCTGCAAAGGAGGTTGGCATGGGACTGCGCGTTGGGGGCGTTTCCGAGGACTTCCGGAAACAGATGCTGGGCTACGGGCTGACGACGGCACAAATTCTGTACCGGATGCCGGATCATCCCTCGCTGCTTCAGACCTACGTCTGGCAGAACTACGACATGTTTCCGAAATTTCCGGCGCTCACGGATTTCCTGGCGTTCTGGCAGGAGAAGCTCGATGGCCCCCTCCATTCGGTCACCGTGGCGCATTCCAAGCTGATCAAGCCGGCCGAGCTGCGCGCCGTCGATGGCGTGTTTCGGCTGCATTGAGCAGAGATCAGACGCCGCCGCTGCAATAGCGTGTCCACATCGCGCGATAAGCGTCGTCCACCGCTCGCGCATATGAGACAGGGTTGCCGGCGGCCGCAGCGCCGATCTGTCCGGGCAATTCGCGGCGCAATTGATCGAGGTCGCTGATCCGCGCCGCGCGGGCAGCTGCGATCTCGACATATGCCTCCTCGCTATCGGCGACCCAGTCCGGCAGGCCAAGCGCGGTGAGGATGGCGCCGGCGGCACGGCTGGGCAGGCTGTTCCCGAGCTTCGCCACCACGGGCACGCCCATCTGCAGGGCCTCCCATGTGCTGACGCCGCCGTTCTGTGGGAACGGGTCGAGTGCAATATCGATACGATTGAACGATGCCAGATGCTCGTCCCGCAAGGTGGCTCCGAGCAGATCGACGCGTTCGGCCGGCAATCGGCAAGCCGCAAATCGCGCCAGCAGCTTGTCGCGGACCAGTTGATCGTCCAGCGCAACATCCTTGATCAGCAGTCGCGAGCCCGGCACCCGTTCGAGGATCCTGGACCAGACTGCCGCGGCCTGGTCCGAGATCTTGCTGATGCGGTTGAAGACACCGAACGTGACGAAGCCATTCGAGAGAGCCGGCGCCTCCGCCCGCGCAATTCCGGCCGGTAGAGGCGTCAGCGTCACGAAGCACGGCAGGTCGACGACGGCCTCCGCAAACAGCTGCCGAACCGCGACAGGAATCGCGACCGGGTCCGAGAACAGATAATCGATCGTCGGCAGCCCGGTGCCGGTGCCGTGACCCCAGCCATGGGCCTGGATCGGGGCCGGCTTGCGCGCAAATACGCCGAGGCGGTTTCCTTTGGTGTGGCCGGACAGATCAATCAGGATATCGACGCCATCGGCGCGGATCTCGGCGGCGAGGCGATCGTCGGTCCATTGCGAGGCGTCACGCCAGCGATCGGCGATCCCTTGGAATTCGTTTGTCGTCCCGTCCACTTTCGACGAACACGAGTAGCACACGATTTCGAACTGGGTCCGGTCATGGTGTTGCAGGACCGGCTTGAAAATGAAAGCGGCCGAATGCGCGTTGAAGTCCGACGAGACATAGCCAATCACCAGACGGCGATCCGGATCGCGGCTGTTGTCATGCGGTGCCGCCACTTCGGAAGCGATTTTCGTCCCGATCCGCTCCCACCACACGCGACGCGCCTGCTGATGCCGTTCAACGCTGGCGTCAGCTACAAAATCGAGCGTGAATATCTTGCTGGAGATCGCGCTCTGGAGGTCAGGCCGGATGTCGAGGGCTCTATCGAAACTGGCGAGGGCTTCGTCGACCCGGCCAAGTCCGGCGAGACAAAGGCCCAGCACCAAGTGTGCTTGATCGGAATCGGGCGCGATCGCGAGGGCCCTCTCGCAATCGGGCAATGCTTGGGCAATCTGCTGGGTCTGGAGCAGGACATTGGCGCGCCAGAGCCACCCATTCACGTCGTCGGGTGCCAGCGCGATTGCCCGATTGCAATCCGCCATGGCTTCGTCAAATCGCTGCAGCTCCCGTAGTGCAACGGCGCGGTTCGCCAGCGCCGCGGCATGGTCAGGCTTGATCGAGAGCGCGCGGTTCAGGCTTGCGAGAGCCTCGTCATAGTTGCGCAGACGGCAGAGCGCAGACCCCCGGCCGTTGTGGGCTTCGGCCAGGTTTCCGTCGATTGCGAGCGCCCGATCGTAGCTCTCGAGCGCTTCCAGGTGCAGATCAAGGGCCGCGCTCGCGTTACCGAGATTGGACAGGGCCAGGGCGTAGTTGGGTCGCAAGGCAAGGGCTTTTCGATAGCTCTCGCGGGCCTCATCGTGACGTTTTAGCCCGTTCAGCGCGACGCCCAGGCTCATGTGAGCTTCGGCAGATCGCGGATCCACGGCAGCCGCTCGACTCAGCAGGATTTCGGCCTGCTGATAGTTCCTGGCATCAGACTCCAGAACGCCGAGCATATGCAGCGCGATGAATTGGTTGGGCGCGATCTGCAGGAGTTGGCGATAGCCAGCCTTGGCCTCGGAGAGGCGCCCCTTCTTGTGCAACTCGAGCGCTTGCCCGAGCAATGGCAGCACGTCGGCCTTTTGCCGTTTCTGAAGCCGGGCATTCTGAAATGCACGCTGGCCGACGCTGTTGCTCATGAATCAATTCCCCCAGATCTCCTGGCGAGATTAATTCAGTGAGAGAGCGAAGACGAGACGATGGCCGCTCGCCACGACAGCTTGGGACAAGCTACGACCGATCGGGTGATCGCGTGACTGGCCCAAGCTCCGCAATTGCTGCCTCGCCCAGGACTGGATAAGCTGCCCTTCGGGTCATACCCGTGCGACGGGTGCGGCTCAAATCAGGGAGGCAGACAATGGCCAAGCAAAAGGCATTAAGACCCGCAATGAAGACCGCAGTGAAGAAGCGGAGCGGGGCCAAGGCAGCGGCGCGATCCTCGGCACGAAAGGCAGTGAAGGCGAAGGCGCGCACCGTCGCTCCGAAGAAGCCCGTGCGGCCGAAGCAGCGCATCGCCATCAGCCATCACCGCGAGGAAGACTTCAAGGCCGACGGCCTGCGCGCCTACGCCAAGTACCGCGACCTCGGCATCGCCGATGCGACCCATGGCCTGGCGCAGGCGCATGTGATCCGCCTGCAAGGCCCCTGCAATCCGGCCGAGGTTTCCAAGCTCCATTATCACGACGTCGAATTCCAGATGGTCTACGTGCTCAAGGGCTGGGTGAAGACCTATATGGACGGGCAGGGCGAGACCTTGATGAAGCAAGGCAGCGCCTGGACCCAGCCGCCGAAGATCAAGCACATGATCCTGGACTATTCGGACGACGTCGAACTGCTCGAGGTGATCCTGCCGGCCGAGTTCAAGACGGTGGAGTTGAAGGCGTAAGCGCTCGCCTCTTGATCGCTAAAATGCGCTCGATCCGCGAAACCGGGCGGTCAGCAATCGGGATGATTTCAGCCGCCCCGCAAGCTTGGTGCTAACCAGTCGAACATACCTCTCGCGTCAACTCAAGGCTGTGAAAACGCGAGAATGCTTTCATGGCGACCAACACTTTTGGCCGGCGCGGCACCGTAGCGCCAGCTCCAAGAGCATCGTTTCAACCCGTCGCCGCGCCGATCGCCCCAGCGGTCATGCGCGACCGGGATCAGCCCTTGTCCGGTGAGGGGACGCTTTTTGCCGACAACAAGCTTCTGGCCGATATTCCTTTCCTCACCATTGGCCTGATTTTCGGCCTGCTCCTGATCTTCGCTCTGCAACGCAGTCTGGCCATCGACATTGCGCGGGACGGTGCCCTCGATGTCCGCTCGCTGATCGCTCAGGGCGCGTCCGGCTACGATCTCGTGGTTGGAAGGGGAGAGTGGTGGCGGATCGGCCTTGCGCCGCTTCTGCATGGCAGCGGGTGGCACCTCGTAAGCAACTGCGTCGCGCTGTTCATCGTCGGCGTCAGGCTGGAGTCTCTGATCGGCCGTGGCTGGTTTGCGCTGATCTTCGTTGCCAGTGCACTGGCCGGGGAGGTCGGCTCGCTGCTCGGCAACGGCCCCGGTACGGTGGGCGTCGGTGCGTCCGGCGCGATTACCGGGCTCATCGCCGCGCTGTTCGTCGCGAGCTTCGATCCTGAAGCGGACGCCGAGCAAACCATATCGAGACTGAAGACGTCGCTCTTCTTCGGTGTTCCCGCACTGCTGCCGCTTGCCTTTGGAGCTTCGGGCAATGTCAACTATTATGCCCATGCAGGCGGTGCGGTGGCCGGCGCCGCGCTTGCGATCACGCCGTGGCTCGCCTTCTGGTCCTATGACAGCCTGCCGCGGAGCGCGAGCATGACGTTGCTTGCAGGATCCCTCGGATCTCTGATCTGCGCCGGCTTCGCCGCCGCTCACTATTCGTCTTACATGGCGGATGCCGTGCACTATATCCGCGCGTCGGAAGTGCCGGCGAAGGCTGACGAGATGGTCAGCCGGTCGTTCGATCTCGTCACCCGCTACCCGAAAGACGCGCGGGCTCATGTGTACCGTGCGGTCTTCTTCCTGGAACGAGCGAACCTCGGTGCTGCCGAAACGGAAGCGCGAACCGCCATGTCGCTCGCAGCTTCGGATGTGGCGGGCGGGCCGGCGCGCTCCGGGGCGCAGGGCTTGATGGCGGTGTTGCTGTGGGCGCAGGGACGAACCAGCGAGGCGAAGGCCATGGCAGCCGAGCCGTGCCGTGCCAAGATGCCTGAGGTGCGTCGTATCTTGCAGAAGCAGAAATTGTGCAGTTGAGGCGGAGATTCTCTCCGCCGTCATTGCGAGGAGCCCTTGCGACGACTTGTCGCCTTCGCCCGGATGACGCAGACCAACTATCGCCCAAGATAGCCCAGTTCCTCACTCATGATCTTGCGAGCATATTCGCTGAAGGCATCGATCAGGCGGCTGCGCGCGGCATAAGGCGGGTAGAGCAGTGCGATCGTCACGGGGACGGCGGGGCTGAAGGGGCGTGTGATCAGTGCCGCGCCCGCGCTTTCGTCGTACGCGGCAACCGGGTTGATGATGCTGATGCCGAGACCGGCCGCGACCAGAGCACAGACCGATGCGCCGAGATCCGTCTCCGCAACAATGCGGCGCGTGACGCCCGCCTGCGCGAAGATCGTATCGATGCGATCGTGGAGCGGACTCCCCGTGGCGAAGGAGATGAACGCCTCATCGGAAAAATCGGCGGGACGCAGCGTTTTCTTTTGCGCAAGACGATGCCCCTTCGGCATGATTGCGACGCATTTCGTCTTGAGCACAGGCTCGACATTCACTCCCGCAACCTCGCCGTAGAGCATGGCGAGCCCCGTATCGCAAAGCCCGGAGCTGACCCAATCGTGCACGGCGCTCGCCGTGCCGGATCGGATCGAGATCATCACGTGCGGATAGTCGATCTTGAAGCGCGCCGCGATGTGCGTCAGCAGACCGCCGGCCAGGCGCGGCATCGCCGCAACGCTGAGCCGCCCCATGCCGAATGAACGGATGCTGGCTGCGCTGGCCTCGAGGCCAGCCAGGCCGATGAAAGTCTTCTCGACCTCCTGGAAGAAGCGCGATCCGTCCACGGTCGGGCGGAGGCGGCCGCCACTGCGGTCGAACAGCGGGAGTTGCGTGATCGCTTCCAACTGTCCGATCAGGCGGCTGATCTGGGGCTGCGAGGTGTGCATACGCTGGGCAGCCTGCGTCATCGATCCCGTCTGGAACACGGCGCGAAAGGCCTCCACGTGCTTCAGGCCCATGCGTCTGGCGGCCATATCAAATCCGTATAGGAGAGTGTGAAACTGGAATTTCCATCAGATCGAGCTTTTGGACGATAGTCCAGAGCATGAAGCCGTTCGCGGGGAGCTCTCCCGTGGCTCACGCCGCGGGCGGGCAATTGCGACGAGAGGGGGACGACATGAAAGCGACGATCATCAAGGCACTGGCCACGGCGACAGCCGCTGTATGTCTTCTTTCGAACCCGGCCATGGCGCAGGGTGCGAGCAGGCTGGACAAGATCCGCGAGAGCGGTTCGATTTCATTGGGGTATCCCGAGACCTCGGTGCCCTTCGCCTATCTCGACGACAACCAGAAGCCGATCGGCTACACCGTGGAAATCTGCGAACATGTGGTGCAGGCGATCAAGACGGCCCTCAAGCTCCCCAAGCTCGAGACACGCTACACGCCCATAACCTCGGCGACGCGTCTTCAGCTGCTCGCCAATGGGACGATCGATCTCGAATGCGGCAACACCACCAATAATCTCGAGCGGCACAAACTCGTCGCCTTTTCTCCCACCATCTTCGTTGCGCAGGTCGTCCTCGTCGCGCGCAAGGATGGCGGGGTCGACGTCAACGACCCGGCTTCGTTTCGCGGCAAGGCCATCGCCGCCCAGGCCGGTGGCCAGACTTTCAAGGTGATTACGCTGATCAACGCCAAGAACAATCTCGGCATCACCGTCGTGCCGGCCAAGGACACGGCCGAGACCTTCCTGATGCTGTCGTCGGGCCGGGCGGCCGGCACCGCCAACGATGACGGTCTTGCCTATGCCACGGTCGCCTCGTCCAGGACTCCGGATGACTTCCTGATCGGCAGCAAGAGTCTCGAGCTGGCGCCTTACGGCATCGTCGAACCCAAGGATGATCCTGCTTTCAAGAAGGTCGTCGACGAGGCCGTGATCGATCTGATGAAGAACGGACGGATTGCGGCGCTCTACGACAAATATTTCAATTCACCGATCCCGCCGCATGGCCTCAACCTGAAATTTCCGATGAGCGCGGCCCTCAAGCGGGCGCTGGCGAACCCCACCGATTCCGGCGACCCAGCGGTCTACGAATAATGCGAAAGCGCTCTAGGAAGTCCGTCATGGCACATCAAAACGAAACGAACTCGGCGGCCGTTGAGTTGCCGCCCATCGACCTGCGCAGCGATACGGTCACCAAGCCGACCGAGGCGATGTACGCCCGCATGGCCTCGGCGCCGCTGGGCGATGACGGGCTGGACGGCGACCCCACGGCGCGGGAGTTGGAGGCCGTTGCGGCTGCGGCCTTGGGCAAGGAGGCCGGCCTGTTCGTGCCGAGCTGCACCATGGCCAATCTCCTGGCGACGCTCGCGCAGTCGGAGCGCAGCGAACAGGTCGTGCTGGAATCGGCTGCTCATATGTACGTGTCTGAACGAGGCGCGGCGACGTTTACGGGGCTGTTCCACCTTCCTGTCGCCGGGACCGCCGGCGCGATGGACCTGAATTTGCTTGAGGACGCCCTGCAGGGCGAGGGGCTCAAGCTCAAGACCGCCCTTGTCGCGATGGAAACCTCGCACAACAATGCGAGCGGCGCCGTGCTGCCGCTGGAGCACATGCAGGCCGTACACGCCATGGCCTCATCCCGCGGCGTCCCGGTGCATCTCGACGGAGCGAGGATCTTCAACGCCGCAACGGCACTTGGCATGGCGCCGGATCAGGTCGCGAGGCATTGCGACACGGTCGCCCTGTGTCTGTCGAAGGGCCTCAGTGCGCCGGCCGGCGCCGTGCTCGCCGGGCCGCGCGCCGTGATCGACAGGAGCCGCAGGTTTCGCCGCATGTTGGGAGGCTCGCAGCGCCAGATCGGCGTCCTGGCTGCAGCCGGCCTGGAGGCCGTTCAGGTCATGGGTCAGCGTCTGGCGGAGGATCACCGGCGAGCGCGAGCCCTGAGTGATGCGTTGAACAAGATGCATCCGGAGGTCAGTGCGACGATCCCGCAGACGAATATCGTGCAGGTCGATGTCTCTCTCTCCGGGCGTGACGGCGCCGTTTGGTCTGCGGCTCTGGAGAAGGCGGGCGTGAAGGCGAGACCTTGGGGCAAGCAGCGATTGCGCTGTGTGACCCACCGTCATATCGACGATGCGGATATTGATCGCGCCGTCATGGCATTTCGCGTCGTGGCGGAAACTCTCGCTTAGAAAAGGCCTATGTCAGCACCCCCACCACCGCCCCCATCAGACACGTGGTCAGCGTCCCCGACACGATCGACTTCAGCCCCAGCGCGTTGATCTCCTCGCGCCGCTCCGGTGCCATCACGCCCAGGCCGCCGATCATGATGCCGAGGCTGGCGAAATTGGCGAAGCCGCACATCGCGTAGAGCATGATCAGGCGCGAGCGCGGATCGAGCGCGTCGGGTGGCAGCTTCGAGAAGTCGACATAGGCGATCAGTTCATTGAGCACGGTCTTGGTGCCCATCAGGCTGCCGGCGGTGATTGCCTGATCCCATGGCAGCCCCATCAACCAGCATATTGGTGCCATGACGAGGCCAAGCAGGCGCTGCAGCGAGATCGCGGCGCCGCCGATGTTTGGCAAGAGGCCGAGGATGGCATTGACGAGATAGACTAGCGCCACCAGCACCAGGAGCATGGCGACGATATTGAGCAACAGTTCGAGGCCGGCGGTGGTGCCCTTGACGATGGCGTCCATCGTGCCGGACACGTTCATCTCCGGGTCCTCCAGCGCGCCGCCGGTGCGCTTGTCGGAGATCTCCGGCACCATGATCAGGCTGACGAGGATCGCGGCCGGCGCGCCCAGCACGGAGGCGATCACGAAATGCGCGGCCGCGTCGGGGATGAGCGGGGCCAGCAACGTCGCGTAGAGCACCAGCACCGTGCCGGCGATGCCGGCCATGCCGCCGGTCATCACCAGGAACAATTCGCTGCGTGTCATCTGAGCCAGATACGGCCGCACGAACAGCGGCGCCTCGACCATGCCGAGGAAAATGTTGGCGGCCGTCGAGAGCCCGACGGCGCCGCCGACGCCGAGCGTGCGCTCCAGCAGCCAGGCCATGCCGCGCACGATCGGTGGCAGCACGTGCCAATAGAACAGCAGCGTCGTCAGCACGCTCATGACCAGCACGATCGGCAATGCCTGGAACGCCAGGATGAAGTCCGCACCGGGCACCTTCAGGTCGAAGGGCAGGGGGCCGCCGCCGATATAGCCGAACACGAAGGCGGAGCCGGCGCGGGAGGCCGCCGAGATCGCGCCGACCGCGTCGTTGATGGTTCCGAAGGCATGGGCGACGACCGGCAGCTTCAGCAGCACGACCGCGGTGACGAAGGTCGCGGCGAGGCCGATCGCCGCCTGGCGCA
The DNA here is from genome assembly GCF_018130245.1 of Bradyrhizobium sp. SZCCT0231. Taxonomy (GTDB): domain Bacteria; phylum Pseudomonadota; class Alphaproteobacteria; order Rhizobiales; family Xanthobacteraceae; genus Bradyrhizobium; species Bradyrhizobium japonicum_F. The sequence goes on from NZ_JAFCKP010000002.1 coordinate 475,309, forward strand.
GCGACACCGCGCGGCGATTCTCCGCCAGCGCGAAGGCGATCAGCAGCAATGCGAAAATGCCGAGTGCCGATTGCAGCCGAAGCATGATGTCCCCAAACCTTCAATGATTATGGCCGCGTATGCATTGCAAAGGCAATGCCGACCGGCCACGGAAGCGGCTCGTTGTTGACAAGCGGGTAAGCCTCAGCCACCCGGAGGCCCATCAAGATCAGGGCCGGACAGTCCGAGGTGACCGAAGAGGCGATGCCAGAGCAGCCAATATCCGAAAATCCGCCGGTCAGCGCCGGCGCGCTGCTCGGCCACCGCGCCTTCCTGTTCTTCCTGCTCTCGCGCAGCCTGTCGCGCTTTTCCAGCCAGATCGCGGCGGTCGCGATCGGCTGGCAGATCTACGATCTCACCGGCTCGGCGTTCGACCTCGGCATGGTCGGCCTCGTCCAGTTCCTGCCCACCGCGCTTCTGGTGTTCGTCGCCGGCCACGCCGCCGACCGCTTCGAGCGCAAGCGCGTGGTCCAGCTCTGCCAGCTCGTGGAGGCCGCGACCGCGCTCTATCTGGCAACCATCACTTATGTCGGCGCAGTCAGCGAAGTGCAGATCTTCATCGCGACCTTCCTGCTCGGCATTGCCGGCGCGTTCGAGAGCCCGACCACGGCGGCGCTGCTGCCGCTGATCGCGCCCCAGGGCTCGCTCCAGCGCGCCACCGCCGTCTCCAGCGGCGCGGCGCAGGTCGCAACCATCACGGGGCCGGCGCTCGGCGGCTTCGCCTATGCGGTCGCCCCGCATCTCGCCTATGCCGTCATGGTGCTGTTCTGGATCTTCGGGATGATCCTGACCGGCTTCATCCGGCCGCGCCCGCAGGCGATCGCGAAGGAGGGGACGGGCTCGGACAACGTCTTCGCCGGCGTCCGCTTCATTCGCAGAAATCCGGCAATCCTCGGCACCATCTCGCTCGATCTGTTCGCGGTGCTGTTCGGCGGCGTCACTGCGCTGTTGCCGATCTATGCCCGCGACATCCTCCAGACCGGTCCGGTCGGGCTCGGCGTGCTCCGTGCCGCGCCGGCGGTCGGTGCGCTCCTGATGACCATGGTGCTGGCGCGCCACGCCATCTCCCGGCATGTGGGCCTGCGCATGTTCCAGGCCGTGATCGTGTTCGGCCTCGCCACCATCGTGTTCGCGCTGTCGCCGTGGATGTGGCTGTCGGTGCTGTCGCTCGCCGTGCTCGGTGCGGCCGATACGATCAGCGTCGTGATCCGCTTCTCGCTGGTGCAGCTGTCCACTCCCGACGAGATGCGCGGCCGGGTCGGCGCAGTCAACTTCCTCTTCATCAACGCCTCGAACCAGCTCGGCCAGTTCGAGAGCGGGGTGGCGGCGGCGCTGCTCGGCGCCATGCCGGCCGCCGTGCTCGGCGGCGTCGCCACCGTCGCAGTGGCGCTGCTCTGGATGAAGCTGTTCCCGAGCCTGCGGAAGGTGGAGAGCCTGGAGTAGGGGAAGCCTCTTGTCCCGGACAAGCCGCAACGCATCAGCGTTGCGGCGCAGAGCCCGGACCCAGAAGGCCAAGCACGAGATCGCAGAGGCATGGGCCCCGGCTCAGCAGCGCGTCATTGCATGCCGCGCTGCGTCCGGGGCACGAGAGCGGTGACTATCCCCGCCCCACGAACGGCATCTTGGTCGCCATCACCGTCATGGTCAGCACGTTGGCGTCGAGCGGCAGGCTGGCCATGTAGGCCACGGCATCGCCGACCGCTTTCGCATCCATGCGCGGCTCGTGCTTGGTGGTGCCGTCGGGCTGCAGCACGCCGGGGCCGTTGACCATGCGGTCGGTCATCGGGGTCGCCGCATTGCCGATGTCGACCTGGCCGACTGCGATGTCGTACATGCGGCCGTCGAGATTGCTGGCCTTGGTCAGGCCCGTGATGGCGTGCTTGGTCGAGGTATAGGCGGCCGAGAACGGCCGCGGCGCATGTGCCGAGATCGAGCCGTTGTTGATGATGCGGCCGCCGCGCGGGGTCTGCTCCTTCATGATGCGGAAGGCGTGCTGAGTGCACAGGAACGGGCCGGTGAGATTGGTGTTCACCACCGCCTGCCACTGCTCGAGGCTGAGGTCCTCGAAGTTCACGGCCGGCGCGCCCATGCCGGCATTGTTGAAGAGCACGTCGAGGCGGCCATAGGTCTCCTTCACCTTGGCAAACAGCGCGGCGATGGACTCCGGTTTGGTCATGTCGGCGGTGACGCAGAGGCTTTTTCCCGCGGGACCGAGCTTCGCCGTCTCCTCGAGCATGTCGAGCCGGCGGCCGGTGAGCACCACGGTGAAGCCGGCGTTCATCAGCGCCAGCGACGCCGCGCGCCCGACACCGGTGCCGGCGCCCGTCACCACTGCGATCTTTTTCGCTTCACTCATCGTTTCCTGCCTTTTCTCTTGAGCTGTCAGGTTTTGGGTTCTTTTTCGTTCTTGTAGGGCGGGCGCGGAATGTTCTGGTGGGCGGCGCGCAAGGCCGCCGACCAGCGCGAGCGCAAATCGTGGAAATAGGGCTCGCCCGCCTCGATGCGGTGGTTGAGATCGGCTTCGCAGGCCTCGTTGCGCACCACCAGCACGTCGATCGGCAGGCCGACGCCGAGATTGGATCGCATCGTCGAGTCCATCGAGATCAGGCCGGTCTTCAGCGCCTCGTAGAGTTCGACGTCGTAATGCATGGCGCGGTCGAGCACCGGCTTGCCGTATTTGTGCTCGCCGATCTGCAGGTAGGGCGTGTCGGTGGTGCACTCGATGAAATTGCCGGCGGTGTAGACCATGAACAGACGCATGCGCGCGCCCTTGATCTGGCCGCCGAACAGGAAGGAGACGTCGAAGGACACGTCCTCCGATTTCAGCGCCGGCCCTTCGGTGGCATGCACCGCCCGGATCGCCCGGCCGATGCGCTGGGCGGCCTGGAACATGGTCGGCGCGTTCATCAGCGTCTCGATCTCGCCCGTATTGGGGTCTTCGAGGCCTTCGGTCAGGGTGGAGAGCACCGACTGGCTGATCGCGAGGTTGCCGGCGCTGGCGATTGCCATGATGCGGTCGCCGGGCTTGGAGAAGATGTGCAGCTTGCGGAAGGTCGAGACGTTGTCGAGGCCGGCATTGGTGCGAGTGTCCGCGATCATCACCAGACCGTCCCGAACCAGGATTCCGCAGCAATAGGTCATTTCCAGTCCCCGAACGCATTTGCGCGGAATTACTAGCCAATTTCAGGAGCCGCTCCAACCCCCTGATTCCGGCCGTCATTCCGGGGCGCGCGCCAGCGCGAACCCGGAATCCATGCATCCACTAACCTTGCCGCCTGATCGATTCCGGGCTCGCGCTGCGCGCGCCCCGGAATGACAGTCAGACTTGCCGCTCAGTCCGCCGCATCGACCAGAAACGCCTCATCGACCGGCACGCCGAGCGCCGTGACCAGCCGGTTCGTCTCGGCGGCCATGCCGACGATGGCGAGCAGCTCGCCATATTCGGTCTCGGTCATGCCCTTGGCCCGTGCCGCGGCCGTGTGCGAATGGATGCAATAGCTGCAGCCATGCGCGATCGAAACCGCGACATAGAGCATTTCCTTGGTCTTGGGATCGAGCGCACCCGGAGCCATCACCTCCTTGATGCTCTCCCAGGTCCGCCGCAGCGTCTTCGGATCATGCGCCAGGGCGCGCCAGAAATTGTTGACGAAATCCGATTTCCGCACCTTGCGGATATCGTCGAAAACGGCGCGCGCCTCGCTGGAGAGCTCATCATCCGAAAGCAGTTTCACAGTCGCCATGGGCTACCTCGCGGGTCCGATCTGATCCCGCAATTGTAGCACGGCGTTCGGCCGGCAGCGCCTAGCTCTGCCGCTGGGATTGCGATTGCGACTGCCCGCCGCGGCCGGCCTGCTCGACCTTCACGGCCACCGCCAGCGTTTCCGTGCCGCCGCCATAGCGCGTGCCACGCACCGGGGCCGCGCCGAGATAATCGAGCCCGATCGCAACGCGGACATGGGCGTCGGTGGCGCAGATGCTGTTGGCGGGATCGAAGCCGACCCAGCCGAGATCGGGCACGTAAGCCTCCGCCCAGGCGTGGCCGGCGTCCTGATGCACCGTGTCGTCTGCACGCAGGAAATGTCCGGAGACGAAGCGCGCCGGCACGCCGCCGGCGCGGGCGCAGGCGATGAAGATGTGCGCGTAGTCCTGGCAGACCCCGCGCTTGAGCGCGAATGCCTCCGCCGCGGACGTGCCACTGTTGGTGGGGTCCTCGTCGAACGTCATGTGATCGGCAATCTGCGTCATCAGCGTGTGCAGGAAGCCCAACGTGTCGCTCTCGGCCTCGCTCCGCAACTGGCGCGCAACCGCCGTCATCGCCGGATTGACGGAGGTGAGGTCGGTGGAGCGCAGGAACATGCCGGCCGGGAAGCGCTCGTCGGTGCCGCGCAGCACGCCGCCGGTATCGTGGGTCTCGATCAGCCCCTCGGCGATGATCTGGATGTCGCCGACGGGTCCGCAGGACAGCACGTGGGTGACGTTGCCGAACGCGTCCTCATGCATGTCGAGCTTGGTATCGGTGGAGACGTCGATCTGCCATTCCGCGACGTACTGCCCGTCATGGCTGCCCGGCGTCATGCGCAGGATCTGGATCACGCTGGTGGCCGGCGGCTCGTAGCGATAGGTCGTGGTGTGCAGGATTCGCAGGCGCATGGTGGACCGTTGTTCTGGCGTCGTCATTCCGGGGCGGTCCGTAGGACCGAGCCCGGAATCTCGATGTTCCGGGTCTGGTCCTTCGGACCATCCCGGAACGACGGCGCGGGTCAGATCAAATACTGCTTCGTGATGATTTCGCCCAGCCTGGAATTGTCCGTGATGAATTCCTGAATGAATTCATGCACGCCATGCTGGAAAATGTCGTTCATGTTGCTGTGTTCCAGCCGGTTGCGGATGCCGCGGGCGTGGCGCTGGGCCGGGCCCTGGCGGCCATAGGCGACGCCGATCTGGTCGAGGTTGCGCACGAGGTTGCCGTAGCAGCTGGCGAGCGAGCGCGGCAGCGTGTCGTTGAGGATCAGGAGATCCGCGATCAGCCACGGTTTCAGCGTCTCGCGATAGACCCAGTGATAGGCGGTCAGCGCCGAGACCGAGCGTAGGATCGAGCTCCACTGATAGAAATCGAGCGGACCGCCGACATGCTCCTCCTCGGGCAACAGCACATGATATTTCACGTCGAGAATGCGCGCGGTGTTGTCGGCGCGTTCCAGGTGCACACCCATCCGCGAGAACCAATAGGCGTCGTTGCGCAGCATGGTCCGGTAGGCCGAGCCGTCGAAGCGGAGCGAGGTCTCCTGCACGAAGCGGAGGAATTTGGCGAGGTCCTCGCGCGTCGAGGTGCCTTTGCTCCAGACCGCCTGAAGCTCGATCCAGGCCGAGTTGATGGTGTCCCACATTTCGCTGGTCAATGCGGTGCGCACCGAGCGCGAGTTCAGCCGCGCCGCCTCGATGCAATTCCGGATCGAGGAGGGATTGTTCGGCGAGAACGAGAGATACTCGACGACGTTGTGCTCGTTGGCTTCCTCATAGGCCTGATAGAAGCTGGCGGCGACGCCGGCGGTGAGCAGCGCCGAATCCCATTCGTTGGTCTTGCCGATATAGGCGGCGGGAAGCGCGGTGACGCGCAGCGTCGCATCGATGGTGCGCGCGAGATATTCGGCCCGTTCGACATAGCGGGCGAGCCAGTAGAGGTTTTCGGCGGTACGCGACAGCATCTCTCTACTCGTCCAAAATCCAGGTGTCTTTGGTGCCGCCGCCCTGGCTCGAGTTCACCACCAGGGAGCCTTCCTTGAGCGCGACGCGGGTGAGCCCGCCGGGCACGATGGTGGTGCTCTTGCTGCCCGTGAGCACGAAGGGGCGAAGATCGACATGGCGCGGGGCGAGACCGGATGCGGTGCAGGTCGGGCAGGTCGAGAGCGCCAGCGTCGGCTGCGCGATGAAGCCTTCCGGCTCGCGCTTGAGCTTGTCGCGGAATGCTTCGATCGTCGCTTTGGTCGCAGCGGGTCCGATCAGCATCCCGTAGCCGCCGGAGCCATGCACTTCCTTGACGACGAGCTCGCTCAGATTGTCCAGCACATAGGCGAGGTCCTTGGGCTCGCGGCAGCGCCAGGTCGGCACGTTCTTCAGGATCGGCTCCTCGCCGAGATAGAATTTCACGATATCAGGCATGTAGGAGTAGATCGCCTTGTCGTCGGCGATGCCGGTGCCGACGGCGTTGGCGAGCGTGATGTTGCCGGCGGCGTAGGCCGACATCAGGCCCGGCACGCCAAGCACGGAGTCGGGGCGGAAGGTGAGCGGATCGAGGAAATCGTCGTCGACACGGCGATAGATCACGTCGACCCGCTTCAGCCCTTCCGTCGTCCGCATGAACACTTCGTTGTTCTTGACGACGAGGTCGCGGCCTTCGACCAGCTCGATACCGAGCTTGTCGGCCAGGAACGAGTGCTCGTAATAGGCGGAGTTGTAGACGCCGGGCGTGAGCAGGGCGACGGTCGGCTCGCCGGATGCGCTTTGCGGCGCGACCGAGCGCAGCGCCGCGAGCAGCTCGTCCGGATAGCGTTCGACCGGCGTCACCTTGTGGCGGGCGAACAGATCCGGAAACAGCCGCATCATGATCTCGCGGTTTTCCAGCATGTAGGACACGCCCGACGGCGTGCGGGCATTGTCCTCCAGCACGATGAAGTCCTCGGCGTCGACCCGGACGATGTCGATGCCGGCAATGTGCACGTAGACGTCGTGCGGCACCTGCTGGCCGTTCATCTCGGGCCGGAACACCGGGTTCTGGAAGATCAGGTCGTCGGGCACGATTTCGGCGCGGAGGATGTCGCGGCCGTGATAGATGTCGCGCAGGAACATGTTGAGCGCGCGCACGCGCTGCTTCAGGCCCTTCTCAAGCCGCGCCCATTCCTTGCCGGACATGATCCGCGGGATCACGTCGAAGGGGATCAGGCGTTCGGTGGATTCGGCCTCGCCGTAGACCGCGAAGGTGATGCCGATGCGGCGGAACAGCAGCTCGGCCTCCTGGCGCCGATATTCGAGCGCCTCGGGCGGCGTCTCCTTGAGCCAGCGCGCCAGCTCCTGATAGGCGGGGCGAAGGTCCCCGCCGGGAATATTCATTTCGTCAAACGCGACTGCCATAGATCCCGACTGTTCTACCCCAGGCGTTGCACCATTGGTCAGGTCGCTTAGGCCTTGCTGAAGACCGCAACGTCCTGTGGCCACGCCGTGAGAGTGCATGACTTCCGTAGGTGGTAGCAAGGGGCGGGCCAGCGCGATAAGCATGGAGAAGGGGCATTTGCCGGGGACGGTCGGCGACCTGCCTGAAAAAATGGCTGAGGACTGCTTATTTCAGAAGCAAAACCGCGTGACTTCAACGCGTTACCTCGGCAAAGTCGGCGGCACAGGTGAGGGACTTAAGGCATGAGCGACATCGTCACGGCGGGCATTCTGGTCATTGGGGACGAAATCCTGTCCGGCCGGACCAAGGACAAGAATATCGGCTTCATCGCCGAATACCTGACCAATATCGGCATCGACCTGAAGGAGGTCCGGGTCGTCTCCGACGACGAGGCCGACATCATCGCCGCCCTGGACGCGCTGCGCCATCGCTACGCCTACGTCTTCACAACGGGCGGCATCGGCCCGACCCATGACGACATCACCGCCGACGCCGTCGCCAAGGCGTTCGGCGTCGGCATCGATCATCACCCGGAGGTCGTCGCCCGCTTCCGCGAGCGCTGGAGCGAGCAGGACCTTAACGAGGCCCGCCTGCGCATGGCCCGCATCCCCGATGGCGCCGAGCTGATCCAGAGCGCAACCATCCTCGCTCCCGGCTTCAAGATCGGCAATGTCATCGTGATGGCCGGCGTGCCTTCGATCATGCAGGCGATGATGGACATCGTCGCGCCCAAGCTGAAGTCGGGCGTGCGCATGCTGTCCGACTCGGTCCGCGCCAATGCGAGGGAAGGCGACATCGGCAGCCCCTTGCGGGCGATCGCCGCCGCCCATCCGGACACCATCATCGGCAGCTATCCCTTCATGGACGAGGACCAGAAGCCCAACACCAATCTGGTGGTGCGCTCGCGCGATCCGGAGAAGCTGGCGGCGGCGATGGCCGCAGTGAAGGAAATGCTGGCGGGATTGAACATCAACCGCTAGCAGTGACTTTGCCGGCGGACGAAGCAGGAGACGACGATGGCTGGTGAAGCACCGGAACCGAGTGCGCAGGAGCGGGCCGGCAGGCCCTTTCCGGTCTCGTGGGACCAGTTCCACCGGGATTGCCGGGCGCTGACCTGGCGGCTCAACGAGGTCGGCCCGTTCCATGCGGTGATCGCGATCACCCGCGGCGGCCTGGTGCCTGCCGCGATCGTCGCGCGCGAGCTCGGCCTGCGCATCGTCGACACGGTCTGCATCGCCAGCTACGACCACGACAAGCAGGGCGAGCTCCAGGTCCTCAAAGGCATTTCCGAAGCGGCGATGAAGATGGGCGGCGGCACCGGCAAGGGACTGCTGATCGTCGACGACCTCGTCGACACCGGCAAGACCGGCAAGCTGGTGCGTGAGATGCTGCCGGACGCGCATTTCGCCACCGTCTATGCCAAGCCGCAGGGACGCCCGCTGGTCGACACCTTCATCACGGAAGTCTCGCAGGACACCTGGATCTTCTTCCCCTGGGACACCGCGCTGTCCTACCACCCGCCGCTCCGTGACGGGGCGGCGTGACCATCCCCGTCATTGCGAGCGAAGCGAAGCAATCCAGAAATGCATCCGCGGAAGCAGTCTGGATTGCTTCGTCGCCAGCGCAAAATTGCTTCGCAATTTTGTCGCGGGCTCCTCGCAATGACGAGTGGAGGCAGCCTTGCCCTTCCAAAACCGCGTCACCCCGCTAGGCGAGATCATCGCCACGCCACATCGCGGCCTCTTCACCGGCAATCGCGGCATCATCCATGATCCCGCGACCAAGACACTGCTGAAGAAGCGCTGGTCGACGCCGGCCTGGATCACGTGCCTGTGCGAATTTCGCGGCTGGCGGCGGCCGGTAATGGCACGGCGGAGCTGGACCGAGTTGTTCTTCCTCGACGAGGCCACCGCCTTCGCCGCAGGCCATCGGCCCTGCTTCTTCTGCCGCCGCGACGACGCCAAGCGATTTCGCGCGGCATGGGAAGCGGGCAATGGCGCGAGCGACATCAGCGCCAAGACGATGGATGCCGTTCTGCATCGGGAGCGTCTCGACCGCGGCCGCAAGCGGTTGCACCCGCTGCCGATGCCGCTGGCAGAGCTGCCCGACGGCGCGATGGTGCAGCAGGGCGAGGAGAGCTTTCTGGTGATGCAGGGAAAGGCGCTGCTGTGGTCGCCGGCAGGCTATAGCGCCGTCGAGCGTCGGCTTGGCGAGGTGGCGCTGCTGACGCCACCCTCGACATTGCGAGCATTAGGCGCCGGCTATTCGCCTGTGCTGCATCCGACGGCGTTGGGCTAGAGCATGATCCGGAAAAGTGTGAAGCGATTTTCCGACAAGATCATGCTCAAACAAAGACCTAAAGCGCGATGACGATTCATCCAAATCTCATCGCGCTTTAGAGCGAGGCCGACGACGACGTCGCGATCACCCCAGCTTCTCGCGCGCCAGCGCAGCGCCGGCGCCGAGCGCCGCCAGCTTCGCTTCAGCGATCTCCCGCCGCATCGGCGCCATGCCGCAATTGGTGGTGGCGATGATGTTGCTCTTGGGCACGAATTTCGACACGGCGTCGATCACCTTCACGACGTCCTCGGCCGTCTCCACCGTGTCGCTGGCGACGTCGATCACGCCGGCTTGCACGATCTTGGTCTTGAGCAGCGCCAGCAACTCGAGCGGTACCTTCGAATTGCGGCACTCGATCGCGACCTGCTGGATCGGGCTCGCGTCGATCGCCGGGAAGATCTGCTCGTACTGTCGCCATTGCGTGCCGAGCGTTTCCTTCCAGTCGGTGTTGGCCTTGATGCCGTAGCCGTAGCAGATATGCACGGCGGTGGCGCAGGTCAGCCCCTGCGCCGCGCGCTCCAGCGCCTTGATGCCCCAGTCGTTGACCTCGTCCATGTAGACGTTGAAGGCCGGCTCGTCGAACTGCACGAGATCGACGCCGTCGGCCTGCAACGCCTTGGCCTCCTCGTTGAGCAGCTCGGCGAAGGCAAAGGCCATCTTCACGCGGTCGCCATAGTAGCGATCGGCGATCGTGTCGATGATGGTCATCGGGCCGGGCAGGGTGAACTTCAGTTGCTTCCTGGTATGCGTGCGCGCCACGCGCGCCTCGAAGGCATGGACGCGGCCCTTGAGGCGGAGCGGGGCGACCACCTGCGGCACCATCGCCTTGTAGCGGTCCTTGCGGATGCCCATCTCGACCTTGTGGGCGAAATCGATGCCCTCGATCTTCTCCAGGAAGCCGTGGACGAAATGCTGCCGGGCCTGCTCGCCCTCGGTGACGATGTCGATGCCGGCGTCCTCCTGGATCTTCAGCCAGATCAAGGTCGCATCGCGCTTGGCCCGGAGAAGCTCGTCACCCTCTGATTTCCAGGGCGCCCAGAGCACGTTGGGCTCGGCCAGCCATTCCGGTTTCGGCAGAGAGCCGGCGATCGTGGTTGGAAACAGCATGGTGAGCCCTCCCGGCAGGTTGAGTTGCGCCCCTTCCTGCCATGTCCTAACGTCGAGGTACAGAACAACAAAAGTCGTCTTGAAACCCGCGACGCCGGACCGGAAACGCCATGATCGAATTCTTTTTCGACTGTTCCAGCCCCTGGACCTATCTCGCCTTCCACAACATCCAGCCGCTCGCGAAGGAGCTCGGCGCGGAGATCATCTGGCGGCCGATTCTGGTCGGCGGCATCTTCAACACGGTCAATCCGAGCGTCTATGCGCAGCGGGAGAAACCGGTGCCGCTGAAGGCGCGCTACATGAAGAAGGACCTGGAGGACTGGGCGCGCTCGGCCGGCCTTGCGATCAAGATGCCGCCGACGGTGTTTCCGGTGAACAGCGTCAAGGCGATGCGCGGCTGCATCTGGCTCGGTCAGGACATGGTGCCGTTCGCCACTGCCGTGTTCGAGACCTATTGGGGCGCGGACAAGGATATCTCGCAGGACGCGGTGCTCGCCGAGATCTGCAAGAAGATAGGTATCGACGAGCAGAGATTCTTCGCCGGCATCTCGGAACAGAGCATCAAGGATCAGCTCAAGGCCAATACCGAGGAAGTCGTGGCGCGCGGCGGCTTCGGCTCGCCGACGATCTTCGTCGGCAAGACCGACATGTATTTCGGCAACGACCGCCTGCCGCTGATCCGCGAGGCGCTTGAGCGCCGCAAGGCGAGCGCAGCCTGATGGTGCGCGCCGTCGTCTGCCGCGAACTCGGCGCGCCCGAGCGTTTGCTGCTGGAAGAGTTTCCGTCGCGCGCGCTGAAGCCGGGCGAGGTACGCGTCGCCATCCGCGCCGCCGGGCTGAACTTTCCCGACGTGCTGATGGCCGCCGGCGAATACCAGCTCAAGCCGGAGCTGCCGTTCACGCCCGGCATGGAAGCCGCCGGCGATGTCACCGAGGTGGGCGCGGAGGCAGGTGGTGTTGCCGTCGGCGACAAGGTCATCGTGAAGATGCGTCACGGGGCCTTTACGGATGAAGCGGTGGTGACGCCGTCGCAGCTCACCCCCAAGCCGTCCACCTTCGACTATGCGGAGGCTGCGACCTATCTCGCCGGCCACGGCACGGCTTATCATGCGTTGATCGATCGCGGCCGGATCGCGCCGGGCGAGGTGCTGCTGGTGCATGGCGCGGGCGGCGGCGTCGGCCTTGCGGCCGTCGAGATCGGCAAGATGCTGGGTGCGACGGTGATCGCCACCGCCTCCAGTGACGAGAAGCTGGCCATCGCCAGGGCACGGGGCGCCGATCATCTCGTCCGCTACGACCGCGAGCCGTTTCGCGATGCCGTCAAGCGCATCACCGACGGCCGCGGCGCAGACGTCGTGTTCGATCCCGTCGGTGGCGAGGTCTTCGAGGACTCGATGCGCTGCATCGCCTGGGGCGCGCGGCTGCTGGTGATCGGCTTCACCGGCGGCATCGGCTCGGCCAAGACCAATCTGCTGCTGATCAAGGGCGCGAGCGTGATCGGCGTGCGCGCCGGCGAAGCGGTGCGGAAGAACCCCGCGCTCGGCGAAGAGCGCCTGAAGGCGCTCTTGCAATGGGCGGAGGAGGGCAAGCTGCGCCCCAACGTCTCGCACCGCCTGCCGCTGGCGGATTATGCGAAGGCGATGCGGTTGTTGATCGACCGCAAGGCGATCGGGCGGGTCGCGCTGGTGATGGAGTGACGGTGCCGTAGGGTGGGTTAGCCATACAGATGCGCGAAGCGTATCTGTATGGCGTAACCCACCACTTCTGTTACGGCGGAAATAGAAGGAAATAGAAGAGGTGGGTTACGCCGTGCGAACTGCGCTTCGCGCAGTCGCGAGGCTAACCCACCCTACGAAGCTACTTATACTCCCGCTCCGTCCACCACGGGAAGTAGTCCGGCATATCGCTGGACACCTTGTTCTTGAACTGCGCCGGACGCTTCTCCAGGAACGACACCACGCCTTCCTTCACATCGTCCGAGCGGCCGCGGGCGTAGATGCCGCGGCTGTCGACCTTGTGGGCTTCCATGGGATCATCGGCGCCCATCATGCGCCACATCATCTGGCGGATCAGCGCCACCGACACCGGCGCGGTCTTGGCCGCGAACTCCTTGGCGAGCGCGCGGGCGGTCGGCAGCAGATCGTCGGGGGCGACGACCTTGCTGACGAGGCGTCCCGCAAGCGCCTCCTGCGCCGGGAAGACGCGGCCCGAATAGCACCATTCCAGCGCCTGCGAGATGCCGACGATGCGCGGCAGGAACCAGCTTGAGGCCGCCTCGGGCACGATGCCGCGCTGGGAGAACACGAAGCCGAACCGCGCAGCCTCCGAGGCGATGCGGATATCCATCGCAAGCTGCATGGTGACGCCGATGCCGACGGCCGGGCCGTTCACCGCGGCGATCACGGGCTTGAGGCACTTGAAGATGCGCAAGGTCACCTGGCCGCCGCCGTCGCGCACCTGCGGATCGCTGTAGTCGACCTTGCCGTCGGCGAAGCGCTTCACCGGCCCGCGCCGTGCGTCGCGATCGAACGTGTCGGCGCCGGAGGAGAGGTCGGCGCCTGCGCAAAAACCGCGCCCGGCGCCGGTGACGATGATGGCGCGGACATTGTCGTCCTTATCGGCGGCGTCGAACGCATCGATCAGCTCTGCCTGCATCTGCGCGTTGAAGGCGTTGAGCTTGTCGGGCCGGTTCAGCGTGATGGTGAGGATCTGATCGGCGACCTCGTACTTGATCGTCTCATACGCCATGGGTGTTTCCTTCCTTGTTTCTTTGCCGCTCTCTCTAGCACGTCATTCCGGGGCGCGCGACTTGTCCGCCGAAGCTCGAAGAGCGAAGGCGGAAGCGCGAACTCCGGTGCGCAATTGCGCACCTGAGAATCCATTTCTCCACACTACTTGTGCGGATGAATGGATTCCGGGCTTGCGCCAAGAAGGCGCAACCCGGAATGACGATGGTGGGATTAGTTGGCCGGCGGCTTCGGCCAGGGCCGCTGCGCGCCGCGTAGGCCTTCAAAGGCCTTGGCCATGCCGAGTACGCCGATATCGTCGAAGCGGCGGCCGACGATCTGGACGCCGATGGGAAATCCCTTGGCGTCGAAGCCGCCGTTGACGGAGACGGCCGGGTTCTCCGCCATATTCCACGGCACGGTATAGGCGATGTGCTCGAACGGCTTCATCGGTTCGTTGGTGGGGGAGGCCCACTCCGCCGGATAGTTCACGTTCGGCGCGGTCGGCGAGATCACATAGTCGAGCTCGCAGAACAGTTTTGACGCTGCCGCGCGGATCGCCATGGTCTGGTTGAAGCCGCGGATGACATCGACGCCCGACAGCCTGGCGCCCGACTCGCCCCACTTGAAAATGTAGGGCAGCACCTTTGCCTGCTCGGCCGGCGTCAGCTTCGACAGATCGTCCCACATCCGCGCGCGCCAGAAATTGTCGAGGCCGTCGAGCATCTCGCGGGTGAGGATGCCGTCGACCTCAGTGACGACGCTGCCTGCGGACTCGAACGCCTTGGCCGCCTTCACAGCGACCTCGCGCACCGGCTTCTCCAGCGCCAGGCCGCAGCCGGGATCGAGCATCAAGCCGATGCGCAGCTTTCGCGGAGACTTCTCCAGTCCCTTCCAGTTCAGCGGCTCGGCCGGCAGGCTCATGCCGTCGCGCCGGTCGGGCTTGGCGATCGCGCTCATCATCAGCGCGCAATCATCGACGGTGCGGGTCATGGGGCCTGCGACGCGGCCGACATAGGTGGGATCGATCGGCACGCGGCCGAAGCTCGGCTTCAGGCCGACGAGCCCGCACCAGCCTGCGGGCAGGCGCACTGAGCCACCGATATCGGTGCCGAGATGCAGGGGACCATAGCCGGCCGCGGCAGCGGCGCCTGCGCCGGCGCTGGAGCCGCCGGGATTCTTGCTGAGGTCCCACGGGTTGCGTGCGAGCGCATGGAAGCTGGAGAGCCCCGAGGACAGCATGCCGTAGTCGGGCATGGTGGTCTTGGCGAAGATGATCGCGCCGGCCTCGCGCAACCGCGCGGCGGGTGGCGCATCCTTCTCGGCCGGCACCAGCTTGACGCTGGCCGCGCCCAGCGGCACCGGCACGCCCTTGGTCGCGATGTTGTCCTTCACCGTGACGGGCACGCCGTCGAGCGAGCCGGAGGGCTCGCCGCCGCTCCAGCGCGCGGTCGAGGCCTTTGCGGCCTCGCGCGCGCCGTCGGGGTCGTACGCATAGAGCGCCTTCAGATGCGGTTCCCACGCGGCGACATGCGCGAGCACGTCCTCCAGCACCTCGCTCGGCGAGAACTGCTTGGCCCGATAGCCCGCGATCAGATCGACCGCGGACAGATCGTGCAGCGAGGTGACCGCTTCCTCAGGGCTCTTCTTATGCATTGCTAACCTACCGGCATACGGGTCTCGATGATCCGGGCGAACATGCTGGCGCCGATCGGCAGGATCTTGTCGTCGAGCACGAAGCCGGGATTGTGCACGGGCACCGAGCCGTCATGCCCGACCCAGAAATAGGCGCCGGGAACGGTCTGCAGCATGTCGGCGAAATCCTCGCTGCCCATCTTCGGTTGGGCGCGGGTGATCACGTTGGCGGGATCGACGATCGTGCGCGCGACCTCCTCGACCACCTTGGACTGCTCGACCTGGTTGATCAGGACGCCAAAAGTGTCGCGGATGTCGGCTTCGATCGTGCACTGATACGCGGCCGCGATGCCGGCGCAGATCGTGCGAATGCGTTCGGCGATCAGGGCGCGGACTTCATTGGAGAAGGTGCGGATAGTGCCGCACAGATGCGCATCGCCCGGAATGACGTTATAGGCCGAACCGGCATGGATCTGGGTGATCGAAATGACCGCGGCCTGCAGCGGGTCGACGTTGCGGCTGACGATGGTCTGGATCGCCTGCGCCAGCGTGGTCGCGATGACGACAGCGTCCTTGGAGCGCTCGGGCATCGCGCCATGCGCGCCGTAGCCGGTGATGCGGAGATCGAAGAAGTCGGCGCTGGCCATGGCCGGGCCGGGCAGGATCGCGATCTCACCGTGGTTCAGATCGGGCGCGTTGTGCAGGCCGTAAAGTTCGTCGCAGGGGAACTTCTCGAACAGGCCGTCCTTGATCATCGCGCGGGCGCCGCCGAGGCCCTCCTCGGCCGGCTGGAAGATCAGGTGCACGGTGCCGTCGAAATTCCGGGTCTCGGCGAGATAGCGCGCGGTGCCGAGCAGCATGGTGGTGTGGCCGTCATGGCCGCAGCCGTGGAAGCGGCCCGGGATTTTCGAGCTCCACTTCAGATTGGTGTTCTCTTCCATCGGCAGCGCGTCCATGTCGGCGCGTAGCCCGATGCGCTTGGCGCCCGAGCCCTTGCCCTTGATGACGCCGATCACCCCGGTGCCGCCGAGACCGCGATGCACCTCGATGCCCCAGCTCTTCAGCTTGTCGGCGACGATGCCGGAGGTGCGCACTTCCTCGAATCCGATCTCGGGATGGGCGTGGAGGTCGCGCCTGATAGCGGTGAGTTCGTCGGCATAGCCGTCGATGCGGTCGATCGTGGGCATGAGTCCTGTCCGGTTAGCGTGAAGAAGGATCGAAAACGGGGCCGTTCGGCTTGATGCGGATGCCGGGCCGCAGGCGCGTCCAGGGCAGGGAAGCGGTGTCGGCCGGCATTGCGCCGGGTGCGGCGCAGATCAGCAACTTTTCCGCGATCGGCTCGAAATCGGCGCGGAAGTGCACCGAGCTCTTGTTGACCAGAATCCTTTGCGCGGTCGGCTCGATGCCGACATAACGATACATCGCCTGGTCGGCGAGCTGGGCCTTGTGTGAAGAGACGACGACGCGAACATCGCCGATACGCAGGCAGGCGGAGGGGCCCATCTCCATCTCGCGGCCGCCATAGTAGGGACCGGGCGCGATGAAGCGGCCGTCGGACAGCTTTTCCACCACGAAAGTCTCGCGATAGGGCTCGTCGCCGGGAATGCCGGACTTGCCGCCGAGCGAGAGCGTCACGGTGGCGCCGACGCCGGCGGCATGTGCGGCCCTGGCCGATTCCGGATCGTAGATGGCGCCGGTCGCGGCACTGGCCTTGTTGCGCACCAGAGCGCGCAGCATGCCCGTCGTGTCGGAATCGCCGCCGGCGCCTGGATTGTCCTGGGTGTCGGCGATGATGATCGGCTTGTTCGCGCTCTTCGAAAGTTCCATGGCGTGGCGCACGCCATCGTCGGGCGTCCAGATCTTGCCGTCGAAATCGTCCTCGTGGCTTTCGATCAGCTTCACGATCGCATCGGCCGCGCGATCGGCGTCTCCTTGCGTCTTGCCATAGGCGAACACGCTCGGGCCGCAATCGCGGAAATCGGCGGCCGGGAAGCCGGGCGCGAAAGAGAGCGTCGGAACCGCATCGCCCTCAAACGCGGCGAGCTTTTCGTAAATGCCCTTGGTGGGAAAGTCGTTGGTGCATTGCCAGCTGATCGCGATCAGGAAGGGCAATTGGCGGAACGACTTGGCCAAGCGCTGCTTGGTCTGCAGCAGCAGCGCGAGGTGCTTTGCGCAGGCCCGGCCGGTGTCGGCCATGTCGACATGCGGATAGGTGCGGTAGGCGATCAGCGCGTCCGCATGCTCCATCATCTCGGGGGTGACATTGGCGTGGAGGTCGAGGCTTGCGACCAGCGGAACATCCTTGCCGATGACGCGGCGCACACGCGCCAGGATCTCGCCTTCACCGTCGTCGAGATGCTCGGTCACCATGGCGCCGTGCAGGTCGAGATAGACCGCGTCGATCGGGCCCGCGGCTGCGATGCCGTCGACCATCACCTTTACGATGCGCTCGAATGCATCCTTGGTGACATGCGCCGACGGGCTCGCGCCGCAGGCGATGGTCGGAATGAGTTCCCAGCCGTTCGCCTCCGCGCTGTCGACGAAACCGGCGAGGCCGACATTGATGCGGCGCATCACCTTTAGCACGTCGGCACCTTCAGTCATCGCCGGCCAGCCGCCGCCATGCTGGAAATCGGCGAAGGTCGCCTTGGTCGGAGCGAAGGTATTGGTCTCGTGCAGGAAGCCGCCGACGGCGATACGTGTCATTCAGTTCAGGTCCCAATTGAAAGTGCGCGACGTTAGCCCCGGCCTTGCGAGGAGAGCAAGGCGGGAAGCAATCGCGTTGTGCATAGGGTCAAGACGTTTTGGGAATGCTGTTTCACTGTCATTCCGGGGCGCGCCACTGGGCGCGAGCCCGGAATCCATTGCGCTGCAGAGTCTGCCGTTAGATGGATTCTCAGGTGCGCAATTGCGCACCGTAGCTCATCGCTTCGCGATGCCCCGGAATGACAGCGGAGAGACTACGCGCTGGCCCCCACGCCTTCCGCCACCGGCCGGAAATTCGCAAAGTCCCAGTTGCGTCCCGGCGCCGCATCCAGCAGGGCCTTGGTGTAGGCCTCCTTCGGATGCGTCAGCACTTCGGCGGCCGGTCCCTGCTCGACGACGCGGCCGTGCTGCATCACCACGACCTCGTCGCAGATTTGGGCTGCGACGCGCAGATCGTGGGTGATGAACAGGATGGCGATACCGAGCCGCTTCTGGATCTCGTCGAGCAGCTCCAGCACCTGAGCCTGTACCGAGACGTCGAGCGCGGAGACTGCTTCGTCCGCGACCAGCACGTCGGGATCGAGCGCGAGCGCTCGCGCGATCGCGATGCGCTGGCGCTGGCCGCCGGAGAACTGGTGCGGATAGCGCGACACCGCATCGGCCGGCAGGCCGACGAGCTCGAGCAGCTCGCGGGCCCGCTTCATCGCGTCGGCGTGCGCGACGCCGTAGTTGATCGGGCCCTCCGCGATGCTCTCGCCAACCGTCACGCGCGGGTTCAGCGAGCGGTAGGGATCCTGGAACACGATCTGGATCTTCTGGCGGTGCGGCTGCAGCAGGCGGCGCGAGATGTCGGCGATCTCACGGCCGGCGAGGCGCACGCCGCCGGAGGTCGGATCGATCAGGCGGACGATGCAGCGCGCCACCGTCGACTTGCCCGAACCGCTTTCGCCGACGATGCCGAGAGTACGGCCCTTGCGCAGCGTCAGCGTGACCTTGTCGGCGGCGACGACCTCGCGGCCTTTGCCGAAGAAAGCGCGCTCCTTGTAGACCTTGCTGAGCTCGTTGGCCTCCAGCACCACCGGCTCGCGGGTCTCCTCGCGCGGCTGCCGCGGCACCAGGCTCGGCACCGAGGCGAGCAGGTTGCGGGTATACTCCATGGTCGGGTTGCGCAGCACGGTCTCGAGCGGACCGGTCTCGACCAGGCGGCCCTGCCGCATCACCGCGACGCGATCGGCGATCTCGGCGACCACGCCCATGTCATGGGTGATGAACAGCACGGCGGTGCCGTGATCGCGCTGGAGGTCGCGGATCAGGGTCAGGATCTGCTTCTGCGTGGTGACGTCGAGCGCGGTGGTCGGCTCGTCGGCAATGAGGAGCTTCGGCTCCAGCACCAGCGCCATCGCGATCATGATGCGCTGGCGCTGGCCGCCGGAGAGGCGGTGGGGGTAGGAGGCGAAGATGCGCTCGACCTGGGGCAGGCGGACCTGCTCCATCATGTCGAGAATGCGCTTCTTCCTCGCCTTCGCGTCGAGATTGGTATGGGCGCGCAGCACCTCGTCGATCTGGCGGCCGACCGGCACCACCGGATTGAGCGCGGTCATCGGCTCCTGGAAGATCATCGCCATCTGCGTGGCGCGGAGCTGGCGCAGGCGGCGGTCGGTCGCGGTGAGCAGCTCCTCGCCGACCAGCTTGATGCTGCCGCCGGTGGGAACCAGCGTGCCTTTCGGCAGCAGGCCCATCGTGGTGAGCGAGGTCACCGACTTGCCAGAGCCGCTTTCGCCGACGAGGCACAGCGTCTCCCGCTCGCGCACCTGGATCGAGATGCCGTCGATGATGTTCGCGCCCTTCGGTTTCTTGCCGACGGACACGACGAGGTTGTTGATGTCGAGGATGGTGTTGGTCATGCCGCAGAACTCTCGCTCGTCATTCCGGGGCGCGCGTTAGCGCGAACCCGGAATCCATTGAGCCGCAATCCAAGTGGTGAAATGGATTCCGGGTTCGCGCCAAGGGGCGCGCCCCGGAATGACGGTGCTACTCGCCTCACTTGCCCTCCCGCTGCTTCATGCGCGGATCGAGGGCGTCACGGGCGGCGTCGCCGATCAGGTTGATGCTGAGGATGGCGATCGAGAGCAAAAGGCCCGGCCAGAAGATCAGCGAGGGCTTGATCTGGAAGTACTGGCGGCCCTCGGCCATGATGTTGCCCCAGGTCGGCGTCTCCGGCGAGATGCCGGCGCCGAGGAAGGAGAGGATGGCCTCGGTGAGGATCGCGGAGGCGCAGACATATGTGCCCTGGACGATCAGCGGCGCGATCGTGTTCGGCATCAGATGGCGCCACATGATCTTCGGCAGACTGGAGCCGACCGAGATCGCGGCCTCGACGTAAGGCTCCTCGCGCGCCGACAGCACGACGGAGCGAACCAGTCGCGCCACGCGCGGGATCTCCGGAATGGTGATCGCGATCAGCACGGTCCAGAGGCTGGCGCCGGACAGCGACACCACGGCGATCGCGAGCAGGATGCTCGGCATCGCCATCAGGCCGTCCATGACGCGCATCAGGACGGAATCGACCAGCTTGAAGAAGCCGGAGACGAGGCCGATCGCGAGCCCGATGGCGATCGACAGGATCGCCGAGCCGATGCCGATCAGAAGCGAGATGCGGCCGCCATAGATCACGCGCGACAACAGGTCGCGTCCGTAGGCGTCGGTACCAAGCAGGAATTGTGCGGAAGAGGGCTTGAGCCGCTGCGACGGCGCAAGCTGGATCGGATCATGCGGCGCGATCAGCGGCGCGAGGATCGAGATCACCACGACCAACGTGAGCAGGACCGTCGCGGTCGCGATGATCGGCGTCGAGGTGAGGAAGCCGAATCGCGGCCGCAGCGGCGACGTGATCGGGATGGACGACTGGGGAAGGGTATCGACCGACATGTGTGTTCTTATCCTTGCCTCAGTACCGGATCCGGGGATCGAGCAGGGTGTAGGCGACGTCGATGAGGAGATTGACGACGACATAGATCAGCGACGTCAGCAGGATCATCGCCTGGATCACCGGGTAGTCGCGCGCCAGCACCGCATCCACGGTGAGGCGGCCGATGCCGGGGATGTTGAACACGCTCTCGGTGACGACGACGCCGGAGATCAGCAGCGCAAAGCCGGTGCCGATCACCGTGATCACCGGCACGGCGGCGTTGCGCAGCGCATGCCGCATCATCACGGCAACCTCGTTGATGCCTTTCGCGCGCGCCGTTCGCACGTAATCTTCGCCGAGCACGTCGAGCATCGCCGCGCGCGTCATGCGCGCGATCAGCGCGATGTAGATGAAGGACAGGGCACAGGTCGGCAGGATCATGCGCTCGAAGAACGGCCCGAAGCCGTTGAAGATGCTGCGGAAGCCCTGCACCGGCACCCAGCGCAGGTCGATGGCGAAGACCTGGATCAGGACATAGCCGACCACGAACACCGGCACCGAGAAGCCGAGCACGGACAGGCCCATCACGAAGCGGTCGATCCAGGTGCCGTGCTTCCAGGCCGCGATCACCCCCAGGGGAACGGCGACGATCACGGCGAGGATGATGGTCGACAGCGCGATCGAGATCGACGGCTCGACGCGCTGGCCGATCATCTTCATCACCGGCAGGTTGGAGATCAGCGAGGTCCCGAGGTCGCCGTGCAGCAGCTTGTTCACCCAGGTGATGAACTGCACGATCAGCGGCTCGTTCAAGCCGAGCGAGGTGCGGATGCGCTCGAGCCGTTCCGGCGTCGCATTGTCGCCGGCGAGAATCGCGGCGGGATCGCCGGGCGTCAGCCGCAGCAGCAGGAACACGAACAGCGCGACGACGCCCATCACGGGCACCGCGGCCAGAACGCGGCGAATAAGATAACCCAGCATGCACTATCTCCGGCTGCGGAACTTGTGGGGGCTCGAGGCGCCCGTGAATTCTGTCGTGTCTATCATGCCTATCACTTGGGCTGAAAAGCCCGCCCGGAGATGCCGTCCTCTCGGGGCAAATTGTGTGCCAAGGGCTGCGCTGTAGCAAGAGGCCGGCATGTCCCCGGCGCCGACCAACTCAGGATGCATGTCGCAGTTCACGCTCAACCCCTAGTGAAGGCACGGTCGGCGGCGCATTGAGCCCGCGCCAGCCGTCGATCGTCTGGGCAATCATCTGCGCCGTCGCCGCCGACAGAGTCCAGCCGAGATGGCCGTGGCCGGTGTTGAAGAACACGCCCGGTATCCGCCCGGCGCGCACCACCGGCATCATGTTCGGCATCATCGGCCGCAACCCGGCCCAGGGCACGACGCGCGACGTTTCGACGGCGGGGAAGTTGCTGCGCACCCAGTCGATCAGCGGCTGCACGCGGTCGGCGCGGATGTCGCGATTGAAATCGTTGAACTCGGCGGTGCCGGCGACGCGAAACCGATCCGCCCCGAGCCGGCTGGTGACGATCTTGGCGGCCTCGTCGAGCAGGCTCACGGTCGGGGTGGCGTTGCGGCTCTCGGCGGTGTCGAGCTGCACGGTGATCGAGTAGCCCTTCACCGGATAGACGTTGACGCGCTCGTCGAGCAGCGCAGCGAAATGACGGCTCGCAACGCCCGCACAGACCACGATGCCGTCCGCCTTCAGCATGCCGCGCGGGGACGCGACAGCATCGCTCGCGGCAAGATCGGCCCAGCCGATGGCGAAGCCGCTGCCGGCACGTGCGATCGAGTCGATATTGGCTTCGTGGATGAAGGTCGCGCCGCGCCGCTTGCAGGCTTCGGCCAGCCCGCGGGTGAACTTGTGGATATCGCCGGTCGCATCCGACGGCGTGTAGAAGCCGCCATAATAGTCCTTGCGCAGTGTCGGCTCGATGCTGCGGATTTCCTCCGGCGTCACCGGGCGGCGATCGAGACCGCCTTCCTGCAGCAGCGCGTTGACGCGCAGACCGGATTCGAAACCATTCTTGTCGTGGTAGATGTGAAGGATACCGCGGCGTTCGAGATCGAAGTCGATGCCTTCGCGCGCCGCGATGTCGAACAGATGCCTGCGCGCTTCGATCGCGAGCCGCGTGGTCTCGATGGTGTTGGCGCGGTAGTTGCCGATGTTGGCGACGAACTCGCTCATCCACGAATATTTGTGCCAGTTCGGCCGCGGGTTCATCAGCAGCGGCGCGTCGCGCCGGAACATCCAGCGCAGGCCCTTCAGGATCGTCGCAGCGCTGTTCCAGACTTCGGCATTCGATGCGGAGAGCTGTCCGCCGTTGGCGAAGGACGTCTCCATCGCGGCGTAGCGGTGCTTGTCGAGCACCGTCACCTCAAAGCCGCGTTCGAGCAGGGCATAGGCAGTCGTCACGCCGGTGATGCCGGCGCCGATGATGGCGATATGGGTCATGGCAGGTTTCGGGGCTCCCGTGAGTTAGGATAGGCCGACCGCCGGCCAAAGGCCGTTGGCGGCGCCCCATCTGTCACGGTTACCTGAGAGCTTGATCCGCTGCGGATCTCGCAACGGACTATCCCCTTCGGTGGACGTCACGATTGCCTGAAATCGCGCCGCCTCTCTCCAGATCGTCCTGACGATACAGTCCTTTTGCCTGAGAGTTTCCGGGGCGGTTGCTCCGTCGGCGTCGCAACGAAGGCCGAAAGCCTTCGTCGCGATCTCTCCCGCATCGTCGCGTGGACAAGCCGAGCAGTACGATACGCCTCATTTTTGGACAAGGCTAAATTTAGACCGCGGCTGCCAACGTATTGTGCAGTGCGAAGTTGATTCAATTTATTCCAGCGTCGCCAGCAATCCCGCCATCAAGCGCGCACGCTCGACCAGGCTATCGACCTCGATGAACTCCTCCAGCGTGTGGCCATTGCCGCCGCGCACGCCCAAGCCGTCGAGCGTCGGGATTCCCATCGCGCCGGTGAAGTTGCCGTCGGAGCCGCCGCCGGAGCTTGCATGCGGTAATTCCGCGCCGAGAGATTTGGCGATGCCGCGCGCCTTTTCATACAGCGCCATGGTGCCGGCATCCGGCTCCCAGACCGGCCGCGTCACGCCGCGCGTGACCTTGAAGGCGACGTCGTTGTTGGTGCCCGACAGCGCCAGCATCTTCTCGACGCCGCGGTCGAGATCGGCCTGACGCTTGGCCATGGAGAGCGCTTCGCCTGTCGCGGTCGTGGCGACGCAATTGACCCATTGGCCGCCATGGACGACGCCGACCGAGAAGGTGCAATCCTCCGTCGTCATCGCGTCGATCGCGAGGATCTGCCGCGCCATTTCGCGGATCGCCGAACGTCCTGCCGACAGCGTCGCGCCGGCGTGGCTCGGTCGGCCCGTCGCTTCGAGATTGAATCGTGCGATGGCGTAACGTCCGGTGGTGACGCCGTTGTCGGCGCGGCCGGGCTCCGGCACCAGCACGTATTTGTTGCGCGCGGCTTCCGCCTCGATGAGGTCGCGCGTGGAGGGGGTGCCGACTTCCTCATCCGGCGTGAACAGCACGGTGATCGGCAGCGGCGTCGTGAACGACGCCCGCGCCAGCTGCCGGATCGCCTCCAGCGAGAGATAATTGCCGCCCTTCATGTCGTAGATGCCGGGGCCGTAGCATTTGTTGCCCTCGCGCCGCCATTTCAGCTTCTCGATGGTGCCGACCGGGTGGACGGTATCCATGTGTCCGGCGATCAGGATTCCCGGCTCGCCCTGCTTCGGATGGGGAAAGCGCGCGCGGATGACGCCGCCAAAGCCTTGGCGGCCGGCGATGCGCTCGATCGTCGCACCCATGATCGCCATATCCCGCCCTGCGATATCGAGCATGCGGTCCACGGCGCTTGCGTCCCAGGTCGGGCTCTCGCATTCGACCCAGCCGCGCAGGCCCTCGAGCATCGCCTCGGAATCAAAGGGAAGATTGGCAGGATTCATCTGAATGTCTCTCAAGCTTGGAAAGATGGAACGCGCATTGCATTGGCGCGGGCAGGACAAGCGGAGGGTGTTGTAGAGCCAAATCGATCCTTGTGGAGCCCGTGCGCGCGCCGCAAGGGCTTGCGACGAAACCGGATTGACGCGCTCGGCACTGTCTGCAAGTCTCGAAAAGATAAAGGCATTGCATGAGGTTAGTTCGCCCAACGAACGAACCGCATGCTCAATCAATAACCTGCCTTTGAACAGTTTCACGTCAGGAGAACTTTCTATGTTCCACTTCATGCGCCGGGGGCCTCGCGCGTTCGCCTCCAAACTTGCGCTGTCGGTCGTCGCGCTTTCGACCGCGCTGGCCTCGCCAGTGCTTGCGGCCGGCAAGACCCTCACGGCGGTGATGCACTCGGATTTGCGCATCATCGACCCGATCTTCACCACGGCCTACATCACGCGTGACCATGGCTACATGGTTTACGACACGCTGGTCGCCCCGGATTCGAAATTCAAGATCCAGCCGCAGATGGCGGACTGGAAGATCTCCGACGACAAGCTCACCTACACCTTCACCCTGCGCGACGGCCTGAAGTGGCATGATGGTACGCCGGTGACGGCGGAGGACTGCGTCGCTTCGCTGAAGCGCTGGGCCGCGGTCGACGGCATGGGCCAGAAGCTCATGGACTTCACCGCGAGCATCGAGGCGACCGACGCCAAGACCATCACGCTGAAGCTGAAGGAGCCCTACGGCCTGGTGCTCGACTCGATCGGCAAGCCGTCCTCGCGCGTCGCCTTCATGATGCCGAAGCGTCTCGCCGAGACGCCGGCCGATAAGCAGATCCCGGAGCAGATCGGCTCGGGTCCCTTCAAGTTCGTGCAGGGCGAATTCCAGCCGGGCGTGAAGGCGGTCTATGTCAAGAACACCGACTACGTGCCGCGCAAGGAGCCGGCGAGCTGGACCTCCGGCGGCAAGGTGGTGAAGGTGGACCGCGTCGAGTGGATCACCATGCCGGACTCGCAGACCGCGGTGAACGCGCTGCAGTCGGGCGACATCGATTTCATGGAAAACCTGCCGTATGACATGCTGCCGGTGCTGGAAGCGAACAAGGAGCTCACGATCGAGGTCCTGAACAAGTTCGGCTATCAGACGCTCGGCCGGATGAACTTCCTTCATCCGCCGTTCGACAACGTGAAGGTGCGACGTGCTGCCTTGCTGGCCATGAACCAGAAGGACGTGCTCGACGCGCTGGTCGGCAATGCCAAGTATCAGAAGATCTGCGGCGCGTTCTTCATTTGCGATACGCCGTTCGCGACCGAGGTTGGCGCCGACACGCTGGTGAAGGGCAACGGCATGGCGGAAGCCAAGAAGGCGCTGGCCGAGTCCGGTTATGACGGCACGCCGATCGTGATCATGGCCCCCGGCGATGTCACGACGCTGAAGGCGCAGCCGATCGTTGCGGCCCAGCTGCTGCGCGAGGCTGGCTTCAAGGTCGACCTGCAGGCGACCGACTGGCAGACCGTGGTGAGCCGCCGCGCCAGCCAGAAGCCGCCGAAGGAGGGCGGCTGGAACATGTTCTTCACCAACTGGGTCGCGCCCGACGTGTCCAACCCGATCGCCAACCTTTCGATCGGCGGCCAGGGCAAGAAGGGCGGCTGGTTCGGCTGGGCCGATGCTCCCAAGATCGAGCAGCTCAAGGACGCGTTCGTCCGCGCGTCCTCGGTCGACGAGCAGAAGAAGATCGCAGCCGACATCCAGAAGGAAGCCTACGAGCAGGTGATCTACATCCCGCTCGGGCAGTACCTCCTGCCGAGCGGCTGGCGCAAATCGCTCTCCGGCGTGCTCGACGGCCCCGCCACGCCGCTGTTCTGGAACGTCGACAAGTCGGAGTAAGCGGGGGCATCCTTCGCGACCTTCGTCCGGACAACAATGCGGCGCCGCTGATATCAGCGGCGCCGCTGCCTTTTCTTGGCCTGGTGTCTTGGCTTGGCGTCGGCAGAGGAGGCGCGGGCGCTTTTAACCCTTCCAATGTCCAATCATTGCTATTTGTTTCCATCTTGAAATAGATGTCTCGTCCTCACGCATCTTTTTTCCTTCCTCAATCTGATTCCCGTGCCGATCGATTTTGCATTCCAGGCGATGGCCGAACGGTCCGATCGCGCACCGGCGCGTTGGCGACGGCCTTTCCTGCGGTGGCTCGATGGTGTCGAGGCGGGCTGGGCCGTGCCGCTTCTGATCGCCTGCTTCGTTGCGATCTGGACGCTCTATCTGGCGATTGCCTATGCCGGCGGTGGCCTGCACCCTGATACGCTCGAGGCCTGGACGCTCGGGCGGGATTTTGCCTGGGGCTATGCCAAGCATCCACCGCTGATGGGGTGGGTTGCGGCGGCGTGGACCTCGGTCTTTCCGCCCAGCGACTGGTCGCTGCAATTGATGGCGATGGCCAATGCCGGGCTTGCGCTGTTCTTCGTCGATCTGATCTCGCGGCAGTTCGTCACCGGGCACAAGCGTATCCTGGTGCTGCTGCTCCTGATGCTGACGCCCGCGTATCAATTCCACGCCCAGCGCTTCAACGCCAATGCCGTGCTGCTCGCGACCTGGCCGCTTGCGACCTGGTGCTTCCTGCGCGCATTCGAGACCCGCGGTTCGCTGTGGGCGATTGCGGTGGGATGCACGACGGCGCTGGCGATGGTCGGCAAATATTACTCGATCTTCCTCGTCGCGAGCTTCGCCTTTGCTGCGCTGGCGCATCCGGCGCGGCGCGCCTATTTCACCTCCGCCTCGCCCTGGATCTCCGTCGGGACCGGGCTGGTGGCGCTGTCGCCGCACGTCCACTGGCTGGCGACGACAGGCGCGTCGTCCTTCAGCTATGCGCTGGCCCACGCCAATGGCAGTGCTGCGAGCTCGCTCGGTGAGGCCAGGAATTTTCTGTTGGGGCTGGTGGCGGCCATGGGTGTGTCGGCCGTGCTGTGGGTGTTGATCGCCGGCACGCGGCTGAAGCAGCTTCCGGCCGACTTCGCGGCCATGAGCCCGGGCCTGCGGCTCCTGTTCTACGTTGCGATAGGCACGATCGTGCTGCCGGTGCTGACGTCGCTCGCGATGGGAACGGACCTGCCGTCCTTGTGGGCGTTGCAGGGGCTGTTCCTGTTCGTCATTCTCGTGGTCTGTGGCGCGCGCTACCCGATCGAGCGCTTCCACACCGTCAACGTCACGGCGATCGTGGCCGGCGCTGCGCTCGCAGCCGTCCTGGTCGCGGCGCCGATCCATGCCCTGTATCGCAACGATCGTGGTTACGAGGAGGGACGGAATCTCTACGCGCAGGCGGCCCGCGAATTGACGCGCCAGTGGCGGGAGCTGACCGGCGAGCCCCTGAGTGCCGTGAGTGGTGATGGTTCGCTGGCTTTCGCCACCGCGTTTTACAGCCCGGACCATCCGAACAATGCGAGGCCCTTCGAGTACGAAGCTACGTGGGGCTTGCCGCGCAAGACGTTGCCCGACCGCGACTGGGCGGCACTCTGTTTCCGCGACCAGGAGTCTTGCATCCGATGGATGGGGTGGGTGTCTCCCCGCGTCGGACATCTCGTCAGGCGCGAGTTTACCGTGCGGGCGTCGCTGTGGGGCCGGCCGGGTCTTGCGCGGGAGGTGGTCGTGCTGATGGCGCTGCCGCAGGGAAGTCCAGTGCCGGCCAGCGCTGCGGATGATTTCAGCGCCAGCCGGCGAGGAAGCGAATAGGCGTCGTGTTCAGCAGTGGCTGTCGCGCACCTGCTCGAGCCCCTCGCTCGCAAGAGGCGTGGTGAGCGTGACCTGCTCCGCGCGCGGTTCGGGACGTTCGGTCTTCTGCCGTTCTACCTTGGCTTTGTCTTCGCGATGTTCCAGTTCCATTGCAGCACCTCGGAATTGCTGCAGGACAACATCGAGGCCGCCGGGTGGTTCCTCAGATGGGACGATGATGCGGCCTGAACAGCCGCCCCTTTTCCACCACCAGCACGATCGCGAGCGCGGCGAGGGTCGACAGGAAGAAGCCGATCGAGAAGGGCAGCAGCGTGCCGTCGAAGCTCTGTCCGATCGCCATGCCGACCACGATCCCGATCAGTGTCGTGATCGAGCCGTAAAGCGACGAGGCGGTGCCGGCGATGTGTCCCTGCGGCTCCATGGCGAGCGCGGTGAAATTGGCGACCATCATGCCGAAGGAGAACATCATCAGGGCGGAGAGCAGCATGAAGAGCGAGAGCGGCAACATGCCGAGGCTTTCCGTCAGCAGCATGACGCCGGCCACCACGGTGTAGAGCATCAGCGCCCCGTGCGAGATCACGCGCATGCCGAGCCGGCCGACCAGCCTCGCATTGAGGAAGCCGGCAATGGCAACGCCGGCCGCGACCGCCGCGAAAGCGAGCGGAAAGTAATGGCCGAGGCGATAGATGCCGGTGAAGATCTGCTGGGCGCAGAAGACGTAGGCGAACAGTGCGCCCATTACGCCACCGGCGGCCGTGGCATAGCCGATGGTCTGGCGATGGGTCACGGTCTGCCGGAACGCCGACAGCACGTCGGCGGGCGCCAGCGACCTGCGTTCCGACTCGGGAAGCGTCTCGGGCAGCCGCAGCACGCACCATGCGAGCGCGAGCAGGCCGTAGAGCGTCAGCACCACGAAGATGCCGCGCCACGCCGTCACCAGCAGCACCGCCTGTCCGAATGAGGGGGCGACCACCGGCACCGCGATGAACACCATCATGGCCAGCGACATCACGCTCGCCATGCGGCGGCCGACATAGCAGTCGCGCACGATCGAGGTCGCGATCACGCGCGTCGCCGAGGTGCCGAGCCCCTGGAGCGCACGCGCCAGCAGCAGCGTCTCGAACGAGGGCGCCGCGACCGCCAGCACGCTCGCCACCGCATAGACCGCCATGCCGCCGAGCAGCACCGGCCGGCGGCCGAAGCGGTCCGACAGCGGGCCCATGACGAACTGGCCGGCGCCGAAGCCGATCAGGAAGGTCGACAGCACCAGTTGAAGATGGTTCTCGACGGGAATCTTGAAGGCGGCGCCGATATTGGGCAGCGCCGGCAGCATCATGTCCATCGCGAGCGGATTGAGCGCCATGATGGACGCAATCACGATGACGAATTCCGGAAAACCCATCGGGCGGTGTCCCGAGGACACCCAATCGTCGGCATTGACGTCAGACAAGAAGCTTACCCCTGCAATCGAGCGACTTATCTAGCCTTGATGTTGCGTTGCACAACCCATGTTTCGGGATGGCTGGCAGGCTGAGCAGGGGCGGACAAGAATTGGTGAGGGGACCGCCCCCCGCGCGAGCCGACCGCGGGTCCTGCTATGGCCCGGAAACCAGTGATTCACCATCCTTCCCCAAAAGATCGGCGGCCGGCGGGGCAGGTCGTTCCGGCGGGATGAAATGGAAACGCCTCCTGTCCACTGTGGCGGCCGACCGATGAGGCGCCGCGTTGGGGCCGAGAGAACCAAGCCAAACAAGGTATCCGATTGTGTCTGATGTCACCGGTACGGCACGATGGCTGGAGCCCCCGGCCGACATGGCTTCGAGGCGAAACATCTGGCTTGCCTGCCTGATCGCACTGACCGGGCTCTTGGTGTTCGGCAATCTCGCCAGCGACGCCGTGCTCGATGTGAGATATGGCTGGGACACCCGCGTCAATTGCGCGGCGGTGGATGCCTATGCCGGCGGACTCGATCCCTACTTCGTCAAGAACCTGAAGGGCACCGAGCTCTCTTACCCCTATCTGCCGGTGACGCTGGAGGCCTTCCGTCCCTTCTGCGCGGGCGGCAAACTGGTCGCTCATTACAAAGCCATCTTTCCCGTCCTCGCCGTGCTCTGTGGCCTCCTCTTGCCCGGTCTTGGCCGAACGCGCACGAGCGCTCGCGACGTTGCGCTCAGGGTGCTCTGCGCGCTCGGCGCCTTCGTCGGTTTCGAATGGGTGCAGGCGTCGGGCAACTTCGCGATCCTGAGCGGCGTGCTGACCGCGATCGCGCTGAGGCTCCTGCTTGCTCCGCCCGCATCCGGTCCGTCGGAGGACCGCAGCTTTCCGTCGCGCCTCGCCGGCGCCACGCTGCTCGGCCTCGTGATGTCGTTCAAGCTGGTGTTCTTTCCCGTGCTGGCCGCGCTCTATTTCCTGCCGCTGCCGCGCGGCCGCAAGCTAACGCTGATCGCGGTGGCGGCGTTCAGCTTCGCCTTGCCGATCCTGATGTCGCGGCTGGCGTACCCCGATCTGTTCGCGAGCTGGCAGCTTGCGATGGCCGGAAAGATTCCCGACCAGCACCTCGTCGAGCTCTTCGAGAGCAATCCGTCACTGCTGCTGCTGGCGCGGGATCTGATGGGCCATGTGGGCCTGATCGATAGCAAGCCGGCGATCTTCGCAACCTATGCATTCGCCGCGACCGCACTGGTGCTGGTGCCGTTCGCCCTGTCCGTCCTGCGCTTGATCGGGAGCCGGCCGGCGCACGAAGGAGGTTCGCTTCTTGCGCGACTGGATCGCTGGCTGATGGATCACCCCCGTGCAGCGATGCGCATCACGGTGCTGGCCATGTTTGCGCTCTATCTCAGCTCGCCGCGCCTCAAGGAATATGCCTTCTTCGAGCTCGCGCTCTATGCCGCGATCCTGCTGGTCGATCTTCCGGCTACGGCACTCGCCGCCGCGCTCACCGTCGGTCTCCTGATGCCCTCATTGCTCTCCGTTGTGGGGACTTCCCTCGGGGACAGTTTTATCCTGCTCTTCAGCGCGCTGATGTTCTTCTGGGTCCTGCTGCTCGATTTTCGCGCGGAGCCCAAGCGCCTCGAGCGTGGATGATTCATGCGGTAGCCAGCTCCTCGGCTTGGCTGCGCGACGCTCATGTTGGCATTCCGCGCGAATGCGTTCGAGCGTGCCGGGAAAAGGAAATGGTGCGGGCAGCCGGGGTCGAACCGGCACAGCGCTTGCGCACCGAGGGATTTTAAGTCCCTTGCGTCTACCAATTCCGCCATGCCCGCTTGATCCAACGAGATCAAACACTTAAGTCCATCGCGGCCGTCTGGAATTGGCGCGTTGCGTAGCCGGAGGGACCGTTCTTCCTTAAGCGAGCCGGGCGCACAAGGCAAAGCCTCAATCCGGACATCTGTTGTTGCTTTAGGCATTCTCAATCCACGGGGGCTATTCATCCGGCATGGCTGCTTCGTCTTTCTCTCCGCTGCGCGGCTTTGGCGCGCTCCTTGCGCTGCTTGCGGCTGGCGTCGCGCTGTCCGGCTGCGCCGGCATGAGCGAGACGGTCGCGCCGGCCTTTGCCGATCCCGCCAAATACGAATTGTACGACTGCAAGCAGCTGGAGGCTGAGCGCAAGGCGCTCGCCAAGCGCACCGACGATTTGCGGATGCTGATGGAGAAGGCCGAGACCGGGGCGGGTGGCGCGGTCGTGTCCGAGCTCGCTTATCGCAACGACTATGTCGCGGTGCGCGGACAGGCGCAATTGGCCGAGGAGGCCTGGCGCCGCAACAAGTGCCGGGA
The DNA here is from genome assembly GCF_018130245.1 of Bradyrhizobium sp. SZCCT0231. GTDB lineage: Bacteria > Pseudomonadota > Alphaproteobacteria > Rhizobiales > Xanthobacteraceae > Bradyrhizobium > Bradyrhizobium japonicum_F. The sequence goes on from NZ_JAFCKP010000002.1 coordinate 507,399, forward strand.
AACGCCGCCCGAGGCGACAGCTCCCACGGCCGCGACTAAACCCGCATCGAAATCCGGGAGAGCGGCCCACTGAGCCTACGCGCCGGCGGCGCTTCGCATCACGGCCGCCAGCCGTAGATCCAGTCCTGGCGCGCCAGCATGCGCTCCGGGCCGAGCGCACGGATCGCAAGATCGCGTGCGAATGCGAGCGCCCCGCCGAGATGATAGATGCGGCCCTGCTGCCGCGCGGTCCGCTGCACCCGCAATACCCGCCCCTGGCGTGCGCGGCCGTATTGCGTCAGCGCGGCGGCGATGCCGCTGGTGCTCTCGGCGGCCTCGAGGCTCAAATGCCGGGCGAGCACGGCGGCATCCTCGATCGCCATGCCGGCGCCTTGAGCTGCAAAAGGCAGCATCGCATGCACGGCATCGCCGAGCAGCGCCACCGGACCTTTGCTCCAGGGGCAACCGTCGGGCACGCCGAACAGCGCCCATTTCCGCCAGCTGTCGACCGGGGCGAGCATCATCCGCGCCGGCGGCGGCCAGCGCGGGGCGGCAAAGGCGTCCATCACCTCGCGCGGATCGCCGGGCGTGCTCCAGCCCGGCCGGTTCCAGGTGCCGGGCAGCACCGCGACCACGTTGATCTGGCGTCCGCCCGCAATGGGATAGGCGACCAGGTGGGCGTTCGGCCCCATCCAGAGCTGCACCCGGCGCGCGGCGTAGTCCTTCGGCAGTTGCGTGGCATCGAGCGTGCCGCGCCAGGCGATCAGCCCGGAGAAGCGCGGCTGCACCTCGGGAAACAGATGCTGGCGTACCGTCGACCAGATGCCGTCGGCGCCGATCAGGGCGCTGGCGAGATCGCTGCGGCGGATCGTGCCGCTGCGATGGACCACCGTCAGTCCCTTGGCGTGGGGCGCGACGTCCTCGAAGGTTGCACCCAGCTTCAGGTCGATATCGGGATGATCGGCAACAGCGCCGGCGAGTGCCGATTGCAGGTCGGCGCGATGCACCACCCAATAGGGGGCGCCGGCCCGCGCGGAAGCCGCTTCACCGAGCGGCATGCGCAGCAGCTCGCCGCCGGCGCGCGCGCTCATGATCGAGACCGCCTCCGGGGTCACCGCGCGCAACTTGAGGCGCTCGGTCAGGCCGAGCTCGACCAGCACGCGGCTCGCATTGGGGGAGAGCTGCAGGCCGGCGCCGACTTCCTCGAGACGCTCGGCCTTTTCCAGCACGACGATGCGGAAGCCGCGGGCCGCGAGCGCAAGCGCGGCCGTCAGGCCACCTATGCCGGCACCAGCGATGACAATCGTTCGGGAGAGCGCCACCCCTGACCGAAGGAAGCGGTCAGGCCACCTTGTCCTTCAGCACGCATTCCGGCGGGCGGGCTTCGCCCGGCTTCAGGTCGGCCGCGAAGCGGTACAGCGTCGAGCAGTAGGGGCAGATGATCTCGTTGTCGTTGCCGAGGTCGAGGAAGACGTGCGGATGATCGAACGGAGGGTTGGCGCCCACGCACATGAACTCTTGCGAGCCGATCTCGATGACGGGAACACCGGCATCGTTATGGAAGTGCGGGACGACATGGTCGGACATCGTAACTCATCCTGGAGTGGCAATGGCGGCAGACACAATCAACGACTGACGCGGCATCTTTGAGGCGCCGCGGACCATAAAGGCGGGTGCAGATGATTGCTAGTCCAGCGGAACCGAAAGCTCCGCAATCGCCCCATGCTCATTTGCTCATGCAAATTCGACACAATCTTGAGGCCTGAGAGAAGCCCTTCTTTCGTCGGGGACGTTGTGTCGCAATTTTGGCACACTATCTCTGGGGACGCATGCAATTTGCGACAAAAGACGAATCGTCAGGCTCGATCGATCCGAGGAACTGTCCAGGCTTTTCCACATGAAGTGGCTGCGAATCACCACAGCGCTGACCGGTATCGCGGCCTGCGGCTTCATGCTGGCGCAGGTCGCGCCGCACGCCCGAGAGGCCGGCGCGATCCTCGCTGCCCAGGATGATCCGGCTGCGCTCTCCGAGCTGAGGCTCGATGCGGTGCTGCGGCAGAACGACCGCCTGGTTCAGGACAACATCGAGGCTGCGCTTGCATCGGGCGATGCCGATCTCGCCGACAGTTTCGTTGCGCTGGCGCGTGATCGTAACATCGCGCTCCCCGACGACCTCCTGAGCCGCGTCAGCGATGCGGTGAAATTGGAGAGTTCCACATCGCATTTCGCCAAACGGTTCGCCACCGGTCTCGTCACCGGCAACGCGGACGATGTCGCGAGCCTGTCGGGAACGGTGGCGGGTGATCTGTTCGTGTTCGGCGACATCAGGGACGTGGTGCGCGAGGGCAAGCATCTTGCCATGGGCGAGGACACCGACCGCCTCGTGCTCTCCCTTGCGGCAGCCGGCCTTGCGGTGACGGCGGCAACCTACGTGTCCGTCGGCGGTGCGGCGCCGGTGCGCGCCGGACTGACGCTGGTGAAGGATGCGCGGAAGGTCGGACGGCTCGGCGAGGGGCTTGCCGCATGGGCCAGCCGGTCCGCCCGCGAGGTCGTGGATACGCCGGTGCTCCGGAACGCGGTCGCCAAGGGGTCCGTGTTCCGCCCGGGCGAGACCGTCAGCGCGATCAAGGCCGCCTTCCGGGCCGAGAAGGCCGGTGCGCTGGTCCGGCTCGGCAAGGACGTCACGCGCGTCGCCGAGAAGACCGGCACGCGCGGCGCGATGGATACACTGCGGATCGCCGAGGGCCCGAAGGACGTCGCGCGCGCGGCGCGGCTTGCTGAAGCGCAGGGCGGCAAGACCCGCGCGATCATGAAGCTGCTCGGCCGGGGCGCACTGCTGCTCGTCGGCGGCGCGTTCGATCTGGCGCTCTGGCTGCTCAGTGCGGCACTGACGCTGTTCGGCCTTCTCTCCTCCATCAAGGCGACGACCGAGCGCCTGACGCAGGCCTGGTGCGATCGTAAGAGAGCGCGGCGGCTCCACCGCGCGCAGATCGCAGCCGAAGCCGCTCTGGCAAGTGCGACTCTCAAGGCCTAAAGCGCGACGGAATTGGGGTAAATCGTCGGCGTACTCCGGGTTATTGTTTGAGCATGATCTCCGCGCAGGCGCGGTCCGCGTTTGTCGCGAGGAAAAACCGCTGCACACTTTTCCGGATCATGCTCTAAGATCAGGCTCTCCCAAAAGCATGATCCGGAAAAGTGCGCGGCGGTTTTCCGGAAAGATCATGCTTAAACAACAACCTAAAGGGCGATGACGATTCATCCCAATCGCATCGCGCTTTGGAGACCTCTGGAACTGATGATGCCGAGCTTTCACAACGGCGCCGTTGAAATTGCCTATCTCGACGAAGGCGAGGGCGATCCGATCATCTTGGTGCACGGCTTTGCCTCCAGCAAGAACGTGAACTGGGTCTATCCGACCTGGGTTTCGGAACTGCGCAAGAACGGCCGCCGCGTGATTGCGCTCGACAATCGCGGCCACGGCGAAAGCGCAAAGCTCTACGAGCCCGCACAGTACTCGATCCCGACCATGGCCGGCGACGTGCTCGCGCTGATGGATCACCTCGCCATCCCGCGGGCCGACATCATGGGCTATTCGATGGGGGGACGGATGGCGGCATGGCTCTCCCTCAACGAGCCGCAGCGTTTGCGCTCGGCGATCCTCGGCGGCATCGGCATCGGCGGCCTGATCGAGGGCACCGGGCCCGGCGAGAACGTCGCCAAGGCGCTGGAGGCGCCCTCGCTGGATGACGTCACCGATCCCGTGGGGCGCACCTTCCGTGCGTTCGCCGACCAGACCCGCTCCGATCACCGCGCGCTTGCCGCCTGCCTCCGCGGCACGCGCGACCTCATGACCAGGCAGGAAGCCGCGCGCATCGAGGTGCCGGTGCTGATCGCAGTCGGCTCCACCGACGACGTCGCAGGAAGTGCCAGCGCGCTCGGCGCGATCATCCCCGGCTCGGAAGTGCTGGACATTCCGGGCCGCGACCACATGCGCGCGGTTGGGGACAAGGTCTACAAGACCGGCGTGCTCGACTTCCTCTCCCGCCGCGGCTGAGGCGATCTTGGCTGAGACGATCGGGTCGTTGCCCAATTTATCCTGAAATGTCCCATCACAAGGCAGAGCTATCCACTTCCTTCGGGCGACCGTCAACGCCTTCATGCGCAGATATCTGGAGTCCGCTAGGGGCGCTGATGAGACGAGACGTCGGCTCGAAGCTGGTAGGATAGGAACGTCGGCAAAGGGCCACATTCGGACATGTGCGTCGTTAGGCTGACGAAGGTCCTTCAACAATCTTCCAATACGAGTCCTTGCGGATCACCTCGTCCGCGCGAAAAGTGTAAAAGTCACATCCTCGGACCTCGATCTTTTTTCCTTCGCCTGTAGTGCCCGTTAGCGTCCATTTTGAAATTCCCGTGTTTGCCATCGTATCCACAAAATGCTCGGCGTCGCCGTAGTGAACATCCGGTAAGCCTTCAAAGCGCGTCGCGAGCCCGTCTCGTACGTTGCGTTTGCCCTCGAAGCGGGAGCCCCAAGGCTTGCTTCCCCTCGGCATCTCCAAGACACAATCGTCAGCAAAGAACTCCATGATGGAATCCAAGTCGTGCGCGTTGAACGCTTCACACAGCGCCGTCAATTTCGATCGAATGTCCATCCTTCCCTCCATCGAGTTCTCGGAAGGGATACAATAACACAAGGGCACACAGGTGAGTTGAAGGGCCGATTAGACGTCTGGTCGATGTCGCCTTCGGGTCAAAACGTGAAGAACTCAGGTTGAGCAAATCTGGTCCGCTCTGGCTCAACGAGCGGACTTCCGACCGGCAAGGCGCAACTTCGCAGATGGGCCACAAGCGGACTACGTGAGAACGTAGAGCCGAGCTGTCAGGTCTACCTTATCTGCTCACGTGACGGACAAGCAGAACCACAACGCACATCGCCGCTATTGAAATAGCGAAAGATAGAGGCACTACGGGAAATGTACGCGACGAACTTTCGCTCACAAACAGGTGCTGCAACGTAATCGCTGTCAACTTCCAAACAAAGAACCAAAGTATCCCAAGGCCAGCGGCAGCGATCGATGTAGAACCAACACCACCCTCTCTGTGAGCGGACGAAGCAAGCTCGACCGAGGCCGATGCTTGCTCGCTGGTTGAGCTGTTGGCTGATATGGGCGCTCGCAGCAGCAAGAACGCCAATACGGTGAAGAGGGCGATGATACTAACTGCGAGGGTTAGAAGCGCCAAACCCAATTTGTGATCCTCCCTCGCTCGTCCGACTTAGCTTGACTCACCTTCGGTTGCGCGAAGCCAGCACGTCAATCGATCCTGCCTCAGATGATCAATTTTCGATGAACAGTTCGTCCGCTTGGGGTCACAAGCGGACAAATCGGCGGACATCGCGGAAGGCCGGCAAAAGGCCAAGAGGGGGCTTCGCCTACCAATCCCTAGGACCTTTTGCTCAGTTTCTTGGCGGCTAGATTTCGGTGACGACCGCTACTTCACACCGCCTTGTCGCTGAACGCGGCGGGAAGCGTGGTGAGGAATGATATGACGCGCTGTGTGCGCAGGGGCGGGCGGCGGCCCGAGGTGCGCAGCATCCATAGGGGTTCCCCAGGCGCGCGCCAGGGCGCCAGCACTTCGACCAACCGGCCGGTGCGAAGGTCTTCGTTGACGAGCCACGCTGGCCCCCAGCCGACCCCGAACCCATTCGCGATCAAACCGAGCGAAGCATGCGCGTCGTCGCAAATGTGCTTGGGCTTGGGCGTGACGCGAATGGGTCCTTTGCCGCGCGGGTCGGCGAAGCGCCAGGTCAGGATCTGACCGCTCGCGGGATTCCGGAAGCCGACGTGGTCGTGCGCGGAGAGCTCGTAGGGAGTCGCCGGCGCGCCGCGCGCGTTCAGATAGGCAGGCGAGGCGCAAGCGATCCAGGAGAACGTGCAAAGCCGCCGCGCCTGATGGCCGGGCGCGCGGTCGAGGGGCCCCGAGCGGATCGCGACGTCGACGCCTTCCGCCGCGAGATCGAGAATCTCGTTGCGGAATTTGACCTCGATCTCGATTTCCGGCCGTTCCCGCAGGAACGCGGGCAGTCGCGGCAGGATGCAGGCGCGCGCGAACGAGGCGGGGGCGGTCACGCGCACCCGTCCGCCATCGTCGCGCGCGACTTCGCCGAGCGCGGATTGGACACGGGCGAGACTTTCGACCAACGCGCGTCCCGCCGTCATCAGCCTGTCGCCCTCTTCGGTCAGCGCCAACGAATGGGTGGAGCGATGCAAAAGCCGCAACCCGTGAGCCTTTTCGAAGCGGGCGACCGCCTTGGACATCGCCGAGGTGGTCGTCCCCGCCCGCCGCGCGGCTTCGGCGAAGGAGCCCGCCTCGACGACGCGGACGAAGGCGAGGAGACGCGAGAGGTCCGGAGGTAAAGTCGTTGTGGACATACAGTCCACATAGTTATGGCTGGACGGTCACTACAAGAGCCATTCCCGAACGGCTAATCAGGGAGCGTCGGCGCGCATTCTGCGGCGCTGGAAATGCGGGAAGTCCCATGAACCTCATCGAAATCACCCTGCAAGCCCTTGACGCCGCCGAGCGCGCGATTCCATCCGGCCAGCCGATTTATATGCTCAATCTGCTGCGCTACCGCGCGCATGCGCGTTACGAGGACGGATTCGACGCCGCGCCCTGCTCGGGCCGCGAAGCCTTTCATGAACGCTACAGGCCGGCATTCCGGCGTCTCGCGGCCGGTAAGCCGCTCGTGCGGATGTTTTCCGTGCCGGTCCTTGCGAGCCTCGTCGGCTCGCCAGGCGAACGCTGGGACGAAGCGGCGATCAATGAATACGGCGATTTCGCCACCTTCCGCTCGATCGTCGACACCGAGACCTACCGTCGCGAAGCCGCCCCGCATCGGCACGCGGCGCTCGAGGATTTCCGGCTGTTCGCGCTCGCCAAGGCGATGTGAAATTACGAAATTGCGGTCATCTCGAAAGACGAGGCGCTTGCTCAGGCCGTCCGAAAAGTCATACGCGATAGCCCTGCGCAAGCGGGAGAGGGGGCGTATCTCGTTGTCGCGATCAAAGTTCATCCAGCTTTGGCATCATCGCCCCACCGCCGCGCCAGCGCCATCAGTACCACGAACGTCGCAACCCACACCATCCGCGCGCCGTAGCGGTCGTGAGGCCCTGAGATCACGCCGCAGATGAAGGCGTTGCCGAGCAAGGCCAGCGTCACTGTCGCCGCCAGCAGCGTCAGATCGTCGAGCCGGCGCTTCGCCAGCGCATGCGCGAGCAACCAAACCAGCGCCAGCATCGAGGCCAGCGCGACGGGGACGTGCAGCCAATTGACGTAAACGAAATCGATGTCCCAGTGCTGCTGCCGCGCCGCCCGCATCGGCGCGACCTGCGCGGGGATGTAGCGCTCGATGATGCCGTAGGTGTGCGGGATCCAGCCATTGGTGCCTTCGCCGGTCGCCACATGCAGCAATTGCTGTCCCATCGCCCGCAGCGCCGCGCCGGCCTGCCAGGCCGGATAGTCCTTGAGCGAATGCACGACGATGTAGCCCATCTCCTCATTGAGCCCATCGAAGCGGCCGAGCGTGTTGAACATGCTCTTGCCCCACAGGAATTCGTCGGCGCTCGCCGGCAGCTCGTTGCGATAGGGACAGAGCTTGTAGCGTTCGCGCGGGCAATGGTCGTTGAGATAGCGCGCAACGATGCCGTCCTGCATCATGCGGCCAAAGGCGACGCCGTAACCGCCGGGCGTCCAGGCCAGCTTGCCGGACAGAGCATAATTCGCCGACACCAGCATCAGGCCGCCGGCGACGATGGTGAGGCTGGCCTGCGCCAATCCGGCGAGCGGAAGGCGCTCCTTGAGAAACGGCCGCACCATCCAGCCGGCGACGCACAGCCCCAGCAGCACGCCGAGCGTGGCGCTGTGGGTCGCGGCGGCAAAGGCGGTGAACACGAACAGCGAGATCTTCTCGATCGTCGAGGTGCGGCTTGCGCCGACCACCAGCAGGAACAGCGACAGCACCGAGAGCCCGGCAAAGATGTCGGTGAGCAGCATGCTCGCAAGCCAGGGCAGGGCGGTCGACAGGATCAGGCCGAGGCCGATCGCGACGAAGCGGAAGGTCTGCATCATCGAGAGCACGCGAAGGGTGAGCTGCAGCAGCCACAGCGTCGCCAGCGACTGGGCGGCGAGATTGATCCAGAAGCCGAAACTCTCGCCATAATGCAGATAGAGGCCGAACACCGTGGAGCGGCTGGGGACGAGGTAGCCCTCGTACCAGCGCGCCAGATACCCGCCGGTATCCCATTGCAGCAGCGGATAGCCGTTCCAGAACGCCGGCGCGATCATCAGGAGGGGCAGGGCCACCGCCGCAAGCCGCAGCCAAAACGTATCAGCGGCGCGCGCGCGCAATTGATCGGTGGTGATGCTCAAATCGGCTCCCGTCTCGCTCGGACATGACCGCAATAACGGCTCGGAGAGAATTCACCAATAGTTTGACGCCGCCCGGCTTGAATTTGGTAAAACTCTGACCACTTTGAGCCGACCTTGCCGCTTGGGGCGTCAGAAGAAACTGTTGTGTTTCAAGGCCTTGGCATGCTCCGTGGGGCAGGGTGCTGTTCACTCTCAGGCAAGCCCGTCAGGACTTTGTCGCCTAGACTGTGCTATACAGCCAGCAAAAGACGTCCATTCGAGAGAGCAATCCCAAGAGAAAATCCATGGCAGTGCATCAGGTCAATCCGGGAGGAAAGCTCGCATCGCTCGATCCGATCTGGGACCGGATCCGCGGCGAAGCCGAGGACATCGTCCGTCGCGAGCCGGAGCTTGCGACCTTCATCTATTCGGCGGTGCTGCATCACGGCCGACTGGAAGATTCGGTGGTTCACCGCGTCGCCGACCGGCTCGATCACTCCGCGCTTTCGGGCGATCTCGTGCGCCAGGCTTATATTGAGGCGCTGCGCGACGACCCTGATATCGGCAACGCCTTCCGCGCCGATCTCGTTGCCGTCTACGACCGCGATCCCGCGACCTCGCGCTTCATCGATCCCTTGCTCTACTTCAAGGGGTTTCACGCCATCCAGACCCATCGCCTCGCGCACTGGCTCTATCTGAAGGGCCGCAAGGATTTCGCGTATTACCTTCAGAGCCGGTCGTCGGCGGTGTTCCAGACCGACATCAATCCCGCCGCGCGCATCGGCCGCGGCATCTTCCTCGACCACGCCACCGGCTTCGTCTGCGGCGAGACGGCGGTGATCGAAGACGACGTCTCGATCCTGCACGGCGTCACGCTCGGCGGCACCGGCAAGGAGAACGAGGATCGCCATCCGAAGATCCGCCATGGCGTGCTGATCGGCGCCGGGGCGAAGATCCTCGGCAATATCGAGATCGGCCATTGCGCACGCATCGCCGCCGGCTCGGTCGTGGTCAAGCCGGTGCCGCACAACGTCACCGTCGCGGGCGTGCCCGCCAAGATCGTCGGCGAAGCCGGCTGCGCCGAGCCGTCGCGCACCATGGACCAGATGATCAACGCCATGGGGCTTTGAAACCTGGATCGATGCTAAAGAGGGCCGGATTTTCCGGCTCTTCCGTCCCCAAATTCTTTGGCAATTCATGCTGGCGGTTCGTCGCATCTCGTCCTAAAACCCGCCGACCATTTTCGATCGGAGACTTGCCGTGGACGTCAAAGAAGTCAGAAAGTTAGATGCGTATCTGAAGCGCGTATTCGGCAATCCCAAGATCCGCGTCGTGCCGCGGCCGAAGAAGGACGATTCCGCCGAAGTCTATATCGGCGAGGAGTTCATCGGCGTGCTGTTCGTCGACGACGAGGACGACGATCGCTCGTTCCAGTTCCAGATGGCGATCCTCGAGGACGACCTCGTCGATCAGGAGTAGTTGTTGTTACGCCGTCATCGCGAGCGAAGACGAGCCTTCGCCATGCGCGGCGTTCGTGTCCCGGACGCACTGCAACGCCCCATAGCGCGTCGAAGACGCGCGCAAACGCGCTTACGGCGTTGCAGTGCAGAGCCGGGACCCAAAGCCGCACGGCATATTTCTGCAATATGGGCCCCGGCTCAGCAGCGCGCCGTCGAAGAGCGCTTCGTAAACATCGATTTCTCCACTAACTGTCGTTAGCTGCAGTGTGTCCATCGAGCGACAGCGACGCTGCACGTCAGGAGCGCCGCCACGGACAAACTAATTCGGTGAATCGCTAGCTAGACTGGTTTTCGTGCTCCCGCGGCCCTGCCCACGGACGACCCAGGCTATTAGAGATACGCCGTATAAGAGCTGATCCAGACCAGGATCGACATGAGCAGGCCAATGACGCCGGCATTCTCCGCAAATACGGTGGCGGTGCCGGGCATCCCGAGCCTGAGCTGGCTGCGGTCGAAGTCCTTCGGAATGGAAATAACCGCCGGATAGGTCTTGGCGCCGCGGATCGAGCTTACCCGTGCCAGCATTCCTGAGACGGCGATCTGGCCTTCACCCACACCCTGCGGGATAGTCGCAATCGTCGCGTCATGGATACGGCCGGGGTCATCGTCGAACACGAGCTTGACCCGTGCGCCGGGCTTGATGGTTTGGAATCCGTTCGGCGAAAACATGCCGACGATGACGATTTCGTCGGCGACGATGAACGACATTACCGAACGGGCCTGCACGGCGCGGTCGCCAACTGTCAAGGCCATCACCGTAACGGCGCCGTCAGCGACCGCGCGGATGGTCGTCTGCTCCAGCTCCCACCTGGCATTGTCGAGCTGGGCCTGAATCTGCGCAACGGTGGTGTTGACGCCACCGATCTGCGAATCCATGGCGAGCTTGGCGTTGAGTTGCGCCGCCTTGGCGGCCTGCAGCTGAAATTGCACCGTCTCTTGCTGGACCTGCGTGTCCTGCAACCGGAATTCGCTTTGCGCTCCTTCGCCGGTCATCTGCTCATAATCGGCGAGCCGCTTGTTGTGATAGGCCAGCTGCTTGGCCAGTCCGTCGGCATTGGCGCTCGCCTGCTCGTAGGTGGCCTTGAGCTGCAGCACCTGCTGCTTGGCGCCGGCCAGCGACGCCTCGAGCTGGTCTACCTTATACTGAAACGGTGCGGGATCGATGCGGAACAGGACCGCGCCGGCTTTCACCGGTTGGTTTGGCTTGACCGGTATATCGATCACTTGGCCGGAAACATTCGGCGCAACCTCTATGACGGGCGATCCAACGACAAAGCTTCCCGATGGCGTCAGGTAGTTGAACATCGCCAAGAACACCGCGAGGATAAACGCGCCGATCAGCACCGCCACGGTGCCGGAGCCCCAACCCCACCGGACCAGCTTGAGCCTGGAGAAGACGAGCCACACCAGGACCAGGTAGAGGGTGAGGATGATAAGCATGGCCGTCTCCGGTGCAGAAGCCCTTGCAGGCGCCTGCTCAGTCGCTTCAATAGCAAGGCGGATAGGGGTAATAGCCGCAGGCCGGGCGGCCGTAGCCGTACGCATAGGGCGCGGCGTATGCAGCCGCTCCGAGTGCGCCGGCATACATCGCTCCGCGGAACGCAGAGCGGCGCGCAACGCCGGCAAACGACAGCGGCGTAAACGGCCGGCCGATGATGTCGATGAAGACGGCAGCCCCGCCATCCGCTCCGGTGAGATCGCCTTCGAGGGTCTGAACACTGAAGGTCAGCTTGTCGCCCTCGAGCTTCGGGTTCTTCAGCACCACCACGGCGTCCTTCACCGAGCCATCCTTGCTGAGGACGGACACGGTGGCGTTCGGTGGATTCTTGGCGAAGCTGTCGTCACCCGATCCCCATTCCGCGATGACGTCGGCGGTCGGCTGATGGCCGGCTGCTCTCACCGGACGATCGGCAAAGATGATGGCGCTCGGCGTTACGCCGATCAGTGTCAGGATGTCCCCTTGCAGCGTTGCGCCGCGGGAATTCAAAACGAACAGGGAGGGCACGATGTCCGGCTTGGCCGCAGCGGTGGGTGTGCCGATCGTTTTCATGGATGGCTGCGCGGGGGCGGTTTGCGCAACGGCTGTCTCCATGCCCAGCGCCATCGTTGCTGCCAGCAGGCCGGCGATCTGAACCATTCTTACGCTCATCATGTCTGCGTCTCCTGTTGGGAATTTGGCTTCAGTCCTCTCGCAACTTGCTTTCGTGGAAGGTCACAGGCGGCGAGCACAACGAGGTGCAATAGCCGCTGATATGAGTCGCCGGGTCACGTCCGTGGTAGCGCTTCACATGGACAGGCAGCCCCGTAGGGCCGCCTGCAGTTCGCGTCGTCGCCGATAATGCTTATTGCCTTTCCCGCATTGTCTTCGCGACCGTCTCCTTGTCTGCGGGTGACATCTCGTTCGGCCCGAGCTTCACCGTCAGCTTGCTGATCTTGCCGGTGAAGCGGAACGGCACCTGGTAGTCCTGCTCGTCCACCGACGTGCCGGTGTCGAGGCCGACATTGAAGTACTCGTCCCACGCATTGGTGATGGGCAGACTGCGCGGCATGGGACGGCTGTCCACGGCCTTGCCGTCCAGCTTCAGGACACCGGTGCCGCCCTTGCCGAGGCCCGGACCGTCATATTTCCAGTCGAACTCCAGCGTGTGCTTGCCCGGCACGAGAGCATCCTTGCCCTGCCACTTGACGCGCTCCAAGCCAACCAGATTCCAGGTGAACACGGGCCGGCCCTTCAGCAGATAGAAGCCATAGCCGGCGAACCGGCCGCCGTCGGTGACCAGCATGCCCTCACCGCCGCCTTGGGGAATGTCCACCTCGGCCGTGATCGTGTACGACCGGTTCAATAGGCTGGGCGCGGCACCGGTCACAGGGAACGGCACGTTGGAGAGCTCGCCGGTATAGGTGAAGACGGTCCGGTCAGGGGCGTAGCTCGGCTTTGCCGAGATGAATCGACCGAGAATGGAGTCGTCGAGTGGGAAGACCTGGTATTTGGTCGCCTCCAGCGTGAAAAGCTGCTGCATGTCACGCAATTTGTCCGGCATCTTGGCGCCGAGGTCGTTGGCCTGCGTCCAGTCGTCTTTGAGATTGTACAGCTCCCATGTGAAGCCGTTCATGACATCGGCGGGTGGCTTTTCCAATGTGATGATCCAGGGCGCGAGCGGCGGAGGGGTCGATGCGATCCAGCCGTCGTGATAGATGGCGCGCTTGCCGAACATCTCGAAGTACTGCGTCGTGCGTGTCGAGGGCGCATTGGCATTCGCCTTGTCCCACGAGTACGCCATGCTCACGCCTTCAATCGGCTTCTGGGCGACGCCATTGATCATCACCGGCTCCGGCAGGCCAGCCGCTTCGAGGATCGTCGGCACGACGTCGATCACATGGTGGAACTGGTGGCGGATGCCGCCGGCGTCCTTGATGTGAGAAGGCCAGGCCATAGCCATGCCGTTGCGCGTGCCACCGAAATAGGATGCGACCTGCTTGGTCCACTTATACGGCGTGTCCCAGGCCCAGGCCCAGCCCACCGCGTAGTGCGGATAAGTCTGATCGGAGCCCCAGGCGTCGTAGAACTTCATGTTCATTTCGACGGTCGGGTGCACGGCATTCGCAACGGCGAACTCGTTGAACAGGCCATGGAGCGTGCCTTCCGGGCTCGCGCCGTTGTCGCCGCTGACGTAGATAACGAGCGTATTGTCGAGTTTGCCGGTGTCCGCGACGGCCTGGATCACGCGACCGATCTCGTGGTCGGTATAGGCGAGGTACGCCGCATAGACGTCGGCCTGCCGGATGTAGAGCTTCTTTGCCTCGGGCGACAGCGTGTCCCACTTCGGAATGCTGTCCGGCCAGGCCGTGAGCTGGGCGCTCTGCGGAATCACGCCGAGCTTTTTCTGATTGGCGAAGATTTGCTCGCGCAGCTCGTTCCAGCCCTTGTCGAACAAATGCAAGTCGCTGATCTTCTTGATCCACTCGGGCGTCGGATGGTGCGGCGAGTGCGTGCCGCCGGGCGCATAGTAGATCATGAAGGGACGGTCGGGCTGGACGTCGTTCAGCATCTTGATGCGCCCGATCGCCTCGTCGGCCATGGCAGTGATCAGGTTCCAGCCGGGATTGCCCATAAAGGGCTGGATCGGAGTGGTGTTGCGGAACAGGTTGCCCGGCTGCCACTGGTTGGTGTCGTCGCCCGCAAAACCATAATAGTAGTCGAAGCCCTTGATGGGGCCGGTCGGCCAGTTGTGGAAGGGGCCAGCCTGGCTCGCCTCCCACTGCGGCAAATTGTGATCCTTGCCGTACCACGACGTGTCATAGCCGTTCTGCCGGAGGATCTCGCCGATGGCGACGGCGTCGCGCGGGATAACGCTGTTGTAGCCCGGGTAGCCGGTCGCCTGATCGACGACAACGCCGGTGGCCACCGAGTGATGGTTGCGGCCGGTGAGCAGCGCGGCCCGCGTCGGCGAACAGAGCGCCGTGGTGTGGAACGCGGTGTAGCGCAGGCCAGTCTCGGCGATGCGGTCCAGCGCCGGCGTCGGGATGACGCCGCCGAAGGTGGACGGCGCGGCAAAGCCCACGTCATCGGTCATGATCAACAGAATGTTCGGCGCGCCCTTCGGCGGCACGACGCGCGCCGGCCAGTACGGCTTCGATTGCACGGCGTTGGGACTGATCTCGCCCTTGAACGGCGGCGGCGGATTCGGCAGGTACCTGCCGTCGATCGTAGTGGTCGCGCCGGGTGAGCCCGGCGTGCCGGCGACTTGCTGGGCTTGGGCGTCGAGGGCTGGCAATGGTATCAGCAAGAGAGCAGCAAGCAGACTGCGCGAGGTGAATCGGTGATGCAGATTCCAGACGCTCATGGCTAACTCCTGAAACTGAAATGATGCGTTTGGCTGGGCGGAAAATCCTCTCCTTGTCGGAAAGTCGTGACCCCTGCCTGAACCAGGGGTGATCTAGCTAGTTCGAAGACGGTACGCGGCTGCACTCTTACCAGCTCGCGTTCATAGCTATCGCAAAACGAATGCTGGAGCCGGGACGAGCTCCCAAAAAAGAGCATTCAGATCGCGCGCGACTGTCGGGTGAGTGTTGATCCAAGTCAATGAAATCCGAATGACACCGGAGACGTCGCGACGTCTGCCGCTTCGACAAGGAGGAAATATCTCGCAGCACTCTTTGTGACTCGCGGGTCTCTAGTGGTTGGCGGGGCACGATAAGATTGAGCAAGGTGATGGCAGCACTGCAGATTTGGCAGCGTTCAATATCCGCCGGTGGTTAGGTTCATACGTAGCATTTTGCGAAAGGCACTATCCCCCATACCGGAATCCGTTCGGTCAACGGTGCTGTCGGTATTTCCACGGGCGCTCGAAGCAGCGTCGCACCTGAGTGACTCTAACGCAACAGCAGAGCTAAATCCGACGAGGTCGCGACCTCAGGGCGAGACATTGAAACGCAGATCGATACATTTTCATTCATCGATAAATTGTAATTTGAAGGATACGCAGATGACGCGGTGCATATCCGAACCAAAATCTCATCATCGGCTTACTGGCGCAACAATCGGCTTGGCAGTGGCATTGGCCGGACTCCTGTCCAGCGCTGCATATGCCGATGAGGACGGTGTTTCGTACTGGCTTCCGGGACGGTTCAGCAGCCTTGCGGCAGTCCCTGGCGTCCCCGGCTGGTCAATGGCCGAGGTCTATTATCACACCAGCGTGTCGGCCTTCGGTCGCGTCGCCGCGGCAAGAGAAATTCGCGTCGGCCGAATCCCGGCCAACATCAACGTCGATTTGAATCTGCATTTGAATGCGCAGGGAGATCTTGTCCTGCTCAATCCAACCTACACGTTCGCAACGCCGGTGCTCGGCGGACAATTGGCCATCGGCATCACCGGCGTGTTTGGCCGATCTGCCGCGACGCTCGACGGAACGCTAACGGCGGCGGTCGGGCCGCTCTTCGTAACGCGCACGGGCACTCTCTCCGATTCAATTACCTCGGTGGGCGACCTCTATCCGCAAGCGACGCTGAAGTGGAACGCCGGCGTTCACAATTTCATGACCTATCTGACCGGCGACATTCCGGTTGGCGCCTACTCGCCAACCCGTCTTGCCAACCTTGGAATCGGTCACGGCGCAATCGACGGCGGCGGCGGGTACACCTATTTCAATCCGCAGTTGGGTCATGAATTCTCGGCGGTCGCCGGCTTCACCTACAATTTCAAGAATCCTGACACGCAATACCAGAGCGGCATCGATTTCCACATTGATTGGGGTGCTTCGCAGTTTCTCTCGAAGCAGCTCTTTGTCGGGCTGGTCGGCTACTACTATCAACAGATCACGGACGATTTTGGTCAGAATCCAATTCTGGGCGGTTTCCGGTCGCGCGTGGTGGGAGTCGGCCCTCAGGTCGGATATCTGTTTCCGGTTGGAGACTGGCAGGGATATTTGAACTTGAAGGGCTATGGCGAGTTCGCTGCAGAAAATCGGCCGGCCGGCTGGAATACCTGGCTGACTTTCTCGCTGTCGCCGATGGCACCCACCAGCACCGTGGCGCCGACGCGACGGATCGTGACGAAGTAATTAAAGCTCTTGAGCAAGACCAAGCTCCCGTCATCTCATGCGTTTGTGGATACAAACGGTCTGCCGGTCCGACTTGCCCTGACGCCCGGCGAAGCTCATGACAACGGCTTGCCGGAAAGCTCATGTCTCACCTCAGGGCTGGATCGCTGCTGCTTGCCGACTGCGGCTATGACGCGGATTGGATTAGAGAGCTTGCCATGAGAAAAGGTGCATGGGCCAATATCCCGCCCAAGAGCAATCGCAATAACCATCGATTTGGATGCCAGCGTTTTTTGAAATTGCCCGCCTGACCGAAGAGTCGGGTCTGTCGAAGACGATCGCCGCGCTTCAGTTCGCGTTCTGGGGGCCGCTGACAGGCTACGACTCGGCCGCAAACTACGAACAGTTTCTTAGCCGCGCGGCTTGCTCGCGCCAATTGCCGGAAGTTCTGGTTGCCCGGCGTGGCACGACGTATCTTGGCTCGGTCAATCTGCTCGCCAGCGAGATGACGACACGCCCTGCGCTGTCGCCGTGGATGGCACAGCTGTTTGTGCCCGCCACAGAGCGCAGTCGAGGCATTGGAAACGCGCTCATCGATGCCGCCGTAGCGCGCACTGCGGAGTTGGGCTATCGACGGCTGTATCTCTACACGTCGGGTACCTTGCCGGGCTATTATGCTTCCCGCGGTTGGCAGCCGATCGAGGAGCTTGAATATCTCGGCAAGACGCGGGTCATCATGGCGTACGAGCTGCCCCTGCTCTGAGAGCAACGCACCATCAATCAATGTCCCATCGTGCCATTCTGCCCCTGTTTTGCCCGACGAGTCAAATTCAATTCGAAAAATACGAAGTCGCGGAAGGCGGATTAAGTTTTCGCGAGGCACGAGATGTGCCGCCGCATCATTCAAACCGGTCACCGCATGTCAGACCAGGCTTCTAAAAATACGAAGTCGTGCCAAGCGCTTGGCTACTGTGCATGGGGTTGTTTTCGAAGTTTTTGTTTTTGGAAGGCCTAGGCCACGCGGCCGCGCTCAGCCCCGCGGCCCGCGCAGCTGCGCCGTCAGCTTCTCCATCGCATCCGCCACGTCGCGCCATTGTGAGAGCCAGCTCCGTGGAAAGCGGAAGGTGAGGTCGGCGCCGCCGACGCGGCGCTCGGCGAGGCACATGCCCGGGGTGGCCGCATCGCGCGTGCAGCGCGCCGTCAGCGCGGGGCTTGCAGCGGAATAGAGGTCCTCGCTGCCGTAAGGCGTGTCGGTGCGGAACATCCGCATCGTCAGGCCGTCCACAGGCATCGCGGCGGCCTGGTCGAGATAGCGCGGATAGATCGTGGCGGTTCGCTGCTCGGGCGAGAGCGCATCGTGATGGGCCGCGATCGACAGGAAGATGCGGTCGATCGATTGCACTGCCGCTTCCACCGTGTCGGCGGTGACGTGCTTCGGCGCGCCGGGCGGCTCCAGCGAGGGATAGAGGAAGTCGAGATCGATGCGTTCCTGCGGCCCCGAGTGCCGCTGGATCTTCATCCGGATCGCGGTCACCGGCAGGTTGAACAGCGTGCCGCCGACGCTCACCGGCAGCTTGTCCGGGGCGTTCGCGCCCCGGCTGCCCCAGGTCGGCCACAACAGATAGGCGACGAGCGCGACTGCACACGCCGCAGCAGCGCCGCCGAGCACGATCGGGACGACATGCGCCCGGGTGCGCGTGCGGGGGGACCTGAGGGAAGCTGCCGAGAACACCGTCATGGATTGCGCAAGTCGAGCCGGAGGTCGGCCGATGGCCGACGAATCAGCGGCGAATATGCCATGCGACGGCGCTTTCGCGCAGCGTTCCCGGCTGCGGCCAACGGGACGGCCCCTGCGCGGAGCGGCCGGCCGCGTTAACCTTCCCTTAAGGATAATGTAGCGTTAACCGGCACTCTTTGTCACAGATAGGCTCCGGCGTTGCGTAAATGCGGACTGTTCCGATGACACCTGAAGCTCTCAATACCTTCTTCTCGATCTGCATCGGTTTCGCGCTCGCAGGCGCGCTCGTGAACGGATACCAGGCGCTCGCGCAGCGGCCCGCCGGCTTCGGCCTGTTGCAGGACGGCGTGGCGCCGAAAACCTTTGCGGCGGTTCCGTTCCTGGTGTTCGCCGCGCCCTTCATCATCATGCGCAACACGCTGCGCGGCATGCGAGTGGAAAGCCGCCGCGCCGAGTTCGTGATGATGGCAACCCTCATCGCCGGGTTCTGGAGCATGATGAGCGGCACCTTCTTTCTGATGACGCTGCGCGCCGCCGGCCTTCTGGTCTGACATCCCGCGCTTTTCCGCGCGGCCGGCCCTTTGCCTCCAGGCTGCCGTTTGGCTATGCCAGGGGTCAACGCGACAGGAGACCTCCATGGCCATCTACGAGCTCGACGGGCAGGCGCCCGACCTTCCCGCCGACGGCAATTATTTCATCGCCGAGACCGCCACCGTGATCGGCCGCGTGCGCCTGAAGCCGGGCGCGAGCGTCTGGTTCGGCGCGGTGCTGCGCGGCGACAATGAGTGGATCGAGATCGGCGAGGGCGCCAACGTGCAGGACGGCTCGACCTGCCACACCGATCTCGGCTTTCCGCTTGTCATTGGCAGGAACTGCACCGTCGGCCACAACGTCATCCTGCACGGCTGCACCATCGAGGAGGGCGCGCTGATCGGCATGGGCTCGATCGTGATGAACGGCGCGAAGATCGGCCGCAACAGCATCGTCGGCGCCGGCTCCGTCATCACCGAGGGCAAGGAATTTCCAGAACGTTCTCTGATCATCGGCTCACCGGCGCGCGTGATCCGCACGCTCGACGACACCCAGGTGCAGCGGATGGGGAGTGCGGCGAAGTTCTACGTCGCCAACGGCCCGCGCTTCAAGAAAGGCTTGAGGCGGATCGGCTGATCAGCGTCCCCGGGATTTGCGCGCTTCGATCGCGCCTGCCACCTTCTCGTGACCGGCGGCCCAGAGTGCATGTTCGTCGCTGCCGTTGAGGTAAGGATTGGCCTCGGCTGGACTGTTGTCGCGCGCGGCGCGTTCGCCCTCTGCAACGGGATCGCGATCGGTCATCGTGATTTGCCTCCCTCAGCTTTCAAGCTGATGTGACGGCATTTGTTCCGGAACAGCTCTTGATGGCGGCCGTTGACCGGCAAAGGAGGATTTCCGATGGCCAGATCGTCCGCAACCGCGTCAATCAAGACCACGATCATGATCCTCACACTCGCGGCGATGCCGGCCGTCTCGTTTGCGCAAGCGACCGGCGGCTCTGCCGGTTCGAGCGGAAGCTCGGTTGGATCGACCGGAGGTTCGGCGGGATCGACCGGAAGTGTTCGCAACTCGCCCGTTCCGCCGCCCGGGACCAACAGCCTCGGTACGGCTCAATCATCCGGCCCGGGATCCGGAGTCACCACCGGCACCGGCATAGGTGCGGAGGCTGATGCCACCGTTAACACCGAGAACCGGCAGCTCGACCGGAAGATGAAGAGCATCTGCCGCGGCTGCTGACGCTCGCGCGGAAGTGAGACAGTGTGGCTGTCCCGAGTTTCCAACTGACGTTAGCTTGGTCCTTGCTTTGAAGCGTGGAGCGTGTCCACGCGGAGGATCGAGTGATGTTACGCAAGATGATCATGACGGCGCTGGCTGTGACGGCGGTCGGGCTGTCGGCGCCACAAGTGGCCGAGGCGCGTGGCGGTTTCGGACACGGTGGAGGCTTCCATGGTGGTGGTTTCCATGGTGGCGGTTTCCATGGCGGGGGCGGCTGGGGACACCGGCATTGGCATGGCGGCGGCTTCTGGCCAGGCGTCGCAATCGGCGCGGGTCTCGTCGGTGCCGGCTACTACGGCGGCTATTACGGCTACGGGTACCCCTACTACGGCGATCCCTACTATTATGGTACCGGCTACGACGATGGGGGGTACGGCGGCTGCTACGTCGTCCGCAAGCGCGTGATGACGCCGTCGGGATGGCGGTACCGCCGGGTCGACGTCTGCGAGTGAGGACGTCTGCGAGTGAGGCGGAATGCCTGTCAAAAAACAAGGCCGTTGACGCAGTATACCGCCAACGACCTTGCCAGCCCCGGATATTGAAATCGGCTCACGCCATCCGGTGACGGCGAGCATCGCGCGGAATCATACGGGCGAATGTGATCCAGTTCACAAGTGACGCAAATAAAGTTCCCGTCGCGCCGTCATCAGCTCAGCCGCGCGAGCGCTTGCGTGCGCTGGCCTGGACGCGGTGCCGCGCCGGTTTCCTGCGGGTAACCGACGGCGTTTCGACCTCGGTCGCCCTTGCACTGGCAAAGGACTGCCGCAGGCCGTCGATGGACTCGTTCAGGGTTGCGACCTGCTCGGACAGGCGCTTGGTGTCGGCTTGTTGCGCCGCCATCAGCCGCTTCATCGTCTGGAGCTGGTCCTGCATCACCTGAAGCTGGTCGATCGATTCCTGCTGGGTTGCCTCGAGCCCCTTGGTCTTCTCGACCAGCTGCTCGGACGCCTGGGCGGTGCGGGCCTGGAGCTGCCGCGATGCCACCACCCGGTCGGTCTCGGGGGCGGCTCCGGTATAGGCACGCCAGATCGCGATTGAAGTCACTCCCGCGATCAGGAGCAAGAGAGCTGCAGCGGTCAGCGCGATGGGCTGGGCGCCCAGGCGAAGGAGGGGGTTGGGCGGTGTGTCCTGGGCGAGATCGATCATCGCTGACAAAACCCAAATAGAAACTTGGTGAGTGGCGAAGACCGGCAACCCAGAGGGGTCACCGGGGCGTCCCGAAAACGTTACGTTTCGGCAAGGAATGGGACCAAAAAGAGGCTGAGAGCCAAAAAACCAGTGATCAGCGGGCCTTGCGGGTTCCGAGAGCCCCCGTAAGGAGCCGGATCAAGGCTGAAACTGCGAAAACGGCCCTGAATAGCTCTTCGCACGCGGTGCCGCGTAGGGGCCGAGCCGCGACGTCTTCAGCCCCAGCCGCACCAGTGATTCCGCCAGCGTCACCGCAGCAGTGACGCCGTCGATGACAGGCAAGCCGTGCGTTTCGGCGAGCTCGCTGGCGAGATCGGCCATGCCGGCGCAGCCGAGCACGATGGCTTCCGCGCGGTCGTCGCGGATCGCGGCGGTGATCTCCGCCGAGATTTTGCCGAGCGCATCGGCATTGCGCTCCTCGAGTGCGAGCACCGGCACTTCGGCGGCGCGGACGCGGGCGCAGCGCTCGGCGAGTCCGTATTTCCGCAAGTTATGCTCGATCGGCACGATGGAGACGCCGAGCGTCGTCACCACGGCGAAGCGCGCGGCGATCAGGCTCGCCATGTGGAAGCCGGCCTCGCCGATGCCGATCACCGGCGCCTTGGCGGCGGCGCGCGCGGCATCGAGGCCGGTGTCGTCGAAGCAGGCGATGATGTGCGCATCCGCGCCATTGCGATCGGCCTCGCGGATGCAGCCGAGCATGCCGGGGACGGCGAAGGCTTCGTCGTAAAATCCCTCGATGGAGACCGGACCCATCGCGGGCTGGCGGGCGTCGATCAATGTGTCCGGCAGGGCGACGCTGCGCGCCGCAGCGGCGATCTTCGCCGTCATCGACGCCGTGGTGTTGGGATTGACGACGTGAAGCCGCATCAAATCAGACAAGCCCTTTGCCGGCGTCCGAGCCCTTGGCCACCTGCCGCTTGTTGAGCACGTGGATGGCGCCGAGTGCAAGCGTGATCACCGTGAACGAGACCGCCGAGATCACGGTGCCGAGCGCATAGATATCGGGGTTGGTCACGGTGGTGGTGAGGCCCTGGAGATCGAGCGGCAACGTATTGACCGCGCCGATCGCCTGGCTGGAGCGCGCCAGCTCGTCCCAGGACAGCGTGAAGCCGAACAGGCCGATACCGATCACCGAGGGCAGGATGATCGGCAGCACGACGTGACGGAAGGTTTGCCACGGCGTTGCACCGAGATCGCGCGCGGCTTCCTCGAGGCGCGGGTCGAAACGGTTGAAGATCGCGAACATGATCAAAAGCCCGAAGGGCAGCGTCCAGGTCAGGTGTGCGCCGAGCCCGGAGGTGAGCAGGCCCATCGAGGTCTCGAAATTCTCGCTCCAATGCGCCTTGATCAGATCGTCGATAATGCGGAATTCGAGCGAGATGCCGAGCGAGGTGATGATCGAGGGCACGATCAGGCTCGCGATTGCCGAGTAGAACAGGATGCTCTGTGCTTTGAATTTTCGGCGGAAGGCCATGCCGGCGGCGACCGACAGCACGACGGTGACGATCATCACGATCACGCCGAGCAGCAGCGAACGGCGGAAGGCCGCGCCGAGATCGACGATGCCGGTGCCCTGGAACAGTTTTGCGATCCAGAAGGTCGACACGCCGTTCATCGGGAAGGTGAGGCCGCCCTGCGGCCCCTGGAACGACAGCACGTAGATCGCGATCATCGGGCCGTAGAGGAACAGCACATAGGCCGCGAAGAAGATCGCGAGCACGTAGAAAGAGCGCGGACGTCCTTCCTTCATGCGCTAGAGCTCCTTCTTGATGTCGACGATACGCGACATCATGGTGATGATCAGGAAGGTGATCGCGAGCAGGATCACGGCGTTCGCCGCTGCGGCCGGGAATTGCAACGCGTTGACCCGCGTCTCGATGATCTTGCCGGCGGCCGCGATCTGCTGGCCGCCCATCACGCCGATGGTGATGAAGTCGCCCATCACGATGGTGATGACGAAGATCGAGCCGATCACGATGCCGGGCTTGGCGAGCGGGATGATGACGTTGACGAGGGTCTGGAAGCCGGTGGCGCCGGCATCATAGGCCGCCTCGATCAGCGACTTGTCGATGCGGATCATCGAGTTGAAGATCGGCACCACCATGAAGAAGGTGAAGAGGTGGACCAGCGCCAGCACCACGGAGAATTCCGAGAACAGCATCCATTCCACGGGATGATTGATCAGCCCCGTCTTCATCAGGCCGGAGTTCACGAGGCCGTTGCGCCCGAGCAATGGGATCCAGGCGATCATGCGGATCACGTTGGAGGTCCAGAACGGGATCGTGCAGAGCAGCGACAAACCCATCTGCCAGGTCTTGGACTTGACGTGGAAGGCGAGGAAATAGGCGACCCAGAAGCCGATGAAGAGCGTGATGGCCCAGACCATGAAGCACAGCTTCAGCGTCTTCAGGTAGGTCTTGGCGATCGTGCAGAGTTCGGGAAGCTGCGCGATGCAGCCCTCGAACGTGTCGGTGTAGCCGCGGCCGGAGAGAGCCGGCAGCAGCTGATATTCGTTGTAGTCCCAGAACGAGACGATGACGACGAAGACGAGCGGAATGAGGAAGAAGGCGAGGAACACCAGCATCATCGGCCCGGCCTGGAGCCAGGAGACGAAGGACGGCGACAGGCGCGCCGCCCTTTTGCGGCGCGCCGTCTCCGATCCCCGGACGAGGTCCGGGGATGCTTGATGCAGGATGTCCTCGGAGGTGTCCATCACGTCACGCTGCGATGAACTCGTTCCACTTGCGGACCATGTAGTCGTTCTCGTCCATCACCGCGTTCCAGCACGCGACGCCGCCCATGCGGTCCTCGTAGGAGCCGCCGTCGCGCACCGCGCCGGCCTTCTCGAGCAGCGAGCCGTCGGGAGCCTTGATGTCCTTCTCGGCCGGCTTGCCTTCCATCCAGTAGGCCCACTCGTAGGGCTCCATGTGCGCCTTCGCGGTGGCGAGCACGGCGGAGTAATAGCCCTGGCGGTTGAGATAGGCGCCGGCATAGCCGGACAGGAACCAGTTCACGAACTCATAGGCCCATTCGAGCTTGGCACCCGACACACCCTTGGAGACGCAGAAGCCCGAGGCCCAGGAGCGGTAGCCTTCCTTCAGCGGCTGGAACGTGCAGGGAATGCC
This sequence comes from Bradyrhizobium sp. SZCCT0231, assembly GCF_018130245.1. GTDB lineage: Bacteria > Pseudomonadota > Alphaproteobacteria > Rhizobiales > Xanthobacteraceae > Bradyrhizobium > Bradyrhizobium japonicum_F. Next base: position 531,706 of record NZ_JAFCKP010000002.1, read on the forward strand.
CATCGAGCGCACCTTCGTCACCGCCGGCGACCACATCGACTGGATCACGGTCTCGCCCGACGCCATCAGGTTGACGCTCTCGTTGAAGTCCTTCCAGAAGGCGCGGAACTGGCCGGCCTTCTTGGCCTCGGTCATCACCTTCATGGTGAGATCGATCTCTTCCTTGGTCATGTTGCCCTTGTCGGCATATTTGTACTTGCCGGAGGCCTCCACGACCATCGCAGCGTCCATGATGCCGATCGAGGGGATGTTGAGGATCGAGGCCTTGCCCTTGAACTCGGGATTGAGCAGCTCGGCCCAGGTGCTGATCGGACGCTTGATCAGGTCGGGGCGGATGCCGAGCGTGTCGGCGTTGTAGACGGTCGGGATCAGCGTGACGAATTCGGTCGCCGACGTCGCGAACTTCTTGGAGTCCTTGCCTTCGAGATAGAGCACCTTCCAGGGTGCGGTGCCCTGGCCGCCGATCTTCTTGCCGCCGGGCGTCTCGCCCTTGGTGAAGACGGGCGTGATGTTGTCGAACTCTTTGATCTTCTTGGCGTCGAGCGCAAGGATGTTGCCGGACGGTACCAGCTTCTTCAGCGAGAAATATTCGGTGTCCAGCACGTCGAAGGAGTTCGGCTGGGTCATCACGCGCTTGGTGACGTCGTCGGTGGTCGCGGTGATGTATTCGATCTTGATGCCGGTATCCTTCAGGCACTGCTTGGAGATGTCGTCGCCCTCGTTCACGGCGGTGCCGAGATAGCGCAGCACCTTCGCATCGGCCGACTTCACGTAGGGAAAGCCGGTGATCGCGCCGGAGCCGGCGGCGAGGCCCGCGAGACCCGCGGTGCCCTTGAGTAGCGTGCGGCGGCTGACGCCGGTCGTCCTGGTGGTCTCGCTCATGTCAGTCACTCCTCTGTTGCGCATTCCAGGTGATCGATCGGCGCTATTGCAGGCGTTGCGCCTTGGCGGGATCCCAGGTCGCCAGCACGCGATCGCCCGGACGGAACGGGTGGACGTCGAAGGCGGCTTCGGGAACATGGGAGAACAGGGCGGTGCCGTCGTCGAGCGTGAGCGAGACGGCGATGTAGGAGCCCTGGTACTCGGTCTGGGTCAGCAGCGCCGGCGCGCCGAACGCGCCGTCGGCGAACGGCACGATGCCGAGCTGATCGGCGCGTACGGCGATGAGCTTGCCGGCGTCGCTGAGCACGTTGTGGCCGCCGATGAAGCGCGCCACGAATTCGGTGCGGGGATGGTGGAAGATCTCGCGCGCCGTGCCCTGCTGCTCGATCCGGCCGTGGTTCATCACCACGATGTGGTCGGCGAGCGCCATCGCCTCTTCCTGGCCGTGGGTGACCTGGATGAAGCTGATGCCGAGCTCGCGCTGCAGCCGCTTCAGCTCGCCGCGCATCTTGACGCGCAGGAACGGATCGAGTGCCGAGAGCGGCTCGTCGAGCAGGAGGATCTGCGGCTCGGTGATCAGCGCGCGGGCGAGCGCGACGCGCTGCTGCTGGCCGCCGGAGAGCTGGGCCGGGAGACGGCCTGCATATTGGCTCATCGCGACCAGCTCGAGCAATTCGCCGGCGCGCTTGTGCCGCGTCGGCTTGTCGATGCCGCGCATCTTCAAGGCGAAGGCCACATTGTCGAGCACGGAGAGGTGCGGAAACAGCGCATAGGACTGGAACATCATCGCCGTGCCGCGCTCGGCCGGCGGCAGGTCGGTGACGTTCTGCGCGCCGAGGACGATGTCGCCCTCGCTGACCGCCTCGTGGCCCGCGATCATCCGCAAGGTCGAGGTCTTGCCGCATCCGGAGGGGCCGAGCAGGCAGCAATAGGTGCCGGCCGGGATCTTCAGATTGACGGCGTCGACCGCCAGCGTGGTGTCGTAGCGCTTGGTGACGGCGACCAGTTCGAGAGCGGCGGGAATGGCCATGGCGTGTCCGAGGAGGGGCGATGCGTCCCGCGTCTCTCCGCAAGGTCCGTGCCAACAGCGGCTGGCCGGCCGAATTTCCAAAACTGTGCAGCTGAGTCAGATCGTTAGGTCAATTCCGGTCGAGTTTGGCCGGCCGCCACCCGCGCAGTCATCTGCACACAAAGCGGGCGCAGATTGTATAAAGTTTCGCCTGTGATTGGATACAGCTCGTCGACTAACATTCGAGGCCGAACGTCCGTCGATCGAGCCCTCACACCCATGGCCGCCAAGACCCGCCAAAAATCCGATGCGCCCGATGCGAGCGATCGCGTCAGCCGTATCCGGGAGGGCGTGACCGCCGCGATCCTCGAGCATCGCCTGCTGCCGGGCACGAAGCTCGGCGAGGACGAGATCGGCGAGATCTACGGCGCGAGCCGTACGCTGGTGCGCACCGCGCTGCAGCAGCTCGCGCATGAGGGCATCGTCAACATCGAGAAGAACCGCGGCGCCTTCGTCGCGCGCCCGACGCCCGCCGATGCCCGCGAAGTGTTCGAGGCGCGGCGCCTGATCGAGCCCACCATCGTGGACCACGCGATCGACGCGGTCTCACCGGCCTGGCTCGATCGCCTCGGCCAGCATCTTGCCGAGGAGCGCGAAGCGGAATTGCGCGGCGATGCGCGCGCCTCTGTGCGGCTCTCCGGCGAGTTTCATCGTCTCGTCGCCGAGATGAGCGGCCACAGCATCTATCTCGGCTTCCTCAAGGAGCTGATCGCGCGCTCCTCCCTCATCATCCTGCTCTACCGCCGCCACGACACGCCGGCCTGCGGCACCGATCATCACGCGGGAATCGTCGAGGCGATCCGCAAGCGCGACAAGGCGCGCGCGGGGGCCTTGATGCTGTCGCACCTGAACGAGATCGAGGCGGAGCTATTCCTGAAGGATCCCGCCGCCGACGAGCTGCGGCTTGCGGATGTGCTCGGCGCCTGACCGGTACTGCGAGGCGTTGCGGCCGGGCCAGCGGGGCCGCATCAGCGATCGAGTTCGCTTTCGGCGGCAAGCTGCCCGTCAGGCGTGATCTCGTATTCGCCGTCCTGCTTGGTCATCCATCCTGACCTGACCATCTCTCGTGCAAGCTGTATCGAGCAGATCGGATGATTGCCTCCCGGGTAATACAGCCTGTCATTGCGGACGAGCAGGTGCCCGTACAATTGAGCCTGGCGCAGCGCCCTGCGCATTCCGGGTGATGGATTTTTCATGCCTGTTCAAGCGCGAGCACGATGAAGGTTCCTATTGAATGCGGTGACCTTCAATGGCTTTTCCGCGCAGAGTGAGGCGGACATCCCCAAAAAAGTTGCGGCCAGCCATTGGGGGATGGCTGGCCGCGCGCGAACCGGTCTGGGACGGGGAGGGGTGGGGATGTGACCGGGTCGCGTAACTCGTCGTCTCGTTCCTACTGATCTTTCGCGCTGGCGGTGGAGACCGCCGGCTTGGTATCGCCCAGCGAGACCCAGACGCTGGGATCGCTCTGCGACTGGCGCTTGACGAAGCGGTAGCCGGTCTCCGTCCAGGCGACGACGTTCTCGTTCTGATTGTCGAGAACGAACTCACCCTTGTCGGTCTTCACCGTCAGCACCGCGTGGCCTTCGCCCTTCTTGTCGCGCACCACGGTGATGAGCAGGGCCTGGCGCGGCCAGCCGGCATCCATCAGCATCTTGCGCTTCAACAGCACGTAGTCTTCACAGTCGCCGTAGCCGTCCGACGGCAGCGACCACTTCTCGATCACGCCCCAGTGCTCCTGGTCGGTCAAAGGCTTGACGGTCTCGTTGACCCAGCGATTGACCTTGACGAGGTCGCGCCATGCGGCCTGCGACATCACGATGTCGCGCGGCTGCATCGGTGCGCCCTGGCACTGGGCAGCATTGTCCGCGCAGAACTCGACCCAGCCGATCGGCGCACGCGTGGTGTCGCCGAGGCTCGCGTAGAGCAGACGGCCTTCGCCGGCCTGCGCTGCCGCGCTGATCCCGAAGAGCATGGCGAACAGCGCCAGCCTCTTCCCCTGTCCCCTGAACTCAAACATTGCGGCCCCCGTTTCTTGTTGGGACCACATTTCGCACGGAGCTTTTGAGTTGCCGCTAAGTCAGCCAAGTCAAGTCGAGACGAATACAAGTAAAAGGCGCGGCGAATTCGATCTATACTTGAAGCGAATTCGAATAAAATTCGATATGACTGCAATTGATTCAAATTTTATCGATTAACGCGGAAACGCTGGCAGAAGCGTTGTTTGCGCGCAGCTGCAACCCACGCGTTAACCGCGGGCGGCTCGCCGCGGGACATGAAAAAGGCGGCGTCCGCATCGCGGAGGCCGCCTTCGAGCCTCGAAATATCGAGGTTTTCGCGCCCTTGCGCTTTACCGCGCGGTAACGCTCTCTTCGAGTGTCTCGATCGGCTGCGCGTGGACGAACTCCAGCGCGAAGCCGTCCTCGAGGTTTCGGACCACGCGGCCCTGGACCCGGCCGAGCAGAACGGTCGATTTCAGCGGCGGGCGGTTCTCGGCGGCGATCGCGGCGCCCGACAGCGAGAGGTCGATGATGCGGCAGGTCATCTTGGTGCCATCCTCGAGCGTCAGCACCGCGATCGGGTTGCGCGGCACGATACGGTCGTGGCGGCGGTCCTCCGGCAGATTGAGGATGTCGCGATTGGCGAGCCAGGTCAGCTGGGCCGCGAGCTTGTCGCGTTTCCTCGGCGTCGCCCCGATCGTCATGGCGAAGCCGTTGTCGATGATACGGGTGATCTTGCCCTCGACGCGGCCGATATGGTCGAGATAGGCGACCACGCGGTCGCCGACATTGCCGATGCCGGGGGCGAGCAAAGCGAGGCCGCCCGGCGACATGTTGATCACCTGGCAGGGGAATTCCCGGCGGTCCGGCAGCATGTAGCGGCCGAGCAGGTGCACCTTCACCCGCTGGAAGCGCCTGCGCTCCTCGGCGGCCGGAAGAAATTTTTTGTTCGCCAACGCCATTTTCAACACCCGACCCCCCGCCCGGGCGGAGTCCGGCACGACCCTAAGGTGCATAGGGTTAATGCCGCGTTAGGATTGGAGATGTCGGCAACGAACGGAAACAATGCGCTCGAAATGCCACAGCAAGGGCGGGCAGGCCCATGGCACAGGTTATGGCAGGCCGAGACCGGGCGACTGTGGCAGTCCCGATGACGCCCTGGCCGCGAAGGGCACACAAGCAGCGTCCCGAACCTGCGCGTTCCTCACGTCTTGCGGCGGGTCCAGCTGTCCTGGGGCTCGTCGGCCCATGCGGTGCCAAGACCAAGCATCGTGATCCAGGTTTCGGCCAGCTTGCCGCCCTCGATACGATAGCTCTGCATTCCGGCGCGGCTGCGCTTCTGGCCGGTCGCGGGATCGGGCCATACGAATGCAAATCGGAACCACGCGCGGTCGATCGCGAAGGAATGATCATACACCACGACGCGGATTCCGGGCCGGTCCCGATGCACGCTCTGCAATTCCACAGCATACTCGTCCCGGCCGACGGTCCGGTCGCCTCTCTCATCGTGACGGATGTATTGCGATCCCACGCAGTCCGGGATCAGGTCAAATCGGCCCTCGTGCCAAACCTGCTCCCAACGATCGAACAGAGCGCGTATGCTATCAGTCATGGGGTCCCCGAAATGAACTCGGTGCGACACTGCGCGCTTCGCTGCAAATTTCTTGCCGAACTGCAGGTTTGCAGCGATTTGCGGGAGAGCCGGCTGATAGTCACGTAGCTTCGACGTGATCCTTGTAGCTCGGATGGAGCGACAGCGTAATCCGGGGGCGCTGTCCCCGCATTCCGCGTTGCTCCATGCGGGCTACGAGGCTGTCCGCTTGGCACGACCGCGTATCTCACATACGCTTCGCCTCAGCCCGCACCACCAATCATAACAGACGGGCAGCGAGGACACACTCATGGAGCAAATCCGCGTCTGCACCCACGCAGGGCCGGGCTCGGAGCCCGTCATCCGCACCGTGCCATGGCCGAAGATCGGCCGCAAAGCCGCGCTGATCAAGGTCGGCGCCTGCGGGGTCTGCGGTACTGATCTGCATATTCTGAAAGGTCATTGGCCGAAGCCGCTGCCCTGGCCGTTCACGCTTGGTCACGAGCTCGGCGGCGTCATCGTCGAATGCGGCGACGAGTTCACCGAGGATTTCATGAGCAAGCCGCTGACGGTCGGCTCGAAGGTGATGATCCCGCCGCTGATGCCGTGCGGACGCTGCTACTACTGCATCCATTATCCTGAGACCGCGAACAAATGCCTGACGCCGGTCTACTACGGCCGCTATCTCGGGTTCGACAAGGCGCCGCACCTGTGGGGCGGATGGGCCGAGTATGTCTATGTCGATCTCGACATGCTGCCGGGCACCAAGATCTACAAGCTGCCCGATGACATGTCGCTGCGGCTGGGGGCGCTGTCCGAGCCGCTGACGTCCTGCATCCGCGCCTTCAATCGCGCGACCCGCGCCGGCGGCTTCAGCTGGGGCGACACCGTGGTGATCCAGGGCTCCGGCCCGATCGGCATTCTCGCGGTCGCCGCCGCGAGGGAGATGGGGGCAGGGCGCGTCGTCTGCGTCGGCGCGCCGGAGGAGCCGCGGCTCAAGCTGGCGCGCGAATTCGGCGCGGAGGCGACGGTGAACATCGAGGAGCTGAAGTTACCGCAGGATCGCATCGACCGCGTGCGGAAAATCGTCGGCGGCTTCGGCGCCGATCTCGTGATGGATTGCTCGGGCCATCCCTCGGCCGGCCCCGAGGGCATCGAGATGCTGCGCGATGGCGGCACCTATGTCGAGATGGGCCAGTTCACCGACGCCGGCTCGATCGACACCTCCTGGCACCGCATCTGCACCAAGGATCTCAACGTGCTGGGATCCTGGGGCTTCACCGGCAACGATCTGCCGCTCGGCGTCGACATGCTCTACCGCACGCGTGACAAATATCCTTGGGCGAAGATGCAGACGATCTATCCGTTCACCGAAGCGGGCGTCGCACAGGCGGTGAAGGACGCGATGGCAATGAAGACGGTGAAGTCGACCATCGTGCCGTGGCCGGAGCTGGTGGAATAGACAATGCCGTCCGCGCCTCACGATATTTTGCGAGTTTTGTAGCCCGGATGGAGCGAAGCGCAATCCGGGATTCTCGCCCGCGATCCCCGTATTCCGCTACGCTCCATACGGGCTACGAGTCGGAGTTTGGATCAATGACGAAATGACAGACCGGCAGACACCTAGCCAGCACGCCCGCTCCCCCTTCCAGGCCATCCGCGCGATCGACTACACCGTCATCTTCGTGCGCGACATGGCCGCGATGCGCCGCTTCTACGAGGACGTGCTCGCCTTTCCGCTCTTTCGCGAGCTGTCGCCGAACTGGATCGAGTATGGCCTCGGCAGCAACACGCTGGCGCTGGCAAGGCCAAGCCGCACCGCCGGCGATGCACCGACGCCGCCGGGCAGCGCCTCGCTGCAGTTGGCGTTCAAGGTCTCGGCCGCCGAGGTCGATCAATGCGCCGATGAGTTGCTGCGGCAAGGCGTGGCGCTGCTGTCGCCGCCGACGAGCCAGTCCTTCGGCCACCGCACGTTGTTCTTCCGCGATCCTGACGGCAATCTGCTGGAGATCTACGCGGAGATCTGAGAAATCCTATTTGACGTATCCGGACAGCATGGCGTGCGCCCAGTCCGGGCGGTTGTTGGCGAGCGCACGTGCCGAGGCGGCCTCCCAGTCGTATTCGAGGGCCAGGAGTTCGACCTGCCAGCCCCTTTTTCCCTTCGTGAGGATCGCGTAGCGGGCGTGAGGCGAGCGGTGTTCCAGTTTCGCCGCAAAGGGAATGTCCGCGAAGACCGGGCATCCGACGCTCCCGGGATTGAGGACCAGACACTCGCGCGGCCCGTGAACGACGGCCTGTCGGTGGCTATGGCCACACAGCACCACGCGCGCCGCCGGCTCGCTCGCAAGGCGTGCCTCCAGCACGTCGCGGCGTGCCGGCACGAAGCGGCCGTCGTCGAGCGATTCCTCGAGCAGGCACGTCGTATCGTTCTCGGGCGTGCCATGGCAGGCCAGGATGCCGTCGTCCAGTCGCAGCTGGGAGGGCAGGCTGTGGAGGGCGCGCCGCTGCTCCGCAGTCAACGCGTTGCGCGCAAACAGACCTGCCGGCGAGAGCTTGTCGTCTGGAAATTCCTCAATCCAGCGATCATGATTTCCGCGCACGGTCGGCAATGACAGCGACTGGAGTGCTTCGAAAGTTTCCCTTGGCCACAACGGGCTGGTGACGCAATCGCCGAGGTTGACCGTACGATCGACGCCCCGTGTCTTGATGTCGGCCAGTACCGCCTCCAGCGCAACAAGGTTGCCGTGGATATCGGAAATGACTGCCAGTCGCATCGTTGTTCCCCGTATACTCAGACCTGAACGTGGCTCGGCTGCCGGCCGACTCCTTCGCTCGGAGGAGGTTAATCGAGGCGGTCGCAAAAATCCCCTGCAACCTTCAGGCGCGGTTCTCTCCCGAAAGCCATGCATCAAAGGCATGGTGATTTCCGGGCGCTTGGCGTAAAGAGCGCCCAGATCAAATCAGCGTGCGGCCGGGCCGTTTGCCGCGCACGCAGCTCAGGTCCGCAGGATCACTGTTCCGCGCCTGAAATAACCAAGGTTCTCCATCCCGTGTCTTTTCCGGCCCTGACCCCGCCGCTCGCCCGCGCTTTGGCCGAGCGGAACTATGATTCATTGACCCCTGTCCAGCTCGCGGTGCTCGCCCATGAGGCCGCCGGCCGCGACCTCCTGGTGTCGGCCCAGACCGGCTCCGGCAAGACCGTCGCTTACGGATTGGCCATCGCCAAGAATCTTCTCGATGATGCCGAGCAGTTCGGAGCTGCGGCAGCGCCGCTCGCCTTGATCGTGGCGCCGACCCGCGAGCTCGCGCTTCAGGTTCAGCGCGAGCTGGCCTGGCTCTACGGGCATGCGGGCGGGCGCGTCGTCTCCTGCGTTGGCGGCATGGATCCGCGCCGCGAGCAGCGCGAGCTGGCCGCCGGCGCCCACATCGTCGTCGGCACGCCCGGACGGCTCTGCGATCATTTGCGCCGCGGCCGTCTCGACATCTCCGAATTGACCGCCGTCGTGCTCGACGAGGCCGACGAGATGCTCAATCTCGGCTTTCGCGAGGACATGGAATTCATCCTCGAGACCACGCCGGAGACGCGCCGCACTTTGCTGTTCTCGGCGACCTTTCCGCGCGGCATCGTCGCGCTGGCGCGGCAGTATCAGCGCGACGCGTACCGGATCGAGGTCGCCGGTGACGAAGGCGGCCACGCCGATATCGAATACCGCGCGATCCGCATCGCGCCCGCCGACGTCGAGCATGCCGTCGTCAACGTGCTGCGCTTCTACGAGGCGCCGAGCGCGCTGGTGTTTTGCAGCACGCGCGATGCCGTCAGGCACTTGCAGGCCGCGCTCCTGGAACGCGGTTTCTCTGTGGTCGCGCTATCGGGCGAGTTGACGCAGAACGAGCGCACCCTGGCGCTGCAATCGCTGCGGGACGGACGCGCCCGCGTCTGCGTCGCGACCGACGTCGCCGCCCGCGGCATCGATCTGCCGAGCCTCGACCTCGTCATTCATGCCGATTTGCCCAACGACGCCGAGGTCATGCAGCATCGCTCGGGCCGCACCGGGCGCGCGGGCCGCAAGGGGACGAGCGTCCTGCTGGTGCCGCCCGCACGTCGGCGGCGTGCCGAGCTGCTGCTCAATCTTTCGGGCATCGACGCGGTCTGGGGCACCGCACCGCAGGCGGATGAAATCCGCAAGCTCGATCACGAGCGCATGAAGGACGTGCTGTTCACCGAGGAGACGACGGCCGACGATCTGGTGCTGGCGCAGGCGCTCTTGGCCGAGCGCTCGCCCGAGGATATCGCCGCGGCGCTGGCGCGGCTCTATCGCGCGCGGCTGCCCTCGCCCGAGGACATCATCGATCCGGGCGAGCGGACCGGCCGGCCGCGCGACGAGCGCGGCCGCGACAGGTATGAAGGTGGCGACGACCGACCGGCCAAGCCCCGATCGAAGTCGGGGAAAGCGTCGTCCAAGCACGGCATGGCGGACGCGAGCGTCTGGTTCCGCGCCGCGATCGGGCGGCGCAAGAATGCGGAGGCGCGCTGGCTGCTGCCGATGATCTGCCGCCGCGGCGGCATCGACAAGCGCGACATCGGCGCCATCAAGATCATGGACACCACCACCGAGTTCGAGATTTCCGAGCGGGTCGCGGAGTCGTTCGCCGCCAAGATCAAGCGTCCGGACAAGGAAGACAGCATTCGGATCGAGCCGATGACGGATGCGCCCCGCCGGCCGGAAGCGTCGGAGGAGCGCCCTCGCGCGCCCCGGCGCGAGGCCGGCGATCACCGTGAACAGCGGGACGATCGCCCGCGCGAGGCAAGTGGATTCAAGCCACGCAGCAAACCTCACGGCGAGCACGCGCCGAAATTCGGCGATGCTCCTTCTTTCGGAAAGAAGAAGCACAAGAGCAGGCCGGCCCACGCAGAGCCGTCGGTCACGCCCTGGCCGGCGAAGGGCGCGTCGGGAAAAAAGGCAAAGAAGAAACGGCGGGGTTGATCGGTCGCCGATCAACCCCGCCGGCAATGACGCCGCCGGATTGCACCGGCGCCATCATCTGAAGAGTCAGGCGAGCTCAGCGGCCACCGCCGCCACCACCGCCACCTCCGCCGCCACCACCACCACCGGCATCACGCATCGACGAGCTGTAGCGGGGATCGGTCTGCTTCATGTAGGTGGGCGAGGTGTCGCGATGGATTACGGTGGTCGGTTTTCTGCCGACGTTCGGCGTCTCGATCAGGACGCCGCAGCCTTCGAAAAAGGCGGTGTCGCAGCCATAGGTGCGGTACTGCGCCGCGTTGGCGCCGGTCGCGGTGAACGCGGCCGTCGCAACGCATGCAAGAAGAGCAACTTTCGACAATGTGAGTTTCATGGACATTCTCCAGCCTCGGTTCGGCGAGACCGGAACGGCTCGCACATCGCTTCGACGGAGGCTGATCCAAGTCGGTTCGAGACGGCGGTTTCACGCCCGCGTGAGCCGGGGCAGTCGGGGAGGGACGTTACGCCGCAGCGAGGTCGCGCAGCATATAGGTCGCGCCTTTGCCGTAGGAGGCGAGCTTCGCGCGCAGTTCCGCATCCGCGGTGACGGCTCGAAAGCCAAGATGTTCCCACAGCGGCCACGTGGCGTAGACCGAGACCAGTGCGAGCACCGTGATGCCGGATGAGCGCGCGAGCTGTTCGATGTCAGCGATATATGCGCGCAGAACGCCGCCTCGAAAATCGGGCAATATGGCGACGTCGTGGACGTAGAGGCAATCCGCATCGTCAGGCAGTCGTGCGAGCAAGTCGCCGAGCGGCGGGATCCGGTGCTGCTTCCAGGGATGCGAAAGCCCGTAGCCGGCGATCTCGTCGTCGCCGGCAAGCACGCGGCATCCATCGGGATAGAGCCGCATCTTCTCGGCGAACACCTCCAGGCTTTCGGGAAGATCGGGATGAATCCGTGCCGCGATCGCGCCGATCGCGGGCAGGTCGAATGCGTGCGCGGGACGCCAATGCGGCTTGCTCATCTCGATCCGTGGTTCCGTTTCACATCATCCAGTTTATTCCGCTGCGTCGAGGCGCGCAGCGAAAAATATCTTTGCCGCCATCCCAGGAATACAATGCTTTGCGCGGCGTCCTACCCATGCAAGCCAATTGCATGACAGGAGAACCCATGACGTCCTCGATCCGCCTCGTGCTCACGGTCGCGCTCTCGCTCGCGATCGTTCCCGCCGCCTTCGCCGCGCAGCCGACCAAGACCGGCAAGACCGACAAGGGCAACGTGCTCACCGATGCCAAGGGCATGACGCTCTACACCTTCGACAAGGACATGGACGGCAAGTCCGCCTGCAACGGTCCATGCGCGACGAACTGGCCGGTGCTGAAAGCCGAGGCGAGCGACACCGCCGGCGACGGCTACACCATCATCACGCGCGACGACGGCTCCAAGCAATGGGCCTACAAGGGCAAGCCGCTCTACACCTTCGCCAAGGACCAGAAGCCCGGCGACATCACCGGCGACGGTTTTCTGAACGGCGCCTGGCATCTGGCGATGCCGTAACGGCGCATCGTGCGCCGGCCGTTGAATGCCGACAGCCGGCGCACGGCCGTGCCGTCATCTCGGATATTCCACCTGCATCGCGACGAAGTCGGCCGTGCGCGCCCCGTAGCGTGCATCGATGGCGTCCAGCGCCCGGTCCAGCGCTCGCGCCGGCGGCAGGTCGACGGCGGCCGGCGGCGTCAGCTTTGCCGGCCAGCCGGCCGCGACCTCGTCCGGCAGGATGCGAAGACCGCCGCGGCTGGTCTTCGCCTCTGCCGTGGCCGCGAAGGTGAGGGCACGCGAGCGATAGGTGCGCGACCACGCATCGGCGACCAGCGCAAGCGGCACCTCGTCGACATCAGGCATCAGCGCGATGCCGAGTTGCTCGCGGTTCCAGAATGCAAGCGTGTTGGCGATCGCGGTCAGCGCAAAGGGGCGCGTGAACCGGAACGCCTCGCTGCGGTGGCGCGCATCCCATTCCGCAAGTCCGATCTCCTGGGCGACCGCCTCCGCCTTGGCACGTCCGGCGATGGCCTCGAGCAGGGTCAGGGCCATCGGCATCGATGCGGTGATGCCGGTCGTCGTCGCAACGCCGCGGTCGACCACCAGCCGGCGATCCGCGACATAGCGGATCGCAGAATGCTTTTGCAGGTCGCGCACCGAATACCAGTGCGTGGTCGCCCGCCGGCCGTCGAGCAGTCCGGCGTTGGCAACGACCTTCGCGCCGACGCAGACGCCAACGATGATCGCACCCTTGCTGGCCTGGCTCTTGATCCACTGTAACGCCACGGCATCGTCTTCGCGGCTCATCGCGGGCACGATCACGTAATCGGCGCCGTCGGGATAGGCCGCATCGAACTCGGCGATGGTCGCGTGCGGCTGCACTTTCAGCGCGGGATAGAGCGTGACGGGTCCGGGCTGCGTCGCCAATGTGAGGACGTCGGCGACGTCAGCGCGCGAGAGGATGCCGTATGGCATCAGATAGTCGGTCGTCTCGCTCATGTCGTTGATGCCGACGATGGCGATCAGGGGACGCTTGCGCTTCGGCGGCTTCAGCGCCGCAAGGGTCGCATCGGTCTCGTCCTTGGATATCGCAGGCGCGGTTCCCGGAGCCGGCGCGCCAGGCAGCAGGAACAACCAGGTTGCGCCGATGACCGCCAGCAACGCCACGCAGCCGACGCCACTCAACGCCAGAATGCGCCATGTCATGATGAGGTCACCCGATCCTCGTTGCTTCACGCGAGGCGGAAGCTAACTGCTCGCAACGACATCAGGAATGACGCAGATCCGGCAAAAACGGCCATCCGCATGCGTGTTGATATGTCCCGCGGCGAGCTCGTCTCGCGCGATGCTGTGCGTCGGGCGGGAGACTATCTCAGCCCCTCATACACCATCAGCCCGCGTGCGATCTGCAATTTCCGGATCGCGCGCGGCAGCAGCTTCTCCGGCTGGTGCAGGTAGCGCCAGGAGGTGAGGGTGAAGCTGCCGAGCGCGCCGCATTCGTCGTCGAACGGCGCGAGCACGCCGGTCACGCTCACCGGCGTGTGCGGGCGGGCGTTGAAGGGCAGCAGCAACAGCTCGAGATAGGCCTTGCTGCCGTCCTCGCGCGCGGCGGTGACGCCGGCGATCGCGCCGAGCGCCTCGTCGGCGACGATGGTCGTGATCTCCTCGATCTCGCTCCGGCTCGCATCATCGAACAGGGCCGCAAAGCTCTGGTCCTTGAGGTCACGCCCTGCCAGCGCGCAGACGCGCGTGCCGGCGACGCGGAACGGGAAGCCGAGATGGGGCTCGCAGGACAGCACGAAGATGTCGCCGAGCAGGCCGCGGACCGCGGCCGGATCGATGTCGGCCCTGTCAGGGGCCCGTGCAGTGCCGCGCTTCTTGTCCCAATAGGCGAAGAACGCGCGGCTCGACGGATGTTTCATGACTGAACGCTCGCCCGGGGGGCAACCTCGAAGGGACAGATCTGTCCCGCTTCAGTGCACCCGCGATCCCTTCTGTTGTTGTGCAGGAGGGGATTTGCAGCGTCCATGCCGCAGCGGCGTTTTCGGGCCTGTTGAGGCGGTCTTTGCGTCATTAACGTTAAATTAACTATGCGCTTTGTGTCGGCCGCGCGCCTGCTATGGTGACCGCGGTCGCAAGCCTCGCCGCTTTCTCCAGGTTCTCGGCGGGGCCTGTACTTAGGGGCGTCAAACAGTTTGGTCACGAGTCGCGGGGAGGGGAGGGGATACGCCTTATCTCTCCGGCAACCGGAAGACCGGCACGGACAGGCAGGGCTTTCCCAGAGCCCTGCCTTTTCCTTTTTTCGGCCATCAGCGCTCGACGCAGCGCAGCACTCCCCTGGCGATGCGAAGCATCGTCCTTCAGTGATGCGCTGCAGAGCCGGGGTCCAGTACCCCTGTCCGGGTGTCAAATTCGACTCCGCGCGATTTCCTTTTGTGCACTTGCGCAGGGACGGTAAAGGCGACTATCTCCAGTCTAGTCGCTCCGATCGCGCCCGAAAGCGAAGCTGCCTTGGATTCCCCGCAAGATTCGTCACCGAACGTGCCGGCCGTCGTTGAGGAGGCTCCGCGCGAGCCGATCCTGACGCTGCCCGTGGCGCTGACCGCCTACATCCTGCTTTTGGCGGTGATCCATCTGCGGGTGCTGCTGCCGCCGGAGCTCGAGAACTGGACCATCGACGTCTTCGGCTTCATCCCAAAGCGCTACGATGCCTCGCTGCTCAATCTGCAGATCCCGGGCGGGGCGGGCGCGAAAGTCTGGACTTTCGTCACCTATTCGCTGCTGCACGCCAATCTCACCCATCTCGGCTTCAACGTGCTGTGGCTGTTGCCGTTCGGCAGTGCGCTGGCGCGGCGGTTCGGCGCGGTCAGGTTCTTCGTCTTCCTGGCGGTCACGGCGGCGGCCGGCGCGCTCGCCCATCTCATCACCCATGAGCACGCGGTGGCGCCGATGATCGGCGCTTCGGCCTCGGTGTCGGGCGCGATGGCCGCCGCGATCCGCTTTGCCTTCGTCCGCGGCAGCTTCCTGTCGTTCAGCCGATCGGATGCCGATACCGCCGCGAAGGTTCCCGCGCTGCCGCTGTCGCGTGCGCTGCGCGACGGGCGGGTGGTCGGCTTCCTCGCCGTGTGGTTCGGCGTCAACATCATCTTCGGCGTCGGCGCGATCGGCATCGATGCCGAGACCACCAGCGTCGCATGGCAGGCGCATATCGGCGGCTTCTTCGCCGGCCTGTTGCTGTTCGCGCTGTTCGATCCGGTGCCGCGCGTGCGAAGCGATGCTGCGGATGCGTCATCACGGGACGCTTCCGACCGCGTTTGAAGCTGTGCTTGCGGCGCGGCCCGAATTCATCCATCATTCCCTGGAAGAATGTTCCGAAGCGACAAGCCCATAGAGGCAACGCTTCGACAAGCGCGCGAGCGTGAAACCCGCGCCAAAACTGTTAGTTGAAGACTCGCGAACAAGTTCGGACCGCCACAAGGCGGACGACTCCGATTCAGGGAGGCGACAATGACGGTACGTTCCATTCTGGACACCAAGGGCCACCAGATCATGAGCGTCGAGCCGGGCGCCAAGCTGGCTGCCGCGATCGAGCTGCTCGGTGAGAAGAAGATCGGCGCGGTGCTGGTGATGAACCAGAATCGGCTGGAAGGCATCCTGTCGGAGCGCGACATCGTCCGCGTGCTCGGCGAGCGCGGCGCCGGCGTCTTGGAGGAGCCGGTCTCGGAGGTCATGACCCGCAAGGTCGTTACTTGCAAGGAGACCGACACGGTCGCCGAACTCATGGAGACGATGACAACAGGCAAGTTTCGCCATCTGCCCGTGATCGACAACGGCAAGGTGGTCGGCCTGATCTCGATCGGCGACGTCGTCAAGCGCCGGGTCCAGGAATACGAGTTGGAGCAGGAAGCCCTGCGCGACTACATCAAGACCGCCTGACCGGCCTTACTCCGCGGCTTTGGGCGCGGCACCCTCGGGCGGCGGCGCCAGCACGTGGATCGCTTCCTGGATCGAGTCCAGCGCACGCTCTGCGGCGCGTGCGCCGTGCGCGATCAGATCCTCGGCGCGGTGGAAGTCGAACCAGCCGAACTGCCCGACCCGGGGCGTGATCAGCATGTCGGGCGGATCGCCGGCGAGGCGGGCGCGGGTGATGCGGTCCTGCATGATGTTGAACGCATCGACCATCACCGAGGAGATGCCGGGGCGTCCACCGCCGCCGAAGAACTCTCGTTTCATGGTCTTCTCGGGCGAGAAGAGCCGCGGGAAGCGCCGCTTGGCGGTCGCCTCCTCGGCCACCGGCGCGACCGGTGTGGGCATCGCGCCGTGCGAATAAATGGTCGTGGAATGGGTGAAGATGTCGCTGGAAAGGTTTGCCGCGATGACGATTTCGGCGCCGAGCGCGCGCGCGGCCGAGACCGGCACCGGATTGACCAGCGCGCCGTCGACCAGCCAGCGGTCGCCGATCAGCACGGGCGAGAAGATGCCGGGCAGGGCATAGGAGGCGCGCATCGCGTCGACAACGCGGCCGCGGGTCAGCCAGATCTCATGGCCGGTGCGGACTTCGGTCGCGACGGTCGCGAACTTGACTGGCAGGTCTTCGATCAGGGTCTGGCCGATCGCCTCTTCCAGCCGGGTTGCCAGCTTCTCGCCGCCGATCAGGCCCGAGCCGTTGAGGCGGATGTCGAGATAGCCGAGGATGTTGCGCATGCCTTGCAGGCTGCGGCCCCATTCTTCGAACGTGTCGAGCTGGCCGGTCGCATAGGCCCCGCCGACCACGGCGCCAATTGACGTTCCGACCACGACGTCGGGCACGATGCCGTTGCTGAGCAAGGTCCTCAGGATGCCGATATGGGCAAAGCCGCGCGCCGCGCCGCCGCCGAGCGCAAGGCCAATGACCGGCCGGCGGATGCTGCCGAGACCAACCTTCTCGCCGTTCGAGCCGTTCGCGCTCCGACCTTTCAAGATGTCCAGCACCGAAACTCTCCTACGCCGGGCCAGCCCCAACCAACCACCAGACTAGGGACCGTTCCTGAGCTCCGCCATCTCAGGGGCGAAGCATGGTTTATGCCGCTTTGGGAAGCGCACAGGGCAGGAGTATGGCGATGGACGGTTGCTCTGGGAATAATCACGCAGGCGTCAATCCGGTTCCAGGGAAGGAGGGGCCGTAAGCGAGGCCTATTTCTTGGGGGTTTTAGAGGCTTGAATTTGCCGCGTTTTCGGTGAAAAGCAGGGAACATGACACGCGGGGGTGACGGCATCATCGGATGGCGGCGCAGCGGCAGGCTGCTGCCGGCGCTGATCCTTGCCGCGTGCCTCGTGATCTCGGGCCAAAATGCTGCGCAGGCGCAGCTTTTCTCCGATCGCCCGCCGCCGGTGCCGCCGGCATCGGTGCCCGACCCCGGCAACGCCATCAATCTGGCACCACCCTCCGGGCTGGGCGCAGGACCCCCAAGCCTGCCGCCGACGCTGCTGCAGCCCGCTACGCCCAGCATGCCGCCGCCTGCAGTCACGACCGTGCCGCTGGCCGCCCCGCTGAATGCGGCCGTGCCCGGACAGGGCGTGCTCTCGCTGACGGCGAAATACGGCAAGGACTCAGCCCCGATCACCAGCGGCCTGGTCTGGCGCGTGTTCGCCGACCGTCCCGACGAGAACGGCACCTTCAAGCTGATCCGCGAAGATCGCAGTGCCACCCCCAACATCGTGCTGCCGCCAGGCAACTATGTCGTCCACGTCGCCTTCGGCCTCGTCAGCGCGGTGCGCACCGTCAGCCTGAAGGCCGAGACCGACCGCGAATCCTTCGTGCTGCCGGCCGGCGGGCTGCGCATCGAAGGCCGCGTCGGCACCAGCCGCATTCCGCAGAACCAGATCTCGTTCGCGATCTACAAGGGCAGCCAGTTCGAATCCGGCGAGCGCGCCTCGCTGGTGCCCAATGTCGCCGCCGGCGACGTCGTGCTGATCCCGGAGGGCACCTACTACATCGTCTCCAACTATGGCGACGCCAATTCGGTGGTGCGCTCGGACATCCGCGTCCAGGCCGGCAAGCTCACCGATGTCACCATCACCCACCGCGCCGCCGTCATCACGCTCAAGCTGGTCAGCGACAGGGGCGGCGAGGCGCTCGCCAACACCGCCTGGTCGGTGCTGACCCCGGGCGGCGACGTCATCAAGGAATCGATCGGCGCCTTCCCGCGCGTCGTGCTGTCCGAGGGCGAATACCGCGCCATCGCCAAGAACGAGGGCAAGGTCTACGAGCGCGGTTTCAACGTCGTCAACGGCGTCGATGGCGAAGTCGAAGTGGTAGCGCGCTAGGGCTCGGGCGGCGGTGCCGCCCGCAGCGAGACGCTCGGCACAACAATTCTCATCGCGCGCACGGGTGTGCATCTCCTAATACCGCTGCCTTCGGCGTGGGTCCTGCCAAGCAATTGCTCTTCGCCTCCGCCACCTGTGTTCTGTCTTGAATACTGGCAGCGCCACCGGATGCCTCTTGTGGGCTCATTCCAGAGGCGGCACGCCTGCCCCCACGACCGGTGGAAGATACGGATTTCCGATGATCAATCTTATTCTCTTTCCATCCTGCTGCGCTATATGTCGGGCGTCCGTCTAACGGGGGAGGCCGGAGCAGGCGCATGCCTTGCGAGACCGGCATGGAGCAGGGGACCAGGCTCGTCGGCATGTTCGAAGTGATCCTCACCAGGCGCAAGCGGTTTGGCTGGCGGTGGCAGGTGTGCGACCAGTCCGGCAAGATATTTGCCGACGGCTTCGAGCGCACGCGTCCGTCCGCCAAATATCAGGGCGAGCGCGCGTTGTTCTTCCTGTTGTCCCAGGCCCCTTTGCGCAACCGTTCTGCGGCGTCGAGCGAGGACTAGCGGCGCGCTGCCTCGCAGCCCGGATGGAGCGCACGCTCGATCCGGGCGACAGGCTTCCTCTCAGACATCGACGACCAGCTTGCCCTTCGCTGCGTGATCGCGGATCAGCGCATAGGCCTCGCCCACATCCTCCAATGTGAAGCGCCTGCCATCGAGCATCGGCACGAGCTTGCCGGCCTCGACCAGGCGCGTCGCCTCCATCATGATCTCTCCATGATGCGCGCGGCCTTCGCCGGACAGCAGCGGTAGCAGCGTGAACACGCCGGAATAGGTGGCGGCGCGGAACGACAGCGGCGCAAGCGCGTGCGTGCCCCAGCCGAGCGCACTCACCACATGGCCGAAGCGGCGCGCCGCCTCAAAGGAGGCGTCGAGCACCTTGCCGCCGACCGTGTCGTAGACGATGTCGAAGCCGCGGCCGCCGGTATGCTGCGAAACGTAGGCTTCGACCGGGGTGCTGCGGTCGATGAACACCGCGCCAAGACCTTCGATGGTGGCGCGCTGCGCCACCGAGCCGGTAGCGAACACGTTCGCTCCAAAGGCGCGCGCGATCTGGATCGCGACATGACCGACGCCGCCGGCGCCGCCATGGATCAACACTTTCTGGCCGGCCTTGAGCGAGGCGCGGTCGATCAGGCCTTCCCACGCCGTGGTGAATATCAGGGGCAGAGCAGCCGCTTCCCGCATGCTGAGATTGGCGGGCTTTGGCGCCAGCAGATCGGCATCGACCGCGGCGAATTCGGCCAGCGAGCCCTGTACGCCGCCGACGCCTCCGGTCATGCCATAGACTTCGTCGCCCGGCTTGAACCGCGTCACCTCGTGCCCAGCCTGCTCGATCACGCCGGCGAGATCGATCCCGGGAATTGCAGGCAGCGGATGGCGCGCATGCGCCGCCGCGCCGGCATGGATCTTGGTGTCGAGCGGATTGATCCCGCTCGTGCGCACCCGCACGAGCACCTCGTGCGGGCCGATCTCGGGCGTGGAGATGCTTGAGAGCCGCAGCGGCGCGTTGTGGGTCTCCAGGATCGCTGCGCGCATCGTCGATTGTCTCGTCATGGCCGTCTCGCTCCGTTGTCGGCCTTCAATATGCCCATGAAATTTTGCATGAGAAGGAACAACGCTGTACGATGGTCATACAATTTTGTTTGGCCGGATTCTCATGGACTGGAGCGATCTGCGTATCTTCCTGGCGATTGCGCGCGAAGGCACGCTCGGCGCTGCCGCGCGAAAAATCGGCCGGACCCAGCCGACCATGGGCCGGCGGCTTCGCGCGCTCGAACAGGCGTTGGGACAGACGCTGTTCCAGCGCACCGCCGACGGCTTTGTCCTCACCGACGAGGGCACCGCCGTGTTGCGCTACGCCGAGAGGATCGAGGAGGAGGCGCTCGCGCTGGAGCGGCACGCCTCCGGCGCTGAGACGCAGCTCGATGGCCTTTTGCGCCTGTCGTCGTCGGACTGGTTCGGGACGGTGATGCTGTCGCCGGTGATTGCCGCCTTCGGCAAGCGCCATCCGAGGGTGACCGTCGAGCTCCTGACCGATGCGCGCCTCTACAGCCTGCCGCGCCGCGAGGCCGATCTCGTCTTCCGCATCAAGCCGTTCAGCGAGCCCGAAGTCATTTCCAGGAAGCTGCTGCACATTCCCTACGCGCTCTATGGCAGGAAGGGCAGCAAGCCGCCGCGCGCGGGCGACGGCCGCGGGGTCCGCGTCGTGACCATGAACGTCGAATTCTCCGACATGCCCGATGCGGTCTGGCTGAAGCGTACGCTGCCCCATGCGGAGGTCGCCTCGCGCAGCAACAACAGGCAGGCGCAGGCCGAGCTCTGTGCGAGCGGCGGGGGATTGGCCGTGCTGCCGCGCCCGCTCGGCGACCGCGACCGAAGGCTGGTCGCGCTCGACATCGGTACGTCGCCGCCCGGCCGCGATACCTTCGTCGGCTATCACCGCGACCTCAAGCGCCTGGCTCGGCTCCGCGCGCTGCTGGATCTGGTGATTGAGAGGTTGGCATGACGGTCTGTAGGGTGGGCAAAGGCGCGCGCACTTGCGCGCCGTGCCCACCACCTCTCGACCATCGCATTCGGCAAGGGTGGGCACGCTTCCGCCTTCGCTCTTCGAGCTACGGCGGACAAGTCGCTTTGCCACCCTGAACATCAATCCCTTGCGTTGCCCGTCGGGCAAAACACCCAAACCGCCGGTCAACCCGCGCCGCCAAAAATATTCCACTTTACCGAAATTCGGAAACGGCGTATGTGTCCCGCAACCCGGCCCAAGGAAAAGGGGCGTATCGCGATCGTCACGAACGCGGGCTGGGCGGCGGTGGACGCAGGTTACATCGGCGCGAAGGGCATCGCAGGGCGGGCAACCGTGAGCGAAGACCTTGCGCCAACGACAGGTGTGATCGGCGTACGGCGAAATCGTGTGGTCCTGGCGCCCGGGGTCTGTGCGCCAAGTCTTGTGGTGATGTGTGCTGTCCGACCGGACAGGCGCATCAGCCATCCGCGAGGCGACGGGGGCAATAGTGCATCGCTCCCCGGGGAGAGCACGACATAAGCCGTAAAACCACTGCGCAGGGAAGGCCGGGATGTCTCCGGTTGCCCTGTTACCCGCTGTGCATTGTAGCGCACGCAGATTGCGTTGGGCATGGCGGTCCATGGGAGTCAGCCGGCTCCCGGCCTTTCCTGCGCCCTCTTTCAGTCGAGGGCGAGATGACGGAAGCAAAGCTCGGGCGAAATGAGCCGCGAGAATGCGCAGGTGTGTCTGCGAGGCGTCGGATGGGTAGAGCCCTTGCGAAACCCATCATGTTTCAACACGGAGAAAGCGTTGATGGGTTTCGCTTCGCTCTACCCATCCTACGAATTAAATGAGCGGCGCCGTCACCCCACACTCCGTCATTGCGAGCGCAGCGAAGCAATCTAGACTGCCTCTGTGGAAAGATTCCGGATTGCTTCGCTGCGCTCGCAACGACGATGTGGAGAGAGGCGTGCGCGAAAACTCCGGACGCGTGCTCCGGACGCTGCGCAGCACGAAGTGATGCGCTGCAGAGCCGGGGCCCATGCAGCAGCGAGCGACGTAGCCTGCTGGGTCCCGGCTCTGCGCCGCAACGCTTGCGCGTTGCAGCGCGTCCGGGACAGGAGAGCATCGCCTTTGCACGACCGTCATAGTCTCTAACGCCTACTAACCAACAGCTGACTTAAAACTGTCATAATCGCTGAATGGAACCCGCGCCTGCGCGCTTTTTACATGTCGTTAAGCGCGCCTGCATTGGATGCGCCGGGAAAGTGCGTTGGGGACTGCAATGACTGCCGCAAGGAAGATGCCGGGAAAACCGGCCACCGAAATGTTTGACGACATCCCGGTGCTTCAGCGCAAATGGCGTGCGGCGTTGAAGCCGGGCGAGCGGCTGCCGCGCTACGAAGACGTGATGCTCGGCAGCCTCGGACGGCTCGCCGACCACATCGCGCTCTTGAAGAACGACGGTCTGCTCGAGCTGTCGCGCAGCGGCCGTTACGTGCAGAAATGGCTCGGCGAGGAGCGCTGGGACATTCCCGTCGCCGAGCTGTCGCCAGACTGCGCCACGGCGCTGTCGGAAGCGGCGGCGAGCGCGCTTGCGACCGGACGGCCGCATCAGGCGAGCGCGCATTGCGTCCGCGACGGCATGGTCAGGACCTACGACGTGCTGGCGCTGCCGACGTCCTCGCGCTGGGGCGCGACGCTGGTTGGCGCCTATGTCAACGAGCGCGGCGCGCAATACAATCTCCTCGACGCCATCTTTTCCGCGACCGACGATGCGGTGATCGCGCTGGCGACGCTGCGCGATGCCTCGGGCAAGCCGTTCGATCTCCAGATCGTGCACCACAACAAGAGCGCGGGCGTGCTGCTGAAAGCCGCCGGCGCCAGCCTGTTGTGGCGCCGGATCGGCGAGGGCGGCACGCTGCTCGCATCGCCCGACATCATGGAATTCCTGCTCAGGACCGTCTCCGGCGGCCGCGGCGAGCAGCTCGAGATCGAGCATGAGGACCGCCATCTCCGCCTCAGCGCCACCGCCTTCGCCGACGTGGTCTCGATGACGATCTCCGACGTCACCGCCTTGAAGCGGCGCGATGCCTCGTTCCGCCTGCTGTTCGACAACAACCCGATGCCGATGTGGGTGTTCGACGCAGAGACCAAGGAGTTTCTCAGCGTCAACGACGCCGCGGTCCAGCATTACGGCTACAGCCGCGCCACCTTCCTGCGCATGACGCTGCACGAGATCTGGCCGGCGGACGAGTGGGACAGCCACGCCGAGGCGCTGGAGCGCGTCGGCGACGCCTATCACTCCTCGCGCAACTGGCGGCACTTGCGCGCCGACGGCAGCGAGATCGAGGTGCTCACCTTCGGCCGCCGCGTCGCCTTCGACGATCGCGACGGTTACCTGGTGGCGGTGGTCGACATCACCGAGCGCCGCAAGGCCGAGGCCCGCATCGCCCATATGGCACACCATGACGGGCTCACCGACCTGCCGAACCGCGAGCACTTCCAGGAGCGCCTGAAGCAGGCGCTGGGCCAGGCCGGGGGAAAACGGGTCGGCGTGCTCTACATCGATCTCGACCTGTTCAAGAACATCAACGATTCCTTCGGTCATCCGGTGGGCGACCGCCTGCTGAAGCAGGTCGCCGAGCGCCTGACCACCGCGGTCCGCGGCGCCAATCTCGCGGCGCGGCTTGGTGGTGACGAGTTCGCCGTCATCTTGGCCGCCGACGTCTCGCCGAACGAGGCCAGCGCCTGCGCGTCCCTGCTGATCGACATGGTGAAGGCCCCTTACGATCTCGACGGACAGGAGATGGTGATCGGCGCCAGCATCGGCATCGCGCTGTCGCCGGGCGACGGCACGACGCCGGAAGAGTTGATGCGCAATGCCGACATGGCGCTGTACCGGGCGAAGTCCGAGGGCGGTGGCGTGCACCACTTCTTCGAGCGTGAGATGGACCTCCAGGCGCAGAGGCGCCGTGACATGGAGCTCGATCTGCGCCGCGCATTCGCCAATGGCGAGTTCGAGCTGCACTATCAGCCGCTGGTGTCGATCGCCTCCGACCGCATCTCCGGCTTCGAGTCGCTGCTGCGCTGGCGTCATCCGGACAAGGGCATGATCTCGCCGGCGGAGTTCATCCCTGTTGCCGAGGACATCGGCCTCATCATCCAGCTCGGCGAGTGGGTGCTGCGCGAAGCCTGCGCCGAGGCGGTCAAATGGCCCGTCGACGTCAAGGTCGCGGTCAATCTGTCGCCGGCGCAATTCCGCAGCCGCAACCTGGTTCAGGTCGTGATTTCGGCGCTGGCGCAGTCCGGCCTGTCGCCGAAGCGGCTCGAGCTCGAGATCACCGAGTCGATCTTTCTGGCCGAGACCGATGCCAATCTCGCCATCCTGCACCAGTTGCGCGAGCTCGGCGTCGGCATTTCCATGGACGATTTCGGCACCGGCTATTCCAGCCTGAGCTATCTCCGCAGCTTTCCCTTCGACAAGATCAAGATCGACCGCTCCTTCGTCAAGGATCTGGCGCAGCGGCCCGACTGCGGCGCGATCGTGCGCGCGATCTCCGGGCTCGGCCGAAGCCTCAACATCATCACGACCGCGGAGGGCGTGGAGACCGAGGATCAGCTCGACTGGCTGCGCGCCGAAGGCTGCAACGAGGTGCAAGGATTTCTGTTCAGCGCCGCGCGGCCGGCGGCCGAGATCGGAAAGCTCCTCGCCGATTTCGGTCAGCGCACCTCACGGGCGGCGTAGTGCGGGCGGGTAGCAGTCGTAGACCAGCGCCTTGAATGCGGGTGTGATGCGGCTGCGCTCGTTCTGGGTCTGTTGCATCATGAGGTAGACCATGTCGAGCTTGGGGTCGACGCCGAAATAGGTGCCGCTCCCTGAGTCCCATTTCAATTCGCCGAGCGAGCCCGGCGGCGGCGGTTTGGCGTTGCCGGGATCGGTCCGCACCGCAAGGCCGTAGCCATAGCCGAAGCCGTCGCCCGGAAAATAGAAGAAGTCGCGTCCGACGCCGGAGCCCGGCCCGATGTGATCGGTCGTCATGGCCTTGAACGCAGCCGGGCTGAGATAGCGCCTGCCCGCGAGCTCGCCGCCGTTGAGCAGCATCTGCGAGAAGCGCTGATAGTCGGTGATGGTCGAGAGCAGGCCGCCGCCGCCGGACTGCCATTCGGGATGATCGAGGCGCTCGCGCTCGCCGGCGAGCAGGATGAAATCGTTCGGCAGCGGTCGCGCCATCCGCGCCAGCTCGTCCTCCGTCGCGAGCGCGAATTTGGTGCTGTGCATGCCGAGCGGGTCGAAGATGCGCTGTTTCAGGAACTGATACAGCGTCTGGCCCGAGATGATCTCGATGATGCTGCCGAGCACGTCGGTGGAATGGCCGTAACGCCACAGCGTTCCCGGCTGCCGCGCCAGCGGCAGCCTGGCGATGCGATCGGCGAATTCCCTGTTGTTGAATTGGCCTTCGAAGATGTCGGCGGCCTTGTAGGCCTGCTCGACCCATTTGCCGCCGATGTAATCGTAGCTGATGCCAGAGGTGTGCCGCAGCAGATCCTCGATGTTGACAGGACGGACCGGTGGCACGAGGTCAAGCTCCAGCTTGCCGACCTCGAGGCCCACCTTGGTCCTCGCAAACAGGGGGATGTATTTCGACACGGGGTCGGTCAGCGCAAGCTTGCGCTCGTCGATCAGCATCATCGCGCCGAGGCACGTGATCGGCTTGGTCATGGAGTGGATGGCGAAGATCGTGTCCGGCGTCATGGCGAGACCGGTCGTGGTGTCGCGCACGCCGAAGCTCTTCAGGTAGACCGGCTTGCCGTGCTGCTGGACCAGGATCACCGCGCCCGGCAGCCGGCCGCTTCCCACCTCGTCGTCGAAATACGCCGTGATGCGGTCGAGCCCCTCGGAAGAGGGAGCGGGAATATCGGCAGCCCGGCTTCGTGCCATCGAGCCGGCGAGCATCGCGGCCCCGACAAGAAATTCACGCCGTCGCATCTGGGCTTCCTCCCTCGCCGGGATCAAAGCCGCACAACGTTCGGGGCGTCAACAAGCCTTCGATTAAAAGCGCGTCACAATTTCCGAAAGGCACGGTCGCGGACGGTCCTCGCTCGGTTTGGTCGGCGTGCCGATATGGACGAAGCCGGCGAGCTTCTCGTCCGGCTTGAGGCCGAGGCCATCAAGCACGTCGCGGTCGAAGGCAAACCAGCCGGTCAGCCAGCAGGCGCCGTAGCCGAGCGCGGTGGCGGCCGTGACGATGTTCATGGCGCTGGCGCCCGCCGACAATTCCTGCTCGAACGCCGGCACCTTCGGATGCGGCCTGGTGAAGCTGACGATGCCGATCACCAACGGCGCGTCCATCAGGCGCTTGCGCTCGACCTCGACGTCGGCCGCCGGCGCACCCGGATTCTTCCGAGCGAAGACCCTCGCGATGACCTCGCCGGCGCGCTGGCGGCCGTCACCCTCGAAGATGATGAAGCGCCAGGGCGCGAGCTTGCCGTGATCGGGCACGCGCGCGCCGATGGTGAGGATCGTCTCGAGCTCGGCAGCCGAGGGGCCGGGTCCGGTCATCTCGCGCGGCTTGACCGAGCGGCGGGTCTTCAGGAGTTCAATGGCGTCGGGCACTGGCAGGTCCTTGTGGCTTGCTGTTCTCGCCCGGAGATAGGCCCCGTGGGGTGTGAAGGGAAGGCATTTTAGAGGAAATCTTGAAGAGGTCCGTCCGGGGGAGGCGAGCGGACCAGACGAGCCTTCAGCTTCCGCTCAGAACTCGACGGCCATGCCGGCGCGGCCGACATGCTCGCTGCCGCCGCCGTTGGAATAGCCGCCGAACACCATGGTCGGCACGGCCCAGTTCAGGCGATGTGAGACGCCGATGCCGACACCGGACTGGCCGCGATAATAGCCGGTGTTCACCGCGACCGTCGTTCTGCCCGGCGCCGAAGGCATCAGCACCGGCGCTGAGGATACGGCGGCGACGATGCCGCGTCGGGCCTCCTGCTGGTTGGCGGCGATCTCGCTCTGCAGCGTGCCGATCTGCGACTGGAAGCCGGCCGCCGTCGACTGCAATTGCCCGACATTGACGGCGTCGGTCTGGTTGACGCCGGCTGCGACATTGGTCAGCCGCCGCTCGTTGCCCGCCGAACCGAACGAGACGGTATTGGCAACAGTGTTGGTCGAGCCGGAACCGATCGCAACCGAATTGGCCGCCGTGGCGGATGCATTGGTGCCGAGCGCAGCGGCATTGGAGCCGGTGGCGACCGCGCCGTCGCCGAAAGCTGCGCCGCCGTTGCTGGCGGTGGCCGCGGCGCCGACCGCGACCGAGCCGGTTGCCACCGCACCCGTGCCGATCGCGATCGCGTTGACGCCGGTCGAGGCGGAGTTCAGACCGATTGCGATCGATCCGGATTGGGTCGCCTGCGAATTGCCGCCGATGGCGATCGCATCGGCGCCTGACGCGCTCGCGGTCGCGGCGGCGCTATTGACCTTGACGTACTGGCTGGCGGCCGACAGGCCGCTCAAGGTCGCGTTCAGCGATGCGATGCTGGAGTTCGTGGCGGCGAGCGCGCTGTTCACCGCCGAGAAGGCGCCGGCGACGCTGTCGTAGGTCGTGCCCTGGATGGTATAGCTCGGCGCGACGAGCTGGCCGGAGCCGTCGAGCGTGGTGCCGAACGCGGCGGCGGCGACGCGCTGGTTGGCCGTGTAGAGCTGGCCGCCGTTGACGGCGTCCGTCGAGCCGGAGGCGATGGTGCCGCCGGCGAGGTTGACGAGCTTCCGCTCGGCGCCGACCTTGCCAATCGACACCGTGTTTTCAATGTCGGCTATGGAGCCGGTGCCCAAGGCCACCGAATTCGTAGCCGAGGCGTTCGCGTAGGCGCCGAGTGCGACGGAACTGCTGCCGGTGGCGTAGCTCAAATACCCGAACGCGGCGGCTCGGTCTTGGCTCGCAACGGCCTCCGAACCGAATGCGCTCGCCTGATCACCGCCTGCATAGGCTTCGCGGCCGAAAGCCGAGGCCTGCGAACCGTAGGCGCGGGCCCAGTACCCCACGGCCGTGGCACTGTTTCCCGTTGCATAGCTGTTTGTGCCGATCGCGGTCGCTTCCGCAGTATCGGCGCGGGCCCAGGCGCCGCAGGCGAGCGAGCCGGTGCCGGTCGCGTACTCGGAGACGTGAGCCCCGCAGACATATTGGGCATGGACTGGGCTTGCGATCGCGACAAACGCGATGGCAAGGCTGGCCGTCAAAAGGGCATGTCGGCCAGATCGAAGTGTCTCGGTTACGTCCCGCATGGGAGACCGATTGCGCAAAGAGGCGCAGCGTCGGTATCCCCATTTCATGGGGCATATTTCCGGCAGCCGATCAGCTACCGTGATCGGGGAGATTGTGTTGCAGACGCGCAATGGCTGCTCGTCTGCGGTAGGCCGGCGAACAGGGAGGCCGCGGGCGCGAAGCGCCCGGGACATTCCTTGCGAGACTGTTCCTCTATTGCGCCGAAGGCGCGGAGGTGGCCGAGCGTGCCTAGACGGGCCGCGTGCTCGGTGATCGCAGCGGGCTAGGCAATGCCACGCGCCCGCTTCACGTCGGGCGGGGTTGCCTCGTCGACCAGTGCGGCGATCGCCTCGGCCGTCGTCATCACCTTCTGGCCGTCGCTGCCGAGCCGGCGAACCGAGACCGAATGCGTCTCGGCCTCCTTCTTGCCGACCACGAGCAGTGCCGGGATCTTGGCCAGCGAGTGCTCGCGGACCTTGTAGTTGATCTTTTCGTTGCGCAGGTCGATCTCGACCCGAAGCCCGGCGCGCCGCGCCTGCTCCAGCACCACCTTGGCGTACTCGTCGCCTTCCGAGGTGATGGTCGTGACCACCGCCTGCACCGGCGAGAGCCAGAGCGGGAAGTTGCCGGCATAGTGCTCGATCAGGATGCCGATATAGCGCTCCATCGAGCCGCAGATCGCGCGATGCACCATGACAGGCGGCTTCTTGCCGCCGTCATGGTCGATGTAGAACGCGCCGAACCGCTCCGGCAGGTTGAAGTCGACCTGCGTGGTGCCGCACTGCCAGTCGCGGCCGATGGCGTCGCGCAGCACATATTCGAACTTCGGCCCGTAGAACGCGCCTTCGCCGGGATTGATCTCGGTCTTGATGTGATTGTTCTGCGACTGGATTTCGCGCAGCACGGTCGCCATCACGCGTTCGGCGTGATCCCACATCGCATCGGTGCCGACGCGCTTGTCGGGGCGGGTCGACAGCTTCACCGTGAGGTCGCCAGTGAAGCCGAAATCCGCGTAGGTCGACAGGATGAGATCGTTGATCTTCAGGCACTCTTCGGCGAGCTGGTCCTCGGTGCAGAAGATGTGCGCGTCGTCCTGGGTGAAGCCGCGCACGCGCATCAGGCCGTGCATGGCGCCCGACGGCTCGTAGCGATGTACCACGCCGAACTCGGCGAGGCGCAAGGGCAGGTCGCGGTAGCTCTTCAGGCCGTGCTTGAAGATCTGGACGTGGCCCGGGCAGTTCATCGGCTTCAGCGCAAACCAGCGCTTGTCCTCGGCCTCGTCGCCGGCCGACTGCGCCGCGAACATGTTCTCGCGGTACCAGCCCCAATGGCCCGAGGTCTCCCACAAGACCTTGTCGAGGATCTGCGGCGCGTTGAC
The DNA here is from genome assembly GCF_018130245.1 of Bradyrhizobium sp. SZCCT0231. GTDB lineage: Bacteria > Pseudomonadota > Alphaproteobacteria > Rhizobiales > Xanthobacteraceae > Bradyrhizobium > Bradyrhizobium japonicum_F. The sequence continues at coordinate 561,257 of NZ_JAFCKP010000002.1, forward strand.
CTCGTTGTAGTCGCCGGTCAGGCGGCGGCGCATATAGGCGATCAGCTGCTGGAAGATGGTCCAGCCCTTCGGGTGCCAGAACACGACGCCCGGACCTTCCTCCTGGAAGTGGAAGAGGTCGAGCTCGCGCCCGAGCTTGCGATGGTCGCGCTTCTCGGCTTCCTCGATCTGCTTCAGATAGGTGTCGAGGTCCTCCTGCTTGGCGAAGGCCGTGCCGTAGATGCGGGTCAGCATCGGGTTGTTGCTGTCGCCGCGCCAATAGGCGCCGGCCACCTTCATCAGCTTGAAGGCATTGCCGACCTTGCCGGTCGAGGTCATGTGCGGGCCGCGGCAGAGGTCGAACCAGTCGCCCTGATAGTAGATCTTGATCGGCTCGGTGCCGGGAATGGCGTCGACCAGCTCGACCTTGAACGCCTCGCCCTTGTCGCGGAACACCTGCTTGGTCTTCTCGCGATCCCAGACTTCCTTGGTGAAGGGTTTGTCGCGCGCGATGATCTCGCGCATCTTCTTCTCGATCGCGGCAAAGTCTTCCGGCGTGAACGGCTCGTTGCGGAAGAAGTCGTAGTAGAAGCCGTTCTCGATCACCGGACCGATGGTGACCTGGGTGCCCGGCCACAGCGTCTGCACGGCTTCGGCCAGCACGTGCGCGCAGTCGTGGCGGATCAATTCCAGCGCGCGCGGGTCGTCGCGATTGACCAGCTCGATCTTGGCGTCGTCCTCGATGGGGTCATTGAGATCGGCGAGCGCGCCGTCGAGCGCCATCGCAACCGTGCGCTTGGCCAGCGACGGCGAGATGCCCTTGGCGATGTCGAGGCCGGTGATGCCCTTGTCGAACTGGCGCTGGGCGCCGTCGGGGAAGGTGAGGGTGACTTTGGGAGCGGGGGTCACGGGCTTCAGATTGGAGAGGCTGTACTGGAAGCCGGACTCGGATTTGGGCTGGTCGGTCATTGCTTTCTCCTGAGGCTCACTCCTGCGAACGAGCGCAGGTAAGCGGGAACGAGCGATATATCAGGCGATTCGGCCTGTGCAATCCGGCAATTCCAAGAAAGTGGCGCGCAAAAGCCGGGGCAGTGCGCCAACTATTTGACGTTGTGCCCTTTAACTCGCCACATGCGGCCGCTACATGCGTTTGCATGGAAAATGCCCCCGCCGCCGGCCGTTTCGCGCCAACCGCGCTGATGCTCGGCAATCTCGTCACTGGCTGCTCGGTGCTGGCGCCGGCCGGCATGCTGCCGGAACTATCGGCGGGGCTTGGGATAAGCGTCCACGCGGCCGGGCTCCTGATCACTTTCGGCGCGGTGACGCTGTGCATCGGCTCGCCGCTGACGGCGTGGCTGACCAGCCGCATCGAGCGACGGAATCTGCTCACCACGACGCTCGCGGTGCTCGCGCTCGGCAATCTCGCCTCGGCGTTTGCGCCCGACTACGCCAGCCTCTTGATCATTCGCCTCGTGATGCTCGCAGTCGGCGCGCTCTATACGCCGCAGGCCGCCGGCACGGCGGCGCTGATCGTGCCGGCGGAGCGGCGCGGCAGCACGATCGCCTATATCTTCCTCGGCTGGTCGCTGGCTGCCGCGGTCGGCCTGCCGCTGATCACCTTCATCGCCAGCCGCTATGGCTGGCGCGCGGCCTATGGCGGGATAGGCGCGCTCGGCTGCATCAGCTTCCTGCTGTTGCTGCTGCGCCTGCCGGCGGGCCTGAAGGGCGCGCCGGTGGATCTGAAGACATGGGCCGCCGTCGGCCGGAGCAGGACGATCCTGCTGCTGCTTGCGATCACGATGCTGCAAATGTCGGGGCAGTTCGTCGTGTTCACCTACATGGGCCCGCTGCTCAACAAGCTCACCGGCGCCGGTCCCGATGCGATCGGCATGGTGTTCGCGCTTTATGGCGTCTGCGGCTTCCTTGGCGTTGTCATCGCGACCCGCATCGTCGACACCTCGGGGCCCTATCGCACCTCGTTGCTGTTCACCTGCCTGCTGCTTGCCGGGATGACCGGCTGGGCGCTCGGCGCAGGCTCGCTCGTCTCGATGGCGGGCGCGGTCGCGATCTGGGGCCTCGGCTTTGCCTCGACCAACTCGATGCAGCAGGTGCGGCTGGTCACGGCCGCGCCGCCGCTGGCATCGGCGACCGTCGCGCTCAACACCTCGGTCCTCTATATCGGCCAGGCGGTCGGCTCCGCCGTCGGCGGGCTGCTGTTTGCCCGCGAGCTCCTGCACACGCTCGGCTTCGTCGCGGTCGGCTTCGTCGTGCTGGCACTGATCCTGGTGGTGCTGACCCGGCCCCGGCCGGCGGCTGCCGCCACCGCCTGAACGCCGCGTTTCGTATACGCAAGGCGCTTGGCAAACGGCGCGCGGGAGCGTTAGAAGGCCGGTCACGGGGATCAAAGAGAGTTGACTGAGATGAGGATGATTCTGGCGGTTGCCGCGGTGCTCTATTCAGCCTCCGCATTTGCGCAAACCGAGAAACCACCGATGGTCGGGGACAAGCCGCTGGTGCAGGTCAAGCCCAAGGAGACTAAAGCGGGGACCAAAGAGGCGGCGGCCAAGCCTGCCGCGGCGGCGAAGGGCAAGCCGCAGTCGGTCGCCGTTCGGCTCCAGGCCTGCCTCGAGATCGATGACGGCACCAAGGATCGCCTCAACTGCTACGACGCCGTGATCCCGCCGGCGCCGAAGCCGAAGCCGGCGAAGGCCAAGGGCTACGCCGATTGCCGTTTCTTCAAGGAAGAGGACGAGCGGCTGGCCTGCTTCAACGGCTTTGCCGAGAGCATTCCGAAGCTGCCCAAGAACTAATATTCAACTGATATTCGCCAGGCGAGGGTTCAGTCGTCGATCGAGCTGAGCAATTTTCGGCCTAGCGGCCCGATGCTGATGGATTGGTTGAGGCGACGCGCGTCAGCGCGAGCGATGGCGTCGCCGACATCTTCACCAGCACGTCCTTGAGCGGATCCCGCGTCCAGGCGCGGGTCACATAATCGCGATGGGTGATACCATCGCCGGTCTCGACGAACACCACACTGCCGGGACGGAGCGGCCCATCCATGTCCTCGGCGACGCTGATGCCCTTCTGCCTGAGCATGCTCATCAGCTCGCGGTCGCGCCGCGCCGTGTATCGGGTGTAGGCGCTGACGAAGAAGCCGGAACGGTGGCTCTCGATCCAGGAGGCGAACTTGTCCATTTCGCCGTAGACCGCGTCGAGCAGCACCACGCCGCGGACGCGGTCGCTGATGCCGCCGACCTCCAGGCTCCAGGCCGTCGGCAGGAAGCCCCCGCTGTAGCCGACGATCACGATCGGCATGTTGGCGAAAGCGCGCGCGCTGTTGGGATCGCCGGTGAGGCGGGCGAGATGGTCGGCCGATTCCGCCATGAAGCGCTTGAAGCCGCCCGGCTGCCAGAACTTGCCGGCGCTGGAATCGGCGGCGTCGACCGCCATCTGCGGCGCAAGCAGGATGGCGTTGGCGCCGGAATCGGTGATCTGTTTCGGCACCAGCTGCCGGTCGCGGACGTCGCGCTCGAGCGTTGCGCCATTGCCGTGGAAGAACACCACGATCACGCCCGGCTTGCGCAGGTCGAAATGCTCGGGCACGTGCACCAGCACGCGGCTGTCGCTGTAGGTCTCGTCCTGCCAGTAGACACGCCCGGAATAGCTGCGGTGGCCGCGACGGTCGCCCTTGGAAATGTTGAGGAAGGGCGCGTCAGAGGCGGGGTTGTTGCCGAAATAGGGGAAGGCCGACGACTTCATGCTGACGAGCGTCGTCAGGTCCTCGCGGGCGGGGCGCTTGTAGGGGACTTGCGGCTCGAGCGACGCCACCTTGTAGGGCGCCTGCTCCGGCTGCTCTTGCACGGCACGCTTGGGCGAGAAGTCAGATATCTGCCGTTGCAGGAAACTCTCGCTCGCAGAGGGAAAGCGCTCCCTGAACTGCGGGGCGGGGAAGCGATCCTCGAACGTGTCGGCGCTGGCAACTTGTCGGGTATTGGTCTTGGCGACCACCTGGACATTCGCTTGCGAGTTCGCCGCCAGCGCCACCGGATCGGGCGCCTTGCCGCATTGAACCAGCGTGAGCGACAGCGGCACCAGGGCTGAGATCAGGCCGACCCGGAGCGCACGACCGTGCCGACCGGACGAGGTCCGATCGGCACGAATGTCAGCTCTCATGTTCGGAACGGCCCCGACCATCCACCCATGACCCCAAAGTCACGTCCATCGGCATTCTCTACGACAATTGAGCCGACTGGCGTTTAGGCGACGTTAAGCGTCCGGAGAAACTTCCCCACATCCGGAACGCTCAAAAGGACCATGCAATCGTGTCCTGATTGTGGGGAAGGGGAGCGGGAAATCCGGGCAAATCCAGCGGCATTGTCCAAAAGCATGCTTAGTCGGTGTTTTGGTACCTGCTAACCTTGCCTCATTTAACCCTTGTTAACCCTGCTTGAATTGACTGGGCCAAACTGCACGATGGGCCCCACGAGGCGAGACGCCTGGGATTAAGGACCCCGATGACGGCATCAGACGCGGGAACCGCAGGCTGGACTGCCCGGCTGACCGGGAGCGGGGCCGGGGTCTCCGTTCCGGTCGCGACCGCCATCGTTGTGGCCGACATGATCGGGGTCGGCGTCTTCACCAGCCTCGGCTTCCAGGTCAAGGACATCCCGTCCGGCTTCTCGATCCTGCTGCTCTGGACGGTCGGCGGCATCGTCGCGCTGTGCGGGGTGTTCGCCTACAGCGAGTTGGGCGCGATGTTTCCGCGCTCGAGCGGCGAGTACAACTTCCTCGGCCGCACCTATCATCCGGCCTTCGGCTTTCTCGCCGGCTGGGTGTCGGCGACGGTCGGCTTTGCAGCGCCCGTCGCGCTCGCCGCGATGGCGTTCGGCGAATACGCCAAATCCGTCGTGCCCGATCTGCCGCCGATCCCGCTGGCCATCGGCGTGGTATGGCTGGTCTCTCTCGTGCAACTGACCGGCGTCAGGCACTCCTCGACCTTCCAGCTGATCTCGACCATCCTTAAGGTCATGCTGATCGTCGCCTTCCTGGTCGCCGGCTTCGTCGTCGGCGTGCCGCAGCCGATCGCCTTCACGCCGCAGCCGGGCGACCTCGCGCACATCGTCAGCGCGCCCTTCGCGATCGGCCTCGTCTTCGTGATGTATTCGTTCTCGGGCTGGAATGCCGCGACCTACATCATCGGCGAGATGAATACGCCGCAGCAGAGCCTGCCGCGCGCGCTGCTCGCGGGCACGCTGATCGTGCTCGTGCTGTACGTCGCGCTCAACGCGGTCTTTCTCTATTCCACGCCGGTGAGTGCGCTTGCCGGCCAGCTCGACGTCGCCAGCGTCGCCGGCACCGCCATCTTCGGCAACCTCGGCGGCCGGATCGTCGGCGCCATGATTTGCGTCGGCCTGATCTCCTCGATCAGTGCGATGATGTGGATCGGGCCGCGCGTGATGATGACCATGGGGGAGGACCTTCCCGCCTTGCGCGTGTTCTCGAAGCGATCGGTGAGGGGCGCGCCGGCCTATGCCGTCCTGTTCCAGCTCGCCGTCGCCAATCTTCTGCTGTTCACGCGCAGCTTCGAGGCGGTGCTCGACTTCATCCAGTTCGCGCTGTTGTTCTGCTCGTTCTTCACGGTCGCCGGAGTCATCAAGCTGCGCATCACCGATCCCGACCTGCCGCGGCCCTATCGCGCCTGGGGATACCCGCTCACGCCGCTCATTTTCCTGCTCGTGACCGCGTTCATGATGTACTACCTCTTGACCGAGCGGCCGGTGCAGTCGCTGTCGGGGATGCTCGTTATGCTCTCGGGCCTGTTGATCTATGCTATTTTCCGCAGGCGGCCGGTTGCCGCTGCCGCTTCACCACATCGCGAATAGACATGGTCCGAGCCTTGAGAATAGCGGCCGTCGCCCTTGCCCTGCTGGCTGCGGCCGTCTCGTCCACGCCTGCCGCGGAGGTCACTTTCGATGACACCGCGCGCTTCCTTGCGGGCATGCAGCCTTCGGCGGACTCGCCGCTGGTGCCGCTCACGAAGGACCCCGGCTGGCAGCGTCACGCAAAATTCTTCGACAGCGCCTTTGCTCAGCTCGAGCAGAGGCAGCTCTCGAAGATCCGCAGCTGGGCCGACGTCAATCTCGCCGCGCCGCGGCCGACCATGTTTTACATGTTCAGCGGCCCGGATTTCCTCTACGCCAATGCCTTCTATTCCAGGGCCAGCACCTACGTGCTCGGCGCGCTGGAGCCGGTCGGTGCGGTGCCCGACCTGACGCGGCTGCCGCGCGGTTCGGTCGGCGCCGCGCTCTACAATGTCGAACGCTCGCTCGGCTCGATCCTGAGCTTCTCCTTCTTCATCACCAAGCAGATGAAGGTCGACCTGCGCACCAACCAGGTCAACGGCACCTTACCGATCCTCTATGTCTTCCTCGCCCGCTCCGGCAAGACCATCCGCAATGTCGAGATGGTCGCGCTCGACGATAAGGGCGGGATGCATGTTGGCGACGACAATCCGGGACGGAACGCGACGCGCGGCGTCCGTATCACCTTTGCGGGCAGCAATGGGGAAGCGCGCACGCTGTATTATTTCTCGACCGATCTTTCCAATTCCGGCGCACGCGCCGCAGGCTTCCTGAAATTCTGCGAGACTCTCGGGCCCGGCAACAGCCTGCTCAAGAGTGCGTCCTACCTGCTGCACTCCGGCAATTTCACCGTTGTGCGAGACTGGTTGCTCGCCAACAGTGCCACCATCATCCAGGACGATTCCGGCATTCCGCTCGCGAACTACAATGCGCGGCAGTGGCGGTTCTTCCCGTTCGGCCGCTATCTCGGGCCGATCGACGAATTCCCCGGCCGCTACCAGGAGCGCTACGCCGAGCTGTTCACGCGCGCTCAGCCGATCGATTTCGGCGTCGGCTACCGCTGGCGGACGCACGAATCGAATTTGCTGCTGTCGGTGAAGGTGCCGGGCAGCGAGACCGCGCCGGCTCCGGAGACCACGTCGGCCGCCGAGCCGGCGCCAAAGCCGCCGCGCCCGAAGCGGCTGCGGCCGCCGGAGTCGGTCCCGCCGTCACAGGGACGTTTTTTCTGGTTCCGCTAGGCTTTTTGCGAGGTCGGGCCTCAAGAGGTCTGGGCCACGACGACCAGCACTTCGGCTTTCTGCCGGCCGAGGCTCCTGACCTCGTGCGGCGTCTCGCCTGAAAAATACAGGCAGTCCCCCTTGCCGAGGACGAGCTCTTCGCCATCGAGCTTGATCGCGATCTTGCCGTTGACGACGAACAGCAGCTCCTCACCCGCATGCGAGGCGCGCGTGGCGGACTTATGCGGCGGGCTCAGCAGAAATGGCTCCATCATCTTGCGGGTGCGGCCGGTCGCCAATGGGACCACGCCAAACGTGTCCTGGAACAGCGGCACATTGCCGTCTTGGCGGCGGAACAGCGTGTAGCGCGGCGCCGGCTCGGCGTTCGGATCGAAGAAGTTCGCGACATTGACCTCGAGCGCGGCGGCCATCCGCAGCAGTGCGGCGAGAGAGGGGATCTTGAGATTGCGCTCGACCAGCGAGATGTAACCGCGCGTGAGGTCGCTCTGTTTCGCAAGCTGGTCCAGCGTCAGGCCCTTGGCGATCCGCGCCTGGCGGATATTGGCCCCGACCGCCGTGGCTTTGCTGACGTCAAGCACGCATGAATCTCCCGAACTGCTCAGACCTGTTTTGCAACAGATGGCGCCGGACTGCCAGCCCGGCGGCCGGCAACGCGCCGCGCCGGTCGTCGCCGATTGTATTCCAAAGGAAAACTTATGAGCGGAAATTTCAGGCAGGGGCGCGGATATTGTGAGCAGGTGAACTGGTATAACGCGAAAATAGGCTGAAAATAAGTGCATTTCGTCGACTTTGCCGTGATCGACGGCATTTGCCGCGTTCCGATGCGTTGATTTCCAACAGTAAACATGATCGATTTTTACCGCCGTGGCTGCCGATGGGCGCACGGACCGAACCAACTGCTTTTCCCCAGGCGCCGGTACTTTTTGGAGAGATCGATGACCGTAGCAGACGACGTAACCCTGAACGTAGCGCCGGACGAGGCGGCGAGCTTGCGGCGGATCGTGTGGTCGAGCGTGATCGGCACCGCGGTCGAATGGTATGACTTCCTCATCTATGGCACGGCGACCGCGCTGGTGTTCAACAAGGTCTTCTTCGCCGCCGGCAACCCCACGCTCGCCACCATCGCGGCCTTCGGCACTTATGCCGTCGGATTTCTGGCACGGCCGCTCGGGGCTGCGATCTTTGGCCATTACGGCGACCGGGTCGGCCGCAAGGCGATGCTCGCGATCACGATCATGGTGATGGGCATCGGCACCTTCCTGATCGGCCTGCTTCCGACCTACCAGCAGATCGGCATCGCCGCGCCGGTGCTGCTGATTGGATTGCGCTTTCTCCAGGGTATCGGCCTCGGCGGCGAATGGGGCGGGGCCGTGCTGATGGTGGTGGAGAATTGCCCGACACACCGCCGCGGCCTGCTCGGCAGCATGGTGCAGGTCGGCAATCCCATCGGCAATCTCGCCGCGATCGGCATGTTCGCGCTGGTGGTGAGCCTGCCGGAGAGCGACTTCATGGCCTATGGCTGGCGCATCCCCTTCCTGATCTCGATCCTCCTGGTCGGCGTCGGCCTCTACATCCGCCTCAACATGGAGGAGACCGCCGCCTTCCGTCAGGTCCAGGCCAAGAAGGACGTTGCGAAGCTGCCGCTGGTCGAGATCTTCACGCATCACCGCAGGCCCTTCTTCACAGCGGTCGGTCTCAAGATTTCCGAGATCGCCTATGCCAGCATCGGCGGCGTGTTCGTGATGTCCTATGCCACCGCCAATCTGGGACTGCCGCGGGCGGTGGTGCTGAACGGCGCCTTTGCCGCGTCGCTGGTCGCGCTGCTTGCCATTCCGCTGTTCGGCTGGCTGTCCGATCTCGTCGGCCGCAAGACCATGTTCTACGCGAGCTGCGTATTCTCGGCGCTGTTTGCCTTCCCGCTGTTCTGGCTGCTCGACACCCGCGATCCCACCACCGTCATCTGCACCATCGTGGTCGCGATCACCTTCGGTCAGATGGTCATGTTCGGTATCGGCGCGCCCTGGTATTCCGAGCTGTTCACCGCGCGCCTGCGTTACAGCGGCGCTTCGCTCGGGTTCCAGGTCGGCGCGGCGCTGAGCGGCGGATTGACGCCGCTGATCGCAGCCTCTCTCATGGCCTGGAGCGGCGGCGCAACCTGGCCGGTCTCGCTGCTGCTCATCACCTGTGCCGCCATCACCGCGACCGCGACAAGGTTTGCGCCGGAGATGGCGAACAAGGAACTGACCTGATCCCGCGGCGCGCCGCTACCTGCGGCGCGCCATCGCTTCAGACAAGGATTCTGTCATGCTTGATACGATCAGCTCCAGTCCGGCGCAGAGCGCAGCACAGCTCGGCTGGACCGGCGTGGTGCGCTTCCTCCATCTCGCCCCGCGCGCGTTCCTGCCGATGCGCGCAGCCGAGACGCTCACCCTCGTCGCCGGCAAGGGGATCGAGGGCGACCGCTACATGATCGGCAACGAAGAGGGGTTCTACTCGCACAAGCCCGAGGAGGGCCGGCAGGTCACCCTGTTCGAACTTGAGACGCTGGTTGCGCTGAAGCGCGACGCCGGGATCGAGCTCGGCCCAGAAGAGCATCGGCGTAACGTCACGGTAGAGGGCGTGCCGCTGAATCATCTTGTCGGCCGCCGCTTCTGGCTGGGCGAGACCCTGCTGGAAGCGACGCGGCTGTCGGTGCCGTGCCGGCATATCGAGGAGATCACGGGCAAGGCGATCTTCGACCCCTTGATCAATCGCTCCGGCCTCAACTGCAAGATTCTGCAAGGCGGCATCGTCAGGGTCGGCGACATCGTGCGGAATGCGGCATGAGCGCGCGCCCGATCACGACGGTCAAGACGGTCGTCACCGGCATCGAGGAGGCGGGGGCAGGCATAAAACTGTTCACGCTGGCCGATCCCGACCGGTGGGAATTGCCGCCGTTCAAGCCCGGCGCGCATATCGATCTGCATCTGCCGAACGGGCTGGTCCGCACCTATTCGCTGTGCAACGAGCCCGCGGACAACACGCGCTATGTCATCGCGATCAAGCGCGAAGCGGATGGACGCGGCGGCTCGCGGGCGCTGCACGACGAAGTTGGCATCGGAGACCTCATCGGCGTGTCGTTGCCACGGGGCGGACTTGAGCCCCAAGCTCGCATCGCGCGCTATGTGTTCCTGGCTGGCGGCATCGGCGTGACGCCATTCCTGTCCGTGGCGCGGCATCTCGAACGCACGCAGCAAGCCGACTTCACGCTGCATCTGATCGTGCGCGAGGAGGTGCCGCTCGCCGCGCATCTCGGCTCACTGGTCGACAAGGGGCGCATCATCGTGCATTGGACGTCCCGGGCCGGGCGGCCCGATCTCGCCGCGCTCGTCGGAGCGGGCGGATCCGAGACCATGGTCGCCTGCTGCGGCCCGGAAAGCATGATCGACGATTTCGAGCGGGTGACCGCGGCGTGGCCTGCGGCGAGTGTCCATATCGAGCGGTTCGTCGCACCACCACCGGTCATCGATCCCGCCGCCAAACCGTTCACCCTGTCACTGGCGCGCTCGGGCGCCGAGATTCACGTGCGGGCCGGCCAGACCATGTTGGCCGCGTTGCAGGAAGGCGGCATCGACATCGCGACCTCTTGCTGCGGCGGCATCTGTGGCGCCTGCAAGGTCGGATGGATCGAAGGCAAGCCGGTGCACCGCGACCGTATCCTGTCGCCCTATGAGCGCGAGCGCTATCTCATGGTTTGCGTGGCCGGCTCGGACGCCGAACGGCTGGTGCTGGATCTCTAAGCTACCAATGCACGCTCTGGCTCGGCACGATGAACGTCGTCGTGCTTGGCTGTGTCGCAAGGCTCCTCGCCAGATACCAGCCTGAGCCGAGGACGAGTGCCAGCAGGGCGATGATGGCGAGCAGGTCGATGGTTCTGGGATCGTGTCCCCGGTGACCGAAATTCGGGCCAAGCTTGAAGTGAAAATGAGGGCTGATTTTCCAGCGCATTGTTGTTTCCTCCCGTGGGAGCATCAAAACAACGCGAGCGGAAAGTTCCGGTTCCGGTCAGGGCAGCGATGCAGAATGCATCCCGCGCAAACGTCAGGACGCATTGACCCCGCGCCAGCGGCCGTAGCGCCAGGGCAGATACCAGCGTGCGCCGTGCGGCGCGGTGAGGGGCACATTGTCGATGCCGGACGTGCCGAAGGGGTTGCAGCGGAGCAGGCGCGCGAGCGTCATCCAGCCGCCGGCCCAAAGCCCGAACCGTTCGATCGCCTCATCGCCATAGACCGAGCAGGTCGGCAAATGGCGGCAGTTGTAACCGACCAGGGGCGACAGCGTATGCCGATACAGCCAGATCAGCGCACGGCCGAACCAGCGCGGCAGCCGGAGCACACCGTCGATAGAACTGGAACAATGCTCGCAGGCTGAATGCTTCATGTGCGCTTTGCTGCGATGTTGATCGAGGTGTTGCATGGTTCCGGCGCAGGGAACCATAAGCTGTTGTTCGCGCGCCATATTTTGCGTGCTTTTTGGGAGCAGTGCAGCAAGTACCTGTGGACGATCTGTATTCCCACGGATACCATTTTTATGACGTCCATGTGTAGAAACATACGCCTGTATGATGGACTCAGAGGACGCTACCGGGGATTGTTTGGGGACCTTTGGGGCTTGGGGAAGGAACCAGATTGAGACTTCTGAACTCCCTTCATCTTCGCGGCTGGTTGCTGGTTGGAACCGCCGTTTGTGGAGTCGCGCTGGCTGGCGCCGTCGCGACGTTCGGGTCGTCGGCCCGAGCCGGCGCTGCCCTCGAGGAGCGCAAGCTGCCGATGAAGTTCAGCTGGGTCGCCTGCGAGCCGAACTGCCGCGGCTGGATCAGCGCAGTCGGCATTATCACCGCCGATACGCCCAAGGAATTCGAAGAGTTTTCGCGTGGACGCCAGCTCGGCGGCGCGACCGTGGTGCTCGACTCCAGCGGCGGTTCCGTCAATGACGCGATCACGCTCGGCCGCCGCTTCCGCAATCTCGGGCTCTTGACCACGGTCGGCGTAACCCTCCGCGGCGGGCGGTCGGCTCGCCCGGCGGTCGCGCCGGAAGCCTATTGCGAGTCCATGTGCGTGTTCCTGCTGCTGGCCGGCAAGAAGCGCTACGTGCCGGAAGCCGCCCATGTCCGCGTCCATCAGATCTGGATGGGCGACCGGGCCGACGATGCCAAGGCCGCAAGCTACAGCGCGCAGGATCTGATGATCGTGGAGCGCGACATCGGCCGCCTCGCCAAATACACCTTCGACATGGGCGGCGCCGGCGACTTGCTGTCGCTTGCGCTTAGCGTTCCGCCCTGGGAAGACCTGCATGAGCTCGACACCGGCGAGCTCAAGCTCACCAATCTGGTCACGACCGATCTCGTGGCTGATGTGCTCCCGCATGTGGACATCTCGGCGCCGGCAATGGCGGAGCTTGCACCGAAGACGCAGGCCAGGTTCGGCGCGGAACCGGAGCAGGCGCAGCCTGCCAAGTCGACCAAGACGGCGGAAGCTCTGGTGCCGACCGGCAGCGCGGCAGCACCGGCTACGGCGGCGCAGAAGTAAGATTCGCTCCTGTCATTCCGGGGCGTCGCAAAGCGACGAACCCGGAAGCATCTCAGCCCTGCGCCGCGGCTGGCTGCTTGGTCTTGGCCTCGATCTGACCGATCGCATCGACCACCGCATCGAAGGTCAGCAACGTCGAGGCATGGCGCGCCTTGTAGTCCCGGACTGGCTCGAGGAACTTGATCTCCTGCCATTTGCCTTCAGGAGGCGCGCCGTTCTCCTTCAGCATCTTGCGAACGGTTTCGCGTAACTCACGGAGTTCGCTCGCAGTCGAGCCGACCACGTGACTTGCCATGATGGATGAAGAAGCCTGGCCCAAGGCGCAGGCCTTCACGTCATGGGCGAAGTCGGTGACGGTGTCGCCGCTCATCTTGAGATCGACCTTTACGGTCGAGCCGCACAGCTTGGAGTGGGCGGTGGCGGAGGCGTCCGGGTCCGACAACCGTCCGAGGCGCGGAATATTCCCGGCCAGCTCAATGATCCGCTTGTTGTAGATGTCGTTCAGCATGTGATGGAGTCCAGCACTTCCGCGCCCGATCGGCCTTGGCGGGCGGCGTCCACGGTCCTATATAGGGGCGGAACCGGCGGAAAAATAGTCCAGCGGGGCGGCGAGACCCACGCGGCCGACGTTAGTGGCGAGGATCTTTTCCACCGGCTTCAGTTGTTCTGTTCAGGCGTCCGGCGGCTTGGCCGCCCCGTCTGCCGGTGACACTCCGGCCGCAAGGCCGTCGAACGGAGAAGATATGGACGCTGCAATCAAATCCATCCGCCCCAACAAGCCCTCTGACCGGCAGCCCGAGAGCCGTCCGGCCGAGCTTGATCCTGCCGAATTCCTGGAGGCCGCCGTCCGCGCCGACCAGCCGCGCCCCGCGCGCGCCGAGGCGGAAGCGGCGGTGAAGACGCTGCTCGCCTATATCGGCGAGAACCCCCGGCGCGAGGGCCTGCTCGACACGCCGCGCCGCGTCGTCGAAGCTTTCGACGAACTCTATCAGGGCTATCACCAGTGCCCGGCCGAGGTGCTCGACCGCACCTTCGGCGAGACCGCCGGCTATGACGATTTCGTGCTGGTGCGCGACATCGAGTTCACCTCGCAGTGCGAGCATCACATGATGCCGTTCTACGGCAAGGCGCACATCGCCTATACGCCGGTGGAACGCGTCGTCGGCCTGTCCAAGCTCGCGCGCCTGACCGACATCTTCGCCCGGAGGCTCCAGACCCAGGAGCACCTGACGGCGCAGATCGCCGCGGCCATCGACGAGATCCTGAAACCCCGCGGCGTTGCGGTGCTGATCGAGGCCGAGCATACCTGCATGTCGGTGCGTGGCGTCGCCAAGCATGGTGCCTCCACCTTCACCAGCCGCTTCACCGGCATGTTCCGCGACAATCCGGCGGAGCAGGCCCGTTTCCTGTCCCTGGTGCGAGGCGCGCGCTGACCTCGCGAAGCTTTGTTGTTTGAGCATGATCTTTTCGGAAAACCGCTTCCGGATCATGCTCTAGCGAGGTCGTCGTGTCCGCTCACTCCCATGAGATCGAGGAAGGGCTTTCCTTCCAGCCGCGCTTTGACGCCGCCGGCCTCGTGACCTGCGTCGCGACCGACGTCGCCACCGGCGACGTGCTGATGGTCGCGCACATGAACGAGGAGGCGCTGCGCAAGACCATTGCGACCGGCGAGGCCTGGTACTTCAGCCGCTCGCGCAATGCCTTGTGGCGAAAAGGTGAGACCTCAGGTCAGACCCAGCGCGTCATCGAGATGCGCACCGATTGCGATCAGGATGCGGTCTGGATCCGCGTCGAGCAGATCGGCGCGGCCTGCCACACCGGCCGACGGTCGTGCTTCTATCGCAAGGTCGAGGCGGAGGGCGGGGGAGCCAGGCTGGTCTTCACGGGGGCCGAGCGGCTGTTCGATCCCAGCGACGTCTATAAGAAGTAGTCCTCCGTCATTCCGGGGTGCGCGCAGCGCGAGCCCGGAATCCATCGCACGGCATCACGGGCGGCTGGATGGATTCCGGGCTCGCACCTACGGTGCGCCCCGGAATGACTCGGGGCGGCGGGGAGAGCCGAATTAACCCCGCATTAACCATACTTGTCCCACGGTGAGACGACGGGCGCCGAATTGCCGGCGCCGCTCAACGCCGCGCGGGGCGGGGCACTTCATCATGTCGATCGACAATTCCGGTGCCTCACAGACGGCGGTTCTCGATTCGTCGCGGGCGCGCGTCGCCGGTGCGATCAAGCAGGCCTCGAACATCTCCGGCGTCAGCTTCCAGTACATGCTGACCACCGCCAAGATGGAATCGGATTTCGATCCGACGGCGGGGGCCACCACCTCGTCCGCGCACGGGCTCTACCAATTCATCGACCAGACCTGGCTCGGCACGGTGAAGGAGGCGGGTGCCCAGCTCGGCTATGGCAGCTACGCCGACGCCATCACCAGGACCTCGGCTGGCACCTACACCGTCGATGATCCCGTGGTGAAGCGATCGATCATGAAGCTGCGCGACGACCCCGAGGCCGCATCCACCATGGCGGCGGCGCTGACGCAGTCGAATAGCTTCAAGCTCACCGGTCTGCTCGGCCGCAGGCCGAGCGACAGCGAGCTCTACATGGCGCATTTCATGGGCGTCGGCGGCGCCGCAAAACTCATCGCCAACGCCGAGGACAATCCGCAAGCGGTCGGCGCGCGGCTGTTTCCCAACGCGGCGGCCGCCAACCGTTCGATCTTCTACGCCAAGGACGGCCGCGCCCGCAGCGTCTCCGAAGTCTACTCGGTGCTCGACGCACGCTACGCCAGTGCAGCCAATTCGAAGGTGACCCGCAGCGCGATGGCGATGTATGGCGGCACGCCGTCGACCACTGAGGTCGCCAGCGCGAGCGGCGTGCAGCCCGCAGTGCCTGTCATCGACAACGCCGCCTATCTCCAGACCTTCCCGAACACACGCGCCGTGACGCCCGTCAATGCGACCTCGCCAACAGCCGTCGCGGACAATGCGCCGAGCACGCCGGTGTTTCGTTCGATCTATCAGCCCGGCGATGCCACGCAGCCGGTCTCGACCACGGTGCAGAAATTATGGGGCAACAACGCCTCGTTCACCTCGGTGGCCTCGGCGACGCCGGACGTGCGGCCGCCGCAGCCGCTCGATCTCTTCAGCGATCGCAGCGGCACGTTCTCGAGTTAGTCTCCGCTCCCGTGTCCCGGACGCGCTGCAGCGTGAAACGCTGCTGCGCAGAGCCGGGACCCATGCTGCCGCAGCAAATCCTTTCGTTGAGAATGGGCCCCGGCTCAGCAGCGCATCACTGACGTGCTGCGCTGCGTCCGGGGCACGTGAGCAGGGCGCCTTGGTTCCCTTAACAAAACGTCAATAAAACCAGCCAGTTATGGTGAACGCTTTGTTAAGCGTCGTGGTTTACTTTGTGTTGCAGGTGACGAGCCGTCATCGTTTTTCGTTTGTTGTGTAGCCCGAAGCAGCATGATTGTTCGGCAGTTCATTCATTGGATCAGGACGGCGCCCGCCGGCGAGCGGGCCGAGGCCACAAGGGCGTTGGCCCGGGCCTGGCTGATCTCAGACCTTTCTGCAGACGACCGCATCGCCGCCGAAGGCGCGCTTCTGATGCTGCTCGACGATCCCTCGCCGCTGGTGCGGCAGGCGATGGCCGAGGCTTTTGCGCGCAGCCTTGATGCGCCGGCCGCGATCGTGCGGGCGCTGTCGACAGATCAGCCGACCGTCGCGCTGCCGCTGCTCGAACATTCTCCGCTGCTGATTGACGCCGATCTCGTCGACATCGTCGCGACCGGCAACGAGGAGGTGCAATGCGCCGTTGCCCGCCGCATCGCATTGCCGGTATCGGTCTGCGCCGCGATCGCCGAAGTCGGCTGCGCGGCTGCCGCGCTGGAGCTGATCGAAAATCCCCATGCCGAGCTGGCCCCGTTCTCCTGGGACCGCATCGTCGAGCGTCACGGCCATCTCGCAGCGATCCGCGAGGCGATGCTGGTGCTGGAGGATCTGCCGGCCGCAACGCGCGCCGCGCTGGTGGCAAAGCTCTCGGAGACGCTGGCGCAATTCGTCGTGGCGCGGAACTGGCTGAGCGCGGACCGCGCGGACCGCATCACGATCGAGGCGCGCGACCGCTCCACCATGAACATCGCGGCGCGCTCGCGCGGCGAGGACATGCAAGGCCTGGTCCGGCATTTGCGCATCACCGGCCAGCTCACCGCGGGCCTGATCCTGCGTGCACTGCTATCGGGCAATCTCGATTTGTTCGACGCGGCCCTCGCCGAGCTCGCCGATCTGCCGCTGGCGCGCGTCTCGGCGCTGCTGCACGATCGCGGCGGCAATAGCCTGCACGCGCTGCTCCGCCGCGCCGGGCTGCCCGAGGCGACGTTTGCAGCATTCCAGGTCGCACTCGAGGCCTGCCACGAGCAAGGTTTCGTCGATAGCGACGACGGCGCGGTGCGGCTGCGCCGACGTATGGTCGAGCGCGTGCTCACCCATTGCGAGTCCGACCGGGGCGCCACCGAGCCGCTGATGGTCCTGCTACGCCGCTTCGCCACCGAATCCGCGCGTGAAGAGGCACGGCTGTTCTGCGACGAGCTCGTCGCGGATGATGCGATCGATCCGGTCTACGACGATCTGATTGCGGCGTAACGAGACGCCGTAGGGTGGGCAAAAGCGCTCTTGCGCCGTGCCCACCATCTATCCGCACAATTCATGTTGATTGGTGGGCACGCTCCGCTTTGCCCACCCTACGATAGTTTGCGCGCGGCGAAACTATTCCACCGGCGCGATGCTCGGGGCCAGGATCACCTCGAGATGTTCGGGGCGGTCGCGGTTGACGTGGGCAAGATAATCGTCGGCGATCTTGCGCAGGCGGCGGCTGAGCTCGGCTGAAACGCTGATCCTGTCGAGCCTGGTGTTCTCGTGCACGATGGCGAGAATGGCATTGATGTGGTGCGTGAACAGCTCGGCCGGCACCTTTTCCAGATCAGGCGCGTGCTCGATGACGCGGCACAGGCTCTCGGCTATGCCCGCGGCCGAAGGAAAGCCGAAAGTCGCCGCATCGCCCTTGATGTCGTGTGCGGCGTGGAACAGCTCGTCGCGCAGTATCTTCGTGAAGCCATCCTTCTCCACGGCAGTCCAGGCGGCGGAAAGTCTCTGGACCTCGATCGTCATCCAGTCCTTGAACTCGCCGGAAAGGCTCGCAAGTGCCTGTTCGGCGCGGCCGACCGGATCGTCCATGTCCTTTTCTTCGACGCGGCGCAGGACCTTGCGCAGCGGGTTGGGCTGCGTGATGATCTGATGCGTGGCGAAGGCCTCGACCTCGATGTCCTTTGCGCTGTTCTTCGCCATGATGCCTGCCTCGTCTGAAGGACGTTGCGCTAGATGGAGGAGCGGGCCTTGTCGATCAGCGAGGGCTGCTGCAGCACCTCGTGCTTTTCGCCGACGCGGCGCTCGGGGCCCATATAGGCGGAGTTGGTGTTGCGGCGCCGGTCCGGACCGAAATAGGTCTTGGTCTTGATGAAGGGGCGGGGATTGGCGACGACGTTGAGGATGCGCTGGTAGAGGCCCTTGGCCGAGATCGGCTTGGCCAGGAATTCGGTGACGCCGGCATCGCGCGCGACCGTGACGCGGCGCTTCTCGGAATGACCGGTCAGCATGATGATCGGCGCGTAAGGGTTGCCCTTGGATTCCGGCTGGCGGATCATCTGCGCGAGCTCGAGCCCGTCGAAGATCGGCATCGCCCAGTCGGTGATGACGATGTCGGGCACGTAATGGCTGTACATTTCCAGTGCGGTGGCGCCGTCCTCGGCCTCATAGACCTCGCGCGCGCCGAAGGAATGCAGCAGCGTCCGCAGGATGCGGCGCATGTGCGGATTGTCGTCGCAGACGAGGAAGCGCAGCTTGTTGAAGTCGATGCGGAACATGACGCCCGGGCCAGAAGCGGGTCAACCTTCGTTAACCATATCGTGCCGGGAGTTAACGAAGGGTTGCGACCGGGGCTCGGGAGGCGTTGCGGGGCAGGCGGTTCAATAGCCGAACTGCTCGCGCAGGATACGCTCTTCCAGGCTGTGGCCGGGGTCGAACAGCATCCGCATTGAGATAGTCTTGTCGGAGAGCACCTCGACGCGGCGGACGTCGCGCACCTCGTCGTGGTCGGCGACGGCTGCCACCGGCCGCTTGTCGCCCTCCAGCACCTCGATCACGACATAGGCCGTGTTGGGCAGCAGCGCGCCGCGCCAGCGGCGCGGGCGGAAGGCGCTGATCGGCGTCAGCGCCAGCAGCGCGGCATTGATCGGCAGGATCGGCCCCTGGGCGGAGAGGTTGTAGGCGGTCGAGCCGGCCGGCGTCGCCACCATGATGCCGTCCGCGATCAGCTCGGACATGCGCTCGCGCTCGTCGATCAGGATGCGCAGCCGCGCCGCCTGGTAGGTCTGCCGGAACAGGGCGACCTCGTTGATGGCGTGGTGCAGATGGACGCGGTCATTGACGTCGGTTGCGCGCATCAAGAGCGGATTGATCTCGGATTCATGGGCCGCCTCGAGCCGCGCACGCAGATCGTGCGTTGAATACTCGTTCATCAGGAAGCCGACGGTGCCGCGATGCATGCCGTAGATCGGCTTTCCCGTGTGCATGTTCTGGTGCAGCGTCTGGAGCATCAATCCGTCGCCGCCGAGCGCGACGACGACGTCGGCATCATCAGGGTCGCAATTGCCGTAGTCGTCGGTGAGCTGGCCGAAGGCGGCCTGCGCCTCGCTGCTCGGGCTGGCGACGAAGGCGATCCGGTCGTATCGCGAGGGCTTGGTCATGGCTTCTCGGCAGGGCCGCCTTGCTGGAGAAAAGTTCCGCCGGGCTCGTCTATACGACCTAAGCCTGCATTGTCGAGGATGACCGCCCTCCAAAGCTAACGGGGACTGTCCAACCGGATCTAAGCACAGAACCGGGCGATTTGAACCTGGTCGGCTTCTTCAGGCCCCGCCAGGCCAATGATTCCCCAAACCGTCGCAATTCCGCGCTAACCTTTCCGGTCTCACCGGCTGTCACAGCCGGGCAGGGAGAACGATCATGATCACGAATTTGCCGGTGCTCCGCCGCGCGAGCCTGGTGCTGGCGGTCTCGGCTTTCGCGCTCGCGGGCCTTGCGCGCGCGGATGATCCGCCGCAGCCGCGCTCCGAGGCGGCATCGCCGGCCGGACAGAAGGCCGGGCGCGGCGGTGGCGCGCAAAGCGCGACGCAGGCTTCCCCATCGGCGGCCGAGCAGCACCGTCTGCCGCCGGATTCGACCACGAAGCAGACGCTCGATCTGCCCGGCCGGACCCTCAACTTCGCCGCGACCGCCGGTTCGATCCGCGTGTTCGATGGCAAGGGCGAGCCGCTGGCCGATATCGCCGTCACCTCCTATGAGCTCGACGGTGCCGACCGCGCGACGCGCCCTGTGACGTTCCTGTTCAATGGCGGGCCGGGCGCGTCCTCGGCGTGGCTCCAGTTCGGCGCGGCCGGTCCGTGGCGGCTGCCGCTCGATGGCGAGGCCCTGTCGCCCTCGGCCTCGCCCGAGGTGAAGCCGAACGCGGAGACCTGGCTCGACTTCACCGATCTCGTCTTCATCGATCCAGTCGGCACCGGCTACAGCCGCTTCGTGGCGAGCGGCGAGGACGCGCGCAAATCCTTCTACTCCGTCGACGGCGACGTCAATTCGATCGCACTCGTGATCCGGCGCTGGCTCGAAAAGCACGCCCGGCTGACCTCGCCGAAATACGTCGCCGGCGAGAGCTATGGCGGCATTCGCGGACCGAAGGTCGTGCGCCAGTTGCAGCTCCAGCACGGCGTCGGCGTCAGGGGACTGATCATGGTGTCGCCGCTGCTGGATTTCCGCGAGTTCGCCGGCACCAGCCTCCTGCAATATGTCGCGACGCTGCCGAGCTATGTTGCGGTGGCGCGCGAGGCCAAGGGACCGGTCAAGCGCGCCGACCTCGCCGACGTCGAGGCTTACGCGCGCGGCGAATTCCTGACCGATCTCGTCAAGGGCGAGGCGGACAAGGAGGCGACCAATCGTCTCGCCGACAAGGTCGCCGAGCTCACCGGCATCGATCGGGCGGTGAGCCGCCGGCTTGCCGGGCGCTTCGACGTCGGTGAATTCCGACGCGAGTTCGACCGCAAGAACGGCAAGGTGACTGGACGCTACGACGCCTCCGTGCGTGGCTTCGATCCCTATCCGGATTCCAGCAGCTCGCGCTTCGGCGATCCCTCCGGCGATGCGCTCCAGGCGCCGCTGACGAGTGCCGCGGTCGACGTCCTGACGCGCAAGCTCAACTGGCGGCCCGACGGCTCCTATGAAGTCCTGAACGGCACTGTGGAAGGCCATTGGGATTTCGGCCGCGGCATCAACCCGCCGCAATCGGTCTCCGAGCTGCGCCAGATCCTCGCCACCGATGCGAAGCTGAACGTGCTGGTCGGGCACGGCCTGTTCGACCTCGCCACGCCCTATTTCGGAACGAAGCGGGTGCTCGATCAGCTGCCGGCCTTCGTGACGCAGCGCGTGAAGTTCGTCGTCTATCCCGGCGGCCACATGTTCTATTCGCGCGACGGATCGCGGCAGGCATTCCGGAGCGAGGTCGAGGCGCTCATTCGGGAGTAGGCCGACGCTTGCGTGGCTTGTATCGCCGCGCGATCTCGCGCGCCACGACGCTCGCAGGCTTCACATTGGCGCCGGCGATCCAGATGTCGCTGATCTTGCCGCGCTTGTCACGGACCCGGCGCACCGGCTCGCCGTGGCTGGAATAGCCGGCAGCCCAGGCGAGCTTGCCCGTGTCGCGGCCGGTGACTTCGATCTCGGCGGCATCCATGAACGGATTGTTGAACTGCGGATTGGCGACGAGCACGCGGTTGCCTGCGGGGACGAGGTCGGTCGCGCCCCAGATCGTCCACCAGCGGCCGGTCCAGTCGCGCAGGCGACGGTCGGGCGCGCCGCGGGTCTGGAAGACGCGCAGGATCTGCATCGCGCCGTCCATCCAGAACGGGGCCGCGCCGTCGATCGAGTTGCTGAGGATACTGATCGAAAGCTCGCACGCGGGAATGGCGCAGGTCCGGGAGATGTAGCCCTGGAAACCGCCGCCATGGCCGAACCAGTCCCAGCCGTCGGTCTTGCCGGCATTGACGCCCAAGCCATAATAGGCCTCGAAGCTCTGCGGGATGCGCCAATGGTTTCGCGTCATCTCGCGGCGGCTCGCGACCGACAGCACGCTCTTCTTCGCGTTGGGTGCCAGCTGCGCGAAGAAGCGGGCGGTGTCGGCGGCGGTGGCGACGAAGCCTGCGGCAGATGCCATCGCATGTGCTGGATTGTCGCCGGGGATGACGCAGCGTTCGCCCAGCGGCACTTTGCGCGTATGACCGCACGCGAACGGCGTGCTCTTGGCAAGCGGCGCATTCGGCTCGGTTTCGCGCAAGCCCGCAGGTTCGATGATCTCGCGCTTGATCCAGACCGGGTAGGGCTCCTTGGTCACGGCCTCGATCACGAGGCCAAGCAGGCCAAAGCCGTGATTGGAATATTTGAAGCGCGTACCGGGCTCGATTGCGGTGGCCAGCTTCAATTCCGCGAGCAGTTCGTCGGCGCCGAGATAGGGGCGGCTGTCGATGAACTGGCCGGAATCGGCGCCGTCGCGCGTCAGCCCCGCGCTGTGCGACAGCACTTGCGCGATCGTCGTCTCGGCGACGCGTGGATTGAGGCCGCCGACATATTGGCCCACCGTGTCGTCGAGCCGGAGCTTGCGCTGCTCGCGCAGCTTCATGATGCCGGCCGAGGTGAAGCTCTTGGAGTGCGAGGCGATGCGGAAGCGGTGGCGCGGGGTGAGCTCCTCGCCGGTGTCGAGATTGGCGAGGCCGAACGCATGTTCGGCGACGATTTCGCCGCGATGGGCGAAGGCGACGATGACGCCCGGCTGCTGGATTGTCGACAATTGGAATTCGATCCAGGAGCCGATGTAGTCGATCGCGGATCGCAGCCACGTGTCCATTGCGCTACCGGTTTGCGAGGGAGGATTGGGTGCGCGAGGCTAGCCGAAAACGCAGAACGGGCACAACCCTGAGGTTGTGCCCGTCCGCGTCGTTTGAAGATGCGATGTCTTCAGTAGACGAGCGTCGCGCCGGTCGGCTTGTCGAGCGCTGCGGCAAGCGAGCGATACTCCGAGCTGCCGGTGCCGGCGAGCGAGGCGATCTTGTTGAGATGATACTGCGCCTGCTCGCGGTTGCCCTGCTCGAGCTGCCAGAGGCCGTAATACTGCCAGGTGCGGACGTGGTTCGGATCGTCCTTCAGCGCCAGCTCGTAATAGAGCTTCGACGACTGATAGTCGCCGAGCTTGCGATAGGAATAGCCGATCAGATTGGCGACGTCGGCGACGTCGTCGCGCCCCAGCGACTTCAGCTGGTCGATCGCGCCCGTGTAATCGTGCTTGTCGTAGATCGCGGTGTAGGCGGTGCGATAGGCCGCGAGGAATTTGGGATCGCTGACGGAAGAGCTCTTCTTCTTGCCCTTCTTGGACGAGGAGTCCGATTTCGGCGGCGAGGAGGGCTCGTCACTGCCGGCGGCATAGGCGCTGGACAGCACCGGTGCGGCCGCCAGCGACATGGCGACCAGTCCCGGCAAGACAAGCATTGAGAGTTTGCGCATCTAAGTTCTCCCGTATGGAACGTGGCGATCCTACACGATTGCCCGAAGACCGGAACACCCATCGGGCGCAAACATTCCCCCTTCGCACGATCTATTCGCCGTAGCGCAGATGACAAACTTGTCATCCAGATGAACGAAAGCCTGCAATCGGCTTCAGAATGGGTTCAGTGCGCGGCGCCTAGGCTCCGACCTACGATCGAAGGGTAGGCGAGAGGGCGCCGCCTCAAGATCCTTCCAAGAGGAGACCACCATGTTGAAGACGATTTCCGCAGCTTTGCTCGCAGCTTCCGTGATCGCAGCCCCGGCCTTCGCTGCCGAGGCCGGCAAGACCACCACGACTGCCCCGGTGATCAAGGCGGACCAGAGCCAGACCAAGGCGGCGACCACCGCCGCGAAACCGGACGCCGGCGTCAAGGCCGACGCCAAGGCTACGGATGCCAAAGCTACGGACGCCAAGGCTACTGACGCCAAGGCTTCGGATGCCAAGGCTCCCGATGTAAAGGCGGATGCCAAGGTGGATACCAAGTCGAAGCCGATGAACGCCAACGCCGCGGTCACGACCGACGAGCACAAGACCGTGCGCAAGCATCGCCACCACCACAAGCAGGTCTCGGCCAAGCAGTCGCAGAAGGCGCAGCCGGATGTGACCAAGCCGGCGACGTCAGACAAGCGCAACTGACGACTGCTCCCGCGCGGCGGCATCCCTGGCATTGCCCCGCCGCCGCGCGCGGACGTCAGGCCTGGTCCGTTCGCCACGCCTCGTGCGCAAGCCCGAGGTGCCGGCAACGGGCCGGTGCGCCGTTTGCGCCGCTGCAAGCGAATTCCCTTCGCGCAGGCTTGGGCCCAGGCAGACTTGGGGTTAGGCAGACTTGGGGCTAGAACATCTCCGAATCTGATCGAGCGGAGAGCGGGGCCGGTGGGGCGATTGGCGAGATGTGCGGTGATCCTGGCGTTGCCGCTGGCGCTTGCGGCATGTTTCGGCAGCGACGGTGACCGTCCAACCCTGCTGGGTGGGACGCAGGCCGGCGGGCCGCAGCCGTTTCCTGACAATTTCCGGAGCGACACGCTGGCCGTGATGCGGACCTATCTCAACAATCCGGTCGGCGTGCGCGATGCCAGCATGGCTGAGCCGGTGCAGCGCGAGGTCGGCGGTCGGCAGTTCTATGTGAGCTGCCTGCACTTCACCCCGCGCGAGACCGATGGCAGCTACAAGATCATGCGCGAACGTGCCGTGATCTTCGTCAACGGCCGAGCGGATCGCGTGGTCGACCGGACCAGCGATCTCTGTGCCGGTGCGGTTTACGCACCCTTTCCGGAACTGGAAAAGATGACGCGGTAGCGCAAAGCCCGTCTTCATCGCCTGGTGCTAGAACGAGGTTGCCGGAGCCGCTGGATCACATTTCGGCGAGCTTTGAACGGGGTGTTTCCGCTTGCGACAAATCGATGCGGCGGCCTTGCGTACGCGACGTGAAGGAACCAATTCGCGTTGTTGCCACGCCGTCACAGTTGCGAACGATCAACGTTCCGGCATCGCCGCGAAGCAACCAAATTCACGCCACGTTGTTTGCTGAGGGTCGATTTTGAAAGAACGGGGATGGACATGAAGACGATCCTGCTGGGCGCAGTCGCCTTGCTTGCGCTGGCAGCGCCGGCCGCAGCGGCCGACATGCAGCCTCGCACCTACACCAAGGCGCCGGCCTATACGCCGCCGCAGGTCATCTACAACTGGACTGGTTTCTACATCGGCGGCCATGTCGGCGGCGCGTTTGCCGGCGACAGCAGCTTCCAGTCGAGCGACGCCCGCTTCCTGGGCGGCGTGCAGGGCGGCTTCGATTACCAGTTCGCGCCCAACTGGGTGGTGGGTGTCGAGGCCCAGTATTCCTGGCTGCCGACCAACAACAACGGTGTCACGTTCCCGCTGGGCACGCAGGTGACGTCCAACACCGACCAGCTCGGGTCGGTGACCGGTCGCATCGGCTACACCTGGGGACCGACGCTGCTTTACGCCAAGGGCGGTTATGCCTGGCGCAACAACGGCCTCGGCGTGAACATCGCCGGGGTGCCGCAGGCCTTCACCACCACCGGCAACAGCAAGGACGGCTATACCGTTGGCGCCGGCCTCGAATACATGTTCGCGCCGAACTGGTCGGCCAAGGCCGAGTACCAGTACTACAATTTCGGCAGCACCACCTTCACCTCTGGCCCGACGGACATCGTCGGCGTTCGTGGCCGGGAGGACGAGCATACCGCCAAGGTCGGTGTGAACTACCGCTTCGGCTGGGGCGGCCCGGCGGCCTCCCGCTACTGACCGGCCAGCGACGATCCAGGAGCGGACAAAGGCCGGCTGCGCCGGCCTTTCGGTTGCCGGTCTTCCGCCTGTCGGCGCCTCGTTTGCTTTGCGTGAACCATCTGGCGCGTCATTTGCTTGCAAACGACGCTGGCGCGCCTTCTCACGCGCGTCACGGGGGCGGGGTAAAGCAAAAATAATTTTTGCGATTTACGGAACTCGCGTTCCGGAACACGTTATATGAGAATTACCGGGCTGGTGAGACGACGGACATGCGTATCTTGGTGTCGGCAGTGGTGCTCTCGTGCTTTTTCTGCCTGCCGTGCTCTGCACAGACAATCCTCAGATCCGAGCCACTGATGCTGGCACCTTATGAGGTCGCCTTCGTCAAGGACGCTTCCTGTCCCTCCGGCAAGGTGCTGAAGGTGACCGGCGCCATCCGTGGGCTGCATCGCCGCAAGGCCTGCGTCGCTATGCCCGGCGAGCAGGCGTCGCTTGCGGCCGCCACGCCCTGAGCTCCGCTTCCGGTTTCGTGCCGGAGCTCAGGAATTCAGCTCAAGCTCCATCCTCGACTGCTGGTCGGCCTCAGCCTTGTTCTTGGCGGGGTCCTCGCCCTGGGCTGCCTGGCAAGGCGCGATCTCGTAGTCGTTGTCGAGCACCCGGCGCGGTCCCGGCCGCTCGTCATCCGTCATCACGTCCACGACGAGACCGCTCCGCTGCGCGAGCTTCCAGACGTCGGACTCGTCAGGATAGGCCTTGCTGATCTGGGCGTCGTTGCAGAACAGGGCGTAGGGCATTCTTCCCGCTCCAGGAACCGCTGCAAGAAGCCCAGTTAACGAGCTCGCCGGTAAGGGGTTCCGGCGTTCGGTTCGATCACGGCGCCGTGATCGGTAGCCACCGGCCCTTGAGTCCTTAACGAGTCCTGAATCCCGGAAAAAAGAATCCCTGGGACTCATCCGCCGGAATCAGGGGATGTTTTCCGCCATGACGAGCGACCTGAAGACATCCTGCGGGCACATGCTCTTGCCCCTCACGCTGGCGCTGTTCGGCGCCTGCGCGGCCAATCTCTGGCTGGTCTGGTCCTGGTTGTAGGCCCCTGATCCGGGGGCCTTATTTTTCGGCCGGTGGACCGGAAGCGTCGCGGATGGCGGCGCGCAATTTGGTCAGGGTCGCCGCACAATATTCCTCACGCTCGCGCTCGAAGCGCTCCTGATGCTTGCGGAAATTGGCGATGCGGGCCTGCATCTCGGTGCGGAAATCACCACTTGCGCGCGGCGGCGGGAGAGGTGCGGGCCGGGGCGGAAGGGGGGCTTGCGACGGCTCGACCTCGGCGGCGACCGCCTCCACGGCGACGATCTCCACCGTCACGGTCGCGTCAGCTGCGGGCGCCTCCGGCTGCAGGACGTCATCCTTCCTGCCGGTCACCGATTGGACGAAGGCCAGTGTCTGCGCGATCAGTGCGTCGCGCTCCCTGATCCATTTCATGATCCACCTCAGCCGCGCTTATTCCAGCAAAGCGGCAGCGTCGAATCAAGGAGGTTTACAAGGGATTGCATATTTTTCCCGGTCGTCCGACACTGGGCAAATGGATCCAACGAAACAACGTCCGGACGAAGCGGAGGGCCTAAGGCTCATCCGCGCGTTCCTGTCGCTGCCGCCCCACAAGCGGGCGGAGGTGATCGCGTTCGTGGAAGAATTGGCGCGTGCCCAGGTCCCGTCCGAGGAGGGCAAGGAGGCCTCGCCGCGGTGAGCGCTACCGCGCGCGCGGATTGACGTTGGGCTCGAACGGCGCGCCGACCACTCGAACCGTCTGAGCGGTGATGTCGACCTGCTTGGCGGCCGGCTTCTCCGGCGCCGGCCCGAGTACAGGTTCTAGCAGCGTCAATGTGCCGGCCACGGCGCCACAGCACAGCATAACCGTCGCCAGCAGAATCATATTTCGGTTTTCTTCCCTGATCCGCATGAGTCGAGAACGAGTGACGCCCGTCTTTGGTTCCGATGCGGCCTGATCGGATCGATGGCGCATGGCGATTTCGGACGCAGCGCATCACCTGTACATTGGCGCGCGACTTCGCATGAGGTTCGTCCGATGATCTCCCGTCGTCCTCCCGTGCTCGCCCACGAACGCTTCCTCGCCGACCGCGACAATTTCGCGGGCCTCGATCTTGCCGCACGGTTCGAGCGGATCGAGTGCACCAACCTTTGGGGCGCGGCCACGTCGGTGTCGGGCCTCGGCTCGGAGGCCCCCGCGATCGCCGCGATCCGGGAGGCGCTTCCCGCGCTGCTGCAGCGGCTCGGCGTGCGCTCGCTGCTGGATGCGCCGTGCGGCGATGCCGGATGGATTGGCCGGCTCGAGCTCGATGTCGACTACACCGGCATCGACATCGTGCCGTCGCTGATCGAAGCCAACCGCCGGCGTGTCGCGGGCGGCGGCTCATCGGGCCGGTTTCTCGTCGCCGACATCACGCGCGATGCGCTGCCGCGCGCGGACATCATTCTCTGCCGCGACTGTCTGGTGCATCTGAGCTTTGCGAATATCGATCGCGCCCTCGCGCAATTTCGGATGAGCGGCGCGCGCTTCCTGCTGGTCACCACCTTTCCCGAATGGGAGGGCAATCGCGATTGCGAGGACGGCGACTGGCGCGCGCGCTGAACATGGTGAAGGCGCCGTTCAACTGGCCCTTGCCGCGCGAGCTGATCAACGAGCGCTGCGAGGAGGGCGATGGCGGCTGGCGCGACAAGAGCCTCGGGCTGTGGCGGCTGGAGGATGTCGGATGATCGATGCCAGATGCAGTCGCGGCGCTATTTCACTCTCGCTTCCGGGACCGACCAACTGGTCGCGGCCGGCGTTCGGTCAGGGACGCTGCCTTGCGTTGGACGGCGTTCCTGTCGTCTGTATCGGTTCACCGGGAGCACGGTCCAGCGGCGGGTGAGGCCTGGCCAATCCTACCGTTCCGGGAGGTGGGTCGTTGCTGGCGGTACGGGTATTGACGCGCTCTAACGTGACTGTCGATGCAACCACAATGGCGATGGCCAAGGCGACAGCGGATAGGGCCAAGGCTGCTCGATCATTCGGGTCCATCGCCAGACCTCCGCGAGACGGCTCTATGGTGCAAGGATAACGCCACGCCGATGATTTGGTTCTTGCGTCAGGCCACGAGGCGGTGTCGGCCAAACCAATGGTGCCGGCTGAGGGGATTGAACCCCCGACCTTCGGTTTACAAAACCGCTGCTCTACCGCTGAGCTAAGCCGGCGACGCTGGAAAGCGGGACCGGGCCCGGCATGGACCGGGGCTATCCGCCCGTGCGCCGCAATACCAGACTTGATTGGAAAGTGCCAGAACCCGCGGAGCGTCCTTGCGGACATGTGTCAGGCGGCCCTGGGGCCGCCTGACAGGTTGCGTTCGCTTGAGCCCGCCTTACTGGCAGATGTGCCGGCGGCCGTCTTCACCCTTGAACCAGGTGCCGGGTGTACAGACGAAACCGTTGCGCTGGGCGTAAGTGCGGGTGTCCCATCCGCGATTGTCCCGGCCGCGGTCATAGGCGTAGGAATTGTCCCAGGCGCGGAATGGGGCGGTGGCAATCGCGCCCGCAGTGCCGATCGCAGCGCCGGCTACGCCGGCCGCAACGTCGGTCGGCCAGAAGCCGGTGCGGCTCCTGTTCCAGTCGTTGTTCCAGTCCCCACTGGTCTGACGATAGGAGGCGCGGCGATGGCGGTATCCGCTATCGGTGTACGGGTTTCCAGGACCGAGGTTCTGGCAGTTGGCGTTGGGGAATTGCGCCGAGCAGCGGCCCGGATTGATGACGACCGCCTGCGCCATAGCAGAGCCTGCCAGCATGGTCGCTGCAATCGCCGTGGCCCCGAGAAGCTTGATGGTCATGGTTGTTCGCTCCCATTTTGTTGACGGGAGCTAAACGCTGACGGTGCCGGGCGTTCCGATGCAACCTGGGATTTTTCGTCAGCGAACAGTCAAACGGATGTGAGCACGGCGGCGCCGTTCCGGCGTCGCAGTCGGCGCCGTTAACGCTTCGCTAGTTCGCTGTGCAGCATTTGAGCGGCGCGCAATCCTTGCACGTTAGGCTTACCGGAATTTGGTGAGCAGGCCTTAACCCTCTCTGTGCCGCGATCGGATAGGTTGTGTTCCGGATAACCGGGATCTCCTCATGCGCGCCGTGGCGCTCGCCGCCTTTCTGATCGGACTGCCTGCGACGGCGTTTGCCGACGGCGGCTTCGACATCGTCGTGCCCGGCCGTCCCGGCGTGCCGATCATCATCAACAACATCGATGCGTCCTATAGCGTGGTCGAGGGTGTCTGGGGGCTCGGCAAGAACCAGCAGGTACAGCCCACAATCTATGGTGGACGCTATATCGCCGAGCGGCAGCCCGACGACGTCGGCCATTATTATCCGACGCTGGGCCTGCGGCCCGGCTACGGCCGGCTCGAGGTCGAGCCGCCCGCGAACCGCAAATTGCCGAAGCCCGCCGAGAGCTACCACCAGAGCTGGGGCGCGTCGTCCGCGCCGCTGCCGGCGCAGATGGATCCGCCCGTCGATCCCCCGCCGGTGATCTACGCGCCCGAGATCAACGAGCGTCCTCGGCCCCCTCGGCCG
This sequence comes from Bradyrhizobium sp. SZCCT0231, assembly GCF_018130245.1. Lineage (GTDB taxonomy): Bacteria > Pseudomonadota > Alphaproteobacteria > Rhizobiales > Xanthobacteraceae > Bradyrhizobium > Bradyrhizobium japonicum_F. The sequence goes on from NZ_JAFCKP010000002.1 coordinate 591,455, forward strand.
CGGCCGCACACCGAGCTACCCGGCAAGCCGCCGGGTTGAGAAACGTGAAAATCCAAAAAACGGAAATCAACAGGAGAAAGTAATGCGTCAAATGATTTCGGGACTGGTCGCGGCAGCTGCCGTGATGTTTGTCGGGGCTGCGCCTGCCGCAGCCTGCGGCTTCGCCACGTGCGCGCCGGTTGCGCCGGTCTATTCCGGCTGCAACACCGGCTGCGGCGGCTATGGTTATGGCTATGGCTATGCCGCCTTCGAGCGTCTCGCCGAGCCGACCACGCAATATTACTACGTGAACCAGGGCCCGACCTATACCGGTCCGGGCGCCTTCGCGCCGTATCCGACCTACCGTGAGGACGCGGTCGTCGCGCCTGCCAATTACGGCTACGGCTATGGCTATCGTGCCGCTGCGGTCGCGCCGCCGGCCGCTTATCCTTATCGCCGCCCGTACTACCGTCCGTATCGCTACGGCTATGGCCCCCGCTACGGCTATCTGCCGCGCGTGCACTACGGCCATGCTCCGCGCTACGGCTATGCCCATCGCCACGCGCCGCACTATTACGGCGGTCACCGCGTGCTGCGCCGCTATTACTGATCCCTGATCGGTTGAGATTTGCGAAGCGCCCGTTCGCGTGATGCGGACGGGCGCTTTGCTTTATGGATGCGAACTGTTCTGTATCGGCGATCGCTTATCGACTGCCCGCCTGCGGCTGTCGGCTAAGCTAAGTCCGTGCGATGATGTTCTGAGATGGCTTGCCTAGCCGAAGCTCGCGAAGCGAGCGAAGGCTGGTGGGGGAGGCAGGACTCGAACCTGCGAAGCCATGAGGCGGCTGATTTACAGTCAGCTCCCTTTGCCACTCGGGACACTCCCCCGCTCGACGGCAGCACAATCGGGCCGGACCTTGCCGGCGGACCGAAGACGGCCATGGAACGTGAAGGCCGCGACAGCCCGGATCGGGGCGCGACCGGGCGCGTTTATGGGCGAAGCGGTGGGGCAAAGTCAACCGACGCGAACAGCTAAAATCGCCCCTGAAGGCACCCAAATTGCCATATTCCAGCGCCCGTGACACAAGCGAGCCCATGAAGGAACGAAAATTCGCCCCCAAGGGCTCCCGAGGCGGGGCTAAGCCCTTCAACAGGCCCGGAAAATCGGCCGGCCGCCCGGCCTGGCGCGACCGCGATTCGCATGGCGACGGGCCCGTCATCCTCTATGGCTGGCACACCGTCACCATGGCGCTCGCCAATCCTCAGCGCCGGATCCGCAAGCTGACGCTGACCGAGAATGCCGCAAGGCGGCTGGCGGAGGAAAACATCGCAACCCGCGTCGCGCCTGAGATCGTGCGGCCCCAGGAGATCGACCGCTTGCTGTCGCCCGACGCCGTGCATCAGGGCCTGCTCGCCGAAGCCGATCCTCTGCCTTCGCCTGACATCGAAGCCCTGAAGCAGGAAGGCATGGTGCTGGTGCTCGACCAGATCACCGATCCGCACAACGTAGGCGCCATCCTGCGTTCGGCCGCGGCCTTCGCGGTGAAGGCAATCGTCACCACCGCGCGTCACAGTCCGGAAGCCACCGGCGTGCTCGCAAAAGCCGCCTCCGGTGCGCTCGAACTCGTGCCTGTTGTCACCGTGCAAAACCTCGCCCGCGCGCTGACCGCGCTCAACGAGCGCGGCTTCCAGACCGTCGGCCTCGACAGCGAGGGCACCGAGAACCTTGCGGACGTCGCACTGCGCGAGCCGCTTGCGCTGGTGTTGGGGGCCGAAGGCAAAGGCCTCAGGCAATTGACCCGCGAGACCTGCAGCGTCGTGGCGCGGCTCGACATGCCCGGCGAGATCAAGAGCCTCAACGTCTCCAACGCCGCCGTACTTTCGCTCTATGTCGGCGCAAGCCGGCTCGGGCTGATGAAGTAGCGACGGAACGCTACCCCATCATCTCCCGCACCATCGGCACCACCTTCCGCCCATAAAGCTCGATGCTCCGCATCAGCTTCTCGTGCGGCAATGGCCCCGCCGAGTACTTCAACTGGAACCGCGAGATCCCGAGCGCCTTCGCCGTCTTCGCGATCTTCCGCGCCACCGTTTCCGGCGAGCCGACATAGAGCGAGCCATGTTCGGCCTCGCTGACGAATTCGTCGCGGCCCATCGGCGGCCAGCCGCGCTCCTTGCCGATGCGGTCGCGCATCGCCTTGTAATCGGGCCACAGCTCCTCGCGCGCCTGCGCATCCGTCTCGGCGACATAGCCCGGCGAATGCACGCCGATCGGCTGGGCCGGGCGGCCGAATTCCTTGAATGCGCGATGATAGAGATCGACGTAGGGCGCAAAGCGCGCGGGATCGCCGCCGATGATCGCGAGCATCAAGGGCAGATCGTAATGCGCGGCGCGCACCACCGATTGCGGACTGCCGCCGACGCCAATCCACGTTTTGAGCGTGCCGTTCGCGACCGGCGGATAGACCAGCTGATCCCGCAGCGGCGGACGCAGCTTGCCTTGCCAGGTGACCGGCTGCTGCGACAAGAGCGCGGCGAACAAATCGAGCTTCTCTTCGAACAACTCTTCGTATTTGCGCAGGTCGAAGCCGAACAGCGGGAAGGATTCGGTGAACGAGCCGCGGCCGAGGATCACCTCGGCGCGTCCGTTCGAGACCGCGTCCAGTGTCGTAAAGCGCTGGAAGACGCGAATGGGATCGTCCGAAGACAGCACCGTCACGGCCGAGCCGAGGTGGATGCGCCTGGTGCGCGATGCGATTGCGGCGAGCACGGTTTCCGGCGAGGAGATCGCAAAATCGGCGCGGTGGTGCTCGCCGAGGCCAATGAAATCGAGGCCGAGTTCGTCCGCCAGCACCGCTTCGTCGACGACGTTGCGGATCACCTGCGCATGCGTGATCACGGCGCCGGACGTATCTCTCGTGACGTCGCCAAAGGTATCCAGTCCGAATTCGAGCGGTGCGGTCATCATTCAGGTCTCATGGGGAAGATGAACGACACTTAATGGACAGCCCCATCGTCACAAGGCGGCATTTCGGAAATGCTCGGTTTCCGTTTGCTCAATCGAGGCTGTGTCTACCGCCACATCCCGCGCATCTTTGCCCCGATGTCGATCTTCGGCCCCTGCGCCGCGGTGCGTGCTGCGCCCGCCGCTGCCTTCGGCCAGGCGGTGCGCTCGAACAGGTAGGCCAGGGATTCCGGGATGAACCGGGTGCGCGAGGCGTAGACGTGGCGGTCGCCTTTGGCGGCCTGGCCGTGGGTGAAGAAGCGTTGCGGCACGACGAGGTGGAGATCGTCCTTGGCGCGCGTCATCGCGACATAGAGCAGGCGGCGCTCCTCCTCGATCTCGGCGCTGGTGCCGGCGCCGAGATCGGACGGCATGCAGCCGTCGACGACGTTGAGCACGAACACCGATTTCCACTCCTGGCCCTTGGCCGAGTGGATGGTGGAGAGGATCAGGTAGTCCTCGTCGCGAAGGGGCGGTCCCGATTTGTCGCTGGTCGCATCCGGCGGATCGAGCGTGAGCTCGGTCAGGAATTTCTCGCGCGAGGCATAGCCGCTGGCGATCTGCTCGAGCTGCATCAAATCGGCGCGGCGCGTCTCGGCATCCTCGTGGATGCGATCGAGATGCGGCTCATACCAGAGCCGAACGCGCTCGAGATCGACAGGCCATTCCGAATAGCGCAAATTCTGGATCGTGCGGACGAAGTCGGTCCAGTCGGCGCCGGTGCGCGCCGGCACCGGGAGCCGGCCGAGCGCGGCAAGCGGGTCGGTGCTCTCCGCCATCTGGTCGAGCACGCGCTGCGCGGTCGCGGGGCCGATGCCCGGCAGCAGGTGCAGGATGCGAAAGCCGGCGACGCGGTCGCGCGGGTTCTCGGCGAAGCGCAGCAGGGCCAGCACGTCCTTGACATGCGCGGCATCGAGGAATTTCAGCCCGCCGAACTTGACGAAGGGGATGTTGCGGCGGGTCAGCTCGATCTCCAGCGGACCCGAATGCGAGGACGTCCGGAACAGCACCGCCTGGTGCTTGAGGAGCGCGCCTTGCTCGCGGTTCGCCAGCACCGCTTCGACGATGTAGCGCGCCTGGTCGGCCTCGTCGTGCACGGTGACGAGCTGCGGCTTCTGCCCGGAGCTGCGGTCGGTCCAGAGGTTTTTTGTGAAGCGCTCGCGGGCGAGGCCGATGACGCCGTTCGCCGCCGACAGCACCGCTTGTGTCGAGCGGTAGTTGCGGTCGAGCGTGATCATTTCCGCGCGGGGCGAAAAGCTCTGCGGGAACTCCAGGATGTTGCGCACGGTGGCGGCGCGGAACGAATAGATCGACTGCGCGTCGTCGCCGACCACGGTGAGGCCGCGCCCGTCGGGCTTGAGCGCCAAGAGGATCGAGGATTGCAGGCGGTTGGTGTCCTGATATTCGTCGACCAGCACGTGATCGAAGCGGCCGCCGATCTCTTCTGCGATCGGCGCGTCGCTCATCATCTGCGACCAGTAGAGCAGGAGGTCGTCGTAGTCGAGCACGTGCTGCGCCTGCTTGGCCTCGACATAGGCGGCGAACAGGCCCTTCAGCTCGGCGGCCCAGCCCGCGCACCAGGGATAGTGCTGGCCGAGTACCTTCTCGATCTCCATCTCGGCATTGACGCAGCGGGAATAGATCGACAGGCAGGTGCCCTTGGCCGGAAAGCGGGATTCCGTCTTCGACAATCCGCGCTCGTGCCGCACCAGGTTCATCAGGTCGGCGGAGTCCTCGCGGTCATGGATGGTGAAGACGGGATCGACGCCGATCCGCTCGGCATATTCGCGCAGGAGCCGCGCGCCGATGCCGTGGAAGGTGCCGGCCCAGGTCAGCGCATCGCGCATGATCGCAGCGTTGTGCTCGCCCAGCACCTTGCGGGCGATACGCTCGACCCGGCCGGCCATCTCCGCCGCCGCGCGGCGGGAAAACGTCATCAGCAGGATGCGGCGGGGATCGCTGCCTGCGACGATCAGATGCGCGACGCGGTGGGCCAGCGTGTTGGTCTTGCCCGAGCCCGCGCCGGCGATGACGAGCAGGGGGGCGCCCACGGTCGAGCCGTCGGCCACGCCATGCTCGACGGCGCGGCGCTGCTCCGCATTGAGCGTGTCCAGATATGTCGCCACGAATCGCCCCGGTGAAAGGATGAGGGTCGGCGATCCCGGCGCGAATCGCAATGCGGCTGGACGGAACTGGAATTAGGATTTAGGGGAAGGCGGCCCTTTGGTTCCAGCACCCCCATGACCGAGATGACCGAGCTCAAGCCCGACCAGTTCGAGATGCGGCGGCTGGAATCGCTCAGCAACACCATCTTTGGTGTCGCCATGACGCTGCTGGCCTACGACCTGCCCAAGGCCGCGGTGTTCACGACCGCGCCCGACTGGAACGATCTCGCCCGGGTCTATTCCGGCAAGCTCGCCGGCTTTGCGCTCAGCTTCATCATCGCCGGCGTGTTCTGGATCAGCCATCACCGCCGGCTGGCGCGCCAGCCGATCGGCAGCCGCGGCGACGTGATCCTCAACCTGTTCTTCCTGCTCTCGATCGTGCTGCTGCCGGTCACCAACGGCCTCTACACCAATTACGGCATGAGCAGTGCCGTCGCCGTGCTCTACGGCTTGCATTTGACCGCGATCGCCGCCCTCAACGTCTGGCTGTGGTGGACGATCCTGGGCCGCTGGCGCCATGAAATCATGGCCTCGCTGTTTCCCCTCCTGGTGTTCATTCCGGGCACGATCGTTGCGGCGTTCGCGCCGCACGTCGCGCCCTTCTTGTGGTTCATCGCCTTCGGCGGAATCGCCATCCAGCGCTTCTATATCGCGCCGACCGAACCGGACGCGTAGGACTCAACCGGATGTCGCGCCGAACCCATCGGCCGGCACGTAAAGCTTGACCGGGCGGATTTCGTAGACTGCGGTCGGATTGACCGCACGCAGCTTCCGCGCCGCCGCGATCGCCTCATCCTCGGTGGCGCATTGCAGCAGGTGGAAGCCCAGAAGCTGCTCCTTGGTCTCGGCAAAGGGCCCGTCCAGCACCATGCCCGCGCCGGGCCCACGCAAGGTGCGGGCCTTTCGGGTCTCATCCAGACGGGCCGCCGGCCCAAACTGTCCGCTTGCCCGAAGAGGTGCTTGAACCTCGATGACTTTGGCCACGACCGCGGCGTCCTGCTCCGGCGTCCAGGACAGGACTTCGTCTTCCACGTGATAGGCCAGGATGGCGTACAGCATCGTCACCTCGTTTTTTCTGCGCAAGTTCCAAGGACGTGGCACGACAGCCCGTGCCGACAATCCCGAAGCAAAATATTGCGTGGCCGGCAAGCGGCGAAACCATCCTGAAACCCGATTGCGGCCTTGCCATGTGAACGCCGCCGGAATTGGTCGCGACTGATGGACCACAAACAACAAGCTCTTTGCTGGAGGCGGCAATGTCGGGTCACACCATCAAGATCATCTGCGACGCGCGGCGGGCGGGGCAATCCGAGCCGGCCGATTTGCACGACCAGACCGGCCATCACCGCTATTACGGCAGCTCGGCCGAGAACGGCGGCGAGCGGATCGCGGAGAGCCGGCGCGGCAAACGGCCGCGCGCGCTCAACATCTGCGGCTTCTGACGCCTTTTAACGAGCCGGTCGTTCAAAATGAACGTCCTGCAAATATCGATCGCGGCGATGCCGTTCCTGCTCGCACTGACGAGCCGGACCGGCAAGGCCATCGCGCCGTGCGTTCTGACCAGCCTCTTCACGGTGCTGCTCGGCGGCGAGCCACACCGCGCGGTCGTGGCCTGGTGCATCGGGATGCTGATCGCGGCCGTCGCGCTGCGCGAGCGGCTTCGCACCGGCTGACCCGGCGATCCCGTTTCCAAGAAATCTGAGAGAGAGAAATCGCAAAGAAAAGGCGCGGCGGGGAGGCCCCGTCGCGCCCGGTTTCTTGCTCGCTGGTCCAGGGCTGAGAGCGTCCCGATGCCAAGCTTTGGTCAAAGCTCAGCGGGCGATCCCAGCGAGGTGACAGCGCTTGAGATAAGACACTGGATCACCTCCTTTCGTTGGTTTCGGAAGTCTTCGATATAGGTTGCATTGCTGCCGCTGTTAAGGGCCGGCGAGTCCGGAGGGGCCAGAGGCGGTTCGCGAGGGGTGGAAGACGCCGGAAAGCGACCTCCTGGGCAGTTGAGACCGCCGTCCGGCCGTGTTAGGGAGCCCGTAACGCGGGTGTAGCTCAATGGTAGAGCAGCAGCCTTCCAAGCTGAATACGAGGGTTCGATTCCCTTCACCCGCTCCAATCGGACGTTTCCGCCCGAAGGGTAAGCGCGGGCCGCTGTTCCATCTTCTTGAAGATCCGGCCTTCCTCCGCTCAACACCTTGCGCTCCTGCGCCAGCACCGACGATCAGAAACATTAAAAATGGCCGCCGTCCGGAACGTCCGTGGAGGTCGTCGGTTGATTATTCAGTGAGCGATCGATGAAATGGCGAGGCCAGAGCGAAAGCTGCGGATAAACCAAATCAAAGATTCGTTCACAAGCCCCGTCAGGTTACTTCGGTAACCGGCGGGGTCCTTGTTTTGAAGACGTTGTTTTGAAGATGGCGCCCATTGCGATTTGCGCAGGGGAAGAACCCTTGGCAGTACCTGGAATTGATGCATCCAAGTTCCGACGAAAAAAGCCAAGCGCAACTGTCCGGTTTCACACGTGCTTGCGGGTGCAAAGACTTGCGCTTAAGGCCCGCCGCATTTGAGATTGGCCGAGGTCATCCCACCTGAAGCCGGTGGCCCTCGGCAAGGACTCACCGGCGACGTTCCAGTCAGGCTGCAAGAGCGTCGAGATTGACTTCGCTCTTCGCGAGCGTCGTCAGCATGGTGTCGGTCGCCTTCTCCTCCTCCAGGCTCTCGTGCAGCATGTTCTGGTCCTCCCTGAACTCGAGCTGCCCTGCAAGCGCGGCTGCGCTGCCATAAGCGGCAATCTCGTAATGTTCCAGCTTCTGGGCGGAGGCGATCATCGCGGCGTCGCGCAAGTCATCCTGCGTCACCATCTTCATCATCTTCGCAGTCTCTTCGATCAACGATTCCATGGCCTGATCGGTGTGCACGCGCGCATTTGCGCCATGCCTGCGCAGGATTTCCTGAAGCCGTTGACCTTGTTGCACCGTCTCCTGCTGATGCTCGGCCAGGGCAAGTTTCAGGGAGGGATGCACCGCCATCTCGGCCATTCGTTTGAGTGCATCACCCAGCTGATCCTCCATGCTGACGAGTTCCTGCAGCTCGGCGATGTACAGGTCCTTGAAGTTTTCGATCCTCATGATGTCCGTCCATGGCTTGGGTTGGAATGACCCGAGTTCCGGATTTGGCGGTCAACCGCCTATCCGCGAGACTGTTCCATGCCAATCGGGGTGCAACAGACATTTGAGCTCGAGGTCGAGGAAACTGAGAGCGAGACGGAGCCGTGCCTGCAGCATCAGGCAGGGCTTGCGAGGCGATACCGCCATGAACTATCTCGACAGCGCGGCTCCTCGCGCTTCGCCAAGGCAGTCCGATGTCATGATCGTCTCGGGTACGCTCTGCAACAAAATGGCACCAGCCTTGCGCAAGGTCGTGCGCGGCTGCGATCGCATCGTGCCCATCCGCAGCTGACGCAACGTTGAGCCCGGTACCGCGTTGAGAGTTCAGACGATCTTTTGAACGGCAAATCAGGAGTAGGACAATGGGTCTCGCTCAATACGCCATCGTGCCGGTGCAGGACGAATGGGGTGTGCTGCATGACGGCGACGTCAAGAGCCGGTACGCCACCAAGGAAGCCGCATTCGAGTCGGCGGTGGCCGCGGCATCCCTGGCCCTTCGTGAGGGACATGAAGTCCATGTCAGCGTGCCCGGCCGCGAAGCCGGCGAAAACGCGCTCGGTGTGTAGAGCTCGCCGCAGACTTGGCGTTCGGCAGACTTGGCGTTCGAAAGAAGGAGGCCGCGATGACCAAGCCCCGTGAGCCCAATGGTATCGAGCCATCCCGCTCCGAGGACGACATCCAGCGCGACCAGCTCGGTCCGCGCGGCGTGCCGGATGCGCCTGATCCGGCCAAGATGACGCCCCAACGCGACAAGAAGACCCCGAAGCATGTCGATCCCGGCCGCACCGCTTGAGGCGAGCGCGGCGAGCAGGCTCTCAGCTCTTTGAATTGGCGCTCGCAACTTCGCAGCGTTACGCGCTGGCCGGCTTACGCGATTGCTGCGATATCGGTCTTTGCAAAGTCATCACCGACATAGAGCAGGGCGCAGCCATGCTCCTTGGCGACATCATAGGCGAAACAGTCGCCGAAGTTGAGGCTGGCAGGATGATTGCCTTTGCCCCAAAGCGAGTAGATCTGCGCCACGCGTTCGGCGGATGCTTGGGTCACCGAGATCACGTTCAAGCCGAGATTTGCGACCAGACTCTTCATCTCTTCGTGCACGCCGCGGCGCGCAGCGACGATCAGGCTCTCCGCGGCGGTGGCGGCCGAGATCAGGATTTCGTCCGCGGTCTCAAGCGCAGCGATGCAGGCATCGGCTTGGGGCTCGTCGAGCACGATCGCCATGAGTGCCGACGTATCGACTGCGATCATTCCGGCATGCCATCGTTGCCGAAGAGAAAGTCCTGACTGCGCGCCGCATCCGGGCCGGGAAGAGCTTTGGCCGCGCCGCTCTTGCGGGCGGCCTCGAGCACCGCGCGCCGGGTCGCAGGGTCCGGAGGAAGCTTGATCGGAACGAGCCGCACCGCAGGATGTCCATGTCGCGTCAGGATCACCTCGTCGCCAGCTTCCGCACGACGGACAAGATCGGTCAGTTGTCCCTTGGCCTCAGTGACGGAGACCCGCATCTCATTGTCCCTCTTCGTGTTTCGATAAAATGGACCAGAGAGTGGTCCATGTCAATCAGGCCCTGGCTTCCGCCGCTCTGCAAAGCGGGCCTCCATGGCATTCGGAACCGACATTCCTCGATTCCGCGATCTCCCGCTAAGAGATGCGAGCCGGCGCAATCAGCGCCTTGCGGGCAGGCGACGTTTGGAATGCAGTTCTTGAAATCTGACGGCAGGCTGATCGGCGTCCTGCTGGTGCTCGCGATCACGCAGCTGGTTGGATGGGGCACGATCGGCCTTCCCGCCATCGTCGGGCGCAATCTCGCCGCCGATCTCGGCATGAGCCTGCCGGCGGTGTTCGCCGGGACGTCCGTTCTCTACGTCTCGATGGGGCTGTGCGGTCCGTTGCTCGCCAAGTCGTTTGCGCGGCGTGGCGCGCGGACGGTCATGATGGTCGGCACGATCGTCACTGCGCCGGGCTTTGTGCTGCTGTCGCTCGCGCGCGAGCCGATGCTCTATTTCGCCGCGTGGATCGTGCTCGGCGTCGCCGGCAGCGCCACGCTGTCGACCGGCGCCTATATCATGCTGAACGAGATCGCGGGGCGGCAGGCCAAGAACGCGATCGGCGCGCTCATGCTGGTGACGGGCCTGTCCAGCAGCATCTTCTGGCCGACGACCTCGTTCCTGAGCGGTCAGCTCGGCTGGCGGGGGACGTGCCTGGTCTACGCGGCGATGATGCTCCTCGTCAGCCTCCCGCTCTATGCGTTTTGCGCGCCGCGCCGGCAGATCGCAAAGGAGGATGGCGCCGAGCCGGCCAGGCGGTTGCCGCCGCCTGCGATTCCAAGGAGCACGTTCGGCCTCGTCGTCGCCGCGATCACGCTGAACGCCTTCGTCACTTTCGGCATCAGCGCGATTCTGATCGAGCTGTTGCGGGCGGAGGGGCTGGCGCCGGCTCAGGCGCTGGCGTTCGGCTCGATGCTGGGCGTGATCCAGGTCAGCGCCCGCGCGCTGGATTTCCTCGGCGGCGGGCGGTGGGACGGCATTACGACCGGGCTCGTTGCGGGCACCGCATTGCCGGTCGCCATGCTGCTGCTGATGATGAGCGAGGGCGCCGCCTGGGCGGTCGCGGTCTTCATCCTGCTCTATGGCGCCGGCAGCGGCGCGATGGCGGTGGCGCGGGCGACGATCCCGCTCGTGTTCTACGACCAGGCCGAGTTCGCCAAGGCGATGTCGATGATCGCGCTGCCGCTCAACCTCGCCTCCGCCATCTCGCCGCCGCTGCTCGCCGGCCTGCTGACGGAGTTCGGCGGCCGCGCTGCGCTCGGTCTCACCTTCGTCTGCTCCTGCACGACGGTGTTGATCCTGGTCCTGCTGGGACGGCGACGGCCGCAAGTGGCCGCTGCTGGCGCGCTCTGAGGCCACGCTGGTCACGCAGATTGCAGTGCGATGCGCAACTCTCTCCTCGTTTCCGCCGAGTGTCACTCGGCCGCAACAGCAAGGGCGAGCGGAAACAGCTAGAGTTGAACGTGTAACTCCTCGCGGTTTGGAATCTGCGATGAAACGCACGCTAATCTGCCTCGCTGCGCTGGCCTGCTCCGCGGCTGCCGCGGCGGCCACCGACTTGCCCGTGAAGGCAGCCCGCTCGATTGCGGCGCCGCCTCTCGGATGGACTGGCTTCTATGCCGGCGTCCAGGGTGGCTACCAATGGAGCCAGGATCGTACCGTCGAATTTGCCCTCGGTGGGTTGCCGACCGGGTTCACTCATCGCTTCCACCCTGGCGGCGGGTTTGGCGGTGTCCATGTGGGCTACAATCATCAAATCGATCGGTTCGTGGTCGGTATCGAGGGCGATGCGGAGGGAGGTCGGGTTGATGGCGGCTTCACGCTCGGCCCTTTCCGATACGACGCGCGCAAAGATTGGGAGGCGTCCATTCGCGGGCGTCTCGGCTACACGCCGACCGAGCGCTTGCTGCTGTATGTGACGGGCGGCGTGGCGTTCACGGAGCTGAGGTACCGCTGGGCGGACAATTCAGCGCTATTCGCGACTGCGCCTGTCGATGCCAACATTTCGAAGACGGGTTGGACCGCAGGCGTCGGCGGCGAGGCGGCGCTGACCAATCGGATTTCGGCACGGCTGGAATACCGCTACAGTGATTTCGGCACCACCCGCTTCCTCTGGCCTGACGTCGCCGGAAGCTACGAACAGCATCCGCGCTTCCAATCGGTGCGGGGCGGCGTCAGCTTCAGATTCTAGCCGCGGCGCGGCGCCTTCGGCGCTATATTCGCAGCGCGGAAATTTGCGCCCGCCGGCCGCCGCTGCTGTCGGCCGGGATAGGCGCATGCCCGGAGCGCAGTGCTCAGGCCGCCAAAATGGTGTATCCGCAGTGAGCGCAGTCGCGGCCGAACCTCAGGGCTGGAGCCGCCGCGCCAAAATCAGCTCCAAGATTCAGTTCCCCGGAGGAAATCGACATGTCGGCCTTGCCGCTCTCAGGCATCAAGATCCTTGACCTCACCCGTGTGCTCGCCGGACCCCTTTCGGCCCAGATGCTGGGCGATCTCGGCGCGGAGGTGATCAAGATCGAGCGGCCGGGCACCGGCGACGACGCGCGCGCCTTCGGCCCGCCTTACCTGAGCGATCCCGAGGGCAAGGCCAACAACAACAATTCGTTCTATCTCTGCGCCAACCGCAACAAGAAGTCCGTCACCGTCAACATCGCCAAGCCGGAAGGGCAGGCGATCGTCCGGGAGCTCGCCAAGGACGCCGACGTCTTCATGGAGAACTACAAGGTCGGCGATCTCAAGCGCTACGGCCTCGACTACGAGACCATCAAGGCGATCAACCCCGGCATCATCTATTGCTCGGTGACCGGCTTCGGCCAGACCGGACCCTATGCGCCGCGCGCCGGCTACGACGCCATCCTGCAGGCGATGGGCGGCTTGATGAGCGTCACCGGCCATATCGATGGCGAGCCTGGCGAGGGCCCGATGAAGGTCGGCCCGTCGATCGTGGACTACATGACCGGCATGAACGCCTCGATCGGGATTCTCTCGGCGCTCTACCATCGCGACGCCAATGGCGGGCAGGGACAGCACATCGACGTCTGCCTGTTCGATACCGTCATCGCATCCTTGTCGCACTGGCTGCAGATCTATCTCGTCAACGGCAAGACGCCGCCGCGCCGCGGCACCTGGGGCAATGGCGGCATGCCGGCCGGCGTGTTCCGCTGCGCCGACGGCGAGCTGATGCTGGTGGTCGGCAATGACGGCCAGTTTCAGCGCACCTGCGCCGTGCTCGGCGAGCCCGAGCTCGCGAACGATCCGCGCTTCGTCAGGAACAACGACCGCGTCGTGCACGGCAAGGAGATCATGGCGATCTTCGCCGGCCTGTTCCTGAAGCAGCCGGTGGCTGTCTGGCTGGAGAAGCTGGAGGAGGCCGGTGTGCCGTCAGGTCCGATCAACAATTTCGAGCAGGTGTTTTCCGATCCGCACGTCCAGTCGCGCGGCATGCGGGTGAAGGTCGACCATCCCTTCGAGCCCGATCTTTCGCTGGTCCGCAACGCGCTGACCCTCTCGGAGACGCCGATCGAGACCTACCGCGCCCCGCCGCTTCTGGGCGAGCACACAAAGGAGGTGCTCGGCGGCAAGCTCGGCTATGATGCGCAGAAGATCGAGACCCTGAAACAACAGGGTATCATCTAGCGCGCGCTTTCATCTCCCCAGAGCCCTTGGGGAGAGGGGGCCTGTCGTGTCGAGCCGCGCGCCTGGGACTTGCGTGAGGCTTGCCTGCAGCCCCCAGATAACCCCGATCCGTAGTCGCACAGGCTTCCGTTCCGCGCGAGACTCTGCTTCGATCTCTCCACTTGAGTGCGGGAGGGAAGTGAATGTCCTACACGATCGGGTTCCAGGCCAAGGACCAGAAGGCCATTCTGGCGACCGAGGCGGCAACCGCCAATCAGGCCGTCGCCATCATTGCCGCGCTGCGGCAAAGCGCCGACGAAATAAAGTTCATCCGCTCGCCGCAGGAAGGCGAGATGGGTATCGAGATGCTGCTGCTGCTCGCCAAGGAAGAGGCCGAGGAGATGCCGCAGCGGGCGTAGTTCCCGCATCCACACTTCGAGCTCAAGCGAAGTATGCTGTCTACAGAATGATGTAGTCAGCAGATAGTCTCGCTCGAACCGAAGGTGGCCGCCGATGAAACGCGAAGCGCTCCGCGTTGAACCGATCTCGTCCGCGGAAGTGCCGATCGAGCGCCAGAGCGAGCTCGTCATGGAGCAGATGAAGCTCTGCCTGGAGACGGCGGGCGCGAGCCTCGACAGCGTCATGAAGTGCAACGTCTACTGCACCTCCACGAAACATTTCGCCGCGTTCAACGCGGTCTATGCGCGCTATTTCCCCAACTATCCGCCGGCGCGGATCTTCGTCTGCACGCCGGAATGGTTCGGCCCCTTCGACGTCGAGATCGACTGCATCGCGATGATGTGAGGCCTAACGCGCCGCCACCTTTGACGCCGCCTTCGCCTCCGTCCGTCCCGCCGTCAGCGCCATCGTCGCCACGCTGACCACGCGCGCGACCACGTCCTCGACGTCGTCGAGGTCGCATTTGCCTTCCGACAGCTTCGTCAGCCGCTCGCTCTCGCGGATGGTGTGGTGCGCCATGGCGAGTGCGAAATTGAGGCCCCAATAGATATCGACGTCACTGCGGTCGGGCAGGGACCTGCGCATCGCGCCGGCGAATTTGCGCAAATGGTCGATCTCGCGGTTCTTGATGCGGCGGATCGGCGGCACGGATTCGATCGAGGCGCGGATCATGAAGCGCGCGGCGGTCGAACGCTGGTTCTCCGGCCCCAGGCAACCCCGCAAGGTCGGCCCCACCAGCGCGCGCAGGATCACCTCGATCGGCGCGCGGCCGCCGCCTTCTTCCTCCGCGGCCTTCAATTCGCGCAGGCGCTCGCGGTTGGTGGCGATCGAGCGTGTGACGAACAGCTCGGCGATCAGCTCGTCCTTGGAGCCGAAATGATAGTTCACCGCGGCGAGGTTGACGCCGGCCTCCGCGACGATGTCGCGCAGCGTCACGTCGCCGAAGCCGCGGTCGGCATAGAGCCGTTCGGCGGCGGCGAGAATGGCAGACCTCGTATGATCGCTGGCCATGGGAGCCCTCAGGGAGGGGAGTTGCAATTCAAACAGTTGTATGAAACTATCGTTTGAAGGCCGGGAAAGTCAATCCGCAATCGGGACCCGTTCGCAACTGCGATGGTTCCGGTGCGCCTCGCAAGGCATGCGCATTCGCGCTTGCGGGCCGCGCGCGGCGGGAGGACAGTCCGGCGCAAAAGGACCAGCGAGAGAGAAACGAGGAGCGTCCCATGGACTTCGATATGTCGCCCAAGCAGAAGGAATGGCTCGACCGCGTGCGGTCCTTCATGGCCAAGCACGTGCGCCCGGCGGTGCCTGTTTATGACGAGCAGGATCGCAGCGGCGAGCGCTGGAAGGTCATCCCGGTGCTGGAGGATCTCAAGAAGAAGGCGAAGGCCGAAGGCCTCTGGAACATGTTCATGCCGCCGAACGAGCATGAGGACGACGAATTCCGCGGCGCGGGACTGACCAATCTCGAATACGCGCTGCTGTCGGAAGAGATGGGCCGCATCACCTGGGCCTCGGAAGTGTTCAACTGTTCCGCGCCCGACACCGGCAACATGGAAGTGTTCATCCGCTACGGCACCAAGGAGCAGAAGCGCAAATGGCTGCGTCCGCTGATGGACGGCGAGATCCGCTCCGCCTTCCTGATGACGGAACCGGCGGTCGCCTCGTCCGACGCCACCAACATCGAGACCCGCATCGAGCGCGACGGCGACCACTATGTCATCAACGGCCGCAAATGGTGGTCGTCCGGCGTCGGCGATCCCCGCTGCAAGATCGCGGTCCTGATGGGCAAGACCGATTTCAAGGCGGCCAAGCACCAGCAGCAGTCGCAGATCCTGGTTCCGCTCGACACGCCAGGCATCAAGGTCGAGAAGATGCTTCCCGTGTTCGGCTTCGACGACGCGCCCCACGGCCACGCCCAGGTGCTGCTCGACAACGTGCGGGTGCCGAAGGAGAACATCCTGCTCGGCGAAGGCCGCGGCTTCGAGATCGCGCAGGGCCGCCTCGGTCCGGGCCGTATCCATCACTGCATGCGCACCATCGGCAAGGCCGAGGAGGCGCTGGAGAAGATGGTGAAGCGGCTCGCCTCGCGCACCGCGTTCGGCAAGAAGATCGTCGAGCACAGCGTGTGGGAGCAGCGCATCGGCGAAGCCCGCACCAACATCGAGATGACGCGTCTGTTGTGCCTCAAGGCGGCCGACATGATGGACAAGGTCGGCAACAAGACCGCGCAGGCCGAGATCGCCATGATCAAGGTCGCAGCGCCCAACATGGCGCTCAAGATCATCGACGAGGCGATCCAGGCCTTCGGTGGTGCCGGCGTCTCGGACGAAGCGGGCCTTGCCAAGGACTACGCCCACATCCGCACGCTCCGTCTCGCCGACGGTCCGGACGAGGTGCACAACCGCGCCATTGCCAGGCTTGAACTTCGGAAGTATGCAAACTCTCCCGGTCATTGATAGCGTTTTCCAGCGAAGTGGACACCGGTTCGCGCTGAGAAAACGCGTCAAACAAGAATCTAGAGATTCCGTTCCGATTTGTCGGAACGGAATCGCAGGGAGAGCCGGGAGGCGCTCCCGATCCAAAGAAAAGACAGGGCATGATTGGGTGACCGCTTGACGCAAGTGCGTCAGCGGTTACCGATTAGGATCATGCTCGACCTGAAACGGTCAGGACTGAAGAGGGAGCGTCATCGTGGCTGACGGCGTCAGAAAGGACGAAGAGTTCTCGGGCACCAAGCCCGTCGAGGAGCGGCATCGTTTCGACGAGCTGCGCCTGGAAGCCTGGATGCGCGAGCACGTCGAAGGTTTCGAAGGCCCGCTGGTCGTGCTTCAGTTCAAGGGCGGCCAGTCCAACCCGACCTATCGCCTCAACACGCCGAAGCGCTCCTACGTGATGCGCCGCAAGCCGTTCGGCAAATTGCTGCCCTCGGCCCATGCGGTCGATCGCGAATATCGGGTGATCGCGGCGCTTGGAAAGCAGGGCTTTCCGGTCGCGCGCGCCTATGCGCTGTGCCAGGACGACAGCGTCATTGGTGCGGCCTTCTACATCATGTCGATGGAGGAGGGCCGCGTGTTCTGGGATCCGACGCTGCCGAGCCAGGAGCCGGAAGCGCGCCGCAAGATCTTCACCAGCAAGATCGAGACGCTGGCCAAGCTCCACATGTACGATCCCATGGCGATCGGCCTCGGCGACTTCGGCAAGCCGGGCAATTACTTCGCGCGCCAGATCGACCGCTGGACCAAGCAGTACCGGGCGTCCGAGACCCAGCACATTCCGGAATTCGAGAAGGTCGCCGAATGGCTGCCGAAGACCGTGCCGGAGCAGGCGCGCGTCTCGATCGTCCATGGCGACTACCGCCTCGACAACATGATTTTCCACGCAACGGAACCGCGCGTGCAGGCCGTGCTGGATTGGGAGCTGTCGACGCTCGGCGATCCCATGGCGGACTTCACCTATCTCTTGATGCAGTGGATCATGCCGGGCCTGCAGGGCGTCGACCTCAAGGCGCTCAACATCCCGAGCCTGGAAGAGGCGGCGCAGATCTACTGCAATGTCACCAGGATGAGCGTCCCGGACCTCAACTGGTATTTCTCCTACAACCTGTTCCGCCTCGCGGGCATCACCCAAGGCATCGCCGGCCGCATCCGCGACGGCACCGCCGCCAACGCCAAGGCGCTCGAATCCGCCAAGCGCACCGTGCCGCTGTCGCAGGCATCATGGCACTACGCGCAGAAGGCGGGGGCGGTGTAGCAATCGTGAAGGCGCGGCCGGTGGCCGCGCCTTTTTCTTCGAGAAGCCGCTGCGTACTGGATGCCTCCCTGTTACGCCGATCCAACCGGGAGACCCACGCATGATCGACCACACCACCATCATAACCTACATCCTCATCGTGCTCGGTTTCGTCTTCATTCCGGGCCCGGCCACGCTGCTCACCATGGCGCGGGCGGCGAGCTCCGGAACAAAGGTGGGGATCGCGACGGGCGCGGGGATTGCGGCCGGCGATTTGATCCACACCAGCATGGCGATCGTCGGCCTGTCGGCGATCATCGCGACGTCCGCAATGCTGTTCAGCATCGTCAAATATGCGGGCGCTGGCTTCCTGATCTATCTCGGCATTCGCGCCATGCTCGACAAGGTGCCGACCGAGCTGAATGGCGGCATGCCCGCGATCACCGCGACGCGCGCATTCCGGCAGGCCGTGCTGACCGAGGTGCTCAATCCGAAGACCGCGCTGTTCTTCCTCGCCTTCCTGCCGCAGTTCGTCCGGCCTGAACACGGTGCGACTGCGCTTCAGCTCGCGATCCTCGGCATCGTCTTTGTGCTGCTCGGCCTCGTCAGCACCGTCGTGTTCGCCGTTGGCGCTGGCCGTCTCGGCAATCTGCTGCGTCGTCACCCGGCTGTGGTGAAATGGCAGGGCAAGGTGGTCGGCGCCATCTACTGCGCCGTCGGTGTCAGGCTGGCCTTGCAGGAAAGATGAGGCGGCCGCGCTGGCTCTCGTAGGGTGGGCAAAGGCGCCCTTCGCGCCGTGCCCACCATCTCTCCACGATCGCGGCAACAGTGGTGGGCACGCTTCCGCTTTGCCCACCCTACAGCACTTACGACGCCGCCTTCGCACAATGCGCGATCAGCCGCTCCACGAACCCCGCGCACTTCTCCAGCTCCGCCATCTCCACGAACTCATCCGGCGTATGCGCCTGCGCGATCGCGCCGGGGCCGATCACGACCGAGGGGATGTCGACCATGCTGGCGAACAGGCTCGCTTCGGTGCCGAACGCGACCTTGGCGTGGTCGTTGCGGCCCGCAAGGCTCTTGGCCAGCGTGACGATGGCGGCGTCGGCGGCGGTGTCGAGTGCGGGATAGTCGAGGATCTCCTCGAAATCGATGCCGCAGTCCGGATGCTGCGCCTTCATCGCGGGCTCGAGCTCGGCCTTGGCCCAGGCGACGATCGCATCCGTCACCTCCCTGGACTCGGCGATGCCGATGCCGCGGCATTCGAAATCGACCGTGCAGGTATCAGGCACGATGTTGAGCGCGGCACCGCCATGCACGATGCTGGTGAGCAGCGTCGAGTGCGGAACGTCGTAGAGGCTGTCGTTGGACCGCGCGGCTGCGAGCGCCACGGCGCGGCGGCGGATCTCGACGATCAGCTCGGCCGCATATTCGATCGCATTGACGCCCTCGGGCGCGATCGAGGAATGACGCGCGAGCCCATGGAAAGTGGCGCGCACGCCGTGCTTGCCCTTGTGGCCGATGATGACCTGCATCTGGGTCGGCTCGCCGATGAAGGCGCCGAGCGGCGTGACCTTCTTCTTCGCGACCTCGCGCAGCATCGGCCGCACGCCGACACAGCCGATCTCCTCGTCATAGGAGATCGCCAGATGAATCGGCGTCTTGAGCCCGGCCTCCACCATCTCCGGCACCATGGCAAGGCACACCGCGACGAAGCCCTTCATGTCGGTGGTGCCGCGGCCATAGAGCCTTCCGTCGCGCTCCACCAGCTTGAACGGATCGTGGCTCCAATCCTGGCCCACGACAGGCACCACGTCGGTATGGCCCGACAGCACGAAGCCCGGCCGGTCCTCCGGCCCGATCGTGACCCACAGCGAAGCCTTCTCGCCGGTCTCGTCGACGACGCGCTCGCCCTTGATGCCGAATGCGGCGAGGTAGCTTTCGATATGGGCAATCAGGGGCAGATTGGTGCGGTCGCTGACGGTGTCGAAGCCGATGAGATCGGCGAGGAGCTTGCGGATGCGGTCGGGTCTTGAGCTTGGCATTGTCTCGGTCTGTCAGGGAATGGAGGCTGAGTTGCCTGCAGGAACCATACCAAGGTGGGCCCCGGTCGGGCAAATCAACACAGTCCCGTCGCCCGGATGGAGCGGAGCGCAATCCGGGACGGCTGTATTCGTTGGTGAGAGCCCCGGATTACACTCCGCTCCATCCGGGCTACAGGATGTCGCGTTGCCCGACGGGCAAAACACCCAAAATGCCGGTCAACCCAGGCCGTCAAATATATTCCACTTTACCGAAATTCGGAAACGGCGTATATGTCGCCGCAACCCGGCCCAACGAAGAGGGGCGTATCGCGATCGTCACGAACGCGGGCTGGGCGGCGGTGGACGCAGGTTACATCGGCGCGAAAAGCTTCGCAGGGCGGGCAACCGTGAGCGAAGACCTTGCGCCAGCGACAGGTGTGATCGGCGTACGACGAAATCGTGTGGTCCTGACGCCCGGGGTCTGTGCGTCAAGTCTTGCGGTGATGTGGCGGCCCGACCGGGTCTGCGCATCAGCCATCCGCAAGGCGACGGGGGCAATAGTGCATCGCTCCCCGGGGAGAGCACGACATAAGCCGTAAAACCACTGCGCAGGGAAGGCCGAGTGATTGGCTACACCTGTATGCTGCTGTGCGGTTCTTCCTGCGTGTGCTTCTCGCGCAGCGGACCGCGGGTGCGAGCTGGCACCCGGCCTTCCCCATAGGCGTTAAGTTTATTCTTGAGTGTTGGAATCACACGTGATTCCAAGGGGCATGGCAGACGAATCGCTTCTGAACGAGGACTGGACGAGAGTGGTTGCGCAGCTGTGTGGAGCTGAGCAGCTTGAGACGAGTGCGCGCCAGACGACGGCTTTCGTGCGGCGGCGCCAAATTCCAG